>NZ_JAUSUZ010000001.1:4800000-7727500 GCF_030813715.1 Catenuloplanes indicus
GCCACCGTCGCGATCGACCTGAAGGTTCAGAAATATCAGGACAAGCCGGTGCTGACCTGGTGGGAGGGCCTGATCGGCGGAACCGGCGGTCTCGGCATAGGACAGGGCGAGTTCGTCATCTTCGACAACCGCTACCGCGAGGTCACCCGGATCCGCGCGGACGGCGTCACCCAGGCCGACCAGCACGACCTAAAGATCACCTCACGCGGCACCGCGCTGTTCTGGGTGTACCGCCCGATCTCCGCGGACCTCACCCCGGTCGGTGGCCCGGCCGCGGGCGCGCTGCACGACGGCGTGCTCCAGGAGGTCGACATCGCCACCGGCAAGCTGCTCATGGAGTGGCGGGCCAGCGACCACGTACCGTACGACGAGTCGTACGCGCCGCTGCCGACCGGCGACTCCGCACTGCTGCCGTACGACTACTTCCACGCGAACTCGGTGGCCGAGGACGACGACGGCAACCTGCTCATCTCCGCCCGGCACACCTGGACCGTCTACAAGGTGGACCGGTCAACCGGCGACGTGATCTGGCGGCTCGGCGGCAAGAAGAGCGACTTCCAGCTGCCACCCGAGGCCACGTTCTCCTGGCAGCACGACGCGCGCCGGCGCAGCGACGGCACCATCGGCCTGTTCGACAACGCGGCCGGCATCACCCGCGAACACGACCGCTCCCGCGGCCTGATCCTCACACTGGACGAGGACGCCGGCACGGCCACGCTGGTCCACGAGTACGTACACCCGCGCCGGCTGTCCGCGCCCACCCAGGGCAGCATGGAGGAACGGCCGGACGGCGGCTCGTTCATCGGCTGGGGCGAGCTGCCGTACTTCACCGAGTTCGCCTCGGACGGCACCGTGCTCTTCGACGGCCGGCTCCCGTCGGACAGCCAGTCGTACCGCGCGTCCCGCGCCACCTGGACCGCCGAGCCGGCCGACCAGCCCGCCGTCGGGTTGCGCCGCGAGGCCGGCAAACTGGTCGCCTACGCCAGCTGGAACGGCGCCACCGAGGTCGAGACGTGGCAGATCCGCGCCGGCGCCCAGCCCGGCAGCCTCGGCGTGGTCGCCGAGGGCGACCGCACCGGCTTCGAAACCGCCCTCACGGTCCCCGGCACCCCGGAATACCTCCGCGCCGACGCTTTCGCCCCCAACGGCCGCCTCCTCGGCTCCTCCGCCATCATCCCGGTCCGCGGCTGAGCCGATTACGTCCCTGCCGGTCCGTCAGGACCGCGGCAGGTCGTGGGCGCGGAGGGCGTTGCGGGCGCTGAAGGCGATGCTGGTGAGGAGGAAAGCACCGTTGGTGAGGGTGAAAATGCCGATGAACCAGACCATGGCGATGGGGGCCACGGTGAGGACGGCGGCGGCGACGGCGATGATGGCGCCGTAGTCGCGGATCAGCTTCAGGATGCGGATCGGGAGCGTGTTGGATTTCAGCATGCTGGCTGCCTGGGGGCCGGTGGCCAGGACCGAGGTGATCAGGTTGACCATCCAGCCGCCGGCGAAGAGCGCGATCAGCCAGGCGGGGGTCTCCGGTTCCTGGGCGACCGCGACCGCGGAGAGGGCGCCGACCAGCGCGATCTGGCCGGCCACGTCGCACAGGATGTCGACGCGGGCGCCGTCGGAGCTGGTCTGGCCGGTGACCCGGGCGAGCTGGCCGTCGGCGCAGTCGAAGGCGTAGGCGAGCTGCCAGCCGGCCAGCGCGATCAGGCCGATGACCACGCCGGGCACCTGACCGGCGGCGACCGGGGCGGCGGTCACGATGACCAGGGCGGAGACGACCGCGCTGATGCCCAGGTTGAAGATGGTGAGCGTGGTCGGTGCGAGCTTCTTGCGGTAGCCGAAGAGCGCGAGTTTGGCGCCGAGTCGCTGGCTGACCGCCTCGCTGTAGAGGCCGCCGCCGCGGTTGACGCGGTAGAAGTCGGACTCGGCCGGCTGGTGCTCAGGAGCGCTGGACTGCATCAACGTAGTCTGCCAGCCGCGCGCGAATCTCCTTCGTACCCATGTCCAGGTGTTCGATGATCGTATATCGGTCGGGGCGGGTGCGCGGTGCGAACGCGATGACGTCCACGAACTGTTCGTCGGTCAGGCCGAAGTCCCGGTGGGTGCGGTGCAGGCCGTGCCGGCGCAGGCAGCGGGAGATCTGCCGGAAGCGTGTCTCGTCGCCGCGCAGGAACGTGCAGAACAACGCGCCCATGCCGGCCAGTTCGCCGTGCGAGCCGGTGCGGGGGTGAAGGACGTCGACCGCGTGCATGATCTCGTGACAGCCGCCGCTGCACGGGCGGCTGGAGCCGGAGACCGCCATCGCCAAGCCGCTGGCGATCAGGCCTTCGGCGAGCACCGTGACGAAGCCGTCGTCGGTCATGTCGCCGGGATGGCTGAGCAGCGCCTCCGCGCCCATCCGGGCCAGTGACGCGGACAGTCCGTCGACCGGTTCGCCGCGGATGTCCCGGGCGAGTTCCCAGTCGGCGAGCGCGCTGAGGTTGCTGAGCACGTCGCCGATCCCGCCGCGGTTGTAGCGGGACGGGCCGGACTCGACGAAGTCCAGGTCGACGATGACCGCGATCGGGATGTGCACGCCGTACGAGCCCTTGATCCCGTCGTTGACCAGGCTCGCGACCGGTGAGCCGATGCCGTCGTTGGCGAGGCTGGTGGCGACCGACACCATCGGGATGCCGTAGCGGGTGGCCGCGTACTTCGCGGTGTCCAGCGTGGTGCCGCCGCCGATCCCGACCACCGCGTCGTACGACCGGGCACGCAGCTTCGCAGCCAGCTCGTTCGCGCTGTCCAGCGTGCCACCGGAGACCGTGAAGATGTCGGCCGCGCCGAGGCTGGGCCGGATCAGGTCGGCGACCCGCGCGCCGACGCCGTGCCCGACCACCACGGCCACGTCGCCGCCGGCGGATATCCGGCCGTCCGCGAGGATCCGGCCGAGGTCGGCCACGGCACCGCGGCGCACGTCGACGTGCAGCGGTGTGAGGATCGTGCGGGCTAGTAGCGGCATGCGATGGCCCGGGCGCGCGCCAGGTCGTCGTGGTCGTCCACCTCGACCCAGGGGACGTCGCCGATGTCCGCGTACCGGATCGCGCCGCCGCGGTCCGCGTACTCCTGGAAGCCGTCCTCGTAGTAAAGGTGCGGGTCGCGGCGCCAGACCGTCTCCAGCGCGTCCGCGAGGCCACCGGCCGCGGCCGGCGAGATGAGCGAGACGCCGATGTACTCGCCGGTCGCCGCGGCCGGGTCCATCAGCTTGGTGATCCGGCTAAGGCGCCCGTCGGGCGAAAAATCGGCTTTCATCTCCTCGGCGGCGAGTTGCTTCGCGGTGTCCAGCGCCAGCACGATCGACGGGCCGCGCGCGGCCAGCAGCGTCTTCTGCACGCCGGCCGGGTGCACGGTGTCGCCGTTGACCAGCATCGCACCGTCCGCGAAGTGGTCTCGGGCGCACCAGAGCGAGTACGCGTTGTTCCACTCCTCGGCCCGGTCGTTGTGCACCAGCGTCAGCCGTACCCCGTGACGATCCTGAAGTTGATCCACGCGGGCCGCGACGGCGTCAGCGCGGTAGCCCACCACGATCGTCACGGCGGACAGGCCCACGGACGCCAGGTTGCGCAGCGCGATGTCCAGGATCGTGGTCTCGCCGTCCACCGGTACGAGCGCCTTCGGCAGCTCATCGGTGTACGGGCGCAGACGTCGTCCGGCACCGGCAGCGAGCACGAGACCGATCATTCCCATACCGAGAACAACGACCGACCGTCAGAAACCGAACACCCGGAGCATGGCGAACCCGTCCGCGACGATCCGCCGGATCGTGTCGTCGTCCGGCCGGTTCTCGTCCAGCAGATCCAGCTCGGTCTCGGTGACCCAGGCGAAGTCGGTGTGCTTGCCCGCCTCCAGCCGCGGCCGGGTCAGGTCGCCGTCCACCCGGCAGAGGTAGTCGGTCTCCAGCCGGTAGAGCCCGTCGTCACCCTTCCAGGTGTGCTCGCCGACCGTGCCGAGCACGTGCGACAGGATCCAGCCGGTCTCCTCGCGGACCTCGCGGTGCAGCGCCTCCTCGACGCTCTCCCCCGCCTCCACATGGCCGCCGACGATGTCCCAGGTGTCCGGGAACAACCGCCGGTCCGCCGACCGCCGCTGCACGAAGATCCGGCCGTCGTCGTCGACGATCAGCGCACCGGCGCAGAGCAGCGGGTCCGCGGGCGTCCGGCCGGAGGGCGATGTCACGGACGTGAGATTAGCGGAACCCGGCGCTCTTGCCGCTCCGCCTGCGCATTCGCAACCATGAGGGACAGCACGAACAGCAGCCGTATCAAGGGAGATGCGCCATGCACGTTCGCGATGCCATGTCCGCCCTGGTGCTCACGCTGGGGCCCGATCACACACTCCGCCAGGCGGCCACGATGATGGCCGACCGTGGCATCGGCTCCGCCGTGATCCTCGACCCGGACGGCGAGGGCGTGGGGATCATGACCGAACGGGACCTGCTCAAGGCGATCGGCGCCGGGCTGGACCCGGATATCGAACGCATCGGCGGTCACCTGACCTGGGACGTCGTCTACGCGAGCCCACGCTGGACGCTGGAGGAGGCCGCGCTCGCGATGGCCCGCGGCGGTTTCCGGCACCTGGTCGTGCTGGACGGCGACGAGGTCCTCGGCGTGATCTCGGTCCGCGACATCATGCGCGTCTGGGCGCGGGAAAGATCCTTGAAAACCTCCTGACGGTACGGGTGGCGCCGGTCGCTTTCTGCGGCCGGTGCACCCGTCCCCGCCGCTTTTTCCGAGGGCTTTCACCAGTCGGGAACGGGCATGGGGAAGATCATGCCTGGCTCGTAAGCTGTAGCGCATGACCGCTGAGCAGCTGATCTCCTTCGCCCGTGGCGCACCCTCCCTCGACATCGTGGACATCGAGGGTCTGAAGGCCGCGGCGGTGCGTGCGTTCGACGCCGACCCGGCGGGCATCTCCGCCTACGGCACCTCGGTGGGTTACGTCCCGCTCCGGAAGTGGATCGCGGAGAAGCACGGCGTCGCGCCGGAGCAGGTGCTGATCACGAACGGATCGCTGCAGGCCGACGCGTTCCTCTTCGACCACCTGGTCAAGGCCGGTGACGCGGTCGTGGTGGAGAAGCCGACGTACGACCGGACGCTGCTCAACCTGCAGAACCTGGGCGGCAAGGTGCACCAGGTGACACTGGACGTGGACGGCATCGACACCGCGGAGCTGCGCGCGCTGCTGGAGTCCGGCGTGCGCCCGACGCTCGCCCACATCATCCCGAACTACCAGAACCCGGCCGGTGTGACGCTCTCCCTGGAGCGCCGCCGTGAGCTGCTGGCGCTGGCCAAGGAGTTCGGCTTCACGATCTTCGAGGACGACCCGTACGCGGACATCCGGTTCCGCGGCGAGGCGCTGCCGTCGATGCTGTCGATGGACACCGAGGGCGTGGTCGTGCACGCGTCCAGCTTCACCAAGACGGTCTGCCCCGGCGTGCGCGTCGGCTACCTGGTCGGTCCCGCGAAGCTGATCGGTGACATCGCGAAGCGCGCGACGAACCTCTACATCTCGCCCGGCATGGTGTCCGAGGCGATCGTGCACCAGTTCTGCGTGTCCGGCGACATCGACCGGTCGATCGCGACGGTCAGCGCGGCGCTGGGCGAGCGGGCCCGGGTGCTGGCCGAGTCGCTGCGCGCGCACATCCCGGGCGTGCGGTTCACCGAGCCGGACGGCGGTTACTTCCTCTGGATCGACCTGCCCGACGACGTGTACGTGGACAAGCTGCTCCCGGCCGCGGCCGAGCGCGGCGTGGCGGTCGTGAAGGGCACGGACTTCCTGCTCGAGGGCGGCGAGCACTCGCTGCGGCTGGCGTTCTCCGCGGTGACCGTGGACCAGATCGACGAGGGCGTGCGCCGGCTGGCCGCCGCGATCGACGCGGTGCGGGGCTGAAAATAGTGCGCACTAACGCCTGACAGCACCAAAAGGTGCCCTCTTGATCTGTCGGGTTTACGACAATGTGCGGTCAGGCCCGGTCCGGGGTTTCCTTCGGGCCGGGCCTGCCGCCACAATGCGGGAGGCCAATCGCCATGCGATGGCCCACATAGACATAACCCCGCCCCCTTGGCGCCGGGTGGACCGATCCGCACCCCCCACCCCCCAAAGCGGCCGGTCCACCCGGCGCCACCCCTCCCGCCATGCGTCACGCACACCGGCGGCGGAACTCCCCCCGCGCAGCATCCCCTCTGAAGGCGCCGGGTGGACCGATCCGCACCCCCCACCCCCCAAAGCGGCCGGTCCACCCGGCGCCACCCCTCCCGCCATGCGTCACGCACACCGGCGGCGGAACTCCCCCCGCGCAGCATCCCCTCTGAAGGCGCCGGGTGGACCGATCCGCACCCCCCACCCCCCAAAGCGGCCGGTCCACCCGGCGCCACCCCTCCCGTCGAGAAGCCCCGCGCGTAATGTCCATGCGGGATACGACGAGGGGGTGAAGCGGATGGCTGAGCGGAACAATCCGGCAGCTGGCGGCAACGGACACTCGGGGGGACGCTCCCGAACGTGGACGGCGCCGGTCAGGGCGATGACCCGGATCATCGGGGCCGACGGCTCGCCGCCGCCCACACCCACGAACGACGTGGTGCGCAGCGCGGTCGTGGACTGCGCGCTCTACGTCGACGGCGTGCGTCAGGAGGGCCCGCAGGACTACGCGTCCGCGCTGGCCGCGGCCCGGGAGCAGCCGAACGCGTTCGTCTGGCTGGGCCTGCACGAACCGAGCGAGGCCGAGATGGCGCCGATCGCGGAGGCCTACGGGCTGCACGAACTCGCGGTCGAGGACGCGATCAAGGCGGAGCAGCGGCCGAAGCTGGAACGCTTCAACGACGTGGTGTTCCTGGTTTGCCGCACCGCGCGATACCTGGAGCACGGCCGGCTGACCGAGCACTCCGAGGTGGTGGAGACCGGCCAGGTACTGATCTTCATCGGCCCGGCCTTCGTGATCACGGTCCGGCACGGCAACGCCTCGAAGCTCTCGCCGGTCCGCGCGGACCTGGAGGCGCGGCAGGAGCTGCTGGCCCAGGGCCCGTGGGCGGTCGCGTACGCGGTCACCGACCGGATCGTCGACCACTACATCGAGGTTGCGGACGGCATCGAGGACGACCTGGACGCGCTGGAGGAGGACGTCTTCTCCCGCGCCGGCACCAGCAGCATCCAGTCGATCTACCAGCTCAAACGTGAGCTGGTGGAGTTCCGGCGCGCGGTGGTGCCGTTCCAGCGGCCGCTGCTCACGCTGACCTCGGACGCCAGCCGCGGCACCGTGCCGAAGGAGATCCGTCGCTACTTCCGGGACGTGCAGGACCATCTCAGCCGCACGATCGAGCAGGTCACCGCGAACGACGACCTGCTCAACTCGATCCTGCAGGCGCGGCTCGCGCAGGTCTCGGTCGACCAGAACAACGACATGCGGAAGATCGCCGCCTGGGCCGCGATCGCCACGGTCTGGACCGCGGCCGCGGGCATCTACGGCATGAACTTCAAGTTCATGCCGGAGCTGGAGTGGCGCTACTCGTACCCGGTCCTGATCACGCTGTTGGTAATCACCTCGGCCACGCTCTACCGCCTGTTCCGGCGCAACGGATGGCTCTAGAAAACTGATCGTGAAAACCGGCCGGGGGTACGCGTACCCCCGGCCGGTCTTGCTCTGGTTCGTCAGCCGTTGGCCCAGCGGTCCGGGCCGGTGACCGGGTCGCCGTGCATCTTGTTGCCCGCACCGGCCATGCCGGTCGCGCCCGCCATGCCGGCCGGCCGGATCGACGAGGCCGGCGACGCCGCGGGCGACTGCGAGTCCGTGGTCAGCCGGTCGGACGCGGCCATCCGGTCCGCGGCCGGCTGCTTGTCCTGCTCCTTGTCCGAGGAGCCGGTGTGCATCGCGGTCTTCGCGGTCTCCGCCGCCGTCTTCACGGTCTCCTTCGCCGACTCGGTCGCCGAAGTGATCTTCTCCTTGGCGTTCTCGGTCATCTGCCGGGCCGCGTCCGTGGCGCTACGCGCGGTGCTGGACTCGTGCGTGGTCCACTGCTCTTCTTCGCGCTGCCGCCGCTTCTTCATGATCATCGAGCCGGCCACACCGGCGGCAACGCCGATCATCAACAGACCGGTCAGCTTGCGGTTCCGCGACATGCCTCGCTCCTCACGGCCGACAGCGCGTCGCAGCGCCTTGGCGTTCTTGCGCTTCATCCGCCGGGTCTGCTTCCCGGCCTGCTTACCGGCCTGTCGTGCGTTCTCCGCGGCCGACATGGCCAGCGGGGTGAACGCCGCGATGCCACCGGCGGCCGCGGTGCGCGCACGGCTGGCGGCCGGTGTCACGACCTCGCGCGCGGCGTGTACCCGCGGGCCGACCGTCGCACCGACGCCCTCCGCCGCGTGCGTGGCCGCCTGCCTCAGGTGACCCAGGCCCTCTTCGAGCTCTTCCCGGACCATCTGGCTGCGGGTCTTGCTTCGCCCGATACCGAACACCAGCCCCACCTCCGAAAGGGTGTCTGTTCCTGTGGTGATCCTGCCCCTTCGGGTGCCGCCGTGTAGGCGGAACTCGTACATGGGAGGATCCGCTTGGAAACTGAACTGTCCAACCGACGAAGGAGTACCCGTGGCCCAGGCTGTATATGCCACCCTGCACACCAACCACGGTGCGATCCGGCTCGAACTGTTTCCGCTGCACGCCCCGAAGACGGTGGCCAACTTCGTAGAGCTGGCCGAGGGCACCAAGGAGTACACCGACCCGCGCACCGGCCAGGCCGGCAAGGGCCCGTACTACGACGGCACCATCTCGCACCGGGTCATCAGCGGCTTCATGATCCAGATGGGCGACCCGACCGGCACCGGCACCGGCGGCCCCGGCTACAAGTTCGCCGACGAGTTCCACCCGGACCTGGTCTTCAACCGGCCGTACCTGCTGGCGATGGCGAACGCGGGGCCCGGCACCAACGGCTCGCAGTTCTTCATCACGGTGTCGCCGACGCCGCACCTGAACCACCGGCACACCATCTTCGGCCAGGTCGCCGACGACCAGTCCGCGCGCGTGGTCGACTCGATCGCCACCACGCCGACCGGCCCGATGGACCGCCCGAAGCAGGACGTGATCATCGAGAAGGTCGAGATCGAGCGCGTTGGCTGATCTGACGTACTTTTGATCGTATGAGTGACGTTCCGGCGACCGTCCCGGTCTGCTACCGGCACCCCGGCCGGGAGACGTATGTCCGGTGCACGAGGTGCGACCGATCGATATGCCCCGACTGCATGAACGAGGCGTCGGTCGGCCACCAGTGCCCGGAGTGCGTGGCCGAGGGGAAACGTACGCAGCGGCCGGTCCGCACCGCCTTCGGCGGGAGCGCGGCCGGTCGTGCCGGAATCGTCACGACCACGCTGATCGGGCTGAACGTCCTGGCCGCCGTGCTCGGCGTGGTGCTCTCCGGCATGACCTCGCTGGTCGGCAACAGCCTGTTCAGCGGTGCCTCGCTCGTGCACTGGGCCGGGGCGGTGGTCGGGCCGTCGATCGAGATCCCGGACGGCACCGTCCTGCCCGGTGTCTGGGACGGCGGCTACTACCGGCTACTCACCGCCATGTTCATCCACTACGGGATCCTGCACCTGCTGATGAACATGTGGGCCCTGTGGGTCCTGGGGCGGCAGCTGGAGGCCGCGCTCGGCCCGCTGCGGTTCCTCGCGCTCTATCTGGCCGCCGGGCTCGGCGGCAACGTCGCCGCGCTGCTGACCGACTGGAACTCGCTCTCGGCCGGCGCGTCCACCGCGATCTTCGGGCTCTTCGCCGCGCTCTTCGTACTGCTGCGCCGCCTCGGCCGGGACACGTCGTCCGTGCTGCCCATCCTGGTCGTCAACCTGGTGATCACGTTCGTGGTGCCGAACATCTCGATCGCCGGGCACATCGGTGGCCTGGTGGTCGGCGGGCTGGCCGCGGTCGCGCTCGCCTACGCCCCCGCGCGCAACCGGGGACTGGTCCAGGGCGGCGCACTCGGTCTGATCTTCGTGATCCTGCTCGCGCTCGCGTTCACCGCGGGGCCCTGACCTCGTTCAGCAGCGGCAGCACGTCCTCCGGGGGTACGCCGAGGTCGGCCTTGGTGAAGACGTGCAGCGTGTCGCCGGTGTCGACCTCGAGCGTCTCGGTGCGCACGCCGAGGCGTGGGCGGGTGTCCAGGCGGACCGCCTCGATCCGGTCCCAGGTCAGCCGTGACCGGCGGGCGAAGCCGGTCACCACGGTCAGCCCGTCCTCGTCGGCCGCGAGCCGCACCGGCGCCAGCAGGTCCCGCGCGGCCCAGAGCGCCAGGCAGGCGCAGACCGCGGCACCGACGCCGAGCTGCGCCCGATCGCCGTCGGCCAGCGCGAGCGCGAGCAGCAGCAGCGCGACGCCACCGGCCAGCTTGACCACCGGTAACCAGACGGGCACTCTCCAGGACATCGGGTCGGTCATGTTCGCCAGCATGCCAAACCGTGTCCGGAAACCGCAGCGCTCGCTGTCCGGTCCGCGCAGCCGGCGCGTCATATCCCCGCGGCGCGTCGTTGAACCGGCATGGACGTCTTCTCGCGAACGTTCCTGCCAGCCGCCGCCGAAGCCGGAGTGGCCGTCCCGACCGTCAGCCGGCACATGCCGGTCTTCCGCCGGTGCGTCGAAGCCGACGACACCGCCGTGCTGGTGGCCCGATGCCTCCGTCCCGACCGGCCGCTGCAGGGTGAGTTCCTGCTCCTGCTGACGCAGCGCCGACTGGTGGTGACCCAGGAGACCCGGCTGCTGCGCCGGCTGCGCCTGCACCTCAACGCGGAGTTACGGCACCTGGGGAACGTCAACTGGAACCCGGACGTGCAACTCTCCGCAGTCGAGCTCGCGGCCACCGCGATCGACGGCGTGCGGGAGCGGTTCTGGATCCGGGTCGGTCACCCGAAGCAGCTGTGGCACCTGGATGCGCTGCTCAGCCGCGTTTTCCGGCCTAAGCTGCCGCCCCGCCCGACCCCGGCGGCCGCCGTCGGTTGAGTCCGCCCCGCCGTGCCGGTGCGAGGGGCATTCCTCGCACCAACGGTGACGACGAAAGCGCAATTAGTAAGAGAAAGTGGATCAGGGATCTAATACGCTGTAGTGACGCAAAGTTGATCACGCCATACCCCAAACCCGGGATACACCTGAAGCGATCCTGCGGCTAGGCTATGGCCGATCTCGTCGTCCCGCAGTGTGGAGAAACTCCGGTGAAGCTTTCGATCCTCATGCCGGTCTACAACGAGGAAGCCCGTCTGGCTAACGCGTTGAAGCAGGCACTGGCGGTGGACTACCCATGCGAGATCGAGCTCGTCGTCGTCGACGACGGCAGCTCTGACCGTACCGGAGAGATCCTGTCTGCCGTCGACGACACGCGGGTGCGTGTCATCACCCACGCGAAGAACGCGGGCAAGGGCGCCGCGATCAAGACCGCGGTGGACAACGCCGAGGGTGAGTTCATGGTCATCCTCGACGCCGACCTGGAGTACGACCCGCAGGACATCCCGCGTCTGCTCCAGCCGGTGCTGGACGGTCACGCCGAGGTGGTCTACGGCAATCGGACCTTCGGCAGCCACAGCGCTTACAGCTTCTGGTACGTGATGGGCAACAAGGGCGTCACCACCGCCGCGAACGTGCTCTACAACTCGTACATCGGGGACCTGGAGACCTGCTTCAAGCTGATGCCGGTCTCGCTCTACCGGTCGCTTGCGATCAAGTCGCGCGGCTTCGGCATGGAGGCCGAGGTCACCGGCAAGCTGCTCCGCCAGCGGATCCGGCCGTACGAGGTGCCGATCTCCTACCGGGCCCGCGGCCGCGAGGAGGGCAAGAAGATCACGTGGAAGGACGGCGTGGAGGCGATCTGGATCCTCGCCCGCGAGCGGGTGCGGAAGCCGAAGGCGGCGCGCTGATCTAAAACGTTCACAACGCTCGGGTGCACTCGCACCCGAGCGTTGTTGCGTATACCTCGCACGAAATGGGATGGACGGCACTTTCCGTACCGTTGAATTGCTTTTGTCTTTTTTGCTTTTGGCAGGCTGGGCGAGAACTCAAGCATGATTTAACTTTGGGTCCGTGACGACCATGCAGGATCTCCTCACGATCGGCGACATGTCCGCCCGGAGCGGCGTCGCGCCGTCCGCGTTGCGGTACTACGAGCGCCTCGGCCTGATCCACGCGGTCCGCACCGGCGGCAACCAGCGGCGGTACCAGCGCGCCGAACTGCGCCGGATCGCGTTCATCCGGGTGTCGCAGCAGGTCGGGGTGTCGCTGGAGGAGATCCGGGAGGCGCTCGCCTCGCTCCCGGACGGCCGGGTGCCCACCAAGGCCGACTGGGCGCGGCTCTCCGCCGGCTGGCACGACAAGCTGGCGGAGCGGATCGCGCTGCTCGAACGGCTCCGCGACAACCTCACCGGCTGCATCGGCTGCGGCTGCCTGTCGCTGCAGAAGTGCACGCTCTACAACCCGGACGACCAGCTGGCCGCGTTCGGTCCGGGGCCGCGGATACTGCTGTCAGGCGACTAACAGAACCTTGCCGAGGTGGTTGCCGGCCTCGACCACGCGGTGCGCCTCCGCAGCGTCGCACATCGGGATCCGGCGGTCCACGATCGGCCGGATCGCGCCGGACTCGATCAACGGCCACACGTGTTCGCGCACCTGCCGCACGATCTCCGCCTTCTGCGCCGCCGGACGGAACCGCAGCGCCGTCGCGATCAGCGTGCCCCGCTTGGCCAGCAGCTTCGAGATGGGCAGCTCGGCCGTGCGCCCACCCTGCGTACCGATGATCACGAGTCGCCCGTCCGACCGCAGCGCCTCGACGTTCCGCGCCAGGTAGGAGCCGCCCATGATGTCCAGGATCACGTCCGGCGCGACCAGCTTCTCGAACTCCTCGGTCCTGTAGTCGATCGTCTCGTGCGCGCCCAGCTCGCGCAGCGCCGCATGCTTGCCCCGGCTCGCCGTGGTCACCACCGTCGCGCCCAGCGCCCGGCCCAGCTGGATCGCGAACGTGCCGATGCCGCTGCTGCCGCCGTGCACCAGCAGCGTCTCGCCCTTCGTCAGGTGCGCGGCCATCACCAGATTCGACCAGACCGTGCACGCCACCTCGGGTAGCGCGGCCGCGTCCACCAGGTCCACACCCGCCGGCACCGGCAGCACCTGCGCGGCCGGCACCGCGACCCGCTCCGCGTAGCCACCGCCGGCCAGCAGCGCGCACACCTGCTCGCCCGCCCCTCCATCCAGGACCGTGCCGGAGCATTCCAGTCCCGGGTACGGCGGCGCGCCCTTCGGCGGCGGATAGTCACCCTGCCGCTGCATCAGATCCGCGCGGTTCACCGCGCTCGCCGCCACCTCGATCAGCAGCTCACCCTCGCGCGGCTCCGGATCCGGCACCTCCGCCCAGACGAGCGCGTCCGGCCCACCGGGCTCGGGGATCGTGATCGCGTGCATGCACCTCTTATACCCGGCCGAGCGGATGATCCGACATCCAGCACAACCCGGCGTATCGGCGCTGGTAGAAAACTTCCGGCGCCCCGGGCGATCCTCGACCTGCCACCGGGGTTGAAAATCCACCCGACCGGTCTGGCAAACTGGTGGTCGGGTGTTCGCATGGCCGGAACTTTTTTGCGACACCCAGGCGGCGGAGCGTGCCCGAGCACCCTCCGACGAAGCCGGGAGGGCTCGCCTAGTGGCCGATGGCGGTGGTCTTGAAAACCACTAAGGGTGGTGACACTCTTCCAGGGTTCGAATCCCTGGCCCTCCGCTCCCAGATGCGGAGAAGCCGTGGTGACCAGCGAGAGTGCTGATCACCACGGCTTTTGTCGTGGTGGGCTAGTTGTTGGTCAGCGGGCGGACGTCCCACAGCCAGACGTCGGAGACGCGCTGGCCGGGGCCGAGGAGCGACTCCAGCGCGAGGAGGAGCTTGACGTCGGTGCCGCTGTCGCGGGGGAGGACGACGGCGTCGGCCTTCCAGTAGCGAAGGTCCTCGACGGCGGCGGTACGGTCGGCGTCGGTGATGACGACCGGCTCGTCCTTGCTGCCCTGGATCTTCTCGAAGAGCTGCCAGGTCGGGCGCGGCGGGGCGCCCCAGCGGCCGGTGTTGTCGTCCGGTGAGGACGGTCCGAGGAAGTAGCCGCTGGGCACCGCGAAGCCGACCTCGGCGGCCGAGCCGTAGCGGATGCTGGTGAGGCCGTTGACCGGGACCGGGATCAGCGTGCGGCCCTCGGCGACGTAGTCGCGCCAGGTGCCGGCGGTGACGAAGTCGGGCACCGGCGGGCGGTCGTGGCCGGCCAGCGGCGTCGGCATGATCGGGATGAGTGCGCCGGCGAGCACCGTGAGGCCGAGCAGGCGGACCGGCAGGCCGGAGGTCTCGGCCGGGCGGGCGCGCTCGGCGACCCGGGCGACGATGACCGCGAGCAGCACGCCCATCGCGACCGTGGTGATCAGGGCGAACCGGGCCACCACCATCGCGTTGACCACTGGCAGGTGCTCGAGCAGCGCGAACGGGCCGGGGATCTTGAGGTTGCGCTGGTTGTTGAGGTGGATGACCGGGCCGAGCGACAGGATCGCGGTGCCGGCGCCGACGACCGCGAGCACGCGGACGATGTTCTCCCGGCGCAGCCAGACGATCCCGGCCAGCGCGATCAGCATCAGCGGCCAGCCGTAGAAGGTGACCTCTTCGGTGAAGTTCGGGGCGAGGCCGGCGGCGCTGTTCTTCCCGCCGCCGATCGACTCGGTCGCGAACGCGAAGAACGACTCGATGGTGGTCGGCTTCGGGTCGCCGGGGTGACCGCTGTAGTGCTGCGGACCGGCGAACTGGTGGTAGAGCGGGTACGCGGCGAACAGCAGCACCAGGCCGCCGCCGATCGCGAGGCTGCCCGCGGCCCGGCCGAACCGAGCGCGGGTGTCGGCCCAGTTGAAGATCGCGTAGCCGATGACCATGAACGCGCACGCGATCGCGGTGAGGAACAGGTTCTCCTCGCCGACGAACAGCTGCGCGAGGACCAGTACGCCGAGCGTAAGGCCGTTGCGGACCGTCCGGCCGGGCTCGCCGAGCCGGATGACCGCCCAGATGATGAAGGGGATCAGCCACTGCGACGTGATATGCGGGTGCCCGTTGCTGTGCGAGATGATCGCCGGCCCGAAGCCGATCACGAGCGCACCGGCGAACGCGCCGAGCCGGGACTTCACCAGGTGGCGGGCGAGCAGCCAGTACCAGGTGAGCGCCGTGAAGAACAGGTTGGCGGTCATCATGGACAGGTAGGTCACCTCGGGCCCGGCGACCATGGTCAGCGGCGACAGCAGGATGCCGGGCAGCTGCATGGCGACGTTGCCCATGAGGTTGACGCCGTCGGGCGCGTTCTGCAGCGTCGTGAAGAACGGGTTGTCCAGGTTCCGCACGACGTGCGCGTCGTAGGCGAACATCCACTCGTTGAACGCCTGGTCCTTCGCCTGTTCGCCGAGGACGCGACCCCACGGGTCGATCCAGGTGCGGATGGTCACCCAGAACGCGCCCAGCAAGTAGACGAGCGTGACCAGGATGTCCGCCCGACGTCCGGTCCAGCGCGGGGTCGTGCCCGCGGGGGTGCTGCTCTCGGTCGCCGGAGGCGCCTCGGCGGCGGCCTTTTCCGGCTCGCCGGCCTCGGCGGCCTGCGACACGGTGCTCGAAGTGGTCACGGCGAAAGAGGGTAACCCGTGCGTGTGACACGCGTCGCCGAGCTATCGCATGCGTAACACCGAATCATCTTCAAGTAGGAAATAAGGTTCCCCCGATCGGACAGTGGTAGAGGACCACGACGAAGTACGGTCGATCCATGACGATCGCCCTGGCGCTGCACGGACTGGTGAAGCGGTTCGCGGACAGGGTCGCGGTGGCCGGGGTCGATCTCGATGTGCCGTCCGGATCGTTCTACGGCCTGCTCGGGCCGAACGGCGCCGGCAAGACCACCACGCTGTCGATGGCCGTGGGCCTGCTGCGGCCGGACGCCGGCACCGCGACCGTGCTCGGCCACGACGTCTGGTCCGATCCGTTGGCCGCGAAGCGAATGATGGGCGTGATGCCGGACGGCGCGCGGCTGTTCGACCGGCTCACCGGCGCGGAGCTGCTGGCCACTCACGGGCTGCTGCGCGGCATGCCGGCCGAGGTGGTCGATCAGCGGGCCCGCGAGCTGCTCGACGTGCTGGCGCTCACCGACGCGGACCGGACGCTGGTGGTGGACTACTCGGCCGGCATGAAGAAGAAGATCGGTCTCGCCTGCGCGCTGCTGCACGGCCCGCGCATGCTGGTGCTGGACGAGCCGTTCGAGGCGGTCGACCCGGTGTCCGCCGCGCTGATCCGGGACATTCTCCAGCGGTACGTGGCGAGCGGTAACACCGTGATCTTCTCCAGCCACGTGATGGAGGTGGTGGAGCGGCTCTGCACGCACGTGGCGATCCTCGCGCAGGGGCGGATCCTGACCGCGGGCACGATCGCGGACGTCCGGGCCGGGCAGTCGCTGGAGGAGGTCTTCGTGCGGGTGGTCGGCGGGCGCACCGCCACCGGCCAGGAACTCGCATGGCTGTGACGCCCTGGCACTTCGTGCTGCTCAAACTGCGGGTGATGCGCAACGGGCTGCGCGGCCAGCGGTGGCGGATCGCGCTGTTCGTGATCGGGCTGTTCTTCGGCGCCTGGTTCTCCGTGGTCGGCTTCACGCTCTTCGCGGTGACCGGGTTCGCCGGCGACCACACCGGCATGGCGCTCGGCGGCGGCCTGGGCGGTACCGCCGTGGTGCTCGGCTGGCTGCTGATGCCGCTGGTCTTCTTCGGTGTGGACGAGACGCTGGACCCGGCCCGGTTCGCGCTGCTGCCGCTGCGCCGCCGGACGCTGGTCGCCGGCATGCTCGCGGCCGCGCTGGCCGGGGTGCCCGCGATCGCCACGCTCACCGCCACGTCCGGCCTGGCCGTGGCCGCGGCGCTGCACGGTGGTCTGCCGGCTGCGCTGGTGCAGCTGGCCGGCGCGGTGGCCGGGTTGCTGCTGTGCGTGTCACTGAGCCGCGCCACGACCAGTGCGTTCTCCGCGATGCTGCGGTCCCGGCGGGTCCGGGACCTGGCCGCGATCCTGCTGGCCGTGCTGGCCGCGCTGCTCGGGCCGCTGCAGATCGGGCTGCTGGCCGCGGCCCGCACCGCGGACTGGGACGTGCTGGCCGGTGTGGCCCGTGTGCTGGGCTGGACGCCGCTGGCCGCGGCGTACACCGTCGGGCTGGATGCCGTGGAGGGCCGCTGGTTCGCCGTACCCGCGAAGTTCGTGATCGTGGTGGTTTCCGTCGCGGTGCTGCTGTGGTGGTGGTCGTCGACGCTGGAGAACGCGATGGCCGGCACCGCAACGACCACGTCCGGCCGGGGCACCCGGGACGCACCGGACGCGTCGCCGACCACCCGGCTGTATCCGCGGCTGCTGCGCGGGCTACCGCGGAACCGGTTCGGCGCGCTGGTCGCGCTGCAGGTGCGGTACTGGTGGCGGGACACCCGGCGGCGGGCGAACCTGATCACGTTCGCGGTGGTCGGCGTGTTCGTGCCGCTGATGGTGAACATCGGCACCCGGGGCCTGATCGAGGGGACCGCGGCGGTGCCGCCGTCACTGGCCACGGTGACCGCGTCGATGGTGTTCCTGGGCGTGCTCGGCGGCGTGGGGCTGGCGAACCAGTTCGGGTACGACGGGACCGCGTACGCCGCGAACGTGGTTGCCGGTGTGCCCGGCACGGCCGAACTGCGCGCACGGGTGGCCGGTTTCTCCTGCTACCTGGTCCCGCTGATCATGTTGATCCCGGTGGCGCTGGCGCTGGTGCTGCACCGGCCCGGCTGGATCCCGTCGATGTGGGGCGCGACCGCGGCCGCGTACGGCTGTGGTGTGGCGATCAACCTGTTCGTCTCCGTGCTGGGCGCGTTCTCGCTGCCGGAGACCACGAACCCGTTCGCGGTGAACACCGGCGCGGGCGTGACGAAGAGCCTGTTCAGCTTCGCCGCGATGCTCAGCACGCTGGTGCTGATGGCGCCGGTCTTCGCGGTGTCCGCGCTGGCCGGTGACGTCTGGGTGTGGGCCGGGCTACCGGCCGGGCTGCTCTACGGCGGCACCGCGCTGTGGCTCGGCTCCGGTTTCGCCGGCCGGTTGCTCGACCGTCGCATGCCCGAGCTGCTCTCCGCGATCTCCCCACGGCGATGATGGCTCCCATGAGAGACGACGAGCCGGGTGCCCGCATCCACGCCACCGACCCGTTCGCGACGCCGGACGCGGACCGGTCACCGGTACGGCGGCTGCGCGGCAGATTGGCGTCCCCGGTCACGCTCTGGACCACGCCCGGCCCGGCCGGCCTGACCGTCTCCTCGACGCTGGTCGCGGACGGCGAACCGGCGCGGGTGCTGGGCCTGATCGACCCGGAGTCGGAGCTGTGGGAGGCGGCCGAGGAGACCGGCCGGATCGCGGTCACACCGCTGGACCCGACGCACCGGCAGCTGGCGGACCGGTTCGCCGGTCTGATGCCGGCGCCCGGCGGCCTGTTCCGCGCGGACGCGTGGACCGAGACCGCCTGGGGCCCGGTGCCGGCCGGCAGTGGAACCTGGGCGGGCGCTCGGATCGACGGCGCGCGCGAGTTCGGCTGGGGCCTGCTGGTCGAGGCGACGGTCGAGCACGTGGAGACGGGCCCGGACGCAGTGCCGCTGTTGCACTACCGAGGGCGATACCGCGAGCTGAGCGAGCGGTAGACGGCGTGACTGAGGTCACTCGGCGCATCGGTACGTCCGTTCGGCGCACCGCCGCGCCGGGATGACGATCAATGCTTTCTCCGTCGGTCCCACGCTTTCTACGGTGCGGTGCGAATCGGACCACACACCCGCGAAGGTGGTGCACCGGAACCATGAGTACGGAGACTTCCCCGGACCAGAGCAGATACGTAGCCGTGCAGGAGTCGGAGGAGTTCGCGGGGCTGCGCAAGGCGCTGCGCGGCTTCGTCTTCCCGATGACGGTCGCTTTCTTCCTCTGGTACGCGCTCTACGTCATCCTGTCCGCCTACGCGCGCGACTTCATGGCCATCAAGGTCATCGGCCACATCAACGTGGCGCTGATCTTCGGCCTGCTGCAGTTCGTGACCACGTTCCTGATCGCCTGGCTCTACTCGCGCTACGCGAACCAGCGACTCGACCCGACCGCCGACAAGATCCGTGCGGAGCTGGAGGGCGACAAGTGAACAACCTGATCTTCGCGGCGGACGCGACCAACACCACGGCGCGCACGCTGACCATCACGCTCTTCGTCATCTTCGTGATCTTCACGCTGGGCATCACGATCTGGGCCAGCCGGCAGACGAAGAGCGCGGCCGACTTCTACGCCGGTGGCCGCTCGTTCTCCGGCTTCCAGAACGGCATGGCGATCGGCGGCGACTACATGTCGGCCGCGTCGTTCCTCGGCATCGCCGGCATCATCGCGCTCTCCGGCTACGACGGCTTCCTCTACTCGATCGGCTTCCTGGTCGCCTGGCTGGTGGCGCTGCTGCTGGTCGCGGAGCTGCTGCGGAACTCCGGCAAGTACACGATGGCGGACGTGCTGGCGTTCCGGATGCGGCAGAAGCCGGTCCGTACCGCGGCTGCGGTCTCCACCATCACGGTGTCGATCTTCTACCTGCTGGCCCAGATGGTCGGCGCGGGCGCGCTGGTGGCGCTGCTGCTCGGCATCCGGCCGGGCACGACGTTCCTCGGCATGGACGCGAACGCGGCGAAGCTGCTCACCATCGTGCTGGTCGGCGTGCTGATGATCGTCTACGTGACGATCGGCGGCATGAAGGGCACCACGTACGTCCAGATCGTCAAGGCGTTCCTGCTGATGACCGGCGCGGCCGTGATGACGATCCTGGTCTTCGCCGCGTTCCGGTTCAACCTGTCGTCGCTGCTCGGTGCGGCCGCGGACGCGTCCGGCAAGGGCGAGGCGTTCCTCCAGCCCGGCCTGCGGTACGGCGTGGAGTCCGACGACGCGCTGAAGACGCTCTACAGCAAGCTCGACCTGCTGTCGCTCGGCATCGCGCTGGTGCTCGGCACGGCCGGCCTGCCGCACATCCTGATCCGCTTCTACACGGTGCCGACCGCGAAGGCGGCCCGGCAGAGCGTGCTCTGGGCGATCGGCATCATCGGCGTCTTCTACCTGATGACGCTGGCGCTCGGCTTCGGCGCGGCCGCGCTGGTCGGCGGCGAGGCGATCACCGCGCAGGACAAGGCCGGCAACACTGCCGCGCCGCAGCTGGCCCAGGTGCTCGGCGAGCGCTACCTGGGCGGCGGCACCGGTGGCTCGGTGCTGCTGGCCGTGATCGCCGCGGTGGCGTTCGCGACCATCCTCGCGGTGGTGGCCGGCCTGACGCTCGCGTCGTCCAGCTCGCTGGCGCACGACTTCTACGCCAACGTGATCAAGGGCGGGCAGGCGTCCGAGCGGCAGGAGGTGAATGTGGCGAGGATCTCCGCGTTCGTCATCGGCGCGATCTCCATCGTGCTGGCGATCTTCGCGCAGAGCCTCAACGTGGCGTTCCTGGTCGCGCTCGCGTTCGCGGTGGCCGCGTCCGGCAACCTGCCGGCCATCCTCTACTCGCTGTTCTGGAAGCGGTTCAACACCAACGGCGCGGTCTGGGCGATCTACGGTGGTCTGATCACCGCGGTCGGCCTGGTGTTCTTCTCGCCGGTGGTGTCCGGTTCCGCGACCGCGATGTTCCCGAACGCGGATTGGCACTTCTTCCCGCTGTCCAACCCGGGCCTGGTCTCGATCCCGGTCGGCTTCCTCTGCGGTTGGATCGGGACGATCATCTCGAAGGAGCCCGCGGACCCCGGTAAGTACGCGGAGCTCGAGGTCCGGTCGATCACCGGAGCGGGAGCGCACTGACACACACAGCATCGGGGGCGGTCCGAGATGGGACCGCCCCTTCGCTGCGTCCGGCAACGACCTATAGTCTGGCGCCATGGTCATTGCCCAGCGTTTCGGAGAGGGCCACCGGGTTCTCGTCACCGGCGGAGCCGGCTTCGTCCCGTCGCACCTTGTCGATGCGCTGATCGGCCGTGGTTGCACGGTCGTGGCGGTGGACAACTTCATCACCGGCGCCAAGGACAACCTCGGTCACCTCGCCGACAATCCGCGGTTCACGCTGATCGAGGCGGACATCACCGAGGGCCTCCCGGCGCACCACCCGGCGATCGCCGAGCGGTTCGACGCGATCATGCACATGGCGTCGCCGGCCAGCCCGACCGACTTCGGCACGATCCCGGTCGAGATCCTCCGGGTCGGCTCGATCGGCACGCTGAACCTGCTGGAGCGCGCCACCGCGGACGGCGCCCGGTTCCTGATGGCCTCCACCTCCGAGGCGTACGGTGACCCGCTGGTGCACCCGCAGCCGGAGTCGTACTGGGGCAACGTCAACCCGGTCGGCATCCGCAGCGTCTACGACGAGGCCAAGCGCTTCTCCGAGGCCGCGACGATGGGTTACCACCGCAGCCGGGGCACGGACGTGGCGATCGTCCGCATCTTCAACACGTACGGTCCTCGCATGCGCCCGGACGACGGCCGCGCGATCCCGACGTTCATCAGCCAGGCGCTGCGCGGTGAGCCGATCACCGTGCACGGCGACGGCTCGCAGACCCGCTCGATCACCTACGTGGACGACCTGGTGCGCGGCATCCTGATGCTGCTCGACTCGACCGAGACCGGGCCGATCAACTGCGGCACCGAGCACGAGTTCACGATGCGGCAGCTGGCCGAGAAGATCATCGAGCTGTCCGGCAGCTCGTCCACCGTGACGTTCATCGAGCGCACCTCCGACGACCCGGAGAAGCGCCGGCCGGACCTGACGCTGGCCCGCACCAAGCTGGGCTACGAGCCGTCGGTCGGGCCGGACGAGGGTATCCGCCGGACGATCGAATACTTCCAGACCCGGGTCTGACCTGGGGGTTCGACTCCCTGATTTGTGCCGGTTCACTGTGCGTCGCCGAGCGAAATAGCTTCGGCTACGTACTCTGGACTCATGTCACCCACGGCACAATCTGGATCTTTCGGCGGCGGCGAGTTCCGGCGTGACGCGGCCGGTCCGCGCGCCCGGACCTCGGCGCCCGGCGGCGGGCCGGTGCGCGGCGGTTCCGTCCGGCCTGGGCGGGGCACGGGTCAGTCCGGCGTGTACGGCGGGCCGCGCACCCAGCGTCGTTCCGGTGGCGGTGGCGAGCCGCCGCGTAGTGGTGGCGGCGGCCGCGGCGTCTACGAGGGCGGAAAGCGACCGCTCCGGCCCAACTGGAAGCGCATCGCGCTGGTCGGCGGCATCGCGGTGCTGGTCCTGCTGCTCCTGATCGGCGGCGGCCTCTGGGCGTACGCGTCGAGTCTGGACGGCGACCTGAAGCGCACCGACGCGTTCGCCGATCTGCGCGACGGCCGCCCGGAGAAGCCGGTCGACGGCACCATGAACATCCTGCTGGTCGGCAGCGACTCCCGCGATCCGGACGCGCAGAGCGGCGAGGCCAGCGAGTGGCGCAGCGACACGATCATCCTGATGCACGTGCCGGCCGACCACTCCAAGGCCTACCTGGTGTCGATACCGCGAGACCTGTACGTGTCGATCCCGACCAGCGCCGGTGCCGACTGCGCGGACAGCGCACCCAACAAGATCAATGCCGCCTTCGCGTTCGGCGGGCTGCCGCTCGCGGTCAAGACCGTGGAGTGCTTCTCGGACGTACGCATCGACCATGTGGCCGCGATCGACTTCGCCGGTTTCGTCGAGGTGACGGACGCGCTCGGCGGCGTGGACCTGACCGTCGAGCAGGACACCAAGTCGATCCACAAGCCGTTCCGCGTCTTCGAGAAGGGCGTGAACCACATGAACGGCGAGGAGGCGCTCGACTGGATCCGGCAGCGGTACCAGTTCCCGGACGGTGACTTCGCCCGGATGCGGCACCAGCAGGAGTTCCTGAAGGCGCTGATGGACAAGGCCGCGAGCTCCGGCACGCTGACCAACGCCGGAAAGCTGGACGCGTTCCTCAAGGCGACCACGAACGCGATGACCGTGGACGAGAACTTCTCGCTGGTCGACATGGCGCTGGAGTTCCGCAACCTGCGCAGCGACGACCTGACGTTCATCACCAGCCCGAACCAGGGCAGCGCGGAGCGCGACGGGCAGTCCGTGGTGGTCTCCGATCGCGAGCCGGCGCTCGCGCTGTACGAGGCGATCGCGAACGACACGATGGCCGACTGGGTCCAGACAAACGCAGAGCCACCAGCCAAAACCACCCCGTGACGCTCATGGTCTTCCCAGAGGTTGTTAACCATTCGGCAACCTCTGGGACACCTTAGGTTCGGCAAACGCACTTAGCTTGGCGCGGAAACCGATGGCTGGTGAGGGGATTTCACGAGTGGCCGCCAAGCGACGCAAGGACCCGCTGTGGGCGCGACTCATCCTGAGCTTCGGTGCGGTGCTGGTGGTCGCGAGCGGCGGCACCCTGGTCGCGGCTCAGGTCGTGATCAACAAGGCGGAGAACTCGATCACCTCGGGCACGCTCATCGAGGGCGACGCCGCCGCGGCCAGTGACGGTTCGGGCAACAACATCGACGGCGCGGTCAACCTGCTGCTGGTCGGCATCGACGCCCGAGAGGAAGGCTCCTCGGTCACGTCGGTCCTCTCCGACACGATCATCATCCTGCACATCCCGGAGACACACGACCAGGCGTACCTGATCTCGATCCCGCGCGACTGGCGGGTGGAGATGCCGGCGTACGACAAGGTCGGCTTCGTCGGCGCCACCGGCAAAATCAACTCGGCGTTCTCGTTCGGGTACGAGGGCGACGGCACAGAGCTGGAGAAGCGCAGCCGCGGCATGGCGGTCCTCTCCAACACGCTCAACAAGATCACTGGCATCAAGTTCAACGGCGCCGCGATCATCGACTTCAACGGCTTCGCCAGCGTGATCCACGCGATGGGCGGCGTCGACATGTGCGTCGACGAGGAGGCCGAATCGGCCCACCTCGGCGTGGACGCGAACGGCAAACTCGTCCAGGGCTGGTACTCCGAGACGTACGGCATCCAGCTCCCCGAGGGCGTCAAGCCGCTGGTCCACAAGAAGGGCTGCCGGCTGATGAACTCCACCGAGGCCCTCGACTACGCCCGCATCCGCAAGAGCCTCAGCGACGGCGACTACGGCCGCCAGCGCCACCAGCAGCAGCTCATCAAGGCGATCGCGAAGAAGGCCACCTCCAGCGGCGTGCTGACCGACCTCAGCAAGCTCAATGCGCTGACCGAGGCCGCCGGCGAGGCATTCGTCCTGGACACCGGCGGCATCCAGCTGGCCGACTTCATCTACACGCTCAAGGGCGTCGCCGCCAACGACCTGATGCTCATCAAGACCAACGCCGGCAACCTCAACTCGGTCACCATCGACGGCCAGTCCTTCGAACAACTCGACGGCGAATCGATGGACATGCTCTCCGCCGCGAAATCCGGCACGCTCGGCACCTTCCTGATCGAACACCCCCAGTTCATCGCGAAGTCCAGCTGACCCGCCACGGCTCCGCCGCTGGTCAAGCGCCCTCGCGGTGCTCGATGGTGCCAGAGTTATCCGCACCCAACATTTCATGATATTTCCGCGGCGCATCACTCCACCCTGAGTAATCGCTCAGGTGAGCAAACGCGGGCGGGTGGGGTGGGCCGGGTCCGGGCGGGGGAGGTCCGGGAGCGCAAAACCGGTAGCGCTCGTTACATCAGGTGATGTCCGTATCGTCGTCACCTGGGAGAGTCTGGCATGGATGTCCGGTATCGCCCTGACGCTCCGGCCACCGGCACGCCTCGCTGGAACGCGCCCACCCGGGTGCAGACGATCATCCGGCCGATCATGGCGCCGGAGCGGACCGAAGCGGCGCCGGACCCGAAGCGGGGACCAGGACCGCGTCCAAAGCAGGGACCGGGGCCGGTCGGGGGGCATCGGCGCCGTGATCGGCGGCCGGGGCGGAGTCCGCTGTGGGCGCGGCTGGCGGTGACGGTGGGGGCGGTGCTGCTGGTGGTCAGCGGAGGGGCGCTGGCGGGGGCGCAGGTGCTGATCGGGCGGGCGACGCAGAACATCGCGCAGGACAATCTGCTCGGGGACGGCAGCAAGAGCGCGGCCGAGGGGGGCGCGAGCATGGACGGTGCGATCGACATGCTGCTGCTGGGCGTGGACGTGCGGGAGAGCTGGGAGGAGAACAACACGCGGGCCGACACCATCGTCATCCTGCACATCCCGGCGACGCACGATCGCGCGTTCCTCATCTCGGTGCCGAGGGACACGCTGGCGGAAATCCCGCCGTACGAGAAGAACGGGTTCGGCGGCGCCACGGCGAAGATCAACGACGCGTTCTACTACGGTGCGCAGAACGGCGGTGACTGGGCCGGCGGCGCGCAGCTGATGGCGGAGACGCTGAAGAACGCGACCGGGATCGGCTTCGACGGTGCGGCGATCATCGACTTCGGGGGCTTCAAGAACGTGATCGACGAGCTCGGCGGCGTACGGATGTGCGTGGACGAGCGGACCGTCTCGCACCACATGGTCATGGTCGACGGCGAGCAGATGTACAAGGCGGACGCGCGCCGGGCCGGGAAGCGCTGGGCGGCCGAGCCGGTCGTCTACGGCAAGGGCTGCCAGCAGATGAACGGCACCCAGGCGCTCGACTTCTCCCGACAGCGCTACGGGCTCAGCGACGGCGACTACGGCCGGCAGCGGCACCAGCAGCAGATGATCAAGGCGATCGTGCGGAAGGCGGCGAGCAGCGGCATCACCGGCAACCCGCTGCTGGTGGACCAGCTGATCCGGGCCGCTGGCACCGCGTTCACGCTGGACACCGGTGGCGTCCCGGTCGCGGATTTCATCTTCACGCTCAAGGGCGTGGCGGTCGGCGATCTGATGACGCTGAACACCAACGGGGGCAGGTTCAACCCCATCAACGTCGGGGGTACGGAGTACGAGCAGCTCTCCGAGCTCAGCGAGCGGATGTTCGAGGCGGTCCGGGAGGACCGGCTGACCGAGTTCGTGATCGAGAACCCCGAGGTTATTTCCCGAAGCTGACCCGCCGTACGCTGGAGGGGTGTTCGGATCTCAGGTTCCCAGCGTGACCGCCGCCGACGTGCCGGACGGCGCCTACCTGCTCGACGTCCGTGAGCAGGACGAATGGGATGCCGGCCACGCGCCCGGCGCCCACCACCTGCCGATGCAGGAAATCCCGGTGCGGATCGAGGAGGTCCCGGCGGACGGCGACGTGGTCGTGGTCTGCCGGATGGGCGGCCGCAGCGCGCAGGTGGTGAACTACCTGCTGCAGAACGGATGGGACAACGTCCGCAACCTGACCGGCGGCATGAAGGCGTGGGAGACGGCCTCTCGCGAGATGGTCACCGACGACGGCGCACCCGCCCGCGTGATCTGACCGCTGCCTCAGCCGACGTTCGGCGCGCTGAGTGTGACGCTCGGCGCCCGGCCACTACAGCACATTCCCACAGCGAGGCAGACTCAAAGCATGCCGGACCGTCCCGACTATGCCGCGTTCATCGCCGGGCACACCGCGGTCATCAACATGATCAACTCGGGCGCGTCCGGGGTCACCGCCCTGAACCGCCTGCTGGAGGTCGTGCAGACCGGGCTCGGTGCGCACGGCGTCTCGTTCGCGGAGTACGGTCCGAGCCGCGGCCGCATCGTGGCCACCAGCGGTGCGTCCAGCTGGGCGCTCGGCCGCGTGGTCGACCACGCGGACCCGTCCATCGCCCGGCTGCTGTCCGGTCCGGCCACCAACGACGTCGCGGTCACCGCGCTGCCCGCCGAGGTGGCGGAGCAGTTCTCCGCGCGCGGCATCCGGCGCATGCTCGCCGCCCGGGTCGAGGCCGGCGGTCTCGCGCTCGGCTCGCTGCACGCGTTCTTCACGGACGACGAGCCCAGCTCGCCGGAGGCGCACGCATTGATCGGCTACGTCGCGGTCTCCGTCGCGCACCTCTACGGTGACCAGTCCGGCCTGCCGGTGCACGGCGACGGCCCGGTCGTGGCCGCGCTCGCGGACGGCCTGGCGATCGTCGACTCCCAGGGCTACGTCCGGCTGTGGAACCCGGCGGCCGAGCGGATCACCGGCCGGACCGCCGCGCAGGCGCTGAACCGGCCGCTGCCGTTCCCGGCGCCGGCGACCGGCCGGGTGATCGATCACCGGCTGCCGGACGGCCGCTGGATGAAGATCGCGGCCGGTGACCTGCCGGGCCGCTCGTACTCGCGCGTGGTCACGTTCCGCGACATCAGCGACCAGAACCAGCTCAACCACGACTGGGACCTGTTCCTCGCGGTCACCAGCCACGAGCTGCGCACGCCGGTCACCGTGATCAAGGGGTACGCGGACACGCTCACCGGTCACTGGGACGCGCTGGCGGACGCAGACCGCCGCGAGGCCGCGCGCGCCATCGGCCAGCGCTCCACGGACCTGGCCCGGCTGGTCGACCGCCTGCTGGCCACGACCGGCGGTCTCGGCCCGGTCGGCGGTTCCGCCCCGGTGCCGTTCGACGTGGTCGACGCGCTGCGCGCCGCGGCCACCGGGCTGCCCACCGACCTGCGCCGCCGGCTCACGCTGGACCTGCCGGAGGACCTGCCGAAGGCGTTCGGCGACCGAGCCTCGATCGCGACCGTGCTGACCGAGCTGGCGACGAACGCGGGAAAGTACGCGGAGGGCGAGTCACCGATCGAGCTGACCGCGGAGGCGGACGAGCAGACGGTGGCGTTCCGGATTAGCGACCGCGGCATCGGGGTACGTCCTGAGCATGTGGAACGCGCATTCGACCGCTTCTGGCAGGGCGAATCGGGCGACCACCGCCGCTTCCCCGGTGCGGGCCTCGGACTGTTCCTGGTCCGCCGGATCGTGGAGCGGCAGAACGGATGGGCCTCCATCCGGCCTCGGCCGGGCGGAGGCACGATCGTAGAGGTGCGCCTCCCCCGCGGCTGACGCGGCCGGGGCCATGGTCGAGACCTTCGAGGGGGCGGCGGATGACGGCCGTGCAGCAGGAGAACGGGAGCGTCCGATCCCGCAGCCTGATCGTGCCGCATCACGCCCAGGGCGCCCGGGCCGCCCGGCACCGCCTCACCCATGAGCTGACCGGGCTGCTCACCGCGAACCTGCTGTGCGACGTGGTCACCGTGGTGGCGGAGCTGCTCAGCAACGCGATACGGCACGCTCGGCCGCTGCCCGGCGGCGTGATCCGGCTGAGCTGGCGGGTACGCCGGGCCACCGGCGCCGGTAGCGTGCTGGAGGTCCGGGTGACCGACGGCGGCGCCGCGACCGGGCCGCGCATGCGCCCGTCCGGACCGCGCTCGCTGGACGGTCGCGGCCTGGGCATCGTGGCCGCGATGGCGCGCTGCTGGGGCACCGACCGGGACGACGCCGGGCACTCGGTCTGGGCCGAGTTCAGCCTCGCCTGATCGGGCGGCCGGCGAAAATCCCGCTCTCGGACCCGTGCCGGACGAGACGCCCCGTGGGGGGACCGCCTAGGCTGGGTCGCCGTGAGCAAGCGCCGTAGGAACAATGAGTCCGCCGCCGACGCGGCACCGAAGCGCCAGAAGGTGCGGGACATCTTCGTGCACCGGCCGTTCGAGGGCCTGGCCGACGAGCCGGAGTGGGTCGCGCTGCGCGAGCTGGTCCCGGCCGCGTCCGCGCCGCTGCGCCTGGCACCCGATCTGGTGGAGAAGTACGGCGAGCGCACCGTCACGCTCGCGACCGTGCTGCCGATGGCCTGGCCCGCGATGACCCGGCCGGACGGCAGCGTCTTCATCGGCCTGCAGCGGCACATCCAGTCCGGCGACGTCTCCCGGGACCTGGCTGCCGCGCTGCTCTCGGCGCTTGCGACCACGCCGGGCAGCACCGTCGCCGTGCCCGCGCTGCCCGGACCCGGGCCGCGGCTGCAGGACGTGCTGGCGGACGGCCCGCTGGAGATCGCCATGCACGACGGCTTCGAGTTCTGGCTGGAGGAGGGCGCGGCCGACGACCCGTCCGTGAAGGCGTCGCTGGAGCGGGCGAACGCGTCCGTCTACCCCACGGTCCGGCTCGCCGCCGCGCCCGCGGCGTACTGGTGCCGCGTGCCGGAGAAGTCGCACGTGCGGTGGGTCCTCCCGGACGGCGAGGACGCGGCGCTGAACGCGCTGGCCCGGCTGAGCGCGGCCGGCGAGCTCAAGCTCGGCGAGGATACGAAGTTCGCCGGCATGTTCCGCGCGCACGGGCTGCTGGTCCCGGTGTGGGACTTGCCGGTCGAGCCAGCGGGCTCGGAGTGGGAATCCCCACTCGCGGACTTCGCGAAGCGGTACGCGGAGGCGCTGGCGGACGACACTCTGGACAGTGCCGCGCGGCGTGCCAAGCAGGGCCTCCTCGGCCGTCAGCTCACCCTTCGCTGATCTTCACCAAGCTTTTCGGACAGTCGGCTCGCGGTGGTGTGCGCCATGTGGGAAAAAGGTGAATAGCACGGATTCACGTCTCACTCCGCAGAATTCAGGGGGCTGGGTCTTGCATCCGTGCCGGGTCAACCACGTACCGTAGTGTCACGACAACCAATGGGACCTTTTGCCGGAGGTACCGATGTCTGTCTTTTCCGCTCGTACAACCGTCCCCACTCAACGTGCGCTCACCGCCGGCGAGACCCGTCCCCGCCAGGACGACGGACTCCCGGTACCGCTGGACGCCGTGCGACCGGGCCCCATGGAGTGGGCCCGACGCCGCCGTGCCGAGCGGGATGCCCGTCGGGTCGAGGCCGCCGGCCACCGTGCTCTGTCGCGGCTGGACCGTCTCGGCCCCGCCTGGCACATCGTCGACTGGCCGCGTGCCGACATGCCGAGTCAGCTGCTGGACCTGGACACCGCGCCGGACGAGCGCGCCGGGTTCCTGGCGATCGGCCCGGGCGGCATCTTCGCCGTCGCGGTCGCGGACCACGGCCGGGCCCGCGTGCTCATCGCGGGTGACGTCGTGCAGATCAACGGGAAGCGCCCGAACTACGTGGCCGAAGCAAAGCGCGACGCCAAGCGCGCCGCCAAGGCCCTCTCCGCCGCGGTCGGCCACACGATCCCGGTCACACCCGTGCTCACGTTCGTGGGGACCGGTGTGATCAGCGTGTACGGGCTGCCGAAGGACTGTCTCGTGGCCACCGACCGCGAGCTGGACCGGCTCCTGGTCGCCGGTGGCGCGCGGATCAGCGCGGAGACCGCCACCAAGCTCACCGCGGTCGCCGAGCACCCGTCGACCTGGCTGAACGCGCCCTACCGGGCCGCGGCCGACAACTACCGGTGGTACGCCGAAGGCCGGACCGCGGCTGACAAGCGCACGCCACGCCGGTAACGTTCCACAACACCGCCGCGAAGCGACGCTCGGCGGGCAGGACGGCAGAGCCGATCACCGCATCCGGTGGTCGGCGCCGCCGCCCGGCCCGCTACGAGCGCTTCGGCCCCGGGCCCGTTCGGCTCCGGGTCGGTGTGGATCCGGGTCTGTTCGAGTCCGGGTCTGTCGGCATCCCGCCACGGGCGAAGCGATCTTTCGGGCTAGAGTTGTCGGGTCCGGCCCGCCACGGTCCGTCGACACAGGGTTGGGAGGCGTGTGTTGGCACACCAGATCGAGCTGTCGCTCTCCGGGCACCAGTTCGCGCCGCCGGTCACCGCGCATCCGTCCGGCATGGCGGGGTGGGCCGCGGTCGCGGCGTCCGCCACCGAGCACTGCCTGGTGATCGACACCGACCTGGCGATCGTCGCGGCGTCGCCGTCCTGCTGCGCGCTGCTCGGCATGGGTGACCCGCTCGAGGTCGTCGGCCGGCCGCTGCTCGACGTGCTGCGCCTGATCGACTTCACGGCCAACCGCAACGCGCTCACCGAGTCGGACATCGACAAGATCCCGCCGCTGCTCGCGGTCACGTCCGGCCGGCTGGCCCGCGGGCTGATGCGCGTCGACGGCGCGGCCGAGCCCGGCACCGACGAGACCGTCGACGGCATCGCCACTCCCCTGTTCGAGGACAAGGCGGTCAGCGGCTCGCTGACGTTCTTCGCGCAGATCACCTGACTTCTGCGCAGACTGCGCCAGTTTTGGGGCCTGGTTTTCCGGTGGAACGGGCTTAACATCTGTCTTCGTGCCGGTCTCGCGTACCCTCGTGGCTCTTGGGATCTCTGTTCTGGGCGCGGTGACGCTCGCCGCGTGTGGCACGCCGCCCGGGTTCGAGGAGCAGTCCTGGTCCCGCCCCGCGGTGTCCGCGCCCGCGTCAGTGCCGGTGCTGGACGTGCCCTCGCTCCCCGTGCCGTGGCTGACGCCGACGGTCGAGCCGACCGGCGAGTACGCGGAGACCGTGCTGGTGCCGTGCCAGGGCGACCCGGCCGCGTCCGACGTGATCGCGGTGCTGCGGCGGACCGGCGATCTGGTGCCGGCCACCGGGACCGCGCGCGTGACGAGCGGGCCGTTCTGCGCCGGCACGTGGCAGCTCAGCCTGGTCACGGTCCCGGGCGCGGAGCCGCTGTTCGTGGTGACCAGCGGCCCGGCGGCGACCCTGAAGCTGGTCACGGCCGGCACGAACGTGTGCTCGGCCCGGGTGCGCGGCGCGGCGCCGTCCGCGATCCGCGCGGTCGCCTGCGGCGACTCCCCGCTGCCCACCGCCACGCCGACATCCTCCCCCACGCCGACCACCGCGTTCCAGATCTAGAGTTCCGGTATGCGGTTCGTCTATCTGGGTCCCGAAGCCACGTTCACCGAGCAGGCGTTGCTCACGGTGCCGGAGGCGGCGGACGGTGAGCGGGTGCCCGCGCGGAGCGTGCCGGAGGCGCTGGACGCGGTGCGCGGCGGCGACGCGGACGCCGCGCTGGTCCCGCTGGAGAACTCGATCGGCGGCGCGGTCCCGATCACGCTGGACGAGTTGATCGCCGGTGTGCCGCTGATGATCATCCGCGAGGTGGTGATCCCGGTCGAGTTCGTGCTGGGCGCGCGCGCCGGCACGCCGCTCGGCGCGATCCGGACCGTGGCCGCGCACCCGCAGGCCTCCACGCAGTGCCGCAACTGGCTGCGTTCACACCTGCCGGATGCCGAGGTCACGGACGTGCTGTCCAACTCGGCCGCGGCGATCGCGGCCGCGGCCGGTGAGTTCGACGCCGCGATCTGCGCGCCGCTCGGCGCCGCGCGCTACGAGCTGACCGTGCTCGCCGACAAGATCGCCGACCATTCGCACGCGGTGACCCGGTTCGCGCTGGTCACCCGGCCGGCGACGCCGCCCGCGCCGACCGGCGACGATCTCACGTCGCTGGCGCTGGTGATCCGGCACGACCAGGTCGGCGCGCTGCTGACCGTGCTGACCGAGCTCTCGGTCCGCGGCATCAACCTGACCCGGATCGAGTCGCGGCCGACCGGCGAGGCGCTCGGGCGCTACGTGTTCTTCCTGGACTGTGCCGGGCACGTCGCGGAGACCCGGTTCGGCGAGGCGCTGCAGGGGCTGCGCCGGGTGTGCGCGGACGTGCGCTTCCTCGGCTCGTATCCCCGGCACCGCTGGGCGCCCGGCCTCGATCATCCGGTGCCGGCGCCCGCGGGCCTGTCCGACGACGCGTTCGCCGCCTCCGCCGCGTGGGTCGACCGTCTCCGCCACGGCGACTACTGACCGCGCGCCGGGCGGAGGAGGTCAACGGGTCAGTCGAGCAGGCCGCCGAGGAGGCCGCCGCCGCTGTTGCTCTGACCGCCGGCGACCGCGTGGCCACCGGGCGGCTCCTCCGACGGCTGGACCACGACGAAGCCCTGGCCGGCGAAGCTCATCGTGAAGGCCTCGCCGGTGGAGCGGCCGAGCAGCGTGCCAAGGCCCAGCTGGTCGGCGCGGTGGTAGCCGGTCTGCAGGTTGGCGGACCAGGCGATGGCGGCCTGCGGGTCCACGTACGTCGGGGCGTCGATGTTGAGCACGACCGGGCTGCCGTTGGAGGTGACCGCGATCCGGCCGTAACCGGTGAAGACGCAGTTGAAGAGGCCGGCCGAGGACATCATGCCCATGCCCTGGACCATCTTGATGTCGTAGTTGAGCGTCGGGTCGAAGGCCAGCACGTTCGCCCCGTTGATGGACAGCGCGTCGCCTGGCTCCAGGTCGATGATGTGGATGTCGGCGGCGCGGTCGGCGAGGAAGAGGTCGCCGTGGCCGCTGACCTTCATCAGCGGGACGCCCTCGCCGGTGAGCTGCTTCTTGATGAACTTGCCGAGGCCACCGGAGCCGAGCGCCTGGAACTGCATCTGCCCCTGGTACGCCACCATGGTGCCGGTGCGGGCCATCATCTCGCCGTTGAGCTGGTACTTCAGCATCTTCGAGTTCTGCAGCCGCATGCCGGGGTGCTGATCCTGGTTGTTCTCCAGGTTCTCCGCGGAGAAAAGGGCGCTGCGCATGATGGTTCCTCCAGCCAGACCGAACTGTTCCGCTTCGAGCCTAGATCGGTGGTTCAACCCCAGCCGAGCTCGTGCAGCCGCGCGTCGTCGATGCCGAAGTGGTGGGCGATCTCGTGGACCACGGTCACCGCGACCTCGTCGACCACGTCGTCCTCGCTGTCGCAGACGCGCAGCGTCGGGTTGCGGTAGATGGTGATGCGGTCGGGCAGCACACCGGCGTAGTCCCACCCCCGCTCGGTCAGCGCGTGGCCCTCGTAGAGGCCGAGCAGCTCCGGCTCGCCGGGCGGGGAATCGTCCTCGACCAGGATGACGACGTTGTCCATCAGCCGGAGCAGTTCCTCCGGCACCTCGTCGAGCGCCTCGCCGACGAGTTCCTCGAAGCGGTCGCGGTCCATCTCCACGGGCACGCGACCAACTATGCCAGCGCTCGTGCCGGGCTCGCCGCGCTGCGAGCCCGGCACGGCGGTGAGTCAGGCGAGTTTCGCGGAGAGCGTGATTTCCTGGACGCCCGGCGCGAGCAGGCGGGAGATCGGGCAGTTGGCCTTGGCCTCCTCCGCGATCTTGAGGAACGTCGGCTCGTCGATCCCGGGCACGTCGCCGGTGGTCTCCAGGTCGATCCTGGTGACGGAGAAGCCCGCGTCCGTCTGGCCCATGTGGACCGTGGCGGTGGAGTCCACGGACGTCGGCGTGAAACCCGCGTCCGACAGGGCCTTGGAGAACGCCATCGAGAAGCAGCCGGCGTGCGCGGCGCCGATCAGCTCCTCCGGGTTCGTCCCCTCCCCCTCCTCGAAGCGGGACTTGAACGAGTAGTTGCCCTGAAGGCCGCCCTTGCCGGTGCGGACCGTCCCGGAACCCTCGGTGAGATTGCCCTGCCAGCGAGCAGAGCCGGAGCGAATAGGCATAACTGCGACGCTAGCCGGGCCGGGCGGCGAAATCCGGGGAACCCGCAACCGGTCTCGGGACTGTGACGTCATGTCCATGAGAGCTGAAATCCCAGGTCGGCGTGGAACAATCCTTCGGAGGGAGGCGGATCCCATGGAGCAGCAGACGCCCCGAGAGCCCGGCGCCGCGATCAACGGCCATTCGGTGCCGGACCTGCTCGACACCCGTGGCGACGATCAAGAGCCGGACCCGTCCGGCGATACGGTGTCCGCCCGGCCCGGGCGCTGGCGCAGCCGGCTCCGGCCGGACCTCTTCGTGCTGCGCGGCGTCGCACTGTTCGGCGCGGCGGGCGTGTTCGGCTCGCTGATCACCGAGTGGCAACGGTACGACGTGCCGCTGGACGACGGTGGGGACTTCTCCGGCGCGGAGATCGTCGAGCCGATCCGGGTGTACCTGGACCAGCTGGGCGTGCTCGGCTACGGCTACCTCGGCGCCGCGATCGCGCTGGCCGGCTGCGTCGCGCTGGCGCTGTTCGGCCGCGCGTCCGGGCGGGCGCAGAGCCGCGTGCTGGCGCTCGCCATGGCCGGTGCCGCGCTCGCCTGTGTCGCCGCGGTGCTCCTCTCCGGCGACTCGGAGACGATCCGCCTCAGCGGCCTGGTCTACTCCTCCGGCGAGATCGACTTCACCCTGCACACCGAGATGGGTACGTGGTATGCGCTGGCCGGTGTCGCGCTGCTCGGGCTCGCCGCCTACCTCACGCCGCGGCCGCGTACCGCCCCGCCCGTCGGGAGCGGGCCGGATCACGACCCGGACGCGGACGAATGGCGCCGGCCGGTGGTGCCACGGCACGCGGACGAGGCACCGGCCGCGCCACTGGACCTGAGCGTGGAGCCGGTGGAACCGTTCCACCGCTCGTTCGACGACCGGCGAGAGCCCTGGCGGTAGGGATATGGGGGTGAGCGCTCCGGAGGACCCCGGTAGGCTCAGCAACCGTGATTGATCTGCGCCTGCTTCGTGACAACCCGGACGTGCTCCGAGCGAGCCAGCGCCAGCGGGGTGAGTCGGACTCCGTCGTCGACGAGCTGCTGGCGGCCGACGAGTCCCGGCGGTCGGCGGTGCAGCGCTTCGAGTCACTGCGCGCGGAGCAGAAGACGCTCGGCAAGCAGATCCCGAAGGCCGCGCCGGACGAGAAGGCGACGCTGCTCGCCCGCACCAAGGAGCTGGCCACCGAGGTGAAGGCCGCGGAGGCCGCAGTCGGCGAGGCCGAGGCGGAGCTGAAGCGCGCGCAGTTCGCGATCCCGAACCTGGTCGAGGACGGGGCACCGGCCGGCGGCGAGGACGACTACGTGGTGCTGCGCGAGGTGACGCCGGACGGGCGGCTCGGCGCGGACCGTGACCCCGGCTTCAAGATCAAGGATCACCTGGAGCTGGGCGAGTCGCTCGGCGCGATCGACATGGAGCGCGGGGCGAAGGTCTCGGGCAGCCGGTTCTACTACCTGACCGGCATCGGCGCGCTGCTGGAGCTGGCGCTGCTGCAGATGGCGATCTCCCAGTCGGTGGAGTACGGCTTCACCCCGATGATCCCGCCGGTGCTGGTCAAGCCGGAGTCGATGGAGGGCACCGGCTTCCTCGGCGCGCACGCCAGCGAGATCTACCACCTTCCGGCTGATGATCTTTATTTGGTCGGCACGTCCGAGGTGCCGCTCGCGGCGTACCACCGCGACGAGATCCTGGACCTTGCCGAGCCGCGGCGGTACGCGGGCTGGTCGACGTGTTTCCGCCGGGAGGCCGGGTCGTACGGGCGGGACACCCGCGGCATCATCCGGGTGCACCAGTTCGACAAGGTCGAGATGTTCAGCTACTGCCGGCCGGAGGAGGCGCAGGAGGAGCACCTGCGGCTGCTGGCCTGGGAGGAGCAGATGCTGGCCAAGTGCGAGCTGCCGTACCGGGTGATCGACACCGCGGCCGGCGACCTCGGCACCAGTGCGGCCCGCAAGTACGACTGCGAGGCGTGGGTGCCGTCGCAGGGCGCGTACCGCGAGCTGACCTCCACGTCGAACTGCACCACGTTCCAGGCCCGCCGGCTCAACGTGCGGTACCGGGACGCGGACGGCAAGACGCAGATCGCGGCCACGCTGAACGGGACGCTCGCCACCACCCGGTGGATCGTCGCGATCCTGGAGAACCACCAGCAGCCGGACGGCTCGGTTCGCGTGCCGAAGGGGCTGCAGCCGTTCCTGGGCGGCCGTGAGCTGCTGGAGCCGGTCATCAAGCGCTGAGGTCCTGTTGATTGCTACGTCACGGAGAAGTCGTGGTGGCGTAGCAATCGGTGAGCTATGGTTGCTCTCCCCCGCCGCCGGGAGCGGACCCGCCGTCCCCGGCGCGGGCAGGCGAGGGAGAGTGCCATGGGTATGCCTTTGGTCGTCTCAGAGGTCCGAGGCCGGGTCGGTCTGCCGAAACTGATCGCCACCGATCTGGACGGGACGCTCGTCCGGAGCGACGAGACGGTCTCCGACTTCACCCACTCCGTGCTGGACCGGGTGCGCGCGGCCGGCATACCCGTGGTCGGCGCGACCGGTCGCGGCCCGCGGCTGACGGAGCTGACCCGCAACGACATCCGGGACGCGGACTTCCTGGTGATGGCCGGCGGCGGCCGCGTGGTCGATCAGCGCGACGTGCGCGAGCCGATCGTGCTGCGCGACGCCCGGCTCTCCTCCGCGGACCTGACCCGCGCGCTCACGCTGCTGGAAGAGGCGGCGGCCGGTCCGCTGCTGGTCATGGTCGAGGCGTCGGACGCGCACGACGCGCCGCTCTGGGGAGACCTGGACCCCCACTGGCGGTACGACCGGATAGAGCAGCGTTCCCGCGTCGAGTGCCTGGACTGCGACGTGATCAAGGCGTTCGCCCGGGCCCCGCACCTGGACGTGGACGACCTGCTGGCCCGCGCACAGGCGGTCATCCCGCCGTCGCTGGCGTCGGTCACCCAGGCCGGCCTCGGCTACGTGGAGATCGCGCCGCCCGGCGTGGACAAGGCGAGCGGCCTGGCCGTTGTCGCGGCGCACCTCGGCGTCGACCCGGCGGACGTGCTCGTCTTCGGCGACATGCCCAACGACCTGCCGATGTTCCGCTGGGCGGGCTGGGGCCGGGTCGCGGTGACGAACGCGCACCCGTCCGTGCGCGCGGCCGCCGACGAGATCACGCTGCGCAACGACGACGACGGGGTGGCGGTCTACCTCGATCGGCTACTCTCGCTCTGATGAGCAGCCCGCCGCGCCTGGTCGCCACGGACATCGACGGCACGCTGGTGCGCAGTGACCGCACGATCAGCGCGCGGACCATCTCCGTGCTGGAGCGGGTGAGCGCGTCCGGGGTGCCGGTCGTGCTGGTCACCGGGCGCCCGATCCGCTGGCTGAACCAGGTCTACGACCAGCTCGGCGCGCTGCTGCCGGCGGTCTGCGCGAACGGTGCGGTGATCTACGACCCGGACACGGACACGCCGCTGCACACCGCACCGATGGACCCGGAGATGCTGTCCCGGATCGCGGAGCGGCTGCGGGCGGAGATCCCGGGCATCGTGCTCGCGGTCGAGATCGAGGACAGCCGGCACATGCTGCACGAGGAGGAGTGGCCGGTCCGGTGGGAGTCCGGGCTGCCCACGATCCGGGTGGCCGGCTCGCCGGAGGAGATCACGTCCGCGCCCGCGGTGAAGCTGCTGGCCCGATCCGGCAGCCGGGACGCGGACGAGTTCGCCGCGCTGGTCAACGGGTGTCTCACCGGGCTGGCCGAGGCGACGCACTCGTCGTACTCCGGGCTGGTGGAGATCTCCGCGGTCGGCGTGACCAAGGCCGCCGGGCTGGAGTGGTACTGCCGGCGGCACGGCGTGGACGCGGCGGACGTGATCGCGTTCGGCGACATGCCGAACGACCTGCCGATGCTCACCTGGGTGGGCCGGCCGGTCGCGATGGCGAACGGGCACCCGGCCGTCCTCGAGATCGCCGCGGACACCACCCTGTCCAACGACGAGGACGGCGTCGCGGCGTACCTCGAGAAGGTCTTTCGTCTCTAGAGGTATTGGCCGGTCCGGCCGTGGCCGCCGGCGTCCGTGTTCGGCGTCATGCCGGGCGGCAGGCCGCCGGGGCCGGCCGGCAGCGCGGGGCGGCCGCCGCGCATCTGCTCCAGCTGCAGCCGGGCCGCCATCTGCTGGGCGACGAGCGCGGCCTGGATGCCATGGAACAGGCCCTCCAGCCAGCCGACCAGCTGGGCCTGGGCGATGCGCAGCTCGGCGTCACTCGGCGGCGTGTCGCCCTCGAACGGCAGCGACAGCCGTTCGAGTTCCTCGCGCAGCTCCGGGGCGAGGCCGTCCTCCAGCTCGGCGATCGAGCGCTGGTGGATCTCGCGCAGCCGGCCGCGGCTCGCCTCGTCCAGCGGCGCGGCCTTGACCTCCTCCAGCAACTGCTTGATCATGCTGCCGATCCGCATGACCTTCGCCGGCTGCTCGATCAGGCGGGACGGGTCCTCGGCCTCGGCCGCGTCGCCGGCCGTGACGGTGCCCAGCGGGCTGCCGTCCGGCCCGACCACGAGCACGGTGCCGTCCTTCTCTTCGTTCGTGCTGGGGGTTGCCTCGCTCATGGCTCCCATCTTCGCGCACCGGCCGCGGTGCCCGCCAAGCGCCGCCGGTCCGGCATTGATACGACGCAATGTCCCAGGATTGGGGCATTGACGAAGTCCCCTCGAACAGGTAGACACCGCAGTGACCCGGAGATCGGAAACTGTTTCAGGTGGGAGCGAACGCGTGTCGCACATGGACCGACGGCGGGCACTGCGCATTTTCACGGGGCTTGGCGCAGGGATCGGAATGGCGGGAATGTCCGGTGTGGTTGCCGGTTGTGGCGGCGGCGACACCGAGGACGGGGCTACCGGCAAGATCACCGACAAGGTGCTCAAGGTCGGCGTGATCGCGCCACTCAGTGGTGACCGGCAGCCGGCCGGCGACGAGATCATCAACGGCCTGAAGCTCTACCTCGACTTCAACGACGGCCTGCTCGGCGGGCATCCGATAGAGCTGGTCACCGCGGAGGAGGGCGACACCAAGGAGACCTCCGCGGCCGCCGCGGATCAGTTGATCAATAGTGGCGTGGTCGCGGTCGTCGGGGTCAGCAATTCGATGCTGGTGAAATCGGTCAGCGAGAAGATCGAAAGTGCCAAGATCCCGATGTTGGGTACCGGCGGTGGCCCGGCCAGCGTGAGCAGCGCGGTTTTCACCTGGTCCACGTCGTACGTAGACGACGAACCGGGCGAAGCACTCGGAACGTATATGAAAACCACGGTGAAGAGCGGCAAGATCGCAATGATCGCGCCGGCCACCAGCGGGCGGGACGCGGTCGACGGGTTCCGCAGTGCGTTCGGCAACAGCGAGCCGCAGATCTCCGACGGGCCGATCTGGATGCCGGACACGTACAACCCGTCCGCCGGCGAGCTGATCGAGGCCATCGAGGCGATCGAGCAGCTGAACGCGGACGTGCTGTTCTGCCACGCGTTCGGGCCGGCCGCGGTCACGCTGGTCAAGCAGATGCGCGCGTCCGGGCTGGACCAGCCGATCTACGCGCCCGGGCTGTTCACCGAGGGCACGAACCTGGCGCAGATGGACGCGCTGGCCGAGGGCATCTTCACCGCGCACAACTACGCGGCGGACCTGGCCAACACGTTCAACCAGCGGTTCGCGGACAACTACCGGCGGCGCTTCTCCGCGATCCCGACCGCGGCGTCGGTGGCCGCGTACGACGCCGGCCAGGTGCTGGACCGCGCGATCGGGATCACCAAGACCGAGGGGCCGAGCGCGCAGGACATCAACCGGGCGATCGGCCAGGTCGGCACGATCGACAGCCCGCGCGGGTCGTGGCAGTTCAACCAGCCGCGGGCACCGCAGCAGAAGTGGTACCTGCGCGAGGTCCGCCGCGACGGCACCCAGCTGGCCAACGTGCTGATCTCCGAACTGTCGACCCTCGGTTAGCGGCGCAGCTCCGCGACGCAGCACTTGACGCTGCCGCCGCCCTTCTTCAGCTCGGTGAGTTCGACCGGGACCGGGGTGAAACCGGCGGCGGCCAGCTTCGTGGCGAGGGCGGCGGCGTCGCTGTTGAGCACCACATGGCGGCCGTCGCTGACCAGGTTCAGGCCGAAGTCCAGCGCGTCCGCCTCGTCGGCGAGCACGGCGTCCGGGAAGAGCCGGTGCAGCACGCGCTGCGAGCCCGCGGAGAACGCGCCGGGGTAGTAGACGATCGTGCGGTCGTCCAGCGCGGCGAGCGCGGTGTCCAGGTGGTAGAAGCGTGGGTCGGCCAGGTGCAGCGGGACGATCGGGCGGCCGAGCACCTCCACCGCCTCGGCGTGCGCGGGCGGTGCGGTGCGGAAGCCGTACCCGGCCAGGATGAGCCCGCCCGCGACGCCCGGCAGGTAGGCGAAGTCGCCCTCACCCTCGTTGATCTCGGCCGGCTCGGTGTGCGGCCAGCCGTGCGCGGCGTAGAACGCACGGTGCGCCGCCGCCTCGGCGCCGCGCTGCGGGTACCGGAAGCGCGCACCGTAGGCGACGCCGTCGACCGTGAACGCGCCGTTCGCCGCGAAGACCATGTCCGGCAGACTCGGGTCGGGATCCAGGGTGTGCACGGTGTGGCCCAGCTCGACCAGAATCTCTCGCAGCCGCTCCCACTGCTTGACCGCGAGATCAGCGTCGACCGGCACGGCCGTGTCCATCCACGGGTTGATCTCGTACTCGACGCGGAAGAACTGCGGCGAGCACATCAGATAAGTCCGACAAATGGGCTTACGTTCCCCGACCATCATGCCTCTAGACAGTAGGTACGCTCAAGCGCGGGAAACAGATCCATTCGCTGCGTGAAAGGAGCGGATCGTTGCAGATAGACGCCGTCGATCAGCAGATCATTGCGTCACTGGTGGCGGACGCCCGCTCCTCCTACTCCGAGATCGGCACACGCGTCTCGCTCTCCGCCCCCGCCGTCAAACGCCGCGTCGATCGTCTGCGCGCCGCCGGCGTGATCAAGGGATTCACCACGGTCGTCGACCCGGCCGCCGTCGGCTGGCACACCGAGGCCTTCGTCGAGCTCTTCTGCACCGGCCGCACCACCCCCGCCCAGATCACGGTCGCGGCCCGCCGCCACCCCGAGGTCCTCGCCGCCTACACCGTCTCCGGCGAGGCCGACGCGATCGTGCACCTCCGCGCCGCCGACATGGCCCACCTCGAACAGGCCCTGGAACGCCTCCGCGCCGAACAGTTCGTCACCTCGACCCGCAGCATGATCGTCCTGTCCCGCCTGGTGTCCAGCATCTGACCGGCCCCGCGGCCGAAACGACCTTTCTGCCCATTCCCAGCGTGGTGGCGTTCCGTATGCTCCCGCGGGCAAACCTTGCCGAGGCCTCCGACTCCGCTGGCTCCGCTCCGCCCGCGGCAACGGAGCCAGCTCCGCCGCACCCGAGACGAGCCGCAATTCCCGCGGCGCGCATGTCACCTCGCGCGTTCCGTTCCTGCGTGGCCGGGAGGAGCCACGGCATCCGCGGGCGTGCGCTGTGTCTCGTCGCCGAGCCGCGATTCCCGCCGCCGCGCGCTTTCCGTTTCCCGCGTGGCTGGGGAGGACGCGGCCGCGGACGTGCGCGGTCTCCGCGTGACCGGGCCGAACGGCGATCCTCGCCGCCGCGGACGTCACCTCACGCGTTCCGTTTCGCGCGTGGCCGGAAGGGCGGCCGGCGACCCAGCACGGCCGGCGCCGCAACACGGCCGGGGGCGGCGAGCGCGAGCGAGCCGGGGGTGGGGGATGAGAGACAGAGGCCGGCGGCGTGTGGGAAGGGGCCGCGCCGGAAGTGGGAAGAGCGGTTGGGCTGGTGGGTTCTCGGTTTGGGAGGGTGGGGACGGGTCAGGTGGCGGGGACCGGGGACGGGTGGGTGATGCGATCGGCGCCGGTGTAGACGTTCATGCTGGTGCCGCGGAGGAAGCCGATCAGGGTCATGCCGGCCTCCTCGGCGAGGTCGACCGCGAGTGTGCTGGGGGCGGAGACCGCAGCGAGCAGGGGCAGGCCGGCCATCCAGGCTTTCTGGGTGAGTTCGAAGCTGGCACGGCCGGAGACCATCAGCAGGTGGCCGGTGAGCGGCACCCGGCCGGCGCGCAATGCCCAGCCGACCACCTTGTCGACCGCGTTGTGCCGGCCGACGTCCTCGCGGATGGCCAGCAGCTCGCCGTCGGCGTCGAAGATCGCGGCGGCGTGCAGGCCGCCGGTGCGCTCGAATGCGCGCTGGCGCTCGCGCAGCCGGTCCGGCAGGCCGGCCAGCACCCGGGGTGAGACGCGCATCGGGTCGGCCGCGACCGGGTGCACCGAGCGGGTCCGGATCGCGTCGATGCTGGCTTTGCCGCAGACGCCGCACGACGACGTGGTGTAGAAGTTCCGGCTCGGGTCGGTGACCGGCGGCGGCACGTCCGCGGCCAGCACCACGTCGACCACGTTGTACGTGTTCGGCTGGTCGGTGCCGGCGCAGAGCTGCGCGGTCAGCACGTCGTCGGCGGAGCGGATCACGCCCTCGGTGAACAGGAAGCCGAGCGCGAGGTCCAGATCGTCGCCGGGGGTCCGCATGGTGACGGCCAGCGGCGCCCGCCGGCCGGGACCGGCCGGCCCGACCCGGATCTCGAACGGTTCCTCCGCACTCAACGTGTCCGGCCGTCGCCGCACCGATCCGTCGCCGTCCACGTCGATCCGCACGACCGTGCGCCGATCCGTCGCTCTGCCCACACCACCACCGTATCCCCGCCCCCGGACCGGCAACACCGGCGATCGTCCGGCGGTTGGCCGGTTACGTTCGACGGCATGGATGCGCGCGACTGTGGCGTGGTGGTGCTCGCCGGCGGCCGGGGAAGCCGGCTCGGCGGCGTGGTCAAGCCCGGTCTCCCGGTGGGCGGCCGGACGATGCTGTCCCGGGTGCTGGACGCGACGGCGGCGCTGTCGCCCCGCGTGGTGGTCGGTCCGGACACGCTCACACTGCCAGCCGGTGTGCTGCGCACCGTGGAGTCGCCGCCCGGTGGCGGACCGGTCGCGGGCGCCGCCGCCGGCCTGTCCGTACTGGTCCGCGCGGACCCCGGCACCCGGTTGGTCGCGCTGCTCGCCGGAGACCTGCCGATGCTCACCCCCGCCGCGCTCGGCACGCTGGCGGCCCCGCTCACGCCACCCACCGCGCACCGGACCGTGGAAAGCCGCCCGCCGGCCGGCGCGGCCGGTTATGTGGACGGAGTCTGCTTTGTGGACGCGGGCGGGCGACGGCAGCTGTTGTGCGGGGTGTGGCGGGTGCCGGCGCTGGTGGCGGCGCTGGACGGGCTGGCGGGCGAGCGCGGTGGCCTGGACGGTGCGTCGATGCGCGCGTTGTTCGCACGGCTGCGGGTACGGGAGGAGACGTGGGGCGGATCCGGTGTGCCGCCGTGGTTCGACTGCGACACGGAGGAGGATCTACGACGGGCGGAGACCTGGGCCGCCGAGAACCCCTGACCGGTGGAGGCGAACTGTGGCGGGACTCGATGGACTGGACGAGTGGGTGGTGACCGCGGCCGTGGAGCTGGGTCTGGAACCGGCCGACGTGCCGGTGGGCCTGGTGCTCGACCTGGCCAAGGACGTGGCGCACAACGTGGTGCGGCCGGGGGCGCCGGTGACCGCGTTCCTGCTGGGATTGGCGGTGGGCCGGGGCGCGGACCCGACGGACGCGGCGGCCCGGCTCGCCGAGCTCGCGCGGCAGTGGCCGACACCGTCCTGAGCTGATCGAACAAAAGACGCACGCACTCCCGGACGGAGACGGCCCCTCGGTAGGGTGACCCTGAGGGACGGAGGCGGAGAACATGGCAGCGGCGAACGACCAACCGGCCAAGCAGGCCGACCAGATGAGCGAGCACATCCTGCTCGACGAGCCCACTACGTCCGACCTGCGAGGCAAGGTCACCGACGCGTGGAACGAGTTCGCTCGTGCGCTCGCCGGCGTGCTCCCGTCGCTGCCCGAGGGCGCCTACGTAGAGCTGACGCTGGATCCGACCGCATCCGGCGTGGGGGAGGCCGTCTACTCCGTGACCATCTCGGTCAAGGAGGACGGGCACGTCTTCGCGTTCGCGGTCAGCAACGCCCAGCTGCCCGAGGGCTACCGAATGGACCGGGCCGCGGTCGCGGAGATGGTCGCGCTCGGCTGGTCGCCACCCGGCGTGGTGGAGGGCTCGGGCGGCCAGTTCGGCCTGCGGACGAACATGGCCGGCGCATCTCGGCTGGCCACCACGGTCGCGCGCACGCTGCGCGACATCTACGGCGCGCCGCACCCGGCGTTCGTGGTCTACCTCGTGCACGACAGCGAGGACGAGCCGATCGACGCGCCGCCGCTGGGCACCGCGCGGCACGAGCCGACGATCGGCGACATCGAGCGCGCGGAGCTCGACCTGGAAGAGGCGCTGATCTCCGGTAAGGACGGGGATCCGCTGGCCGGCTTCGAGCTGGAGGACCAGGTCAAAATGGTCATCAGCTCGATGACGAAGATCTCCGTCGAGCAGCTGCAGGTGGACGCGGACGGCGACATCGGCATCCGGGCCGGCTCCGCGATGGTCTTCGTCCGGGTGCGCGACAACCCGCCGCTGGTGGACGTGTTCTCGCCGATCCTGACCGAGATCGAGCCGACCGAGCAGCTGTACGTGAAGCTCTCCGAGCTGACCAACCGCATGCCGATCGGCCGGCTCTACTGCGCGAACGACACGGTGTGGGCGTCGATCCCGGTCTTCGGCCGCAACTTCCAGGCCACCCACCTGATGCTGGCGGTGCAGGTGATGACCGGACTGGCCGACGAGCTGGACGACCGGCTGCACGGCGAGTTCGGCGGCAAGCGGTTCTTCGGCGAGGGCGACAAGCCGCCGGTGAAGGAGCCGGAGGACCACCGTACCGGCATGTACCTCTGAGCTGACGGAACGGCCGGGCGCACGCCGCCGTCCAACCGGGCATGACTGTGTCCCGGCGAAGCCCGGCCGTTCTCGCGCTGCTGCTGGCGCTGACGGCCTGCACGTCGTCCTCGGACGACACTCACGACGCTCCGCCGGTGTCGCCGGCGGAGGGACTGCGACTCGTCTCATACGACTCCTGCCCCGGCCTCTACGACACGCTGCGGGCAGCCGCCGCGGCGGACGTCGGCCCGTACGGCTTCGCGGGCGACGACGTGGTGATGCCGGCCGACGCGGCGCGGGACGGTCCCGCGCCGGTGCCGAACGGGTCCGACCTCGCAGCCGGCAACGCGTTCTCCGGTACGAACACGCACGAGCGCGGCGTGGACGAGCCCGACTTGATCAAGACGGACGGCCGCCGGATCGTCACGGTCGCGGTGCGCAACGGCGTTCCGGTGCTCCGGGTGGTCGACGCGGCGTCCCGCGCGCAGACCGGCGAGCTGCGGCTGACCGACGCGTACGGCGTCTCGGACCTGCTGCTGTCCGGTGATCGCGCACTGGTGTTGACCGCACCGGACGCGCCCGTCTCCGTGCCGAACGGGTTCGCCGAGGACACCCGCGGCTGGCCGGTGCCGCAACAGTCCCGGCTGGACCTGCGCCTGATCGACCTGACCGCCGCGCCACGCCAGATCGGCCGGTACGCGATGGACGGCTCGCTGGTCGACGCGCGGCAGACCGGCGGTACCGCCCGCGTCGTGGTGCGCTCGTCGCCACGCATCGAGTTCCCGCTGGACCGGCCGGACGTGGACGTGAACCGCCGGATCGTGGCGGAGGCCGGGGACGACGTGTGGCTGCCCCGCTTCGAGGTGACCGCGCCGGACGGCTCGGTCACCACCGGCACGGTCCCGTGCGCGCGGGTGAGCCGGCCCGCCTCGTACGACGGGGTGCGCATGCTGACCATGCTGAGCTTCGACCTGGCCGCCACCGCGCTGGCCGACGGCACGCCGGTGACCGTGGTCGCGGACGGCGACACCGTCTACGGCACGGCCACCAGCCTCTACGTCGCGGACGGCGGCGTGGACCGGACCGAGATCTACCGCTTCGACACCGGCGGCGGCACGCCCCGGTACGCCGCGTCCGGCGTGGTGCCCGGCCGGCTGCTCAACCAGTACGCGCTCTCCGAATGGAACGGCAGCCTGCGCGCGGCCACCACGGTCGACGCGCACAACTCCAGCTCGGTCACGGTGCTGACCCAGCGCGGCACCGCGCTGGCGCTCGCCGGCACGGTCGGTGACCTGGGCCGGGGCGAGACCATCCACTCGGTCCGGTTTCTGGAGGACCGCGGGTACGTCGTCACGTTCCGCCGGACCGACCCGCTCTACGCGATCGACCTGCGCGATCCCGCCCGGCCGGTAGTGACCGGGGAACTGAAGATCCCGGGTTACTCCGCCTACCTCCACCCGGCCGCGCCGGGCCGGCTGATCGGCGTCGGCCAGGACGCCACCGCCGAGGGCCGGATCACCGGGCTTCAGGTGTCGCTCTTCGACGTGACGGACCCGGGCGCACCGGCCCGCCTCGCGCAGCACCACCTGCCGGCGGCCGGCTCGGCCGCCGAGTTCGACCCGCACGCGTTTCTCTTCTGGCCGGCCACCGGGCATCTGGTGGTGCCGGTCGCCGGGCACACCGGCGCGGCCGCGGCCGCGCTGGTGTTGAGGCTGACCGGCGACACGCTCGCCGAGGCCGGCACGCTCGCCCAGCCGGACGGCAGCCCGGTCACCCGCTCGCTGGTCGTCGGCGACACGCTGTGGACCGCCGGCCCCGGCGGTCTGCACGCGGTCTCGCTCGCCACGCTCGAGGATCTGGCCTGGCTGCCGACGTAACCGTCGCGCCCCGGCCCGGTGGGTCATAACGCGGCCTCGACACGGTCCAGCTCGGACGGTGGGACGCCGTCGGTGAGCACGGCGTCGAGCAGGCGGGCGATGCCGAGTGACGGGTCGGACTCCAGCGCGCGGTCGACCGCGACCGCGGCGAGCGCGCCCTGGCCGGTGCGCCACGCGGTGTACGCGAGCAGCACGGCCGGCATCGCGGCCAGCTCGGGACGGGCGCGGCGCAGCAGGTCGGCCCAGAGCTGGACCTGCCAGCCGGCGGCGGCCGCGCGCTCCAGCGCGTGCTCCCCGACGGGCGTGTGCGCCAGCAGCACGCTCAACCACGCCGCCTCGTCGTCGTCGAGCGTGCCGCCGGCCCGGTGCCGTGCCATGGCGACGCCGATCGCGCGGGCACCGGCCCGCCGGATCTCGCCGAGCAGCGGGCCCGCACCGGGCGGGGTGCGGGCGGCCAGCTCCTCCAGCCGGCGGTCGGCCGCCACGGTGGCCACCCTCATCCCCTCGTCGCCGGCCGGCGCGACGGACGCGACCAGCACCTCGCGGGAGGTGAACACGTCGAAGCCCGCGCGCCGCCGGACCTCCGCGGCCTCCGCGTCGAACGGCCGGCCCTCGGGCGGGCAGCAGCCCTCGTCCGTGCACAGGTAGCACCAGAAGCGGCCGTCGGCGACGCGCAGCTGCCGGCCCACCGGGATGTCCAGCTCGAGAAGCGCGTCCGCGACCGCGGAGACCAGCGCGGCACCGCTGCTGCGCTCGTCGGTCCAGCCGAGCAGGACCACCGAGTCGACCGTCTGCCGGGCCACCACGGCCGCGACGTGCTGCGCGAACGCGTCGACCTCGGCGAACGGTGTGTCGGCCGGTGGCAGATCGCGGCGGGCCGCGAACATCAGCGTGTGCCCGCGCCGGCCGACCACCACCAGGCTGTCGCGTGGGTGGAAACCGAGCAGGTACGGCACGACCGCGACCAGGTGGGCGGGGGAGGTGACCCGGAGATCGGAGAGGCTCATGCAGCGAGCGTCGTCACCGGCCGGAGGGTCGGCGACCGCCTGTGGAAAACCCCGGCGTTGTCCACAGAAAGATGGTGCGAATATCGGATGAGCCCAGCTCAGGACCGGAAGTCGAGTGCGTGGAGTTGCGGGCCGTCGCGCCAGGCCGTGGGTTTCCGGCCCAGATCGAGCGTCAGCTCGACCGAGGAGAGCACGGTGAAGCCGGCCGCGTGCAGACACCCGATCGCCTCGACGTTGCGGGTCTCCGGCGAGACGGTCAGCGAGGTCAGGCCGCGGCGGCGTGCCTCCTCGGCCAGGAAGCCGAGCATCGTGGTGGCGACGCCCGCGCCGCGATGACCGTCCGCGACCACGATGGGTTCGACCGCACCGCGCCGGCCGTCCGCGATCAGCCCGACCAGGCCGATCACGCCGGCCTCCGGGTGGTCGGCGACCCAGACGCCGGACAGGTCGAGCCGCGTCAGGTACTCCTCGAACGCGGCGGTCGGGTCCGCGCCGCCGTAACCGGGGTCGTCGTACAGCTCACGGTGCCGTTCCGTCAGCTCGCCCCAGAGCTGCCGGCCGACGCCGTGATCCATCGGACGATATGGACGGACAGCCACCGCACCCATACGGACATAATGACTGGGTCGACACCCGGTGGGGAGATCAAGCGGATGGACATGGCCTACCTTCGTGCGCACCCGCAGCACCTCCCGACATTTCTCACCCATCAGAGGATCCGGCAGACGCCGGTGGGCGGCGGCAGCATCTCGGACGCGTTCCGGCTGACGCTGGACGACGGCACCTCACTCTTCGCCAAGAACCGGCCGGAAGCCGTGCCGCGCACGTTGTTCGAGGTGGAGGCCGCCGGGCTGGGCTGGCTCGGCGCGGCGGACGGCGTACCGGTGCCGGAGGTGCTCGTGGTTCTTCCGGACCTGCTCGCGATGGAGTGGATCGAGCCGGGTGCGCCCACGCCGGAGGCGGCCCGGCGGTTCGGCGCGGAACTGGCCGTGACGCACCTGGCCGGTGCGCCCGCGTTCGGTGAGCTGCCCGGGCACACCGACGGCTTCATCGGCGCGCTGCCACAGGACGACACACCCTCGGCTGGCCCGTGGGGGCCCTGGTTCGCGGAACGGCGGTTGCTGCCGCACCTGCGGCGGTCGGTGGACAACCGCGCGCTCGACCAGGAGACGCACGCGGCGGTCGCGCGGGTGCTGGACCGGATCGAGAGCTTCGGCGGAGACGAGCCGCCGTCGCGCATCCACGGCGACCTGTGGCCGGGCAACGTGCTGTGGGGCGCGGACGGGCGGGCCCGGCTGATCGACCCGGCCGCGCACGGCGGCCACCGGGAGACCGACCTGGCCGCGCTGCTGCTCTTCGGCGGCGTACCGGAGCAGAACCAGATCATCAGCGGGTACGCCGAGGCGGCGGCCGCACTCGGCCGGCCGCTGGACGACCGCTGGGAGGCCCGGATCCCGCTGCACCAACTGCACCTGCTGCTGGTGCACACCGCGCTGTTCGGGTCGGCCTACCGAGCCCGGGTTCGGCAGGCCGCCCACCTGATGCTTCGCCGGTGATCGAAGCGCGCGCTAAGTTCGACGCGTGGACGAAGCCGCACCCCGCCCCGCCGACCCGGGTCTCATCGACCGGTTCGGCCGGCGTGCCGTCGATCTCCGGGTCTCGCTGACCGACCGGTGCAACCTGCGCTGTACGTACTGCATGCCCGCGGAGGGTCTGGCCTGGCTGCCGAGCTCGGAGGTGCTCACCGACGACGAGGTGATCCGGCTGGTCCGGATCGCGGTTGCGCACCTGGGTGTGGAGGACGTGCGGTTCACCGGCGGCGAGCCGCTGATCCGGCCCGGCCTGACCAGGATCATCACCGAGGTGGCGGCGCTGGACCGGCGGCCGCAGATGAGCCTGACCACGAACGGCATCGGCCTGGAGCGCACCGCGGTCGCGTTGCGCGACGCCGGGCTGGACCGGATCAACGTGTCGCTCGACACGCTGGACGACGATCGGTTCGCCACGCTGACCCGGCGCCGGCGGCTGCACGACGTGCTGGCCGGGCTGCGTGCCGCGGCCGATGCCGGGCTGACTCCCGTCAAGATCAATACGGTGCTGATGCGCGGCATCAACGACGACGAGGCGCCGGCACTGCTCGCGTTCGCGCTGGAGCACGGGTACGAGCTGCGGTTCATCGAGCAGATGCCGCTGGACGCACAGCACGGGTGGGACCGGGCGTCGATGGTCACGGCCGAGGAGATCCTGCGTGACCTGCGCGCCGCGTTCACGCTGCTGCCCGACCCGATCGCGCGGGGCGGTGCGCCCGCGGAGACGTGGCTGGTCGAGGGGCACCAGGCGCTCGGCGGTGGGCCGGCCCGGGTCGGTGTGATCGGGACCGTGACGCGCCCGTTCTGCGGTGACTGCGACCGCACCCGGCTGACCGCGGACGGGCAGGTGCGCGCGTGCCTCTTCGCCACCGACGAGTCCGACCTGCGCGCCGCGCTCCGGTCCGGCGCCTCCGACGAGGAGCTGGCCGACCGGTGGCGGATCGCGATGTGGGGCAAACGTGCCGGTCATGGCATCGACGATCCGTCGTTCCTGCAGCCGGCCCGGCCGATGTCGGCGATCGGGGGCTGATCGCATGAAGATCACCGTGCGGTACTTCGCGGCGGCCCGCGCCGCGGCCGGCACCGCGGAGGAGACGCTGGACTCGTCCGCGGCGACGCTGGACGCGCTGCTGGCCGAGCTCGCCGCCCGACACGGGGAACGGCTGACCTCGGTCTTCGCCCGCGCCAGCTACCTGGTCGACGGCACCGCCTGGCGCGACCCGGCCGCCGAACTCCCCCAGGACCCGACCGTGGACGTGCTGCCACCTTTTGCCGGAGGCTAAGGGCGGCTCCGTGCCGGAGGCCAAGGGCGGCTCCGTGCCGGAGGCCAAGGGCGGCTCCGTGCCGGAGGCCAGCGGCGGCAGACTGAGCGGCTCACTCCGTACCGGTGAAGGATTTGATCTTGATCTTGGGGGTTGAGGACTTCGCGAGTACGTCACATCCCGGGCGTGGCGGCGCGCGGCAGGACGGCGCGGCGTGGCAGGATGCAGCGTGCCCCCGTTGAGCGCGAGACCCTTCGACGGCGCCGCGGCCGCGCCTCCGTTCGTGGCCGACCTGCACATTCACTCCAAGTACTCGCGCGCATGCAGTCGTGATCTGAACATGCCGAACCTGGCGTGGTGGGCGCGGCGCAAGGGCGTGGCGTTGCTCGGCACCGGCGACTTCACGCACCCTGCCTGGTTCGATCACCTCCGCGAGACGCTGAAGCCCGCCGAGCCCGGCCTCTACCGGCTCGCCCCGGACGTCGAGGCGGACATCGCCCGCCGCCTGCCGCCGCGGCTGTCCAGCGCTGCCGAGGCGAGACCGATGCGCTACATGCTGTCGGTGGAGATCTCGACGATCTACAAGCGCGGCGACCGTACGCGCAAGGTCCACCACCTGATCTACATGCCGGATCTGGACGCCGCCGCGCGGTTCAACACTGCGCTCGGCCGGATCGGCAACCTCGGCTCGGACGGCCGGCCGATCCTCGGGCTGGACTCGCGCGACCTGCTGGAGATCGTGCTGGAGTCGAGCCCGGACGGGTTCCTGGTCCCGGCGCACATCTGGACGCCGTGGTTCTCCGCGCTCGGCTCGAAGTCCGGCTTCGACGCGATCGCGGACTGCTACGCGGACCTTGCCGGGCACATCTTCGCGGTGGAGACCGGGCTGTCCTCGGACCCGGCGATGAACGGCCGGGTGAGCAGCCTGGACGCGTACCAGCTGGTCTCGAACTCGGACGCGCACTCGCCGCCGGCGCTGGCCCGGGAGGCGACCGTGCTGTCGTCCGCGCTGGACTACTTCTCGGTCCGCGATGCGCTGCGCACCGGCGCCGGGCTGGACGGCACGATCGAGTTCTTCCCCGAGGAGGGCAAGTACCACGCGGACGGGCACCGGAACTGCGGGATCAACTGGGAACCGGCCCGCTCGCGCGCGAACGGCGGCATATGCCCCGAGTGCGGCAAGGGTCTCACGATCGGCGTGCTGAGCCGGGTCGAGGACCTGGCCGACCGGGCGCCGGACGTCCCGCGGCCGGACGCGAAGAAGGTCACCCACCTGGTGCCGCTGGCCGAGATCCTCGGCGAGATCAACGCGGTGGGCGCCCGGTCGAAGACCGTGGAGGGGCAGCTCAACTCGCTGATCGCGGCGCTCGGCTCGGAGCTGGACATCCTGACCACGGTGCCGGTGGCGGACGTGACCGCGGCCGGCGGCGAGCTGATCGGCGAGGCGATCTCGCGGCTGCGCCGCGGACAGGTGCGGAGAATCCCCGGGTACGACGGGGAGTACGGCGTCATCAAGCTGTTCGAGCCGGGGGAGTTGCACTCGTCCGGCGGCGCGGCACAGGCGGACACGCTGTTCGATCTTCCGGTGCCGCAGCAGCGGGTGCCGGCGAAGCGCAAGGTCACGGCCGCGGCGTCGAGCAAGCCGGCGAAGAAGACCGCGGCCGTGTCGCTGCCGGCGCCGGAGTCCCCCGCTCCGCCGCCGGTCACCGCGTCCGACGCGGGGCCATCGGGCATGCCGGGCGGGGACGCGGCGCGGCCGAGACCGGCGCGTGGCGTCGCCTCGGTCCCGCAGAAGACCCCGAAGAAGCCGCAGCCGCCGCTCGCGCCGCCGCCGTCACCGCACGAGCCGTTCGAGCCGATGCTCTCCGGCATGGAGGAGGTCGGCACCGGGCTGCTGGACCGGCTGGACGCGATGCAGCGGGTGGCCGCGTCCGCGCCGTCCGGGCCGCTGCTGATCGTGGCCGGCCCGGGCACCGGCAAGACCCGCACGCTGACTCACCGGATCGCGTACCTGTGCGCGGAGCTGAACGTCTTCCCGGAGCAGTGCCTGGCGATCACGTTCACCCGGCGTGCGGCCGAGGAGATGCGGGAACGGCTGGACGGGCTGCTCGGGCCGGTCGCCGAGGACGTCACGGTCTCCACGTTCCACTCGCTGGGCCTGCAGATCCTCCGGGAGAACACGGCCGCGGCCGGGCTGCCGGAGGACTTCCGGATCGCGGACGACGCGGAGCGCACGGCCGCGCGGGCCGAGGCCGGGGCGGACGACGCCGCGTACGCGAAGCTGCTCCGCGCGGACAGCCTGGTGGACCTGGACGAGCTGGTCACGCTGCCGGTCGCGCTGCTGACCGAGTCGAAGGCGCTGGTCGAGGAGTACCGGGCTCGCTGGCGGTGGATCTTCGTCGACGAGTACCAGGACGTGGACGCGGTCCAGTACGACCTGCTGCGCCTGCTCAGCCCGCCGGACGGCAACCTGTGCGCGATCGGCGACCCGGACCAGGCGATCTACTCGTTCCGTGGCGCGGACGTGGGCTACTTCCTGCGCTTCGCGCAGGACTTCACGGACGCCCGGACGGTACGGCTGACCCGCAACTACCGCTCGTCCGCACCGATCCTGGCCGCGGCCGTGCAGGCGATCGCGCCGGCCTCGCTGGTCCGCGGCCGGCGACTGGACCCGGCCCGGCTCGACCCGGAGGCGCCGCTGGTCGGCCGGCTCGCGGCCGGTTCCGCCGGTGACGAGGCCGAGTTCGTCGCGCGGACCGTGGACGAGCTGGTCGGCGGCGTGTCGCACCGGTCGATGGACGCGGGCCGGGCGGACGGGCGCACCTCGAACGTCTCGTTCTCCGACATCGCGGTGCTCTACCGTACGGACGCGCAGTCCGGGCCGATCCTGGACGCGCTGAACCGGGCCGGCATCCCGGTGCAGAAGCGCTCGCACAACCGGTTGCGGGACCGCGCCGGCGTCACCGCGATCGCGCGTGAGCTGCGCCATCAGGACGGGCTCGGCGGTTCGGTCGCGGCCCGGGTGCGGCTGACCGGTCAGGTACTCGCCGAGCGGTACGCGACGCCGACGCTGGACTCATCCGGCGCGGTCGAGCCGGCCGACATCTGGTCCGCGGTGGACGTGCTGAAGCCGCTCGCGCTGCGCTGCGGCGACGACCTGCAGCGGTTCCTCGGCGAGATCGCGATGGGCGCGGAGGTGGACACGCTGGACCCGCGCGCGGAGGCGGTCACGCTGCTCACGCTGCACGCGGCGAAGGGCCTGGAGTTCCCGGTGGTGTTCCTGGTCGGCTGCGAGGACGGGCTGCTGCCGATGCGGTTCCCGGGCGAGAAGCCGTCGTCCGACGACGTCGACGAGGAGCGGCGGCTGTTCTTCGTGGGGCTGACCCGCGCGCAGGACCGGCTCTACGTCAGCCACGCGGCGCGACGGTTCCGGTACGGCGCGGAGCGGGACAGCACGCCGACGCCGTTCCTGGCGGACATCGACACCGGCCTCTTCGAACGGCTCGGCGCCACCGAACCGCGCAAACCCAAGGACCGCCAGCTACGGCTGATCTGACCCTCCGGCTGATCTTGGGTGCCCGAACGGCAGGGGTTGTCAGGTAGCCGACCGCCATTCCGGCGCGGAACGACCAGACTCCGCCCATGACCGTCACCGTTGTATCCGCGTCCGGCGCCACGCTGACCCGGGTGGGGATCGCGGCGGCGTTCGAGGCCGAGCCGGACCTGCGATTGGTCGGCGCCGCGGCGTCCGGTGCGCAGGCGCTGGCGCTACTCGCCGCGCAGCAGCCGGACGTGGTGCTGCTCGACCTGGACCTGGCCGACGGCAACGGTCTGACCTGGGGCGCCGAGGTGCGGCGCAGCCACCCGGCGCTGGGCATAGTGCTGCTGGCCGCACGAGACGACGACCTGCTGCTGCGCGCGCTGGAGGCCGGGATCTCCGCGTTCCTGCCGCGCACCGAGGAGCTGGGCGCGATACTCGCCGCGGTCCGGCACGCGGCGGCCGCGCCCGGCTCGTTCACCGCGCCGGACCTGGCCGGTGCGCTGACCCGGCGCCGGCACTCGGCCACCGTGGTCAGCCCGCGCGAGCGCGAGGTGCTCAACCTGCTGCGCGACGGGCTGACCGTGCCGCAGATCGCGGCCACGCTCGGCCTGAGCGAGTCGACCGTGAAGACGTACCTGGCCCGGATCTACGACAAGCTCGGCGTGACCGGCCGCGATCAGGCCGTGGCCACCGCGACCGACCGCGGCCTGCTGACCGCCTAGGAACCCCCGCCACCGCCGTCGCCGCCACTGCCGCCGGAGTCACCGGAGTTGCCGGTCATGGTGGAGCCGAGAATCACGGCCGTGGTGCCGGCCGAGAGGCCCCGGCGGCGGTTCAGCACGACGTCGGTCCGTTCCCCCTTCTGCTGGACGCGGCGACGCCAGGCGAACAGGGCCGCCAGCACGACGATCAGGACCGCTCCGAGAATGTAGGACGTTTCCATGGGATCAATTGTCGATCGCGCATCCGGACGCCACATCTCACGAAAGACATACACCACCGGGGGTTCGTGGTGACCAGCGGCGAAACGTGCAGGGAGGAGCGCCAGCGACCGGTGCCCGCGGGAGCATGCGGAAGGCGTCCCCGCCGGGAGCGGGAAGATCAAGAATTTGGTCCTGATCTGCTACTGGCCGCTGAAGGTGTCGATCATGCGCAGTACGCCGGGGCCCAGGATCACCACGAAGAGCGCCGGGAACAGGCAGAAGACCAGCGGGAAGAGGATTTTGATCGGGACCTTGCGGGCGCGTTCCTCGGCGCGCTGACGGCGCTTGACCCGCATCTCGCGGGACTGCTCGCGCAGCACCGAGGCGACCGGGATGCCCAGCTCGGTGGCCTGGACGATGGACATCATGGCGTTGCGCAGTTCCGGGATCGTGGTGCGGGCGGCGAGCGAGCGCAGCGCCTCCGCGCGTCGTTTGCCCATCTGCATCTCCTGGAGCGCACGGGCCAGTTCGCCGCCGAGCGGGCCGTCGATCCCGGCCGCGACCTGCATCAGCGCGGCGTCGAAGCCGAGACCGGCCTCGACGCAGAGCGTGAGCATGTCGAGCGTGTCCGGCAGCGTGTCCAGCAGCTGCTCCTGGCGGCGCTGGGCGGCGTTGAGCACCATCAGGTACGGGCTCCACCAGCCGATCAGGCCCCCGGCCAGCACACACAGGATCAGCGTGCTGATCGGCGAGATGCCCTGCGCCACGACGAGGCCGAGACCCGTCAGAGCACCCACGGGTACGCCGACGACGATGCCCCAGCCCTGCGCTTCGAGGATCCGGGCGGGCGGCCAGGACGGCGGGTTGCCGGCGTGGTCGAGCGTGCGCTGCAGCCAGGCCGCGGCCGGGTCCGGGGTGAGCCGGCTGGCCAGCAGCGTGACCGCGCGGCCGAGCGCGGGCCGGCCGGCCGGCCCGGCGGAGAGCGCGGTACGGCGGCCCTGCGCCGCGCCGGGCGCGTAGACCGCGTTGATGTCGGCGAGCGCGCGGGCCAGGCCGCGGCGGTCGGCGCCGCCGAGGACCAGCGTCAGAAGCAGGATGAGCAGCGCCGCGAAGATCACGGTGAGCCCGGCGCCGAGCACGATCACATCCACGTCAGACCTCGACCTTGACGACCCGGGTGAGCCAGAAACCGCCGAGCACGACCAGCACCACGCCGGCGATCAGCATGAGGACGCCGCGCGGGTCGGTGAAGAGCGGCGCGACGTACTCGCGGCGGCTGAGGAACATGAACGCACCGAGCACGATCGGCAACGCGAGCAGCACCCAGGCGGAGAGCCGGCCCTCGGCGGAGAGCGCGCGCACGTGGCCGCGCAGCAGCTCGCGCTCGCGGATCGTGGTGATCGTGTTGCTGAGCACCTCGGCCAGGTTGCCGCCGACCTCGCGCTGCACCCGCATCGCGATGACGGTCCAGGCCAGGTCCTTGTTGTGCATGCGCTTGGCGACCCGGTCAAGCGCCTCCTCCAGCTCCATGCCCAGCCGGGCCTCCGCGAGCGCGCGGCTGAACTCGCCGGCCAGCGGGTCGACGGACTCGCGGACCATCGCGTCGAGCGCCTGCTGGAGCGAGAAGCCGGATCGCAGCGAGCCGATCACCATCTGGATCGAGTCCGGGAGCGCGGCCGCGAACCGCTCCTCGCGGCGGTTCGCCAGGTGCCGCTGGAACAGCTCGGTCGCGAGCACGCCGAGGAACGCGCCGAGCAGGAAGCCGAGCGGGCCGGCCAGCAGCGTGAGCACGACCGCGAGGCCGAGCGCGACGCCGATCCGGGCCAGCAGCCACTCGCTGGGGCGCAGTTTCAGGCCGGCCCGGTCGAGCTGGTGGCCGATCCGCTCCTCCCAGCCCCGGGTCCGGACGACCTGCTCGGCGGCGGAGACCGCGACCCGGGCGAACGGCGAGGCGGGGCGGGGTGCCGTGCTGCGGTCGGCGCGGACCGCGGACGCGAACTCCTCCACCTGGGCCATCCGGCGACGGCGCTCCACCAGGCCGAACATCGGCGAGAAGATGAGCAGGAAGATCGCCAGTAGCGCCAGGAAGACCAGCGCCGCCATAGCGATCCGGAAGGCCGGCGTACCCGAGTCGATCATTGAAGAACGTCCTGTAGGCCGACGTTGCGCGGGCTGGCGTCGACGCCCTGGTCGGCCAGTTTGTCCAAGAACTGCGGGCGGGTGCCGGTCGGGCGGAGTTCGCCCTGGTAACGGCCGTACGCGTCGGTGCCGGACCGGAAGTCGAACAGGAAGATGTCCTGCGTCAGGATCACGTCGCCGTCCAGGCCGAGCACCTCGGTGACGTGGGTGATCCGCCGGGTGCCGTCCCGCAGGCGGCTGAGGTGCACGATCACGTCCACCGCGGACGCGATCTGCTCGCGGATCGCGCGCACCGGCAGGTCCATGCCGGCCATCAGCACCATCGTCTCCAGGCGGGACAGCGAGTCACGCGGCGAGTTCGCGTGCACCGTGGTGAGCGAGCCGTCGTGGCCGGTGTTCATCGCCTGGAGCATGTCGAGTGCGGCGCCGTCGCGGACCTCGCCGACCACGATCCGGTCCGGGCGCATGCGCAACGCGTTGCGGACCAGGTCGCGGATGGTGACCTCGCCGCGGCCCTCGATGTTCGGCGGGCGGTACTCCATCCGCACCACGTGGTCCTGGGCCAGCCGCAGCTCGGCCGCGTCCTCGATGGTGATGATCCGCTCGTGCGGCGGCAGCATCTGGGAGAGCACGTTGAGCAGCGTGGTCTTTCCGGTGCCGGTGCCGCCGGTGATCAGCACGTCGAGCCGGCCCTGGATGCAGGCGGACAGCAGCGAGGCCACCGACGGGTTCAGCGTGCCGAACGCGATCAGATCCTCCACACCGTACGGGTTGGCGGCGAACTTCCGGATCGTCATCGCGGCGCCGTCCAGCGTGACCGGCGGGATCACGGCGTTGACGCGGCTGCCGTCCGGTAGCCGGGCGTCGACCATCGGGCTGGACTCGTCCACCCGGCGGCCCACCCGCGAGACGATCTTGTCGATCACGCGGCGCAGGTGCCACTCGTCCAGGAATGCGGTCTCCACCGACTGGATGCGGCCGAACCGCTCCACGTAGATCCGGTCCCAGGAGTTGACCATGATCTCGGTGATGTCCGGGTCGCGCAGCAGCGGCTCGATCGGGCCGTGCCCGACGATCTCGTCGATCACCTGCCGGAACGCCACGCCCCGGTCGCCCGCGGTGAGCTGGTCCTCCTTGGCGAGCAGGCCGGGCAATGCCTCGCGGACGCGGCGCTCCAGTTCCTCCTCGTCCGCGCCGGCCTCGTACATCTGCGGCCCGAGCTGTTCCAGCAGCGCACCGTGCGCGCGGCGGCGGACCTCGGCCAGCGGGTCGTACGCCCGGCGCACGTTGCGGCGCCCGAACGCGCCGGTGCCGGAGGTGGACACGGAAGCGCCGCTGAACGGGAAGTTCGTGCTCGGCACCGCGGTCACCGGGATCGCGGTCGCCGGGTACGGCGAGTCCTCGTTCAGCGCCAGGACCTCCGCCGCGGAGAACCCGCTGCCGGTGCGCGGGATCTCGTCGGGCCGGCGCGCGTGACCCCGGTTCTGCTGGTCGGTCAAGCGACTCACCTCTTTCCACGGCGGGACAGCATGGACCTCAGGCCCTTCGGGGTGGAGGCACCGGCCCCGATCCGGTGCGCGGCCAGGTCGCGGATCGCCTCGCTGACCGGGTGCGCGGGCGAGTCGAGCACGATCGGCACGCCACGGTTGATCGAGATCGAGACGTCGCGGCTGGCCGGGATCTGCGTGGTGAGCGGGATCCGCAGCACGCGCTCGATGTCGGCCGGTGTCACGCCCAGGCGCGCGTCGGCCCGGTTGAGGATCACCAGCCGGTTCTCCTTGCGGTAGTCGAGCACGTCGAACGTGTCGAGCAGGATGCGCAGGTTCTTGATCGCGGTCACCGCCGGCGTCGCGACCAGCAGGTACTGGTGCGAGGAGTCCAGCGCGGCCAGCACGTGGTCGTTGAAGACCGGCGGGCTGTCCACCACCACGTAGTCGTACATGCCGCGGGTCAGGTAGAGGATCTCCGTGACGAGATCCCGACTGATCTGCTCCGCGATCGTCGGGACCACCGGGGCGAGCAGCACATCCACGCCGGGGCAGTAGTTCGTGACCATGGTGCGCAGACCGGTCTCGTCGATCCGGTCCGCGACCGGCACCGCGTCCGCGATGGTCCGCTCCGGCGACAGCTGCAGCATCAGCGCCACGTCGCCGAGCGTCAGGTCCAGGTCGATCAGGCAGACCCGCTTGTCGCCGCCACCGGCCAGCGCCACCGCCAGGTTCGCGGCCAGCATGGTCTTGCCGCAGCCGCCCTTGGCCGCGTAGACCGTGATCACCTTGCCGTCCACCGCGTCACCGCGCTCGGACGTCTTCGCGTGCAGGCCGCCGTGCATGCGGCGGGACAGGTCCTGCGAGCGGGCGCAGGCGGCGAGGATGTTCGTCGGGTCGTTGACGTCCGCGACCTCGCGCACGCCGGAGCGGATCGCCTCGGCCAGTACGCTCACCTCGAGCTGGTGGCGCAGCAGCACCACGCCGAGCGACGGGCGGGCCAGGCGCTGCCGGGCGGCCAGGCTGACCGCCTCGGGCAGTGGCGTGTTCGGGCCCATCAGCACCAGTTGCTCGTCCGGGTCCTCGTTGAGCAGCGCGTACACGTCGTCGAGGCTGACCGCGGTGCGCACGTCGCCGCCGACCAGCATGCCGAAGTGCTGGGCGGCCTGCCGGGACGGCTCGTACAGGATGGTCATCCCGACCTCACCCGAACACGTTGTTGTCGTCGACACCGACACCGGCCTGCACGTCGGACTCCTCGGTGAGCAGCGCGAGGTAGATCGCACCCGCGTTCGCGGCCGTGATGATCTTCGCGGCCTCCACGGTGGACGCCGCGACCGTGACCAGCGTGGTCGGCTCCGCGTCCGGCGCCGCACCGTCCTGCGGCGTGATCGTGGTCTCGCCGCTGCCGTACTCGCCGATCGCGATCACCTCGATCCGGGGCAGCAGCACCGCGGTGCCCCGCACGCCCTCGCCGCCGATCGCCTTGCTGCCGTTCGCGGTCGCGGTGTACGACGCGAACAGCGCCACCTGCGCGCCCGGCCGCACGTACCCGGCGACCTGCTGCGCCATCGACGCCTCGAAGCTGACCGCCACCTTGTCGCTCGGGATGGCCAGGCCGCTGGACGTCTCCGTGGCGTTCGCGAACATGCTGCGCAGCAGCAGCTGACCGGGCAGCAGCGTGGACGTGACCAGCTGTTTCTCCAGCTCCGGCGTGATCGAGGCGACCGCGCCCTCGGGCAGGCTGGACGCGGGCATGCGGGTGGCGACCGCGAGCTGCCGGTCGCGGATCACGGTGCCGGTGGTGCCGGTCGCGATGCGCTGCTGGGCGACCAGCACCTCGACGGCGCTGACGTCGTCGACCGCCCGGTCGTCGGCCCGGTTCACGTAGTACAGCACCGCCGCGGTGCCGAGCACGGCCAGGACGATCGCCAGGAATACGGCGAGGATGCGACGAGACATGAAGGACGGGTCCGTTTCTTGATGGTCAGCCGGTGATACGGATCGAGGCGGGGCCGGCCGCGCCGCCGCCGGCCGGGTCGTCGGTGAAGTAGCCGAACAGGCAGGAGTCGGTGAAGCGCGGGCTGACCGCACAGCGGGACGCGCCGGTCAGCGTCGACCGCACGTTCCACCGGTCGTCGCGCCCGGGCACGCGGGGTTTCCGGTCCGGCCAGCCCCGGCGGTACCAGCCGGTGATCACGAAACTGCGGATGCTCTCGACGGAGGCGCCGGTGGAGGTGGGCCGGTACACCGCGACCGGGACCGGCTCCTTGCTGGTCACCAGCTCGTTGAGCAACGCGAAGCAGCCGGCCGGCTTGCGGCCGCGGCGGCTGTCGCCCCAGAACGCGTTCGCGTCACCGTCGCCGTCGCGGAGCGTGCGGACCGTGCCGATGGTGAACGTCGTGCGGGCGCACCGCGCGGGATCGCCGCCGAGCACGTCGCCGCCGAAGCCGTCCGTCGCGTCGCTGCGGCGTGGCCAGCCGGTGGCCCGGCAGTAGCCGAACGTGGGCGATCCGGCGTCGATCTCCCGGAACGGCAGCCGGATCTCACCGGCCGGCGACGCCCGGTGGCGGCCGTCCTCCGGCGCGAGTTCCGGGCCGCGGGTGTCGAACACCTGCTGGACCCGGCAGTCCGACATCACGACCGGGAGCGCGCCGTCGACCGTGCTGATCTCCTGCCAGGTGGCCCGGGCGCACGCGCCGACCGTGACACCGTCGGTGCCGGTGACCGCACCGGCGAAGACCGGGGGCAGCGCGGTGCTGCCGCCGGAGCGAGACGTCCGCACCCACACCTCGACGTACTCGCCGGTCCCGGACGCGCTGCCGAGACAGCCGGTCAGGTTGGACGGCGGGGCGGGGCAGGCCGGGATCGGCAGCGGTACGGCGACGCGAACGACGCCGCAGACCGCGCTGACCTCGACCGCCTCGTTCTTGACGTTCGCCTGGGCGAACCGGAGGCCCTCGAACTTCATGTCGGTCCCGTTGCACTGCGGCCGGCGCAGCGCGCACACCTTGGCCACCGCGATCGCGGCCGCGTCCGCGGCGGTCTGCAGCTGGGCCCGCTCCGCGTAGATCAGGCCGACGTCGACGGTCAGCGCGCCGAGGCCGGTGACCACGCCGCCGGCCAGCAACATGGCGACGAGGACGGCGACCGCGCCGCGGTCCCTCCGGCGCGATCGCCGTCCGGTCAGGCGCGGCATGGCAGGACCGCCCGGGCCGTCAGCGGGATGAATCCGTCGGTCCCGGTGCCGATGCCGGCGAACACGGTGAGTGGCGTGATGAACTCGAAGCCGTACGCCACCTGGTACGTGGCCTGTCGTGTGCCGTCCACCCGGCAGTCGCCGGCCGGGGTGCCGGTCCAGAAACCCGGACCGAGGATCGCGGACGGCGTGCGGCCCATCACGGTGCCGGCGACCGTGCCGGCCTCGGCGTCGTCGACGAGCGTGAGCGCGCGAGCGCCCTCGCGGGCCGCCTCGGTCACCTTGATCTGGGTGTTCAGCATCCGGCCGAAGTCGATGATCGCGAACACGACGATCAGCAGCAGCGGCAGGACGAGCGCGGTCTCCACCGCCGCGGCGCCCCGATCAGCGCGCCGTCGCCTCCCCCTGGACCGCATGAACTGCCTTTCCGTCTCGTCAGACCGGTGGCGTCGCCACGGCCCGGCCCTCGCACGGGCCGTGGCAACGCTGTGAGCAGGTGTTACGGCGTCGTGCAAGCGGGCGGAGCCGTCGCGGGGGTATCGGCGGCGATGTCCGTACACGTCTCCTGGAACATGTCCCGCAGTACGTCCTGCAGCGCGAACACGACGACCGCCAGCACGGCGGCGACACCCGCGATGATCAGCGCGTACTCGACCGCGGTCGCGCCACGGTCCCGGTGACGCAGTGCGGCGACGTACACCGCCACTCGTGCGTAGAGGTTCAGCATCCTTCTCCCCTTGGTCTTCGGGTCGGGCCTGTCGTGACGCGGCCGGCACGGCGGTGCCGGTACACGTCGCGGGAGCGAGCCGGTGATCGGCTCGGATGAGCTGTGCGGCCGTGGACCGGCCGAGCTACGACTCTGCCCGCCACAGCACCCAGGACTAGTCGGGTGACCGGCCCGATGGAATAGACACCGTGGAGGCTCGATGTCGATGGGATGACACCCGATCCCGACAGGGGGTCATCCGTTCGGCTTACATCAAACCGAACGAATAGGACATATCCATATTCATGGATGGAAAGAATTTCCGTTTTGCGACACGCGACGCCACTCGTACCGGCGATGTCGGATAACCGATAGCCGAGAGCCGATTTTCCACCCCAGGGACTATCGACATCAGCCGATCATCCGAGGGCTCTGGCCAGTAAATTTGCGATCTCAGCCGAACAGCGGCAGCCCGTGCCGCGCGATCACGACCGCGACCAGCGTGCCCGCCAGCAGCGCCGGACCGAGCGGCAGATCCGTGCCGCGCCCGGCCCGGCCGGTGACCAGCAGCACCAACGCGACCGGCCCGTTCAGCAGGTGCGGCACGATCAAGCCGAGCACCACGGCTGGCCAGCCCAGCCAGCCGAGCATCAGGCCGAGCACCGCGGAGAGCTTCACGTCGCCGAAGCCCAGGTTCGCGCCCGGGATCAGCGCGATCACCAGGTAGACGGCGAACAGGACCAGCCCGCCGAGCAGCGCGCGCAGCAGCGGGGCGAAGGACCAATCGAGCAGCGAGACCAGCAGCAGGACGCCGCCGCCGAGCACGGCCGCGGCGCCCACCAGCGGATCCGGCAGGCGCAGCACGGCCAGGTCGACGAACGCGAGCAGCACACCGATCGCGGCCACCGCCAGGTAGCCGGGCAGGACCGGGTCGGGACCGAATGCCCAGCCCAGCGCGCCGAGCGAGACCGCGCCGACCGCCGTGGTCAGCCACGGGCGCGGGCCGAGACGGCGGCCGCAACCCGGGCAGGCGACGCGTACCCGTACCCATGATTCGGTTTTGTGTCCGCAGTTGGCACAGGCCGACCGCGGTGGCTCACCGAACTCGACGGACAGCCGCCAGGCCACTCGCGGCGTCAGAATCCCGACGAGCGCGCCGAGCGCGGCCGTGATGACGACGAGTGAGACGGACACCGCGCTGATCGTAGCCCGCCTGATCACGACACGGGTTGCCGACACTGGCACACTTCCGGGAGGTGGGGGAGGGGCATGCCCCGGCTACGGTGACTGAGGTCGCCGGGCCGGCGGCCCGACCCGCAGGTAGCTGACGCAGAAGCTCGGTAGGAGGCAGTGCCATGTCGAACTACGGACCGCCCGGCGGGCCGTATCCCGGACGCGGCCGGGACCCCCAGGAGGAGCCGTACACCGAGCCGTCCGACCCCTGGGGCGACTGGGGCCGGGACAACAACGACGGTGGCGGCTACGACCAGGGCGCCGGCTACGGCCAGGGCGGCTACGACCAGCAGGGGTACGGGCAGCAGCAGCCCGGGTACGGCACCGGCGGCTACGACGTCACCGGCACCGGCTACGCGCAGCGCGCCGCCGAGACCGCGCCCGGCGCCTGGACGCCGGCACCGCCCGGACCGCCGCTCGCGCAACCCGGCCCGCCGGCGCGCAGGGGCGGCAGCGGCATGCTGATCCTGGTCGCGGTCCTGGTGCTGCTCGTGCTGGCCGGTGGCGGCACCGCGTTCTACCTGCTGACCCGGTCGGACAACGACACGAACAACACGGCCACCGACGATCCGACGCCGCAGCCGGCCGACTCCGGCACCCCAGCGGCGTCCACGGCCGGCACGCCGACGCCGAACCCCTCGGCCTCGGCACCCGTGGTCAGCGACGCACGCGACGTCAAGAAGGGCGAGTGCGTCGAGAACATCGGGAACGACAACAAGCCGGTGATGAAGATCGCCGACTGTGACGGGAAGAGCGTGTACGAGGTGCTCGCCCGCTTCGACGCGCCGGCGACCGGTGAGGACGACGCGAAAAAGAAGTGCGAGGCCGTCGAGGGGTACACAAACTGGTACTTCTTCAACAGTCAGCTTGATTCCCTTGACTTCGTCCTTTGCCTGAAGCAGCGGTAGGGTCCCCAGCAGCGGGGGGACCTTGGTGAGGCTTCCTCGGTGCGCGACAGAAAAACCTAGGAGAGCCGATGTCTAGCTACGGACCACCCCCCGGTCCCGGCCAGCACCCGGAGTACGACCCGAACAACCCCGCGGGGCAGTACCCGCCGCCACCGCCGTCGTACGGCCAGCCGTCCTACGGCACGCCGTCCTACGGCACGCCGCCGCAGGGCGCGCAGGGCGACATACCCCCGCCCCCGCCGTACCCGACCTCCGGCGGGCCGAGCTACACCCCGCCGCCCGTCTCCGGCCAGCCCGGCTACGGCACGCCGGTCTCCGGCCAGCCCGGCTACGGCACGCCCGGTTACGGCACCCCCGGCTACGGTGAGGCCCCGCCGCCGCCGTACGTCGACCCGAACATGCAGCAGCAGCCGGTGCAGGGTTACGGCGCGCCGCTGCCCCCGCCCGGCCCGCAGATGCAGGGCGGCTGGGGTGGCCCGCCGCCGCAGAAGAGCGGCGCCGGCAAGGTCGTCGGCATCATCGTCGGCGCGGTCGCGGTCTTCGCGCTGCTGATCTGCGCCGGCGTCTACTTCGCGGCGGTGCGCACGACCGAGGCGATCGACGACGTGATCGCCACCGTGCCGACCACGGTCCCGACGTTCCCGACCGCGGACCCGTTCCCGACGCCGACCGAGGACAACACCGACGAAGAGGCGGAGAACGTCCAGGTCGGCGACTGCATCGTGAACGACGGCACGGACGACAACGCCTCGATCCGCAAGGTGCCCTGCGCCAAGGACACGCTGGAGGTCCTGATCCGGATCCCGTTCACGGACGACGGCGAGAAGGCGTGCGCGGACATCGAGGGCGCCGACTCCTGGTACATGTACACGTCGGCCACGGTCGGTGGCGTCGGCGACTACGTGCTCTGCCTGAAGACGCTGACCGAGACGCCGCGTACCTCCTGATAGCTCTCTCTAAGGCCGTCTAGCGATATCGCTAGACGGCCTTAGTCGTGTATCGACGCATCTACCGGGGTCTAGCTTCCGGCCTAGAGACCCCGATACGGTGCGAGACGTGGATCCGATCCGGAACCCGTACGCCCCCGGCGCCGGTCAGCGCCCGCCCGAGCTCGCCGGCCGGGACCGCGAGGTGGAGGCGTTCGAGGTGGTCCTGGAACGGATCGCGCGCGGCCGCCCCGAACGCAGCCTGGTCCTCACCGGTCTGCGCGGCGTCGGCAAGACCGTACTGCTCAACAGCCTGCGCTCACAGGCGATCGGCCGGCTCTGGGGCACCGGCAAGATCGAAGCGCGACCGGACACCTCGCTGCGCCGCCCGGTCTCCGCCGCACTGCACATGGCCGTCCGCGAGCTGGCCGGCCGGCACCGAGCACCGGACCGGATCGACGACTTTCTCGGCGTACTGAAGGCGTTCGCGCTGCGCTCCAACGACGACGGCGCCAAACTCCGCGAACGCTGGCAGCCCGGCATCGACGTACCCGCCACCCGCGGCCGCGCCGACTCCGGCGACATCGAGATCGACCTGGTCGAGCTGTTCACCGACGCGGCCGCGATCGCCACCGACGTGGGCACCGGCATCGCGATCTTCATCGACGAGATGCAGGACCTCGGCACGCCGGACGTCTCCGCGCTCTGCGCCGCCTGCCACGAACTCTCCCAGCTCGGCGGGCCGCTGATCGTGGTGGGCGCCGGCCTGCCGCACCTTCCCACGGTCCTCTCCGCCGCCAAGTCGTACTCCGAACGCCTGTTCCGCTACCAGCGCATCGACCGGCTCGACCGCAGCGCGGCCGACCGGGCACTCAACGCACCCGCGCTGCGGGAGAACGTCGACTACGACCAAAAGGCGCTCGATCTGCTGTACGAGAAGTCCGGCGGCTATCCGTACTTCGTCCAGGCCTACGGCAAGGCCACCTGGGACCACGCGCCACGCTCGCCGATCACGGCGGAGGACGTCCGGGTCGCCGCCCCGGAGGCGGAGGCAGAGCTGGCCGTCGGCTTCTTCGGCTCCCGCTTCGAACGCGCCACCCCGGCCGAACGCGACTACATGCGCGCCATGGCCGCTCTGTCCACCTCCGCCGCTGATGACGACGGTCTCGACGGTGCCGTACCGACCGCGGACGTCGCCCGGTCCCTCGGCCGCCGCCCGGCCAGCCTGTCCCCGGCCCGGGACGCGCTGATCAAGAAGGGCCTGATCTACTCCGGGGAGCGGGGGACGGTGGCGTTCACGGTGCCGCACTTCGGGCGATATTTGCGGACTCAACCCTTTTAGAAGCCTATTTTCCCGCTTCCGGCGTGGTCGCCTACCCAGTGCTCCCGCGGGCACCGGTCGGCCGTGGCCGGCCTCCCTGCCGGTCCCGCCGTGGCGCAACCCACGGCCACCGGCCGAAACCCGCTAGCCGACCATCTCGCGCCCGGAATCCGGAGCCGCTCGGTTGCCGCGTCAGGCGCAGTTGACCCATTCGTCGGTGCCGTCCGTGAAGACCTGGCGCTTCCAGACCGGGATGCGGGCCTTGACCTCGTCGACGAGGCGGGCGCACGCGGTGAAGGCGGCGGCGCGGTGGGCGGTGCTGACGGCGGCGACCAGAGCGGCATCGCCGATCTTGAGGGGGCCGTAACGGTGCGAGACGGCGACGGCGTAGACGTCCGGGTCGGCGAGGATCTCGGCGGCGACCTCGCGCAGGACCGACTCGGCGCTGGGGTGGGCCTCGTACTCCAGCAGTTCGACGGAACGGCCGTGGTCGTGGTCGCGGACGACGCCGGCGAACGAGACGACGGCGCCGGCGCGCGCGTCCGACACCGCGGCCTCGTGAGCGGCGACGTCCAAGGGCTGGTCGGTGACGGTGATCATCGGCGTTCGCCGTTCAGGAGGGGGAGCGGGACGAGGTCGACCTGGCTGCCGGGCTCGCCGGACGTGCCGGGCGGGATGACGGCGAAGCCGGACGCACCGGCCAGGCCGCGCAGCATGGAGGAGCCGACATGGGCCATCGGCCGGGCGACGTTCTCCCGGTCGACGTGGACGAGCGCGAGGTGGGTGTCGGTCCCGCGGCCGCGGACCGGGGCGCCGAGCGTAACCCGGGGGAGTCGCGGCGCCTCGCGGCCGGCCAGACCGGCCAGCAGCGGGGCGACCAGGGACATCAGGGCCACGATGGCGGACTGCGGGTTGCCCGGCAGGCCGGCCAGGAAACGGTCACGGCCGTCCGGGCCCGGGACGCGGGCGACCAGCATCGGAAAGCCGGGACGGACCGCGACCGTGTTGATCAGGTAGTCGCCGCCGAGCTCCCGCAGCGCGGGATGGAGGTGGTCCACCGGGCCTCGCATGGTGCCGCCGGTGGTGCAGATCAGGTCGGCCGAGTCGAGGGCGGCGCGGATCGCGTCGACGTGCGCCTCCAGCGTGTCCTTGACCGGGCCGAGCACCGCGCCGGTGTCCACGGTCGCGCCCAGCCGGCGCAGCCAGGACGGGAGTGCGGGCCCGAGGGCGTCGCGGACCAGGCCGTTGCCGGGCAGGCCGCCGGTCAGCAGCTCGTCGCCGAAGACCAGCACCGCGGCGCGCGGCCGGCGCAGGACCGGCAGCGAGTCGTAGCCGCAGTGGGCGGCGAGGCCGATCACACCCGGGTCGACCGCGGTGCCGGCCGGGAGGAGTTCCTCACCGCGGGCGGCCTCGTCGCCGGGGACGCGCCACTCCGGCTCGGCGCGCGGCGTGCCCTCGATCCGGCCGTCCGCGGTGGTGGCCGACTCCTCGGTCCGCAGGATCGCCCGGGTACCGCCCGGCACCATCGCGCCGGTGGCGACCTCCATCGCCACGCCGTCCTCGTCCGGCAGCGGCGGTGCGACCGAACCCGCGAGGACGCGGCCGAGGACCCGCCACGGCGGGGCACCGCGCACCGCGTACCCGTCGATGCTGGACGTCGGGAACGGCGGCAGATCGGTGAGGGTGACCAGCGGCTCGGCCAGCGTCCGGCCGTCTGCCTCGCCCAGCGCGACCCGCTCGGCGTCGGGCCGCGCGGCCCGGCCCGCCTCGAAAGCGACCCGTTGCGCGTCGGCCCACGCGATCGGCGTCGCGGATGCGGTCTCGGAACTCACGGCTCCGAGCCTAGCCGCTACCCCAGCGATCGCCCGCCACACCGCATCCCGGCCGCCTCGCCCTGCCGAACCCAGGCAACCGCAACCCGCACGTGCCGTCGCCGGCCATGGACTCACGGCCACGGTCGCGTACCGGCCGGGCGCTGCCGAGGCGGCTTGCGGCCGCGCATCCCGCAGCGGGCTTGCGGCCACGGATCCCGCGGGGAGGAGCGCCAGCGACGACCGGTGCCCGCGGGAGCATGCGGAACCGGCGCCGCCGGAAGCGGGAAGAAGGCTTTCTCGGTTTGGTCAGTGGTCGCCGCCGTGGAGTTGGTCGATGGCGTGCGGGAGCAGGGGGCCGAGGACGGCGAGGCCGTCGCGGGCGCCGCCGGTGGAGCCGGGCAGGTTGACGATGAGGGTGTGGCCGGCGACGCCGGCGACGGCGCGGGAAAGGGCGGCGGCGGGGACCTTGTCGCGGCTGTGGGCGCGGATGGCCTCGGCGATGCCGGGGATCTCGTAGTCCAGGACGGCGCGGGTGACGTCGGGGGTGCGGTCGGTGGGTGTGATGCCGGTGCCGCCGCTGGTCAGCACGAGTGAGACGCGGTCGGTGACGGCGGCACGCAGGGCGTCGGCGACCGGTGGGCCGTCGGGGACGACGATCGGGTCGGCGACGTCGCAGCCGAGGTCTCGCAGGCCGGCGACGAGGATCGGGCCGCTGGTGTCGGCGTAGACGCCGGCGGCGGCGCGGTTGGAGGCGACGATGACGCGGGCGGTGATCACGGGCGGTCCTCCGGGCGGCTCCAGTCACCGGTCTTGCCGCCGGTCTTGGTGAGTACGCGGACGTCGGAGATGACCGCGGCCGGGTCGACGGCCTTGACCATGTCGACCAGCGTGAGTCCGGCGACGGTGACCGCGGTGAGCGCCTCCATCTCGACGCCGGTGCGGTCGTTCGTGCGGACCGTGGCGGTGATCTCCACGGTGGACTCGCCGGGCGTCAGGTCGAGCACGACGCCGGTGAGTGCGATCGGGTGGCAGAGCGGCACCAGGTCGGGGGTGCGCTTGGCGCCCATGATGCCGGCGATGCGCGCGGTCGCGAGCGCATCGCCCTTCGGCAGGCCGTCGCGGCGGAGCAGCGTGACCACCTCGGCGGTGGTGCGGAGCACTCCGGCGGCCACGGCGGTACGAGTGGTTACCGACTTCGCGGACACGTCGACCATCCGGGCGGCGCCGCTGGAATCGACATGCGTCAGGTTTCGGGGATCGCTCACTCGGGCAGTTTATGAGCACGGCTGGTAGCGCCGCCCACGCGTGCGCCATGACCGCCTTTCCACGCGCCCGGACGCGTTCACACGGCTCGAATTTGCGACACTGTCACTCGTTCGTGATCTGCCGTCAATTGTCGTGGACACCTACCCTGATCAGGGAAATTGCGGCCTGCATGGCTCCCGGCGAGACGAGCGCGAAATGAATGCATTCTGTTGTCAAACGGTTTCTCTAAGTAATCAATAGCGTCTGCTTTAGCATTTACCGAAACGAGCGACATTTCAATCTTTCGCAGTTTTCGCGTCGAATCTAGAGTCGTTCTCAGTCAAGCACTCGAGAGTGACTTGACGAAGGCGCCGAAAGACTTTTGGAAATAGGAATTGCACCGTCGAGACGAAGGGATGACCACAATGCGCGGCACCGAGTGGCTCTGATCCCCAATCCGATCCAGAACTAGGCCGGCGGACACGTTCCCAGTAGGCTGACCACTACGGTCCCCTGGAGCGAGGCGTCAGATGATCGAGGCGACTACCAGCCATCGGGCTGACCAGCTGCTACGGCAGCTGGTCAGCCTTTTCACGCTGGCGGCCGTTCCGATATTGATCTGGGCGGGCTGGGCCGCGGCCCGCAATTCCGATCTTCCGGAATGGTGGCTGCCGATCGTGGCCACCGCGATGATCGCCTTTACGGTCGATGTCGGCACCTCGATGATCCGCATCCGGAGCGCGATCGTCTCGTACAACTGGTCCGAGACCGGCATTCTTTTGACCATCGCGTTTCTGCCGCCGCATTGGGCACTGCTGTGCCTGGCGGCGGGCACCGCGCTGCCGAAGGTCCGGCGGCGGATCCGGCTCGACAAGATCGCATTCAACACCGCCAAGGCCGTGCTCACCGCCGGCCTCGCGCTGGCCGTCACCACGCTGATCTTCGGGCCGCTGCACGGCGATCACCTGCCGATTCCGCAGCAGCTGGCCGCGCTGGTCGTCGCGGGCGCGGTGCTGATCGTGACGGACGACCTGCTCGCCATGCCGGTGCTCGCGCTGGCCACCGGCGGCACGCTGCGCCAGCTGGTGCTCGGCGACTGGCCGATCCGCCTGCTCACGCTGATCGTCAAGATCGCGGCGGCGCTCGCGGCCGCGGCCACCTGGCGCGTCGACCCACCGTGGACGCTCATCGTCGCGGCCGTCGCGGTCGTCGTCCAGCTGCTCTACCAGAACCGCATGCGCACCCGCGAGGAACGGAAGGCCTGGCAGCGGCTAGCCACCGTCACCGAGGCGCTCAACGACACCGACCTGACCCGGGTGCTGCACACCGCGGTCGTCCGGGCCGAGCCGCTCTTCTCCGCGAACGAGATCGAGGTCGCGCTCGGTGGCCGGCTCGTACGCGGCCGCGGCGAGAGCGTGGTCTTCGACGGCGCGCCGGACGACGCGCCCCGGCCGGAGCGGCAGGTGTTCGCGATGCCGCTGCTCGGCTCCGGCGCCGGCGGCGAGATCGGCGTGCTCCGGCTGCGGTTTCACTCCGAGGTACGGCTGTCCGAGCGCGAGCAGTACACGTTGCGCACGTTCGCGTCCGCGCTCGCCACCGCGATCCGCAACGCCACGGCGTACCAGGAACTGATGAGCGTCGCGGCCTCGCACGCCCAGGAGGCCACCCACGACCAGCTCACCGGCCTGCTCAACCGGCGCGCGCTGCTCGACCGCGGCGCCCGCCACCTGCAGGAGCCGCACCAGGACGGCCTCACCGCCATGCTGCTGGTCGACCTCAACCACTTCAAGGAGGTCAACGACACGCTCGGGCACACCGCGGGCGACGCGGTGCTGACCGAGGTCGCGCGACGACTGGAGGCGGCGGCGCACCCGGGCGACATCGTGGCCCGGCTCGGCGGCGACGAGTTCGCGGTGCTGCTCCGCGGCCTGTCCGCGCCCGCGGTCGCGATGCACCGGGCCGAGGTCCTGCTGGACACGCTGCACCACCCGTTCATGGCCGAGGGCATGCAGCTGCGCGTCGAGGCCAGCGGCGGCATCGCGGTCGCGCCCGGCCGGGGTGGCATGACCGAATTGCTGCGCCGCGCGGACGTCGCCATGTACCAGGCGAAACGCGGTGGCGAGCGGATCGCGACGTACAGCCGCGTGAAGGACACCGCGGACATCGCACGGCTGGCGCTCGGCGGCGACCTGACCCGAGCGGTCGAGGAGGAGGAGTTCGCGGTCAACTTTCAGCCGATCCTCGATCTCGGCACCGGCGAGGTCGTCGCGGCGGAGGCGCTGTCCCGCTGGCATCACCCGGTCCGCGGCCACCTCGACCCGCTGCGGTTCCTGGAGACCGTGGAACGGTCCGGGCTGCTGCCCGCGTTCACCGACACGGTGCTGGAGAAGTCGCTCGGCGCGGTCACCGCGCTGCGCGACGCCGGGTACGACCTGCCGGTGGCGGTCAACGTGTCGCCGCGCAGCCTGCTCGACCCGGGCTTCCCGGCGCTGGTCGCGGCGCGGCTGGCCACCCACGACGTGCCCGCGGACCGGCTGGTGCTGGAGCTGACCGAGACGCTGGCGCTCAGCCAGCTCGCCGTGGTCGACCGGGTCCTGCACGAGCTGCGCGACACCGGCGTACGGCTCGCGCTCGACGACTTCGGCACCGGGTACAGCTCGCTCGCCGCCGTGCCGCGGATACCGGTCCAAGAAATCAAGATCGATCGGCGGTTCGTGGCCGCCATGGACGGCTCGCCCGAGGCCGCCGCGGTCGTGCGCGCCACCGTCGAGCTCGGGCGCAGCCTAGACCTGCTGGTGGTGGCCGAGGGCGTGGAGAGCCCGGCCCAGCGCAAGGCGCTCTGGGAGCTCGGCTGCGGCGCCGGCCAGGGCCACCTGTTCGCCCGCTCGATGCCGGTCGGCACGCTGCTCGGCGCCCTCCGCCAGGGGTCCGCCAACCGGCCCGGCCACCTGGCGCCGTCGCTGCACGACACGGGCGCGGTCGTTCGGCTCGCCACCGGCCGCCGGGTCCGCAGCCGTCTGCCACACTTGCCCGCGTGATCACAACCGGGTGGCCGGTCATCGGTGCGGTGGCCGCGGGCGGCGCGCTCGGCGCCGCCGCCCGGTACGCCGCGACGGCCGCCGCGCCCGGGCCGTGGACCACCGTGGCGATCAACGTGGCCGGGTGCCTCGCGATGGGCGCGTTCCTGGCCCGGATCGAGGACCGGCCGGGTACGCATCCGCTGCTGCGGCCGTTCGTGGCGACCGGTGTGCTCGGCGGGTTCACGACGTTCTCCGCGTTCGCGGTGCAGACGCTGGGGCTGGGCGACCGGCCGCTGCTCGCCGCGGGCTATCTGGCCGCCACGGTGGCCGGTTCGCTCGGCGCGGTCCGGCTCGGCCATCGGCTGGGGCGCGGTGTCAAGGAGAATCCGGCATGATCACATTTGGGCTGGTGCTGCTCGGCGGCGCGGCCGGCGCGGTGGCGCGGTCGCTGCTCGACTCGGCCGCGGCGGCGCGGTTCGGGCGGCGCCTGCCGTGGGGCATCCTGGCCGCGAACGTGCTCGGCTCGCTGCTGCTCGGTCTGCTGCACGGCACCGCGCCGGCCTGGGTGATCGCGCTGGCCGGGACCGGTTTCTGCGGCGCGCTGACCACCTGGTCCACGCTCGCGGCGGACACCGTCCGGCTGCCGCGCGCGCTCGGCGTACAGAATCTGGCGTTGAATCTGGTTCTGGGTCTTTCGGCCGCCGGGCTGGGCTGGTGGCTCGCGCCGTAGGCGCACGATGCGTGACCGGCCGGGGTACCGTCGACGCATGCAGATGACCTGTCCAAAGTGCCACGGCCAGATGCGGCAGTACGAACGCAGCGGCGTCACCATCGACCAGTGCGGCGAGTGCCGGGGGATCTTCCTGGACCGCGGCGAGCTGGAGAAACTCTTCGAAGCCGAGCAGAACTGGAACCGGAGCAACCCGCAGGGCGCCCGCCCTGCGGCTGTCCCGCCGCCTCCGCCGCCCGCCGGTTACCCGCCGGCCGCGCCGGGTCACGGTGGTGGGTACGCGCCTCCGCCTCCGCCCCCGCCGGTCCAGCACGGCTACCCGGCCGCGACCCCGGCGTACGGGCACGGGGCACCCGCCTACGGCCACGGCGGCGGGTACCACGGGCACTACCGGCACCACGGGCACTACCGGAACAAGCGACACCGCGGTTTCCTGGGCGAGCTCTTCGACTAGGACCTCGGTGAGGTAGGGCCGTCTCGCCGGGGTGGCGGCGGCCCTACATCGCCATGTCCACGAACCGCGACAGGTGCAGCTGCGCCGCGACCGTGACCGTGTCCGTCGGGCCGTTACGGTGCTTGGCCACGATGAAGTCGGCCTCGCCCGCGCGCGGCGACTCCTTGTCGTAGTAGTCGTCCCGGTGCAGCAGGATCACGACGTCGGCGTCCTGCTCGATCGATCCACTCTCACGGAGGTCGGACAGCTGCGGCCGCTTGTCGGTGCGCTGCTCGGGACCACGGTTCAGCTGGGACACCGCGATGACCGGCGCCTCGACCTCCTTGGCCAGCAGCTTCAGGCCACGGGACAGCTCCGCGACCTCCTGCTGACGGCTCTCGGTGCGGCCCGGCGACGACATCAGCTGCAGATAGTCGACCACGATCAGCTTGAGGTCGTGCCGCTGCTTGAGCCGCCGCGCCTTGGCCCGGATCTCCATCAGGTTCATGCTCGGCGTGTCGTCCACGAACAGCGGTGCTTCGCTGATCTCGCCCATGCAGCGCGCCAGCTTCGTCCAGTCGTCGTCGGAGAGCTGCCCGGAGCGCAGCACGTGCAGCGGCACCCGCGCCTCCGCCGACAGCAGACGCATCACGATCTCGATCTTGCTCATTTCCAGCGAGAAGATAGCGCTGGCCTGGTTCGCCCGGATCGCCGCGTTTCTGGCGAAGTCCATGCTGGCCGTCGACTTCCCCAGGCCGGGCCGGCCAGCAACAATGATCAACTGCCCGGCGTGCAGGCCGTTCAGCAGCCGGTCGAGGTCGGCGAAGCCGGTGGGTACGCCGGTCATCATGCCGGCCTGCGCGCCGATCGCCTCGATCTCGTCCAGCGTGGGCTGAAGCATCTCGCCGAGGCTGGCGAAGTCCTCGTTGACGCGCTTCTCGGTGATCTCGTAGACGGCCTGCTGGGCCAGGTCGACGATGTCGTCGACGTCGCGGCCACTGCCGGCCGCGGCGCCGTAGCCGAGCTGGACGATGCGGGTGCCGGCCTCGACCAGGCGGCGCAGGACCGCACGCTCGGCCACGATGCGGGCGTAGTACGACGAGTTCGCGGCGGTCGGGACGCTGGCGATCAGCGTGTGCAGGTAGGGGGCGCCGCCGATGCGGGCCAGATCGCCGGCGTCGTTGAGCAGTGCGGCGACCGTGATGGCGTCGGCAGGCTCGCCGCGGCCGTACAGGTCAGTGATGGCGTCGAAGATCGTCGCGTGGATCGGCCGGTAGAAGTCGCCGTGCTTGAGGATCTCCACGACGTCGGCGACCGCGTCCTTGGACAGCAGCATGCCGCCGAGCACGCACTGCTCCGCGGCCATGTCCTGCGGCGGGGTGCGGTCCAGGCCGCCGCCACCGCCCTCGCCGTCGCGTGGCGGGCCGTCGAACTTCCGGTCCTTCTGGCGGCGCGGGCGGTCGTCCCCGGAGTCGTCGGGGGAGAACGAGCCGGGCCGCACGTCGTCGGTAATCGACATCGCGCCCCCTCAGTCGAACATACGTACTATCCCGCATCGAACAGGGCGCCGACAACCGGAACGCCGGTAACCGGAGCGGCCGACAGGCACATCGGCAGACACACCCACGGGTAGAGCGATCACACTACGAACACCCAGGGCTCAGCCCCAAACGGGTCGGTGGACGAGCCTGGGTATTACCTGTGGACATCAGGCCGCACGCTGTGCGCATCCCTGTGGATAACCTGTGCACAACTAAGTGGATCACGTCACACAAACGCCTCTGAGCAGGCGAAACTTTGTCCCCAGCATGTGGAGGAAAGAAAGGTTGTCCGGTTCTGGAGGCGGATTCGGGCGAAGGTAGGCTCATCGCCGCAAGTTGATGCCCCCGGAACACGTATTGCGATCTGGTCTCGGAACGGTCACGCTCCATTGGTGGACTACGACGATCGGGATCTCAGCGGGCGGGCGCCGCGACAGCGCCGCCGTGCTGAGTCCTGGTCGGAAGACGGCGATTACGGCGACGAGCTGCCCCGGCCGCGGGCGGCGGAACAGTCACAGGTCGAGCGATACACGAGCTACCCCGACCCGGCCACCACCGACTTCTACCGGCGCACCGGTGACACCGGCGTCGGCGACATCCCGCCGGTCCGCTCCAGCCGCGCGCGCAACCGCTGGCAGGCCAGCCGGGAGACGGAGGGCTGGCGCCAGGATCCGGACGGCGGCGCCACCTACGGCCGGACCAGCGAGAGCGTCAGCTACGAGGACACGGCCCCGGATCGGCCGAGCTGGGCCGACCGGCGGCACGACACCGGCAGCTGGCGCAACGTCAGCGACACGGCCAGCTGGCGGCGTGGTTCGCGGTCCGAGCCGGACGAGGACACCGGCTACCGCGCCTACCAGCCCGGCGGGCGGTACGGCTCCCGTACCGGCCCGGAGCCCACCACCCGGCGCCGGCCACCGGACGAGGGCGGCGGCTCATGGGGCCGCGACGCGGAGGAGGACACCTGGAACCGGCGCTCGGGCGCCGGTTCGTGGCGTCGGGTGACGGAAACGCGCACCTGGGTCTCGGAGACCGGCAGCTGGAGCACGGCCGACGAGGTCTCCGACGTGCCCGCGCCGCGGCCCGCACCGAGCGACGACACGGGCACCTGGGGCGGCCGGGCCGTCCGCGAGGACACCGGCTCGTGGGACGCGCCGCGACCGACCCGATCCGAACGACGCCGCGCCGAACGCGCGGCCACGGAGCAGGGGTCGCTCGACGCCACGGAGCAGCCGTCGCGCGGCACCACGGAGCAGCCGTCGCGCGGCACCACGGAGCGGCCGTCGCGCGGCACCACGGAGCGGCCGTCGCGCGGCACCACGGAGCAGCCGTCGCGCGCCGCGGAGCGGCCGCGGCACTCGCAGCAGAGCGACTGGCCCGACTGGGGCGACCCGACGATGGGACCGGCCCGCACCCGTGGGATGCGCGCGGACACCGGCGGGCGCGCGGACACTGGCCCACCGGTGCCGCGGTCGGGCAACGCGCCACAGCTACCGCCGGAAGCGATCCAGGAGCGGCCGGACCGGGCGCAGTGGCTGGCGGGCGCCCCCGGCACCGCGGACACGGGCACCTGGCGCCGGCGCCCGGAGGACGCGAATGATGCCGACTGGCGGGGCCCACAGGCGGTCACGGACACCGGCACGTGGCGGCGCGGCGCCCAGATGGACGGCCCGCGCACCCGCCGGGACCGGTCCGCGACCGAGGACACCGGCACGCGGGCAGGCGGATACGGCTTCACCCGCGCGGAGCCGGACGCACCACGGCCGCGCTACGCCGGCGAGACCGGCGAGGTCTCCCGCTACCCACGCCGGACCGAAACGGACACCAGCAGCTGGCAGCGCACGCCGGACGGGGTGATGTGGACCGGCGCACCCGCCACCGGCGCCGCACCCGCCGCGGGCGTCTACCGCGCCTCCCGCCCGGTGCGCTCGTGGCAGGACGACACCTCGGCCGCCGACCGCGACTGGGCGGCCGGCCAGGCCAACACCGGCGGCCTGACCCGCCCCTCCTACGCGGACGCGCCCCCGGAGGAACGCACACCGCGCCGCGAGATGTCCGCCGTGATGCGCCGCCGTGCCGCCGTCGAGGAACTGGACGAACTCGAGGACGCCCCGCCAGGCGGCCCACTCGCCGCAATCGGCTTCACGGTCTTCTGGTACTCGGTGCCGGTCCTGCTCTTCACGATCTTCACGCTCACCCAGGGCGCGGCCGAGCGTGCCCGGGCCGGCGCGACACTGCTCGGCGCCGCACCACAGTTCGGCATCTCGCTGGCCGTGAGCATCGTCATCGCGTACCTGTTACGCCTGGTCAGCGGCACCTGGAAGACCGCGAGCGTAGGCTTGGCCGCGGCCGTGATGGGCGGCGGCCTGGCCACCGTGCTGGTCTCCGCGATCAGCGGCCAGCCGATCGGCTGAAGGCCACGATCCAACCCATGATCTTCCCGCTTCCGGCGTGGCGCAGCCCGTCCGCTCCCGCGGGCAAACCTCGCCGGGCGCTCCGACTCCGCTAGCGCTCCGCTCCGCACCCGGCGTCGGAGCCGGTCGGCGGGTGGCCGGGAAAACCCCGCGGCCTCCGCCGCCGCCGCCACACCCCGCGCGTCGCGTTCCGGCGACCACGTCGGCAGCACGGCTTCCGTCGCCGCACGCGTCACGCCCGGCAACGCGGTCTCCACGACGACCCCACCGGCACGCTCTACGACGCCACACCAGCGGCACGTCGACGCGCGGCTCTCGCCGACACTCGCGATGCGGCCCGCAGCGCGGCCTCCGCCACCATTTCCGGCAGGCCCCGGGTGCCTATTGCCCGAAGTTCCTGGATGAGTCGTCGTGTGTTTCTTGGCCGCGTAGAGGATTTCGGTCATGCCGCGGCCCAGCAGCCTGAGTGATCAATCGAGTGGCCGGGCGAAGCTCTACGGAGAAGAGACTTGCCGGTGGAGCTATATCGCTATATTTCGGGCGCGAAACGCCCGATCGCCGCAGCAGAGCCGGGGTCCCGCAGCACAGCCAGGATCCCGCAACAGTGCTGGGTGCGGCGAGCGCGAGTCCGGAAATGGGCGGCAGAGCCGAAGCGGGAGGAAAGGTTCTGGGAAACAAAAACCCCGGGACGGCGAGCGTCCCGGGGCTCCTGCGGTAGAGCGGGCCTTACTTGGCCGGCGTCACGTTCAGCGTGAACTTGGCCGTGACCTCGGGGTGCAACTTGACCCCCACCGAGTAGGCGCCGACCGACTTGATGTGGGCCGGGAGGTCGAGGCGGCGGCGGTCGATCGACGGGCCGCCGGCGGCCTTGATCGCGCTGACGACGTCGGCCGGGGTGACCGAGCCGAAGAGGCGGCCGCCGGCGCCGGAACGGGCGCCGAGGCTGACGGTCTTCAGACCCTCGATGGCGGTCTTGACCTCGTTGGCGTGCTCGAGACCACGGATCTCGCGCGCCTGGCGGGCCCGGCGGATGACCGTGACCTGCTTCTCGGCGCCCTTGGTCCAGCTGATCGCGAAGCCCTGCGGCAGGAGGTAGTTACGGCCGTAGCCGTCCTTGACCTCCACGATGTCGCCGGGAGCGCCGAGGCCGGACACCTCCTGGGTAAGGATGATCTTCATGTCCGTCCCCCCTCTCAGCGGGCCGTCGTCGTGTACGGCAGGAGCGCCATCTCGCGGGCGTTCTTGACCGCCTTGGCGATCTGACGCTGCTGCTGCGAGGTCACGCCGGTGACGCGGCGGGCACGAATCTTGCCGCGGTCGGAGATGAACTTGCGCAGCAGCGCGGTGTCCTTGTAGTCGATGTAGGTGATCCCCTCCTTGTCGAGCGGGTTCACCTTCTTCTTCGGCTTGCGCAGTGCCGCAGCCTTAGCCATTGCTTGCTCCGTAACCTGTTAGAACGGGGGCTCGTCGTCGTAGTTGCCGCCGCCACCCGAACCGGAAGAGGCCGGACTCGCGGTCGCCCACGGGTCGGAGTAGTCGCCGCCACCGCCGCCGGAGTTGCTGTTTCCTCCGCCGAAGTTGCCGCCGCCACCGGAGTTTCCTCCGCCGAAGCCGCCACCGCCCCCGCCGCCGCCGTTGGAGGAGCCGAAGCCCCCACCACCGCCGCCGCCGGAACGGGACATCTTCTGGACCTTCGCGGTCGCGTAGCGGAGCGAGGGGCCGACCTCGTCGACCTCCATCTCGATGACGGTGCGCTTCTCTCCCTCACGCGTCTCGTACGACCGCTGGCGCAGGCGCCCCTGGACGATCACGCGAGAACCGCGCGTCAGCGACTCGGCGACGTTCTCCGCCGCCTGACGCCAGACGCTGCACTGGAGGAAGAGTGGCTCGCCGTCCTTCCACTCCCCGGACTGCCGATCGAGAGTCCGAGGGGTCGACGCGACCGTGAACCTGGCGACTGCCGCACCCGAGGCGGTGAAGCGCAACTCTGGGTCATTGGTCAGATTGCCAACGACGGTGATGACTGTCTCTCCTGCCATGACCTTCTCCTACCACCGGGGTGATTTGGTGAGTCAGATTGCCACACGGGTGTGACAAAACCCCGGCGACGTTCGGTTCGGGTGGAGCCGGAAGATCAGCGAACTTCCGGCCGGATGACCTTGGTGCGCAGCACGGACTCGTTGAGCCGCAGCTGACGGTCCAGCTCGGCCACGGCCTCGGTCGTCGCCTGCAGGTCGATGACGGCGTAGATGCCTTCGGCCTTCTTGTCGATCTCGTACGACAGGCGCCGGCGGCCCCAGACGTCGAGCTTCTCCACCGAGCCGCCCGCGGTCCGGATCACGTTCAGGTACGTGTCGAGCGACGGTGCAACGGTGCGCTCCTCGAGACTGGCATCGAGGATCACCATGATTTCGTAGTGACGCAAGACGTACTCACCTCCTATGGGCTAGCGGTCACGGTCCTTCCGTGACAGGAGGTCTGCGTCGTTGCCGCGGGCGCGATGGGATTACCGGCCGCGGGCAACCTGACAAGGATAGCGGGGCTCTCGCGGTACGGATCCGCGGACCCCGATGGAGATCCACCAAAGCGGGATCAAAAGAACCGCGGGGCGCGAGTCCGCTTTCCTGGGGTGGGACCTGGGGAGGAACGACCACACCGACGAGGTTGGACCGGCGCCCCGCGGGGCCTCGGACGCGGGCCCGCCGTCACGCTGCTCGGGCGGCCCGCTGAGCGATAATAGCCCGAATTGCCCCAGCTGACACGCCAATAACGCAAATTGTCGCGATTAATGCCAACAGGCCGACCGGGCCGGACTCCTCGACCGGCACCACCGCGGCGACCGGCTCCGCGGCCACGCCCGCCACGGCGACGTCCGGCCCACCGCCGCCGAGCGGCGCGGCGAGCGGGTCCGGGAGCGGGGACTGCGTGGTCGGGACGGCCGACGGCGTGATGCCGGGCACTCGGGCGCTCTCGGCCGTACCGGTGGGCCGGTCCGGCGGCGTCGACGACGTCGCGGCGGCCGGCGCGGGCCGTGTATCGCCCGGCGTGGGCCGGTCCGGGGCGGCGTCCGGCGAGCGGGGTTCCGGGGCGGCCGGTGGCGCCTCGGCCACGGCCGGGGCCGGCTCGGCCGGGGACCTCGGTGCCGCGGGAGGCGGCGCAACCCGGGCCGGTGGCCGCACCGTGACGCGCACGGACGTGGACTCCTCGGTGAGCACGCAGTTCGGCTTCAGCGCGACCGTGACCGGGCCGCGGTGGAAGAGGACCTTGGCCGCGTCCCCCTTGCCGACCTCGCCCTGCGTGACGCCGTCCAGGATCAGCTTGGCCTTGTAGCCGGTCCGGTTGACCACCCGCAGCGTGGACTCGGCGGGCAGCGAGATCGCGCCCACGTTCGGCTTCGCGCCGCAGGCCAGGCCGATCAGCCCGCCGCCGCTGAAGACGATCTCCTCGCCGCTCTCCTCGTTGGCCGCCGCGGCGCCGGTGAGCAGCGGCAACGCCGCCACCAACGCGGCCAGCGACCTGCGCGTGATCCGGCTCCGCATCGGCAGACTCCCCGGGCTGGTGTGACGACGGACGACAAACCGGTGTAAAACACCCTCGGTCGATTTCATTCGCCCAACGAGACGCGGCGGCGCTCGGTGACGCGGCTGTGTGACCGTTTGGACAGCCGGGGGCGATTTTCGTCGGGGGAGAGACGTAGGCTGCCCGTCATGCGAATCGGAGCCCACGTCGATCCGGCCGACCCGCTGGCCGCTGCCGCCGCCCGCGGTGCCGATGCCGTGCAGTTCTTCCTCACCGACCCGCAGAAGTTCGACACGCCGGCGCCTCGCGCCGACGCGGACGCGCTGCGCGCCTCGGACGTGCAGCTCTTCGTGCACGCGCCGTACCGGATCAACGTGGCCACCACGAACAACCGGGTGCGCATCCCGAGCCGCAAGCTGCTGCTCGCGCACGCCCGCGCGGCCGCGGAGATCGGCGCAGCCGGGTTGATCGTGCACGGCGGTCACGTCGGCGACGGTGACGACATCGCGACCGGTTTCGACAACTGGCGCAAGACCTTCAGCTACGCGGCGAAGGAGGGTGGCTTCCCACTGCCCGTCCTGATCGAGAACACGGCCGGCGGGGAGAACGCGTGCGCCCGCACGTTCGACGCGATCGCCCGGCTGTGGGACGCGGTCGGGCCGCTCGGCGCCGGCTTCTGCCTGGACACGTGCCACGCGCACGCCGGCGGCGAGGCGCTGATCGACGCGGTCGACCGGGTCAAGGCGATCACCGGGCGGATCGACCTGGTCCACTGCAACGACTCGCGGGACGAGTTCGACTCGCGGCGCGACCGGCACGACAACATCGGGCACGGCATGATCGATCCGGAGCTGCTGGTCGGCGTGATCCGGGCGGCGGACGCACCGGTGATCGTGGAGACTCCGGGCGGCGCCGAGGGGCAGAGCGCCGACATCACGTTCCTGCGCAACCGTATCGGCGTCTAGACCGTCTTCACCGGCGTGCATACGAGACCACAAGGGGCAGTCGAGCGATGAGTACGGACAAACCGCAGCTCACCGGCGATGAGCAGGGCGGCGCCAAGGCTCCGGTGCCGGACCAGGCGGCCACCGCGACCAGAGCCGGCGACGACAAGGCCGTCGTCGCGGAGAAGGCGACCGCCGGGGCGAAGGCCGCCGGTGAGCCGGAGCGGAGTACGGCGGCGCTGCGGTCCGCGGCACCGGGCGAGGCGGCCACGGCCTCGAAACCGGCCGCGCGGCCCGGTGAGATGACCGTCGCCAAGGACCCGAACCGGGACCCGTTCGAGTCGTTCGGCCCGCCGCCACCGGTGCAGCTCACCCCGGTCGGCCGGGTGGCAGCCGCGGTACGCGGCGGGCTGACCCACGAGTGGACGATCGCGATCCTCGGCGGTCTGCTCTTCGCCGTGGTGATGACCTGGCCCACGCTGAAGTACCCGCTGCACACGATCCCGCAGGACATCTGGGACCCGACGCTGCAGGCCTGGCAGATGGCCTGGTCCGGGCACATCCTGCTGACCGACCCGGCGCGGCTGTGGGAGTCCAACACGTTCTATCCGAACGAGTTGAGCTTCGCGTTCTCCGACGCGCTGATCGGGTACGCGCCGGCCGGCATGATCGGCGAGGGACCGATCGCCGCGGTGCTGCGCTACAACATCATTTTCGTGCTGGCGTACGCGATGGTCTTCGTCGGCGGCTACGCGCTGGCCCGGCAGCTCGGCACCGGCCGGATCGCGGGCGCGGTCGCCGGCGCGGCGCTCGCGCTCGCGCCGTGGCGGCTGGCCCAGGCCGGTCACCTGCACGTCATGTCCAGCGGCGGCATCATGCTGGCGCTGGCGATGCTGGCCCGCGGCCACGGTTACTCACTGCGCCACGGCTACCGGCCGGAGAAGCGGCACGCCGGGTGGGCGCTGGCCGGCTGGCTGGTCGCGGCCTGGCAGCTCAGCCTCGGCTTCGGCATCGGGCTGCCGTTCGCGTACGCGCTGCTGCTGATCGTGGTGGTCTCACTGGTCACGTACCTGGTGAAACGATTCTGGGTGTGGACCGAGCCGAAGCCGTTCGGCTGGCGGCTGCTCGCGGCGGACGCGGGCGGTGGCCTGGTCTTCGGCGCGGTCGGCGCGCTGCTCGCGATCCCGTACTTCCGGGTCTCCGAGCTGTACCCGTACGCGAAGCGCAGCATCGAGGAGATCCAGCTCTACTCGCCGCCGCTACAGGGCTTCTTCACCGCGTCCGGCGAGTCCGCGGTCTGGGGCACGCTGCACGCACAGGCGCGGGACGCGTTGCCGTGGGCGCCGGAGATGACGCTGCTGCCCGGGTTCGCGCTGATCGGGCTCGCGACGGCCGGCCTGTTCTTCTCGATCTGGACGGTTCGGCAGCGGCTCCTGATGCTGGCCGGCGTGCTGGTCAGCGGCGCGCTGGCGATGGGCACCGAGTTCTTCGGCGGCACGTTCACCTACGTGCCGCTCTTCGAGTACCTGCCGGGCTGGCAGGGCATCCGCACGCCGGGTCGGCTGGTGCTGTGGACGACGATCTTCCTGGCGCTGCTGGCCGCGGGTGCGGTCGCGGCGTACTCGCGCCGGGCCGCCGACTTCTCCCGCGACCAGGTGCCGGCCCGGCCCGGCCTGCTGCTGCGCGTGGTCACGCTGCTGCCGCTGGTGGCGATACTGATCGAGGGTACGAACGCCACACCGCACCCGCTCGTGCCGCAGCAGCCGCTGGCGATGCGCACGGTGGACGGGCCGATGCTGGTGCTGCCCAGCGAGGGCGGCTGGGACCAGCACGTGATGCTCTGGTCGACCACCCGCTTCCAGCAGGTGACGAACGGTGGCAGCGGATTCACGCCGCAGCTCACCGACCAGATCCGGCAGTCCGCGGCGTCCTTCCCGGACCAGCCGAGCGTGGACTATCTGCGCAGCGTCGGCGTGCGGACCGTGGTGGTGCTGCGCGACCGGATCGGCGGTTCGGACCTCGCGGCCCGCGTCGACCTGCCGGTGGACTACCTCGGCATCACCCGCGAGGACATCGAGAACGCGGTGGTCTACCGGCTCTGACCAGCAGCGGAAACGACGAACGGCCCAGGCCGGCGACTGCCGGTCCGGGCCGTTTCGCGTTCAGGTCACACGGCGGACGTCGAAGGCCGCATGTTCCGGTGAGCCCAGGTATTCCTGGGACTTCATCCGGCACCAGGCCGGGATGTCGTTCGCGGCGGCCGGGTCGTCGGCCAGCACTCGGACCACCGCGCCGACCGGCAGCGCGGGGAGCCGCTTGGCCAGCGCGATCACCGGCAGTGGGCATCGCTGGCCGAGGCAGTCGAGGACCTCGGCCGGCGAGTCGTCACCGGCCGTCGTCATCGCCCGCCGACCGGCCGTCGCGGTCCACGTCCGGGTTTTCGGCCCCGGCCGGGTTCTCGCCCGCGGCCGGGCCGCCGCCCGCGGCTGAGCCATGGTTCGGGGAGGGTTCAGCCGAGCGGTCGCCGGTGGCCGGCGAGGTGGCGGACGCAGCCGCCGGGCCGGAGACGGACGTGCCGGCCCCAGAAGCGTCCACCGGGCCAGGGACGGCCGCCGGGCCGGACGCGGAGGTATCGACCCCCGAAGCGTTCGCCGGGCCGGAGACCGTTGCCGGCCCGGAAGTGGCCGCAGGGCCGGGATCAACCGCCGTGCCGGACGTCGCCGAGCCGGACGTCGGCGCCGTATCCACGCCGTCGCCGTCCGGGCCGGACACGTGGTGGCCGGCCGGGGGAGTGGACGGAGTCGCCGGGAGGTGGGCCGGTGGCGCGTCGGTGGCCACGCCGGCCCTACCGGTGCCGGGGCCCGCGCCCGCGAGTACCGGCAGCGGAGCCGGCCGGCCCCGGCCGAAGCGGCTGATCACCCACGGCGCGTCCGGTGCGCCGTCGAGGACGCCGCCGTCCGGGTCGTCCTCGTAGGTGGCGCGGACCGGGTCCTCCTCCGGGTGGCGGATCTCGCGGATCACGAACCAGCAGAGCGCCGCGACGGTGACCAGCCGCAGCGTGGACGCGAGCACGAACACGCCCTCCGGGAAGACCTGCTTGCCGGACGCGCCGAGCAGCTCGCCGTAGAACGCGACGAAGTACAGCACCTCGGCCGCCTGCCAGGCGAGGAACGCGCCCCAGCGCGGCCGGGCCAGCACCGCGAGCGGCAGCAGCCAGAGCACGAACTGCTGCGACCAGACCTTGTTGAAGATCAGGAATGCGGCCACCACCAGGAACAGCACCTGGGCCAGTCGCGGCCGGCGCGGCGCGGTCATGATCAGGTAGGCGACGCCGAGGCAGGCCAGGCCGAAGAGCGCGTAGCTGGTCCAGTTCAGCGCGGGATCGACGTTGTTACTGAACCACTCGAAGAGGCCCTGGTCGCCGGGGATCAGCGGGGCGAGCTTGCCGTCCAGGTACCGCCCGACGTACCAGAACGTGCCCCAGTCGATCGGCCGTTCCGTGTTCAGCTCGAAGAACCGGTTCCACGACTCGCGCCAGAGCAGGAACACCGGCGCGTTGACCGCGACCCAGGTGACCGCGCCGGTGCCGAACGTGATGAGCACCGGCCGGAGCTTCGCGGCCCGCAGCCCGAGGATGAGCAGCGGCCCGAAGATGAACAGCGGCCAGAGTTTGGCCGCGGCGCCGAGCCCGAGCAGCACACCGGCGAGCACCGGTTTGCTCTTCGCCCAGGCGTAGAGCCCCGCGGCGGCCAGACCGATCACCAGGAAGTCCCAGTTCACCGTGGCGGTGACGAACAGCGCGGGCGCGAGTGCGAACAGCGCCGCGTCCCACGGGCGGCGGCGGCGCAGCGCCAGGATGACGGCCGCGGTGGCGACCGCCAGCGCGGAGAGCACCAGCGCGTTCACGTCGTAGAAGAGCGTGCCCTGGTTGACCGCCGGGTTGTTCTCACCGTACGCGTGGACCGGCAGACCGAGCGCGCCCATGAAGTAGCCGGTGACGACCGGGTACTCCACCGGGTGGTCGCGGTACGGGACCTTGCCCTCGTTGAGCCCTTCGGCGTAGTAGAGCGCGAGCACGTCGGTGTAGCAGAACCGGGTGTACTGCACGTGGTTGTCCCAGGCGCCGTCGCGGCAGGGCGACTTCTGCACCCAGTGCAGCGCGAGCGTGAGGCAGACCAGCGCCAGCACGATCCGGGAGGCGGTCCAGAACGGTGTCGTCCCACCCCGGCCGGGCGCGGCGTGGTCGCCGAGCGGCCCGCCGATCGCCTCGGAGAGGCCACGGACGAACGGCTCCGACTGTCCGGGGTTGTCGACCCGCGGCTGCTGCTCGACGTTCATACGAGGCATCTTGCCGCATGACCCTGGGGAACCGGACACGGCCGTCGAAAGAAGATGCATCGATGAAAAAGAATGAGGCCGGTGCACACCTGGTGTGCACCGGCCTCATCGCGTATCAGACGGGTCGACCGCTAATCGTCGTCGTTCCCCGGCCCGCCCCCGCCGGGCACCCCCGGCAGAGCGGGTAGCCCGTCCGTCGGCGTGGGTGACGGCGTCTGGTTGCCACCGCCGTTGTTGTTGCCACCGCCGTTGTTGTTGCCACCGTTGTTGCCGCCGAAGAGGCAGGTGAAGTCGAACGGCTCACAGCTCGGCGACCCGTTCGGGTTGGGGTTCTGGTTCTCCGGCTTGTCCGGCGCCTTCGGCGACGGCGAGACACCGTTCGCGAGCACGCTCGGGTCACCGACGGAGCTGCCCTCCGGGAAGCTCTCCACCTTGTACTTCGCCGCCTTGTTCGCGGCGTTCATGAAGTCTTCCCAGATCTGGCCCGGCGTGTCACCGCCGTACATGTCGCTGCCGTCCGGGTCCTTGATCGCCGCTCGGGCGCCGGAGGTACCGACCCAGACGCCGGCCGCTATCTGCGTGGTGGCGCCGAGGTACCAGGCGTCACCGTTGGTGCCGCCCTCCTTGCCGAGCTCCCAGGTGCCGGACTTGGCGAACGCCGGACGGTCACCGGCGAGCGCGTGGTTGTTGCCGTCACTCGCACCGGGGATCTTCTGCAGCACCTTGAGCATGCTGTCTATCTGCTCGGTGTCGAACTTCTTCTCCGGCTTGATCTGCTCGCCGTTGACCTTGACCCACTCGCCGGTCGCGCTGTTCTTCTTCTCGACGCTGACCACGAAGTGGGCCTTGTTGTAGTCGCCGCGGTTGGCCAGCGTGGCGAGGCCGTTGACGTGCTCGATGACCTTCACCTTGTACTGACCGAAGCCGACCTCGACGTCGAACTTGCTCGGCGCGACCGCGGTCGGCTCGACCTCGGCGAGGTTGATCTCCTCGTCATCGTTGGTCCACATGGTGCGCACACCCGCGTCCCGGGCGACGGCGACGACCTTGTCCGGTCCCATCTCCTTGGTCATCCAGTAGAACGGGACGTTGAAGGAGTCGATCGTCATCTTCTCCAGCGAGCAGTACTTGCCGCAGGCCGGGTCCTCACGGCCGGCGTTGGAGATCTCGCGGCCGCCGCGCTCCTCGTCGACGTTCTTGGTGGAGTCCCAGTACGACTCCATCGACATGCCCTCGCGCAGGCCAGCCGCGAGCGTGTACATCTTGAACGTCGAGCCCGGCGGGTGACCGCCGTTGCGACCGGCGAAGTCGAAGCCGGCGCCGTCGTCACCGCCGTAGTAGGCGAGCACCTGGCCATTGGTCGGGTCGATCGCGACCAGCGCGGCCTGGTGGTTCTCCGCGGTCTTGCTCATCGGCGAGGACTTGCTCTTACGCGAGGCCGCCTCTTCCGCCGCCTTCTGCATGGCCGGGTTGATCGAGACCTTGACCCGGTACGGCCGCTGCTGCCAGTCGGTTATGCCCATCTCGGCCAGTTCGTCCTTGACGTAGTTCAGGACGTGACCGACCGGCTTGTTGTTGACGCACTCCGCTTGGCAGGCGTTCGGATCGTACTTGGCCAGGCTCTTCTCCGGGAACTCGGCCTTCGCCCGCTCATCCGCGGTGATCCAGCCCATCTCGGCCATATTGTTGAGCGTGTACGCCCAGCGCTCCTTCGCGGCCTCCGGGTTACGCGCGGGGTCGTAGCCCTGGTGGCCACCCGGCACCGGTTCCGGCTGCTTGATGACGGAGGCGAGCACGGCGGCCTCGGACGCGGTGATCGCGCCCTCCTCGCCGGGCATCTTCGTGACCGTCTTGTTGAAGTAGGCCTTCGCGGCCGCCTCGATGCCCTCGGCGCCACGGCCGAACCAGATCGCGTTGAGGTACAACGAGATGATCTGGTCCTTGTCGTAGTTGTCCTCGATCTTGCGGGCCAGCAGCGCTTCGCGGATCTTGCGGTTGTAGTTGATGCCGGTCAGCTCCGCGGCGTGCCGCGCGTACTGCTGGGTGATCGTGGACGCGCCCTGGGTGTCGCCGCCGGAGATGTTGTTCCAGGCGGCGCGGGCGATGCCCTTCATGTCGATGCCGGAGTGGTCGTAGAAGCCCTTGTCCTCGGCCGCCGCGACCGCGTGCTTGACCAGCGGATTGATCTTCTCGTCCGGCACCACGGTCCGGTTGTGCTCGCCGAGCTTCGTCATCTCCGAACCGTCCGCGTACGCGATCGTGGAGATCTCCGGCTCGAACGTGTTGATGTCCGGCACGTCGTCGAACGCGTACGTAAGGCCGACGATGCCGATGCCGGCCGTCATGATGACGACCGCGAACGCCGCTATCGACCAGTTGGCGATCTTGCGGCGCTTGGCGCGCTTCGCGGCCTCGGGGTCCATCGACCCGGCGGCACGGCTGCGGCGACCGGGGCCGGTACCGCCCGGCCCGGAGTCGCCGGGGCCGGCCGGGGAGACCGGACGGACGCTGGCACGACCCGGCACGGCCCGGCCGACCGGTGCACCACCGACTGCGGCACCACCGACTGCGGCACCACCGACCGCGGCACCACCGACGGCCGCGCGGCCCGGCACACCCGGTCGTGCGGAACCGACCGACGCGGATCCCGAGCTGCCCGGCACACGGGCGCCACCGACCGCGGCACTGCCGCCGACCGAGGCACGCCCGGGGACGCCGCCGACGGACGCCGATCCGGAGCTGCCCGGCACGCGGGCGCCACCGACGGCACCGCTGCCGCCCACGGAGGCACGTGCGCTGGGCGGCCCACCGGGCCGAGCGCTGCCGGAGGCACGCGGGGGCACGCCTCCACCGGGCCGGGCACCGTTACCCGGCCAGCCGCCGGACGCACCGGCACCGCCGTAGCGGTCGTCCGGCTCACCGGAGCCCGGCATCCGGCCTCCGCCCGGACCGGAGGCCCGGTCATGCGGAGAACTGGGTTCGCCGTACGCGTTCATTCGTCACACCCTGCCGGTCGCGGTGGCGCGAGTCGACGACCCTGGGGGTGGCCGTGAGCTTCGCCACGAACGGACACAAGGGGCGCGGCAGCACATACCGCCGCCCCTTCACTTGACTTTGTAGCCGTTACATCCGCAAAAAACGGACTTATCGGGCTAACGATCTGATTTGCATCTCCGACCCACGAGCGCGTCACCGTTCCGCCCCTCGTCTACGGCCGGAATCGCCACCGGGTTCATCCGCCTCCAGGCCCTCGCGGCCCAGCAGGAACTGCTCTACCAGGTGGTTCCAGGAGCAGCCCTGGCACACCTCCACTACGTACACCTGAAACTCACTCAGCGTCATCGCCAGCATCGGAAGCTCGGCCAGCTTGCGCGCCTGACCGGCGGACTGCTTGAGCTCATCACCATAGATGTAGTGCACGAGAGTGAGGTTCTCCCGGCGGCACATCGGACACCGCTCCTCGGTCGGCTCACCGTGGAAACGTGCCGCGTTCTTGAGGTAGGGGGAGGCGTCGCAGACCTCATGGACGCCCACCCTGCCCGAATGCACGTCACGCAGCACTGCTCGCCTCTGGAGCGAGTAGTCCACCACCTGCCGCTGCGTGCGCACGGACTGAAGAGTAACGGCTCCCGGCCCAAGAGGCGACAACGCTCACTTTCCGTGACAGTCAGTGGCCGACACGAACGTTTGACGGCACATCGTTTGCGCATCGGCCATCCCTCGTTCTACGGTTCGATGTATCGGGCCGATACATCGGGCGAGAGGAGACGGCCGTGCTGGAGTTCGCGATCCTCGGGCTGCTCTCCGAGTCCGCCATGCACGGCTACGAACTGCGCAAGGAACTGGGCACCAAGCTCGGCCCGATCCGCGCGGCGATCAGCTACGGCACGCTCTACCCGACGCTCAAGCGGCTCCAGCTGGCCGGCTGGATCACGCAGGCCGGTGAGACGCCCGCGACCGCGGACGAGGTGCCGGCGCTGACCAGCCGGCGCGGCCGGATCGTCTACAAGATCACCGCCGAGGGCAAGGAACGGTTCGCTGAGCTGCTCGCGCACGCCGGGCCGGAGACCTTCGACGACGCGGGCTTCAACGTGCACTTCGCGTTCTTCGCGCGCACCGACCGCGCCACCCGGCTGCGCATCCTGGAGGGCCGCCGCCGGAAGGTCGAGGAGCGGCGCGAGGGCCTGCGCAACCTGCTGGCCCGGGCCAGCGAGCGGATCGACGCGTACACGCTGGAGCTGCAACGCCACGGCCTGGACGCGTGCGAGCGCGAGGTCCGCTGGCTGGAGGAGCTGATCGCGAGCGAGCGCTCCGGCCACGGCCCCGGCCGCGACAACACTGGCGGCCCCGGCCGCGACAAACTCCCGCCCTCGACCGGCACCGCCGCCGGGGAGGAGCCGGGCCCGTCATGACAGGTGACCTGTCGTGCTGACCAAAAGTAAGGAGGCAAGCGGGATGGGTTCCGTCCGCGTGGCCATCGTCGGTGTGGGTAACTGCGCCTCGTCCCTGGTCCAGGGTGTGGAGTACTACCGGGACGCCGACCCGAACGACCGGGTTCCCGGCCTCATGCACGTCACGTTCGGCGACTATCACGTCTCGGACGTGACGTTCGTCGCGGCGTTCGACGTGGACGCCAAGAAGGTCGGCCGTGACCTGGCCGAGGCGATCGTGGCGAGCGAGAACAACACGATCAAGCTCGCCGACGTGCCGCCGACCGGCGTGCAGGTGCAGCGCGGCCCGACGTTCGACGGTCTCGGCCAGTACTACCGCGAGATCATCGAGGAGTCGGACGAAGAGCCGGTGGACGTGGTGCAGGCGCTGCGCGACGCTCAGGTCGACGTCGTCGTGGCGTACCTACCGGTCGGCTCCGAGGAGGCGGCGAAGTTCTACGCGCAGGCCGCGATCGACGCCGGCTGCGCGTTCGTCAACGCGCTGCCGGTCTTCATCGCCTCCGACCCGGCGTGGGCGCAGAAGTTCACCGACGCGGGCCTCCCGATCGTCGGCGACGACATCAAGAGCCAGGTCGGCGCCACCATCGTGCACCGCGCACTGGCGAAGCTGTTCGAGGACCGCGGCGTCGAGCTGCTGCGCACGTACCAGCTGAACTTCGGCGGCAACATGGACTTCATGAACATGCTGGAGCGCAACCGGCTGATCTCGAAGAAGATCTCCAAGACGCAGTCGGTGACGTCCCAGATCCCGCACGAGATGGTCAAGAGCGACGTACACATCGGACCGTCCGACCACGTGCCGTGGCTGGACGACCGCAAGTGGGCTTACATCCGGCTGGAGGGCAAGGCGTTCGGCGACGTGCCGCTGAACGCGGAGCTCAAGCTCGAGGTGTGGGACTCGCCGAACTCGGCCGGCGTGATCATCGACGCGGTCCGCGCCGCGAAGATCGCGCTGGACCGCAAGGTCGGCGGCCCGATCCTCTCCGCCTCGTCCTACTTCATGAAGTCCCCGCCGGTGCAGTACTCCGACCACGACGCGCACGCGTCAGTGGACAAGTTCATCGCCGGTGAGATCGAGCGCTGACATCAAGAGGCGTGAGCGCGATGCCCGGTTTTGGCATCGCGCTCACGCCGTCCGGGTTCTGGCCGAAAGCACAGCGCGATGCCCGGTTTTGGCATCGCGCTCACGCCGTCCGGGTTCTGGCCGAAAGCACAGCGCGATGCCCGGCTTTGGCATCGCGCTGTGCTTTCTTTCTATCCGGACCAGTCTCGTTGCAGCGCGACGCGGGCCTCCAGCTCCAGCAGCACGCGCTTGCGGGCCAGGCCGCCGCCGAAGCCGACCATCTTCCCGCCCGCCCCGACCACCCGGTGGCAGGGGACCAGCACCGGGATCGGGTTGCGGTTGCAGGCGGTACCGACCGCGCGGGCCGCACCGGCGTCCCCCAGACCGGTCGCGATCTCGCCATAGGTGATCATCTCGCCGTACGGCACGCGGGCGATCCGCTCCCACACCGCGCGCTCGAAGCCGGAGCCGCCCGGCGCGCGCAGCGGCACGGAGAACGCGGTGAGTTCGCCCGCGAAGTACGCCCGCAGCTGCACCACCGCCTCGTCCAGCACCGCCGGCCCGCCCGCGGCGAACTCCACCGCCGCCGGGTGCCGCCCGAAGTGGACGCCACCGACCGCGTCCGCGCTCCCGGTGCCCACGGAGAGCTCACCGATCGGCGAATCGATCACCACCCAGCGCATGGCGTCAGCCCCGGGTGTACTCGATCGTGTAGGCGTTGCCCTCCTGCGTCATCCGGCTGCTGCTGCAGGTGTAGTCCGCCGTGTCCGAGGACGCCAGGAACTCCTGCTCCTCCGAGGTCTCCTCGCCGTTGACGAAGATGACGAACGTGGCCTCGGTGTCCTTGCCGGTCAGCGCGAGGCGGCTGTTGCGCGACGTGTACTCGTACGTCACCTCGCCCTGGATCCGCAGCCGCACGTTCTGGCCGCTGAGCGTGCCGGTGTACTCGGTGCCGGTGCCGTAGTCGAAGACCGCCGTACCGTCCGGGGCCAGGGTGAATTTCGCGCCCTTGCCGCCGCTCAGCTTGATCGTGCCCACGTTCGGGACCTCCAGGTCCTCGGTGTGGGTGGACACGTTCCAGGTGCCGACCGTGCACGCGTCGATGTCCGGATTCACCGAGACGGCCGGGGTCGGCGTACCACCGGCGTTCGGGTCGTTCTTCTCGTTCTCGGTGTTGCCCCAGACCGCGATGCCGATGCAGCAGAGCAGCACCAGCACGACCGACACCAGCGCGCCGATCAGGAAGTTCAGGCCGCTCCGGCCCTTGTTCTGCGGCGGTGGCGGCGTGTAGACGGGCGGGTACGCCTGCGGCTGCGCCGTGTACTGCGGGGCCGCCTGGTAGGGCGGCGGAGGCGGCGGGCTGCTCGGATAGCCACCACCGCTGGTCGGGTAGCCCGTACCACCGCTGGTCGGGTAGCCCGCGCCACCGCTGGTGGGGTAGCCGGCACTGCCGCTCGTCGGGTACGACGGAGCGCCGCTGGTGTGCGGGTTCGGGTACGGGTCGTAGCCGGAACCGCTGGTCGGCGCCGGGTACGGAGGCTGCTGGGGATAACCGGGCGGTGGGTAGTTCGCCGGAGGCGCGGAGGTCACCTCACCGGTGCCGCGGTAGTTGCCGCACTGCGTGCAGTTGCCCGCCGCGTCGATGGTGCCGCCCCCACAGACCGCGCAGGGCCCCATGTCGCCTCCCGGCTCGCTATCTCCTGCGGCTGTCCCCCAGCCAAACCCGGACGCCCGGGAGACGATGCCAAACCGGACACCGGCCCTCGAGCCCTCAGACCCGACGCTAGCGGGTGCGATCCACTCGCCCCAATGGCCTCAACGGTCAGCGGATCTTACTCAACGAGCAATTCTCGGCCCGGCACCGCGAACCCCATCACCCACCGCAACATCGCGATCACTCAACTCTGACCAGCCGTTCCGTCTGCGCGTCCGCGGCGCTCAGCGTCACCTCGTCCGCGCCGCACTCGACGGACCAGTCGGTCATCGAGGCGGGCCACTCCGCCGGCACGCCCGGCTCGCCGCCGTCCCGCGTGATCGTGAACGTGGCCGCGGAGCGCGCCTGGGTGGCGGCCGTCCGGCCGTCCGCGGACACGAACTCGAACGTGACCGTGCCGGCGACCGTGATCAGCGCGTCCCGTCCGTCGACGGTGGCCGCGTACGCGGTCGCGGCGCCGTAGTCGACCAGGCCGGTCCCGGTCGGCTGGTAGGTGACCTCGGGCCCGTCGCTGGTGAGCGTCACCTCGACCGTGCCGATTCCGGGCAGCGCGACGAGTTCCCGCTGCTCGGCGACGCGCCACACGCCGGCCAGGCACTCGCCCGCCGCCGGGCTCGACGGCAGGGACGACGGTGAGGGCGACGGCGACGGCGAGGGCGACGGCGACGCGACCGCGGCCTGCGCCTGCAGCGGGCCGGTGAGCCGGTCGGCCGCCCGGGAGTCCGCGCCCGCGAACCGCACCACCACCGCGCCGAACACCCCGGCCGCGACCACCCCGGCGATCGCCACCAGCACCACCGCGACCGGATGCGCGCGCTCGCTCCCGGCCAGCGCGGGGGAGCGGGAGTCGTAGCTCATCACCGGCTCGGCCGGTGCCGCCGGCGGAGAGACCGGAGCAGGAGCGGCAGGGGTACGCCAGGAGGGCGGCCGCGGCACCCTCGGCGAGACCGGCGGCCCGGACATGGACCGCCCCGACACCGGTATCCCGGACACCGGCGGCCCCGAGACCGGTGGCCCCGAGACCGGTGGCAGCGGCGTGGTCTCCGCCGCATCCCGCGGCGGCCCGGACACCGGCCGATAAGCCGGATTAGTCGGGTACGTAGGCGACTGCACGCGCTGCCGCGAGACCCCGCACCCAGCGCACGTCCCCCCGGCCGTGACCGTCACCTCGCCGCAGATGGCGCACGGTCGCACTGCCCGGCCCTCCTTCGCCACCGATCGGTCCTCCACGAAGGACCGAGCAGTGAACGTAGCCGACCGTACGCGCGCCGCATAAGCGGTTGATCCGATCGAAATCAGTGAACGGATCGCCAGGTGAAAACTGTCCTAAAGGTTGTGTGCACGCGCCCAGGAACGCAGCTCTTCCTCCGCCTCGTCCCGGGTCAGCGGCCCGCGCTCGAGCCGCAGCTCCTTCAGGTGCCGCCAGGCCTGGCCGACCAGCGGCCCCGGCGGCAGCCCGAGCAGCTCCATGATCGCGTTGCCGTCCAGGTCCGGCCGGACCCGGGCGAGGTCCTCCTCGGCCGCGATCCGGGCGATCCGCTCCTCCAGCGCGTCGTAGTCCGCGGCCAACGCCGCGGCCTTGCGCCGGTTGCGCGTGGTGCAGTCGGAGCGGGTCAGCTTGTGCAGGCGGTCGAGCAGCGGGCCGCCGTCCGTCACGTACCGGCGCACCGCGGAGTCGGTCCACTCGCCCCGGCCGTAGCCGTAGAAGCGCAGGTGCAGCTCGACCAGGCGGGTCACGTCCGCGGTGACGTCCTTCGGGTAGCGCAGCGCCTTCATCCGCTGCCGCGTCAGCCGCGCGCCGACCACCTCGTGGTGGTGGAAGCTGACCCGGCCGTCCGAGCCGACCGCCTTGGTGGCCGGCTTGCCGATGTCGTGCATCAGCGCGGCCATCCGCAGCGTGAAGTCCGGCTCGCCGCCGCCCTCCAGCCGGATCGCGTTGCTGACCACGGTGAGCGTGTGCTCGTAGACGTCCTTGTGCTGTGCGTGCTCGTCGATCGCGAGTTTGAGGCCGGGCAGCTCCGGCAGGAACCGGTCGGCCAGGCCGGTGTCGACCAGCAGCCGCAGCGCCGCGATCGGGTCCGCGCCGACCATCAGCTTGGTGAACTCGTCCCGAATCCGCTCCGGCGTGATCCGGTCCAGCGACGGCGCCAGCTCGGTCATCGCGGCGACCACGGCCGGGTCCGGCGTGAACCGCAGCTTGGCCACGAACCGCGCGGCCCGCAGCATGCGCAGCGGGTCGTCGCCGAACGACTGCTGCGGCGTGCCCGGCGTCCGGATCACGCGCGCGGCGAGGTCGCGGAGACCGCCGTGCGGGTCGGTGAACACGTGCCCTGGCAGGCTGACCGCCATCGCGTTGATCGTGAAGTCGCGCCGGACCAGGTCTTCGGCCAGGCTGGTGCCGTACCGGACGACGGGGTTGCGGCTGACGCCGTCGTAGGCCTCCGCGCGGAACGTGGTGATCTCCAGCCGCAGCCCGCCGCGCATCGCGCCGATCGTGCCGAACTCGCGACCGGTCTCCCAGATCGCCTCGGCCCAGCCCTTGAGCACGGCGAGTGTCTGGTCCGGCTGCGCGTCCGTGCAGAAGTCCAGGTCGTCGCCGAGCCGGCCGAGGAGCGCGTCGCGCACCGAGCCACCGACGAGGTGCAGCTCGTGCCCGGCCGCGACGAAGCGTCGGCCGAGCTCGTCGGCCACGGGGGAGACGCGCAGCAGCTCCGCGACGGCGTTGCGCTGCGCCGCGGACAACTGCGCCTCGGAGAGCGAGGGCTGGCGCTGATCGACCCCGACGGGGCCCTGGGACGTTTCAGACATGGGACCGCCAGCGTATCGCCCTCGTGCAGGGGGCAGGATGGTTACCCATGCCAGTCCCCGAGGCGCTGCGCGCGCTCGCCGGTCGTTCCTCCTTCTGGTCCGAGTGGTTCTTCACCGGTGACGAGCCCACCGACCGTCCCGCACTGCTGGTCACGCTCCCGGTCGCGGGCGGTTACCGGCTCCGGCTGGACGTGGACTTCGCCCAGCCGTACCACCTGCTGGAGTTGACCGCGCCCGGGTTCGACGCGCACGAGGGCACGATGCTCGGCTGGGACGCGCCGGACGACGGCCGTCCGCACGTACTGCGCTGGTCCGAGCTCGACCTGATCGGCCGCGTGATCGCGATGGACGACCCGTCGCTCACCCACCCCGGGCTGGTGGTCGCGCTGCTCAGCCGGTTCGCACCGGTCACGCTCGCGGATGACGTGCCGGTGGTGCGGGCGCTGTTCACCGCCGCGTTCCGTGCGCTGCGCCCGGCACCGCTGGAGGCCGGCCCGGAGCAGGAGCCGATCCCGTTCTTCGCGGAGTCGCGCTGGTGGCCGGTGCCGGCGGACCCGGAGGCGCTCACCGACCGCGAGATCGAGCGGCTGCTGGCCGGCCAGGACGGGCGCCGGGCGGGCCTGGACTGGTACCACCACGAGGGTGCCGGCTGGGTGGCCACACAGCGGGCCGAGCGCAACGAGCTGGGCTTCCCGATCAAAAGCCTGCGCGACGGTACGGAACACGCGTTCCCGTTCACCGGACTGGCCGAGCTGCTGAAATCCGCCCGGTCGCGGCTGACCGCGGAGATCTACGGCGCGCCCTGGTGCACCACGACCGCGGTGGTGCCGCCGGCCCGGCGGATGGTCCACGCCGGGGACCTCACGTCCGTACCGTCGCTGCTCGAGGCTCTGGAAACGGCCGGGTGTGATCACCCGGCCGTGCTGGACGCGCTGACCGAGCCGCTGGTCCCGGCGGAGGCGGCCTGGGTGATCGAGGAGATCGCCGGTACCGCGCCCGGATCGCTGCTGCGGGTGGTCTGCGCCGGCACGCCCGCGGATGTGGAGAGTGCTCGGGTTGACTAGGGTTCGTTCAACGCCGGCGGCACGCGGGTACGCCGGGCGGTTCCGAGGGGAAACGACATGACCGGCGGTCTGTACCGGAGCTCCAACGCAGGCCATCGCGACGGTCCCTACGACGACAGGCACGCGCCGCCGCTGATCGACGCGGACGAGGCGCGACTGACCGTGCCGGACACGGACACCGTCAGCGGCGGCGGCGAGGTGCCGGGCGCGGAACCGCCGACCAGCACCGCGGGCAACAGCCTGATCATGGCGGCCGGCAGCCTGGTCAGCCGCGGCACCGGTTTCCTGCGCACGATGGTGCTGACCGCCGCGCTCGGTGTCACGATCGGTGACGCCTACACCACCGCACAGATCTTCCCGGGCCTGATCTACGACTTCCTGCTCGGCGGCATCCTCTCCAGCGTGCTGCTGCCGCTGCTGGTCCGGCGGCGCAAGGCGGACGCGGACGGCGGCCAGGCGTTCACCCAGACGCTGCTCAGCCTCGTGGTGATCGCGCTCGCGCTCGCCACCGTGGTCGCCGTGCTCTGCGCACCGCTGCTGACCATGCTCTACGCGAGCGAGCAGGCGTCGGACGACTACCACGAGCTGGTCACCCGGCTGTCCTACCTGATGCTGCCGATGATCTTCTTCACCGGCGTGTCCGCGCTGTTCAGCGCCGTTCTCAACACGCGCGGTCACTTCGCGGCGCCGATGTGGACGCCGATCCTGAACAACATCATCGTGATCGCGACCGGCGGCGCGTACCTGCTGCTCTACGGCGCCGCGAAGATCGACCCGAGCCAGATGACGCCGGGCCGGATCGCGCTGATCGGCGGCGGCACGCTGCTCGGCGTCGCGATCCAGGCGGCCGGCCTGATCCCGGCGCTGCGCAAGGTCGGCTTCCGATGGAAGTGGCGGTTCAACTTCCGCGACCTCGGGCTCCGCGACCTGGCCAAGCTCGGCGCCTGGATGTTCTTCTACGTGGTGGCCAACCAGATCGGCCTGGCCGTCGTGTTCAACCTGCTGAACCGTGCGGCGGCGGCGGGCGAGACCGGCCCGATGATCTACAACAACGTGTACCTGCTGCTGATGATGGCGCACGGCATCATCGCGGTCTCGATCATCACGGCGCTGATGCCGCGGATGAGCGCGGCCGCGGCGGACGGCCGCTTCACCGACATCGCGGAGGATCTGTCCCGCGGCATGCGGACCGCCACGGCCGCGCTGGCACCGGTCGCGGTCGTCTACGGCGTGCTGGCCGCGCCGATCGCGGTGGTGCTGTTCCAGTACGGCGCGTTCACCGGTGACGACGCGCTGGCCACCTCGATCGTGCTGATCAGCGCCGGCATCGCGCTGATCCCGTTCTCGGTCAGTCAGCTGTTCACGTTCGCCAACTACGCGATGTCCGAGAACAAGACCGCCGCGTTGATCAACGCCCCGGTGGTGGTGATCCGGATCGCGATCCACGTCGGCTGCTTCGTGCTCCTCGAGCCGGAATGGGTGGCCGCGGGGCTGATGATCGGAAACGCCGCCTCGTACCTGATGTCCGCGGTCATCTCGGCCACGGTGCTGCGCCGCCGGATCGGCGCGATCGGCATGCGCGACGTAGCCGCGACATTCCTAAAGGTGACGGTCGCGGCTGCCGGGTCGATCCTGGTCGGCGTCCTCGTGATGAAATTGTTGCCCGGTGACGACACCCCGTCCCGGATCGAGGCGTTCCTCGGCCTGGTCGTGGGCGGCATCGCGATCGGCGGCACATACGTCGGCCTCGCGCTGGCGCTCCGGATCCGTGAGGTCACCCAGCTGCTGGACATGGTCAAGCGCCGGATCAAGCGGTAGTTTCGGCCCGCGCCGCGCGGGATATAGGTGTCGTCACTCGAAGGTTGTGGACAGAGGCTTTGAGTAAGCCCAGCTAGGGCGCACAATCTGTACAGGCGCCGCTCCGGCCCGCCGATCACGGCGGCGCAGGAGGAGGACGCTCCGGGAGCGCCCGCGATCCAGGTAAGGTCGCTCTCGGCGGAAGCGGCGTGACGCCCACCCTTCGTGGGAGGATTGTCCGCAGCGGGTCTATCGATCTGATCGCAGAACTGTTGCAGTGCGTGATCACCAAGGAGGACGGGTGACCCAGGTCGGCGAAGGTCGAGAGGCCGCCGAGGCGGTTCCGTCCGTGATGACCTTCGGTGAGCCCGCCGTCGGTGACGTCATGGCCGACCGTTACCAGCTGGAAGAGCACGTCAACGACGACTCGGCCGGCCGGCAGATCTGGCGCGGCACGGACGTGATCCTCCGCCGCCCGGTCGCCGTCGTGCTGCGCTACCCCGGCGGCGAGGACGCGGCCGAGATGCTTCAGTCCGCGGTCGCGGCAAGCCGGGTGATCCACCCCAACCTGGCCGGCGTCTACGACGCGATCGACGAGGGCGAGCGGGCCTACGTCGTACGCGAGTGGATCGACGGCGTGGCGCTGCGCGACCTGGTCACCGACTCCGGCCCGATGGACGCGGCCCGGGCCATCGGCATCGCGCACGGCGTGGCGGACGCGGTCGCGGCCGTGCACGCCACCGGCATGGTGCACGGCAACGTGCACGCCGGCACCACGATGATCGGCACGGACGGCCGCGTGGTGCTCGCGGACGCGCGGACCGACGGCGGCGACAAGCCGGACTCGGACGTGCGCGCGGTCGGCGGCGTCCTCTACTACGCGCTCACCGGTCACTGGCCGCACGCGGAGGCCGGCGCCTCCCGCCTGCCGGACGCGGTGCGCGACGGCTCCGGCACGATCGTGGCGCCGCGCCAGGCGCGCGCCGGTGTGCCCGCCTACCTCGACGACCTCACGATGGACCTGCTGGACCCGAAGCTCGCGGTCCCCGCGTCGGACGTGCTGGCCGCGGAGCTGACCCGGCTCGACTCCGCCGCCGAGGAGCAGTACCTGGAGGAGGTCGGCCCGCTCCGGTTCACCCAGAGCGACGAGGCCGGCCCGGAGCAGCCGCAGAACGCCGGTCGCAAGATCGCCGTCGGCGTGGCCGCGCTGCTGGCCATCGCGGTCATCGGCCTGATGCTCGGCATCTCCGCGCTCGGCGGCGGCGAGGACGACGGCCGCACGCCGGTGCAGGCCGGCGCGAGCCAGGGCACCGACGGTGGCGGCGGCGCCGCGCCCGGCGCGATCCCGAACCCGCAGCCGATCAAGCTCAACGGCAACCAGATCCGCGTGGTCGACCCGGGGCCGAACAGCAACGGCGACGACCGGCCGGACGCGAACCTCGCGATCGACGGCGACGACGGCACGTCCTGGGACACGTCGACGTACAACACGCGAAAGTTCGGCAACCTCAAGCCCGGCATCGGCCTGCTGATCGACCTGGGCAGCCCGCGCCAGGTCTCCTCGGTCAAGGTGCAGCTCGGCGAGAAGGGCATCTCCGCGCAGCTGCTGACCGGCGAGAGCGACCCGGCGGGCGGCAACACCGGCGCGTCGAACGCCACGCTGATGGGGTTCGACGAGCAGATCCGCACGACGTACACCCAGATCGGCAAGGGCTTCGAGAACCACGACGCGCCCACGCTGGCTTTCATCGACGGCTTCGACCCGGACGCCAAGTACCAGTACCTGCTGGTGTGGTTCACGGAGTTGCCGGACTCGCGGAAGATCGTGGTTGATGAGATCACCGTCGAGGGAACCTGACACACCCGACGACGAGCTGCTCGCGGCCCACGTCGCCGGCGATCGCGACGCCTTCGCCGAGCTGATCCGCCGGCACCGCGACCGGCTCTGGGCGGTCGCGGTGCGCACCATCGGCGACCGCGAGGAGGCGGCGGACGCGCTGCAGGAGGCGCTGCTCTCCGCGCACCGGGCGGCCGCGCGCTTCCGGGGCGACGCCGCGGTCACCACCTGGCTGCACCGGATCGTGGTCAACGCCTGCCTGGACCGGATCCGCCGGCTGCAGAGTCACCGCACGGTACCGCTCTCCGGCCCGGCCGAGGACGACCGCCCGGAGCGGGAGCCGGCCGCACCGACCGTCGACCACGACACCGCGCTGGTGGTCCGGGCCGCCATCGACGAGCTGCCGTTCGAGCAGCGGGCCGCGTTGATCCTGGTCGACGTGCAGGGTTACTCGGTGGCAGAGGCCGCTGCCGCGCTCGGCGTGGCCGAGGGGACCGTGAAGAGCCGGTGCGCCCGCGGTCGCGCCAAGCTGGCGATCAGTCTCGGGCACCTGCGGCCGAACCGGTCTCGGGTCAATAACGCTCCAGTCACGGAGACGTTGAGCGACGCAGCTCACGCCGGGAACCCGGCGAACGCGGGAGACGTCTCATCGCGGAAGGCCCTGCGAGTGCGGACGGAGGAACAGTGAGCAGCTCGGACGCGTCACTGACCGAGGCTCAGTGGGACCTCCTCGCGGACTACCTGGGCGGAGCGCTGGCCGGCGACCCCCGATTCGACGAGGTCACCGCACTGATCGACACGGATCCGCACTGGCGGGACGCGCACGACGCGCTCGCGGCGGCGACCGGCGCGGTCCAGGCGGACCTGCGCGCGCTGGCCGCGGAACCGGTCGGCCCGATGCCCGCGGACCTGGCCGCTCGGCTCGACGACGCACTGCGGGCGGAGTTCGTGGCCCCGGTCGTTCCGCTACGGAAGCGCCGCCTGCCGCGCTGGGCCGTGCCCGCCACGATCGCCGCCGGTGTGCTGGCCTTCGCCTCGATCGGACTGACCGGGTTCCTCGACCGCGCGGAGGACAACAGCGAGGTGCCCACGTCGGCCGCGGCACCGGAGGCCGCGTCCGCACCGCGGCTCGCACAGCAGACGGTGGTCAGCGGCCGGGACTACACGCCGGCCTCCGCGACCGAGCTGGCCGAGCTGGGTCTCTCGGCGGCCAGCACGTTCAGCAGCCCGATGGCCGACACCGGCGGCATGGCACCGGCCCCGATGCGAGACGAGGCCGCCGGTGCCGTACCCCCGGTGCTGGCCCGGCTCACCGACCCGGGCGCGTTGCGCGCCTGCCTACAGGCGATCGCGGCCGAGCACGGCGTCGTCGCGGTCACGGCCCGGCTGATCGACTACGCGTCGTTCGAGGGCAGCCCCGCCATGCTGGTGCTCTTCACCGACCCGGCCGGCAGCGACGTGGTGTGGGTCAGCGGCCCGGCGTGCGGGACCGAGGGCATGGGAGCGGACACTCTCCATCACGCGCCGGTAGGGTGAGCAGGCAGCAGCACCCTTCGGGCCCCGACGTGAGCCGGCCCACGGTGTGCTGGACCGGGAATCCCGGTCCATGCGATGACGTTTCTGCTGGGGCGATCGCCGCCATGCCCTGCCACCGGCCGGACGGGCAGCGCCGCACACGAGGACTGAGGAGTGGGCAGTGGACGAGGTCCGCAACCTGATCATCATCGGCTCGGGGCCGTCCGGCTACACCGCCGCGGTCTATGCCGCACGCGCCAACCTGAAGCCGCTAGTCATCGAGGGTGTGCAGTCGGGCGGCGCGCTGATGACCACCACCGAGGTGGAGAACTACCCCGGCTTCCCGGACGGTGTCATGGGTCCGGAGCTGATGGACTCCATGCGCAAGCAGGCGGAGCGCTTCGGCGCCGAGTTCATCACGGACGACGTCACCCGCGTCGAGCTCACCGGCACCACCGTCACCGAGCCGGGTGCGGAGGGCCTCAAGACGGTCTGGGTCGGCGACACCAGCTACTTCGCGCGCGCCGTGATCCTCGCCACCGGCTCGGCCTGGCGCCGGCTCGGCGTCCCCGGCGAGGAGGAACTGCTCGGCCACGGCGTCTCGTCCTGCGCCACGTGTGACGGCTTCTTCTTCCGCAACCAGCACATCGTGGTGGTCGGCGGCGGTGACTCCGCCATGGAGGAGGCCACGTTCCTGACCCGCTTCGCGGAGACGGTCACCATCGTGCACCGCCGCGACTCGTTCCGGGCCAGCAAGATCATGGCGCAGCGTGCGCTGGACAACCCGAAGATCAAGGTCGAGTGGAACAGCGCGGTCGAGGAGATCCTCGGCGCGGACGGCAAGGTCAGCGGCGTCCGCCTGAAGAACACGGTGTCCGGCGAGACCAAGACGCTGGACGTCACCGGCGTGTTCGTCGCGATCGGCCACATCCCGCGCAGCGACCTGTTCAAGGGGCAGGTCGCGATGGACTCCGACGGCTACGTCACCGTCGACTCGCCCAGCACGCGGACCAACGTCCAGGGCGTGTTCGCGGCCGGTGACCTGGTCGACCACACGTACCGGCAGGCGATCACCGCGTCCGGCACCGGCTGTGCCGCCGCGCTCGACGCCGAGCGCTTCATCGCGTCGTTCGAAGAGATCTAGTAGTTTCCCCAGCCCCAGGAGGATCCATGGAGTCGGTCACCGACAAGACCTTTGTCAGCCAGGTTCTGCAGTCCGACAAGCCGGTGCTCGTCGACTTCTGGGCCGAGTGGTGCGCGCCGTGCCGCAAGGTCACCCCGCTGCTTGAGGAGATCTCGCAGGAGATGGGCGACAAGGTCACCATCGTCAAGATGAACATCGACGAGAACCCGGAGACCGCCATGGCGTACCGGGTGATGTCCGTACCGACGCTCACGGTCTTCAAGGGCGGTCAGCCGGTGAAGTCGGTGGCCGGCGCCAAGCCCAAGGGCGCGCTGATCAACCTCATCGAAGACGCGCTGTAAGACACTTTTAGCGCAAAGAGCCCCGGTTTATGCGTTTCGCGAAGCCGGGGCTCTTTACTGTAGGTAGCCCGTCGTGAATCGGGCGGCGGCGGTGGACCCGCGATACGCTCCGGTTCGAGTTACGAGGAGGTCGTTCCCTGTGCGCCCGATCCGACGTGGAGACCGTGGCCCCGCGGTGGCGGAGATCCGCTCGGTCCTGGCACGCCTGGACGCGTCCTTCGATCCGGATTCCGACGTCTTCGACGATCACACCGACACCGCGATCCGCGCGTTCCAGCAGCAGCGCGGCCTGACCGTCGACGGTGAGGTCGACGAGGAGACGTGGCTCGCGCTCGACGCGTCGCGCTGGCGGCTCGGCTCCCGCGCGCTGTTCCATGCGATCCCGCACCCGCTGATCGGCGAGGACGTCCGCACGCTGCAGGAACGGCTGCTCGAGATGGGCTACGACGTGGGCCGGCCGGACGGCGTCTACGCAGCCCGCACCGCCCGGTCCGTCGGCCAGTTCCAGCGCGAGGTGGGCCTCGCCCCGGACGGCTCGTTCGGCCCGCAGACCATGCACGCGCTGCGCCGGCTCGGCCGCAAGGTCGTCGGCGGCCGCCCGCAGTGGCTGCGCGAGGCCGAGGCGTTCCGCCAGTCCGGCCCGCATCTGCTCGGCAAGACCGTCGTCATCGACCCCGGCCACGGCGGTCCCGACGCCGGCATCGTCGTTCCGGACGGCCCGCTCCGCTGGACCGAGTCGGAGCTCACGTTCGATCTCGCGTCCCGCCTGGAGGGCCGCCTGGCCGGGGCCGGCATGCGCGTCCATCTCACCCGCGGGCCGCACCCGTCCGCCCGGATCCCCGACCGCGACCGCGCCCAGCTCGCCAACGACCTGCACGCCGACCTGCTGATCTCGCTGCACATCGACGGATACAAGACCCCCGAGGCAGACGGCGTCTCCACCTACCACTACGGCGACGGCACCTCCGACGGCGTCACCTCGACGGTTGCGGAACGGCTGGCCGGCCTCGTCCAGCGCGAGATCGTCGCCCGCACCGGCATGCGCAACTGCCACACCCACGCGAAAACCTGGGACCTGCTGCGCCTCAGCCGCATGCCCGCCGTCCGCGTCGAACTCGGCTACCTCACCTCACCACTCGACCGCGACCGCCTCGTCAACCCACTGTTCCGCGAGCAAGCGATAGAGTCGATCGTCGCCGCCGTCCAGCGGATGTACTACCCGGTCGAGAACGACGTCCCCACCGGTTCGATCGACGTCCGCCAGCTGCGCATGTCACTCTCCGGCGGTCTCCCGGTCAAGGCCTGAAAACCGATCGAAAGCCGGCTGTACCCGCTCCCGGCGGCGTGGGTTCCGCACGTTCCCGCGGACAACGGCCGCGCCGGAAGTGGGAAATCCGCTCCTGTGCTCCTAAGACGCGAGGTGTTGTTCGACCAGTTCCAGCGTGCGTGCGCGCAGCGTCTCGCGGGCCCTCCGATCGTAGGCCTGCGAACTGGCCCGGGTGGGACGGTCACGGTCGAAGAACTGACCGGTGACGCCTTCGAGCGCGGGGTCGAGTACGAGCCGCCGCGTGGCCCGTACTCCTGTGTCGATCGAGTCGGAACTCGTGCCGATCTCGGACAGGACCATCTTGGTGGGCATGTGTGTACCCGGATGGAGGCTGATCGCGGTGAGCCCGGCCGGGTCGTGGCTCGCGGCCAGATCAAGCCCGTGCATGATCAGGGCCACCTTGCTGCGCCCGTACGCGCGGGTACCCGAGTAGCCACGAACGAGCATCAGATCGTCGAAGTCGATCGCCGACTGCCCCAGCGAGGCGACGTGCACAACCCGGGAGGCATGCCCGGGCGTCGCGGACTTGGACAGCAGCGGCAGCAGATTCTCGGTGAGCACGAAGGGCGCGAGGTAGTTGACGGCGAGGCGCAGCTCGTGGCCGTCACGGCTGGTGCGCCGCTCACGGCCGTCGGGTTCTCCCGACCCGATGCCGGCGTTGTTGACCAGCACATCCAGCTTCTCGACCCGATCAACGATGGTCCGCGCCAACCCCGCGACCTGGCTCAGCTCGGACAGGTCGGCGACCACGCCGGCAGGCATCTCAAAGCCCGCAGCGCGGATCTCGCCCCGCAGCCGTTCCAGCCTCGCCGGATCGCGTCCATGCAGAACGAGCCGAACGCCGTCGTCAGCAGCCAGCCGCACAGCAAGCGCGCGACCGAGCCCATCGGTAGCCCCGGTGATCGCGACGGTGACAGCGGAGGTCATGCCTCTTCCCGTAAGTCGATCTCATAGGGCGCCTCGACGTCCTCTTCAGTCCGAAGGCTACAACCGCTGCCGTCCAGACGGCCACGTACTCAGACCGTGGAGCTGGTGGCGGGGCGGACCGGGCGCAGCAGCGTCTCGGGGGTCATCGAGCCGAGAAGTTTCTCCAGCGCGTACTCGACGTCGGACTTCCAGGACAGTGCGGTGCGGAGCTCCAGGCGAAGGCGGGGGTAGCGGGGGTGCTGGCGGACGGTTTTGAAGCCGACGGAGAGGAAGAAGTCGACCGGTGCGACGCAGGCCTTGGCGTCGTCGTCGGCCTCGCCGAACTTGGCGTCGCCAAATGCCTCGATCGCTTTGATACCGCGCTTGGTGAGGTCTCGGGCGACGCCCTGGACCAGCATGCGGCCGAGCCCGCCGCCGGCGAACGCCGGGACGACGTGAGCCGTCATCAGTAGCGCGGCGTCGGCGGAGACCGGTGAGGTGGGGAACGCCATCGAGCGCGGGACGTAGGCGGGTGGTGCGAACATCACGAAACCGGCCGGCATGCCGTCGACGTAGACCAACTTGCCGCAGGAGCCCCACTCCAGCAGCGTCTGCGAGACCCAGGCCTCTTTCTCCAGCTCCGGAGCGCCGTCGGCGCAGGCGCGCTCGGCGCTGACCGGGTCGAGTTCCCAGAAGACGCACGACCGGCACCCTCTCGGAAGGTCCTCGAGCGTGTCCAGGGTCAGGCTGACCAGGCGACGAGACATGGTGGCGATCCCCCACGGTACTTACGGACTCCCCGGAGAATCGTACGCCGGATTTTCAGCTGAGCGCGAAAGACGCGGGGTTGGTCCGCCATGTGGTACCGGCCGGTCGTCCGAGGGGCGCTCCGGTGTGAAGGGCATAACATCGATCACACCGGCGCCCGCGCTGGGCGCACTGCCAAGAGTGAGGTGATCATGTCCGGCACGACGCTCGATGATTACACCGATAGGTATGCCGCCCGTGTCGGGGGCATGACCGCCTCGGAGATCCGAGCTCTCTTCGCCGTCGCCAGTCGCCCCGAGGTGGTGTCGCTGGCCGGTGGGGCGCCGTACATCGCCGCACTTCCGCTGGATGCCGTGGGGGAGATGCTGGGCCGGCTCGGCAGCGAGCACGGCAGCACCACCCTGCAGTACGGGATCGGCCAGGGCACGATCGAGCTGCGCGAGAAGATCTGCGAGGTGATGGCGCTCTCCGGCATCGACGTCGGATGCGGCGCCTCGCCGGACGACGTGGTGGTGACGGTCGGCGGCCAGCAGGCGATCGACCTGGTCGCGCGCCTGTTCCTGGACCCGGGCGACGTGGTGCTGGCCGAGGGGCCGACCTATGTGGGCGCGCTCGGCGTGTTCCAGGCGGCGCAGGCGTCCGTGGTCCACGTCGCGATGGACGCCGAGGGGCTCATCCCGGCCGCGCTGGAGTCGACGATCGCGTCGGTGCGCGCGTCCGGCCGGCGAATGAAATTCCTTTACACGATCCCGACGTATCAGAACCCGGCCGGCGTGACCATGTCGGAGGAACGGCGCGAGCAGGTGCTGGACATCTGCGAGCGGGAAGGGCTGCTGGTCGTCGAGGACGACCCGTACGGCCAGCTCGGCTTCGACGGTGACGCGCCCCGGCCGCTGCGCGCCCGCCGGCGGGACGGCGTGTTCTACCTGAGCACGTTCTCCAAGACGTTCGCGCCGGGGCTGCGCGTCGGGTGGATCCTGGCGCCGCACGCGGTGCGCGACAAGCTGGTCATCGCGACCGAGGCGACGATCCTCTGCCCGAGCGCGTTCGCGCAGGCCGCGGTCACGCAGTACCTGACCACGATGCCGTGGCGCGAGCAGCTGAAGGTGTACCGCGAGGTGTACCGGGAGCGGCGCGACGCGCTCCTCGACTCACTCGAAGACCTCATGCCCGCGGGTACGACGTGGACGCGGCCGTCCGGCGGGCTGTTCGTCTGGGCGACACTGCCGGACGGGCTCGACTCGAAGGCGATGGTCCCGCGCGCGATCGCGGCCCGGGTGGCGTACGTGCCCGGCACCGGGTTCTACGCCGACGGCACCGGTCAGCGGTACATGCGGCTGAACTTCTCGTTCCCGTCCCCGGAGCGGATCCGGGAGGGCGTGCGCCGGCTTTCCGGCGTGATGGAGCTGGAGATGGCGATGCGGTCCGTCTTCGGCGCCTCAGCGCTGCGCCCCGGGCAGGGCGGGGCGGATGTGCCCGGTTCGCAATTGGCATGATCGACGGCATGTCTCGCGATCTTCGTGTCCTGGTTCTCGCCGGCGGCCTCTCCTACGAGCGGGACGTCTCGCTCCGGTCGGGCCGCCGGGTCGTTGACGCGCTGCACGCGGCCGGCGTGCAGACCGAGCTCCGGGACGCGGACGTCGCGCTGCTGCCCGGCCTGCGCGCCGACCCGCCGGACGCAGTCGTCATCGCGCTGCACGGCGCCACCGGTGAGGACGGCTCACTACGCGGCGTGCTCGACCTGTTCGACGTGCCGTACGTCGGGTGTGACGCCCGGGCCGCGCGCCTCGCCTGGGACAAACCGTCCGCGAAGGCGGTGCTGCGCGAAGCCGGGATCAGTACGCCGGAGTGGGTCGCGCTGCCGCACGACCGATTTTCCGAGTTGGGCGCGGTTGCGGTGCTGGACCGGATCGTGGAGCGGCTCGGCGTACCGCTGATGGTCAAGCCGGCGCAGGGTGGGTCCGGTCTGGGCGCGTCCGTCGTCCGGGCCGGTTCGGAGTTGCCGGCCGCGATGGTGGGGTGCTTCGCGTACGACTCGACCGCGCTGGTCGAGCGGTACGTGACCGGCGCGGACATCGCGGTGTCGGTGGTCGACCTGGGGGAGGGGCCGACCGCGCTGCCGGCCGTGGAGATCGTGCCGCGGGACGGGGTGTACGACTACGCGGCGCGATACACGGCCGGGCTCACGACGTGGCATGCGCCGGCCAGGCTTTCCCCGGCGGTCGCGGTGGACGTCGCGGCGGTCGCGGTGGCGGCGCACGAGGCGCTCGGGTTGCGGGACCTGTCGCGGGTGGATCTGATCGTGGACCCGGACGGAGTGCCGCACGTGCTTGAGGTGAACGTATCGCCGGGGATGACCGAGACGTCACTGCTGCCACTGGCGGTGGCGGCGGCGGGGCTGGATCTGGGCAAGGTGCTGAGCGGTTTGGTGGAGCGGGCGGTTCGGCGCGGCATTTGACCGATTCGCGAACCGGTGGCGGGGAAAATCGGCCGGAGGCGAAATCGCGAGAGAATGGCTCTGACAGAAGCGGGGTCGGGTGTCATCCGGCCCCGCTTCTGCGTGGGCGGGGCGGGGCGGCGTGGTCAGGCTTGGGTGGGAGTGGGGTCGGTGGGCTCTGTGGCGGCGGCCTCGTCGTCGGGCTCTTCAAGCGCGGCAACGGAGCTGATGGTCGGCTCGGTGGGCGTCGCCCCGCCGTTAGCCGTGCCCGTTGCTGTTCCCGTTACCGATCCCGTGAGCGTGCCCGGGTCATCGTCGGCCGGTGTATTCCCGGTGGCCGCGAAGCTGGATGGGGCTTGCCACTGAATGTGCGGCGGCTCGGCGAGAGGGCGACCGCCGAACTCGGCAAGCCATGCCGCGACGAGCGCGAGGTTCTCCCGCCACTGCATCTCCGGGATCGGCGGGAGGATCGCGTCCCACAGGGAGAGGAACGTGCCGCGTAGCTGAAGCCGGCCGTAGGGGCGTGCGAGGAACCACATGTGCAGGTGTGCGGAGCCGTCGCCCCAGCGGTTGACGTGCACGCGGGCGACGCCGTCCAGGGAACGGATGGCGCGTTCCAGCCGCACGGTCATCACGCCCAGCTCGGCGGCGAGCAGGTTCGGCAGATCGCCGAGATCCAGATGGGAGCGTGACTCCAGGATCAGAACCATTGGCAGGCCGGACGGCTGGTCCATGGCGCGGACCCGCCAGCGGTCGCTGACCCAGATATACGCCTCGTCGGGCGCGGCGCACGCGACGCAGTCCGCCGAGCCCTCGCCCTTGCGCGACGGCTCGACCTCGACCGGGTCGTCGATCGGCTTCACGCGGATATCGCCCTCGAACGGGAACGACGGCCACTTCGTGAACTCAGGAACGGAGGAGGGGGTGTGGGGCACGAGGCTGACCCTAACCGGTTTCCCGCCTGATGTCCTTACCTCATTTCGGCCCTGTCGTGGCCGGTCACGGTGGGGGTGCTGTGGTTGTCCACAGGCGCGGTTATCCACCGAGTTATCCACAGGCACGCTTCGCGCCCTGTGGATTACGGATCGGCATGCCAGCTCAACGGAGGCGATCAAACACCCTGCGTGGACGCGGGAAACGGAGTTATCCACCGCCTTCATCCACAGGCCAACAGGGCTCCTGACGCGCTGTTTCACGTGAAACGAGGCAGCCTGTGGATAACTTCTGTGGATAACTTTGGCCGGTGCGACCGTCCCGGCAGGTGGGCGAAGTTTTCCACAGGGATGGTCGGTAAGCCGGTCTCGGGGTTTCACGTGAAACGGGGGGAAGAACTCTCATGTTGGTGCGGTGAGCCGATGGGCGGGTGGCAGGAGCGGTGGGCGGATCGACTCGGCCCGCGTGCCGCGCGAGCTGTCCTACGGAAGGCCGGCGTCGCGATCACTGCTTGCCTGGCGACGTGGGGCGGGGTGGCGATCTTGGAACGCGAGTCCGGAGCCGGTTGGTCGGCCTCGGGTGGGTGAGAGGGTGGAGCGTCAGCGCCGCATCCACGGTGCCGCGCGATACGCGACCAGGAGCGAGCCGGCGGCCAGGCCGGAGATGACCGCCTGGGCCACTCTCGATGCTGGGCTGCCCACGGGCAGGCAGCAGCCGGCGTAGCCGTTGGCGAGCGCGTCGGTCACCAAGACGAATGCGGCGAGATAGAGACCGGCGCGCGCCGACGGTCGACCAAGAGCCATGCGGCCGAGGGATCCAGTGCGGTGAGCGACATGAAGTACGCCGCGAGCCATGCCGGTGCCCAGGGGTACGGCGGCCAACCGCTCGTTAGTTGCACCACGTGGATGACCCCCGTAGGCGAGGACGATGGCCTGAGCGAATACGACCACCACGATGCTCCGGGGAACTCCACTCCACCGCCGTCGCCACACGGATCCATCGTGTCGCGCGGCTTCACCGATTCGTGGGCACGCGCTCGGCTGGTGGGCTCACGCGTGGCCTTCGGGGTCCGGCGGTCAGGGCTTCCGTCAGCGGGGGAGAAGCACTACGTCTGAGAGTCGTTGGCGCGGTATGCGGGTGCTGCAGAGTGTTCCGTTGCCGATGGCCGCATGTTTCTGTGGTCGGCGTCGGGTTCGCGTACCGCGGTTGCGGCGGGAGGCAGAGGCCGCTTCGGAGAGCCGGCGTTCCAGCAAGACGAACCGCTACGTGAACGCCATGGGGGGGCAGAGCGCGACCAGGGCGGCCGCGGGGAGGAACGAGCGCCGGGCTTCGCCAACGCGGATTCAGGGTAATGAGCCTGACAGCCGCCTCCTACTTCTTATCGGAGCACCCACGTCGCGAGTGCGTCGGCAGGTCGCATGGCGGCGATCGTGCCCAGGCTCTGGACTGGACCTGCGTCCGACGGTGATGCACGGACGATCACGCTGGCCCGTCCGTGCGAGGCCGGGAAGCGGCTTTCGGCGGATGATCATCTCGGGCGAATGTTTCTGGCACGCCCTGGGCTGCTGTGCTGGGCGGTCGTAGGCCCGAACCATCGGAGGCGCCGCGAGTTCTCTCTCCGCTCAAAACGAAGGTCGCGATCGGCCAACGTCTGGCTTCACCTCAGCTTCCTCCTTCTCATGCTGGTCGACGAATCAACCGCCCCCGCACCCCGCGGTTTCACGTGAAACTGGGTGATCCCTTTAGCCATCGAGGCCCTCGCGCTTAAGTCGGACACCGCGGGGATTTCGATAGTACGGAGCGGCCTTTGGGTGGCGACGGGTTCAGGAGCCCTGACGCACCAGCCTCTGCGAAGACGACGGCTCGATGATGGACCTCTCCACCGCCAACCACGGGATGGCTCCGCAGCGTTGAGGCCAGGCGGCAAGAGACTACGCATTGCCTCGGCCGGCAATCGACGCGCCGATTGAGTTTTGCTGCGGCGTCCCACCGCGCTGATAGAGCAGCCCGGCTGGCGCGAGTCAGCGATGAAGTCCCATGGCCGTCACGCTGAAAAAGGCGCCTCCTGTCATGAAATGCTGGCGAGCACCCGTCATCGGGGTCGCGGGAATCGCTTGATCCGCGTGTCACATCGTCGGCGCACGGATGCGATCCAACGCCATCGTGTTTCACGACTGCGGGATCGAACGCGCGGCGCGGCATGTTTGAGGCTCTCGACGTTTCACGTGAAACGGAGCGATCCGCAGCTGTCGCATCAAGCGAACCTGTGCGGGCGCCGTTGCGGCAGCGTCCTCGAATGCAGTTGAAGCGGAAGGCAGCGCCTCGACGTCCGTGATCGCCCGCATGTTGACCGTATGCGGTGACAGCCCGGCCCAGCTGGAGGGCGTAACCCACCCGATCCGGCGCGCGGCGGTGCGTTTACCTCTACCGGAAGATCGAGTGGATACTCGGCCTGCACCCGACAGGGTGCGCACTCATCTCAGCGGTGCTGCCCCTTGACGGTGAGCAAGCTTCTCCTCGGAGACCGGCATCTACGCGACGCTGATGCGTCAGGCCGTGCTCGCGCATAACCATGGCCTAGCGCTTCCAGCATGGTCAGAGATTCCTCTACCGTGTCCTGGCGCCATACGTGCCAGACGTGGTGTCCTCGCGGCCACCGGCCAGCCCCGAACTCTGGCCACAGTCCGCGTGCCTGCTCGGGAGAACCGGAGGCGACTCAGTCGCGTTGGGCGCAGCGCAAGCGCGATTGGTTGCTTCTAGGCACGAGCCGGCTCGCCACGCCGGCGCCGGCCTCGCTGCGGCTTCCACTCAACTCAATCCGACGTGCTCCGATCGGGTGCGGCGGTTTCTCGTCTAGTCCATTGCAATACGGTTCGCCACGATCCAGCGCGGCACGGCCGGGGAACTGGCCCGGCCTGGTGAGCGGGCGACGGTGGTTGGCGTCCGGGTGCCCGCTCAAGTGGAAGCTCTGCCGAGTGGGTTGGAAGCACACTGCCGCTCCGCACTGCGAATTTGGCGCACTGACACGAAAGGAAGATCACCTGGCATCACGAGGGGACCGCGTCTCCGGAGCTTCGATATGGCCGGTGCCGGCCGATGCGACGCCAGCGGCTGTGGTGCCCGCTCCCACCGGTCCCGGTCACGGTGCTGCCGCGGAGCTCACAGGCCCGAGCGCAACGGGCCGAAACCTGGTCAGCCCGCCCGGCTCGTTGCTCCAGCCATTCGGTTGCGACTCCAAGAGATCGGTCCCGGCCCCGACGCTTGGCCTACTCACGAAACGGCTTGCACCACACCCAAGCCAGGTCGGCAGCAGAATTGCGGTTCGCCGACAGCCTGTACGGATCCGATCGGCAACGGAGCAACGACACCCACAACGCCCACGAGCCAGCGCCGGCAGCTCGGTGAACGCCACGTCCCGGCCGATCCAGGCAACGATGCCGGCACGGGAAGCCGTTCAGTTCGGCGTGACACCTCCATTCCCCGCACGGGCGATCACGCTCGTCGGGCCGGCACGATCGTTCCACGTGAAACCTTGCTTCAGCCGCTCAAATGATCTCTGGCGGCCCGGCGCACCGCAGCCCACCCCCACACACGAGTGTCACCATTTCGACCGCCAGTGAGCCGCACAAGCCGCCCCACGCATGCCCCAGGTTTCACGTGAAACCGGCGCCTCCCGTACGTACCCCGGAAAAGGAAATCGGCCCGAAGGGCCGGAAGGCCTTCGAGCCGATGCGGTGTTCCGGGGCAGGGTCAGCCCTCTTCGTCCTCGCGACGCTCGACGCCGATTATTCCGACGATGCGCTCCAAGTCGTCCACCGTCGCGAACTCGATCGTGATCTTGCCCTTGCTCCGTCCGATGTCGACCTTGACGCGGGTGTCGAAGCGGTCCGAGAGGCGGTCCGCCAGATCGGTCAGTGCCGGCGCATGTGGCTTGGCACGCCGCTGCGCGGCCTTCTTCGCCACCGGACCGTCGCTCAGCGCAAGCTGAACCAGTTCCTCGGTGCCGCGGACGGAGATGCCCTCGTTCACGATCCGCTTGGCCATCTCGTCCTGGGCGTCCGCGTCCTCCAGGGCCAGCAACGCCCGTGCATGGCCGGCGGAGAGGACGCCGGCGGCGACGCGGCGCTGGACCTGTGGGGGGAGGTTCAGGAGGCGGATGGTGTTGGAGATCTGGGGGCGGCTGCGGCCGATGCGGCGGGCCAGCTCGTCATGGGTGGCGCCGAACTCCTCGAGCAGCTGCTGGTATGCGGCCGCCTCTTCGAGCGGGTTCAGGTTGGCGCGGTGGATGTTCTCCAGGAGGGCGTCGCGGAGCATCGCGTCGTCCTTGGTCTCCCGGACGATCGCGGGGATGGTCTCCCGGCCGATCGCCTGGGCAGCGCGCCACCGCCGTTCACCCATGACGAGTTCATAGCTGCCGGGTTCGAGCTCGCGGACCACGATCGGCTGGAGGAAACCGACCTCCTGGATGGAGATCTTGAGTTCCTCCAGCGCCTCCTCGTCGAAGACGTGCCGGGGTTGCTTGGGGTTGGCGATGATGTCGTTGACCGAGATCTCGGCGAAGCGGGCACCGGGCACGGGCGCGAGCGCCGGCTCGGCAACGGCGGGCTCCACCACCGGAGCGAGGGGTACGACCGCTGGCTCCACCGGTGGCGGAGCGTCAACCGGGGCCGGATCCGGCGGAGCGACCTGAGCCGGCGGTGCGGCCGGAGCGGGCACGGACACCGTCTCGGCCGCAGGCGCGGTCGGGATCAGGGCTCCGAGTCCACGCCCGAGCCCGCCCTTAGGACCCTTCCTCATCTGCCCGCTTCTCCTTGCTCAGATGCCGCCACCGCCGCGCCACCCGCGACGGCCACCAAGTCGCCCGAATCAACCACAGTGCCACACACCACGGGCCGGCGGTGTAGCCGTCCCGGAACCGACCATGCTAAAGCGCGCCACGGCGCCTACCCGTTGCGGCCCAGGCTTTCCGCGGCGCCCCGCTCGGCGATCTCGCGGGCGGCCTCGAAGTAGCTGGTGGCCCCGCGCGAGCCCGGGTCGTACGTGACGACGGACTGTCCGTAGCTCGGCGCCTCGGAGACGCGGACGTTCCGGGGGATGACGGCCTGCAGCACCTTGTCACCGAAGTGGTTCCGCACGTCCTGCTCGACCGCGTCGGCCAGGCGGGTCCGCCGGTCGTACATGGTCAGCAGGATCGTGGAGACATCGAGCGTCGGGTTCAGGTGCTGGCGCACCAGGTTGATGTTGTTGATCAGCTGGTTGAGCCCTTCCAGCGCGTAGTACTCGCACTGAATGGGGATCAGCACCTCCTGCGCGGCCACGAGCGCGTTGACCGTGAGCAGGCCGAGCGACGGCGGGCAGTCGATGAACACGTAGTCGAACTGCTCGGGGTGGCTCTTGATCGCGCGGGACAGCCGCGACTCACGGGCAACCACGGAGACCAGTTCGATCTCGGCACCGGCCAGGTCGATGGTGGCGGGCACACACCACAGGTTCGGGATGCCCTCGACGCCTTGAGCCACGTCGGCCAGCGGCACGTTGTCGATCAGGCAGTCGTAGACGTCGGGCACGCCGGCGTGGTGCGGCACGTTCAGACCCGTGGACGCGTTGCCCTGCGGGTCGAGGTCGACCACCAGCACGCGGTTGCCGTGCAGTGCGAGTGCCACCGCCAGGTTGACCGTCGTGGTGGTCTTACCGACGCCGCCCTTTTGGTTGGCGACGCACATGATCCGGGGGTGCGCCGGACGAGGCATGGTCACCTCGCCGCTGGGATTCAGGATCTGCACGGCGCGCAACGCCTCCATGGCCAAAGGAAGATCCACGTCGGCGGGAGCCGACGTTTCACGTGAAACGTAGGGGTCGCTTGCTGTCTCAGTCGGCAGTTCGGGTCCGCCGTAGCCGTTTCCCACCCGCGGTTGCGGCACCGGATACTCCTCGCCCTCAAATCCACCCGGTCCTACCGGGGCGGGATCAATCGTGCCGTACACGGGCTCGCCCGGCGAGCCGTCATAGCGCGTTTCACGTGAAACAGGGTAAGGGGAGGAACCTGAGTAGCTTCCGTAGTCCTGCACCGTGTCATCCCTGCCAAATTCGGATGAGTCCACACTATCGACGCGCGGCCAGCCTACGGCGGTGGGGCGCCCATGGCCACGCCCATCCGGACCATGTTTCACGGGAAACGAAAGCCCTTCGGAACTGAAGACCATGAAGCCGGTCGTCAACCGCAGCACGCCGGAGCAGTGCGCCTCGCAGCCCGGCCAGCCGGTGCCGTCCGGCGCCTCCAGCAGCGGGTCGATCTCCGGCGGTGGCGGGCGCAGACCGGAGGCCAGCCGGGAGGCGAGCGACGCGGAGAGCGGCGCGGAGAAGGTTGCCGGAAGAAGCGGAACCGCCGCCACCGGTACGGAGATCGGCGCGGGGAAACCAGGGGTTCGCGCGGCAGGCGTCGAGGTCGACGGCGGTACCGCCGCGTCGTTCAGCAGGCCGGCATCCAGCGGGCTGGAGGCGAGCAGTCCGGCCGGCGACCGCTTCGTGCCCGGCCCAGCCGCTGGTTCCCCGGCCGGTGTGCCGGAGGAGCCTTCGCCCCGCGCTTCGCCCGAGGCCGAACGCAACGTAGAGGCCGAGACCGACTCCGAAACGGAAGACGACGCGACAGACGGTGGCGAGACGGAGTCCGGCGGCGCGGCGAGTGCTGGCAGAAACGCCGGGTTCGCAACCGTCGACGACGGCTGCTGCCCTGAAGCCGATGCGGACGCCGACCGCTGCGCAGCCGGTAAGGCCAACGGCTGTTCCTCAGCCGGCGAGGACGGCGGCTGCGCCGGAACCGATGAGGACCGCGTCGAGGGCGGCACGACCGAACGCCCGCCCCCGGCCTTCCGCTTACCGCGCCGCCGACCCCGCATCTAGCCCCTCCGTCTCCTCCCGTTCCCGGAGGCACCGCCGGCCCTGGACGAGGACCGCCGCTCCGGACGGGATGCCTTCCCCGACCGTGCCGGCACGACCGCCCGCTCCCGGACGATCTCCACCACCGTCGTCGGCGCGTCGAGGACGGACTCCCCGCACACCCGGACGACCGGGGTGGAACCACCCAGCCGGCTCACCGCGCCCTGGTGCGCTGCGATCTCCTCCGCGGCCGACGACCCCTTGAGGGCCAGCAGCCGCCCGCCGACGGCGGTGAGGGGCAGGCACCAGCCCGCGAGCCGGTCAAGCGGCGCGACCGCCCGTGCGGTGACGACGTCGGCGGGGGAGAGGGGACCCCCGACGACCTCCTCGGCCCGACCCCGGATCACCGTGGTGGTGTCGTCCAGGCCCAGCGCCGTCACCGCTTCCGCCAGGAAGGCGGTCCGTCGTGCCAGTGGCTCGACCAGCGCGATCGTAAGATCAGGACGGGCCACCGCTAGCACGATACCGGGCAAACCGGCCCCAGAGCCGACGTCGACGACGGAAGCGCCGGAAGGGATTAGCTCGGCGAGCGCGGCACAGTTCAGCAGGTGCCGTTCCCAGATGCGCGGCGCCTCGCGCGGGCCGATCAGCCCACGCACCACGCCGTCCGTGCCGAGGAGCTGCGCGAAACGCGCGGCCAGGTCCAGCCGCGGCCCGAACAGTGCCTCGGCCGCCGGCCGCAGGGCGTCCGGCAACGAAAGATCAAGCTCTTCCGGCGTGGGTACGGTGTCAGACGACAGCGGCTCGGAAGGCACGACGCCCTCCGAGCCGCTGGAAGCGGATTCGCGCACGGATCAGTCGACCGGCCGCACGACGATGCGACGGCTGGGCTCTACGCCCTCCGACTCGCTCTCCACGCCGGACGCCGCGTTGATCACGTCGTGCACGCACTTGCGCTCGAACGCGGACATCGGCTCCAGCCGGACCGGCTCGCCATGTTCGCGCACTTTCTCGATCGCGTTGCGCGCGACCGCGGCCAGCTCCTTGCGTCGCGCGTTGCGGTAGCCGCCGACGTCGAGCAGCAGCCGGCTCGGCGTCCCGGTGGCCCGGAAGATCGCCAGCCGGGTCAACTCCTGCAGCGCCTCCAGGGTCGCGCCGCGCTGACCGACGAGCGGCTGCAGCCGGCCGCCGACGACCTCGACCATCGGGCGACCGGCGGAGACCAGCTCGTCGATGTCGCCGTCGTAGTCGAGGATGTCCAGCAGACCCTCGACGTAGTCCGCGGCGATCTCGCTCTGCCGGAACAGGTCGCTGTCGGACGGGCCTTCCGATTCCTTGGTCTCCTCGCTGTCCTCGTCCGCGCGCTCGGCGACGGCCTCCTCGTTCTCGAGGTCCTGGTCAGCGTGGGGAGTGCTGGTATCGGTCACGGTGTCATCTCCGTACTCGCTGGGCCGGACCGTCACCGGTCCGCTGGTTCCCCGGCGCCCCGGCCGCGCGGGCCGGGACGTCGGGCACGTTTATGGGGTCGTCAGCCCTTGGGTTTCGCCGACGGGTTGCTCTTCTTCGCCCGGACTCCACCGGTACGCCCGACCGCGTTCTTGCCGGGTGTCCCGCCCGTCTTGGCCGGCGTGGCGGTCGCACCGTTCGCCTGGGCCTTGGTGGCCTGCGCCGCCTTGCCCGGGCGGACCGGCTTGGCACCCGGCTTGGGGGCGAGCGCCTTGGTGTCGACGGACGGCTTGACCGGCTCGACCGGCGCGCTCTTGCGGCCGAACAGGCCGGTCTTGGCGGGTTCGGCCTGCCGCGACGCGGCGGAACCACCGGTCTTCCCGGCCGTGGCGGTGACCGGCGGCGGGAACTTCCGGAGGACCCACTGCTGCTGGGCGAGGGTGACGAGGTTGTTCGACACCCAGTAGATGATCACACCAATCGGGAACAAATAGCCCGAAACAAGCAGAGAAAGCGGAATTCCGTACAGCATCAGGCGCTGGATCATCTTCTGCTGCGGGTCCTCGGCCCAGCCGGTCTTCAGGATCATCTGACGGCTGGTGAGGTACGTGGTCGCCATCATGATCAGAACCAGCAGGCCGGCGACGACCATCACGGTGCCGCGGTTCGCGCCCAGCCGGACCAGTTCGTCCGTGGTCGAGCCGAACTTGCCGGCGATCGGCACGGTGAAGAGCTTCGCGTTGGCCGCGCCGTCGAACTGCTCCGCGGTCCATCCGTACAGCGTCTTGTTCATCTTGGCCGGGTCCAGGCGGCGGAGCACGTGGAAGAGGCCGAAGAAGACCGGGATCTGGATGAACATCGGAAGGCAACCCATCAGCGGGTTCGCCTTCTCCTTGCGGTAGAGCTCGACCATCTCCTTCTGGAGGGTCTCGCGGTCACCCTTGTGCTTGTCCTGCAGCGCCTTGAGCTGCGGCTGGAGCGCCTGCACCGCCCGCTGCGACTTGATCTGCTTGACGAAGACCGGGAAGAGCACCACGCGGACCGTGACGACCAGGAAGATGATCGCGAGGATCCAGGACCAGTTGGTGCCGAGGAGGGTGGTCTCGGGGACCCCGATGAAGTCCCACGCGGCGTGCCACTTCAGCAGGATCCATGAGATCGCCCAGTAGATCGGGTCCAGGCTAAAGTCAAACAATTCCGGCTCCAGTCACATTCGCGCGACGGCGGTCCGGGTCGGGCACCGGGTCGAATCCGCCAGGATGGAAGGGGTGGCAGCGCAGCAGCCGCCAGATCGCGAGCCGGCTCCCCCGCAGTGCTCCGTGCCGCGTGACCGCCTCCAGGGCGTATGCGCTGCACGACGGATAGAAACGACAGCGTGCCGGCAGCGCCGGGCTTATCCACTGACGGTACGCGATGACGCTGCGCGCGAGTACACGGGCCGCGAGCGTGGGCGGACGCTCGGTGTCGCTCATCCGGCACCATCCCTGCGTCGCTTCGCACCGTCGGAGTGGCGGCGGGCGCGCGGGGCGACAGCGGCCCGCAGCGCCGCATCAAGATCAAGATCGAGCTGTGGGTACGTCGCCCGCGCCGCACCCGGCTGCGCGCGCACGACCAGCGTGGCGCCGGCCGGCAGCGCGTCGAGCCGCTCCCGCACCAGGTGGCGGAGGCGACGGCGGACCCGGTTGCGGACGACCGCGTTGCCGACCGCTTTGGAAACGACGAAGCCGGCGCGCGCCGCAACGGCGGCGTGCACCGGCTCGATCGCCTCGTGCTGCTGCACTGAACCCTCGGTCCCCTTGACGCCCACGGTCTCCGTGGCCCCGAGGTGGAGGTGAACGACGACGGCTCCGCGCGCGGCCCGACGGCCAGCGCGGATCGCTACGGCGAAGTCGCTGCTACGCCGCAGTCGCTGCGCTGCGGCCAACACGACTGACCTGCCCCCTCCTGACCGGTGGGCCGGACGTCAGGCAGACAGCTTGGCGCGGCCCTTGCCGCGGCGCGCGGAAACGATCGCGCGACCGGCACGGGTGCGCATCCGCAGCCGGAAGCCATGGGTCTTCGCGCGGCGGCGGTTGTTCGGCTGGAAGGTGCGCTTGCTCACGTCAAACTCCGTCTTCGTACGGCCCGAGCACGCTCTGCGAGCCGGAGGTCGTCTGTCCCTGCGTTCCCCGAGGCCGGAGGTGATCTTGCAAACGGCCCGAAGTCTCTGGTCAATGCTAACCGGCCGCACCAGGAGTCGCCCGGCGGGCCGTCACGGCCAGCCGATTAGCCTGCCCAGAGTACGCGGGTGCACCACCAGGCGTCAAAACGCGCCGGCCGGGCGCACCCCCGGTGAACTGCTGCTACTCCCGGCCCAGGCCCGCTTGCCCGGTCCGGCGGTTGATGCTGCGGGGCCATCGCTGTTAGCGTGCCCGTTTGCCGGTGACGACATCGGCGGCCCGGCCGCCGAGGCGCACCGGGGCGGCCAGAACCGGACGAGGGGGAAAGTCGTTCGGCACGGTGGACCCTTCATCCGCGCCACCGCAGCTCGGCCGGTCTCACCAGCAACGGACGGTAAGCCACAATCGGTCGGTACACAGGGTGTGGATAACCTGTGGACGACGGTCGTGAAGAACGTGGGTAGCAGCAGCGTCGGCGGGGGGCCGACGACCCGGCCCGCGGTCCCGGCGACCACAAGACGACAGCGGCTAACCGGCCGGCAGGCGACCGGTGATGCCGGAGCGATGGGGGTGGCGGGACGGTGGCCGACACGGTCGACCTGGCCTCGGTGTGGAGCGCCGCAACCGACGATCTCGCCGATGAGATCGCGTCGGCGCAGCATCGCGCCTACCTCCGCCTGACCCGGCTGCGCGCGATCGTCGAGGACACCGCGCTGCTCTCCGTACCGGACCCGTTCGCCCGCGAGGTGATCGAGACGCGGCTGCGCCCGGCGATCACCGACGCGCTCTCCCGCCGGCTCGGCCGCCCGATACAGGTGGCGGTGACCGTGCGCCCGCCGGAGGACGGCGCCGGCCGCCCGGCCGGCACGATCTACGGCTCTCCGTCGCCCCCACCGGACGCCACACCTACCTATCCGGCGCCCTCCTATCCGGAGCGCGAGGCGCTCTTCGACCCGCCGGCCGACGACTACGCCCGCCCGCCGGCCCGCCCGGAGTACCAGGACGAGCGCGCCGCCGAGCCGGAGACCGCGCCGATCTCGCCGAACGGCGCCCGCCGGGACAGCGCCCCCGAGCCACCGCCCGCCCGGGACGAGCCGCAGGCCGCGCTGTTCGCCGCGCCGCCGCTCGCGGAGGCACCGGCTCCCGCGGCCGAGCCGCACGCACCGCAGCCGCAGAGCCACCCTGCGTACCCGCCCGCGCAGGTGCACGACCGGCCGCGCCGCGACGAGGTCCGCTCGCGGGCGAACGCGTTCAACGACGACACCCCGCCACCGTTCGGCCGTGAGCCGCGACCGGTCGCTCCGCCGCCGATGGCCGACGACCCGGCCGACACCGGGCCCGGCGACAGCGGCCCGGGCCGTACCGTGCGGGAACTCCGCCCCGGCGTAACCGGCGGTCCCGGCGGCCTGGACCGGGCGCGGCCCGGCGGCGAGTCCGGCGGCAACCGGCTGAACCCGAAGTACATGTTCGAGACGTTCGTCATCGGCTCCTCGAACCGTTTCGCGCACGCCGCATCCGTGGCCGTGGCCGAGTCCCCGGCGAAGGCGTACAACCCGCTGTTCATCTACGGCAGCTCCGGGCTGGGCAAGACGCACCTGCTGCACGCTATCGGCCACTACGCCACCACGCTGGGTCACGCACGTTCGGTGCGGTACGTGTCCACAGAGGAGTTCACGAACGAGTTCATCAACTCGCTCCGGGACGACAAGACCAGCGCGTTCCAGCGGCGTTACCGGGACACCGACATCCTCCTGATCGACGACATCCAGTTCCTGGTGAGCCGGGAGCGGACGCAGGAGGAGTTCTTCCACACATTCAACACGCTGCACAACGCGAACAAGCAGATCGTCATCTCCTCGGACCGGTCACCGAAGCAGCTGACCACGCTGGAGGACCGGCTGCGCACCCGCTTCGAGTGGGGTCTGCTGGCCGACATCCAGCCGCCCGACCTGGAGACGCGGATCGCGATCCTGCAGAAGAAGGCCGCGCAGGAGCGCCTGCTCGCGCCGCCGGACGTGCTGGAGTTCATCGCGTCCCGGATCTCGTCCTCGATCCGTGAGCTGGAGGGCGCGCTGATCCGGGTGACCGCGTTCGCCAGCCTCACCCGGTCGCCGGTGGCGCTGTCGCTGGCCGAGGAGGTGCTGCGGGACTTCATCCCGGACGGCGCCGGCCCGGAGATCAACGCCGACCAGATCATGGTGTCGACCTCGGAGTACTTCGGGGTGAGCCTGGAGGACCTGCGCGGCCACTCGCGCTCCCGGGTGCTGGTCAACGCGCGCCAGGTGGCCATGTACCTGTGCCGGGAGCTGACCGACCTGTCGCTGCCCCGGATCGGCCAGGCGTTCGGCGGCCGCGACCACACCACGGTGATGCACGCGGACCGGAAGATCCGGCAGCAGATGGCGGAGCGGCGGTCGCTCTACAACCAGATCGCCGAGCTGACCAACCGGATCAAGCAGAACTCGTAGCCTCGGGGTCGCCCGGAGGGCTCTTCTTCGGCGCTCGTCGGCGCCCCGGCCGCTCACCAGCGGGCCGTTACTCAACTGTTACCAGGGCGTTCGCCCCACCCCGAGTCGCGCGGGTGCGGTGGGCGCCCTTTGTCGTGCCGGAAGTTATCCCCAGAAGTTATCCACCGCTTGTCCACTGCGTGGAGGCTTCGTCCACAGGCATCCACAGATCTTGACGGTTTTCCACAGGTATCTATCCACAATCTGTGGACGCCCAGGTTGCAAGTGCGCAAGGCGGAATTTCCATATCCACAGGTGGCGACGGCTATCCACATCCTCCGATCGGTTGGTTGTCCACACTGTCCACACGCCGTCCACAAGCTATCCACCGGAGTTATGCACAGTCGGTGGATAACCTAGACCCGGCTTGTCCACAGGTGGGGATAACTTCTGTGGAAACGACTGTGGATGTGTACACGCAGTAATCGGCTGTCCCCAGAAGTGGATCACATGTGAATAACCTGTTGAAGGTTCTGGGGATAACTCTTGTACACAGGCCACGCCGTAATCCACACCCAGGGGAAAACCCGGTGGAAAACCGGTGGATAACTGGGGTTACGCAGTGGATAACCCGAAGGCCCGCAGATGGCCTGTGGAGAACTTGCCGAGTTATACCCCGGTTCTCCACAGGTAAATCACCGGTGGATAACTCGCTGACCTGCTAAAACTCGGGTTATCCCCAGTTTCCACAACACCGATGACTACGACTCTCTTTATTTCTAGAGATTAGAAAGATCAATCATCGGCTTGTGGAGGATCTTGAACTCGCGCTTCGCCTCGCAAGATCCAGAGCGCGCCGGGGAGGAGATGGCGGATGGCGAAAACGGGCGGGGGCGGGGAAGCGGAGGTCATCGGGGCGACCTAAGGTTCGGTAGGTCAGGGCCGGGCACCCGGTCCGCACAGGGTCTGGCCCGCGTACCCACCTCTTGGCGCTGGACCGGCAGAATAGGGATGCCCAACCAGTCGACCCGGAGGCACGTGGCCATGAAGTTCCGAGTGGAGCGCGACGCGCTCGCCGACGCCGTGGCGTGGACCGCCAAGAGCCTGCCCAGCCGGCCGTCCGTGCCGGTGCTCGCCGGTGTGATGCTGCGCGTCACCGACGGCGTGCTGCAGGTCTCGGGTTTCGACTACGAGGTCTCCAGCCAGGTCAGCGTCGACGTGCAGGGCGACTCGGACGGTGCCGCGCTCGTCTCCGGCCGCCTGCTCGCCGAGATCACCAAGGCGCTCCCCGCCAAGCCGGTGGACATCGCCGCGGTCGGCCCGCACCTGGAGCTGGTGTGCGGCAGCGCCCGGTTCACGCTCCCGACCATGCCGGTCGAGGACTACCCGAGCCTGCCGGACATGCCGGCCAGCGCCGGCACCGTCGACGCGGCCGCGTTCGCCGCCGCGGTGAGCCAGGTGGCCGTCGCCGCGGGCCGGGACGAGACGCTGCCGATGATGACCGGCGTGCGACTGGAGCTGACCGGCACCACGCTGGCCATGCTCGCCACCGACCGCTACCGGCTCGCCATGCGCGAGATCGAGTGGTCGCCGGAGGACCCCGAGATCAGTATCAACGCGCTCGTGCCGGCGAAGACCCTCAATGACACGGCGAAGACGCTCGGCCCGCTGGGCGGTCAGGTCACCCTGGCTCTCGCCCAGGGCGGCGCGGGCGAGGGCATGATCGGTTTCGCCGGCGGGACCCGCCGGACGACGAGCCGGCTGCTGGACGGCGCCAACTACCCGCCGGTCCGGTCGCTGTTCCCGGCGACGCACAACGCGCAGGCGCGGGTCTCGGTCTCCGCACTCCAGGAGGTCACCCGCCGCGTGGCGCTCGTCGCCGAGCGCACCACCCCCATCCTGCTCAGCTTCAGCGAGGACGGTCTCGTCGTCGAGGCCGGCGGCACCGAGGAGGCGCGGGCCAGCGAGGCCATGGACGCCACCTTCACCGGCGAGGCGCTCACCATCGGTTTCAACCCGCAGTACCTGCTGGACGGGTTGAACCAGCTGAACGCGCCCACCGCCGTGCTGTCGTTCGTCGACGCGTTCAAACCGGCCGTGTTGTCCCCCGCGAGCGAAGACGGCGAGATCATTACTGGGTATCGCTACCTGATCATGCCGATCCGGGTAACCCGCTGATACGCGGAAGCTGAACAACTGCAAGGGGGACGACATGCAACTCGGCCTGGTTGGTTTAGGCCGGATGGGCGGCAACATGCGGGAACGCATCCGTGCCGCCGGTCACGACGTGGTCGGTTACGACCCGAGGCCCGAGATCAGCGACGCAGCGAGCCTGGCGGAGCTGGTCGAGAAGCTCGCGGCGCCACGGGTCGTCTGGGTTATGGTCCCGTCCGGCGTCACCGAGGACATCATCGAGCAGCTCGGTGGCCTGCTCTCCGCCGGTGACATCGTCATCGACGGCGGAAACTCCAAGTTCAGCGACGACGGCCCGCGGGCGGAGAAGCTCGGCGCGCTCGGCATCGGCTACATGGACGTCGGCGTCTCCGGCGGCGTCTGGGGCATCAGCAACGGCTACGCGCTGATGGTCGGCGGCGACAAGAAGCATGTCGACCACTGCATGCCGATCTTCGAGGCGCTCAAGCCGGAGGGCGAGTTCGGTTTCGCGCACGCCGGCCCGGTCGGCGCCGGTCACTACTCGAAGATGGTCCACAACGGCATCGAGTACGGGCTGATGCACGCGTACGCCGAGGGTTACGAGCTGCTCAAGGCGTCCGAGCTGGTGCACAACGTGCCCGAGGTGTTCAAGAGCTGGCGTGAGGGCTCGGTGGTCAAGTCCTGGCTGCTCGACCTGCTCGACCGCGCGCTCGACGAGGACCCCGAGCTGGCCAACATCAAGGGCTACGCGGAGGACACCGGCGAGGGCCGGTGGACCGTCGAGGAGGGCATCCGCCTCGCGGTCCCGATGAACGTCATCGCCGCGTCGCTGTTCGCCCGGTTCACGTCCCGCCAGGACGACTCGCCGGCCATCAAGGCCGTCGCCGCCCTGCGCAACCAGTTCGGCGGTCACGCCGTCAAGAGGTAGGTCCAGCCCGAGCGGGGGTGTGCGCGACAATCGAGTCGCGACACACCCCCGTCGGCTTTCAACGGCAAAGGATCTCCCTGGATGTACGTCCGCCGGCTCGAACTCGTCGACTTCCGCTCGTACGAGCGCGTCGCCGTCGACCTCGAACCCGGCGGCACCGTCCTGGTCGGCTCGAACGGTGTCGGCAAGACCAATCTGATCGAGGCGCTCGGGTACGTCGCCACGCTCGGCAGCCACCGGGTGGCGATGGACGCGCCGCTGGTCCGGTTCGGCGCCTCCTCCGCGGTCATCCGCTGCGCGATCGTGCACGACGGCCGTGAGCTGCTGGTCGAGTTGGAGATCGTCCCCGGCCGGGCGAACCGGGCCCGCCTCGGCCGCTCCCCGGTCCGCCGTTCCCGGGACATCCTCGGCGCGCTGCGGCTCGTGCTGTTCGCGCCGGAGGACCTGGAGCTGGTCCGCGGCGATCCCGGCGAACGCCGCAAGTACCTCGACGACCTGCTGGTCGCCCGCCAGCCGCGGTTCGCCGGTGTGCGCGCCGACTACGAGCGGGTGGTCAAGCAGCGCAACGCCCTGCTGCGCACGTCGTACCAGCGGCGCAAGTGGGCCGGCGGCGACCGGGACGGCTCCGACCTGGCCACGTTGGAGGTGTGGAACGCGCAGCTCGCCCGGCACGGCGCGGAACTGCTGGCCGGCCGGCTGGAGCTGTGCGCCGCACTCGGGCCGCACATCGCCAAGGCGTACGACGCGGTCGCGGCCGGCAAGGGTGCGGCCGCCATCGCGTACAAGATCGGTTCGTCCGGCCGCGGCACCGAACGGCTCAGCGACCCGCCCAGCCCGCTGCCGGACCGCGCCGGCCTGGAGACGATGCTGGCCGGCATGCTCGCAGACGCGCGTCCCGCCGAGATCGACCGCGGCACCACGCTGGTCGGCCCGCACCGCGACGACATCCTGCTCACGCTCGGCGACCTGCCGGCCAAGGGCTACGCGAGCCACGGCGAGTCCTGGTCGTTCGCGCTCGCACTCCGCCTTGCCGCCTACGATCTGTTGCGCGGCGACGGCATCGAGCCGGTGCTGGTCCTCGACGACGTTTTCGCCGAGCTGGACGCGGGCCGCCGTACCCGGCTCGCCGACCTGGTCGCGGGCGCCGCCCAGCTGCTGGTCACCTGCGCGGTCGCCGAGGACGTACCGGAGGCACTGCGTGGCGCCCGATACGCCGTGACCGAGGGGAAAGTGCACCGTGTCGCATGATCACCCGCTGTCGGAGCCGCTGGAGCCACCGGACGGCCTGCAGGGACCCGAGCTGGCCCGCGCCGTCCTGGACGCCGCCAAGGCCCGCCGCGAGACCGCCCGCGCCCAGCGCCGCACCCAGCCGCGCCCCGGCGCCGAGTCCGGCCGCCGGCTGCGCGGTTACTCCGGCCCCGGCCCCGACCCGCGCGACCCCCAGCTGCTCGGCAGCATGCTCAACCGCCTGGTCCAGACCCGCGGCTGGCAGCGCCCCACCGCCGAAGCCGCGCTCTTCGGCTCCTGGGAGAAGATCGTCGGCACCGACGTCGCCGCACACAGCCGTCCGGTCAAACTTGAGAACGGCGAACTCACCGTCGAAGCCGAATCGACCGCCTGGGCCACCCAGCTCCGACTGCTCGCCGCCGGCCTGATCAAGCGCATCGCCGGCGAGGTCGGCCACGGCGTCGTCAAGAAACTCCACATCCACGGCCCCGCTGCCCCCAGTTGGAGCAAGGGCCCGCGTCGCGTCCGTGGCCGCGGCCCCCGCGACACCTACGGCTGACCCAGACCCCAGATCTCGATCTTCCCGCTTCCGGCGTGCGCGCTCCGGGCGTGCTCCCGCGGGCCAACCGCGCGGTGTCCTCCGACTCCGCTGGCGCTCCGCTCCGGACGCCGCGACGGAGCCGGTCCCGGCCCACTCCCGACGAGCCGCGGCCCGCCACCACTCGCTCTCCGGCCGCGCCATCGCTCACCTGATCGATTACTCGAGGCGGATCGGCGAGGTCACGCGGAGACGGGCGTCGGCAGCTGGTCCGGATATCACGGTATTTCGGTGCGAGGCGCCCGATCACGGAAGCCACCTGAACGCGGCTCCGGGCGGCGAGGGTTTTGGTGACCACCCACTCGACGTGCAGGGAGGAGCGCCAGCGACGACCGGTGCCCGCGGGAGCATGCGGGCTGGACCACCCCGGAAGCGGGAAACAGGTTTCAGTAGTCCGCATAGACGGCGAAGGCGCGGTCGGCGCAGCGGCGGTAGAAGCGGGCCAGGACGGCGAGTTCCGAAAGGGGAAAAGACCACTGCGGGGCGCCGCCGGATTCGTCGCGGAGGCTGTCCATGCGGGTGGCGAGCCAGCGGAGTTGCTGGTCGGCGAGGCGGCTGTCGGCGATCGCGGTGCGCAGGACCTCGCCGACCGTGTCGAAGGTGACCAGGTCGCCGAGCTTCTCGTGGCCGATGACGAACTTCTCCAGGCCGCCGGCGATCCAGGCGCAGCCGTCCGGGTCGATGACCGGGTCCTCGTCCTCGTTCGCGGCCTCTGTGGCGTAGAGCACACCGTTGAGGCCGAGGAGCAGATCGACCAGCTCGGTGTACGCGGTGGCGCGCACGCTGCCGGTCTCCGCGATGTGGCCGGCCAGCGCGGCCGTGGGGGACTCCACGTCCGGCGCGTCGGCGACCTGGGCGAAGTCCACGAACGCGGCGGGTGCCACCGGGTCGTAGAACCGGCCCGTGCGTGGCCACTGCACGGCGACGTTGTCAAGCCCCATCGGGGGTCACCTTCCCTTACGCCTCGGACAGTCTCGAACGCCTAGCGCCCCGCGCCGGGGCAGGTTACGCGACCGGACGGGCCGAGCGCGACCCCGGCGCACCCGGATCGGTCATGCGTGCTTCGTCACTCAGTTCTTGCTTCCCCAGCGTGACGGACCGGCACGCATTTTCGCGCTCACCGTGGCTTTCCACACCATATGTGCCGCTCGGCTGGTCGTATCTCGGAGACCGGGGCCCGTGGGGGGAGTCGAGATCGGGCGGTTCTCGCCGCTACGGAGGTCTCAGGTGCCCGGAAGGGGATGCCGTACCCGGAGAATGTCGTCGGGGCACAGTAGGATTGGAGGCGATCGGGACGTCGTGAGCAAGCTGGTCGCGGAGATACACTCCGTGACCGGATTTGCCCGCTGCGTCCCGCCGATCGCGATCCGCGGGCTTCCCGCGGTGGTCCGCACGGCCCAGTCGCCGTGCGTGTCGCCGTGCGCCCGCCGAACCCGCAACGTCCGTCCCCCCGGGGCGTCCGGTGCGAGAAAGTGGCCGAGGGTGGCAGCGGAAGAAAAGCAGGAGTACAACTCCGATTCACTCACCGTGCTCGAGGGCCTCGAGGCGGTGCGGAAGCGGCCCGGTATGTACATCGGGTCCACCGGTGAGCGCGGCCTGCACCACCTGGTGTGGGAGATCGTCGACAACGCGGTGGACGAGGCACTGGCCGGTTACTGCGACACGATCGACGTGACGCTGCTGGCGGACGGTGGCGTCCGCGTCGCCGACAACGGCCGCGGTATCCCCGTCGACATCCACCCGAAGCTGAAGAAGCCGGGTGTCGAGGTGGCCTACACGGTGCTGCACGCCGGCGGAAAGTTCGACGGCAAGGCGTACGCGGTCTCCGGTGGTCTGCACGGCGTCGGCGCGGCCGTGGTGAACGCGCTCTCCACCAAGGTGACCGTGGAGATCCACAAGGCGGGCACGCACTGGCGGCAGCACTTCGACGCGTCCAAGCCGACGCCGATCGAGCAGCTCGGCGCGACCGACGGCAAGGGCACTACGGTCTCGTTCTGGCCGGATCCGGCGATCTTCGAGACCGTCGAGTTCGACTTCCAGACGATCTACCGCCGGCTTCAGGAGATGGCCTTCCTCAACAAGGGCCTGACCATCCACATCCTGGACGAGCGCCAGGCGGACGAGGAGGGCAAGAAGCGCGAGGTGACCTTCTGCTACAAGGAGGGCATCGCCGACTTCGTCCGTCACCTCAACGCGACCAAGACGCCGATCCACAAGTCGGTGATCCAGTTCGACGCCGAGGGCGACGGCATCGCGGTCGAGATCGCCATGCAGTGGAACGAGTCGTACGGCGAGTCGGTCTACACGTTCGCCAACACGATCAACACCCACGAGGGCGGTACGCACGAGGAGGGCTTCCGTGCGGCGCTGACCACGCTGATCAACAAGTACGGCGCGGAGAAGAAGATCCTCAAGGGCGACGAGAAGCTCTCCGGCGAGGACATCCGCGAGGGACTCGCCGCGATCATCTCGGTCAAGCTGGCCAACCCCCAGTTCGAGGGCCAGACCAAGACCAAGCTGGGCAACACCGAGGCCAAGAGCTTCGTGCAGAAGATCTGCAACGAGTGGCTGGTCGACTGGCTGGACCGCAACCCGGCCGAGGCCCGGACGATCATCACGAAGGCGTCGCAGGCCGCTCGTGCCCGCATCGCCGCGGCGCAGGCGCGCAAGCTGGCCCGCCGCAAGTCGCTGCTGGAGTCCGGCTCGATGCCGGGCAAGCTGGCCGACTGCCAGTCGACCGACCCGCGGGTCTCCGAGGTGTTCATCGTCGAGGGTGACTCGGCCGGCGGCTCGGCCAAGCAGGGCCGTGACCCGCGAGTCCAGGCGATCCTGCCGATCCGCGGCAAGATTTTGAACGTGGAGAAGGCGCGGATCGACCGCGTGCTGAAGAACAACGAGGTCCAGGCGCTGATCACGGCGCTGGGCACCGGCATCCACGACGACTTCGACATCGAGAAGCTGCGGTACCACAAGATCGTGCTGATGGCCGACGCGGACGTGGACGGCCAGCACATCCAGACGCTGCTGCTCACGCTGCTGTTCCGGTTCATGCGGCCGCTGGTCGAGCTGGGTCACGTCTACCTCGCGTCGCCGCCGCTCTACAAGATCAAGTGGAACCGCAAGGGTGACGACGCGCAGTACGCGTACTCCGACCGCGAGCGGGACGGTCTGATTCGGCTGCGCCAGGAGAAGAAGCCGAACGCGAAGCCGGACGACATCCAGCGGTTCAAGGGTCTCGGCGAGATGAACTACCCCGAGCTGTGGGAGACCACGATGAACCCGGCCACGCGGACGCTGCGCCAGGTGAGTCTGGACGACGCTGCAACCGCGGACGAGCTTTTCAGCGTCCTCATGGGGGAGGACGTGGAAGCACGCCGTTCGTTCATCCAGCGCAACGCGAAGGACGTGCGCTTCCTGGACATCTAGCGGAGAGCGGCCGAGCCGCTCTCGCAGAGTTATCCACAGCTTCCGCGCTTTCCACAGCGGTTATCCACAGGGAAATGCCGCTTTTGACAGTAGTTAGGGTTAACTGTGACGGATACTCCCGAGTCCACGGGTAGCGAGCAGCCGGAGGAGCCCGCGGCCGACGCCGCGGTGGACGCCGGCGGCCGGATCGAACCGGTCGGCCTCGAAGTAGAGATGCAGCGGTCGTACCTCGATTACGCGATGAGCGTCATCGTCGGCCGCGCCCTCCCGGACGTCCGCGACGGCCTCAAACCGGTGCACCGCAAGATCCTCTACGCGATGTACGACTCCGGCTACCGGCCGGACCGCGGCTACGTGAAGTGCTCCCGCGTCGTCGGTGACGTGATGGGTCAGTTCCACCCGCACGGCGACTCCGCGATCTACGACGCGCTGGTGCGCATGGCGCAGAACTGGTCGCTGCGCTACCCGCTGGTCGACGGCAACGGCAACTTCGGCTCGCCGGGCAACGACCCCGCGGCCGCCATGCGGTACACCGAGTGCAAGCTCGACCCGCTGGCCATGGAGATGCTGCGGGACATCGACGAAGACACCGTCGACATGCAGGACAACTACGACGGCCGGGCCAAGGAGCCCACGATCCTGCCGTCGCGGATCCCGAACCTGCTGGTCAACGGGTCCGAGGGCATCGCGGTCGGCATGGCCACCAAGATCCCGCCGCACAACCTGCGGGAGATCGCGGCCGCGGTGCAGTGGTGCCTGGAGAATCCGGAGGCCGAGGAGGCCGAGACGCTCGAGGCGCTGCTCGGCATCGTCAAGGGCCCGGACTTCCCGACCAACGGCCTGATCGTCGGCACCCAGGCGATCCAGGACGCCTACCGGACCGGCCGCGGCTCGATCCGCATGCGCGCGGTGGTGGACGTGGAGGAGGACGCGAAGGGGCGCACCTCGCTGGTCGTCACCGAGCTGCCGTACCAGGTCAACCCGGACAACCTGGCCGAGCGGATGGCTGACCTGATCAAGGAGGGCAAGCTCGCCGGGATCGCGGACATCCGGGACGAGTCCTCCGGCCGTACCGGTATGCGCCTGGTGATCGTGCTCAAGCGCGACGCGATCGCCAAGGTCGTGCTGAACAACCTGTACAAGCACACGCAGTTGCAGGAGACGTTCGGCGCGAACATGCTGGCGCTGGTCGACGGCGTGCCGCGCACGCTCAACCTGGCGCAGTTCATCCGGTACTACGTCGAGCACCAGATGGAGGTCATCCGCCGGCGGACCGCGTACCGCCTGCGCAAGGCCGAGGAGCGCGCGCACATCCTGCGCGGTCTGGTCAAGGCGCTGGACATGCTCGACGAGGTGATCGCCCTGATCCGGCGCTCGCCGACGGTCGAGGACTCCCGCCAGGGCCTGATGTCGCTGCTCGAGGTGGACGAGATCCAGGCCACCGCGATCCTCGACATGCAGCTGCGGCGTCTCGCCGCGCTGGAGCGCCAGAAGATCATTGATGAGCTCGCGAAGATCGAGATCGAGATCGCGGACCTCAAGGACATCCTGGCCAAGCCGGAGCGGCAGCGCACGATCATCTCCGAGGAGCTCGGCGAGATCGTGGCGAAGTGGGGCGACGAGCGCCGTACGCAGATCATCCCGTTCGACGGCGAGGTCTCGATGGAGGACCTCATCGCCCGCGAAGACGTGGTGGTGACGATCACACGGACCGGGTACGCGAAGCGCACCAAGGTCGACCTGTACCGCTCGCAGAAGCGTGGCGGCAAGGGTGTGAGCGGTGCCACACTGCGCCAGGACGACATCGTCTCGCACTTCTTCGTGACCTCGACGCACTCGTGGATGCTCTTCTTCACCAACAAGGGCCGGGTCTACCGCGCGAAGGCGTACGAGCTGCCGGAGGCCAGCCGGACCGCGCGTGGCCAGCACGTGGCCAACCTGCTGGCGTTCCAGCCGGAGGAGCACATCGCGCAGGTGATCGTGATCCCTGGGTACGACATCGCGCCGTACCTGGTGCTCGCGACCAAGGAAGGCCTGGTCAAGAAGACTCGGCTGGCCGAGTTCGACTCCAACCGCAGCGGTGGCATCATCGCCATCAACCTGCGCGAGGAGGACGAGCTGGTCGGTGCGGCGCTGGCCGGACCGGGTGACCATCTTCTCCTCGTCTCGAAGAAGGCTCAGGCCATCCGCTTCGAGGCGACAGACGATACGCTGCGCCCGATGGGACGGGCGACCTCCGGTGTCATCGGCATGCGCTTCAGCGAGGACGACGAGCTGCTCGCGATGGAGGTCGTGCAGGAAGGGATGGACGTTTTGGTAGCCACCAACGGTGGGTACGCGAAGCGGACACCCATCGAGGAGTATCCGGTGCAGGGACGTGGGGGCAAGGGCGTGCTGACCGCCAAGATCACGGAACGGCGTGGTGGTCTGGTCGGTGCCGTTGTCATCAACCCGGATGATGAACTGTTCGCGATCACGAGTAACGGTGGCGTGATCCGGACTCCGGTGAAGCCTGTACGTCGTACGCGGGACCGGAACACAATGGGGGTCAAGCTCATGGATCTCCCAGAAGGCGTGACCATCGTGGCGATTGCTCGCAATGCCGACGAGCCTGACGAACAGGACTGATGAATGACGGAGACACAGGCGACGTCGGGGGCGGGGACCTCGGCGACTCCGGCCGGCAAGGACTCCGCCGACGGTGACGCCAAGGCCAAGGGCCGCGCGGTCGTGGGCCGTGCGGTGGTCGGACCCTCCACGGACGCACCGTCGCCGAAGTTCACGCGTGCACCGGGGATGAAGCCGCCGCCGGACGAGGCGCCGGCCGGTTCGTCGTCGACCGGGACCGCCAAGCCGGCGACGCCGAGCGCCACAGGAGACAAGGACACCGTGAAGCCCGTCATCGTGCCGGCCGGCAAGCCCGCCTCGGCGAGTTCGTCGACCTCGACCTCGACCTCGGCATCGGCATCGGCGAAGGCCGCACCGGCCAAGCCCGCCACCCCGCCGAAGGCCAGCCCGGCCGCCGCCGGCAGCAGCCCGTCCAGCCCGCCCGGCGAGCGGACCGAGCGGATCCCGGCCAGCGTCGGCACCGCGTCCTCGGCGAGCACCACCGGCGGGCTCAGCGGCCTCGGAAGTAAGGTCAGCGGCGCCGTCCGCGGCGTCGGCGCGGCCCGCGTCACAGACACCATCCGGGCCGCGCGCAACGCGGTCGGCGGAGCCGCCGCCCGCGGCCCCCGCCGGGCCCGGCTGAACGTCAAGCGGATCGACCCCTGGTCCGTGATGAAGTTCTCGTTCGCGGTCTCGCTGGTGCTGTTCATCGTGGTAATCGTGGCCACGTCCGTGCTCTACCTGGCACTCGACGCGATGGGCGTCTTCCAGAGCGTCAACGAGACGCTGGCCGAGCTGGTCACCGCATCCGGCGGCGACACCGGCGGCGGCTCCGTCTTCAAGATCACCGCTAAGGGCGTGATCGGCACCTCCGCGCTGATCGGCCTGGTCAACGTGGTGCTGTTCACCGCGCTGGCAACCCTCGGCGCATTCATCTACAACGTCTGCGCCGACCTCGTCGGCGGCGTCGAGCTCACGCTCGCGGAGCGCGACTGACCCACCGGACCCGGCGGTCAGGAGAAAATCGCGTGCCTCACCACGGCAACCACGCGACACTGAACCTGACCGCCGGACCCCCGATTTGGGGCGTCCGGAGCAAGTGCGGTAATCTTTCCCGGTCGCACGGGGCTATAGCTCAGTCGGTTAGAGCGCAGAGCTGATAACTCTGAGGTCGCTGGTTCGATTCCAGCTAGCCCCACTTCCGATTCTCCCGAATCGCCGCGACACCCCGGTCGGCCGGCTCAAACAGCGAGGGGACAACCCCAATGTTTAAGAAGCTCCTGATCGCAGCGGGTGTTGTCGGCGCGGCCGTCCTGATCGCGCGAAAGATCAAGCAGTCGAGCGACGAGCGCGCACTGTGGCACGAGGCCACCACCGCTCCCGACCTGCGGTAAGTAACAAACCCGGGGCCCTAGCTCAATTGGCAGAGCACCGCCTTTGCAAGGCGGGGGTTAGGAGTTCGATTCTCCTGGGCTCCACGAGCTTTGGGCGCCCCCTGTCCGCGGACTGCGCGGACCGGGGGCGCTCGTCATTCTGCTCCGGGGGCCGAGCCCCCGGACGCCCCCACGGGCTGGTGGTTGCGTTGGGTGGGCGGGGTGCTGGTTCTGGGGTGGGGGTTGCCTCGCTTCGCTCGGCTCATTGACGCGCTACCGCGCCGACTGCGCTGACCGGGCTACCGCGCTGACTGCGCCGACCGCGCGACTGCGCTACCGCGCCGACTGCGCTGGCCGCGCTACCGCTACCGTGCCGACTGCGCTGACTGCGCTACTGCGCCGACTGCGCTGACTGCGCTACTGCGCCGACCGCGCGACTGCGCTACCGCGCCGACCGCGCTGGCCGCGCTACCGCTACCGTGCCGACTGCGCTGACTGCGCGACTGCGCTACCGCGCCGACCGCGCTGGCCGCGCTACCGCTACCGTGCCGACTGCGCTGACCGCGCCGACGGCGCTGGATTGTGGGGGTGGGGGCGAGGGTGGGCGTTATGCCACTTTGATGATGGACTTGCCTGAAGGGTGGCCGGTTTCGATGGAGGCGAGGGCGGCTGGTGCATCGGAGACGCTTCCGAGGCTCGGACCATCTGGTGCGGGACTGGCTGCGTAGCGGCGGCCGGGGCGGAACGCCAGCGGAGTCGGAGGCACCGCGATCTCGTGGGGAAGGGGAGCGCGGTATGGAGGGCTTGGACGGACGGATTCGGGGTAACCTGGGTGGATATCCCATTTAGGAGATGGGAATGACGGGGTAGGAGGCGCCATGGCGTTGCCCGACTTCCTGATCGCGGGGGTGCCCAAGGCCGGTACGACCGCGTTGCATGCGGCGTTGGCCAGGCATCCGGGGCTGTATCTGTCGCCGGTGAAGGAGCCGAAGTTCTTTCTGTCGGATGGGCCGCCGCCGAAACACGGGGGGCCGGGGGACATCCAGACGTATCAGGAGCACGTGTGGCGGCGGGCGGATTACGAGCGGCTGTTCGCGGGCGCGCCGGCGGGGGCGTTGACCGGGGAGGCGACGCCGTTCTACCTGCATGATCTGGCGGCGCAGCGGCGGATTCGCGAGCTGGTGCCGGATGTGCGGATCATTCTGTTGCTGCGCGACCCGGTGGACCGGGCACACTCGAACTGGCAGCACCTGTGGACCGCGGGGCTGGAGCCGGAGGCGGACTTCGTGGCCGCGATGCGGCGGGAGCCGGAGCGTGTCGCGGCCGGGTGGGCGGCGTTCTGGCACTACGCGGGGCTCGGGCGGTACGGCAGTCAGGTGCGGCATCTGTTCGAGCTGTTCGACCGCGATCAAGTGCTGATTCTCCGCTATCGCGACCTCCGGGAGACGCCGGCGGAGGCGCTGGACCGGGTGTGTGCGTTCCTGGGCGTGGCAACCGGCGTGATCGACGTGGTGCCGCAGGCGAACGTGAACTTCTCGGTCGCGGACACGCCGGTCAACGGCGCGCTGCGCTTTCTGTTGCGCAACGGCGGCCGGATCGGGCACCGGTATCCGGTGTGGCTGCGGAAGACGTTCCGTGGGCCGCTGCTGACCGCGTTGCACCGGGAGCGGGGACGCCGGCCGCGGCTGACCGTGGCGCAGCGGGCCGCGGTGCTGCCGGGGTTCATCGAGGAGATCCGGCTGTTGGAGGAGGTCACCGGCGTGTCGTACGACGATTGGACGCAGTTGACCACCCATACCGCACAAATCGTGAAGTAAGGAGACAGCGTGACCACGCCGACGACGACGTTTCCCCTGCCGCGGTGGCACGAGGGCACGACCGTGATCGCGCCCCCGGAGGGACGGACCGGTGCCTGGGCCGGTGCGCCGAGCGCGGTGCGCGACGGTGACACGATCTACCTGGCCTACCGGTTGCGCAAGCCGATCGGGGAGGGGCGCGGCTTCGTCAACGTGATCGCCCGGTCCGGCGACGGCGTCCACTTCACCACGGTCGCGGAGCTGCACCGGGACGCGTTCGGCGGTGAGTCGCTGGAGCGTCCCGCGCTGGTGCGCACGCCGGACGGCCGGTGGCGGGTGTACGTCAGTGTGGCCACGCCCGGCACCAAGCATTGGCGCGTCGACCTGCTGGAGGCGGACACGCCGGAGGGCCTGGCCACCGCGCCGGCGGTCACGGTGCTGCCCGGCGACGACACGGTCGGCGTCAAGGACCCGGTGGTGCTGTTCCACGACGGTGGCTGGCACCTCTGGGCGTCCTGCCACCCGCTGGAGACGGACGAGCACGCCGACCGGATGACCACCTGGTACGCGACCAGCCCGGACGGCTTGGCCTGGACCTGGCGCGGCACCGCGCTGGCCGGGCGGTCCGGCGAGTGGGACGCGCGCGGCGTCCGGGTGGCCGCGGTGCTCGCGGACGGCGACGAGCTGACCGTCGCCTACGACGGGCGGGCGACCGCGGAGGAGAACTGGGAGGAGCGCACCGGCGTCGCGCGCGGCGCGTTCGGGCGGCTGACCGCGGACGAGGGGGACCCGATCGAGTCGCCGTACGCGCCGCACGGGCTGCGCTACCTGAGCGTGGTCGCGCTGGACGGCGGCCGGCACCGGATCTACTACGAGGGGACCCGGCCGGACGGCGCGCACGAGCTGCGTACCGAACTGGTCTGACACGATGGCTCGGTGATGGGAAACCTGAAGACCGAGCCGGCGCTCGACCGGCCGGACCTGCTGGCCGCGCCGGTCGAGGCCGCCCTCAAGGGGTGGAACCGCCCGGGTGTCGAGGTGGCCGCGATTGACGCCGGGCTGGCCGACACGGCCGCGTTCTGTGCGGCGTACGACGTGCGCCTGGACGAGTCCGCGAACTGTGTGATCGTCGCCGGCAAGCGCGAGGGCGTCACCCGGTACGCGGCCTGCCTGCTGCTGGCGACCACGCGCGCGGACGTGAACGGCGTGGTCCGCAAGCACCTGAACGTGCGCAAGCTGAGCTTCGCGCCGATGGACGACGCCGTGGCACTGACCGGGATGGAGCACGGCGGCATCACGCCGATCGGCCTGCCGGCGGAGTGGCCGGTGCTGATCGACCCGCGCGTGCTGGAGGCGGCCTCAGTAGTGATCGGGTCCGGCGTGCGGCACGGCAAGCTGCAGATCCCGGGCGCGCTCGCGGCGGAGCTGCCGCGAGCGGAGATCGTCGAAGGGCTGGCGCGCTGACGGCGTTTCACGTGAAACATGAAAGCTGCAAGATCAGGAGATCTGCCGCTTCAGCCGGGCCAGGATCGCGTGGCCGCCGCGCACCCGGAGCGGGCTGATCACCTCGGCCAGGCCCATCCGTACGTACAGGTCGTCCGGCACGGCCAGCACCTCCGGCACGGTCGCGCCGGCCAACCCCTCCGCCAGGATCCCGGCGAACGCGCGCGTGGTCGGTGCCTCCGGCGGCGCGTCGAAGTACGTGGTCACCACGCCGTCCGCGCCGACCTCCGCGTGCAGGAAGAACGCGGTCTGGCACTCCGGCACCTGCTCCATGCCGTCGTGGGCCAGGGTCGGCGGCAGCGGCGGGACCGCGTCGGAGAACTCCAGCAGCATCTCCAGCACCACGTCCCGCGGCGCAGAGGCCAGTTCGTCGACGATCTCGGCCAGTTTCGGCGGCATCTCAGACATGATCACAAACTACGCTCCGCGGGTAGGTGGACCGTGACGTCCACCTACCCGGCGGGCGAACGTCTCAATCGCTGGTCAGGAGGCTGACCACGTCGGAGATCGGCACCTCGGAGCGCTCGTCCGTGGCACGTACGCGCAGCTCCACGACGCCGTCCGTGGCACCGCGGCCGACGACGACCGAGTGCGGCGCGCCGATCAGGTCCGCGTCCGCGAACCGTACGCCGGTGGACACCTTGGCCGGCCGATCGTCGAGCAGCACCCGCAGTCCCGCGGCGACCAGTGTGGAGGCCAGCTCAGTAGCGATCTCCAACTGCGCGCCCTTGCCGGCCGGGATCACCTGCACGTCGAACGGGGCCACCGACTTCGGCCACACCAGACCACGCTCGTCGCAGTGCTGCTCCGCGATGGCCGCGACCGCTCGGGAGACGCCCACGCCGTACGAGCCCATGGTGATCCGGACCGGCTTGCCGTCCTGGCCGAGCGCGTCCAGCCCGAACGCGTCCGCGAACCGGCGGCCGAGCTGGAAGATGTGCCCGATCTCGATGCCGCGGCGGATCTCCAGCGTGCCGTCCGCGCAGTTCGGGCACGGGTCGCCGGCGCGCACCTCGACCGCCTCGATGGTGCCGTCCGGCGTGAAGTCGCGGCCGGCGACCACGTTCGTGGCGTGCTTGCCGGGCTCGTTCGCACCGGTCAGCCACGCGCTGCCGGCCGCCACCCGCGGGTCGACCAGGTAACGGGCGTCGAGCTTCTGCGGCCCGATGTAGCCACGGACCAGGTCGGGCCGAGACGCGAAGTCCTCGAACATGGCGACCGCTGCCGGGTGCACCTGGGCCTCGACCCGCTTCAGGTCCACCTCGCGGTCACCCGGCACGCCGATGACCAGCAGTTCCTTCTCCGCGACACCGGGCCGGCTCAGCTGCACGACCACGTTCTTCAGCGTGTCCGCGGCGGTCCAGTCGGTACGGCCGGCCAGCCCGCGCGCGTTCGCCAGGTCGACCAGCGACTGGATCGTCGGCGTCTCCGGGGTGTCGTGCACCTCCAGCGCCGGGTGCTCCCCGTCGACCGGAGAGGGAGCGGGCGTGGTCACCGCTTCCGTGTTGGCCGCGTAGGAACAGGCCGCGCAGCCCACGAAGGTGTCCTCGCCGACCTCGGCCGCGGCCAGGAACTCCTCCGAACCGGAGCCGCCCATCGCGCCCGACTGCGCCGACACGATCGTGAAGTCGAGCCCGAGACGCTCGAAGATCCGCTGGTACGCGACGCGGTGCTTGGCATACGACTCCTCCAGACCGGCGTCCGTGAGGTCGAACGAGTACGCGTCCTTCATCAGGAACTCGCGCCCGCGCAGCAGCCCGGCCCGGGGCCGCGCCTCGTCGCGGAACTTCGTCTGGATCTGGTAGAGGATCACCGGGAAGTCGCGGTAGGACCCGAACAGGTCCTGCACCAGCAGCGTGAACAGCTCCTCGTGCGTCGGCGCCAGCAGGTACTCCGCGCCGCGCCGGTCCTTGAGGCGGAAGATGTCGTCACCGTAGGCGGTCCACCGGCCGCTCTTCTCGTACGCGTCCCGCGGCAGCAGCGCCGGGAAGTGCACCTCCTGCCCGCCGATCGCGCGCATCTCCTCGTGCACGATCGCGGCGACCCGGTCCAGCACCATCTTCCCCAGCGGCAGCCAGGTGTAGCCGCCCGGCGCGGCCCGCCGGACGTAACCGGCACGGACCAGCAACCTGTGGCTCGGAACCTCGGCCTCGGCGGGGTCCTCGCGGAGCGTGCGCAGGAACAGGGTCGACATGCGAAGCAGCATGCGAGAAGGGTACGGCGCACACCGCGGGCAACCATTGTCGGGCAGACTCGCGTCTGGGCTGACATGATCCCCTCAGCTGCCGTCAGGAGGACGCCGGTGGCCGACCCGCCGTCACCGGGCTTTGACGACTTCGTCCGAGGCCGCACGCCCGCGTTGCTGCGCGCGGCCTACCTGCTCACCGGGGATCAGCACCTGGCCGAGGACCTCGTGCAGTCCGCACTGGCCCGGACGCACCGCGCGTGGCAGCGGCTTGACCGGACCGGCAACGCGGAGGCGTACACCCGGAAGACCATGTATCACCTGCAGGTCTCCTGGTGGCGGCGCCGCCGGGTGGCCGAGGTGCCGCTCGACGCGCTGCCGGAGCGCACGGGCAGGCCCGGGGCCGACCTCGCGCTGCGGATGACGCTGCGGGCCGCGCTGCTGACGTTGCCGCCCCGGCAGCGCGCGGTGATCGTGCTGCGGTTTTTCGAGGACCGGACCGAGGTGGAGACCGCACAGCTGCTCGGCGTCACGGTCGGCACCGTGAAGAGCCAGACCGCGAAGGCGCTGGCCAAGCTGCGCACCGCGACCGACCTCGACGGGAGCCCGGCATGAACCTCGACCGACTCCGTACCGACCTGGCCGGCCTTGCCGATGAGGTCGAATACAAAGACCTGCGCGACCGCGCGGTACGCACGTCCCGCCGGATCGCGCGCATCCGGCTGGCGCTGGTCGCGGCCGGCACCGTGGCGGTCATCGGCATCACGTCCGCCGGTTTCGCCCTGCACCGCGACGACCGCGCTCTGCCGGAGATCGCCACGACGCGGACACTGCCGCCGGCCGGCGCGACGTCCGCGGTCTACATCGCCAATCTCGAAGGCTTCGGGAACATGGCGGTCTGGGACGGCGGTGGCGTGCGGACACTGCATTTCCGGGACCACCCGGTCGGCCGGTACGGCGGCGACGATCTCCGTGAGTCGCTGACCGTCTCGCCGGACGGCACCTACCTGTCCTGGATCTCGGCCGCCGGCCTGCACCTGAGCCGGCTCGGCGACAACGACATGGTCGTGCTGAACCGGCAGGACGGAGACTTCCGGATCAGTGGCGGCTGTTTCGGGCCGGAGTGGGCGTCCGACTCGACCCGGCTGCTGGCGGCGACGTCGCAGCCCACGCGGAACGCCGTGGAGACCGGCTGGTTCGCGGCCGACGGAGGAGCGTTCACGCCGCTCGTCGACGAGAAACTCCGGGGCGCCTGCGACGTGCACCTCAATGGCGACTGGGCGGCCTACACCACCAGTCCGCGGCTCGGGATCTTCGACACCTACGTGCGGAACCTGCGTACCGGCGAGACCAGGATGGTTCCGGACCTCTCCGCGAACCGGCTGGACTTTGAGATCAGCAGTGTCTCGCCGGACGGTAGCCGGATCACCGCCCGCCTGATCGACAACGATGACGAGCGCAATGCCGTGCCGCCGCGCACGCTGGAGGCCAATCACGTGATCGACACCAGGACCGGCGAGACGTTGCCGTTCGGCATCGAGACCGGCCGCCTGGGTGCGCACCAGCTCTTCTTCACGCCGGCCGGTGATCTGGTGGCTCGCTTCACCGAGGGCGACCGGTCATGGCTCACGCTCGTCGCGCCGGACGGCCGGCTGATCAGCCGGGCCGACGAACCCGCGGAGGTACGCGACTGGGTTCTGTTACGCCTGGTCACCCCTTGACCGGGCCAACACAACAACACACAAACCCGCCGCCGGGTACGTACGCGCGGCGGGTTTGTTGTTTTGAAGCTCACCTATCGCGGGCCTACCGGCCGGTAATGGGAGTCGGCAAAATGCCTGGGGACTGCAACTACCTAGTGGGGGACAGGTATGCGCTGGCGCAACTTCGTGGCCGTCGGGGACAGCTTCTCGGAGGGTATGGACGACCCGTACCCGGACGGCACGTTCCGCGGCTGGGCCGATCTGGTCGCCACCCGGCTCGCGGCCGAGGCCGGCCCGGACTTCCGCTACGCGAACCTGGCGATCCGGGGCCGGCTGCTGCCCTCGGTGACCGCGGACCAGCTGCCGGCCGCGCTGGCGATGCAACCCGACCTGGTCAGCTTCGCGGCCGGTGGAAACGACATCCTGCGCCCACGGTGCGAGCCGGCCGCGGTCTGCGACAGCTTCCACGACTCGATCACCCGGATCCGCGCGACCGGCGCCGACGCGATCGTGTTCCGGTTCGCGGACGTGACGCTGCGGCTGCCCGGCCAGCGTGTGATGGGCCCGCGCGTCGCCTACATGAACGCGCGCGTCGGCGAGACCGCGGCGCAGACCGGCGCCTACCTGATCGACCTGTTCGCGGACGACGAGTTCCGCAACCCGCTGCTGTGGAGCATCGACCGGCTGCACCTGTCCGAGGCCGGCCACCGCCGGACCGCCGCGCACGTGCTGAACGCGCTCGGCGTGGCCGTGGACGGGGACTGGATGCTGGTCCCGCCGCACCCGGCGCCGTCGCCGTGGCTGCTGGCACGCGGCGCGGACCTGCGCTGGGCCGGCCGCTACCTGGCGCCGTGGGTGAAGCGGCGGCTGACCGGCCGTTCCTCCGGCGACCTGATCACCGCGAAACGACCCTCGCTGGCACCGATGGTCCGGGAGGACGCGTAACTTAGGTGCCATGCCCGCATCCACGGATCCCGCACCGCACCTGCAGGACTACGCGCATCCCGAGCGCCTGGTGACCACCGACTGGCTGGCGGAGCACCTGCACGATCCCGGCCTGGTCGTGGTCGAGTCGGACGAGGACGTGCTGCTCTACGACACCGGCCACATCCCGGGCGCGGTGAAGGTCGACTGGCACACCGAGCTGAACGATCCGGTGACCCGGGACTACCTGACCGCGGAGCGGTTCGCGGAACTGTGTGCGGCGAAGGGCATCGGCCGTGACGACACGATCGTGTTCTACGGCGACAACTTCAACTGGTGGGCGGCGTACGCGCTCTGGGTCTTCACGCTCTTCGGCCACGCGGACGTGCGGCTGCTCGACGGCGGCCGGCAGAAGTGGGCGGCGGAGGGCCGGGAACTGACCCGCGAGCGCACCACCCGCCCGCGCGCCGACTACCCGGTACCGGCCCGCGACGACGCGCCGATCCGGGCGTTCCGCGAAGAGGTCGAGGCGCACGCGACCGCCGGCCGGCCGCTGGTCGACGTGCGCTCGCCGGGGGAGTACAGCGGCGAGCTGACGCATATGCCGGACTACCCGCAGGAGGGTGCGCTGCGCGGCGGGCACATCCCGGGCGCGGTGAACCGGCCGTGGAAGCAGGCGGCCCGTGAGGACGGCACCTTCAAGCCGGCCACCGAGCTACGCGAGATCTACGCGGACCTCACCGGCGCGGACGACGTGATCGCCTACTGCCGGATCGGCGAGCGGTCCAGCCACACCTGGTTCGTGCTGCGGCACCTGCTCGGGCTGCCGGCCGTGCGCAACTACGACGGCTCGTGGACCGAGTGGGGCAACCTGGTCCGCGCGCCGATCGTGAAGGGCCCGGATCCGCGTTGAGCGTCTGGCGCGAGTGGGGTCACGTCGTCCTGATCGCGTTCGCGCTGGTGCCGGTGGCGGTGCTGATCGCCGCCGGGCTGGCCGCGCTGCGCATGCGGCGTGGCCGGCCGCGGGAGGTCGCGTGGCGGCACAGCGCGGCCGAGATCGGCATGCTGGCCACCACGGTTCCCTGGGTGTGGATGATCCTGACCCCGCTGGACGCGCCGGGTCAGGTCTTCCTGGTTCCGTTCACCGACCTGCCGAACCAGGCCGCGGAGGGGCTGGTCTTCCTCGGCTACCAGGTGGGCGGCAACCTGCTGGTCTTCGCGGGGCTGGGTGCGCTCGCGCCGATCCGCTGGCCGGCGCTGCGCGGCGTCGGCCGGGTGCTGCTGCTCGGCGCGCTCGCCTCCGCCACCGTGGAGACGCTGCAGTTCGCGCTGGACCTGGGGCGTGTCGCCTCGATCGACGACGTCCTGGTGAACGCGACCGGCGCCGCACTGGCCGCGTTACTGTCCCGCCGCTGGTGGGAACCCATCATCGCGCGTGATTACGCTCCCACTGCTTGAACGATCGTTCAGCTTTTGCTTGACAGCGGGATAGGCTGAGCGGGTGACGGTGGACCAGCAGACCCCGAGCGTTCCGGGACAGAGCACGAAGAAGCGCTCCCGTAAGGACGAGATCCTCGGCATCGCCGTCCGGCTCTTCGCGTCCCGCGGTTATCACGGCGTCTCCATGGACGACATCGGCTCGGCCGCCGGTGTCACCGGCCCCGCGCTCTACCACCACTTCAAGGGCAAGGAGGCGATGCTGGTCGCGGCGCTGATACCGGTCAGCGAGCGCCTGCTGGCCGGCGGCCGGGAGCGCGTCACCCAGCACGAGGGCGACCCGCGCGCCGCGATCGAGTCGCTGATCGCCTTCCACGTCGAGTTCGCGCTGGCCAACCCGGCCGTGATCGCGCTGCACCTGCACGAGCTGGACCGCCTGCCGGAGGAACCGCGCCGGCAGATCCGCCGGTTGCAGCGCCTCTACGTGGAGGAGTGGGTGCAGGTACTGACCGTGCTGCGCCCCGAACTGAGCGCGGCCGAGGCGCGGGTGATGGCACACGCCGCGTTCGGCCTGATGAACTCCACGCCGTTCCTCGGCGGCGAGGTCGAGCGCGAGCGCCGGGCCACCCTGCTGCGCGCCGCGACGCTCTCCGCACTGGTGTACGCCGGATAACTCCAGAAGGGCGCTCCCGCATGATCGAGTCGTTGCTCATCGCGAACCGGGGCGAGATCGCCCGCCGGATCCTTCGCACCGCGCGCCGCCTCGGTGTGCGTACCGTCGCGGTGCACTCCGACGTGGACGCGGACCTGCCGTTCGTGCGTGAGGCGGACGAGGCGGTCTGCATCGGGCCGGCCGATCCGGCGCTGAGCTACCGCAACGCCGAGGCGATCCTCGCGGCGGCGAAGTCGACGGGCGCGCAGGCGATCCACCCGGGTTACGGCTTTCTCTCGGAGAACGCGGAGTTCGCCCGTACCGTCGCGGGCCAGGGTTTGATCTGGGTCGGTCCGGGCGCGGACGCGATCGCCGCGATGGGCGACAAGATCCGGGCGCGGAATCTGATGGAGGCGGCCGGGGTGCCGGTGGCGCCCGGCACCCGCGAGCCGGTCGCGGACGTCGAGTCCGCGCTGGCCGCGGGCATCGACTACCCGGTGATGATCAAAGCTGCAGCGGGCGGCGGCGGCATGGGCATGGCGGTCGCGGCGGACGAGACCGCGCTGCGCGCCGAGTTCGACAAGGTCCGCGCGTTCGCGGAGCGCATGTTCGGTGACGGCTCCGTGCTGCTGGAACGCTACTTCCCCCGGGTACGGCACGTGGAGGTGCAGATCCTCGGTCTGGCGGACGGCCGGGTGGTCGCGCTCGGCGAGCGCGAGTGCTCGGTGCAGCGCCGCAACCAGAAGGTCGCTGAGGAGGCGCCGTCCCCGGCGGTCACGCCCGAGCTCCGCGAGCGCCTGCTGGCCGCCGCGGTCCGGGCCGGTGAGGCCGTCGGCTACCGCAACGCCGGCACCGTGGAGTGCCTGCTCGACCCGGCCAGCGGCGAGTTCTTCTTCCTGGAGATGAACACCCGGCTGCAGGTCGAGCACCCGGTCACGGAGCTGGTCTGGGGTGTGGACCTGGTCGAGGAGCAGTTGCGGGTGGCGTCCGGGCTGCCGCCGGTGTTCACCGGCCTGCACCTGAACGGCCACGCGATCGAGCTGCGCGTCAACGCGGAGGACCCGAAGCGCTTCCTGCCCGGCCCCGGCGTGGTCACCACCTGGGCCGAGCCGTCCGGCGAGGGCGTCCGGGTGGACTCCGGGTACGCCGAGGGCACCACGGTCCCGCGCTTCTACGACTCGTTGATGGCCAAACTGATCGTCTTCGGCGCGGACCGGGAGCAGGCGCTGGCCCGCGCGCGCGACGCGGTCGCCGGGTTCGAGATCGCCGGGCCGAAGTCGAACCTGCCGTTCTTCGCCGAGCTGCTGGAGAACGAGGAGTTCCGGTCCGGCGACTACGACACCGGCATTGTGGGCCGGATGAGGGGACGGTAGCCGATGGTCTCGATCCGCGAGGTCGGCCCGCGCGACGGGCTGCAGAACGAGGAGCCGGTGCCCACCGACGCCAAGGTCCGGCTGCTGGACGCGCTCTCCGCCACCGGCGTGCGGCGGATCGAGGCGGTGTCCTTCGTGCACCCGAAGGCGATCCCGCAGATGGCCGACGCGGACGAGGTGTGGACACGAGCACGCAAGGCCCACGGCGTGCGCTACTCCGCGCTGGTGCCGAATCCGCGCGGCGCCGAGCGCGCGCTGGCCGCCGGCTTCACCGAGCTCGAGGTGGTGGTGTCGGCCAGTGACACGCACAACCGGCGCAACCTCAACCGGTCCACCGAGGAGTCGCTCGCCGGCCTGACCGAGCTGATCGCGACCGTGCACGCGGCCGGTGCCACGGTGGAGGTGATCGTGGCGACCAGCTTCGGCTGCCCGTACGAGGGGGACATCGCGCCCGCCCGGGTGGCCGGCATCGTGGAGCGGGTGCTCGGTGACGGCGCGGACCGGATCGCGTTCGGCGACACCACCGGCATGGCAACCCCTCGCCGGGTACGGGACCTGCTGGCCGCGGTCGGGCGGATCCCGCTGCTGCTGCACTTCCACGACACGCGCGGCACCGGCCTGGCGAACATCCTGACAGCGCTGGAGTTGGGCGTGACCGAGTTCGACGCGAGCGTGGGTGGTCTGGGCGGCTGCCCGTACGCGCCGGGCGCCTCCGGCAACGTGGCCACCGAGGAAGTTGTCCACATGCTGCACGACATGGGCATCGACACCGGCATCGACCTGGAGAAACTTCTGGAGGCCGCGGCACTGGCCGAGCAGATCACCGGACGGGAGCTGCCGTCCGGCGTCTTGCGCGCCGGCCCGCGCTCCCGATTGGTGTCGCAGTAAATCCGATTCGTTGCGTATCCCGCCCTTATCCGCTTCGTTACCTAATTCGGTGAGAGCGTTTCGTCCAATTTGCGTGGATGAAGCGCCCGCCGAACGACGTGCCGACGGACGAGGGGCGGACCAATGGCGGAGCAACGGGCGGGACGTGCGTCATGCACGACCGTGCCCGCGACCGCCGTCCCGCCCTTTGGCGTGTCCGCGGTCCTGCGATCAGTCAACCAGGTGGTGGCGGATCGCCGGGGACGCCGGCCGGTCCTGCGCACGCTCGTGATCAGTGGCATCGCGGGGGCGGCCTGGCTGCTCTCCGCCGCTGCCGCCCACGCCGCAGAGCCTGAGACGCCTACCGAGGCCGCGCACCGCGGTCCGGGCGTGCTCTCCCTCGTCAACGACCTCGGCACCGGGGTGGTCGAGGAGCGAGCACCCTCGCTGGTCGGTGAGCTTCTGACGCCTGCGGCGCTGCCGATGGACCACCTCCTCGGCAACGGCATCTCCGCCCGGACCGACACGGCGATGCCGGCACGCCAGCCGGCGGAGCCGAACGCTCCGGCGCACACGCTACGCACGCTCGTCACCGGCGACGGTGCCGAGCGGGAGCCCGTCGCATCGATCTGCCTCATCGGCGGACCGGCCGGCTCCACGAACCCCGCCCTCCGGCACCCGGCCGCCGCATCGGCCGGTCCGGCGGGCCAGGACGGATCGGACCCGGATCCCGGCGGTCCCGGGATCGACTCCGTCACCGCGTTCCCGGACGTGGTGGTTCCTACTCCGGTCACCCCGCTCACGGGTGTCACCGCCGCGAGCACCGCGCCCACCCGGGTGCCGGCGGCGGCGGTCGTGACCGGCATGCGGCTCGACTCGGAGCCCGGGCGGGCCGCGCGCTCGGCGCCCGCCGAGCCGCTCCCGCTCCGAGGCGCCCGGACGGGTGCCCCGGAGCAGCCTCCCGCCGCGCCGCTGCCGATCGGCCCCGTCAAGGGCACATCGGGCGGTACGACGGGAGCACCGACCGGCGGGTCGGTAGTGCACACCGACGGTGGCTCGTCCGCCGTCAGCTCCGCCGCGGTCATGGGCACGATGGGGGCCGCGTCCCGGCCTACCGCCCCGGCCGATGTCGTGGTGCCCCGGCGCGACGCCGAGGCCCCGACCATTTCTCCGGATTAGGGATCGTTCCGCCGGCGTATCGGTGCCGGTCGGCTCTCCCGACCATTACCAGGGGAAACAGCACAAAGGTCCAGGGCACCGCCGCGCCCGGCAAGGCGTTCGTTCGCCCGCCGGACTACGGATTCGGCACCACAACCTAATAGCGAAATTCCGCAAGAGACATTCTCTTTTCTTATTTCGAAAGGTTATTGCCTTCCCATGAAGACTTGGGTTCGCAAGACTCTGAGCGTCGGCGTGCTGACCGCGGGCGCGCTGCTGCTCGCGCCGACCGCCGCCCAGGCGGCCGACATCCAGCAGGCCTCGACGTCCGACGGTGACACCGACGGCATCCTGAACAACGCGTCGATCGCCGCGCCGATCGACATCCCGATCAACCTGTGCAGCGTCGCGGCCGGCGTGCTCGGCGACGGCTACGCCGCGTCCGAGTGCTCCAACGAGCTGCCGGAGCACTCCATCACCCAGGGTTCGGGTGGCGGCGACGTCGACGGCATCGGCAACAACCTCCAGGTCGCTGCGCCGATCCAGGTGCCGGTCAACGTCATCGGCGTTGCCGCGGGCATCCTGGGCGACGCGTCCGCCGAGGGCGTGGGCAAGAACGGCGGCAGCGCCGAGACCGAGTCCGCGATCACCGAGCGCGGGACCAAGCGGCACGGCGGCGGCCAGGGCAAGAGTGCGGGCGGCCACGACGTCGACGGCATCGGCAACAACCTGTCGGTCGTCGCGCCGATCCACGTGCCGGTGAACGTCGGCGGCATCGCGGTCGGTGACGCCAAGTCGGCGGCCAAGCTGAGCAACGGCGGGCACGGCCACGGCGGTGCCGAGGGCGCTGCGATCATGCAGAACACCTCCGGCGGCGACGTCGACGGCGTTCTGAACAACGCCAGCGTCGCGGTTCCGGTCGACGTGCCGATCAACCTGTGCGGCGTCGCGGTCGGGCTGCTCGGCGACGGCGAGGCCGCCGCCGACTGCAAGAACGAGGGCTCCCACTGGGGCGAGGCCGGTATCCACCAGGGTGGCGGCTCCGGCGACGTCGACGGCGCGCTGAACAACCTCCAGGTCGCGGTGCCGGTCAACGTGCCGATCAACATCTGCGGCATCGCGGCCGGTGTGCTGGGCGACGGCGAGGCCGCCGCGCAGTGCTCCAACGGCGGCGACGAGGGCAACGGCGTCTCCCCGGAGCAGCCGGACTCGCACTACCCGGGTGACGACGAGGAGCCCACCGACGAGGAGCCGGTGGACGAGGAGCCCGTGGACGAGGAGCCGGTGGACGAGGAGCCGGTGGACGAGGAGCCGGTCGACGAGGAGCCGGTCGACGACGGCAGCGGCGACCCGTCCGGCGACTACGACGGTGTCAGCCCGGACGCCTACGGCGACGGTGCGGACGCGGCCGCCGGTCGTCACTCGGCCGAGTCGCTGGAGCTCCCGGTCGTCAGCGGCCTGACCAAGGGCGGCAACAACAGCCTGGGCAACGGCCTGCCGGTGCAGAACCTGCTCTCCGGCCTGCTGGGCTGACGCACCACGTAACACCGGAAAGCCCCCGCGCGGTCTTCGCGCGGGGGCTTTTCCCTGGCGCGCGCACCGGAGCTGGGATACCCTAACGATCGTTAAGCGACGGTGCGGGGAGGTCCGGTGACGCTCGACGAGGCGACCCTGGCGGAGATGCGCAAGCGCGCCGAGGCGGGTGGCGCCGAGAAGTACCACGCCGCCAACGCCGCGAAGGGCAAGCTCTTCGCACGCGAGCGCATCGCGCACCTGGTCGACGAGGGCTCGTTCACCGAGGACGGGCGCTACGCCAACGCACTGGCCGACGGCCTTCCGGCGGACGGCGTGATCACCGGCACCGCCACCGTCGCCGGCCGCCCGATCTGCCTGATGGCGAACGACTCCACGGTCAAGGCCGGCTCCTGGGGCGCCCGCACGGTCGAGAAGATCATCAGAATCATCGAGCGGGCGTACGAGCGCGGCCAGCCGATGATCTACCTGGTCGACTCCGCCGGGGCTCGGATCACCGACCAGGTCGACCTGTTCCCCGGCCGGCGCGGCGCTGGCAAGATCTTCCACACCCAGGTCCGCGCGTCCGGCGCGATCCCGCAGGTCTGCGCGCTGTTCGGCCCGTCCGCGGCCGGTGGCGCCTACATCCCGGCGTTCTGCGACGTGGTCGCGATGGTGGACGGCAACGCCAGCATGTACCTCGGCTCCGACCGGATGGTCCGCATGGTCACCGGTGAGCAGACCACGCTGGAGGAGATGGGCGGCGCGCGCGTCCACTGTGCGGAGTCCGGCGTCGGCCATTTCCTGTGCAAGTCCGAGGTGGAGGCGCTGGACGTGGTCCGCCGCTACCTCTCCTACCTGCCGGACAACTGGACGCGGCAGCCACCCGTCGCCGACCCGGCCGACGCGCCCGCGGTCGACCTCGGCGGGCTGGTCCCGGCCAGCGAGCGGCAGGCGTTCGACATGCGCCGGTTCGTGAAAGGCCTGCTCGACCGCGACTCGTTCCTGGAGATCCAGGCACTGTGGGCGCGCGAGCTGACCGTCGGGTTCGGCCGGCTGAACGGCCGTACCGTCGGGGTCCTCGGCAACAACTCGATGTTCAAGGGCGGCGTGCTGTTCGTCGACTCCGCGGACAAGGCGGCCCGGTTCGTGCAGCTCTGCGACGCGTTCAACGTGCCGCTGCTCTTCCTCGCGGACGTGCCCGGCTTCATGGTCGGCACCGCGGTCGAGAAGCAGGGCATCATCCGGCACGGCGCCAAGATGATCAGTGCGGTTTCCGAGGCCACGGTGCCGAAGATCTGCGTGGTGGTCCGCAAGGCGTACGGCGCCGGCCTGTACGCGATGGCCGGCCCCGGTTTTGACCCGGACGCCACGATCGCACTGCCTACCGCCAAGATCGCGGTGATGGGCGCGGAGGCCGCGGTGAACGCGGTCTACGCCAACAAGATCGCCGCGATCGGGGACGAGGCCGAGCGGGACGCGTTCGTCGCCGCCCGCCGCGCGGAGTACGAGCGGGACATCGACATCGCGCGCCTCGCGGGTGAGCTGGTCGTGGACACCATCGTGCCCCCGGCCGAGCTGCGCGCCGAGCTGATCGCGCGGTACGCGGCCGCGGACGGCAAGGACCGCTCGTTCGCCCGCCGCCGGCACGGTGTGACGCCCGTCTAGAAGGGAGATCCGCATGCTCAGCGAGGAACACGAGGCCCTGCGCGCGAGCGTGCGCGACTTCGCCCGTGAGGTGGTCGCGCCGGTCATCGGCGAGTTCTACGAGAAGCACGCGTTCCCGTACGAAATCGTCCGCCGGATGGGCGCGATGGGCCTGTTCGGCCTGCCGTTCCCGGAGGACGCGGGTGGCATGGGTGGCGACTATCTGGCGCTCTGCCTGGCGCTGGAGGAGCTGGCCCGGGTCGACTCCAGCGTGGCGATCACGCTGGAGGCCGCGATCTCGCTCGGCGCGATGCCGATCTACCGGTTCGGCACCGACGAGCAGCGCACCCGCTGGCTGCCGGACCTGGTCAGCGGCGAGCGGCTGGCCGCGTTCGGGCTGACCGAGCCGGGCGCGGGCTCGGACGCGGGCGGCACCGTCACGCGCGCGGTGCTGGACGGCGACGAGTGGGTGATCAACGGCGGCAAGTGCTTCATCACCAACTCCGGCACGGACATCACGTCGCTGGTCACGGTCACCGCGGTGACCGGCACGAACCCGGACGGGTCCAAGGAGATCTCCGCGATCATCGTGCCGAGCGGCACGCCCGGCCTGACCGTGCTGCCCGGCTACTCCAAGGTCGGCTGGTGCGCGTCGGACACGCACGAGCTGATCCTGGAGGACGTGCGCGTCCCCGCGGCGAACCTGCTCGGCACGCGCGGCCGTGGCTTCGCCCAGTTCCTGCGCATCCTCGACGAGGGCCGGATCGCGATCGCGGCGCTGGCCACCGGCCTGTCCCAGGGCTGCGTGGACGAGTCGCTGGCCTACGCACGCGGGCGACACGCGTTCGGCCACCCGATCGGCGACTTCCAGGCGATCAAGTTCAAGATCTCCGACATGGAGGTACGGACGCACACCTCCCGCCTGGCCTATCACGACGCGGCCGCGCGACTGATCGCCGGTGCGGACTTCAAGCGCGCGGCCGCGATCGCGAAACTGCACGCCAGCGAGGCCGCGGTGACCAACGCGCGCGAGGCCACCCAGATCCACGGCGGATACGGCTTCATCAACGAGACGCCGGTGGCCCGATTCTGGCGCGACTCCAAGATCCTGGAGATCGGCGAGGGTACGTCGGAGGTCCAGCGCATGATCATCGCTCGTGACCTCGGCATTTGACTGTCGGTTATCGGCGGTCGGCCGGTCGGTCCGCTGACGATCGACTTCCGGCGTGTGATAGGCGCCCGTAGTCTTCCGCCATGACCGTGGATCATGGCTCTGACCAGCATGGAATCGGCTTCGCCGGTCTGCTGCGGGCACGACGGGCCACCGCGGGCATGACGCAGGCAGACCTGGCCGCCGCGGCCGGCATCGGCGTTCGCACGGTCCGTGACCTGGAGCGGGGGCGGGCGTCCCGGCCGCAGCGCACCACGGTGGAGCTGATCGCCACCGCGCTCTCGCTCTCCGGCCGGGACCGCGCCGAGTTCCTCGCGGCCGCGCGTGGCCGTCCCGCCGTACCCGGCCAGCCGGCGCCGCCGCGCAACGGCCTGCCACCGCCGATCGAGCTGATCGGCCGGGACACCGAGGTCGCGGACGTGGCGGAGCTGCTCACCACGTCCGGACCGCCCGGCGTGGTGACGTTGGTCGGGCTGGCCGGGGTCGGCAAGACCAGCCTCGGCCTCGCGGTCGCGGAACGCGTCGCCGGTGCGCACCCCGGCGGCACGGCCGGCACCGTGATCACCGAGCTGTCCAGCGGCAGCGACGTGCTGGCCCAGCTGGCCGCGGTGCTCGGCGTGGCCCGCGCGGCCGACCTGCGCGCCCGGCTGCGCGGCGAACGCACGTTCGTGATGATCGACGGCGTCGAGCGCGCACCGGACGCGGTCGCGGAGGCGCTGCACTGGCTGATCGAGTCCGCGCCCAACCTGCGCGTGCTGGCCACCGGCCGGCACCCGATCGGGCTGCCCGGCGAGCACGTCTGGCCGGTCGGCCCGCTGGAGACGCCGCCACCGGACGCGCCGGACATCACCGCCTACCCCGCGGCCGCGCTGTTCCTGGCCCGGCTCCGGCAGGTGCGCCGCGACCCGATCACGGACGAGGAGTCGGTCGCGCTCGGCGCGCTGCTGCGCCGGCTCGGTGGGCTGCCGCTCGCGCTGGAACTGGCGGCCGCGCGCGGCAGGCTGCTCGACATCGACGAGATCCTGCAACGGTACGGAGACCGCGTGCTCGACCTGTCCGGCCGGCCCGGCAGCCGCCCGTCCGTGGACGTCACGCTGCGTGATGCGGCCGCCGCCAGCTACCGGCTGCTGGAACCGGCCGAACGCGCGGGCCTGCGCCGGCTCGCCGCGTTCCGCAACCGCTGGTCGGTGCGCCTGGCTGCGGCGATCCTGTCCGACGACGACGACGAGCCGGCCGACCCGCTGCCGCTGCTGGACCGGCTGCTGGAGTTGGGCCTGCTCGGCGTGCGCGGCGCCGGTCCGTTCCGGTTCCGGCTGGTCGACGTGGTCCGCGACCTCGCGGAGGAGCGGGCCGTCGCGCGCGGCGAGGCCACCGCGATCCGCACCCGGCACGCGGCCGTCCTCGCCCGGCTGGCCGAACGCACCGCCCCGCAGCTGGCCGGGCACGACCTGAGCGGCGGCGTCGGCCGGCTGGACGAGGTGTCCGGCGACCTGTGGGCCGCACTGGCCCACGCCGCGAACGACGACCCGCACACCGCGCTGCGCCTCGCCGCCGCGTTACCCCGGTGGTGGCGGTTCCGCGGGCGGGACGTGGTCGGCCGGCACTGGTTGCGCCGCCTGCTCGCGGACCCGCGCACCGGTGACGCGGACCCTCGGATCCGGGCGTGGGCGCAGGTCGGGCTGGGCCGGCTCGCGCTGGAGCACGGCGCGGGTGCGGAGGAACTGCCGGCCGTGACCGATGCGCTGGCCGAGTTCCAGCGCCGCGGCGACGTGGCCGGTGAGCTCGCGGCCCGCAACCTGCTGTGCGCGCTGTGGATGACCAACGGGGGGTACGACGAGGCCCGCCGGCACGGCGAGGCCGCGCTCGCGCTCGCCACCCGGACGGACCGCCCGCGCGACATGACGGTCGCGCAGAACAACCTGACCTGGCACGAGGTCCGGAGCGGCGACCTGCGCGCGGCCCGGCGCCGGCTGGCCGCGGTGGACCGGCTGGCCGCGCAGCAGGGCGACGACCGGCTGCGGGCGCTTGCGATGGCGAACCTGGCCGAGGTGAGCCGGCTCGGCGGCCGGTACGCGGAGGCACAGGCGCTCGGCCATCGCGCGACCGAGGTACTGGAGCGGCAGGGCGATCCCGGCCACCGGCGGCGGCTGCTCGGCACGATCGGGATCGCGGCCGCGCAGGCCGGTGACGCGGAGACGGCCGGCCAGATTCTGACCGAGCTGCGCGAGCCGGCCGGCGTGCCGGACGACCCGGACGAGCGGCGGCCGGCCGTGACCGAGGGACAGATCGCGATGATCGAGGCGTACCTGGCGTCCGGTCGCGGCGAGCGGGAACTGGCCGTGGAGTGGTTCACGGCCGCGGCGGACTCGCACACGGGCGGTCACGATCTGCGCGACGTGGCGGAGGCGCTGGTCGGACTGGCGGCGAGCACGGAGGACGCGCAGCAGCGCGCGTCCGTGCTGGCCCGGCTGGCCGAGGTGTGCAAGCTCGGCGGCATCACGCTGCTTCCGGCCGAGCGGGAGCGCAGCGGCGCAGGCTTCTGAGCCAGCACCCGGGCGCCTGAAGGAAACCGGCGCCGGCCGCTGGTGAGCGGCCGGCGCCGGCAGGCGCGCACCCCCGTGCACGCGCGACGCGACGGAAACCCCGCAGAGGCCCCCCGACCTCCGTGCGTAAACACCCCCCGGTGTGCGTCCCCGTGCGCGGGAAATCTAACCGATCACCCGAGGTCTTTTGTCCGTTTGGACGGCAATGCCGCTTGAGGTGGTCTCTTCTGCCTCTTGTTCTGCCGGTTACCCACCCGGATCACGCACGGATGACTACTCTCCGGATTGGGAAGTGTCCGTAGTGCCCACCATCGCCCCGGGATTCGCCGCGTCCCGGATCACGCGCAGTGTGCTGAGCAGATCCTTCAGCTGGCCGGCGTCGAGCAGGCCGGTGAAGAACTCGTCGATCAGCGCGAGGTGACCGGGCAGCGTCTCCTCGATCCGGGTCAGCCCGGCGTCGGTGAGCACCGCGTAGGAGCTGCGCCGGTCGGTGGGGCAGGCGCGACGGCAGAGCAGACCGTCCCGCTCCATCCGGTCGACGACCCGGGTGACGCCGCTGGTGGAGAGCGAGGTCTGCGATGCCAGGTCGGTCATCCGCAGCTCGCGACGGGGTGATCGAGCCAGGCGCATCAGCACTTCGAACTCGACGGCGGAGAGGTCGTGCTGGTCGAACTGGGCGGCGAACCGGTTGGTCAGACCCGAGTGAACCTCGGAGAACAAGCCGATCGCGGTGATGCGCGGGTCGTCGAACAGGTTCGGAGTCACTGCTCAACTTTAGCAAAGCTTGACACGCGGAATACTGCGCAGCATATAGTTGCTTAGTCAGACGTCCTGACCGCAGATCTTGTTTCTGGGAGACCTTCCAATGAGTGACCTTAACGTTCGCGACTACAACGGCGTGTCCATCCCGGCCGCCGGTGTGTACGACATCGACCCCGATCACTCGCGGGTCGGCTTCGTCGCCAAGCACCTTGTGGTGAGCAAGGTCCGCGGTCAGTTCAAGACCGTGACCGGCGTGGTCACGATCGCCGAGGACCCGCTGGAGTCCTCCGTCACCGCGGACATCGACGCCGGAAGCATCGACACCAACCAGGGCGACCGTGACGGTCACCTGAAGAGTGGCGACTTCCTGGACATCGAGAAGTACCCGCAGCTCACGTTCCGCAGCACCGGCCTGGCCGAGATCAGCGGCAACGAGTTCAAGCTGCACGGCGACCTGACGATCAAGGACGTCACCCGCCGCGTCGAGCTGGACGTCGAGTTCGAGGGCGTCAGCAAGTCCCCGTGGGGTCAGGAGGTCATCGGCTTCTCCGCGACGACCGAGATCGACCGCGAGGAGTTCGGCATCACCTGGAACCAGAACCTGGAGACCGGCGGCGTGCTCGTCGGCAAGAAGGTCAAGATCGAGATCGAGGCCGAGGCCATCCGCCGCGCCTGATCTTTCGTGAAAACCCCCGGCCGCCCGCACGGCCGGGGGTTTTTGCTATCTCTGGGAATCCCATGCACGTGGGAAGTGATCTATCCAGCACTAGAGGTGACACGTTCCCGTGTGGCATGGTGGACAGAGCGTCCCGTAACGCTTACGGGACGTTGTGACTCACTTTGTCTTCCTGAGCTGCGTCGCTCACCCACATAGATCCGTCACTGCCGTGCGCCGGGAGGACAGATGGGCAAGGACGTCTCCTCAGCCGCTTTCACCAGGGAAGACAGGGTTCAGTACCGGCGGAAGGTGCGCCGGTGCCTTGACGTCTTCGCCCTGATGCTCGACGACTTCGCGTTCGACGCCGAGCGCCCGACCACCGGACTCGAGATCGAGCTCAACCTGATCGACGCCGACGCCGAGCCCGCGATGCGCAACGCCGAAGTGCTCGCCACCATGGACGATCCGCTGTTCCAGACCGAGCTTGCCCGGTTCAACCTGGAGCTGAACGCATCGCCTCGGCTGATCGCCGGCACCGGCTTCGCCGACTACGAGCACGCGCTGCGCACCAGCCTGGATCGCGCGGAGGACCGGGCCGGCAAGTCCGACTCGCGGATCATGATGGTCGGTGTGCTGCCCACGCTCACCGAGCGGCACACGGTCGTCGAGAACCTCTCCGCCAACCCGCGCTACCACGCGCTCAACGACCAGATCATGGCCGCTCGCGGCGAGGCGCTGGACCTGGACATCCGCGGTGCGGAGCGGGTCCGCTCGTACGTCGACTCGATCGCGGCCGAGGGCGCCTGCACCAGCGTTCAGTTCCACCTCCAGGTCGCGCCGGACACGTTCGCCGCGTACTGGAACGCCGCCCAGGCCGTTGCCGCGGCCCAGGTCGCGGTCGGGGCGAACTCGCCGTTCCTCTACGGCCGCCGGCTGTGGGCGGAGACCCGGATAGCGCTTTTCGAACAGTCCACCGACACCCGCCCGGACGAACTACGAGCCCAGGGGGTACGCCCGCGGGTGTGGTTCGGCGAGCGCTGGATCACCTCGATCTTCGACCTGTTCGAGGAGAACGTGCGGTACTTCCCACCGCTGCTGCCGATCCTGGACGACGAGGACCCGGTCGCGGTGCTGCACGACGGCGGCGTGCCCAACCTCGGCGAGTTGCGGCTGCACAACGGCACCGTCTACCGGTGGAACCGGCCGGTCTACGACATCATGAACGGCCGGCCGCACCTGCGGGTGGAGAACCGGGTGCTCCCGGCCGGGCCGACCGTGGTCGACATCCTGGCCAACGCCGCGTTCTACTTCGGGCTGGTCCGCGCGCTGGCCGAGGCGGAGCGGCCGATCTGGTCGCAGCTCACGTTCAGCTCGGCCGAGGAGAACTTCCACCGGGCCGCGCGGCACGGGCTCGACGGGTACATCAACTGGCCCGGCATGGGCGAGACGCAGGCGGACAAGCTGATCCTGGACACGCTGCTGCCGATGGCGTACGACGGACTGGACCGCTTCGGCGTCGACCCGGCCGAGCGGGACCGGCTCCTCGGGGTGATCGAGGGCCGGTGCCGCACCGGGCAGACCGGGGCCGGCTGGCAGACCGCCCGGGTCACGGACGCGGAGCGCCGTGGCCGCAGCCGCGACCAGGCCCTGCACGAGATGGTCCTCGCCTACACCGAACTCCAGCGTACGAACGAGCCGGTCCACCTCTGGCCATGCTAGCTGGCCGTCGCTGCCCGCGCCGGTGCGGTCAGTCCTTGGTATCGGGCTTGGACGGGGGTACCGGCTTCGGCTTGACCGAGGCGCGGGCCCGGCCGGTGGGCTTGGGCTGCTGATCGGTGACGAGCTCAGGAGCCGGCGGCTTGTCGGCGGGCTTGTCCGCCGGGGACGGGCGTTTCGGCCGTGACTTCGGGGCCGTGCCGTCCTCCTCGTCGGCCAGGCCGAGCGTTGGCCGCTCCGATTTGGGCTTCAACCGCAGTTTCGGGGTTCCCGGCTGGGGCTGAGACGGTACCGGTGGCGCCGGTTGCGCCGGGACCGCCGGTGGCGGGCGGAGTGGTTCCGGGGCGGCGGTGAGCGCCGGGCGTACCGTCGGGGCCGGGTCTTCGTCGTCGAGGTCGACCGGGAGCAGCGCCCGTTCGTAGGAGGGGCGGGGCGTGGCGGCCGCGATGATCACGGAACCGAGCAGGCCGGCGATCACCGCGTACGGTGCGATCAGGTAGGCCGACACCTGCCAGGACTCCATGCCGACCGGGCGCGGGGCGGCCATGAAGTACGCGGCCGCGACCAGGATCGGGCCGATCGCGCCGGAGACCGACACGCCGACCTTCGAGTCGGTGCGGCGACCGCCCCACCACGCCGAGACCAGGCCCGCGACCAGCGCGGCGGACAGCGAGATCGCGGCGCCCGGCCAGTACAGGCTGCGGATCCAGTAGCCCTCGCCGTCGTCCGTGATGCGCCAGACGCCGAGCTGCGCACCGGCGAAGCCGCGGCCGGACAGCGCGCCGTCGACCGTCGCCGCGATCGCGAGCAGCCAGAGCCAGGCGGTCGTGATGATCACGTTTGCCGCTATCGCCGCGGACGAGATCGCGGCGAATGACACGGCCAGGCCGACCAGTACGCCGATCACGGTGTAGCCGGCCGCGATCGTCTCCGGCGCGAACGTGTAGTCCTGCGCGGCCTCCCGGGCCGGCACCGCGACCAGCGCCACGGTCACGGCCGCGCCGAGCGCGGCGGCAAGGCACAGCGCGATACGCCAGAGCACCAGCTCCAGCATTCCGCTGACCTTGCGCGCGGTGGGATCCGCGGCCAGCGCACTCGGGCCGCTGCGCCGGTCCGCGTAGACCGCACCGGCTATCACGGACGTCGCCGCGATCCAGGTGGCCCATGTGAGGCTCGCCACCCAGACCGGCTCCGCGGAACCGTCCGGCGACGGCACCCATGCGATGATCCCGAGCCCGTAACCGAGCCCCAACTGTGCTGCGCCGGTGCCCGCGGCCACGCCGACTGCCGACGCGATCGATCCACCCCAGCCTCGTACGGCCATGCGGGGGAGAGTAGCGGGCCAGGGCCACCCGAGGCGAGGAGGCGAACTGGGAGCGGGTCGTTACCGCAACGAGCTGAAACGGCCGATAGGTTTAGGGCGACCGCCAAGAGGACTGGCGACCGTCTCCGCGGAGAGGACAGCGATGGCTGACGGCAGGCGTCCCGGTGACGACCAGGGCTCGCCCGACGAGACGCGGCAGTGGCGCGGCGATGACGCGCGGTACTGGGGCGGTGACGATCACACGGCCGCGGGCCGGCCACCGGCCGATCCATGGGCCGCGAACGAGGAGACCCGCCTGCAGCGCCCGATGAGCGGCCCGCCGCAGGGTGGCCCGCTGCGCGGCGGCGACCAGACCGCTCCCTACCGCCCGGTTTCCGGCGGTCACGACCAGACCGCGCCGTACCGTCCGATCCCCGGCGGTGATCAGACCCGGCGGATGGATCCGGTGCAGGGTGGGCCGGCCGGCCCCGGCGGCCAGGACCCGTGGACCGCGCGCGCGTCCGTGCGTCCCTCCGAGCCGGCCGGTGCGTTCACGCAGGCCGACCCGTTCTCCCGCGATGACCCCGGCTGGAGCGCGCCGGAGGAGCCGAACCGCAAGTGGCTGATGCCGGTCATGTGGGGCGTGATCGCGCTGCTGGTGATCCTGCTGCTCGCCACCGGCATCTACTTCGGCACGCAGACCGGCGGCAGCGACGACCCGGAGCCGACCCCGACCGCGACCGCCGCCGCGACGCCGACCGCGCAACGGACCAGCGCGGAGCCGACCGAGGAGGCGTCGGAGGAGCCGTCCGCCCCGGAGACCACCGCGGCGCCGAGCCCGACCCGGGCCGCCGAGGTGGAGGTGCCGCGGATGACCGGCTACACGATGCAGGAGGCGCAGCAGGAGCTGGCCGGGCTCGGCCTGCCGTTTGCGCTGGTCTATCAGGCGACGGACGACTTCGACCCGAACACCGTGATCGACTCCGACCCGCCGGGCGGCGCCGTGGTGCCGAAGGGCACGAAGATCACCCTCACCGTGGCCCGGGCGCCGGAGCCCACCGCGCCCGCGGAGCCCACCGGCGGTCCGACCACCGAGCCGGGCCCGAACGGCTGACCTGATCAGCGACTGCGGACCGCGACGGCCGAGGTGGAGAGGCCCGGTCGTCGCGGTGCGGCGCCGGCCCTCGCCTCCGGTGAGGCGTTGATCTGGCGTAGCCCGTCCACCTGCACGAAGATCGAACGGCGCTCGACGGCGTCACCGCCGGCATTGAGCTCGTAGCCGTCCAGCCAGACCCAGCCGTCGTAGGTCGGCCAATCGTGCACCCGGATCACCCGGAAGTAGAGCGGCTCGGTGAACTGAACGCTCGCCGAACGGGTCACGCAAAGGATATCGCCGGACCGGGGCAACACATCGACTCCTTGATCCGCGGTTTTCGCTGCGTCGGTCTTGTCCCGTGGCACGCCTGATGCGCCCACGAATGGCGTTTCTGATCACCTGTTTTCGCTGGCTGCGAATTGTTATCGAACCGGCGTGAGGGTAGGCCGGTCCTCTGTGGCGCGTCGTATCGGGTCCGCCTCCCCGCCCGTCATGTCGGACTTCGTCCAACTTGGACGGGCAGACCGGGAACGTTGAGTGACCCATGCCATACAGACAGATTGCATCAGGAGCCTAGTCAATGCAAGTTGCACGTCGGCTTCCGTGCGCCGGATACCGGTCCGGTTGATGGGCCTCCGAGATACCCGTCAGACTGAACGTCCTGCCGATAGTGAGCGCGGATTCGATCTTTCTGGTCGGGTTGATCCGGCCGGTCCACCCCTTAGCCGGAGGTAGCGGTGACCCAGCGCCGAAGCCCCACGGTCCGACGCCGCCGCCTCGGCGCCGAGCTGCGCAAACACCGTGAAGAAGCCGGTGTGACCATCGAGGCGGTGGCCGACCGCCTGCGCTGTTCCACCTCCAAGGTCTCACGAATCGAGACCGGGCACACCAGCGCGACCCCGCGAGATGTCCGGGCAATGCTGGACATCTACGGCATTGACGGCGACGAGTCCGCGGAACTGGTGCAGATCTCCCGTGAGGCGCGGCAGAAGGGCTGGTGGCACCCGTACAGCACCGTCCTGACCGGCGCATACGTCGGTCTGGAGGCGGAGGCGAACTCGGTCCGGGCGTACGAGCAGCAGGTTGTTCCCGGTCTCCTCCAGACGGAGGAGTACGCACGGGCGATGATCCGGTCCGCCCGGCCGGACATCTCCGCCGATGAGGTGGAGCGGAGAGTGCGTGTCCGAATGGAGCGTCAATCGTTGCTGATGCAGGACGACCCGATCGACCTGTGGATGGTGCTCGATGAAGCGGTAGTCAGCCGGCCGGTCGGCGGCGATGCGGTCATGCGAGCTCAGATTCACCACTTGGTCGTGACCGCCGAACTGCCGAACGTGACGTTGCAGGTCCTGCCGTTCGCGGCGGGCGCGCACGCCGGCATGGACGGAACGTTCACAATTCTCGACTTCCCCGAGCCCACGGACACCGACGTCGTCTACGCGGAGAACGCGACCGGTGGGCTGTTCCTGGAGAAGGCGGACGAGTTGCGGAAGTACGTCTTCATCTTCGATCACATCCGCGCCGCGGCCCTCCGACCGGAGGAGTCCGTATCCCTCTTAGCGGACCTGGCGAAGGAGCCATTGTGGGAGTGGAGACAGCGGGGCCTGACCTGAGCAGCGCGACGTGGCGCAAGAGTTCTCGCAGCGGCCCCAACTGCGACAACTGTGTGGAGATCGCTTTCGTCACGCCGACGATCGCGATTCGTGACTCCAAGGACCCGAACGGTCCGGCGCTGATCCTCGCGCCGGGCGGCTGGTCCGCCTTCCTCGCCGGCACCAAGAACGGCGAGTTCGACCTCTAGAGACACTCGTCCGGTGGGCCGTACGCTGCCGTCCGGCCCACCGGACGCCCGCAAAACAGACATTTTCGCCGTGGCCGGATCGCCAGGACCTTCGTTGCACTCATGAACCCGGTGTTGCGCCGGGCCGAGTTGAAGCGAGCAAGGCAGGCGAGAGCAGTGAGCATTGGCCCCGACAACCTCGGCAACGGATCGGCGACTCAGGACCGGTTCGCCGGTCACCTGAACGGGTACCGTCCGATCCAGCGCGACCGGGTCCTCTCCGGCGAGGTCGGCCCCGACGTCGAACTGAGCCCGCGCTCCGGCGCGCTCGACGAGCCGTCCATCGACCACAACCCCCGGCTGCCGTCACTGGCGCTGGCCGGCCTGGAGGAGCCCGTCTTCCCCACCACCGGCTGGCCGGACACCTCCGACCCGGGCCCTCTCGCGGACCACCCACTGCTCCGCGGCCTGCTCCTCGAGCTGCCACCGCGCGGCTCCCTCCCCGAGCCGGGCTGGCTGGACCGCTGGTTCGAGGCGACCCGCGCCATCCTGGAACTGATCTACACCCAGGGCGCGCTCGACCGCCGCTGACCGCCATTCCCGCGGCCCGGCAAGGCTCGAAGAGCCACCAAGCCGATTTTCCCGCTTCCGGCGTGGTGCCGCCCGCATGCTCCCGCGGGCAAACCTCCGGCTTCCCTCCGACTCCGCTGGCGCTCCGCTCCGGTCCGCCGTCCGGAGCCGGTCCCGCCGTGGGTCACCAGAACCCCACGCAACTCCGCTCCCGGCCTACGCACCGCCGGTGTGTCCCGCACCGGGCGTCTGTCGCGCTGTATAGCGCGGGGAAGTTTCCGCCGCTGGCTCTCCGCTGTGGTCCGCCCATCCGGGCCCATTACGCCGCTGTTCATCGAAGAGCCACGCGAATGCGCGGTCAAATCCCGCGCGCGTGCCGCGTGACGCGCTACGTCATCGTGCAGCATGCCGCGTCACCGCGACCGCGTCACCGTCACCGCGCCGCGTAATCGTGACCGCGCCGCGTAACCGGGTGTCGCGTGGCGGGGCCGCGTGCCGCAGGACCGTGCCACGTCACCATGACCGTGACCGCGCCGCTTAACCCGTGTGCCGCGTGACCGGGCCGCGTGTGTTCGCGTCTGTGGTTCGGGTGGCGTGGTTTTGGTGCTGGGGGTGGGGGAGTGCCGTCCGCGGGCGCCGCGCGCCCGACATTCGGAATAAGGCGGGTGGGGGATAGCTGGAGAACGTAGGGGCGGCGCTTTCGGTGCGTCGCTGTGCGGGTGTTCGGGCCGGCTGGTTTTGGTCTTGCCGATGCGGGACCGGAAGGGAGGCCGCCTGCGGCCGACCGGTGCCCGCGGGAGCATGCGGGCCGCACTACGCCGGGAGCGGGAAGATCTGGGGTTTGGGTCAGCGGCTGAGGGCAGCGGTGGAGGCGCGGCGGACCGTTATCGCGCCCTCGGCGAGGCGGCTGTGGCGCAGGGCGTGGCGGACGGCGAGGACGAGGGTGGCGAGCGTCAGGCCGGTGATGAGGATGGCGATCGCGCCGGAGCCGGCCGGGTCGAGCCAGCCGGTGGCCAGCGTGGCGGTGACGGCGGAGGCGAGTGCGGCGGCCAGGGCGGTGGCCTGCAGCGGGATCGCGAGCAGTGGGTGGGCGGCGCCGGCACGCAGTGCGGGCGGCAGGGGGACGCCGGGTGCCGAGGTGAACGCGGACGTGGCGGTGCGGATCCGGGCGACGCGGCGCAGCGTGAAGCCGGCGGCGAAGACGGCCGGGATCAGCGGGAGGAGCACCGAGAGCAGGCGTGGGTCGACCGTGCCGGGCGTGGCCGGGGACCACTCGGGGGCCGGTATCAGGGCCAGCGCGATCAGGACGGCGAGGCCGCTGGTGGCGAGCGCGAGCACCGCGCCGGACCGCTGCCGCAGTGCGCGGGCGGACGGCGCGTCGGGCAGGCCGTCGGCCAGGACGCCGGCGGTGAGCCAGACGGCGGCGAGAGCGAGCATGGCCCCGAGGTGCACGGCTTCGGTCATGACGCTCAGCGTTACCCACATCGACGCGCAGCGAATCCGGGACGTGCCCTGGTCCGCTACCCGTAGGGGCAGCGCGAAATATCCGACTATTTCGGATCTAGCGATCGAGGGGTGCGGCGCCATAACCTGCCGGGACAGGTTTCGCGCCCAGTGCGGCGCGGCAGGGACCGGCCTGGGGAGGGTCGGCCGGGGTCCCGCGCACCTCGTTGTGCCCGGGACCCCGTCTTCCTCCACCGCGAATGCAACACCCACAAAACTGGGAGTTGCATTTTTGGGTCTGGCGGGGGCAGTCTTGTCGATGTGGAGCCAGGTGCCGCGGTGCAGTGCGGTGACGTGCTGGCCCTCGCCGAGGGGGACTACAAGTTCGGCGCGGGCGGCCTCACGCTGCTGGTTGACGACGTGATGCACGTCCAGCGCCTGCCGGACGGGCTGTGGGTCTTCGTGCGCGGCGTGCGTCTCGACGACGTCGGCAACCCGCGCGACCCGCGCCAGGTGCTGGTGCGGATGGCCGCGATCCCCGCCGCCATCCGCCACCCCAGCGGCTGCCCCTGATCAGAGCGTCTTCAGGTGGAAGCCGCCGTCCACGTTGATCACCTCGCCGGTGCTGTGCGGCAGCAAATCGGTGGCGACGGCGACGACCGCGCGGGCCACGTCGTCCGGCCGGCCCCAGCGGCGGATCGGCTGGATACCCCGGTTGAAGATCAGATCGTCGTACTTCGCGGTGACCGCGCCGGTCATGTCCGTGGCGATGATGCCGGGGCGGATCTCGTAGACGTTGATCCCGTGCTCGGCCAGCCGCGCCGCGAACAGCTGCGTGACCATCCCGAGGCCGGCCTTCGACACGCAGTAGTCGCCGCGGTTCACGCTCGCGGTGTACGCGCTGTTCGATGAGATGATCACGATTTTCGGGCGGGTCTCGCCCTCCGGCTGCGCGATCATGCGGTTGGCGGCGGACTGGATCAGGAAGTACGGGCCCTTGAGGTTGATGCCGAGCACCCGGTCGAACGATTCCTCGTCCGCCTCCAGGATGTCCGCCCGCACGGTCGGCGCCACGCCCGCGTTGCTGACCAGCAGGTCCAGCCGGCCGAACGCGGCGTAGGACTCGGCCAGCAGCCGCTCCCGGTCCGCGGCCACCGAGACGTCGGCCTGCACGATCAGTGCGCGCCGGCCGAGCGCCTCCACCTCCGCGGCGACCTCCTTCGCGGCGTCCACGTTGCCGGCGTAGTTGACCACCACGTCGTACCCGGCCCGGGCCAGGGAGAGCACGATGCCACGGCCGATGCCGCGGGAGCCACCGGTGACGAGCGCGATCATCGCGTACCCCCGAAGAAGGTGTGGTAAGGGTCGTCGCGGGCGACGCGCTGGAGGTAGAGGGCCAGCTCACGGGCGTGGTAGTCGCCCCACATGCTGGACTCGCCGTTCGGTACGCGCTGCCCCTGCGCCACGTGGTCCCAGCCGTTCGGCCGGTGGTAGACCGAGTGCAGGATCAGGCCCTGGTGTGCCGGATCGGTGGACAGGTACGCCTCCGCGAACAGCGCGTTCGCCACGGTGAGCCCGGCCTGCCAGTACGTCCGGCCGTCCGCCACGCGCCCGTTCGCGCTCAGGTAGCGGCCCAGCCGGAGCAGGCCCTGAGCGCCGATCGCGGCCGCGGACGAGTCGACCGGCTCGTGCGCGTTGTACGGGTCGGCCGGCCGCCCCAGGTAGTCGCCGAGGTGGACGAGGCCGGGCGCGCCGGTGTCCCAGTACGGGATGCCGTCGACCGGCGTGTGCTCCAGGTAGAAGTCGCAGGTCGCGGTGGCCGCGTCGAGCATCATCGCGGTGATCTCCGCGCGCCCGCCGAATGCCTCCAGCTCGTCGTCGGAGACCGTCGAGAGGAACTCCAGCTGCTCCGGGTAGCCGAGCATCGCCCAGGCCAGGCCGCGCGTCCAGGTGCTGAACGGGGAGTAGCCCTGCTGCGAGCTCGGCGCGCGGTAGTGACCGTCGTTCACGTTGAACAGCGACTCGTGCGCGGTGCGGCCGCGGACGTCGTAGAAGTCGCGGCCCTCGCCGTACCAGATGTTGAATCGGGCGGTGTTACGCGCGTGCTCGACGATCCGGCCGAGCAGCGAGATTCTCTCGTCGTGCTCGCCCATCAGCGCGTGCCCGAGCAGGTGCGAGACGGCCAGCGCGCGGCACGACCGGATGGTGTCCACGAACAGCGACTGCGGCCCGTTGAACGAGTAGATGTAGCCGGTGCCGTCCTGTGTGCGCTGCCAGCGGGCTGCCTGCACCGCACCGGTGATCTTCAGGGCCAGCTCGTGGAAGTTCCGGTCGCCGGCGTCGATCCGGCCCTCGTTCGCCAGCCGCCACAGGTTGCCGTACGTGCTGACGTTGTTGAACCCGTGGTCGTGCACACCGATGTGGCTGACGTGCCCGGCCATCACGTTCACGGTGGCGTCCCGGCCGATGGTCAGGAACCGCTCGTCGCCGGTCGCGTCGAACTGGAGGATTGCGGAGCCGTACTGAAAGCCCTGGGTCCACTCGGTCCAGCCGCGGGCCGTGTACCGCCCCGCCACGGTGAAGACCGGCGAGGGGGAGCCAGGCGGGCAGGTCTGCTCGATCGACTCGATCTTCGCGGCCGAGGCCGCCCAGAGCCGCTCGATCTTCGGCAGCAGGTCTGCCGGGCCGAGCCCGTCGTCGATCTTCATGGCGGCGCCCTTCCGTCGGTGTCGGCGTGCCGCCACAGCATAGGAAAGCGCTTCCCTGGATGGAACCCCTGCTTTCAGATGGAGAACGTGGGCGGGCGCTCGTTCGCTGGTTCCGGCGGGCGCGCGTCCCACAGCCTGGTCTTCTGCGCGCCGAGCCGGGCCAGGTACGCCGGGTTCAGCACGATGTAGCGCCGCCACAGCCGCCGGGGTTCCAGCCCGAGCCGCCAGAACCACTCCAGGCCGACGCGCTGCATCCACGCCGGCGGGTTCCGCAGCAGGCCGGCGTGGTAGTCGAAGGCGGCGCCGACCGCCAGCAGCGGCATGTCCAGCAGCGGCCGCATCGCGTACGTGAACACCTCCTGCCTGGGGCAGCCGAGCCCGACCAGGACCAGCCGCGCGCCGGACGCCGTGATCCGCGCCGCGATCTCCTCGTCCTCGCCCGCCTCGACCGGCCGGAACTTCGACGACTCCACGCCCGCGATCCGGATGCCGGGAAACATCCGGTACAGCGCCGGTACGAGCAGCGACAGCGTGTCCTCGGTGGAGCCGTACAGGTAGACCGGCAGTCCTTCGGCCGAGCACCGGCCGAGTACGCGCAGCGTCAGTTCCGGCCCGTAGACGCGGTCTGCCAGCCCGGCCTGATGCAGCAGGTTGAGCGCCCACCGCACCGGCTGTCCGTCCGGCGTGACCAGGTCGAAGCCGTTCAGCCGCGCGTTGTGCGCCGGATCCAGCACGCCGGTCATCACGCCGTGCACCGCCAGCGCGGTCAGTGCGAACGGCCGCCGCTGCCGCGCCGCCTCGATGATCTGGTCGACCGCCGACTCGTAGTCGACCACGTCCACCAGTACGCCGAGGACGTTGCGCTTGCCCCGGGCAATCATGAGACGAACCCCGGGACCCACTTGTCCGCGTTCGCCTCGTAGATCTCCCGCAGGATCATCGGCACGTCGTAGACCTGCCGCCACTGCGGGTAGTCCCGCTCGAACGCCGCGTTCGACCCGATCCACCAGCGGTGGTCACCGATCCGGTGCTCCGGCACGTACTCCGTCCGCATCGGTAGCCCTGTGATCGACTCCGCCAGCGCGAACGCCTCGAGATGCGAGCTGTTGGACCGGCGGCCGCCCCCGAGGTTGTACACGGCGCCGCATCGAGGGGCGCGAAAGAATGCCTCGAACGCCGTCAGTACGTCGTGACTGTGAATAGAGTCACGAACCATTTTTCCCTTGTACCCGAAGATCTTGTAGACGCGTTGCTCCATGTTGCACCGCATCAAGTAAGCCAGATATCCGTGCAGCTCAGTGGCCGAATGCGCAGGTCCGGTCAATGTTCCCCCGCGGAACACCACGGTTCGCATCCCGAAGTACCGCCCGTACTCCTGCACCATCACGTCGGCCGCCACCTTCGATGCCCCGAACACCGAGTGCAGCACCTGGTCGACGGACATCTGCTCGGTCACGCCACGCGCGAACGGATGCCCCTCGGCCAGCTCGAACCGCGTCTCCAGCTCCACGAACGGCAGCCGGTTGACCCCGTCCCCGTACACCTTGTTCGTCGAGCAGTGAATGAACGCCGCCTCTTCACAGTGCTCCCGCACATTCTGCAGAACATTCAGCGTCCCCACCGCATTTACATCGAAATCCGTAAACGGATCCCGAACCGCCCAGTCATGCGACGGCTGCGCTGCGGTGTGAATCACAGCCGATACATCGGAGCCGAACTTCTTGAAGACCGAGGAGAGCCCTTCCCGATCGCGAATATCCAGCTCAAAGTGTGTATAGCGCGGCCCGAGATCACGCACCAGCCGCCGGGTGTTCCACGCGGTCGACGCCTCCCGCCCGAAAAACTGCGCCCGCATGTCGTTGTCCACCCCGACGACATCCAGCCCCAGCCCTGCGAAGTGCCGCACCGCCTCCGACCCGATGAGCCCTCCCGCCCCGGTCACCAGCGCAACACTCACCAGACACCCCACGATCACGAGCCGAGGCCGTAGCTTTCACGAACTCCAACGACTCGCAAACCACAACGCAACCCCAAAAACCACCCCTAAAAGGGCACACCCAACCGTACGATGGGAAGGAATTTGTCGGTGTTCTGGTCCTCGACGCCCACGCCGGCACGCACTACCGCCCACGCCGGCACGCACTACCGCCCACGCCGGAACGCAAGAATCCGGAACGCGGGGCCCCCGGGGCTCGGCCCCGGGGCGGAATGACGAGAGGCCCCCGGTTCGCGCTTTCCGCGAACACAGGGGCCCTAGGACTCTCGTGGGGATGGGGGGAGTTGAACCCCCACGTCCTTTCGGACACACGGACCTGAACCGTGCGCGTCTGCCATTCCGCCACATCCCCGTGGCTGAGAACTACCCTAGGGCATAGGCCCGAGGGCCTTTGCTTCGGGGGGTTCCCGGTCTCTCAAGATCAGCTGCAGCATCGATAACAACTCCGCTGCGTTGTTCTTGTGAGGTGCCCGAACAGACTACGCTGTCCAAGGCTCGCATCACGAAACTGTTGCTGTGAGCAGCTTTCCGCCCGTGATGCCTCGGAAGAGTAGCACGGCACCCACCAGTCCCTGTATGAAGACTGGCAACCAGCGGTCGTTTGCCACGCGAGCTGCGTGTGCGGCGGCCGGATACCATCATGTCCTCGGAACCCGAGGAGGAGCCGGTGAGCGTGCTGCAACGCTTCGAGAAGCGATTGGAAGGCCTGGTCGAAGGGGCCTTCGCCAAGGTCTTCAAGGGGGTCGTCCACCCCGTGGAGATCCTCAACGCCATGCAACGAGAGGCCGAGGCGCACAAGGCTATCCTGGCCGGCGGGCGCACTCTGGTCCCGAACCGGTACGTGATCGACCTCTCGCCGTACGACCACAGTCGCCTTGCGCCGTACGCTGCTGCGCTCGCGCAGGAGCTGGCGCAGTCCCAGGCCGAGTTCATCGGTGAGCAGGCCTGGACCGTCTACGGCGACGTGATCGTCGAGATCGAGCGCGGCGACGGTCTGGACACCGGCATGTTCCGGGTCACGGCCGAGGTCTACACCGGTGGCGAGGTCGCCCCGATGCAGGGCGGCTACGACCAGGGTGGCGGTTACGACCAGGGTGGCGGTTACGACCAGGGTGGCTACGGCCAGCAGGGTGGTTACGACCAGGGCGGTTACGACCAGGGTGGCTACCCGCCGCACGGCGGTGCCCCGGGCGGGCGCAACATCCGCCTGGTCTCCGGCGACGGCCGCACCTACCCGCTGCAGATCGGCTCGACCGTCATCGGCCGTGGCGACCAGGCGAACCTGCGTCTGCCGGACGTCGGCATCTCCCGCCGGCACGCGCGGCTGGACTTCGACGGCAGCCAGGTGGTGCTGACCGATCTCGGATCGACGAACGGGACTATGGTCAACGGGCAGCGGGTCTCCGCGGTCGCGTTGAATCCCGGCGACATGATCCAGCTCGGGACGACCACGCTGACGTTCCGCGTGGACGGCTAGGCGCCTTGCCAGAGCTCGTCCTCACTGTCGCCCGGATAGGCCTGATCGTCCTTCTGTGGATCTTCGTGTTCACGGTGGTCGGCGTGATCCGGCGAGACCTCTTCGCCGGCGCGCGGTCCAGCCGTCTGGTGGCCGCGCCACGGGGGGTGGGCGCGGCCCTCAATCAGGCGCGTCCCGCGGCGAAGGTCAAGCGTGGCCGCGCGGCGCGGCAGATGGTGGTCACCGCCGGTCAGCTGGCCGGCACGCGCATCACCCTGGGTGAGGCTCCGATCACTATCGGCCGTGCCGAGGACTCCACGCTGGTGATCACGGACGATTACGCGTCCGCACGGCACGCGCGCCTGATGCCCCGAGACGGCCAATGGTTCCTTGAGGACATGGGCTCGACGAACGGGACATATCTCGACCGCGCTAAGGTCACTGGACCTACCCCCGTCCCCCTGGGCGTTCCGATCAAGATCGGGCGCACTTCTCTTGAGTTGCGGCCATGACTCTGACCCTGCGCTACGCGGCACGCAGTGACCGCGGTCTGATTCGAGACGGCAACCAGGATTCCGTCTATGCCGGGCCGCGGCTCCTCGCCGTGGCCGACGGCATGGGCGGCATGGCCGCCGGCGACGTCGCCAGCAACATCGTGATCGGTGCGATGGCTCCGCTGGACGAGGACGTCCCCGGCAGTGCCCTGGTCGACGCTCTGCGGAACGCCGTCGAAACAGCGAACCAGCAGCTTCGTGACACCGTCGACGCGAACCCGCAGATGGAGGGCATGGGCACCACGCTCACCGCCGCCCTCTTCTCGGGCTCGAAGTTCGGCATGGTGCACATCGGCGACTCCCGTGCGTACCTGCTGCGCGACGGCGAGTTCTCGCAGATCACCAAGGACGACACGTACGTCCAGATGCTCGTCGACGAGGGGCGGATCAGCCCCGAGGAGGCCGGCAGCCACCCGCAGCGGTCGCTGCTGACCCGCGCGCTCGACGGCCGGGACATCGACCCGGAGTACAGCGTCCGCCAGGTGCTGCCCGGCGACCGCTACCTGATCTGCTCGGACGGGCTCTCCGCCGTGGTCAGCTCGGAGACCATCGCCGACACGCTCCGGGAGTACGTCGATCCGCAGCAGTGCGTCGAGCGGCTGGTCCAGCTCGCGCTGCGCGGCGGCGGCCCGGACAACATCACGGTCGTGGTCGCGGACGCCACCGACGGCGACATCGTGGAGCTCGCTCCGATGGTCGGCGGTGCGGCCGCCGGTGACCGCGGCTTCGGCGCCGTCACCGACACGTCCACGCCCGCCGCGCGCGCGTCCGCGCTGAACCCGCCGCGGTCCGCCACGCCCGACTCGGAGAACGGGTCGGAGGCGGCACCGGCCGAGGAGACCTCGGAAGGGCCGCGCCGGCACCCGGTGCGCACCGCCGTGCTCTCGGTGGCGCTGCTCGCGGTGCTGGCCGGCGGCGTGTGGGGCGGCTGGCAGTACACGCAGTCGCAGTACTACGTGGGCGCCACCGACGACGGGCGGCTCGCGGTCTTCCAGGGCGTGCCCGGGGAGATAGCCGGCTTCGCGCTGTCCAGCGTGCAGGAGACCAGCGACGCCGCCACGCTCGACGACCTCACCGTCGTCGCGCAGGACCGGGTCAAGAAGGGCATCGTCGCCAACGACCGGTCGGACGCGGAGCGTCGGCTGAACGAGTTGACCACCGACTCGCCGTCGAACCCGAACCTGAAGCCGGCCTGCGTGACCGTGCCCCCGGTGACGGTCAGCCCGACCCCGGCCCCGTCCTCCGCGGCACCGGCCACGCCGGCGGCTACCCCGTCCGGCAGTGCTTCCGCGACCGCCGCGCCGACCACCAGCGCGCCCGGTTCACCGTCGCCGAGCGCACCGCAGACCACGTCCGCCGCCGAGACACCCGCGCCTGACGTTCCGCCGGTCGCCGACCCGGCGAGCTGTCGGCCGGCCGGCTGAGCCGGCACCATCGACCGCAGGGAAGAACTGTGACAGCGCCAGCAGCACCGGCACCCACGCCCGCCTCAACGGGCGAGATGCCGCGACTCAAGATCGACAGCACCAAGCGCCGCAACAGCGAGCTTGCGCTGCTGGCGCTGGCGCTGCTACTGGTGCTGGCGTACTCGGCGACCGTCGAGGCGACCATGCTCGACACGATCACCCCGGACTTCTGGGTGCCGACCGCGGCGCTCGCCGGGGTGTTCCTGGCGTTGCACGTGGTGATCCGGTTCCTCGCGCCGTTCGCGGACCCGGCCATCATCCCGGCGGCCGCGCTGCTCAACGGCTTGGGCGTGGGCTTCCTGCGCCGGCTGGACCTGGACGACGTGAGCGGCGTGGCCGAGGCGGCGGACCGGGGCGCGTTCGCCGGCGGCGGTGGACGTCAGCTGGCCTGGACGCTGATCTCGGTGATCATGGCGGCGGCGCTGCTGGTGCTGATCCGCGACCACCGGAACGTGTCGCGCTACTCGTACACGCTGGGTCTGGGCGCCATCATCCTGATCATGATCCCGGCGGTGCTGCCCGCGCAATACTCCGAGGTCAACGGCGCCAAGTTGTGGATCCGGTTCGGCTCGTTCGCGATCCAGCCCGGAGAGTTCGGCAAGCTGGCGCTGGTCGTGTTCTTCGCGTTCTACCTGGTGCGCAAGCGCGAGGTGCTGTCGCTGGCCAGCAAGCGGTTCCTGGGCATCGACTTCCCACGCGGCCGCGACCTCGGCCCGGTCCTCGTGGTCTGGATGATGTCGCTGCTGCTCCTGGTGTTCGTCAAGGACCTGGGCACCGCGCTGCTCTACTTCGGCATGTTTGTGGTGACGCTGTACGTCGCGACCGAGCGGTCCAGCTGGCTGATCATCGGTCTGCTGCTCTTCTTCGGCGGCGTGTTCCTCGCGTACTACCTGGGTGAGCTGGTCGGCGGCCCGTTCGCGAACTTCTACGACCGCGCCACGATCTGGCTCGACCCGTTCAGTGACATCGACGGCGACGGCTATCAGCTGGTACAGGCGTTGTTCGCGTTCGGCACCGGCGGTCTGTTCGGCGCCGGGCCGGGCGGCGGCAGCCCCGGCATCATCCCCGAGGTGCAGAACGACTTCATCTTCGCCGGCATGGGTGAGGAGATCGGCCTCTTCGGCCTGGTCGCGCTGCTGATGCTCTACCTGATCATCGTCGAGCGCGGGCTCCGGGCCGCGCTGGACGTCCGGGACTCGTTCGGCAAGCTGGTCGCCGGTGGCCTCGCGTTCACCCTGGGTTTGCAGGTCTTCGTCATCATCGGTGGGATCACCGGCCTGATCCCGCTGACGGGCCAGACGACACCGTTCCTCTCCTCCGGAGGCTCCTCCTTGATGGCCAACTGGATGCTGGTCGCGATGTTGCTCCGGATCTCGGACGCGGCCCGCCGTCCACTCGCCTCGGGCGGTGGTCTCGCGACGGCGCCCGGTGGCAAGCCCGCGCCGCAGCAGCTGCACGGCGCCCCGACGGAGGTGATCCGCCCGTGAACGCGCCCCTGCGCAAGGCCAGCATCGTCATTCTGGTGTTGTTCGGTCTGCTCTTCGCGAATCTCAACTGGGTCCAGGCCGCCAAGGGCGAGGAGTACCGCACGCACGAGCGGAACTCGTTCCGCCTGCGCGACGTGGAGTACGACAAGCAGCGCGGCAACATCGAGGTGCACGCCGGCGGCACCAGCACGGAGGCGGTGGCGCTGAGCAAGTCCACCGACGGCCGGCTGCGCTACCAGCGGGAGTACCCGTTCGGCGACGTCTACGCGCACGTGGCCGGCTACAAGCCGGTCTACGGCACCGCGAGCTCCGTCGAGCGGTTCGAGAACGACTACCTCTCCGGGCAGAGCGACGAGCTCTTCACGGACCGGGTGCGCGCGATGTTCACCGGCGAGGAGGCGGCCGGCGGGAACGTGCTGCTCTCCATCTCCAAGGCGGCGCAGGAAGCGGCGTACAAGGAGCTGAAGGAGAACAAGCTGGGCGTGAAGGTCGGCGCCGCGGTGGCGCTCGACCCGGCCACCGGCGGCATCCAGGCGATGGTCTCGATGCCGAGCTTCGACCCGTCGCCGCTGGCCAGCCACACCCAGGCGGACACCGACGCCGCGTTCGCCGCCTACGACGGCGACAAGGCGAAGCCGCTGCTCAACCGCGCGGTGGCGGAGACCTGGCCGCCCGGCTCGGTCTTCAAGGTGATCGACTCGGCCGCGGCGCTGGAGGCCGGCTCCACGCCGGAGACCATGCTGGAGGCCGGCCCGTCGTACGTGGCGCCCGGCACCACCCACGAGATCACGAACGCGTCGGCGAACGTGTGCCCGCAGCAGCAGATCTCGCTGATCGACGCGCTGACCGTCTCCTGCAACACCAGCTTCTCCCGGCTCGGCGTGGAGCTCGGCCGGGACGTGATCAAGAAGAAGGCACAGGACTTCGGCTTCGAGGACGAGGCGCTGACCTGCGGAAATCTCAAGGAGAACAGCGGCCTGACGGTCGCCACGAGCCACGTCGGCGACGTCGCCAACGCGGACGGCTCCGAGGACAAGGCCGCGATGGCGCAGACCGCGATCGGCCAGAAGGACGTGCGGATCACGCCGCTCCAGGGCGCGATGATCGCGGCCGCGGTGGCGAACGACGGCGTACAGATGCGGCCGTACCTGGTGGAGCGGCTGCTCGGCCCGGACCGGACGTCCACGCACTACACGGTGAACCCGGAGGAGCTGCGCCGCTCCGTCTCCAGCGACGTCGCACGCGACCTGCAGACCATGATGGAGAGCGTGGTCAACAACGGCACCGCCACGTCCGCGCAGGTCAACGGCTACGACGTCGGCGGTAAGACCGGTACCTCGCAGAACGGCATCACGGACAACCACGGCTGGTTCGTCGGCTACGCGATGAAGGGCGACACCCCGGTCTCCGCGGTCGCGGTGTTCCTGGAGGCGGCCGGCAACGGCGGCTCCGCGGAGGCGACCCGGATCGCCGGTCAGATCCTCAAGGCCGTCACGTCGGAGCGGGGCGGGAACTGATGATCGCGCCCGGAGCCATGCTCGGCGGTCGCTACCGCCTGGAGGAGCGGATCGCCAGCGGCGGCATGGGTGACGTCTGGAAGGGCACCGACGAGGTGCTCGGCCGGACCGTCGCGGTGAAGATCCTGCTCCCGGCGCTGCTGGACGAGCACGGCTTCGCGGAGCGGTTCCGCGGCGAGGCGCGCACGATGGCCACCGTCAACCACCCCGGCGTGGTCGACATCTACGACTACGGCAGCGACACCCAGGTCGCGTTCCTCGTCATGGAGTACGTGGAGGGCGACGCGCTCTCCCGTACGCTCGGCAAGGTCGGCCGGCTCACCCCGGCCCGGACCATGGCGCTGGTCGCCCAGGCCGCCGACGCGCTGCACGCGGCCCATCAGAAGGGCATCGTGCACCGCGACGTCAAGCCCGGCAACCTGCTGGTCCGGCCGAACGGCACGCTGGTGCTCACCGACTTCGGCATCGCCCGGTCGGACATGGTCGGCTCGCTGACCGTGGCCGGCTCCGTGCTGGGCACCGCGGCGTACATCTCGCCGGAGCAGGCCTCGGGCGAGACCGCCACACCGGCCTCGGACGTCTACGCGCTCGGCGTGGTCGCGTACCAGTGCCTCTCCGGCCGTCGCCCGTTCGAGGGCGACAACCCGCTGGACATCGCGATGCGGCACGTGCGGGACACGCCGCGCCCGTTGCCGGCCGACATCCCGCCGGCCGCGCGCGCGATCGTCGAGCGCGCCATGTCCAAGGCACCGGCCGGTCGCTTCCCGAGCGCCGCCGCGATGGCCGTCGCCGCACGTCAGGCCGCGGCCTCGCTGGCCAACACGCCCCGTCCGGCGAACCGGCCCAGCTCCGGCGCGCCGATCACCGGCCGCGTCTCCGCGCCGCCGTCCACCGGCCCGGCGTCACCGACGTCACCGGCCGCGGTCGGCGTGCCCCAGCAGGGCGTGCCGGGTCCACTGCCGGGTGTGCCCGGGCCGCAGCAGGGCATGGCACCGCCGATCAGCGGTCAGCCGGTGTCCAGTGGGCCGGCGGCGCCGTACCGGGCGGCGGCGACCGTGCCGCCGCCGATCGGGGCGCCGCAGCAGGTCCCGCACTACGCGCCGATGTACCCACCGCCGGCCGGCGGCTCGACCAGCCGGCAGGTGCTGATCGTGCTCGCGATCGTGCTCGGCCTGCTGGTGCTGCTCTGCGCGGGGGTCATCGCCTGGTTGGCCGGCCGGAACAACCCCACCGCGCTCGGCACTCCGCCGGGTGTGACGAGGGTCGTCACGGCGGCTGGAACTGACATTCTTCCGGCCGCGTCGTACCGTCGGGATGAGCGAATTGACCCGGACCGGGCGATCGAGAATGATCGACCGGTCCCGCATGTGTTCAACGACCAGGCCGGCGGCGAGCCGGCGCCGGGGACGAACGAGCTCCCCATGACCGAAGGACGACAGACGAGATGACTGCGCAGGCCCGCCTGCTGAACGGCAGGTACCAGGTCGGCGAGCTGCTCGGCTATGGCGGTATGGCCGAGGTGCACCAAGGCCGCGACCTCCGGCTCGGCCGGGACGTCGCGATCAAGATGCTCCGGACGGATCTCGCCCGCGACAACACCTTCCAGATGCGTTTCAGCAGGGAGGCGCAGAACGCCGCCGCCCTGAACCACCCCGCGATCGTGGCGGTCTACGACACCGGCGAGGAGATCGCCCCCACCGGTGAGAAGCTGCCGTTCATCGTCATGGAGTACGTCAACGGGCGGACTCTGAAGGAGGTGCTGACGGCCGAGGGCCGTCTGCAGCCGCGCCGCGCCTTCGAGATCATGGCGGACATCTGCGCCGCGCTCGAGTTCAGCCACCGGCACGGCATCATCCACCGCGATATCAAGCCCGGCAACGTGATGGTGACCCAGACCGGCCAGGTCAAGGTCATGGACTTCGGTATCGCCCGGGCCCTGGCCAGTGGCGCCACCACGATGACGCAGACCAGCGCGGTCATCGGCACCGCGCAATACCTCTCCCCGGAGCAGGCGCGCGGCGAGCCGGTCGACGCCCGGTCCGACGTCTACGCGGCCGGCTGTGTGCTGTTCGAGCTGGTCGTGGGCCACCCGCCGTTCGTCGGCGACAGCCCGGTCAGTGTCGCCTACCAGCACGTCCGAGAGGAGCCGCCGACGCCGAGCGACCTCAACCCGGAGGCCGGCCCGGACCTGGACGCGATCGCGCTCAAGGCGCTGTCGAAGAACCCGGCGAACCGCTACCAGAGCGCCGGCGAGATGCGCGCGGACCTGCTGCGCGCCGCCACCGGCCGGCCGGTGATGGCCACGCCGGTGATGCGCGAGGACGAGACGCAGTACCTCGGCGCCACCTCCGGCATGACCGGCGCGACCCGGACCATCCCGCAGGGTGGCGGCGTGCCGCCGCGCCCGGCGCAGAAGGAGTCGTCGGCCTGGGTCGTCGCCGGCCTGAGCGCGCTCGCGGTGCTGGTGGTGATCGGCCTGATCGCCTGGATCGCGTTCCGGCCGGACCAGAGCGAGGAACCGACGACTCTGCAGGTCAGCTCCGTCGTCGGGATGTCGAAGGACGACGCGGAGAAGGCGCTGCGGGACGACGGTTTCGTGCCCGCCTACGACCCGAAGCCGCAGACCGACAACTGCACGGTCGGCCAGGTCGTGAAGCAGAACCCGGAGGCCGACGCCACGGCCGACCGGGGCTCCACGGTCACGCTCACCATGTGCGCGGAGAAGGACACCGTGCAGGTGCCGAACCTGGTCGGCACCCAGTGGGACGCGGCCCAGAAGGAGCTGACCGACGCGGGCCTGGAGCCCGAGCGCCGGGACGTGAACGGCACGGCCCCGGAGGGTCAGGTCGTGAAGGTCGACAAGGTGGGCGACTCGGTGCCGAAGGGCACCACGATCGTGGTGGAGGTCTCCCGCGGCAACATGGCCGAGGTGCCGAACGTGACCGGGCAGTCCCCGGCCGCGGCACGCGCGGTACTGGAGCAGGCCGGCTTCACCGTGGAAGAGGTGCCGGGGCAGTCCGTTCCGGCCGGTACCGCACCGGTCGTGGCCGACCAGAGCCCGAACGGTGGCAGCCAGGCGGAGAAGGGCAGCCGCGTGCGGATCACGATCACCGTGCCGCAGGAACCGCAGGCGAACCCGACGACGGCCGGCCCGGACGAGTCCGAGGAACCGGGTGGGCCCGGGAACAACAGCCCGACCACGCCGCCGCCGGCCTCACCGACCGGCGAGGCGGACTGACACACCGTACGAACGAGGGCCGTGACCATGGAGGTCACGGCCCTCGGCCGTTTCCGCGAGGTGCGGCGCGAATCAGACGAACGCGCCCAGGCGGCGGTTCTCCGCCTCCGCGGCCAGCTCGGGCGCGCGCTCCAGGGCCGAGGACAGGCCGCATGCGGCGAGCCAGTTGGCCAGCATGGTGTGGCCGCCCTCGGTGAGCACCGACTCGGGGTGGAACTGCACACCCTCGACCGGCAGCGTGCGGTGCCGCATCGCCATCACCACGCCGGTCTCGGTCGTGCCGGTCACCTCGATCTCGTCCGGCAGTGTCTCCGGCACGACGGCCAGCGAGTGGTACCGGGTCGCGGTGAACGGGTCGGGCAGGCCGGCCAGCACGCCGTCACCCTTGTGCGAGACCAGCGACGTCTTGCCGTGCAGCAGCTCCGGCGCGTGCGTCACGGTGGCGCCGAACGCGGCGCCGATCGCCTGGTGGCCGAGGCAGACGCCGAAGAGCGGGATCTTCCCGGCGTACGCCCTGATCACGTCCATCATGATCCCGGCGCGCTCGGGCGTACCCGGGCCGGGGGAGAGCAGGACCCCGGCGGCGCCGGACCGGCCGACGTCCGCGACGTCGATCTCGTCGTTGCGCCGCACCTCGCACTCCGCGCCCAGCTGGCCGAGGTACTGCACGAGGTTGAACACGAACGAGTCGTAGTTGTCGATCACGAGAATGCGCATCGTCAGCTCGCCGTCGGCTCGGGGTTGTTGGTGGTGGTGTCGTAGGGCACGTCGTGGCCGTCGCCGGGCGCGGGTGTGCCGTCCCCGCCGCCGGCCGGTGCGTGCGTCGTGGTGCCGAAGTCGTCGCCGACCTGCACGTCGTCGAACGGCAGGATCGGCTCGGCCCAAGGGAAGACCACGTACCAGAGCAGCGCCACCAGCACGCCGGTGATCAGCAGCGAGCCGGTTATCTTGCCGGGCGTGCCGAACGGCAGCTTGCGCCAGATCCACGCGTACATGTGACTACTCCAGGACCGAGGGCTTCTCGCCGGGCACGCGCGGCTCCTGACTGCTCAGCTCCGCGTGGATGATCAGCCGCTCGTAGTTGTCCAGCTTCGGGTTGCAGGTGGTCAGCGTGAGCATGCGCTTGGTCGGCTCGGCGCCGGGCTGGTTCGGCACCGGCGCGACCACCTCGACCTGGTTCGGCTTCACGATGTGCTCCATCGTGACCTGGTAGATGTACCAGGAGTCCTTGGTCTCGACCACGATCGGATCGCCCTCGACCAGCTCGTCCAGCGCCCAGAACGTGGCCCGGTTGCGGTGCCCGGCGACGGAGAAGTTGCCGACCTCGCCGGGCATCGCGCTGTTCGGGTAGTGGCCGGGCGCGTACCGGATGTCCTCCGGGGTGACGCCCTGGTTGACCACCCACCGCTTGTCGAGCCGGGGGATGTAGAGCCGGCCGACCGGCCCGTCCGGCGCCGCCTCGGCGGAGACGGTCGGCGTCGGGCCGACCGTGGGCGCGTTGTCCCACGCCTGGCTGAGCTGCTCGTCCAGGTCGCTCTGGTGCGCGTCGACGACCGCGCCGGAGCCCCAGACCTCGTACGCCGCGAAGAGCAGCACGATCAGGCCGAAGGTGATCATGACTTCACCGGCCCCGCGCACGACCGCCATGGTTCGGGTGAACCAGGTGGGCCGGGTCAGCTCGGAGTAGACGCTCTTGTAGCCGTCCTCGACCCGCTCCGCGCGCAGCCGCACGACCTTGGCGCCGCGGGGGATCTTGTTCTCGGCGTGCTTGCCACCGCCCTCGGGCGCCGGCGGCTCCTCCGTACGCGGTCGCTTGGAGTCGCCGAGTATCGCGCCCATCATCATCGTGGGCTCCGCGATCGGTGACGCCGGTGCGGCGGGCGCGGACCGGTGCGGTCGGGCCGGGGCCGCGGCCGGCAGCTGCGCGGTCTGGTCGGAGAGCGGCGGGGAGACCTTGGGCCGGGCCGTGGTCGTGTCCAGCGGCGGCGTGGCCTGCCGCGGTGACATCGTGGGCGGGCGCGGACCGGCCGGGTGGGCCGGCAGGGGCGCCGTGGTTTGCGTGTCGCTGTTCGTGCCGTATGCGCCGGGCTGAGCGGCGCGCGGGTCCTTCGGGAACGGCGACGGCCGGCGAGCGGGCGGGTTCGGCGCGGTGCCACCGTAGACCCGCGGGATTATCGCGGTGCTCTCCCCGGCCGGCGGAGTCACCGGTGCGGCGGGCGGTTCCGGCTCGGCGGGCGTGGGTGAGTAGGTGCTCGCGGCGTACGTCGCGGGCTGGCCGCGGCGCCCGGACGGCGGCTTGTCGCTGTTCATCGGGGTCACCCGGGGACATCCGCGGTGCGCAGGGCGGTGGATCCGTCATACGCCGGCACGGTGGTGTTCCCTTCCACGGTCTCTCGATAACCCAGCCCGTAATCGGCCACCGCCTGGCGGAAGGCCTGGACCCCGGACGACGACGCGAGGGACGCCCGCATCGACTCCGGATCGCCGATCGCGATGATCTCGAAGGGCGGCGAGTAGTTCCGCCCGTGGAGAAGCAGTGTGTTGCCGACACAGCGTACCGCGCTGGTCGAGATGACCCGAACTCCCATAATCGACATCGCCTCGGCGCCACCGGCCCACATCGCGTTGACCACGGCCTGTACGTCGCCCTGGTGCACCACGAGGTCGTCGTTGGTGGCACCGTTCGTGGCGTCGGTCTGCGGTGCGTCGTCCAGCACCACACGCATGCCGGGCCCGCCCAGCGCGGTGAAGCCGGCCTGCTGCTCGTAGCCGCCGGCGCGGTCGTTCTGTGCCTTGACCGAGCCGTCCGACGATCCCTGCGCGTCGGTCTGGGCCCGGACGTCGTCGCGCAGCGCGGCGGCCCGCTCCTCCGCGGCCTCCACCCGGTCGCGCTCGTCCTCGATCAGCTGCGCCAACTGTGGGCGGCGGTCCTCGCGCAGCGCGGTGCCGGCCGCCGTTGTCGCGCTGGTGGTGAACAGCAGGCCCGCGGCCAGTGCGATCACGGGCGTGCCGATCGACCAGACGGTGGGTTTGCGGCCCCGGCGCCCGGGCGGCAGCGCGCCGGTGGCACGCCGGAGCACCTGCCGCCAGGACCGGACGTCGTCGGTGTACTCCACGCCTGTTTCGTCCTCCCCGTGCCCGGGACCGCGACCTGTGACAGTTTCTTTGCGGCCCGTCGATGCTTTAGCGCGCCGCCTTGACTACGCTAACGAACGAACAGTAGTTCGCCACGGACCACCGCCGCTCCCACCGGTCGCCTGGTCAGCGGGCGACCCGGATCCAAGACGGCAACCACAGGAGAATGCAGTGCCTAAGTCGCAGGTCCGCAAGAAGAAGGTCTACACCCCGCCCGCCGATCTCGGGCCGGCGAAGACCGGTGCGGCAGCCGGCAAGCCCAGCCCGGTCTGGGTGCCGGCGCTCGCCTGCGCGCTGCTGATCGCCGGCATCGCGTGGCTGGTGCTCTACTACCTGTCCAGCCAGCAGTACCCGGTCGCGACCTGGGGTTACTGGAACCTCGGCGTCGGCTTCGGCTCGATGGTCGCCTCCCTGATCGTTTTCACTCGCTGGCGGTGACGCTCGCTTGGGCGCTCCCTGTCCGCGGAAAGCGCGGACCGGGAGCGCGAGCGTCGATACTGACCCGGGAGGCCCCCCGGGTCCCTCGTTCCGTCGGTCGCTGTGCGTGGCCGGGCGGCGGTTGGGCGGTTTCCCGCGCGCGGGCCGCTTAGGGTGATCCCGATTGAGCCGTGGGTCATGGGCTGCGAGATGCTTCACGTTACGGCGCGCCTGTAGTTACTCGCGGGTAATCGGGCGCGTAGGCTGCTGAGAGACTGCAGCCGTTCGCAGCAGCCCCGGGAGGCCTTCGCATGGGCAGCGTCCAGATCGCGACGACGATCGTCGCCTTCGCCATCACGGCCGTCGCCGTCGTCCTGGCGGTCCGCGCGGTCCGCCAGATCGTTCAGGTGATCCGGCTCGGGCAACCGGCGCCGGAACGGTTCTCCGACCCGCTGAGCCGGACCGTGGTCATGCTCAAGGAGACCGCCGGTCATACCCGGATGTTCAAGTGGAGCCTGATCGGCGCCGCGCACTGGTTCGTGATGGTCGGCTTCCTGGTCCTCTTCCTGCTGGTGGTCGAGGCGTACTTCGAGGTCGTCACGCCGACCGGCGAGCTGCCGATCATCGGGCACTGGCTGGTCTTCGGCTTCGCGACCGAGTGGATCGGCATTCTCGGTATCGCCGGCATCGTCTACCTGATGGCCGTGCGCCTGGCGAACCGGCCGACCCGCCCCGGCGGCCGCTCCCGCTTCACCGGCTCCACGATGTGGCAGGGCTACTTCGTCGAGTGGATCGTGCTACTGGTCCTGATCTTCGGTTTCCTGATCCGCGGCTTCAAGGTCGCGACCGATCACTTCGCCTACCCGGTCTGGGCCGCGCCGCTCAGTCACGCGGTCGGCTCGGTGCTGCCGGCCTGGGAGTCCGGCGCCAGCGTCGCCGCGATGGTCAAGATCATGATCTCGATGACCTGGCTCATCGTGATCTCCCTGAACGTGACGATGGGCGTCGCCTGGCACCGGTTCCTGGCGTTCCCGAACATCTGGTTCAAGCGCGAGCCGGCCAAGGCGGCCGGGTCCGGCCTCGGCCCGCTCAAGCCGATGACCAGCGAGGGCAAGCCGCTCGACTTCGAGGAGGCGGACCCGGAGAAGGACCAGTTCGGCGTCGCCCAGGTCGAGCAGTTCACCTGGAAGGGCCTGCTCGACTTCTCCACCTGCACCGAGTGCGGCCGCTGCCAGTCGCAGTGCCCGGCGTGGAACACCGGCAAGCCGCTCTCGCCGAAGCTGATGATCCTGTCGCTGCGCGACCACGCGTACGCGAAGGCGCCCTACCTGCTGGCCGGCGGCGGCAAGGACCTGACCGGCGAGGAGAAGGCCACCGAGGCCCAGCTCGCGCACATGGACGTGCTCGCGGTCGCGGAGGGCAACCGGCCGCTGATCGGCACCGAGGCCGAGATGGGCGTGATCGACCCGGACGTGCTCTGGTCCTGCACCACCTGCGGCGCCTGCGTCGAGCAGTGCCCGGTCGACATCGAGCACGTGGACCACATCGTCGACATGCGCCGGTACCAGGTGCTGATCGAGTCGAACTTCCCGTCCGAGGCCGGCGTCATGCTGCGCAACCTGGAGAACAAGGGCAACCCCTGGGGCTCGCCGCAGAACACCCGTGAGGACTGGACCAAGGGTCTGGACTTCGAGATCAAGCGGGCCGGTGGCGACGAGGACTTCGAGTACCTGTTCTGGGTCGGCTGCGCCGGTGCGTTCGAGGACAAGGCGAAGAAGACCACCCGCGCGGTCGCGACGCTGCTGCACGAGGCCGGCGTCGACTTCGCGATCCTGGGCGAGGGCGAGACCTGCTCCGGCGACCCGGCGCGGCGGATCGGCAACGAGTTCATCTACCAGATGCTCGCCCAGCAGAACGTGGAGACGCTGAAGGAGGCGAACGTCAAGAAGATCGTCGCCACCTGCCCGCACTGCTTCAACACGCTCGGCAACGAGTACAAGGACCTCGGCCTGGAGGTCGAGGTCGTGCACCACACCGAGCTGCTCAGCCACCTGGTCGCCACCGGCAAGCTGACGCCGGTGAACCAGCTCGACGGTGGCGTCACCTACCACGACCCGTGCTACCTGGGCCGGCACAACCGGGTCTTCGCGCCGCCGCGTGAGGTGCTGGGATCCGCCGTCAAGGACGGCCTGACGGAGATGTCGCGCAACCAGGAACGCTCCTTCTGCTGCGGCGCCGGCGGCGCGCGCATGTGGATGGAGGAGAAGATCGGCAAGCGGATCAACATCGAGCGTACGGAGGAGGCGCTGGCCACGAACGCACAGACGATCGCGGTCGGCTGCCCGTTCTGCTACACGATGCTCGGCGACGGCGTGAACGCGAAGGGCAAGCACGAGGACGTCGAGGTCGTCGACGTGGCCACCGTGCTGCTCCGATCGATCAAGGCGGACAACGTACCGTCTGCGTAAGGTTTGAGCTTTGATGCTTTACCGCGGCACCTGGGGAAGACAAGGATCTACCCCAGGTGCCGCGGTGATGTGCGGCAGGATAAGGCCGAGGTGAATCGATCATCGACGGGCTCCTACTCACCACACTGCTGCCGCTGGTCATCTTCGCTCTGCTGACCGCCGGCAACGCGTTCTTCGTGGCCGCGGAGTTCGGCCTGGTCACGGTGGACCGGGTGGAGATCGAGCGACGGGCCGACGCCGGGGACCGCGGCGCCCGGGGCGTACGCGCGGCACTGCACGAACTCTCCTTCCAGCTCTCCGGCGCGCAGCTGGGCATCACGATCACGGCGTTGCTCACCGGCTACCTCGCCGAGCCCGCGCTGGCGAACCTGATCGACCCGGCGCTGCGCCCGCTGCTCGGCCCGCGGGTGGAGGCGGTCGCGCCGCTCCTCGCGCTCGTGGTCGCCACGCTCTTCTCGATGCTCTTCGGCGAGCTGGTGCCGAAGAACGCGGCGCTGGCCCGGCCGATGCGCGCCGCGCTGCTCACCGCCGCGCCGATGCGCGTCTTCACCGTGCTCTTCGGCTGGCTGATCCGCGCGCTCAACGGCGCCGCGAACCGGGTGGTCCGCGGCTTCGGCGTCGAGCCGCAGGAGGAGCTGGCCAGCGCGCGCTCGCCGGACGAGCTGGGCCTGCTGGCCACCATCTCGGCGAACGCGGGCGAGGTGTCGGCCGAGACCGCGGCGCTGTTGCGGCGCACGATCCGGTTCGCGGACAAGCGCGCGGCCGAGGCGATGACGCCGCGGGTGGACGTGGTGGCGCTGCGGGCCACCGACACGGTCGCGGAGCTGATCACGCTGGCCCGGGAGACCGGGCGCACCCGCTTCCCGGTGTACGAGCGGACGCTCGACCAGATCACCGGTGTGGCCGGGGTGCCGGACGCGCTCGGCGTGCCGCTGCACCGGCGTGCCGGCACCACGGTCGGTGCGGTCGCGCGCGAACCGGTGCTGGTCCCGGAGAGCCTGGACCTGGACGGCGTGCTCGCGGCGCTGCGGGCCGGCAACGCGGACCTGGCGATCGTGGTCGACGAGTACGGCGGCACCGACGGCGTGGTCACGGTCGAGGACCTGGTCGAGGAGCTGGTCGGCGAGATCGCGGACGAGCACGACGTGGCGGAACTGACCCCGGACCCGCCCGGCGACGAGCGGAAACTCCTGGTCGACGGCGTGCTGCGGGAGGACGAGCTGCTGGAGCAGACCGGCTTCCGATTACCGGAAGGGCCGTACGAGACGCTCGGCGGTTTCCTGATGGCCCGGCTCGGCCACATCCCGGTGCCGGGTGAGACGGTCCGCACGGACGGCTGGGAGTTCACCGTCGTCTCGGTGGAACGGCACCGGATCGAGCAGGTCAGGATCGTGACGCCGGATGCTTGAGATCGGTCTGACCGTGCTGCTCCTGCTCGGCAACGCGTTCTTCGTCGGCGGCGAGTTCGCGCTGATCGCCTCCCGGCCCACCGTGCTGGAACCGCTGGCCGAGACGTCCGCACAGGCCCGCCTCGCGCTGGCCGCGATGAACCAGATCCCGCTCATGATCGCCGGGGCCCAGCTCGGCGTCACGATCTGCTCGCTCGGCCTCGGCGCGATCGCGGAGCCGGCCATCGCGCACTACCTCGAGGTGCCGTTCCACGCGGTGCACGTGCCGGAGCCGGCCGTGCATCCCATCGCGTTCACGATCGCGCTCGGCCTGGTCGTCGGCCTGCACACGGTGCTCGGCGAGATGGTCCCGAAGAACATCACGCTGGCCGGACCGGAACCGGCCGCCCTCTGGCTCGGCCCGGCGATGCTGGTGTTCTGCACCGCCACGAAACCGCTGCTGCTGGCGATGAAGTGGGCGTCCCGGCAGCTGCTACGGCTCTGGGGGATCGAGACGTCGGACACCGCGAAGACCGTCTTCACCGCGGACGAGCTGGCCGGGCTGGCCAGCCAGGCGCAGGCGGAAGGGCTGCTCGGCGACGAGGAACACGCGCGGATCACCGGCGCGCTCGCGCTCGGCCGGCAGACCGCGGCGGACGCGCTGCGCGACTGGCTGAGCGTGGTCACGGTCTCGGAGGACGTGTCACCGGCGTCGCTGGAGGTGCTCTCCACCCGTACCGGGTGGTCGCGGTTCCCGGTGGTGCAGCGCTCCACGCGGCGGGTGCTGGGCTTCGTGCACGTCAAGGACATCCTCGGGTACGAGGGGGAGGAGCGCCGCCGTGCCGTGCCGGCCGAGGTGATCAGGCCGCTGGCCGTGGTGCCCCCGGACCGTACCCTCGCGGATCTGCTGATCGGGATGCGGCGCGAACGGAAACACATGGTGCTGGTCAGCGACGGTCGTGCGCCACTTGGAATTCTGACGCTGGACGATGTGCTTACTGCGGTGGTTGGTGGCGATTTAGCGTAACGATTAGTGGTGGTACGAGTGCGGTACGAATTGGTATTCGCCATTGGGTTGATAACGGACGCGTAAACGTCCTAAGGTGAGGATCCGTTACTCCGCCGGCACTATCCAATCCGGTCCGGCAGACCTCTCACCCCCCTCGGAGGCGAGCCCCGGTGACGCCAAGGCTCTCGTTGCGTCCCCATCGCGTGCTGACGCGCGCATTCCTCTCGGCCGGCGCGGCTGTGCTGTTCAGCCTGACGCTGCTGTCCGCCCCCGCTCACGCTGAGCCCACCCTCGCGCAGATCGAGGCTCAGATGGACGAGAAGTGGGGCGAGCTCGAGCCGATGATCGAGGAGCACAACAAGGTCCGCAGTGACCTCAAGGGCAACCAGAAGAAGCGGTCCGAGCTCGAAGCGAAGATGAAGCCGCTCAACGACCAGATGAAGATCGCGGTCGACAAGGTCGGCGTGATCGCCAACCGGTCGTACCGGGAGGGCCCCGCGTCCGGTCTCAACTCGATCCTGCGGACCAGCTCGCCGACCGCGCTGACCGACCAGCTCGTCTACCTGGACCGGCTGGCCGCGGGCGAGCGGGCGGACATCGAGGCCGTGGCCGACGCCCGCGCCGAGATGGACAAGCAGAAGGCCGAGCTCGACAAGGTCGTCTCCGAGCAGGAGAAGCGGGAGAAGGAACTCGCGACCAAGAAGGCCGCGGTCGAGAAGGAGATCGAGGAGCTGGAGAAGCTGCAGGAGGAGGCGTACGGCTCGGTGGCCAACGTCCCCAGCAGCGGCAGCACCTCCGGTGGCGGTTCCTGCTCGGCCAGCGGCGCGACCGGTGCGGCCGCGATCGTGGTGGCGACCGCCTGCGCGCAGCTCGGCAAGCCGTACGTGTTCGGTGCGGCCGGACCCGGCTCGTTCGACTGCTCCGGCCTGGTCGCCTTCGCGCACAGCGCGGCCGGTGTCGGCCTGCCGCACAGCACGGTCTCCCAGTGGAACATGGGCACGCCGGTGAGCGGGTCCGAGGCGCGCGCGGGTGACGTGGTGTTCTTCAACAGCAGCCTGAGTCACGATGGCATCTACCTGGGCGGCGGCATGATGGTGCACGCGCCGCAGCCCGGCATGTCGGTCGAGGTGCTCAGCATCAGCGTGATGCAGGTGGTCGGCTTCCGCCGATACGTCTGACGCCACACAGTCCAGCGCGGGAGCCCGCACCGGTACGTACACCGGTGCGGGCTCCTGCTTTTGCATGATTTTGCCGTGAGCCGCGGTGGATGGGCCGGGTGCCGCAGCCGGCAATCCCCACAATGGGGGAATGTCCGAAACACGCCGTATGCCGGGAAAGCTGACGGGCCGGGTGGCTGCGGTCGCCGTGGGAGGGGCGGTGCTCGCGCTGCTCACCGGCGCGATAGTGGCTTCCGGCGGCGACCCCGCCCCGACTCCGTCCGCTTCCCCCTCCCTCTCCCCGTCGCCCGTGTCCTCGGAGCCGGCCGCGGCGCCGGAACCCTTCGTGGACGATGGCGGGATCGAGGTGGTGCCGTCGGCCTCCACCGAGGTGGCGCGGATCGCGCCGGGCCCGGTCTCGGTGCGGTACACGTTCGACGGCGGCGCCGGCCGGCAGTTCCTGGACGTCACCGGCCGATACGGCATGCGGGCGCGCACCGCGGCCGGTGGCGCGCTCCGGCTGACCCGGCACGGCGCCGGCTGGGCCGCGACCTTCCCGGCCCGCTGCACCGCGCTGCCGCAGAACTGCCCGCGCGCGATCCTGGAGGGCGGCGACCCGGCCACGCTCAACCCCGGGACCAGGCGCCTGCGCTACGGCGCGTCCGTGCTGATGCGGCCCACCGACACCGCGGACGGCGCGAACGTGGTGCAGAAGGGCTTCTCGGTCGGCGGCGGCACCCAGTACAAGCTGCAGGTCGACGGGCTGGACGGCCGGCCCAGCTGCGTGGTGGCCAGCCCGGCCCGGATCTACCGGGTGATCGCGCCGGTCCGGGTGGCCGACGGGCGCTGGCACGCGGTCGGCTGCACGCGCGCCGGTGGCGCCCTGTCGATCACGGTGGACGGCGTGGCGCGCGGCACGACGAAGCTGCCGGCCCGGCTGTCCATCGCGAATACCGAGCCGCTGCGAATCGGCGGTAAGAGCGTGACCGCCAACAACGATCAATATGCCGGTCAGGTGGACGATGTATATGTGGCGATCAATTGACGTGACGTACGGCGACCACCCTTTCACGTACCGATTTTTGGGCTAGATCCGCTTGCGGTGTCCGTTTTGCCTCTCTAATCTTGGGGTTCGCCGGGCTCGATGACGCGCGATCATCAGCGGTCGCCGCGAGCCTGACACCGCCGAATCATCCACCCGATGAACCGGGGACCCAATCAGCACTCGGGGTGAATCCGCCGGCCGCGGCCGGCGGTAGGGCGATGACCCTGTGGTGGGCGCTACTGCACCGGCCCTCACCCGCCCGAACCCGTCAGCTAACCCGGTAGGCGGTCAGGGACACAAGGGAGCACACACTTCGGTGGCAGGCATTGCCGCACTCCGAAACCGGTCCGTCCTCGTCGGCGCCATGTGCGCGCTGACCACTGCGCTGGTGGTCACGCTCGGCGGCACCGCCGCCCACGCGGAGCCGAGCGTGACCGAGGTGGAGAAGCAGATCGATGAGGCGTGGACCCAGCTCGAGCCCACGGTCGAGAAGCACAACTCCACCCGCCAGGAGCTGCAGAAGAAAAAGAAGCAGGCCGAGGTGCTCGGCGCCAAGATCAAACCGTTGCAGGCCGAGGTCGACCAGGTCATGAACCGGGTCGGCGTGATCGCGGCGGAGGAGTACAAGACCGGCCCCGCCAGCACGCTCGGCTCGATCCTGGTGACCGGCTCGCCGACCACGCTCACCAACCAGCTCGAACTCCTCGATCACTTCGCCCGTACCCAGGGCCGGGAGATCGCCGAGGTGGTCGCGCTGAAGGAGCAGCTGGAGGCGGAGAAGGCGCCGCTTGACGCGCTCGTCGCCGACCTCACCAAGCAGGAGGCGGAGCTGGCCAAGAAGACCAAGGAGATCAACTCCAAGGTCGACGAGCTGCAGAAGCTCCGGCTCCAGATCTACGGCAACGGTGGTGGCGGCGAGCTTGCCCCGGCGCCGTGCCCCTACGAGTACCCCGGCGGTAAGCGCGGCGTCGTGATCAAGTTTGCCTGCGCGCAGATCGGATCACCGTACGTCTGGGGTGCGGCCGGACCGGATGCCTACGACTGCTCCGGCCTGATGCTCGCGGCGTACAACCAGGTCGGCATCTCGTTCCCGCACAACGCGGCCGCGCAGCGCGGGCTGATGCGGTCGGTGAGCCGCGCCGAGCTCCAGCCGGGCGACTTCGTCTTCTACCGCGCCGACCTCAGCCACGTCGGCATGTACGCCGGTGACGAGTGGGTGGTGCACGCACCGAACCCCGCGGAGCCGGTGCGGATGATGAAGATGGACGCGATGCCGGTGCACAGCTTCGGCAGTCCGCTCTAAGGTCTTCTTGTGGGCCGCCCTCGCTCGACGGGGGCGGCCTTCTTACGTCGTGGGCCAGGTGCGCCAGTTGCGCCACGAGCGGCTCGGCGTCGGCCCGCGCTGCCCCTGGTAGCGGGAGCCGTAGACCTCCGACCCGTACGGATGCTCCGCCGGCGACGACAGCCGGAAGATGCACAGCTGCCCGATCTTCATGCCCGGCCAGAGCGTGATCGGCAGGTTCGCCACGTTCGACAGCTCCAGCGTCACGTGCCCGGAGAAGCCCGGGTCGATGAACCCGGCCGTCGAGTGCGTCAGCAGGCCCAGCCGCCCCAGACTGCTCTTCCCCTCCAGCCGCCCCGCCAGCTGATCACCCAGCGAGATCACCTCCAGCGTGGAGGCCAGCACGAACTCACCCGGGTGAAGCACGAACGGCTGACCCGCCGGCACCTCCACCTCGGATGTCAGGTCGTCCTGCTGCACCGCGGGGTCGATGTGCGTGTACAGGTGGTTGTTGAAGACCCGGAACAGCCGATCGAGCCGCACGTCGATGCTGGACGGCTGGACCAGCGCGGCCTCGAACGGATCGAGGGCGAGGGTGCCGGCCTTGATCTCGGCGACAAGGTCCCGGTCGGAGAGCAGCATCCGGACACACTATCTCGCATGCTGGCCGTTCGAACGCGTGTTCGAGTAGGATCGTCACATGGCTACCTGGACCGCTTTCGCCACCTCACAGCCCGGTTTGGCCGCCGCCATCCGCACCCTCATGCAGCAGTACGGTCCGGGCCTTGGCTACCTCGCCACCGTCCGCTCCGACGGCGGCCCCCGCGTCCACCCGGTCTCCCCGGTCATCACCGACGAGGGCCTCTTCTGCTTCATCGTCGACTCCCCGAAACGCCGCGACCTCGACCGCGACGGCCGCTACGCGCTGCACAGCTTCCCGCCCGAGGACAGCGACGACGAGGCCTACCTCGCCGGCCACGCCCACCCGGTCACCGACACCGCCCGCATCACTCGCCTGGCCGGCGACCTCCGCGCCGAACCCCACGTCGACTGGCGCCTCTACGAATTCACCATCGACGTCGCCATGCTCGCCCGCCACGGCCGAGGCGGCGCCACCCCCCTCGCCACCGACACCACCACCGCCCGCCCCGCCGTCCAGGTCTGGCGCGACCACGCCCCCACCGTCGAAATCGTCATCGCCGCCTCAGGCGACTCACAGGCATAGCCGCTCGCGCGGCGATCGCCAAACCAGGTAGAGTGAGGCCGCACCACGCGGGTGTAGTTCAATGGCAGAACATCAGCTTCCCAAGCTGACAGTGCGGGTTCGATTCCCGTCACCCGCTCCACGGCAAAAGCCCTGGTCAGGACAGATGTCCCAACCAGGGCTTCCGTGTTTCTAGGACTAGAAATCCGCCGCGTGCCATCCACGTGCCATTAGACCGGCTCAGCCTCGTCCTGAGCGGCCTTCGGCGCCCGCTTGCTCGGCTTCCGCCGAGCCGCCTGCACCGCCTTGTTGATCGCTTCGGCGATCGCCCGATCGGCCTCCGAGTTGGCGTGCTGGTAGATCAGCGCCGCGCGCGGGCTGTCGTGGCCCATCCGGGTCATCAGGTCCCGCAGGCTCGCACCCGGCGCGCGGGACGCGAGCGTGTTCCCGGTGTGCCGGAGGTCGTGGAAGTGCAGCTTCGGCGCCCCGATCGCCGCGACGGCATCCGACCACTTCACGAGCTGGTTGAAGTTCCCTCGCCAGATCGTCCGGCCCTCCGCGCCGGTGAACACAAACGCGTCCGGGTCATCACCCGCGAACTCGGCGAGATGCGCCCTTACCTTTGGCAGGACGACGGCCGGCAGGGTGACCGTGCGAAGTCCGGCCCGCGACTTCGGCGGGCCGAGGACCAGGCCCGTGCCGCGCTGCTCCACGTACGCCTGACGGACGCGCACCGTACCCGCCTCAAGGTCGATGTCTCGCCGCTGCAACGCGATCACCTCACCCCACCGGAGACACCCGAACGTGGTGACCAGGATCAGCGCGCGGTAGCGCTCCGGCACCTTCTCCGCCAGGTCGAAGACCTGGGCGACGGTGAGCACCGGCCGTTCCGCCGGCCGCTCCTGGTCTGCTCCCTTGATCCGGCACGGGTTCACCCGGATCAACTCGTCCTCCTTGACCGCCGTCATCAGGACCGCGCGCAGCAGCCGGTACGCCTTCGCGGCCATGGTGGCGGAGACGCCGTTGTCGAGCAGCTTCGTACGCCACTCCCGAACCATCGGCGTACTCAGCCGGTTCAGCGGCACCTTCCCGAGGTACGGCGTGACGTGCTTGCCGAGCAGCCACGTGTAGAGGTGCACCGTCCGGGGCCGCAGGTTCGGCCGTTCGGCGATCCAGCGCTCGGCGTAGTCCTGCAACCAGATCTTGCCTCGGTTCGGGTCGATCCACTCACTGGTGATCAGCTTCGACTCGACGATGGACAGGTACTGCTCGGCTTCCTGCTTCCGTTCGAACGTCTGCTCTCCCGGCCGCACCACACCGTCCGGGCCGGGGTAGCGCACCTGGTAGCGGCCGGACGGCAGCTTTCGGATCGCGCCGAACCGGCGGTGGCCTCCCTTGCCCGGCATCAGGCCACACCCCGCAGCCCGCGCCACACGCTCTCCGGCGTCATCGGCTCAACCCGGCCCGCCGTGACGAACTCGGCCAGGTCGGTGGGATCGAAGCGCACCGAGCGACCGAGCCGGTAGAACGGGATGCGACGTTCGGCGACCAGCCGACGGACGTACCGCACGCTCATCTTGATCCGGAGCGCCGCTTCCTCGATCGTGAGCAGTTCCTCGGGCAGCACCGGGGCAACGGTGCGGATGTCGGTGACCTTGGGCATCAGCGGCATTCCTTCCGAACGGCGGGAGATCGAGCGGGAAGCGGACTGTGAGGGACGGCCGGTTGGCCTCGGTCGCACGCTGGTTCCTCTCGGGCGGGGCGTCTCGGATCGGTCGTGACAGAACTGCCAGAACCGACAGAACCTCTGCGGTACGGGGGTTGTGGCAGTTCTGTCGGTTCTGTCAGGGGCTTCATGCGGTCCGCCGGGCGTCGCGGATCGGATGGACGGTGGCGGCCGGCCGGTGCACGTCCGGGTTCACGAGGAAGGTTGGCGACGGCGGCCGGCCGCCGGTCCGGGGTCGTGCCGGCGGGTCGATCTGGCGGAGGTAGCCGTGCGCGTCGAGCACCGCGAGCGCGGGTTCCAGGTCGGCAACGGCCCGGATCGTGGCGGACTTGGTGGCGCGGTACAGGTCGCGTTTGGTGAATGTCGTCGATCCTGTGCGCTCGATCCACGCAAGCACGTGCCGGGCGTTGCGGGTGGCCTGGTCGGCGCCCATGTCGTCGAATGCGGCCAGCGCGTGAGCGGCGTAGTAGTCACCGAGCTGTGCAGCCCGGTCGATCGTCTCCGCCTCCACCGGCTTGCCCCATCCGTCGCGCAGGTGCTCGGCAAGGTGGATCAGCCCGGCCATGCGGACGACGGCGCCGGTGTACTTGCTGCCCCAGTCCACGACGTGTCCCCACGCACCACCGGGCGCAAGCCGTGGCTCTACCGCGCGCTCGATGTCGAGCACCCTGGCGTTGGCATCCTCGGTGAGCGGCAGGACCGCCGGGTCGGTCCACCCCGCGAGCGTGAGGACCAGGGCGCCTAGGTTGTCCCGGTACGCCTCGGCTACCTCGGCCGGAACCGGGTCGGCACCGATGCGGCGGAAGCCGACCGTGTTCTCCGGCAGGGCGAACAGGATGCGTGCCAGCAGTCCGAGCCCGCGAAAGCCCGGCATGGAAGCGATGTCGCGCAGCACGTCCGGTTGCACGGCCAGGCCGAGCGTGAGCGCGGGCTTGGCGACGTGCTGACTCTCGCGGGACAGCCGGCCGACGCGCATCATGTCCCCGGCGTGCCCCTTGAGGAACACCTCCAAGTTCGGCGTGCCCGAGTAGCGGCCGGCGATCGTGGCGAAGATGCCACCTTCCGGCGATAGCACCGCCAGCCGCCCGCCCTGGTCCGCGAGCAACTGCGCGGCAGCCTCGCTGGTCACGTCGTCCGCGACAAGCTGAGGCAGGCTCGGCACCGTGACCGCTTCGGCCTGCATCGCGGCGGCCGACGCCTCGGCCAGCAACGCATCCCGCGCCGACGCATCCGCGTTCGCCGCAGCATGCGCCGCCTTGTCAGCGGCCTTCCCCGCCACCCGCGCCGCCAACTCGGCCTCGACGATCGCGGGCTTGGTCCGCTCCACCAGCGCCGATTCAGCCGCCAGCAGAGGCCCGGTGATTGCCGCGAACACCGCCGACTTTCGCGACCCCGGCGGCAACACCACGACCGTGAACAGGTTCGTCGGCTCCCGCCACGATCCCCGCACCTCCACCTCGGCCCGCCCGCCGGCCGCCGTTGACAGGGCCGCGAGCGCGATGCTCCCGGCCAGGTCGACTGGCGTCTGCGTGAACTCCGCGACTGCCCGCACCATGTCCGCCACCCATCCCGGCAGCACGTGCGCGGGAAAGGCCGGCAGATGCCGCCCGGTGCCCAGCGGGATCGGTGGCGCCCATTCCGCGCCGGTGCTGGTGTCGTCGAGCAGTGCGCGGCTGGTCGCCAGCAGATCGGCTGTGTCGGTGCCGGAGTCCGCGAGCTGGGTAAGCCGCAATCCCAGCTCGGAGACCTCCCGCCGCCGCGCGTGCCCGGCGACGATGTCCGCGTAGTAGCCGGCATTGGCGACGCTCGGCACCTCGGAGATCAGCGTGTGCAGGTACGGCGCCCCGCCCACTCGCGCCAGATCCCCGGTCTCGGCCAGATGCGCCGCGAGCATGATCGGATCGGCCGGTGTACCGGCCGCGTCGAGCCGGCAGATCGCGTCCCACAGCGCTCCGTGGTTCGGGCGGTAGAAGTCGCCGGGGTTGAGCTTGGCCGCAAGCTCGGTGACCAGCGACGGACTGAGCAGTGCGGCGCCGATGACGGCACGTTCCGCGCCTTCGTCGTGTGCGGGTCGGTTCATGATGCGGCCTCCTTTCCAGGTTGAGCAGCGGATCAGCGGTGGGGTGACGGCCGGGCAGCGACCGCGACACGGCCGAGCAGGACGCGCAGGCCGGAAAGCATGGTGAGCAACTGCCGCCGCGCCGCCACCTCACGGCGAGCGAGCGGCACCCACAGCCGGACCTCGGCGTACTCGCGGCCGTTCTCCGTCCGCGTCCGGGTGACGACCCCGCGACCGTGCCGCGCCAGGTCGACGATGATCTCCGCGCTCCGGTGCTCGTTGAGCCCGCAGCGATGGTCAGCGGCGCACCAGTCCGGGTGCGGAGTGCGGTTCATCGGTTGCCGTCCCGGTGCACGCGCCGGTACTCGTTCCACACGTGCCGCCCGACCCGGATGCGCCGTCCGGTGCCGTCGCAGCGCCGGCACAGCCGGAACACGCGCCCGAACGGGCTCTTGATCCGCCCGGTTCCGTGACAGGTCGAGCACGCTTTCCACGGCCAGATCGCGCAGCTAGCGGCGTAACAGATCGTGACGGGTGGCAGGACAAAGCAGAGGAAGCTAGCGATCAGGGAAGGGGTGTCCACGAACGCCTCCAGGGCCGGTTTTCGGGCATGGGGGATCAGGGCCGCTAGCGTGCTAGCGTCCTGGCAGGGCTTCATTTCGTGTGCTAGCGGAGGTGCTAGCGCTAGCAGGCTCGGGCGCTAGCGCCAGCACCCTCCGGCGGCTCTAGGCCGCAGCCTTCAATCGGTTACGCTCGGCAACCTTTTCCGCGACGTGCGCGCGGGTGATGCCGCGCCGGTTGACGGTCTTCCCGCCCACCCGCCGGCCGATCTGGTCAACCTCGATCCCGTACGGCTTCAGCGCCGCCGTCAGCTGCTCCGGCGCCCATCCGTCGTAGGCATCCGGCCGCAGCTCGGCCAGCCTCGCCACCACGGTCTCGTTCCACACCCGCAGCTCCGCCACTGGCACCACGGACAGGATGTCGTCGAGCAGGTGATGACCGGCAGTCCGTGAGACTTCCGGCGTCTCCCCGAGCGCGTGCCCGGTCAGCCGCCCCGCGCGCTCCCGCAGCGCCCGCGCTTTCTCGGCAAGGACGTTCGCGGCCGGCCCGTCGATGAACACGGTCGACACGATCCGCGCGTCCGCGCCTTCACCGGCGAAGTAGCCGATGCCCTTGTCCTCCCACGCGAACATGGTCGCCCGGACGCCGTTGCGGTACTTGCTGGTCCCGAGCACCATGTCGTTCTCCATCTGCCCCATGACCTTGAGGCAGAACCGCGTCGAGGCGTTGGCGGAGATCGCGGTCGGCAGGCTCTTCGCGTCCGGCCGCTGCGTGGCCAGGATCAGCACGATCCCGGTAGCCGGCCCGCGCTTCACCAGGTCCGTGCAGATCTCCTCCAGCTCGGCCCCGTACTCCGGGTGCTCGAACCAGACCTGACACTCATCGACCCCAACGACGATCGGATGCAGCCCCAGCGAGCGCCGCGTGGCCAGCTCCGGCGTGACCTTGTTCTCCGGGCACAGATCCGGCGGCAGATCCCGGATCACCCGCGCCCGCCGACGCAGCTCCGCCCGCAGCTCCCGCATCGCGGCCACCGCGTAGAGAATGTCTTCGTCATCCTCACCAGCCCTGTACCGGTGCGCGACCTTGCCCAGCGCGGAGAGGTCGCCGGTGCCCTTCAGGTCGTACGCGTGGATTTCCGCCCGCGGATCGAGCGCCGCGATCAGCAGCGCTTCCCGCAGCGCGAACGTCTTGCCCATGCGCGGAATCGACCCGATCACCATTGCGATGAACATCAGCGTCAGGTTCACCCAGCGTCCGCGCTGGTCCGTCCCGTACGGCTGAGGCTTAAACAGGTCTATGGGTCCGCCCTTGAGCAGCGGCCACGCGGGCTTACGCGCCTTCGACATGTCCTGATCACCGACCCAGAGCACCAGCCGGCCGGGGTGCACCTCGGCGTTGCCCTCCGGCCACACGCACCCCAGCGGCCGAGTGAGCGCGCCGGCCAGCTTCTCCCGCCGCTCGATCACCTCGGTCGCGGTCACGCCGGGCGGGAGGTCGACATCGGCGCGCCACCCGGGTCCGTCGCGGGTGATCGGCGCCGGGAACCCAATCGCCTTGTCGCCCAGCTTCGACACCGCCTGGTTGATCCCCGCGAGCCCGAGCACGGACAGCGCGAGCGTGACCTGATTCGACGTCAGCTCTTGCACATGCGTCGGAACGACCGCGCGGGACACCAGCGGCCTATCCGGTCGCGCCCCGCCGAGCCCGAACGCGGCGACCAGCCCCGCGAGCGTCGCCCAGTGCGCCCAGCTCGGCGCCAGCACCGCGAGCACGAACGTGCCGCTCACGCCGAGCACCGCGACCGACGCCGCGATCAGCGTCCGCAGACGCACCCGGCCGTCACGCTGCCGGGACAGCCGGAGGTACTGCTCCGCGTCCTCCCGCCGAACCGCCGCAAGCCGGACGGGCAGGCCTTCCAGGTCGAGCACCCACCGCGTACCGCCGGAAATGAATCGCCAGACCCCGCGCGGCGCCCGCAGCGCGAGCTTCCCGCCGTAGACCGGCATCCGAACCGCGTGATAGGCGGAGACGTGCAGGTAGTGGGCCGCGATCCAGCGGCACGTGTGCCGGAAGTCCGAGCCCGACAGCATCCACGCGGGCAGGATCGGCTTGCGCTGCGCGGCCTGCCGCGCCAGTTCCTTCAGCCACTCATCATCGGTACGGGCATGCGGCTGGTCGACCATGACCACCTCACCCACCAGCACCTCAGGGGTGAGGGTGGCCGTGCGGCCGGTGTGTTCCGGGTTGGTCTCTGCGAGCATGAGGGTTCTTCCTCCTGAAGCCTCACGAGGTGAACGGAGCGAGTGACCGGCGGCGCGGCACAGGTTTCCAGGCCGAAGGGCCGCGCCGCCGGGCGAAGCTAGGAACGTCCGTCGTGATTGAGGTGCGCCAGCGCCGCGCCCATCCCGAGCACCGCCACCGGCAGGCACGCGACCACCGTCGTGATCTGCCAGGGCGCCTCGGTCATGCCCGCGGCTTCCATGTGGTGGTAGGCGACCTGCCCGAGCGCGCCAAGGATCAGCGAGCCGATCGCGGACCACTTCGCGAACCGCCGTACCCGGACGCTGACCTGAGCCGAAAGCCAGACCCGCAGCGCGTACGCCGCATAGGTCTCGACCCCGATCGGGAGCGTGATCGCGGTGTTCAGGCTGAACCCGTCCGCGATCCCCGGAAGCGGGTGCACCACCCCGAACCCGGTCATCTCCCCGAGCCCGACCCACCCCGACCACACCGCCGCGAACGCCGGCAGCGCGAGGATCAGCACCGGCCACGACGGCACCGCCCGCCGCGTGACGGACTCAGCGGCCGGAACCGGGTCCACGACCGCCTCACGCTGGCCGATCGCCTCCACCGTCACCGGCGCCACCTCGGCCACCGGAACCGGCACGGTCTCCGGCTCGGCCACCGCCGGAACCGGGTCCGGCACCACGTCCTCCGGCGCCTGCTCCGGCTCGGGATCGGCCGGTGCGGTTTCCTGCTCCAGCGCCGCCCGGATGGCCTTGGCCTTCGGCCGGCCCACCTTCAGCTCGGTCTTGATCCGGTTCTCGGACGGCAGCACACCCAGGGCCGCCACCAGTTCCTGAGCGCGGGGAAGAAGGTCCGCCACCTGAGGCGGATACGCGGAGACGGTCATCGCAGGACTCCTTCGGCGTCGGCGTTCTCGGGCTTGGCGTAGAGGAAGTTGAAGAGGCTCTGCTGAAGCCGAACCAGATCCGCGGTGGCCTCGACCGGCGGAAAGCCGTGCCGTTCCAGCACCCGCGCCACGTCCACCAGCAAGCGGTACCTGAAGCGCGAATCCCCATCCGTCGGGATCGGGAAGACGGAATTCGTCACGCCACCCACCCCAGCTCCGCGCTGTCCAGGTGCCGCCGGTGCAGCGCCAGCGCCTCCCGAGCCACCCGCTTCTCCGCGATCCGCATCCGGTGCCAATCCAGCTCGGTCGGACCGCCGTCCGCACAGAAGACGCGGATCTGCGCGTCCAGCAACGCAACCTCCGCGCTGATCAACGGCTCTTCCGCCTCGATCGCCGCGAGTTCGCCCGACGTGGGGCCGTCGACGTCGTTGAGCCAGTCGTTCGGTGCCAAGACGCACTCCTCTTGTGGCTTCCGTGACCACCGTCGTTGTGACGGCGATCTCTGTGCCACGAAGCTAACAGTTGATATGCGAACAGGTCAACTGTTAGATCGGAAGTTTGTGCAGGAAGGCGTCTGAGCTGCTTAAACGTGGGCTAACAACGTCGGCGGCCAGCAAATCACCTGGTATTTTGGGATACCAGTTGCACGATGCCGCTGATAAGAGGAGACGCCATGTCGACCCCCCGCCCGCCACTGACCCGTGGGGAATCGCTGCATCAGCAGGTCGCACGCAACATCCGCAACGACATCGAGGCCGGCGTACTCCGCGACGGAGACGTCCTCCCGTCCACCCGTGAGCTGGCCGAACGCTGGGACGTCAGCGTCTTCACCATCTCCGAAGCGATGCGTCTTCTGGCCGAAGAGGGGTTGGTGATCAGCAAGTCCCGCTCCAAGCGCTACGTCCACGCCCCCGGTCAGGACCGCAAAGCCGACATCCGCCCCCGGCAACCGAAGGTCGTCATCGTGGGCGGCTACGCCGGCAGCGGCAAAACCGAGCTGGGCCGCATCCTCGCCCGCGAAACCGGCTGGTCCATGCTCGACAAGGACACCCTCACCCGCCCGGTCGTCGAGGCCGCGTTGGAGACCATCGGCCACTCACCCCACGACCGCGAGTCCGCCGAATACTTCAACCTCATCCGCCCCCGCGAGTACGAGGCCCTGATCGCGGCCGCCACCGAGAACGTCGCGTGCGGCAACAGCGTCATCCTGACCGCCCCGTTCATCCGCGAACTCAACGACCCCGCGTGGATCGAGCGCACCCAGGCCACCTTCACCGAGCTGAACGCCACCACGATCTACGTCTGGGTCTACTGCGACGAAGCCACCATGCACACCTACGTCCGCCACCGCGGCGCCGCCCGCGACGCCGCGAAACTCGCGGACTGGGCCGGCTACCTCTCCAAGGTCGAAACCAGCTTCCGCCCACCGGTCCCGCACAAGGTCATCGACAACTCGGCATCCAGCCGCCCACTCCAGGCCCAGGCAAAAGACCTGATCAAAACCATCACCGGCGGTACGCAATGAGCCGCGCCATCATCCTCTACGGCCCACCCGCCAGCGGCAAAGACACCGTCACCCACGCCCTGGCCGAGCTGGACCCCACGGTCACTCTCTTCCGCCGGCTCAAGGCCGGCCCCGGCCGCACCGGCACCTACCGCATGACCACCGAGCCCGACATCGACCGTCTCCGCGCCACCGGCGACATCATCTGGGAGAACCGCCGGTACGAGTCCGTCTACGTCATCGACCGCCCCGGCCTGACCGACGCACTCACCACCGGCATCCCCGTCGTCCACCTCGGCCAGGTCCCCGCGATCGAGGCACTGGTGAACGCCACGCCGGAGACTCGCTGGACCGTGGCCTACCTCTGGTGCCCCCGCGACGTAGCCAAGTCCCGCATCGTCTCCCGCGCCACCGGCGACACCAGCGCCCGCCTGCGCGCGTGGGAAGAAACCGAGCCCGTTCCCGAGCCCGATCTCTTCCTCAACACGGCGCAGATCCGGCCGGCTGACGCCGCGCATGCTGTTCTCGACGTCATGAAGCGCAGCTCGGCCTAATCCTCGGCCCCTTTGCGAATCAGGGCTTCCTTGTGCACGACGAAGAGGCTCTGCGGCCCCTTCTCCTCGGCGCCCTTCATCTCGACACCGAGGATTCGGACCCACTGCACATCCGGCACCGGCAAGAACAGATGCGAGACATGCAGAATCCGAATATCCACGTCTCGCTCACCGTCTTTGACATCAAATCTGTTGAGGTGAACGATGTCTCCCACGGCGTGGAAATCATCGGGTACGCACCGACGTTCGGAGATCATGGATTACGCCGCCTTGGCGACTGTTTTCCGGTCGGGCCTCTTCGCCTTCACGGCGTTCTCGATGATGATGAAGAAGAACCTGAACATGGCGAACACGTCCGGCCGCGTGAACATCAGCGTGTCGGTCGCCTCGTCAGGATCATCCGTGAAGACGTCCACCTCCACGAACCAGTCACCCGGCGTGGAGACGGGCTCCACCAGCCGCACCTCGATCCGGTCGATGAACATGTCACCCGACAGCCCCATCTTCCACGGCTTCGACCGGTGCTGCGGCACCCCTCGGGGCGACTCGGCGCCGGCCGTGCATACCTCCGGGTCGCAGAAGTCCGGGTGCTCGGCATCGGTTATCTCTGGACTTGCGCCGATGGTTACCGACGGCATGGGAATCTCCTCCTTGATTCTCGGCGGAAAAGCGGACGGCCTAGCACCACCTGGCGACGCGCCCTCCTTGACTACAAGGACTATTTCCGAGAATCGATTGACCAGGAACCCGTTCGACGTTGCATCCATTCGTCGGCGAAATCGACCAACGCTCTGCGGAACGGCGACACTCGCACGGGGAACCGATGGGGAATCCCATGCCCACTGACCAAACCGGCACCGCACACCCGATGCTGCGAGCGCTCGGGCATGAACTGAGACTCGCCCGCGAACGCAAGGGCATCACCCAGGAAGCCCTAGCAGCGAAGATCCACTTCTCCAACACCCACGTCTCCGCCGTCGAGACCGGCAAGCGCCCACCCAGCGCCGAACTGATCCACCGTGCCGACGACGCACTCACCACCGGAGGCCTCCTCGGCCGCCTCCTCGACGCGGCGCACGAGGCCGCGTCGCGCGAGATCATGCCCGAGTGGTTCCGCCCATGGGCAGACATCGAACAGACCGCCACCGCGCTCCGCACCTACCAGCAGTTCGTCATCAGCGGCCTACTCCAGACCCCGGACTACGCCCGCGCCGTCCTGCGCGCCGGGATGCTCACCACCGACGAGACCGCCCTACAACGCGCCACCGACGCCAGAATCCAGCGGCAACAGATCCTCACCAGCAAGACCCCGCCGGAACTGATCATGATCCTCGAAGAGTCCGTGCTACACCGCCCGATCGGTTCACCCGAGATCATGCGCGCCCAACTCGACTCCCTCATCACCGCCAGCACCGCCGGCCGAGTCGAACTCCACATCCTCCCCACCGACATCGGCGCCCACCGCGGCATGTCCGGCTCCTTCGTCCTAGCCAGCGTCCCCCACGCCCCCGACCTCGCCCTACTCGACACCCAACTCCGCGACCTCATGATCGAGTCCCCCGAAGCCGTTGATGCCCTCCGCCGCACCTGGGAAGGTCTTCTAGGGGAGGCGCTGCCCCAACGCCTCTCAATCAACCTGATCAAGGAAGCAGCCCAAACATGGACCATCTGACTTGGAAAAAATCCACACGCAGTGGCCCCAACGGCGGGGACTGCATCGAGGTTGCGACCGCCAACGAGCACATTTACGTGAGGGACAGCAAGAATCCTGACGCCGCGGTATTAACCGTAGGTCCCCATGCGTGGACGCGATTCATAAGAGAAATCCAGTGTGTTAAGGGGCTGTGGTGAGTGAGGGCGGTGATTGAGTTGAGGGTATTAAGATGTCGCGAGAAAGGCCCGTTCTTAAGCGCCTGGCGCGCGTGAATGCGAATTTACGACCACCTTCACCACTTTCTCGGTGATATAGATAACGCGGCCGAATCTAATGCATGCCAGGGTTAGTGTCGCAAAGAGAAGAAAGCATAGCGGCGAGTTGGGGCCTTCGTCAGTGTCGAAAATTAGTGCAGCCATGCCATAGGTCAAGGCAAGTGCCATCCATTTTGCCGCCCGAATGTAAGCGCGGAAGATGGCGGCATAATTTTTGGTTCCTTTGATCAACTCGAAGCGGGGTGAATTCGCATATCCGAGTACGATCGTTAATGCTGCAACGACGAACCCGAGAACAACTCCCTCAAGGCCTACTATTGCGGGATAGATGTCACCTCGGCGCCCTTTGAAGAGCTCGTGCAAAAAGTTGCTAATTGGTTGCCATTGTGCAAGTGGTATGGCAACTGCGGTAACGATCGCGTATTCGATCCAGAGCGATTTGTCTCGTCCCCAATGCACCGGCTCCACGTTGCCACCTGGCCCTCGCGCTAGGTCAACTTATGCTCTCTTGACGCTAACAGAGGGGGCTGACAAAAGATCTTGGCGCAGGGCCGCGTAAGCGTCCTGGATGTTCCTATATGCATCATCTGAGTCTAAAACCCGAGATCGCTCGCCGATGCGCAAGATCTTTCGCGAGCTGATCAGGTGATCTTGGAGCAGGTTGACCTCGTCCGGCCTGTCGGAGCCCTCCTCAAGGAGTGCTGCCTTGAACTGGACGACGATCTCACGAAGATCGGGCCGACGAACCATGTTCCGAATGAAGGCCATAATCTCTTGGCCGAGGTTGTCCTTCTGCCATGGTCTCGGTCCGAGCATAATGCCAATGGTGTCAGCCTCACTGCCGCGTGCAAGCGAATCCAATGCCTCCCCCGTTTTGGCGTGCATGCTTCTGATCGTTTCGATGTGAGCGCGGCGAACTTTCATCTCGAATGTGCGAACGGCAACCTTATTCTGTAGCTTCGCGGCGATGTCCTGTCGCATTAGTGCTTCCATCTGGAATTCTGGTGCTTGAGCTGCGCCCATTTTGTTGATATATTCAGCGAATCTGCTCGCCCGAGGACCGTAATGGTTGTATTCAACGCCGACGATCTCATTGGGGAAGATGCATAGGTGGGAGACTTCACAGAGCCCCTCCTCCTCGGCAAGAACAAGGTTCTTGAGCTTCCCAGAAGACTCGGCTTGCGGGAGAGCATTGCGGCGAATGAGTCCGAAAGCGACGTTCGATACGTCGCCAACGTGACTAATCCATGCACAGTAGACGTCACCGTCCTTTTGGATTAGGTAACGCCCGCCAACTTGTTCGAAAGGTAGTTTATTGACGTACTCAAGGGCGGGTCGAATGTCGACCCGGCGAGGCGCGCCCGACTCGGTGGCGCCACCGTCCATGCGGTAGAAGTAGATGCTTCGGGTGGCCGTCGGGCGCGATGAAGTCGCCGGTGTCGTCATGCTGCCGATGATCGCACAGCGTCGAGCCGGAGAACGATACCTCGTTTGTCATTTGCAAGACGTCGTTAGGCTGTTGTTTGTCTGCGACTTCCATTCATGGAAGTTGCAAGCCGCTGTACTGGTGGGTCTTTGCTCTGTGGCTTAGGGGCAGTCACATGCTGCCGGACTGTGGTTGCAGCACGGCGCGTCGAAGCTCGCCTCTTGGCACACGGACGGGCGTGCCATCGGCGTGCCGTCAACTCAGACAATTGAGTATCACTCCAGGCCGGTCGCGGCCTTCGTGAGCTGGGGTGGGAAGTCTTTGGCTCCAGATCTTGTGCGGTTTCCAAGCTGAGTACGCGGGTTCGATTCCGTCACCCGCTCTCCTCCGCATTGCTGGCTTGTTGCTGGAGATGTCCTAGGAATGCGTGGAGTGACTCTCTGGTGGGATGACCGTCCGGCAACGCCCGATCGGCGATCGCAGTAGCCCTGCGGCAGAACAAGACCGCGTCGGCGACACGTCCCAGGGTGTAGAAGCTGGTGGCGAGGTTGCCGAGGCGGATGGCGACGTCGGGGTGGTCGGGGCCGAGGGCGGTCTGAGTGATGGTGAGGGCGCGTTGTTGTAGGGGGACCGCGTCGGCGGCGCGTCCCAGGGTGTAGAAGCTGGTGGCGAGGTTGCCGAGGCGGATGGCGACGCGGGGGTGGTCGGGGCCGAGGGCGGTCTCTGTGATGGCCAGGGCGCGCTTTTCCAGGGGGACCGCCTCGGCGGGTCGGCCGAGTTCGCGGTAGCTGGAGGCGAGGTTGCCGAGGCTGATGGCGACGTCGGGGTGGTCGGGGCCGAGGGCGGTCTGAGTGATGGTGAGGGCGCGTTGTTGTAGGGGGACCGCGTCGGCGGCGCGTCCCAGGGTGTAGAAGCTGGTGGCGAGGTTGCCGAGGCTGATGGCGACGTCGGGGTGGTCGGGGCCGAGGGCGGTCTGAGTGATGGTGAGGGCGCGTTGTTGTAGGGGGACCGCGTCGGCGGCGCGTCCCAGGGTGTAGAAGCTGGTGGCGAGGTTGCCGAGGCGGATGGCGACGCGGGGGTGGTCGGGGCCGAGGGCGGTCTCTGTGATGGCCAGGGCGCGCTTTTCCAGGGGGACCGCCTCGGCGGGTCGGCCGAGTTCGCGGTAGCTGGAGGCGAGGTTGCCGAGGCTGATGGCGACGTCGGGGTGGTCGGGGCCGAGGGCGGTCTGAGTGATGGTGAGGGCGCGTTGTTGTAGGGGGACCGCGTCGGCGGCGCGTCCCAGGGTGTAGAAGCTGGTGGCGAGGTTGCCGAGGCGGATGGCGACGCGGGGGTGGTCGGGGCCGAGGGCGGTCTCTGTGATGGCCAGGGCGCGCTTTTCCAGGGGGACCGCCTCGGCGGGTCGGCCGAGTTCGCGGTAGCTGGAGGCGAGGTTGCCGAGGCGGATGGCGACGCGGGGGTGGTCGGGGCCGAGGGCGGTCTCTGTGATGGCCAGGGCGCGCTTTTCCAGGGGGACCGCCTCGGCGGGTCGGCCGAGTTCGCGGTAGCTGGAGGCGAGGTTGCCGAGGCTGATGGCGACGCGGGGGTGGTCGGGGCCGAGGGCGGTCTCGGTAATGGTGAGGGCGCGTTGTTGTAGGGGGACCGCGTCGGCGGCGCGTCCCAGGGTGTAGAAGCTGGTGGCGAGGTTGCCGAGGCGGATGGCGACGTCGGGGTGGTCGGGGCCCAGCGCGGTCTCGGTGATAGCCAGGGATTGGGTGCTATGGGCTTTGGCTTGCCGGTAGAGGCCCTGCAACCTCTCGAACACAGCGGCCTCGTTCAGTAGCAAGCCGAGCGTGGTATCGGTGCTGTCGGCCAGGTGATCAGCAAGCGCGGTGATGTGGGGCAGTAGCTTACGCCAACGAGGCCATCCAGCAGGATCTTGAGGATCATCCGGGTGGGTGGCACTCAGCACGTTTATTGCGTGGTTGCTATGGGTTTCGGTGTTTTTGCCGTCGGCAGGGGTGAGGCGTAGTACGGCCTGTACGAGCCGGTGCATGCTGACCGTGTCGGTGTCGAGGGTGATCATGCTGTATGAGGCGAGTAGGCCAAGAGCAAGGTCAGCGGTCGTCTGGTTCTCGGTGAGTATGGTAATCAAGTCGCGGGGGACATCATCGGGGGCGAACCATGCCAGCACCCGCAGAATCTCGACAGCGGCGCGGTTCGCGGCCAGAGCGTCGAGGGTAATTTCCCAGACTCGTGACACAGCACGCTGCGTATCCCGGCCTGGCGCTATCCCGGCCAGCAAAGCGCCGGTCTGCTTACTCAGCCGGTCCCGGTACTCGGCTATCGGAATGCGGTGATGGTTGATGAAAGCAGCCGCCTGTTCCAAAGCAAGAGGCAAGCATCCCAGCTCGGCGGCGATTGCACTGGCAGCCTCGTGGTCATCCTGACCAGTGCGCTCACGTAGCATCTGTACGGCTTCCGCCTTGGTGAGGACGCCAAGGCGGATCAGGGCCAGGCCGTGTTCCTGCCATTCGAGATCGCGGCGTGTCGTGACCAGCACCGATCCCGCCGTCACCCCGCTCAGCAGTGGTAGCACGTGCTCAGGTTCATCGACGTTGTCCAGCACAAGCAGCCAACCGTCATGCTGATGCAGCCAGGCAATCGCCCACGCCTCGGCCTGCTCATCCGGCAACACCACCGTTGCGGGGACGAGCCGACGAGACAACGCAGCCAAGCCCTTGGTCAGGTTCGCGGGGGTATCAGCAGTAACCCACCACACGCCCGCATACCGCTTCCGGCATTGATAGACGTGGTGAAGGGCTACTTCGGTCTTGCCGACCCCGCCAAGGCCGGCCACGCTCTGCCCGATCACTCCAGACACGCCTGGCTCGACCAGCGTGGCGACTTGGTCCATAACCGTGTCGCGGCCGACGAACACCCGCGACGGGCGGCGCGGCACATTCCACAACCCGACCGGCGTCGGAACCTGACCTGGCTCCGGGAACGCTCCCGGAGACAGGCTTACGATCCTGGCATGATCGCCGGTACTGACCGTGCCGTAAATAGCCTCAGCGGCGACCGAACGATCGCCGGAAGCTGCCGGACCGCTCACCGGGTGTTGTTGTCGCCGGTGATCACGGTGCCGCTGATTGTCTGCGCCGCCACCGACCGTTCGCCGGACGCGTTTACGGCGACCGTCCCGGCCGGCAGCATCCCGAGGACGTCCCGCGCGAGTTCGGGATCAGCGGCGAGTGCCTTACGGATCTGCAACCGCAACGCCTCCTCGCTGTCCGGCTCGCCAGCGGCAACGTCCACGATCGCGCCCTCGATGACCTCGCGGGACTCATCCCGTCGAAGGATCCGGTTTAGCAACCGGTGCCCGAGCCCGACAGTGGCATCCGCCGCCTGATCAACCACCGTGCTACGAACCTTCTCCAACGTACTGACCCCATACGCGGCAACCGCACCGGTCACATACGGCAGCACCGCAGCAGCAGTCTGAGCAACATCGACATCCATCCAACCTGGATACACGGACGTCAGCCGGAACAAAAGCACCGATCGGACACCACGTCAGCGATGATCGGAGAATCCACCCCAAAGCCTGACCAGGCAGCGTTGCGTCGTGCCATTAGCGTGCCATGAGCCCAGGTAGCCGGGGGATACTCCAGGCCACCCACTGCACCAGCGAGCAGCGGCAACAGCCACGAACAAGCTGATCTTGTATGGTTCCCAAGCTGACAGTGCGGGTTCGATTCCCGTCACCCGCTCGATCGCTGGGAGCCCTCTGCTCGCTGAGAAGCGCCGGGGGCTCCTCGCATTTCCCCTGGGGGCCGAGCCCCCAGACCCGGCGGTCTTGGTGGTCGCGTTGGGCAGGTCGGCGCGCGGTCCGCGGAATCAGGCGGGTTGGGGGCTTCCGTGCCCCCGCCGTGCCCCTTCGGGGGCGATCTGTGTCTCGGGCCGTCATCTGTGGGTGGGTGAGGGCTATCGTTTGGGTGGCCTGATTGAGGGCGAGGAGATCGTCATCATGAGCGCGGAGGATGTACGCGCGCCGGTTGGCTCGCGGTAAGCGTCTTGCCGAGATCGGGTTGCGTGCGGGTGGCGCCTACGGATTTGCGCTTGCAGGTGGGCACGCCATAGCCGCGCACGGCATCTTGCAGCGGCCGAGCGAGGATGTCGACCTGTTCGCCGACTGGCAGCGACGTGCGGACTATCCGGCTGCGGTCGACGAGGTCGTCGCCGGCTACGCGGCCGCCGGGTTTGCCGTCGAGGTCGAGCATCGGACCGAGACGTTCGCTCGCCTGTACCTGACGGATCCGGATGTCCCGAGTGGGCAGCATCGGGTTGAGTCCTGACGATGTCATGGCCGGCAAGATGGACGCGTTGTACAACCGGGCCGCCGCGCGAGACTTTCTCGATATTGATGCGGCGATCGGTGGCGGGCACTACCCGCTTGAGCGGCTGTGCCAGCTCGCGGAGACTGTTGACGCAGGCTTCGACCGTGTCATGTTCGGCAGGATGCTGCGCTACGTCGAACGCTTCGACCCGGAGGATTTCGCCGAGTACGGCGTCGACGCGCTGGAGGCTGAGGCTCTGCTCGCCCGTGTTGCCGCTTGGCGGCGAGAGCTTGAGACCGGTGAATCCGGGCCATTGGCGGGCCATTAAGCCGGGCGCGTGGAGGCCACGTCAGGCCACTCGTGACTGGCTCGATCCGTCGTGGCAGCCAGTACCGGCGGAGTCCTGTGCGGTTTCCAAGCTGTTGGTCGTCCGACGGGTGCCTGCACCGCCTTGCCGGTCGCGTCGACCAGGACGTGCCGGGCGTGAGGCGTGCCGGTATGTGCGGGCGACGCTTCCAGCCTTCGACGCCGGGAGAGTTGGCCGGGTACAGTGCGGACTAGCCGGTTAGCTAAGCACGGGGGTGATGCGATGTCCGCCGAGGCAGTGCACTTCAACATGCATGAGGCGAAGACTCACCTGTCGAAGATCATCGAGCGGGTGGCGAACGGTGAGGAGATCATCATTGACCGGGCCGGCACACCCGTGGCGAAGGTGATCCCTCTGGTGCGCCGCGTCAACCGCACCGCCATCGGGTCCCTGGCCGGACAGGTCGATCTCTCTGGAGACTGGGACTCGCCGGAGACCAATGCGGCGATCGCCGACGACTTCGGGATCGGTGGATGAGCCTTCTCCTGGACACTCACGTGGTGCTCTGGGCCATCACCGGCGACGCGACCCTAGGTGAAGACATCCTCGACCGGCTGCGCCACGACCCGGACGTCTACCTCTCTCCGGTCAGCCTGTGGGAGATCACCATCAAGCAGGCCATCGGCAAGCTCACCGGGCCGGCTGACCTGGCCGAGCGAATCCGCGATGCCGGCTTCCGCGAGTTGCCCGTCACCTACGCACACGCGATCGTGGCGGGTCGGCTGCCGCCGCATCACCGCGATCCGTTCGACCGGATGCTCATCGCTCAAGCAGCAGCCGAAGGGCTCACCCTCGCCTCCCGCGACGCGGCGATGAGCCTCTACGACGTAGATCTTCTGAAGATCTGACCGTGCCCCCGTAGCGGCCCTTGCCAAGGGCTGCCCACGTTTCGCGTCGGTGGGCTCTCAGCGAGAGCGTCGAGACAGCGGAGAGCGTCTGCATCAGCAGGGCGCACGCGGTATCCGTGACGACATCGAGGCCGGAGTGCGCTGCGACGAGGCGTCCTGCCATTCAGTCGTTGCGTTGCGGGGGCGGCGGAGCTGAGCAGGGCAAAGGCTTCAAGGTCAGAGACAGCCGGCGGTACGAAACGACTGCCCTGATCTGGGTGCGGGGAGCCCGTCGCGGCCCGCGTCGAGCCAGTGGTGCGGCGAACCGATCGGTATGGCGTTACGTAGTGGCCGGGGCTCGTTCGGGAGGGCCGGTGAGGTGGGCCGTGGTGAGGATGATGCGGTCGAGGAGGGCCTCGGTGGCGGGCCAGGCGAAGGCGGGGGTTGCGCGGGGCAGGACGACCAGGCCGTGCAGGGCGAGCCAGAGGGTGGTGGCGTCCAGGGTGGGGTCGGTGCTGGAGGATGAGCCGTCGGCGACGCAGTCGGCCAGCGCGGCGGTGAGGCCGGCGAAGGCTGCGGCGCCGTTGGCGGCGGGCTGGCGCTTCGCGGCCTCCTGCTGGGATGCCTCGAACAGGATTCGGTACCGGCCGGGCTGTTCCCGGCCGAAGCGCACGTAAGCGGCGCACAGTGCCCGCAGCCGATCGGCGGGGGAGTCCACGCCGTCCGCGGCGGTATGGGCGACTGCCTTCAGCTCGGCGAAGGACTCGACCACGACGGCGTCGATGACGGCGGCCCGGTCGGTGAAATGCGAGTAGATGGATGGTGCGGCGATTCCGGCCTGACGCGCGATATCCCGCAGTGTCACACCGTCTTCGCTGCCGGCCCGGCCCAGCAGCACGACGGCGGCGTCGAGGATTTCCTGGCGCAGCCGCCCGCCCTGACCGCGCGGGTTCACCGGCCGGCGCTTCTCGCTCACCCTCGAAGCCTATCAGTCGTTAGGCGATGCCTGGTACGGTCGCCGAACAAGTGTTAGGCGACGGAGGTTTCCATGGACGTGGTTGATGGCTGGCCGGCGGAGTTCGATCCCCGGACGGCACCGGTCTACACCCGCAACGAGATCCGTACCTCGCTCGCGGCGGAGCAGCTCTGGCCCGCGCTCGTCGCCGCGCCCGACTGGCCGCAGTGGTATTCCGGCGCTCGGCAGGTCGAGATCCGCGGTGGTGGTGCGGTCCTGACGGCGACCTCCCACTTCACCTGGAGAACGCTCGGCGTCCGGGTGAGGACACAGGTCAGCGAGTTTGCACCGGCCCGCCGCCTCGCCTGGCGCGGTACCGGACCCGGCGCCGCGGGCTACCACCGCTGGATTCTCACCCCCACGGCGGACGGGGGTTGCGTGGTGGTGACCGAGGAGGTCCAGACCGGGCCCGTCGCCCGGCTGAGAGCCGGACGACTCCGCCGTTCACTGCTCGCCAATCACCAGCGCTGGGTAGAAGGCCTCGTCGAGGTCTCGGGGACCACATCGCCATTGCGCTGACGCGGTCGGCGGCGAACACGGACCGAAGGCGTGGGCCGGCTCTGCCCCGCCAGCGTGCGGGCAGAGGCGATCGGAAGTCAGCTGAGGCGGGAACGCGGCGAAGCCTACAACGATGGCGAGGGAGGCGGATGGGCGCTCTGGTCAGAGATGGATCCGGTGGTCCAGGCCCTCGCCGGTGACGATGGAGGTGGCGACGCGGGCGGCGATCCGGCGGAGCAGCAGCCGGCGTGGATGTAGAAGATCGGAAACGGAGGCCCGGGCCCGGTGGCGCAGCGCCGCCGCGTTGCGCGTGATGGCCGGGCCGAACTCGCGGAAGTCGCCGTAGAGCGCGCGGTTCTCGGCGGAGCCGAGATAGGCGAAGGGTGAGGAGCCCAGCATCGGTACGAACGGGGTGCCGATCCGCCGGAGGTTGCGATACGCGGGTTCGTCGATCATGGCGACCACGTGCGTGATGCCGTCCCGGTGGAAGACACGGTAGAGCGTGCGGTAGAGCAGCGTGCTGACCAGGACCGAATGGGCGCCACGGTACTCCGGCAGGACGGCGAGCGTGGCGACGTCCACGGCGCGGCGGCCGTCGGTCATCCGGTGGTGGGCGCGGATGTCGTCGACGGTGCCGCCGATGTGGGCCGGCGCGTCGTTCAGCGTCTTCAGGCCGGCCGGTGACTCGTCGATCAGCCGGATGACGCCGGCGGCCCGGCGGCGGGCCTGGTCGAGCACGACGATGAAGCGGCTGGCGGCGTCGTACCCGCTGTATTCGGCCTTCATGGTGTCGGCGTCCAGGCCGAACTCGGTCTCGAAGACGGTCTGCTCGACGAGTCGCGCGGCGTCGGCCAGTGGGTGGTCGGGGCCGGTGAGCAGCGCGGCGAAGCGGCCGGGGTACGTGGTGAGCGAGCGGGGCAGGGCGTGGCGCATGGCGGCAACCGATTCGTGGAGATCGATAACGACTCGAAGATCATCGTCCACATCGGTCGGTCACGCAGCGTCTTCTGCAGATGACCCAACGAATGAGATAACGCGCAAAAAGCCTAAAGCTGTTCGGCGCGGAGCAGGCTGCGGACGCGTAATTCGGCCGCGACGTCCGGCGTGCACTCGGCGACGATCGCGGCGGTGCCGACCGGGACGGCGCCGCACGCGGTGACGATCTCGCCGAGTGCGCGGGACTGGGCGCCCGTGGTGATCCAGTCGTCGACGATCAGCGCGCGGTCGCCGGGCCGCAGCTGGCGGGTGCGCACGCCGAGCGACAGTCGCCGGCCCTTGTGGTCCGGCGCGGCCTGTGCCCAGGTCATCGGCTCCGCGACCGGCGAGTGACCACCCTTGTACGCCTCGACGAAGCCGACCTCCAGCGCGATCGCGACCAGCGGGCCGACGATGAAGCCGGTGACCTCCGGCGCGACTACCACGGTCGGCTTCTCCGCCGCGAACATCCCGGCCAGCGCCGGGCCCAGCGCGTGCAGGATCGAGGGTGAGCGCCACCAGCCGGAAAGGTCACTGACCAGGTGCGGGAAGTTCTGCCCCGGGTCGTTCCAGCGAAATGCGCCGATCAGTTCGGTGGTAAGGTCCGACGACACCAGATCATCTTGCTCTTGCGGCGCAACGCGGCAACCTACCGGGCCGCCGAACGCGTCGGAAAGGCGGATGCGCCCCACAAGGGCGACCCGATCGGGCGACAACCAGGTGACGCCACCACCCCACCGGACGGCCAAATCGGCATCAGACTAGGGGGCAAGTCGGTGCAGTCCCGTCGGTCGATCAGGCATGCTGGGTCCGGAACAATGCACAGCTTCTTCGCGGGCCGCGGCCCGATCAGCCCAGGATCCCGCGCCGGCCTCGGCGCGGCTGTCGCGCTGCTCGCACTCGTCTCGGTGATCGAGCTGGCCGACGGTCCCAACGCGAGCTACGTCGGCCTGGTCGCGGCCGCGCCGTTCCTGGCCGCGGCGTTCGCGTCCTGGCGGGTGGTGCTGACCGTCGGCGCACTGGCCACCGTGGTCGGTGCCGTGTTCGTGATCTCCGACCCGTCGTTCCCGGCCGCGATCAATGTGGTCGGTGTGGGGCTGTCCACCGGCATCGCGGCCGCGGTGGCGACGATCCGTGACCGGCAGGCCCGCCGCATCGACGAGCTGTTCAAGCTGGCCCAGGTCGCGCAGCAGGCGGTGCTGCGCCCGATCGGGCCGCACGTGGGCATGCTCGCGGTGGCCGGTCGTTACATCTCGGCGACCGCGGCCGCGGACATCGGCGGCGACCTCTACGAGGCGCTGGACACCCCGTACGGGGTACGGATGATCATCGGCGACGTGCGCGGCAAAGGGCTGGACGCGGTCCGCCTCGCCAGCATCGTGCTCGGGTCGTACCGGCATGTGGCGTTCGAGCGCGGCGATCTCCGTACGGTGGTGGCAGATCTTGATCGTGCGGTGGCTCGCAGCGTGGGCGACGAGGACTTCGTGACCGCGGTGTTGGTCGAGGAGCGCGGCGGCACGCTCACCATCGTGAACTGTGGACATCCGTCACCGCTGCTGCTGCGTCGCGGCAAGGTGATCCCGCTGGACCCGCCGGCGCCCGTACCCCCGCTGGGTTTCCGGCCGGAGGCCCAGCCGCGGGTGGAGCGGCTGGAGCCCGGCGACCGGTTGCTGCTCTTCACGGACGGTCTCGGCGAGGCTCGCCGGGAGGGGGAGTTCTTCCCGACGGCCGACCGCGCCTGGCAGCTGGTCGGGCACGGCACGGTCGGTGACGGACTGGCGTCGCTGGAGGCCGCGCTGCACGAATGGGTGCACGGACGGTTGGACGACGACATCGCGCTGGTGCTGATGGAGTACACCGGGCCCAGGCCCGTCGCGAGCGCGGCCATGCCGAGCTGGGAGGTCGGCGCCGCCGGGGCATGATCCGCGGCCCTACGTCGCGGGTGCGGAGCGCGGTGACGGCACCGGCAGTGGGCCGGGAATGATCGGCGTGCTGATGGTGATCGGCGGAAGCATGGTGGTCGGTGCCTCGTCCGGCTCCTCCGGCGCGCGGTGCCGGCCGATGTAGCCGTGCTCGTACCCGTCCGGCTCCTGGCGTATCTGGCGCAGTGCGTCCCGCAGGTTGCTGAGCAGCATGGACATCCTCCCCAACGATGGCCCGGCCCCCACGCCGAGCGGCGCTTTGAACGTGCCAACGAGATGGACTCGGCCCAGGTTGCGGTCCGTTCGGCGCGGCGGCTTGACCTGTCGGATGAGGTCACTCGGGAAACACCGCAAAAAGGGTGAATCACGGTCGATAGTGCGGCGCGTGTGGCCGTGGTCACTTCGACGACGGCCTTGTCGGTACTTACCCGTCGGTAATACCCTCCTATTACTGACCGGTAACGAGCGTGAAGCGGGGGCCGCCGCCCATGAGTCACTACAAGAGCAACCTGCGAGACCTCGAGTTCAACCTGTTCGAGGTGTTCGGCGCCGATCGCTCGTTCGGCGTCGCTCCGTATGCCGAGTTCGACGTCGACACGGTCCGGGACATCCTCACCGAGATGCGTCGGCTGGCTGAGGAGGACCTCGGCGCCAGTTACGCCGACGCCGACCGCAACCCGCCGGTCTTCGACCCGGCCACGCACACCGCGCCGCTGCCCGAGTCGTTCAAGAAGTCCTACGCCGCGTGGATGGGCGCCGAGTTCTGGCGGCTGGATCTGCCGGAGGCGCTCGGCGGCACGCCCGCACCGCGCGCGGTCTGGTGGGCGATCGCCGAGATGGTGCTCGGGTCGAACGCGCCGCTCTGGATGTACTCGTCCGGTCCCTCGTTCGCGCACATCGCGCACGTCGAGGGCACCGAGGAGCAGAAGAAGTGGGCCGAGCTGTTCATCGAGAAGCAGTGGGGCTCGACCATGGTGCTGACCGAGCCGGACGCCGGCTCGGACGTCGGCGCCGGACGCGCCCGCGCGATACCGCAGCCGGACGGCTCCTGGCACATCGAGGGCGTCAAGCGGTTCATCACGTCCGGCGAGCACGACCTGACCGACAACATCATCCACTACGTGCTGGCGCGTCCGGTCGGCGTCGAGGGCGCGGGCGGGCCGGGCACCAAGGGCCTGTCGCTGTTCATCGTGCCGAAGTTCCACTTCGACGCGGAGACCGGTGAGCTGGGCGAGCGCAACGGCGTCTACGCCACGAACATCGAGCACAAGATGGGGATCAAGGTCTCCAACACCTGCGAGCTGACGTTCGGCGAGCACGGCACACCGGCCAAGGGCTGGCTGCTCGGCGACGTGCACGAGGGCATCCGCCAGATGTTCCTGATCATCGAGTACGCGCGGATGATGGTCGGCACGAAGGCGATCGCCACGCTCTCCAGCGGCTACCTCAACGCGCTGGAGTACGCGAAGAGCCGCCAGCAGGGCGCCGACCTGCTCCGCCAGGCGGACAAGACCGCGCCGCGCGTCGAGATCATCAAGCACCCGGACGTACGCCGGTCGCTGATGCTGCAGAAGGCGTACGCGGAGGGCCTGCGCGCGCTCGTGCTCTATACCGCGACCTGGCAGGACACGGTCGCGAAGGCGGAGGCGTCCGGTGACGCCGAGACCGCCGCGGTCGGCAAGAAGGTCAACGACCTGCTGCTCCCGCTGGTCAAGGGCGTCGGCTCGGAGCGCGCGTACGAGCTGCTCGGGCACGAGTCGCTGCAGACGTTCGGCGGCTCCGGCTTCCTCCAGGACTACCCGCTCGAGCAGTACGTCCGCGACTCGAAGATCGACACGCTCTACGAGGGCACCACCGCGATCCAGAGCCTCGACCTGATCTTCCGCAAGATCGTCCGGGACAACGGCGCGTCACTGATGCGGGTGGCCGGCGAGATCCAGACGTTCATCGAGGCGGAGGGCGGCAACGGCCGGCTCAAGGAGGAGCGGCTGCAGCTCGGCAAGTCGCTCGGCGAGCTGCAGGCCATGCTCGGCGCGATCACCGGCTGGCTCGCGGCGGCACAGGGCGGCAAGCCCGAGGAGCTGTACAAGGTCGGTCTGCACTCCCGCCGCGTGCTGCTCGCGCTCGGCGACGTGGTGGTCGGGTGGTTGCTGCAGAAGCAGGCGGACGTCGCGCTGCGCGCGCTGGGCGGTGAGGTCTCGGCCGTGGACCGGGCGTTCTACGAGGGCAAGGTGGCGGCCGCGCGGTTCTTCGCCCACGAGGTGCTGCCCCGGGTCGGCGCGGACCGCCGCGTCGTGCAGGGCGCCACGCTTGACGTCATGGAGGTCCCGGAGGACCAGTTCTAAAATCGTCTTTCACAAGCAGCGGGGGTACGTGTACCCCCGCTGCTTGTTTGCGGTAGCGCCATGCGACGGGCCCTAGCCGATATAGCCTGAAATCTCCTGGCACGGGGGAGTGCACATGGGCATTGGCGGGGGAATCTTCCTCATCGCAATCGGCGCCATTCTGGCCTTCGCGGTTCACGTGGAGCCGGCATGGCTGGACCTGAACGTGGTCGGCTGGGTGCTGATGCTGGCCGGCACGTCCGCGTTGCTGATCACCATCTGGTACTGGAACGATCGGCGTACCCGCGCGCTGGGCGGGGCGATGGACGTGGTCGACGAGACGCGTCTGGCCCACCCGGCCGCACCGCTGGGCGCCGACTCCGAGATGGAGATCCGGCACCCACCGGCACCGCCCGGCTAGGTGTTGTTGCCGGCTCTCGACGGCCTGCGGCGAGGCCCGCGCTCAGCCCCGCGCCGTGTGCGAGCCGGCCGTCGCGGCGCCACCCGCGGCGAGCGACGCCCAGTCGCCGTCGAAACGGTGCACGGCCAGGCCGCTGGTGCGCAGGCCGTCCGAGTCGTTCGCGCCGTCCGGGTCGAGCATCGCGGACAGCAGCGAGATGTCCGGGTTGTGGCCGACGAGCAGCACGGTCGAGGTCTCCGCCGGCACCGCCTTGACCACGGCGAGCAATGCGTGGTGGCCCTCCGCGTAGAGAGCCGCCTCGTAGCGGACCGTGGGAGCGCCCGCGTCGGCCGAGGCCTCCGCCATCGCGACCGCCACGCCGTGCCAGGTCTGCCGGGTGCGCCGCGCGGGCGAGCAGATCACCAGGTCGGGGGCGTATCCGTGGTGGGCGAGCCAGGCTCCGGCGGCGGCCGCGTCCGCGTGACCGCGTTCGGTCAGCGGGCGTTCGAGGTCGCCGATACCGTCCGGGCGGTCGGCTTTGGCGTGGCGGAGCAGGACCAGGGTTCGAGACGTCACGCGCTACAGCTTGCCTGATTGATACGCGTGACGGGTGGGTAAGCCATCACTCAAGCGTGGGTCGGCATCCAGGCCTCGGTCCCACGAACTCGGCAATGTGCCGGCCACCCCGGGCCGGCCGTCAGCCAAGGAGGGCGAGGAAAGTGGGTTTCGGAGCAAGCATCTTCCTCATCGCACTGGGGGCGATCTTCGCGTTCGCCATCGAGTTCGACCTGGGGTGGATCGACATCGCTGTGGTCGGCTGGGTCCTCATCCTCGCCGGCCTCGTGGGCCTCGCGACGACCGTGTGGTTCTGGCAGAGCCGCCGTCGCCCGGTCGCAACCACTGCCGATGGTCACATCCCGGCGCCGCCGCACCCGGCGACCGCGCCGCCGCACACGCACGTGGCCCCGCCCGTCGCCGCCCCGGTCGAGGACCGGGTCGTTGAGGAGCAGTACCGGGTGCGCCGTCAGCAGCTGTAATCCGGTCATCGAGAAAAGGGGCCCGCGGCCGCGGGCCCCTTTTCGTGTGCCGGATCAGGCGAACAGCGCGAAGTAGATGGCGATGTGGTGGCAGATGGCCGCGATCAGCGTGCAGGCGTGGAAGAACTCGTGGTGGCCGAAAACGGTGGGCCACGGGTTCGGCCGGCGCAGCGCGTAGAGCACTGCGCCGATGCTGTACATCACGCCGCCGACGATCAGCAGCACCAGCGCGGCGACGCCGCCCTTGTGCAGGATGTCCGGCAGGACCGCGACCGCGACCCAGCCGAGTGCGATGTAGAGCGGCGCGCCGACCCAGCGCGGCAGATGCGGCCAGACCAGTTTGAGCGCCACACCGAGGAGCGCGCCACCCCAGACGATGCCGAGCAGGATCTCCGACTTCGGCGCCGGCAGGAGCAACAGGCAGAACGGCGTGTACGTACCGGCGATGAACACAAAGATCATCGAGTGGTCCATCCGGCGCATGATCTGGTAGCCGCGCGGACTCCAGACGCGCCGATGGTAGAGCGCGCTGGTGCCGAACAGGCCGCAGACCGTGAGGCTGTAGACGGCGCAGCTGAGCACCGGTGTCCAGCCCGGCCGGGACAGCGCGAGTGAGCAGAGGACGATGCCGCAGACCAGGGCGACGAAGAACGCGTAGAAGTGCAACCAGCCGCGCAGGCGGGGTTTGCCGAGGTCCAGCGGCTTGAGGCGAGCGGGGGCATCGGTGGTCACACAACCAGGTTACGCCACCGTAGGTTACCTCGCAGTAGTGAAGCGGCTCACCCGCTTGGAGTGTTTACGCCCGGCCGACTACCGTGCGGAGCCATGGACCTCAATGCGGATCTCGGTGAGGGCTTCGGCGTCTGGAGACTGGGCGACGACGAGGCGCTGCTCGACCTGGTGACCTCGGCGAACATCGCGTGCGGCTTCCACGCTGGCGACCCGTCCATCATGCGCGCGGTCTGCGGCGCCGCGGCCGACCGGGGCGTGGCGATCGGCGCCCAGGTCGGCTACCGCGATCTGGCCGGTTTCGGACGTCGCCGGATCGAGTACGCCCGCGCCGACCTGCGCGACGAGATCATCTATCAGATCGCGGCGCTCGACGGCTTCGCCCGGGTGGCCGGCGACCGGGTCCGCTACGTCAAGCCGCACGGCGCGCTCTACAACACCGCCGCGGTCGACGAGGTGCAGGCGGGCGCCGTGGTCGACGCGATCACCGACTACGACGCCGGGCTGCCGGTGCTGTGCCAGCCCGGTTCGGTGCTCGCCCGCCTGGTCGCGGAGGCTGGGCTGCGGGTGGTCGGCGAGGGCTTCGCGGACCGCGCCTACCTGCCCGACGGCCGCCTCGTCCCACGCACCGACCCGGACGCGGTCATTCACAACTCCGCCGCGGTCGCCGACCGGGTGGTCCGGATGGCGGTCGAGCACACGGTGGTCGCGATCGACGACACCGTGATTGCCTGCCCCGTCGAATCCATCTGCCTGCACGGCGACACCCCTGGCGCCGTCGACCTCGCCCGCCGCGTCCGCGCCTCCCTCCTCGACGCCGACATCTCCCTGGCCGCCTTCTCCTGACCTGGCTACCGAGGGGCGGTGGCTAAATGCCGAAATATCGAGCGCGCAGCGCCCGAGATCGGCGACCAAGCGGCGACCGCGCAGACGCGACGCAATGCTAGTAGCGATGACGGGCCCGGCCACGGATGCCGCATGTGAGACGAGTCGCGTGCGGAAGCTGAGCAGCGGCGACGTTTGCGGCTCCGGCCCGGCCACGGCCGCATCACGCGCTGCCGCCGCACGCGTCAGCCGCGTGCGGAAGCCGAGCTGCGGCGGACTTCACGAATTCGGCACCGCCACCGGCTCCGCCGCCGCCACGTGTAATCGCGATTCGCGTGCGGCACCGAGCTGCGACGCGCGTCGCGGTTCTCCCGGCTACGTCCGGTACCGGCTTCTCCGGTGTGAACGTGAGTCGCGTGCGGCACCGAGCTGCGGCGGAGTTCGCGGGTCCGTTCCGGTTGCGGCGGTACCGGCTCCTCCGCGTTGCCGCGTGTGAACGTGAGTCGCGTGCGGCACCGAGCTGCGACGGACGTCGCGGTTCTTTCCCCGGCCGCCGCGGGACCGGCTCCGCCGCCGCGGGTGGAGCGGAGCGCCAGCGGAGTCGGAACCGGCGGCGCGGTTGGCCCGCGGGAGCGTGCGGGCCGGACCACGCCGGAAGCGGGAAAATCCGCTTTACAGGTTTTTTCAGCCGTCCAGGCCGCGCAGGATCAGCGGTAGGCGGGACGGGGCGCCGGGGGTGATGGTGATGGGGACGCCCCAGTCCTGCCGGGTGAGGTGGCAGGCGGCGTGTTCGGCGTCGACGTCGCAGGTGGCGGCCTGGGCCACGACCTGGAGCACACCGGTGGGGACGTCGGGGTTGAGACGCAGTGTGCGGGAGAGCTCGGTGGTGGTGCCGGCGCCGTCGAGGAGCAGCTCCGGTGGGGAGGCGCTGACGACGAGGCGGGTGGACGGGCCGAATGTCTCGTCGAGCTTCTGGCCCGGGGCGGGCGTGAAGATGATGTCGAGGGTGGCGTCGCCGGGGGCGAGGGGGGTCGCGGGGCGCTCGGTGCGGTGGCGGGTGCCGTCCGCGGAGACGCCGGCGGCCTTCAGGGTGCCGGGTGCGAGGCGGGTCAGGCGGTGTGCGGCGGACTCGACCACCAGAACCGCGCCGTCGTCGGTGAGGACCAGGTCGCTGGGCTCGGCGAGGCCACGGTCGACCGTGGTGACCTCGTCGGTCTCGGGGGAGTAGCGGCGGACGGCGCCGTTGTAGGTGTCGGCGATCAGCACCGAGCCGTCGGGGAGGGCGCAGACGCCGAGCGGATGCTGCAGCAGCGCCTGCGCGGCCGGGCCGTCCATGTGGCCGAAGTCGAAGAGGCCCTGACCGACGGCGGTGTGCAGTTCGCCGTTCGCGATCCAGCGCAGCGCGGACGTCTCGCTGTCGGCGATCCACAGGCGGGTGCCGTCGGCGGACGTGGCGAGACCGGACGGCTGGGCCATCCAGACGTCGGGAATCGGGCCGTCGCGCAGCGCCTCGACCGTGGTGCCGGCGTAGACCCCGGCGGTGCGTTTGATCGGGTCGAACCACCAGAGCTGGTGGATGCCGGCCATCGCGACGATGACCTTCCCGTCGAACCAGGCCACGTCCCACGGCGAGGAGAGGTCGACGGCCAGCGCGTCGTGGGCGTGACCGTCCGGCGCGGACCGCCACTGACGGCCGCTGCCGGCGATCGTGGTGACCGTGCCGTCCACCAGCCGTACGCCGCGCAGCAGATGGTTGACCGTGTCGGCGACGACCACGTCGTAGCCGGCCACCTCCGCGGTGTGCGGCGGGAGCAGGCACAGACCCTGCGGCTCGGAGAACGACGGGGCGTCGTCGGAGCGGCCGCGCGTGCCGGTACCGATCCGCCGGACCACGTCGCCGTCCGGCGTGACCTCGGCCAGCGAGTGCCGGGCCGAGTCGCTGACCAGCAGGTTGCCGTTGGGCAGCGGGACCGCCTTGCCCGGGAAGCGCAGCGGCGTCTCGGCCTCGGCCGGTGGCACGTACGGGCTGTCGCCGCGGCGCAGCGTGCCCTTCGCGTCGTGCGTGGCGATCAGCTCGTCGACCAGCCGAGCCAGGCCCTCCGCGTGGCCCTCGCCGGCCATCGACGCGACCAGGTAACCCTCCGGGTCGACGACCGCCAGCGTCGGCCAGGCCTTCGCCGCGTACTGCTGCCACATCAGCAGGTCAGGATCATCGAGGACCGGATGCGGTACGCCGTAGCGCTCCACGGCCGCGGCCAGCGCGTCCGGGTCGCGCTCGTGCTCGAACTTCGGCGAGTGCACGCCGATGATGACCAGGACGTCGCCGTACTTCTCCTCCAGCGGCCGGAGTTCGTCCAGCACGTGCAGGCAGTTGATGCAGCAGAACGTCCAGAAGTCCAGGACGACGATCTTCCCGCGGAGCCCGGCCAGCGTCAGGTCGGTGCCGCCGGTGTTCAGCCAGCCCCGGCCTCGGAGCTCGGGCGCGCGGACCCGGCCCTGCGGTGTGTCGTTCATCGTTCCTCGTTCGTGGTGCAGGCGGCGGTGTCAGCGCCGGTTGTGCGGTGGCTGGGCTCAGCCGGTGGTGACGGGTGCGGACGCACCGCCGGCCGCCGGGACGGCCGGGGCGAGGCAGAGCACCTCGCCACCGGTCCGGATCTCGATGAACGGCTGGGTCTGGTCCGTGCACTGGTCCTTGCTCGGCGCGCGGGACACCACGGTGAACGCGCCGGGCTCCGCGCACTCGGTGACGACCGGCTGGCCGCTGCTCTCCTGCACGCAGCCGCCGACCGGCACGTCGAACGAGGCGGCGGAGTCGTCCTGAGAGGACGAGATCAGCCAGACCAACAGCAGCGGCACCAGGACGAGCAGCGCGGCCACGATGACCACCGCGATCAGCACGCCGCCGTTGCCGCCCTTCTTCGGTGCGGGCAGCGGGTCCTTCGCCGGTTCCGGTTCCGCGGCCTTGAACTTGTCGAACGCGTCCTGGTCGGCGTCACCGGCATCGTCGAACCCGCGCGGGCCGTCGAAGCCGCCGGGGGCGTTGTTGCCGGGGAAGCCGGCGGGCGCGTTGTTGCCGGGGAAGCCGGCGGGGGCCGCGCCGAACACGGCAGTGTTGCTGCCGAACGACGGCGGGCCGCCCGCGCCCGGCCCGTGGCCGAACGGGGAGTCGTCCTGCGGTGCGTTGTAGCCGCCGTGCTGCTGCGGGGGTGCGCCGAAACCGTCCTGCTGCGGTGCGCCGAAGCCGTCGCCGAAGCCGTCGTTGCGCGGGCCGAAGCCGTCGTTGCGCTGCGGGCCGGGGCCGAAGCCGGCTCCGTGGCCGCCGCCGGGGAAGCCGTCACCCTGGTCGTCGAAGCCCCGGTCGTCGAAGCCCCGGTCGTCGTGGCCCCGGTCGTCGTGGCCCCGGTCGCCGCCCATCGGGCCGCGGGGGTCGATCGACCGGCCGTCGACGACCTGGCCCGGGTACGGCAGACCGCCGCCGACCGCGAAGTGCGGCGGCTGCGCGTCGGCCGGTGGCTCATCGCGCTGCTGTCCGTGCGCGAAGCCGTTGACCGGACCGTGCTCCTGGTGCGGCGGCGCGAACCCACCGGGCGTGGGCGGTGCGTCGTAGCCGCCCCAGGCCGGGGAGCCGCCGGAGACCGGCGAGGCACCGGAGACCGGGGAGCCCGACACCGGCGTGCCGCTGACCGGCACGCCGGAGATCGGGGACGATGCGTCCGGCTCGGGAGCGGCAGCCTTGCCGTAGACCCGGGCCTGGCCCTTGCCGGCCGGCGGCGGCATCGGCGCGTCCGGCGGCGGGGTGATCTTGCTGGCCATCGGCACCGATGCGCTCCCCGCGACCGCGCGGCCGGCGGCCGGCGAGTCGGCGGACGATTCACCGGCGGGCGGCGCGGAAACGGACGGCACGCCGGAGACGGAGGACGAGCCGGAGACGGACGGCGGGCCGGAGACCGGGGGCGCCGTGGCGGACGCGGACGGAGGCACCACGGCGGCGCGGGCCACACCCGCGGAACCGGTGGCGGGCGGCGCGTACGGCGAGGCGGCGGCCGGGAAGTCGGACGGCGTGCGCGGCTGCGGCACCTGCGCCGAGTCGTGCTGCTGGTCGCCGTAGGAGCCGCCGAAGTCGGGCTGGACCGCGAAGCGGCCGGCCTCGCCGGCCGGGCCGTCCTCTGACGCGGCCGGACCGAAACCACCGGCCTGCGGCTGGTTGAACCCGCCGGGCTGGGCCGGTCCGAACCCGCTCGACTCCGGCTGGCCGAAGCCGCCGGACTCCGGCTGGCCGAATCCGCCGGGCTGCTGACCGAAGCCGTCGGACCCGCCGGTCTGCGGCTGGTTGAACCCGCCGGGCTGGGCCGGTCCGAACCCGCTCGACTCCGGCTGGCCGAATCCGCCGGGCTGCTGACCGAAGCCGTCGGACCCGCCGGCCTGTGGCTGGTTGAACCCGCCGGGCTGGGCCGGTCCGAACCCGCCCGGCTCCGGCTGGCCGAAGCCACCGGTCGGCGGCTGGTTGAAGCCACCCTGCGGGGCCTGGCTGAACCCGCTCGAGTTGCCGAACGCGCCGGGCTCGCCCGCCGGGGACGCGGGCGCGTCGTAACCGGCCGGGCCGGACTCGCGGTAGCCGCCGTCCGCGTCGCCGAACGTGCCGCGGGCGGCCGGGGCCGCACCGAAGCCCTCGCCCGGCGCGGCCGGCTCGAAGCCGCCCGCCGAGGGCGGCGCCTCGCCGAACGCACCGGTGGAGTTCGGGTTGTTCGGCCCGAAGCCGTTGAACGAGCCGCCGAACGAGGTCGGCATGGACGTGCGCGAGCTCTCCGGGTCGTCCGGCGGCGGCGTGGACGCGAAGCTCGCGCCCGGCACCCGGACCGGCGGGTTCCACGGCTCGGGCTGCTGCTCCTCGGGCGCGGCGTCGACGCCCTGGTGACCGGCGGCGGCGCCGCGCGTGAACGCGCCCGCGCCGAAGCCGGCGGCACCATCGGACGCGTCCGGCGCCGGCGGCACCTGCGCGCGCCCGCCACCGGCGGCACCGCGCTTGGTCAGGTCGAAGCCGCTGTACGTGCTCTCCGACGGCGGCTCGAACTGGCCGGGCTCGCGCTGCGGGAGCCCGTGCCGGCCGGACGCGTTCGGGTCGGCGGAGACGGGTGCTTCCGCGGCCGGTGCGGCCGGGGCCCAGGCCTCCGGCGGCAGGCCGCTGCGCTCGTAGGCCGGCTGCTCCTGTGCGGGCTGCGCCGCGCCCCAGCCGGACTGGGCCGGCTCGGCCGATGCGGCCCAGGACGACGCGGCGGGCTGCTGACGGGCGGCCTGCTCCGCGCCCGGGTAGGCGTTGCCCTTCCAGTGCTGGGTGGCCTCCGCGTACGACTCGCCCTCGTCGTTCGTCTCGGGCTGGCCGTACGGGTTGTAGGGCGCGGGCTCGGCGCCGAACGTGGACGGCGGCGTGGCCGGTGCGGGCGGCGGCACCGAGGCCGCGCCGGAGACGCTGGCCCGGCCGCCGAAGCTGGGTGTGGAGCTGCCACCGAACGCGCGCGGCTGCTCGGCCGACGGGTCCGGCGCGGCCGGCGCCCAGCGCGACTGCGCGGGCGCGGACGCTTCGGGGGACGGCCCCCAGTTCGGCGGGGACGGTGGCTCGGGCGTCACGTTCGGTGACCACGAGGTCTGGCTCGGCCACTCGTTCGCACCACTGTCGGCCCCGGTTTCCGGGCGCGGCGACGGCGCGGACGGCCACCGGGGCACCCCGGCGGAGGCGATGCCGCGCTGGGGGGTGCCGGGCGCCGGCGCGGCACCGGCCGCGGGCTGCTGCGGCGGCACGTGGCCTCCGGAACGGTATGGGTTGAAGCTCTCGGCGCCTTCCGGCGGCGGCGTGCCACCGGTGCCCGGCGCCGCCTCAGCCGGCTCGTCGCCGGCCTTGTGCAGGCCCTCGGACGTCATCTGCGCCTCCTCCATCGCGTGTCGGCCGGGTCGCCTGGCCAGGGCATCGGCTCTGCCGGACCGCAGCTCAGCGACCTCGTCGCCGGCAGCCCAGTGGTCGGCCGCCGGGCTGTGGCGCCCGGCCGGCGGCCACGTGGTCCGTGGTCGTTCCGGTCGGGTCACGTCTCCCGGTCCCGATCCTCCCCGCCGGTGGGTGCCGGTGGGAAGACGCACGGGTGGCCTTGGTGTGGCGACCGAGCCCAACCGTACCGGGCGCCATAGCAGGTCGGAAATACGGACCCGGATACGCGACGGCCCGCCGGGGCGGTGCGCGCCGACATTTCAGACGCGTTCACCCGGCGGGCCGAGGGGTTCCGTGGTACCCGGGCCTGAGGTGCGGCCGCGCGGGTCAACGGAGTGAGGTTGGTGAGTTACCCGTAGTGACGCTGAGCGATGGTGAGGATCTCGTCGCGCAGCGCGGGGGTGTTGGCGGAGCGCAGGGCGCGCTCGATCGCGCGGTTCCGACGGGCGGTCTCGCGCGCGGCCCGGATCCGGCTGATCATGCTCATGACGTTCATCACTCCCGGTGTTCCGATCGGTTGCTTCCGATCTGGTAACGCAATTGAAACACAAGGCCATCCCGCAGTGCCAACGATTCTGAGGTGATCGCGGCCACTTGCCTAAGGATCGTCGGGGAAAGATGAGATGTCCAGAAGAAAAACCGTGCCCCCGCCGAGTGATCAGCGGGGGCACGGCAGATGAACTCTGAGCTGCGAGATCAACTCCAGGCGAGCAGCGCGGCCTCCGGATCGGCGAGGACGTGCCCGACGTCGGACAGGAACCGGGAGCCCAGCTCGCCGTCGATGATCCGGTGGTCGAACGACAGGCTGAGCGTGGTCACCTGACGTACCTTGACCTTGCCCTTGTGCACCCATGGCGTCTCGCGCACCGCGCCGAAGGCCAGGATCGCGGCCTCGCCGGGCGGCAGGATCGGCGTGCCCGCGTCCACCCCGAACACGCCGACGTTCGTGATCGTGAACGTGCCGCCGGACATGTCCGCAGGCGTGGTGCGGCCCGCGCGGGCCGTTCTGACCAGCTCGTTCAGCGCGTCCGCCAGCTCGCGCAGCGGCAGCCGGCCGGCGTCCTTGATGGTCGGCACGATCAGTCCGCGGTCGGTGGCGGCCGCGATGCCGAGGTTCACGTAGTCCTTGACCACGATCTCGTCGCCGGCCCAGGAAGAATTGATCATCGGGTGCCGGCGGATCGCGAGCAGCACGGCCTTCGCGACCAGCAAAAGCGGAGAAACGCGGACATCGCGCCACTCGCGCTGCTCCCGGAGCCGGTCCAGCGCGCGCATGCCCCGGGTCACGTCGACGGTCAGGAACTCCGTGACGTGCGGTGCGGTGAACGCGGACGCGACCATGTTCGCCGCGGTCAGCTTTCGGACACCCTTCACCGGGATGCGCTGTTCGCGTGATGCGTCAAATTGGACATCCGGCTGGGTCGTGGGCGCTTCGATCGCGCTCTGCACGTCCGCCCGGGTGATCGAGCCGAGCGGTCCGGTGCCGGTCAGCAGGCGGAGATCCACGCGCAGGTCGCGGGCGAGCTTGCGCACCGGCGGCTTGGCCAGCACCGGCCCGGCGACCACGGTCACCGGCTCCGGCCGCGTGGGAACGACCGCCGCGGGAGCGGCCGTTGCGGGAGCGGCCGCCGCGGGCGCTGTCGCCGGGGTGGGAGCGGACGTCCGTACCGACGCGGGGTGGGAGGGGTTTTGCGCCGCAGGCACCGGGGTGCCGAGTGCCGGGTTGCGCCGGGGACGCCGCTTGGCCGCGGTCGTGCGAGGGCCATAACCCACCAGCACGGGGGTACGGCCGGGAGCGCCACCCTGCGCGGACTCCTCCACGGCGGGCGGGTCCGGCAGGTCGCCGGCGCCCGGGTCGGTGTCGATCGCGATGATCGCGGTGCCGACCTCGACGACCGCGCCCTCCTCGCAGAACAGCGCGCTGACCCGGCCCGCCCACTTCGCCGGGATCTCCACCGCCGCCTTCGCGGTCTCCACCTCGACGATCGGCTGGTTCAGCTCGATGTCGTCGCCGACCGAGACCAGCCACTTCAGGATCTCACCCTCGGTGAGGCCCTCGCCGAGATCCGGCAGGTCGAACTGCTTGATCCGAGTCATCGCCGGTCACCAGCCGTAGGTGCGGTCGACGGCGTCGAGCACCCGGTCCAGGTCGGGCAGGTACTCCTCCTCGACGCGGGCCGCCGGGTACGGAGTGTCGAACCCGGTGACGCGCAGCACCGGCGACTCCAGCGAGTAGAAGCACTCCTCGGTGACCCGGGCCGCGATCTCCGCCCCGAGACCCACGTTGGACGGCGCCTCGTGCACCACCACGCACCGGCCGGTACGCCGGACCGACTCGTGGACCGGGCCCAGGTCCAGCGGCGACAGGCTGCGCAGGTCGATCACCTCCAGCTCGCGACCGTCCTCGGCGGCCGCGGTGGCGGCGTCGAGCGCGGTGCGGACCATCGGGCCGTACGCCACCACGGTCACGTCCGTGCCCGGCCGGGCCACCCGCGCGGAGTGCAGCGGATAGGCCTCCGCCTCCGCGTCGACCTCGCCCTTCTCCCAGTAGCGGCGCTTCGGCTCCAGGAACACGATCGGGTCGTCGGACGCGATCGCCTGCTGGATCATCGTGTAGCCGTCGGACGGGTTCGAGCAGGTCACCACCTTGAGGCCGGGCGTGTGCGCGAAATAGGCCTCGGGGGACTCGGAGTGGTGCTCGACCGCGCCGATGCCACCGCCGAACGGGATCCGGATCACGATCGGCAGCCGGACCATGCCGCGCGAGCGGTAGTGCATCTTCGCGACCTGGCTGACGATCTGGTCGTACGCCGGGTAGACGAAGCCGTCGAACTGGATCTCGCAGACCGGGCGGTAGCCGCGTAGTGCCAGGCCGACCGCGGTGCCGATGATGCCGGACTCGGCCAGCGGGGTGTCGATCACCCGGTCCTCGCCGAAGTCCTTCTGCAACCCGTCGGTGATCCGGAACACGCCGCCGAGCTTGCCGACGTCCTCACCCATGATGACGACCTTCGGATCCCGGTCGAGCGCGCGCCGCAGACCGGCGTTCAGCGCCTTGCCGAGGGTCAGAGACTCCGTTGCCATCAGTGCGCGCTCCCCTCGAAGGACTTCCGGTACGCGTTGAACCGCTCACGCTCGCCGTCGACCAGCGGTGATCCATGAGGGTAGACGTTGTCGAAGATCGAATCGGGAGCCGGATCCGGCATCGTGAGGACGCGCTCACGCAGGCGCACAGCCTCGGTCCTGGCCTGCTCGTCCACCTCGGCGAAGAACGTCTCGTCGGCGATCTGCTGCCGGCCCAGGAACGCGGCGAGCCGGGCGATCGGGTCGCGTGAGCGCCACGCCTCCGCCTCCGCGGGCGGGCGGTACCGGCTCGGGTCGTCCGACGTGGTGTGCGCGCCCATCCGGTACGTGTACGCCTCGATCAGCGTGGGCCCCTGGCCGCTGCGTGCGTGGTCGAGCGCGTGCCGGGTGACCGCGTAGGACGCGAGCACGTCGTTGCCGTCCACCCGTACGCCGGGAAAGCCGAAGCCGGCCGCGCGCTGGTAGAGCGGGACCCGGGTCTGGCGTTCGATCGGCTCGGAGATGGCGTACTGATTGTTCTGGCAGAAGAAGACGACCGGCGCGGTGTAGACCGCGGACCAGATGAACGCCTCGTTCACGTCGCCCTGCGAGGTCGCGCCGTCGCCGAAGTAGGCGATCGCCGCCTCGCCGTCGTCGCCGCCGACCTTGCCGTCCATCGCGATACCCATGGCGTAGCCGGTGGCGTGCAGCGTCTGCGCGCCGATGACGATCGTGTACATCCCGCAGCGGGTCTCGATCGGATCCCAGGCGCCCTGGTCGACGCCGCGGAACAGGCTGAGCGGCATGATCGGGTCGATCCCGCGGCAGTAGAGGACGCCGTGCTCACGGTAGGTCGGGAAGACCATGTCCTGCGGGCGCAGCGCGCGGCCGGACCCGACCTGCGCCGCCTCCTGCCCGAGCAGGCTGGCCCAGATGCCCAGCTCGCCCTGGCGCTGCAACGCGGTCGCCTCCGCGTCCAGCCGGCGGACCGTGACCAGGTCGCGGTAGAACCCGCGGTATTCCGCGTCGGTGAGGTCGACGGAGTATTCGACACCGTCCGGCCCGACGGCCCGGTCGACCCGTTCGCCGTCGGGGGTCAGTAGCTGGACGAGCGTGTCGTCGTCTCGCGCCATGAGCGTCTCCCTGTGAGCCGGGGCGCGTCCGGGGGTGTCCTGCGGCGCGCCGCTCGATCCGTTCTGCCCGGTGGGCAGCGGGTTCCCCGAGGTCGCGCCTAGCCCAGGTGAGGGCTTGCCGCGCGGGCCGGGGAGGGGTGCTGCTCCCATCCTTGCAAGAAGGTGAGCTGGATTACAGATCTCCGGGTGCGCGAATATGTCGTCGCGGTTTCGGCCACCACGTTAAATAACGATATTTCGTACAAATCGTGCCCATATCTCGAACGGTCCGTTACTAAACCGGAACTCAGCGTGAGGTAGGGGATGGTGCAGGTGTCAGGGGTGGCCGGGTCGTCGCGACGCTTCGCGGCCACGGTGGCGATGCTGGTCGCGCTGGCCTCGCTGCCGGTGCTGGCCGTCCTCCAGGCGGGCGCGGCCGCGCTGGCCCGGACGTCCGCGGTGCCGGGCGGACCGGTTGCGCCGTTCCTCGCCCCGCCGTCCCCGGCGCCGATCGTGCTCGGCCCCCGGGTCGTGATCGTGGCGCCCTCCGCGGGGCCGGGCCAGTCCTCCGCGGGGCCGGGTCAGTCCTCCGTGGGCGGCTGACGGCGGGCCTCGAGCCAGGCCTCCAGTGCGTCCGGGTCCTGCGGGTCGACGCCCTCGGCCAGCAGCTGTGCCACCGCGGCCGTGGCCGGGCTGCGCTGCTCGCCGGTCGTGTAGAGCCGCACGAACTCCGGGATCAGGTCCTCCAGCTGCGCGATCGACGCGGTGACCGCGGCGTCCGGCAGCTCGCGGCGGCGGTGCGCGTACGCCGTCCAGGCGCGCACCACGCGGGGCAGCATCGCGGCGTCGTCCACGTCCAGCACCGCGCGCCGGTGTACCCAGTCCAGCAGGAAGAAGCCGGCCACGGCCGGGCTCCAGCGCAGCGGGTCCGCATCCGGCAGCGTGGCCGCGTGGTCCAACACCAAGCCCACGCCGAACTGCAGGGACGAGCGCTCCGCCTCCGTCTCCACCAGGTCCAGCTGCTGCGACTCGGCCTCCGGCGAGCGCAGGAAGTCGGCGATCAGCGCGGACCGGGCGCCGTCACTCATCGGCGCGGCGCCGGGCATCTCGACCGAGTCGCCGGGCAGCACCGCCAGCCGGGCACCGGCCAGCGCGCGGTCGGTGGCCAGCGACGACGCGGCCGGCAGGCTGGACAGCTCGTCGGTGATCGCCAGATGCCGGACCACCTGCTCGCGCAGCCGTTCCGGCGCCTCGTCCCGGAACCAGGTCATCTCGTCGGTGGCGCAGAGCGCGCGGACCTGCGCGACGATCTTCTCGGCCGAGCCGCTGACGAAGACGTCCTTCGCGATGCCGATGTTGTGGTCGATGAGCGCGACCACCGCGTGCTCCGGTCCGCCGAGCGCCTCGTCGTCGTAGGCGAACGCCGCGATGTACGTGGTCTGGTCGCCGTAGACGTCGCCGTACGCCCAGGTGCCGGTGCACCGGACGCGGCCGAGCAGTGGCGCCCAGGCGGGTGCGCCCGGACCGGGCCGCACCGCGGACGCGCCGTTCGCGTCCGGCACCAGTGCCGCGAAGACCTGCCGGATCGCGCCGGCGGCCGGTGCGGTGCGGTCCGCGGTCACGGCCAGGAAGTCGCCGGTGAACCCGCGCACCGCTTCCGCCCTTGCCTCGTCGGCCAGCTCGTAGAAGCTGCCCAGCAGCGCGGTGCCGAGCAGCTCCGCGTCGTAGGCACAGTCGAGCTTGACGACGTCGCGGGCGGCCTCGAGCACGGCGTCGTGCGGCGTCCGGGGTGCGGGCATGGGTCCGAGCCTACGCGTGATCGGACCGGGCGAAGGCCATGGCCTCGCGTGCCCGCGCGTACGACTGCAGAACCTCCCGCACCGGCGACACCACGGTCCGCCGGGCCACGGTGGTGACCTCGGCGCGCAGCCTCTGGTCCACGCGGCGGCGTGCCCGCCGGGCCGCCAGCGCGATCACCGGACGGGCGATCAGCGCGAGCAGCGCACCGGTCAGCAGGCCGCCGAGGAACAGCACGGTCGGCAGCGGCGTGGTGCCTACGTCCGGGTAGTCCAGCGCGGGCAGGCCGAGCGCGCGAATCGCGTACCCGGTGATCAGCCAGCCCAGGCCGATGGCTGCGGCCAGCGTGACCAGCCACTGCACGAAGCCGGCCAGGCGCCACCAGATCGGCGTGCGCATGCCCAGGTCGGTACCGGCCACCGCGGAGTCCAGCGCGTCCGGCACGTCCTCCAGGCGCGAGCGGGCCGCGTCCACCACCCCGGGGCGCCACGGCTCCGGCAGCGCGGCGGCCGCCCGGTCCGCGACCTGCCGGACCGCGAGCTTGACCGCGGCCCGCTGCGCCGCGTCCGGGTCCGGCACCGAGGTGGCCGGCAGCGGCTGCGCCGGGGGTTCGTCGTCCTTCAGGCCGTCGAGCAGTCCGTCGGACGGTCCGGCCGAGGGCAGGTCCAGGTGCAGCCGGCGCAGTGGGTCCGGACGCAGCCGGCGCAGGCCGCGCAGCAGCGGCCAGCCGGTCATCCCGATCGCGCGGTGCCGGTAGGCGCGCTCGGTCGCCTCCACCACCGCGGGCACGCCGGCCATCACCGCGAATGCGTCGACCAGCGCGGCCACCGCGGCCCGGTCCACCACGTCCTCGGCCACGGCCGGGCCGACCAGCTCGCCGAGCCGGTCCGCGGTCGCGTCCACGTCCGCGGAGAGCCTCAGCAGCGCGGCCTCGCGCTTGGCGACCGCCTGTTCCAGCTGCCCGCGCAGCGGTGCCAGACCGGGTAAGGCCTGCAGCGCGGACGTGGCCAGGACCGGAACCTCCGGCAGGCCGTCCTCGACCAGCAGCCGGCGCAGGTCGGTCACCACGGCCTGCTGGTCGTCGGGCATCAGGCGGTCGGCCTGGTTGAGCACGACCACGGTCACCCCGGCGTGGGTCTTCAGCTTCTGCAGGTATGCCTCGTGGACCGTGCGGTCCGCGTACTTCTGCGGATCGACCACCCAGACGATCAGATCGACCAGCCCGAGCAGCCGGTCCACCTCGGTGGCGTGCGCGCGCTGCACCGAGTCGAAGTCGGGCAGGTCCAGCAGCACCAGGCCGCGCAGCGCGCTCTGGTCCTCGCCGTCCAGCGCGCTCTCCCGGACGAACCGGTGCCGGGGTAGCACGCCCACCCAGTCGAGCAGCGCGTTCGCGCCCTCCAGCGAGCCCCAGACGCAGGCGTGCGCGGCACCGGTGGTCGGCCGGCGCATGCCCACCTGGGAGAGCGGGAGCCCGGCGAGCGCGTTGAACAGGCTGGACTTGCCGCTGCCGGTGCTGCCGGCCAGCGCGACCACGGTGTGCTCGCGGGACAGCGCCAGCCGGGCGTCGGCGCGCTCCACCACGGTGTGCGCGCCGGTCAGCCGGTCCGGCGGCAGCACGCCGTCGACCGCGCGGAGGAACCGGCGCAGCGAGTCGACGCGGCGCAGCAGGCTGTCCGCGTCCAGCGTGCGGGACGGCGCGAGCGCGTCCCGCATCCGGGAGACCAGGCCGCCGCTCATCGGGTCACCAGCGCGGCGTCGGCCCGGGCCGCCTCGACGTCGAGCGCGGCGCCGCGCAGCCGGCCGGCCGCGTCCGGGACCGTCACGACCAGCGCGGTGAAGCGCGCGGCCTCCTCATCCAGCAGCGCGGCGACACGGTCCAGCAGGTCGGCGCGGGCCTTCGCGGCGAGGCTGCGGATCGCCTGGTCGCCGAAGATCGCCTCCAGTACCTTCTGCGCCGCGACCGTGGTGCCGCCGGCGACCGCGACCTCCGCGCCGGTCGGGATGAATGCGGTGGACGCGAACACCACGACCATCACCAGCAGGCCGGTGGCGTTCACCGCGTACGCGGTGCCGCGCGCGAGCGCCCGCTTGTCACCGGCCTCCGCACGGACCATCTCCAGCACGTGCCGTTGCCAGTCCCGGATCAGCCGCTCCGCGCGTTCCGGCAGGTCGGGACCGGCCCGGCCGAGCGGCGGGGACAGCAGCGCAGCCCCGGCCGGGTGCGCCTGCCAGCCGGTGTACGCCGCCTCGGCGGCCTCGTCCGCCGCGCCGCGGATCAGCGTGACCAGGTTGCCCTCGATCGCCGACCGGAGCGCGTGCCCGGGCGCGGGACGACCGGTCAGCGTGGACACGATCCGGTCCCGCAGCCGGCCGATCTGCGCCTCCAGCGTGCGCATCAGCTCACCGGTGCCGACGAACTCCTGCCAGCGGGCCAGCACCTCGCCGCGGAGCAGCCGGCCGTCCTCGACGCCGTGCGCGACCGCGCGGTTCGCGTTCCGGTACGCGTTCGTCACCCGGTCGGTGAGCGTCTCCGCGGCCTTGTTCTGCTCCTCGGCCGCGTCGGCCAGCGACGCGGTGGTGGGCGCGAGCGCGGCCAGCGCGCCGTCCAGTGTGCGGCGGACCACGTCGGCCCGGGTCTCCGCGTCCGCGGCCAGGTAGCCGATCCAGGCACTGAGGTCGCCGAGCGCGGCCGGTGGCAGTAGCCCGTCCGCGGCCAGCCGGGTCTCCGGCACGATGAACAGCGGCGCGGCGCCCAGCCCGTTGTCCCGCAGCATCTCCGCGAGGTGAGCCGCGACCTCCTCGGCCGCCTCCGGCGCGACCCGGTCCAGCACCATCGCGATCACGGTGCCGCGCTGCCGGGCGGTGCGCAGCAGCCCCCAGGGGACCGCGTCCGCGTACCGCGCGGCGGTGGTCACGAAGATCCACAGGTCCGCGGCCGCGAGCAGCTGCCCGGCGAGCGCGCGGTTGGCGTCCACCACGGAGTCGATGTCCGGCGCGTCCAGCAGCGCCAGCCCGGGCGCGAGCGTGGGCACGCCGACCAGCTGCAGGCTCTTCGGGTCGGTGCTCGGCTCATCGGCCCGGGTCAGGCCGGGCAGCAGCTCGCCGCGCCGGAACCACTCCAGGTCGGCCGGGTTCGCGGCCAGCAGCGGCGCCCGGGTGGTCGGGCGGAGCACGCCGGACGCGCTCACCTTCGCCGCGACCAGGCTGTTGACAAGCGTGGACTTGCCCGCGCCGGTGGAACCGCCGACCACCGCGAGCAGCGGTGCGTCCAGCCGGGCGAGCCGTGGGATCAGATAGTCGTCCAGTTGTGTGACGAGTGCCGCACCGGCCTCCGTGGCGTCCGCCGCGGACGGCATGACCAACGGATACGACGTGGCGGCGACCACCGAGCGCAGGTGGTCGAGCGCCTCGGCCAGCGAGGCGGGGGTGAGCTCACCGCGAGTCTGCACAGTTCTCCCCGGAGACACGGTCACGCTCCCCGCGAGCGCCCGGCCAGAGTAATAAGGGTGCCCGATCGGTGGGTTTCGAGGTACCCCTCAGTTACAGCGGATAAACTTGCGCGTGACGCGCTCAACTCTCCACTTGACGGTTTTGGTGATCGTGGCAGTATTGAGTCCGGTCCACTCAACTTCGGATCGGTGGAAGCCCTCGGTGCCGTCAGGCGCCGCGGTTCGAGAAGTGAAGTGAGGAAGAAACATGGCACGTGCGGTCGGCATCGACCTGGGCACGACGAACTCCTGCGTGAGCGTTCTCGAAGGCGGCGAGCCGACCGTGATCGCCAACGCGGAGGGGTCGCGCACCACTCCCTCGATCGTGGCCTTCGCCCGTAACGGCGAGGTGCTGGTCGGCGAGGTCGCCAAGCGGCAGGCCGTGACCAACCCGGACCGGACCATCCGCTCGGTCAAGCGCGAGATCGGTTCGACCTGGTCGATCGACATCGACGGGAAGAAGTACAGCCCGCAGGAGATCTCCGCGCGGGTGCTCATGAAGATCAAGCGCGACGCCGAGGCGTACCTCGGCGAGCAGGTCACCGACGCGGTGATCACCGTCCCGGCGTACTTCAACGACGCCCAGCGGACCGCCACCAAGGAGGCCGGCGAGATCGCGGGCTTCAACGTCCTGCGCATCGTCAACGAGCCGACCGCGGCCGCGCTCGCCTACGGGCTGGACAAGGGCACCAAGGAGCAGACCGTCCTGGTCTTCGACCTCGGCGGCGGCACGTTCGACGTCTCGCTGCTGGAGCTGGGCGAGGGCGTCATCGAGGTCAAGTCGACCTCCGGCGACAACCACCTGGGCGGCGACGACTGGGACCAGCGGGTCATCGACCACCTGGTCAAGACGTTCCGCGGTGAGCACGGCATCGACCTCGGCCAGGACAAGATGGCCCTCCAGCGCCTCAAGGAGGCCGCGGAGAAGGCGAAGATCGAGCTGTCCGCCGCCACCACCACCAGCATCAACCTGCCGTACATCACGGCCGGCCCGTCGGGTCCGCTGCACATGGACATGACGCTCAGCCGCGCCGAGTTCCAGCGCATGACGCAGGACCTGCTGGACCGCTGCAAGGGCCCGTTCGAGCAGGCGATCAAGGACGCGGGCGTCCGGGTCTCCGACGTGGACCACGTCATCCTGGTCGGCGGCTCGACGCGTATGCCGGCCGTGACCGACCTGGTCAAGCAGCTCACCGGCCGTGACCCGAACAAGGGCGTCAACCCGGACGAGGTCGTGGCCGTCGGCGCCGCGCTCCAGGCCGGTGTGCTCAAGGGCGAGGTCAAGGACGTCCTGCTGCTCGACGTGACCCCGCTGTCGCTGGGCATCGAGACCAAGGGTGGCATCTTCACCAAGCTGATCGAGCGCAACACCACCATCCCGACCAAGCGCTCCGAGGTCTTCACCACGGCCGACGACAACCAGCCGTCCGTGCTGATCCAGGTCTTCCAGGGCGAGCGGGACATCGCGGCTTACAACAAGAAGCTCGGCACGTTCGAGCTGACCGGCCTCCCGCCGGCGCCGCGCAACGTGCCGCAGATCGAGGTCACCTTCGACATCGACGCGAACGGCATCGTCCACGTCAACGCGAAGGACCTGGGCACCGGCAAGGAGCAGTCGATGACGATCACCGGTGGCTCCGCGCTGCCGAAGGACGACATCGAGCGGATGATGCGCGAGGCGCAGGACCACGCGGACGAGGACAAGCGCCGCCGGGACGACGCCGAGGCCCGCAACGTGGCCGAGCAGCTCCAGTGGCAGACCGAGAAGTTCCTGGCGGAGAGCGGCGACAAGCTGCCGGCCGAGTCCCGGGACCAGATCGGCGAAGCGCTGGGCGAGCTGCGCGGCGCGCTGGGCGGCACCGACATCGAGGCGATCAAGACGGCGCACGAGAAGCTGGCGACCGTCTCCCAGCAGGCCGGTTCGCTGCTCTACCAGCAGCAGTCCGAGCAGGCCGGTGCCGAGGGCGCCGCGGGTGCCGGCGCGGGAGCGGGTGCGGCCGGTGCCGCGCCGGGCGGTGCGCGGAACGCGGCGGACGACGTCGTGGACGCCGAGATCGTCGACGAGGACAACAAGAAGTGACCCGACGGTTCACCGTGGGACGTGTGCGAGGTGAGGTGAAGGCATGACCGACGAGCAGCAGAAGCCGGACGACACGGCCGGATCCTCTCCGGAGCGCGAGCGTTCCGGAGAGGGCACCGAGCGGGTCGTCATAAGGGACCGGCGGAAGATCGACCCTTCCGTCGCCAAACCCGGTGCGAAGAAGCCGGAGAAGTCCGAGGAGCCCGAGGTCGTGGAGCCGGACGAGGTGCTCGACGCCGAGTCCGCCACGGACGCGAAGGACACCGCGGAGGCGCCTCCGACCGAGGAGAAGCCCGAGTCGAACGAGGAGAAGGTGGAGCGGGTGGGTAAGCACGCCGCGAAGACGCCTCCCCTCTCCGCTGAGCTGGAAGCGCTGCGGACCGAGGTGGAGGACCGCACCCGCGACCTCCAGCGGGTCACGGCGGAGTACGCGAACTACCGCAAGCGGGTCGAACGCGACCGTGCCGCGGCGAGCGAGCAGGCCACCGGTTCGGTGCTGTCCGCGCTGCTGCCGGTGCTGGACGACCTGGACCGGGCGCGCGAGCACGGCGACCTGGTCGGCCCGTTCGCCAGCGTGGCCGAGCAGCTCCAGGCCGCGCTCGGCAAGTTCGGGCTGGTCGCGTTCGGTGAGAAGGGCGACCCGTTCGACCCGAACCGGCACGAGGCGGTGGCGCACCTCACCTCCGCCGAGGTGACGGAGACGACCTGCATCGACGTGATGCGGCGCGGCTACTCGCTCGGCGACCGGCTGCTGCGACCCGCGATGGTGGCGGTCGCAGACCCGGAGTGAGCTCCCGACCGGCGAGGTGGCCCGTGCATCGGGCCACCTCGCCGGTCATCCAGGCGATGAGCCAGCGAAGGAGGTGGATTGGTGAGTTCCAAGGACTGGCTGGAAAAGGACTTCTACTCCGTTCTCGGCGTGCCGAAGTCCGCCTCCCAGGACGACGTCAAGAAGTCGTACCGCAAACTCGCCCGCGAGCTGCACCCGGACCACAACCCGGGCAACAGCGAGGCGGAGGAGCGCTTCAAGTCGGTATCCGAGGCGTACGACGTGCTGTCCGACGAGCGGAAGCGCAAGGAGTACGACGAGATGCGCGCGCTCTTCGGCTCGGGCGCGTTCCGGCGCAACGCCCGCGCCGGTGGCGGCCCGGGCGGCGGCGCGTTCCCGTTCGACGTCTCCGACCTTTTCGGCGGCGTGAACACCGGCGGTGCGACCGCGGGCGACCGGCGCTTCGGCGGCGCCGGCTTCTCCGACCTCTTCGGATCGATATTCTCCGGCGGGGGTGGCGGCCGGCAGGGCCCGTCCCGCGGCCGGGACGTCGAGACCGAGGTGACCATCGACTTCGGTGCCGCGGTGCGCGGCACCACCCTGCCGATCACGCTGCGCGCGCCCGGCGTCTGCGACGTCTGCCACGGCAACGGCGCGAGGCCCGGCACCCAGCCACGGACCTGCCCGACCTGCCGCGGTTCCGGCCTGGTGCAGCGCAACCAGGGCTCGTTCAGCTTCTCCGAGCCCTGCAAGGACTGCCAGGGCGTCGGCACGATCGTGGACGAGAAGTGCCCGGAGTGCCACGGCACCGGCGGAGTGACGAAGACCCGCACGATGAACGTCCGGCTGCCGGCCGGCGTCGCGGACGGGCAGCGGATCCGGCTGTCCGGCCGCGGTGAGCCCGGTGAGCGCGGCGGATCGCCCGGCGATCTCTACGTGCTGGTCAAGGTGCGCCGCGACGAGCTCTTCGCGCGTAGCGGCGACAACCTGACGCTGACCGTGCCGATCACGTTCGCGGAGGCGGTGCTCGGCACCGACCTGCGCGTACCCACGATGGACGGCGCGGTGACGCTCAGGGTCCCGCCGGGTACGCCGAGCGGCCGGGTGCTGCGCGCCCGCGGCAAGGGCGTGCCCAAGCGGGACGGCGAGGCCGGCGACCTGCTCGTCACGCTCGAGGTTCAGGTGCCGAAGGACGTCTCACCCGAGGCCCGGGACGCGCTGCGCACGTTCGCCGAACGCACGCCGGCCGCATCCCGGGAACACCTCGAGGCACGGGTACGCAGAGCTGGATAGGACGAGGTGACACCGTGGACGCGCGCATCCGCATCGCGATCGAGGGAGTCTCGGACGCCAAGGTCTTGATCATCTCCGTGGCTGCCCAGATGGCCGGCATGCACCCCCAGACCCTCCGCCAGTACGACCGGCTGGGTCTCGTGCAGGCCGGCCGGGCCGCCGGCGGCGGTCGCCGATACAGCGCCCGCGACGTGGCGCTGCTCCGCGAGGTGCAGCGCCTCAGCCAGGAGGAAGGCGTCAACCTGGCCGGCATCAAGCGCATCATCGGCCTGGAACACCTCGCCGGCGACCTCCAGGAACAGATACTCGAGCTCCAGGAGGAACTGGCCGCGGCCTACCGCCGCATCGCCGAACTCGAGGCGATGGCCGCCTACCCCCGCCGCGACCTGGTCCCGACAAGCCAGCGTTCCACCGCACTGGTGGTCTGGCGCCCGCGGGAACGGCCGCAGTAGCACTTCGGCGAGCTTTACGAAGATCAAATTTCTGATCTTCCCGCTTCCGGCGTGGTTCGGCCCGCATGCTCCCGCGGGCCAACCTCGCCGGCCGGCAAGACTCCGCTGGCTCCGCTTCCCGCCCGGCACCGGAGCCGTTCCCGCACACCCCCAAACAACCCCACACCCCCGCAACACCACAGTCCCGCCCCCACTTCTCGGGCCGCGCTTCTCGCGCCGCGCCGCGCTTCTCGCGCCGCGCCGCGCTTCTCGCGCCGCGCCGCGCTTCTCGCGCCGCGCCGCGCTTCTCGCGCCGTGCCGCGCTTCTCGTGCCGCGCCGCGCTTCTCGTGCCGCGCCGCGCTTCTCGTGCCGTGCCGCGCCGCGCCGCGCCGCGCTTCTCGCGCCGCGCCGCGCTTCTCGTGCCGTGCCGCGCTGCTGACGTCGCGCCGTGCTTGTCGCGCCGTGTCGAGCTTTGGGCGCCGTGCCGCGCTGCGTTTCTCGCGCCACACCGCGTTTCTTGTGCCGCGCCGGGCCTTGCGCGCCGCGCCTCTCGCCCCGTCGTCTTGCGGCGTGCCTCTCGCGCCGTGCCGCACGGAACCCTTGCTGCGTCGCAATGTCCCGCCATTGTGCGGATCAGGCCTGCGGTGCCACGCCATAGGCCGCGTGGCGCGCGTCATCAATGTGCGTGACCCGCTGCCGGGTTGTCTGGCAATGGCGGGTTGAGGCGGGGTTCCCGTCCGGCGTCTGGGATCAAATCTTCCGCAGTCTGGGATCGAAGATCTTTCCAGTCCGTGTTGCTGTTTCCGCCCGCCTGAAACAGCAACACGGACTGGAAGGATCTCGGCTCGTGCCGGTGGCGAGCCTGACCAGCCGTGCGTCGTCATGCGAAACGTCGATATAGCGCGGCTTGGTGTCGTGCGGCAGTTGCGGGTGACAGGACGGCCGCGTGCAGACTCGGCGTGGTGGGGGTTGGGTCTTTGGCCGGCCGCGGCGGGACCGGCAGGGAGGAGCGCCAGCGACGACCGGTGCCCGCGGGAGCATGCGGGCGGCACCACGCCGGAAGCGGGAAGATCGCTCTCTGGGTTTGGATCTTCGTGGTTGTGACGTCGAGGCCGGGAGGGGAGCGCCTCGGGGATGAGATGCAGCCCTAAAGGCGAAATGTCGGATTTTTGCCCGAGCTGGGCGGTGAGCCGGTTATGGTCACCCAGGGTGCGCGACGACGGGTCGCGAGGCCGATCGGCCTGTCATGACGGCTCGCGGCGCCGGTTCGGGCGGGGATCCACGGGGGCTCCCCGCCCGGGCCAACAACATTGAGCGGCCGGAACGCTCAGCCGAGTCGGCGGGACTGGCGGACCAGGCCGCCCTCGCACCAGTCGTGGTAGTCGAACAGTTCCGGGCGAGCCAGCAGGACCCGGGCGTTGTGGGCCCAGATTGCCATCAGCTCGTCGCCGTCGTCCTCCGCGGTCTCGACCAGTTTCCGCAGCCGCCGTTTCGGGTGGGCGCGAAATTTTGTCCGGATGCCGTCGGCCGCGTAGATGTACAGGCAGTGCAGCGCGAAGCGGCGGGCCGGGCAGGTGCGGTCCATGGCCAGCTCGAAGAGGGTGCCGACCAGCCGGTCGCCGGACACGAGGAGATCCCAGTCCGCGGGCATCGACTCCAGCGGCACCGAGTCGGGCTGGTAGGCCCATGCGCGGAGCTCGGCGGCGCTGGGATCGACCGGGTTCGCGAAACCGTGGAAGCTCGACTGTTGCACGCTCACCATGCGACTCCAGTCCGTGGTCACACCCAAAGCTCATTGCGGCGACACGGTAACTCGCCGCTACCGCCGACCGGAACCCGGGCGGCGTGCCATTTCCGGGAATTGCGTCAGAGGCTGGTGTCGGTCTGCGGTATCGGGTGCGCCGGCACCGTGGCGGTCCGCCGGCGCAGCATGGCCTTGAACCACTCGGTGTCCGGGATGCGGGCCAGCATCGGGCCGGTGATCACCGTGATCAGCACGTAGGCGGTGGCCAGCGACGCCAGCTGCGGTTCCACGCCGGCCGCCACCGCCAGCCCGGCGATGACGATGGAGAACTCGCCGCGCGGCATCAGCGCGAGCCCGGCGCGGAACCGGCCGGGCAGCGCGATCCCGGCCCGTTTCGCGCCGAGGTAGCCGGTCAGCACCTTCGTGCTCATGGTCAGCGCGGCCAGCGCCAGCGCGGGCAGCAGCACGTGCGGGATCTCGGCCGGGTGGGTGGACAGCCCGAAGAACACGAAGAAGACCGCGGCGAACAGGTCGCGCAGCGGCGTCAGCAATTCCACCGCGTGGTGCGCGACCGGGCCGGAGAGCGCGATGCCGACCAGGAACGCGCCGACCGCGGCGGACACCTGGAGCTTGTCCGCCAGGCCGGAGACCAGCAGCGTCACGCCGAGCACGCCGAGCAGCAGCGCCTCCGCGTCGTCCGCGGCGATGAACGCGGAGATCGCGTTGCCGAACCGGATCGCCACCAGCAGCACGACCACCACGGTCGCGACCGCGATCACCAGCGACGTGGCGCCCGCGGCCAGCGACACACCGGCCAGCACCGCGGTGAGGAGCGGCAGGTAGAGCGCCATCGCCAGGTCCTCGATCACGAGTACGGAGAGGACCACCGGCGTCTCGCGGTTACCGAGCCGGCCCAGGTCGCTGAGCACCTTCGCGATCACGCCGGACGAGGAGACCCAGGTGATGCCGGCCAGCACCAGCGCGGCCACCCAGTCCCAGCCCATCAGCAGCGCGAACGCGGCGCCGGGCAGCGCGTTGAGCACCGCGTCGATCAGGCCGGCCGGTGCGGACGAACGCAGGTTGCTGACCAGCTCACCGGCCGAGTACTCCAGGCCGAGCATGACCAGCAGCAGGATGACGCCCATTTCGGCGCCGACCTCGATGAACTCCTCGCTGGCGGAGAGCGGCAGCAGGCCGCCCTCGCCGAACGCCAGGCCGGCGATCAGGTAGAGCGGGATCGGGGACAGCCCGACCCGCCGCCCGATCCGGCCGAGCAGGCTGAGACCGAGGAGGACCGTGCCGAGCTCTATGAGGAGTATGGAGAGGTCGTGCATACGCGGCTCAGCCGTCCGGCTCCGTCTCGGCCAGGATGGCCGCGACGCCGTCGAGCCCTTCCCGGGTGCCGACGACGACCACGACATCACCGGTCTGGAAGGCGAACGACGGCACGGGGGAGGCGATCACCTCGCGGTCGCGGAGGACGGCGACGATCGACGCGCCGGTGCGGGTGCGGGCCCGGGTGTCGCCGAGCCGGCGGTGTGCCCAGGGCGAGCCGGCCGGGATGGAGATCTGCTCGGTGAGCAGCCCCGCGGCCTGCGAGCGGAGACCGGCGAGCTGACCCAGCATGAGCGAGGCGCCCAGCAGGTCGGCCAGCGCCTCGGCCTCGTCGTCGGTGAGCGGGAGCGAGGCGATGCAGGCGTCCGGATCGTCCTGGTCGTAGAGCACCAGGTCGCGACGGCCGCTGCGGTGGGAGACCACGCCGATCCGGCGGCCGGACGCCATGACCAGGTCATGACGCACGCCTATGCCGGGGAGAGCTGTCTGTTCGACCCTTACTCGCACGGGATACACGCTACCCAACGGTTTCCCGCCGTCCGCGGACGGATCACCTGTGTGGGAACCTCGCCGCCACCTCGACACTTGTCATCTAGGACCGAGCGTTTCATGATGATCGCCCTCCGGAGGCGGATCGTGCCGAAAAGTCGCAGGTTGATCGCATCGTTGCTCGCAGTCGCGCTGCTGCTGACGGCCGCGGTGCTGCTGCACCGCCCGCCTTCGGCGACCGAAGATCAACCCCCTTCGACGGTACGCCGTGCGACCGTCGCCGTCCCGCCCGGCATCAGCGGTCCGTCGATCCAGTTCGTCGACCGGAACGCCGGCTACGCGCTGTTTCACGGGTGCGAGGAGTGCCCGGCCACGATGTTCGGCACCGTGGACGGCGGCGTCTCCTGGCACCGGATCACGCACCCGGCGACCGGCCGGGTCGCGCTCTACGGTTCGCCGCGGGCGCTGGTGCTGTGGTGGATGAGCCGCGACGTGTGGCTGATGTCGACCGACCGCGGCGCGAACTGGACCCGGATCGAACCCTGGCTCGCGCCGTACCGTGGTGCCCGGGGTCTCTTCCAGTCGGGCGAGAACGGTCAGGTGGTGTTCTGGCGGGACGGCCGGCCGCAGCGGGTGCCGGAGCCGCCGCCGCTGCCGTTCGTGAGCGCGGTCGCCACCGGCGCGGACGGCCGGTCCTGGGCGGTGTGCCGGTCGCGCGACGGCGTGCTGGCGGTGCTCTCCGTGGACGGTGGCAGGAGCTGGACGACCACGCCGGTGCCGCAGCAGGGCGGCTGGCCGGTCTCGTTCAGCGTGCTGATCTCCGCGGACGGCCGGGACGTCTGGCTGGTCGGCACGCCCGGCGACCCGTACGCGTTCCCGCTGATCTGGACGTTCGTGGCGGGCCGCTGGCTGCCGGTCTCCCCATCCGGGCGCCCGCCGACGGTCACCGCGGTGGTGCCGGTAGGCGGCGGTGCGCTGGTGGTCGCCGGCCTGGGCGGGATCGGCGCGGTGCGCCACGGCCGGTACTGGCCGATCCCTGATTGGCCCGCGCGGGACCTGCTGACGCTGCTGGAGGACGGCACGATCGTCGCGCAGGACGGCACGTCGACGTGGCTGGGCGCCGGGTTCGACACGGCCCGGCGGTGGACCCGGATCGACCTGAATTCGGCCGGATAAACCCGCGGCGTGACGTGGGCAACCCAGAGTTGAGTGGAATAGACTCAACTCCGGTGGTGTCATAGAACGCGGACACCACGCTTGAAGGTAACCACCATGGGGAGCCGATGAACGCCGAACGCCTTACCACCAAGAGCCGCGAAGTCATCACCGCCGCGGTGGCCGACGCCGGCCAGCGGGGCCACGCGACGGTCGAGTCCTGGCACCTGCTCCTCGCGCTGCTCGACACCGGCGGGTCCACCGCCACCGGGCTGCTGCGCGCCGTCGGCGCCAACCCCGCGGACGTCCGCCGCGCCGCCGCCCGCGCCCTGGAGAACCTGCCGTCCGCGCGCGGCTCCAGCGTCGCCGAGCCCAGCCTGGCCCGCGAGTTCGCGAACGCGGTGGGTGCCGCCGAGCAGATCGCCCGCCCGCTGGGCGACGAGTACACGTCGACCGAGCACCTGCTGGCCGGCCTGGCCCGGGTCGGCGGCCCGGTCTCCGAGCTGCTGCGCAAGGCCGGTGCGACGGAGGAAGCGCTGGTCGCGGCGTTCCCCGCGGTGCGCGGCGGCGACCGCCGGATCACCTCGGCCGACCCGGAGCAGACCTACCAGGCGCTGGAGAAGTACGGCATCGACCTGACCCAGTCGGCCCGGGACGGCAAGATCGACCCGGTCATCGGGCGCGACTCGGAGATCCGCCGGGTGATCCAGGTGCTCTCCCGGCGTACCAAGAACAACCCGGTCCTGATCGGCGAGCCCGGCGTGGGCAAGACCGCGATCGTGGAGGGCCTCGCCCAGCGCATCGTCGCGGGCGACGTGCCGGAGTCGCTGCGCGACAAGAAGCTGGTCTCGCTGGACCTCGGCGCGATGGTCGCCGGTGCGCAGTACCGCGGTCAGTTCGAGGAGCGGCTCAAGTCCGTACTGGAGGAGATCAAGAACTCCAACGGCCAGGTCATCACGTTCCTCGACGAGCTGCACACCGTGGTCGGTGCCGGCAAGGGCGAGGGCTCGATGGACGCGGGCAACATGCTCAAGCCGATGCTGGCCCGTGGCGAGCTGCGGATGGTCGGTGCGACCACGCTGGACGAGTACCGCGAGCACATCGAGAAGGACCCGGCGCTGGAGCGCCGTTTCCAGCCGGTGTTCGTCGGCGAGCCGACCGTGGAGGACACGATCGGCATTCTGCGCGGGCTGAAGGGCCGCTACGAGGCGCACCACGGCGTGGAGATCACGGACGGTGCGCTGGTCGCGGCCGCCAGCCTCTCCGATCGGTACATCGCGGACCGGTTCCTGCCGGACAAGGCGATCGACCTGATCGACGAGGCCGCGTCCCGGCTGCGCATGGAGATCGACTCGCGCCCGGTCGCGATCGACCAGCTTCAGCGCACCGTCGACCGGATGAAGATGGACGAGCTGGCGCTGGCCAAGGAGACCGACGCGGCCTCCCGCGACCGGCTGGAGCGGCTGCGCCGCGACCTCGCGGACCGGCAGGAGGAGCTGACCGTGCTCACCACGCGGTGGGAGCGCGAGCGCGGCGGCCTGAACCGGGTCGGCGAACTGAAGAAGAAGATCGACGAGATGCGCGTCGACCTGGAGCGCGCCCAGCGCGAGACGAACTGGGAGCTCGCGTCCCGCCTGCAGTACGAGGAGATCCCCGCGCTGCAGCGGGAGATGGAGACGCTGGCCGGCGAGCCGCTGCCGGACGAGCCGCCGATGGTCAAGGAGAAGGTCGGCGAGGACGAGATCGCCGAGGTGGTCGCGGCCTGGACCGGCATCCCGTCCGGCCGGCTGATGGAGGGCGAGACCGCGAAGCTGCTGCGGATGGAGGAGTCGCTGCAGTCCCGGGTGATCGGCCAGGCCGAGGCGGTCGGCGCGGTCTCCGACGCGGTCCGGCGGGCCCGCGCGGGCATCGCCGACCCGGACCGGCCGACCGGATCGTTCCTGTTCCTCGGCCCGACCGGCGTCGGCAAGACCGAGCTGGCCAAGGCACTGGCCGGCTTCCTCTTCGACGACGACCGCGCGATGGTGCGCATCGACATGAGCGAGTACGGCGAGAAGCACTCCGTCGCGCGCCTGGTCGGTGCCCCGCCCGGTTACGTCGGCTACGAGGAGGGCGGGCAGCTGACCGAGGCGGTGCGCCGCCGGCCGTACTCGGTGATCCTGCTCGACGAGGTGGAGAAGGCCCACCCGGACGTCTTCGACCTGCTGCTGCAGGTGCTGGACGACGGCCGCCTCACCGACGGCCAGGGCCGCACCGTCGACTTCCGGAACGCGATCCTGATCCTGACGTCGAACCTCGGCTCGACCATCATCTCCGACATCACACTGCCGGAGGACGCGCGCCGCGAGGCCGTGCTGTCCGTGGTGCGCGGGCACTTCAAGCCGGAGTTCCTCAACCGGCTGGACGACATCGTGGTGTTCCACGCGCTCACCGGCGTGGAGCTGGCCTCGATCGTCGACATCCAGCTCGACGCGTTGCGCCGCCGGCTGGCCGACCGCCGGCTCGGGCTGGAGGTCACCGACGGCGCGCGGACCTGGCTGGCCGAGCGGGGCTACGACCCGCTCTACGGCGCCCGCCCGCTGCGCCGCCTGGTCCAGTCCGCGATCGGCGACCGCCTGGCGAAGGCGCTGCTCGCCGGCGAGGTGCTGGACGGCGACACCGTCAAGGTGGACGCCAGCCCGACCGGTGACGGCCTGATCGTCGGCGTGGCCTGAGCCCCACTACGGGAAACCGATGTCTGAAGGGCCGGGAAAGTCCCGGCCCTTTGGATTGCAATCTCGACAAGGCGCTTCTTCCCAGATCGCGGAGGGTGACAGGGCTTGCTACCGTCTGCGGCCAGCGGGACTTGATCGGCCTGGGAGGGGATCGCCGGCGTGAACGGTGGCAGTGCGTATTTCGTGGTCGCTCTCGGCTGCGTGCTCGTGGTCGTGGGCATCGTGGCGCTGGTCATCGCCTACAACAAAGCCCAGCGGAAGCCGGCACCGGCGCCCGCGGCGAAGGGCACCGACCCCTTCCACACCAAGGACGAGGACGCGTTGCGCGGCGACCCACGCACGCTCGCGCCCGGCGACATCGTGGAGATCCGCGGCACCAGCTGGGCCGTGCGCGGCAGCCTCCGGCTCACCGAGGGCTCCTGGGGCTGGACCGAGCACCTGATCGACGACGCGAACGGCGACCAGGCCTGGCTCTCCGTCGAGGAGGACCCGGACCTGGAGGTCGTGCTCTGGCGCGAGGTGCCGGACGTGACCGCGAAGCCGGGCGCGGCCACGGTCGACGTGGACGGCCGCCGCTACACCAAGGACGAGTCCGGCCGCGCGCAGTTCACCTCGACCGGCACGACCGGGCTGAACGAGACCGGCACCGTCAAGTACCACGACTACGAGGCGAAGGACGGCGCGCTGCTCTCCTTCGAGTCGTACGGCGACTCCGGCAAGTGGGAGGCCGCCCGCGGTGAGTCGCTGGTCCGCGCCGAGTTCCGGATCTACCCGCAGGCGCGGTGACATGCTCGTCGACCTGACGCTGCCCTACGCGGACACCACGGCCGCCGACCTGAGTTTCGCGCTCGGCATGCCGCCCGCGCCCGCGCTGCACGTGCTGGAGATCCCCGAGCTGGGCCTGCAACTTCGCCTGCTCGGCGCGTCGCACCAGGTGATGATGGGTGAGCTGAGCGAGACCGTGGCCTGCCTGCCCGGACAGCGGCCGGACCTGCCCGGCACGGTCACCGATGAGCGCTACCGCTTCGCGGCCGAGATCCGCACGCTGACCCCGGCGGAGATGTCCGCCGAGGTGAGCCGGCTGCGCGCGGAGCTGTCCGGGCACCCGCACGGGCTGGTCGGCCAGTTCCCGGGCGACCCGGACGCGATCACCGCGCTGCTGGCCTACCCGGACGGCGCGGACGCGGTCGGGTGGCGCACCTGGCACGCGTACCCGCAGACCGGTGAGCTGGTCGAGACCACCACATCCGTACGACTGGGAGCGGCCGCATGACGAAGCATCGCCGGTGGTTCACCGTGGGCATCGTGCTGGCGGTGGTCGGCGCGCTGGTCGCCGGGTGGGCCATCCTCTACGGCAACTTCTCGGTGCGCGGCTACGTCGATGACAAGTTCCAGCGCTCCGCCTCCAACGACATCGGCGACGACGCGGTGGCGTACGCGTCGAACAACGCGCCGACCGCGGTGGCCGCGCAGATCACCAAGGCCTGGGAGCCGGCCGACGAGGTGGTCGACGCGAGCGGCGTCTACCTGCGGTACGCGGACGACGCGGTGGTCATCCTGCCCGCGGCCGTCGGCTCCCTGATCCTGATCGAGGACATCGACTCGGCGCGGCGCCGGTACAGCGGCCACACCGGCGGCTACTGGGGCTGGGGCAGCGGCAACACCATCCGCGGCGGCGGGCCCGGATCCGGCAAATGACCACCACAATTCTCGAAAGGCGCTGAGTCGATGGATCTGCTTACCGACCTGCTGATCACGCTCTCGTACGGTGTGATCGGTGTGGCCCTGATGGCCGTCGGCTACCTGCTGGTGGACATCGCGACGCCGGGCAAGCTGCACGTACTGATCTGGGCGAACCGGAACAGCAACGCCTCGGTGCTGCTCGCGTCGAACCTGCTCGGCGTCGGCATCATCGTGGTCTCCGCGATCGTGGCCAGCCACAACGACTTCGCCCAGGGCATCGTCAGCACGCTGGCCTACGGCGTGCTCGGCCTGCTGCTGATGGCCGGCGCGTTCCTGCTGCTGGACGCGGTGACCCCGGGCCGGCTCGGCGAGATTCTGGTGGAGCAGGAGCCGCACCCGGCCGTCTGGGTCTCCGCCGTCATCCATGTCGCCACCGGTGCGATCATCGCGGCGGCGATCATCTGATGAACACCGTCGCGCGGCTCGCGGGCACGTTCGCGGTGCTGGCCGTTGCGCTGGCCGGCTGCTCGACCGACAACAGCACCACGGTGCCGCCACCCACCACCGATCAGGCGACCGAGACCGCGCGCGTGCTCGCCGCGGCCACCGCTGTGCAGGGCATGTGCTACGGCTGGGACCTGCGGGCGAACTCGTCGTCCGAGGGTGCGTCGGTCAGCCGCGGCTCCAGCCTCGGCGCACAGGTGCCGGTCGACTCCGACCCCACCCGGTGCCCGGAGTACATCGAGGTCGTCGCGCGGGTCACCTACACGTCGGCCAGCAGCGAGGCCGAGGACTCCGCGTCGATGACCGTGGAGACGAACAGCTCGCGGGTGACCGGTGCGGACCTGGCCCGGCGCCTCGCCGCGATCGGCTTCACCACGAGCGTGTTCATCGACGAGCCCGGCTTCATGACCATGCACGCCGCGCTGTCGCTGCCGCTGGTCACCGCGGAGGCCGGGGCCGCGACACCGGTGCCGGCCACCGGCGCGTCCGCCGCGTCGGCCGGGTCGCTCGCGGCGCTGCCGCCGGCCGGTAACGACTTCCTGCGCGACCGGTGGGGCTTCCTGGTCTTCGCCGGTGGCTTCGTTCTCGCCGGTCTCGCCGCGGCCGGGATCGGTGTGTGGCAGCGTGGCAGGGTGAGCACGCCGCAGCCCGCGCCGACGAAGCGCTGATGGACTTCGCGGGACGGCCGAGGATCGCCCGGGCCGCGGTGCTCGCGGCGGTCTTCGTCTGCGCGGCCTGCGGCCTGGTCTACGAGCTGGCGCTGGTCGCGCTGGGCAGCTACCTGATCGGTGACACGGTCGGCCAGGCCTCCATCGTGCTCGGCGTGATGGTCTTCGCGATGGGCGTCGGCGCGCTCGCGGCCAAGCCGTTCCAGCACCGGGCCGCCTCCGCGTTCGCCGCGATCGAGCTGCTGCTGGCGCTGCTCGGCGGCCTCTCCGTGCTCGGCCTCTACGCCGCGTTCGCCTGGCTCGACCTCTACGCGCCCGCGCTGATCGGTACCGCCTTCGTGCTCGGTGTGCTGATCGGCGCGGAGATCCCGTTGCTCATGGTGCTGCTGCAACGCATCCGCGAGCAGTCCGCGGGCAGCGCGGTCGCCGACCTGTTCGCGGCCGACTACGTGGGCGCGCTGCTCGGCGGGCTTGCGTTCCCGTTCCTGCTGCTGCCCGTCTTCGGTCAGCTGCGCGGCGCGCTGGTGGTCGGCGCGGTCAATGCCGCGGCCGGGGTGATCCTGGTGTTCACGGTCTTCCGCCCGGCGATGAGCCGCCGGGCGAAGATCGGGCTCGGTGCCGGCTCCGTGGTGGTCGCGCTCAGCCTCGGGTACGCGTACGCGGTCGCGTACGACTTCGAGGTGAACGCGCGCCAGGAGCTCTACCGCGACCCGATCGTGCACGCGGAGCGCAGCCGCTACCAGGAGATCGTGCTGACCGAGTCGGTGCCGATCGTCTCCGGCGGCGTCGCGGACACGCGCCTCTTCCTCAACGGCGACCTGCAGTTCAGCTCCGTCGACGAGTACCGCTACCACGAGGCGCTGGTGCACCCGGTGATGGCCGGGGTGCGGGGCGACGTGCTGGTGCTCGGCGGCGGCGACGGGCTCGCGCTCCGCGAGGTGCTGGCGTACCCGTCCGTCACGTCGGCCACGCTGGTCGAGCTGGACCCGGCCGTGGTGGCGCTGGCCCGGACCCGCCCGGAGATCCGCGCACTCAACCGCGATTCCTTCGAGGACCCACGGGTACGGGTGGTGGAGGCGGACGCGTTCGCCTGGCTGCGCTCCGCGGCCAGCCGGTACGACGCCGTGGTGGTGGACATGCCGGACCCCGACGAGACCGCGACCGCGAAGCTCTACTCCGTCGAGTTCTACACGCTCGTGCGCAACGTGCTGGACGAGGGCGCGAGCATGGTGGTGCAGGCCGGGTCGCCGTACTTCGCGCCGAAGTCGTTCTGGTGCATCGAGGCGACGATCCGCGCGGCCGGGTTCGGCACCACGCCGTACCACGTGGACGTGCCGTCGTTCGGCGACTGGGGCTTCGTGCTGGCCGCGCCGGACGCGCCCGGCCCCGCACTGCGCACCGAGCCACCGGCCACGCCGCGCTTCCTCTCCCCGTCCGTGCTGGCCGCCGGCGCGGTTTTCCCGCCCGACCGCGGCCCGGTCGACGTGAAGGTCTCCACGCTTCTGTCGCCGCACGTGCTGGAGTATGTACGCAGTGAATGGCGAAGTTATTGATGAGCGGGTTTCATCAGTGGTGAAACCGATCGCATAAGAGGGGAGCGTCGTGTCGAATCCCTACAGTCAGGGCGTCCAGCCGGTGCCGCAACGGCCGGGCGTCGTGACGGTGGCCGGGTATCTGCTGTTCGCCACGGCCGCACTGACGGTGCTGGGCAGCCTGGCGTCCATCGTGTCCATCGGGCCGACCATGGACGTGTACGCGAACGCCTACGCCGGGACCGCGGCCGAGGGCACCGAGGCGGTCGTGATCGGCAGCCTGGTGTTCGGCGTGGTGGTCAACCTGCTGCTGGCGGCTGGCTTCGTGGCGTTGGCGATCTTCAACAACAAGGGCAAGAACCCGTCGCGCGTGACCACCTGGGTGATCGGCGGCCTCAGCATCTGCTGCACCGGCTTCGGGCTGGCGGGCACCGCGCTCAGCAGCGCGATGACCGGACTCACCGCTGACCTGCCCGCCGACAGCGGCATGCCGGATCCGGAGGCGGTCAACCAGCAGCTGGCCGACGCGATCCCGGCGTGGGTCACCCCGCTCACGGTGGTCACCAGCGTGCTCACGCTGCTGCTTCTGCTGGCCGTGGTGATTCTGCTGGCGCTGCCGCCGGCGAACGACTTCTTCCGCAAGCCGGCCGCGGTCTGGCAGCCGCCGGGCGCGGGCTACCCGGGCGGTTACCCGGGTGTGCCGGGCAGCGATTACCCGGGTGCGCCGGGCGCGGGTTACCCGGGCTACCCGGGCGGGGTGGCTTACCCGCCGCCGAGCCAGGCGCCCTACCCGCCGCAGCCGGCCCAGCCGGGTACCTACCCGCCGGACTATCCGCCGGCGCCGCAGGCCGGTTATCCGCCGGCACCGCAGGGTGGGGCCACGCCGCCGGACTACCCGCCGCCGCCCGCGTCGGGGCCGCCCGCATCGGGGCCGTCGCCGTTCGACAACCCGGCTCCGCCGTGGTCCGGCCCGCCGAGCCCGCCGCCGTCGGATCCGCCCGCACCGCCGTCGTCCTCGAACCCCTGAGTTGTCGCACGAGCCCCGTCGCGCCCCGCGCGGCGGGGCTCACTTTTTGTCCCCTCGACGAGTAGGTTCATGCCCGGGGACGTGACGTCGAGGGGAACGCGTGGCTGTTTCGGGACCGGCGGTGCCAGCACCCGCCACGCGACCGCCGGGCACGGTCTCGCTCGCCGCGGCGCTGCTGATCGTGATGGGCGTCGCCGGCATACTGGCGGCCGCGTTGCACCTGCTGCTGACCATAAACGGGCTGGGTGACTTCGCCTCCGACGCGCGGCGGTTCGGCGGCGATCCGACGCTGGCCGACCGCGTCGAGGGCGGCATCCGCGGCGCCGCGATCGCGGGTGTGGTGCTCTCCGGCGTGGTCGGTGTGCTCCTGGTGTCGCTGGCCGTGGGCCTGCGCGGCGGCCTGACCGCGGCCCGCGTGGCCACCTGGGTGGTCTGCGCGCTCGGGCTCTGCGGCGGCGCGGCCAGCTTGGCGGCCGGTCTGCTGCAGCGCGACCTCGGCTCCGACGACCCGCGGGTGGCCGGCGTCTTCGCCGCGTCCGCGGACGTCTACCCGGGCTGGTGGGTCGCGGCCGGAATCGGGCTTGCCGTAGCGCAAGTAGTTGGTTACTTTCTGGTAGCCGTGTTCCTGGCGGTCGGCCAGCGCGCGAAGACGGCACCGCACGCGCCGGTGCCCGCCGCGTGGCCGTTCCCGGCTCCGCCCATGCCCACCGTGGCGCCTCATCCCGACCCGTCGCGGTCCCCGTGGGCGCCGCCGCCCCCACCGAGGTGATCGTGCCCGAGCAGCCGCCGCGCCGTGTCGCGCTGATCACCGGCGCGACCGCCGGTCTCGGTGCCGCGTTCGCGGGCCGGCTGGCCGCGGAGCGGTGGGACCTGACGCTGGTGTCCCGCGACGCGGCCCGGCTGTCCGCGAGCGCGGAGGAGCTGCGCGCCCGGCACGGCGTACGGGTGAACGTCCTCCCGGCCGATCTGGCGACCGAGTCCGGCACCGCCGCGGTCGAGAAGTACCTCCGGTCCGAGCCGGTCGAACTTCTGGTGAACAACGCCGGCATCGGGCTGAACAAGCGATTCCTGCGCTCCACGCTGGATGACGAACTGCGCATTCTGCGGCTCAACGTGGAAGCCGTCATGCGTCTGACTTTTGCGGTTTTGCCGCAAATGACGGAAAGACGCTCCGGCGGTGTGATCAACGTCTCCTCGGTGGCGGGCTACGGTGTCACGGCGCCTGGATCGACGTACACCGCCACGAAGGCGTACGTGATCAATTTCAGCGAGTCCGTTGCTCAGTCCGTCCGCCGGCACGGTGTGCACGTGCTCGCGCTCTGTCCCGGTTTCATCCGCACGGAGTTTCATCAGCGGGCCGGTATCCCGACCGCCGGGTCGCCCGGCTGGATCTGGCTGAAGGCCGACACCGTCGCCGCCAAGGCCTTGTCTGACCTGCGTAAAGGCCGCTACGTTAGCGTCCCGACCATGCGCTACAAGCTCGCCGCGACCGCGTTGCGGCACACGCCGCACGGGCTCGTCCGGCGCTTCAGCGAGGCGGGCAACCGCGCCGTCGGGCGGGGCACGCGGTGATCCGGCGGCTGCGCGGTGCGGCTGACCGGGCGTACCGATCGAGGAATCACGCTCTATCAAATTTGCGCGAAGCGCGGTAGCGCCGACACGGTCTGTCCCGTTCGACGGTTGAAGCAAATATCTACCGTCGTGGTTTCTTTGGGTGGCCGGTGAGTCACCCTCAGGCGACGATCGGCCTCGATGGGCTGGTCGGAGCGTTCAGTGAGGACCTCTCCGTCACGTCATTCACTCCCCCGTCCAACCGATTTTTTCGCGTCGAGCCGGGTCGACCGTTCGCTTCTCAGCATTGAGCAGTACCCTCAACGCCATGGGCGACCGTGACGACCTGCGTAAATTCATCACTGACTTAGCCGTGGTGCACGGCAAGGTCGTGCTGTCGTCTGGGCAGGAAGCTGATTGGTATGTCGACCTTCGTCGCGTCACACTGCACCACGCGGCGGCTCCCCTCGTTGGGCGGGTGATGCGAGACCTCACGGCGGACTGGGATTTCGACGTGGTGGGTGGCTTGACCCTGGGCGCCGATCCGGTGTCCGTGGCCATGCTGCATGCCGCGGCGGATTCGGATCGACCGTTGGATGCGTGCGTGGTTCGGAAGGCCGGTAAGGCTCACGGACTGCAACGGCGCATCGAAGGTCCGGACGTGGCCGGTCGGCGCGTCCTGGCGGTCGAGGACACGTCGACGACCGGCGGCAGCGTGCTGCAGGCCGTCGAGGCGTTGCAGCAGGCCGGAGCCGAGGTAGTGGGTGTAGCGGTTATTGTTGATCGAGGTGCAGGCGATGCGGTGCGGGCCGCGGGACTGCCCTATCGAGCGGCCTATACATTGGCCGACCTCGGCCTAACGGCCTAAAAGTTTACCGATTCGGACCTGCTGATATGCAGGCGAATCGATGCTGTAGGTGGAAGGATGGATTTCGTGGGAACTGCGTTGGCCGAACTGACCATGCCTCAGATCTCGCCGCTCGCCGGCGAGCCGATTGAACGTGCCGACGCCGAGCGTCTGGCGGGTGTCCTCAAGGCGCTCGCCGACCCGGCCCGGCTGCGGCTTCTCAGCCTCATCCAGTCCGCCCCGGAGGGCGAGGCCTGCGTGTGCGACCTGACCGCGCCGCTCGGGCTCTCCCAGCCGACGGTGAGCCACCACCTGCGCATCCTCACCGAGGCCGGCTTGCTGGAGCGGGAGAAGCGCGGTGTGTGGGCCTACTACCGGCTGGTGCCGTCGGCGATCGCCACGATCGCTGACCTGCTCACCCCGCCGCGGAAGCGGGCGACGAAGAAGACTCGCTGAGTCTGACGGTCTTACCGCCGGGCACGGCGGGCCGGCTCACCGGCCCGTCGTGCCCGGCGTCATGGCCAGCGGGGTCCGGTTGCGCGCCGTGGGGACGGCGCTCCGAGCCCGGTGACCGGGAGTAACACAATGGCGCGGCCCCCTGGGGACCGCGCCATTCTCGTCTTCTGCGGACAACCCTCCGCCCGGATCTGCCTACCGGCGGTCGTTCGGCGTGCCGTACGTACCGCCGCCGTAGACCTGGCCGCCGCCCGGACCGGGCCGCTGCTGCTGGTCGGCGACGGCCGGGAACTGCTGCGTCGCGGCCTCGACCACGTGCTCGACGGCCTCGACGATGTTCGCCTCGGCCTCCACGATGCGCGCCTCGGCCTCGGCCGTGCGGGCGTGCGCCTCCGCCTCCTTGGCCTTCGCGCGACGCTCCCGGAAGAACTCGAAGAAGACCGGCAGCACCGAGATCAGAACGATCAGCACGACCACCGGCAGCAGGTAGTGGTCGATGTCCTCCGGGTCGATGACCTTGATGATCTGTGCGGCCAGCAGGTAACCGGCCAGGATGATGCCGTCGGTCCAGAGGATGGCGCCGACCACGTTCCACAGGAAGAACGTCTTCGCGGGCATGCCGAGCATGCCGGCGACCGGGTTGAGGAACGTGCGGACGATCGGGATGAAGCGGGCCAGCACCACGGCCTTGGCCGGACCGTACTTGTTGAAGTAGAACTCCGCCTTGTCGACGTACTCCTTCTTGAAGAGCTTCGACTCGGGGCGCTCGAACATCCGCCGGCCGTACCTCGCGCCCAGCCAGTGGCCGAGCTGGGCACCGACGATCGCGGCGATCGGCGCACCGATCAGCAGGCCGGGCAGCGAGAGCGAGACGCCCTCGCCGAAGATCTGCTCCGCCACCGTGGACGCTGCCACGCCCGCGAGGAAGAGCAGCGAGTCACCCGGGAAGAAGAAGCCGACCAGAAGTCCGGTTTCGGCGAAAAGAATGCCCCAGATGCCCAGCAGCCCGACGGTGGTGATCAGATCCTTCGGATCGAGGGGGTTGAGCGCCAGATTGTCGACGATCAAGCGTGCGTTGTCGGCGTTGTCCACGGGGAGACAGGTTACCGCTTACGGGTAAGCAGTCCAGACGCGAATCTGTTACGGAGCTGAGCGTGCACTGCCAATTCGCCGAGAGTGCGTGGCCGGATATTCCCGGCCACGCACTTTCGCACCGTTCCGTGCTTTTCTCGTTACAGACGGGGGTCGACCGGCTCGGATTCGCACGCGAGAACCGCGAACACCAATTCGTGAATCCGCCATAGCGGCGCGCCCTCGGCTAGCCGGTCCAGCGCGCCCAGCCCGAGGCCGTGCTCGCGCAGCGCCAGCCCGCGCTTGCGGCCGAGCGAACGGTTCCGCAGCCGCTCCAGCGTCTCCGGCTCGGTGTACTCCGGGCCGTAGATGATCCGCAGGTACTCCCGGCCGCGGCACTTGATGCCGGGCTGCTGCAGGCGGCCCTTCGCGCCCTTCACGGCCAGACCGTCGAACGGCTTCACCACCATGCCCTCACCGCCGGCGCCGGTCAGCTCCAGCCACCAGGCCGTGGCGTCCGCGACCGCGGTCTCGTCGCCGAGGTCCACGACCCGGCGCGCGGTCGGCGTGAACAGCTCCGGGTCGGCCGCGCAGAGCCGGTCCGCCAGCATCAGGTGCCAGCCGTGGTTGCGCCCGGCGAACGAGACACCGTCCGCGGCCAGCACCGCGAACGGCGCGAGCGTCACACCGGTCAGGCCGTCGGTCGGGCGCACGTACCGCCGGTAAGCGTCGCGGTAGCGAGCCACGTCGCCGGCGCGGCGGGACATCCGGTCGCGCAGCGCGGTCACGTCCAGGCCGCGTCCGGCCGCGGACGCCAGCATCGACCGTACGGCCGGGAGTGCCGTGTTCGCAGCCGCGCCGACGCCCGCGTACTGCTCGCGGATCAGCGCGCCGGCCTTGGCGGACCAGGGCAGCAACTCGCAGTCGAGCAGCACCCAGCCGGTGGACAGCTCGTCCCACAGCCCGGCCGTCTCCGCGGCCGTACCGGCGCGGCGCAGCAGCTCGTCGGTGAGCGCCGGGTCGGCGAAGAACGGCCGGCCGGTACGCGTCCAGACCGCACCCCGCGACACGCCGAACCGCTTGCCCGCCTCCGCGTCCCGGCACAGCAGCACCACCGCGCGGGAGCCCATGTGCTTCTCCTCGCACACCACCTTCGTCACGCCCGCGGACCGGTAGTCCTCGAACGCCTGCACCGGATGCTCCAGGAAGTCGCCGGACGGCGCGGTCGAGCACGGTGCCATCGTCGGCGGCAGCCAGAGCAGTGCACGCGGGTCCATCGCGAACCGGCTCATCACCTCCAGCGCGGCGGCCGAGTTCTCCGCCGCGACGGTCACCGTGCCGTATCCGGTCTCCAGGTGGCGACGGCCGGTCACGTCGGACAGCTCCAGCGCGTCCGCCGGGCGCTGTGCACCGGGCAGCGTGTGCAGCGGGCGGACCGGCGCGTAGTGCACTGCCTCCGCCGGCACGCTGACCAGGTCCCTCTCCGGGTAGCGGAGCGCGGTCAGCGAGCCGCCGAACACCGCGGCGGTGTCCAGGCAGATGGTGTTGTTGACCCACTCCGCCGCGAGCACCGGCGTGTGGCCGTAGACCACCATGGCCTTGCCCCGGTAGTCCTGCGCCCACGGGTAGCGGACCGGCAGACCGTACTCGTCGGACTCGCCGGTGGTCTCGCCGTACAGCGCGAACGAGCGGACCCGGCCGGACGCGCGACCGTGATACGCCTCCTTCAGGCCCGCGTGCGCGACCACCAGCCGGCCGCCGTCCAGCACGTAGTGGCTGATCAGCGAGTCGAGGAAGCGGGGCAGCCGGTCGGTGAGCTCGCGCGGCGCGGCCTCCAGCTGCGCGACCGACTCGGCGAGCCCGTGGGTCAGCCGCACGTCCCGGCCGCGCAGCTTGCGCAGCAGCTTCGCCTCGTGGTTACCGGCCACGCAGAGCGCGGTGCCGGTGTCGATCATGCCCATCACCAGGCGCAGCACGCCGGGCGTGTCCGGCCCGCGGTCGACCAGGTCACCGACGAACACGGCGGTACGGCCCCGCGGGTGGCTCGCGGACACCGCGTACCCGGCGGCATCCCGGTGGATCTCCCAGCCCAGCTCGGTCAGCAGCGTCTCCAGCTCGGACCGGCAGCCGTGCACGTCGCCGATGATGTCGAACGGGCCGGTCAGCTCCCGCCGGTCGTTGAAGAGCTTCTCGTACCGGATCGTCGCGGCGTCGATCTCCTCCGGGCCGTGCAGCACGTGGATCTTCCGGAAGCCCTCGCGCTGCAACCGGCCGAGCGACCGGCGCAGGTCACGGCGCATGCGCGCAAGCACCTCGCGGCCGAACGTGCGATCCGCCCGCGCCTCGGTGCGCTCCCAGGCCAGTGACTCCGGCACGTCCAGCACGATCGCGACCGGCAGCACGTCGTGCTCCCGCGCCACCTTCAGCAGGCCCGCGCGGGCGTGCTCCTGCAGGTTCGTGGCGTCGACCACGGTCAGCCGGCCGCCGGCCAGGCGCTTGCCGGCCACGTAGTGCAGCGCGTCGAAGGCGGCGCCGGACGCGGACTGGTCGTTCTCGTCGTCCGCGATCATGGCGCGGAACGCGTCCGAGGAGAGCACCTGCGTGGCGGCGAAGTGGCGCCGGGCGAACGTCGACTTGCCGGAACCGGAGATGCCGACCAGCGCGACCAGGGACAGCTCGGGAATGGTCAGCTCGGTCATGCGGACACCTCCTTGGTGAAGATCGCGATCTGGGTGGGGGAGCCGGCCGCCGGGTCGTCCTCGCCGATACCGGCCAGGCGTACGGCGTACCCGTAGAGCCCGGCGACCCGGGCCGACCAGGCGGCGAACTGCTCGCGCGTCCACTCGAAACGGTGGTCGTGGTGGCGCATGCCGTCCAGCTCGTAGTGCACGTTGTACTCGGCGTTCGGCGTGGTCACCAGCACCGCACCCGGCGCCGCGTGCCCGAACACCGCGTCCTCCAGCGCGGTCAGCCGCGGCGGGTCGACGTGCTCGATGACCTCCATCAGCACGGCCGCGTCGAAGCCGCGCAGCCGGTCGTCGCGGTAGGTGAGCGCGGTCTGCCACAGCTTGATCCGCTCGCGCTGCCGGTCCGGCAGCCGGTCCAGTCGCAGCCGCCGCTCCGCGATCTCCAGGGAGCGGGTGGCGACGTCCGCGCCGACGATCTCGGTGAACCGGCGGTCGCGGACCAGGTCGGCGAGGAGCGCGCCCGGGCCGCAGCCGAGATCCAGCACGCGCGCGGCGCCCAGCTCGCGCAGCGCGGCCAGCACGGCCTCGCGGCGCTGCACGGCCAGCGGCTGGCGCTTCTCCGCCGCCGGCTCCTCGATGGTGTCCGGGTCGGCGACGTCGTCCAGTTCGGCCAGCCGGCTGCGCTCCTCCGCGAGCCGGGCCAGCGCGGCACCGGCCAGCGCGCGGCGGTGCGCCAGGAACCGCCGGGTGATCAGCGCACGCTCCGGGTGGCCGGCCAGCCAGCCCTCACCGGCCCGGATCAGCTTGTCGATCTCGTCCGGCGCGACCCAGTAGTGCTTGGCGTCGTCCAGCACGGGGAGCAGCACGTACAGGTGATTGAGCGCGTCGGCGAGCCGGAGCGTGCCGGTCAGCCGCAGCCGCACGTACCGGCTGTCACCCCAGTCGTCGTCCAGCGGGATCGGCGTGGCCTCCGCCGCCCAGCCGAGCGGCCCGAACAGCCGCGGCGCCAGCTCCGCACCGCCGCGGCAGCGCAGCACCGGCACCTCGACCTCCAGCGGGATCGCGGTGCCGGCCAGCTCCGGCCGGTCCTTCGACGCGCCGCGCAGCGCGCTCCGGAACACCTTCCCCAGAGCGGACGCGAGCATGCTGGACGCCGCGTACGGCCGATCGTTCACGTACTGCCCGAGCCCGGCCGAGTCGGGCGCCTTGGCGCCGCGCTTCCGCCCGGAGTGCAGCGCGTGCGGATCGATGTCCACCAGCAGCGCCGCCGTGCACCGCTCCGCCGTCGCCTCTGGATACATCACGTACGCCTGACCGGCCGGCATGTCGAAGCGATGCACCCGGTCCGGATGCTTGACGAGGAGATAGCCGAGGTCGGTGGCGGGCGTATGCGTGGTCGAGACGGTCATCAGCACCCGCACATAGTCCCAGGCGAGAACGCGAGTCTCGCTCCATTTTCGGTACGGACGCCGCCGCCCCCGCCGGCCACGAGGGCTTGCGGGGGCGACGGTCCGGACTTGCTCTATGCGGCGTCGTCGCCGTTCACGACGACGTACGCGACGTCGTTCGCGCGGTTACCATCGTCGCAGCTTCCACAGTTCACCTCGTTCACGGAGACGGTGGCCGTGGCGTTCGGGATCTCCTGGTCGATCCGCAGCGTGAGCGAGAAGAAGGCCTCGGTGCCCGCTGGGAACAGCGACCCGGGATATCCGCAGACGTAGCCGCCGTGCTGGTTGCTGCGCCAGCAGTTGCCGTCCGCCGCGATGATCCTCGTCCCCGCCGGGATACGCACCAGCATCTGGGCGGCGGCCTCGCCGGACCCGGCGACGCCGGCCGAAGCGGGACCGTCGTTGCGCATCCCCACCCGGATCGTCCGGGTGGAACCGGCCGGGCCGTCGACCGTGGCGCCGATCGCCGCGAGATCGGCCGGGTTGTGCCCGGTCAGCTCGATGATGATGGAGCTCCAGTTGTTGTACGGGTTGACGTCGACCTGGGTGCGCCGGGCCGCGGAGAACGCCTCTTCCTCGAGCGTCAGCTCGGTGCCGGTGCCCTGCACGTAGGGGATGCCGTTGCCGTCGTTCCAGTCGGTCGGCGTGAGCCACCGCAGGCTGCCCAGCGTGAGGCCCGGCGACTCGATCGACGTGCCCAGGTCGAGCCGGGGGCGAGCGGTGTAGGCGACGCCCGGCAGGAGGTCGCGGTCGAACTCGCAGTATGCGGTCGTTTCCCGGCCGACCTGGTAGTAACAGTTGCTGTAGGTCCGGGCCAGCGTAATCTCGTCCTGGAAGAAGAGGTAGAGGATCGCGCCGCTCACGGTGGTCTCACCCACGTTGCGCACACCGACGGGGGCGTCGATCGTGGTACCCGGCGTGCCGCTGACGGTGACCGGCTCGGCCGAGGAGGGAGCCAGGTCGACGCCCTCGCCGATGATCACACGGGTCGTGCCGGAGGCGGACCTCCCGTCGGTCGTCAGCGTGTATGCGAGCGTGCCGCTGTCGTCGTGCTGCGCTCCCGCGGCCGCGGTCACCGTGAAGTCGAACAGGCGAACGGGGTAGGTCTCGATACTGACCGGCCAGCTCGCGGTGCGGCTACAGGTGATGAGAGCACCGGCGGTCTCGCAGGTGAACCCGCTCACCCACGGATCCGGCTCGGTCGCCACCTCGGCGACCCCGGTGAGGCCCGTGGTGTCGAACGTGACCGTCACCTCGGTGGTACTGACCGGCTGCTCCGAGGACGCGACGAGGTAGCCGCCTCCGGACGAGCCGGCTCCGACCGTGATGTCGGGGACGAGGGCGGTGAGGCCGTTTGCGGCGGCCGAGGCCGGTGAGCCGGAGACGGCTATGGCGGTCATGGTGACGACCAGGCCGGCGAGTAAGCGACGGGATGTCAGGTGTCGCATGCGGCGAGTCCTCCTGTGATCGGAGAATCACGATCTGTAAATCTCCGAAGTGGATCTTAGGGTCGGCGCAGATATTGCGACAGGCAAATTTCACGGTCACCACTGCCGCACGCGCCGCCAGCGAAAGGCGTGCCCCTGCCGTCCGGCGGTGCGGGTCGGCCGTGCGGTCGTGGTGTGATCCGCCCCTGTGGAAAACTGCCCTGTGGATAAACCGGCGCCCCTGTGGATAACCCTGGGGATAACCGCAAAAGCGCAGTTCAACCCCGGTGGATAACTTTCTTGCGATCGTTGGCAATGATTCAGGGGCCGGCGCACGTCATCCCTGGGAGAGCACTCGGAGGTGCCCCTTGGACTATGCGGAGTTCGCCGACTCCCGGCTGCCCGCGCTGTCGCGGTACGCGGTCATGCTGACCCAGGATCCGCATCTGGCACAGGATCTGGTGCAGGAGACGATGGTCCGGGTCCAGCTCAACTGGCGCCGCGTGGCCCGTGCCGACTCGCCCGACCGGTACGTGCGCCGCATGCTCACCAACCAGTACCTGGACTGGCGGCGCGGCTCCTGGCTACGGCGCGTGCTGCTGCGCGCGGAGCCGGACGAGGCGCTCGCCGGACCGGTGGATCATGCCGAGGCGGCGGCGGAACGGGACCAGATCTGGGCCTGGCTGTCCCGCCTGCCGAAGCGCCAGCGGGCCGCGCTCGTCCTGCGCTTCTACGAGGACCTGCCGGATGCGGAGATCGCCGAGATCCTCGGGTGCGCGGTCGGCACGGTGCGGGCGTCGATCTCGCGGGCCCTGGCCACGCTCCGGGCGCAGTTGGTGGAGGTCTAGGAGAAATGATCGAGAACGACCTGCGGGAGACCTTCGCCCGCCACGAGCACCTGGCGCCGGACCCGGGGCCGTTGCGCCGGGCCATCGACGAGACCACCGGCCGCCGCCGTCGGGTCCGGGTGATCAGCCGGTCCGTGGGCGCGGCGCTCGCGGTGACCGCGGTGCTGGCCGTACCCACGCTGATCAGCCGGGAGACCGGCCGCGCCGCGCCGGTCGAGGTCGCGTCCTCGGTGTCGCCACCGGCGGTCACGGCGGACCGCCCGCTCAACGTGCTGCTGATCGGCGCGGACGGGGACGGTGCCGACGCGCGCGCGGACACCGTGCTGGTCGCGCACGTGCCGGCCGGGCAGGACGCGGTCTACCTGGTGTCGCTGCCGCGCGACCAGGCGGTGGCGGTGCCCGGCCATCAGCGGGACACGCTGAGCCGCACGTTCACGCTCGGCGGACCGGAGCTGACCGAGGCCACGGTGCGCGACCTGACCGGCATGACGTTCGACGGCACCGTGACGGTCCGCTACTCCGCGGTCGAGGCGATCACGGACGCGGTCGGTGGCGTCGAGCTGTGCCTGGACCAGCAGGTGGTCTCCTGGCACACGCACCGGCGGTACGCCGCGGGCTGCTCCGGCTTCGACGGCGCGGCCGCGATCGACCTGCTGCGCCAGCGCTACGGACTGGACCAGGGATCGTACGACCGGGATCGCAACGGCCAGCGCTACCTGCGCGCGATAGCCGCGAAGGCGGCCGGGGCGAGCCTGCTCGAGCTGGTCCGCGCCGCCGGCGACGGGCTCAGCCTGGACCAGGGCGGACTCGAGCTGGTCACCGCGCTGGCCGGGATGAACCTGGACGGCAAGCCGGTCGTCGGGATCACCACGGCCCGGCCCGGCGCCGACCCGGGCGGCGAACTGCCGGACACGCTCTTCGACGCGCTGCGCGACGGTGGGATGAGCGCGTGGGCGCGGGCCCACCCGGATTACGTGACCCGGTGAGTCAGCGGTAGTCGTCGTCGGGCTGCTGCACCTCGCGTGCCTGCTCGGCGGCGTCCGCCTCGTTGACCTCGTCACCCGGCGGGAAACCGCCCGGCGCGAACGACTCCGCCGGGTCGTCCTCGTGGACCGCGCGTGCCTGCTCGGCCACGTCCGCCTCCGGCGCCTCACGATCGCGCAGCACCAGATCCTCGGGGTAGGTCATCAGCGCCTCCTTGCGTCACCTCACCGTACGACCCGAAAGCCTTCCCCGGATCAAGCCCGGAAAACCCGTGGCCGTAACTCCAGGGCGATGTTCCCGACACATGAGGCGTGCGGGATACTTCCGGCGAAGGACAACGCGGTCCCGCCGGGGGTTCCGGACCCAGCGCACCACATCAAGGAGTTGCTCCGATGCCTATCGCCTCCCCTGAGGTCTACGCCGAGATGCTCGACCGCGCCAAGGCCGGCGCGTTCGCGTACCCCGCGATCAACGTGACGTCCTCGCAGACCCTGAACGCGGCCCTGCAGGGCTTCGCGGAGGCGGGCAGCGACGGCATCATCCAGATCTCCACCGGCGGTGCCGAGTACGCGTCCGGCCCGACCGTGAAGAACATGATCACCGGTGCGGTCGCGCTGGCCGAGTACGCGACCGAGGTCGCGAAGAACTACCCGATCAACATCGCGCTGCACACCGACCACTGCCCGAAGAACAAGCTCGACGGGTACGTCCGGCCGCTGCTCGCGCTCTCCAAGGAGCGCGTCGCGAACGGCAAGGCGCCGCTGTTCCAGTCGCACATGTGGGACGGCTCGGCCGTGCCGGTCGAGGAGAACCTGCAGATCGCCGAGGAGCTGCTGGCCCTGTCCGCGGCCGCGCACATCATCCTCGAGATCGAGGTCGGCGTGGTCGGCGGCGAGGAGGACGGCGTCTCCGCCGCGATCGACGACAAGCTGTACTCCACGGTCGAGGACGGCCTGGCCACCGCGGCCGCGCTCGGCCTGGGCGAGAAGGGCCGCTACATGACGGCCCTGACGTTCGGCAACGTGCACGGCGTCTACAAGCCGGGCAACGTCAAGCTCCGCCCGGAGATCCTGAAGGAGATCCAGGAGGCGGTCGGCGCCAAGTACGGCAAGGAGAAGCCGTTCGACCTGGTCTTCCACGGCGGTTCCGGCTCGCTGCTCTCCGAGATCCACGGCGCGCTGGACTACGGCGTGGTCAAGATGAACATCGACACCGACACGCAGTACGCGTTCACCCGCCCGGTCGTCGACCACATCATGAAGAACTACGACGGCGTTCTGAAGATCGACGGCGAGGTCGGCAACAAGAAGGCGTACGACCCGCGCGCCTGGGGCAAGCTGGCCGAGAACGGCCTGGCCAAGCGCGTCGTCGAGGCCTGCGAGCACCTCCGCTCGACCGGCACCACGCTGAGCAAGTAATCCTTTTAGTCTGATTCCGAGACGGCCGGTGCCCATCTGGGCGCCGGCCGTTTACGATCTAGCGACTGCAAGGGAGGTCGCGGGTCATGCTCGGCATCGACGGATACGAGCCGGAGTGGCAGTTCAGCTCCCGCGCCCTCGCGGCCGCGCACCGCGCCCGCTTCGCCCGCGTCCGGGACCGCCCGCTCGTGGACGCCTGGCTGATGTGGGACCTGGACGCCGACGTCTGGTTCGCGGGCGGCCCGGTCATCCTCGGCTTCGGCGACCTCAACGTCGAGATCACCCACCGCAAGTTCGACGAGTGCGCCATCACCTGGGGCCAGATCGACATGACCACGCCGCTCGACTGGCCCGGCATCCGACTGGACTGGCGCTCCGGCACGCTGCCCGAACTGTCCGCGCTCCGCGGACGCGCGCTGCGCCAGGTCAACGTGATCGAGCGGGTGATGCCGTCCCAGTGGCGCCCCCGCGTGCTGCACGCCGTCGAGATGATCTTCGACGGCGCGCGCCTCGCGGTCTACAACGCGCTCGACGAGAACGGCATCTCCACCGCCGACGAGGTCAACCTCCCGATCGGCTTCTGGCACCGCGTCCCGATCATCTGACCGGCTCAGTCGCCCCCGCCGCCACCTCCACCACCGTCGCCCCCGCCGCCGCTGTCTCCACCGCCGTCCCAGCCGTCGCCGCCGCCGCTGTCCCCGCCGGAGAAGTAGCCGCCGCCGTGCTTGCGCTTCTTCTTGCCGCCCCGATTCGCCAGCAGCACGATGATCAACACGCCCACCACGCCGATCACGAAGATCTCCATGTGCCCGAGTGTTCGGCATGAGCGCAATCCCCGCAGCACGCTGACACACCAAAACCTCCGGAACCGGATCTTCCCGCATCCGGCGTGGCACTGCCCGCATGCTCCCGCGGGCACCGGTCGTCGCTGGCGCTCCTCCCTGCCGGTCCCGCCGTTGGTCACCGAAACCCGGGGCGCGAGCGGCCGCGGAAAATGTCATAGGGTCCGGGCATCATGCGGTCCATGCTGGACGGACTGCACGAGATCGACTGGGCCGCGATGAAACACGCCTACGGCCCGGCGGAGGACACTCCCGCGATGCTGCTGGCGATGCGCTCGCCGGTGGCGGAGGAGCGGGACGCCGCGATCGACCGCTTCTACGGCAGCCTCCATCACCAGGGCGACGTCTACCGGAGCACGACCGCGACGCTCCCGTTCCTGTTCGAGCTGGCCACCGACCCTGGCACGCCGGACCGGGCCGCGGTCGTCACGCTGCTGACCAGCATCGCCGGTGAGGTCGTCGACTTCCCCTACGACGACGACGGCACCGAGCCGATCCATGACTACGCGGTCCACGACTACCACGGAGCGGCCGTCGTGCTGCGCGACCGGGCGGAGACATTCGTCGCGCTCGCCACCGACCCCGACCCACGCGTGCGCGTCGCCGCGATCCCCGCGCTCGGCCTGATCCACGCCGACGGCACCCGAGCCGCCACGGTGCTGCGCGAGCGGCTGCCAGCCGAGTCAGACCTGGTCATCCGGCTCGCGATCGTGCAGGCCATGGGCGAGGTCGCGCTGCGCCACCCGGCGTGTGCGGCGGATGTGATCGCCTGGCTGGACGCCCTCGCCGCCGACTCCGGCGCGGACGCCGTCACCAGGCTCGCGGCCGTGGTGCACCGGGGCCGGTCCGCGCCGGACCGGATCGGCGACGACGCCGTTCCGGCCGCGATCCGGCTACTGCGCGAGGTGACACCGACCTGGCCGTGGCGTGGCTCGCCGCCGCCCACGCCGCCGACCGGCGATGCCCCGCCGGAGGTCGTCGCGATGTTCGACGAGCTGGACCGGATGAACCGCGTGTTCGCGCCGACCACCGGCCTGCTCCGCACGTTCCACGACACGCTCGCCGGGCGGGTCGCCGATCGCACCGCGCTGCTCACCGAGCAGCTGCGCAGCACGGATCCGGGCACCCGGCTGGACGCACTCCGGATGAGCTGCGACCTGATCGGGGGCTGGCGCGGCGACCACTCGACGCTCATCATGCGGATCGCCGCCCACCTGGACGAGGAGAATCGCGAGGTCGCGGCCGAGGCCGCGGTGACGCTGCAACACTGCGCGCCGCTCTCCGCACCGGCCCGCGACGCGCTGGCCGATGCAGTCGCGCGGCCGGGTGCCAGCGCGTGGTTCGCGGCTGATCCGCAGCGCCGTCGTGCGTACCAGGAGGCGGTCCGGGCGCTGGCGCTGCTCGGTGATGTCCGTGCGGTGCCCGGTCTGCTGGTGGCGCTGGACGACGACGTGGACAGCTGGCGGGCGATTCAGGTCGCCGGTGCGCTGCCGGGTGCGGCGGACCGGCTCGTGCCGCGGCTGACCGCCCGGCTGGCCGGGCTCGACCCGCACGAGCAGCATCCGGACATGTCGCTCGGTGCGCTGCTGCGTGCGCTGTCCGAGCTGGGTGACCCGGCTGCGGTGCCCGCGATCACCGGCTTCCTGACCAGGGCGGCGCGTGCGGAGCGGTGGTCGCCCGTCCGCACGGCACTGATCGCGCTGCGCGGCTTCGGCCCGGCCGCCGCGTCCGCGCTCGACGCGGTCCGCGCGCTGACCGCGTCGAGCGACACGTTCCTGCGGCTGGAGGCGGTGGCCGCGCTGTGGACGATCGGCCGTGACCCGGCGGAGGCGCTCCCGCCGCTGCTGGACCTGCTCGCCGCGGACGGCGACCACGCGATCATGATGATCGGCGCGTCACTCGCCGAGATCGGGCCGCCCGCCGCGGCCGCGCTGCCCCGCCTGCGCGAGCTGCTGGATCACCGCGACGCCTGGGTGCGGCTGCACGCCGCCGCCGCGATCTGGGGCATCACCGGCGCACCCGCACCCGCACCCGCGCCTGCACCCGCACCCGCGCCTGCGCCGGGGGCCGCGCCCGCGCCGGGGGCCGAGGCCGTGCCCAAGTCCCGGCGCGAGGTGGTGCCCAAGCACCGGCCCGAGGCCGCAGTCGTGCTGGACACGCTGCTGGCGGCGTGGGCACAGAACGGCTTCTCGGCGCCGTTCGTCCTGACGTGTCTGGAGCGGATGGGTCCGGCCGCGGCGCCGGCTCTGCCGCACCTGCGCGCTCAGCTCGCGCTGCCGGAACGGTATCAGCTGTCGTCGCTCGCCGTCCGTGACGACGAGAAGCTGCAGGATGCCCTCCGCGCGCTGGTGGCGCGGCTGGGCTGAGCGGGCTCAGGACAGACTGGCGCGCTGGTGGCGGAGTTCGCGCTGGATCGCGTCGACGGAGAGGTCGCGCGGTGGCTTGCCGTCGCGGGAGGCGAGCGCGGCGGCCACGCCGGCGGCCTGGCCGGTGGCCATCGAGATGGGCATGACGCGGTACGAGGAGTGCGCGACGTGGTCACCGGAGATCGCGCGCCCGGCGACCAGCAGCCGGTCGGTGCCGCGGGGGAGCAGGCAGCGCAGCGGGATGTCGTACGACGTGCCCTGCGGCAGGCGCTTCAGCACGGTGCCGCGCCCGGTCGGGTTGTGGATGTCGACCGGGTAGGCGCCGCGCGCGATCACGTCGTCGAACTTCCGGGCGGTCAGCACGTCGTCCCCGGTCAGCGTGTATTCGCCCTGGATGCGCCGGGTCTCCCGGACGCCGACCTGGACGCCGCTCTGAATCGCGTAGGACTGCTCGAAGCCGGGCACCCGGCGGCGCAGGAAGCGGACGATCTGCGCCATCTGCTCGTGCGCCATCAGCTCGGCCCGGGTCAGGTCGAAGACGCTGGTGCCGAGCACGCCGGTGACGCGGGTGGAGTTGACCGCGACCTCGTCGTCGTACGGCGTGGCGAAGAAGAGCAGATCCTCCCGGGTGAGGTCGAGCTCGCCGGCCTCGGTGGCCTCCCGGATCAGGTCCCACAGGCCGTAGACGCCGCGCCACTGGTCGGGGTGCTCCCGTACGTACCCGTTGAAGCCTTCGTGGTTGAACCTGCCCATCCGGAACATGAGCGTCATCGGCTGGGTGAGGCCGTCCTCGGGACGGCCGATCTCGTAGGGCGCACCGGCCGCGGCCGCGAGGTCGCCGTCGCCGGTGCAGTCCACGACCACGTCCGCGTCGATGACGATCGGGCCGGACTTGCCCTCGAAGACCACCCGGACACCGTCCGGCAGGTCGATCACGTCGGACGCGAACGAGTGCAGCAGCATGTGCACACCGGCCTCGGCCAGCAACTCGTACGCGGTGAGTTTGAACAGCTCCGGGTCGAACGGCACGGTGTAGCCGGTCTCCGGGCTCGGCTTGATCACGCCGCCCATCTGGTGCAGCCGGTCGAGCATGGTCCAGAGCACGCCGCCGACGACCGGCTCGCCCTCGCCGTGGTCGGTCGGCAGCAGCCGGGTGTCGTCGCCGCCGACCGCCTGTTTCATCTCGTTGTGGAAGCTGGTCAGCGGCATCACCAGCGCGGCGGTCGCGTTGCCGCCGAGGAAGCCGTACCGCTCGGCCAGCGTCACCCGCATGCCGGTCGCGGCCGCACCGAGCGCCGCGCCGATGCCGGCCGGCCCGCCGCCGACTACCAGCACGTTCGTGCGGCCGGCGCGGCGGGCACGGCGGGGCGGCAACTCGACGAGCTCGTCCTGCGGGGGAGGGGAGAGGTATGCGGTCGACACGTACGGCGACAACGTCATGACTGATCCCCTACCCCGCTCGCGATCCCCTATCCCTTTTTACGCGGCGATCAGTGTGCGCGGGCGGATGTTCTCCAGGACCGCACCGAGCCGTTCCCCGGTCTCCCGAGACCGGGCGCGCAGCACGGACATGCGCTCGCTGGTGTCGGCCACCCGTTCGGGTCGTTCGTCCCAGAGCCGGTCGACCTGCGCGAGCAGCGGGCCGGCCGACTCACGCATGACGCCGCGGAGGGCCGGTGCTCCGGCCTGCTGGGCGAAATCAAAGACCTTACCGGCGTACGGCAGCGGCAGGAACGGCACGTTGCTGAGCGCGCTGAAAATCAGGAAGTGCAGGCGCATGCCGACCGCCAGGTCCAGGTGCCGCATCAGGCCGAGCACCTGGCGGGGCCGGTAGTCGCCGTAGAGCACGCGGCAGTCCTGCACCGCGGTCATGTGCGAGAGCACCGCGTGCGAGTGCCGGATGTCGTCGCGCTCCATCGGCACGAAGAGCAGCCGCGCGTCCAGCCGATGCACCAGGAAGTCGCCCATCTGCGCGAGCAGCTGATGGTACGACTCCTCGTCCAGGTGCTCCGCGGCCTTGCCGGGCTCGCGGACGCTCATCCCGACCAGGCGCCGCCCGGCCGGGATGCCCTCCGCGCGCAGCATGTCGGCGCTGAACTCCTCCGGGTTCAGCAGCAGCGCCGGATCCGCGGTCACGTGGATGGTGCGCGTGACGCCGGCCTCCTCGAGGACCAGCCGGGACTCCTCGTCCCGGACCGTGACCTCGACCGCCTCGGAGAGCACGTCACGCACGATGGCGCAGTCCGTCTCCTCGGTGAGCGGGCCGGCGCCGAGCGCGTACGTGAAGACCGGCACGCCGCGCTCCTGGGCCGCCTTGGCCACTCGCAGGTAGCGCCGCGCCTCGGTGTTGTAGAGGATTCCGCCGCCGCCGAGGATCAGCAGGTCGAGTTCGCCGAGTGAGGTCGCCGTCGCCTGCCGGCTGATCCCCTCCCAGCCGACCACCTCGACGTTCGGGTGTTTCGCCCTCGTGTTCTCCGGATGCCTGGAGAAGACCAGGATCCGGGCGTCCGGGCGCCGGTTGCGCAGATCGTCGAGCAGGCTGGTGAGGATCGCCTCGTCGCCGAGGTTCAGTCCGCCGTACGAGCCGAGCACGCCTACGGTGGGTCCCGTTCTGTCGAGCACCGCGCACCTCCCTACGTCGTGTGCGAGTTCGGCGGCCACTGAACTCGCACGCTCCCTACCCCTCTTTTCTCAGAGTGACACACGTGACGAATCGGACTATGTATTTGCGCAGGTCAGACCGTTACGCGCCTTTCCGCAGCAGCCAGTGCGATGTCGGTGCGGTGGTGCGAACCGGCCAGTTCGATGCCCTCCACCAGCGCATACGCGGCGGTCCGGGCGGCGGCGAGGTCCGCGCCGGTGGCGGTTGCGCAGACCACCCGGCCGCCGGAGGAGACCAGTGCGCCGTCATCCCGCCGCTTCGTGCCCGCGTGGATCACGCCGGGCCGTTCCGCGCCGGTCAGCACGCCACCGGTCCGCGGCGCCTCCGGGTAGCCCTCGGACGCCACCACCACGGTCACCGCGGCGCCGTCCCGCCAGGTCAGCGGCGGGTGCGCGGCCAGTTCGCCGGTCGCGGCCGCGCGCAGCAGCCCGGCCAGCGGCGTGGTCAGCATGGCCAGCACGACCTGGGTCTCCGGGTCGCCGAAGCGCGCGTTGAACTCGATCACCCGCGGGCCGGCCTTGGTGATCGCCAGGCCCACGTAGAGCAGGCCGGAGAACGGCGTGCCGCGCTCGCGCATCTCGGCCAGCGTCGGGGCCACCACCTCGGCCATCACCTGGTCGACCAGCCCGGCCGGTGCCCACGGCAGCGGCGTGTAGGCGCCCATGCCGCCGGTGTTCGGCCCGGCGTCGCCGTCGCCGACGCGCTTGAAGTCCTGGGCCGGCATCAGCGGCAGCGCGGCCTCGCCGTCGGTCACCACGAAGAGCGAGACCTCGGGACCAGCGAGGTATTCCTCGATGACGACCCGGCCGCACTCGGCCGCGTGGGCGAGCGCCGCGTCCCGGTCGTCCGTGACCACGACGCCCTTGCCCGCGGCGAGGCCGTCGTCCTTCACCACGTACGGCACGCCGAACTCGTCCAGCGCGGCCGCGGCCTCGGCCGGCGTGGTGCAGGTGAACGCGCGTGCGGTCGGCACACCGGCCGCGGACATCACGTCCTTGGCGAACGTCTTCGAGCCCTCCAGCCGCGCGGCCGCGGCGGACGGGCCGAACGTGGCGATGCCCTTGGCCCGCACCGCGTCCGCCACGCCGGCCACCAGCGGCGCCTCCGGGCCGATCACGACCAGGTCGGCGCCGACCTCGACGGCGAGCGCCGCGACCGCCGCCGGGTCGGTCGCGGTCACCTCACGCAGCTCGGCGAGCTGGGCGATGCCGGGGTTGCCCGGCGCCGCGACCAGCCGCTCGACCGAGGGGTCGGCCGCGAGGCCGATGGCGAGGGCGTGTTCACGCCCTCCGGAACCGATGAGAAGTACGCGCACGCCGAGTGATGCTACCGACGGCCGGTGATCTCACTCAGATCAGCTGGTGCCGGACCACGTTCTCGTCGCGGCCGGGGCCGACGCCGACCACGCTGACCCGGGTGTTGCACAGCTCCTCGATCCGCGCGATGTACCGCCGCGCGTTCTTCGGCAGCTCCGCCTCGGTGCGGGCTTGGGAGATGTCCTCCCACCAGCCGTCCAGCTCCTCGTAGACCGGCTTGGCGTGGTGGAAGTCGGTCTGCGTCATCGGCATGTCGTCGACCCGCTCGCCGTCGATCTCGTAGCCGACGCAGATCGGCACCTTCTCCAGTCCGGAGAGGACGTCCAGCTTGGTCACCACCAGATCGGTGACACCGTTCAGCCGGGAGGCGTACCGCGCGACGACCGCGTCGAACCAGCCGCAGCGCCGTTCCCGGCCGGTGGTGGTGCCGTACTCGTGGCCGATCTTGCGCAGGTGCTGGCCGAACTCGTCGAACAGCTCGGTCGGGAACGGGCCGGAGCCGACGCGCGTGGTGTACGCCTTGCTCACCGCGATGACCTTGGTGATCGCGGTCGGCGGGATGCCCGCGCCCACGCACGCGCCGCCCGCGGTCGGGTTCGACGAGGTGACGAACGGGTACGTGCCGTGGTCCATGTCCAGCATGGTCGCCTGGGCGCCCTCGAGCAGCACGTTCTCGCCGCGGTCCAGCGCGTCCCAGAGGATCGTCCGGGTCTCCGCGATGTACTGCTTCAGCCGCTCCGCGTAGCCGAGGTACTCCTCGACCACCGCGTCCACGTCCATCGCCTTGCGGTTGTAGACCTTGAACAGGATCTGGTTCTTCTCGCGCAGTGCCAGCTCGAGCTTCTTGCGCAGGATGCCCGGGTCGAGCAGGTCCTGCACGCGGATGCCCATCCGGGCGACCTTGTCGCCGTAGGCCGGGCCGATGCCGCGGCCGGTGGTGCCGATCCGGGACGAGCCGAGGTAGCGCTCCACCACCCGGTCCAGCGCGCGGTGGTGCGGCATGATCAGGTGCGCGTCACCGGAGATCCGCAGGCGGGACACGTCGACGCCGCGCTCGGTCAGGCCGTCGATCTCCTGGAGGAGGATCTTGGGGTCGACCACGACGCCGTTGCCGATCACGATGATCGCGTTCGGCGACAGCGCGCCGGACGGCATGAGGTGAAGGGCATACTTCTGGCCGTCGGGAGTGATCACGGTGTGCCCGGCGTTGTTGCCGCCGGAGTACCGCACCACGTAGTCGACCCGCTCGCCCAGCAGGTCGGTAACCTTGCCCTTGCCCTCGTCGCCCCATTGCGCGCCGAGAAGCACTATCGCTGGCATCTGCAAACCCGCCTTCGAGGGGCTCGGGTGCCAAGGTGGCGACCACACGGCAAGCCCGAGGTGTCAGGCTAACAAGAAGTTACGGCCACGTTGGAGATGGCCGAGAAGATCACGGGAGGCCACCGGCCGTGTACGACGTGGTGCTGCTCAGCCTCGCTTCCGGCGCGCCCGCCGGTTCCGACGCCTGCGGGCTCGGCGGATCCTGCTGCGGCGGCGCCGATGACCGGGAGCCGGTCGACCGCTCCTGCGCCGAGCCGGGCACCCGTGTGCCCGTGCTGGCCTGCGGCGACGCGCTGACCGCGGCCGGCGCGCGAGTGGAGTACGTCACCGCCCGCTCGGACGCCGAGATCGACGAGGTGCTCGCCCGGCTGGACGGCCCGCCGCGCGCGGACGGCCTGACCTGGCCCGACCCGGAGAGCAAGACCCGGGTCGTGATCGCGGCCGCGTCCGACGCGCAGATCCGCGCCGTGGTCCGCCGCCTGGTCCGCCGGTTCGCGCCGCCGCCCAGCAAGCGCCCGGCCGATCTGCCCGAGTCGCGTACCGTGCCGGATCTGCCGGCGCTCGGCGTGCTGCCGCTCGACCCGGTCCGAGCCGGCACGCCGGACGACCTGGCCGCCCAGCTCGGCCTGCCCCGGGAGCCGGCCGCGGTCGCTGCCGCGGTGCTCGGCGACCGCACCCGGCGTATCGACCTGCTGCGCACCGATGCGGGATCCGTCACGCTGGACGGAACGCTACTCGGCGGTAAGAGTGAGGACGGCAAGCCCTTGCCCTGGCGGGGCAGAGTGCAGGTGGACGACACGGTGTTGAGTGACGGGGAAGAGGGAATCCTGGCGTGTGCGGTCGGCAACGCGGCCGGCTACGCGAGCCTGGACGGACTCCCGCTGCTCAGCGGCGCCGATCCGGGTGACGGCACGGTCGAGGTGGCCGTGGCGGTGCCGGTCCGGACCAAGGCCCGGTTCCGCAGGCCCCGGCTCCGGATCGAGGTCCGGCGGGCCCGCGGCCGTGCGGCGTCCGTGCTGCCGCGGGACGGAGAAGTGCAGTTCATTGACGACGGGGTGGCCGGCACGCTGAACCGCAAGAGGTCCTGGTGGACCGAGGCGGGCGCGTGGGCGGCGTACGTCAACTAGGGGAGGCAGTGCGCGGTGGTCAATAGTTTCTCGTCGGACACGGAAGACGACGAGCCGTTCTGGTCTCCGGACGACCAGGATCCGTCGCCGGCGGACTCGCAGCAGAACAAGCCGGTGGCGCCGCCGCCGGCTCCACCGACCACGAATCGCGCCAGCGTGCCCGTGCCGGCCCCGCAAGATCAAGCTCAGGACGCAACGGTACGGCCGGCGCCCGATTCCGGGCCGCCCGCACTTCCGACGCCCGCCCCGCCGCTGCCCGTTCCGCCGCCGCTACCCGGTCCGCCTTCGGTGCCCGGTCCGCCGCCGCTACCCGGTCCGCCGCCGGGGCCGGACACGCGGGCGCAGGGCCGCGTCGTCGTGCCCGGACCGATCCCGCCGGGGCCGAACCCCGCCTACCCGGGTCCGGGTCCGATGCCGCCGGGCCCGGCCTACCCGGGTCCGGTGCCGCCGGGCCCGGCCTACCCGGGTCCCGGCCCGACTCCGCCGGGACCGGGCCCGCAGTATCCGAACCAGCAAGCGCCCGGGCCGCAGTTCCCGAACCAGCAGCCGCCGGGGCCGCAGTTCCCGAACCAGCCGTACCCGGGACCGCAGTACCCCGGTCCGCAGCAGCAGGTTCCGCAGCACCCTGGGCCGCAACACCCCGGGCCGCCGTACTCGGGGCCGCAGTATCCGAACCAGCATGCGCCCGGGCCGCAGCCGCAGTACCCGATGCATCAGCCGCCGGTGCAGCCGCCGGGGCCGGTGCACCACCAGCAGCCGCCGATCGTCCACCAGCAGCACCACCCGCAGTACCCACCGGTGCACCAGCAGGGCGTGCTCCCGCCCGTACCCCCGGTTGCTTTCCCGGGTCCTGATCTTTCGGTGCCCGAGGTGACGAGCACGCCGCCGGCCGACGGCGGCGACAGCACGCCGCCCGAGGACGGGCAGCCGGCGAACGACGGTGCCGCACCGCGGCCCGACTTCCCGCGCCCGCCCACGCTGGAGCGGCCGCCCTACCCGGACCCGACCACCGCGCCGGCGTTCCCGTCCCCGAACCAGCCGCAGCCGCCGTGGCAGCAGCAGATCGCCCACCACCAGCAGGGGACCGCGTACCCGCCGGTGCCGTTCCCGCCGCAGGAGGGCCAGCCGCCGGTGCCGGACACCGGCTGGGAGCCGGACGCGCACGAGCCGACGCCGACCGCGGACGACTTCGCGCGGCGCCGGACCATGAAGCCGGCCGACCCGGTCGCCCAGATGGGTGTGCGCGCCGGTCTGCGGCACGCCACGTTCGGCCTGCTCTCGCTGGCGCCGGGTCGGCGCGAGCAGGAGATCAAGAAGGACATCGACATGGTCCGCCGGAACTTCGGCGGGCTGCGGCAGGTCACCATCGTCAACCCGAAGGGCGGTGCCGGTAAGACCATCGCGGTGCTGCTGCTCGCCATGACGTTCGGCCAGCGGCGCGGCGGTTACGTGCTGGCCTGGGACAACAACGAGACCCAGGGCACGCTCGGCATGCGCGCGCAGCAGGACTTCCACGCGCGTACGGTCCGGGACATGCTCCGCGACCTGGTCAGCTTCCAGGGCGCGAGCGGCCGGGTCGGCGACCTGTCGCAGTACGTGCGGGCGCAGGGCGAGGGCATGTTCGACGTGCTCGCGTCCGACGAGTCCGCGACCGCGGGCGAGATCCTGACCGCGGAGGCGTTCGCCGAGATCCGCGACGTGGTCAGCCGGTTCTACAAGCTGATCTTCGTGGACACCGGTAACAACGTGCGCGCGCAGAACTGGCAGGCCGCGATCGACGCGACCGACCAGCTCGTGGTCACCATGTCGGCCCGTAACGACTCGGCGGAGACCGCGGCCCGGATGCTCGACCACCTGGAGCAGACCGGGCGGCAGCGGCTGGTCCGGCAGGCGGTGACGATCGTGTCGTCCCCGTCGACCAAGCGCGACCTGGACACCGAAGCGATCTTCCGGCACTTCGCGGCCCGGACCCGGATCGTGCTGTCCGCCCCGTACGAGCGGAGCGTCGACACCGGCGAGCCGATCCGTTACGGCACGCTCTCCTCCGCCACCCGCGACGCCTGGCTCAAGATCGCCGCAGCGGTCGCGGAAGGACTGTAGGGAGCCGGGCCGGGGCCTCGTGCCCCGGCCCGGACCGGTGTCAGGCGCCGGCGAGCGCGTCCGCGGCGACCGGGTCGCTGTCCCGGAGGAACTGGGCGCAGCGGGCCGCCTCGTCCGCCTCGCCGATCGCGTCGGCGGCCCGGGCCAGCTCGTGCAGGCAGCTCAGGAACCCGCGGTTCGGCTCGTGCGACCACGGCACCGGGCCGTGGCCCTTCCATCCGTTGCGGCGCAGCGCGTCCAGGCCGCGGTGGTAGCCGGTGCGCGCGTACGCGTACCCAGCAACGGTCTGGCCGCTGTCGATCGCCCGCTTGGCAAGCGCCGCCCACGCCGCGCTGTTCGTCGGGAAACGCGCCGCCACCTGCGCGTACGCCTCGTCGTTGTCGGCGGCGGCGAGCGCGGCCGCCGCCTCGTCGTCGGCGGGCAGCAGCGTGGCCGGCGGCTGTGGCATCAGATTCTGCATGCGTCCATCTAACCCCGGCCGGTACGACGCCCCAGCGCACCGGGCCTGGCTGAACGGCTGAGTGTTTCGTCACGCGAGCGGCGCGGACCTCCACGCGCTCGGCCGGTGTCCGCGGACCGTCCGGTCGGCTACAAACAGAGGTCCGGAGCCTCCCCAGGACCCGGAAGTCGAGAGCCCGGCGGCCGTCCGCCGGGCTCTCTCCCTTGCGCGGATGCGACAAACTTGAGCACGTGCCGACTCCTCCGCCGCGTGACGTCCTCGATTTCCACGACCACACCGAGTCCGAGGTGGAGACGCGCGCCGAGCTCGACCGCCATCTCGCCACCGGCTCGCTGGCCCACCTGGCCGTGCTCGGACTGGCACTGGACGAGGACCCGCCGGATCTCTCCGGCGTCGAGCTGACCCGCACGCTGTTCCTGGGCTGCCGGTTCGCGTCCGCCGACGTGGCCGCAGACCTGATCCGGCGCGGCGCGTCCGTGGTACCGGCGCTGCGCGAGCTGCCCTACCCGACGCACCCGGCCCGGCTCTACACGGCCGAGGACGTCTGCGCCGGCTTCCCGGAGCACGGCTTCGACGGCATGTACGACACCGTGGTCTACCGGCACTTCCGGGCGAACGGCGGCGCGGTGCCCCAGGTCCGCGAGGCGCTCGCGCAGCGCTTGCACGACCACGGCATCGACAACGCGCTCGCCTACGACACGCACGCCTGGCTGGCCGGGCACGGCGCGGCGTCGGTGGTCGGCGTGATGGGCGGCCACGCGGTCGCGCGTGGCTCGGAGCCGTACCGGCTGGCCGCCACGCTCGGCCGGGAGCTGGCCCGGCGCGACCGCCTGGTGGTCACCGGTGGTGGTCCCGGCGTGATGGAGGCCGCGAACCTCGGCGCCTACCTGGCCACCCGCCCCGAGGCCGACCTGGCCGAGGCGATCGACACGCTGGCCACCGCGCCGGACTTCATGGACCACGGCCCGTTCACCGAGGCCGCGCTCGCGGTCCGGGAGAAGTTCACCCCCGACCCGGCGGCGCACTGGGCGCTCCGCGGCGGCCTCTCCGTCCCGACCTGGCTCTACGGCCACGAGCCGGCCAACCTGTTCGCCGGCCGGGTGGCGAAGTACTTCAGCAACGCGATCCGGGAGGACCAGATCCTTCGCCTCTGCCGGGGCGGCCTGGTCTTCGCGCCCGGTCGCGCCGGCACGGTCCAGGAGGTCTTCCAGGCCGCCACCAAGACCTTCTACGGAACCGACGGCCCCAGCGGCGCCTACATCTTCCTCGACCGCACGTTCTGGACCGAGACCCTTCCGGTCCAGACCCTGCTCGCCCCGCTGTTCGCCCAGTCCCCGCACGGCGACCTGACCCACACCATCCACCTCACCGACGACGTCCACCACGCCGTGGAAATCCTCACCGCTTAGGTAGGTGGGGCAGCGCCAGCGAGTGCGGGGCGGCGGTGACCCGGTTGCGGCCGGCGTGTTTGGCGGCGTAGAGGGCGGTGTCGGCGCTCTCCAGGAGTCGCTCCGGCGTCTCCGGGCCGGTGCGGGTGGCGACGCCCGCGCTGAACGTGACCGTGACGGTGCGGCCGTCGCCGAGGTCGATCGGAGTGGTGGCGACGCGGTCGCGGAGGGCGTCGATGCGGGAGACGGCGTCCGGACCGGTCAGGACCAGGACGAACTCCTCGCCGCCGTAGCGGGCGCACAGTTCGCCGGGGCGGGTGGCGCCGGAGAGGAGCGTCGCGATCCGGATCAGGACGGCGTCGCCGGCGGCGTGCCCGTACCCGTCGTTGATGCTCTTGAAGTGGTCGATGTCGATCAGCGCGACCGACAGCGTGCCACCGGCCGCGACCGCGCGGGTCAGGCCGGACATCAGGTGCCGCCGGTTGTGCAGGCCGGTGAGGTGGTCGCGGACCGCCTGCTCGGCGAGGTCGGCGCGGAGCAGTTCGATCGTCCGCAGCTGGTGTTCCAGCTCGCGGCGCTGGCGGTTGAGGTCGGTGACGTCGCGGGTGACGATCGCCCAGCCGATGCAGCGGTCACCGCGGCCGTTGAGGCGGCTCACCCGGATGTCCACGTCGAGGCCGGAGCCCTGCGCGTTCTCCACGGTGCGCTCGCGGTCGTCGTCGACGAGCAGGTCGCGGCCGGGCATCAGCGGGGTGGCGGGGCCGAGCACGTCCGCCATGGTGAGACCGATCAGGTCGTCCGGCGAGGCCGCGTTGAGCTGGCGGAGCAGCGCCTCACCGGCCGGGTTGATGTCCAGGATGCGACCGTCGCGGCCGACCACCGCGACCGCGTCGCTGATCTTCTCGAAGATGCGCCGGTGTGCGACCGGGGCCTGGGCCGGCATCGACTCGCGGACCACCATCCAGTACATCAGCGGCGCGGTGAGCGCGAAACCGAGCGCGGTCAGGTCGGTGAGCCGGCCGTGCAACGCCAGCACCAGCATGTTGAGCAGCGCGGACGGCAGTGAGATCAGCACCGCGAACGCGGCCGCCTGGTAGCGGCTGGACGTGATCGACCAGAGCCGTACCACTCGGACGAACGCGAACCCGAGCACGGCGTAGCTGTAGGCGGAGTGCGCCCAGAACATCGGGCCGTAGACCGGGACCAGCCCGCCGTCGAAGCCGGTGTTCTGCAGGCCGACGAAGAACTGCAGGTGCCACGGGTTGGTGGCGACCGCGAGCACGCAGAGCGCCGGCTCGATGGAGATCAGCGCGATGAACCGCCGGCTCGGGTGCCAGGTGCGGTCGGCCAGCGCGTACGACATCACCAGCCAGCCGACGACGACGGTGCAGACGAAGACGAACGAGATCGTGGCCGTGGCGTGGAACAGGCGGCCGTCGCGCAGCGTCATCTCGATCGCGTCGGTCGACGCCCAGCCGGCCAGCCCGGTGTTGAGGAACGCGGTCGCGCCGAATCCGGCCGCGGTCCGGCGGCGCCGCCACGCCACCACCGCGATGCCGGTCGAGACCACGGCGGCGGCCAGGAAGAGCACGCACAGCACGACAGTGATCACGTGTGCCCCCTCCCCGGACTCGAACTGGAACACCGCTCCATCGGCACGTACGGGGAGAGGGTGAGACGTTGTGAGGTATACCTATCGGATCTGGTGGCCGGTGATGGCGCGCGCGATGACCAGCCGCTGGATCTCGGACGTACCCTCGAAGATGGTGTAGATCTTGGCGTCCCGGTACCAGCGCTCGACCGGGTGCTCGCGCAGATATCCGGCGCCGCCGAGGATCTGCACGGCCTTCTCGGTCACCGCGACCGCGACCTCACCGGCCTTGAGCTTGGACATCGAGCCCTCACCGGCCGCGAACGGGCGGTTGTTACGGCCCATCCACGCGGCCCGCCAGACCAGCAGGCGCGCGGCTTCGATCTCCATCCGCATGTCGGCCAGCGCGAACGCGACCGCCTGGTTCTCCACGATCGGCCGGCCGAACTGCACCCGGTTGCGCGCGTAGTCCAGCGCGTACTCGTACGCCGCGCGCGCCACGCCGATCGCCTGCGCGCCGACCGTGGGCCGGGACAGCTCGAACGTACGCATCGACGCCTGGCCGGACGTGCGCTGTTTCTCCCGCGCCCGGGCCAGCCGCGCGTCCAGCGTGTCCTTGCCGCCGAGCAGGCAGCGCCCGGGCACGCGTACGTCGTCGAGGAAGACGTCCGCGGTGTGCGAGGCGCGCAGGCCGAGCTTGGCCAGCTTCCGCGGCGACGACAAACCCTTCGTTCCCGGGGGTACGACGAAGGCCGCCTGACCGCGCGAGCCGAGCGCGGGGTCGACGGATGCGGTGACCACGTGCACCGCCGCGATGCCGCCGTTCGTGGCGTACGCCTTCTGCCCGTTCAGCACCCACTCGTCACGGGCCTCGTCGTAGACCGCACGGGTGCGGATCGCGGCGACGTCGGAGCCCGCCTCCGGCTCGGTGGAGCAGAACGCGCCGACCGCCGGGTTCGCCTCGTCGCCGAAGCACGGCGGCACCCACTCGGCCAGCTGGTCGGGCGTGCCGGAGCCGAAGATCGCGGCGACCGCCAGCGACGTGCCGGCGATCGACATCGCGAGTCCGGCGTCGCCCCAGAACAGCTCCTCGTTCGCGACCGGCATGGACAGGCCGCTCGGGTCGGACCAGGCGTTGGCCAGGAACTCGAACCCGTACAGCCCGACCTTCGCCGCCTCCTGGATGATCGGCCAGGGCGTCTCCTCGCGCGCGTCCCACTCCGCGGCGGCCGGGCGCAGCACGCCCGCCGCGAACCCGTGCACCCAGTCGCGCAGCTCGGTCTGTTCCGCGGTGAGCTCCAGGGAGAACTCCACGCCGGTCACGCCTTGGGAATGTCGAACAGCGTCTGGATCTGCGCGGCCAGGCCGAGGTTGCCGTCCGCCTTGAGCTTGCCACCCATGAACATCATCACCGGGTTGCCGAGGCCGGAGATCAACTTTACGAACGGGACCGGCGCGACCGTCAGCGTCAGGTCGGCCTTCCGGTCCGTACTCGGCGAGAGCGTGCAGGCGCCGCCGTCGATCACGATCTCGTAGGTGTCCGCGCCGCCGTCCGGCCGGCCGGTGACGGTCCAGTGGATGACCGCGCTGGTCTGGCCCGCGCGTTCCGGCCGGAACTGCTTCGGCATGCGCGCGAACACCTCGTCCAGGATGAGTTGGCGCTGCGGCCCGCTCATCACCTCGGTGATCGTCGAGTCCGGCGTCGCCTTGACGATCTTCGCGAACTCGCGCGGCTCCATGGTGGCGAAGGTGGCGGGATCGAAATCGGTCATCTCAGGCTTATCCTCTCGCAAATCTACGCGCGCGTAACGTTACGCCCGGGTAGGTATGCTGACAACCGTGCCGGCCTTCAAGCGTCTCCCCCGCGCCGTCCGCGAGCGGCAGATGCTGGACTCGGCCGTCCGGGTCTTCTCCCGCCGCGGCTACCACGCCGCCTCGATGGACGAGATCGCCGAGGACGCGGGCATCTCCAAGCCGATGGTGTACGCGTACCTCGGCACCAAGGAGGAGGTGTTCCTGGCCGCGCTGCACCGCGAGGCCGACCGCCTGATGGAGGTCGTCGCCGGTGCGGTCGAGCCCGGCGCCCCGGCCGACCGCCAGCTGTGGAGCGGCCTGCGTGCGTTCTTCGACTTCGTCGCCGGTAACCGCGAGGGCTGGACCGTGCTCTACCGCCAGGCCCGCGGGCTGGAGCCGTTCGCGGCCGAGCTGGCGGGCATGCGCTCGCGCATGGTCCAGGTGGTGACCGCGCTGCTCACCCGGGCGATGTCCGGCTCCGGCGGCCGGGCCACCGGCACCGAGCTCGAGGTGATGGCGCACGCGCTGGTCGGCGCGGGTGAGTCGCTCGCCGACTGGATGACCGACCACCCCGGCGCCGATCCCGCCAAGACCGCCACCCAGATGATGAACGTCGCCTGGCTCGGCGCCGACCGCCTGCTCACCGGCACCACCTGGCGACCGGAACCGCTACCTCGGGATCCGGACCGCGGAGACGCTGCCGACGCCGAGCGTGCTGCGGGCGGTCAGGTCACCGCCGTGCGCCTGGGTGAGACGGCGGGCGATGGCGAGGCCGAGACCGCTGCCCCCGGTTGACCGGGCGCGGGACGCGCCGGCCCACCGGTGCGTGGTCGCGGGTGGCAAACCGCTGATCAAGGAGAACGGCGAATGGCGGCCCGGCCCAGGCTTCGACACGTGGGAGCCGGACGAGGCGATGGAACTGGAGTGCCAGGCCAGGTCGTACGACGGAAAGAAGGGCTAGGGCCCCACCCGGGCGGTCAGGTACGGCTTGCCGGTGCCGGGCTCGGTGACGGCGAGCCGGTGCAGGTCGGTGCCGAAGTCGACGACGGACGGCAGCGGCACCGGCCGGCGGAACTCGGCCTCGATCACGCCGGTGACCGGCAACCGGCCCTCCAGCGCGGCGAGTGCGCGTGCCAGCGTCCACATGCCGTGCGTGATCGGGCCGGGGAAGCCGAATGCGCGGGCGCCCAGCCAGGAGAGGTGGATCGGGTTGTGGTCGCCGGAGACGGCCGCGTATTCCGGCCCGATCGCCGGCGTCAACCGCCACCGGGCGGACGGCGCCGGCAGGTCCGGCCGGTCGGCCCGCGGCGTACCGGACGCGCGCTCGCGGCGCAGATAGGCCGACCGGGATCGCCAGGCCACCTCGCCGTCGACGGTCACGGTCACGTCGATGTCGAACTGCCGCCCGCGCGGATGATCACGCAGGTCGACCGCGTGGACCGCCAGGTCGAGACGGTCGTCCGCGGTCAGCGGCCGCAGCACCTCGATCCGGTTCGTCACGTGCAGCAGCCCGACCACCGGGAACGGGAACGCGCGCGCCGTCATCAGCTCCATGACCAGATCAAAGGCCAGGACATGGGGGTACGTCGGGGGAAGCGCGTCGCCGAGCCGGAAGCCGCAGACCCGGTCGTACCGGGCGAGACGTGCCCGGTCCACCGCCAGATTCTTCCTGGTCAGCGTGTGGGACGGCAGCCGGTCCGGGCGGGTGCCGAGCGGCAGCAGGCCGAGCGCGGCGCGCAGGTAGACCGACATCAGGCGCCGATCAGGCTCTGGCCGCAGACGCGGACCACGTTGCCGGTCACGCCGGACGAGCCGGGCGCGGCGAACCAGGCGATCGTCTCGGCCACGTCGATCGGCAGGCCGCCCTGGCTGAGGCTGTTCAGCCGGCGGCTCGCCTCGCGCAGCGGGACCGGCATCCGCGCGGTCATCGGCGTCTCGATGAAACCGGGCGCGACCGCGTTGACCGTCACGCCGCGTGCGGCCAGCGTCGGCGCCAGCACCTGTACCAGCCCGATCACGCCGGCCTTGGACGTGGCGTAGTTCGCCTGGCCGCGGTTGCCGGCGATGCCGTTCATCGAGGAGACCTGGATCAGCCGGCCACCGGCGGGCAGCAGCTCCAGGATCGCGTCGTTGATCCGCTCCTGGCTGGTCAGGTTCACGTCCAGCACGGAGTCCCACTGCTCCGCGGTCATCCGGCCGAGCGTCTTGTCCCGGGTGATGCCCGCGTTGTGCACCACCACGTCGACCCGGCCGTGCCGGTCGCGGAGGTAGCCGGCCAGCCGCTCGGGCGCGTCCGTGGCCGTCACGTCGAGTTGCAGCGCCTCGCCGCGGATCTCGTTGGCCAGCGCGGCCAGCGGCTCACCGGCGGCCGGCACGTCCAGCGCGATCACCCGGGCGCCGTCCCGGGCGAGCACCCGGGCGATGGCCGCACCGATGCCCTGCGCCGCACCGGTGACCAGCGCCACCTTGCCGGCCAGCGGCTTCTCCCAGTCCACCGGCGACTCGGCCCCGGCGGCCGGCTCGGTTTCGGTGGCCGGCCCGGTCGCGGACGGTGCGGCTGCCGGTGGGCGGGTCGTCGCCGGCGCGGCGGACACGGGCGACCCGATGCGGATCACCTGACCGGAGACGTACGCGGAGCGGCCGGAGAGCAGGAAGCGCAGCGTGGACTCCAGCGGCGCGTCCGGTGCCGCGTAGACCAGCTGTGCGGTGCTGCCCCGGCCGAACTCCTTGCCGATGCTGCGCACCAGGCCCTCCAGCGCGCGCTGCGCGATCGCCTCGCGCGGCGCGGCGCAGTTCTCCGGCGCGGTTCCGAGCACGATCACCCGGCCGGACGGCAGCAGCGTGCGGGCCTGCGCGTGGAAGAAGTCGTAGAGCGTGCGCAGCTGGTCCGAGGCGGTGGCGCCGGTGGCGTCGAAGATCAGTGCGGCGAGCCGGCCGGGCCGCTCGGACGCACCGGCCTCCACCGCGGCGGCGACCGGGTCGCGGAGCGGCACCCCGGCCTCGCCGAGCAGCTTGCGGACAACCGGGGCGAGCCGCCCGCCGGGCGCCGCGTCGACCAGGACCGGGCCGGTGACCAGCGGGTCTCCGGGGGAGTGGCGGCGCAGCGTGGTCGGCGCCGGCAGGCCGAGGCGCTTGACGAGCGCCTTGCCCGCGGCGGAGTTGGCGAAGGTCGCGTACCGGTCCACCATGGGCGTAGCCTACCCATCAGTAAGTCGGGAGGGAGAGTCGTGCAGCAGAGCATCCGCCGGGTCGCGATCCTGGGTGGCAACCGCATTCCGTTCGCCCGGTCGAACGGGCGGTACGCGCAGGCATCCAACCAGGACATGCTGACCGCCGCGCTGGACGGGCTGGTCGCCCGGTTCGGCTTGGCCGGTGCGGTGCTCGGCGAGGTGGTGGCCGGGGCGGTGCTCAAGCACTCCCGTGACTTCAACCTGACCCGCGAGGTGGTGCTCGGCTCCCAGCTGGACCCCCGCACCCCGGCGTACGACGTGCAGCAGGCCTGTGGCACCGGGCTGGAGGCGGCGATCCTGGTCGCCAACAAGATCGCGCTCGGTCAGATCGAGGTCGGCGTGGCCGGTGGCGTGGACACGACGTCGGATGCGCCGCTCGCACTGAACGAGGACTTCCGCCGCGCGCTGCTGGAGCTGAACACCGCACGCACGCTCGGCGCCCGGCTGAGGGCGGCCGCGAAGCTGCGCCCGGTGCAGCCGTTCAAGCCGGAGATGCCGCGCAACGCGGAGCCGCGGACCGGGCTGTCCATGGGCGAGCACGCGGCCCGCACCGCGGAGACCTGGGAGATCGGCCGGGAGGAGCAGGACGAGCTGGCGCTGCGCTCGCATCAGAACCTGGCCGCGGCGTACGAGCGAGGGTTCTTCGACGATCTGGTCACGCCCTATCTCGGGCTGCACCGCGACCAGAACCTGCGGGCGGACACGTCGGCGGAGAAGCTGGCCCGGCTCAAGCCGGTCTTCGGGACCGCGGGCGCGCACCCGACGATGACCGCGGGCAACTCGTCACCGCTGACCGACGGCGCGTCGACCGTGCTGCTCGCGTCCGCGGAGTGGGCGAAGGAGCACAATCTTCCCGTTCTGGCATATCTCGGCGACAGTCAGACCGCGGGCGTCGACTTCGTGCACGGTGAAGAGGGGCTGCTGATGGCCCCGGCGTACGCGGTGCCCCGGCTGCTCGCCCGCAACGGCCTCACGCTCCAGGACTTCGACTACTACGAGATCCACGAGGCGTTCGCGTCGCAGGTGCTGGCCACGCTGAAGGCCTGGGAGTCGCCGGAGTTCTGCAAGGAGCGGCTCGGCGTGGAGGTGCCGCTCGGCGCGATCGACCGGAGCCGGCTGAACGTGACCGGATCGTCGCTGGCGGCCGGGCACCCGTTCGCCGCGACCGGCGGCCGGATCGTGGCCACGCTCGCCAAGCTGCTCAGCGACAAGCCGCGGGGTCGCGGGCTGATCTCCATCTGCGCGGCGGGCGGCCTGGGCGTGGTGGCGATCGTCGAACGGTGAATTAGTTCACCGGCCGATGGTGCAACCAGCGCTCGCACCCGTACCCACGGCTGATTTTGATCTTGTTATTGCCGTTCATTGATCTTGTCGGCCTGGGCGGCCGGGCGGAGACGCAGGGCGAACATGAGAGACTTCGGCCGTGACTTCCCTCCCCGACACCCCCGAGCGCCCGCGCATCCCGAACGTTCTCGCCGGGCGGTACGCCTCGACCGAGCTGCTCGCGATCTGGTCACCGGAAGAGAAGATCCGCATGGAGCGGCGGCTCTGGGTGGCCGTGCTCCGCGCGCAGCGTGACCTCGGGATCGCGCTGCCCGAAGGCGTGATCGAGTCCTACGAGGCCGTGCTCGACCGGGTCAACCTGGAGTCGATCGCGGCCCGGGAGCGGATCACCCGGCACGACGTCAAGGCCCGGATCGAGGAGTTCAGCGCGCTCGCCGGGCACGAGCACGTGCACAAGGGCATGACCTCGCGCGACCTCACGGAGAACGTCGAGCAGCTACAGATCCGCGCGTCGCTGGTGCTGATCCGCGACCGCGTGGTCGCCACGCTGGCCCGCCTCTCCCGGCTCGCGATCGAGCACTCCGACGTGGTCATGACCGGCCGGTCGCACAACGTGGCGGCGCAGGCCACCACGCTCGGCAAGCGCTTTGCGTCCGCGGCCGAGGAGCTGCTGATCGCGTACGAGCGGATCGACGACCTGATCCGCCGCTACCCGCTGCGCGGGATCAAGGGCCCGGTCGGCACGGCCGCGGACCAGCTGGACCTGTTCGACGGCGACGCGGAGAAGGTCGCGGAGCTGGAGCGGCGCGTCGCCCGGCACCTCGGCTTCGAGCGCGTGCTGGACAGCGTCGGCCAGGTCTACCCGCGCTCGCTCGACTTCGACGTGGTCGCAGCGCTCGCCCAGGTCGCGGCCGCGCCTTCGTCACTGGCCACTACGATCCGCCTGATGGTCGGCCAGGAGCTGGCCACCGAGGGCTTCAAGCCGGGCCAGGTCGGCTCCTCCGCGATGCCGCACAAGATGAACACGCGGTCCAGCGAGCGGGTCAACGGCTTCGCCGTGATCATCCGGGGCTACCTGTCGATGGTCGGCGAGCTGGCCGGTGACCAGTGGAACGAGGGCGACGTGTCCTGCTCGGTGGTGCGCCGGGTCGCGCTGCCGGACGCGTTCTTCGCGGCGGACGGGCTGTTCCAGACGTTCCTGACCGTGCTCGACGAGTTCGGCGCCTACCCCGCGGTGATCGGCCGCGAGCTGGACCGGTTCCTGCCGTTCCTGGCCACCACCAAGATCCTGGTCGCGTCGGTACGCCGTGGGGTGGGCCGGGAGACCGCGCACGAGGTGATCAAGGAGCACGCGGTCGCGGTGGCGCTGGCCATGCGCGAGAAGGGTGCGGCGGAGAACGACCTCTTCGACCGGCTCGCCGCGGACGGCCGGCTGAACCTCTCCCGGGCCGAGATCGACGCGCTCGTGGCGGACCGGGCCGCGTTCGTCGGCGCCGCACCGGCACAGGTCCACTCGGTCGCGGACCGGGTCGCGGACGTGGTCGCCGCCCACCCGATCGCGGCCGGCTATTCGCCCGCTCCCATCCTGTGAATTAGGCGTATATAAGACCCTTTGACCGATTTAACGATTACCCGGGGAGTGACCTTCGTCGCTCCCCGGATAATCGCTGGTGGCCGGGTCGGCCGGTGCGGGTTGGGCGTCGGCCACCAGGTACTCTGAGGGCGCTCGCCCCTCCAGGCCGGTGCTGGTGGGCCGGATGGTCACCACCGGCCGCAGACAGCTAGGACAGCGCAAACAGTCAGGAGTGCCTCGTGGCTCGCGTCGTCGTCGACGTCATGCTCAAGCCGGAGATCCTCGATCCGCAAGGCCAGGCCGTCGCCAACGCACTGCCCCGGCTCGATGTCACCGACGTGACGTCGGTTCGCATCGGGCGGCGCATCGAGCTGGAGTTCTCCGGCGACGCCGATCTGGACCGGGTCCGGGAGATCGCCGACAAGCTGTTGGCCAACCCGGTCATCGAAGACTTCACCATCCACGCCGACGAGCAGGTGAAGGCCTGACCATGCGAATCGGTGTGGTCACCTTCCCGGGTTCGCTGGACGACGGCGACGCCGCGCGCGCCGTCCGGCTGGCCGGTGCCGAGGCCGTGCGCCTCTGGCACGCCGACCCGGATCTGCACGGCGTGGACGCGGTCGTCCTCCCCGGCGGCTTCTCCTACGGCGACTACCTGCGCTGCGGCGCGATCGCCCGGTTCTCTCCCGCGATGGAGTCGATCATCGATGCGGCCAACGGTGGCCTGCCGGTGCTCGGCATCTGCAACGGGTTCCAGATCCTCTGCGAGGCGCACCTGCTGCCCGGCGCGCTGACCCGCAACCAGCACCTGCACTTCCGCAACCGCGACCAGTGGCTGAAGGTCGAGTCGACCAGCACCGCCTGGACCGGCACGTTCACCGACGGCCAGGAGATCCTGATCCCGGTGAAGAACGGTGAGGGCTGCTACGTCGCCGACCAGCGCACGCTGGACGCGCTGGAGGCCGAGGGCCGGGTCGTCGCCCGTTACATCCGCGGCAACCCCAACGGGTCGCAGCGCGACATCGCCGCCATCACCAACGAGCGCGGCAACGTCGTCGGCATCATGCCGCACCCCGAGCACGCCGTCGAGGCGCTGACCGGTCCGTCCCTCGACGGTCTCGGTCTGTTCGCCTCCGTCCTCGCGCACCTCGCCGGCAAGTCCGCGGCGGTGCCGGCGTGACCCAGGAACTGATCTCACCGAAGAAGGAGACCGCGGTGTCCGCGCCCGACACGGTCGACCGCGCCGGCTCCACCCCCGAGGAGCTGCAGCCGTTCGCCGAGCTCGGCCTGCTCGAGGACGAGTACCAGCGGATCCGTGACATCCTCGGCCGCCGGCCCACCCAGTCCGAGCTGGCGATGTACTCGATCATGTGGAGCGAGCACTGCTCCTACAAGTCGAGCAAGGTCCACCTGAAGCAGTTCAGCGAGAAGGCGCCGAAGAACGAGCGCCTGCTGGCCGGCATCGGGGAGAACGCCGGCGTCATCCAGATCTCGGACGAGCTCGCGGTGACCTTCAAGGTCGAGTCGCACAACCACCCGAGCTTCGTCGAGCCGTACCAGGGCGCCGCGACCGGCGTCGGCGGCATCGTCCGTGACATCCTCGCGATGGGCGCCCGCCCGATCGCGGTGATGGACCCGCTGCGCTTCGGCGACGCCGAGCACCCGGACACCCAGCGCGTCCTCCCCGGCGTCGTCGCGGGCGTCGGCGGCTACGGCAACTGCCTGGGCCTGCCCAACATCGGCGGCGAGGTCGTCTTCGACCCCTGCTACCAGGGCAACCCGCTGGTCAACGCGCTCAGCATCGGCGTGCTGCCGGTCGACCGCCTCCAGAAGAAGGAGGCGACCGGCGCCGGCAACATCGTCGTGCTGCTCGGCGCGAAGACCGGCCGGGACGGCATCGGTGGCGTCTCCGTGCTGGCCAGCGCCACCTTCGACGACGGCAGCGAGCAACGCCGCCCGTCCGTCCAGGTCGGTGACCCGTTCATGGAGAAGCTCCTGATCGAGTCCTGCCTGGAGCTGTACGACGCCGGGCTGGTCGTCGGCATCCAGGACCTCGGCGGCGCCGGCCTCACCTGCGCGCTCACCGAGACCGCCGCCGCTGCCGAGGCCGGCATGCGGGTCTGGCTGGAGCGGGTGCCGCTGCGCGAGCCGTCCATGTCACCGCACGAGATCCTGGCCAGCGAGTCGCAGGAGCGCATGCTCCTGATCGTGGCGCCGGAGAAGCTCGACGACGTGCTGAAGATCGCCGACAAGTGGGGCGTGCTCGCCACCGCGATCGGCGAGGTCACCGACGGCGGCCGGCTGGTCATCATGTGGAACGACCACACGGTCGTCGACGTGCCGCCGGGCTCGCTGGTCGACGACGGACCGGTCTACAACCGGCCGATGCGCGAGCCGTCCGACCTGATCCTGCTGCGTGCGGACCGGGCCGAGACGCTGCCCCGCCCGGTCGGCGGCGACGCGCTGCGGGAGACCGTGCTGCGCATGATCGCCTCGCCGAACCTGTGCGACAAGACCTGGGTCACCGAGCAGTACGACCGGTACGTGCTCGGCAACACGGTCCTCGCCCAGCCGGAGGACGCGGGCGTGCTCCGGATCGACGAGCAGACCGGCCTCGGTGTCGCGCTCTCCGTCGACGGCAACGGCCGCTACGCGCGTCTCGACCCGTACAACGGGGCGAAGCTGGCGCTGGCCGAGGCGTACCGGAACGTGGCCGTGGCCGGTGGCAAGCCGATCTCGGTCACCAACTGCCTCAACTTCGGCTCGCCGGAGGACCCGACCGTCATGTGGCAGTTCGCCGAGGCCGTGCGCGGTCTGGCGGACGGCTGCCAGGAGCTGGGCATCGCGGTCAGCGGTGGCAACGTCAGCTTCTACAACCAGACCGGTGCGGCCGCGATCCACCCGACGCCGGTGGTCGGGGTGCTCGGCCTGATCGACGACGTGTCCCAGCGGGTGCCGATCGGCTTCACGCCGTCCGCGCATCCCGAGGGAGATCTGGTCTTCCTGCTCGGCGAGACGCGCAACGAGCTGTCCGGCTCCGAGTGGGCGTGGGTGACCCACGGTCACCTCGGTGGCGAGCCGCCGCGCGTCGACCTGGCCCGCGAGAAGGCGCTGGCCGAGGTGCTGGCCGAGGCCGCCCGCGTCGGTCACCTGACCGCGGCGCACGACCTCTCCGACGGCGGCCTGATCCAGACGCTGGTCGAGTCGTCGCTGCGGCGCGGCGTGGGCGTCACGGTCGAGCTGCCGGACGAGTTCACCACCGGCTCGTCGCCATTCGTCTACCTGTTCAGCGAGTCCGCCGGCCGTGCCGTGGTGGCGGTGCCGCGCGGGCACGAGACCGCGTTCACCGCGCTCTGCGACCAGCACGCGCTGCCGTGGACCGCGATCGGCACCACCGACGCCGCGAGCGACGCGGTCGAGGTGACCGGTCAGTTCCGCATCCCGCTGACCGAGCTGCGCGAGGCGCACACCGGTACGCTGCCGCGTCTGTTCGGCCACGTCGAGATCCCGTCGGCCGACACCGCGTTCGGCGCGTCGGCCACCGGCGCCGCGGCCGCGAAGGCCGTCGCTCCGGGGTCCGCGGTTCCGGCCGCCGGCTCGGCGGTTCCGGCCTCCGCGTCCGAGGCGGTCTCCGCCGCGGCGTCCGAGGGCACCGCCGCGGTGGCCGTCGCCGCCGCCGTGGTCGCCGCCGCGACCGAGGCACAGGCCGCGCCGGTCGGCGAGGACCCGGCGCCGGATGCGGCCGCCGGTGCGGAGGAGGGCCTGCCGGCCGCCGCCGCGGACAGCACCCAGGCCGACCCGAGCGGCGACGACGGCGTCGTCTCCCCGGCCGACACCGCACAGACCGAGACGAACGCCGCCGACCAGCCGACCGCTGACGGCAGCACCGAGTAACGCTCGCTCGAACGAACAACGGCAGAGCCCGCGCTGACTTGATCAGCGCGGGCTCTGCCGTTTCGCGGAGCGCCCTTCCACGGCTTTCCGTGGCCAGAGTTTCCGGTCCGGCCTCGGATCGTGCAGGGAGGAGCGCCGGCGACGACCGGTGCCCGCGGGAGCGTGCGGACGGTGACCACGCCGGAAGTGGGCAGAGAACGGCCTTCAGGCCGTTGATCTGGGCGCATACCGCCCGGTGATTCGGGGTCGTCGCGGCATCTGAGCCTCCGCGGTAGGTGGCCGGCGAGCGCCGTCGGCCACCTGTCGTCCCGCCGGTCGCGGGCGGGCGGCATCATGGGTGCGTTCGAACAGCGGCACCCGGGTGCCCATGACGGCGGCGAAGGCGAGCGGCACGGTGAGCGGCGAGGCGGATCCGGTGGACGCGGTCTACGCGCAGCCGGGCGCGGGAGTGCGGTTCGACTGGGGGCTGGCCGGCGCCAGCGAGCTGGGTCACGTCTGCGCCGCGCTGGTCGTGGTCGACGTGCTCTCGTTCACCACCGCCGTGGACGTCGCGGTCGGCCGCGGCACGCGGGTGCATCCGTTCCCGTGGAGCGCTCAGGCCGAGGCGTACGCGTCCCGGGTCGGCGCGGTCGCGGCGGTCAGCCGGGCCGAGGTGAGCCCGGAGCGCCCCTGGTCGCTGTCACCGGCGGCGCTGCGCCGGGCACCCGGCACACCCGATCTGGTGCTGCCGTCGCCGAACGGGTCGGCGATCTGTGCGGCGGCCAGCGCCACCGGGCTGCCGGTGGTGGCCGGTTGCCTGCGCAACGCGCGCGCGGTCGCCCGCTGGCTGCTGCACCAGGGGTACGGGACGACCCGTGCGCCGATCGGCGTGATCGCGGCCGGTGAGCGCTGGCCGGACGACACGCTGCGCCCCGGCGTGGAGGACCTGCTCGGGGCCGCCGCGATCCTGGACGGCCTGGCCGGTGCGCGCGGCGGTCTCTCGGTCGAGGCGGCGGTGGCGCTGGCCGCGCTGAACAGCGTGCCGGACGTGAGCGCGGCGATCCGGGGCAGCGTCTCCGGCCGGGAACTGGCGGCGCGCGGGTTCATCGACGACGTGGCGATCGCGCTGGAACGGGACGCGTCCACGGTCGTTCCGCTGCTGCGCGGCGGCATCTTCAGCCGCGCTTGACGTGATTCTCCCCGAGCCCGGAGACGGCGACGGGGCCCGTGCCGGGTGGCACGAGCCCCGTCGTGTGAGCCGATCGGCTCAGTCGTCCATCCAGTCGATGCGGCGGTCGCCACGCTGCTGGTTGCCCCGGTCGTCCCGGTAGCCGCCCTGGTCGTAACCACCGCGGTCGCCGCCCTGCTGGCCGCCGTACCCGGCGCCCTGCTGCTGGTCGTAACCGCCACCCTGCTGGGCCGGGTAGCCACCGCCCTGGCCGCCGCCGTAGCCGCCGCCCTGCTGGTCGTAACCACCCTGGTCGTAACCGCCGCGGTCGCCGTAGCCACCCTGGCCGCCGTAGTTGCCGCCCTGGCCGGCGCCGTAACCGCCCTGACCGGCACCGCCACCGTCGCCGTAGCCACCCTGGCCGCCGTAATTGCCGCCACCGGCGCCGTCGCCGTACCCACCGCCGCCGTAACCGCCCTGGCCGGCGCCGTAGCCGCCGCCCTGACCCTGGCTGTTCTGCGTGCCGTAGTCGATCTCCTGGGCGCCGTAGCCGCCCTGGTCGGCGCGCTGACCGTACGGGCCCGCCGGGGTGGCGCCGTAGCCACCGCCCTGACCGCCGTAGCCGTCCGCACCGCCGTTGTACCGGCCGGTGGGCTCGTCGTACTGATCGTTGCCGTAGCCGCCGCGGTCGTTGCCGTAGCCGGCGCCGGCCTGGTTGTCGTAGCCGCCGCCGTCGTAGCCGTCCCGGCCACCGGCGCCGTAGCCGCCGCCGGAGACCGACGCGGAGCCGGCGCCGCCGTAGTTGCCACCGCGGTCGTTGCCGTAGCCGTCGTCGTAGCCGCCGGACTGTGCCGCACCGCCGTAGCCGCCACCGGAGCCACCGTAGTTGCCGCCACGGTCGTCACCGAAGCCGACGCGGGTGGCGTCGTTGCTACCGCCGAAGTCGTCGTCGGCGCCGGCCCATTTCGGCGCACCGGGGGAGCCGGGAGGCGGAGCACCGTACGGGTCGGGGAACTCGTCCATCGCGGACCGCGGCGTGATCATGGTCGGTGCGTCGGAGATCGGCGTGGTGATCCGGGTGGCGTCGTCCATGCCGCCCGCGCCCATGCCGGCGCCGCCGATCCGGGTCGCGTCGTCGCGGAAGCCGCCCGCCGCCGCCCCGACCGGGGTGCGGTTCTTCGCCTCCTCCTCGGCCTCGGCCGCCTCCCGGTCCTGCTTGCGCCGGATCATCAGCAGCACGATGGTGCCGACGCCGACCGCGACCAGCAGCGCGCCGATCAGCACCACGAACCACGGGATGCCCCCGTCGTCGTCGGACTGGTTCGCGGCGTTGTTCGTGTCCGGCACGTCGGTGACATCGGTCACCGGCTCCTCCGACGCCTCCGACTCGTCCGCGGACGGAGTCGCGGTCGGCGACGCACTCGGTGAGGCGCTCGCCGACGGGGTCGGGCTGGGGGAGGCCTTCGTCGAGGCCAGCTGGAGCGTCACGCCGTCGACCGTGGCGCCGTTGCCGCCGTTGAAGGTCGCGGCCTTGGCCTCGAAGTCACGCGCGCTCGCGGCGATCTGGATGGTGCCGGGCGTGATCGGCCGGTCCGTCGAGCCGTTGAACGTGAACGTCCCCCGGCCGTTGGTGGCCGCCTCGTACTGGTGGCCGGCCGGGTCCTGAATGCGGACGGCCGCGCCGGAGACGCCCTCACCGGTCGCTGCGTCGACCACGCGACCACTGATCTTCCGCACGGTCTGGACCGCTTCCGGGCCCTTCACCTGCAGCGAGACGCTCTTCTCCTCGGTCTCGGCCTCACCGATCACCGGGGTACCGACCGCGGTGACCCGGATGTTGCCGGACCTCGTCTGGCCGGGGGCGAGGTTGTCGCCGGTGAGCGTCACGTCGAAGGAGCCGGTGCCGGAGCACGGGCTGCACCTCACGCCGTCGAAGACCGTGACCGTCACAGCGAGTGAGTCGGTCGGGTTGTCGGGCGAGACCGTCACGGTGAGTTTCGTGCTCTGCCCCGCGTTGATGGCCCCCGCCTGCAGGCTGAGGTTCAGCTCGGGCGGGTCGGCCTGAGCCGAGGCCGGGGTAACGAAGAGCACGGCGCCGGTGACCGCCAGGACCGCCGCGCCCGCACGGAGTAGGCTGACGGCGCGCGTGCGTAGTCCACGGCCTTCCTGACCAGCCAAATCGCGCCAGGGCCTTCGGTGTGCTGTCACGTCCACCGCCTTCCGGGATATCTGCTCCCGGCCTCGGACGTGCCGGGTTCACCCCGTGATTGAGTACACCGTGCGCCACTATGCCTTGTCCGGCACCCCGCGCGCGACCCAGGGGAGCCATCAAGTGATGAGCCTGCGAAGACGTATCGTCCCGACGTGTCTTCTCCGCACGATAAGTCCGCAGTAGTAGCGACGGTGCTGGCCTCGTTCGATGCCGGTGAGACCCCCGAGCGGGTAGCGCTCCGTGACGCCGTACGTGCGCTTCTCGCCGGTCTCGCGGCCAAAGTTCCCGGCCGTTCGGTGGAGGTGCGGGTTCCTCCGTACGGTGCGATTCAGTGCGTCGAGGGTCCGCGTCACACCCGGGGCACACCGCCCAATGTGGTCGAGATGGACCCGGAGACGTGGGTGCGTCTGGCCACCGGACGCCTGTCCTGGGGCGAGGCGATTACTCAGGGACGTCTGCGGATCAGTGGCAACCGTGCTGACATATCTAACTACATCCCTATCTAGTTGCCCGGTCAACCTACTGTTGATCACGCCCTGGCAGCGAAAAGGTGGCTCTCCGTCATTCGCTTGACCTCGCGTACACTGTTGCGGGCGGACGGAACTTCCGCGCGAAGCACACGGATGGAGCGGCAGGTGCCCCGAGGCGACGGGCTGTTGAGCCACGAACTCGACCCCCAAAGGCCCGGCCCGCAAGATGCTTGCGGCGTGTTCGGAGTGTGGGCTCCGGGTGAAGAGGTGGCAAAGCTCACCTATTTCGGAATCTACGCACTTCAGCACCGTGGCCAGGAGGCCGCGGGCATCGCCGTGAGTGACGGCTCCGGCGTCGTGGTCTACAAGGACGTGGGCCTGGTCTCCCAGGTCTTCGACGAGCCTACGCTGGCGAGCCTGCGCGGCCACCTCGCGGTCGGTCACGCGCGCTACTCGACCACCGGCGGCAACAACTGGGAGAACGCGCAGCCCACGATCAAGGCCACCACGTCCGGCACCACGATCGCGCTGGCGCACAACGGCAACCTGGTCAACACGGCCGAGCTGGCTCGCGAGGTCGCCGAGCGCGGTCTCGACGGCGGGTCGGACGGTTCGACCACGGACACGTCGCTGGTCACCACACTGCTGGCGTCGTACCCCGACCTGTCCGTGGAGCAGGCCGCGCTGCAGGTGCTGCCGCGCGTGCGCGGCGCGTTCAGCTTCGTCTTCATGGACGAGAACACGCTGTACGCGGCGCGCGACGCCGCCGGTGTGCGCCCACTCGTGCTCGGCCGCCTGGAGCGCGGCTGGGTGGTGGCGAGCGAGACCGCGGCACTGGACATCTGCGGTGCCAGCGTGGTCCGCGAGGTCGAGCCCGGCGAGCTGATCGCGATCGACGAGGACGGCCTGCGTTCGGTGCGCTTCGCGACGCCGGACCCGAAGGGCTGCCTCTTCGAGTACGTGTACCTCGCCCGCCCGGACACCACGATCAACGGGCGGAACATCTACTCCGCCCGCGTCCAGATCGGGCGCGAGCTGGCCAAGGAGAGCCCCGTCGAGGCCGACCTGGTGATCCCGGTGCCGGAGTCGGGCACGCCGGCCGCGATCGGCTACGCCGAGGCCTCCGGCATCACCTACGGCCAGGGCCTGCTGAAGAACGCCTACGTCGGCCGCACCTTCATCCAGCCGTCGCAGACCATCCGTCAGCTGGGCATCCGCCTCAAGCTGAACCCGCTGCGGGAGAACGTGCGCGGCAAGCGGATCGTCGTGGTCGACGACTCGATCGTCCGCGGCAACACGCAGCGGGCCATCGTGCGCATGCTGCGCGAGTCCGGCGCGCTCGAGGTCCACGTACGGATCTCGTCGCCGCCGGTGCGCTGGCCCTGCTTCTACGGCATCGACTTCGCCACCCGCGCGGAGCTGATCGCCAACGGGCTGGACACGGAGGGCATCCGGCGCGCGATCGGCGCGGATTCCCTGGGCTACATCTCGCTGGCGGGCCTGATCTCCGCCACCGAGCAGCCGAAGACCCGGCTCTGCCGGGCCTGTTTCGACGGGGAGTACCCGATCGCGCTGCCGGCCGATGACATGATCGGCAAGCACGTGCTGGAGGGCGTCGGCCGCCGGGTGTCCGTCGGCATGCCGTCCGTGCCCGCGCAGGTCGCGGAGGGCGGGGCCCCGGGCCCGAGCCCCGACCACGACCTGGAGAACGACGAGGCGGACCTGGTCGCCTCGCCCGGTGGCGGGGACAAGCCGCATCATTCTTAGGCCCGTGTACGCCGCGACCCACGAGAACCGTGACGTCGCGGCCGTACGGCCAGACAAGCGCGCAGAGCGGCACGCCCGGGCTGACGCGAGAGCACAAGGGGAGAAACGTGACGCACGTGACCGAGCGAGCCAACGACGCGGCGGACGGTGACCGGCAGCCGTGGCAGGCCGGAGCCGGCCGGAACAGGGGAAAGCGCACGGTCACGTACGCGGACGCCGGCGTCTCCATCCACGCCGGTGAACGCGCCGTCGAGCTGCTGAAGAACAAGGTGCGCCGCGCGTCCCGTCCCGAGGTCATGGGCGACCTGGGCGGCTTCGCGGGCCTGTTCCGGCTGGACGCCAAGAAGTACAAGAACCCGATCCTCGCCTCCTCCACCGACGGCGTGGGCACCAAGCTGGTCATCGCCCAGCAGCTGAACATCCACGACACGGTCGGCATCGACCTGGTCGCCATGGTCGTCGACGACCTGGTGGCCTGCGGGGCCGAGCCGCTGTTCCTGCTGGACTACATCGCCTGCGGCGAGGTCGAGCCGGAGAAGGTCGCGGAGATCGGCGCCGGCATCGCGGACGGCTGCCGCTACGCCGGCTGTGCGCTGCTCGGCGGCGAGACCGCGGAGCACCCCGGCGTGCTCCGCCCCGACGAGTACGACCTGTCCGCCACCGGCGTCGGCGTGGTAGAGGAGTCCGAGATCCTCGGCCGCGACCGCGTCGAGGTCGGCGACGTCGTGATCGCGATGCGCTCCTCCGGCCTGCACTCCAACGGCTACTCGCTGGTCCGCCACGTGCTGCTCGGTGCCGGCCGCATGCGCCTGGAGACCGTCGTCGAGGAGTTCGGCCGCCAGCGCACGCTCGGCGAGGAGCTGCTCACCCCCACCAAGATCTACGCCAAGGACTGCCTGGGCATGATCGCCGAGTGCGAGGTGCGCGCCCTCGCCCACGTCACCGGCGGCGGCATCCCCGGCAACCTGGTCCGCGTACTCCCCGACCACGTCGACGCCGTGGTCAACCGCTCCACCTGGAAGCCCCAGTCCATCTTCGAGCTGGTCCAGGCCAAGGGCCGGATCGAAGACCCGGAGATGGAGTCGACGTTCAACATGGGCGTCGGCATGTTCGCCATCGTCTCCGCCGCCGACGCCGACCGCGCCCTCGCCTTCCTGGCCGGCCGCGGCGTCGACGCCTGGCACGCCGGCGAGATCATCGAGGGCACCGGCACCGTACAGATGATCGGCCAGCACACCCGCGGCTGACGCCCTTCCCGCAATCCGCACCCCAGGCCGGGAGCCCGAAGATCAATCTTGATCTTCCCGCTTCCGGCCTGGTCTTTTTCCGACCGCATCGCCCTTGGCCGGCCGGTAGCGCTCGCCCCACCGCCACGAAGACCAAAGGCACCTTCTCGATCTTCCCGCTTCCGGCGTGGTGCCGTTCCGAGTGCTCCCGCGGGCAAACCTCGCCGCCCGGCAAGACTCCGCCGGCGCTCCGCTTGCCGCCCGGCATCGGAGCCGGCCCCGCACGCCACCGGAGAAAACCACGCACCCCCGCCCCACCACAGCCTCCGCCACGCGGCGCGAGTTCCATAGGGTGGCCGGACCCCTGCGACGCGGCGCGAGCCTCGTGGGTTGCGGCATCATCGGCGTGGCTTCTGCGGCGCGGTTCGGTGGGTCGGTGCGGCATCCTCGGCGGACGCGACCTGCCGTGGCTTCTGCGGCACGGCGCGGATTCGGTGCCGTGGTGCGGCATCTGCGGCGTGGTTCTGTGGCGCGGCGCGGGCTCCATGGGTGGTTGCGACATCTCCGGCGTGCTTCTGCGGCGCGGCGTGGGATTGGGTGGGGTAGTGCGGCGTCCTCGGCGGGGCCTCCGTGGCGCGGCGCGAGTTCCGTGGGGGTGGATACGCGAGCTTCGGCGTCGGTGCTGCGGCCCGGCGTGGGTTCCGTCGAAGTGATGCCGCATTCCAGGCGTGGCTGCCGCGGCGCGGCGTGGCTTCCGTGGGTGGTGCGGCAGCATCCGGCAGGGCTTCCGCGGTGCGGCAGGAGTTCCGTCGGGTGGCGGGGCATCCCCGGGCGCGACTTTTGCGGCGCGAGTTCCCTCGGGACGTGCGGGTAACGTTGGCCGGTTTGCGCGGCGCGGCTGGGGCGTGCCTGGTGCGCGGTATGCGCGGCGCGGCGGCGACATCCCCGGTGCGGTATGCGCGCAGCCCGGCGTGGTGTGCGCTGCGGGGCCGTGGCGCGGCGCGGCGATGGCACCGCGCCGCGATGCCCCAGCGCGGGATGTGCGGCACAACGCGGGATCTGCGGCGCCGAAAGGGTTTGCCTTGACCACCGCGAAACCGGCAGGGAGGAGCGCCAGCGACGACCGGTGCCCGCGGGAGCACTCGGAACGCCACCGCCCAGGAAGCGGGAAGACCCGCCCCTGAGGTTTTGATCATTGCTTTCATCTGGCGGTCACAGCACACGGCCGGCCGTGCGGTCGGCGAGCATCCGACCCGAAGACGGCATGACCGGGCGCGCTGGTCACCCGAGATATCGGTATGTCGCGCCCGCGGTTGCACGTCGCCCGCGGAACGCGCCGCCTACGGCCTGAGTGACCGATCCGTGGAACGAATAGCGGTCTACTTCAATTCTTGATCTCCCTTTGCTCACTGTTTGATCACTTAGGGTTCCGGAGGCAGAACGGGCACCGACCGCCGGCATTCGCGATGTCGGCCTCCGATCCGTTACGCGGAAATATCGGGCCCGGTGGTCCGGGCCCTCGACGGCGGTGCCAGGGGCCGACGGGAAACCATGCCGGTCGGCCTTGCGCGGGTTGCGTGGTTGGTCACCTTCGGGCCGGCCGGCGCAACCGCGCCCGGCCGGCGCACGTCATAACCGGAAAGGGCCCGGTCGGCGTGCCCCGGTGATCCTCCGGATACACGACGGGGGCTTCACCCGGCTGGACCTCGCCGCCTAGCCTGAAATGGCAGAACCCGCAGTTCACCTGAGCGTGCGGGCCGGTGGAGGAGGTGCGGTGGCCGATTCGGGGATGCGCGGCATCGCCACCGTCCCGTCGTATGTGGTGATGCAGCCGACGACCCTTTGCAATCTCGACTGCACCTATTGCTACCTGCCCTTCCGTGCGATCGACAAGCGCATGCCGGTCGCGGTCGCTGAGGCGGTGGCGGAGCCGGTCAACCGGTGGGCGCGGGACACCCGCTTCTCCGTCGTCTGGCACGGCGGGGAGCCGCTCGCGGCCGGGCGGGATGCGCTGGCCGCGCTGATGGCGCCGTTCGGCGCCGAGGTCGAGCATCATGTGCAGACGAACGCGACGCTGATCGACGACGCCTGGTGCGAGTTTTTCACCGCGCACGACATGCGGGTCAGCGTGAGCGTGGACGGTCCGCGCGAGCGTAACGGCGAGCGGGTCACCCGCGGTGGCCGCCCGGCGTACGACCGGATCGCCCGCGGCATCGAGACGCTGCGTCGGCACGGCATTCCGTACTCGGCGCTCTGCGTGGTCGGTGAACCGTTTCCCGGCATGGCCACTGAGCTCTACGACTACTTTCTCGCGCTGGGCTGCGACGTGCTCGGCATCAACGTCGAGGAGCAGGAGGGGGTGAACGCGCGCGACAACGGCTTCCCGGCGGCGGCCGTCACCGCGTTCTGGGCGGAGCTGGTCGCGGCCTGGCGCCGCGATCCACGCATCCACCTGCGGGAGATCGAGCTGTCGCTGCGGTACGCCGCGGCGGTGCTGGACGGCACCGCGGGCGCGCTGCTGCCGCGCCGGCTGGACCCGATTCCCACCGTCGCGTACGACGGCTCGGTCGTGCTGCTCTCGCCGGAACTGGCGGGCTTCTCCGATCCGCGGTACGGCGACTTCGCCAGCGGCAACGTGCTCGAGCGCGGGCTCGACCACATTCTCGCGGACGCGACGTCGACGCCGTGGATCGGCGAATTTCTCGCGGGCGTGGAGGCATGCCGTGCCCGATGTCCGTACTTCGACTTCTGCGGTGGCGCGCACGCGGCCAACCGATACTTCGAGCACGGGCGTTTCGACGGTACGGAGACGAACCACTGCCGCAACAGCAAGATCCGCTTACTGGAGGGAGTGCTGCACCATGCCCGAGATCACCAACGCTCGGCAGCCGGATGACGCCGCCGAGTCGGGGAACGACTCGGTGGCCGAGCGGGTGCGGAGCGCAGGTGCCGGACTGACCGCGCTGCTCGACGAGGCCGCGGAGGCACGCTCACGCCGCGCGGAGACAGTCGGTGGCGACGGCTCCAGCGCGGTCTGCGCGTGGAACCACTTCGAGAACATCCCGACCTTCTACAACTGGAACAATCGCCCTCCCCGTTGACCGAGCACGCGAGACCGGCGGATCGTCGCAGGGACACTGCGACGATCCGCCGGTCTCGGCGTATGCGCACCTTGACGATGACGTCGACTGCTGCTGAACACGCGCAGGCAGCATCGCGGCGAGGGGTGTGGACACATCCTCAGGCGATGCGGACATGCGTGAGCACGCGGGGGGCCGCGTGCTCAGATTGCCCAGCAGTCAGGAGCGACGCCGCGGCGACGACCACGAATCCGTGTCGTCGTCTACGGTGTCGTCCTCGTCGTCATCGTCGAGGCGTTCATTGTGCTCGTCGTCGAAGTCGTGTTCCGACCTCGAACCGCCGGTAAGCTCCCGCTGCAAGGCGGCGAGGTCGGTGTTCGGGGAGTGATACTTCAACTCCCGCGCCACCTTCGTCTGCTTGGCCTTGGCTCGGCCGCGCCCCATGGCTCGACCCCCTCGCACAGAATTCGGGGCAGCCCGAAGGCGGGCCCCGATGACGTCAGGCATCTCTCGTGGCTCTTACGGTACATGGGCGAGGCGACGTTCGGCACCTCGGGTAGCGCACGTTGCCCCTCGCGCGTCGCTAAAAGGCCCGGCGCGGCAGAAGAATCCCCCGAAGCCGCCCGACTTCGGCCATTCTGCGCTCGGCCAGCCGGTCCGCGGCCACCGCCGGCGGCACGCCGTCCGACTCCGCGAGCCGGAGGATCTCCTTCGTAGTGTCGTAGATCTTGCTCGCCCGGAGCTTCGCGCGCTCGAAGTTGAAGCCCTCGATCTCGTCCGCGACCTGAATCACGCCGCCCGCGTTCACGAGGTAGTCCGGCGCGTACAGGATGCCGCGCTCCTCCAGCAGCTTCTCCACGCCCGGGTGGGCCAGCTGGTTGTTCGCGGCGCCGACCACCACCTTCGCGCGCAGCCGTGGCACCGAGTCGTCGTTCAGCGCGCCGCCCAGCGCGCACGGCGCGTAGACGTCGATGTCGGACGTGATCAGCGCGTCCGTGTCGTCGACCAGGTCGATCTGCGGGTACGTGGACCGCGCCCACGCCCGCGAGGCCTCGCTGACGTCCGTGGCGACCACCGACGCGCCGTCCTCGATCAGGTGCCCCACCAGGTACTTGCCGACCTTGCCCAGCCCGGCCACGCCGATCCGGCGCCCGGACAGCGACGGGCTGCCCCAGACGTGCTCGGCCGCGGCCCGCATACCCTGGAAGACGCCCCAGGCGGTGAGGATGGACGAGTCACCCGCGCCGCCGTGCTCGACGCTGCGCCCGGTCACGAACCGCGTCTCGCGCGCGATCACGTCCATGTCCGGCACGTACGTGCCGACGTCGCATGCGGTGTAGTAGCGGCCGCCCAGCGACTCGATGAACCGGCCGTACGCGCGCAGCAGTGCCTCGCTCTTCAGCTGCTCCGGGTCGCCCCAGATGACGGCCTTGCCGCCGCCGAGGTCCAGACCGGCGAGCGCGTTCTTGTACGCCATCGCACGTGAGAGGTTGAGCACATCCTCGACCGCGGACTGCTCGTCCGGATAGGGGAAGAAGCGGGTGCCGCCGAGCGCGGGGCCCAGCGCGGTCGAGTAGATGCCGATGACGGCCTTGAGCCCGGACTGCCTGTCCTGGCAGAAGACGACCTGCTCGTGACCGGCCAATCCCTGGTCGTCGTCATTGGCGAAGAAGGACATGTCTGCTCCTCTGGCGTAGCGGGGGCCCTTGTGGGGCGAGTGTGCGGGCGGATTGTCGTCGCCCACAGAGAAACCCTAGGACTTCGGCGTTGGAGTGGGCGATAAGTACCGTGATCGGAGATGCTGTGGGCGAGCCCTTCACCGCGGCGTGGAAGGATCGGGCCGTGTCGTCACTGTTCGCGTCGTACCTCCGGGTCTACGAGCCCCTGACCGCTTTCGACCGGGAACGTCAGCTGTTCTGGCGGCGGTACGCGCGGGAGGGCCGGGCGGTCGCCACCGGCGACGGCCCCGGGCGGCAGCGCACCGCGGTGCTCTCCGCGCTCGGCGCCGGCTGGACCCGCCTGCCCGACCTGCCGGACGAGGCGTACGTCCTGGAGGACGACGACACCATCCTGGTCTGCCCGTGGAACCTCAGGCTGCGGGTCGCCGAGGCCGCGCTCTCCGCCCGGGACGGCGTGCCGTCCGTGCTCGCCGACGCGTTCGTGCCGCCGATCCTGGCCGGTCAGGCGAAGGCCGTGGTGGACGACGCGCGCACCGGGGCCCGCGTGCTGGAGGAAGGCGTGCCGCGCGTGCACGAGCAGGCCTCCACCTGGGGCGTACCGCTGCGCTGGTTCGTGTTCGTGGACCAGTCCGAGCGCGAGTTGGTGACCGGGCCGGGCAACCGCCGGAGCCTGCGCTTCCGCACCGAGATCTCGAAGGCCCGCCGCCGTGCCCACCGGGGCGTCTCGGTGCTGCGCAAGAGCGTGGGGGACGCGCCGATCACCGAGGCGGTCGAGGAGGGCGCGCGCTGGCTGGAGGAGTTCCACCCGCGCTCGGTGGTGGAGCTGGACTACGCCGGCCTGGTGGATCTGCTGCCGGACGACGAGCTGGAGGCCGACGACTCGCCGGCGCTCGTGGCGGCCGGTCTTGCCGGGCTGGCCAACGGCGACGCGGAGGGCGCCACCGAGGCCTACGAGAAGCTCGTCGCCCGCTGGCGTGCCGTGCAGCTCCTGGAGCGATGTAACTAAACGCGATCATCGCGACGGCCGCGGGGCGTGACCATTCGCCCACCCGCGGTCGTCGTTTTGCTATGGCCTTCCTCGATCGGCTGTCGCCTGCTCGATTTGTCATGCAAATGGCGCACATTGCGGGTCGAATCGGACCGTGGACGCGCTCCCATGATGGGCTAGGCTCGTACTTGGTCAGATACGAAGCGTGACTAAGCGTCCAAATAAGTAGGTTTCTGGCGTAGAAAATCGCAATAAATCGGTCATGGCTCATCCGTCCATCCAGGGACGTTAGTCCGTTCGGCCCATGTCGGACATCGGGGACTAGCCGGACCATGAAAGACGCGTCGGCCGGCGGGACCCCGGCCGATGTCTTTAGGTACCTGTGGAGGAGTGACCGATGGCATCGCGTACGCACGAACCAGAGCCGCTACTCACGCCGGCCGAGGTCGCGTCGATGTTCCGTGTCGACCCGAAGACCGTGACCCGGTGGGCGAAGGCGGGCAAGCTCAGCGCAATACGCACGCTGGGCGGCCACCGTCGCTACCGTGAGTCTGAGGTTCGCGCCCTGCTGCAGGGGCAGATCCCCACGCAGCGCCAGGGTGACTGACGGACCGCTCTTCATGACCCGCCGGTAGTGCCAGGGCGGAGGGAATCACGGTCATCCGTGTGCTCCTCCGCCTTCGCTCTGTCTGTGGGCCGTGTCCGACCTTATATACGCAGCCGGGCGACCGACGGCTCAACGCGCGGCGGCCGGAAACGGTGTCCGCCATCTGACAGGCTTCGGGGCGTGGACAACCAACAGCTCGTACCTCGCCCGCGCGTCGGTGACGTCTTCGGCGAGATGCTGCGGGACGCCTACGCGATCCGCACCGGCATCGGGCCCCGCCCGCTGGCCGGCGGCCGGGTGCCGCGCCCGGTCATCGAGATCATCGAACGCGAGGACGGCCTGATCAACGGCGCGCCCGCGGATCACTACCTGGCCGAGCCGGACGAGTGGCAGCCGCACGACCACCGCGCGCTGGCTCAGGTCCGGGGCCGGGTGCTGGACATCGGCACCGGCGGCGGCCGGATCGCGCTGGCACTGCAGGAGTCCGGCGTGGACGTGACCGGGCTGGACGTCTCACCCGGCGCGATCGCGGTGTGCCGCCGGCGGGGAGTGCGCGACACCGTGCTGGCCACGGTCGACGAGCACGCGCGCGACGGCCGCCGCTACGACACGTTCCTGCTGCTCGGCAACAATCTCGGGCTGATCGAGGGGCGCCACCGGGCGCCCGGTTTCCTGGCCGCGCTGGCCGAGATGGCCGCGCCCGGCGCCCGGCTGATCGCGCACGGCACCGACCCGTACGGCACCACGGATCCGGTGCACGTCGGCTATCACGAGCTCAACCGGTCGCGCGGACGGCTCGGCGGGCAGCTGCGGTTGCGGCTGCGCTACCGGGAGATCACCACGGACTGGTTCGACTACCTGGTCTGTTCCGTGGACGAGCTGCGTGGGCTCGTCGAGGGGACACGCTGGCGGCTCACCGATGTGGACGATGCGGACCGGCCCTATTACCTCGCCACGCTGACCCTGGACGGCTGAACGCGCGTCGGTCACTCGGACTATCCGTGAGAAGAAGGCCACGAATCGTCACCGCAACCGTTAGCGTCTATGTGTGGGGATGTGGCGTCGGCTGCTGCGGAACGGGCTCGGCAGCGGCGTCATCGTGCTCGTGCTCGGGTTGCTCGCGTTCGGCCTGCCCGCGCTGGACCGGTCACTGGACTCCACACAGGCGCTTCCGGACGGCGTGCCCTACGCGGTGGGCGGCGGCGTCACCGTGATTCCGCCGCCAGGCGCGCTGCTGGACGTGACGAAGACCCGCCCGTCCGACGACCGCGGCACCGTGCTCTTCCTGGTCGGCCCGATCCGGTACGCGGTGGTGGTGCAGCCCTTCGAGGGCGGCCTGCCGGACGCGGCGGACAAGCTGCGCCGCAAGATCGCCGCCAACCGGGGCTATCAGGTGGTCGGGCGCGAGGCCAGTATCGCCACCGCGGACGGGCAGCTCCTCGGGCTGGCCGGCGGCTACAGCGCACCGGGCCGCGGCGGCCGGTACGCGGTCTTCCTGGCCGGCGAACGCTCCATCGAGGTCACGGTCAGCGGCACCGACCCGGAACTGTCCGCCGCCCGCCAGGCCATCGACGCCTCGACACGATCCATAACGTTCCGGGGTACGGAGTGAGCGAGGTACTGCCGGCACCGGAGGCGCCGCGCCGCGGACCGTTGCTGCTGCCCGCGTTCTGGGTGCTGGCGCTGCTGCTCGCGGTCGGCGCGGTACGGATGGCCGTGTTCCTGCGCGAGTCGATCACGACCTACCCGGTCGCCACCGTGGTCGCGGTCGTGCTGTTCGCGCTCTACGCCGTACCCTTCTGGATCTTCGTGGGTGGTCTGGACTTCCTGGAACGGGAGCCGCCCACGCTGCTGGCCACCGCCTTCGCCTGGGGCGCGCTGGTGGCGACCGCGGTGGCGATCCCCGGTTCCGGCGCGCTGCACAACGTGCTGGCCAAGCTGGTCTCGCCGGAGTTCGCCGCGTCCTGGGGCGCCGCGATCGCCGGGTCGACCGTCGAGGAGATCGTCAAGGTGCTCGGCGTCCTCGCCATCGTGCTGGTCGCGGCCGGGCAGGTGAACAGCCCGCTGGACGGCGCGGTCTACGGCGCGATGGTCGGGCTCGGCTTCCAGGTCGCGGAGGACGTGGTCTACGCGGTCAACGCGGTCGCGGTGGAGGGCCAGGGCGACCGGGTGTCGCCGGTCGTGGTCACGTTCTTCCTGCGCGGCTTCCTGGCCGGGCTGTGGAGCCACACGCTGTTCGGCGCGCTCGCCGGGGTCGGCGTCGGCTACCTGGTGGTGCGCACCGACCGGCCGCTGTCCCGCCGGGCCGGGATCGCGCTGCTCGCGTTCGCCGGCTCGTGGGCCTGCCACTTCCTGTGGAACACGCCGATATTGCTGGACGGGCCGGTCGAGGGCGCGCTCGGCGTGCTGCTGATCCTGGTCATCAAGGGCATTCCACCGCTGCTGCTGATCGCGTACGTGGTGCGCGCCGCGCACGGCCGGGAGGCCGACTACTACGTGTCGCTGCTGGCGGATCTGCACGACCCGGAGATCGCCACCGAGGCGGAGCTGCGCGCGCTCGGCTCCGGCACCCGGCGTGCGGCCGCGCGCGGCTGTGCCCACGACCGGGCGGGGATCCGGGGCCGGCGCGCGGTGCGCCGGTTGCAGCAGGCACAGGCACGCCTGGCGGTGTCGCTGAGCCGGGCGAACGGTGACGGCGAGACCGCGGACGTGGCGCGCTGGAAACGCGAGGTACGCGTGCAGCGGGCCCGGTTGCGGCGGCTGCGGCACCCGGAGGCGCGGGCCCCGGAGGAACTCGGCGGCACCCTGCGCGGCCTCTTCACCGCGACCGGCGCGGTCGGCCTGATGATGATGGTCGTCTGGGCGGCCATCGCGGCCCTGGGCGGCAGATAGGCCCATGCCCGCGCGGGCATGGGCCTATCGACGGTCCGGAGACGTCACACGGTGGGCGGGTGGCCGCCGTCGCCGTCGACGACGGTGTCCGGCGTGCCGTCCTCGTCCAGGTCCACCATGGTGATGTCGACCTTGCCGTCGTGGTCGGTGTCGAACTGGAAGAGGTCGGCCTTGCCGTCCCCGTCGGTGTCGGCCACCCAGACGTCGGGCCGGCCGTCGCCGTCGGTGTCGGCGGCGAGCAGGTCGACCCGGTCGTCGCCGCGCGTCTCGACGGTCTCTTGCGGCTCGGTCATGGCGGGCATCCTTCCCGAAGGCGTTCGAGGGGCGCTGAAATCGTGGTGCAGCGCTGGTTCACCGTAGGGCCGATCGCGCGTCTCGCGCGACCCGCGTGCGGAGAAAGCCACGCGGGCCGTCTACTACCCACCTTCGGCGCCCGCCAGTCTTTCCGGCCGAGGGGTTGATCAGCCAGCGGCGTACGGGTTGACCGGGGTGTTCGGCGCGATCGGGACCGCGACCTCGTCGGCGTTGCCGTCGAAGTCGGTGTCGCGGACCGTGTAGTCCACGGAACCGTCGTAGTCCTCGTCGACCTCGACCTCGTCCGGCGAGCCGTCGCCGTTGTTGTCGCTCATGAAGACATCCGCGATGCCGTCGGCGTTGGTGTCCTGGACACCGGCGTCGATCACGCCGTCGCCGTCGACGTCGTACAGCGCGGTGTCGATCCGGCCGTCGCCGTCGCTGTCCGCGGAGATGACGTCCGCGACGCCGTCGCTGTCGAGGTCCGACACGACCAGGTCGGCGAAGCCGTCGCCGTTGCCGTCCAGGTAGACGTTGGTGGCGCCGTCCAGCGTCTGCTCGACCAGCAGGACGCTCTCGTCCTCGGTGTAGTCGGTGTCGATCGGAGCGGCGGCCGCCGGGTCGTCCAGACCGGTCTCGTTGAGGCCGGAGTCGTTGAGGCCGAGACCCTCGTCGGTCGTGTCGGCCGGGATGGTGGTGTCGTCGGCGGTGAAGTCGCTGCTCATGTCCGTGATATCCCTTCGCGGCTACTCAAGTTCGCTGCACCTCGCGGTTGCTGAGATGAAACTTACGAGGTGGAGCCGCGTAGGGACATCCCGGAAATGTGCCAGGCCCGCCTTGGCCGAACGGCTCAGTGCTTGAACTCGACGCCCGCGGACTGTAGCGCCTTGATCACGTCAGCGGACTCGGCGAATCCGATCAGTACCAGCGCGTCCGGTTTGAACTTCTTGACCTCTTCCGCCCCGCCGGCGAAGTCGACCGTCTCGGCCTCGTGGTCGTAGGTCAGCGCGAGCATGTTCTCCGCCGCGACCCCCGAGCGGTCCAGCGCGGCCCGCAGGTTCTCCTCGAGGCCGCTGCCGTACTCGTCGTCGCGCGCCACGATCGCGATCCGCTCCGGCCCGTCCCGCAGGATCACGTCGCCGAGCGCGGCACCCTGCATGACGTCCGGCGGTGCGGTGCGGAAGTAGAGACCGCCGTCGTCCGCGCCGGTCAGGCTCGCGGCCGTGTTGGACGGCGAGAACAGGATCAGCCCGGCCGCCTTGACCTGCGGCAGCACGGCGGTGGAGACGCCGGACGCGCCCGCGCCCAGGATCACGTGCACGCCGGCCGCGATGTGCGAGGCGACGGTCGCCTTGGCCACCTCCGGGTCGGTGCCGTCGTCGCCCTCGACGAACGCCACGTCCTCGCCGAGCACGCCACCGGCCGCGTTGACCTCGCGGATCGCCAGCGCCGCACCGGCTGCCATCGGCGGGTAGGCCAGCTTCAGGTCACCGGTCTTCGGCAGCAGGCCGCCGATCTTCAGCGGCGCTCCGGACGCGGCCGCGCCGGACGGGCGTGCGCCGGGCGGTGCCGACCTGGTGGAGGCCTGCGTCTCGTCCCCGGCGTTGACGAACTCCATCTTTCCGTCGTCCAGTTGGTCCTGGTCGTCGAAGTGGAGCGTGGCGAAACTGGCCACGGACGGCTCGCCGACGTCGGTGAAGCCGCCGGAGCGCATCGAGACGCCGCGGTACACCAGGTCGGTGCCGGCCGCGGCGAGCGCGAGGCAGGTCTTCGCGGTGTCGCACGGCGTGCCGCCGCTGGTGACGCCGATCAGCTGGGCGGCGATCGCGGCCGGTGCGGTCGACCCGGCGAGTTCCGCCGCGATCGCGCTCATCACCACCGCGTCGTAGGTCTCTCCGGAGTAGACGTAGTCGCCGAGCTCCGGATTGACGCTCTTGAGCCGGTTCTTGAAGTCATCGGTCAGCGGGGCGAGCGGCGTGGTGCCCTTCATTCCGCGCAGCGCCCCGGGCTGATCGAACTCGTCACCGAAGGAACTGATCATGTTACCGTCTGTGCCGTACAGCTGGATCGGCCCGCCGGTCTCGTCGCCCCCCGAGGATCCCTCGGTCGAACCGCACGCCGTCCCTCCCGCTAACAGAGCCGCGCAGGCAGCGGCGATGACCGTGCCACGTCGGATGCGCATATGGAGTTCCCCCTCCCAAGGTCGCCGTGGGGCACATTAGCGCGCTTTGAACGCTTTGCCGATGACGGTGAGGGCACAATCCAACCCGGCGGTAACGTCACCGAAGGTAAGGGTCCGAAATGGTTGATCTTGTCGATGTGTCCGGCGAACCGGGTGATCTTGTACGCCTGATGGGGATCACAATCGCAGAGGTGTCCGCCGATCGCGTCACCGGCACCATGCGCGTCGCCGGGAACACCCAGCCATATGGCCTGCTCCATGGCGGGGCGTCGTGTGTGCTGGCCGAGACGCTGGGCTCGCTCGGCGCTCAGGCGCACGGGGTGTCGGTCGGCCGGCCGGCCGCCGTAGGGGTGGATATCAATGCCACCCACCACAAAGCGGTACGCGCGGGCATCGTCACCGGCGTCGATACCCCGATCTTCCGGGGTATGTCCATAGCGACTTATGAGATCATAATCACGGACCAGGTCGGTGACCGTGTGTGTACGGCCCGTATCACTTGCCAGCTGCGTCGTCCCTGATAGCCGCAGTTGCGCATCTTTGAGGGTTACTTAAGTAAATGTGCCTTCCTGGGGCATCCCGTCCCGCACCCTTGACGGTCCGGCATAGGCTTCCGGACGTGACGGACCTTCCATCGGAGTCGCTCGACGACGCGGCGCAGGTGCTTCACCTCGCGCTCGCGGGTGACAGCGATGCGGTCGTCGGCACGTTCGATGCCGTGGTCGACCGGGACGGTGTGGAGGGGGCCTACAACCTGGCCTGGTGCCTTGCCGCCGCGATGGTCGGCGTCGATGTCCCTGCCGGAGCGTGGACATTGGACTTCCCCGGCATCGACCAGGCGGACTATGACGCGCGCTGGGTGGCCCGATTCGTCAGTGCGTATGCGAACTCGGACATGCCGACCGGCGAGGCGCTCTTCGGTGCCGCGCTCGCCGACGGGCAGCTGCCGGACTGTCTGCTGACGCTGGCCGGTTCCGCGGTCGCCACGCTGAAGCGGCGTGCCGCCTGACCCATGTCCGACCAGATCCTCGCTAAGGTCCGCAAGCTGCTGGCGAAGGCCGAAGACCCGGCGTGCACACCGGCCGAGGCCGAGGCGTTCACGGCCAAGGCGGCCGACCTGATCGCGAAGTACGGCGTCGACCGCGCGCTGCTGGCCGCGCGTGAGCCCGGCACCGACCTGGTCGGCGACCGCGTGGTGGTGCTGCACCCGCCGTACGCGCTGGACAAGGCCGGTCTGCTCGCGGGCGTGGCCGGTGCGCTGCGCTGCCGCACGGTCCGCCGCCGGGAGGGCGACGCCTGGGCCATGCACCTCTTCGGGTTCGGCAGCGACCTGGAGCGCGCCGAACTGCTCTACACCTCGCTGCTGGTGCAGGCCGCGCACGGGATGGCGGCCGCGCCGGTCCCGCCGTGGGAGAACACGGCCGCGTTCCGGCGCTCCTGGCTGGCCGGGTTCAGCGCCGCGATCGCCGGCCGGTTACGCCAGGCGGAGGCGTCCGCCGCGGCTCAGGCCGGCACGTCCACCGACCTGGTGCTGGTGGACCGGTCGCACCGGGTCGAGGCGCGGGTGTCCGAGATCTATCCGCAGCTGCGCACCGCGAGCCGCCGTCGGCTGGCCGGTGGCGGCATGCGCCAGGGCTACGCGGCCGGGACCCGGGCCGACCTCGGCGGCGTCTCGTCGATCGCGGACAGGCGCTAGCGCAGTCCGCGGCTGTTTTCCGGGGATTCGCGGGATTTACGTCGTTCAGGGTCGGTCGAACGCTCACGCCTGCGGGCCGTCCGGCGCGTAGGGAAAGACATTGATTGTCCGGTTGGACCGGTTTCCTTAGGGTCCTCAGTATGTCCGTCAAGAGAGAATTGCGGGCATAGCAAGTCCGGACTTGATCTTTCGACGGGGGATGCGGAGACGTGCCTGCCAACGTGTACCGCCGCATGGTGGACAGCCGGGTCTGGCAGGAACAGCGCCTGCCGGCCGTGGTTCTCGCGGCAACCGGCCTGATGGCGATGATCGGCATGGGCAGCGTCGCGGTTGCCGCGTCCGGCTGGTCCACCATCAGCGAGGTCAGCGTGGACGGCGTGACCATGACGCCGGGCGAGGGTGCGCCCCGGATCGGTGTGGCCGTGCACACCAGCGGCTCGCCCGGCGCGGTCCCGATCGCGACGGCGGCCGTCTCGGCCGCGCCCGGAGCGACCGGGACGCCGGCACCGTCCGCGCCCGCCACCGCCACGCCGCCGGTCGAGGCCTCGCCCACCGCCGTGCCGGTCACCCCGTCCGCGCCCGCCGGCTCGCCGGATCCGGTGCCCGCGGCGCCGCCCGGCCCGGCCCCGGCCGACGAAGCCGCTCCGGTCGCCACGGAGGTGACCTCGGTGGCGCCGACGCCCACGCCCGCCGCGCCGTCGTTGGAGAGCGCGGGCACGCCATCGAGCACGCCGGCCGTCACTCCATAGGAGTCGTCATGGGTAACACCGACAAGCGGGTGGCGCTGGTAGCGGTCGGCCTGGCCGTCGCGGCCGTGCTGACCGGGGGCATCGCCTACGCCGCGTTCAACACCACGGTCTCCAGCGGGTCGATCACCGGTTCCGCGCAGAGCCTCCGCCCGCTGGAGGTCGGCACGCCCGCGACCGACTACGCGGGTGAGGAGACCGGGCTCTGGCCCGGTGACAAGCACGCGGCCGACATCGTCATTCCGGTGCGCAACGACAACGAGATCGCGGTCCAGGTGTCGAACACCAGCATCAGCAACGCGGAGTTGCGATTCACGGACGACGACGTGCAGGAGGCGTGCGGCCGCTTCCTGAGCGCGGACGTGCCGGTCTCGATCACGGACGGCACCGAGTACGACCGGGTCGTCATCCCGGCCGGCGCGGACCGCACCATCCGCCTGCTCGGTGCCGTGGCGCTGCGTGGCGACGCCGGTGACCGGTGCCAGGGTGCGCCGTTCACCAGCAGCTGGCGGGTCAAGGCGACCTCGCTCTGACCGGCCGGCGTGCGGCGCCGGCCGGTCAGTCGAGGAGGCCGCCGAGCTTGCTGGGTACGGAGAGGACCCACTTCGCGCCGCGGTCGGCGTAGGTGCCGAGCGGGCCGGGGGTGTTGCTGGCCAGCGCCCCGAGCACGGCGACCAGGACGACGGCCAGCCACAGGCGGCCCTTCAGGTTGGCGATCACCGCGAGCAGCGCTACGACGACGATCACCGCGATTGCAGAGGCCATGCCCCTTTTTACCCTTTTTTCAGCATTTAAGGGCGGGTCTCGCGGCGGGTTCGGGTCATCCGGTGACGGCGAGCGTCGCATGCGGCGTCGATGCGGCCGGAACGATCGTGGCCGGGGCCGGCAGCGCGCCGGGCGGCATGGACCCGAGGGCGGGGTCGCGTACGGCGTCGGTGTGCGGCGGCGCGGCGGAGCCGGCGGCGTGGATCTCGGGGGCGACGAAGTCCGGCGGAATGGGCTGGGTCATGGCGAGCTCCCTGGATGCGGTCCGAGCGGCGATCCGTACCACCAGTGTCCACTGCGCACTGTGATCAAGGGAGGGTTTTCCGGATGAACCGCCTGATCAGGCGGGGGTCAGGTGGGCCAGCAGGGTGACCGAGGTGCCCGACCCGCCGGAGTGTACGAGCAGCGAGTCGGAACCATTCCGGGCCAGCCACATGCCCCGGCCGGAGGCTACGTCCGGCGGCGGGCAGTGGATCTCCCCGCTCAGTCCGCCGGCGCCGTCGTCCGTGATCCGGCAGTACAGCGCGGACCCGGACCGCCACAGCTCCAGCCGTCCGCTGCCGCCGCCGTGCCGGACCGCGTTCACCGCGACCTCGTGCACCGCCACCACGAACCGGTAGAGCACCACGCCGTGCAGCCCGGCCCGCGCGGCGTGCCGGTGCACCACGCGGCGCAGCGCCGGCAGGCCGCTGAGCGTGAAGTCGGTCCGCAACGGCTCAGCCATCGCCGATCACACCCGAGGTCAGCAACCGGACCGCCAGGATGCAGGTGTCGTCCTCCGGGTTGGCCGGTGGCAGCTGTCCGAGCAGGTCGCTGAGCGGTGCCGGGCCGCGCGCCGCGGAAATCCGGCCGAGCGTCTCGACCACCGGCGCCAGACCCTCGGCGAGACTGTGCCGGCGGTGCTCGACCAGGCCGTCCGTGTAGAAGACCAGCAGGTCGTGCGCGTCCAGCGCGGTGACGGCGGTGCCGTAGCAGGGGTCGCGGAACACACCCAGCAGCGGGCCGGCCGGACGGTCCAGCTCGACCGTGCGGCCGTCCCGGGCGTGCAGCGGCGCGGGGTGGCCGGCCTGGGCCCAGGTCATCGTGCCGGTCGCGGCGTCCCACCGGGCCACGACCGCGGTCACGGTCCGGGTCTCCGCACCGGCCGCGAGCAGCACGCGGTTGAGGTGGGCGAGAAGCTCGGCGGGCGCGGTGGTGGTCGTGATCAGCAGGGTGGCCAGCGCGTGCCGTACCTGGGCCATGGTGGCGGCCGCACCGAGCCCGTGCCCGGCGACGTCGCCGACCGCGAGCACCACCGAGCCGTCCGGCGCCTCGGTCGCGTGGAACCAGTCGCCGCCGACCCGGTTCGCGTGCTCGGCCGGCAGGTACCGCACCGCGACCCGCAGCGCGCCGAGGTCGACCGGCGCGGCCGGGATCGGGAGCAGGATGTGCTGCAGCCCGGCGGCCAGTCGATGCTCCGCGGCCAGCCGCGACTCGACCTCCGCGAGCCGGTCGTGCCACCCCGGTGGCGGAGGACCGGCGAATTCGCTCGCGAGTTCGCTCATGGGGCCAGGCCGAACGCGGCGAGCAGGCCGGTCATCCGTAGCTGGTCGTGCACCTTCGGGCTGGGATGCTCGACCCGGAACTCCGCATGCCGGGCGTGCGCCAGCTTCATCACGTTGACCAGCACGCCGATGCCCGAGCTGTCCAGGAACGTGACCGCGGACAGGTCGACCCGGACCGCGGGCGGGCGGCGCGCGTCGACCTCGACACGGATCGTGTCCAGGACACCGGCTGCGTTACTGAAGTCGATCTCCCCGGCGAGCGTGACACCGAGCGTCCGTCCCGAGTCCGCCGACACCGATACCGGTTCCATCCCGAACCTCCCCACCCGACCTGGACATTCTCCTCTCGGTACGGCGCTGTGGCGGTCACACGAAAGACGGATCGCCGAATCCCTTAGCCACCCGGCCTGGCTACCGATACAGACGGCACGGCAAGACGGGAGCGCGACGGACGGGCAGGGCTGGTGCCCGTGACCGTCGATCCACCGCCCCGCCGGCACCGCACGCGGAACCCCCCTTGTCTGCGAGCGGTGCTATCCAGGGCGCCGGTCCCGACGGGGACCGGCGCCCTTTCGTCATCTGAGCCAGACGGCTTCGTCGCCATGGGACTCGAGCGGTGGTGGGTAGCCGAGCTTCGGGAAGCCGTCGAGGCGCCACGGCAGGTGTACGTCCGCGCCCTGGATCTTGGCTAACTCGGGGACGTAGCGGCGGACGTAGTCGCCCTCCGGGTCGTACCGCTGGGCCTGTCTGATGGGGTTGAAGCGGCGGTGCGGGCGGGTGTCGTTGCCGGTCCCGGCCACCCACTGCCAGTTGCCGGAGTTGTTCGGCACGTCGCCGTCGATCAGCCACCGGAAGAACCAGTCCTGCCCGGCCCGCCAGTCGAGGCGCAGGTGCTTGGTGAGCAGCGCGGCGGTGATCAGGCGAGCGCGGTTGTGCATCCAGCCCTCGGCCATCAGCTGCCGCATGCCGGCGTCGACGATCGGCACGCCGGTGTGCCCGGTCTGCCACGCCTCCAGCGCGTGCGCGTCGTCGTACCGCCAGTTCCCGTCGCCGGCCGGGCGTATCGGCTGCCGGGCGATGTCCTGGAAACCGGCCGTGACCTGGTAGTAGAAGTCCCGCCAGCAGAGCTGGCGGACGAACGCCGCGGCACCGGGGCCGCCGTGCTTGCGGGCCGCGTTCGCGACCGCGAGCGGGGACAGGCAACCGAACCGGAGGTACGCGGAGAGCCGCGAGGTGTCGTCGTCCGCCATCGCGTCGTGCTGGTCGTCGTACGCGTCGATGTGCCGCAGCCAGGTCGTCAACCGGCGGCGGGCCTCGGTCTCGCCACCCGCGGCCGCGTCCGGCGACTCGCCCGCCGGCGGCTCCGGCAGCGCGATGCCGAGCTTCTCCGCACCGGGCGGCAGACTGATCGTGTGTGGCGTGGCCACCTCGTCCCGCCAGGTCGCGGCCTCCCAGGCCCGGAAGTACGGGGAGAAGACGCGGTAGTGACCGCCGCCGCCACCGGGCCGGACCGCGCCGGGCGGCAGCACGGTCACGCCGGGGAACAGGCGCAGCGACATCCGGTGCCGCTCCGCCTCCGCGCGCAGCCGGTCCTGCCGCCGGGCGGCGAAGCGGGTCACGTCGTGGGAGAGCGCGATGCCGTCCGCCCCCACCGCCCGCGCCACCGCGATCGTCTCGGCCACCGTGTCGCCGCGCCGCACGACCAGGTCCGCGCCGCGTCGCTTCAGCCCGTCGCGCAGGTCGGCGAGGGCCTGGTGGAGGAAACGGTCACGGTTGGCGGACCGGCCGAGCAGCGCCGGGTCCAGCACGAACAGCGGCACCACGTGCTCCGCGTTCGCGCAGCCGGCCGCGAGCGCGGGCTGGTCGTGCAGCCGCAGGTCACGGGTGAAGAGGACGACGGCGGTCCTCATGCCAGGATCGCGTCGCGGTCGAGCCGTGGACCGGGCAGCGGCACCGGACTGCCGGTGGCGGTCAGCAGCGCGCGGCCGGCGACCGCGGCTCGGCGCCGGTTCGGCACGGTGGCGCGGCGCTCGAAGACGTCGTACCGGGCGGCCGCGACCTCGTCCAGGATGCCGCCGTAGAGCAGGTACGCGGTGCGGATGCAGGCCTGCGACGCCGGCGCGAGCATGGTGACGCCGGCCGCCGCGGCCGCGTAGTGCTCCTGCGCGCGGGCCGTCTCGAACTCGATCAGCGCAGCTACCTCGGGCGTGGTGGATCCGCGTTCCTTGCACGCCTGAAGGTCGTCCACGGTCAGCCCGAACCGGGCCAGATCGGCCTCCGGCAGGTAGACGCGGCCGCGGTCCAGGTCCTCGGACACGTCCCGGACGAAGTTCGTCAGCTGGAACGCGAAGCCGAGCTGGCGGGCCGGTTCGCGCGCGGCGGCCACGTCGTCGGTGCCGAGGATCGGCAGCATCATCGTGCCGATCACGGCCGCCGAGCCCTCCATGTACTCCAGCAGGTCGTCGTAGGTCGGGTAGCGGGTGACCGTCAGGTCCATCGCCATGCTGCGCAGGAACGAGTCGAAGTCCGCCAGGTCCAGGCCGAAGACCGCGATCGTGTGCAGCACCGCGGGCAGCAGCGGGTCGTCCACCGGCTCGCCGCGCAGCCCGGCCAGGAACCGCTCGGACCACTCGTTCAGCAGCTCGGCCCGGCGTTGCGGCGGCAGGCTCTCGGTGCGGTCGACTATCTCGTCCGCGTGCCGGGTGAACCCGTAGAGCGCGTGCACATGACGGCGCTTCCAGGCGGGTAGGAGCCGGGTCGCCAGGTAGTAGGTGCGGCCGTGCTCCCGGTGCAGTGCGCGGCAGCGTGCGTAACTGTCCGCCAGGTCCATGCCCGCTCCTCAGATTCGAAACTCGTTGTGCTGAAATCGACTCAGCAATCGACGCAACTCCGATCGTAGAGTACCGTCCGGGGGGTGGCCAACGACACGCTCGCTCCATACGCGCTGGGTAAGCCGCCCGTCCCCACTCAGGATCAAGCAGATGAACCCCCGGTACACACCATGCCGTTGAATTTGATCGAGGCGGTCGAGGGCACGCTCGCCGACTTCCTCGCCCGGGAGATCGCCTCGCTGGACGAGATCGATCCGGCGCTCGGCGGTTTCGCCCGTGCCGCACGTGACAGCGTGCTGGCCGGCGGAAAGCGGCTGCGCCCGGTTTTCGCCTACTGGGGCTGGCGCGGCGTGATGGGCATGGAGCCGCGCGCCGACGCGGTGCTGCCCGCGCTCGCCGCGCTGGAACTGCTGCACACGTTCGCGCTGGTGCACGACGACGTGATGGATGCCTCGGACACCCGGCGTGGCCGCCCGACGGTGCACCGGGTCTTCGAGGCGCAGCACGTCGCGGCCGGCCGGCGCGGCGAGCCCGCCCGCTTCGGCGAGGCCTCGGCCGTGCTGATCGGCGACCTCTGCCTGGTCTGGGCGGACCGCCTGCTCGGCACCGCGGACGTGGACGCCGACGTGCTGCTGGCCACCCGCCGCTGCTACGACCAGATGCGAATAGAAGCCGTCGCCGGCCAGTACCTGGACGTGCTCGGCGAGTCGGAGCCGGGCAGCTGGTCGGTGGCACGGGCGCTGAAGGTGGCCCGGCACAAGACCGCCGGTTACACCGTGCTCCGTCCGCTCCACTTCGGACTTACACTGGCCGGGATGCCCTTCGCCGGGCGGACCCGGGCCGTGACGGACGCCTACAGCGGCTACGGTCTGGCCGTCGGCGAGGCGTTCCAGCTGCGTGACGACCTGCTCGGTGTCTACGGGGAGCCCTCGGTCACCGGCAAGCCGGCCGGCGATGACCTGGTCGCCGGCAAGCCGACCGCACTGCTGATGCTGGCGCGCGAGATGGCGTCCACGGCTCAGCTCGCCGAGCTGGACGGCGCCGCGGACGTGACACGCAAGGCCCAGGTCGTGGCGGAGACCGGTGCACCTGAACGAGTGGAAAAGATGATCGAGGAGCGGGTGGCGGTGGCGCTGCATGCGTTGCGCCGCGCGCCGATCGACGACGCGGCCCGCGAGATCCTGACCGGGCTGGCGGTCACCGCCACCCAGCGCCAGGCATGATAATCAAGCAGCAGAACGGAAGGGCACGAATGCGTACGGTGAGCGGGGCCACTGATCACGTGGTGGTCGTCGGCGCGGGGCTGGGCGGTCTCGCGGCAGCGCTGCACCTCGCGGGCGCGGGCCGCCGGGTGACCATTGTCGAGCGCGAGCCGGTCCCGGGCGGCCGGGCCGGGCGGCTGGACGTCGGCGGTTACACGTTCGACACCGGGCCGACCGTGCTCACCATGCCGGAGCTGATCGCCGAGCCGCTGGCCGCGGTCGGCGAGGAGCTGTCCGACTGGATGGAACTCACGCCGCTCGACCCGGCGTACCGCGCGTTCTACCCGGACGGCTCGCAGCTGGACGTGATCGCGGACACGGTACGGATGGCCGCCGAGATCTCCCGGGTCTGCGGGCCGCGCGAGGCGGACGGATACCTGCGCTTCGTCGACTTCGCCCGCAACCTGTGGGACCTGGAGCGGAACGACTTCATCGACCGCAACCTCGACTCACCGCGCGACCTGGTCAACCTCGGCATGCTGAAGCTGCTCGGCTCCGGCGCGATGCGGCGGCTGCAACCCAAGGTCAACCAGTTCCTCAAGGACCCGCGTACCCAGCGCGTCTTCTCGTTCCAGGCGATGTACGCCGGGATGTCGCCGCACGACGCGCTGGCCATCTACGCGGTCATCGCGTACCTGGACTCGGTGGCCGGCGTCTACTTCCCCAAGGGCGGCATCCACGCGGTCCCGCGCGGCATGGCGGCGGCGGCCGAGAAACACGGGGTGGAGATCCGGTACAACACCACGGTGTCCCGGGTGGAGACGGTGAACGGCCGGGCCACCGCGGTGATCACCGCGGACGGCGAGCGGATCGCGGCGGACGCGTTCGTGCTCAACCCGGATCTGCCGGTCGCCTACCGGGACCTGCTGCCGGACCGTCCCTACCGCCGGCGGCTGCGGTACTCGCCGTCCTGCGTGGTGCTGCACGTCGGCTCGGACCGCGCCTACTCCAAGATCGCGCATCACAACATCCACTTCGGGCGGAGCTGGCGCGGCACGTTCGACGAGGTGATCCGGCGCGGAGAGCTGATGACCGACCCGTCGCTGCTGGTCTGCAACCCGAGCATGGACGATCCGTCGGCGGCGCCCGAGGGTAAGCAGAGCTACTACATCCTGGCCCCGGTGCCGAACCTGGAGCGCGGCCCGCTGGACTGGCGGGGCGGGCTGGGCGACCGGTACGCGGACCAGCTGCTCGGCACGCTGGAGGAGCGCGGCTACATCGGCTTCCGGGACGGCGTGGAGGTACTGCGTACGATCACGCCCGCGGACTGGGCGGACCAGGGCATGGCGGCCGGCACCCCGTTCGCGGCCGCGCACAACCTGATGCAGACCGGCCCGTTCCGGCCGCACAACCTGCATCCGTCGATAGGCAACGTCGTGTTCGCCGGTTCGGGCACGCAGCCGGGCGTCGGGGTACCGATGGTGTTGATCTCTGGAAAGCTGGCCGCCGCGCGCATCACCGGGAGCACTGCATGACCGCACGTGAGGAACATCTCGTCGAGCTCTGCGGGGAGGACGGGACCCCGCAGGGCAGCACCACGGTCGCGGCCGCCCACGTCGCACCGGGCCGGCTGCACCGCGCTTTCTCGGTGCTGCTGGTGGACGACGACGGCCGGATCCTGCTCCAGCAGCGCGCCGCCGTGAAGACGCGCTTCCCGCTGCGCTGGGCGAACGCGTGCTGCGGTCACCCTGAGCCGGGCGAGTCGCTGTCCGTGTCGGCGAACCGGCGGCTCGGCGAGGAGCTGGGCGTGGCGCCGCTGCCGTTGACCGAGATCGGCGTGCACCTGTACTACGCGGAGGACCCGGCGACCGGGCGGGTCGAGCACGAGTACGACCACGTGCTGCTCGGCCGTCTCCCGGCCGGTGCCGCGATCGCGCCGGACCCGGACGAGGTCGCGGAACTGCGCTGGGTCGCGCCGGCGGACCTGCGCGCCGAGCTGGTCGACGGGCGCCCGTTCGCGCCCTGGTTCGACGGAGTGATCAAGCACCTGTTCGCGCTCGTCGACGCCGGTGACCCGGCCGGGGCGCCGATACCAGCCGCGGAGCGGTCGGGTGGGCGATGACGGCCTGACGGCGGGGGCGGTCGCGCGACGACTCGGCATCGCGGTCACCACGCTGCGCACCTGGCATCAGCGGTACGGGCTCGGGCCGAGCCGGCACGAGAGCGGACGGCACCGGCGGTACACCGAGGAGGATCTGGCGCGGCTGGAGGTGATGCGACGGCTGACGGCCGAGGGCGTGCCGGCCGCGGAGGCGGCCCGGTTCGCGTCGCGCGCGCCGGTGTCCGAGGGCACCGGCGGTGGCACTCCGAGCTCGCCGTCGCAGATGGTGCACGTATCGCCGGAAGATCTTGATCTTGATCTTGATCTAGAGGTTCGGCACGGCGGCGGGCACTCAATCGCTCTCGGTTACGCCGCGCCCGCGGCACGCGGGCTGGCGACCGCGGCCATGCGGCTCGACGCGCCCGCCATGCGTGAACTGATCACTCAGTCCATCGCCGAGGTGGGTGTGATCCAGGCCTGGACCGACCTGCTGGTCCCGGTGCTCATCGGGGTCGGCGAGCGGTACGCCGCGACCGGCCGGTACATCGAGGTCGAGCACCTGCTGTCCCGGTCCGTGTCCGAGGCGCTGGGCGCGGTCACCCGGCCGGTTGCCTACGGAGTGTCACCGCAGGTGCTGCTCGCCTGTGCCGACGAGGAGCAGCACAGCCTGCCGCTGGAGGCGCTCGCGGCCGCGCTCGCCGAACGCGGCGCTGCCTGCCGGCTGCTCGGCGCGCGCGTCCCGTCCGCCGCGCTCGCGGACGCGGTCAACCGCACCGGGCCGCTCGCCGTGGTGCTTTGGTCGCAGCTGCCGGCGACCGGCGACCCGGCCCAGTTGCACGCCCTGATGTCCGGCGTGCGGCACGCGATGCTGCTGATCGCGGCCGGGCCCGGCTGGCGACGGGACGGGCTGCCGGCCGGCACCGTCGCCCCGAACTCGCTCGACGACGCGGTCGAGCTGGTCCTGCCGCTACTCGCGCGGACCGGAGCCGGCGTAGAGCGCGTCGATCGCGTTGGTTGACCAGCCCGCCGCCGCCAGGAACGTGGTGGTCAGCCGATTCGGATCGATGCCGGTCGCCCGGATCGAGTCGAGGTCGCCGCTCTCGTAGGCACGCACGGCCTGGAGCACCCGCCCCAGGCCGCCGGCCTGATCGGCCAGCGCCGCCGACACCTCGGTGGAGAGCGGCAGCTGCCCGGCGAGTTCGTCCGACGGTACGTCGATCAGGTCGGCCACCCGGTCCAGCAGCCCGACCGTGAACGCCGCGTCCATCGGCTGGTCCAGCTCCGCCGCCACCAGCTGGCACATGCGGGCCCGGGAAAGCGCGGCGTCCACCGGCCCTTCGGTCGAGTCGAAGACGTCGCTGAGCGCCATCAGCGCCACCCACTGGCGCACCTGTGCGATCCCGAGCATCATGACCGCCTCGTGCACCGAGGAGACCCGGTTCGTGACACCGGCCGCCACCGAGTTGCTGGCTCGCAGCAGCCGGAACGACAGCGCCGGGTCCTGGGTGACCAACGACACGATCTCGTTGATCTCCACGTCCTGCTTGAGCAGCGCGGCCATCAGCTGGATCCGGCTGAACTTGGACGGCGACAGCGCCTGTGCGGACAGCACCTGCGGCCGGCCCAGCAGGTATCCCTGGAACAGCCCGCAGCCCAGCTCCTCGGCCAGCGCCAGGTGCTCCTGGTTCTCCACCTTCTCGGCCAGGAGCGTGATCTCCGGGTACGCCCGGCAGGCCGCCGCGATCCGCCGGCACTCGTCCGGTTCCGTGTTCAGGATGTCGATCTTCACGTAGTCGGCCAGCCCCATCAGCCGCTCGTGCCCGGTGTCCAGCAGGAAGTCGTCGAGCGCGATCGCGTACCCCTGTTCCCGCCGGCGCTGTACGCCCGCGATCAGCTCCTCGTCGACCACGATCGTCTCCAGCACCTCCAGGACCGCCTGCCCCGGCCCGAACGGCAGCGGCAGTTCGTCGGTGAGGAACTCCCTGGTCATGTTGATGAAGCAGAGCCGGTCCCCGGCGATCTCCGCCAGCCCGAACTCGGTGAACGCGTTCACGATGACCTGGCTGGTCGCGAAGCTCCCGGAGACCCCCATGCCGCCGCGGAACAGAAGCTCGTAGCCCACCAGGCGCCGATCGGCCGACCAGATCGGCTGGCGCCCGACATGCACGGACTGCGCGATATCGCCGTCCGCCCCGGGCTCGTCGCTCATAGTGAGCATTCTGCCTGTCTCGCCTCCGTTTTTCGGGATAATTCGGGCAGCTGCGCCGCGCGGGGATACTGATTTGGAGGCGGCGCCGGGCATGACATATGCTTCTCATGCCTCCGGCGGGGCCGGTGAGAGCAAGACACCGCAGTCGACGCAAACGTTCTGCAGAGCGTGTGCGAAGATAGCGGAGCCGCCCTCATCGTCTAGTGGCCCAGGACGCCGCCCTTTCAAGGCGGTAGCACGGGTTCGAATCCCGTTGGGGGCACAGCACCGGCCGAGCCGGGGCACTGTAAGGTAAGACCGGTAAGACGAGCAAGGCGCAAGACAAGCAAGGTCCTGTGGAGCAGTCGGAGTGCTCGCCGCCCTGTCAAGGCGGAGGTCGCGGGTTCAAGTCCCGTCAGGACCGCCACGCAGCAATCGCCGTGCGAAAGCGCGGCGTTCTGCGTTACGGCCAGGTAGCTCAGTTGGTACGAGCGTCCGACTGAAAATCGGAAGGTCGGCGGTTCGACCCCGCCCCTGGCCACATAGCCTTTCGCCGGGCTATTGAGCGCCGACCAGCCACTTTGCCGGTCGGCGCCCTTTCGTTTCCAGCTAGATCACGCGGTTAGTGGATCTTGTGGTCTCAGTTCCGGTCTCATTCCTCCTTTTCGGGCTCATCCTCGGTGCTTTTGGGCTCATCCTCGGTGCCCCAGAGCAGCCCGCCGACCTGACCGGCGATTCCGTTCAGCACCTCAGCTGGTACGTGTTGGTAGCGCCCGGCCATGCTCGCGTTCGACCACCCCATGACGTCCATCACGGCGCGGGTCGGCACCTTCAAGACCAGCAACATCGTTGCGGCAGTGTGCCGGGCGTCGTGCAGCCGCGCCGCGCGAACCTTGGCCGCCTTGAGCAGGTCGCGCCATTCCTCGTAGTCGGCACGCGGGTCGAGCGGCTTGCCGGTCAACTGAGCAAACACCCAGTCCTCGTCGTGCCACAGGTCCCCGGCCGCCGCGCGTTCGGCATCCTGAGCCGCTTTGTGCGCGATCAGCGCTCGCATGAGCGGTTGAGGAACGCCTACGACGCGGCGGCCTGCCCGCGACTTGGTGTCGACGATCGCCAGGCCACCACCGTGGCGCTGAGGACAGTCCGCGCCACGCTTCTTGCCGCAGTCTCCCGAACACCCGTGGCGCCATGTGTGCCGCTGTAGGGCGCGCCGAATGGTCAGCGTGCTTGACTCCTCGTTGACGTCGCGCCATTGGAGTCCTAGCGCCTCGCCCTGGCGTAGGCCAATGGATAGCGCAATGGCGTAGCGCACTCCGTTTCGGCGCTTTGCCGCTACGGCGAGAACGCGTTGCGCTTCTACGACGGTGAGTGGTTCGATTTCCTCCTCCTGTAAGCGCGGTGGCTTCGCCACCAAGACGGGATTCTTGACGATCTGCCCACGGCGGACGGCCTCATTCAGGGCGGCCCGCAAAGTGCGGTGAGTGTGGTGCACGGTTCCCGGCTTCAGATTGCGGGAACGCATCGCCGCGTACAGCTTCTCGATGTGCTCCGGTTGAAGGCGATCGGTGCGGTGGCCTCCGAGCCCGGGAATGAGATGCCGCCGGACCGCAGTCTGATATCCGGCGTAGGTCTTGGGACGTACGCTCCCGGCCGCGATGTTCTCCAGCCAGTGATCTAGCCACTTCTCGACGGTCCAGGCCCGGCCGGGCCGTTTGGTCCGACCGGCGTCACGGTCCTTCTCCAGGTCGCGAACCTTGCGGGTGACCTCCGCTTCCGTCTTCGCGGACACATGCCGGCGGTCCGGGCGTCCGTCGTCGCGGACGCCCATCGTGACCCGGCCGTGCCAGCGCCCGTCGCTGCCTTGATAGATGCTGGCCGCCATGTTCGGGGCACGCGTGCCCTCAGAGCGCTTCTTGCGAGGCATTCAGTTCCTTTCAGGCCGCATTCGGCACGTGGGTGGGATTGGTGAGGAGTCGGTTCAGGTATTCGTCGAGGCAGCGGACGGGAACGCGGCGAAGCCGACCGATGGTGACGGATTCAACCTCGCCGCTGGAAACGAGCGCGTACATGAGGGTCCGGCCGATTCCGAGCCGCTTGGCGGCCTGGTCAACCGTCAACGTGATGGGCGTGGTGTCCGGGTGCATGCCGTCTCTCCCCGTGGTTGGTGCTGAGGGATGTGTTCTAGGCGCCCACGGCAATAGAGGCGGCCGACCGGGACGGATGGGCCTCCCGCGCCGTGGGTGTGTAGGCAATGGCGTAAAGGGCCATAGAGCGGGCCGCTGAGAGCGCCGTAGAGGCAAGATCTCGGGACCGCCGGTATAGCGGCATGCGTCGATCTGTCTCCGTGGCTCTCAGCGGCCCGTATTCGTTGCCCGTCTGAGCGGGTGTCCCGATTCGGCGTCCAAGCCGTACCAGCCGTACCGGCCGTATCAATGCAGGTCAGGGGCGGTACGGCTTGGTGGGCTGGTACGGGTCAAGCCGTACCAGCGGTACCGGAGTCCGGGGGCGGGGGCATCTCATCTAGGGGTGCCTGGTACGGCTTGAGCCGTACCACGTTGTCGAGCCGTACCGCCTCTGAGCTGCCCGGGGACGGCTGGTACGGCTGGTACGGCTCTCCGACCGCGTCGGTGATGACCTCCGGCGTGTAGCGCTTCCAGGCGTCCAGGAACGCCACGGCGCGGTAGCCCTTGGCCTGCCCGACCGGCGGCGCGAACCGGATCGTCTCCGGCCGGATGTCGTACTCGCGCAGCAGCGCACCAAGCTTGATCGGCGTCAGGCCGGTCCCGCCGTACTCCGCCCAGGGCGCCTCCGGGTCGGCCTTGAGCCGGTCGAGCAGGACGGCGGTCGGGATCACGCCGTGTTCCCCGATCGCGGCCCGGCAGTCGGCCAGCAGCCGGATGCGGTCGGAGGATTCGGTGTTGCTGTCCCGCTCAGCGGTCAGCGTCGCTGCTGCGTGCCGTCCCCGGTCGGGCCAGTCACCCCCGGCGAGATCGGCCACGGCGATCAGCGGCTCCCACGTGTCGGCTGCCCGGTCCTCCAGCGGCATTTCCGGCTCGGCGCACTCCAGCAGTTTGAGGTTGGCCCGGAGCCATACGGTCAGGTCCCGTGCCAGCGCGCGCAGGGCCGCGCCGTCGCGCCGGTGCCGGTACGGGCTGACGGTCTCGCCGGGCGCCCGGCGGCGCATGCGGATGACCACAGCCCGGTCCTCGATGGTGTCGGGCATGTGGCCGATCCCGGCGAGCGCGGCCATGGCGAACGTGGGGATCGTCTCGACTTTGTTGCGGGCGTTGTCCCATCGGATCGTGGGCCGGTTGCGCTGGTGACCGGCGTTGAGCAGGCCGCGCAGTTCCTCGTTCGCCTCAGCCTGCTTGCCGCCAAAGATCGTGTCGGCCTCATCCACCAGCAGCGTGGGCGGGTCATCGCTGCCGATCGACCGGTACACGGCGGCCGTGGACGCGTTGACGGTGATGAGCGGGTTGTGGGTGGTGCCTTCCACGATGTCGAGCAGCCGGGATTTCCCGCAGCGCTTCTCGGGGGCGCGGATGACCAGCCGGGGCGCGTGCGCCCACGCCGGTTGCGCGTGAGCGGCCGCGATCCACAGCACCACAGCATCGGTCGCTTCCGGGGAGGGGAGCACGACGTAGCGGGTGAGTGCGGCGTGTAGCCGGTCGAGCAGGGCCGCGCCGTTCACGGTGCGCTTGGGCTGGTTCATGCGGCAATCCCTTCAGTGGCGACGGATTCGGCACGGAATCCGCCGATGATGGCCGCGCGGATGTCGCGCTCGGGCTGGCCCATCTCCCGGCCGACGCGGGTCAGTTCGTCGACCGCGCGGGCGTGGGTGATCGCCCCGGCCTTGACCATGCGTGCGATGCCACGGGCCGCGCCGTAGAGGCGGGTGCGGCGCTGACCGCGCGGGGCGTTGCGCACCGCGTTGAGGTTGGCCTCAAGCAGCGCCTCAGGAGATGAGATGCCCCGCCCCCCGGACAGCGGGATCACGGTCGCGCGCGGGGGTGCGGATTCGGCCGGCACGGGCGCCCGGCACGCGTCGACCAGCGCCGGGGGCATGGCCACGGTCGGCCGGTCCCCGATCCACCGGTACGGACGGCCGGTGAGGGGGTGCATCGACGGCGGGGCGACGACGTAGCCGCCATCGGCCTTGATGTCGATGCCGGGATATCCGTGGAGCTTGGCGCCCAGGGCGCCACCGGGGTGGGCGTAGTAGAGGTGCCACCCGTCGCTTCCGGTCCGTACGGCGCGGGTCGGTGGCATCAGCTCGGGCACGATCCGGCCGCCGTTGCGCGGGTCGATGTCGACCACGGCGACCGGCCCGCCGGTCCGGATCGCCAGCAAGCCGCGGGGGACGGCCGCCCGCATCGCGGTGATGCGGTCCGGATCGGTGGACGCGGCGTAGAAGCCGTGGCAGGTAAGGCACTCGCAGGCTTCAGGATCGTGGTTCGGGTCGCCTTTCGGGCAGCCGGGGCAGTTGGCGACGGGGCGTTTGGTGCGCCCGAGGAAGAACACGGGCAGTCCCTCAGCGGCCAGCGCGTACGCGGCCAGCAGCATCAGGGAAGGGTCGGACATGACGTCCTCCTGAGGTTGAGCGGATGGAACGGCGGGACGCGCCGGAGCGCGGGCGGCGGCGCAGTCCCGGTGAGTGAGCCGGGGCGGATGGTCGGCCGTGCCGTTGACCGGCCGCCCACAGATGTGCGGGTAAGGCTCATCGGCCAGCACGGCACGGCCCAGGGCTGCGCTCGCACCGATCCAACGGCCGGGCATCAGAACGCCCGGCGGCCGACAGCCGGTCGGTCGCCCGCGCCAGGCAGCGGCGCGGGCCGTACGGCCGCCACAGCGGCCAGCAGCGCGCGGACCGCGTGAAGCGCGGTGTCGAGCTGCCGCCGCGCCAGGCTGTCCGCCCGGCGCAGCGGCACGCGGATGCGGATCTCGGCGTAGTCGACCTCAGCGGCCCGGACGCGGGTGATGATGGCCCGCGCGCCGAGCTGCCCGTCCGCGATGATGTCCGGCGCCTGGTGGAAGTTGACGCCGCATCGGTGGTCGCCGGTGCACCAGTCTGTGTGAGGGATCGGCTTGCGGTGGAACGAGGCCATGGTGCGTGCTCTCATCGGCCGGCCTCCCGGCGTCGGTGCGACAGCTGGTTGTAGATCCAGCGGCCCGCGCGCAGGCGGCGGCCGGTGCCGCCGCAGCGGCGGCATTCGCGGAACGCGCGGCCGGTCGGGGATGGCTTGCGGCCGGTGCCGTGGCAGCGCGGGCAGTGCTTGAACGGCCAGACCCAGCACGCGAATGCGTAACCGAGCGTGACAGCAAGAGCGGCGAGGAACAGGGCGGTAGCGGTGCTGGCGTGGGGGTCCAAAACAGCCTCCCGGGCCGATTTTCGGGCGTGCGGGGCCGTGAGCTGCTATCCGCTAACGGGCAGCTCAGGTTTCGGATGGGGTGCTAGCAGGGCTGCTATCGCTAGCAGAGTCGGCCGCTATCGATAGCAGCCCTGCACACGGTCAGTCCGCGGACCGCTTCCGGTCACGCTCGGTGATAGCGGCGATGAGTTCGGTGTGGTGGATGCCGCGCTGGGTGGCCTGCTTGCCCTCGATGCGCTTGCCGACCGACGTGACCGTGATTGCCGTGTGCGGCTTGAGCGCGGCGGTCAGCTGAGCGGACTTCCACCCGCCGTACGTCTCGGGCCGCAGCTCGGCCAGCAGCCCGCACAGCGTCTCGTTCCACGCGCTCTTCTCGTCGCCCGGCCAGACCTGCGCCAGGTCGGCCAGCACGTCCGCGACCGGCCCGACCGTGCGGGTCTGGTCCTCGGGCACAGGCAGCGTCCCGGCGGTCTGCCGGAGCGCGACCGCGCGGGCCACGATCCGCCCGGCGGCCGTGGTGTCGACGTAGTACGACCGGACCGACTGGACCTTGCCGAACCCTCGCAGCACGCCCCATCCGGCCTCGACGACCGGCTGAAAGACGGTCGCCCGGTAGCCGTTCTTGTACGCGGACGTCCCGAGGATCATGTCGTTCGCGGTCTGGTCGGCCACGGACAGGCAGAACCGGGAGTTGACGTTGCGGGTGATGCCGGTCGGGAGGCTGTCCTTGTCCGGGATCTGGGTGCCGATCAGGATGATGATCCCGAGCGCCCGGCCGAGCTTGATGACCTTCTCCAGCAGCTCTCCGGCGTCCTTGCCGTACTTGCTGGTCATCAGCTCTTGCAGCTCATCGAACCACGCCACCAGCGGATGCAGCCCGGACCCCTTGAGGGAGGCGAGTTCGGGCGTGACTTTGTTCTCCGGGGCCTTGCCGAGCCGCGCGTAGTGCTCGATGCGCTTCGAGCGGCGGCGGGCCTCTTCGTAGAGCCACTCGATGAATGCGAAACAGCGGGCCAGGGTCTCGTCATCGAAGCCGTTGCCGTACTCCGCCATGACCGGCTCCAGGACGGAGAAGTCGCCGACGCCCTTGAGTTCGTAGCCCCGGACCTCTGCCCGCGCGTCGAGCGCGGCGGCCAGGACAAGATCCCGCAGTGCGAACGTCTTGCCCGAGCCGGGCTGGCCGCCGAACAGGTAGTTGCGGAACATCATGTCGACGTCCACCACGTCCAGGCGCGGCGTGGTGGCGAACGGGAACGCCTTGAACAGGTCGACTTTGGCGTTCGGCGCGAGTAGCGGCCACGCGGGCTGCTTCATCGCCGACGCCGGTTCGTAGCCGACCCACAGGGCGAGACGGCCGGTGTGTCCCTGCGCGGGCTCGGGCCACACCTGGTCCAGGGGAAGCCGCATCGCGGACGCGAGCTTGCCGCGCCGGGCTACCACCTCCGACGCCTCAACGCCGTAGGGCAGGTCCACGATCGCCAGATGGCCCGGGCCGTCGCGGTGGATTTCCTGCGGGAACGAGATGGCGTTGGCGTCCTTGGCCACCGCGGAGTTGATGCCGGACATCTGAAGCGACGTCAGCGCCCGGCGCACCAGCTCGGCGGTGAGCTTGCGGTACCGGTTGCCCTGCACCACCCGGTCGGTGATGGGTTTGTCGGCCGGGCGGCCGACGCGGGCCAGCAGCGGGACCGCGATCGCGGCAGCGAAGACCTGCCACCACCACGGCCCGAACGCCAGCACGATCGTGCCGGCCAAACCGGCGAAGCCGATCCCGCCGACCACCCACCAGCGCCACACGGACTGCCGCTGCCGCCGCGCGTCGAGCTTGAGCCACGCGTCCGCGTCACCGCGCGACGCGGCGGCCTGCCGCAGGTCCCAGTTCCCCTCCTCCGCCATCGCCCAGGCGTAGAGGCGGCCGGTGCCCCGGAACACGCCGATCGGCGCGTAAAACGTCGCCTTACCGGCGTACTTCGGCATGCGGACCGCGTGATACGCCAGGACGTACCCGGCGTCCTTGGTGGCGTGCCGGACGGCCGCCTGAAGCAACCGGCGCGACCGCGCCCACTCCGCCAGGATCGGCCGCCGCGCGGCCTGCCGCGCGTAGACCTCCGCCGGTACCGCGTCGGCCGGGTCGACCGGCACGCCGTGCTCCGGCGGGGTCTCGTCGATCGACTCGGCGTCGTCCGGGTCGATGTCGTCGGGCGCGGCGGCCGGGCGGCGGGCCGCGCGGGCGGACTCGATGTCCACCACGTCCGCGCCGTTGACGTCCGCCTCAGCGGCCGTCCAGTCGAAGTCGTCTCGATCGGGCCGGGTCATCGGGTCACCTCGCTGAGCACGTCGCGGTGAGCGGGGAAGGTGTGGCCGGTCCAGCCGAACGACTCGGCGAAGACGTCCAGGACGCGATCGCGGATGTCCGGGTCGGCCGGGAGCCAGCACGCGCGGCGCGCGTCGTCCGCCCCCTGCACGTCTGGGAGCCGGTCGCGGACGCCGATGTCGGCGCGGGCGACGACGGTGACGGCCCACGCCTCAGCGCTGCCGCGCGGGTCGGGAACCCAGCGTGGCCGGTCGAGGGTCCAGGTTGCGCCGGGCAGGTGCAGGCCGGTCTCTTCGGCCAGCTCCCGCACGGCTGCGTCGGCCGGGGTCTCGCCGGGGTCGATCGAGCCGCCGGGCATCGCCCAGCCGCCCCCGTCCCCGCGCTCCACCAGCAGCACCCACAGGTGCCCGCAGAACGTGGCCGTGACCAGGGCATCGGCCATGGGATTCTCGCCCCATCGGCCGAGCCCGTTGCGGCCGTAGCTGATCCGGTTCGGGCCGCCGGGGCTGACTGGGCGGCCGTTGGTGACCTCGAACGGCAGCAGCGCGGCGCGCTGCCGGGCGGACCAGTCGATCACGGTGGGGTCGGTGATCGGCTCGGCCCATCCAGCGGCCACGCCCTCGGTGAACACGGCCGGGTCGGTGTACTCGATCAGGTCGAACATCATGTGTGGCCTCCCTCAGAACCGGATGACGATCGGGCCGGTCACGGTGTCGGCCTGGACACCGACGCGGGCGTTGCCCTTGCTCACGTTCGTGTTGCGCATGCCGCCGGACTCGCCCGGCTTCTCGTCCTTGCTGGCCGGGGAGTCGACGACCCGCCCGACCTGGACGCCGATGGAGTCGTTGCCGGACGCGACGTTGCGGGTGTTCTTGCGTGCCATGTGAGCTGTCTCCTCGGTCAGGCGATGATCAGCGCGGCGATGAACAGGAAGAGCACGTGAAAGCTCTGGTCGAGCGCGTAGCTGCCGGTGCCGAGCGACGGGTTGTCGTCGCGGCCCTCACGCGGGATGCCGAGCCGGTAGAAGCGGCCCGAGCCGAGCGCGTCAGCGAGCACGCGCAGCGGCGTGCGCCGGTCCGCGATGTAGTGCGACACGGCGGAGACCGTCAGCCCGAGCGTGACCCCGACCAGGTCGAACGCCATGCCGGTCGTGAGCGCAACGGCGGCCAGCGCGACGGCGGCCGTCAGGGTGTAGGTGAAGACGTGCGCCGCGCAGGCGAGACGGCCGCGCCAGCCCGGCGTGCCCTTGTGGTCGGCCTGGTGCTGGGTCTGCACCCAGTGATCGGCGAGCTGATGTGCCGTGTAGAGCGCCGCGAACGCGGCAGCGAAGACGGCCGGGGACTGAGACACTGGTGGTCCTCCTGGAACCTGGAAGGTGACGGGGTGGACCGGCGGCGCGGCGCTGGTTTGCAGGCCGTTGGGCCGCGCCGCCGGGCGTAGCTAGTTGCGGGACTCGGGACCGGTGTGTGGCTTCTGCCGCGCGGCGTCGATCGCGGCGCGCTCCTTGCCGGTCGCCTTCGACGTGATGTCGGCCAGGCGCTGCCGGTCCGCGCGGTCCTCTCGGTCGCGCAGCAGGCCGAGGAACATGCCGTTCGTCTTCTCGATGCGGGCCATGACGTCCTTTCGGGACAGCGATTCAGAGGGGTGAAGGGGGAGATCAGCGCTTGGTGCGCTTGCTGGTCAGCGCGCCGAAAAGCCGCTTGATCGGCCCCTCGGTGAAGGTGTGGACGTCCCAGTCCGGGTCGTAGCCCTGAAGCCGCTTCGGGATCGGGCTGACCACGGCACGTCCGGCGTCGTTGATGTGGTGTCCGACCTGCCGGGCCATCAGCGCTCACCCCGGCGGCGGGTCTGCTGCACGCCGTACCAGTCGGAGGAACCGAACTCCCGGCCGGCACGGCGCTCCTGTGCCTGCTTGACGGCCTGCGTCGCGGTGGTCGGCTTGCCAACCGGCCGCCCGCCGAGGTTGTCGTCGTCGTGCTTGATGACCTGGTGCGTCTTGCGGTGACTCATCACGCCCTCTCCTGGCGCGCCGATCTGGCGGCCACCGCACACGACCGGGCATCGAGATGCCCCGCGCTCGGTCGTGGCGGAAGCGGCCCCGGCGGGCCGGAGGGCTAGGCGAGTCCGCGCCTGCGGTTGCGCTCGTCGGCCTGGCGCTGCGCCTCAGCCATCTGAGCGAGGCGCTTTTCGCGGTTGCGGTCGATGACGGCTTGGCGCTGGTCGCGCAACTGGCTGTCCGACATAATCGGTGTCTCTCCCTGACGTCTTTCGAGGCTGACGGGTTGGGGACCGGCGGCGCGGCACTGGTTTCCAGGCCTGAGGGCCGTGCCGCCGGGCAGAGCTAGTTCTCGTGGTGCATCAGGTGCGCCAGGGCCGCGCCCATGCCGAGCACGGCGACCGGGATGCAGGCCACCACGGCGGTGACCGGCCACGGGGCGGACTCCCAGCCCCACGAGGCCATCAGGTGGTAGGCGACCTGCCCGAGCGCGCCGATGCTCAGTGACCCGATCGCGGACGCGCGGGCGAACCGCAGCGCGGGACCGGACACCATGCCGGACAGCCACACGTAAAGCGCGTACGCCGCGTAGGTCTCGACACCGATCGGGAGCGTGATCGCGGTGTCGAGCACGACCTGATCGGCGATGCCGGGCAGCAGCGCGACCTCACCGAACCCGGTGAGCCTGCCCATCTCCACCCAGCCGCCCCAGATCGCGACGAACGCGGGCAGGCAGAGCAGCAGCACCGGCCACGTCACCGGCCGCTTGCGCGTCACCGGCGCGGCCGGGGCGGCGTCGGTGACCGGCGGGGCCGGGTCGGTGGTGATCTCCGTGCCCGGGTGTCCGACCGGAGAGACCAGCGGCGACGCCTCACGCGGCGGGGGCATCTCATCCTCGTTCGTGCCCGGCGCGGACTCGGACGGCGTGACGACCGGCGCCGGGTCCGGCGCGATGACCGGCGGGTCCGTGATCGGGTCCGGGCTGAACGTGCCGTCAAGTCGCGGGGTGGCGATGACGGTCAGCGCCTCCCGCAGCATGGTGGCCTTGGGAGCGCCGATACGGAACTGCTTCATGAGCTGGTTGCGGGACGGGACCCCGCCGAGTTCGTGAGCCATGTTCAATGCGTCCCGCAGCAGTTCCTCAACGGCGGGCGGGTACGCGCTCGGGGCGGTGGTAGGGGCGGTCATGCGGGAACCTCCGGGTAGGCGCAGGGAACGCACTCGCCGAGCGAGCGCGAGATGACGTAGGGCCGCACGGTGCGGCAGGTCGGGCAGGTCTTGCGAGCGCGCATCGCCGCAGCGAGCGCAGCGAGCACGGCCGGGGAAGCGGTGCGCTTCGGCCGGGCGAGGTCGAGCCGGTAGAGGTACGCGGCGCGAGTGCCGCCCACCCCGGCCCAGAGCACTTGAGCGGCGACCGGTTGGCCGCCGGGGCACAGCCCGCGTTGGCGGAGTTGCCGCCGCGTGGCGTAGCCATCCGGGGCACCACGCCACCAGAACGTGGGGATGCCGTACCGAGCGCCGGTCGGATCGTGGAACGCGGCGCGGGTCCGGGCCATCAGGCCGCGCGGTACGGCCCGGCAACGCGGTCGGCCAGCGCGGCAGCCTCACGCAGCACGCGAGCCTCAGCGCGCCGGAGGCGCTGCCAGTCCAGATCGAACGGTCCGCCGATCTCAGCCGCGTCCAGCACGTCCAGTTCGGCTTCCATCAGGTCAAGCTCAGCGATGATCAGCGGCCACTCGTTCTCGACGGCCTCCAGCTCGGCGCCGGTCGGTTCGTCGATGTGGAAAAGATGGTCCCTCACGGGATACCTCCAAGGTTGAACGTCGGCGCGGCAGCACACGGGAATGCGCGCTGCCGCGCCAACCAGGGAAAACATGGATTGGTACACGGACCTGAGCCGTGCGCGGTGGCCTTGTTCGCGAGGGAGGCCACAAGCCCTGATGGAGTTGTCAACGGACGTGCGCGCAGCGGTTCGAGCACGAACGGCGCAGCCGAAGCCGCCTCCGCCGTGACCAATAGCCACTGGCCGGACCGTCTGCTCGGTACGTACTGTACGAACAATGCGGTGCCACGACCGAAGGTGCCAGACGGGCGCTGCGTGTGTCAAGGGTTTCTGCCTAGACTGTCCGTACAGTGCGTCCGACAGGAAGGTGCAACATGGCCGTGACCAGGCAGGGAAGGGCGCCCGTGTGGGCAAAGATCGCGAGTGACCTACGAGAACAGATCTCTGTAGGTGCGCTCGCGCCCGACCAAAAGATGCCGACCGAGCAAGAGCTGACGACGCGGTACGAGGTGGCGCGCTCAACGGCGCGGCAGGCGCTTGCGGCCCTGGTGAACGAGGGTTTGATCGTTCCGAGTGCGCCACGGGGCTACTACGTGCGTAACCGGAAGCCACTGTTCTATCGGCCTCAGCAGGAATTCCGCCCTCAGCCGACGTATCCCGAGATGGATCGGTTCATGGCCGATCACTCCGCCGATGGTCGAGAGCCTAGGCAGGAAATAGACGTCGCGATCATTGATCCGCCGAAAGAGGTGAAGCAGCGCCTCAAACTTGCCGATGGAGAGTTGGCTGCCGTAAGGCGACGGGTGCGCTACCTCGATGGCGAGCCCTTTAATACCAATGACAGCTATTTTCCGTTGAGCATCGTGCAGAATACGGAGATTATGCGCCCTGCCGACATTGCGCGCGGTGCGAATGAGGTCTTGCGCGAGGCGGGTTACCCGCAAGCGCGAACGCTTGATGAGATTTACGTGCGGATGCCCACGCCGGATGAGGTTCAACGTCTGGAATTGGGTCCGGGAACGCCGATTGCCTGCCATATCTGCACCGGCCTAGCGGATGACGGCACGCCCGTACGCGTGGTGGTCAACATCTTGCCCGGTGACCGGCATGTCATCGTCTACGAGCGCGATGGCATGGAGGCGAAGCGCAGTGAGTAGTGAGCCACTCGTCATCCGTGCCGGCCGAATCTCTGATGTGGATGCCCTGGTAGAGATTTACCAGGCGGCCCAGCGGTGGCTAGCTCAACAGGGGTCCGATCAGTGGGCGAAAAACTCTGAGGCCAGAGTTCGGGGCATCTTCGAGGATGCGATCAACCGCGGGGGGTGTCTTGTGGCAGAGGAATCCGGCCGAGTGGTAGGCACAGCTACCGTTGACGAATACGCTGATCCCGAATTTTGGCAACCGGAGGATGGTCCCGAGGATGCTCTCTACGTGCATCGAATGGTAATTGACCGCGAGGCATCAGGGCGCAACATCGGCGGTCAGTTGCTCGATTTCGCCGAGTCGTTAGCCGTCGACCATGAACGGAAATGGCTTAGGCTCGACGCGTGGCGCACGAATGAGAAGCTGCACGACTATTACCGCAAGCAAGGCTTTACGCATATCCGCACCGTCGAGTTGCCCCATCGTGGTTCTGGCGCGCTATTTCAACGACAGGTCGACATGCGCAGAAGCTAGCTGCCATCCTTCGGTGAAACATAGGTGCCGCGCTGAGGGACCGTGAAGACCAGTCCGCGTTCGCGCAGTACGGCGATAGCCTTCCGTGCAGTATTTCGGGCTATGCCGAACTCTTGCGTAAGCTGAGTTTCGCTCGGAATAGGTCGGTTGGGTGGCCATTCCCCACGCTGGATTCGCTCAGCGAGAATCTCGGCGAGCTGTAGATAGATCGGTACGGGTCCGTCCGGTTCGATCACGTAGCCGACGCTAGTTGATCACGACAGAGCCGGTACCGGCAACTACGATTATGAACGTTCAGGGTTGTTGCTATACGAAGCTATACAAGTTGACTACTCTAAGCCTTGGCCTGGTGATACGTACCGAGCGTGTAGCACCGGCCATCAGAAGCGGCGGGGGTCGGCGCCTGGAGGCCCGGCCCCCGTCAGCCGTCTTCCAGGGGGATGCCGTGGCGGGATCAAGGCGAGTGCCAGCAGACCCGAGCGAGCCTCGCATCGGGGATGTGCTGCTCCTTGCCGATGCAGACTACAAGTTTGGGACCGGCCCGCTCGTCATTGAGGTGCAGGCCATTCGGTCGAGGGGGACCTTGCCGGATGGAACGTGGTGGCGCATCGAGGGTCTATGCCGGCATGCGCGCACCGACCCAGGGGGGTTGCGCACCGTTGACGTGCGAGCGAACGCCATACCCGCAGCGCGGGCGGCAGGGGCTCAGCCGCCCGGTTAGACACAGGCGTCAACCCTGACGTGAACCCCGCACCAGGCTGGCAGTTCGGCAGACCAGATCCGCCAACCTCCCGCATCACGACGCGTCTCGAAGCTCCAGAGATGCGGCTCGCCGCGCACTCGAAGGCCAGCCTCCCCGGTCCACCACACGCCCGCAACGTGGGCGGGAACCGTTGCGCTGTCGCCTGTTGCATCGCGATCACGGAAATCTCCGTAGTTCCACTCAAGTCGCGATGGACGCGTCGCGCGGTCCAACTCCCTGAGGTAGTCCTGCCACTGCTTGAGTAGTTCGTCCCGCCGGTGTCCGGCGAGCACCCGGCCTACACCAAGCTCCTCCTCGCTCTGAAGGGCGTAGAGATACACGGTGACTGCCGCAGCGGGGGAAGCCTCGCCCTGCCCGGCAGCCCAAGTCTCCCGCACGAACCACACGACAGGAACAGACGCGAGACCGAAGCACAGCAGCGCGGGTAGCGCTAGACACAGCGCGACGACAACCGAGCGAGAACGCGATCGGCGCGGCGCTGGGGGCGGCGGAGAGAAATGGGGTGACGGCATGGGTGGCAGACTCACGATCAACAACGATCGGTGTAGATCAAGCCGATTGGCAACCTCAACTCCGTTGGCGTGAGGTGTGCCACGCGTTGGCCCATGAGGGTTGCCGGTTGGGGCCTGAGCTGGGATTCGGATGTGACGTCTGTACTGCATAATTTTCTAGTAAGCGACAAGCGGCAAGTTCTCAACTTTGGACCATTGACGATCTTCAGTCGCCTGGATACTGTTAGCGAGCCGGCGCTTTGTGGGCAATCTCTACCTTTTAGTGACTACGAGATCTCGTGCAATTACCTCCGCTCAGATGCTTAATGCGTCAACCTTCGGTGTGCCCGATTCGCGAGGTGGGTTGTATGAAAACTTGGAGAATAGCTACCGGAATCGTAACGGTGGCCATTTTGGGGCTTGGTTCGTCCCCTGCGGTGGCGGGCGTGTCGAGCAGTGATGGCAGGTGGACATCGGCTATCTTGGAAAGTTCAGAGAGTATTTTTGGCGGATCGGCGGTACGCCTGAGATACTCCAATGGGGTCACTGCGATTACTCAGCCAGGTACGCGCGTCACTTTTGGTGAGAGTCCCTCTCTTGCCGAGGACGGCAAAGGCGCCGCAATTGACCGCTGGGCTGAGCTGGCCATGCAAATGGCCGAGCCCGCTGACGATGCAGCTCAGAAGTACAGGGAATCTGGTAGAAGTATTTTCGCTGACGCGCTAGCTGCTGGATTCCCAGTAGCTGAGGCTAGGCGCGAGCAGGAGCGGCTAGACGTCGAAGCCAAGGCTTTGGATAATCCTGACATAATCAACTCTGAATGCCTTTATGCCGAGGACCACCTGCCGGATGACAGATACGAGTGGTGGGGTTGTCGGGCTATGTATGCGACGCCCGACCAGGATCCGAACAACTGGTACTCCGCGAATTCGAGCCTGGCGCATGGGTGGGGCACCGGAGTGCTTGGCGGTGGCGCGGAGCTGCAGAGGGGTTATACGCAGTTCCAGTTTACGGTGGACAATAACAATGGTGATCTGATTGAGTTCACCCCGCAATCTAGCATAAATGGACAGAATTGCAACGTGATTACGTTGGGCTTGTCCTACGTGGTTGAGGTGAACGTCTCAACCCAGCTGTGCGATAATGGATGGACCGTTACGGCGAATCAGCTTTTCCACAAAACTGAATGGTACGGCGCTAGTACGGGAGGGCCAAGCGATAGTCGGCATGCCGCGAACGCCGTTACTCTTCGAGCTGCCAACGCCAGTTCATCTTCGTTGGCTTGGAGGATCGGCTGGAGGATCGTCTGTCTCCCTGGGCCGTGCATGTAAGTGCCTCAACAGGCCTCTTGCGCGACGTTGCGGCGTCTGAGATGCTGAGGTAGTGATAGACAGTCGTCTAAGTAGTGATCTTGGTGCAAGAAGGTGGTCACTGGCGGCTGGTGCCGTGACCACCTTTCTTGCTGTGCAGCTGATTCTGTCGTCGTGTGCGGTAAGCTCATTCAGTGATACCGGCGAAGATCGTGCTGGTGAAACGGTCTCTATTGCGAATGCAGAGCAAGGCGCCGAGCTTGATAGTGTGGTTCCTGGTTGGTCCATTCGGACCTGGCTCTCCAGTAATCGCAACGTCTGCTTCGCGGCAACGCAAGGGTCATTTGACGAAGCCTCGGATGCACTGAAAGCAAACTCGGCATGTCTTGGTGTCATGCAAGGCTTCTTCAACGATGATTCGCCAGCGCTATCAGGCTTCCCTGACTTTCACTCGGTGCCACCGTCTTTGGACTCCAGGAACGTCTTTCTTTTCGGCATCAGTCGAGGCTCTATTGAGAACGTGGAAATTGCGTTCAACGGAAGGGTGTATCTCGCTAGCGTACGGCGTTTACCGAACACTGCTGACCTACAAGTTGGTGCTTATGCTGTTTGGGCGTCCACGGAGGGCGGCGTAAGCTCTGATAATATTGATTATGTTGCCGCTTATGACGACGCAGGATCCGAAGTAGCCCGTCTCAACCGATGAACGGAGGGACGGTTTGTAGTATGTAGCGTGCGCCGCTCGGCGAGCCGCGACCGCGATGTTGTGCTCGTTGCTCGCGGGTCGCTCCCGAACGCATTATGGCGGTTGAGATCCATCTGGAGTGGGGCATGCCGGCGTGGCGGCCGAGCTGCGGGTTCTGCTCATCCAAGCTACTGGAGGAGCTGACCAGCAAGGTCGCTCGCGCGCTGGGCGCGGCGGAGCGAAATGGGGCAACAGCATTGGCGGCTGACTCACGATCAACAGCGATCGGTGTAGATCAAGTCGATTGGCAATCTTGATTCGGTCAGGCGTGAGACGGCCACAGCTCAGCCGAGCGTGGCGAGATGTCGTGGTCTCAGACTTGGTCTCGTTCGCGCGCGTTCGCACTCGATCGTGTGTGTATGCCAAAGTCGCGCGACCTGCGCTGACGTACCCCCGCGGACGTTGCTGAACAGTCGATCTTGGTCCTGAAAATCGGAAGGTCGGCGGTTCGACCCCGCCCCTGGCCACATAGCCTTTCGCCGGGCTATTTGAACGTCGAACAGCGGCAACGCAGGTCGGCGTTTTTCTTTTCCAACCTCGATCGACCTCCATCGCGTTTCTGCGTCAGGCACTCGATGGAGGTAACCATGCGCCGGTTGTTCAGTATCCTCGTGGTGGGCGCTCTGATCGCCCTCACGGTCGGCACGCCCGCACACGCCACCGCACCGCCCGGCTCCGGCTGGGTGCGGATCCCCAGCCCGCCGTACGACTATCCGGCCGGTCTCACCTGCGACTTCGCGCTGCACGGCGAGCCGGTCGTGGACGAGGTCTACTACAAGACCCTGACCACCAAGCCGGACGGTACGCCGCGGACCGAGGCCGCGTTCGGCCCCCTCGTCTTCGTGGTGACCAACCTTTCCACGGGCGCGACCACCCGCGGCGACGCGAGTGCCAGCGGCGTGATCACGCACCATGACGACGGCGCGCTGACGTACCGCGTCAGCGGCCCGCTGATGGTCGGCTTCCGGGAGGGACGTGGCACGCTGCCGCGCGGCTTCTACGTCATCGACGGCCCCGCCTGGACGCTGCACATCTCCGCCGGTAACTACCGCAGCCTGTCCGGCGCGTGGCGGATCCGGAAGGACCTCTGCGCTGCGCTGAGCTGAGCAACGCCCGCGGATCAGGTCGCCTCGACGGCGGCCACGATCCGGTCGATCCCGTGCACGACGACGTCGGCGGCCGCGAGCCGGCCGGCCTTGCCGGGCTTGTTGGCGTAGGCGATCGCCGCGACACCGGCCCGGCGCGCGGCGGTGACGTCGCTGACCGAGTCGCCGATCAGGACACACTCGCCCGGCTCCGCATCCAGCTCGCGCATGGCGGCGAGCACCGGGGCCGGGTCGGGCTTCATGCGGGCGGGATCGGCGTACGCCCGGCCGACGATCGGATGCACGAACCGCTCCAGCCCGTGCGCGGTGAGATAGGCCGTGCATGCGGCGGCGGAGTTGTTCGAGACGATCGCGGTCCGGCGTCCGGTCCGGTGTGCCGCCATGATCAGTTCCCGGGCGAACGGCGTCGGCACCGCGCCACCGGCCGCTCTCAGCTCGGCCGCGCACAGCGCGTCCTCGACCATGCGGGTGAGCGCCGGCCGGCCGAGCGCCGCCGCGTAGCGGAGAACCTCCATCGGGTCCTGCGCGCCCGCCACGGGCACGCCGTGCCCGGCGAGCAGCCGGCACAGCTGGGCGGCGATCCCGGTGTCTCACCCGCTCATGCCCACAAGCCGGACGGTCTCGGCGCCGATGCCGCCGCCGGCCGAACGGGCGGCTCCGGGTGGGTGCGAATCCCCAGCCCGCCGCTCGACTACCCGGCCGGCCCGCACTACTGCGTGTTCCACGTTCACGGCGAGCCGATCGTGGACGAGGTCTACTACAAGGTCCTGACCACCGAGCCGGACGGTACGCCGCGGATCGAGGCCGCGTTCGGCCCACTGATCTACCGCCTGACCAACGTCGCCACCGGAGCAACCGTGGACGGTGACGCCAGCGCGAGCGGCATGGCCATCCACCACGACGACGGTTCCACCACGCACCTGGCCCACGGCCCACTGATGGTCGGCTTCCGCGAGGGCCAGGGCAACCTCCCCCGCGGCTACTACGTCATCGACGGCCCCGCCTGGCGCCTCGACATCTCCCCGGACAACCACCGCACCGTCTCCGGCGCCTACCGCATCCGCCAAAACCTCTGCGACGACCTGAGCTGAACGCTGGAGGCCCGCGCCGCCAGAGAGAGGGCGCGGGCCTCCAGGTCAGGGTGACTCCCCTCAACGGGGGGCGAGAGCTACCGTCCGTTGTGAGCCGAACTTGATGCCGTGACGGGCGTCACTGGTTCTCACCCGTGATAGTCCAGTAGGTCTTGAAAGTGGCGCCCTGGCAGGCGTCATTCGTACCGCCTTGTTCGGGCTCCTTGAACTGGATGGCGTCGGTGAGGACGACCTCCGCCGACTCGTCGGCCCGTACGACGATCGGGCCCGCCGGCAGGGTTGCGATCGCTTCGATCTGGGTCTCGCATTCGTCTGGGGTGGCGCCGGTGGCCTCGATGCCGTTCTGTGCCCGCAGGGTGACCGTTTTGACGACCAGATCAATCTCATTCGGATTCGACACGACGATTCGGACGTCGGCGGGGTGCTTCGGCCACAGCGCCGTCTGATTCCCCTCGTAAACAGTTGTAGCGCTGACGGTGGTGAGCGGCTTCAACTTGCCGCCGGCGCCTGCGGCAGTTGCAGACGAGTCCTTGGTGAAAGCTGCCCAGGCGACGCCGCCGCCGATGGCTACCGCAGCGACGGCGCCGGCCACTGCGATGGTGGTGCCGCGCTTCTTGGACTTGGACATGGTGGTCTCCTCTGCTGAAGATTGGGTCGGGAACGGCAGGTGCCTACCGGCAGCGGAAGGCGTTAAAGAGTTGAGGTGCCGGGCTCAGGCAACTCCGCATCGGGAGTTGCGGCCGCCTCCGCCGGGGGTGTCGGCGCTAGCTCTGGCCCTTGTGTGACCTCATTCGTGTGAGGTGACTCCGTGGGGGCGATTCGAGGCTCATGCACGGTTTCGGGAGCCGCGGTTTTGGTTCCCTCAGCCGACGGGACGGGCGCAGTAGTGCTCTCCACTGCGCGGAGAGAAGCGGGTATGGACTCGTCCGTGCTGGCGCGAAAGCTCGCACCGGGGGTGGCTGACGCCGGCATGCTCGCGATCACCCCAACTTCGACGATCGTGGAGCGCTGATAACCGACACCCGCTGCCGCGGTGCCGACGACCGCGCCGACGGACACGACCGCGGAGAGAGCGACGAGCGCCATGCCGGCGAGGCCGGCCCAGCGCCGGTGCTGGCTGGTGTTGCTGCGCATCGTGTGTTGCCTCCCGTGATCGGTGTGCCGGGATGCAACTCTGCCGTTCGATCACGCTGAGTGGCATCGGTTGCACCGGTAGCGATCAGCGCGGTCCGGTGCCCAGGAGCCGCAGGTCGGCGGCTGGTTCTCGGCTTAGAGCCGAGAGGTGTACGGCGTGTCGGTTTAGCCTGTTCGTGGCTTTTATCGCCCATGCGACAGTCAGCGTCGGCGTGTCCCGCCGCAGGTCCTCATTCGACGCTGGGTGCGGACGACGAGGCTGGAGGCCAGCAGTGCCGCAGTGAGCCGTCGCGCTGGACCACCCAATTCCGCCGCTCGTGGCGGCCTCGCAGGCTGCCTGGATACGCGGCATCGCGGCCAGCAGCGCGCCGGCCATGTCGGTGAAGCCGAGGTTGGCGTTCGCCAGGGCGAAGAGCAGCACGCCGTGGGTGGTCACCGCGTCACGTTCGACCGGGCGCTGACGGATGCGGGAATCCTTGGTGAGGGCCGCCCAGCCGTGACCGCCGGCCGGCGCTATCAGCTGTCAAACATAATCGATTATGTGCGCTGATGTGAGCGGATAACTCAAAGGAGTTCGTTGAGGGTGTCGACCAAGTGGTCGACTCGGTGGGAGTCGGACAAGTGGTGGGTGACGTAGGCGAAGGAGTAGTTGCGGGTGGGGTCGGTGAAAGCGCAACTCCCACCTATCCCGCCCATTCCCCAGCTGCCGTCCGGTTCCAGCTGCATGCCGAGGGTCCAGCTGACGTCGCGGTTCAGGACGACGTCGAAACCGGTGTAGGACGCGGTCGTCAGTGAGGTCATCAGGCTCGGCGGGAGGATCTCGGGGAGGAGCGAGTAGAGGCGGGCCAGCGCGGTCGCCGTGCTGTGCAGGTTGACGGCGGGAATCTCGGTAGTGCGCCACAGTGGACCGTTGACGACCGCCGCGGAGGTCGCGCCGGCGGGGAGGAGAGGGCTCGGTGTTTCCAGCTGCCGGGCTCGCCCAGTGGATCAGCGGGCCACGCCGGGACCAGGTCGGCGCATCGCGCGATCTGCGACGGGGACAGGCCGAAGGCCAGATCCAGATCCCACGGTACGGCGATCTCCTCCCGCAGGAACGTGCCGAGCGTGCGGCCGTCGACCCGCCGCACCAGCTCGCCGAGCGGATGTCCGTAGGTCAGCGCGAACTCGCCCGCCACCGTCCCGGGCTCCCAGGCCGGTGGCGTGGCCGCCAGCGAGGACGTGAGCAGGTCCCAGTCGGCGAACGCGGTGGCGGGCAGGCCGGGCGGGAACGCGACCAGACCGGCCGTGTGGTCGAGCAGCTGGCGGACGGTGACCGACGGCACGCTGAATGACGGCCAGTGGCGGGTCACCGGGTCGTCCAGGTCCAGGCGGCCGCGCGCGACCAGTAGCAGCACGCACAGCGCGGCCACCGGCTTGCCGACGGAGTAGACGCCGGCCAGCGTGTCCGGCGTCCACGGCTCGGAAAGGCCGGCGTCCCGCCATCCGCCGTACAGCTCGGCCACGACGGTGCCGTCGTGGATGACGGTGAGGGCCGCGCCGGTTTCCGCGCCGGAGCCGAGCAGCGCGGAGAAGGCGCTGCGCAATGGTGCGAAGGGGAGCGAAACGCGGCCGTGCAACGGGATCACGGTGGGAGACGCTACAAGACGGCGGGTGAGCGCGGGTGGCATGCTGACGGTCATGGGGCAGCCGGAGCAGGTCGATGTGGTCGTTGTCGGGCTCGGTGTGGGCGGTGAGGAGGCGGGTGGCCGGCTGGCCGCGGCCGGTCTCAGCGTGGTGGGCATCGAGAGCCGGCTGGTGGGCGGCGAGTGTCCGTACTACGGGTGCATCCCGACGAAGATGATGATCCGGGCGGGGAACGCGCTGGTCGAGGCACGCCGGGTGGCGCAGCTCGCGGGGCGGTCGACCGTCACGGCGGACTGGGCGCCGGTGGCGAAGCGGATCCGTGAGGAGGCGACCGACACCTGGAACGACAAGGTGGCGGTGGACCGGTTCACGGGGAAGGGCGGGCGGTTCGAGCGCGGCACGGCGCAGATCGTCGGGCCGAACCGGGTGCGGGTCGGCACCGCCGAGTTCGTGGCGCAGCGCGGCATCGTGATCGCGACCGGGACGGCGCCGGTGGTGCCGCCGATCGACGGGCTGGCCGGCACGCCGTTCTGGACGAACCGGGACGCGGTCGAGGTCGAGCAGCTGCCGCCGTCGCTGGTGATTCTGGGTGGCGGCGCGATCGGCGTCGAGTTCGCCCAGGTGTTCGCGCGCTTCGGCGTGCAGGTGACCCTGGTGGAGGGCGCGGACCGGGTGCTGGCCGCCGAGGAGCCGGAGGCCTCCGAGGTGGTGGCGACGGCCCTGCGGGCCGACAACGTCCAGATCCACACGGGGGTACGGGCGGAGCGCGTCCGGCACGACGGGGCCCGTTTCGTGGTGGGCCTGTCCGACGGCGCCGAGGTGTCCGCGGTGAAGCTCCTGGTGGCGCTGGGCCGGAGGGCGGAGCTGGGTGAGCTGGGCCTGGACGAGGTGGGTGTGGACGCGTCCGGCCGGTTCATCGAGGTCGACGACCGGCTGCGCGCGGGTGAGAACGTGTGGGCGATCGGCGACGTGACCGGCAAGGGTGGGTTCACGCACATGGCGATGTACCAGGCGGACATCGTGGTGCGGGACATTCTGGGCCAGGGTGGGCCGGGTGCGGACTACCGGGCGCTGCCGCGGGTGACGTTCACGGACCCGGAGGTCGGCGCGGTCGGGCTGACCGAGCGTCAGGCGCGGGAGCGCGGGCTGAACGTGCGGGTCGGGATGACGGACGTGTCCGCGTCGTCGCGCGGTTTCATCCACGGGCCGGGCAACGCGGGTGTGATCAAGGTGGTCGAGGACGTGGACCGGGGTGTGCTGGTCGGTGCCACGTCCGCGGGGGTGACCGGCGGTGAGGTGTTGAGCGGTCTGGCCGTGGCGGTGCACGGCGAGGTGCCGGTGGAGCGCCTTCGGAACATGATCTACGCGTACCCGACGTTCCACCGTGCCATCCACGAGGCCGTCAAGGCGCTTGACTGATCTTTCATGCAGCTGACGTCGGCTTTCAGTCAACCGACGAGAAACGGTTCGGTTCTTTCGTAACAGGGCGCGTAGGATTGCGGCCGTGACGAGACGACTGACCGAGGTGGCGAAGAAGGCCGGCGTCAGCGAGGCAACCGTGAGCCGGGTGCTGAACGGGCGCGAGGGAGTCTCCGAGACGACCCGCATCGCGGTACTGACCGCGCTCGACGTGCTCGGCTACGAGCGGCCGACGAAGCTTCGCGGCGAGCGAGCCCGGCTGGTCGGCCTGGTTCTGCCCGAGCTGCAGAACCCGATATTCCCCGCGCTGGCCGAGGCGGTGACCGGCGCGCTGGTGCAGCGGGGCTTCTCACCGGTGCTGTGCGCGCGCACGATCGGCGGCGTCTCCGAGGTCGAGTTCCTGGACATGCTGCTGGAGCACCAGGTCTCCGGCGTCATCTTCGCCGGTGGCAACTATGCGATGGCGGACGCGTCGCACGAGCACTACCGGAAGCTGACCGACCGTGGCCTGCCGGCCGTGCTGGTCAACGCGGGCGTCGACGGGCTCGGCTTCCCGCTGGTGTCCACGGACGACGCGGAGGCGGTCGAGCAAGGGCTCGCCCATCTGGTGTCGCTCGGGCACACCCGGATCGGCGCGCTGCTCGGGCCGGCCGACCACGTGCCGTCCCGGCGGAAGCTGGCCGCGGCCGAGTCCGCGGTGGCGGCGCACGACGGGCGGGTCCGGCTGGACGTGGAGCGGTCGAGCTTCTCCACCGAGGGCGGGCGGGCCGCCGCGGCGAAGCTGGTGAAGCGGGGCGTCACCGGCATCCTGTGCGCGAGCGACGTGCTGGCGCTGGGGGCGGTCCGTGCGGTGCGCCGGCTCGGGCTGCGGGTGCCGCAGGACGTTTCCGTGGTCGGGTTCGACGACTCCGCGCTGATGAACAGCGTGGACCCGCCACTGACCACGGTGCGCCAGCCGATCGAGGCGATGGGGCAGTACGTGGTGGAGCTGCTGGTGCAGCAGATCAACGGTGCGGTGATCGCGGCGGACGAGCTGCTGTTCGAGCCGGAACTGGTGGTGCGCAGCTCGACCGCACCGGCACCGAGGAGCTAGTAACAAACCCGCACGAACGGCCCACGGTCTGCTGACCGTGGGCCGTTTCGCGCGCCGCCGGGCCGTGTCGTCTGAAATTTTCTTGATGTTGTGCGGTTCTTGCGGTCAATGGTTGGTGTTTGTATCGTCATCGACACGAAACACGGCGTGACAACGACTGAACTTCACCCCAGGAAGGGGTCCGTTCCCATGGGCACACATCGGATGCGGACGACTCTCGGGCTCCTGCTGGTCGTCGGGCTCGGATTCGGCACCACCGCGTGCGGTGCCGGTAGCAGCGACGACACCGAGGACGGCGGCAAGGTCACCCTGGTGATCAACGGCCTGCCGCCGGCCACCGAGGCCGCCACCCACCAGCGCTTTCTCGACAACGTGGCCGAGTTCGAGAAGCTGAATCCGGATATCGACCTCGACCCGCGCGAGGGGAAGATGGACCCGCAGACGTTCGCCGCGAAGCTCGCCGGCGGTCAGCTCGAGGACGTCTTCTACGTCTACTTCACCGACCCGGCCACCCTGATCGCCAAGCGGCAGGTGGCGAACATCAGCGACTACCTGGGCGACTTCCCGGTCACCTCGCAGATCAAGCCGGAGGTGCTGCGCGTCTTCCAGGACGACAAGGGCGCCACCTACGGCCTGCCGTACAAGAACTATTCGATGGGTCTGCTCTACAACCGCGAGCTGTTCACCAAGGCCGGGCTCGACCCGGAGAACCCGCCGCGCACCTGGGCCGGCGTGCGGGAGGCGGCCAAGAAGATCACCGCACTCGGCGACGGGCACGTGGGCTACGGCGACTACTCGAAGAGCAACACCGGCGGCTGGCACTTCACCACGGAGATCTACTCGCTCGGCGGCGAGGTCGCGGTGAACGACGGCGGCACCTGGAAGGCCGCTTTCAACGGGCCGCCGGGCCGGCAGGTCCTGCAGCAGCTCAAGGACATGCGCTGGACCGACAACTCGATGGGTGAGCGGCAACTGCTGGAGTGGGCCGACCTGCTCCAGATGATGGGCTCCGGCAAGCTCGGCATGTACGTGGCGACCGCGGACAACATCCCGACGATCGTCAACCAGTACAAGGGCAGGTACGAGACGTACGGGCTCGGCCCGATCCCGGGCGGCGCGGGCACGCTCGGCGGCGGCGAGGGCTACATGTTCAACGCGAAGGCCTCGCCCGCGAAGATCAGGGCCGGCCTGAAGTGGCTGACGTTCTGGTTCACCAGCGCGGAGCGGTTCGATGCGGAGAACAAGTGGGCCGCGGACAACAAGAACCCGGTCGGGCTGCCGGAGCCGGCGATCTTCACGGGTGCGGCCGCACAGTTGCAGGAGACCGCGGACGCGAAGTACGCGAACGTGCCGCAGCAGAACTACGCGCCGTTCAAGGCCGCGATGCCGAGCATCCCGGTGAAGCTGGAGCCGCCGAACGCGCAGCAGATCTACGCGGTGCTGGACGTGGCGATGCAGAAGGTGCTCACCGACCGCAATGCGAACGTGGACCAGCTCCTCGCGGACGCGGAGACGCAGGTCAACCAGATCCTGGCGTCCGTCAGGTGACGGCGGTGGGGCCGTCGGAGCGCCGGCGGCCCCACCGGCCGCCGCACCCGTCAGGAACGCCGCCCGGCCTCCGTCCCGTACCGCTGAATGGCTTGTGAAGGAAAGGTGACCACGATGGCGGTCCTGTCGGCCGCGGAACGGACCCAGCGGCTCAGCCCGCCCGATCCGGGAAGACTGCCGCGCAGCGGGCGGCTGCGGCGGGTGATCGGCGACAATCTGCTGGCCTATGCGTTCATGGCCGGCGGGCTCGCGTGTTTCGCGCTGTTCTCCTGGTACCCGCTGGTCCGCGGCATCGTCCTGAGCTTCCAGCAGGACAACTTCGTGACCGATCCCTATTGGGTCGGCACCGAGAACTACGCTCTGCTGTTCACGGACCCGCTGTTCTGGACCGCGTGGCGGAACACGCTCGTCTTCACCGGCCTCGCGCTGGTCCTCGGCTATCTGGTGCCGCTGTTCCTGGCGATCCTGCTGAACGAGCTGCGGCACCTGAAAGGATTCTTCCGGGTCGCGGTCTATCTGCCGGTGATGCTGCCGCCGATCGTGGTGGTGCTGCTCTGGCGCTATTTCTACGACCCGGGGAACGGGCTGTTCAACACGATTCTCTCCGGCGTGGGCCTGCCCACCTCGCAGTGGACACAGTCGCCGAGCACCGCGCTGTTCTCGCTGGTGCTGGTGTCGACGTGGGCGAACCTGGGCGGCGCCACGCTGATGTACCTCGCGGGGTTGCAGGGCATTCCGGGGGAGCTGTACGAGGCGGCGGAACTGGACGGCGCGTCGGTCTGGCAGCGGCTGTGGCACGTGACCGTTCCGCAGTTGCGGTTCCTGATGCTGGTGCTGCTGCTGTTGCAGATCATCGCGACCATGCAGGTCTTCATCGAGCCCTATCAGCTGACCGGCACCACGAATCCGGACACCATCACGGTGATGGTGCTGATCTACCGGTACGCGTTCACGGTGAACAACGACTTCGGCCTGGCCGCCGCGATGAGCGTGACGCTGTTCGTGGTGCTGGCCGCGTTCTCCGCGGTCTATCTGCGGCTCACCCGAAGCCAGGAGTCCTGATGCGCACGCTCATCTCGGAGACGGAGATCCGCCGGCACCGCGCGCTCTATTTCTTCGTGCTCGGCGCCGTGACGATCGCGTTCACGCTGGCGTTCCTGTTCCCGGTCTACTGGATGGTGACCGGCGCGCTGAAAACGCCGGTCGAGCTGGCCCAGCCGATTCCCACGCTGATTCCGGAGAGCTTCCAGCCGGCGTCCTACGCGGACGCGTGGAGCCGGATGGAGATCGCCCGCTACTTCGCCAACACCGTGGTCTACGCGTTCGGCGGCTGGCTGTTCATCCTGGTCCTGGACGTGGCGGTGGCGTACGCGCTGTCCAAGCTACGGCCGGTGCTGGGCAACGTGATCCTTGGCGGCATGCTGGCCAGTCTGATGCTGCCCGCGTCCGCGCTGCTCATCCCCGCCTACCTGACCGTGACGGACGTGCCGCTGCTCGGCGTGAACCTGCTGAACACGCCGTGGGCACTGTGGCTGCCCGCGGTGGCGAACGCGTTCAACATCTACGTGCTGAAGCGGTTCTTCGACCAGATCCCGAACGACCTGCTGGACGCGGCCGCGATCGACGGCGCGGGCCGGCTGCGGGTGCTGTGGTCGGTGGTGCTGCCGCTGTCCCGCCCGGTGCTCGGTGTGGTCTCGATCTTCGCGATCATCGGCATCTGGAAGGACTTCCTCTGGCCGCTGCTGGTGCTGCCGGAACCGGCCGCGCAGACGCTCAGCGTGGCGCTGTCCCGGCTGTCGCTGACCAGCCAGGTGCCGTTGAACATGATGCTCGCGGGCCTGGTGATCGCCAGCGTCCCGATGATCGTCATCTTTCTGATCTTCCAGCGCAGCATCATCGGGGGCCTCTCGGCCGGGGCAATGAAGGGTTGACACGTGAGCACATGGTGGCGTGACGCGGTGATCTACCAGGTTTACCCGCGCAGCTTCGCGGACGGCAACGGGGACGGGATCGGTGACCTGGCGGGCGTGCGCGCGCACCTCGACCACCTGGTCGACCTCGGCGTGGACGCGATCTGGTTCAGCCCGTGGTATCCGTCGCCGCAGGCGGACGCCGGCTACGACGTGGCCGACTACCGGGACATCGAGCCGATCTTCGGCACGCTCGCGGAGGCGGAGACGCTGATCGCCGAGGCGCATGCGCACGGCCTGAAGATCATTATCGACATCGTGCCCAACCACGTGTCGTCCGCGCATCCGTGGTTCCAGGCCGCGTTGGCCTCCCCGGACGCGCCGGAGCGGGAACTGTTCTGGTTCCGGCCCGGCCCGTCGCGGCCCACCGACTGGGAGGGCGAGTTCGGCGGGCCGACCTGGACACAGACCGCGGACGGCGCCTGGTACCTGCACCTGTTCGACAAGGCACAGCCGGACCTCAACTGGAACCACCCGCGGGTACGCGAGGAACACCTCGACATCCTGCGCTTCTGGCTGGACCGGGGCGTGGACGGCTTCCGGGTCGACTCGGCCGCGCTGCTGGTCAAGGACCCCGCGCTGCCGCCGGTGTCACCGGGATCGCCGCACCCGTTCCACGATCTCGACGGCGTGCACGAGATCTACCGTTCGTGGCGGCGGCTGATCGACTCGTACGGCGGGGATCGGACGTTGATCGGCGAGGTGTGGCTCCCGTCACCCGAGCGATTCGCCCGGTATCTGCGGCCGGACGAGATGCACTCCGCGTTCAACCTCGAGTTTCTGTGCAGTCCGTGGGACGCGACCCGGTTGCGGGAGATCATCGACGAGACGATCCGCGTGCACGAGCCGCTCGGCGCGGTCGCCACCTGGGTGCTCTCCAACCACGACGTGACCCGGCCGGTCACCCGCTACGGGCGCGCGGAGACCGGCTTCAGCTTCGCGGCCAAGCGCGAGGGCACCCCCACCGACCTGCGCCTCGGTACGGTCCGGGCGCGCGCGGCCGCGCTGCTCAGCCTCGCGCTGCCCGGCGCCGCCTACCTCTATCAGGGCGAGGAGCTCGGGCTGGAGGAGGTCGAGGACATCCCACCGGCGCTCCGGCAGGACCCGATGTGGCACCGCTCCGGCCACCGTGACCCAGGCCGGGACGGGTGCCGGGTGCCGCTGCCCTGGTCGGGCGAGGAACCGCCGTTCGGGTTCGGCGCCGGGACGCCGTGGCTGCCGCAACCGCACGCGTGGAAGGACCGGACCGTCGCGGTACAGCGCGCGGACCCGGCGTCGATGCTGTCGCTCTACCGGTCCGCGCTGCGGCTGCGCCGGTCTGTCCCCGCCGCTCCGCTGGTCTGGCTGGACTCCGCGCCGGACGTGCTGGCGTTCCGGCGCGGCGACTTCGCCTGCGTGGCCAACCTGTCGGCCGTGCCGGTGCCGTTCGACGGGGACGTGCGCCTGGCCAGCGGGCCGCTGGAGGACGGTCTGCTGCCGCCGGACACCACGGTCTGGCTCGCTCTTTAGGGTGTGTAGCGAGCGCGCGGCCCAATCTGGATCTAGGCTCGGCCGACATGACGACCGACGACGTTGTGCTCGACGAGCCCACCGAGATCTACACCGCCTACTTCCACACCGTGCAGGAGTTGACCGAGGCGCTGACCGCCGCGGACACGCTCGGGCTCGGCGTGCGAGTCGAGTCGTACACGGTGACGGCCGAGGACGATCCCGACGCGCAGACGACCGAGTTCAAGTTCACGCTGCTGGCCGAGCAGCCGGTGCAGTCGGAAGAGGCCTGATTGTCGGAGGCTGTCCCTACGATCCGGGATATGGCATACGACTTCCAGGTGGCGATCGACAGCGCGAACCCGCACGCCCAGGCGGACTGGTGGGCGGAGACGCTCGGCTGGACCGTCGAGCCGCAGGACGCGACATTCATCAAATCCATGATCGACCAGGGGTACGCGACCGAGGCCGAGACCACCACGCATCACGGCGCGCTGGTCTGGGCCTCGGGCGCGGCCATCCGGCACCCGTCGACCGACCGGCGCGTGCTGTTCCAGACCGCGCCCGAGGCGAAGACCGTGAAGAACCGCGTCCACCTCGACGTGCGCGTCGGTGACGAGAAGCGCGAGGCCGAGGTCGAGCGGCTCACCGCGCGCGGCGCCACGTTCCTCTGGCGCGGGCAGCAGGGACCGCACTCCTGGGTCACCATGGCCGACCCCGAGGGCAACGAGTTCTGCGTGGCTTGACCCTCCACCCGGTCGAGGGATCAGAGTCCTCGCCATGGAGAGCGACGACGAGCTGCGCACGATCGGCGAGATGGCGCGGGCCAGCGGGCTGACCATCAGCGCGCTGCGCTTCTACGACGGAGCCGGCGTGCTCAGCCCCGCGTTCGTCGACCCGCACAACGGCTACCGGCGGTACGCGGCCGGCCAGGTCCCGGCCGCGCGCCTGGTGGCCGGGCTGCGCCGGGTCGGCATGCCGCTGTCGCAGATCACCGCGATGCTGGACCGGCACGACGACCGGCCCGGCATGCACGCGCTCCTCGACGCGCACCTACGGCGCCTTGAGGACGGTCTGACGGACGCCCGGCGGGAGCTCTCCCGGATTCACCGGATGATCGACGGCGATCTGGATCTCGTGGAGGACCTCATGACCGAACTGACCGTCCCGGCCGACGGGTTGCGCGCCGCACTCGCGGCCGTCCGCTACGCCGCCGGGAACGACCCGGAGCTGCCCACGCTCAGCGGCGTCCTCATCGAGCTGCTGGACGGCGCGCTGCGGCTGGTCGCCACCGACCGGTACCGGATGGCGATCGCGGACGTGCCGCTCACCGACCTGACCGGCCCGGACACCGGCGTGGTCGCGCCGCTGCCGCTGGTCGACGCGCTGGTGCCGCTGCTCGCCGCAGGCACGCCGGTACGGATGTCGCTGTCCGCGTCGGAGATCGCGTTCGCGGTCGGCGGGCACGGGTTGAGCGGGGCGCCGGCGCCCGGCGAGTTCCCGGACTACCGGCGGGCGCTCGCGGCCAGGGCGGGGGAGCCGCTGCGGGTCAGCGTGGACGCGGCGGCACTGCGGCGGGACGTCGCGGCCGCGCCCACGGTGCGGCACGAGAACGCGACCGTGATGGTGCTGACCATCGGTGCGGACGGGTCGGTCGAGGCGGGCGCACCGGATCGCCCGCACCGGGTCGCGGTGAATCAGGAGTTCCTGCTGGCGGCGCTGGACGCGGGCGGGCCGGGACAGCTCGTGCTGGAACTGGACGGGCCGATCATGCCGTTGGCGCTGCGCGGCCCGGACTCGTTCGCGGTCGTGATGCCGGTCCGCCTTTGATCTTTTGGGTTGCGTGCCGGGAGTTCTAAGGGTGACGGCTCGGGTGCCGAACTGCCGGGTGCCCGCCGTCCCCCCCCAGACGATTGTGACCAGGCGTATGACGACCGAGCAGCCGCCGGGCGCTCCCCCGAATCCGTACGAAGAGCTGACCAACGCCTACTACGCCCCCGGCCGGGTGCCGCAGGCGATGTGGGCACCCCCGCCCACCCGCTCCTGGAAGGGCCCGGTCGCGGTCACCGCGCTGGCCGTGGTGATGCTCGGCTTCGGCGCGGCGTTCGGCGTGAACGAGTTCGCCAAGCACCAGGTGTGCGGCGCGGTGGCGGCCTCCACCCCGGGGCAGACCGCCACCGGGACACCCGCGGTCGCGGCCAACCGGACCACGACGACGGCCGCCGGCACCGCGTCCACCGGTTCGGCGAGCGCGGAACAGCTTCAGGACGAGATCGACGCCACCCGGCAGCACGCGGCGCTGCTGGTCATCGACGGCGACCTGCGGGACGCGGTCAACGGCCTGACCGACGACGCGGAGAACGCGCTGAAGCTCGGCGAGGAGATCAAAACCATCTCCGCGAGCCAGCGTACGGAATACGCGAAGCGCCTGGTCGGGATCGCGCGGGACATGGACGGCCACTGGCGGGCGGCACAGCGCGCGTGCGGCCAGGCGGAGACCGGACTGCTCCAGCTCTAGGTCCCTGTATCGAAGTGGGCCTCGCCGCAGCCCGGCCATCCACTTCGATACAGGACCTAGCTCATAGACCGCCGCGGGACATCGGCTGGGGCGCCACGATCGGGACGTCCGGCAGATCTGCCTCGGTCATGCCGGGCGGCCGCAGCAGAAAGATCTTGGTGGCGAGACGTTCCATCTCCCCACCTCGCCCGACGATGAGGCCCGCCGCGAAGTCGACCAGCGGCGTGGCCTCCTCGTCCGTCAGGCTGGTCAGGTCCATCACGACCGCGATCCCCTCGCGGAAGTAGTGCCCGACGTAGAACACCTCGTTGTAGCTCTGTGGACGCAGGGTCTTGACCATTTGTCCAGTCTCGCGGAGAGAATGGCCTCGTCAAGGCACCTTCCCCCGTTTTGCCCCTTGGCCTGGAGAGATCAGCGGCCGACACGGGAGAGCCGTTCGCATGCGACCGGTCGGCGGACCGCTCAGTAGTGCCGGACCGGGCTCAGATACCGCCGGAAGCCGGAGACGTCGGCGTTGAAGCCCAGCGAGCGGTAGAGGCCGTGTGCCTCGCGGCGCGCGTTGTTGGAGACGAGCTGGATCTTGTAGCAGCCGGCGGCCGTCGCGATCCTCGCCGCCTCCTCCATCAGCGCGCGGCCATAACCCCTGCCGCGCTCCTCCGGGCGTACCACCAGGTTCTCCACGATCGCCCACGGGCTGCGGTTCCGGGAGAGGTTGCGGGTGATGACGACGTCGACCGTCCCCGCGACCCGGCCGTCCGGGTCCTCGATGACCAGCAGCTCGCGCCCGGTCTGCGCCAGGATCTCGGCCAGCAGCGCGGCATCCTCCGGGCCGGTGTCGCGTGCGGTCGCGTTCTCGTCGTGCATCAGTTCGAGCAGGTACACGACCGACCGCACGTCGTCGAGCGTCGCCCGGCGCGGCCGGGGCGTGCTGCTGCCGTTCACAGGCGCCTCACTCTGTATTCCTCGCTCATCCGCCACGGCGCGCTCAGTGGCTGTTTCGTCTCGTGCCCGCAGAAGTCCGGTTTGATGCCGGTGGCCGGATGGGAGAACAGCGAGAACGTCTTGACGGAGGCCGGTGATTGTTCCCGCACCGCCTTGACGGCGACCTTGAGATCTTCGCCGGAGTATAGCTCTCCGACGGCCACCAGAATACGTTTCCCGGCGAGGCTCGGCATGACGTCGGGATAGCGAATGCGTGCCTCGCTGACGCCGTCGTTCTTCTCGAGCACGGTGTCTATCACGAACAGTGGCCGATGCCCCAGATTGCCGGCCAGCATGCCCGCGACGATCGCACCACCGCGTCCCACTCCGACGATCACGTCGGGGTCGAAGCCGGAGCGCCGGATCTCCGCCAGCGACTCCTTCATGGTCTGCTCCACGATGCGCCAGCTGGGCCGATTGCGTTCCCGGACGAAGCGCACCGACAGCAGCACGGTCAGCACCGCCGCGACGCTGGAAATGATGGTGAAGACGAGATTCGCAACGGCCACGGCAGCGGCCCTCCGCTCGAAGCTCCAGGTTGCCGAGCAGCGTATACCAGCTTGTACAGCCCTCAGGCTTTGATCACCGTCGCTTCTGGATTGCTACCGAAAGGGTTCGATCAAGCCGTCTGAACGGACAAGAAGGACCGCATAAGCGTGCCGGTGCCGCCGTACCGGAGTCGATTTCGTTCCGGCTTGGTGGCGGCACCGGTGCACTTCGTGTCAGGAGCCCATCAGGCGGCGGAACCAGCTGCGGAAGCCCGGGTTGGGGACCGTCGGGTGCGGGTCGCCGTGAGGTGGGCGGGGCGGGGTGTACGTGTCGCCGTGGTAGACGCGGCCGGGCTGGCGTGGGGGGCGGTTCTGCGGGGTGTGGTTGGCCTCGGGGCGCGGGTTCGGATAAGCGTTGGCACCCGCACCCGGCATCCGCACCTCGTACAGCATGTCCCGCAACTGCTCCGCGCTCGGCCGGGACGCGGGGTCGTTCGTCATCCCCCGCCGCAGTACCGCCGTCAGCTCGCCCGGTACGTTCGGCAGGTCCGGGATGGGCTGGTTGAACATGTCCATGATGGTGAGCAGGCTGGGGTTCCGGTCGTTCTCCCACCGCGGCGGCTTCCCCCGCAGCATCGCGTAGAGCGTCGCGCACAGTGCGTAGACGTCCACCGCAGCCGACGGCCGGGACGCCCGGAACATCTCCGGCGGTGCGTACGCCGGCGTCAGCACCTCCAGCGTCACGTTCGGGTCGCGCATCTCGGCCAGCACGGCGAGCCCGAAGTCGGCCAGCACCGCCTCGTTGAACTTGGAGTGCAGGATGTTCGCCGGCTTCACGTCCCGGTGCAGCACCTGTTCCGCGTGTGCGTCCGCCAGCGCGTCGGCGATCTTGATGCCCACCGAGCGCACCTGGCCGGCCGGCAGCGGGCCACGGTTGGCGTACGAGCCGTCGCACAGCTCCATGATCAGGTACGGGTGCCCGTCCGCCGTCACGCCCACGTCGAACAGGTCGACCACGTGCGGGTGGGACGACATGCGGCTGGCGGCGCGGGCCTCGCGGAGGAAGCGGGCGCGGTCGCGGTCGTCGCCTAGCGCGCGGTTCTCCACCTTGATGGCGACCTCGCGGTCGACGGAGATCTGCGTGGCCCGGTAGATCGTGGCGTAACCGCCACGGGCGAACTTCCGCAGATCGGTCATTCCGGGCACGACGGGCACGTGTTCGTTGCCGCCTGACCCGGGCGCGGGCGGCGGTGGCCGATCCGAGTCGCCGGTCACGGATTAGAAAATACGCGATGCCGCCGGTCGAGCCACAGGCCGATGCCGGTCGCGAGCGCGCCGACGCCCTCCCAGGCCGCGACGCCGAAGAACCGGTCGGGTGCCTCGCCGGTGAGCACCAGCGTGGTGAACACCGTGAACGTCACCAACCGGAACACGACGGTGAAGAGGTAGAACGCCCGCCACTCGGTCCAGACCGAGACCAGGTAGTAGATGCCCATGTTGAAGCTGGCCATCGACGACGCGGTGATGAACACCAGCGTGTAGTCGCCGGCGGAGCGCTCGGCGGCCGGCACGACCTCGAAGCCGAGGCTGCTCAGCATCGACTCCGGCCGGATCAGGCCGGTCGCACCCATGATGATGGCCAGAATGCCGAAGACGGCCATCGTCCACCCGGCTATCGACCTGGGCAGCCTCATCCGATCCCTCCACAAAGGTCTATGGCCGGATCAGGCTAGCGGTTGCTCCAGGGTGAAGTCATCATCCGATACGGGACGAAGACGATCGAACATCGCGTCCGCCTCGGCCCGCTCGCTGACCTGCTCGCTCGCGTACGCCAGCCGTACCGCCTCGGCCGCGGCCTCGCACGCCTCCTCCGGCGCGTCGTTGGCCAGCAGTGCGGCGGCCAGCACCCGGTGCGCGCGCACGCCGCTGCGCACGTCCTCGGCCGGCATCGCCACCGCGCGCCGCGCCCAGTCCAGCGCCTGCATCGACTGCCGCTCGGCCAGCAGCGCCTGCGCGTACGTGGCGACCGCGTCCCGGCGGGAGAACAGCAGCGACGGCGCCCGGCTGGCCGCGATCGGTGCGAGCAGGCCCACCGCGGTCAGCGCGTCGCCGGCCGTGAGCCGCACCGCGGCGAGCAGCACGCGCGGGCCGACCTGCGCCGGTGCCAGCGGGTTGTGCGGCTCCACCGCGGTCAGCACCGACCGCGCGTCCGCCTCCGCGCCGGGTACGTCGCCGAGCCGCAGCCGGACGAAGCCGCGCATGGTGCCGGCGATGCCGAGCAGCAACGGGTGGGTGGTGCGCTGGCTGTAGCCGAGCGCGTCGGTGAGCAGGTCGTGCGCGTGCTCCCACTGCCCGAGGCCGCGCGCGACCGCGCCGCGCACGGAGAGCGCGAGCCCGCGCCCCCAGTCGTCGGAGATCTCGCTGAAGTCCCGGTACGCCACCCGCGCCTGATGGTCCGCGTCCACCAGGTCGCCCAGTTCCGCCGCCGCGAACGCGTCCACGGCCCGCAGCGTGCCGACCGCCCAGGCCTCGCCGAGCCGCTCGCCGAACGGCAGGAACGACCCGGCCAGCCGCCGTGCCTCGCCGAGCTGGCCGGCGAGCAGCCGGGAGAACGCGGTGGTGCCGCGTACCCACGCGTGCCCGACCGGGTCGCCGAGTTCCGCGAACAGCTTCGTGGCCCGGTCCAGCACCGCCTCGCTGCCGGCGAAGTCACCGCGCGCGGTGGTCACCCAGGCCAGGTCCTGCAGCGACCAGGCCTGCCCGTGCCGGTCGCCCGCGGTCTTGGTGACCTGGAACGCGGCCGCGAACCGGCTGCTGGCCTGGCTGAGCCGGCCGGTGAAGAAGTCGTTCATGCCGAGCCGGCGCATCGCCTCCGCGCGCTCGGCCGGCAGCGCCGCGTCCGTGGCCACGGCCAGCGCCTCCGCCCAGGCGCCGGCCGCGCGCTGGCCGTCGCCGAGCAGCCGGTGCGCCTGGCCCGCGATCAGCAGCGCGCCGGACCGACAGGCCGCGTCGTCGCCCGCGTTCGCGCTGAGCTTCTCGGCCAGGTCCAGCGCCTCGGTGATCCGGCCGTTCTGCATCAGCGCGTTCGCGTGCACGAGCTGGTCGATGTCGGAGAGCGCGTCGTCGGCGAGCGCGGTGGCGCGCTCCGCGTAGTCGACCGCGAGGCCGGGCTCTCCCATCGCGTGCGCGCGGCGGGTGGCGCGGCTGAGCGCGGCCACGCCGAGCGGCACCACGTCGCGCACGTCCGAGTCGGTGCGCAGGCCGACCGCGTCCGCCAGCCGCAGCGCGGACTCCACGTGGTGCGCGATGAACAGGTCCCGCGCGTCCTCGGTCATGCCGCTCGGACCGGTGAACCCGCTGGACAGCAGCGGCTCCACCTCGTCCTCCTCGGCCGCGGCCCAGCGGGCCAGGAACGAGTGCCGCTCGGCCAGGTCGGCCTTGCCGATCCCGGCGTAGGCCGCCTCCCGCATCAGTGGCGTGCTGAACGCGAAACCCCCGCGGGTACGGGTGAGCATGCGCCGTTGCAGCAGCTCCTCCACGGCTCGCTCGAAGTCGCCCGGGTGCCGCCCGCACAGCGCGTGCAGCGTGGCCGTGGCGACCTGGTCGCCGATCACCGCGGCGTCGCGCAGCACCGCGCGCGCGTCCGCGGGCAGCGCGTCGATGCGCGCGGCGAGCACGGCCGCGAGGTCGCGGGAGAGCAGCTGCCGGTCCAGCGAACCGGCCGAGAGCCGCCACCGGCCGGCCGCGTTCGCGCCGACCGCGGCCTTCAGCGCGCCGCGCTCCATCAGCAGCGTGACCAGCTCCGCCAGGTAGAACGGGTTGCCCTGGGCGGTGGCGAGCAGCCGGTCGGTGTCCTCCGGTGGCAGCTTCCCGCCCTCCAGATAGGACGTGAGCAGCCGGGACGCGTCCGCACCGCGCAGCGGCGGCAGCGAGTAGACCTCGGCCTCGGACATCCGGGTCATGATGCCGGCGGTCCGGACCAGTTCCGGCCGGCCGAGCAGCAGCACCAGCACCGGCCCGGTCAGCCGGCCGAGCGTCACGCCGAGCGCCTCTATCGTCTCCGGCGTGGCGTCGTGCAGGTCGTCCACCACCACGAACAGCGGCGCCTCCGCGGCGAGCCCGCTGAGCAGCACGGACACGGCGGCCGGCAGCACCTCCGCGTCCGGCGGCGCCGGGATGTCCTGGGAGGACCAGTCCGGCGTGCCGGTTGCGGTCTGCGTGTCGCCGTAGCCGAGCAGCGTCATCAGCGGGTCCACCGCGACCGGCGTGTCCGGCGACGTCCTCGCCAGGCGGGTGGCGACCCGGCGGACGCGTTCCTCGACCGCGGCCCGGGTGGCGCCGGTGAACGGCTCATGCGGCAGGCCGATCGCGGACCGCACCAGGTCGGCCAGCGGGGCCAGCCGGCGCCGTTCGCCGAACGCGGCGCACTTGACCGCGAGCACGGTGGCACCGCCGGTGCCCTCGAACGCGGCGGCCAGCCGTTCCGCCTCCGCGCCGAACCGGGTCTTACCGATCCCGGCCTCGGCCGTCATGATCAGTACGCCGGGCTCGTTGCGGTCGATCACCTCGGCGAGCCGGCTGGCGACCCGGCCCAGCTCCGCCTCGCGGCCCACGAACGGCGCCTCGTCGCCGAGACCGGACCGGGTGCCGGGCGCGTCCCGCAGGCCGAGCAGCTCGAACGCGGCGACCGGCTGGCGCTTGCCCTTCAGTTTGAGCGGGCGCAGCTGCCGCCAGGACGCGAGGTGCCGGGTCGCGTTCATGGTCGTCTCGCCCGCGTAGACCGCGCCGATCGCGGACGCGTCCGCGAGCCGGGCCGCGGTGTTCACGGTGTCGCCGATGACCGTGTACTCCAGGGACGCCTGGATGCCGGCGACCACCTCGCCGGTGTTCAGGCCGACGCGCAGGCCGAGCGGGGCACCGCCGCCGCGTTCGTCGTCCAGCACCCGGCGGACCGCACGCTGCATCGAGAGCGCGGCCCGGACCGCGCGTTCCGCGTCGTCCTCGTGCGCCACCGGCGCCCCGAAGACCGCCATGATGCCGTCACCGGTGAGCTTGTCGACGTGGCCGCCGAACGTCTTCACGGCACCGGCCAGCGCGGCCATCACCCGGTCGGTCACCGCGCCGACTCGCTCCGGGTCGACCTCCTCGGACCAGGAGGTGAAGTCGGAGAGATCGCCGAAGAGCACGGTCACGACACGGCGTTCCGCCGCCGGCAGCGCGGCCGCGGTATCGGCGACGGCGGGTAGCGCGGCACCGCAGTTGTGGCAGAACCGCGCGTTCGGCACCGCCACCGTCCCACACACCGGACACGTCACGGTGGGTCCAACCCGGCGGATCCGCTGGGGAATTCCCGGTCGAGTCCGTGCAGGTAGTCGAGCTGCGCGCGGACCGACCACTCGGCCGCCCACCACAGCGAGCGGTCGACGTCGGCGTAGACGCGCGCGACGACCTCCGGCGCGGTGCTCGCGCCGGCCCGCACCGCGTCCCGCACCTGATCGAGCCGGGCGATCCGGTGCGCGTGATAGAACGCGGCCGCCGCACCGGTGTCGGCGAGCGCCGGGCCATGGCCCGGAAGAGCAACGACGCCACGGTACGCCGAGAGCCGCTCAAGACTGGCCAGGTAGTCGCCGAGATCCCCGTCCGGCCAGGCGACCACGGTCGTGCCGCGGCCCAGGATCGTGTCCCCGGTCAGCACCACGCGCTCGTCACCGGCGCTCGCCACGAAACTGACCGAGTCGTGCGTGTGCCCCGGAGTGCGCAGCACCTCAATGGTGAGACCGTCGATCGACACATCGCCGAACGGCACACCGTGCCGAGGGTCTGCGGCCAGCACCGGCGTCCCGCCGAGGAGATCGGAAAGCGCCTGCGCGCCCTCGACGTGATCCGCATGCCCGTGGGTGATCAGGATGGCCGCGAAGGGCCGGTGCTCCGCGATCGCGGCCAGGTGCTCCGCCATGTCGGGACCCGGGTCGACGACCGTGCTTCGCTCAGCCTCCGGCGCACGCAGCACCCAGGTGTTCGTACCGTCGAGGGTCATGGGGCCGGGGTTGGGCGCTCTCAGATGAGTCACCCAACGAGGCAACGCCCCCGCGAGTTCCCCCGCGGAGGCGGTGACGTGACCCGGCCCACTCATGACACCGATCCTAGAACCCTCGTGAGGGAAGGTCAGGCCGTGAGCTCGACGATGACCTCGACCTCGACCGGCGCGCCGAGCGGCAGCTCCGCGACGCCGACCGCGCTGCGGGCGTGCCGGCCGGACTCGCCGAAAACGGCGCCGAACAGCTCGGACGCACCGTTGATCACGCCCGGCTGGCCGGTGAAACCCGGCGCGGACGCGACGAACCCGGTCAGCTTGACGATCTTGCTGACCCGGCCGAGGCCGACCAGCGCCTCGATCGCGCCGAGCGCGTTCAGCGCGCACTGGCGGGCCAGCGGCGCCGCGTCCTCCGCGGTGACCTCCGCGCCGACCTTGCCGGTCGCGGCGAGCTTGCCGTCGACGAACGGCAGCTGGCCGGAGACGTAGACGTGGTTGCCGGACTGCACGGCCGGCACGTACGCGGCGACCGGCGGCACGACCTCGGGCAGCACCAGGCCGAGCTGCGCGAGATTGGCGTACGGGTCGACCGGACCCAGGATCGGCTCGGTCATCGTCACCCCTTCGGGCGCTTCATGTAGGCGACAAGCTGCTCCGGGTTCGGGCCCGGCACGACCGCCACGAGCTCCCAGCCGTCGTCACCCCAGTTGTCGAGGATCTGCTTGGTGGCGTGGGTCAGGAGCGGCACGGTGGAGTACTCCCACTTCTGCATGGCCGACAGCCTAGAGGCTGCGTCGGCGAGCCCCGCATGACCGCTCCGGTTACGCTGGCCGACGGCGTCACTGACGCCCGGTGAAGAGCGCCCCCCGCTGCACCCGACCCGGAGGAAGTGAGATGACGACCCCGCCAGACGGTTCGTACCCTCAGGAGGGTTTCGGTCCTGCTCCCACCCCTCCGCAGGAGGGTTTCGGCCCGGCGCCGGAGAAGCCGGCGAAGAAGCGGCGCCCGGTGCTGATCGCGTCGATCGTGCTGGCCGTCGTGGTGCTGCTCTGCGGCGGCGGTGGCCTGGCCGCGTTCCTGCTGTTGCGGTCCGTGGAGTCCGGGACCGGCGCGCCGGAGCCCGCGCAGGCGGTGGACAGCTTCCTCACCGCGGTCTACGCCGACCAGGACACCCGCGAGGTCGCGCAGTACGTCTGCTCGGACAGCCGGGACAGCGAGGACATCGACGCCAAGATCCAAGAGGTCAAGGGGTACGCGTCCGCGTACGAGGATCCCAAGTTCGACTGGACCGTGCCGCAGGTGTCCGACCAGAACGAGGAGACCGCCACCGTCACCACCACGGTGACCCTGGTCACCGCGGACGAGAAGACCGCTGACCAGGCGCTGACCTTCACGGTCGTGGAGAACAATGGGTGGTGGGTCTGCGAGGTCAAGGGGTGAGCATGTGACGGGGTCCTGGTCCGCACGCCTCCACGTGGTCACCGGCAAGGGCGGCACCGGCAAGACGAGCGTGGCCGCCGCGCTGGCGCTCGCGCTCGCCCGGGACGGCAACCGCACGCTGCTGGTCGAGGTGGAGGGCCGGCAGGGCATCGCGCAGCTGTTCGGCCTGGATCCGCTGCCGTACGAGGAGCGGCGGATCGCCACCGTGCCGGGCGGCGGCGAGGTGCGCGCGCTGGCCGTGGACGCGGAGGCAGCGCTGCTGGAGTACCTCGACATGTTCTACAAGCTCGGCGCCGCGGGCCGGGCGCTGCGCAAGGTGGGCGCGATCGACTTCGCCACCACCATCGCGCCCGGCCTGCGCGACGTGCTGCTCACCGGCAAGGCCAAGGAGGCCACCACCCGGTCGGTGAACGGGCGCCGGGCGTACCACGCGGTGGTGCTGGACGCCCCGCCCACCGGCCGGATCGGCCGGTTCCTGAACGTGACCGCGGAGACCGCGCGGCTGGCCAAGATGGGCCCGATCAAGACCCAGTCGGACGGTGTGGCCGCGCTGCTGCGCTCGCCGATGACCGCGGTGCACGTGGTGACGTTGCTGGAGGAGATGCCGGTCCAGGAGACGCTGGACGCGATCGTGGAGCTGGATCAGCTCGGCATCCCGGTCGGCAAGGTGATCGTCAACAACGCGCGCCCGCCTCTGCTGGCGGACGGGAAACCCACCCAGGCCGAGTTGCGGCGCGGGCTGGCCGCGGCCGGGCTGCCCGCCGACCGGGCGACCGTGGCCGGGCTGCACGCGGAGTCCAAGGCCTACCTGGCCCGGCGCGAGCTGGAGGATTCGCTGCGCGCGGAGCTGACCGAGCTGGACCGCCCGACGATCGAGCTGCCGCAGCTGCCGGGCGGGGTGACGCGCGACGGGCTCGACGTGCTCGCCGACACCCTGCTCCGCTGACGTCCGGCCGTTAGGCTCGTTTCGTGTCAGCTGAACTCGACGTGGACGCGATTCTCGCCGACCCGCAGTCCCGCATCATCGTGTGCTGCGGTGCCGGCGGTGTCGGCAAGACCACGACCGCGGCCGCGGTGGCGCTACGCGCGGCGGAGCGGCACGGGCGGCGCACCGTGGTGCTGACCATCGACCCGGCGAAGCGGCTGGCACAGTCGCTCGGCCTCTCCGAGCTGGACAACACACCGCGGCAGGTCAAGGGCATCGACACCGAGGCGACCGGCGGTGAGCTGCACGCCATGATGCTGGACATGAAGCGCACGTTCGACGACGTGGTGCTCGCCCACACCGACCCGCAGCGCGCGCAGGAGATCTTCGCGAACCCGTTCTACGCGGCCATGAGCTCCACGTTCTCCGGCACCCAGGAGTACATGGCGATGGAGAAGCTGGGCCAGCTGCGCGCCCGCGACGAGTGGGACCTGATCGTGGTGGACACGCCGCCGTCCCGGTCCGCGCTGGACTTCCTGGACGCGCCGGCCCGGCTGGCCCGGTTCCTGGACGGCAAGATGCTCCGGCTGCTGCTGGCCCCGGCCAAGACCGGCGGCAAGAGCGTGTTCAGTCTGGTCACCGCGTCGTTCGGGATCTTCTCCCGGGTGGTGCAGAAGGTGATCGGCACGCAACTGCTGAGCGAGCTGTCCGGGTTCGTGGCCGCGCTGGACTCGATGTTCGGCGGGTTCCGGCAGCGGGCCGAGCAGACGTACCGGATCCTGCAGGCCAAGGAGACGTCGTTCCTGCTGGTCGCGGCGCCGGAGCCGGATGCGATCCGGGAGGCGGCCTACTTCGCGCAGCGGCTGCGCGACGACCGGATGCCGCTGGCCGGTCTGGTGCTCAACCGCATGCACCAGCCGGTCGCGGCCGGTATTTCCGCGGCGGACAGCCGGGCCGCGGCGGCCGCGCTGGACGCGTCCGGCGAGAGCCCGGTCACCGCGGACGCGCTGCGCATCCATGCGGCGCTGACCGAGCAGTCGGCGCGGGAGCAGCGGGTGGCGGCCCGGTTCACCGACGCGTTCCCCACCGTCCCCACGGTGGCGGTGATGGCGCAGCCCGCCGACGTGCACGACGTCGACGGGCTGCGGAGCATCGGCGAAGCTCTCGCCTAGGTTCGTTATCCGGCGTGCACCAGTACGTTGGTGCGGCTCTTGTCCTGTTCACGTAGGGCGGCTTCGAACATCTTCCGCCAGCTCGCCACGTGCGGGTGCCGGCGCAGCAGCGCACGCCGTTCCCGCTCGGTCATTCCTCCCCACACTCCGAACTCGATGCGGTTGTCGAGCGCGTCCGCCAGGCATTCGTTACGGACCGGGCAGCCGCGGCAGATCCTCTTCGCCACGTTCTGCTCCGCCCCCTGCACGAAGAGCGCGTCGGGATCGCCGTTCTGACACGCCGCCATGGTCGGCCAGTCGCTGATCATCCCCATCTGTGCACGTCCCCCCAAGCTGTACCACCGCCGACCCGTTTCCCCCGGTCGCGGTACATGTCCCTGCCGGTACGTCCCGACCGGCCACAGATCCCCCGGTCACTCCCCGCTTTCCTTGCCGCACGGAGGGTGACATTCGATCTCCGGAACATCATGCTCCGTAGTTAGGCGATTACGCAACGTTGTCTGTTAAATCGACCAGGTCAGACACTTCGCCCTCTTCACTCATTATCTCGATATTTATCGATGAGCTGCTTATATGGCTGGAGATGCGTCCGGGCGGGATTGGCGAAAACGGCGTCGCCGGCGGCCGGGAGGCGGCACACTGGTCCGGGATCCGCGGCCGCGCGCCACGGGTCGTGCGTCTTGCACAACGAATGCAAGGCCCGGCGAGACGCGTACTCGTTCGGTCATTTTTCGGCCTCGCGTGCCATACCGGACATAAGGTGCAATTATCCCTTTTCGCCGTAGCCTGGGCTTGTGAGCTGGATCAGGAAACGTGACCACACCGTCTTTTCCGGCGCGGCGTCATTGGGCATTTGCGGCCTGCTGGCGGGCATCGTGGTGTCCGCGGCCGCGTTCCCGGCGGTGGCCATGTCCGGGCTGGCCGCGAAGGCCGGTGCCGAGACGTTCGACCGGCTGCCGACCGAGCTGACCGTGCGGCGCGCGCCGCAGAACACCTATCTCTACGCGTCCGACAACCGCACGCTGGTCGCGATGATCTACGACGAGAACCGGAAAGACGTCGAGATCAACGACATTCCGCCCGTCATGCGAAACGCCATCATCGCGGCCGAGGACCACAACTTCTACCGGCACAACGGCGTCGACATGAAGGGCATCGCGCGCGCGTTCGTGAACAACAAGTCCGGTGCGGCACAGCAGGGCGCCTCCACGCTCACCATGCAGTACGTCCGGATGGCGATCTCCTACTCCGCGACCCGCCCGGCCGACGTGGTGCGCGCCACCGAGGACACCAGCGCCCGGAAACTGCGCGAGATGCGGTACGCGATGCAGGTCGAGAAGGAGATGTCCAAGGACCAGATCCTCGAGCGCTACCTGAACATCGCACCGTTCGGCAACGGCGCCTACGGTGTCTCGGCCGCCAGCCAGGTCTACTTCAGCAAGCCGCCGAAGGACCTGAGCACCGAGGAGGCCGCGATGCTGGCCGGCATGGTGAAGGCGCCCTCCGCGTTCGACCCGACCACGGAGACCGGCCGGCCGCTCGCGCTCAACCGGCGCAACTATGTGATCGACAACATGACCGAGATCGGCGCGGTCAGCCCGGCCGAGGCGGCCCGAGCCAAGGCCGCGCCACTGACCGTGAACGGCACGCGCACGCCGAACGGCTGCGTCAACTCGTCGCACAACGAGTGGGGCTACTTCTGCGACTACGTCTACCGCTGGTGGATGGAGCAGGACGAGTTCGGCGACACGCCGTACGACCGGGAGCGGCGGCTGAAGAGCGGCGGCTACCGCATCGTCACCTCGATGAGCGTGAAGACGCAGGACGCGGCGCGCAAGCACGTGCACAAGCGCGCGTCGGACGGCAACCGCAACGCCATCATGGTCGCGGCCGTGGAGCCCGGGACCGGGCGCGTGCAGGCGCTGGCCGTGAACCGGGTCTACAAGAACGACGACGCGCACAACGAGCCGAACAGCGACCCGGCCAAGCGCCGGAACGGGCTGAAGGGCACGTACCCGAACACCACGAACCCGGTCATCACCGGCAGCGCGGACGTGCACGGCTACCAGGGCGGCTCGGTCTTCAAGATGTTCGCGCTGGTCGCGGCGCTGGAGAAGGGCTACCCGCTCAGCTACTCGATCTACGCGCCGGAGACCTACCACTCCCGGTACGTCGTCGCCGCGTCCAGCCCGGCGGCCTGCCCCGGGCGTGCGCTCTACTGCCCGAAGAACGCGGTCAAGAGCATGGCCGGGGTGCACAACATGTGGACCGCGTTCGGTGCGTCGGTGAACACGTACTTCATCCCGCTTCAGGAACGCGCCGGTGCGGAGAACGCGGTGGACGTGGCGAAGCGGCTCGGCATCAAGTTCCGCGCCGCGAACGACGCCCGGTTCGCCGACGACGAGGACGCTGCCTCGCAGTGGGGCGCGTTCGCGCTCGGCGTCTCCTCCACCACGCCGCTGGACCTGGCCAACGCGTACGCCACGCTCGCCGCGGACGGCCGGCACTGCGAGCCGATCCCGGTGATCGAGATCCGCCAGGAGGGCAAGCCGCTGCCGGCCGCCGCGCCGCGCTGCAACCAGGCCGTGGCCAAGGACGTCGCCCGTGCCGCGATCGACGCGGCCCGCTGCCCGGTCGGTGACCGCTCGGAGACGTCCCGCTGCCGGGGCGCCACGGCAGCGTACGTGCGGCGCGCGGTCGGTCACCCGGTCGCCGGTAAGTCCGGCACCACGGACGGGGAGCGCACCGCCGCGTTCGTCGCCACCACCAAGCAGCTCACCGTGGCCGGCATCGTCGCGGACACGGACAACGCGAACACCACCATGCGCGGCGGCGGTGACGGCTGGGGCAACCCGCACACCGAGGCGGTGAACCCGGCCGTCTACCTGACGCTCGCGGACGCGATGGAGGGCATGGAGGTCGAGGACTTCACGCCGCCCAGCCAGCGGATGATCAACGGCAAGCAGGTGAACATCCCGAACGTGCGCTGCGACTCCGAACCGGATGCCCGCACCCGCCTGGTCGCACGCGGCTTCGAGGTCCAGGTCGCGGCCGGGCGCTGGGACTCGCACTGCCCGGCCGGCACGGTCGCGAGCACGGAACCGGGCGGCAGCACCATCGAGGGCGGCGTGGTCGTCCTCCGGCTCAGCACCGGCCGCTCGCCCCGGCAGGCCGCACCGTCGCCCTCGGCCTCGGTCTCGGCACGCCCGGGGTGATCGACGTTCAAGATCAAAACGCGCCGGGGGTACGTACCCCCGGCGCGTTTTTTTGGATGTGGTTCGTCAGGCCGCCAGCTGGCGGCGGACCTCGGCCGCGACCCGGCCGCCCTCCGCGCGCCCCGCAACGGCCGCCTGCGCCGCCTTCATCGCCGGGCCCATGGCCGGCTTGCCACCCAGCCCCGCCAGCGCGCCGGAGACGATCTCGGCCAGTTCCTCGCCGGTCAGCTGCTTCGGCAGGTAGCGATCCAGGATCTCGTGCTCGGCCAGCTCCTTCGCCGCGGACTCGGCACGGCCCGCGTCCGCGAACGCGGTCGCCGACTCCCGGCGCTTCTTGGCCTCCTTGGTCAGCACCGCGAGCACCTCGTCGTCCGAGAGATCCCGCTTCGCCGTCCCGGCGACCTCGGCGTTACCGACGGCGGTCAGCGCCATCCGCAGCGTCGACGTGGTCAGCTCGTCGCGGGCCTTCATGGCGGTGTGCAGGTCTTCGTTGAGGCGGTCCTTGAGCGTACCCATGGGCAGTGAAACTACCCTGGGTCCCATGCGGAAGCGCACCCTTTTCAGCCTGGCCGCCGGTACGGTCGCCGCCGGAGCCGCCACCCTCGCCTATGCCTCACTCATCGAGCGCAACATGTTCACGCTGCGCCGATTCGACGTGCCGGTCCTGGCTCCCGACGCCGAGCCACTGCGCATCCTGCACATCTCGGACATGCACATGATGCCGGAGCAGCGCCGCAAGCAGCGCTGGGTCGCCGCGCTCGCCGCTACCGACCCCGACCTCGTCGTGGTCACCGGCGACAACATGGCCGACCCGGCCGCCGTCCCCGGCGTCCTGCGCGCGCTCCAGCCGCTGCTCGACCTGCCCGGCGCGTTCGTATTCGGCTCCAACGACTACCGCGGCCCGGTCTTCAAGAACCCGTTCTCCTACTTCAACCCCGACCGGGAGTACGTCCAGGGCGTCGAACTGCCCGCCGACGAGCTCCGCCAGGTCCTGGTCGACGCCGGCTGGCACGACATGAACAACACCCGCACCACGATCAAGGCGGGCGGCCGCGTGATCGAACTGGCCGGCGTCGACGACCCACACGTCGACCGCGACGACTACCCACTGGTCGCCGGCCCCGCGTCCGCCGCCGCAGACCTGCACGTGGCCCTCACCCACAGTCCCGAGCCCCCGCTGCTCGACCTGATGGCCGCCGACGGCTTCGACCTGCTGCTGGCCGGCCACACCCATGGCGGCCAGGTCTGCGTCCCGTTCTACGGCGCCCTGGTCACCAACTGCGGCATCCCCCGCAGCATGGTCAAGGGCCTGCACCGCTGGCCCGGCTCCGACTCCTGGCTCCACGTCTCCGCCGGCCTCGGCACCCACCCCACCGCCCCCGTCCGCTTCTCCTGCCCCCCGGAGGCCTCCCTGCTCACCCTCATCCCGCGCTGACCTGCGGAAACGCGCGAAGGGGTATACCGATTTCGCGTGGGCGGTGCGGTCGGATAGTATTTGTACCGCACCCCGGGGTATGGCGCAGCTTGGTAGCGCGCCTCGTTCGGGACGAGGAGGTCGTCGGTTCAAATCCGGCTACCCCGACCGGTAAGTGCAGGTCAGGCCCGGTCTCCACAAGGAGACCGGGCCTGACTCGTTTCCGGCATCGCCAACGACTCACCGGTTCTCGGCGAAGGCGATCCGGCTGAGTTTGCGCCGGGGCCTCTCGCCGCACGTCGTCGGCTCGTGGGGTATCCGCCTGACGACGATGTCGCCCCGGGCGGAGGGCGCCCGTCCGCGGAGCCGGGCTCGAATCCGTTCATCGGCGCGATCGTTCGGCCCCAGGGGTGAAGCTGCCTCGGGGGTTCGGCGACCACGGCGGGACCGGCAGGGAGGAGCGCCAGCGACGACCGTGGCCCGCGGGAGCATGCGGGCCGGGCCACGCCGGAAGTGGGAAAAGCGGCCTCTAATCGGGGTTGAGCACGGCCAGCAGGGTTCCGGCGGCCACGTGGATACCGGGCTGGACCGGGACCGAAGCGACCACGCCGGCCGACGGGGCGTGGACCGGGTGCTCGACCATCGAGGATTCCAGCGTCAGCAGCAGATCACCGGCCCGCACGCGCTGGCCCGGCACCACCATGACGCGTGCGATCGCCCCCGGCAGCGGTGCCGTGAGGGACCCGTCGGTCAGTTCGGACGGCCGCGGGAAGCGGGGGAGCTCGGTGAGGGCGACGGAGCCCTCGGGGCTGTCGACGTAGGAGACGTCGGTGACGCGGTGGACGCCGAAGGTGAGACGGATGCCGTTGACGTCGAGGACGACGCGGTCGGGGGCGGCGGAGACGACGGCGACCGGGGGGTGGTCGTCGGTCAACGGTGGGGCACCGAGGCCGGCCAGGTCGAGTTCTTCCGGGTCGACGGCGCGGACCCACCAGCCGGCCAGCTCGCCGGTGCGCTCCAGGCGGTAGCCGACCTCGACCGGGCCGGCCGGGCCGTCGTAGACGGTGATCTGGGCGCCGGAGGGGACGTTGCGCCAGCCGGACGGGATGGTGGCGAGAACGGGACTGCACGCGCGGCGGGCGGCGGCACCGGCCAGGGCGGCGGCCAGGCAGGAGACGCGGACCGCGTCGACCGAGGAGAGCAGCGGGGCGAAGACCTCGGGGTGGCGGTCCAGGAAGTTGATGTCGACGTTGCCGGAGCGGAACGCCGGGTGCCGCAGAACACGTACCAACAAATCGCGGTTGGTCACGACGCCGTGTACGTGCGATCGCGTCAGCGCGGCGGCGAGCATGCGGGCGGCCTCGTGCCGGGTCGGGGCCCAGGCGACCAGCTTCGCCAGCATCGAGTCGTAGTAGACACCGACCATGGAACCGTCCGCGACGCCGGTGTCGAGGCGCAGGCCGGGCTGGAGCAGTGGCTTGAACGAGCCGGCCACGTCGGGGACGTGGAAGCGGTGCAGGCGGCCGGTGGACGGCAGCCAGGCGTACGCCGGGTCCTCGGCGCAGAGCCGCACCTCGATCGCGTGGCCGCGGACCGGTGGCGGTGCGTTCATCGGCAGCGGGGAGCCCTCCGCGACCAGCAGTTGCAGGCGCACCAGGTCGAAGCCGGAGACGCACTCGCTGGTGGCGTGCTCGACCTGGAGCGCGGTGTTCATCTCCAGGAAGAAGAAGTCGCCGGACGGCGCGAGCAGGAATTCGACGGCACCGGCGCCGACGAAGCCGGACGCGCGGACCACCGCGGTCGCGGCGGTGCAGAGCTGGGCGCGGAGGGTGGGCGAGACCGCGGGGGACGGCGTCTCCTCGATCAGCGTCTGGTAGCGGCGCTGGATCGAGCACTCGCGCTCGCCGAACGTGATCACGCCGCCGGTGGAGTCCGCGATCACCGGGATCTCGATATGCCGGGCGCGTTCCACGTACGGTTCGGCCAGCGCTGTGCCGTTGCCGAACAGGCCGGCGGCCTCGCGGCGGACCGCGGCGAACGCGTCCGCGAGTGTGTCCGGGTCGCGGACGATGCGCATCGCCCGGCCGCCGCTGCCGACGTCCGCCTTGACCAGCACCGGGAAGCCGGGCACGTGTTCCGGCTCGCCGAACGCGGGCAGCATCGGCACGCCCGCGTCGGCCAGCAGCGCACGCGACTCCAGCCGGGAGGTGAGCAGCGCGATCGCCTTCGGCGGGGCACCGACCCAGGTCAGGCCCGCGTCGATGACCGCGGCTGCGAAGTCCGCGTCGTCGGCGAGCAGACCGTAGCCGGGGTGCACCGCGTCCGCGCCGGTTTTCCGCGCGGCGCCGAGGATCAGGTCACCGCGCAGGTACGTGGCGGTCGGCGCGTTCCCCGGCAGGTGCACCGCGTAGTCGGCCTCGGCCACGTGTGGCGCGTCGGCGTCCGCGTCCGAGTAGACCGCGACCGTCTCGATGCCGATCAACCGGCAGGTCGCGAAGATCCGCCGGGCGATCTCTCCGCGATTGGCGACCAGGAGTCGTCGGATCATCAAGCCCTCACATCCGGAAAACGCCGAACCGGTCGGCGCCACCGACCGGGCCACTATGGATCGCGGACAGACACAGGCCGAGTACGGTCCGGGTGTCCCGCGGGTCGATCACGCCGTCGTCGTGCAGCCGGCCGGAGACGAACAGCGCGGCGGTCTGCGCCTCGACCTGCCGTTCGACGTTCACCCGCAGGTTCCGGTCGAAGTCCTCCTCGTACCGCTGGCCCTTGACCTCGGCGGCCTGCCGGGCCAGCGCGGTGAGCACGCCGGTCAGCCGCTCCGGCACGAGCGCGGCCGCGCGGGCGTTCGGCCAGCTGAACAGGAAGCGGGGGGCCATGGCGCGGCCGGACATCGCGTACGCGGCCGGCCCGTGCGCGGCGCCCAGGTTCACGGCCAGGTGCGGTACGCCGGACGCGGCGACCGCGCTCATCATCGCGGACGCGTGCTTGACGATCCCGGCCTGCTCGAACTCGGCGCCGGTCCGCAGCCCGGGCGCGTTCTGCAGGAAGATCAGCGGCGTGCCCGACGCGTTCGCCAGCTGAATGAACTGCGCACCCTTCTGCGCCTCCGCGGAGGCCAGCGGGCCGCGCGCGTTGGCCAGCACGCCGACCGGGTAGCCGTGCACCTCGCCCCAGCCGGTGACCAGCGCGGTGCCGTAGCCGGGCTTGACCTCGTCGAAGTCGCTGGCGTCCAGGATCCGGGCCAGCACCTCGCGTGGGTCGAACGGGGTGCGCTCGTCCGCGGGCGGGATCGCCAGCAGGTCCTCGGCGTCGTACTTGGGTGGCGCGGCGAGCGCGGTGCGCGGCGGTGGGCCGAGCTTGCGCCAGTTGAGCCGGCGCATGCACTGGCGGGCCAGGCGTACCGCGTCGCGCTCGTCCTCGGCCAGGAAGTCGGCCAGGCCGGAGCGGGTGGCGTGCATGGCGGCGCCGCCGAGCGCCTCGCCGTCCGGGATCTCGCCGGTCGCCTCCTGGACCAGCCGCGGCCCGGCCACCGAGACCTTGGCCTGCCCGCGGACCAGCACCGTGTAGTCGGACAGGCCGGGCAGCCAGGCGGCCACGTCGACCGCGTCGCCGAAGACCACGCAGATGGTGGGGATCCGGCCGGCGGAGAGCCGGGCCAGGTCGCGCAGCACGCTGCCGCCGGGCACGAACGCCTCGACCTGGGCGGGCAGGTCCGCGCCCGCGGACTCGACCAGGCTGATCAACGGCAGCCGGTTGGCCAGCGCGATCTCGCCGGCCCGTTCGATCTTGCGGAGCGCGATCGGGTTCAGCACGCCGCCACGTACGGTCGGGTCGTGCGCCACGATGACGCACTCGACGCCCTCGACCACGCCCAGGCCGGTGACCACGCCGGCGCCGACCGGCTGGTCGGTGTGCCAGCCCGCGACCGGGGACAGCTCCAGGAACGGTGCGTCCTGATCGAGCAGCAGGTCGATGCGCTCGCGGGGCATCAGCCGGCCGCGGGCGTGGTGCCGGGTGACGTGCCGTTCGCCGCCGCCGGCGCGCGCCAGGTCGAGCGCGTTCACCAGCGCGCCGAGGCGCTCCAGCATCGCGTCCCGGTTCTCCTGGTACGTCGGGTTGCGCGGATCGATGGCGGTGTCGAGGACAGCCATGTGCAACCCCTCTACGTCTGTGCGGCCCGGCCCTGTTGCCACACGTCGTAACGAGCGACCCGCAGGGGCGAAACGCGCCGAGCCCCGGCGGGTGATCCCGCCGGGGCTCGAAACGATGAAGGGGCTGTGCCTAGACGCGGGCCCGGCGGGCCAGGCGCTCCGGGTCCAGGATGATCACGCTCTTGCCGTCCAGGCGCAGCCAGCCGCGCGACGCGAAGTCGGCGAGCGCCTTGTTGACGGTCTCCCGGGACGCGCCGACCAGCTGGGCCAGCTCCTCCTGGGTGAGGTCGTGCGTGACGCGGAGGACGCCCCCGTCACGGGTGCCGAACCGGCCTGCCATCTGCAGGAGGTTCTTCGCGACCCGGCCGGGGACGTCGGTGAATATGAGGTCGGCCAGGTTGTCGTTCGTCCGTCGTAGCCTGCGGGCGAGTACCCGGAGCAGCTGCTCCGAGATCTCCGGCCGGTTGTGCAGCCACGGGCGCAGCGCCTGCTTGCGCAGCCGGGCCAGCCGGGTGTCGGTCACCGCGGTCGCCGTCGCGGTGCGCGGGCCGGGGTCGAAGAGCGAGAGCTCACCGAGCATGTCCGACGGACCCATGATCGAAACGAGATTCTGCCGGCCGTCAGCCGCGCGCCGCCCGAGCTTGATCTTGCCGGACAGTACGATGTACAGGCTGTCCCCGGGCTCGCCCTCGTTGAAGACGACCTCGCCCTTCCGGATCTCGAGGGTCTCCATCTCCTTGGCGAGCGCCTCGGCCGCCTCAGGATCAACCCCCTGGAAGATCCCGCTGCGGGCCAACACCTCGTCCATGCGCACCTCCGCCAAGCGCCGAGCTGTTTCTGCTACCGGTCAGAACCTGGATGGCCGGTGAAGCCTTCGCGCGCAGTCAGTCTAGGCGCACGCGGGCCGGAATCGGGCGTGCACCCCAGGAATCTTGATCCGGAAGCGTAACCAACCAGACCTCAACGGACGGTAACATCCGGCGCCCGTCAGCTCTAGAGCGAAGATCACGCTCCGCAGTTCGACTTCCGATCTCGGCTCCGTGCGTTTGTTCAGTATGGCGCGCAAACCGGTCTTTGTTGTGCTTTTCGCCCTGGCCCTCCTGCTTGCCGGTGGACTGTCCGGCGTCCACGCGATCTCGGTCGCGACCGCCGCGGGCACCCGGCCGCTCTGGCTCGGGGTGCCGCCGCTCGTGCCGGTGGCCCCCGCTCCCTCGCCCCCGCCCCGTCCGGCCGGGCTGATCTCGATCGCCGCGATCGGGTCGATCTCCGAGGCCGGCCGGCTCGACGGCGTCCGGGCGCTGCTCGGCGCGGACGTGGTGACAGCCGCGGCGCCGCGAAAGACCAACATCAAGATCATCGGCGGGTACGGCACGGCGGCGGCCGAGATCCGTGGGGTCCGGGTCGCGGTGATCGGCTTCCCGGCCGGTGCGGTCATCGACCTGACCGCGGCGAAGCGCACGGTGACCGCGGCCGCGCGGCACGCCGACCTGGTCGTGGTGCACGCCCGGCTGGGCACGCCGGGCCGCTACCGAGTGGCCGCCGGCGTCGAACGGTACCGCCGGCAGAGCCACGGCGACCCGGTCCGGTTCGCGCACGGCGTCGTGGACGCGGGCGCGGACCTGGTGCTCGGCCACGGCCCGGGGGTGCTTCGCGGCATGGAGTTCCACCGCGGGCGGCTGATCGCGTACAGCCTCGGCACGTTCACCGGCCCCGGCGGCCGGACCGGGCGGTACGCCGCCGCCGGCGTGCTCCGCGTCACGCTGCGCGCGGACGGCCGCTGGGCCGGCGGCACGTTCACCCCGACCAGGGCGGACCGCGCCGGACACCCGGTGCCGGACCGCACCGGTGCCGGGCTGCGGCACGTGCGTGAGCTGTCCGCGGCGGACTTTCCCGGCACCGGGCCGGTGATCAGCGAGAACGGCGCGCTGACGGCCGGATAGACGACCGCCGGAGGCGGCGGGCCCGGGCTTCGACGTACGCTGGCCGATGTGACCCGCACGTCCGCCCCGGCCGAGTCCTCGCTCGCGTTGACCCGCCGCGCCCGCCGGATCGGCCGGTTGCTCACCGAGACCCATCCGGACGCGCACTGCGAGCTGGACCACGACGGGCCGCTGCAGCTGGCCGTCGCCACCATCCTCTCCGCCCAGTGCACGGACAAACGGGTCAACGAGGTCACGCCGAAGCTCTTCACCCGCTATCCCACGGCCGCGGACTACGCGGGCGCGAACCGGGCCGAGCTGGAGGAGCTGATCCGGCCGACCGGCTTCTTCCGCAACAAGACCAACTCGCTGATCGGCCTCGGCCAGGCGCTGGTCGAGCGGCACGGCGGCGAGGTGCCCGGCAAGCTGGACGACCTGGTCAAGCTACCCGGCATCGGCCGGAAGACGGCGAACGTGATCCTCGGCAACGCGTTCGACGTGCCCGGCATCACGGTCGACACCCACTTCCAGCGGCTGGTCGCCCGCTGGGGGCTGACCGCGGAGACCGACCCGGTCAAGATCGAATATGCGATCGGCGCGCTCTACCCGAAGCGCGACTGGACCATGCTGTCGCACCGGATCATCTTCCACGGCCGCCGCGTCTGCCACGCCCGCAAACCGGCCTGCGGCGCCTGCACGCTCGCGAAGGTCTGCCCGTCGTTCGGCACCGGCCCGACCGAGCCCGAGGTCGCGGTGAAGCTGCTCAAGGGCCCCCGGGCCGGTGCGCTGGCCGAGGCGGTCGGGCTCGACCCGGCGCTGGTGCCCGGGGCCGCGGCCACCGTGGACGTGCCGTGAGACGTGCGGTCCGGTCAGTCGCGGCCGCGCTCGTGCTCGCACTGGCCGGGTGTGCCGGCACCCCCGCGATCACCCCGACCGCGGGCGACGTGGTGATCGCGTCCCCGTTCGCCGACTGCGCCGCGCTCACCACGCCGATCGCGGATTCCCCCGCACCGCCCGGTGACGTGCTGCTGGACCGGCTGCCCGAGCTGGAGCTGTCCTGCCTCAACGGCGGCGACATCGTCGCGCTCACCGAGCTGCGCGGGCCTGCCGTGATCAACCTCTGGGGCTCCTGGTGCGGGCCGTGCCGGGCCGAGCTGCCGGTCGTCCAGGCCTACGCGGACCGCGCCGGCGACCGGCTGCGCGTCCTCGGCGTGGACACCGGCGACCGGCAGTCCACCGCCGAGGACCTCGGCCGCGAGCTGGGCTTCCGCTTCCCGTCCCTGTTCGACCCGAACAAGGAGCTGCTGACCGCGCTCAGCGTCGCCAAGCTCGGCGCGCCCGGCCTGCCGACCACCGTGCTGATCGACGCGGAGGGCCGGGTGCGCGGCGTGCACCAGACCACCGCGCTCGACGAGGCCGCGCTGGACCGGTTCGTCCGGGACCACCTCGGCGTGACGGTCGCCGGATGATTGAGCGGTTCCGGCCCGGCGGCCGTAGATCAAGCGGAGGTGAGGCGTGAGCGACGAGATCCCGGAGTGGCTGGCGCCGCTCGCGAAGCGGGCCGCGTCCGCGACCGCGCGCGACTTCACCCGCATGCCGACGCCCACCGGCGAGGGCCGGGCCAGCGCCGTGCTGGTGCTGTTCGGCGAGGGCCCGGACGGGCCGGACGTGCTGATGCTGGAGCGCGCCGCGGATATGCGCAACCACGCCGGCCAGCCCGCGTTCCCCGGCGGCGCGGCCGACCCGGACGACGCGGACGCGGTCGCCACCGCGCTGCGCGAGGCGAACGAGGAGGTCGGGCTGGACCCGGCCAGCGTCACCGTGCTCACCGAGCTGCCGAAGCTGTGGATCCCGGTCAGCCGGTTCGTGGTCACGCCGGTGCTGGCCTGGTGGCACGCGCCGCACCCGGTGCACCCGCGGCAGCCGGCCGAGGTCGCGCACGTGGCCCGGCTGCCGATCGCGGAGCTGTGTGATCCCGAGCACCGGCTTCAGGTGCGGCACGGCAGCGGCTGGATCGGTCCCGCGTTCGACTCACAGGGCATGGTGGTGTGGGGTTTCACCGCCGGTGTGCTCTCCGCGCTGCTCGACATGGGCGGCTGGAGCCGGCCCTGGCCGCGCACCCGCGTCGCCGAGCTGGACGACCGGTTGCGGCCGGTGCTCGTACCCCCGGAACGTTCCTCGAATGGCCCGGCGGCGCCGCCGCCGGCCGACGACGTCAGCGGTCCCCTCGCATGAGGCGTCGTCGCAGCCCTCGGCGGCCCCTGGCCGGCATACCTACCCTAGGCGGGTGTCCGTGACCGACATCGTCCTCTTCCTGCTGGTACTGCTGTTCGCGGCGAGCGGCTACCGGCAGGGATTCGTGGTGGGGACGTTGTCCTTCGCCGGATTCTTCAGCGGGGCCCTGCTCGGCCTGCAGCTCGGCCCGCTGATCGCGGCGCAGTTCGCCGACCCCGGGCTGCGCGTCGTCGCCTCGCTGGTCGCGATCTTCCTGCTCGCGGTGGTCGCGCAGACGCTGGCCGGCTGGTTCGGCGCCCGGCTGCGGCACGGCATCGTGAACCCGACCGGCCAGCGGATCGACGAGGTCGGCGGCGCGCTGGTCTCGGTCTGCGCGGTGCTGCTCGTCGCCTGGCTGGTCGCGGTGCCGCTGGCCTCCTCGTCCGTACCGTGGCTGGCCCGCTCGATCAAGAGCAGCTACCTGCTCGGCGCGGTCGACTCGGTGATGCCGGCTCAGGCCGAGGCGCTGTCCCAGGGCCTGCGCCAGACGCTCAACACTCGCGGCTTCCCGGAGGTCTTCAGCGGCCTCGGCACCACGCGCGCGCCGCAGGTCGAGGCGCCCGACCCGGCACTGGCGCGGTCGCCGGTGGTCCAGGAGGCGCGGCAGTCGGTCGTCAAGATCCGCGGCATAGCCAACGACTGCAGCCGCCGGCTGGAGGGCTCCGGCTTCGTCTACGCGGATGACCGGGTGATGACGAACGCCCACGTGGTCGCCGGCACCGACTCGGTCAGTGTGGAGGTCGGCGAGGAGCGGCTGGAGGGCCGGGTCACGGTCTACGATCCGGAACGCGACCTCGCGGTCATCTACGTCCCCGGGATGGACGCGCCGGTCATGGAGTGGTCGCGCGAGGCCGGCAGCCGGTCGGAGAGCGCGATCGTGCTCGGCTACCCGCTCGACGGCCCGTACAACGCGCAGGCTGCCCGCCTCCGCGACGTCGGCGACATCACCGGCCCGAACATCTACAACTCCCGTCAGGTCACCCGCGAGATCTACACGATCAACGCGCTGGTCCGCAACGGCAACTCCGGCGGCCCACTGGTCGACGCGCAGGGCGACGTTCTCGGCGTCATCTTCGCGGCGGCCGCGGACGACCCGAACATCGGCTTCGCGGTCACGGCGGAGGAAGCGGCACCGATCGCGCAGCAGGGACTGGACCGCACACGGGCGGCCGGGACCGGTGAGTGCACGGAGAGCTGACCGAAAAATCAGGATCTGGAGTTCCCGCTTCCAGCGTGGTTGCGGTCCGCATGCTCCCGCGGGCAGCGGTCGTCGCTGGCGCTCCTCCCTTCCGGTTCCGCGACGGTCACCAGAAACCCACCGGTGTCCATGGGTCACCGGTTGCTGCCGGCCACCGGCTGCCCGCCGCTGTTGCCGGCTTTGGTCGGTCGGCGGCCACCACCGGATTCCGTCGGTCACCGGCTTCCACCGGCTATCGGCTTCCGGCTGCTCGCCGGCTTTCAGCTTCCGCCGCTGGTCGCGGCGGGCGCCCTCAGCCGGTGGGGCCGGGCGGTTCCCGGTGGCGACCCGGTATCGCTCCTTGCCGGAAATTTCGGGTCATCGCGGGAACTGACCTGCGGATCGGCGTCGCCGCCGGTATTCAGGGGTTCTGGCGGCCGGTGCGGCGGAGGCGGGGGAGGCGGTGCAGGGTGACGAAGTAGAGCAGGGCGATGAGGATCAGGGCGGCTGAGCCGCCGATCAGGCCGCCGAGCAGGCCGCGGCCGCGCTGCGTGGCGGTGGCCGGTGCGGCCTGGACGGTGGTGGCGGGCTGGGCCGCGCCGCCGGGCGCGCCCTCGATGCCCCGGCCCGGGAGCGCGGCCGCGTCGCCCGACTCGACGCGGGAGTCGTCGCCGAGGCCGGGGGCGGAGCCGAAGCCGACGTCGCCGGGTGGCTGCTCGTTGTCGAGTGGATTCTGGGCGCTTTCCGGCAGATTGTCGGCCAGTGCGGCGACCGGGTTGACCATGCCGAAGCCGTAGCGCGGGTCGCGGCCCGGTGCGCCCAGGTCGGTCGCGGTGGTGATCAGGCGGTTGACCACGGTGGCGGCGGACATCTCCGGCCAGCGGGCGCGGATCAGGGCCGCGGTCGCGGCCACCATCGGCGCGGCGAAGCTGGTGCCCTGCACGCGCCAGTAGCCGCCGGGCCGCGCGCCGATCAGGTCGGTGGCGGGGGCGGACAGCACCGTCTGCGGGCCGGTGATCGAGCCGGACCAGAGGCTGGTGCCGTTCTCCTCCAGGCCGGTCACCGCGATCACGCCGGGTTCCCGCGCCGGGTACCACACGTCGGACGGCGCGGATGCGCTCGCGTTGCCGGTGCAGGCGATCACCACCACGTCCTTCACGAACGCGTAGTCGATCGCGGTGGCGAGCGCGGGGCTGCTGCCCAGGCCGCCGAGCGACAGGTTGATCACTTTGGCGCCGTTGTCCACGGCCAGGCGCACCGCCTTCGCCACGACCTGCGCGTCGTCGTACCGATTCTGCTTGTCCAACACCCGGATCGGGAGAATCCGGGCATCCGGCGCCATGCCCACGATGCCGGCGTCGTCCGGCACCCCGGCGATCAGCGAGGCGACCGTGGTGCCGTGCCCGACCGGGTCGTCGGTGCCGTTGCCGCCCGTGCTGACCAGGTCGAAACCGGGAAGCACACGCCCGGCCAGGTCCACGTGCGTGCCGTCCACGCCTGAGTCGATCACCGCGACCGTGACACCGGTGCCGGTCGAGCGCTGCCACGCCTCGGTCATGCCCAGCTCGGTCAGCGACCACTGCTCGTCGCGCACCACGTCGCCGGTGACCGCGCGCGGGGCCACCGCGGGAACGGTGGGCGCGGCGAGCGCCGGTGCACCGGCCGGCAGCGCGGTGGCGACGCCGACCAGCACGGTGGCGGCCAGGCGGGCCACGGCGGCCCCCGGTCTCCAACGCCTGCTCAACTGGTCACCTCACTGCGGGTCTCGGCTGGGTGAAGGTTACTCCCCGCCGGGGCGCCGACGGGCCGGACAACAGGTCCGAGGACTATGCGGGATCGGACGGTGGCAGATAGGCGATCTGTACCAGACGTATACCCTCCCGCCGCGTCTTCAACTGTCCCCGGCCGGGCGGCATCGCGGCCGGCCGTACGTCGCCGAGCAGCGGGCCGTCCTCACGGCTGCCGGACATCACCAGGCCCGGCACGGCCAGCTCGCGGAGCTGGGTCAGCACCGGATCGAACGCGCGCCCGGCGCCGCCGGAGCGCCGGGCCAGGACCAGGTGCAGGCCGATGTCGCGGGCCTGCGGCAGCAGCTCGGCCAGCGGCGCCAGCGGGCCGGACGGCCCACCGGCCAGCTCGTAGTCGTCGCACAGCACGAACAGCTCCGGCCCGGTCCACCAGGAGCGGTCGCGCAGCTGCCGGGCGGTCACGTCGCCGCCGGGCAGCCGCCGGCGCAACGCGTCGACGGCCGACTCGACCATCGTGCGCACGGCCGCCGCGGTGGAGCCGTGCCCGAGCAGGTGACCGGTCTCGACCGCGCCGAGCAGCGTACGGCGGAAGTCCACGATCACCAGCCGGGCCGCCTCCGGCGCGTACCGGGTGGTAATGGTGGTGGCGAGCGCGCGCAGGAACGACGTCTTGCCGCACTCGCCGTCGCCGTACAGCAGGAAGTGCGGATCGGCCGCGAAGTCGAGCACGGCCGGGGACAGGTCGGTCTCCACCACGCCGACCGGGATCCTCAGGCCGGTCTCCCGCACGTCCCGGACGGCCGCGTAGGGCAGCTCGGCCGGCAACCGGCGCACCGGCGGCGCCGGCGGCCCGGTCCACGCCTTCGCGATCTCGTCCGGCGCGACGCCGGGCAGCGCGATCAGCATGTGCATCGACTCCGCGGTGATGCCCCGCCCGGGCGCGTCGGCCGGCACGTTCGCGGCCGACCGGCGGGAGACCGTGGAGTCGGCCGGATCGCCGAGGCGCAGTTCCAGGCGGGCGCCGAGCAGGTCGCGCAGGGCCGGGCGCAGGTCCATCCAGCGGCCGGTGGAGACGACCACGTGCACGCCGTACGCCAGGCCGCGCGACGCCACCTCGGTGACCAGCGGCTCCAGGTCGTCGAAGTCGGCGCGCAGCGTGGCCCAGCCGTCCACCACCAGGAACACGTCACCGTACGGGTCGTCCTCCACCTCACCGGCCGCGCGCCGGGTCCGGTAGTCGGCCATCCCGTCCACGCCCAGCGCCGCGAATCGCGCCTCCCGCTCGGTGAGCAGCGCGCGCACCTCGCCGACCGTGCGGCGCACACCCACCGGGTCCAGCCGCCCGGCCACGCCGCCGACGTGCGGGACCCGGGTCAGCTGGGCCAGCGCGCCACCGCCGAAGTCCAGGCAGTAGACCTGCGCCTCGGCCGGCGTGTGGGTCAGCGCCAGCGCCGTGATCAGCGTGCGCAGTGCGGTGGACTTGCCGCTGCGTGGGCCGCCGGCCACCGCGACGTGCCCGGACGCGCCGGCCAGGTCCAGCCACAGCGTCTCCCGGCGCTGGTCCAGCGGCCGGTCCACCACACCGGCCGGCACCCGCAGCGCGCCGCGCAGCGCCGGGTCGGCCACGGTCAGGCCGCGCCGCGGATCAGCCTGCACCGGCCCGAGCAGCTCGCCGAGCGCCGGGGAGTCGCCGAGCGGCGGCAGCCAGACCCGGTGCGCGGCCGGTCCGGCACCCTCCAGCGCGTTCACCATCAGGTCCAGCAGGCTCGTGGTGGCCGGTTCTCGGGTGATCGCGGCGCGCGGGCGCGGCGTGCGCGGGACGGTGACCACGCCCGGCGTGTACGGCACCACCCGGGCCGCGAACGCCGGCTCGGCGACCGGCGGGCCGGTGGCCGGACGATACGGACCGGACGCGTACGCGGCCCGGAACCGCACCAGCGGCTCCGTGCCGAACCGCAGGTAACCGTGGCCGGGCGAGCGTGGCAGCTGGAACGCGTCCGGCACGCCGAGCACCGCGCGCGACTCCAGCGACGAGAACGTGCGCAGCCCGATCCGGTACGACAGGTGTGTGTCCAGCCCGCGCAGCCGCCCCTCCTCCAGCCGCTGACTGGCCAGCAGCAGGTGCACGCCGAGCGACCGCCCGACCCGGCCGATCTGCACGAACAGGTCGATGAAGTCCGGCTTGGCGGAGAGCAGCTCGGAGAACTCGTCGCACACGATCAGCAGCGACGGCAGCGGCGGCAGCGTGGCACCGGCGGCGCGGGCCCGGTCGTACTCGCGCAGGCTCGGGATGTTGCCGCTGCGCCGCAGCAGCTCCTGGCGCCGCAGCAGTTCCCCGTTGATCGCGTCGACCATCCGGTCCACCAGCGGCAGCTCGTCGGCCAGGTTGGTGATCACCGCGGCGGTGTGCGGCAGCCGGTCCAGCGACGCGAACGTGGCGCCGCCCTTGAAGTCGACCAGCACGACGTTGAGCGCCTCCGACGAGTGCTCCGCGGCCAGCCCGAGCACCAGCGTGCGCAGCAGCTCCGACTTGCCGGACCCGGTCGCGCCGATCAGCAGGCCGTGCGGGCCCATGCCGTCCTGCGCGGACTCCTTCAGGTCCAGCTCGACCGGGGTGCCGTCGACGCCCACGCCGATCGGCACGCGCAGCCGGTCGCGCGCCGCCCGCGGCCGGGCCCAGTGTCGCGCCGGGTCCCACCGTGCCGGATCGTCGATGCCGAGCAGTTCCGCGAGCCCGGCCTCGGTGTCCCGGGCGGCCGGGTCCGGCGTCTCCGTGGCCGCGAGCCGCAGCGGCGCCAGTCGGCGCGCGACCGCCTCCGCCTCCGCCACGGTCAGCGCGTCCGGCACGCCGACGTCGGTCTCCGACTCGGTGGTGCGGCTGGTCAGGCGCTGCCCGGCGGTCAGCACCAGCACGCGCGGGCCGGGACTGCGCGGCGGCGGTGCGTCCAGGTCCAGCACGGTCGCCGCGCTCCGGCCGGCGAACGCGGCGTCGGCACCGTCCAGCACGACGACCAGGTGGGCCCGCCCGGGCTCGTCCAGCAGCGGCTCCAGCTCCGCCACGGTCCCGGCGATCAGGCGGAGTGGGCCGGCCGCGTCCGTGCGGGTGCGGTGCAGCGCGTGCGGCAGCCACTTCACCCAGTCCCAGTCCACGCGCCGGTGCCGGCCGGCGCAGACCGCGATGACCAGGTCGTCCGGCGCGTGGAAGACCGCGAGCTGGGTCAGCATCGCGCGGGCGAGCCCGTGCCCGCCGGGCAGGTGGACGCGGCCGAACGCGCGCAGCGACACCGCCACCGGCAGCTCCGGTACCACGGAGTACGCGTCCAGGAACCGGCGCAGCGCGCCCGCGCACATCGGCTCGAGCTCGGCCAGCGGCCGGGTGACCGGGGGCACCAGCGGCGTGGCGAGCGTCTGCGGGCCCAGCCCGGCGCGGACCACCGCGAAGTCCGGATCGGCCGCGCGCCGCTCCCACAGCCGGTGGCTGTCCACCGTGGACCACAGGCGGGCCGGGTCCGGGTGCCGGTAGCGCAGGCCGTCGCGCTGCGCCAGCGCGGTCCGCCGGGCGCGACGGCGCAGCGCGGCCAGCCGGCGCAGGTACTCCCGGCGGGCGGCCGCGACCTCGGCGCGTTTCGGCGCCCCGGAGCCGCCCCAGCTGGTCACCAGCATGGCCAGTGACGAGACGCCGAAGAGCGCGCCGACCACGTACGAGTAGGTGCCGCCGCCGCGGCCGAACATCATGGCCATCGCGACCGAGCCGCCGAGCATCGGCAGCGCGGTCATCAGCGTCTGCCACCGTCCGCCGGTCGGTTCCGGCAGCTCCGGTGGCGCGTCCACGGGCAGCTCGCCGACGGGAATCCCGGGCGCCGCACGACGCGGCGGACGTCGCACGATCACGGTGGTCATCAATCCCCCTGGCGGTACGGACTGCGACAGCGCGCTCATCCTAGGTAAGGTGCGGGGCGTTCCGCAGCCCGCCGCAGGAAGGGGTTCGTCGATGGGTGTCGGCCTCGCGCGCGTCACGATCGCCGCACCGCGCCGCCGCGTCGACCTGGCGCTGCCGGATCAGATCCCGCTCGCCGAGCTCCTGCCCGACCTGCTGCGGCACGCCGGTGAGTCGCTGGCCGACCAGGGCGAGCGGCACGGCGGCTGGCTGCTGCGCCGGCCGGACGGCGCCGCGCTGCTCGGCGGCCGCCCGCTGCGCGCACAGGGCGTACGGGACGGGGAGATCCTGCACCTCACGCCGGCCAGCACGTTCTGGCCGGCACCGGAGTACGACGACGTGGTCGACGTGATCGCGGGCGCGCCGCGGCGTACCGGCCCGTGGTCCCCGGCCGCCACGCGGATCGCAACCCGCGCCGCGGCCGTCGCGCTGATGCCGGCCGCACTGCCGCCGCTGCTGCTCGCGCCGTCCCCGGCCGGTGCCTACACCGCGGTCGCGCTGACGATCGCGCTGCTGCTGGCCGCGGTCACCGCGTCCCGCGCCTACGGCGACGCCGGCACGGCCGCGGTGCTCGGCGCGCTGGCGCTGCCGTTCGCTGGCGCCGGTGGCGCGCTGCTGGCCGCGGCCGGCCGTCCGGCGCCGGGGTTCCCAGCCTGGTGGGGAGCGCCGGAGACGCTGGTCGCCACGGTCGCGGTGCTCCTCGCCGCCGTGCTGGCGGCGGTGGGCACGGCCGTGCACCCGAGCGTCCCGGTGGCCTTCGCGTCCGCGGCGCTGCAGACCGTCCCGGCCGCCGCGCTGGCGCTGCTGATCCCCGCGCTGCACGCGGTGCACGCGGCCGCGTTGCTGGCCGCGGCCGCGGTCTGCACGCTGGGCCTGCTCCCGCTGCTGGCGATCCGGCTCGGCCGGCTCCCGATTCCGGCGATCGCGATGCCCGCCGGTCCGGCGGAGCCGGGCGATCCAGGGCTCGACGGGCCGGGGGACGCACGCTGGCGGCCGTCCCGGGAGCCGGGCGATCCGGGCCTCGACGGGTTGCGTGAGGCACGCCGGCGGCCGCCGCGGGAGGCAGTGCTGGCCGCGCTGAGCCGCACGGACGAGTTCCTGACCGGTCTGCTCGCCGGCCACGCCCTGGTGATCACGGGTGCCGCGCTGGTCCTGGCGGTGCGTGGCGGCGCGGCGGCGCGCGTGCTGGCGGCCTCGGTCGCGGTGAGCGTGCTGCTGCGCACGCGCGTGCTGGTCACGACGCATCATCGCGTGCCGCTGCTGGTGGCCGGCACCGCGGTGCTGCTCGCGCTCGCGGTCGCGACCCCGATCGGGTCGGCCTCGCCGGTGGCCGCCGCACTGCCGGTGGCGGTGGCGCTGTCCGTGCTGGTGGCCGGTGCGGCCTGGTCCCGGCGGCCGCCGTCGCTCTACCTGGCGCGCGCCGCCGAGCTGCTGGACACCGCGGCGCTGGTCTCGCTCGTCCCGCTGGCCTGCGTGGTCCTCGGGCTCTACGCGAGCCTGCGGAACCTCAACGGATGACGAGGAAGCGCGCCGGGCGGGTGCCCGGCGCGCTTCCTGCGATGATCAGTGCCTCAGTGGCCTTCGCCGAGCTCCAGCGCGCGCTGGTGCCGCAGGATCGAGTTGCGGACCTCCTGCTCGGCCTCCACGCGGCCGGTCCAGGTCGCGCCCTCGACGGACTTGCCCGGCTCCAGGTCCTTGTAGACCGTGAAGAAGTGCTGGATCTCCATCCGGTCGAACTCGCCCAGGTGGTGGATGTCCCGCAGGTGCTCCTGACGCGGGTCCTCGAACGGCACGCAGAGGACCTTGTCGTCGCCGCCCATCTCGTCCTTCATCCGGTACATGCCGATGGCCCGGCACCGGATCAGACAGCCCGGGAACGTCGGCTCCTGCACCAGCACGAGCGCGTCCAGCGGGTCGCCGTCCTCGCCCAGGGTGCCCTCGATGAAGCCGTAGTCGGCCGGGTACTGGGTCGCAGTGAAGAGCGTGCGGTCCAACCGGATGCGCCCGGTCTTGTGGTCCACCTCGTACTTGTTGCGGTGACCCTTGGGGATCTCAACCGTAACGTCGAAATCCATATTCACGCTCCCTCGTTCGCCCACGTTGGCTAACGGAACTCGCACAGCTCACGCCACACCCCGGGCACGGCCAATGCAGTCTCGGACCCCGTTAGTCTCCTCTAAAGCGGCGGGACAGGACGAGGAGGGGCTGGGGTGGGGAGGCAAGATTCACACAACGGCAACGAAAACGGTGATCAGAGCCGTGTGGGAGCGGCGCCGGACTCGGCCGCTTCAGCGGACAAAAGCGACATAAAGCCGGACCCTGCTCCTTCCGAGGATACACAGGTGTCTGCCGCGAACACCGCGGACCAGCCCGAACGCGTCATCGCGCCGCCGGCCGCGCCGCCCGAGCCTCCGCCGTCGCCCGTCACCCCCTCCGAGCCCGCGTCCGCCGCCTCCCCTATCCCACCATCCGGACCGGCACTCCCGCAGAACAAAACCCAAACCCCACAGACCCCACCGGCGTACGCCGAGAGGCCCCGGCCCGCGACGCTCCGCCCCCCGGCGAGCATCCGCCCCACGCTCTCCCACCCGGGTCGCCCTACCCCGCCCACGCCACCCGCCGCCCCGCCGCCTTCGGCCGGCGAGCCGCCCCAGCCGATCCCGGCCGCGGCTGCCCCGGCCCGGGCGGAGTCGGCCTCGGTGGAGAAGAAGGCGACCGCGGCGGCGGCCACGCCCGAGCCTGTCAAGGCGACGCCGGTTGCCGAGCAGGCCGTGTCGAAGCCCGTTGCCGCCGCTGGGGAGCAGGCTCCGGCCGCAGGCAAGGGCGGGCAGCCCGCGGCTGAGCCGCGTTCGGCCGCTGAGCAGCAAGTTTCCCGGCCCGGCGCGGATGCCGAGCCGACGGTGCGCATTCCGGCGCGGCCTGCGCAGGACCGACAGCGGACCGTCGCGACTCCGACGCCGTCACGGTCCGGCGGCCCCGCTTCCGGTGCGTCGGTGGGTGGAGCTTCCGCGGCGCCGGTGGACCGTGAGTCGACGGCGGTGATTCCACGCGTCACCGCGACGCCGAAGGCATCGCGGGGCAGCGCGGCGGCCCGGGTGGCCGGAGCTCCGGCGGCGCCGGTGGACAGTGACTCGACGGCGGTGATTCCGCGGGTTGCCGAGGCGCCGAAGGAGCCGCGGGGCAGCGCGGCGGTGCCGGCAGCCGGGGCGGCCGCGGTGAACGAAGGCGCCACGACGCCGGTCGACGGTGAGTCGACGGCGGTGATTCCACGCGTCACCGCGACGCCGAAGGCATCGCGGGGCAGTGCGGCGGCGCGGTCGGCTGAAGGCCCGGCGGCGCCGGTCGACGGTGAGTCGACGGCGGTGATTCCGCGGGTTGCCGAGGCGCCGACGGAGTCGCGGGGCAGTGCGACGGCGCCGGTGGACGGTGAGTCGACGGCGGTGATTCCGAGGGTTGTGGAGGCGCCGACGGGGTCGCGGGGCAGTGCTGCGGTGCCGGTGGCCGGCGGAACCGCGGTGGGTCGACGTGCCGCGGCGCCGGTGGACGGTGAGTCGACGGCGGTGATTCCGCGGGTTGCCGAGGCGCCGACGGAGTCGCGGGGGAGCGCGGCGGTGCCGGTGGCCGGGCGTGCGACGGTGGGCTCGGGCGGAAGCGCGGGCACGGCGTCGCCGGCACCGGTCGTACCGGCTGATGGGGTTGACGGCGAGCGCGGAACGGAAGCGGCCGGCGGGGCCGGTGCCGCTGGGACCGCGCCGCCGTGGCGGTCGCGGAAGGTGCTGGCCGGGGCCGGAGCGACGGTCCTGGCGCTGGTGCTGGTGCTCGTGGTGGCGCTGGTCGTGCGGCCGGGCGCGGTGGACGATCCGGTGGCGGCACCGACCACGGCGGGACCCTCCGCGGAACCGCCGCCGCAGCCGGTGCTGGCGGCGAACACGGACACGGCGCCGATGCCGTCCGCGGCGGCGGTGCAGGCCGCGATCGGGCCGCTGGTGACCAGCGGTGAGCTGGGCCCGGGCATGCACGTGTCGGTGCTGGACGTGGCGACCGGTACCGAGCTGTACGGGTACCAGCAGGCCGAGCCGGCCACCCCGGCGTCGACGACGAAGCTGGTCACGGCCGCGGCGTCACTGGCGGCGCGCGGCACGGGGTACCGGATCCCGACGCGCGTGGTGGCCGGCGCCGCACCCGGTGAGGTGGTGCTGATCGGCGGCGGTGATCCGACGCTGGCGATCGGCGAGACCGCGGCGTACGAGGACGCGGCCCGGCTGGACACGCTGGCCGAGCAGGTCAAGAAGGCGCTGAACAACGCGCAGGTGTCCCGGGTGCTGGTGGACTCGTCGCTGTTCACCGGCGCGCTGACCGGGCCGGGCTGGGACCCGGACGCGGTGTCCGCGGGCTACGGCGCACCGATCACCGCGCTGATGACGGACGGCGCCCGGGTCAACCCGAAGGCGACCGGTGGCGCACAGCGGCACGCGACGCCGGACCTGGCCGCGGGGCGCGCGTTCGCGGCGCTGCTGGGTAAGAACGTGACGGTGGCGCGCGGTACGGCCCCGGCCGCGGGCACGCCGGCCGGGACGCCCCCGGGCACGGCGTCCGGCGCCGCGGTGACCGGGCCGGCGCCCGGGACCGAGCTGGGCCGGGTGGAGTCGCCGACCATGCTGCGGCTGGTCGAGGTGATGCTGACCGAGAGCGACAACGTGGTGGCGGAGGCGCTGGCGCGGCAGGTGGCGATCGCGGGCGGCGAGCCGGCCTCGTTCCAGGGCGCGGCGGCGGCGACGCGCAACCTGATCGCCGGATTCGGGCTCCCGGTCGACGGCTTCGGGCTGACCGACGGCAGCGGGCTGTCCCGGGACAACGAGATCAGCCCCGCGCTGCTGACCGCGCTGGTCCGGCTGGCCGCGGACGGCTCGCACCCGGAGCTGGGCGCGATGTTCGCCGGGCTGCCGGTCGGCGGCTGGTCGGGCACGCTGGACACCCGCTTCCGGGACCCGGCGCCGCCGGAGTCGCGCGGCGGAGCCGGGTCGGTGCGGGCCAAGACCGGGTCGCTGGACGGCGTCAACGCGCTGGCCGGCGTGCTCACCACGGCGGACGGACGGCTGCTGGCGTTCGCGCTGCTGGCCGACGAGGTGCCGTACAAGTCGGTGAGCAAGTGGCAGGCGGAGTGGAAGCTGGACCGGATCGCGTCGGTGCTCGCCGCCTGCGGGTGCTGACTCCGGTTCCGGACGGGTCGCGGTGGTGGTGCGCGGGTACGTTGGATTTCATGACGCAGTTCGTGGACTGGGATCTGGCCGCCGCCACCGCGGGAGCTCTGGGCAAGTCCGGGCCACGGGTGACCTATGACGAGGCCGCCGCGGTCGTCGCGGACCTGCGGCGGCTCACCGACGAGGCCGCGGGGCACGTCGCGGCGTACACCGGGCTGACCTCTCAGGTGGATCATCCGCCGGTGCGCGTGGTCGACCGGAGGGACTGGGCCCAGGTCAACATCGAGGGCCTGCGTTCCGTGATCGCGCCGCTGATCGGCAAGCTGACCGGTGACAAGGCGCCCAGCGCGATCGCGGACGCGCTCGGCTCACGGGTCACCGCGGTGCAGGCCGGCGGCGTGCTGGCCTACCTGTCCGGCCGGGTGCTCGGGCAGTACGAGGTGTTCTCCGGCGAGCACGGCCGGCTGCTGCTGGTCGCGCCGAACATCGTCGAGGTGGAGCGCAAGCTCGGCGCCGACCCGCGCGACTTCCGGCTCTGGGTGGCGCTGCACGAGGTCACCCACCGCACCCAGTTCACCGCCGTGCCGTGGATGCGCGGCTACTTCCTGGAGCAGGTGCAGGCGTTCGTGGACGCGTCGCAGTCCAGCGAGGACCCGCTGGTGGAGCGGCTGCGCCGGGCGGTCACCACGCTCTCCGACGCGGTCCGCGACCCGGAGAGCCGGTCGTCCGTGCTCGATCTGGTGCAGACGCCCGCGCAGAAGGAGGTGCTGGACCGGCTGACCGCGCTGATGACGCTGCTGGAGGGCCACGCCGAGTTCGTGATGGACGGTGTCGGCCCCGAGGTGATCCCGAGCGTGGAGACGATCCGGGCCCGGTTCAACCGGCGGCGCGAGGCCGGCAACCCGTTGGAGAAGGCGGTCCGCCGGCTGCTCGGCGTGGACGTGAAGATGCGGCAGTACGCGGAGGGCCGCACGTTCGTGTACGGCGCGGTGGAGCGGGTCGGCATGGCCGGCTTCAACAAGATCTTCGAGTCGCCGGCGACGCTGCCCCGGGTGGACGAGCTGAGTGACCCGGATGCGTGGGTGAAGCGGGTCGTCGGCCTTCAGACCGGTGACGGGGCGGGTGGACAGGGCGGCAGCGGGGGTCCGGGGACGGATGCGACCAGCGCGTCCGGCCCGGCCTCCCGGCCGGACGGCGACTGACCGGTTAGCGTTTTTCCATGGCTCGGATAGCGCCGCCGGTCGCGGAGTTGCGCGTGGCGGTGCGTCGCGCCCTGACCGGCTTCCCCCCGGACGGACTGGTGCTCACGGCGTGCTCCGGCGGCGCCGACTCGCTCGCGCTGGCCGCGGCTGTCGGGTTCGTCGCACCGCGGCTCGGCCTGCGCGCCGGCCTGGTCACGGTCGACCACCGGCTGCAGGACGGCTCCGCCGACCGGGCCGCGGCCGTGGCCCGGTGGGCGCGCGAGACCGGGCTGGCCCCGGTCGAGGTCGCGGCCGTGACGGTCGCGGGCCGGCCCGGCGGACCGGAGGCGGCCGCGCGCGAGGCCCGGTACGCCGCGCTGGCCGAGGCCGCGCGGCGGCACGATGCCGCCGCGGTGCTGGTCGGGCACACCCGCGACGATCAGGCCGAGACCGTGCTGCTCGCGCTCGCCCGCGGCGCCGGGATAAAGGGCCTGGCCGGCATGCGGGAGCGCCGGCCGCTGCCCGGCGCGGACGACGTGCTGCTGGTCCGCCCGCTGCTGGAGATCTCCCGGGAGCAGACGCACAAGGCCTGCGTGGCGCTCGGTCTGCAGCCGTGGACCGACCCGCACAACGCGGATCCGGCGTACGCGCGCAGCCGGGTCCGGGCCGACGCGCTCCCCGCGCTGGTCGCGGCGCTCGGCCCGCGCGTGGTCGGCAACCTGGCGCGCACGGCCGGGCTGCTGGCGGCGGACGCGGCCGCGCTGGACGGGCTGGCCCGGACCGCGCTGTCCGAGGCGCGGGGATCCGGCGGTGGCGGGCTGCGGGTGCGCAGCCTGTCCGGGCTGGATCCGGCGATACGCAGCCGGGTGCTGCACCTGTGGGCACGGGAGCTGGGCGCTCCGGGCACCGCGCTCTCGCAGCGGCACGTGTCCGCGCTGGACGCGCTGGTGGTGGACTGGCACGGGCAGGGTTCCGCCTACCTCCCCGGTGGGATCGCGGTACGCCGTTCCGGTGACGCACTGGCGGTCGTGACCACCGACACAGAAGTCGATCAAATCGGGTGATCTTGGGCGGGCACACCGCGTACCGTCGGCGCGTTTTGGCTTTTTAGGGCCGTTTGGCCCTTTTGCGGGTGGCGCGGGTGGCCCGCTCCGGGTCCGAAATCTCCCGGGGTGCGCGACGGCGCGTAACCTTCATGGGGCAGGCTAGGGCCATGGCTGACGGGTCCTGGTACGACGCGGACATCGAACGCGTGATCATCTCTGAGCAGCAGATCCGTGACAAGATCGCGGAGCTGGCCAAGCAGGTTTCCGCCGACCACGCCGACGCGGCGGACGGCGTGCTGCTGGTGTGCGTGCTGAAGGGCGCCGTGATGTTCATGGCCGACTTCGCGCGCGAGCTTGGCCGCCTCGGCCCGCCCAGCGAGATGGAGTTCATGGCGGTCTCCTCCTACGGGCAGGGCACCACCTCCTCCGGCGTGGTCCGCATCCTCAAGGACCTGGACCGGGACATCGCCGGCCGGCGCGTGATCGTGGTCGAGGACATCGTCGACTCCGGCCTCACGCTCTCCTGGCTGCTGAAGTACCTGGAGTCGCGCGGTGCCGCCTCGATCGAGGTGGTCGCGCTGTTCCGCAAGCCCGAGGCGATCAAGGTGCCGGTCGAGGTGCGCTACGTCGGCTTCGACATCCCGAGCGAGTTCGTGGTCGGCTACGGGCTGGACTTCGCGGAGCGCTACCGCGAGATGCCGTACGTCGGCGTGCTCAAGCCCGAGGTCTACGCACGCTCCTGATTACGCCCTGAGCTGACTCGTGTCGGCTGGGTGAAGCTTCAGCGCACTCTCAGAAAACCGGACTACCGTGCTGAACGGCGCGCGAGAGCGCGCTGCGGGGTCCGGGTATTCACGGGGCTCGCAACCTCACCCGTCGCACCTACGGTGTACCGTCGAATGACCGATGGCGCCGCCCGCCGGCGTCCGCGGTTGTCACGGCGTCTCCCTGGGAGGGAGGCCGCGGGGGCAGCGTTGGTGGTAGACAAGCCGGACGATCAGGAGGGTGCGGGCGCCAGGCGCTCGACAACAGTATGGAACGCACGCGTTTCTTCCGCCGCCCGGTGATCTGGATCATTCTGGTGATCGCCGCCGCGATCGCCGCCAGCTCCTTCTTCACGGGCGGCCCCAGCTATCACCGGGTCGAGACATCGGTCGCGCTCGACAAACTCAACGAGGGCAACATCAAGAATGCCGTCTACGAGGACAAGGAGCAGACGCTCCAGCTCGAGCTGAACCAGAAGGCCAGCTTCGGCGACACCTCGACCGACCGAATCGAGACCCAGGTCCCGTACGAGGTCAGTGACGACATCTGGTCCGCCGTGGTCCAGGCCAAGGCGGCCGGCAAGATCACCGGCACGATCGACGCCAAGGTCACCCGCGACAGTGTCCTGCTGACGCTGCTGCTGAACCTGCTGCCGATCCTGATCCTCGTCGTCCTCCTGCTGCTGTTCATGTCGCAGATGCAGGGCGGCGGCTCGCGGGTGCTCAACTTCGGCAAGTCCAAGGCCAAGATGATCACCAAGGACACGCCGAAGACGACGTTCGCGGACGTCGCCGGCGCGGACGAGGCCGTCGAGGAACTGCACGAGATCAAGGACTTCCTGCAGAACCCGTCGAAGTACCAGGCTCTGGGCGCCAAGATCCCGAAGGGCGTGCTGCTCTTCGGCCCGCCCGGAACCGGTAAGACGCTGCTGGCCCGCGCGGTCGCCGGTGAGGCCGGCGTCCCGTTCTACTCGATCTCCGGCTCGGACTTCGTCGAGATGTTCGTCGGTGTCGGTGCCTCCCGCGTCCGTGACCTGTTCGAGCAGGCCAAGGCGAACGCGCCGGCCATCGTCTTCGTCGACGAGATCGACGCGGTCGGCCGGCACCGCGGCGCCGGCATGGGCGGCGGTCACGACGAGCGCGAGCAGACGCTCAACCAGCTGCTCGTCGAGATGGACGGCTTCGACACCAAGGGCGGCGTCATCCTGATCGCGGCCACCAACCGGCCGGACATCCTGGACCCCGCGCTGCTGCGCCCCGGCCGCTTCGACCGGCAGATCGCGGTCGACGCGCCGGACATGGAGGGCCGCAAGGCGATCCTCCGGGTGCACGCCAAGGGCAAGCCGTTCACGCCGGACGTCGACCTCGACTCCGTCGCGCGGCGCACGCCCGGCTTCTCCGGCGCGGACCTGGCCAACGTGATCAACGAGGCGGCGCTGCTGACCGCGCGGCACGAGAAGCGCGCGATCTCGAACGAGTACCTGGAAGAGTCGATCGACCGGGTGATCGCCGGGCCGGAGCGCAAGACCCGCGCGATGTCGGACAGCGAAAAGAAGATCACCGCGTACCACGAGGGTGGGCACGCGCTGGTCGCCTGGGCGCTGCCGCACTCCGCGCCGGTGCACAAGGTGACGATCCTGCCGCGCGGCCGCTCACTCGGCCACACGCTGGTGCTGCCGACCGAGGACAAGTACACCCAGACCCGCGCCGAAATGATCGACACGCTGGCGTACGCGCTGGGTGGCCGCGCCGCCGAGGAGCTCGTCTTCCACGAGCCCACCACCGGTGCCGGCAACGACATCGAGAAGGCGTCCGGCCTGGCCCGAGCCATGATCACGCAGTACGGCATGAGCTCGAAGCTGGGCGCGGTCAAGTACGGCACCAGCGGCGACGAGCCGTTCCTGGGCCGCACCATGGGCCACGAGCGGGACTACTCCGACTCGGTCGCCGCCGAGATCGACGCCGAGGTGCGGGCGCTCATCGAGCTCGCGCACGACGAGGCGTGGGAGATCCTGGTGGAGTACCGGGACGTGCTGGACAGCATGGTGCTGGAGCTGATGGAGAAGGAGACCATCTCCCAGCAGGACATGGCCCGCATCTGCGCCCGCGTGCAGAAGCGCCCGCCGATGGCGCCGTACAACGGCTTCGGCAAGCGCCGCCCGTCCACCGACCCGCCGGTGCTCACCCCGGCGGAGAAGGACAAGCTCAAGGCGCAGGCCGCCGCGGACGGCGCCGAGGCGACCGTCGGCTCCGGCCCGGCGTCCCCGGAGTCGAACAACTCGGACGGCACCCACTGAGCTCCAACGGTTCACAGCCCAGCCCCGCCGACGAGGAGACCTCGTCGGCGGGGTTGGACTATCTCGCGGCACGGCTCGTCGACGGCAAGCTCACCGGCAGGCCCGTCGAGGACGCCGTCGACCTCCCCCGGATCGAGAACGCGGTCCGGGAGATCCTCATCGCGCTCGGCGAGGACCCGGAACGGGACGGGCTGAAGAAGACCCCGGCCCGAGTCGCCCGCGCCTACGCCGAACTGTTCGCCGGCCTTCGGGTCGACCCCGGCGCGGTGCTCACCACCACGTTCGAGGCCAACCACGACGAGCTGGTGCTGGTCCGCGACATCGACGTGATGTCGCTCTGCGAGCACCACCTGCTGCCGTTCCGCGGCGTCGCGCACATCGGCTACATCCCCGGCACGCACGGCCGGATCACCGGGCTGTCCAAGCTGGCCCGCCTGGTCGAGGTCTTCGCCCGCCGCCCGCAGGTGCAGGAGCGGCTCACGTCGCAGATCGCGGACCTGCTCACCGAGAAGCTGGCGCCGCGCGGCGTCATCGTGGTGATGGAGTGCGAGCACATGTGCATGGCGATGCGCGGCATCCAGAAGTCCGGATCAAAAACCATCACCTCCGCGGTACGTGGTGGGCTCCAGACGGACGCGAAGTCCCGCGCCGAGGCGATGAGCCTCATCCTGGGCCGCTCCTGACCGATCCCCGCCCGGGGCCGGTCAGGCGCGGTTCTTCCTGCCGCCCGCGAAACCGGCAGGGAGGAGCGTCAGCGACGACCGGTGCCCGCGGGAGCATGCGGACCGCGACCACGCCGGAAGCGGGAAAATCGCCTTCATCGCTCTTGATCCTTGCTTTGTGCTGGGCCGGTGCTGCTTCTCCTAGGCGGCCAGGGCGATCAGGCCGACGCCCACGCAGGTCAGCACGCTGGGGGCGGTGCAGACCAGTAGGCCCAGCAACGGGGTGCGGTCGGCACGGCCGTCGTCGCCGCGCGGGAAGGCCAGGCCGATCGCGAACCAGCCCAGGCCGAACGCCAGCGCCGGCAGCGTCACGCCGAAGAGCAGCGCGAACGCGAGGAGCGCCTCGGACCGCACGGTCATGTACAGCGCCAGCTGGATCACCAGCACGGCCGCGGCCAGCGCGCCGTAGACCACCAGGTTGCGCACCCAGACCGGCGTCCGCGGCGCGGCCGGACGGTGCGGCGGCAGCCGCGACTCCGCCGCCTCGACCGTGTCCCGGGCCCGTTGCAGCGCGGACCGGATCGCGGCCGGCCCGTCACCCATGCCCACCGAGACCGCGGTGACCTCGTCCAACGTCGGGATCAGCGCGGACTCCTCGGCACCCAGCTCACGGAGGCGGGTGCGCTGCGTGACCAGGCGGGCGCGGACCACCGCCAGGTCGTCGTGGGCGGCCCGGACCGGCCGGTCCAGCCCCGCCGCGACGGTGGCGTCCCGGCGGGCCACGTCCAGCTCACGGGCGGCGTCCAGGTAGGCGGCCCAGGCATCGTCGGTCACGTCTCCCTCGCCTCCGCCGGCCGGGCCGTGCTCCGCGGCGCCGGAAGAATGTGCTGCTTGGGCTCGGTGCGGAACGGGATGAACGGCGTGCTGATCCCCGACCGGCGGTCGTGCAACAGCGCACCGGCGTGCTCCGCGCCACCGCCGATCAGCTGGCCGACCTCGTCGGCGGGCAGATCCAGCAGTGCCAAGCCGGCGATCTCGGCCGCCGTCGTGCTCAGGTCACCGGTGAGCCGGTGCGCGCCGCGCCACCAGGACAGCAGGTGCACGCCGTTCGCCGGTCCGGTGCGCAGCAGACGCGTCAGCCGGTCCGGTGGCAGCGTGACCCGGTCGCCGGCGTCCAGTCCGAACACCACCAGGTAGGCGGGCTCCTCCAGTTCCAGCGCCTTGGTCAGCCCGGCCGGGTCCAGGTGCTCCACCTCGTGCCGGCGGGTCAGCGCGGCGGTCAGCGCGGCCGCGTGCCGGTCCGCGTCCGGGACCAGCGTGCAGACCAGGAAACGCGCGGTGCCGGGCGCGTGATGCGCGGAGACGCTGCGGGTGGCGGCGTGCAGCAGGTCCGGAGCCTCCGGTGCGGCGCCGATGATCGCCAGGTGCCGGCCGGGCGCCGCGTCCAGCGGGAACGCGACGGGTGGTGGCGGGGTGGCAGTGGCGCGGGTCGAGACCGGGCGGCCGAGCAGGACCTCCGCCGGTAGCTCTGCCGGTGTGCCGCGCGGACGCGGCGGGGTGGCATTGAGGCGGCTGTGGAGCTCGCTGAGCGCTCTGTGGTCGGCGTCCGGGTTGGGGAAGCGGACGAGGCGCTCGTGGCCTCTGGTGGCGTTTCTGGGCCCGCCGAGACCGCCCGCGGTGTTGACCACGGCCGTACCCGCCGGGAGGCTCTGCGCCGACTCGTTCGTGGGCTCGAGCACGTCGCCGCCGCCGGGCAGGGCGATGCGGACCGTCCACTGCGCGAACAGACCGTCGCGCTCGTGCAGCGCCGGGATCGCGCGCGGCGACCGGCTGGTCAGGACCAGATGGATGCCGCATGACCGCGCGCCGCGGGAGATCGCGATCAGCGGTGCGAGGAGCTCTGGTCGGGCTTCGAGCAGGGGCACGAACTCGTCGATCACGCAGACGATGCGAGGGGTGGTGCTCTCCCGTGCCCCGGCCTGCGGGCCGGTCCTCAACGCGGTGCGGAGATCGGTGAAGCGGGTGGTGCCGTGGCGGGCGGCGAGCGCCGTGCGGCGGTCCAGCTCCCCGGTGAGGTGGTGCAGGATCCGCTCGGCGTCGCCGCCGTCGACCGAGCGCAGGTGGGGCGCGTTGTTGCCGGTGCCGTCGCCCGACTCGGTGATGACGAAGAGCGTCATCTCGTCCGGGGAGTAGCGGGCGGTCAGGCCGGCCAGCGCGGCGGTCAGGAACGCGGACTTGCCCGCCCCCTTCCGGCCACCGATCAGCCAGTGCGGTGCCAGGTCGGTCAGCTGCACGGTCACCGTGCGTTCCCCGTCCCGGCCGACCACGGTCACCAGACCGTCGGTGCCGTCCTCCGCCCACAGCTCGGCCGGAAGCACCTCACGCAGTGAGGGCCGCTCGAACGCGAGGAAGCCGGACGCCAGACGGCGGCAGACGGCGGCCAGCATCTCCGCCGGGGGGTCACCGTCCAGCAGGACCGGAGAGTTCAGACCCACGTCGTTCGGCTGGGCCGCGAACGAGGCGCCGGGCGGGTCGCCGACTATGGCGTACGCCTCGCGGAGCGTGATCGGCGTGCTCAGCGGCAGTGGCTGCGCCGGCAGCCCGGTCGCGAGCGCGGGCGGCGGCCAGCCGGCCACCAGCAGGTGCAGGCCGGCCTCGGGACCGCGCGCCGCAAGTTCACGGAAGCGCAGCAGGTCGACGGGTTCGGCACCGGCCGGGAACGAGGAGACGACTATCAGGAGAAGGCGGTTGTCGTCCCGCCGCTGTTCCCGTTTCCGTGGCTCGTGTTTCCGGGAGTCGGTGCTCTGGGGGAGTTTCCGGGGGTCGGCGCTCTGGGGGAGTTTCCGGGGGTCGGTGCTCTGGGGGAGGGGAGCGGCCGGGTCCGGGTCGGGTTCGGTGGACGTGTCGGGTTTGCGGCCGGCCGGGGTGCGGGGTTCGGGGAGGCGAGGGCCGCGGAGGCGGAGCCACTGCTCGGCCTCGGCCAGGATGGCGCGCAGGCCCACCGGATCCGTCGCCGGCGGTGGCATCAGGCCCGCCTCGGCGAGTGCGGCGAACGGGGCGAAGACCGCAGCGTCCGCACCGTCGACCGCGCGGACCAGCAGCGCCCCCGGCTCGGTCGACGCGAGCAGGCGAAGCAGGACAGCGCGCAGCAGAGCCGCCGTGCGCGGATCACGGCCGTCCGCGTCCACCGTCAAATGACCGGTACCGGCCAGCGGCACCACGGCCGGAAAACCCGCCTCCGGCAACGGCCGCGCCGTGCCGACCCGCACGAACGCCGGCCGACCGGGCGGAGAGTCCGGCGGCACCTGACCGGTCGCCAGATTCGCCCCCAGCCACCCCGGCACCAGCATCGCCGCAGCCGAGGCCAGCCGCTCCGCCAGCCCGCGCTGCGCCCGCAGATCAGCCGGAGCCGGCGTCAACGCGTGCAACCCCGCATCCGCCGCCGCCAACACCGCCGCCGCCTGCCGGTGCAGGGCGGCGGCCCGGCTGACGTCCGTCTCGTCGTCGGCCACGCGCTCACCTCCCTACGGACACAGACCGTATCCCAGAAGAGGGAGAAATCCTGCATGTCACGGTCGGCCAGGTGGCGAACCAGCCCCGCTACGTCGCACATCACCCGATCGGCATCGGGCCCGTCCTGGTTGGAGGGTATTGCGGGGGTCGATAGGCTCAGATCGTGGAACAGAGCCAGCCGGACGAGCCAACCCCGCCCCCGGCCGACCGCGCCACGCCGACTGCGGAGAATCCGCCGACGTCCGGCGTTCCGGGGCCGGTGAGGAGGCGCAGGTCCTGGAAGACGGTGTTGTTGGTGGTCGCTTCGGTTATGGGAGTGCTTTGCTCCGGCACAGTCGGCTATACATTGTGGTGGTACAACCAGGAAACCAAGCCCGACCGAAGTGCCCCCGACGTAGTTGCATCAAGCTTTCTGCGTGCACTTTTGGTCGAGCGTGACGACTCTCAAGCCGTCCTTTATGTATGCGAAGACGGCGCGGCTCTGAATCACATATATGCGCTCAGAAAGGAAATAGAGTCACGCGAGCAGCGTTATCAGTCTCGGTTTCGCGTTTCTTGGGGAGAGCTAAGAGTATCTGGTGAGGGTCAAACACGGCAGGTCGAAGTCAGTCTTCGCTTGGCAACCACCGTAGACGACTTTCCACAGACAGATATCCAGACTTGGCGTCTAAGTATTCAGAATGAAGGCGGCTGGCGCGTCTGTGGGGCAAGCCGTAGCGCATAGACTATTCCAGCCACGCTAGATGGACTGGGGTTTCTAGGGTTTTGGGGAGTTGGCCGGTCCAGGACCAGCGGTACCAGTCAAGCTCGGCGGCCACCCGTAGGCAGATGTCGCCTTCCGCGTTGCTGTAGAGATCGGTGACCGCTCGCAGATCGCGCCGTTCGACGCCGTCCACCATCTGCACCACCCGCCGCCCCAGCACGCTCGGCGCGTCGATCACCGGAACCGGGTCGCGGGGAGTCGGCGCGTCCAGCGACACCAGGCGGGCCAGCACGTCGCGCGGCCCGTCGGACACCGGCGTCGAGCCGATTGTCTCGATCCACACCCGCTCCTGCGGCACCAACGGCGCGAAGACCTCGATCTGCTCCGCCTCGGCCCGGTACCACTCCTGCTCCTGCATGATCGGCACATAGGTCCGGCTGCCCTGCACCACCCGCTCGTCCGCCCGAAGGTCCGCGCGCCATCCGAGCCCGGGCAGCCCGGTGATCACCCGTCGCCCGCGCAGGTCACCACCGGCGGTGGCCGGCATCGGCACGATGGCCCGCGGCGGGCGCGGCGCCCAGTCCGGCTGCCCGGCGAACGGGTCCTCCGGCAGCGGCTCCCGGCTCACTGGCCACCGTCCAGCGACGCACCCTGGTCCTTCATGAACGACACCGGATTGACCGCGCCGGACGGCGAGCGGTCGTTGTTCACGTGCACCTCGAAGTGCAGGTGCGGGCCGGACGAGTTGCCGCTGGAGCCGACCCGCCCGATGACCTGTCCGGCGTTGACCACGTCGCCCACCTTCGCGGACGGCCGTTCCACCATGTGGCAGTACCGGGTCATCAGGTTGCCGGCGTGCTGCACCTCGACGAACCATCCGCAGCCGAGCTTGCCCGGGTAGCCGTCCACGTTGCAGCTGCGGCCGGACGCGTCGTTGTCGCAAGCCGCGACCGTGACGATCCCGCTGGATGCGGCCCAGATCGGTGCGCCCTTGGCGACGATCAGGTCGACGCCGTCGTGGTCCGGCCGCTCGGGCGTACGGAAGCCGGACCCGACCATCGCCTTCACCGGAATCGTCCAGCCCGACGCCGCGACCTCACCCGCGGCCGCGCACCGCAGGTCCGTGCCGCTCCCGATCGCCCGGGCGGCGCCATTCGCCAGCAGGTTGACGATCTGGGTGGCGATCGGCTCATGCTTCGCGTACGCGTCCGGGTAGGCGCTGCGTTGCACCGCCTGTGCCGCCGCGGTGAGCGACATGTCCTCCCACCCCGCCACGGTCACCAGTTTCTCGTAGAACTTCGTGGACGCGTACGCCGGGTCCTGTAGCTGTTCCGGTGTGCCCCAGCCCATGCTGGGCCGCTGCTGGAAGAGGCCGAGCGAGTCGTGATCGTTCCGGTCGCCCAGGAACCCGAGGTTGGAGAGCCGGGACTCCTGCATGGCGGTGGCGACCGCGACGACCCACCCGCGGGGCGGCACGCCCATCGTCGACCCCACGTTGATGATCACCGCCGCATTACGAACCTGAACCTTGCCGTACGGTCCGATCGCCGGCAGGTTGCCGTCGGCGCTCACGGGGCCGCCCTCCCCACAGCCGTACGCGCTGAGGGTCATGGTGTTGTCGTCGACGCCGCCGAGCCCACCGAGGAAGAACGCGCTTACCGTACCGCCGCAGCACAGCAGCGTGAGCGTGGCCGTGAGCGCGATCGCCAACGCGATACGCCGTATTCGCAACCTGGGGCGAGGCGCGTCCTCGTAGTCACTCACGCCCGTCTCTCCTCAGTGCGGCGCGTCCATCCCGGCTCATGCCCGTTCCCAGTCGACGCTGTCCACCAGCCAGCGGCCCTCCGGCGCGACCAGCGTGAGCCGCAGCGTGCCGGAGTCGACGGGCAGTGTCACGTCGACCACGCTTTCCGCGTACGACGCGACGACCGGCTCGCCGGTGATCCGGTCCGCCGGAACACCCGCCGGATCGACGCCGCCCAGCTTCGCGGCCAGCGATTCCGTCGCGTGCGGCAGCATCCGGTCCAGCCACGCCTCCGCAGAGACGTTCTGATGGTCGATCCACGCCGCCGCGAACGCGTACCCGACCGCTTCCGGCTTGGCTCCGCCCGGACTGGTCGACGGCGTCGGCGGCGCCAGCGAGGAGACCGGCCCGTCGTAGTTGTAGCTCGGGTCCACCGACGGTCCGGCGGCCGTCGCCGTACCGCCGGAGACGACGGTCGGCCCGCGATCCGTCGCGTTCCCGGAGAAGCCCCGGGCGACACCCACTATGAGCAGCACGACCGCGAACAGTACGATCGCCACCCCGGCCCGGGATCGCAGCAGGCGCTTGACGATCAGGTCGAGGAACCGGCGCACCCGTTTCTCACCTCGCCTCGGCACGCACCCGCGGCGTCTGCGGCGCGGTGGTGGTCTGGCCGGTGTCCGGTCGATAGATCGCATACGACGACGGCGCGTCGGCCACGTCCGGTTCCGTCCACTGCGCGGGCTGCCGCGTCCTTCGCGGCGCGGAACTTCCGCCGCTCTGACCACCGCTGCCGCCACCGCCGGCCACGGCCGGCTCCGCGTCGGCCACGTGTTCGGCACCATCCGGACGGGTACGCACCTGCGGCGCGCTGGTGGTCTCCGCGCGCGGAGACGTGTGCACCGGATCCTCCAGACGTGCTTCCGGCCGTACGTTGATCTGCTCGACCGTCACGTCACGCTGCTTGATGCTGCGACTGCCCCGGTCGTCACTCTCGTCGGCCCCGATCCGCGATGCCTCCCGCAGATCACGGAAGATCCGCCGCGACCACGAATCCGCCGCCGCATTGTTCTTCCCACCCATCTGCGTAATCCGCCGATACGGCCGCAACAGCATCCAGCCCACCACGCCACAGAGGAACACCAGAACGACCTGCAGCCACCCCGGCAACGTCGCCGTACTCATGATGAGGTCAACCGCAAAAAGATAGATCGCAGCCCCGGTACCGAAGATAGCGATGTTGAAGACGGCCGCAACCACCGCGTTTGCCAGTCGCCGCAGCCCTTCCCCGGCCGGCCGCAACAGCCCCACAGTTCCGAGAATTGGGGCCGCGATAACTGCCCACCGGAAAATCAAGAAACCAAGCAATACCAGGACGGCGGCCGTGATGTCGAAGAGAGCAAACAAGACCGCCGCCAGCATCGCGATGAATCCGGCTCCGATCCGTTCCATTCCCTTGGTTCCCTGAAGGTATTCGTAGGCCTCGGGATCCTCCGTTTTAATCTGTTCTGCAACCTTCATCCATTGGCGATTTTTTGCCGCGATGGTGGCTTCGCGATCCGCAGGCGTTGCCCGTAGGCGCTCGACGTCGTCCCAGGAGTAGGAACGAGCATCATATAGTGCTTCGCCGTACTTTTTTGCAGTCTCGGAGTCGGCTGATCCCAGAATGCCGCGGAGCCAGTTGCGATATAGCATAGATTCCGTAACCGTGTCGCTGGCTCTTACGGCGGGCGGGCGCTTGTCGCGGCATGCCTCTGGATTGGGCATAGCGCATTTGTCGGGCGGTACGTCCTTCTTCGAAGGCCCGATTGCATCATGAACAACGCCGAGAGTGGTTATAAGTGATGAGTCCGCAAGGTTTGCCGACTTCACTGGCCATGCTGCGATCGCGGTAACCGCAACCATAACAAGTAGTGCCCAGCCTGCTGTAGTCGTGGCATTGCTCATATCTGCTTGCTGCGACCGCCAGAGCAAATAGATACCCACGATGCACAGAGTGATTATGCCGAATACGCTGAATACCTTTTCGTATACTGCCTGGGTCGCTTGTTGGACTAGAGGGTCGGCCCAGCCCCACATGGTGCTCGGCTCCCATGCGCGCTCACGCAGGGCGTTGGAGGCGCCGATAATCGCTGTGGCGATCATGAACTCACCGTTGGCTACAGTGGTCTCAAACCTAAATTCAGGGGCGATCAAGGTCGACATGCAGCCGCCCTCGATATCATAGGTTGTATAGCTGTAGCCAGCATATCCGTAATCGCTGTAAAGGCCGCTTGGGCCTATTTCTTTAGATGATTCGGGTCGACTTGAGAACCAACCGGCGAATCCCGAGTCGGGGGCGGTCGGATCTGGTGCCTTTAAGCACTGCGCTCGCTGAGTTCCGACGTCCGCCAGTTTGTCTACGCATGAACGAAAATCGGTTTGCCATTGTTGTGTGGTGCAGAGGTCCCCGGGGGCAAGGGCGCCCGCCGATTCAATCAGAGCTGCTTGTGCTGGTGCTGCGAATGGCCAGCTGATTGTGGCCATTGCGAGGACCAGGGCGGCCAGGACCACCGCGCCCAAACGGCTCAAAGGCTGGCTCATGTCAGACCTCCACATCGCCCGCGGGATCCAGTGCCTCGAGGCCCGCCGGGGGTGGGGCCGCGGTGGGGGTGGTGTCGAGGTAGTCGAGGAGGCCGTCGACGTAACCGACGTCGACGCGGACCTTCTGGACGCGTCCGTCGACGTCTCGCATGATGAACTCGCGGAAGCCGAGCCGTGTCGCGGAGGAGCTGTCCACCTGGGACAGCGATGCGAGCGTCGCCTCGTAGCCGTCGTTGACGGGGACGCGGAGGAGCCGCAGGGCCTCGGAGGCGATCTCCTGGTCCTCGGCGATGCGGCCGACGAAGACCGTTGAGACCAGGTTCTGCACGTCCAGGCCGAGGATGTCGCGTGGGTTCTGGGACGCGACCAGCGCGGCCAGGTTCCACTTACGCGAGTCGCGGGCCAGCCGGACCAGGAACGAACGGCCGGAACGCCAGCCCTCCATGAAGTGGGCCTCGTCCAGGCCGACCAGCTTGCGCGTGGTCATCGAGCCGCCGTAGCTGCGCCGGACGGCGAGCCGGTGTGCGGTGTGCAGCATCGGCAGGGCCAGCGATTCCTCGGCGGACCAGTATTCGCGTTCGATCTTCAGGTCGGGCAGGCGCAGGCCGGCCATGGTGATCACGGTGAGCGCGGCGTCGGCGCCGAGGGCGTCCGGTGGTGGTGAGCCGAAGAAGAGCAGGGCCAGTGGCATCTCGGCGGTGTCGAGGAGCAGGTTGGCCAGTTCCTTGCCGTCGTCGTTGTCCAGCTGGGAGAGCGTCTGCACCACGTGGTCGAGCGTGGAGGTCTCCTCGGCGGGGACCTGCCGGACGGCGTGCCGCAGCAGCGTGGCGGTGGAGGCCTGGCGGGCGACCTGCGGCGGGACCAGCATCGAGCAGATGTCCTGGACCAGCATGCGGCGCTCGGCCCGGGCGTTGGAGACGGCGATCTCGAACTCCCGGTCGCCGGCGGCGCCGGGCGCGAACTCGGTCCGTTTGGGCGTCGGGATCAACGCGTACGGCGCCAGCGTCCCCTGCTCGGAACCGGTCAGGTTCAGCACCCGGGAGTACGGCCGCAGCTCCGGCATCGCGCAGAGCCGGGCCAGCGGGCCGGACGGGTCGAGCAGCGTGACCTGCACGCCGCGCCGGGCGGCGAGGTAGCCGAGCGAGCCCATCAGCGTGGACTTGCCACCACCGGGCTCGGCGACGAAGACCGCGAGACCGGACCGCTCCCGGATCTCCATCGGGAAGTGCAGGTCGAGGAAGACCGGGCGGCGGCAGGTGCCGGCGGTGCGCCCGATCAGGTCGCCGCGCCGGTCACCGACCGTGGACGCGGCCTGCGGGAGTGCGGCGGCGAGCAGCCGGACCGGCATGCGCCGGACGTAACCGGTGTTCGCGATCGGCTCGCCGGGGATGAACTCGCGGGCCAGCCAGTCCTGGTTCTTCGGGTGCTGGAGCGAGATCCGCAGCTCCCGCGAGTACATCTGGATCAGGCGCCGGGCCCGCTCCAGGCACTCCTCGCGAGTGCGGCCGCTGACCGCGATCCGGTGCCAGCCGTGCGCACGCGCGGACTCGACGGGCAGGCCGGTGGTCATCTCGTCGCCGATGTGCAGCGCGCGCTTGGCCAGGCGTTCCAGCTCCGGTGGCGCGTCGATGCCGTGCTCGGCGTAGTCGAGCTGCTGGGAGCGGATCATCCGCAGCCGGTGCTCGAGGTTGCGGAATGAGTCGTTCGGACCGAGGATGTCGATCCGCGAGGAGAGCTCCATCGGCCACGGCAGCCGCTCGTGGAAGTGCATCCACGGCTCGTGCCGCTCCGGGATCTCCAGTGGTTCCATCCGGCCGACGGACAGCACGGCGACGTGCCGCTCCTCGCCGGTCATCCGGTTGACCAGCTTCACGGTCGAGCCGTACGGCGTGCGGTACCGCTCGATCTGCTCGGTGAGCGCGAGCATGTCGCCGCGCTCCCACTGCCCGTTGGTGATCGGGGAGAGCGGACCGGGCGGCGACATGCCGAGCGCGATCGACCGGTAGAGGAGCCACTCCAGCTCGCCGGGCGTGACCTGACGGCCGCGCATGCCGAACGCGTTGAGCACCTCGTCGAACTGCTCGACGGTGCGGCCGAGCTTCTTCCGCTCGCCCTCGGCGACGCCGCGGCCGAACATCCGCAGGATCCGCTCGCTGAGCGAGTCGCCGAGCGACCGCCGGGCGAACGTGACGCCGAGGTAGGTCTGGCCCTCGGAGTGGTTGACCGACATCAGGTGCCGCTGTGCGGCGACCAGGTGGTCGGACCAGGAGGTGCCGCCGGGTACGTCCGGGAGCGGGCGCAGCGTGTTCGTGTCGACCGTGCGCGCCCACTCGTCGGCCGGGAACGGCCGGTTGGTCCGCCGCAGGTGCAGCCGGAAGCCGGCCAGGCCCGCGTACTGCTCGGAGATCGCGGAGAGCAGCGCCTCGCGCTCCGCGTCCGGCCGGAACGCCCACCGCACCTCGGGCAGCCAGTACCACGCGGTCACCGTGTTCGGCGTGAACGTGAGGTGCCCGGCGATCTCGGTGATCGCCAGCTCGACCGCGGGGTCGCGGTCGCCGAACTTCTTCGGCGCGCGGGTCGGGATGACCAGCTGCTGCTGTTTCTTCTCCTTGGCCGGCTTGCGCGCGGGCCGCCGGTCGCCCTGCCGGACGGCCGGCAGGTTCCGCGCTTCGCGCGGCGCCGGGTCCAGTTCCACGGCCGGCTTCAGTTCCGTACCGGGCGGCGGAGCCGCCTCGAGACCATGCTCCGACGGTACGGACAGACGCTGGCCGGCCTCGGCGGAGGTGCCCGGCCCGGAGACGCCGAGGTGGGTGCCGGGTGCCGGCGGTGCGGGCCGCGATGGTCGCCCGTGTGTGCCGTTACGGCCGGTGGGTGGCCGCCCGCCACCACCGGTCTGCCGCTCACGCGCGGGGGCGGGAGCGGCCGTGGTCGCGGCGGCGCGGCGGTCGCGGGTCTGCCAGCGGCCGGGCGCGTGCTGCGGTGCGCCCGGCTTGCCGTTCTCCGGCCGTGCGGACGCGCTCGGTGACGCCACCCCGGCCGGCTCGGGCTCGCCAGCCGGCGACGGCTGCCCGGGCTGCTGCCCGATCGGCGACGACGACGCGGCCGGCAGCGGCTGCGCGCCGGTCAGCGGCTGCGCGCCGGTCAGCGGCTGAGCTGGCTGCGCGACCGGGGCGGGCGCCGCGGGGCCCGGTGCCGGCCGGGCCGGTGGTGCGGCCGGTGCGGGCCGGGGCGGCTGCGCGGCCGGCACGTGTGTGGTCGCGTCGTTCGGCGTACCCCCGAAGAGGTCGAGGAACGGTGAGTCGATGTCTGCGTTGTCGCCGCCGCGGGCCATGGTGGGCCGGCCTCTCACGGGCTGGGGCGCTTGGAAGCGCGCAACGGACCCGTGCCCGGGGTTCGTGACGAAGTCGGACTCGGTGGCAAGATCGGGCGCATCGTAGCCGTGCTGCTGCATACCGTTACCGATGTTGCCGTTCTGATCTGCGGCCGGGTGTGCGGAGCCCGGCTGGGACGACCGCGTCATGCGCTCGCCCCGCCCGAGGGCGTGCGTCGCAGGCCGGCGACCGGACTGAGGACGATCGTCATACCAGCTCCTCCCGAACGCGGATGCGAGCGGCGACCAGGCGGGGGTCCCGCTGCTCGACGGCCGGCTCGCGGGTGCGGCGCCAGTCGGTCAGCGCGGTGCGGATGACGGCCCGGGCGGGCCGGTCGGGGTCGACGTACCGGAAGATGAACGACGTGGAGACCATGGCGAGCGCGATCTCCCAGGCCGGGAACGCCTCGACCTCGAACGTCACCAGCCAGTGCAGGAACATGAAGAACGGCACCAGCAGTATGAAGACGCCGTACTGCGCATAGGGCAGGTGAATCGGGAGCGTGTAGCCCGGTGGGCCGAGGTAGACGAGCCTCGCCCGGTAGATGTCGTCGTCTGTCCGCAGTCTCATGCTCTGCCCCGCGGCCTACTGGAACATCAGGTCGATCAGGGACTCGCCCACGAAGAACAGCGTCGCCGCGCCCGCGATGAACGCCAGGCCGACGATGGCGATGGCGGAGCTGGTCAGCACCTTGGAGATCTCGCCCTTGCTGGCCCGGCCGATGAAGATGATGCCGAGCGCGGCGAGCAGGATGGGTGCGATCTTGCTGGCGAAGAAGCCGACGATGCCGTCCGTGTTGATGCCCGGCTCGGCCGGCTCGGCGGCGATGAACGAGGCGCTGGCGAGCGCGTCGACCGTATGCGTGACGAGCTCTATGGTGATCATTGGAGAACCTCCCCAGTCCGCGGCCGGCGTGGTGCCGCGGCACAGCAGTTGTCAAGCCTTGCGAGAACGCCGGCGGTCCGTGATGGCCGTCCGCTCAACGTTTCATGTCGCCCACTGCGGGTGACCTGGGCGTTTTAAGTATCTTGCCCCGACTCCTCAAGATTCGACGTCTGAATGCTGCGCAATTGCAAAGCGTACGGCTCGTCCCTGTCCCGAACAAGCTTCCCGGTCCGTTACCCGTGGTGCGCACGTGATTGAACGTGAGTCACGGATACCGTACACCTGTCCGAAGAAAATCCGGACAAGATCCAACTTTCCGCCCGGTACGGTGCGGCCCGATGGTATGACGGAACCGGGCCCGCCGGAGGGCTGTTCACCGGCTCGCTACCGTCTACCTGTGACTGATCTGCGCACCCTTCCCGGACCGGTCGTGATGGGAGTCCTCAACGTCACGCCGGACTCGTTCTCCGACGGCGGGCGGTACGCGAACCGGGACGCCGCGGTCGCGCACGGCATCGCGATGTGCGCGGACGGTGCGGCCCTGATCGATGTGGGCGGCGAGTCCACCCGCCCGGGCGCCGGCCGGGTGGACGCGGAGGAGGAGTCCCGCCGCGTGCTGCCGGTGATCCGTGATCTCGCCGCGGCCGGCGTGCGTGTCTCGATCGACACCACGCGTGCGTCCGTGGCGGCCGCCGCGATCGAGGCCGGCGCGGTCACGGTCAACGACGTCTCCGGCGGGCTCGCGGATCCGCAGATGGCCAAGGTGGTCGCGGCCGCGGGCGTACCGTGGATCCTGATGCACTGGCGCGGGCACTCGCAGCGGATGCAGCAGCTCGCGGTCTACGACGACGTGGTCGCGGAGGTGCGCGACGAGCTGTCCCGGCGGGTGGACGAGGCACTGGCCGCGGGCGTCGCGGCGGAGAACGTGATCATCGACCCCGGGCTCGGGTTCGCGAAGACCGCGGCGCACAACTGGGCGCTGACCCGCCACCTCGGCACGCTGCTCTCCCTGGGCTTCCCGCTGCTCTTCGCGGCCAGCCGCAAGTCCTACCTGGGCAGCCTGCTGGCCGGCCCGGACGGCACGCCCCGCCCGGCCGGTGAGCAGCGCGACGCGGCCACGGTCGCGACCAGCGTGCTCGCGGTCGCGGCCGGGGCCTGGGGCGTCCGCGTCCACCAGGTCCGGGACACCGCCGACGCGATCGCGGTCTGGCAGGCGGCCGGCGCACCCAGAGCGGTCTGGCCGGCCACCGGCACAGCGATTCCGGCCACCGACGCGGCGAATCGGGCCACCGACGCGGCGAACCCGGCCACCGACGCGGCGGACCGGGCCACCGATGCCGCAGGTCAGGCGACCGACGCCGCAGATCAGGCCACCGGCGCGGCGGACTCGGTCACCGAGGCGAAGCCGGCCGCCGGCGCAGCGAAGCCGGCCAGCGGAACGGCCGCCGGCACACCGGGAGTGGAGGGCGCATGACCGACCGGATCACGCTGCGCGGCCTGCGGGTACGCGGCCACCACGGCGTCTACGACTTCGAGCGCGCCGAGGGCCAGGACTTCCTGATCGACGTGGAGCTGGAGCTGGACCTGGCCCGCGCGGCCGCCTCCGACGACGTGACGGACACCGTGCACTACGGCGAGCTGGCCGGGCGACTCGTTGCGATCACGGCCGGCGAGCCGGTGAACCTGATCGAGACGCTGGCCGACCGGCTGGCCGCCGCGTGCCTGGCGGACGACCGGGTGACGGCCGCGACGGTCACCGTGCACAAGCCGCAGGCCCCGATCCCGCACGAGTTCGCGGACGTCGCGGTGACGTTGCGCCGGAGCCGTCCGTGACCCGCGCGCTGCTGTCGATCGGCGGCAACCTCGGCGACCGCGAGCGGAACCTGCGCGCGGCCGTGGCCGGGCTCGGCGACACCGTGCTGGTGGTGTCCGGCGTGTACGAGACGCCGCCGTGGGGCGACGCGGACCAGCCGTCCTACCTGAACGCGGCCGTCATGGTCGCGGCCGGGGACCACGGCCCGCGCGACTGGCTGGAGACCGCGTGGCGGCTGGAGGCCGAGGCCGGCCGGACGCGCGATCCGGAGCGCCGGTTCGGCCCGCGCACGCTGGACGTGGACGTGATCGCGGTCTGGGACGACGACGGCACGCCGGTCCGCAGCGACGACCCGGAGCTGACGCTGCCGCATCCACGTGCCCACCTGCGCGCGTTCGTGCTGCGCCCATGGATCGACATCGACCCGTTCGGCGTGCTGCCCGGTCACGGCACCTTGGACGTGCTGCTGCGGGAGGGCCCGGCGGCCGCCGATGCCGGAGGAATCGAGCCGCGGCCGCACATCAAGCTAGAGTTCTAACGTCAAGCTAGAGTTCTAAAGGTGAGCGAGCGCAGCGAGCAGGCCCCCAACCCGGCGCCCCCGCCGCCGACGATGGGCCCGACTCGGGCCTCCACCCTCCTGGTCGCCGCGCTGGCCGCGGCCGCGGTCGGGTGGTTGTTGATCAGTGGGCTCTACTACGGCGAACACGGCGTCTCGGTACCGTGGCTGCCCACCGTCACGATCGCCGCGCTGGCGGTCCTCGAGGCGTACCTGGCGTACAACACGCGGTCCCGGATCGAGCGCCGCCCCGGGCAGGAGCCGGTCGAGCCGCTGGCCGTGGCGCGCTTCGCGGTACTGGCCAAGGCGTCCTCGGTGGCCGGTGCGATCTACGCGGGCTTCTCCGGCGCGATGCTGGTCTGGCTGCTGATCGAGACGACCCGGGCGGCGGCGGAGGACCGGCCGTCCGCGGCCGGCGGGCTGATCGCCTCGATCGCGCTGATCGCGGCCGCGCTCTGGCTGGAGCGCGCTTGCCGGGTGCCGGACGACGACGACCGGAAGCGCTGAAATCGCGGCTGGTTAAACGGCCACAGGGGTGACGGCCGAGCCGCCGCGCGGGTACGGTGCGTCCGAACGGCCCCGCTGCGGTGTGGGCCGACGCGACAACGCAGGCACGGGCGCGGTGCTGCGTCACCACAGGAGGCGCGCGAGATGGCGTACGACGAGCCGGCCTACCGGCGGCGCGACGGCGAGACCGACTCCACGGCGAGGGTGACGGGCGGCTACGGGCAGCCGGAGACCGGTTATCGCCCGGAGGGCGGCCACCGCCGCGACGAGCAATACCCGCCGCAGTACGCCACCACGGCCGAGACGCGCGCCCCGGAGTACACGGAGGCGCCGCGCGTCTCGCTGGACGACGCGTTCGACGACCCGAACCACGGCGAGGTCGGCCGGGACCGGATGGCGGTCCACTTCCTCTGGGAGTTCGTGCTGCTGGTGGCCGGTGCCGGCCTTGCCTACCTGCTCTACGCCGGCCGGCCGGACGCGGTGACCGGTGCCGCGCTGGACACGCTGTTGGTGCAGGGCGCCACGCTCGGCCTGCTCACGCTGGGTGCCGGTGCCACGCTGCGCACCGCCGCGCCGAACCTGGCGATCGGCCCGGTCGCGGTCGCGTCCGCGCTGCACTTCGCGGAGAACGCGGACAACGGCGTGCTCGAGGCGGCCGGCGTGGCGCTGGTCGTCGGCCTGGTCGGCGGCCTGATCCTGGCGCTGGTGGTGGTCGGCTTCCACGTGCCCGGCTGGGCCGCGAGCCTGGCCGCCGCGCTCGGCGTGATCGTCTACATCCAGCTGCGGCCCGGCCCGGTGGACGTGCAGGGCGACTACGACCCGACCCGGCACGCGATCTACCTGTTCGGCGGCTTCGCGGCGCTGGCGGTCATCGGCGGCCTGCTCGGCCTGATCAAGAACGTGCGGCGGACCGTGGGCCGGTTCCGGCCGGTCGGCGACCCAGCGGACCGGCGTGGCGTGGGCGGCGCGGTGGTGACGACGCTCGCGATCGTGTTCTCCACGGTTCTTGCGGTGGTGGCCGGTGTGCTGCTGGCCGCCGGCGGTACCGGCCCGGTCGTACCGTCGGTGGGTCTGGAATGGACCGGCCTGGCGCTCGGCGCGGCGCTGGTCGGCGGCACCTCGGCGTACGGCCGGCGCGGTGGCGTCCTCGGCACGCTCCTCGCCGTCGTGGTGCTCACCCTGTTCCTGCGCTACCAGGACCTGGAGAGCTGGGACATCTCCACCTACGCCACGGCCGCGGTGGCGGTCGGCGGCGGCCTGGTGGTGACGCGCCTGGTGGAGACGTTCGGCCGGCCCGCTCCGGCGCCGGACACCCAGTGGACCGAGCCACCGGCCGCGACGACGTGGCAGCCGCCACCGCCGGCGGAATCGAGCCCGGCGCCGCGCACCGACCCGTGGGACAGTTCCCGCTGGGGATCCTGAGCCGCGTCGCCGTGATCCGGTTAGGCTCGCTGGCATGACCGGAGCATCTGCCGAGACCGGGGCGGGCGTCGGCGCGAACCACACCAGGTTCGCCGAACTCGACGCGCTGCCGACCGAGGAACTGCGTCAGCGGGCGTTCACGCTCGCCCGCGAGAAGCACGATCTGAAGTTCTTCTGGTCGATCGTCGAGCACCTGCCGCACGCGGACGACGCCGCGGAGCGGGACGACGGTCTCAGCTCGATCGGCCCGACCGTGGACCACGCGGTGGCGCTCTGGCGCGAGTTCACCGGCCACACGTCGTACGGCGAGAACGAGCCGATACTGCGGGCCGCGTTCATCGACTACCTGCTCAAGGGCGAATAGGAGACCGTGCGGCCGGGCACCGGGCCCGGCCGCACGTGCTCAGGAGAACAACCGGTCCCGGGGCAGCACGCCGACCTCGCGCCCGTCCGAGACGATCCGCACCCGGTCGGTGCCGGCGTCGAGCATCCGGGCCAGCGCGTCGTAGAGCGTGGTGCCGATGTCCGCGTCCGGCAGCCCGTCCGCCGCACCGGCCGGTTCCAGCATCTCGGCGCTGATCCGGGTCACGGAGAGCCGGCGGATCGCCCGGTCGGTGCCGACGAACTCGCGGACGAAGTCCGACGCGGGCTCGCCGAGCAGCGCGGCCGGTGCCGCGAACTGCTCCAGGTGGCCGCCCTCGGAGAGCACCGCGATCCGGTCGCCGAGCCGCACCGCCTCGTCCAGGTCGTGCGTCACCAGGACGATCGTCTTGCGCACCTCGGCCTGCAGTCGCAGGAACTCCTCCTGCAGCCGGGCCCGGACGATCGGGTCGACCGCGGAGAACGGCTCGTCCATCAGCAGCACCACCGGGTCGGCCGCGAGCGCGCGGGCCACGCCGACGCGCTGCCGCTGGCCGCCGGACAGCTCCTTGGGGTAGCGCCCGCCGTGGACCGACGGGTCCAGGCCGACCAGCTCGAGCAGCTCGTCCGCGCGCGCCCGCACCCGGGCCTTCGGCCAGCCGAGCAGCGTGGGTACGGTCCCGACGTTGGTGCGGATGGTCTGGTGCGGGAACAGCCCGACGTTCTGGATCACGTAGCCGATCCGGCGCCGCAACTGCACCGGGTCGAGCTTCGTCACGTCCTCGCCGTCGATCAGCAGCCGCCCGCCGGTCGGCTCGATCAACCGGTTGATCATCCGCAGTACGGTCGACTTGCCGCACCCCGATGGCCCGATCAGCACCGCCAGCTCGCCCGCCCCGATCTCCAGGTCGAGTGCGCGCACCGCCTTCGTACCGTCGTCGAAGGTCTTGCTGACCTGGTCGAGCGTGATGGTGGCGGCCTTCTGTCCGCCGTCCACGGTAGGTTCCACGTATGTCCTCTCGGCAATGGGTGCTTTCGAGCGTGCGGTACGCCGATGCCCCCGGCAACCCGTGGTTCTCCTGGCAGTATCTGCGGGACAACTCCGATACGGTGCTGTCCGCGCTGGTCGAGCACGTGACGCTGACCACCCAGGCGGTGGCGTTCGCTGCGATGGTCGGACTCCCGCTGGCCGTGCTCGCCTACTGGTTCCGGCCGCTCACCGGCCCGATTCTCGCACTCTCCGGCGTGCTCTACACGATCCCGTCGCTGGCGCTGCTCGCGTTCGTCGCCCCGCTGGTCGGCACCACCCGCCCGGCCTCGGTGCTGATCGCACTGGTGCTCTACGCGCTGCTGCTGATCGTGCGCAACACGCTCGCCGGGCTCAACCAGCTGCCCGCGGAGGTTTTGGACGCGGCGCGGGGCATGGGGTACGGACGGTTCGCCCGGCTGTTCCGGGTGGATCTGCCGCTGGCGATCCCGGCGATCCTGACCGGCCTGCGACTGGCCACGGTCTCCACGGTCGCGCTGGTCACGGTCGGTTCGCTGATCGGCTACGGCGGCCTCGGCGACCTGATTCTGGGCGGCTTCCGGAACAACTTCTACAAGGCGGAGATCCTGGTCGGCACCGTGCTCTGCGTGGCGCTCGGCCTGCTCCTCGACCTGCTGCTGGCCGGTGCCGGGCGACTGCTCACGCCGTGGACGAGAGGTGCCCGCGGATGAACGCGATCAACCAGGCGATCCTCTGGCTCAACGACCCGCTGAACTGGACGAATCCCGGCGGGATCCTGGACCGGCTGGGCGAGCACCTGTGGATCTCGTTCGCCGCCGTGCTGATCGGCTGCCTGGTCGCGTGGCCGATCGGGCTCTGGCTCGGGCACACCGGGCGCGGCGGCGGCGTGGTGGTGTTGATCTCCAACGTGACGCTCGCGATCCCGACGGTCGCGCTGCTGACCATCCTGCCGCTGACGCCGCTCGGCTTCGGCCAGCCGCCGGTGATCCTGGCGCTGGCCGTGTTCGCGGTGCCGCCGCTGCTGGCCAACGCGTACACCGGCGTGCGCCAGGTCGACCCGGAGGCGCGGGACGCGGCGCGCGGCATGGGCCTGTCCGGTCGTCAGCTGCTGACCAGGGTGGAGTTGCCGCTGGCCGTACCGTACCTGGCGACCGGCTTCCGGACCGCGTCCGTGCAGGTGGTGGCGACCGCGGCGCTGGCGTCGTTCGTGAACGGCGGCGGCCTCGGCCAGATCATCAGCGCCGGTTTCGGGCTCGGCATGTCGGTCGGCGGTGGGCAGATCCTGGCCGGTGCGCTGCTGGTGGCGCTGCTCGCGCTCGGCATCGAGGGCCTGCTGGCGATGCTGGAGCGGGCACTGACGCCGCGCCCGCTGCGCCGGCCCCGCCGGAGCCGGAATCGTCGCCGTCCGGTGACCGTCTGAGGGAATAAAAAAACCGATCACCAACGGGTACGGAAATGGATCATGACGATCCGGCCACAACTGATGGTGAAAGTTGTCGTACCCGTCGGTGAGGATGTTGGGTGATACATCGCGGGCGGTGTGACCAGGTCATCCGCCCGTCGGACACGCGGCCGTTCCGATCGGGGAACGCGCCGGGACACGGGAGGCGGGCAAGGATGAGATACACACGTCTGGCCGTGAGCGCGCTGGGCGCACTCGCGGCGGCAACGATCCTGAGTGCGTGCGGTGAGGCCGGCTCGTCCGGCACCGAGGCACCGGCCAGCGCGGCTGCGGGCGCCGGCTGCGCGGGCGTGGCGGGCACCTCGCTGGTCGTGCTGACCGACGACAAGGCCCTGCAGAACACGGACAACGTGCTGCCCGCGATCAACAAGAAGGCGGCCACGCCGGAGCTGATCGCGGCGCTGGACAAGGTGTCCGAGTCGCTGGACACCACGAAGCTGATCGCGCTGAACAAGGCGGTCGACGTGGACCGCAAGACGCCCAAGGCGGCGGCGGACGAGTTCGCCGCGACCGCGGGCCTGACCACCGGCATCGCGAAGGGCCCGGGCGGCGACATCAAGATCGGTGCGGCGAACTTCACCGAGAACCAGACGCTCGCGGAGCTCTACAACATCGCGCTCACCGCGGCTGGCTACAAGGTCACGGTGCAGCAGATCGGCAACCGCGAGCTGTACGAGCCGGCGCTGGAGAAGGGCGAGATCCAGGTCGTCCCGGAGTACGCGGCGACGCTGGCCGACTTCCTGAACGGCAAGGTCAACGGCAAGGACGCGGCGCCGGTCTCCTCGCCGGACCTGACCGCGACCACCACCGCGCTCGCGGCGCTGGGCGACAAGGTCGGCCTGGCGTTCGGCAAGCCGTCCGCCGCGCAGGACCAGAACGCGTTCGCGGTCACCAAGGAATTCGCCGAGAAGTACCAGCTGACCACGCTCAGTGACCTGGCCGCGAAGTGCTCGGGCGCGGCGACCGTGCTCGGCGGCCCGGCGGAGTGCCCGCAGCGACCGAAGTGCCAGGCCGGGCTGGTCACCACGTACGGCTTCCAGGCCGGTCAGTTCAGCTCGCTGGACGCGGGCGGCGCCCAGACGAAGAACGCGCTGAAGACCGGCACCATCTCGGTCGGCCTGGTCTTCTCCTCCGACGGCGAACTCGCCACAAGTTGATCTATTAGGGAAAAATTCGGTCCGGCGTCATCCGCCCTGCTCGGGGACGGGATGGCGCCGGATCGTGCTATCCGAGCCCGTTTCGCTATCCGGCAACTCTGGGTAGGCTTCACGACCATGCCAGCCCCTGATCCGGTGGAGGAGCGGGCGAATCCACGCCTGGCGCAAGGCCTGCTCTGGGCCGGTGTCGGGCTCGCACCCCTCGCGGCGTTGCTCCTGCTCCTCGGCGGCAGCACCGGCTTGCTCCGGTTCGCCGTCTTCGTCGTGCTCGTGTCGATCGCGCTGATCGGCACCTCAGTCGCTCTCCGTGGTGGCTCGGGTGCGTCGCGCGTCGATCTCGAAGAGGTGATGGTCGAGGAGATGGTGCGGCTCCGCGCCGAGGTGCGCAGCGAGATCGCCAACGCCACCCGGGTCGGTCAGGCCGCGTCCAACCAGCGGCTGCAGGCGCTCGGTGCCGCGCTCGACAACCTCCAGGCCCAGCTCGCCGCGGTGCAGAGCGCGGCCGAGCCGGCCCAGCCCGCGATCGCCGCACCGGCCGGCCGGGCCGCTATCGGCGCGTCCGCCGCGGTGCCGGCGCCGCCCGCGGCGGAACCGTCCACGGGCCGGGCCACGGCGTCCGTGTCGGTGTCCGCGTCCGCCGGTTACGCGCGCGCGGCCGTGACGCCCACGCCACCGGCCGAGCAGGACGACTACCGCGGCCGGGACTACGACCGGGACGCCGGCTACGAGCGTGACTCCGGTTACGACCAGGACGGCGGCGACGGCCGGGACGCCGGCTACGGGCAGGCCGGCGGATACGCGGCGGCCGAGGAGGGCACGTACGGCGGCGACCAGGGTGGCTACACGCCGCGCCGGGCCCAGCCGGAGGACGGCGGCTATGCCGGGCGCCGCTCCGCCCCGGTCGAGCCGGACGAGATCTACGGCCGCGACTCCTACCGCACCTCCTACGGCGACGACCGCGCGTCCCACGGCGACGACCGCGCGTCCCGCGGGGACGACCGCGCGTCCCGCGGGGACGACCGCGCGTCCCGCGGGGACGACCGCGCGTCCCGCGGCGACGACCGCGCGTCCCGTGGGGACGACCGCGCGTCCCGTGGGGACGACCGCGCGTCCCGTGGGGACGACCGCGGTGATCGGGGCGACCGGGCCCGCCGCGCCGGCGACGACTACGACTCCGCGGACCGCTCGGGTTACGACCGTTCCGGGTATGACCGCGACGGCTACGACCGTGACGGCTATGACCGTGACGGTTACGGTCGTGACGGTTACGGTCGTGACGGTTACGGACGGAACCGCCAGGACGAGGATCGGTACGACCGGGCCGGCCGCTACGACGCCAGCGACGATCGCCGCGACCGGCGACCGGACCGTGCCGGGGAGGAGCCGGGTCGTGGCCGGGCCGGCGTGGGCCGGTCCCGGGGCCAGATCTCCGGCGGTCTCGTCCGGCACACCGAGACCGTGCACGTCACCACGCGCTCGACGATCGTGGACCCGCGCGGCGACAGCGGTTCGCTCTACGGCACCGGCGAGTTCAACGGCCCGCGTGGCGGCTACGGCGACGACTACGGCCGGGACAGCCTGGATCGCGGCCGCCGGGCCCGCAACTTCGACCCGGGTGCCCGCGACTTCGACCCCGGCTACCGCGACTTCCGCGGCGGCGGCTACGGCACCGACGACGACAAGGGCTACGGCGGCGACGACCGCGGCGACTACGACGACCGCAACGGCCGCGGCGACGACCGGAGCGGCTACGGCGACGAGCGCAACGGCTACGGCGACGACCGTGGTCGCGGCGACAACCGCCGTGGCTACGCGAGCGAGCGCGAGGAGAGCACCGACGACGTGCTCGGCCGCCGCGCCGCCCGCCCCGGCCAGCCGAGCTGGGGCGAGCAGCAGGTCAACCCGTACGACCGGCCCGCGCTCGAAGCGACCTCCGCCGAGCCGAGCTGGTCGCAGATCCGTGAGGCCGGTGACCGCTACGCCGCGGTCCGCCAGGACGACCGTGGCCAGGAGTTGCGCGTCGGCGAGCGCAGGGCCAGCGTGCACACCGACGAGTCCGGCAGCGAGCTGCGGGTGGAGGACCGCTGGGAGTCGGTCCGTCGCGAGGACCGCCCGAACCCGTACGACCGGGACCGCCGTGGCCCGCAGACCGGTCAGATGCGCCGGGTGACCGACCAGGGCCCACAGACCGGTCAGATGCGCCGGGCGATCGACTCCGGTCCGTCGACCGGTCAGATGCGGCGGATCGGTGGCGAGGACCCACAGCCGTGGCGGACGCAGCAGCGCGGCGGCCGGCGCGAGGAGCCGTGGCGGGTCGGCCCGGACGACGGCCTGCCCGGCGCCGACGAGCCATTGCGCGGCCGCTACGACGACAGTTGGCGTGCCGAGCGCGGCGCCGCCCGGGACGATCGCGGCGGCGCTCAAGACTACCGCGCCGAGGATTACCGCCCGCACGATCGTGGCCGGCAACAGCAGCGCTTCGACTCCGCCAGCCTGTACGGCGAGGCCAGCCAGTTCACCGGCGACCAGCGCGCGATCTCCGCCATCGAATGGGCCCCCGAGGACTACCGCTGAGTTTCGGCCGGGACCCGGACGGCGGGCAGAGGCTGCAAAAGCGGCAGCGGCTGCGCTGAGCTTTCGGCCGGGACCCGGACGGCGGGCAGAGGCTGCAAAGGCGGCAGCGGCTGCGCTGAGCTTTCGGCCGGGACCCGGACGGCGGGCAGAGGCTGCAAAGGCGGCAGCGGCTGCGCTGAGCTTTCGGCCAGGACCCGGACGACGGGCAGACGCTGCAAAGGCGGCAGCGGCTGCCCGTCTTTCACTTGTCGATGTCTCCCACCACGAAGAACATCGAGCCGAGAATCGCGATCAGGTCCGGGACCAGGCAGCCCGGCAGCAGCGTGGACAGGGCCTGCACGTTCGCGTACGACGCGGTGCGCAGCTTGAGCCGCCACGGCGTCTTCTCGCCGCGCGACACCAGGTAGTACCCGTTGATCCCGAGCGGATTCTCGGTCCACGCGTACGTGTGCCCCTCCGGCGCCTTCACCACCTTCGGCAGCCGCACGTTGACCGGCCCGGTGATCCGGTCGACCCGGTCCAGGCAGGCCTGCGCCAGGTCGAGCGACACGTACACCTGGTCCAGCAGCACCTCGAACCGCGCGTGGCAGTCACCGGTCGTGCGCGTCACCACCGGCACGTCGAGCTCGCCGTAGGCCAGGTAGGGCTCGTCCCGGCGCAGGTCCAGGTCGAGCCCGGACGCGCGTGCGACCGGGCCGGACGCGCCGAACCCGGCTGCCTCCTCGGCCGTCAGCACGCCCACGCCCACGGTCCGGGCCAGGAAGATCTCGTTGCGCCGGACAAGGTGGTCCAGGTCCGGCATGCGCCGCCGGACCGCGTCGATCGCGGCGCGGGCCCGGCCGGTCCAGCCGTACGGGACTTCCTCCTTCAGCCCGCCGACCCGGTTGAACATGAAGTGCATGCGGCCGCCGGAGACCTCCTCCATCACGGCCTGCAACGTCTCCCGCTCGCGGAACGCGTAGAACATCGGCGTGATCGCGCCGATCTCCAGTGGGTAGGAGCCGAGGAACATCAGGTGGTTGAGCACCCGGTTCAGCTCGGCCAGCGCGGTGCGCAGCCAGACCGCGCGCTCCGGCACCTCCAGGCCCATCAGCCGTTCGACCGCGAGCACCACGCCCAGCTCGTTGGAGAACGCGGACAGCCAGTCGTGCCGGTTCGCCAGCACGATGATCTGCCGGTAGTCACGCACCTCGAACAGCTTCTCCGCGCCCCGGTGCATGTAGCCGACGATCGGCTCGCACTCGACGACCCGCTCCCCGTCCAGCCGCAGCCGCAGCCGGAGCACGCCGTGCGTGGACGGATGCTGCGGCCCGATGTTGAGCACCATGTCCGCGGTGTCCAGCCCGGCCTGCGTCCCGACCGTCACTTCCCGGAGGGTCATGACTCCACAATGCCATCTCCGGGACTGAATGGGTGCGCCACGCCGATCGCCTGCACCAGCCACCAGTGCCCACCCAGCCCGGCCGGGTCCAGCAGCTCACCCACCTCCGAGGCGCGCGCCAGCGCGCGCACGTACCCGGCCGGATCGGCCGAGGCCAGGCTGAGCGGTGGTCGCCTTCCGCCGGCCCCGAGCGCTTTCAGCGCATCCCGTTGCACCATCAGCCGGTACGGATACCCGCCGGGCGACCGTCCAGCGAGAGCCGCGGCGCCGGCGTCGGCCACGGAGTCCATCGCGACGTGTGCGGTGATGTCGGTCGTGCCGTCCGCCCGCGGCGGCACCTGCCGCCCGTCCCGGTACCCGGTGAGCGTGCCGTCGAGCGGCCGCCCGTCGCGCAGGTGTCCATAGTCGACCGCGAGCGCGACCCCGCGTTCGACCCGCGCGAGCGCCGTGGCCCAGGCGTTGTCGCGGGCGACCCCCACCTCCGCCCGCGCGCCCGGCGGCAGCGGCGGGTACCAGCGCGCCAGCCACGCCGCGTCCCCGGCGGACACCGGTCCGCCGAGCGTGTCGTCGGTCAGCACGTAGCGGAGACCGTCCGGGCCGGCCTCGGCCACGTCCACCGGGACGTTGTCCAGCCACTCGGTCGCGAGCAGCATGCCGACGATCCGGTCCGGGACCCGGTCGGTCCAGCCGACGCCGGGCGGCAGCTCGGCCGGCCGCCCGGCCAGTTCCACCGCGAGCGGCCGCAGCCGGCCGCCGAAATCGGCCCGGTACGACCGGACGACCTCCAGCAGCAGCTCACCGTGCCCGGCACCGACGTCGACCAGCTGGAACGGGTCCGGGTGGCCGAGCGCCGCGTCCACCCGCGCCAGCAGCGGGCGCAGCAGGCCGGCGAACACCGCGGTGGCGTGCGCGCTGGTCCGGAAGTGCCGGCCGGGCCCGGCCGCGCCCGGCCGGGTGAAGAAGCCGTCCGGCCCGTAGAGCGCGGTCTCCATCGCGGTCCGCCATCGAAGGCTGTTCACGCCGAGTTCAGGATGAGTCATCGTGGACACCCTACGGTCGCGTCACATGCGATCTCCTTCTCCGAGGCTCCTCGGCGCGGCTCTCGCCGTACCCACGCTGCTCCTGACGACGCCGGCGGCACCGGCGGCCGCCGACGGGCCGCAGCGCATCGAGAAACTGCGCGCGACGGCGGAGACGCCGGCGCTGTACGACGACGAGGCGGGCGGCGACGCCGACGCGGACGACCCGGCCATCTGGGTCCACCCCACCGATCGCGCGCGGTCCCGCGTGATCGCTACCGCCAAGAACGGCGGATTGCGCGTCTACGACCTGGGCGGACGTGAGCTGCAGTCGATCGCCACGCCGCCGGCGCCGGGACCGGACGACGAGGCCGGCCGATTCAACAACGTGGACATCGTCGAGGGTTTCCGGCTCGGTGGCCGGACCGTCGACCTCGCCGCGGTCAGCGACCGGGGCCGTGACCAGCTGCGCTTCTACGTGATCGACGCGCGCACCGGCCTGCTCACGGACGTGACCGCGGACGACGTGCCGTTCGCGTTCAACGCCACCCAGGCCGAGGTGAACGAGCAGCGCACCGCCTACGGTCTGGACGCGGTCGGCAACGAATATCTGCTGGTCAGCCGACGTAGCACGCCCGAGGTGGGCACGTTCCGGATCGTCGCCGACCGCGGCCGGGTCACCTACCGCCCGGTCGGCCGCCTGACGCTGCCGGCCGAGTTCACGCTGCCGAACGGCGCGCGCTGGGCGCCGTGCACCGACCCGGGCGACGGGCCGCAGGTCGAGGGCGTGGTGGTGGACGCCGCGAACGGTGCCGCCTACCTCGCGCAGGAGGACGTGGCGCTCTGGCGGGTGCCGATCCGGGACGGCCGCTTCACCGGCCGGCCGGTCACGGTGGAGAAGGTGCGCGAGTTCGGCATCCCGGCCGCGTACGACGAGGCGACCGAGGAGTGCGTCGTGGACTACCTCGCCGACCCCGGTTTCGGCGGCCGGATCGCGGCGGACGTGGAGGGCCTGACGATCGCCCGGAGCACGCTCGTGGTCTCCAGCCAGGGCGACGACACGTTCTACACGTACGACCGGCGTTCCAACCGGCCGACCGGGCACTTCGCCGTGGTCGACGGGCCGCGCACGGACGGTTCGCAGGAGTGTGACGGCGCGGCCGTGACCGCGACGCCGCTGCCCGGATTCCCCGGCGGGCTGCTGGTGGTGCACGACGGCCAGGACACACCGGCCGACGGTGACCGGCCGAGCACGAACTTCAAGTTCCTCGATGCGGGATTCCTGCGCTGATCCAGGTCCGCGGCTCTCCGGGCGGGTGCCCGGAGAGCGGCGGTGAGCGTTTTCACACACTCTTGTAAGAGCTCTGAAACACTGGCGCATACTGGCCCCGACCGGTACCTACCCTTCGAGGACTGGATCGCTGACATGGCCGCATCGACGCGCCGCACCGCCACCGCGCGCACCTCGAACGCCACCCTCACCGTCGGCGTGATCGGCGCCGGCCGGGTCGGCGCCACGCTCGGCGCCGCGCTGACCGCGGCCGGGCACCGGGTGATCGCCGCCTCCGGCACCTCCGACGCCACCGCCGAGCGGATCGACCGGCTGCTGCCGGACACCGCCCATCTGCCACCCACCCAGGTCGCCCGGGCGGCCACCGACCTGCTGCTGGTCTCGGTGCCGGACGACGCGCTCGCGGCCGTGGTGCGCGGGCTCGCCGACGACGGCGCGCTGCGGCCCGGCCAGGTGGTCGCGCACACGTCCGGCGCGCACGGGCTGACGCCGCTGGACCCGGCCGTCGCGCGCGGCGCCCGGCCGCTGGCGCTGCACCCGGCGATGACGTTCACCGGCCGGCCGGAGGACATCGCCCGGCTGCACGGCATCTCGTACGGCGTGACCGCGCGCGCTGATGTCCGACCGTTCGCGGCCCGGCTGGTCGAGCAGCTCGGCGGCGCGGTCGAGTGGATCCGCGACTCCGACCGCGCGCTCTACCACGCCGCGCTCGCGCACGGCGCGAACCACCTGGTCACGCTGGTCAACGACGCGCTGGACCGGCTGCGCGACGCCGGTGTGCTGCATCCGGAGCGGGTGCTGGCCCCGCTGCTGCGCGCCTCGCTGGAAAACGCGCTGGTGTTCGGCGACGCGGCGCTGACCGGCCCGGTCTCCCGCGGCGACGCCGGCACGGTGGCCCGCCACCTGGCCGAGCTGACCGAGGTCGCGCCCGACTCCGTGGCCACCTACCGGGTGCTGGCCCGGCGCACCGCCGACCGCGCGATCTCCGCCGGCCGGCTCCGCCCCGTTGACGCCGAGCCGCTGCTCGACGTCCTCGCCGACGCCCGGGAGGGCACCCCGCATGACGACCTCTAGCCTGGTCAACACGGTCGCCGACCTGGACGCGGCCCGGGTGAAGATGACCGGCCGCGTCGCCGTGGTGATGACCATGGGCGCGCTGCACGACGGCCACGAGTCGCTGATGCGCGCGGCCCGGGAGCGAGCCGACCACCTGATCGTCACGATCTTCGTGAACCCGCTGCAGTTCGGGCCGAACGAGGATCTGGACCGCTACCCGCGCACGCTCGAGTCCGACCTGGAGGTCTGCGCGCGCGCCGGTGCCGACCTGGTCTTCGCACCGTCCGCGCGGGAGATGTACCCGGACGGCCCGCCGCAGGTCCGGCTCAACCCGGGCCCGCTCGGCGAGGAACTGGAGGGCGCCAGCCGGCCCGGCTTCTTCCACGGCGTGCTGACCGTGGTGCTGAAGCTGCTCCAGCTCACCCGCCCGGACCTCACGTTCTTCGGCGAGAAGGACTATCAGCAGCTCACGCTCGTGACCAGGATGACGCGCGACCTGAACGTACCGGTCGAGGTGGTCGGCGTGCCGACCGTGCGCGAGCCGGACGGGCTGGCGCTGTCCAGCCGTAACCGGTACCTCTCCGTGCCGGAGCGGACCGCCGCGCTCGCGCTCTCCGCCGGGCTGCGCGCGGGTGCCGACACCGCGGCGGGCGGTGGCTCCGCGGATCAGGCGCTCGCCGCCGCGCACGCCCGGATCGAGGCGGAGCCGGGCGTGGACCTGGACTATCTGGTGCTGCTCGCGCCCGATCTCGGCCCGGCACCGGCGCACGGCCCGGCCCGGCTGCTCGTCGCCGCGCGCGTCGGCACCACGAGGCTTATCGACAACATTCCGATAGAACTGCCGTGAGCTGCTAGAACATGCCGCCGTACGGTACTCGATCGGTGCCTGCGGCATGCCGGGTCGCGTCGCGGCGGTTACGTTAGGTCTCGCAGATTCGGCTATAGGGGAGGTCTCTCGGATGCGACGCTCGGTGGCGGCGCTGGCGCTCGGCGCCCTGATGATGGCGGGGCTGGCCGGCTGCGGCATGCCCGAGGGGGTCGACGGCGAGCTCACCGACGACTGGGCCGGGCTTCCGGAGCCGAAGTCGTTCGTGCCGGCCGCGGGCGTCTGCTACTCGACGGACTTCGCGCCGATCGCGTTGCGCGCGCTGTCCACACCGGTGGACTGCGCGACGGAGCACCGGGTCGAGACCACGTTCGTCGGCACGTTCACCGGCGCGCCGGCCGAGGCCGGTAAACCACCGGCCCGTGACTCGGACCCGGCCCGTGCCGCGTTCGCCGAGTGCGACAAGCAGTCGGCCACGTACCTCGGCGCGGACTGGCGGCTCGGCCGGCTCTCGCTCGGCCTCGCGCTGCCGTCCGACAAGGCGTGGACCGGCGGCGCCCGGTGGTACCGCTGTGACGTGACCGAGAAGACGAACGTCGAGGAGAACGGCACCACCGTGGCCCGCAAGGGCACGGTCAAGGACGGTCTCAAGGCGGTGGACGCGCCGCTGCGGCTCGGCTGCTACACGCTGGACGTGCAGAGCACGCTGGAGATCACCAAGATGGCCGCGACCGACTGCACCAAGGAGCACAACGGCGAGTTCGTCGGCGTCTGGCAGGCCCCGGCGAACCAGAAGTACCCGCAGGTCACCGACGTGGCGGCGTGGCAGGCGTTCTACAACAACTGCCGCCAGAAGATCGCGGAGTACGTGAAGGTGCCGAAGGACGACGACCTTGCGGCGCGCAGCGGTGTCGCGCCGGTGCTGGCGAACGAGGCCGACTGGAAGACCGGTGACCGCGGCGCCCGCTGCTACGTCTGGCTCCAGGACATCAAAATCAACAAGTCGCTGCGTGCGGCCGGCCCGAACGCGCTGCCGATCACGGACTGAGACCCGCGCGGGTACGCGATTAGCCCCACTTTTCGCCGGCCGCGCTCCCCAAAGGGCAGGTAGGTCGAGTTGACTGGAGGGATGCGTCCACTCGATCTTCCGGCCCTGCCGACGCGTCTCGCCGCCCCGGCGCCGGGCTGGACCGAGACCACCGACGTCATCGTCGTGGGCTCCGGTATCGCCGGGCTTACCGCCGCGTTGCATCTTCGCGAAGGCGGCCTGCACGTCACCGTGGTCACCAAGGTCAACATCGACGACGGGTCGACCCGGTGGGCGCAGGGCGGGATCGCCGCGGTGCTGGACCCGCTAGACACGCCGACCGCGCACGCGTACGACACCGAGGTGGCCGGCGTCGGCCTGTGCGACGCCGACGCGGTCCGGGTGCTCGTCGAGGAGGGCCCGGCCCGGGTCCGCGAGCTGATCCGCACCGGCGCCGAGTTCGACCGCAACGCGGACGGCTCGCTGATGCTGACCCGGGAGGGCGGCCACCGGGCGAACCGGATCGTGCACGCGGGCGGCGACGCCACCGGCGCGGAGGTGCAGCGCGCGCTGCACGCCGCGGTCGGCCGCGACCCGTGGATCCGGATGGTCGAGCACGCGCTGGTCCTCGACCTGCTCACCGACGAGACCGGCCGGGCCTGCGGCATCACGCTGCACGTGCTCGGCGAGGGCACGGAGGACGGCGTCGGCGCGATCCTCAGCCGCGCCGTGGTGCTGGCCACCGGCGGCATGGGCCAGATCTACGCGTCCACCACGAACCCGTCCGTCTCCACCGGCGACGGCGTGGCGCTCGCGCTGCGGGCCGGTGCCGCGGTCACGGACGTCGAGTTCGTCCAGTTCCACCCCACGTCGTTCGTCTCCGGCGGGGTCTCCTCGGTGCAGCGCCCGCTGATCAGCGAGGCGCTGCGCGGCGAGGGCGCGCACCTGGTGGACGGCGACGGCAAGCGGTTCATGGTCGGCCAGCACGAGCTGGCCGAGTTGGCGCCGCGCGACGTGGTGGCCAAGGGCATCCACCGGGTGCTGCTCGCCGAGGGCTCCGACCACGTCTACCTGGACGCCCGGCACCTCGGCAAGGAGTTCCTGGAGCACCGCTTCCCGACCATCCTGGCGTCCTGCCGCGCGGCCGGGGTGGACCCGGTCACCGACCTGATCCCGGTCGCGCCGGCCGCGCACTACGCCTCCGGTGGCGTCCGCACCGACCTGCACGGCCGCACCAGCATTCCCGGCCTGTACGCGTGCGGCGAGGTGGCCTGCACCGGTGTGCACGGCGCGAACCGGCTGGCCAGCAACTCGCTGCTGGAGGGCCTGGTCTTCTCCCGCCGGATCGCCGACGACATCCGCCGGGACCTGCCGCCGCAGGCCGAGCCGGTGCTGCACGACGCCAGCGCGCAGTGGGTGGTCGACGAGGCCGCGCGCCCGGATCTCCAGCGCGCGATGAGCCGGGGCGCGGGTGTGCTGCGCTCGGCCGGTTCACTACGCGGCACGGCCGCCGCGCTCACCGCCACGGCCGGCCGCCGGGGCACGCCGCGCACCGCGAGCTGGGAGGCGACCAACCTGCTGACCGTGGCGACCGCGCTGGCCGGCGCGGCGTACGCCCGGCAGGAGACCCGCGGTTGCCACTGGCGGGAGGATTTCGGCACGGCGGAGGACGAGTGGCGCGGCCACCTGGTCACCGCGCTGGCCGAGGACGGAACAGCCACCCACACCTGGGAGCCCATCGCATGACCACCCTGTCGGAGAAGACGCAGCAGGCGCTGGATGAGGCCGCGCTGCCGGTCGCGGAGATCGAGCGGATCGTCCGGACCGCGCTGGAGGAAGACCTCGGGCCGGAGCACCGCGACGTGACCAGCGAGTCCACCATCCCGGCCGAGCAGACCGACACGGCCGACCTGGTCGCGCGCGCGGACGGCGTGGTGGCGGGCCTCGCGGTCGCCGCCGCGGTCTTCGAGCTCTCCTCCGGCCGTACCGTAGAGGTGGTGTTGACCTCCCGGGACGGCACGCGGGTGCGGCGGGGCGACGTGCTGGCCACCGTGACCGGGCCGACCCGGGCGCTGCTGACCGCGGAGCGGACCGCGCTGAACCTGCTGTGCCGGGCGTCCGGCGTGGCCACGCACACCCGTGCCTGGGCGGACGAGCTGGCCGGGACGAAGGCGACCGTGCTGGACACGCGCAAGACCACGCCGGGCCTACGGGCGCTGGAGAAGTACGCGGTGCGGGCCGGCGGCGGCACGAACAAGCGGATGGGCCTGTACGACGTCGCGATGATCAAGGACAACCACAAACTGGCTGCCGGTGGGCTGACGGAGGCCTACCGGCGGGTGCGGGAGACATTCCCGGACGTGCCGGTGCAGGTGGAGGTGACCACGGTCGCGGAGGCGGTCGAGTCGGTGGAGGCCGGCGCGGACTTCCTGCTCTGCGACAACATGAGCCCGGAGCTGCTGCGCGAGGTGGTGGCCGCGGTCGGCGACCGGGCCGAGCTGGAGGCGACCGGCGGCCTGACGCTGGCCGTGGCGGCCGAGTACGGCGCGACCGGCGTGGACTACCTCTCGGTCGGCGGCCTGACCCACTCCTCGCCGATCCTGGACATCGCCATGGACCTGCGGCCACGCTAGATCGCCTGGTCGATAGGCTGCCACCGTGCTGCTCTGCATCGACATCGGGAACACGAACACCGTCCTGGCCACGTTCGACGGTGACCAGCTCCGGCACTCCTGGCGGGTGAAGACCGACGCCCGGTCCACCGCGGACGAGCTCGGGCTGATGTTCCGCGGGCTACTGGCCGGCGACGCCGTGGAGATCACCGGGGTGGCGGCCTGCTCGACCGTGCCGGCCGCCCTCCGGAACCTCCGCACGATGCTGGCCAAGTACTACGCGTCGGTCCCGAACGTGATCGTGGAGCCCGGCGTGCGGACCGGGGTGCAGCTCGCGATCGACAACCCCAAGGAGGTCGGGTCGGACCGCGTGGTCAACACGCTGGCCGCGCACAGCCTCTACGGCGGCCCGTCCATCGTGGTGGACTTCGGCACCACCACGAACTTCGACGTGATCAGCGCGCGCGGCGAGTTCCTCGGCGGTGCGTTCGCGCCCGGCATCGAGATCTCCTTCGACGCGCTCGCGGCCCGCGCCGCGCAGCTGCGCAAGGTGGAGGCGACCAAGCCGCGCTCGGTGATCGGGAAGAACACCGTGGAGTGCCTGCAGTCCGGCCTCTACTTCGGCTTCGCCGGTCAGGTGGACCGCATCGTGGAGCGGATGACCGAGGAGATCGGCGAGGTCAAGGCCGTGATCGCAACCGGTGGCCTGGCATCGCTGGTGGTCGGCGAGTGCCGGACGATCACCCACCATGAACCCATGATCACGTTGATCGGCCTTCGCATGGTGTACGAGCGCAACGTCTAATTCGAATTTCGGGTGCGCGTGCCCGGCGGGTCGAGTTGATATTCGGCCGGTGCCATTCCGTGACGGACAGCAATCCACCGGACACGCAACCACCGCGAATCGGTGGCGGCCTTTATCCTTGCCCTGCTCGCCGAGTATGGTTCGGGGTGGGGTGTCCCTATCCGCCGCCCGCCGGTGTGCTGGCCGGGCTGCTGAGCGGACTCGCGGTGGTACCGGTGCGGCCACTTGAGTCGCCGAGTCCGAAATGCTCCGTTAGTGGCGGCCTGCTGTGACACCGCGTGACTACGGACACAACATCCACCTCGCAGTTCGCCAGGTAGCACTTGAGCGGTTCGCGGATTTCCGGTCACGATCCGGCGTCGTATCGAGGTGGAATGCCTTCCAAGCGCCCGGCGGGGAATGTCGCTTCGGTTCCCCGCACCCGCTTGACCAGGGAATCTCTTCGACAACGGCATTGTGGAAAGCTGCCCGTCCGGCACGCCACAAGACCCTTGCCCATCCTATTGACGGGCGACGCATCTTTTGAGTTATTGTTCAGGTATTGCGGGAGAAACTTGCTCGGAAGGATAACGGCCCGTGGCCAAGCAGATCATTCACAAGCTGGTCGACGACATCGACGGCGGCGACGCGGACGAGACGGTCAAGTTCGCCCTCGACGGTGTGCAGTACGAGATCGACCTCTCGAAGAAGAACGCCGAGAAATTGCGGTCCCTTTTCGAGCCCTACCTCGGTGCCGGAACTAAGGTCGGCCGGGGCGGTGTCGTTGTCGGCGGTCGCGCCGCGCGGGGCCGTGGCGGCGCGGCGGCGGACCGGGAGCAGAACAAGGCGATCCGCGAGTGGGCGAAGCGAGAAGGCAAGGAGATCTCCGACCGCGGGCGCATCCCGCAGGAGATCGTCGACGAGTTTCACGCGAAGGGCCCCGGGCGCTGATCACCCCGTAATCCCCTCGTTCTGCGGTCAGAGGCCCGCGACGCACGGCGCGTCGCGGGCCTCTGTGCGTATTTCCGCAGCTCAAAGAGTTATCCACAGCCCCCTGTTGATAACCACAGGGCCTGTGGATAACGTGGCAAACCTGTGGACAACGCGGTTCGGCCGCGGTGCGGCGTCCCCGGTTCAGCTCTGCGCGTAGCGGCCCCGGCCAGGGAACAGCGGTTCTCCGTGGCAGGTTGGTAAATACGTCGCTGACAGCCGGTACTCGGACAACTTCGAGGAGCGGCGAAGTCGGTCGGCGGCGATAGAGTGATGGCATGGACATCCTCCGTGGATGTCCAGGCGAGGTTTACAGGCAGAGACGTGGTTTCGCGGGCAGAGGCGCTGCCACGTTTGCTCGACTCACAAGATCGAGTGCGCACGGCACGTGAGGAGCACGAGGGATATGTTCGAGCGGTTCACCGACCGAGCGCGTCGGGTTGTCGTCCTGGCTCAGGAAGAAGCCCGGATGCTCAACCACAACTACATCGGCACCGAGCACATCCTGTTGGGCCTCATCCACGAGGGTGAGGGCGTCGCCGCCAAGGCCCTGGAGAGCCTGGGCATCTCGCTCGAAGGCGTGCGCCAGCAGGTTGAAGAGATCATCGGCCAGGGTCAGCAGGCCCCCAGCGGTCACATCCCCTTCACGCCCCGGGCCAAGAAGGTCCTGGAGCTGTCGCTGCGCGAGGCACTGCAACTCGGCCACAACTACATCGGTACGGAGCACATCCTGCTCGGCCTGATCCGTGAGGGTGAGGGCGTGGCCGCGCAGGTGCTGGTCAAGCTGGGCGCCGACCTCAACCGGGTCCGCCAGCAGGTGATTCAGCTGCTCTCCGGATATCAGGACAAGGGCACCACCGGCGCCGCCGCCGCGGCCGGTGGCGAGGCCGCGCCGTCCACCAGCCTGGTGCTGGACCAGTTCGGCCGGAACCTCACCCAGGCCGCCCGCGAGGGCAAGCTCGACCCGGTCATCGGGCGCGACAAGGAGATCGAGCGGGTCATGCAGGTGCTGTCCCGCCGCACCAAGAACAACCCGGTGCTCATCGGCGAGCCCGGCGTCGGCAAGACCGCCGTGGTCGAGGGCCTGTCCCAGAAGATCATCAAGGGCGAGGTCCCGGAGACGCTGAAGGACAAGCAGCTCTACACGCTGGACCTCGGCGCGCTGGTGGCGGGTTCGCGGTACCGCGGTGACTTCGAGGAGCGCCTGAAGAAGGTGCTCAAGGAGATCCGCACCCGCGGCGACATCATCCTGTTCATCGACGAGATCCACACGCTGGTCGGTGCCGGTGCGGCCGAGGGCGCGATCGACGCCGCCAGCATCCTGAAGCCGATGCTGGCCCGCGGCGAGCTGCAGACAATCGGCGCCACCACGCTGGACGAGTACCGCAAGCACCTGGAGAAGGACGCGGCACTGGAGCGCCGGTTCCAGCCGATCCAGGTCGGCGAGCCGTCGCTGGCGCACACCATCGAGATCCTCAAGGGCCTCCGCGACCGGTACGAGGCACACCACCGCGTCTCGATCACGGACGCCGCGCTGGTCGCGGCCGCCACGCTGGCGGACCGCTACATCTCCGACCGCTACCTGCCGGACAAGGCGATCGACCTGATCGACGAGGCCGGCGCGCGGATGCGCATCCGCCGGATGACCGCGCCGCCGGACCTGCGCGAGTTCGACGAGCGGATCGCCGAGGTCCGCCGCGGCAAGGAGTCCGCGATCGACGCGCAGGACTTCGAGCGCGCCGCGCAGCTCCGCGACAAGGAGAAGCAGCTGCTCTCGCAGAAGGCACAGCGGGAGAAGCAGTGGAAGGCCGGCGACCTCGACGTGGTCAGCGAGGTCGACGACGAGCAGATCGCCGAGGTGCTGGGCAACTGGACCGGCATCCCGGTCTACAAGCTCACCGAGGAGGAGACCTCGCGCCTGCTGCGCATGGAGGACGAGCTGCACAAGCGCGTCGTCGGCCAGTCGGACGCGGTCAAGGCGGTCTCCAAGGCGATCCGGCGTACCCGTGCGGGCCTGAAGGACCCGAAGCGCCCGTCCGGCTCGTTCATCTTCGCCGGCCCCTCGGGCGTCGGTAAGACCGAGCTGTCCAAGGCGCTGGCGGAGTTCCTGTTCGGTTCCGAGGACGCGCTGATCCAGCTGGACATGTCGGAGTTCCACGACCGGTACACGGTGTCCCGCCTGGTGGGTGCGCCTCCCGGTTACGTGGGCTACGACGAGGGTGGCCAGCTCACGGAGAAGGTGCGGCGCAAGCCGTTCAGTGTGGTTCTTTTCGACGAGATCGAGAAGGCGCACCCGGATGTGTTCAACACGCTGCTGCAGATCCTGGAGGACGGCCGCCTGACCGATGGTCAGGGCCGGATCGTGGACTTCAAGAACACGGTCATCATCCTGACGACGAACCTGGGTACGCGTGACGTGGCGAAGGCCGTGTCGCTGGGCTTCCAGGCGTCGGAGGACCAGGAGTCGAACTACGAGCGGATGAAGCAGAAGGTCAACGACGAGCTGAAGCAGCACTTCCGCCCGGAGTTCCTGAACCGCATCGACGACACCATCGTCTTCCACCAGCTCCAGCAGACCGAGATCCTGTCCATCGTGGACATCTTCGTGTCGCGGATCGAGGGCCAGCTGAAGAACAAGGACATGGCGCTGGAGCTGACCGACAACGCGAAGAAGTACCTGGCGAAGAAGGGCTTCGACCCGGTGCTGGGTGCCCGGCCGCTGCGCCGGACGATCCAGCGTGACGTCGAGGACAACCTGTCCGAGCGCATCCTCTTCAACGAGCTGCGCCCCGGCCACATCGTGGTCGTCGACTGCGAGGGCGACCCGGACAACATCGACCAGTCCAAGCTCGTGTTCCGGGCCTCGGACCGGCCGGTGGAGGTGCCGGAGACGGTCCCGGCCGACCTGGGTGCGGCCACCGAGGAGTAAGCCGATCGTGAAAGGGCCCCCGGCCAGGGGCCCTTTTCATGGCAGCACGTAGTGCTCCGGCAGGTCCGGCGCGGGCTGCGCCAGGCCGTCGGACACCAACCCGGCCAGGGCCCGGGTTCGCTGCACCTCGTCCGGCCAGACCAGGTCGATCCGGTGCCGGGACACCGGCACGTCCGACTGCCGCAGCACCGCCATGATCAGGCCACGGACGTGCCGGTCCGTGCCCGCGTACTTCTGCGGGCGTCGCGTCGGCCCCTCCGGCATCGGCCGGCCGGTCGCCTTCCACGCGCACGTGGTCACCACCGGGCAGTCCGCGCAGCGCGGCGACCGGGCCGTGCAGATCAGCGCGCCGATCTCCATGAACGCGGCGCTGGCCCGCGCCGCCCGGGCCGGCTCGTCCGGCAGCAGCGCCTCGCAGGCCACCAGGTCCGCCGGAGTGGTCGCCGGGCCCGCGTCCGGCTCGCCCGCCACCGCGCGGGAGACGAACCGGCGCACGTTCGTGTCCACCACCGGGTGCCGCTGCCCGTACGCGAACGCGGCCACCGCCCGGGACGTGTAGACGCCGATCCCGGGCAGCGCCAGCAACTGCTCCAGGTCGTCCGGGACCTCGCCGCCGTGCCGCTCCACGATCGCGGTCGCACACGCGTGCAACCGCAGCGCGCGGCGCGGGTAGCCCAGCCGGTCCCACATCCGGATCGCCTCACCCGGTGGGTCCGCGGCCAGCGCGGCCGGTGTCGGCCACCGCGCCATCCAGTTACGCCAGGCCGGCAGCACCCGGACCACCGGCGTCTGCTGCAGCATCACCTCGCTGACCAGGATCGACCAGGGTGAGGCGCCCGGTTCCCGCCACGGCAGGTCCCGCGCGTGCAGGTCGAACCAGTCGATTGCGGTCTCAGCAATAGTCATCGCGCGACCATCCTGCCCGACGCGTCCGGTGTCCCGCACGCTGGACCCTCCGGCGGGGGAACGCGCGCGGACGCGCCCGGATCGGGGACACTGCACGGGTGCAGGAGCTTGCGATCACCGTCATCGGCCACGACCGGCCGGGCATCGTCGCCGACGTCGCCGGCGTGCTCGCCGGGCTCGGCGCCAACCTGACCGACTCCACCATGACCCGGCTGCGCGGCCACTTCGCGATGACGCTGGTCTGCAACGGCCCGGCGCCGGACGCGGTCGAGGCCGCGCTCACGCCGCTCACCACGGACGGGCAACTGCTGGCCACGGTACGGGCGGTGGAGCCGGACACCGGCGGCGTGCCGCGCGGCGAGCCGTACCTGGTGAGCGTGCACGGCGCGGACCGGCTCGGCATCGTCGCGGCCGTCACCCGGGTGGTCGAGGAGGAGGGCGGCAACGTCACGGACCTCACCACCCGCCTCACCGGCCCGCTCTACCTGCTGATCGCGGAGGTGGACCTGCCGCCGGCCGCGGCCGACCGGCTCGCGGAGCGACTGCGCGAGGTCGCGAAGACGCTGGACGTCGAGGTGACGCTGCGCCGCGCGGAATCGGATCTGCTGTGACCGCGCCGCTCGACGACCTGGCCGGGTGGACGCCGGAGAGCCTGGGCGAGCCGGGCACGGTCCGGGCCGTGGTCACCGCCCCGGACCCGGTGCTCAGCCGGGCCGGCTCCGAAGTGGACCCGCGCGACCCGGAGGTGATCCGGCTGGCCGCGGACCTGATCGCCACCATGCGCGTCTCGCCCGGCTGCGTCGGGCTGGCCGCACCGCAGGTCGGCGTGAGCTCGCAGGTCTTCTGCGTGGACGTCACCGGCCACCCGAAGGCGGTGACCGTGCACGGCGTGTTCGCGCTCTGCAACGCCACCGTGGTGGAGGCGAGCCGGTGGCGGCCCGGCCGCGAGGGTTGCATGTCCGTGCCGGACTTGACCGGCGACGTGAAGCGGGCCAGCCGGCTCGTGGTCGAGGGGCAGCTGCCCGGCAGCGGCGTGACCGTGAAGTTCCCGGCGGACGGGTTCGAGGCGCGGGCGCTGCAGCATGAGATCGATCACTGCGCCGGCCTGTTGTTCCTGGACCGGGTGGCCGGCGCGCACGCGGTCTACCAACGACAGACCTACCTGTGAGGGATACTCACGGCGCGTCGCGCGGCCGGAGCGTTCGTCGCTCGATACGGTGACCCCATCATGAGAATGACGGTTGGACCCCACCCACCCGCCGTCTACTGGCGGAGGCGCGCCGTTGTCATCGGCGCTGTACTCGTCGTCGTCATGGTGATCGTCTACTCGTGCACCAGAGGTGGCGGCACCGACACGCCGTCCGGTCAGGGAGCGGGTACGCCGTCGCCGAACGCCGACGTCACCCCCACGACCACGGTCAGCCCGTCGGTGCTGACGCCGCGCACCGACCCGCCCGGCCAGAACCAGTCGTTCAACCCGGCGCCAGAGGGCGGCTCGGCCGGCCTGCCCGCACCCGAGGACTCGCTCTTCCCGACCGCGGGCGCGGACGGGATCGTGGTCGGCGGCAACGGCGGCTGCGCACAGGGCGCGATCACGATATCGGCCGCGACCGACCGGTCCAGCGCCGCCCGCGGTGCGGGTCTCCGTTTCGAGCTGAAGATCAAGAACTCGTCGACCCAGGCGTGCACCCTGGACGTAGGCTCGCGCGAGCAGGAGATGTACCTGAAGCGTGGCGCCGAGACGATCTGGTCCTCGGACACCTGCGCCGAACCGGGCGTGTCCGACATGCGCACCTTCGCACCCGGCGAAGAGACCACGATCGGCACCGCCGGCTGGAACGGCAAGTCGTCCGCGAAGTGCGACGCCGGCTCCGCCGCCGGCGACGCCCCCGCCGCCGGCACCTACCAGCTCTTCGGCCGTCTCTCCCAGCAGACCACGAACCCGATAACGATCACGCTGAACTGACGGTGCCGACCAGGCGAAAACCGAAGCCCAAAACCCGATAAGCAGGTCTTCCCACTTCCGGCGGGGGCACTTCCCGAGTGCTCCCGCGGGCACCGGTCGTCGCTGGCGCTCCTCCCTGCCAGTCCCGCCGTGACCAGGACAGACCCCACGCAGCCGAGGCCGCACGGGCCTGCACTCTCGTGCGCTCCTCCCGCCGCGCCGCAGATTCGCCCCGGTCGGCCGCTCAGGCGCCGGCAGATGCCAGCGCTTCATCGCAGGCCGGGCTCCCGCTGGGCACCGCGCTGGATTCCGCGCTGCGTCCTTGTTTCGGGCCGCGTCCTTGTTTCGGGCCGTGTCTTCGTCTCGCGCCGTGCCTCAGTCTCGCGTCGCGTCCGGGGGTGTGCCGCACTGGCTTCGTGCGGCGTCTGCTTCCGTGCCGCTTCTGGATTCGTGCCGGGGCCGAGTCGGCATCGTGCCCTGGTTTCTTGCCGAGCCGTGGGTCCTGTTTCGCGCTGTGGCTTCAGGTGCCGCGCTGCGGAAGTCGCGGCACGGGAGAATCGCGGCGTGCGGGCAGCTCGTCGGGCCGCAGGGACCGCGGCGTCACGAGGAGCGTGGGTCCTGGCACCGTGGAAAACCGGCTCCGATGCCGGGCGGCAAGCGGAGCCAGCGGAGTCGGAGCCCTCGGCGAGGTTTGCCCGCGGGAACATGCGGGCCGGGCCACGCCGGAAGCGGGAACAACCAGCGATTGACCTTGACTTTTGTGGAACGCGACAGAGCGCTACCGGCGTTCGGCGTCGCCACGGGGCGCGGGGGAGTGTGGCTCAGACGTAGCGTTCGAGAATGCTGGCCTCGGCCAGGCGAGACAGGCCCTCGCGGACGCTGCGGGCGCGGGCGTCGCCGACGCCGTCGACGGCCTGCAGGTCCTCGACCGTGGCACCGAGCAGGCGCTGGAGGCTGCCGAAGTGGTCGACCAGCCGGTCGACCACGCTGCCGGGCAGGCGGGGGACCTTCGCCAGCAGGCGGTAGCCGCGGGGGCTGACCGGTGCGTCGAGTGCGTCGGAGGCCGGCGGGTAACCGATCGACTTCGCGACCGCGACCAGGTCGATCAGCTCGGCGGCGGTCAGCAGGTCCAGCTCGACCAGCGCCTCGTCGAGCGTGCGGGCCTTTCGGCCGGTCGGCAGGTAGTCGCGGATGACCAGCGTGCGGTCGGCGTCGACGCCGGCCATCAGCTCGTCCAGCTGGAGGGCGAGTAGGCGGCCGTCGGTGCCGAGCTCGACCACGTAGCCCGCGATCTCGTCCGCGATGCGGCGGACCATCTCCAGCCGCTGCACCACGGCCACCGCGTCCCGCACGGTGACCAGGTCCTCGATCTCGAGTGCGGAGAGGGTGCCGGAGACCTCGTCGAGGCGCAGCTTGTACCGCTCGAGCGTGGCGAGTGCCTGGTTTGCCCGGCTGAGAATGGCGGCGGAGTCGTCCAGCACGTGCCGTTGACCGTTCACGTACAGCCCGATGATGTGCATGGACTGGCTGACGGAGATCACCGGGTAGCCGGTCTGCTTGGCCACGCGCTCGGCCGTGCGGTGCCGGGTACCGGACTCCTCGGTGTGAATGTCCGGGTTCGGCATCAGGTGCACGGCGGCGCGCACGATGCGGGTGCAGTCGCTGGACAGCACCACCGCACCGTCCATCTTGCACAGCTCGCGCAGCCGGGTCGAGGAGAACTCCACGTCCAGCGGGAAGCCGCCGGTGCAGAGCGACTCGACGGCCGCGTCGTAGCCGAGCACGATCAGCGCGCCGGTGCGGCCGCGCAGGATGCGCTCCAGCCCGTCGCGCAGTGCGGTGCCCGGCGCCATCAGGGCGAGGTTGGCCCGGAGCGGGTCACCGGCGGCGCTCGACCCGTTCAGCCCCGGAGAACCGTTCGTCACGGCGCGAGCGGGTGAGCCGACCACGCCAGGGCGGCCAGGGAGGCTGGCACCAGCGGGCTTGCTGGCATCTCGGTCGATCGGCACTCGCACAGTCTACGGACCGTCATCCACGAGCCGCCGTTGCGGTTCGGCCGCAGAACCACACAGTGATCATCTGTCACTCTCAGTAGCCTCATTCTGCCGAGAACCGGGCGGCCCACTGCAGCGCGCTCCGCAGGTCGCCGACTTCCTCCACGCGCATCCCGTCCGGCACGATGCCGGTCGAGGACGGCCCGCACCCGGGCGGGACCAGCGCGAACCGGAAACCGAGCCGGGCTGCCTCGGCGAGCCGCCGGGGGACCGCGCCCACCCGCCGCACCTCGCCGGTCAGCCCGACCTCGCCGATCGCGGCCAGCGTCGGGTGCAGCGCGAGATTGAGCCCGCCGGACGCGACCGCCAGCGCCACCGCCAGGTCGGCCGCGGGCTCGACCACCCGGATGCCGCCGACCGTGGCCGCGAAGACCTCCTTGTCGTGCAGCGTGAGCCGCTCGACCCGGCGTTGCAGCACGGCCAGCACCATGGCCAGGCGGGCACTGTCCAGCCCGGAGACGGTGCGCCGGGGTGAGCCCGGGACCGTGCCGCCGATCAGCGCCTGAACCTCGGTGACCAACGCGCGCCGGCCCTCCATTGCGACCGTCACACACGTGCCCGGCACCGGCTCCGCGTAGCGGGTCAGGAACAGGCCGGACGGATCGGAGAGGCTGCTGATGCCGCCCTCGTGCATCTCGAAGCAGCCCACCTCGTCGGCCGCGCCGAACCGGTTCTTGATGCCGCGGACCAGGCGCAGCGACGAGTGCTTGTCGCCCTCGAAGTGCAGCACCACGTCGACCAGGTGTTCCAGCACGCGTGGACCGGCCACGTTGCCGTCCTTGGTCACGTGGCCGACAAGCACGGTCGCGATGCCTCGCTCCTTCGCGAGGCTGACCAGCGTGGCGGTGACCGCGCGCACCTGGGTGACGCCGCCGGCGACGCCCTCGGCCGTGCCGGTGGAGATGGTCTGCACGGAGTCGACGATCAGCAGACCGGGCTTGACCGCGTCCAGATGGCCGATGACCGCACCGAGGTCGCTCTCGGCCGCGAGGTAGAGCTTGTCGTGCAGCGCGCCCATCCGCTCCGCGCGCAGCCGCACCTGACTGACCGACTCCTCGCCGCTGACCACCAGCGACGACGTCTCGCCGGCCTCGGCCCAGCGCTGCGCCACGTCGAGCAGCAGCGTCGACTTGCCCACGCCGGGCTCGCCGGCCAGCAGCACCACCGCGCCGGGCACCATGCCGCCGCCGAGCACCCGGTCGAGCTCCGGCACGTGCGTCGGGCGTGCCTTGGCGGGTGCGGCGCTGATCTGCGAGATCGGCCGGGCGGGCTCGGCCGGCATGCGCGAGCTGACCACCTTGCCGGAGACGACCGGGCCGGGCGCCGCCTCGATCACCGAACCCCACTCGCCGCACTCCGGGCAGCGCCCCAGCCACTTGGGCGGCTGGTGCCCGCAGGCATCGCACTGGTAGCTCGGACGCGGCTCCTTGGAACCGCCGGAGCGGGGGCGGGTCGAGGAGGCACCGCGGGGCACAGGTCGGGTCACGGGAGCAACGTTAGCCGCGCCCACCGACAAAAAAGCCCGCCCGGTCTCCCGGGCGGGCTCGAAGTCTCGGAAGGCCGACGGCTAGTGGCCCTCGCCCTCGCCCTCCTCCGCGTGCGGAGTCTCACGCGGCGCCGGCGTCAGCGGGATGTCCACCGGCGTCGGCACGGTCAGCAGCGGGCTGGCGACGCCACCCTCGGTCGCCTGGAACGTCAGCGTGACCGACATGCCGCTGCGCAGCGCCGCGGCCAGGCCGACCAGCGACAGCCGCTCCGCGCTCTCGGACGTGAAGATCACCGCACCGTTGCCCGGGATCTCCACGGTCGCGGCACGGCCGGCCGGGGTGGCCGGAGCCGCGGCCGTGGCACTCGGCGACGCCGCGCCACCGGAAGCCTCGGGCGACGGCGAACCGGAGGTCTCGGTCTCCTCCTCGCCGGCACCGGCGGACGGCGAACCGGAGGCACCCGGAACCGCCGAGCCGGACGGGGAGGCGGACGGGGCGGCGGCGGACTCGCCGCCGATGATCCGCACGTCGCGCGCCGTGGTCACGGTCGGGCCCGCGCCCTCGGCCGGCGCGCCGATGCCGATCTCGACGGTCATCGGGTTCGCGGTCTGGTTGATCAGCGTCACGTGCACCGGCGCGTTGCCACCCGCGGGGTAGCCCTCGACGCCCTCGTACGCCACGGCGAGGCCGCGGACCGCGAGCTTCTGGTCGGCGGAGTCGGCGGAGACGCTCGCGACCGACGGCGCCTTCATCGCGGTCTCGGCGATCTGCCCGGCACTGCAGCCGGTCACCGCCAGAGCGACCGCCGCGGCTCCCGCCGCGAGGCGCAGGGCCCGGCGGCCTACCGTCATCGAGCGCGTCACGTCGGTCCTCCTCGAACTACCAGAACGCGAGCTGGCCGGGCTTCAGCCTAGTTGGCCGTGATCCGGTTCGTGAGCCGACCCGCCAACTGGGTCGCGCTCAGCCCACCGCACCGCCCACCACCAGCAGAATCACGTCGATCAGCGCGACCGCGATGACGGACCGGAACGCGGCGTGCGAACGCCGGCCGCGCGCGATCGCGGCCCGGCCGGCCAGCCATCCGGCGGTCAGCGTCACGGCCGCCCCGGCCAGCGCGGCCGTGCCCACCCAGGACGGCGGACCGGGCGGTCCGAACGCGAGCGTCACGGTCGCGGCGAGCAGCAGCCCGGCCGCGGCGATCCGGGACGCGGTCGCGCCGAGCCGGTGCGGCAGTCCCCGTACCCCGGTGGTCAGGTCGTCCTCCAGGTCCGGCAGCACGTTGGCGAAGTGCGCGCCGCCGCCGAGCAGCCCACCGGCCACCACCAGCCACAGCGGCGGCACGGGCACGCCGGGCAGCGCCAGCACCACGAACGCGGGCAGCGCGCCGAACGAGACCACATAGGGCAGCACGGACAGCGGCGTCCGCTTCAGCGGCGCGTTGTAGAGCAGCGCGGAGGCCAGCGCCAGCGTGATGCAGGCCGCGGCCGGTGGCGTGGTGAGCAGCCCCAGCAGCGGTACGGCCACCGCGGACACCAGCGCGGCCACGCCGACCGCCGTGCGGCTCACCGCTCCGGTCGCGACCGGCTTGTCCGGCCGGCCGACCGTTCGGTCCCGCGTCGCGTCGAGCCAGTCGTTGCTCCACCCGACCGCGGCCTGGCTGGCCAGCACGGTCGCGGTGACCAGCGCGCCGCTCGCGAACGAGTGACCGGCACCGGCGGCCAGCAGCGCGCTGACCGTGGTCACGGCGAGACCGGGCTCGGGATGGGACGCGCGGAACAAACCTCGGAGGGCCATGTGCCGCAGTCTGGCCCTTCCCGCCGACTCGTGCCAGGCTCGACGAATGGTGCCGCCCCCGATCGTGGCGCGAAACGACGTTCGGCAGTACGACGTACTCGCCGCGGAATGGTGGCGGCCCGGTGGCCTGTTCGAGCTGCTGCACTGGCTGGCCGCCGCACGCGCCGCACTGATCCCGCCGGCGTCCCGGGACGGCGCGGTGCTGCTGGACGTGGGCTGCGGTGCCGGGTTGCTGGCTCCACACGTGGCCGGGCACGGCTACCGGCACGTCGGCGTGGATCTCGGCGCGACCGCGCTGGCCCAGGCCGCGTCGCGGGGCGTGCTGCCGGTCCGGGCGGACGCGGCCCGGCTGCCGCTGCCGGACGCGGCCGTGGACGTGGTGGTCGCCGGTGAACTGCTGGAGCACGTGCCGGATCTGCCGGCCACGGTCGCGGAGCTGTGCCGGGTGCTGCGCCCGGGCGGCCTGCTGGTGCTGGACACGCTGAACGACACGCCGCTGAGCCGGCTGCTCACGATCACCGTCGCGGAGTTCCTGGTGCCCCGGTCGCGCGGCATCCACGACCCCCGGTTCTATGTGGACCCCGCGCGCCTGACTGCGCTCTGTGCCACACACGGTGTACGGCTGCGCGTCCGGGGTATCCGACCAAGCCTGCCCGCACTCGCCGGCTGGCTGCTGGGCCGGCGACCGCCGGAGCGTGCCACCCGCATGCGTCCGATCAGGTCGACCGCCGTCGCGTACCAGGGAATGGGGCGAAAAGAGTGGTGATCATTGGTGGGATGGGCGTGGCACTGCCCCCGTCCGCCGATCAGGACGAGCTCTGGTCCGGCTACTTCGCGGAGTACTACCAGGGACGCACCGCCGCGCTCGCGGAGAAGATCTTCGCGAACTCCGGCGTGCGCACCCGGCAGGCCGCGGTCAACCCGCTCACCGAGGACGTGTCCGGCTGGTCGACCGAGCAGCGCATGCGCCGGTACCAGGAGGAGGCGCTGCCGCTCGGCAAGGAGGCGGTGGAACGCGCGCTCACCTCGTCCGGACTGGACGCCGCGGACGTCGGCCTGTTCGCGGTCTGCTCCTGTACCGGCTACGCCACACCGGGCTTGGACATCCTGCTCGCCCGTGACCTGGGCATGTCGCCGCGCACCCAGCGGCTGTTCATCGGCCACATGGGCTGTTACGCCGCGCTGCCCGGCATCGGCGCGGTGTCCGACTTCGTGACCGCGCGCGGCCGCCCGGCGCTGCTGCTCTGCGCGGAACTGACCAGTCTGCACATCCAGCCGCCCGCGGCCCGGCTGGAGACACAGCAGGTCGTCTGCCACGCGCTCTTCGGCGACGCCGCGGTGGCCGTCGTGCTGCGGCCCGAAGAGCAGACCCAGCGGGGGTACGCCGTCCGCGAGGTCGCCGCGGTCACCGACCCGACGACCGCGGACCACATGTCGTGGCAGGTCACCGACCTGGGCTTCCGGATGGGGTTGTCCAACCGGGTGCCGCAGGTGCTGGCCCGGCACGTCCGCCCGATGGTCGACGACCTGCTGGCCGGCCATGGGCTGACCGTCGCGGACGTGGACGGCTGGGCCGTGCACCCGGGCGGTCCCCGCATCCTCGACACGGTGCAGCGTCACCTGGAGCTGCCGGACTCCGCACTGGCCGCGTCGCGGGAGGTGCTGGCCACGTACGGCAACTGCTCGTCCCCGACCGTGCTGCTGATCCTGGACGCGCTCCGCCGCCGTCCGGAGCCGCCGCGCCGGGTACTGGCGCTCGCGTTCGGTCCCGGTCTGACGCTCTACGCCGTGCTGCTCGAACTCACCTGAGCTGTTCGAGCGTCACCCGGTACTCGTCCGCTCCGGTGGCGGCCGGGATCGTACGGACGATCTCGTTCCGGTCGTCGACGAGCACCACGCCGCCGCCACCGGTGGGCTCCGGCAGGTCGGTCACCGCGCGCAGCGAGCCGGCCTGGTCGATCAGGCTCAGCAGGCCGGGCGTGGGTGTGCCGGGCGGGCCCGAGGCGGGGAGGCGGTTCACCGCGACCACGCGCACGCCGGGGGGCGCGGCCCGCAGCGTCTCCTGGAGCAGGCGGTCGCAGGCGCACCCGTCGGTGATGACGAACACGGCCGGCAGCAGCGCACGCAGCGGCGTGCTGCTGCCGTCGGCCGCGATCAGGTCGAGCGCGGGCAGCGTGCGTCCCGGGCCGGGCGTCTGGCCGGTCGCGGTGCGCTGCGCGGCCGGTGTGCGCGGCTGACCGAGCCAGCTCACCAGGAACAGGCTGGTCAGTGTGGTGATGATGGCGATCCCCATGATCACCAGGGGGATGCGGAGCGCGGTCTCGCTCGGCGGCCGGACGATCCGGCTCAGGAACGCGCGGCGGGTGACGATCGGGGCGGGCGGTTCGGTCCGCTGCCGCTCGCGCAACTCGCGGCGGACGGCCGCGGCCTCGTCGGCGAGCGCGGAGGCGTCGTCCGGTATGACTATCGATCGCCACTCGGGAGGGAGTTCCGGCAGGTCACTGTCGTCCGGAGGAGGTACGTCGCCGTTGCCGCCAAGCGTGCCCATCTGCGCCCCCTGACCGGTCCACCGGAAGTGACTCGGGGTCCGGCTTATAGCGTCTCGCACCCGGGCGTTCACCGCCAGTGGGGCACGGGGTGGCCATCGGCGATAGAATGGGGCCGCCGCATCGTTGAGCCACGACCTTCCGCAAGACCGTGCAAGTTTTTCTGGCCAGGATTCTTCGCCCCAGCCGGGCAGTCCGGACCGCCGTCGGCGCTCCGTTTCGTCCCGGATGAGGCGGCTCGATCCAGACGTGCTGATCTGTCCGACCTTAGCGACTGTCGATCTAGACGGTCACCGCAGGCCGGTGATGTATTGGTTACGCTGCGTCAGCGAATCATCTGAATGGCGCGCTGTCAAGCCTGAGAAAGACCTTTCACAGGGTGTCTGAGCTGCGCAAATGGTCAGGGTCGGGGTGGGACATCGGTGTCCGACCGTGTTACGCTAGACACAGCGAAAGGGGTTTCGAACCTATGGTTTTCAGTGTCGGCGAGACCGTTGTTTACCCCCACCACGGGGCCGCACTCATCGAGGCTATCGAGACTCGGGTCGTCAAGGGCGAGGAAAAGCTCTACCTCGTCCTGAGGGTCGCTCAGGGTGACCTGACGGTGCGGGTTCCCGCTGAGAACGCCGAGATCGTCGGTGTACGTGAAGTGGTTGGCGAAGAGGGCCTTGGCAAGGTCTTCGACGTGCTCCGCGCCCCGCACACCGAGGAGCCGACCAACTGGTCACGGCGCTACAAGGCAAACCTGGAAAAGCTGGCCTCCGGCAACCCGCTGAAGGTCGCCGAGGTCGTCCGCGACCTGTGGCGTCGTGAGCGGGAGCGGGGCCTCTCCGCCGGCGAGAAGCGCATGCTGGCGAAGGCTCGGGACATTCTCGTCGGCGAGGTGGCACTCGCGGAGAAGAGCACCAAGGACGAGGCGGAGACGCTTCTCGACAAGGTCCTGACCGAGGCCTGAGATCACCAGCACCACCCCTGATAAACGACAGGACCGCGACGTGACCGCGCACCTTGACCCGCGCGGTGACGTCGCGGTCCTTGTTCCTGCCGCCGGTGCCGGTGTCCGGCTCGGCCCGGGCGGCCCGAAGGCGCTGCGCCTGCTCGGCGGCGAGCCACTGCTGGTGCACGCGGTACGCCGGGTCGCCGCCGCCCGTGGCGTCCGCCAGATCGTGATCGCCGCACCACCGGCGGACGTCGCGTTCGTGGCCGAGCTGCTCGCACCGATCGCCGAGGTGACGGTCGTCCCCGGCGGCGCCGACCGGCAGAGTTCCGTGTCGGCTGCGCTCTCCGCCGTACCGGTTGATGTGGATGTCGTCCTGGTCCATGACGCGGCGCGGGCGCTGGCACCGGCCGCGCTGGTCGAGTCCGTGGCCGAGGCCGTGCGGGGCGGCGCCGGCGCGGTGATCCCGGTGCTGCCGGTGGTCGACACGATCAAGGAGGTCGACGCGGCCGAGACCGTGCTCGGCACCGTCGACCGCTCCACGCTCCGCGCGGTGCAGACCCCACAGGGCTTCCGTCGCGACCTGCTCATCGCCGCGCACGCGGCCGCAATCGCCGCGCACACCGACGACGCCGGCATGGTCGAGAAGCTGGGTGAGCGTGTGATCTGCGTACCCGGCTCCGACCTCGCCATGAAGATCACACGCCCGATCGATCTGGTGCTGGCGGAGCACCTGCTGACCCATGAGGCAGGATCCTCCACGTGATCATTCCGATGGTGGGCGTGGGAACCGACGTGCACGCGTTCGAGGCCGGTCGCGACTGCTGGGTCGCCGGCCTGCACTGGCCCGGCGAGACCGGCCTGGCCGGCCACTCCGACGGCGACGTCGCCGCACACGCCGCCTGCGACGCACTTTTCTCCGCCGCCTCGCTCGGCGACCTGGGCAGCAACTTCGGCACCGACCGCCCCGAATGGTCCGGCGCGTCCGGCGTGGCGCTGCTCACCGAGGCCGCGGCCCGGGTCCGCGCGGCGGGCTTCGAGATCGGCAACATCTCCATCCAGGTGATCGGCATCCGCCCGAAGATCGGCAAACGCCGCGACGAGGCCCAGAAGGCCCTCGGCGCCGCCGCCACCACCACCGTGACCGTCTCCGGCACCACCACGGACGGCCTCGGCCTGACCGGCCGTGCGGAGGGCCTGGCCGCCATCGCCGTCGCAATGATCTACCGGCCCTGACGGCGGGGATTCGCTCGAGAGCGGGTGGATGATCCTCGGCGGGGTGTGATGGCTCACTGCCCGCTTGCGCTCCGGTCCAGCGCCGCCGGCCGGTTTCCGGTGGTGGCTGATTTCGGCGGATGCTGCGCGTTCTTCCCGGTCGCGGCCGCACCAGGGGCGGCGCCGGTGTGAGCGCGACTGGCGGATGGGAGCCGACACGCGAGGAGTGCCGCGCCCGTCCGGCCACGGCGGTACTGGTTCTCGGCGCGGCGTCTGAACGCGACTCGCGCACGGGACTGGACCAGCGAGGGACACCGCGCGCTTTCCCGGTCACAAGGGGTGCCGGTTCCTGGGCGGCTTGCGACCGCGAGCCGCATACGAAGCCGAGATGCGGCGGACACCGCGCTTTTGTCTCAGCTGCGGCGGGACCGGCTCGGGCGTCGCGGGAGGGTCGGGTGCCGCGGAGAGGGCTGGGTCGCGCGGCAGGGGGCGGTTGCCGCGGCAGGGCCCGTGCCGGGGTCGGGTGCCGCAGGAGAGGGCGCGGTGCCGCGGCATGGCCGGGAGTCGGAGCGGGGCCGGGTGTGAATATCGGCGGCGGGGCGGTGCCGGGTGCTGTCAGCGAAGGCTCAGGTTGGGTGTAGAGGCGCTCGCATAAGCTCGGAGCGTGCCGAGCGACGCCGCCCCCGACAGCACGCCCGACGACCGGACACCGGACGAGGGCGCCGATGCGACCAGCGCAAACGAGCATGTGCAGCGTGCCGCGCTGCTTGCTGATCTCGAGGCTTATCCGGATGCGATCGTCGAGCTGGAGGCTGCGCTCGCGCTGGAGCCGGGTGATCCGTGGACGCTGGCGATGCTGGCCCGCGTCTATCTGGCCACCGATCGGCCGGCGGACGCGCTGGTGAGCGCGGATCAGGCGGTGCAGGCCGCGCCGGGGCAGGTGGCACCGCTGGTGGTGCGCGGTATCGCGCTGGTGGAGTTGCAGCGGTTCGCGGAGGGCGCCCAGGTCGCGGAGCAGATTCTCCAGCTGGCGCCCCAGGAGGCGTATGCGCAGCGCACCGGCGCCGCGTTGCTCAGTGAGACGCGCAACGGGCAGGTGGCGCTGGACACGGCGTGGCACGCGGTGACGCTGGCGCCGACCGAGCCGGAGAGCCACCTGGTGCTGGCGGTCGTCGCGGCCCGGCTGCACCAGTTCGACCTGGCCGAGCGTGCCTATCGGGAGGCGATCCGGCTCAATCCGGACCTGGAGCAGGCCGGCGCCGACTCGGGGTTGCTGCGGCTGGAGCAGCGGCGGTACGCGCGGGCGCTGGCCGGGCTCGCGGCCGAGGCCTCGAAGGAGGAGCCGGTCGCGTTCGATCCGCGTGCGCGGGAGACCGCGACGCAGACACTCGGCCGCACCACGGACGAGGCGCTGCACCGGGCGCTGCTGATCGGCGGCGCGGGTGCGCTGATCGTGGCGGTGCTGGTCGCGTTCAGCGCGTCGGTGGACGGTGCGCTGTCCCGGTTCGCGGCCGTCTCGCTGACCGTGCTCGGCGCGATCGGGATGGCGCTGTACCTGGCGCAGATTCCGCGGATGGTGCGGGAACGGTTCCCGCAGCTGCTGCGCACCGAGCGGCCGTTGATGTTCGCGCTGGCCGGTACGGCCGCGATGCCGCTGCTGTTCCTGGTGTACGCCGTGATCGGCACGCCGTGGCCGCTGGCGCTGGCGATCGCGTCCGGCGCGGCCGCGGAACTGATCGTCTTCCTCAGGTCCCGCCGCTTCTGACCCGCCGCTCTTGTCGGTCGATCGAGACTTCCATTAGGTTCAATAGCCGTGCCACCGGGGTTCATACCGCCGCTGCTCGCGGGGCTGGTGGATGACGCGGCCCTGGCCACCGGCGGCACCACGCCGCTCGACACCACCGCGATCATCGACGCCGCGACGGTTCACCGTGAGCACGTCTCGGGGTGGTACGCACCGCTCGTCGGCCCACTGCTGATCCCCGCGTCCGCGGCCTCGGTGCTGCCGGCGACGGTGCCGGAGACGGAGAAGCCGCCGGAGATCGCGGTGCTCGCGGACACCGGACTGGACGGCTTTCTCGCGTCCCGGGAGCGGCTGGCCCGGCATTTCACGATCCGCCAGGTCGAGGTCGCGGTCGCGAAACGCGGCGAGGACCCGCAGCCGGGCCTGCACCGCCTGATCCGTGCGCTGGCCTCCGGTGCCGCGCCCCGGGGCTACGCGGAGATCCCGCTCAGCTGGGGCCTGCTCGGCGCGCTGGACACGGTTGCCTCGGCGCGTGCGGCTGGTGCACCGCTGGGTGCGAAGTTCCGCACCGGCGGACTCGCCGCGGAGCTGTTCCCGACGCCGGTCGAGCTGGCCGCGGTGATCAGTGCCTGCCGGGAGCGGGAGCTGCCGTTCAAGCTGACCGCCGGTCCGCACCACGCGCTGCGCAGCGCCGACCCGGAGACCGGTTTCGTGCATCACGGCTTCCTGAACGTGCTGGTCGGCACGCTGCTGGCGGTGGAGGGCGGTGAGGTCGCGGACGTGGCGGAGGCGCTGGCCGCGACCGATCCGGTGCGCCTCATCGAGCCGGTTCGCGCGAGGCAGGGCCGGCCGAGGCCGCTGTGGGAGGGTTTCGGCGCCGCGTCCGTGCTCGACCCGCTGACCGATCTGATCCGCTTCGGCCTGGTGGATGGCGGTTTCGATTAGTCGGATCGAAGGAATGCATGCCCACCGCCGTGACCGGGCCGCTACTCTGCGGCGTAAGGGGGAGGTGGGCCATGTCGACCGTCGCGGTCACCCAGACGATCAAGGCGCCGGCCGAGCAGGTGTGGCGTGTCTTCACCGATCTGCCGGGCCGCGCCGGATGGCTCTCCACGGTCGACCACGTCGAGGTGCTCACGCCCGGCGACCTGCGGGCCGGGTCGGTCTGGCAGGAGACGCGGCACATGCCGGACGGCGCGCACGTCACCGAGGAGTTCCGGGTCGAGGAGTGCGAGGCGGGCGCCCGGTTCGTGGTCCGCTCGCCCGGCATCGGCGCGGACTACCGGATGACGTACACGTTCACGCGGATCGAGGAGGGCCGGCACCGTGGCGAGACCGCGGTGACCGCGGTGCAGGAGGGGGCGCCGCTGGAACCGCGCGGCCGGCTACTGGCACTGTTCCTCGGCGGGCTCGCGGCGATGGTGTCCGAGGGGGCACTCCGGCAGGATCTGCACGATCTGGCGATCGCTGTCCGTCCCGTGCCCGCCGTCGGATAGTCACTGCCACGCCGGTACGACAGGAAGCACGGGCACGCTCACGGTAGGGTTCTCCGCGTGCGTGAGGAGGCGGGTAAGAAGAGCCGGGCCGTCTGGTGGCAGGCGTCGCTAGCGGCGTCCGTGCTGATCGTCCTGGGTGTGATCGCGGTCGTTCGGGTGCTCCCACCGGCCGAGGTGCTGACCGTGACGCCGGTCGCGAACGCCGCGCCGATCGTGCGGAAGACCGGCACCGCCGGCCTGCTCTACTCGGCGCCGCTGGTCGTGGACGGAGACATCCGGGTCTACGCGAGCACCCGGCAGGTGCGCGCGGACTCGCCCGCCGCCGCACGGACCGAGCGGACCCCGGCCTGGACGTTCCGGCGCTGGCCGCAGAGCGTGCTCGGGGTGGTCGAGGCCGGCGGCGTCGTGGTCAGCCGCTGGACGGACGGCGAGCTGGTCGGCATCCGCGCGAGCGACGGCGGGATCGCCTGGCGCGCGTCCGGACCGGAGTCGGCGCCGGACGCGGAACCGGCGACGCCGCGGCGTACCGGCGAGGAACTGGTCTGGACGCCGGCGGACCTCTACACGGCCGGTGACGAACTGGTCGTGGTGCGCGGCGCGGACACGGTTCGGGTCTTCGAGGTGGCCACCGGCCGGGAGCGGACGCCGCTCGGCGCGACCTGCGGCCCGGCTAGCTTCACCACCGCGACCGGCGGCTTCGCGTGCCGCACCGAGACCGGCCTGACCGTGTACGACCTGGCCGGTGGCGCCGCTCGCGAGTGGGTGGCGGCCGGCGCGGTGACCGCGGACTCGTGCCGGCTCGGCGCGTCCTCGTGCGCGCTGGTCCGGGACGGCGGCACGGCCTACCGGTTCACGGCCGACGGCGTGCTGGCCGCGCCGGCGGCGGACGCGCCGGGCGCGAAGGTGCTCGGCGAGGTGGTCTACACCACGGACGGCGCGCGCACCGCGACCGCGCGCAACCTGGTTACCGGCGCGGAGGTGTGGACCTGGCCGGGCCGTACCTGGGACGAGGAGCTGCGGGTGCTGGCCGTGCAGCCGGGCCGCGTGCACCTGCTCAACGCGGCGGACCGGCTGATCACGCTGGACGCGGCGACCGGCACCCAGATCTCGCTCTTCGCGTTCGGCGTGCCGACCTCGAAGACCGAGCCGACGCGCGAGCGGCACTGGACGCCGGGCACCGCGTACGCCACGGACGGCCTGGTCGTCGCCGTGCGCCGCAAGCTGAACGCGACGGACACCGCGGAGGACAAGGACTACTACTTCGCCGGCGAGGGCGTCGCGCTCGCGGTGAGCTGATCCCGGCGCCGGCTGTCGGCGCCGGGAGACAACCCGTGGGTCAGAGGGCGGCGGTGGCGGCTGCGAGGAACGCGTCGTTCTCCGCGGCGGTGCCGATCGTGACGCGCACGCCGTCGCCCTGGAACGGGCGCACGATCACACCGCGCGCCTCGCAGGCCGCGCCGAACGCGGCGGCACCGTCACCGAGCGGCAGCCAGACGAAGTTGGCCTGGCTGTTCGGCACGTCCTGACCCAGTTTGCGCAGCTCCGCGGTGAGCCGGTCGCGTTCGTCGACCACCAGCGCGCACCGGCGGCGCACCTCGTCCTCCTGCTGGAGCGCGGCCAGCGCGGCCGCCTGGGCCAGCAGGTTCGTGGAGAACGGCGTGGTCACCTTGCGGACCGCGGCCGCCACGTCGGGCGCCGCGACCAGGAAGCCGATCCGCAGCCCGGCCAGGCCCCACGCCTTGGAGAGCGTGCGAAGCACGGCCACGTTCGGCCGGTCCGCATAGGTGTCGATGCCGTCCGGCACATCCGGGTCCGTGTTGAACTCCCGGTACGCCTCGTCCAGCACCACCAGCACGTTCTCCGGCACCGCGTCGAGGAACCGGTCGATCTCCGGGCGGCGCAGGCTGGTGCCGGTCGGGTTGTTCGGGTTGCAGACGAAGACCAGCCGGGTCCGGTCGGTGATCGCGGCGGCCATCGCGTCCAGGTCGTGGCCGTGGCCGGGCGTGTTCGGCACGCGGACCGCGGTGGCACCGACCGAGGCGGCCACGATCGGGTACGCCTCGAACGACCGCCACGCGAAAATGATCTCGTCACCCGGCAGGCAGGTGGCGCGCGCCAGGTTCTCGCAGATCGCGACGGAGCCGCACCCGGTGACGAGCCGGTCCGCGGGTACGCCGTACCGCGCGGCCAGCCGGTCCCGCAGCTCGACCGCGGCCAGGTCCGGGTAGCGGTGCGTGCCGGCGGCGGCCGCGGTGATCGCCTCCACCACGCCGGGCAGCGGCCCGAACGGCACCTCGTTGCTGGCGAGCTTGATCGCTTCCGCCATGCCCAGGTCACGGGCCAGGTCGGCCGGGCTACGGCCGGGCACGTACGCCGGGATCGCGTCCAGGTCGGCGCGGGTCAGCCGGGTCATCGGTCACCTCCGGTGGTGTCGGTGCGGCTCTCGGGATCGGCCGGGGGTTGCGCGGTCGCGTTCCTCGGCAACTGGACCACCACGGTCTGCGCGACCCGGTCGTGCCAGGCGCGCTGCATGTGCCGGTCGAACAGCGGGGACAGCCCGTCCAGCAGCTGCCAGAGCAGTCCGATGCCGCAGCAGGACCAGAACAGCGTGGCGGTGCCGTAGAGGTTCCAGCGGCGGAACGCGCGGGCGAAGCCGGGCGTCCTGCCGTCCTGCAGACCGATGGTCTTGATGCCCATCAGCCGCTTGCCCACGGTCTGCCCGGAGTTCGCGATCTGCGGCACCTCGTAGGCGAACCACACCATCGCGGTGACCACGAGCATCGCCAGTTGCAGGAAGCTGAACCGGTCGGAGGCGGTCGGCATCACCGGGTTCTCGCCGCGCTCGGTGGCGGCGATGTACTCGGCGGCCTGCGGCAGGTAGACCTGCAACTCCTGGGCGAACTGCACCAGGAACCACGAGTTCGCGATCAGCACCAGCACGGCGAGCAGGCCGAGGTCGATCAGCCGGGCCACGAAGCGGGCGCCGTAGCCGGCCAGCGGCATCCCGTGCGGCAGCACCGGCGCCGGTGGCCAGCCGGGCGGCGGGTAACCGGGGTGCCAGCCGGGCGGCGGCACGCCCTGCGGCCAGCCGGGCGGCGGCGAACCCGGCGGCGGACCCTGGGGCCAGCCCGGCGGCGGCGCGGCCGGCGGACGACCGGGGTAGGGCCGCGGGGGCGTGGCGGTCCGGTCGACGGGCCAGCCCTGCGGCCCGCCGTCGCGGGCCGGTGGCGTGCCGTCGACGCCGGTCGTGGGCGCGGCCGGTGGGAGAGCCGGCTCCGGTGGCGGCGGCCCGTCCGGCGGGGTCACGTCCGCCGGCAGCGCCGCGCCCAGCCAGCCCTCCCCGTCCCACCAGCGCTGGGTGGCCGGGTCCGCGGGATCCTTGTACCAGCCGGGGGCGATATCGCTCACTGGAACACCCCGCCGGGCATCGCTGTGCTGCTCACCGGAGAAACCTTAACCACCGTGGTCGACGCTGCCTTGTCGTGGAGGCACTGCTGCCACGGCTTGTCCCACAGTTGCCACAGCCCGTCGAGGTAGGGACCGCCCGGCACCATGCCCATGCCGATCGTCGCGCCCCAGCGCTTGACCGCGTCGCCGCGGCTGATGCCCTGCCCGGGCAGCTGGCCGACCCGCACGATGTGCAGCTTCAGAAACCGCTTGCCCAGCGTCTGACCGCTCCGCAGCACGAACTCGACGTGGTAGAGGTAACTGAGCAGCAGACCCAGAACGAACGCGACGCCGAACGAGATGAAGACCGACGCGAAGTAACCGGGGGCGGCCTCCGGGTCGGTGGTGCCGTCCGGCCTGATCATCGCCAGCGCCTGGGAGGTCACGTAGATGATCAGCGGAATCGTGTAGATCATCGCGGCGGCGCCGAGGACCACCGTGTCGATCAGGTACGCGGCGAGCCGCTCGCCGAACGGAGCCAGCACGGGTGTCGGTGCGGAATATCCGGGATGACCGGTATATGCGGGAGGGGGACCCGAGTACGGCGGATTCACCGGCACAGTCTCCCAGGTCGCGCTGAGGAATGGCGGTGAGCTACCGGACCAGCACGTCCATCAGCCGCTCCAGCTCCGCCGCCGGGTCCGCGGTCAGCCCGGTGTGTACCGGCCCGGTCTGGATGATCGTGCTGCGCGGCGCGGTCAGCCAGCGGAAACGCTCGCCCGGCCGCATGCCTGCGGCCGGTCCGCAGACCGCGTCACCGGCCGTGGTGACCTCGAACGAGCGCAGCGCGCCGAGCACCGCGTCCGCGTCGACGGTACGGTCCAGCGCACGCAGCCGGTCGAGGTCCAGCGCGGTGCGCGCGGCCAGGAAGCCGGTGCGCTGGCAGTAGAGGATCACGCCGACGTTGATCTGCTCGCCGCGTTCGATCCGGGGCAGCACGCGGACCACCGCGTACTCGAAGAGCTGCCGGTCGGTCACTTCGCCACCCCCGCCGGCAGCCATGCGTCCCGGCCGGCCGCGCGGGCCAGCAGATGATCGCGGTACGCCGTGCGCACCCCGTCCGGCGTGGCGAGCAGTGGGTCCTCGCTGTCCGGCGCGGCCAGCCAGCCGTCGGGCACCAGCGCCAGCACGTCGGTCAGCAGCTCGCGGGTGATCTGCGGCCCGAGCGAGGCGTCGGCCTCGGCGAGCCGGGTGGCGTATGGCGCGAGCACGTGGTCGTCCCCCTTGAACGGCCGGTGCACCACCGCACCGGCCCGCGGCCAGTTGTGGTGGAAGTAGAGCGCGGCACCGTGGTCGATCAGCCACAGCTTGCCGTGCGCCCAGGTCAGCATGTTCGGGTTGCGCCAGGAGCGGTCCACGTTCTCCACGAACGCGTCGAACCAGACGATCCGCGAGGCCAGCAGCGGGTCGATCGGGTGGGCGAGCGGGTCGAAGTTGAGCGCGCCGGGCAGGAAGTCCATCCCGAGGTTGTCGCCGCCGGAGTGCTTGAGCAGCTCCTGGATCTCCTGGTCCGGTTCGGCGCGGGCGATCACCGGGTCCAGCTCCAGCACCACCAGCTCCGGCACCGGCAGGCCGAGGCGGCGGGCCAGCTCACCCGCGATCACCTCCGCGACCAGTGCCTTCGGACCCTGACCGGCACCGCGGAACTTGACCACGTAGGTGCCGAGGTCGTCGGCCTCGATCACGCCGGGCAGTGATCCACCTTCACGGAGCGGTGTGACGTACCGCGTCCCGACAACTCGGCGAAGCATGGTGATCAGCTTAGAGCGCGTACCGCATGGAGGGTTTTGACTTTATTTGTTATGGACAGGCGGGAATTGTCCAAGCGGGCCATGGAAAGATCGCGTGGTTAGCGTGGGCGCGTGGCGAACGGCCGGCGTCCCTGCATCAGGTGCTGGCTGATCCTTGCCGTCATCGCGCTGGTCACGCTCGCGCTGACCAACGTCTGGAACCCATGGCCCGGTATGTGGGCCTGGGTGAACCAGAGCGGCACGCTCGCCGAGCCGGCCCCGCTCTGGCAGCAGCGGGTCGGCGCGCTGCCGCGGACGGTCACGATCGCCGGTAGCGCCGTGATCGTCGACCGGGGCGACGCGGTCGAGGGGCGCGCGCTCGCCACCGGCGGTGTGGCCTGGGAGAAGACCGGGATCAGCTGGAACGCGGTGGCCGGTGACGGCGCCGGCGCGGTGGTGCTGACCGGCGAGCTGCTCACCAAGGGTTACCAGGTGCTCAACCCCGGCGACGGCAGCGTGCTGCGGACCAGCACGGACGCGGTGGGCGTGTGGACGTACCGGAATCTGGTGATCGACGTCCGGTGTTTCGCGGCGAAGGACTGCGTGCTGTCCGCGTTCGACCCGCGCGGGACCGCGCCGCGCTGGTCGACGGACCTGCCCGGCATCCAGGTCGGCCTGAACGCGGACAACCCGAGATCCTTCGGTACGGAACTGCTGACCGCGCCCCGGGTCAGCGCGGACGCGGCCGGCCCGCAGCCCGCGCCCGGCCTGCTGGGGCTGCCGATCGACGGCAAGGTGTTCGTGGTGGAGACCGGCACCGGCCGGGTCGCCCGGGTCGCGGACCCGGGCCGCGAGGAGCGGGTGACCACCGCGGGCGGCCGGGTGATCCGGGTGCTCGCCCAGTCCGCGGACGGCACCTGCTACTTCACGGTCACCGGGCACGAGGCCGGCACCGGCCGGGAGGTCTGGCGGCAGACCGCGCTGAACCTGCGCACCACGGAGAGCGCGGGCTGTGCGCAGCGCTCGGATCCGCGCGGCGGCCGCAACGTGGTGCTCGGCGTGGCACCGGACCGCCGCGAGGTGATCGTGGACATGTACGACGGCCGCCTGCTGTGGACCGGCGACCCGGGTGACCGGGTGCTCTCGGTGGACGACCAGTTCGTGGCCGTGCACTCCGAGGACGGCCGGCGGCTGCGCGGGTACGTGCTGGGCGAGGACCGGGTGGCCTGGTCGCGCGACGCGGACGCGGACACCCGCGCCGCGATCGCCCGGTACGCGGTGATCGTGGTCGAGCAGGACCCGGACCGGGTGATCGCGCTCGCACCGGCCAGCGGTGCCGTGCTGGCCGAGGTGCGGTCCGGTGCGGACGTGCTCGCGGCCGGCCCGGCCGGATTGATCATCGGGGACGGTCGTGACATCGGTTACGTGCCCTACGGGTCGCAACTTGCCGATGGTGGGACTTCCGACCAAACGGACGCCGGCGCGGTGTGCACGGACCCGGCACAGCCCAATTGCGGCCTCTCCGGCAAGTAGCCACGGACCGGTCACCGAACCCGCGCCCGGACTGGCCTAGGCTTGCGGCTCATGAGCAGTGCCGCCGCCTTCTCCCATGCCCCCCTGCTGCCGCTCGGGGAAGACCTGACTGAATACCGCCTGGTGAGCGACGAGGGTATCGACGTCGTCAACGGGCCGGGCGGGCGCCGCTTCCTGACCATAGAGTCGTCCGTGCTGACCCAGCTGACCACGGAGGCGATGCACGACATCGCCCACTACCTGCGCCCGGCGCACCTGACCCAGCTGCGGTCCATCATCGACGACCCGGCCGCCTCGCCGAACGACCGCTTCGTCGCCACCGACCTGCTGCGCAACGCGAACATCGCGGCCGGCGGCGTGCTGCCGATGTGCCAGGACACCGGCACCGCGATCGTGATGGGCAAGCGCGGCCGGCACGTCCTGACGGACGGGCTGGACGAGGAGGCGATCGCGCGCGGCGTCTACGACGCGTACACCCGGCTCAACCTGCGCTACTCCCAGCTCGCGCCGCTGACCATGTGGGACGAGAAGAACACCGGCACCAATCTGCCGGCGCAGATCGAGCTGTACGCGGAGGATCCGGGCGGGCAGCCGGACGCGTACAAGTTCCTGTTCATGGCCAAGGGCGGCGGTTCGGCCAACAAGTCGTACCTCTACCAGGAGACCAAGGCACTGCTGAACCCGACGCGGATGATGCAGTTCCTGGAGGAGAAGCTGCGCCTGATCGGCACCGCGGCCTGCCCGCCGTACCACCTGGCGATCGTGATCGGCGGCACCTCCGCGGAGCACGCGCTGAAGACCGCGAAGCTGGCCAGTGCTAAGTACCTGGACACGCTGCCCACGTCCGGTTCGATGCTGGCGCACGGCTTCCGTGACGTGCAGCTCGAGGCCGAGGTGCTGGAGCTGACCCGCCAGTTCGGCATCGGCGCGCAGTTCGGCGGCCGCTACTTCTGTCACGACGTGCGCGTGGTCCGGCTGCCCCGGCACGGCGCGTCCTGCCCGGTCGCGATCGCGGTGTCCTGCTCCGCGGACCGGCAGGCGGTCGCCAAGATCACTCCGTCCGGCGTGTGGCTGGAGCGGCTGGAGACCGACCCGGCCCGCTTCCTGCCGGACGTCACGGACGAGACGCTGGAGACGGACCAGGTCGTCAAGGTGGACCTGAACCGCCCGATGGACGAGATCCGCGCGGAGCTGTCCCGCTACCCGGTCAAGACCCGGCTGTCGCTGACCGGGCCGCTGGTGGTGGCGCGCGACATCGCGCACGCGAAGATCGCCGAGCTGCTGGACGCGGGCGGCGCCATGCCGCAGTACATGCGCGACCACGCGGTTTACTACGCCGGACCGGCGAAGACTCCCGAGGGGTATGCGTCCGGCTCGTTCGGCCCGACCACGGCCGGCCGGATGGACGCCTACGTGGAGAAGTTCCAGGCCGCGGGCGGCAGCATGGTGATGCTGGCGAAGGGCAACCGCTCACGTGGCGTGACCGAGGCCTGCCACCGGTACGGCGGCTTCTACCTCGGCTCGATCGGTGGCCCGGCCGCGCGCCTGGCCCAGGACTGCATCCGCCATGTCGAGGTGCTCGAATACCCCGAGCTGGGCATGGAGGCGGTCTGGAAGATCGAGGTGGAGGACTTCCCGGCGTTCATCGTGGTGGACGACAAGGGCAACGACTTCTTCGCCGAGGTTACCAAGCCGGTCCTGACCGTGGGTCGTCGGTAACTCGTCGTGACGTATTGGTCGCATGCCCGCCCGGTCGTGGTGACGCGCGGACGGGCAGGCGACCACCCCCGATGTGATCTTGCAAGACGTGTTCGCACATCCGCAGCCATAGCCTGCCGTACGGCGCTTCCGAATCGCTGCCGTTCTGCTCTCATGGCAAATGATCGGGTGAGCAGCGTATCGCCGGAGCGTGGCCGCTTCGCCGCGCACGACGCTCCCGTTTCGGGAGAGCTACATTTCTGCTCGGCGAGGCACGTCCGGGAGTGGCGATGTGGTTTGGCATCCTAGGTCCGCTGCGGGCCACCAACGGCGGGGTCGACGCGCCGGTCGCGGCCGGGCGGGACCGGGTGGTGCTCGCCATGCTGCTGCTCAACTCGCTGCACGTGGTCTCGATCGACCAGCTGGTCGACGCGCTGTGGGACTCCGCACCACCGGCCACCGCGCGCGGCCAGCTGCAGAGCAGCGTCTCCCGGATCCGCCGCGCGTTCGCCGAGGCCGGCCTGCCCGCCGAGCTGATCGTCACGGACCCGGCCGGCTATCGCCTGGTGGCCGATCCGGAGCAGGTCGACGTGAACGTCTTCGACCGCCGTCTCGCCCAGGCCCGGCTCGCGGTGGAGAAGGAGGAGTGGTCCGAGGCGCGGGAGCACTTCCGGGCCGCGCTCGCGCTCTGGAAGGGGCCGGCGCTGGCCGGCATCACCAGCCCGGCCGTGCGCCGCGCCGCCGCCGCGCTGGACGAGCAGCGGCTGCTGGCGATCGAGGACACGTTCGACGTGGAGCTGCGGCTCGGCCTGGAACGGGACGCGATCGGCGGGCTGACCGGCCTGGTCGAGCGGCACCCACTGCGGGAACGACTGCGCGGGCAACTGATGATCGCGCTCTACCGGGCCGGACGGCAGGCGGACGCGCTCGCGGTCTACCGGGACGCGCGCGAGGCGCTCGCCGGTGAGCTGGGCATCGAGCCCGGGCCGGCGCTGCGCGAGGTGCACCGCGCCATCCTGACCGGCGAGGTGGAGACGGCGGCCGCGCCGCGGGAGGTCACGCTGCCGGTGCGCGCGCTGCCGCGTACCGTCGCGGACTTCACCGGCCGGGCCGAGGCGGTCGACCGGCTGGTCCGCGCGGTCGAGGAGGCCGACTTCGACGGCCCGGTCATCCAGGTGATCGACGGTATGGCCGGCAGCGGCAAGACCACGCTGGCCGTGCACGTGGCGAACCTGGTGGCGCCGCGCTACCCGGACGCACAGCTCTTCATCGACCTGCACGGGCACAGCCTGCGCCGGCCGCTGGACGCGTCCGCCGCGCTGGTCACGTTGCTGCGGCAGCTCGGCCTCCCGGGCGACCGGATCCCGATCGACATGGACGACCGGGTCGCGCTCTGGCGCAGCGAGCTGGCCGCCCGCCGCGCGCTGGTGGTGCTGGACAACGTGGCCAGCACCGCGCAGATCGCACCGCTGCTGCCGGCGTCCGCGGGCAGCCTCGCGCTGATCACCAGCCGACGCCGGCTGCTCGGGCTGGACGCGGTGCGGCCGGAGTCACTGCCGGTGCTCTCCGAGTCCGAGGCGATCGACCTGCTGGCCCGGATCGCCGGGGACCGGGTCCGCGCGGAGCCGGAGGCGGCGGCCGAGGTGGTGCGCTGCTGCGGGCACCTGCCGCTGGCGATCCGGCTGGCCGCGGCCCGGCTCGCGCACCGTCCACGGTGGCGGGTCGCGGACCTGGCCCGGCGGCTGGCCGGCCGGTCCGCGCTGCCCGAGCTGGCGGCCGAGGAACGTACCGTGGCCAGTGCTTTCGACCTGTCCTATGCGCACCTGCCGGCCGTCGCGCAGCGCGTGTTCCGGCTGCTCGGACTGCACCCGGGCGAGCGGTTCGACGCGTTCACCACGGCCGCGCTGGCCGGGCTGCCGCTGGACGACGCGCAGGACGTGCTGGACGACCTGGTCGACTGGCACCTGGTCGAGGAGCCGCAGGCCGGGCGCTACCGGCTGCACGACCTGATGCGCGAGTTCGCGTCCGGGCTGGCCGCACGCGACCCGCTGCCGGAACGGCACGCCGCGGTCGGCCGGCTGCTCGACTTCTACCTGCACGCGGCGGACGCGTCCACGGTCGGCATGGAGGCGCACAGCTCCGGCGACGTGCGCGGCTGGGGCCCGGCGCAGCGGCCGGACCTGGTCGAGGCGCTGCCCAGCAAGCTGCGCTGGCTGGAGGACGAGCGAGCCGCGCTGGTCGCACTGGCGGATCGGGCGATCGGCGCGGGGCACGCGCACTACGCCTGGTGGCTGGCGCGGGCGGCGTGGCGGTTCCTGTACGTCAACGCGTACCACGACGACCTGATCGTGCTGCACGAGCGCGGTCTGGCCGCCGCGATGCTGGCCGGTGACGACGCGGCCGTGGCGCAGGTGCTCAACTACCTGGCCTCGTCCTACTACCGCACCGGGCGCTACCAGGACGCGGTCACGCACCTGACCGAGGCACTGCGGCTGCGGGAACGGCTCGGCGACGACCGGGGCATGGCCACCACCCGCGGCAACCTCTCCGCGGTGCAGCTGATGATGGGCCTGCTGCCGGAGGCGCTGGCGAACGCGCGCGCGGCATACGCGGTCTGGGAGCGGGTCGGCGACGACCGGGGCCGCATGCTGCACCTGCCGAAGATGGGCTTCGTCGCCGCGATGATGGGCCGGTACGAGGAGGCGCTGCACTACCACCGTCGCCACCTGCTGCTCGCCTGCGAGCGCCGGGACCAGCACAACGTCTCGGTCGCGCTGGGCCACATCGGCGCGGTCCGGGTGCGGATGGGCGCACCCGACGCGGCGGCCCGCTGCCTCGCCGCCGCGCTGCGCCGGCAGCGGGGGATCCCGTACAACGAGGCCGAAGTGCTCAACGACCTCGGCACCGCGCGCCGCCTCCAGGGCCGGCTGGCCGAGGCGGAGCAGCACCACCAGGAGGCGCTGCGGATCATGCGGACCGTCGGTGACCGGCACGGCGAGGCGATGGTCGGCAACGATCTCGCCGCCACGCTCGGCGCCGCCGGTGCGCCGGAGGCCGCGGTCGAGGCGTACCGGCGCTCGCTGGCCGTCTCCGTGCAGATCGGGCACCGGTACGAGCAGGCCCGCGCGCTGGCCGGGCTCGGTTCCTGCCTGCGTGATCCGGAGGAGGCCCGCACGCACCGCGATCGCGCCGCGCTGATCTTCGCGGAGATGGGCGTGGCCCAGATCAACGGCGAACCCGCTCCCGCCGAGGGAGGATGAACCGGTGACTGCCAACGAGAGTGGATACCGAATCGAGCGCGACACCATGGGCGAGGTCCGGGTGCCGGTGGACGCGCTGTGGCGGGCCCAGACGCAGCGGGCCGTGGAGAACTTCCCGATCTCCGGACGCGGCCTGGAGCCGGCCCACATCCGCGCGCTCGCGCAGATCAAGGGCGCGGCCGCGGCGGTGAACGCGGAGCTCGGCGTGATCGACGCGGACGTGGCCAAGGCGATCGGCGCCGCGGCCGCGCACGTGGCGGACGGCGGATACGACGACCAGTTCCCGATCGACGTGTTCCAGACCGGGTCGGGCACCTCGTCCAACATGAACACCAACGAGGTCATCGCCACGCTGGCCGCCCGTGAGCTGGGCCGCGACGTGCACCCGAACGACCACGTGAACGCGTCCCAGTCCAGCAACGACGTGTTCCCCTCCTCGATCCACCTGGCCGCCACGCACGCGGTGGTCAACGACCTGATCCCGGCGCTGGCGTACCTCGGCGACGCGCTGGCCGCCAAGGCCGCGGAGTGGGAGACCACCGTCAAGTCGGGCCGCACCCACCTGATGGACGCCACGCCGGTGACGCTCGGCCAGGAGTTCTCCGGATACACCGCGCAGGTGCGGTACGGCATCGAGCGCCTGGAGTCCGCGCTGCCCCGGCTGGCCGAGCTGCCGCTCGGTGGCACCGCGGTCGGCACCGGCGTGAACACGCCGCCCGGCTTCGCACCCGCCGTCATCGAGAAGCTGCGCGCGGCCACCGGACTGCCGCTGAGCGAGGCCCGTGACCACTTCGAGGCGCAGGGTGCGCGGGACGCGCTGGTCGAGACGTCCGGCCAGGTGCGCACGATCGCGGCCGGCCTTTACAAGATCGCCAACGACATCCGCTGGATGGGCTCCGGGCCGCGCGCCGGCCTGCGCGAGCTGCGCCTGCCCGACCTCCAGCCCGGCTCGTCGATCATGCCGGGCAAGGTGAACCCGGTGGTGCCGGAGGCGGTCCGCCAGGTCGTGGCGCAGGTGATCGGCAACGACGCGGCCGTCGCGTTCGCCGGCACCCAGGGCGACTTCGAGCTGAATGTGATGCTCCCGGTGATGGGCCGCAACCTGCTGGAGTCGATCAAGCTGGTGGCGAACGTGGCCCGGCTGCTGGCCGACCGCTGCGTGGCCGGTCTGGAGGCCGACGCCGAGGTCACCCGCGGTTACGCGGAGGGCTCGCCGTCGATCGTCACGCCGCTCAACCGCTACCTCGGGTACGACGAGGCCGCGTCGATCGCGAAGGCCGCGCTGAAGGACAACAAGACGATCCGCGAGGTGGTCGTCGAGCGCGGGCACGTGGCGTCCGGAAAGCTCACGGAGGAGCAGTTGGACACGGCTCTGGACGTTCTGCGCATGACGCGCCCTTAGTCGGTATCGACTGCTACGCCTGTGTAAAGAATTTGTGCTTGCCTCTATTCGAATCCATCGAGATCGGGTGGGATGCTTCCAGGCCGTCATCGACGGCCGTCTCGACTCTCGAGAGGAAGCAGGATGGTGAGCAGACGCTTCACCGCCGGCTCGGTCGCGACCGTGACCGGGCTGGCGTTGGTGCTGGCGGTCCCCGCCGGAGCGGCCACCGCCGCACCGGCCGCGGCAGCCGCGGCCGAATACACGGTGGTGGCGGAGGACGGTGTCTCCACCGCCGCGGCCACCGCGGCGATCGCGGCCGCCGGCGGCACGGTGGTCGAGAGCAACGACAGCGTCGGTACGTTCACGGTGACCGCCGGTGCGGCCGACTTCGCGGCGAAGGCCGCGGCCTCGACCGCGCTGATCGGCGCGTCCAGCAGCGACCGCGCGATCGGCAAGGCGCCCAAGCTCGACCTGGTCGAGCAGGAGGCACTGCTGGCACCCGCGTCCCGGGCCGCGGCCAAGCGCGGCGGCCACGGCGGCCCGAAGCTAGACCCGCTGGACGACAAGCTCTGGGGTCTGGAGCAGGTCCGCTCCGACGACGCCCGCCGGGTGGAGCCGGGCGACCGCGGTGTGACCGTCGGCATCCTGGACACCGGCGTGGACGCGAGCAACCCCGACATCGCGGCGAACTTCAGCTGGAAGCTGTCCCGCAACTTCGCGCGCGACATCCCGGACATCGACGGTGAGTGCGAGGTGACCGGCTGCCTCGACCCGGTCGGCACGGACGACGGCGGTCACGGCACGCACGTCGCCGGCACGGTCGGCGCGGCGGTCAACGGCTCCGGCATCTCCGGCGTGGCGCCGAACGTCACGCTGGTCGAGCTGAAGGGCGGCCAGGACTCCGGCTACTTCTTCCTGGAGTCGGTCGTCAACGCGCTGACCTACGCGGGCGACGCCGGACTGGACGTGGTCAACATGTCCTTCTACATCGACCCGTGGCTGTACAACTGCCTCGGCAACCCAGCCGACTCGGCCGCCGAGCAGGCGGAGCAGCGGGCCACCATCACCGCGGTCCGGCGTGCGCTGACCTACGCGCACAACAAGGGCGTGACGCTGGTCGGCTCGCTCGGCAACAACCACGAGGACCTGGGCAACCCGCGGCCGGACGCGTCCAGCCCGAACTACCCGGGTGGCACCGAGCGGCCGCGCGTGATCGACAACGCGACGTGCTTCGACCTGCCGGTCGAGGGCCCGTTCGTGATCGGCGTGTCCGCGACCGGTCCGTCCGGCCGCAAGTCCGACTACTCGAACTGGGGTGCGGAGCAGATCTCCGTCGCCGCGCCGGGTGGCTGGGCCACGGACACGCAGGGCACCGGGGACACGTTCGCCAACCGGATCCTCTCGGCGTACCCGCTGAAGGTGCTGCAGGAGATCGGCCGGGTGGACGCGGACGGCAACATCGTCCCCGGCTTCGAGAACCGCGTGTTCAAGGACTGCACCAAGGCCGGCAAGTGCGGGTACTACACCTACCTGCAGGGCACGTCGATGGCGTCGCCGCACGCCTCCGGGGTGGCCGGGCTGATCGTGTCGAAGTTCGGCACGCCGGACTGGCGCCGTGGCGGGCTGACGCTCCCGCCGAACTGGGTCGAGCAGCACCTCTACCGCACCGCGGCGGAGCAGGCCTGCCCGACGCCGGCGCTGATCAGCTACGCCGAGGTCGGCCAGTCGGCCGAATACGACGCGCTGTGCACCGGCACGAAGAACTTCAACAGCATCTGGGGGTACGGGATCGTGGACGCCTACAAGGCCGTCACCACCCCGCTCCAGCCCTGGGTGAAGCCGTAGGGACCTAGTCAAGATCATTCACTGGTACGATGGCCGGTCCCCGCGACACGGGGACCGGCCGTTACCCTTGCAGGGTGACACTCCGCTTGTATGACACCGCGACCCGCTCGGTGCGGGACTTCGTCCCGCGGTCACCCGGCAAGGTCGGGATCTACCTGTGTGGTCTCACCGTCCAGTCCCCACCGCACATCGGCCACCTTCGCTCCGGTGTGAACTACGACGTGCTCCGCCGCTGGCTGATCCGGTCCGGGTTCGAGGTGACGTTCGTCCGCAACGTGACGGACATCGACGACAAGATCCTCGCCAAGTCGACCGAGCAGGACCGGCCGTTCTGGGCCATCGCGTACGAGAACGAGGTCAAGCTCGCCGCGGCGTACCGGTCACTCAACGTGCTGCCGCCGACCTACGAGCCGCGCGCCACCGGGCACATCCCGGAGATCCAGCAGATCATCGCGCGGCTGATCGAGGGCGGGCATGCGTACCCGGCGGCCGACGGCTGCGGCGACGTCTACTTCTCGGTGCGCAGCTTCCCGGCGTACGGTGCGCTCTCCGGCCAGCACCCCGACGACATGCAGGAGGCGGCGGACAGCGAGGCGCGAGCCAAGCGCGACGCCCGCGACTTCGCGCTGTGGAAGGGCGTGAAGGAGTCCGAGCCGCTCGCCGGCAGCTGGCCGTCGCCGTGGGGCCGCGGCCGTCCCGGCTGGCACATCGAGTGCTCCGCCATGTCCTGGCGCTACCTCGGCGAGGCCTTCGACATCCACGGCGGCGGGCTGGACCTGCAGTTCCCGCACCACGAGAACGAGATCGCCCAGTCCCGGGCCGCGGGTTACGGGTTCGCCGGCTACTGGGTGCACCACGGCCTGCTCAACCTGGGCGCGTCGAAGATGAGCAAGTCCCTGGGCAACGTGCTCGACCTCGACTACGTGGCCGGCCTCGGCGTGCGCCCGGTCGAGCTGCGTTACTACCAGGCGCAGCCGCACTACCGGTCGGCCATCGACTACTCGGACGACGCACTCCGCGAGGCCGCGGTGGCGTACCGGCGGATCGAGGGCTTCGTCCAGCGCGCCACCGAGCTGACCGGCGCGGGTGAGCTGGGCGACATCCCACCCGCGTTCGCGGCCGCGATGGACGATGATCTGAACACGTCCGCGGCGCTCGCGGTCGTGCACGAGTCGATGACCCGCGGCAACACCGCGCTCAGCGCCGGCGACAAGACCGTGGCCGCCACCGCGCTGGCCGAGGTGCGCGCCATGCTGGACGTGTTCGGCGTCGATCCGCTCGACCCGGCCTGGCAGGCCGGGAACGGTGGCGGCGACCTCCGTCAGGTGGTCGACTCGCTGGTCGCGCTCGCGCTCGAGCAGCGCACCGCCGCGCGGGGACGCAAGGACTGGCAGGCCGCCGACGCCGTGCGTGACCAGCTGAAGAACGCCGGCGTCGTGGTGGAGGACACCCCGGCCGGCCCACGATGGACCATTGGGGAGCAGCACTGATGCCGGGCAACTCGCAGCGCAGGAACAAGCGCGTCACGCCGAAGAAGGGCGCCGCGGGCGGCTCCGGCGGAAAGAACCGTGCCGGGCTGGCCGGCCGCGGCCGCACGCTGCCGGCGGACGAGCGTCCCTGGCACAAGGGCTACTCCGGCACCGAGCAGCTGCCCGAGAAGACCGCGCGCAAGCAGGAGAAGGAGCGCCGGGCCGCGGCCGCCGAGGGCCGCGCGCCCAAGATCGGCGTTCCCGGCAGCAAGGACACCACCTGGGGTAAGAACGGCTCCGGCCGGGGCGCCCCGGCGTCCACCCGCGGCGCGTTCGCCGGTGGCCGCGGCGGTGGCAAGGTCGGCGCGCGCGGTCCGCGGATCGCACCGGGCCGCCGCTCCACCCCGCCGAAGGACTCGCCCGAGCTGCTGGTCGGCCGCAACCCGGTGGTCGAGGCGCTGCGCTCCGGCGTGCCCGCGACCGCGCTCTACGTGGCCCAGGGCATCGAGATGGACGAGCGGGTCCGCGAGGCCGTCCGCACCTGCGCCGACAAGGGCATCGCGATCATGGAGGTGAGCCGGGCCGAGCTGGACCGGATCACCGGCGGCGTGCTGCACCAGGGCATCGGCGTGCAGGTGCCGCCGTTCGCCTACGAGGACTTCTCCGACATGGTCGCGGCGGCGCTGGAGCAGACCGCGCCGTTGCTGGTCGCGCTGGACGGCGTCACCGACCCGCGCAACCTCGGCGCCGTGATCCGGTCCGCGGCCGCGTTCGGCGCGCACGGCATCTTCGTGCCGGAGCGTCGCGCCGCCGGGATCACCGCGACCGCGTGGCGTACCAGCGCCGGTGCGGCCGCCCGCCTCCCGGTCGCCCAGGTGACCAACCTGACCCGCGCGATCAAGGCGTGCCAGCAGGAAGGTTTCATGGCGATCGGGCTGGACGCGGACGGCGCCACCGACGTCTACAACCTGGAGGTCGCCACCGGCCCGACCATCGTGGTGGTCGGCTCCGAGGGTCGCGGGCTGTCCCGGCTCGTCGGCGAGACGTGCGACCTGCGCGTCTCGATCCCGATGGCCTCGGACGTGGAATCGCTGAACGCCTCGGTCGCCGCCGCGGTCGCGCTCTCCGAGATCACCCGCCGACGCAACGCCTGACCTGCGCGGAGTCGCTACCATGCGAGGCTGATCACGTGCGGTGGCGAAGGGGCGGGGCATGAGCGACGGGACGTACGGGCTGGGGGTCGACCTCGGCACGTCCAACACGGTCGCGGTGCTGCGTACCCCGGACGGGCGGACCCGTCCGCTGCTGTTCGACGGGCAGCCGATCATGCCCTCCGGCGTCTACCTGGACCCGGAGGGCCGGCTGCACGTCGGACGGGACGCGCAGCGCCTCGCCCAGGCCGACCCGGCGCGGTACGAGCCGAACCCGAAACGCCGCATCGACGAGACCTCGGTGCTGCTCGGCGACCGTGAGATCCCGGTGGTCGACCTGCTGGCGGCCGTGCTCGGCGCGGTCGCCCGGGCCGCGGTGGAGGCGGTCGGCTTCCTGCCACCGGCGATGCTCACCCACCCGGCGGCGTGGGGTCCGGTCCGGCGTGCCACGCTGGCCGAGGCGGTGGCCCGCGCGGGCTGGCCGCCGGTCGCGGCCGCACCCGGGCAGCCCGGTACCCGGTTCACGCCGGAGCCGGTCGCGGCCGCGCGGTACTTCGCGGAGGTGCTGCACCGCCCGGTGCCGGCCGGGTCCGCGCTCGCGGTCTTCGACTTCGGCGGCGGCACGCTGGACGTCGCGGTGGTCCGCAATGACGGCCTCGGCCCGTCCGGCCGGCCGGTCTTCTCCGTGGTCAGCTCCGGCGGCGTCGCCGACCTCGGCGGCCTGGACCTGGACGCGGCCCTGGTCGACCACGTCGGCCGTACCCTGACCGGCCCGGCGCCACAGCCCGGCCCACACGCCACACGGGGCGGCTCGGCCACGCCGGGTGCCGCGGTCACCACCGGCGGCCCGCAGGCGGCGTCCACCGGCCCGGAGATCTCGCCGGACGGCCCGACCCAGCGGCTGGATCTCGCCGCCGCGCAGGCCTGGCAGGCGCTGACCCAGCCGGCCACCGTGACCCAGTGGCGCAACCGCCGCCAGCTCTGGGACGACGTGCGCGGCGCCAAGGAGATGCTGTCCCGCGCCACGGTCGCGCCGATCGCGGTGCCGGGCGTCGAACGCGCGGTACACCTGACCCGCGAGGAACTGGAGCACGTCGTCACGCCGCTGCTGCGCCGGGGCGTGCACGAGACCGCGGGCGTGATCCGGGCCGCCGGGGTCACCCCCGATCGGCTGGCCGGCCTGTTCCTGGTCGGCGGCTCCTCCCGCGTACCCATGGTGGGCCGCCTTCTGCACTCCGACCTGCACATCCCACCGACCGTGCTGGAACAGCCGGAACTGCCGGTCGCCGAGGGCGCGCTGGCCGAGCTGCTCGCCACCATCCCGGCGCAGTCACCCGCTCCGCCGGTCACCTCGGCGCCGCCGGTGTCCTCCGCCCCGGTCTCGCCGACCGCGATGATCCCCGGTGCCGTTCCTGGCGGTCCGCCGCCGGTGAAGCGACCGCGCCGATCGCTCGTGCCGGTGGCCGTGGCCGCCGCCGTCGCGCTGGTCGTGCTGGTCACCGCCGGGACGCTGATCTACCTGAGCCCGTGGAGCCGCGTCGCACCGGTCGCCTTCGCCGACCTGACCGAGGGAACGCTGATCCCCGCGGTCCCCGACGAGCCGGACAGTACGGTCTTCGAGGTCTTCACCGACGTCGTCGGCGACCGCGCGTACGTCGCCGCCCAGCGCGACGACAAGACCCTGGAGATCGCCGGCGTCGGCCTGGACGGCACGGAGGTCTGGCGCCGGACCACCGACAGGGCCACCGCGTTCACGTGGCAGAGCATTCACGCGACCGACCGGTACGTGATCGCGAACGGCGACGGCAGCAGCGAGCAGCCCCGGCCGCTGGTCGCCTGGGACCGCGACGGCGAGCCGCTCTGGCAGGAGCAAATCGCGTCGCAGGACCTGATCTGGCTCTTCAACGACGTGCTGGTGGTCGCCCGGGACGAGGAGCGGCAGCTGATCGGCTACCGGCTGGCCGACGGCGAGGTGGCCTGGGACATGCCGATCCCGCGCGGTGAGTTCTCCGACTACTACCGGGTGGTTCTGATCGCCTCGCCCGGCGACCGCACCGGCCCCGCGGCCGCCGGTGGCACGCCGTTCGGCTGGAACGCGGACGCCGACCAGCGGCTCGTGCTGATCACCGCGGACCAGCGCGCTCAGGTGATCAACGTCGACGACGGCTCGGTGGCCGCGTCCGGCACGGTGGACGTGGAGCCGTCCAGCCTGAGCCCGAGCCTCGGCGTGCAGATGGTCGCGGACTCGAGGCAGCTCTACATCGGCACCACCGGGGATCGCTACCGCATCGAGGCGTACGACCTGACCACGTTCGGCACCGCGCAGGTGGTCTACAACGACACCGCGGGCCGCACGCTGAAGACGCTCACGCTGTGCGGTGACGGCCGGCTGTGCCTTGCCGACCTCGCGGACGAGGGCACCGACCAGGTGGCGGTCTACGACGTCGCCGACGGCGGGAAGCAGGTGATGCGGGTGGACGCGCCGGGCCTCACCGGGCTCACCGACACCGGCGCGATCGTCCCGTCCGGCACCGGCCTGCTGTTGTGGCACAGACCGAAGGACGGGGCGTACCGGACCGCGCTCTACGACGACGCCGGCGACCGGATCTTCGAGTGGAACGGCGTCGCGGCCCGCGTCAACGCACGCAGCTTTCTGATCTTCGATCGCGAGCCGGCCGGTGACGCGCCCAGCACCGAGGGGGTGCCGCTCTCCGCGACCGTCGACAACGGCGACGCGCCGCAGCAGATCGGCACGCTGCCGGCCGTGCGGCTCGGCACCTGCTCGTGGAACGAGACCACGATCATCTGCGGCAGCGGCCCCAACGGCTTCCGCATCCAGCGGTTCGCGGAGGACTGACGGACGGAACCGGTCAGGACGAGCGGGCGGTGGCGTCCGTGGCCGTCGACGGGGCGAGGCGGCGGCGGATCACGTGCAGGGCGAGCAGTGCGTAGCCGGCCAGGATCGGCACCATGATCGCCTGGATCAGGTAGCCGATCGCGATGGTCAACCCCAGTACGCCCGCGCTCGCGGCCGGCACCGCCGGCCGCGCGACCACGAGCCGGCCCGCCTCCCGGAGGGCCACGCGCCAGCCGGTGCCGGGCCCGTCCGGACCAGCCGCGGCGGTGGCGCGGCCGAGCTCGACCACGACCATGCCCGCGAAGCCGGCCCCGGCCAGGCCGAGCAGCAGCGTCGCCCAGATCAGCGGGCGGCCGCCGGGGACCAGGCCGACGCTGAGCGCATGCACGTTGAGCCGGATCAGCACGCCGAACGCGACCACGGCCAGCAGCGGTGGGATGCCGGGCAGCAGGCCGCGGGCGAAGACGCGCGCGGTCTGCCGTACCCCCGGGAATCGCTCTTGATCTGTGTATGTCGCGACCGCCGCGGACGCCGCGCCGGCCGCGGCACCCGCGGTGACGACCGGGAGTGCGGCTACCGTCATCACGATCCCGGTCAGGGCCAGGTCGGAGGCGGCGCGGAGGGTGTCCCGCCAGTCGCGCTGGATCGGCTGCGGGGGTTGTCCGGGCTCCGGAGACTGAGGGTCGGTCGTCCGCAGCCTCCGGAGGTCATCCATGGTGGATCACTAACCCTTCAGGCCGCTGGTGTTGATCCCCTCGACCAGCATCCGCTGGAACGCGACGAAGAACAGGAACACCGGCAGCAGCGACAGTACGGACATGGCGAACATCGCGCCGAGCGAGCTCTGCCCGGTCGAGTCGATGAACAGCCGCAGCGCGATCGGGACCGTGTAGTCCTCCAGGTCGTTCAGGTAGACCAGCTGGGTGAAGAAGTCGTTCCAGGTCCAGATGAACGAGAAGATCGCGGTGGTGACCAGCGCGGGGCGGCTCAGCGGCAGGATCACGTGCCAGAACACGCCGTACGGCGAGCAGCCGTCGATCGTCGCGGCCTCGTCCAGGTCGCGCGGGATGCCGCGCATGAACTGGACCATCAGGAACACGAAGAACGCCTCGGTGGCCAGCGCCTTCGGCACGATCAGCGGCAGCAGCGGGGTGTCGATCCAGCCGAGCGTGTTGAACACGATGTACTGCGGGATGATCAGCACGTCGCCGGGGAGTAGCAGCGTACCGATCATGATGGCGAACCAGAATCCGCGCATCGGGAACCGCAGCCGGGCGAACGCGTACGCCGCGACCAGGCAGGACACCGCGTTCGCGACCACGGTGAGCAGTGCGATCACGCTGCTGTTGATGAAGAACCGGGTGAAGCTGACGTCAAAGCTGTTCCAGCCGGCCGTGTAGTGCGACGCGGTGAACTCGGTCGGCAGCACGGAGATGTTGCTGGCGATCTCCGCATCCGACTTGAACGACGAGCCGATCACCCATGCCAGCGGGTAGAGCACCAGCAGCAGGCCGGCGATCAGCACGGCCAGCCGGACGGCCTGACCGATCGTGAACCGGTTCCTTCGGATGGTGGCGAGCCGGGCCACGGCGGGAGCGGTCATCGGTCATTCCCATCGGCGTAGTGCACCCAGAACCGGCCGGTGCTGAACAGGACCACGGTGAGGATGCCGATCGCCGCGAGGAACACCCAGGCCAGCGCGGACGCGTACCCCATCTCGAATTCGGCGAAGCCGCGCTTGTAGAGGTAGAGCGTGTAGAGCAGCGTCGAGTCGACCGGGCCGCCGGTGCCGTTGCTGACCACGAACGCGGACGTGAAGCCCTGGAATCCGCGGATCGTCTCCAGCACCAGGTTGAAGAAGATCACCGGCGACAGCATCGGCATGGTGACGTGCCAGAACTGCCGCGACGGGCTGGCCCCGTCGACGGACGCGGCCTCGTACAGCTCGACCGGCACCTGCTTGAGCCCGGCCAGGAAGATCACCATGGGCGCGCCGAACTGCCAGACACCCAGGATGATCAGGGTGCCGAGCGCGTAGTCCGGGTCGTTCACCCAGGCCTGCCCGGTGATACCGAAGAAGGCCAGGAACTCGTTGACCGCACCGTCGCCGGCGAACAGCGCGCTCCACACCAGCGCGAGCGCCACGCTGCCGCCGAGCAGCGACGGCAGGTAGAACAGGCCGCGGAACAGGCCGACGCCGCGCCAGGCTCGGTTGAGCAGCAGCGCGACCGCGAGCGCGGCGGCGAGTTTGAGCGGCACCATGACCAGCGCGTAGACGAGCGTCACCGTGACCGCGCGGTAGAACTGCGGGTCGCCGGTGAACATCTCCCGGTAGTTCTCCAGCCCGATCCACTCGACGTCCTCCCAGCTGGAGAAGACCGAGTAGTCGGTGAAGCTGAGGTAGAGCGACAGCAGCATCGGGATGGCGGTGACGCCCATCAGGCCGAGCAGCCAGGGGGACAGGAATACGTAACCGGCGACGCCCTGCCGACCGTGCCCGCCACCGGGCCCCCGCTGCTTGCCTGCGGCGGGGGCCCGTCGACCGGGCTGCTCGGGGACGACCGGGGCGGATGCCGTGGTCAGTGCCACGAGCGTGCCTCCTTCTCCACGTGCGCGAGCGGTACGTCAGGCGAGCTTGCTCGCGGCCTGGGTGAGGAAGTCCTGTGCGGCCTGGGCCGGGGTGGCCTTGCCGTACTGGACGCTCTCCGCGATGGACACCAGCAGCGTGCGGATCGCGGCGTGGCCCTTCGGCGGCGGCGTGGGCGCGGCGCCGAACTTCGGCGTGATCTCGGTCTCGAACGCCAGCGACGCCTTCTGGTTCGCGTCGGTCAGCGTGGCTTCGACCTCCTTGCGAAGATCCAGGTTCGGCGTGATGCCGCGCTCGATGCCGAGCGTCTTCGCGGCGGTGGCGTCGTTGACGAAGTAGTTGATCACGTCGGCGACCACGTCCGGATACTTCGTCTTGGCCGAGCCGGACCAGTACATCGAGGCGCGCGCCCACTGGCCCTTCGGGTCACCCGGGTACGCCATCAGCCCGAGCTCGTCCTTGGTGTTCTTGGACAGCGCGGCCAGCTGGTTCGACCAGACCCAGCTGGTGGCGGCCTTGCCGGTGACCACGAGCTGCTTGCTGGCGTCCGAGCTGTTGCCCTCGTGGATCACGTCCGCGGTCGGGGTGGCGCCCTGATCACGCGCACCCTTCCACAGCTCGAACCAGCGGGTCAGGTCCTCGGCGGTGAAGCCCAGCTCCTTGCCGTTGTAGAACTCCTTGCCCTGCTGGCGCAGCCACACCCAGAGCGCCTTGTAGTCCGCGCTCGGGTCCATCGTGCCGGGCAGCTTGCCGCCGGACCTGGTGCTGACCTCCTTGGCCCAGGCGATGAACGCTTCCCAGGTCATGCCGGTGGTCGGCTCGGCGACGCCGAACTCCTTGAGCTTGGTCCTGTTGTAAATGAGGCCGGGCGTGTTCTCCGCCAGCGCGACACCGGCCTGCTCGCCGTCGACCACGCCGTACCTCGCGAGGCTCTCCGGGAACTTGGACAGGTCGAGCGTCTTGTCCTCCACGTACGGCGTGAGGTCCAGCGTGACCTTGCGCTCGGCCAGCTCGGACAGCATGTTGTCGTCGAGCTGGAAGATGTCCGGCGCGTTCCCGCCGGCCGCCTGCGTGGACAGCTTGTCCAGGTAGCCCTGGTTGCCCTGGAACGTGGTCACGAACGTGACGTTCGGGTGCGCGGCGGTGTAGGCGTCGAGCACCTTCTTGGTGGTCTCGGCGCGCGAGTCGTCGCCCCACCAGAAGACGCTGAGCTCAACCTTCTCGTTCGGGTCGGTGCCCGCGTCGTCGTTGCCGCCACCGCACGCGGCGGCGCCGAATATCAGGGGAAGCGCGACCGCGGTCGCGGCCAAGCCGCGAAGAACACGACCGGCTTTGCGGGTACGGTGAGTGCGCGCGGGCAGCGCGCTCTCCGGATGTGTGGCGGGGTGCATTTCTGCGCTCACTCCTTGGGCTTAGGAGGCGACAACTTCCGGGAACGGCGCGACCGCGCCGCCCGGGCTCGCAGTGCCATGCGGGCCCGGGCCCGTTGAGTCGCGTATGACCAACTGGGTCTGGAGCGTTACCTGTGCGGTGGTGCGGCGGTCGTCGACGGGAACGGTCCCGGTGGCGCCGCGTCCGACGCGACCCGGCCAGGAGCCGTCCTGTTGCAGGAGCATGTCGACGGCCGCCCGTCCGGCAGCCGCCGTGGGGTTGGCCACCGTCGTCAATTTGGGCCGGGTCAGCCGGCTGAGCGTGATGTCGTCGATGCCGACCACGCTCACCTCGGCCGGGACCGCGATGCCGAGCGAGTCGAGCCCCTCCATGAGGCCGATCGCCATCAGGTCGTTGTAGGCGAGCACCGCGGTCACCTCGGCGCGGCGGACCTGTTCCGCCATGGCCTGGCCGCCACGCTCGGTGGGCGGGTTCGGGCCGAGCACGGTCAGCTCGGCGCCGCCGGTGCGGGCCGCCGCGGTGGCGGCCCGGCGAATCTCCCGGCTGGTCCACGAACCGCGCGGGCCGGACAGCAGTGCCAGGTCGCGGTGGCCGAGCGAGACCAGGTGCTCGATCGCCAGCCGGGCGCCCTGGCCGACGTCCATCACCACCGACGGCAGGCCGGCCACCTGGCGGTTGACCACGACCAGCGGGACCTCGCGGGACAGCTGCTCGATCAGGCTGTTGCTCATCCGCGGGCTGCACAGCAGGATGCCGTCCACCTGCTTGGCGAGCGCGTGGACCAGCTCCTCCTCGACGGCGGGATCCTCGTTCGTGTCGGTGACGAAGATGTGGTAATCCCGCTGGCGGGCCTGGGTCTCGGCAGCCTTGATCAGCAGCGGGAAGAACGGGTTCGAGATGTCCGGCACGATCAGGCCCATGTTGTGCGTGCGGCCGGTGATCAGCGCCCGGGCCGCGCGGTTGGGGCGGTAACCCAGCGACTCCGCACACGCCAGCACGCGACTGCGCGTGTCCGGATTGACCAGGTGGGGTGCCGAGAAGGTGCGCGAGACGGTGGAGATGTGCACCCCCGAGGCCCGGGCAACGTCTCGGATCGTGGCTGGCACGTGAACCCCTTCGTGGTCATCGATGCTGTGGCCGTCGTCACGTGGATGGCCAATTAATGCAAACGGTTGTGCTCATGTCAATGGATGTTTGTTGCGGAACTATTGCGTAAGCGCTCGTGAAGCGATCATGCAATAGCAGAAATTCGGACAAAGTAGCCCTCTTTGTGTTCGGCCGTTGACGGACAGCTACCCCTCATGGTTTCTTCGCTGCAAACCTTTGCAGTTATGGAAAGCGATATAGCTGGCAGACCACCTCAGTATTAGGAGCCTCGTGTCCGACCTCCTCCTACCCGCCGAGCCCACGCAGCGCGGCATTGCCCGCGAGCTGTACGCGCTGGCGGCCGCGCAGCCGATCATCTCGCCGCACGGGCACGTGGACCCCGGCCTGATCGCGGACGACGCGCCGTTCCCGGACCCGGCCCGGCTGATCATCGTGCCCGACCACTACGTCACCCGGATGCTGCTCAGCCAGGGCATTCCACCGGCCGAGCTGGGCGTGCCCACCCGCGACGGCACACCGTCCGAGCCGGACGGCCGGACGATCTGGCGGCGGTTCGCCGAGCAGTGGCACCTGTTCCGGGGCACGCCGTCGCGGTTGTGGCTGGAGCGGACGTTCGAGACCGTGTTCGGCGTGACCGACCGGCTCAGCCCGGCGACCGCGGACACGATCTACGACCAGATCTCCGCGAAGCTGGCCACGCCCGAGTTCCGGCCGCGGGCGCTGTTCGAGCGGTTCGACATCGAGGTGCTGGCCACCACGGAGTCGCCGCTGGACGACCTGGCCCGGCACGCGCGGCTGGCCGACGACGGCTGGGGCGGTCCCGGCGGCCGGGTGATCACCACGTTCCGGCCGGACAACGTGGTGGACATGGAGTTCGAGGACTGGGCGGGCAACGTCGCGCGGCTCGGCGAGATCACCGGCGAGGACACCGGCACGTACCGTGGATATCTGAACGCGCTGCGCGCGCGCCGCCTCGACTTCATCGCGGCCGGTGCGACCAGCACCGACCACGGGCACCTGACCGCGCGGACGCTGGTGCTCTCCCCGGCCGAGGCGGAGGCGCTCTACACGCGCGGGCTGTCCGGCGCGGCCACGGCCGAGGACGCGGAGGCGTTCCGCGCGCACATGCTGGTCGAGATGGCCCGCATGTCCATCGAGGACGGCCTGGTGATGCAACTGCACCCGGGCGCGTTCCGGAACCACAACCGGTGGCTCTACGACCGGCACGGGCGCGACGTGGGCGGCGACGTTCCGCACGCGGTCGAGTTCGTGCACGGGCTGAAGCCGCTGCTGGACGCGCACGGCAACGACCCTCGGCTGCGGCTGGTGCTGTTCACGCTGGACGAGGACACGTTCACCCGGGAGCTGGCGCCGCTGGCCGGTGGCTATGCCGCGCTCTTCCTCGGCGCACCCTGGTGGTTTCTGGACTCGCCGGAGGTGATGCGCCGGTTCCGCGAGGCGGCCACCGAGACCGCGGGCTTCTACAACACGGCCGGGTTCGTCGACGACACCCGCGCGTTCTGCTCGATCCCGGTGCGGCACGACGTGGCCCGCCGGATCGACGCCGGTTTCCTGGCCCGGCTGGTCGCCGAGCACCGGCTGCCGCTCGACGAGGCGGCCGAGACGATCGTCGACCTCGCGTACCGGCTGCCCAAGAAGATCTTCAAGATCGGGGAGAAACTGTGACCACCATTCTCGCGGTCGAGGTGCACGACGTGCGGTTCCCGACGTCGGACTCGGCGGACGGTTCCGACGCGATCAACCGGGGCGACTACTCGGCGACCTACGTCGAGCTGCGCACGGACAGCCCCCACGTCGGGGCCGGCTTCACGTTCACCAACGGCCGGGGCAACGAGATCACGGTCGCGGCCGTGAAGGCGCTCTCCCGGCACGTCGACGGCAAGACGCTGGAGGAGATCTTCGCGGCGCCGGTGGCGTTCTGGCGGTCGCTCTCCGCGGACGCGCAGCTGCGCTGGCTCGGGCCGGAGAAGGGCGTCATCCACATGGCGACCGGCGCGCTGGTCAACGCGGTGTGGGACCTGCGGGCCAAGGTCGAGGGCAAGCCGCTGTGGCGCCTGCTGGCCGAGATGCCGACGGCGGAGCTGGTCGCGGCGATCGACTTCCACCACATCACGGACGCGATCACGCCGGACGAGGCGGCCGCGATCCTGGACAAGGGCCGCACCGGGCTGGACGAGCGGCTGGCGGAGATCTCCCGGGACGGCTTCCCCTCGTACACCACGTCGGTCGGCTGGCTCGGCTACCCGGACGAGAAGGTGCGCGCGCTGAGCCGGGCCGCGTTCGCCGAGGGCTGGCGGGCCGTGAAGATGAAGGTCGGCGGACCGATCGAGGACGACGTACGCCGGGCCCGGATCATCCGCGAGGAGGTCGGGCCGCAGACACGGCTGATGATGGACGCGAACCAGGTCTGGGACGTCGACGAGGCGATCGAGAACATGGCGCGGCTGGCCGAGTTCGACCCGTACTGGATCGAGGAGCCGACGCACGCGGACGACGTGCTCGGGCACGCCCGGATCCAGCGGGCGGTGGCGCCGATCCGCGTCGCCACCGGCGAGGTCGCGGCGAACCGGGTGATTTTCAAGCAGCTGCTCCAGGCCGAGGCGATCGGCGTGATGCAGATCGACGCCTGCCGGGTCGGCGGCGTCAACGAGGTGCTCGCCGAGATCGTGATGGCCGCGAAGTTCGGCGTGCCGATCTGCCCGCACGCCGGTGGCGTCGGCCTCTGCGAGTACGTGCAGCACCTGGCGATCTTCGACTACCTGCGGGTCAGCACGTCGCTGGACGGCCGGATGGTGGAGTACGTCGACCACCTGCACGAGCACTTCGTCGACCCGGTGCGCACCGTCTCCGGTAAGTACGTCCTGCCGGAGCAGCCCGGGTACAGCGCGCAGATGAAGCCGGAGTCGGTCGCGGACTACAGCTTCCCGGACGGCCCGATCTGGAGCGCCCGGCTCGCGGACGGGGTGGACGCGTGACCAGCGCGGTGAGCGTCAAGCGGCTGGGACTGGGCGCGATCGCCTCGCTGCCGATCGAGAGCCGGCCGCTGGTCCGGCCGGACGAGATCGGCAGCGGCATCGTGCACCTCGGGCTCGGCGCGTTCCACCGGGCGCACCAGGCGGTCTTCACCGAGGAGGCGATCTCCGCGGGCGGCGGCGACTGGGGCATCATCGGCGTGGCACCGCGCAGCACCGGCGTGTTCGACCGGATGCGGGCGCAGGACAACCTGTTCAGCGTGACCACGCTGGGCGCGCAGACCTCCCGTACCCGGGTGATCGGGTCGTTGTCCGAGGTGCGGCACGCGGCCAGTGACCCGGCCGTGATCGTGGCGCTGCTGGCCGACCCGCGGATCCGGGTGGTGACGCTGACCGTGACGGAGAAGGCGTACCAGCTGGATCCGGTCACCGGCGAGCTGCTGGCGGACGAGGCGGTGGCCGCGGACCTGACCACGGACCGCCCGCCGCAGACCGTGCCCGGCCTGCTGATCCGTGGGCTGCTCGCCCGCGCGGCCGCGGACGCCGGTCCGCTGACCCTGCTGAGCTGCGATAATCTGCCGTCGAACGGGCGCCGCACGCACGGGCTGATCGACGCCGGATTGGCGTTCGGCGGCTTCACCGGCGCACCGGCCGACTGGATCCACCGCCACGTGACGTTCCCGAACTCGATGGTGGACCGGATCGTGCCGGCCGCCACACCGGAGACGCTGGCCACCGCGGCACGCGCGCTCGGCGTGGAGGACCAGGCGGCGATCGCGGCCGAGCCGTACACCCAGTGGGTCATCGAGGACCGGTTCCCGGGCGGGCGGCCGGCCTGGGAGCAGGCCGGCGCGATCATGACGGACGACGCCGGCCAGTGGGAGCGGCTGAAGCTGCGCACGCTCAACGGCGTCCACTCCGCGCTCGCCTACCTCGGCGCGCTGGCCGGCCAGGAGACCGTCGCGGAGGCACTCGCGCTGCCGGGCATGGAGGGCACGCTGCGGAAACTCATCGCGGAGGACATCGCGGAGAGCTTCCGGCCGCCGGAGGGCGTCTCGATCGTCGGGTACGGCGACGACGTGCTGGCCCGCTTCGCCAACCCGGCGATCCTCTATCGCACGCATCAGGTCGCGATGGACGGCACGCAGAAGCTGCCGCAGCGGCTGCTGCACACGATCCTGGACCTGCGCGCCGCGAAGAGGGATGCGCGGTGGGCGACGCTGGCGGTGGCCGCGTGGATGCGGTTCGTGCAGGGTACGGCGGACGACGGGACGCCGCTGCCGCTGAACGACCCGCTGGCCGACCGGATCCGGACCGCGCTCGCGGACACGTCGTCGGAGCCGGCCGCGGTGGTGGACGCGCTGCTGCGCATCGACTCGGTGTTCCCGGCCGCGCTGGTCACGGACGACGAGGTGCGCGCGTCCATCACGTCCTGGCTCACCGACCTGACCCGGCACGGTGCCGCCGCCGCGGTCGAGGCGGCGGGAAGATGAGCCGGCCGTGAGACGCGTCGCGCTGATCGGGGCGAGCGGGCACGGGCTGACGCACCGCCGGAACCTCGCCCGGCTGGCCGCGGCCGGCCGGGTCGAGGTGGTCGCGTTCGCCGACCCGCGCCCGCCCGCACCGGCGGAGGATGCGCCGATCGACCCGGCCACCAGGATCTTCGCCGACCACGCGGAGATGCTGCGCGAGGTGCGGCCGGACGTGGTGGTGATCTGCACGCCGCCGCACACGCACCTGGCGATCGCCACCGACGCGCTGTCGGCCGGCGCGGACGTGCTGCTGGAGAAGCCGCCGGTGATGTCGCTGGCCGAGCACCGCGCGCTGGCCGCGGTGGCCGCGCGCACCGGCCGGGCGCTGCAGATCGGCTTCCAGGCGCTCGGCTCGGCCGCGCTGGCGGAACTGCGCGCCGCGATCGAGGACGGGCGACTCGGCGAGGTCACCGGCGTCGCCGCGGTCGCGTCCTGGCAGCGGCCGGACGCGTACTACGCGCGGACTCCGTGGGCCGGCCGCCGTACGGTGAACGGCCGCCCGTCGCTGGACGGCGCGATCGCGAACCCGCTGGCCCACGCGCTGATGCAAGCGCTGGCGCTGGCACCGGACCCGACGCCGGTCGCGCTGGAGCTGGAGCGGTACCGAACCCGGCCGATCGAGGTGGACGACACCGCGAGCCTGCGCGTGTCGTTCGCGGGCGGCCCGCCGGTGCTGATGGCCGTGACGCTCTGCGGTGAGGACTTCATCCCCGGCGAGATCGTCGTGCACGGCACGCGCGGCCGGGCCGTGCTCGAATACCCGACCGACCGGCTGCTGCTGCCCGGCGACGAGGCGCCGCGGCACGTACCCGGCCGCCGTGACCTGCTGGAGAACCTGGTAGACGACCCGGCGGGCCTGATCGTGCCGCTGGACCGGACCGCGCCGTTCACGGCCGTGCTGGAGGCCGTGCAGGCGGCACCTCCGCCACACGCGATCGACGCGGCGCTGGTCGACTCCGTGGGCCCGCCGCCGGACCGGGTGCACGTGATCCGGGGTGTGAACGCGGCCCTGCGCGCGGCGGCGGACCGCCCGGCGCTGCTCTCCGAGCTGGGGATCGGCTGGGCGCGCGGGCCGTGGCGCACCCCGATCGACGGGTTGCCGGCCCGCGATGTGCAAACGGGAGGCAAATCGGCCCGGTAATCAAACGGACAGAGTGGTCCACAATCCGGCGATTGCCCGCCGGGCAATAGGTCGTGCCGCTTTCATGTGCAACTAACCTGCATATTCGTTTTATTGACTCTCATCCACGTAAATATCTACGTTGAGCCCAGATGTTTCGCTTTCGTAAACGCATCTGTGTGGCGCTCTACGTGGAGAGATCAATGACGAAACCCGCCATCGCGGCGACGATCGCCGGATTGCTGCTGGTGACGCTGCCCTCGTCGGCGCAGGCGTCCGCACCGGACCTCGGGCGGCAGACGCTGCCCGCGAACGACGGCTGGGCCGCAGCCGGACCCGGCACCACCGGCGGCAGCGCAGCCGACGACGCGCACGTGTTCACGGTCCGCACCCGGGCCGAGCTGGTGGCCGCGATCGGCGGCCGGGCGAACACCACGCCGAAAATCATCTACGTCGAGGGGCGCATCGACGGCTTCGAGGCCGCGGACGGCACGCTGCTCGACTGCGCCGACCTGGCGGACCCGGCGTACTCGCTGGACGCCTACCTGGCCGCCTACAACCCGGCCACCTGGGGATACGTCGCGCCGGCCGGCGAGCTGGAGGCGGCCCGGGCCCGGTCGGTGACCCGGCAGACCGCGCAGACCCAGATCAACCTCAGCCCGAACACCACGATCGTCGGCCGGCCCGGCGCCACGCTGACCGGGCTGACGCTGATGGTCGACGGCGCCAGCAACACGATCATCCGCAACCTCGCGATCGAGGACGCGCGGGACTGCTTCCCGGCCTGGTCGCCGACCGACGGCGCAATCGGCAACTGGAACTCGAACTACGACCTGATCTCGGTACGGCGCAGCGAGAACGTGTGGGTCGACCACATCACGTTCTCCGACGGCGACAACCCCGACACGGACCAGCCGATCCACTTCGGGCGGCCGTACCAGGTGCACGACGGCGCGCTGGACATCACGCACACGGCGTCGTACGTGACGGCGTCCTGGAACGTGTTCACCAACCATGACAAGACCATGCTGATCGGGTCGTCGAACACGGTCGGCCCGGACGTCGGCCGGCTCAAGGTGACCATTCACCACAACCTGTTCGACGGCAGCATTCAGCGTCTGCCGCGGGTGCGGTTCGGTCAGGTCGACATCTACGACAACTACTACCGCAGCTCCGGCGAGACGTTCGACTACGCGTGGGGCGTCGGCGTGCAGTCCGCGATCTACGCGGAGAACAACTACTTCCGGCTGTACGACGACCTGCGGCCGGACGCGATCATTCACGACTGGGGCGGCACCGCGATCGCCGAGCGCGGCACGGTCGTCCGCACCGGCAACCGCGCCGAGGTCGCGATCAGTGCGCTCGACGCGTACAACGCCACCCACGACCCCGACCTGAGCGGCGACGCCGGCTGGACGCCCGTGCTGCGGGCCGGGCCGGTGCACGCCACCACGGATGTCCCGCGCGTCGTCGGCGCGTTCGCCGGCGCCGGGAGGTTGTGAAGCGCCCAGCTCGCCCGGCCGCCTCGCCACCGGCTCCACGGGAGCGGCCGGGCACGATACGAAAGGAACCCACCATGCGACGTGTCGCCCACACGATCGCCCTGGCCGCGGTCGCCACGGTCGCCCTGGTCTACGCGGCACCGGCCGCCGGCGCGGCTGCGCTGCTCACCGACACCTTCGAGGACGGCAACTCCAACGGCTGGTCCAAGTCGGGCGGGTCCTGGTCGGTCGTCTCCGACGGCTCGCTGGTCTACCGCCAGACCGGCACCGGCGCGGACGCCCGTACGTACACCGGTACCGCGTCCTGGACCGACTACTCGGTCCGGGCCCGGGTCAAGCCGACCGGATTCAACGGCGCCGGGCGTACCGCCGGTGTCACCGCCCGGGTGCAGAGCGGCAGCGCCTACTACGGGCTCGCGGTCTCCAACGCGGGTCGGGTCGAGCTGTTCGAGCGGTCCGGTGATGCGCCGGTCGTGCTGGCGTCCGCGTCCGCGTCGGTCAGCACCGGCACCTGGTACACGCTGACGCTCGAGGTCACCGGCAGCACGCTGCGCGGATACCTGAACGGCGTGCCGGTCGTCACGGCCACCGACGGCACGCTCACCGCCGGGCGGGCCGGGCTCGCCACCTCGTACGCGTCGGCCAGTTTCGATGATTTTGAGGTGTCGACCGGCCCGGTCGTGGAACCGACCGGCACGGTGACGCCCACGCTGCCGCCGACCGAGCCGCCGATCGACCCGGGTGCGCCGCCGATCGGGTTCGCCTCGGTGAACGCGCTCGGCCAGAACGGCACGACCGGCGGCGCCGGCGGGCCCACGGTCACGGTGGACACCGCGGCCGGGTTCCTCGCCGCGATCGCGACCGCCGGGCCGCTGAACATCCGGGTCAGCGGCGTGCTCACGCTGCCCGGCCCGATGCACGACGTGACCAGCGACAAGACCATCGTGGGCGTGGGCGCCGCGTCCGGGTTAACCGGTGGTGGCCTGAACATCGGCCTGCCGGTCTCCTCGGCGACCTCGCCGCCGGCGGACGCGGTGCACAATGTGATCATCCGGAACCTCACCTTCACCGGTACGCCGGACGACGCGATCAACGTGCAGATGTTCACGCACCACGTGTGGATCGACCACAACGACCTGTCCGACGGGTACGACGGGCTGATCGACATCAAGCGCGGCTCGTCCTACGTCACGGTCTCCTGGAACCACGTGCACGACCACACGAAGAACATGCTGCTCGGGCACGACGACAGCAACGGCGCGCAGGACACCGGGCACCTGAAGGTGACGTACCACCACAACTGGTTCGACCGGACTCCGCAGCGCAACCCGCGCGTCCGGTTCGGCGAGCCGGTGCACGTGTTCAACAACTACTTCGTCTACAACACCGACGTCGGCGTGGCCTGCCAGGCGAACGCGGGCTGTGTGGTCGAGGGCAACTACTTCGAGGACGTCGAGGAACCGGTCAGCAACAGCTACGCCGGTCCGGGCGGTCGCTGCGTGGCCCGCAACAACGTCTTCGCCGGCGAGTCCGGCGCACCGGACTGCAGCGGCACCGTGCAGGAGCCGAGCGCGTACTACGGCTACACCGTCGCGGACCCGGACGGGGTCAAGGCCGCCGTCATGTCCGGCGCCGGCCCCGGAAAGATCAATTTCTGATCCCACGGTACGGACCTGGCCGCGGGCGGCCGGCAGAACCGCCCACGGCCACCGGCTCCGGCGGTGGGCAGACACCCTGGGGCCGCAGACCTCAACATATCGACCAGCATCGAGGTGTTGATGGACTGCGGGTGAGGGCGGTGCCGCCACACCGCCGCCCTCACCCGCGCTGTCCCGCGGCGGGGAAGAATCGTGACGTCTCCGTGCCGGCGCCGCGCTGAACCTCTGAGGCGCTCCGGCCCGTTCTTCGCTCTTGCCGCCTCGGACCGCGCAGGGAGGAGCGCCGGCGACGACCGTTGCCCGCGGGAGCATGCGGGACTCGGCCCGCCGGAAGCGGGTAGAAAGTGCTCTGCGAACGCCGCAGGGGCGGCCCCTCCTTCCGGAGGAACCGCCCCTGGTGAGTGCGCCCGAGTGATCAGATGCGCTCGGTGGTCTTGGCGTTGAAGAGGTGGATCTTGTCGGCGCGCGGCTTGACGTAGACCGTCTCGCCCATGTTGGGCATGTGGCGGCGGTCGGTGCGGACGACGAAGCGCTCGGAGGTGCCGCCGATCTCGGCGTGGCCGTAGACGTTCGCGTCCGAGCCGAGGTCCTCGACCAGCTCGACGACGATCGGCAGGCCGCCCTCACTCGCGCTGACCAGGTCGGTGTCCTCCGGGCGGAAGCCGACGGTGACCTTGTCGCCGCCGGTGCGCGCGGACTCGATGTTCTCCCGGGTGATCGGGAGGACGATGCCGGCGAAGTCGGCGCCGCCGTCGACCAGCGACACGGTCTTGATGTTCATGGCCGGGGATCCCATGAAGCCGGCGACGAACACGTTCTTCGGGGTGTCGTAGAGCGCGCGGGGCGTGTCCACCTGCTGGAGGTTGCCGTCCAGCATGACCGCGACCCGGTGGCCCATGGTCATGGCCTCGACCTGGTCGTGCGTGACGTAGACCGTGGTGATGCCGAGCTTGGCCTGCAGGCTCGCGATCTGCGAACGGGTCTGGACGCGGAGCTTGGCGTCGAGGTTCGACAGCGGCTCGTCCATGAGGAACACCTGCGGCTCACGCACGATGGCGCGGCCCATGGCGACGCGCTGGCGCTGACCGCCGGAGAGCGCCTTCGGCTTGCGGGAGAGGTAGTCCTCCAGCTGGAGCAGGCCGGCGGCCTCCTTCACGCGGCGGTCGATCTCCGCCTTGGAGGTCTTGCGCAGCTTGAGCGCGAAGGCCATGTTCTCGTACACCGTCATGTGCGGGTAGAGCGCGTAGTTCTGGAAGACCATCGCGATGTCGCGTGCCTTCGGCGGGAGGTGCGTGACGTCGCGGCCGTCGATCAGGATCTGACCGCCGTCGACGTCCTCCAGGCCGGCGAGCATGCGCAGCGAGGTGGACTTTCCGCAACCCGACGGGCCGACGAGGACCAGGAACTCGCCGTCGGCGATGTCCAGCTGGAGCTCGTTGACCGCGGGGCGCTCGGTGCCCGGGTAGACGCGGGACGCCTTCGCGTAGGTGACCGTAGCCATGGTGTGGCTGCTTCCTTTCACCGGCAGGAACGTGCCGGACGATCCGAGTGAAGAGGAGCGAGCCGGTGCTTCCACCGACCCTCGGGGTGATCTCCGTCGTGCCTGACGGTGCGGCGAATGTCACCCGTGTGACGCCACCGTAAACGCGTTTGTGGGCCCTGCCAAGGCCTGGAGTGGTCTTCTCCAACGGCATAACCGGACAAATGGTACGGCGAGCGGGTAAAGGTCTGCGCGCGTGCGAGGAGTGGCTATGCTGGCGGGGCGTCACGCGCGCCTCCTTAGCTCAGATGGCCAGAGCACTCGCCTTGTAAGCGAGCGGTCGTCGGTTCGAATCCGACAGGGGGCTCATCTCTCCAAGGATTTTGCGAGGTGCGAAGTGGTTACGCTGCGCGCCTGTCAGCCGAACTGAGGGTGACATCGTTCCCCTCGACGGAAGGCCGGAACCATGACCGAGCCGCGGACCGACGACCTGAAATCCTCCCGCCGCCACCTCTTCGGGATCGCCAGCGGCGCGGCGCTGCTCGGCAGCCTCGGCGTCGCGTCCGCGGCGCGCGCGGCCCGCCCGCCCCGTCCCGCCCCGGAATCGCCCGCGCCGCAGGAGAGCTAGGCGGCCACCGGCCACACGTAGGGCAGGTCGGCCGGGATGTCGCCGAAGATCGGGCCGTAGTGGTCCGGGTCCTTCTGCAGCAGGGAGGAGCGGTGGCTGAGGTGGAACGCGTCGTCGCCGAGCCACGGCGGCACCGCGCAGACCCGCTCCAGCTGCGCCTGCGAACGGATCGTCACGTCGGCCGGCGACTCCCGCCGGCCGGCCGCGTAGTCCGCGATCAGCGTGACCGCGACCGTGTCCGCATGGCCGCGCTCCTGCCAGGCCACGCACACGTCCAGGCCGTACCGGACCAGTGCCTCCTCGAAGCCGCGCCACATCTTGACGGCCGGGTGGTTGCGCCAGCCGTACCCGGGCCGGGTCAGGCCGCGCAGCACCTGGAGCGTCTCCGCGCGTTGCTTGCCCAGGCGCTTGCCGTCGAGCACGCGGGCGCTCTCCAGAAAATTGGGATAAGGCAGGAATGTCTGCATCGCTGATCGGAGTACCCACTGGGTGAGCGCGCATTCCCGCGACCGGTAAGAATGGGCGCTTGCCGGAGAAGGTGGGGATGATGGTCACGCGCTGGTTGCCGGTCGCGGTGGCGCTGTCGCTCACGCTCGTGCTGGCGATCGCGCGCTCCGGCTGGTGGCAGGGCGTGCTGATCGTGGCGCTCGGCACCGCGGTCGCGTGGCTCGCGCCGCGTGCGGCCGAGGGCCGGCACGCCGCCCGCGAGTTCCGCCAGGTCACCACGGATCTGCGCCGGCAGCGGCTGGCCGCGGAGGAGGCCCGGGCGCGCGCCGAGGAACGCCGCGACGACGCGGAGCGAGCCCGTGCGCTGGCCGAGGCCGCGCGGGAACGCGCGGAGGCGGACCGCGCCGGGGCGGACGCGGCCCGCGAGGCGGCGGACGAGCGCGCGCTGATCGGCCCGGAGATGCACGACCTGGTCAGCAACGCGATCGGTGTGATGGTGGTGCTGGCCGAGGGCGGGCCGGCCGCGGTGGAGAGCCGGCCGCAGGCGGCGGAGCGCGCGTTCGACACGATCGCCGGGACCGGGCGGCGTACGCTCGCGGAACTCGGCGACATGCTCAGTGTGCTCCGGCGGGACATCGAGCCGGGGGAGCGCGCGGTGCCCGGCCTGGCCGACCTACCGGAACTCGTGCGGATCATGCGGGCCGCCGGGATGGCGCTGACCATGGTGGCGCCGGAGGGTGTCCGGCTCGGCCGGCGTGAAGGGCTGGCGGTCTACCGCGTGGTGCAGGAGGCGCTGACGAACGCGCTCAATCACGCGCCGGGGCAGCCGGTCGAGGTGCGGCTGGAGGTCGTGGACGCGCGGCTGGTGGCGACCGTGAGCAACCCGGTGCCGTCGCGGCGCGGCCCGGAACCGGCAGCCGGGCACGGAGTGCGCGGCATGCGGGAGCGCGCCGAGAGTGTGCGCGGTGAGCTGTCCGCGGCCGAGGACGACGGCCGGTGGCGGGTCCGGCTGGCGGTGCCGGTGGAGAAGGCGGCCAAGCCGGCCGCGGCCGGCAAGAACCGGCGGGGCGAGAAGAGCGGCAAGGGTACGGGACGAAAGCGTTAAGTCTTCTCGACAATCGGACATATACGGATAAAGGCTTATAGCCTGCCCGTGTGCTGCGATATTTCCTCATCACGTTGCTGGTCGGCGGCCTGACCGGGCCCGGGCTTCCCGGCCCGGCCGCCGCGTCCGGCACACCCAAGACCTCGCCCGCCGCCGACACGCTCGGCTCCGACGACGCCCGCCGGCTCGCCGAGGCCCGGGCCGACGGCCGGTCCACCGTCACCGTGCTGGTCGCGACCGGCAGGGGCGGCGCGTCCGCGGTCGCCGGCCGGCTCACCCGGCTCGGCGGCTCCGTCTCCCGCAGCGTCGACCGGCTCGGGTACGTACTGGCCAAGATGCCGACCGGCTCCGTGCTCGACGCGGCCCGGCTCGACGGCGTGGAGGCGATCGACCTGGACTCGGTGGTGCTCCGCCCGGACCCGTCCGAAGGGCTGGCCGGCGGCGGCCCGGCGGCCGCGCGCGAGTCGCGCGGCGGGCCGGGGAAGGGCACGCCCGCGGACAACCCCTTCCTGCCCACCGGCGAGACCGGCGCGGTCGAGTTCATCAGAACCCATCCGGCCTACGACGGGCGCGGCGTCACCATCGGCATCATGGACTCGGGCGTGGACGTCGACCACCCGGCGCTGCAACGGACCACCACCGGCGAACGCAAGATCGTCGACGTGTTCACCGCCACCGACCCGCTCGAGGACCCCACCTGGCTGCGGATGAACCTGCCGGTCACCGGCCCGTCGTTCGAGGTCGGCGGCGCCCGGTTCACGGCACCGGCCGGGTCGTACGCGTTCAACTGGTTCTACGAGTCGATCACCAAGGCCAGCGACCCGTCCGGTGACGTCAACCGGGACGGCGACACCACGGACGCGTTCGGCGTGCTCTACGACCCGGTGTCGCACGACGTTCGGGTGGACGCGGACCGGGACAAGAGCTTCACGGACGAGCCGGTCATGCGGCCGTACCGGGAAAGGTACGACATCGGGCACTTCGGAACCGACGACCCGAAGACCGAGGCGATCGACCGGATGGCGTTCACCGTGGAGTACCGGGAGGACGTCGACGTCTCCGGCACCCGCTCCGACTTCGTGAACATCGGCATTCTGGAGAGCGAGCACGGTACGCACGTGGCCGGCATCGCGGCCGGCAACGACCTACTGGGCAACGCCGCGTTCGACGGTGCCGCGCCGGGCGCGAGGATCGTGTCCGGCCGGGCCTGCACGTGGGGCGGCGGGTGCACCTACGCCGCGCTCACCGACGGCATGGTGGACATGGTGCTCAACCGGCGCGTCGACGTGATCAACATGTCGATCGGCGGCCTGACCGCGCTGAACGACGGGCGCAACGCCTGGGTGCTGCTCTACAACCGCCTGGTCACCGACTACGGCGTGCAGATGTTCATCTCGGCCGGCAACGACGGGCCCGGCCTGAACACGGTCGGTGACCCGTCCACCGCCGGTGCCGTGGTCTCGGTCGGCTCTACGATCAGCCGCGAGACGTGGGCCGCGAACTACGGCTCGGCCGTCTCCGCCGACTACGCGATGCACCCGTTCTCGTCGCGCGGGCCGCGCGAGGACGGCGGGCTCAAGCCGGACCTGGTCGCGCCGGGTGCCGCGATCTCCAGCATCCCGACCTGGCTGCCCGGCACGCCGGTGGCACAGGCCGGATACACGCTGCCGACCGGGTACGCGATGCTGCAGGGCACCTCGATGGCGTCACCGCAGGCGACCGGCGCGGCCACGCTGCTGCTCTCCGCTGCGCGCGCGCAGGACCGCGGGCTCACCCCGGCCCAGCTGCGGCGGGCGCTCTACACCTCCGCGTCGCACCTGCCCGGCGTGCCGGCGTTCGCCCAGGGGTACGGGCTGATCGACGTACCGGCCGCGTGGAAGCTGCTCTGGCAGGACCTGGAGACGCGGACGTACACCGCGGTCGCGCCGGTCTGTACGGCACTGTCCGACCTGATCGGCGCGGGCGACGAGCCGCTGCCCGGCCGCGGCGGCGGCATCCACAACCGGTGCCCGGCCGGGGAGGGCGGGCACAAGCCGTGGGAGTGGAAGGCGTACCCGGTGACGCTCACCCGGACCAGCGGCCCGGCGCACCCGGTCGCGCACCGGCTCGGCTGGATCGGCAACGACGGCACGTTCTCCGCGGCGAAAACCGTGACGCTGCCGCTGAACGAGCCGGTCACGGTCACGGCCGGAGCGCGGCCGTCACCCGGCGCACACAGCGCGATCATGACGGTGGACGACCCGGCGACGCCGGTGCTGGACTTCGAGGTGTTCGCGACCGTGGTCGCGGCCACGCCGGTCACCGCGCCCGGGTACGCGTTCGAGGCGGGCGGGAAGATCGAGCGGAACGCCACCCGGTCGTACTTCGTGGAGGTGCCGGACGGGGCGGAGGCGCTGCAGGTGAACCTGTCCGGGCTGGCCGCGGGCTCGCAGACCCGGTTCGTGGCGATCGACCCGTACGGCGTGCCGGCCGACCCGACCGCGACCACCGGCTGCTACCCGAACTTCGAGCCGGTGTCGCCGTGCGCGGGCATCGAGCGTGACTACCGCAAGCCGCTCTCCGGCATCTGGGAGATCGAGGTGGAGGCGCGGCGGACGTCGCCGATGCTGGTGAATCCGTACCGGATCACCGCGGCCGTGCAGGGCGTCGAGGTATCCCCGGCCGAGTCCAAGCCGGGCACCGTGAAGGTGGGCGAGGTCAAGAAGCTCAGCTGGGACCTGCGCAACCGGTTCGGGCCGGTCCGCGTGGTGGCGCGGGGCGGGCCGCTGGGCAGCGTGGCGACCCGGCGGCCGGCCATCGCGAGCGACGAGCGGCTGGAGTCCACGCTGACCGTGCCGTCCGGGACCGCGCGGCTGGACGTGTCCATCGGCGGGACCAGCGACGTCGCGGCCGACCTGGACCTGTTCGTCTACCGCGGCGACTCGGACACGCCGCTGGCCTCGTCCGCGGACGGCGACGCGGTCGAGTCGGTGTCGCTGACCGACCCGGAGGCGGGGGAGTACCGCGTGGTGGTGCAGGGCTACTCGGTGCCGGACGGAAAGACGTCGTTCGACTACCGGGACGCGTACTTCTCGCCGAAGCTCGGCGCGGTGGCGGTACCCGGCGATGTCGTACGCCTGGAGCCCGGCGGTACGGCTAAGGTCAGCGGCTCGCTGACGGTGGCGTCGGAGGCGGCCGGCGGACGGTCGCTGGCCGGCGAGATGTCCGTCGTCACCGATCAGGGCGCCGTGGTCGGCAGCGCGACGGTCACGCTCGGCTCCTGACCGGAACGGCACAGGGCCCGGCTCCACCGTGGAGCCGGGCCCTGCGTCCTGGAGCGGAACCGGATGTCGTGGACCAGAACCGGATCAGGAGTAGTCGGGATCCAGGCCGGCCACCGGGCGCTCACCGGCGCGGGTGGACGGGCGGGCGCGAGCCGGGGACTCGGCCGGCTGCGGTGTCTCGGCCTGGTGCCGCGGCGTCTCCGCCAGGTGCACGGGCGCCCGGCCGAAGCCCTGGTCGTCCTGGCCCGGGGTGACCGTGATGGCGTTGTCGTCCGCGGGGGAGCCGGGGATCCCGGCCCAGGAGTCGGCCGGGTGTCCGGTGACCGTGCCGCCACCCCGGCCGGCATCCGGCGCGGGCGCGGTACGCCGGCCGGGTGCGGCGGCGGGGGCGGTGCGGCGTGCGGGTGCGGCGGCGGGGGCGGTGCGGCGGCCGGGCGCGGCGGCGCTGCGCCGGTCACCGCCGGAGCCGGTGATCGCGCGGCGGTCGTCGTCGGGTGCGGGTGCGGCGGTACGACGCCGGCTGTCGCCGGGCGCGGATGCGGCGGTGCCGCGCGGGCCGTCGTCCGGCGTGGGCGTCGCGGTGCCGCGCGGCCCGTCGCCGGGTGCGGAGGCCGTGGTGCGGCGCGAGCCGTCGCCGGGTGCGGAGACCGCGGCGTGGCGGGGGCCGTCGTCCGCGCGGTGTGCACCGGCCGGGCGCGGCGTGGTCTGTGCCGGGACCGTGCGGGTCGGGCTCGGCTTGGCGCGGTGCCGGCCGGGCCGGGACGCGACCGGGCGCTCGTCCGCGCGGTCCGCCACCGCGGCGTCCTGGCCGGTCAGTGCGGACAGCATGGTGAGCCCGGGCAGCCCGGAGAGACCCGGCCGCGGCGTCTCGGCCGGCCGGCTGAGTCCGGTGAGCGCGCCCAGCAGCCCGCCGTCACCGCCCAGTTCAGAGCGGCGGCCGGCGTCCGGGTCGATGCCGAGGAACTGCGCCGCCGGGTGGGTGATCCCGGTTTGCCCGGTCATCTCCCCGCCGCCGAGCAGCCCGCCGAGCAGGCTGTCCGATCCGCCCGCCGGTGCTGACGCCGCGTTGCCCAGCAGGTCGGACAGCAGCGGCAGTCCGCCGTCCTGTAGGTCGGAGAGCGGAAGCAGTTCCGGGTCGGCCGGGGCGGCCTGCGCCTGGGCGCCGGTCAGGAGGAGGAAGCCACCGGCGAGGCCGGCGGTGCCCACGGCGCGGGTCAGCCACTTGTTCATGAAGGGTGCTCCTTTCGGGGCGGAAGGGCTCTCCCGCCGATGCGGCGCGACGAAAGGTTCGATGGTCCTCAAAGAGCAACGAACCATGCGTAGCGGGCGTTTCGCGCCGAACGGACAGGTTTGGCCGACGTGCATATGATCGCGGAATGGCGAGTGCTGATCTTTCGCCGAGCGGGCGGGGGCGAGCGCTCGCCCGGTGGTGGAACGGCCGGGGCACCGGCGCCGACCGGGCACCGCACTACGTGGTGTGCGGGCGTGACCAGCTCGCACTACGCCTGATCAACGAGCTGCTGGCGGCGCGTCCGGATGTGCGGGTCACCGCGCTGGTGCCGGAGATCTCCGCGTTGCCCGAGCTGCTCACCATGCGCCGGGTCCGCACGCTGGTCGCCGGCCGGCTGGACGAGGCCGCGTTCGAGAGCGTGGACCTGACCGACGCGGCCGCGCTCGCGCTGGTGCACCCGGACGACGTGACGAACATCCACGCCGCGCTCTGCGCCCGGGAGGCCGCGCCCGGCATCCGGCTGGTGCTGCGCGTCTTCAACGGCAAGCTGGCCGCGCGCGCCCGCGAGGTCCTCGACGACAGCGCGGTGCTGTCCGACGCCGCGATGGCCGCGCCCGCGTTCGTGGCGGCCGCGCTGGGCGAACCGGACCCGACGCACTTCCGGCTCGCCGGCCGCACCATGTTCGTGGCCCGGCGCGGCGACGTCGCACCGGCCACCGTGGTCGCCGGGCTGGCGGCCACATCCGTGCGCGGCGACAAGGAGCCGGCCGAGCGCGGCGGGACGAACGCGCGGGCCGCGGCCACGGGTGGCGAGGACGCGCCCACCGGTGGTGAGCTGGATGTGGCCGTCGGTGGGGAGCCGGAGATCCTGCCGGAGGACCAGAGCCGCGCGGAGATCGTGCTGGCCGAGGCAACCGGACGGCCGGCCGGAACCGAGGTGGCAGCGCGACGGCTACGGCGGCGGCGGCGACGGCGGCGGCCGGTCGCGGTGCTGCTGCGGGCCGGTCGCGCGCTGGTCGACCGGAAGCTGGGCGTGGCGCTGCTCAGCGTGCTCGGGATAATCCTGATCAGCGGCGGCGTGCAGGCCCGGGAGCTGACCCGGCTCGGTGGCGGGTCGATCGGCATCTGGCGCGCGGTCTATCAAACCGTGCTCACCACGGTCATCGGCGCGGAGCGGAATCTCGCGGAGAACCTCGTCCTTCAGGTCACCGACCTGGTGCTGACGCTGGCCGGGCTGGCGCTGATCCCGCTGATCACGGCCGCGGTGGTCGGCGCGGTGGTGAACGCGCGGCTCGCGCTGGCCGCCGGGCGGCTCGCGATCCCGCACTCCGACCACGTGGTGGTGGTCGGCCTCGGCACGGTCGGCATGCGGGTGATGGCCCAGCTGCACGACCTGGGCGTGGACGTGGTGGCGGTGGACAAGGACCCACACGCGCGCGGGGTGTCGCTCGCCCGGCGGCTCGGCGTGCCGGTGATCACCGGAGATGCCGCGCGCGAGGAGACGCTGCTGGCCGCGCAGGCCGGCAGCGCGCAGGCCCTGGTCGTGGCGTCCACCGACGACGTGACGAACCTGCAGGCCGCACTGAACGCACGCGGGATCAAGCCGGACCTGCGCGTGGTGCTGCGGCTCTACGACGGCGACTTCGCGCGGCGGATCCAGCGCGCGTTCCAGATCGCGATCTCCCGCAGCGTCTCCTACCTGGCCGCGCCCGCGTTCGCCGAGGCCATGATGGACCGCGAGGTGAAGGCGACCATCCCGGTCGCCCGGCACGTGCTGCTGGTCGCGGAGGTGACGGTCGCGCCGGGCGGCACGCTGGTCGGCACCCGGCTGGACGCGGCGGACCGCCCCGGCGGCGCCCGGGTGATCGGCCTGGCCACGACCGGCTCGGCCCGGGTGGACTGGACGCCACCGCGCGACCACCCGATCGCGGCCGGGGACCGTCTGGTCGTGGTCGCCCGCCGCCAGGGCCTGCGCGACCTGATCGCCGCCGCCAACCCACCGGCCCCGGAGAGCGCCTCGATGGCGGACCGCCCCTGACCGGGTTCGCCGGTGACCGACGGCGAAACCGGTGCCCGCGGGAGCACTCGGGACGTGGCCACGCCGGAAGCGGGAAAATCGCCTTGGTCGTTCTCGCCGTCCGGCGTCGAGAGCCGTCAGGCGAGCAGCGCGTCCGGCTCGACGCCGAGGACGGCCTGCTCGTCCGGCCGGTGGACCAGCACGTCGTTGAGGAACGACTGGACGGCCGGGGCCAGGCCGACGTCGCGGCCGGCGTCCTCGGAGAGCCGGTAGCGGTGGTTGAGCACCTGGGAGAAGAGCTCGGTCGGCTCCAGCTTGCCGCGCAGATTCGCCGGGACCGCGCGGACCACCGGCTCGAACACCTCGGTCAGCCAGCGGTGCGCGGCCTGCTGCTCGTCCGACAGGTCGCTCTCCGCCCGGTACGTGTCCAGGTCGTTGAGCAGCTGCCGGGCCTGGTTCTCCTCCGCGTCCAGTCCGGTCAGCCGGAACAGCCGGCGCACGTGGTAGCCGGCGTCCACCACCTTCGGCCGGACCAGGAACGAGCTGCCGTTCTCCGACACCGACATGGCTACCTCGGCCACGTCGAAGCCGAGCTCGTTGAGGCGGCGGATCCGGCCCTCCATGTGGTGCCGGGAGTCCTGCCGCACCTCCTGCTCGTAGGTGATCTCGTGCCAGAGCCGCTCGTACCGCTTGATCACCTCGTCGGACATCATCTCCGGGTCGATCGACTCGTGCAGCAGCCCGGCGGCCTGCAGGTCGAGCGCCTCGCCGAAGATGTTGGTCCGCGCGATGTCCAGGTCCTCGTCGCGCTGGCCGTTGGAGAGCTTCGGCCGCAGCGCGCCGGTCTCCGCGTCCACGAGGTACGCCGCGAACGCGCCCGCGTCCCGCCGGAACAGCGTGTTGGACAGTGAACAGTCACCCCAGAAGAAGCCGGTCAGGTGCATGCGGACCAGCAGCGCGGCCTGCGCGTCGAGCAGCCGGATCATGGTGTGCTCGCGGAGCGTGTGCGAGAACAGCGCCCGGTACGGCAGCGAGAACTGCAGGTGGCGGGTGACCAGCACGGTGTCCAGCGGCTCGCCGTCCGGCGACTGCCGGTCGGAGACCACGGCGACCGCCTCCACGGACGGGAAACCGATCCGCTCCAGCGCGCGGAGCAGGTCGTACTCCTTCTCCGCCACCCGCTCGCCGGTCTCCTTGACCGCGTAGACGGTGCCGGCCAGCTTCACGAACCGGACGATGTGCCGCGAGATGCCCTGTGGCAGCGCGACCAGGTGGTCGGCGGGCCACTGCTCCAGCGGTGTCGACCAGGGAAGGTCGAGCAACGCCGGGTCTACGAGGGCGGAGGTGATGCGCACGTACTAAGCATGCCGTTTTCCGCGGCGCGTCGCGGCTCATCGTGGCTCGTTACACAGTGACGAGATCTGCTCAATTGTCCGGTCTATCCAATTGGTCGTCCGGCATGCGACAGGTATCAATCGTTCGGACTGCGACATATCGGAAGCGGGAGCGGAATGCGGCGAAGGTGGAGTCTGGTCGTCGGGGCGTGTGCGGCGGTCACGCTCGCCGGTGTCGGAGCGATCGGCTACCTCGGTGGCGACGAGCCGGGGACCCCGACCGTGGCGGTGTGGAACGCTGCCGGGGCGGCCTCTGTCCGTACCCCCGACGCCCCGGCTGAATCGGCCACGCCGGAGGCCACGACCGCGCCGCGGCCGGTGACCACCACGCCGGCCGCGCCGTCCGCGAAGGCCACGGTGCCGGAGCCGGCCGGCGCGGCGCGCGACGGCGAGACCGCGGACGCCGGCCAGCCGATCGGCACGGTCGAGCGGGTGGACCGCACGCTCGGCTACGCCGGTGCGGCCCGGCGCACCACGCTCCGGTTCCCCGGTGCCGAGTACGTGAAGGTGCACTTCAGCCGCATCGCGCTGCTGCCCGGCGACTACCTCACGGTCTCCGACCCGCAGGGCCGTGAATCGCACCGGTACGAGGGCGTCTCCCGCGACGCGGTCACCGGGCTGACCCGGGCCGTGCTCAACCCGGACGCGCCGGACCGGGACGGAGAGCGCTGGGCGATGTCCGTCTCCGGCGACACCGCCGTGGTCGAGCTGCACACCGGCGGCACCGACCCGCTCGGCCTGAAGAGCGCGCTCGCCGACCTCGGCGTCGGCATCGACCGGGTGGCCCGCGGCTACACCAGGCCGGAGCGCGTCGAGGCCGCCCACGAGCTGGAGAAGGCGCGCGAGGCCACGCCCGGCCCGGCCGGACCGGGACGCGAGGAGAGCGTCTGCGGCGGCGACGAGAAGTCGGACGCGGTCTGCTACCGGTCGACGAACCCGATGGCCTACACCCGGTCGAAGGCGGTGGCCCGGCTGCTGATCAACGGCACCGAGCTGTGCACCGCGTGGCGGGTCGGCGCGCAGAACCGGCTGGTCACGAACAACCACTGCTTCTCCACCTCCAAGGACGCCTACAACACGGAGGTGTGGTTCAACTACCAGTGCGCGCGGTGCGGCGGGTACGACGTCTACCAGTCGACCAAGGTCTGGGGCGACAAGGTGCTGGCCACCGACCGGACGCTGGACTTCACGCTGTTCACGGTGGAGAGCTTCGCGTCCGTGCAGAAGTTCGGCTTCCTCACGCTGGACACCGCGCGGCCGGCCGCGGGCACGCAGCTCTACATCCCGCAGCACCCGGCCGGTGACCCGACCGCGATCGCGATGGCCTCGGGTGAGCGCGGCAGCAACTGCGCGGTCGACAACCCGTCCTACACCGGGTACGCGTCCGCCAGCGACGTCTCGTACTACTGCGACACCGAGGGCGGTTCGTCCGGCTCGCCGGTGCTGTCCCGCACCACGAACAAGGTGGTCGCGCTGCACCACTTCGGCGGCTGCCCGAACTCCGGCGTGCGCGCCGACCTGCTGTACGAGCGGATCAGGTCGCTGGTCTGACCCGGTAGCGTGTCGGGCGTGCGACGACTTGGCTGGTGGTTCGACGTCCTGCTGCTGGCGGCGTTCGCGGCGCTGACCGCGCTGCTCGCCGCCGGCCACCTGTACGGCGTGGACTCCGCCATCGCGAACTACGCCGACGCGCACCGGCCGCCGGTCATGTACTGGCTCGCGCTGATCGGTAATCAGCTCGGCCAGAGCGGCCACTTCCTGATCGCCTTCGGGGTGATCGCGCTGTGGCTGCTCTACCGCGACCGGGACGTGCGCCCGCTCATCCTGGTCGCGTTCACGTACGTGCTGGCCGGAGTCGTGGTCGTCCCGCTCAAGGAGTTCGGCGGGCGGGACGCGCCCTCCTCGACGCTGCCGAACAAGGTGGAGCTGTTCAACGACGCCGCGGTCTACGACTGGTCGTACCCGTCCGGGCACATGGTCAACACGTTCGTCTGGTTCTTCACCATGGTGCTGCTGCTGACCTGGCTCTTCGGCGAGCGCGCCCGCCGGTTCGAGCCGGTGATCCGGATCGCGCCGCCGGTGATCGTCTTCGTCACCACGATCTACCTGAGCTTCCACTGGCTGACCGACTCGATCGCCGGGCTGCTGATCGGCGTGGTGCTGCGCCGGGTGATGGCCCGCATCCCGTGGCGGACGCTCCCGCTGCCAGCCTGGCTGCCGTTCACGGCCGCGCCGGTCGAGCCCGCGCCGTGGTCGCGGTCGCCGTGGCGCGCGCGGTCAGCGGGCCGCTCGCGGTCAGCGGGCGCGGGAGGCGCGCAGTCGGCGGAGGCGGCCGACCAGGACCGGATCGTGCGCTAGCGCCAGCGGATTGTCCAGCAGCCCGTTGAGCAGCTGGTAGTAGCGGGTCGAGGAAAGCTGGAACTCGTCGCGGATCGCCTGCTCCTTCGCACCCGCGTGCCGCCACCACCGCTTCTCGAACTCGAGGATCCGCACCTCGCGCTCGGCCAGGGCCGGCTCCTCCGGCGCGGCCCGCGGTGCCGGGACCTCGGTGAGATCGGAATCGTCGTCCTCGATGTCACCCACGCTCATGCTGCTCACCCTAACGAGCATCGGCGCAGCTCGCACCGTTTCGGACAGTGATCGGCCGCACCGCAGGGCTTACTTCTTTCCCGCTTCCGGCGTGGTGCGGCCCGCATGCTCCCGCGGGCAAACCTCGCGGCGGCCTCCGCCTGCGCTCCGGTCGCCGCATCGGAGCCAGTCCCGCCGCTGGTCACCCAAAAACCCCGCGATTCCCGTGCTGCTCTGTTCCCGGCCGCGAGCCCGGCTTGACGCTCTGGGCCGGGTGCTCTGCGGCTGCGCGCTGTGCGCTGTGCGGCTGTGCGCTGTGCGGCTGCGCGCTGTGCGGCTGTGCGCTGTGCGGCTGTGCGCTGTGCGGCTGTGCGCTGTGCGGCTGCGCGCTGTGCGGCTGCGCGCTGTGCGGCTGCGCCGCTGTGGGCATTGCGCTCTGGGGGTGCGCACGCTCGGGGCGTTGCGCTATGGGCGTTGCACTCTGCGGCTGCGCTGCTCTGGGCTTGGCTCGGCACGCGCCCGAAATATCGTCATACTTCGTCTTTTGCGTAGGCATTGCCGCAGCGGACTGTAGCTCTCAGGCCCTATGTGATCAATCAGTGGAGCGAAAAGGATATCGACTTCGCTAAATGATCTCCTTTTTGCTCCACTGATTGATCACACAGGCCGCAAGCCGGTGGTATGCCGAGATCATCTGAAAAACTAGAGAAAGGCGTCTCACGACTTATAACGATATTTCGGGCGCGAGGCATCCGCTGCCGCCCGCTTGCTGCTGCTGCTGCCCGCGCTGTCGCCGGATGCCGTTGTCCCTGCTGCCGCCCGCGCTGCTGCCGCTTGCCGCGGCCCGCTGCTGCTGTCGCCGCTGCCGCTTGCCGCTGCTGCTGCTGCTTGTCGCTGCTGTCGCGACCCCGCTTGTCGCTGCTGTCGCCGCTTGCCGCTGCTGCCCGCCGACGGCGTCTGCTTCTCGGCTGACCGTGCTGCTCGTTTCCGTGTCGGCCGTCGTGATGCAAGGGCGAGGGCTGACGTAGCCCGGTGGTGGTGGGGTCAGTTGTCGATGGCGAGGCGGAGGCCGAGGGTGAGCAGCGCCGAGCCCATCAGTGTGTCCAGGCCGCGGCGGACCGCCCGGCGGTCGAGGAGGCGTTTCATCGCGCCGACCACCAGCGTGACCGTGGTGAACCAGCCGGCCGTGACCGCGAACGAGACCGTGGCCAGGACGAGCGTGTCCCCGGGCGTCGGGTGCTCCGGCAGGAACTGTGGCAGCAGCGCCAGGAAGAAGACCGCGACCTTCGGGTTGAAGACGTTGGTGAGCAGGCCGGCCCGAAACGCGGACCAGTGCCGGCGGTCCCAGGCGAGCAGCGACAGCCAGGGCAGGCGGCGTCGGCGGTGCCGCGGGACGTCGAACGCGGCGGCGAGCCGGGCCAGGTCGGCGTGGGTGTCCGGCGGCAGGTCGCGGCGGCGCGCGGCGATCGCGGTCCAGAGCGTACGGAGGCCGACCACGACCAGGTAGGCGGCGCCGGCCAGCTTCATCGACAGGTAGGCGACCGGGGACGCGGCGACCAGCGCGGCCACGCCGACGGCGGCGAGCAGCACCCAGCCGAGGATGCCGGTGGCGATGCCGACCGCGGTGGCGAAGCCGGCCCGGCGGCCGGACGCGACGGCGTGGCGCAGGACGATCGCGAAGTCCGGCCCGGGGGACATCGTGCCGAGCGCCATCACTCCCGCGAAGGCGGCAAGGTGCGTAACGGTCAGATGCATGACCCGAGAGGTTAGACCCTCATAGACCGATTTATCGCTAAAAATACCGATGAATTTCACTATGCGGGAACGGCTATGTGCACGCTCACATGGCCGCACCGTACCGAAGAGAAATGGATTACTGGAAGACTCCGGCCCGAACTACGCCGGTGACCTGCAGATCCTCGGAGAGCAGCACGAGGTCAGCGCGCAGGCCCGGCGTGATCGCGCCGAGTATGCCGGAGAGGCCGACCGCGCGCGCCGGTGTCCACGATGTGGCCCGGGAAGCATCCACCACGGGAATACCGGCGCCGACCGCCTGGCGGAGCGCGGCGTCCATGGTCAGCGTGCTGCCCGCGATCGACCCGTTCGCGGCCAGCCGCGCTACCCGGTCCGCCACCACCACCGAGAGGCCGCCCAGCTCGTAGGCGCCGTCCGGCATCCCGGCCGCGGCCATCGCGTCGGTGACCAGCGCGTACCCGCCGCGTGCCGCACCCGCCACGAACGACAGCGTGCCGTCGTGCAGGTGCACGCCGTCCGCCACCACCTCGCAGATCACGCCGGGGGAGTCGAGCAGCGCGAGCACCGGGCCGGGTTCGCGGTGGTGCACCGGCCGCATGCCGTTGAACAGGTGCGTGGCGACCGTGGCACCGGCCTCCGCCGCGGCGCGGGTCACGTCGTACGGCGCGTCCGTGTGCCCGACCGCGGCCGCGACGCCGTGCGAGGCGAGCAGCTTGATCGCGTCAAGCGCGCCGGGCAGCTCCGGCGCGATCGTCATCATCCGGACCGCGCCCTCGCCGAGCGCGATCAGCGCGGCCAGCTCGTCGGTGTCCGGGGCGCGCAGGAAGTCCGGGTTCTGCGCGCCGCACCGCGCACCGGAGAGGTAGGGCCCTTCGTAGTGCACGCCGCCCAGCACACCCTCGCGGACCAGCGGCAAGAACGCGGCGGTGGCGTCCCGCATCAGCGCGAACGGTGAGCTGACCAGGCTGGCGAGCACCGTGGTGGTGCCGTGCCGCAGGTGGAACGCGGCCGCGGCGCGCGCGGAATCCGGGTCGCCGGTGGTGAACGTGTGCCCGCCGCCGCCGTGGTTGTGGATGTCCACGAAGCCGGGCAGCACCCACGCGGCCCGCTCGGCACCGTCCGGCGAGCCGGCGCCCACCGAGGAGATCAGCGCACCGTCGATCGTGACGTGCCCGTCCTCGACGACGCCGTCGGGCGTGACGATCCGGCCGGCGATCTGCATGGTCACCCGTGCTTTCTACTGAGTGGTCAGTGCGTCGAGGCCGAGCAGCGCCGCGCCGCGCAGCCCGGCGGTGTCGCCCAGGCTCGCCTTCACCAGCCGGGGCATGCGGTGGAACGTGACGCGCGCGGCGAGCGCCTCGCGGAGCGGGCCGAGCAGCACCTCACCGGCCTCGCCGAGCCCGCCGCCGATCACGAAGACCTCCGTGTCCAGCAGCGCCTGCGCGGTGAGCAGCCCGTCCGCGAGCGCGTCCACGGTCTCCCGCCAGATCTCACCGGCCGCGTCCTCGCCCGCGACCGCGCGCGCGACCACGTCGGCCGCACTGATCCCCGTGCCGGTGAGCGAGAGGTACCGCCGCGCCACGGACGCGGCGCTGGCGATCGTCTCCAGGCACCCACGCTGACCGCACGCGCAGGCGGGGCCGCCGGGCCGGACCACGATGTGGCCCAGCTCGCCGGCCGCGCCGTGCGCGCCGCTGTTGGTGTGCCCGCCGCGCACGTGCGCGGCCGCGATGCCGGTGCCGATGCCCACGAAGATCACGTCGTCCGAGCCATGGCCGGCACCGAGCCGGGCCTCGGCCAGACCGGCCGCGCGCACGTCGTGGCCGAGCGCGGCCGGCAGACCGAGCCGGGCGGAGACCAGATCCCGCAGCGGTACGTCCCGGAAGCCCAGGTTCGCCGCGAATACCGCCATGCCACGGCCCTCGTCCACCACGCCCGGGATCGCCACACCGGCTGCGACCGGTGTCTGCCCGAGCGCGCGAGCCTTCGCCGCCAGTTCCGCCGCGATGTCGCAGATCGCGGCCGCGACCGCGTCCGGCCCGCGGGACGCGAGCGTGTCGTGCCGTTCGGTGTGCAGCACCGGGCCGCCGACCGCGATGACCCCGCACTTCATCCCGGTGCCGCCGATGTCCATCGCCACGACGACCGGTCCGGGACCGTCCGCGGAACTCACGCCAGGACGACCGATCGGGTCAGGTTGCGCGGCGCGTCCGGGTCCAGGCCGCGCGCGGCGGCGAGTGAGACCGCGAAGCGCTGGGCCAGGATCAGGTCGGCCATCGGGTCGAGCGGCACCCGGCCGCCGTTCCAGCTGCCGAGCGCGGTGTGCCCGCAGTGGCCGCTGCTGTGCACGAACGTGGCACCGGCCGCCGTGACCGTCTCGTCCAGCCCGGCCGGGACCTCGCCGAACGCCCACACCACGCGGTGCGGTGCGGCGATCGCGATCGGGCCGTGCCGGTAGTCCATCGCCGGGTACGCCTCGGCCCAGAAGTTCGCGGCCTCGCGGCACTTGAGCGCGGCCTCCTGCGCCAGCCCGACGGTCCAGCCGCGGCCGAGGAACGTGATCTGCTCGGCCCGCGCCGGGTCGACCGGCAGCGGCGTGCGCACCGCGACCTCGGCGTCCGTGACCGCGTCGGCGAGGTCCTCGCCGAGGTGCGCCCGGAGCAGCGCGAGCGCGCTGGTGGCGAACCGGGTCTGCACCACCGACCGCTCGTCCGCGAACGGCATCGCGACCACGTCCGTGGCGAGCCGTGCGGCCGGTGCGCCGGCGTCACCCACGATCACCGTGGCCGGTGTGCCGGTCAGCGCGGTCAGCAGATCGACCACCTCGGTGGTGGTGCCGGACCGGGTGATCGCGACCACCCGGTCGTACCGTCGGGAAGTCGGGAACTCGGAGGACTGGAACGCGTCCGTCTCGCCCAGGCCGGCCCGTTCCCGCAGCGTCGCGTAGGCCATGGCCATGAACCAGGAGGTGCCGCAGCCGGTCACGGCCACCCGCTCGCCCGGCCGGCCGAGCACGTCGGCGTGCTCCGGGGCGAGGGCGGCGGCGGTGCGCCAGCAGTCGGGCTGGCTGGCGAGTTCTTCGTCGACGAAGGCCATTCGAACACCCCTCCTTGGAACCGGGACGGGCACGGGCCGTGCTGCGCAGAACGGCTCGTTTCAACGCTGTTTCGCGCGCCATTGTGCTCAGATTCCGGGGTTGGCGGCAAGCATGAACAACTTCGCGCAGCACGGCGGTTTGCTTAGCGGTCCTTTCGAGCATTACTGTGCACCAAATCACTCAGCGTGTGCACGGTTGCGCAGGAGGAGGCCGGCGGTGGATCGGTATGTGCGCTGGAACGCGCTGCTGGAACTCCTCACGGACAGCGGCCGGGTCAGCGTGGAGGACGCCGCGGCCCACCTGAACGTGTCACAGGCGACCATCCGGCGTGACTTCGACCAGCTCGCCCAGCAGCAGATGATCATCCGTACCCGCGGTGGTGCGGTGGCCAACGGCGTCTCCTACGACCTCCCGCTGCGCTACAAGACCGCGAAGCACTCCGCCGAGAAGCAGCGCATCGGCACCGCGGCCGCCGCGCTGGTCGCACCCGGCCAGGTGGTCGGCCTGAACGGCGGCACCACCACGACCGAGGTCGCCCGCGCGCTCGCGGTCCGCCCGGACCTGAACACCAACGCGGAGGGCACCCAGCTCACCGTGGTTACGAACGCGCTCAACATCGCGAACGAGCTGCTGGTCCGTTCACAGATGAAGATCGTCGTGGCCGGCGGCGTGGTCCGTCCCCAGTCGTTCGAACTGGTCGGCCCGCTCGGCGGTGCGCTGCTCCGCGAGGTCACGCTGGACGTCGTGCTGCTGGGCGTGAACGCGATCGACGTGAAGCTCGGCGCCGCCGCGCACCACGAGGGCGAGGCCGCGATGAACTCGCTGATGGTCGGCCGCGCCAAACGCGTCGTCATCATCGCCGACTCGTCCAAGCTCGGCGGCCACGCCTTCGCCCGCATCTGCCCGATCGACCGCGTCGAAACGCTGGTCACCGACTCCGGCGCCGCACCCTCGGTGATCGACGAGTTCGAGGCCGCCGGCGTCCGCGTGATCACCGCCTGACAACCCGAACCCCTTCAAAAGCAGCTTTTCCCGCTTCCGGCGTGGCCGGTCTCCGCATGCTCCCGCGGGCCCCGGTCGTCGCTGGCGCTCCTCCCTGCCGGTCCCGGCCTGGCCGCCACTGACCTCGCCCCGTTCCGGCAAGCGACCACGCGCCGTCCGCCGGCCCTTGCTCTGCTTACCTGGACAAATCGTCCATCCGTCAAGGGGTGAATTGCCGCATATGTCACCCTGCTGACGTAGGTAAGCAGAGCAAAGCGGAGCGAAGAGCGGGCTGGAAGCCGGGCGAAGAGAACTCTTCGGGCGCGATTCGCTCGGCAGGTGCGAGACCCCGGGCAGGCGGCGGGATGGGCCACCCGAGCGGGTCAGCGGGTGCGGATTCGGCGCGGGCGGGGTGGGCGATCCGAGCCGGTCAGCGGGTGCGGGATTCGGCGTAGGCGGCGAGGTGGGCGACCTGGGCCGGGTCGAGTGAGGGGCGGACGCGCTCGCGTGCGGTGGCGACGTGGGCTGCGGTGACCGAGGTGGCGTCCAGGGACTCGCGCATGGCGGCCAGTGCGGCCTCGCGGATCAGCGCGGCGCAGTCGGCGGCGGAGAAGTTCTCCAGGTCGGTGCCGAGCGCGGCCAGGTCCACGTCGTCCGCGAGCGGGACCGGTTTCGCGGCCGCGCGCAGGATCGCGGTGCGGGCCTCGGCGTCCGGCGGCGGGACGTAGACGATGCGCTCCAGCCGGCCGGGTCGCAGCAGCGCCGGGTCGATCAGGTCGGGCCGGTTGGTGGCGCCGATGACCACGACGTTGCGCAGCGACTCGACGCCGTCCAGCTCGGTGAGCAGCGCGGCGACCACCCGGTCGGTGGTGCCGCCGTCGCTGGACTGGCCGCGGACCGGCGCGAGCGCGTCCACCTCGTCCAGGAACACCAGCGTGGGCGCGGCCTCGCGGGCCCGGCGGAACAGCTCGCGGACCGCGCGCTCGCTCTCGCCGACCCACTTGCTGAGCAGCTCCGCGCCCTTGACCGAGAGCACGTTCGCCTTGCCGGAGCCGGCCACGGCCTTCACCAGGTACGTCTTGCCGCAGCCGGGCGGGCCGTAGAGCAGCACGCCACGCGGCGCCTGCACGCCGAGCCGGGCGAACGTGTCCGGGTAGGTCAGCGGCCACAGCACCGACTCGGTGAGCAGCTCCTTGACCTCGGCCATGTCGCCCACGTCGTCCAGCGTGACGCGGGCCAGCTCCAGCGTGGACTCGGCCATCGACGTCGGCCGGACCACCTCGAGTGCGGCCGAGAAGTCGGCCATCGCGATCGTCGGCGTCTCCGGCGCGTCCGCCTTCTGCCGCAGCGCCGCGCGGACCGCGGCCTCCCGGGTCAGCGCGGCCAGGTCGGCGGCGACGAAACCGGGCGTACGGCCGGCCACGTCGTCCAGCCGCACGTCCTCGGCCAGCGGCATGCCCCGGGTCAGCACGTCAAGCTGCTCGCGGCGCAGCGCCGCGTCCGGCAGCGACACGCTGATCTGCACGGACAGCAGATCGGGCGCGCGCAGGCCCGAATCCAGCTCCTCCGGCCGGCTGCTGGTGCAGACCACGGCCGTGCCCGCCTTGATCAGACCGGTGACGACCTGCCGGAACACGGTTGCCAGCGGTCCGGCGTCGGCCCTCGGGACCAGCGCGTCCACGTCCGCGACCAGCAGCACGCCGGGCCGGTCCGCGCCGGTGAGCGCGTCGGCGGCCGCGTACAGCCGGCGGGCCGCGGCCTCGTTGCTGAGCGCGGCCAGTTCTGGTGCCCAGACCGGGACGACGCGCGCGCCGACCGAGGCCGCGACGGACCGGACCAGCACGCCCTTGCCGGACCCGGCCGGGCCGGTGATCAGTACGCCGAGCGAGACGGTCGCGCCCAGCCTGCCCAGCACCTCCCGGTGGTGGAAGCTCAGGTCGAGCAGCTCGCTCAGCTCGTGTGCCTGCGCCCGCAGACCGGGAAGGTCCTCGACCGGCGGTACGGCCTCGTCGTCCTCGACGACCTCCGCCTCGATCGGCTCGTCCGCCGGTACCGCGGCCGAGGCCGACGCGGCGACGGCCGTCCCGCCGGGGCCGGTCCCGCGCGGACCCGAGCCGGTCACACCGGAGCCGGGCGTGCGGCGTACCGCCGATGGTGTGGCATTGAAGGTCTGGCCGTGCGTGGTGTGACCGCCGCCGGCCCAGGTGACCACGGTGTCCATGGTGACCAACGCGCCGTCCGCGTCCTCCACGGACTCGACCCGGAGCAGCGTGGTTGTCCAGCCGAAGCCGACCGTGTTGGCCAGGCTGCGTCGCGCGGTCTGCACCAGGCTCTGCGTGGCGGCGTCCGGCAGCACGTCCTGCGGCAGCAGTGACACGTCGTCACCGGCCGTGACCACCTTGCCGAGCAGCGCGAGCCGCAGCATGTCGGCGGAGACCGCGACCACGATCTCCGGCGTGCCGGACAGCACCACGCGGCGCGCGCCGGCCGTCGGGATCGGCGCGACCGTGATCTGCCCGCCCTCGCGCAGCCCGAGGTTGCCGAGGATCAGGTCGTCCGCGTAGAGGATCGCGCGGCTCGAGGTGGGCTCCGCGAGCGCGACGATGCCCGCGGTGGTGCGCTGCCCGGACAGCCGCACCGGGTCGCCCGGGTGCAGGCCGAGCGCGGCCAGCACCTCCGGGTGCAGTCGCACGATTCCCCGGCGCGCGTCCAGCGCGGCCGGTCGCAGCATCACGGTCAGCGTCAGCTCAGCATCGCCCACCCCAGCGACACTAGCGTGATCACGCTTCACCGGGTCGGCACAGCCGTTCCGCCGTAGGCTCGGCGCCATGCTCCGTGCTCTGCCCGGCCGGTTCCGCCGTGCCCTCCCGCGCCTGACGCCCCGCCGCTGGATCGCCGGCTCGGCCGCGCTGGCGCTGGTCGCGGGCCTGACCGGCTGGGCTGTGTGGCCGGCGGACCCGGGTTTCACGTTCCAGGACCAGATGCTGACGGTACGGTCCGGGCCGGCCGGCGACGAACCGGTCACGCTGGACACCCGCTACTTCCTGCCGGACGGCGCGTCCGAGGCGCGGAAGGTGCCCGCGCTGCTGCTGGCGCACGGCTTCGGCGGCGACATGCACAGCGTGCACGAGCAGGCGGAACGGCTGGCGGCCGAGGGCTACGCGGTGCTCACCTGGACCGCGCGTGGGTTCGGGCGCAGCGGCGGGCAGATCCACCTGGACAGCGCGGACCACGAGGTGAAGGACGCGCAGCGGCTGCTGGACTGGCTGGCCGCACGGCCGGAGGTGCGGCTGGACGCGCCCGGCGACCCGCGGGTCGGCGCGCTCGGCGGCTCCTACGGCGGCGCGCTGGCGCTGCTGCTGGCCGCGCAGGACTCCCGGGTGGACGCGATCGTACCGATGATCACCTGGAACGACCTGGCCCGCGCGTTCCTGCCGGACGCGGCCGGTGGCCCGGTGGTGGACGGCGTCTTCAAGAAGGCCTGGGCCGGCACGTTCTTCTCGTCCGGGGCGGGCGTGGCGCCCGGTGCCGTACCCGCCGAACTCGATCCGGCCTGTGGCCGGTTCGCCCCGGACGTGTGCGCGGCCTTCCAGACGATCGCGACCGCCGGCCGGGCCACGCCGGATGCGGTGGCCGTGCTGGACCGCTCCAGCCCGGCCCGCGTGCTCGACCGGATCAAGGCCCCTACCCTGCTCATCCAGGGCCTCGCCGACACGCTCTTCCCGCTGTCCGAGGCGGACGCGAACGCGCGTGGCATCGCCGCCACCGGCACCCCGGTCCGGGTCGCCTGGTACGCGGGCGGCCACGACGGCGGCGCCGGCCCGCGCACCGACCGGGACCGGGTGGACGCGCTGACCCGTGAGTGGCTGGACCACTACGTAGCCGGTACGGCCGGCGCACCGGCGACCTCGTTCGTCTACTCCCGGGTGTCCGGCTTCGACGCGATGGACCGCGGCCTGGTCACGAACGCGTACACGATCGCCGGCTACCCGGGCCTGACCGCCGAACCGGCCGTGGCGGTCGGGGTGGCCGGCCTGCCGCAGCGGATCGCGAGCCCGCCCGGCGGCAACCCGGCCGCGATCTCCTCGCTGCCCGGCGCCGGTAGCGCGCTCTCGTCCGTGCTCGGCGCCTCGGCCGCCGACCTGCCGGGGCAGCACGCGTCGTTCGTCTCCGAACCGCTGACCGACGCGCTCGACGTGGGTGGCTCGCCGCGGCTCCGGCTGCGCGCCGCGTCACCGACCGGCGAGGCCGTGCTGTTCGTGAAGCTCTACGACGTGGACCCGGACGGCGGTGCCACGCTCTCCGAGGGTCTGGTCGCGCCGGTGCGGCTGACCGGCCTGCCGGCCACGATCGAGGACGCGCAGCCGGTTGTGGTCACGCTGCCCGGGATCGTGCGCCGCATCGACGAGGGGCACCGGTTACGGATCGTGGTGGCCACGTCCGACCAAGCGTTCGCCGGACCGGCCGCGCCCGCGGTCTACACGGTCGCGGTCGAGCCGGCGGTGAGCCTGCCGGTGCTGGGCGGCGCCCCGATCGCCGGCCCGGACGCGGTGTGGCGCTGGGCGCTGGCCGGTCTGCTGGCCGCGATCGCGCTCGGCCTGGCCGCGGTGCTGCTGGTCGCGCGGGCCCGGCACCGCCGGATCGACCGCTCGGTCGCGGCCGAGCACGCGGACACGCCGCTGGTCGTCAAAGGGCTGCGCAAGGAGTACGCGGACGGCTTCGTCGCGGTGTCCACGGTGGACTTCACGGTCCGGCGCGGCCAGGTGGTCGGCCTGCTCGGCCCGAACGGCGCCGGCAAGACCACCACGCTGCGCGTGCTGATGGGCCTGACCCAGCCGACCCGCGGCGAGATCCGGATCTTCGGGCATCGGCTGACGCCCGGCTCGCCGGTGCTGTCCCGGGTCGGCGCGCTGGTCGAAGGGCCGGGCTTCCTGCCCCACCTGACCGGCGAGCAGAACCTGCGCGCCTACTGGCGGGCGACCGGGCGGCCGTGGGCGGACGCGCGCTTCGAGGAGGCGCTGGAGATCGCCGGCCTCGGCGACTCGGTGCACCGCCGGACCCGCAAGTACAGCCACGGCATGCGGCAGCGGCTGGCGATCGCGCAGGCCATGCTCGGCCTGCCGGAGCTGCTGGTGCTGGACGAGCCGACGGACGGCCTCGACCCACCGCAGATCGCCGAGATGCGCCGGGTGCTGCAGCGGTACGCCACGGACGGCCGGGCCGTGCTGGTCTCCAGCCACCTGCTCGCCGAGGTGGAGCAGACCTGCACGCACGCGGTGGTGGTGAACAAGGGCACGATCGTCGCGTCCGGCCCCGTCGAGGAGATCGTCGGTGACTCGCCGACCGTGCAGCTGGACGTGGACGACCCGGCCGCGGCCCGGGTCGTGCTGGACGGTCTGGACGGCGCCCGGTTCCTGACCGAGACAGACAACGGCGGGCTGGTGGTGGACCTGAACGGCACGCCGCGCACGGAACTGGTGGCGGCGCTGGTCCGGGCCGGCGTGGGCGTGGACCGGGTGGTGCCCCGACGCCGCCTGGAGGACGCGTTCCTCGCGCTGGTCGGGGACAACTCACGAGGGAGCGGGGACCGATGAGCGAACTCGCGAGCGGATCCGGCGTGCCGGGTGCGGGAACCGCCGGCTACCGGCCCGGGCGGACGCTGTCGTTCGGCGCGGAGTTCCGGCGGCAGGCGACGCGCGTCCGTACCCGGCTGGCGCTGGGGTTCATGGTCCTGCTGCCCGTGATCATCCTGGTCGCGTTCCAGTTCGAGACGAACGAGGACGACGACGGCACCGGCGGCGGCGAGTTCGGCAGCCTGGTCGACCTGGCCACGTCCGGCGGGCTGAACTTCACGCTGTTCACGTTGCTGGTCTCCGCCGGTTTCATGCTCGGCGTGGTGGTGGCGCTGTTCCATGGCGATGCCGTGGCCAGCGAGGCGAGCTGGGGCAGCCTGCGCTACCTGCTGGCGATCCCGGTGCCGCGGGCGCGGCTGCTGGCCGTGAAGCTGGCGGTGGCGCTCACCTACTCCGGGCTGGCGCTGCTCACGCTGGCCGGCACCGCGCTGCTGCTCGGCACGGCACGCTACGGCTGGTCGCCGCTGCGCAGCACGGTCGCGGCGCAGATCCCGGCGGGCGAGGGCCTGCTGCGCCTGCTCGGCGTGGTCGGCTACCTCGCCATCACGCTGCTGGTCACCGCGGGCCTGGCGTTCCTGCTGTCGGTGCTGACCGACGCGCCGCTCGGTGCGGTCGGCGGCGCGGTGCTGCTGGTGATCCTGTCCAACATCCTGGACCAGATCACCGCGCTCGGCGACCTGCGGAACCTGCTGCCCACCCACTTCTCCGACGCCTGGCTGGGGCTGCTCTCCACGCCGGTCCAGACCGACGACATGGTCAAGGGCACCATCTCCGCGGTCTGCTACGCCACGCTCTTCTGGTCGATCGCGTTCTGGCGCTTCACGCGCAAGGACATCACTTCCTAGTCGTCACCCGTTGGTGGCAGGTTCGCACATCGCGTGCGACGGCCGCCCGGCTCCGTGAACGACCGTCTGTCGCGCGACGGTCACGCACGGATGTTCGGGAAGGCGTCACATGTGGAACTCTCGTCGCTCCATCGTGGAGCGGAACGGGCCGGTCTCGGCGGTGCCGGGCCATCGGCGGCCGATCGTTCCGGAGTGGAGGGTCGAGCCGCCGGGCCGGCGCCTGCCGAAGCGGGGCACCATCCGCGGCCGGGTGGCACGCCTGCTGGTGCTCCCGCTCGTCGCGGTCCTGTTGCTGCTCGGCGACCTGGTGCTCAAGGAGGTCGACGAGTACGCGGCCGCGGACGGCGCGACCGCCACCACCGAGCTCGGCATGGCCGCCCAGGGCCTGGTGCACCAACTGCAGCTGGAGCGCGACCTGACCGCGCTGGTGCTGGCCGGTGGCGCGCGGTGGCGTGCCGACCTGGCCGGGCAGCGGCTCCGGGTGGACTCGGCCCGGACCGCGCTGAGCGGCCTGCGGGACGCCGAGGGCCCCGGGCCGGAGGCGGTGCACACCACCGTCCAGCAGCTGGCCGAGCTGGGCCGGCTGCGCGTGGAGGTGGACACCGGCCGGATCGGGCGGCAGCCGGCCGTGCAGTCGTACACCGACCGGATCGCGGCGCTGAACCGGATGGACATCGGACTGGACGCGCCGTTCCCGGACCCCGATCCGGAACTGCGCCGCGGCCTCGGCGCGATGCAGGCGCTCTCCGACGCGAAGGAAGCCACGTCCGCCGCGCGCGGCCTGCTCGGCGCCGCCCACGCACGCGGCCTGTTCGAGAGCGGTGAGCAGGCCCGGCTCGCCGCGCTGTTCGCCACGCGCCGCGTCGCGCTGGCCGACGCCGCCCGGTACGCCTCCGCACCGGTGCGGGACCGGCTGGACCGCGCCACCACCGGCCCGGACGCCGCCGCGATCACGGCCGCGGAACAGGCCGTCGCCGACGGTGCCGCGAAGGGTGACCCGGACGCCTGGCTGCGCGTGACCACCGCGCTGCTCGACGAGCTGTCCGCCGTGCAGTCGCTGGTCGCGGACGACATCCGGGCCCGCACCGACGACCTGCGGGAGGAGGCGACGTTCGACCTGTCCGGGCTGGGCGCGGTGATCCTGCTGGCGCTGATCGGCGCGCTGCTGCTCGGCCGGTCCGCCACCACCGGCATCACCCGCCCGCTGGCCCGCCTGGTGAGCGAGGCGGACGCGGCCGCGGCCCGGCGTCTGCCCGAGGCAGTGGCCCGGCTGCAGGACGGCACCGGCGCGGAGCCGCCGCCACCGGTGGTGGTGCCGGGCAACGCCGGTGTGGAGATCCGGTCCGTGGCGGACGCGCTGAACCGGTTGCAGTCCTCCGCGTACGGGCTGGCCGCCGAACAGGCCGTGCTGCGCCGCAACACCGTCGACTCGATGGCGAACCTGGGCCGCCGCAATCAGAACCTGCTCCGCCGCCAGCTCAGCTTCATCACCCAGCTGGAACGGGAGGAGACCGACCCGGCCGGCCTGGCAAACCTCTTCGAACTGGACCACCTGGCCACCCGCATGCGCCGCAACGCGGAGAGCCTGCTGGTGCTGGTCGGCGAGGCGACGCCGCGCAGCTGGTCCCGGCCGCTGCCGATGTCGGACGTGCTGCGCGCCGCGATCGCGGAGGTCGAGGACTACCGGCGGGTGTCGCTGCGCCGGATCGACGACGCGTTCACCGCCGGCGCGTACGTGGCCGACCTGGCGCACATGGTCGCGGAGCTGGTGGAGAACGGGCTGACGTTCTCGCCACCGGACTTCGACGTGGAGGTGCACGGCCGGTGGGTGGACGACGGGTCGTACCTGATCGCGGTCGTCGACCAGGGCGTCGGCATGAGCCCGGAGGAGCTGGCCCAGGCGAACGCGCGCCTGGCCGGCACGGAGTCGTTCACGGTCGCGCCGACGAAGTTCCTCGGCCACTACGTGGTCGGTCACCTGGCCGCGAAGCTCGGCGTGCGGGTGGAGATCTGCCAGTCGCCGGTGACCGGCACGACCGCGCGGGTGCGGCTGCCGGCCCGGCTGCTCACACCCGCCCCGGACAGCGCCGCCACGACCACCACGTTCTCCATCGACGCGGTGCAGGTGCCGCCCCCGCCACCCGGACTGGTCCGGCCGGCCCCGCAGGTGCCGGACGTAACGGAGAACGGGCTGGTCAAGCGCGTTCGCCGGGCCTCGGTGCCGCGGCAGGCGCCGGCCACCCGGGCCACGGCGGAACGGCCGGTGCCGGCCGACATCGGCGCCACCATGACGGCGCTGCGGCGCGGCCTGCGCCTCGGCGCCTCCGACACCCGATCCGACGAGAATGGGAACCCGCGATGAGCATCGGTACCGGGCCGGACACGGCGCAGCGCTTCAACTGGCTGATCACCAACTTCGTCCGGGGCACGGCCGGCGTCCGCGACGCGGTCGCCGTCTCCTCCGACGGCATGCTGATCGCCACCTCGGCCGGTCTGGTCCGCGCCGAGGCCGATCATCTCGCGGCGATCGTGTCCGGTCTGGCCAGCCTGGCCCGCAGCGCGTCGCGCCGGTACGACTTCGCCGGCCTCAAACTCATCATGATCGAGATGACATCCGGCTTCCTGATCGTCTCCGCGCTCGGCGGCGGTACCTGCCTCGGCGTGGTGGCGGACGGCGACGCGGACGTGGCGCTCATCGGGTACGAGATCGCGCTGCTCGGCGAGCGCGTCGGTGACCTGCTCACCCCGGCCCTGATCGCGGAGTCCCGGCGGGTGCTGCCGGCATGACGTCAGACGACGCGCTGCCGCGGATGCCGGATCCGCGGATGGTTCCGCCGTGGGAGCGCCCGGCCGAGCCGCTGCCCCGCCGGTCCGCCGGTGCGGGCGGCACCCCGGACGACCGGCCCGCCGAGGACGACGTGATCCGGCCGTTCCTGCTGACCGGCGGCCGGACCCGGCCGCTGCGCGACGGGTTGCGCCTGGAGACGCAGGTCCGGGCGTCACCGGCCGCGCTCTCCGCGCCGCTGCGGTTCGAGCTGCGGCAGATCGTCCGGTTCTGCCAGGACCCGTGCGCGCTCGCGGACGTCGCCACCCACCTGCGGGTCCCGGTGGGCGTGGCGCGCGTGCTGGTGGCGGACCTCGCGTCGGACGGCTACCTGACCGTACTGGAACCGGCGGAGCACCCGTCCGAACTGCCCATCGAAATGATCGAGAGGATCGTCGACCGTGTCCGTGCCCTCTAGCGCGGCGACCGCACCGGTGGTCGTGAAGATCGTGATCAGCGGCGGCTTCGGGGTGGGCAAGACCACCTTCGTGAGCGCCATATCCGAGATCGAGCCGCTGCTCACCGAGGCCGACATGACCGAGGTCTCGCGCGGCGTGGACGACGTGCATGCGGTGGCCGGCAAGACCACCACCACGGTCGCGCTCGACTTCGGCCGCATCCACCTGGACACGTCGCTGATGCTGTACCTGTTCGGCACGCCGGGCCAGGACCGGTTCTCCTTCCTCTGGGACGACCTGGTCGACGGCGCGCTCGGCGCGGTGGTGCTGGTCGACACGCGCCGGATCGAGGACAGCTATCCCGCGGTGGACTACTTCGAGGATCTGGGCATGCCGTTCCTGCTCGCGGTCAACCCGTTCGACGGCGCGCCCCGGTTCGCGATCCCGGAGGTGCGCGAGGCGCTCGGCGTCGGGCCGGAGGTGCCGATAGCGGAGTGTGACGCCCGCTCCCGCGGCGCGGTCAAGGGCACGCTGGTCACGCTGATGGAACAGGTGCTGAGCCGGCGGCTGCGCGCGATGGCGGGCCACACCGGTGCGTGAGTGAACGGCGACGATTGGCTCACACCTCGGGATCGGCTGGTGGAGATCCGGAAATCTGCCCGTAAACTCGACCGCAGCACAACTGAATACCTCATCCAGAGGGGCTGAGGGATACGGCCCGATGACGCCCCGGCAACCACCTTCCGCGTGCTCGATGACGAGCCGGGGAGGGCAGGTGCCAATTCCGTCCCCGTCACACGGTGTGGCGATGGGAAAGATGAGAGGACACCTCCTCATGACGTCTGCCGTCAGCCCTGCCCGCGCCCTCGTCTGTCGCGGTTGCGGCGCCGAGTTCCCGCTGGCCGCCCAGCACGCCTGTTACGAGTGTTTCGGCCCGCTCGAGGTCGCCTACGACGCGGACGCGCTGAAGAAGGTCACCCGCGAGCAGATCGAGGCCGGTCCGGACAACATCTGGCGGTACGCGGCGCTCCTCCCGGCCGGTCAGGACCCGGCCGACCGGATCACGCTGAACCCGGGCATGACGCCGCTGGTGTCCGCGCCCGCGCTCGCCGCGGAGCTGGGCATGACCGGAGCGCTCTGGGTCAAGGACGACTCCGCGAACCCGACGCACTCGTTCAAGGACCGGGTCGTCTCGGTGGCGCTCTCCGCCGCCAAGGGCCTCGGCTTCACCCGCTTCGCCTGCGCCTCCACCGGCAACCTGGCCAACTCGGTCGCCGCTCACGCGGCCCGGGCCGGCGTGCCGTCGATCGTCTTCATCCCGTCCGACCTGGAGCAGGGCAAGATCATCACCACCGCGGTGTACGGCGGGGAGCTGGTGGCGATCGAGGGCTCGTACGACGACGTCAACCGCCTGTGCAGCGAGCTGGTCGAGACGGACGAGTTCGAGGACACCGCGTTCGTGAACGTCAACGTCCGGCCGTACTACGCGGAGGGCTCGAAGACGCTCGGCTACGAGGTCGCGGAGCAGCTCGGCTGGCGTATCCCGGAGCAGGTCGTGATCCCGATGGCCAGCGGCGAGCTGCTGACCAAGGTCGACAAGGCGTTCTCCGAGCTGGTCGAGATCGGCCTGGTCGACGCGCCGGCGAACGGCTGGACCGTGTTCGGCGCCCAGTCCGCCGGCTGCAACCCGATCGCGGTCGCGCTGCACGAGGAGACGGACGAGATCCGCCCGGTGCGCCCGACCGGCATCGCGAAGTCGCTCAACATCGGCGACCCGGCCGCCGGCCTCTACGCGCTGGAGGCGGTGCGCCGCACCGGCGGCTGGATGGACTACGCGGACGACGACGAGATCCGCGACGCGATCCGGCTGCTGGCCCGCACCACCGGCGTCTTCGCCGAGACCGCGGGCGGCGTGACCACGGCGGTGCTGGCCAAGCTGATCAAGTCCGGCAAGCTGGACCCGTCGAAGGAGACCGTCGTCTACAACACCGGCGAGGGATTGAAGACGCTGGACGCCGTGGCTAGCCTCGTGGGACCGACGCACACCGTCAAGCCGTCGCTGCGATCCGTGCGGGAGGCGGGCCTGCTCGGCTGAGTGATCACCCTCCGGGGTGGAGGGCGAAGCGTTCCGTAGCGGAATGTCTTGACGTGATCCTTGCAACAACGCAAAATGCTCCGTGCGGGGAGACGCAACGCCGTAAGAGTTGCGGATCCTGAGCTTGGCGACAATCTCTTCCGCCGACTCGACGACCCAGTGCCGATCGTTCATCGAGGTGCTGTGCGCGCGTCTCCCCGACCAAAATTCGCTGGCCCGATCACGGGTCCGGTGTGCACTCTGCACGGCATGAGCCTGAGCATCGCCGCGTTCGACCCTGCCGACGACACCGCGTGCGGGGAGGCTGCGGCGATCATGCGGCTCGCCTGTCTGGCCGAGACGCCGGACCTGCCCGCCCTCAGCGTGCGGCGATACGCGGCCCGGTTTCGCAACCCGCAGCTCGGCGAGCGGCGGCTCGGCGTCCTGGCCCGGGTGGACGGCTTTGCCGTCGGCACCGGTCTGCTCATCCTGCCGGACGAGCAGAACCGCGACGCCGCGATGATCGAGTTGCATGTGCTGCCCGAGCGCCGGCGCCGGGGCATCGGCCGCGCGCTGCACGACCACCTGACCGGGATCATCCGCGCCGAGCACCGCACCACGGTGCTGGCGAACACGTCGGAGTCGCTGCCGGGTGGGCCGGTGCGCCCCGGTGCCGGCTCCGCGTTCGCGGCGGTGCTGGGCTGGCAGCGGGCCTCGACCGCACACGGGCAACTGCTGGACCTGCACGACGTACCGGCCGAGCGGCTGCTCGCCCGGATCGCGCCGTACGTCGGCGGTTACTCGCCGGTGACCTGGTCCGGTGCGGTGCCCGAGGCCGACGTCGACGACGTCGCCTATCTGAACGCACGGCTGATGCAGGACGCGCCGACCGGCGACATCGAGTGGGAGGCGGAGAAGCCGGACCCGTCGGTGATCCGCAACTACGAGCGTACGTACCGGGACAAGGGCTCCACGCTCTTCCACGCGGCCATGCGCGAGGACGCCACCGGCCGCCTGGTCGCGTGGACGATGATCGAGCAGCTGGACGACCCGGCGTCGTGGGGCTGGCAGCAGGTCACGCTGGTCGACCCGGCGCACCGCGGCCACCGCCTCGGTCTCGCGGTCAAGGTTCACAACCATCTGCAGGTTCGGGCGAATGCCCCCGAACTGCGCCACGTGCACACGTGGAACGCGGCCGAGAACCATCACATGATCGCGATCAACGAGGCGCTCGGCTTCCGTCCCTCCGGCGCCACCATCGACTGGCAGATCCGCCTGCGGTAAACCGTCAGGTCCGGGCCGACCGCGCCGATGTGACCCCTATTGCCGTCGTCGGGAGGGGTGTCACGTGCGGGCTGGGCTGGGCGCGGTATTGGCGGTTCTGCTCTCGTTGGTCTCCCTGCCGGTGCCGGCGGCCGCCTCGCCCGCCGAGGCCGCCGCGGTCGCCGCCGCGACGAAGAAGCCGCTGTCCTACCGGGTCTTCGCCACCCGGGAGGGCCTGGTCGGTGGCGTCACCGCGAACGGGCACGTGATCGTGGAGCGGGACCACTTCGTGGCTCTGCCGTCCCGGCTCGGGCTCTCCTCGTTCGGCGGCGGCGAGCGCTCGGTCCGGGTCTGCGCCGGCAACGGGCGCTGCGCGTACGCGCCGGTCTGGGACGTCGGCCCGTGGAACACCACCGACGACTACTGGAACGCGCCCCGCCAGACGTGGGCCGGCCTTCAGCGCGGGCGCCCACAGGCACAGGCGGCCTACGAGACCGGCTACAACGGCGGTCGCGACCAGTTCGCCCGCGACGTGCTCAACCCGGCCGGCATCGACCTGGCCGACGGCACGTTCTGGGACGCGCTGCGGCTGACCGACAACGCCTGGGTGAGCGTGGACTTCCTGTGGACCGGCGGCGGCCGGCAGGGCACGGTGGTCACCGGCGGCGGCCCGGTGCGGCTGCGCGCGGGTGCGAGCGGCACCTCGGCCGAGGTCGGCATGGCCGGTGAGCGGGCCCAGCTGCCGATCCAGTGCCAGAAGCGCGGGCAGAAGGTCGCCGGTACGGTCCGGACCACGAACCTGTGGGACCGGGTCGCGCCCGGGACCTACGTGTCGCACGCCTACGTCTCGGTACCGTCCGGCTTCTCGGTCCGCCGCTGCTGACGAATCATCCGGGCAGCCCACGGCCGCAGCGGCGTCTCCCGGTACCGCCCGGCGGCCAGCCCGGCACGCCGCTCGAACCAATTACGTGATCCGTACGACCTGGTCAGCAGGTACGACCAGCCGCAGGCCAGCCAGTAGGCGGGGAAGAAGAGCGGGCCCAGCCCGGCGTACTGCGCGACGTGCCGGGTCTCGTGCCCGAGCAACTGGGCCTGGTCCGGGTGCAGCAGCCACTCGGCCGGCCGCCGGGTCAGCACCACGCTGCCGATCGTGAACGTGCGGCGCAGTGCCGGGCGGCGGCAGTCGCCCGCGATCAGCACGCCACCCGGCGCGCGTCGGATCCGGGCGCGGGCGGCCGCCGCGATCATCAGGCCCACCAGAGTGGTGCCGTTGATCGCGGTCAGCGCCGTCCGGCCCACGTGTCTCGGCCGCATGCGACCATCCTTGCGCTCACTCTTGGTAATGGTCACGTTTCTGTCCGGAGTTTTACTTCCGCCGCACCATTCTTCGTCAGGCTGGCCGTCGCATTTGGAGTTCGGTCAGGCCGGGGATCGTGGGGTGCGGCACGCGCACGCCGGTGTCCCGGAAGCCGAGCCGTTCGTACGCCCGGACCGCGCGGTCGTTGCCGTTCACCACCTCCAGCATCAGCTCCGGCCGGCGCTCGTCGCGCGACCACCGCGCCACTGCCTCGATCAGGTCTCCGACCAGGCCCGTTCCGCGCAGGCGCGGGGTCACGTAGACCGCGAATATGACGGTCACCCGGCGGTCCGCGGCGAGCACGATGCCGCCCGCGTGGCCCACGAACCGTCCATCTTCGACAGCCGCGAACTGTGCGGCCAGGCCTGATCGGATGTTGTGTGCGATCTGCGCCCGGAAATCCTCGTGCGGCCGTGCCGCGGCATCCGCCACCGTTTCCAGAAATGCGAGCGGAGAATCGGCGAGCATTTCAAGTCGCAGTGCCCGCATTCGCGCGGCATCGGGGACCCGCACGCGTGCGATCGTGCGGGGCTCGGGGTGGCGTACCGGGGCAATGGTGCTGGTCATGTAGCTCTGCCTACCCGGAAGCGGGTGATCGGGCAACCGGTATCGACGAGAAGGGGTCTTCCTTCGGCGGCCGGGCAACGATCACCATCAGTAGCGACGGACCGAAGCTTCACGTCCATGGTGTCCGTTTTAGGGTAGTGCACGGTCGGTGTTGCTCGTGTAGCGTGCGGTTCGGCCGCAGTGTTTCGAGGACCCAGACGGACCCGGATCAGGCGGCCCCGGATGAGCAGTTGCTTAAGCCGGGGGGTTGGCGCAACCAGCACCATAGAAGTGAGGAAGTGCACCGTGGCACAGGGCACCGTCAAGTGGTTCAACAGCGAAAAGGGCTACGGTTTCATCGCGGTTGACGGGGGGCAGGACGTCTTCGTCCACTTCTCCGCGATCGAGATGGACGGCTACAAGGCGTTGGACGACGGGCAGCGCGTGGAGTTCGAGATCGCGCAGGGTCAGAAGGGACCGCAGGCGGAGAAGGTCCGGGTCATCGCCTGATTCGCCGGTGTCGGTCCGAGGCCGGGCCGATCACTACATCTCCCATTCGGGGCGTCGCTCCTCACGTCGGTGAGGCGGCGCCCTGCTCACGTCTAGGGCACGGTTCTGGCCGCGTCAACAAGTAGACGAGTATCGAAGTACTAATGGGCTTCGCTAATGTGCCGGTCGAACTGATGTCTGCATCAAGCAGCTATTCCGCCGGCGGTGCGGTTCGGCGGGTTGCCGGTCAATCCGGCGGCCCTTTCGGTGCGCCTCGTGCGCGGCTTTCACGACCGTCACTACAACTTTGAACGCAGTTGCCCAACGGTCGATCGGGGTGCCGCGCATGGCGCCCGCTCGCGTCGTCCGGCGTGCATTCCGGTGAACGGGAATCCGCCTTTGCGGAACTCTCGCGGCGATCGCCGGCCGAGCGGGTGCACGGGGGTCGGGGGTCACCCGTCCGGTCCGCCGGGGGCACGCATCACGCCCGCGGGGCTACCGACCGTGCTTGCACTCGCATGGGCAGAGTGCTAAAAAAGGTTCTGGCACTCGCTGATGGCGAGTGCCAACAGGTCGGGACGGTGGGGTTCGGTCCGAGTGGCGTGCCACGAGGGCAGGACCGGTCGTCGCGGGCTTATCCGGCCCGGCCGACGGCGACGTGCGTGATCGCGTGACGTCGTTCGAAGGTGCGTCAGCAGGCGGCAGCCGGCGGGAACAGTCCGGGTGCCGTGAGCGTCCAGGAGGACAACGCCGTATGGCCAAGATTATCTCGTTCGACGAGGAGGCGCGCCGCGGTCTTGAGCGGGGCATGAACACCCTCGCCGACGCCGTCAAGGTGACGCTGGGCCCGAAGGGCCGCAACGTGGTGCTCGAGAAGAAGTGGGGCGCCCCCACCATCACCAACGATGGTGTGAGCATCGCCAAGGAGATCGAGCTCGAGGACCCCTACGAGAAGATCGGCGCTGAGCTGGTCAAGGAGGTCGCGAAGAAGACGGACGACGTGGCCGGTGACGGCACGACGACCGCGACCGTCCTGGCGCAGGCGCTGGTCCGCGAGGGCCTCCGCAACGTCGCCGCCGGCGCCAACCCGATGGCCCTGAAGCGGGGCATCGAGGCTGCCGTCGCGAGTGTCTCCGAGGGCCTGAGCCAGCTGGCGAAGGACGTCGAGACCAAGGAGCAGATCGCCTCCACCGCCTCCATCTCCGCCGGTGACAGCACCGTCGGCGAGATCATCGCCGAGGCGATGGACAAGGTCGGCAAGGAAGGCGTCATCACCGTCGAGGAGAGCAACACCTTCGGCCTCGAGCTCGAGCTCACCGAGGGCATGCGCTTCGACAAGGGCTACATCTCGCCCTACTTCTGGACCGACGCGGAGCGGATGGAGGCCGTCCTCGACGACCCGTACATCCTCATCGCGAACAGCAAGATCTCCTCGGTCAAGGACCTGCTCCCGATCCTGGAGAAGGTCATGCAGTCGGGCAAGCCGCTGCTGATCATCGCCGAGGACGTCGAGGGCGAGGCCCTGGCCACCCTGATCGTCAACAAGGTGCGCGGCACCTTCAAGTCCGTCGCCGTCAAGGCGCCGGGCTTCGGCGACCGCCGCAAGGCGATGCTGACCGACATCGCGATCCTCACCGGCGGCCAGACCGTCTCCGAGGAGCTGGGCCTCAAGCTGGAGGGTGTCGGCCTCGACATGCTCGGCCGTGCCCGCAAGGTGCAGGTCACCAAGGACGAGACCACCATCGTCGACGGTGCCGGTGACGCCGACCAGATCAACGGCCGGGTCGCCCAGATCCGCGCCGAGATCGAGAAGTCGGACTCCGACTACGACCGCGAGAAGCTGCAGGAGCGCCTGGCCAAGCTGGCCGGCGGTGTTGCGGTGATCAAGGTCGGCGCGGCCACCGAGGTCGAGCTCAAGGAGCGCAAGCACCGCATCGAGGACGCCGTTCGCAACGCGAAGGCGGCCGTCGAGGAGGGCATCGTGCCCGGTGGTGGCGTCGCCCTGGTGCAGGCCGGCAAGACCGCGTTCGACAAGCTGGACCTCGTCGGCGACGAGGCGACCGGTGCGAACATCGTGAAGGTCGCGCTGGACGCCCCGCTGCGCCAGATCGCCGTCAACGCCGGCCTCGAGGGCGGCGTCGTGGTGGAGAAGGTGCGCAACATCGAGGCCGGCCACGGCCTCAACGCCGCCTCCGGTGAGTACGTCGACCTGCTCAAGGCCGGCATCATCGACCCGGCGAAGGTGACCCGTTCGGCGCTGCAGAACGCGGCCTCGATCGCGGCCCTGTTCCTCACCACCGAGGCTGTGGTGGCGGACAAGCCGGAGAAGACCCCGGCCCCGGCCGGTGCCCCCGACGCGGGCGGCATGGACTTCTGAGTCCAGCGCTTTTCCTCGGACGGGCGGGTCGCGACAGCGGCCCGCCCGTTCTGCTGTTCAGCCTTCACGAGCATCTATTCTGCGGAAAATGTCCGATTCGCGTGAAAGTCTGGGTTTTCGGGGCTGCGCTCGCGTCCTCCGCGGGGCGGCCCGAGCCGAAACCCGCAAAGGACCGACATGCGCAACGCAGGACAGGAACCCACCGCCGACGGCTCGCCGCCCGAGGACGGCAGTACCTACGCCTCCGCAGCGGCGCGCCGTCCGCGCCGGCAGAAGCAGCAGATCGTCGCGGGCGCGGCCGGAGTGCTCGCCGTTCTCGGTATCGGCGGCACGATCGTCGCCTCCCAGATCAAGGACCGGCCCACCACCGTGACGACCGCGAACGTCGGCGCGCTGCCGCCGCTCGGCACGGACGGCGCCGCGTCGCCGTCACCGCTTCCGGGCGCGTCCGTTCCCGCGGCCGGGCAGTCAGCGGCGGCCGGTAGCAAGCCGCCCGGGGAGCAGCCGACCACGGGTCAGCCGGCCGCGAAGCCGCCCGCCGGGCAGCCGGGCACCGCGAAGCCGAGTGCCGGGAAGCCGCGTGCGGGGAACGGGCCGGACGACGAGCGTACGAGCGGCGACGCCGGGCCGGCCGCGGTGCCGGCGCCGAGCCGGACGCTCCGGGCGATGGAGCAGAACAGCAAGGTCAAGGACTCGGACGTGGACGTGGACGAGACCATGTCCGGCGACCGGCGGAAGCGGATGAAGGTGGCGTCCGCGCGCGCCGACCTCACCGGGTACCGCGAGCTGTCGCTGATCACGGAGAAGTTCGACCGGGTCGGCGACACCAGGTGCACCAAGACGATCCGGACCAGCCCGGACGTACCACCGCGGGAACGCCCGACGCTGCTGCTGTGCTGGCGGATCAGCGCCACGAAGAGCGTCTACACGGTCGCGGTGGACATGGACGGCAAGCCGTCGCGGGCGGAGAGCGTCGCGGCGCTGGAGAAGCGCTGGAACGAGCTGGGCTGACCCGCCCCGGTACGAGAGAGCCGGCCCGATCGGATCGGGCCGGCTCTTTCGTACCTCCAACGCGACCGCCCGGGGCCGCAGGCCCCGGGCGGTGCGTCATTGCTGACCGTTCAGGCGGATCAGTAGTCCGCCACCGTGAAGGTCGAACCGCTGGTGATCTTCGACTTCGTGACGCCGGCGGTCGGCGTGACCGCGCCGGTGTCCACCACCGTGATCGTGTAGGTGCCCTCCGGGACCGGAGTGCCCGCGCTCGCCGGCGTCGCCGCGTTGGTCAGCGTGTCGGTGAGGTTGAGCGTGCACAGCAGTTCCAGGTCGCTGATCACGAGGACGTTGGTGCACTCCGCGATCTGCGGGACGGTCTTGCCGCCGCTGCCGTTGTCGGTCGGGTCGTAGGCGGTGGCCGCACCGGCACCGCTGCGGACCAGGTAGACGTGAGCGTCGGCGTTGTTGCCGGGCACGGTCGGGCTGGCGAACCCGATCGTCTCGAAGCCGGCGCCGAGCACGTCCAGCGTGACGCTGGCGGAGCCGGCCGGTGCGGTGTTCGGCATGACGGTGATGCCGAACGAGTAGTCGTAGGCGGAGGCGAGCGTCTTCGAGCCCGCCTCGGTCCGGACCGTGAGGCCCAGGCCGGTTCCGGAGCTGCGCGGCGTCGTGGTGCCGGTGAAGGTGAGACCGTTCGGCGCCACCACGATGTTGTTGATCGCGGCGCCGCCGATGGACGCGGTCATGCCCGGGGTGAAGCCGGTGCCGGTGACGAGCACCGAGCTACCGCCCTGGGCCGGGCCGCTGCCCGGCGAGATCGCGGTGACCGTGAGGACCGCACCGACCTTGTAGACCGCGGTGCCGACCAGCGGACCGCTGGACGCGTCGGAGTAGATGCAGGTGTTCCAGGACGTGGTGGACGTGGCGCCCGGCGTGTGGACCACCGTGGTCGGCACCGTGATCGCGGCCTTGTTGTTCGAGATCCGGATGACGCTGCTGGCGGCGAAGTTGGTGCCGCTGGTCGCGTACGTCGTCGGGCAGGCGCTCTTGGTGAACGTCACGCCCGGGGACGTGACACCGAGCAGGAAGTTGCTGGTGCCGGTCGAGGTCGCGGTGATCGTGGTGGCGGTCGCGGTGGAGCCGGAGTCCGGGCTCAGCACGATGGACGGCAGCGTCGGCACGTAGGTCGCGTTACCGGCGGCGATCTGCCCGCTGGAGCTGCTGCTGCCGTTGTAGAAGCAGACGTTGAAGCCGTTCGGGGCCAGCACGCCGCTCGGCACCGTGATGGTGGCGACGTCGTCCGTGTTGGTCACCGTGGCCACCGTGCCGGCCGTCGGCGTGCCGTACGTCGTCGGGCACGGGCTCGCGTCGTTCACGAACACCACGGACGGCGTGATGCCGGTGAACGCACCGGACAGCGTGGCCGTGATCGTGTTGCCGCCACCGTTCTTGCCGGTCGACGAGCTCAGGATCGCCTGCGGGAACGCCGGCTGGTACGTGGCGGTCGCGGAGGCGAGCAGCAGGCTGGTGCCGGCGGTGCTGCCGTTGTAGAGGCAGACCCGGTAGGGGCCGCCCGCCGCGGTGGCGGTCGCCGGGACCGTGATGGTCGCCTGGTCGGCGGTGTTCTTCACGGTGGACGTCGCGGCGAAGCTGGTGCCGCTGGTCGCGTACGTACCCGAGCAGGCGCCGCTGGTGAACGTGGCCGCGACGGTGGCGCCGGTGCCGACCACGCCGGTGCCGCTGATCGTGATGGTGTTGCCGCCGGAGGTCGGCCCCGTGGTCGCGGACAGCGTGCCGGACGTGAAGGTCCGGAACGCGGTGGTCGCGGTGGACGCGTTGCCGATGAGCGGTGCGGTGGTGCCGGGAGTGCCGGTGGTGACGCCGTAGATGCAGACTCGGTAGGTCGCGGGGGCCGTGCCGAGGGGGTTCGGGGTGGTGAACGTGACGGCGTTGGCCGAGTCACGCGTGACGCCGGTCGCCGCGATGCTGGTCGCGCTCGGGCTGCCGTTCGTGGTCGGGCAGGTCGTAGCCGTGACGAAGCGAACGTCGATCATGGCCGACGTGGTGCTGTCGGTCGCCAGGCCGGTGCCGGTGGCGGTGATCGTCGTGGCGGCGTTGACCGGCCCCGCGTTCGGCGACAGCGTGACGGCGATGTTGGCCGCGAACGCGGGTGGGGCCGCGGCGAACAGGACGGCGGAGACCGCACCTGTCGCGATGCCGGCTCGGAGCAGCCGGCGGCCGATAGTTGGCTGGGACTTGCGCATGCGTGGGTCCTCCTACGGTCATTACGAACCGCATAGTTCGGCTGTGGTCCTGGCCCGCGCGTGTCCTGTGTCGGGCCGTCCGAAATAGCGCTGTGTCGCAGCGCAGCCGTGTACTTTGGGTGATCAGAAGATAACTGAACGCGACCCTCCGTGGTCTGAAGTCACCAACTTTGCGGCCATATATCGGCGTAAGACGGGCGAAGAGGGGTAGCCGACCGGGGCGCCGGGACTGGACGCCTCGCCGGACGGCGCTAGTCTCGGTCGGGTGGAGATCGACGTCGAGCACGGCGGCCAGGGCGTCGTCGCGCCCGGCATCGACCCGCGTGATCTCGACCCGGTGTCCGAGCCGCCGCTGGAGGATCTGACCGACGCGTTCGTGGCGAACGCGGACTGGGCCGGGCTGGAACTGGCCGGCATCCGGCTCACCCGCTGCTATCTCACCGACGTCGAGCTGCTCGAGGCGGACTGGCGCAACGTGCGCCTCTCCCAGTGCGTGCTCGACCGGGTGGACCTCTCCAGTGCGTACCTGCGCGGCCTGACGATTGACCGCTGCGAGCTGATCGGCTGCCGGCTCACCGGCGCGCAGCTGTTCGACGCCACGCTGCGCGACGTGACGTTCGAGGACTGCCGGCTGGACTTCGCTGTCTGGGAGGCGGTCACCGCGAACGGGCCGGTCGCCTGGGTCGGGTCCAACCTGAGCAAGGCGTCGCTGACCCGCTGCCGGCTGACCACCGCCACGTTCACCGACTGCCGGCTGACCGACCTCGAGCTGGCCGACTGTGACCTGGAGGGCGCGGACCTGCGCGGCAACGACCTCTCCCGGATCAACGGCGTGCCCAGCCTGTACGGCGCGCGGATCGCCGGCGCGCAACTGGCCGACATCGCGCAACTCGCGGTACGGGACCTGAACCTCCAGGTCGGCGACGACGACCTCAGCTACCGCGCGGCGCAGTGAAGCTGGGCGTGACGGCCGCTTCCGGCCGGTGGAAGTCGAAGACCGGGTGCCGGGCGTAGTCCACCGCGCGGTCGATGCAGTCGGTCAGATCGTCGATCTCCACGAACCACGGCGCCTGCACCGTGTGCACCTCCCACGGCGTGCCCTGCACCGCGCAGAGCAGCATCCAGCCGGGCGGGCGCAGGCAGTGGCCGACCGAGTGCTCGTAGTGCACCTCGGTCAGGTGCCGGTCCAGCTCCGCGTGGTGCTCCGGCCAGAACGAGGTCGCGAAGACCGCACCCCAGTCACTGCCGGTGTACGCGGACGCGCCCTCCCGTCCGAAGATCCGGATACCGTGCTCGCCCGCGCCGGCGATCGTCCGGATCGCCTCGGCCGAGAAGTAGACGTCGCCGAGCAGCAGCACCGTGCGGTCGTCGGTGGCCCACAGGTCACGGGTGGACGCGTACTCGCTCGGGTAGTCGCCGGCGCGCACGTGCCGGGTGATGCCGGGCAGCGCCGAGAGCACGTCGTAGCGCGGGTCGTCAGGCAGCGTGACGTGCACGTCGTCGCTGATCGAGCGCGCCTGGCCGATGGTGTGGGCGAGCAACGGCGCACCGTCCAGCGGCGCGAGCTGCTTGGGCACACCGAGATGGTTCGCCCACTTCGGGTCGTCCCCGTCGGACGCCGCGATGATCACCCGCACCGCACACCCCCAGTCTCATCACGAACACGCAGACCGGGGGTACGGTCAGATTATCCCTAAAAGGGCAAAGCCGTTCGCGGTACCGGAAGAAGACCCGTGCGATCAGCTGCGGCACGCCGTCGCCGGCCGGCGCGCATCCCTCGACGTCAGCCCTGGACGCGGGCGTCCTGCACGGCGGCGGACACGGAGATGATGCCGTACCCGGCCGTGTTGCCCGGACCGCACAGCGCGGTGCGCTGATCCGGCTGGCGCGTGTGCTCGGTGACCAGCGCCCTGGTCAGCGGCAGGTCGCCGATCAGCGCCGGGTTCGCCGACCAGATCAGCGCGACCTCGCCGGCCACGTGCGGCGTCGCCATCGAGGTGCCGCTGTTGCGGGCGTAGGTGCCGCCCGGCATCGCGGAGAGCACGTTGTCGCCGGGCGCCATCACGTCCGGCTTGGCCGCGCCGCCCTCGGCCGGCCCCCGGCTGGAGAAGCTGGTCACCTCGCCCTGGTCGTCGACCGCGCCCACGGTCAGCACGTCCGGGTAGAGCGCCGGCGGGTCGTCGACCGAGTCGCAGGACGGCCCGGTGTTGCCGGCCGCGGCCACGAACATGATGCCGGCCGCGGCGAACGCGGCCGTCGCCCCGGCCAGCGTGCCGCTGGTGCAGCCCTCGATGTCCGGGCAGCCCCACGAGTTCGTCAGCACATGCGGCGCGCGCTGCGGCCGCCCGTCCGCGAACGGGTCGCCGCCGGCCGGGAACGGCGCCAGCATGAACTGCAAACAGTCCAGGTAGCGGGCCGGGCTGCCGAGGTTGCGGTCCAGGTTGACGCAGCCGACCCACTGCGCGTCCGGTGCCACGCCGATGCCGTTCGCGCCGACCGCGGAGCCGATCGTGTGCGTGCCGTGCCCGCCGTGGTCCTGCGGCGTGGTCGAGTGGTTCCACGGGTCGAACCAGGAGTCGTCGCCGCCCCGGAACTGCGCGCGCAGCGCCGGGTGCGCACCGTCCACGCCGGAGTCGGACGTGCCGACCACGATCCCGGCGCCCCGTGCTCCGCTCTGCCAGGCCTCCGGTGCGCCGATCATCTCGATCGCCGGCGTCGGCCCGGTCGGAGCCGGGACCGAACCGGTGCTGGTCTCGACCGGCGCGGGCAGCGGCCGCAACAGCGGGCTGGGCCGTACCTCGGCCACGTCGTCGCGCGACTCCAGCCAGGCGCGGATCCCCGAGCCGGCGTCCACCTCGATCGCGTTGACCAGGTAGTACGGCGTGTAGTCCAGGCTCAGCCGGTCCAGCGCCGCGCGCAGCTCGCGCTGGCTGTCCTCCGCGTGCGCGACCAGCGTGCGGTAGACGTCGGCGGCGCGCGCGTCGCGGCCGGCCTGCCCGGTGCGCGTACGGTCGATGCCGGAGAGGTCCGGCTGGTCCGCCAGCACCACGAAGAGCCGGTCGCCGTACAGCCCGGGCGTGCCCGGGACCGCGTAGACCACACCGGCCGCGGCCAGCAGCAGCACCGCGACCACGGCCGCGGCCGGGGTACCCGCCCGGCGTACGCCACCGCCCAGGATCAGGCCGTACGCGAGGCCGGCGACCAGCGCGACCAGCCACATGCAGAGCGCGGCCACGCCGGTCCAGTACGGAACGTCCCGGCCGGTGAGCAGCAGCGTGATCTCTTCCGGGTCGACGAACGCCAGCGGGCCGAACGACACCGGCGCGACCAGCAGCAGCACCGGGCCGCTGATTCGGCGCCGCCGGCCGGGGCGGGCCGGGCGCAGCGTGCGCGCGTGCGGCTGGAGCGCCGCGGCCGCGAACGCCACGATCGGGATCATCAGCATCGCCAGGTCGGTGCCGGCCTGTCCGGCGCCGCCCGCGATGGCGGCCAGTGCCACGCCCGCCACCAGGCCGCCGACCAGCACCATCCGGGGGCCGCCGTGCCCGCCGTACGCACGCCAGAACGGCTCGTCCAGCACGGCCGCGGCGAACCAGCCGATCGCGATCGCGGCGGCCGCGGCCAGCAGCGTCTCGGTCAGGCCGCCGAGCGCACCGGCCCAGAGCCACGGCGCCAGGATCGCCAGCCCGGCGCCGAGCGCCAGCAGCCGGGCCGGCCATCGGCTGTCCATAGTCGCTTCATCTGCTGAAGACGACTCTTCGGAAATTTCGGTCTTGTTGCGTCCGGCCAGCGTGAGTGCGAGCACGCCGAGCGCGGCCACCGCGGCCAGCGCCAGCAGATAGATCTCGTGCTCCAGCGTCGGCACCAGCCGCAGCAGGCTGAACACGCCGAGCGCACCCGCGCCCAGCAGCCACGCGCGCCCGGCCGCCCGCACACCGGCCGACCGCGGCAGCACCGCCAGCAGCACGCTCGGGATCGCGGCCAGCACGGCCGCCACCACGCCGCAGATCGCGGCCACGCCACCCGGCGCGTCCCCGGTCGTGGCCAGCCCGAGCTGCTCGACGAACCAGCCGATCCACTGTGCGGCCACGGTGACCACGGCAATCCAGACGCCGGCGAACGCGGCGCCCACCACCGGCCACGGGTTGCCGCGCGGCGCACCCGGATCCCACGGCGGGACCGGAGGATAGGGCCCCGGCGGACCCGGGTACGGCAGCGGCTGTCCTGAGGGCGGGGGCGGGCCAGGCACAGTCATGATCCGCACAGTACGGCTACAGCGTCACGAGAGGGGAGTTACGGTGGGACACGTGCGTGACCCAGCCGTGTCTCGATACACCGCCGGCCAGCTCTCCCCGCTGCGCCGCGCCGCCGACCTCCGCCGCCTGCGCAGCGAGCGCTTCGACGTGCTCGTGATCGGCGGCGGCGTCACCGGCGCCGGCGCCGCGCTGGACGCCGCCTCCCGAGGCCTCAAGGTGGCCCTGGTCGAGGCGCGTGACCTGGCCGCCGGCACGTCCAGCCGCTCCTCCAAGCTGATCCACGGTGGCCTGCGCTACCTGGAGCAGCTGGAACTGCATCTGGTGCACGAGGCGCTGACCGAGCGCGGCCTGCTCGCCACCCGGATCGCACCGCACCTGGTGCGCCCGGTGCCGATCCTGGTGCCGCTGGAGGGCCGCGAGGGTCCGCGCGAGTGGCCGGTGCGCGCGTTCCGCCGGGCCTACTACGGAGCCGGCGTCGCGGCGTACGACGTGTTCGCCGGCCTGTTCGGCGGCGGCCGCGGCATGCCGCTGCACCGGCACCTCACCCGCACCGGCGCGCGGGAGATCTTCCCCAGCCTCCGGCCCGACGTGCTGACCGGCGCGATCCGCTACTACGACGGCCAGGTCGACGACGCGCGCCTGGTGGTCAACACCGCCCGTACCGCGGCCAGCCTCGGCGCGGCCGTGGTCACCAGCGCCCGGGTCACCGGCCTGCTCCGCCAGGCCCGCGAGGTCACCGGCGTGCGCATCCGCGACATGGAGGCGCCGGCCGGCTCGCCGGACGCGGAGTTCGAGGTCAAGGCGCGCACGGTGATCGCGGCCACCGGCGTGTGGAGCGACGACATCACGCGAATGCTGCGTGAGGTCGGCGTCCGGCCGGGGCTGCGGGTGCGCGCGTCCAAGGGCGTGCACCTGGTGGTGCCGCGCTCCGCGATCACCGGCGAGGCCGGGCTCATCCTGCGTACCGCGAAGTCGGTGTTGTTCGTCATCCCGTGGGGCGGTCACTGGATCATCGGGACCACGGACACGGACTGGCAGCTCGACCGGTCCCACCCGGCCGCGTCCGCGAGCGACATCCAATACCTGCTCGACCAGGTCAACAAGGTGCTCGACCGGCCGCTGAGCACGGACGACATCCAGGGCGTCTACGCCGGTCTGCGCCCGCTGCTGGCCGGCGAGGCCGACTCGACGTCCCGGCTGTCCCGCGAGCACGCGGTCGTCGAGCCGATGCTCGGGCTGCTGCTGGTCGCCGGCGGTAAGTACACGACATACCGGGTGATGGCCGCGGACGTGGTCGACAGGGCCGCGCGCCGGCTCGGCCCCTCGGTGCGGCGCTCCCGCACCGACCAGCTGCCGCTGCTCGGCGCGGACGGCTACGCGGCGGCCTGGCGCGACCGGGCCGACCTGGCCCGCCGCCACGCGATGCCGGTCGGCGTGGTCGAACACCTGCTGGAGCGTTACGGCACGCTCGCCATGCACCTGATCGCCATGATCGACGCCGACCCGCTGCTGGCCACGCCGCTGGCCGGCGCACCGGAATACCTGGCGGTCGAGGTCGCCTACGCCGCACACGCCGAGGGCGCGCTGCACCTCGACGACGTGCTCACCCGCCGCACCCGCATCTCGTTCGAGACGCCGGACCGCGGCACCGAGAGCGCCGAACAGGCCGCCGAGATCATGGGCTCCGTACTCGGCTGGGACGACGCCGTCCGCGCCCGCGAGGTCGAGCACTACCTGGCCCGCGTCGCCGCCGAACGCCAGTCCCAGCTGATGCCCGACGACCTCACCGCCGACGCCGCCCGCCTCGGCGCCGCCGACGTCCGCGGTTTCGCCGCCGACCGCAACGAGGCCGACCTCCCGCAGCTCTAGGATCACGCAGGCCGCTTCCCGACCCACCACTTCCGGCGCGGCCCGGCCCCGGCATGCTCCCGCGGGCGCCGGGCTTCCACGAATCCCACATCCCGGCCGGCTGCGGGTCGCTTGCTTCCTTCTCCGCTTCCGGCGTGGCCCGGTCCGTATGCTTCCGCGGGCCGAACTCGCCGTCCGGCACCGCGACGGCATCGGAGAGAACCGCAGCACCTTCGCCGTATCGCAATATTCGCGGCGCGGCGCGAAGGTGTCTCCTACGACGGTGCCGAGAGGACCGCAGCAGCTTTGCCCTATCGCGGTGGCCTCTGGAGGTCCGCTTGGCCCAGGCCGCCCGGCGGCCCCCGAGGGCTTTGTGGCGCTGGCGGCGCGGCAGCCCTTGTGGCGCTGGCGGTCCGGCGGCCCGGGAAGCGGGAGAATCCGTTTTACAGGATTTTTCCGGGATTCAGCAGGCCGGCCGGGTCGAGGGCGTCCTTGATCGCGCGTTGGACGCGCATGCCGACCGGCCCGGCCTCGCGGGCCAGCCACTCGCGTTTGAGGAGGCCGACGCCGTGTTCGCCGGTGCAGGTGCCGCCGAGGGCGAGGCCGAGTTCCATGATCTCGTTGAAGACCGCGCGGCCGCGGGTGAGGACGGCCGGGTCGGTGCGGTCGACCACGATGTTCGGATGCATGTTGCCGTCACCGGCGTGGCCCACCGTGCCGACCGGGATGCCGTGCCGCTCCGCGATCTGCTCGACGCCGTCCAGCAGTTCGGCCAGCCGGGCGCGGGGCACCGCCACGTCGTCGATGATCAGGGCGCCGATGCCCTGCGGGTAGGTCTCGGCGGCCAGCCGTTCCATCGCGGCGTGGGCGAGGCGGCGGGCCTCCAGGAGTGCGGCGGCCTCGGTCGCGTCGGTGGCCGCGAAGACCTCCTCGGCACCGGCGGCGAGGCAGGCCTCCGCGATCAGCTCCAGGTCGGCGGGGGCCCGGGGGCCGGTGTCCGCGGCGGCCAGCAGCAGCGCGCGGGCGTCGGTGCGCAGACCCATCGGACGGTACGCCTCGATCGCGCGCAGATGGGTGCGGTCGAGCAGTTCGAGCAGGCTGGGGGAGAGGCCCCGGGCGGCGATCGCGGCCACGGCCCGCCCGGCGGCTGCGGTCGAGCCGAACACCGCGACCAGCGTCAACGCGTCCTCGGCGGGTGGGCGCAGCGCGAGCGTCACCTCGGTGATCACGCCGAGCGTGCCCTCCGAGCCGGTGAACAGGCGGGTCAGGTCGTACCCGGCGACGCCCTTCGCGGTGCGGCGGCCGGTGCGCAGCACCTCGCCGGTGGCGAGCACCACTTCGAGGCCGAGCACGTACTCCGCGGTCACGCCGTACTTCACGCAGCACATGCCGCCCGCGTTGGTGGCCACGTTGCCGCCGATCGTGCTGGTCTGCCACGAGCCCGGGTCCGGCGGGTAGCGCAGCCCGGCCCGCGCCACCTCGGCGGCCAGCACGGCGTTGACCACGCCGGGCTGCACCACAGCGGTCCGGTTGACCGGGTCGATCTCCCGGATCGCGGTCATCGCGGTCGTGGACAGCACGATCGCGCCGTCCACCGCGTTCGCCGCGCCGGCCAGCCCGGTCCGCGCGCCCTGCGGCACCACCGGCACGTGCAGCTCGGCGGCGATCCGCAGCACGTCGGCGACCTGGCCGGTGGTGCGCGGCCGGACCACCACGGCGGGCGTGCCGGAGTCGCACAGGTCGGCCTCGTCGTGCCGGTGCGATGCGAGCAGGTCGTGGTCGGTCAGCACCGCCTCGGCGGGCAGCACCTCCGCCAATCGCGCGATCAGGTCCGCCATCCTTCGACGGTACGGTTAGCGAGTGATCTTCGTCGACCCGCCCGCGTGGCCCGCCCACGGCCGGCTGTGGGCACACATGGTCAGTGACCTGTCCCTGGACGAGCTGCACGCGTTCGCGGCGCGGATCGGCGCGCCGCGCCGGGCGTTCGACCGCGATCACTACGACGTGCCGGCCGAGCGCCTGGAGACCGCGGTCCGGCTCGGCGCGCGCCTGGTCTCCAGCCGGGAGATCGTGGCGGTGCTGCGCGCCTCCGGTCTGCGGAAGCCGAAGCACACGGTCAGGCGGTCAGCTCCGCCAGTTCCCGATTGAGGTTGGCGCGAGCCGGTGCCTCCCAGCGCGCGGCCAGCTCCGGGTCGCGGAACAGCGCGGGCAGATCGAGCAGACCGCGCAGCACGGCCGCGCGCCCCAGGCGGAACAGCTCGTCCGGCACGTGCGCGTACTCACGGCGTACCCCCTGGGTGTATTGCCGGTATTCGGCCGCAGGCCGGGCCAGCACCGCCAGGTCGGCGTCGCAGAGCAGCGCGCCGTCGGTGTCGCCGTCGTCCACCGCGTGCCCGGCCGTGAGCAGCACCAGTCGTGCCACCTCGGCGGCCCCGTCGTGCGGGACACCCAGACGTGTCAGGTCCGACGACGCCAGGTGTGCGCTGGCCTCCTCGTTGCCGGTGGCGGCCGGGTCGTAGATCGCGTCGTGGTACCAGACCGCGAGCCGGACCAGGTGCGGGGCGCGGGCCTTCGCGGCGTAGCGGTCCACGGTGGACAGCATCGAGGTCAGGTGCGCCTCGTCGTGGTATGCCCGGTGCGGCTCGCGCCAGCGGGCCAGCAGTGCCGCGCCCGCGCGGTCGCCCGGGTCCGTGCCGCCCGCGCCGGCCAGCGCGTCGCGCCAGCCCGCCAGGAGATGCTCGTCGCTCACCCGGTCATCCTGGCAGGGGAACGACCATGATCGGCGGTAGGGTCGGCGTCATGGGCAGCGCGCCGTTCGGTCAGCGGGTGGCCGACCTGGGCCGCCGGTCCGGCGGCACGTTCCGCGAGCGGCTGAGCCGGGTGCGTGGCAACGCGGCCCTCGCGCTGCAGACCGGTGTGGCGGCCGGCATCGCCTGGCTGATCGCGAACGACCTGTTGCACCACCAGACGCCGTTCTTCGCGCCGATCGCCGCCGTGATCACGCTCGCGGTCTCCGTGGGTCAACGGCTGCGCCGCGCGTTCGAGCTGGTGATAGGCGTGGCGCTGGGCATCGCGGTCGGCGACGCGCTGATCCTGCTGATCGGCACCGGACCGTGGCAGATCGGCCTGTCCGTGGGCCTGGCCGTGGCCGCCGCGATCTTCCTCGGCGGCGGCTCGTCGCTGGTCGTGCAGGCCAGCTCGTCCGCGGTGCTGGTCGCCACACTGACGCCGCCGACCGAGGGCATCTACCTGGGCAGGTTCTGGGACGCGCTGATCGGCGGCGCGGTCGGCCTGGCCGTGATGGCGCTGCTGCTGCCGATCAACCCGCTCACCGTGGTCACCCGCGCGGCCGGCCCGGCGCTGGACGTGCTCGCGTACGGCCTGCGGGACGCGGCCGCGGCGCTGTCCGCCGGTGAGCCGGACCGTGCGGCCGAGGTGCTGGACCGGCTGCGCGCGGCCGAGACCGACCTGAGCACGATGGACGAGGCGATCAAGGCGGGCCGGGAGAACGCCACGCTGGCCCCGGTGCGCTGGCGGGCGCGTGCGCCGCTCGCCCAGTACCTGGACAGCGCGCAGTACGTGGCGCACGCGCTGCGCAACAGCCGCGTGCTGGTCCGCCGGATCATCACGATGCTGAACGACGGCGAGCCGGTGCCGAACACGCTGGTGGCCGGGGTGACCGCGCTCGGTGAGGCGGTCGAGTTGCTCCGCACCGAACTGGAACTCGGCGTGGAGCCGGAGGCCGCCCGCGGCCGCGCGCTGAGTGCCGCGTCCGCGGCCGGGCTGGCCTACGCGGAAGGCGTCGGCTTCTCCGGCTCGGTGGTGGTGGCGCAGCTGCGGTCCACCGCGACGGACCTGGTCCGGGCCTCGGGCGTGGCGCACGAGGAGTCGATCCGGCAGGTCCGCCGCGCGTTCGGCCGGCACGCACCCGACCTCTGAGATCGTTACCGCAGCGCGTCGATCAGCGCGTCCACGTCCGCCTCGGTGCTGCCCAGGCCGACGCTGACCCGCAGCGCGGTCGGCGGCAGCGTGAGCCCGGACCGCGCGGACGCCTCCGAGAGCAGGCGCTTGGCCAGCGGGTGCGCGCAGAACAGCCCGTCCCGTACGCCGATGTTGTGCTCCCGGCCCAGCTCCGCCGCGACGTCGGAGGAGTCCCGGCCGGCCACCGCGAACGACACGATCCCGACCCGCTCCGCGTCCGCACCGAACGTGCGCAGCTCGACCACGCCGGGGATCGACGCCAGGCCCGCGCGCAGCCGTGCCACCAGCCGCTCCTCGTCCCGGCGTAGCGCGTCCCGGTCCGCGACCTGCAGCGCGGCGCAGACCGCGGCCAGCGCCACCGCGCCCAGCAGGTTCGGCGTGCCGGCCTCGTGCCGGGCCGGTCCGGTGTTCCAGACCACGTCGTGCGTGCCGGTGCCGACCCGGGCGGTGGCGCCGCCGCCGCGCAGGTACGGGCCGGCCGCGTCCAGCCAGTCGCCGCGCCCGGCCAGCACACCGGCGCCGAACGGCGCGTAGAGCTTGTGGCCGGAGATCGCCACGTAGTCCACGTCCAGCTCGGTGATGTCCACCGGCAGGTGCGGGGCCAGCTGCGCCGCGTCCAGCGCGATCCGGGCGCCGTGCCGGTGCGCGATCCGGGCCAGCTCCGCGACCGGCCAGACCTCGCCGGTGACGTTGCTGGCGCCGGTCACCGCGACCAGGATGTGCGCCGGTGCGTCCGCGCCCCGGCGCAGCTCGGCCAGCGCGGCGCTGAGCGTGCGGACCGCCTCGGCCGGGGAGGCCGGCACCGGCAGCCGCAGCGGGTGGCCGGGCCAGGGCAGCAGGTTCGCGTGGTGCTCGCCGCCGAACGTGACCACGGTGGTGCCCTCCGGCAGCGCCGAGGCCAGCAGGTTCAGCGCGTCCGTGGTGTTCCGCGTGAAGATCACGTGGTCCTCGGCGCGGGCGCCCAGGAAGTCCGCGACGGTCTGCCGGGCCCGCTCGTAGGCGAGCGTGCAGCGCTGGGAGAGCGCACCGGCGCCCCGGTGGACGCTGGCGTACCAGGGCAGGATCGCGTTCACGGCCTCGGCGGCCGCGGTGGCACAGGGCGCGGTGGCCGCGTAGTCGAGGTTGATCTGGCCGGGCACGCCGAGCACGGTCGGCACGTGCGGCGCGGCGGCGTCGGTGGTGGTGACGGGCAGCGTGATCGTGGACATGCGACGACCTCCGGGGTCTCGAGGGACCCCGAGCACACCGTCGGGAACGGGGTCCGCGCTTGCCCGTGCGGACAGCCGCACAGGCCTGGTCATCACCCGGGGCACCCCACCGCGAACTGACGAGGGTTGCCGGCCAGCAAGCCGGGGCTTATCTGCTGGCGCTCGTGACCTGACGGCAATGATAGCCATGAACGAGGTGATCGTGGCAAGCCCTCCGGCGGATACGCTGAACCCCATGTCGGAGATGTCACCGCAGCCGCAGCCCGCGCCGTCCGAGCCGGCGGGCACGACACCACCGGCCTTCCCACCAGCCGGGATGCCGACGGGGATGCCGACGGGGATGCCGGCCGCGCCACCGCCCGACCCGGCCCGGCGGAAGCGGCTCTGGCGGCTCGCCGGGCTCACCGCGATGATCGTGTTCATCGCCGGCTGTGCGATCGCGCTGACCGTCTTCCTCGGCTTCAACATCGGCGTCACCGGGCTGCTGCTCGGCACGGTCGCGGCGCTGCTGCCCGTACCGGTGCTGATCGGCTGTTTCATGTGGCTCGACCGCTACGAGCCGGAACCGGTCGGCTATCTCGCGTTCTGCTTCGCCTGGGGCGCGTTCGTGGCGACCGGCACCGCGCTGCTGGTGAACAGCTGGTCGGCGTACCTCTTCGAGGGCTGGGGCCTGTCCGAGTCGCTGGTGGCGGTACTGGTGGCGCCGTTCATCGAGGAGACGATGAAGACGCTCGGCCCGGTGCTGCTGCTCTGGCGGCGGCGGCGCGAGTGGTCCGGCATCACCGACGGCATCGTCTACTGCGGACTGTCCGCGATCGGCTTCGCGATGGTGGAGAACATCCTCTACCTCGGCGGTCACGGCTACGCTGCCAGCAACGAGCAGTACGGCCCGGCCAGCGGCGCGCAGCAGCTGCTGCTGATCTTCATCGTGCGCATCCTGTTCACCGGCTTCGCGCACCCGCTCTTCACCGCGATGGCCGGCATCGGGCTCGGCATCGCCGCCCGTACCGCCGCGCGCCCGGTCCGTTTCCTCGCGCCGATCGCCGGCCTGCTGGTCGCCATGATGATCCACGGCACCTGGAACCTGCTGCCGTCGCTGGTGGCCGCGACCGGCGAGACGGTCGTGCTGCTCTACGGCTATCTCGGCCTGATGATCCCGGCGTTCTTCGGCACGGTCGGCTTCGCGATCTGGCTGCGCGGCTACGAGGGGCGGCTCACCGAGCGCGCGCTCCCGGCGTACGTCCGGGCCGGCTGGCTCTCCCCGCCCGAGGTCGCGACGCTGAGCAGCCTCGGTCGCCGGCACGCGGCCCGGCGCTGGGCGAAGCGGGTGGCCGGCGACGCCGGACTGCGCGCGATGCGCAACTTCCAGTTCGCCGCCACGAAGTTGGCACTGCTCCGCGACGGCATGGACCGCGGGCTGTTCAAGCACGTGACCGTGGCCGAGACCGAGGAGCGGGCACTGCTCGACCAGATCACGGCGGACCGGGCGGTCTTCGTCGGCCGGGACCCACAGACGCCGCCGGCCCGCTGGGACGGTGAGCGATACCACATCACGTTCCCGGACGGGGTGAGCCGGCCGATCGACGCGCCCGCCTCGCCGGTGGTACCGATCCCGATCACCGCCTACTACAGGTAGAGGCCGGTCCCGTCCGACTCGACGCGCTCCGCCGCGACCGCGTGCACGTCCCGCTCGCGGAGCAGCACGTACTCCCGGCCGTGCAGCTCGACCTCGGACCGGTCGTCCGGGTCGAACAGCACCCGGTCACCGGCCGCGACGGACCGCACGTTCGGCCCCACACCGACCGCGGTGGCCCAGGACAACCGCCGGCCCATCGACGCGGTGGCCGGGATCACGATCCCGGCGGAGGAACGGCGCTCGCCCTCGGCACCGTCGAGGCGGACCAGGACGCGGTCGTGCAGCAGCCGAATCGGCAGCTTGGCGTCGTCGTTCACGACAGTTGACGCTACCCGTACCCGGCCGGGCCTGGCGCGCGGGTGCGAGAGTGATCAAGGGTTAACGTCGGGAGGTGCGTGTGGGACGACTGAGCAAGCTCCGGCGTAACCTCCGCCGGGCGTACGAGGCGCGTTCGCCTTCGCCGGCACCGCCGCCCGCGATGATCGAGGTGCCGCCGTCCGAGGACCCACCCGAGATCACCCACACGTCGACGATAAGCCGCGACGACGCCGAGGTCCCGCACGCGCTGCGCCTGGCCGCGGCCTGGTCATGGCGGCTGATCGTGGTCGGCGTGATCGGCTACGTGCTGCTCCGCTTCCTCGCCACGATCCGCATCGTGGTGATCCCGCTGTCCGTGGCGCTGTTGCTCTCCGCACTGCTCACGCCCGCGGTCGGCTGGCTGCTCCGGCTGCGCTTCCCACGCTCGCTGGCGACCGCGCTGGTGCTGGTCGCCGGCCTCGGCGCGGTCGCGGGCACGCTCACCATGGTGGTCACCCAGTTCGTCGACGGCCTGCCCCAGCTCAGCCAGAACGCCACGGTCGGCATCCGGCAGATCCAGGACTGGCTGCGCGAAGGCCCGCTGCGCCTGGACGACGAACAGTTCAACACCGCGCTCAACACCGGCCAGCAGTGGCTCGACCAGAACACCCAGGCGCTCACCACCGGCGCGGTCTCCACCGCGGCCACCGTGTTCGAGCTCTTCACCGGCGCGCTGCTGGTGCTGTTCTCGACGTTCTTCTTCCTCCGCGACGGCCGCCGGATCTGGCGGTTCACGGTCCGCCTGTTCCCGGTCAACGCCCGCTGGCGGATGGCCGACGCCGGCGAGGCCGCCTGGCGCACCCTCGTTTCCTACGTGCGTGCCACGGTCCTGGTCGCGTTCATCGACGCGGTCGGCATCGGCTTCTTCCTCTTCGTCTTCGACGTGCCGTTCCCGTTCCCGCTGGCCGCCCTGGTCTTCCTCGGCGCGTTCGTCCCGATCGTCGGGGCCACCGTCTCCGGCGCGGTCGCGATCCTGGTCGCACTGGTCGACAGCGGCTGGGTCACCGCCCTGATCATCCTGGGCGTGGTGATCGCCGTCCAGCAGGTCGAGGGCCACATCCTCCAGCCCCTCATCATGGGCCGCGCGGTCGCCATCCACCCCCTGGCCGTCATCGTCGGCATCGCCGCCGGCGTCGTCCTGGCCGGCATCACCGGCGCGCTTGTAGCGGTCCCGCTGATCGCGGTCCTCAACACCGCGGTCCGCCGCCTCACCTCCGACACGCGCCCCGAGGTCCCACCGGACGCGATCGTCGTCAACCCGAAAACCGTATAAGGACGGATTTTCCCGCTTCCGGCGTGGCTGCTTTCCGCATGCTCCCGCGGGCAAACCGCGCGGCGGCCTCCGACTCCGCTAGCGCTCCGCTCCGGCCACCGCGCCGGAGCCAGTCCCGCCGCCGCCCCCAAAACTCCTCACACCTTTCCCGTCGACCGGAACGCCCCAGCCAACTCGACCAATCTCGCTTGTCCGTTTCCCGTTGCGGTCCGTGGTGGGTTCCGGTCCGTGGTGCGTTCCGGTCCGCGGTGCGGCTCGGCATGCGGTGTTCAGGTCCGAGATGCGGCTCGGCCTGCGAATTAATCCTGCTCAGCGGGGTGGCTCGGCCCGTGGTTAGGTTCGGCCGACAGCGAGACCCGGTCCACGGCGCCGGTCGGCCTGCGGTCCGCGTGATCGTGATTTTCGGGCACTTCGTGCCCGAAATTTCGACATAAAGCAGTTCCGCACTCTACCCAGCATTACTGGGGCGATCGCAACGCATTCTGGCCCGCAGCCTAAGTGATCAATCAGTGGAGCGAAAAGGAGATCAAAAATCGAAGTTGATATCTTTTTCGCTCCACTGATTGATCACTTAGTGCGGATGGTGCCGCTTCGCGAAGGCGATCGAGAACACCGCGACTTTATATGGCGATATTTCCGGCGCGAAGCGCCTGTTGGCTGCGCCTGTTGGCTGCGCCTGTTGGCTGCGCCTGTTGGCTGCGCCTGTTGGCTGCGCCTGTTGGCTGCGCCTGTTGGCTGCGCCCGGCCGCGCGGAGCGCGCACGCGGGCCGGGTGCAGCAGGTGGGCGCCCGCGGGGCGGTCGGGGCGGCGGAGCGGGTGTGAGGGTGGGTTGGGGTCAGGACTTGGCGAGGCGCTGGAGGGCGCCGAGGGCGACGTCGGGGCGGGTGGTGTACCAGAGTGGGGGCAGTGTCTTGCGGAGGAACGGGCCGTAGCCGCGGGCGTTCTCCAGGCGGGAGTCGAGGACCGCGACCATGCCCTTGTCGCCGGCGGCGCGGATCAGGCGGCCGGCGCCCTGGGCGAGGCGGACCGCGGCGATCGGGACGCTGACCGACGAGAATCCGGTGCCGGACCCGGTAGCGGCGTCGACGGCGGCGGAGCGGGCGGCGGCCAGTGGCTCGTCCGGCCGGGGGAACGGGAGCCGGTCGATGATGACCAGCTGGCACGCGTCGCCGGGCACGTCCACACCCTGCCACAGTGACATCACGCCGAACAGGCAGGTGTCGCGTTCCGCACGGAAGCGGCGGACCAGGACCGGCAGTGCGTCCTCGCCCTGGAGCAGCACCGGGATCGTGGTGCGTGCGCGAACCAGTTCCGCCGCCTGCTGCGCGGCCTTGCGGGAGGAGAAGAGCCCGAGCGTACGCCCGCCGAGCGCGGTGATCAGCTTGAGCAGTTCCTCGCCGGTCGCCTCCGGCAGGCCGGACGCGGTGGGGCGGGGCAGGTGCGCGGCCACGTACAGAATGCCCTGTTTGGGGTAGTCGAACGGGGAGCCGACGTCGAGCGAGCGCCAGCCGGGGCCCGCGGTGGGCGGCGGCGGCTTGGTGGCGGCGTTGGCGGGGCGGGCGGCCTCCGCGGCGGCGGCCGCGATCGGCGTCGGCTTGACCGGGCCGAGTGGCAGGCCGAGCGAGCGGGCGACCAGGTCGAACCGGCCGCCGAGCGCGAGCGTGGCGCTGGTGGCGACCACGGTGCGCTCCTCGTAGAGCGTCTCGGAGAGCAGGCCGGCCACCGACAGCGGCGCCACGACCAGCGCGCGCCGGGTGCCGGTGTCGTGCTTCTCCACCCAGGCGACGTCGTGGTCGCTGCCCTCCAGCAGGCGCTGCGCGGTATTGCCGATCTCGTCGAGCACGGCCTTGGCCTGTTGCTTGCGGACCGGGTCGGGGTCGTCGGACTTGACGTCGCCGATCGACTCGAGCGCGCGCCGGGTGGCCGCGTCGATCAGTGTGCACGCCTCGGCCAGCGCCTGCGGCAGCTTGCCGGTGATCAGGCCGTTGGGCGCCTCGGCGAGGCCGACCGTGAGCGCGTCGCCGGCCTCGACCAGCGAGGTGAGCACGTCGACCGGGACGACCGGGCGGGCGCGCCGGGCCGCAGCCGTGATTGACTCGGGCGTCAGCTCGGCCTGGGACGCGGACGACACGCGGTCGGCCAGCTCGTGCGCCTCGTCGATGACCAGCAGCTTGTGCGGTGGCACGATGTGCCGGCCGGCGAGCATGTCGACCGCGAGCAGGCTGTGGTTGGTGACCACCACGTCCGCCTCGCGGGCCCGGGCGCGGGAGGCCTCGGCGAAGCACTCCTCCCCGTACGGACAGCGGGCCGCGCCGACGCACTCGCGTGCGGGCATCGACACCTGCCGCCAGACCCGGTCGTCGACGCCGGGGTCGAGCTCGTCGCGGTCGCCGGTCTCGGTCTCCATCGCCCAGTCGTGCACCCGCTCGACCTGCTTGCCGAGCTTGCCGGACTCGCCGAGCCAGCCACCGCCGGCCGCGGCCGCCGGCCGGGAGTGGGCGTCGACCTCGAAGAGGCCCTCGTCCTCCGGCTCGTCCTCCTGCGAGTTCTCCAGCTTGGCCAGGCAGAGGTAGTGGTGACGGCCCTTGAGCACGGCGAACGTGGGCTCCCGCCCGAGCACCGGCTTGACGGCCTTGGCCAGCCGGGGCAGGTCGTGGTCGACCAGCTGGGACTGCAGCGCGAGCGTGGCGGTGGAGACGACGACCGGGCCCTCGACCATCAGCGCGGGCGTGAGGTAGCCCAGCGACTTGCCGGTGCCGGTGCCGGCCTGGACCAGCAGGTGCTCCTTGTCGGCGATCGCGTCCGCGATCGCCTCGACCATCTGCACCTGGCCCTGGCGGGAGGAGCCGCCGGGGACCGCGCCGACGGCGGCGGCCAGCAGCTCACCGGCACGCTCGCGGCTCTTGCGCCGGCGTGGCGACGGCGGCGGGGTCGGCGTCGGGGTGGTCTCGTCAGTCACCCGGGGAAAGATACCGGGACCCACCGACGTTTCCGGCCGCCCGGTGCCCGCGAAACGCGCCACGGCTACGACTTGCCGTCAATTAGCGCAACTTTCTGCAACGCCCTGCGAGGACCGGTCATGATCGCGCAGCCGGGTCGATCGAATCGGTTAAGGTTCGCTCATGTCAGACGTGGTCCGGGTGGTCTACCAGAAGTACGACGGCACCGCACACCGGGACTACCCCGCGCGCCGCCTGGCCGAGGACGACCTCGGTGTCTGGCTGGGTGTGACGGCGGGCACGCCGAGCGTCTATCACGGTCGGGCCTCTGTGGAGCGCATCCCGTTCATCCTGCTGGTGCCGCACAGCGCGCACTGGACCGGCATGTTCAACCCGCCGCCGCGTACCAGTGAGGTCTACTGCGACATCACCACCCGGGCGCGGTGGGAGGGCGACACCGTACACCTCATAGATCTTGATCTGGATGTGGTGCGGCGGCGCGCGACCGGCCTGGTGGAGCTGCGCGACGAGGACGAGTTCGCGGAGCACCGGGAGCGCTTCGGGTATCCGGAGGAGCTGGTCCGGGAGGCGCATCTGGCCGCGGACTGGCTGCTCGGCGCGCTGGGCGACGGGACGGAGCCGTTCGCCTCCGCCTACCGCAAGTGGCTCGCGCTGGTCACCTGATCTTGGACGGCTGGCCGTGGTCGTGGACACTGAGCGCGTGACGACGACGGCGGGGGATCAGACGTGGCGGCGGCCGGGACCGACCGCCGACCAGCGGCGCAACGACATGCTCATCGGCATCGCCGCGATGGTGGGCAGCACGTTCAACCTGGTGCTCTCCACGAGCGCCGGGTTCCTGCTGTTCGACGACCCGCCGTCCCGGCCCGAGCAGGCGGCCTGGGCGATCGCGTCCACGCTGCCGCTGATCTGGCGCCGCCGTTTCCCGGAACCGGTGATGCTGATCATCGCGGTCGCGTTCATCGGCAGCCAGATCCGGCACGCGCAGGAGGCGCAGGTGTCGCAGATCGTGCTGTTCACCGCGATCTACACGGCCGGTGCCTGGAGCCGGAACCGGCGCTGGTCGGTGATCTCGCGCGTGATCGTCATCGTCGGCATGTTCGGCTGGCTGTTCACCTCGATGGCGATCTCCGCCTCGGACATGCCGCCGGACGCGTTCTCCACCGCTGCCGGGCCGCTGCCGCCGCTGATCGCCGCGATCATGGTGCAGATCCTGGTCAACGCGCTCTACTTCGGATTCGCCTACTACTTCGGTGAGGAGGGCTGGACCGCCGCGCACGACCGCCACCTGCTGGTCGAGCGCGCTGAGGAGCTGCGCCGCTCGCAGGAGAAGGAGTCCGAGCGCGCGGTGCTCGGCGAGCGGGTCCGGATCGCCCGCGAGCTGCACGACGTGGTCGCGCACCACGTGGCCGTGATGGGCGTGCAGGCCGCCGCGGCCCGCCGGGTGCTGGAGAAGGACGCGGGCAAGGCACGCACCGCGCTGGCCGCGGTCGAGCAGGAGGCCCGGACCGCGGTCGACGAGCTGCGCCGCATGCTGGGCGTGCTGCGCGCGACGGACGGGGACGCGACGCTGCCGCCGGTGCAGAGCATCGACGACCTGCCGGAGCTGCTGGAGAGTTCGCGCCAGGCCGGGCTGCGGATCGAGCACGGCGTCTACGGCGAACCGGCCGTGGAGGTGCCGGAGTCGGTGTCGGTCGCGGCGTACCGGATCGTCCAGGAGGCGCTGACCAACACGCTGAAGCACGCCGGGCCGGTCGACGTGGACGTACGGATCCGCTATCTGAGCCGCGAGCTGGAGATCGACGTGGCGGACTCCGGTCGGGTGATCGGCACGCCGAACACGCGCGGCATGGGCCTGATCGGCATGCGCGAGCGGGTGGCCGCGCACGAGGGTGTGCTGGAGACCGGGCCGCGCGAGGGCGGCGGCTTCCGGGTGCGCGCCCGTTTCCCCCTGACGAAGAAGGAGGTCGCGGCGTGATCCGCGTTCTGCTGGCCGACGATCAGCACCTGGTGCGCAGCGGCTTCCGGGTCATCCTCGAGACGGAGGACGACATCGAGGTGGTCGGCGAGGCGTCGGACGGCCTGGCCGCGGTCGACCGGGCCGCGGAGCTGCGCCCGGACGTGATCCTGATGGACGTGGAGATGCCCGGTGTGGACGGTCTGGAGGCCACCCGGCGGATCACCGCGAGCACCGGCGGGGACGGCCCGGCCGTGCTGATCCTGACCACGTTCGACCGGGACGACTACCTGTTCGCGGCGTTGCGCGCGGGTGCCAGCGGGTTCCTGCTGAAGACCGGTACGCCGGAGGCGCTGATCGACGCCGTGCGCATTTTGTCCCGCGGCGAGGCGCTGCTGGATCCGCAGCTCACCCGCCGGGTGATCGCCACCTTCGCGCGACCGGGCGAGGTCACGCCGCAGAAGAAGGCCGATCTGGGCGAGCTGACCCCGCGGGAGAACGAGGTGCTGGTGCTGCTGGCCGGCGGCTGCACCAACGCGGAGATAGCGGAGCAGCTGTTCCTCGGCGAGGCGACCGTGAAGACGCACGTCAGCCGGGTGCTGACCAAGCTCGGCCTGCGTGACCGGGTGCAGGCCGTGGTCTTCGCGTACGAGAACGGCGTGGTGGGTCCCTCCCGAGGCTGACCCGCACGATCCGTCGCGTGCCGGACGCCGGAAGGATCTCCGGCCAATAGCGTTACGAGCATGACGAAGGTGCTCAGCGTGAGCGCGGTCGACCGGAGCTTCGCCGGCCGGCAGGTGCTGAAGGACGTCACGTTCGACGTGACCGCGGGACGCATGACCGGTTTCGTCGGCGCCAACGGCGCCGGCAAGACCACCACGATGCGGATCGTTCTCGGCGTGCTCGCCGCGGACTCCGGCGAGGTCACCTGGGGCGGCGTGCCGCTGACCCGGGCCGAGCGCCAGGCGTTCGGATACATGCCCGAGGAACGGGGCCTCTACCCGAAGATGTCCGTCCGCGAGCAGGTCGTCTACCTGGGCCGGCTGCACGGGCTCAGCGCGGCCGAGGCGAAGCGCAGCGCGGACGACCTGCTGGAGCGGGTCGGGCTGGGCGAGCGCGCGGACAGCACGCTGGAGACGCTGTCGCTCGGCAACCAGCAGCGCGCCCAGGTGGTCGCCGCGCTGGTGCACGACCCGGAGGTGCTGGTCCTCGACGAGCCGTTCTCCGGCCTCGACCCGATGGCGGTCGACAACGTCGTCACCGTGCTGCGGGAGCGGGCCCGGGCCGGTACGGCCGTGCTCTTCTCCAGCCACCAGCTCGACGTGGTCGAGCGGCTCTGCGACGACCTGGTGATCATCGCGGACGGCACGATCCGCGCGGCCGGTGAGCGGGAGGCGCTGCGCACCCGGTACGCCCGCCGCCAGTTCGAGCTGGCCGTCGACTCCGACCTGGGGTGGCTGCGCGACCGGCCGGCCACCACGATGGTCGACCTGGACGGCCGCCGCGCGGTCGTCGAGCTGGAGGACGGCGCCGACGATCAGGAGCTGCTGCGCGACGCGCTCGCCCGCGGCCCGGTCCGTACGTTCCGCCCGGTCGTCCCCACGCTGGCCGAGATCTTCCGAGAGGTGACGCAATGAGCAACGGCCGTCAGTTGTCGAACTGGGAGGCGACGCGGCTCGTCACCGCGCGCGAGATCAAGGTCAAGATCAGGGACAAGGCCTTCCTGATCAGTACGGCGTTCCTGCTGGTCTTCGCGATCGCCGGTACGGTCGTGCCGTCGCTGATCGGTGGCAGCGCGTCCAGCGTGGCGATCGTCGCCGGTACGCCGGCCGACCGGTTCACCACCGTCGGCCTGGAGGTCCGCGAGGTGCCGGATGCGGCCGAGGCGGAGCGCCTGGTGCGCGCCGGCGAGGTCGACTCGGCCGTGGTCGACGGCGTGGTGCTGGCCATGCAGGAGGCGCCGGAAGAGGTGGTGTCCGCGCTGAGCACCGCGCCCGAGGTCCGCCTGCTCGACGCGGACGCGGTGTCCGGCGCGCTGGCGTTCCTGATCCCGTACCTGTTCGCGATGGTCTTCTTCTTCACGTCGCTGATGTTCGGCCTGCAGATCGCGCAGAGCATCACCGAGGAGAAGCAGACCCGGATCGTCGAGATCCTGGTGTCCAGCGTGCCGCCGCGGGTGATGCTGGCCGGCAAGGTGCTGGCCGGCACGATCCTGGCGTTCGGCCAGATCGCGCTGCTCGCACTGGTGTCGATCGGCGGCATGCGGTTCGCCGGCGGTGAGACCTCCGGCGGCGTGAGCCTGCTGAACCTGCTGGCACCGGCGATCGGCTGGTTCCTGCCGTTCTTCGTGGTCGGGTTCGTGCTGCTGGCCGCGATGTGGGCGGTCACCGGCGCGCTGGTCAGCCGGCAGGAGGACATCAACAGCGTCTCCACGCCGGTGCAGCTCGCGGTGATGTTGCCGTTCTTCGGAGTGATCTTCCTCAGCGGCAACCCGCTGGCGATGACGATCATGTCGTACATCCCGTTCTCCGCGCCGATCGCGATGCCGGTCCGGTTGTTCACCGAGGACGCCGCGGTGTGGGAGCCGTTCGTCGCGCTGGCGCTGCTGGTGCTGGCCGCGGCCGCGATGCTGGTCGCCGCGGCCCGCCTCTACGAGGGTTCGCTGCTGCGCACGAACGGCAAGACCTCGCTCGGCACGGCCTGGCGGTCTCGCGAGGCGCTGCCCCGCTGAGACCGACCGCGGTGCCGGCTCACCCCTGAGCCGGCACCGCGGTCAGCTTCTCCGGGTTGAGCTGGCTGAACAGGCCGGTGATCCGCCCGTCCGCGACCGCGAACGAGGCCACCTGCCGGTACGGCCGGCCGTCCGCCCAGGTGCCCTCCAGCAGCAGCCCAGCGTCGCCGTTGACCAGCACCGGCTCGACCCGCAGCCGGCTGAGTCTCCCGTCCCGGCGGCCCCAGAGCCCGGCCACGAACCGGGCCACCTTCTCCGCGCCGGTCACCGGGCGGCGGCTCGCGGTCACGTGCCCGCCGCCGTCGCTGATCGCCACGCCGTCCGGGTCCAGCGCCGCGATCAGCGCGGCCAGGTCACCGCGGTCGGCGGCGTCCAGGAATGCGGCTATCACGCGGCGCTGCTCGGCCAGGCCGGCGGTGTGCCGCGGCTCGCCGTCCGCGACCGCGCGCCGGGCACGGGAGGCCAGCTGGCGGGCGGACGCCGCGGAGACACCGAGCGTGCCGGCGATCCGGTCGAACGGCACCGCGAACATGTCGTGCAGCACGAACGCCACCCGCTGCTCCGGCGTCAGCCGTTCCATCACCACCAGCAGCGCCAGCCCGACCTGGTCGGTGCGGGCCGCGCGCTCGGCCGGGTCGGCGTCGCCGTCCGGAATGCGCTCGACGATCGGCTCCGGCAGCCACGGGCCGACGTACGCCTCGCGGCGCACGCGCGCGGAGCGCAGCACGTCCAGGCAGAGCCGGGCGGTGGTAGTGGTCAGCCAGCCGCGCAGGTCGCGGATCTCCGCGCGGGCGGCCGGGTCGGCGAGCGCGGCCGCGTAGCGCAGCCAGGCGTCCTGCACCACGTCCTCCGCCTCGGCGCGGCTGCCCAGCATGCGGTAGGCGACCGAGGCCAGGTGCGCCCGTTCGGCCTCGAACTCGGTGGCGAGATCCGTCACCAGCGCCTCCTCCATCGACCTCGGCCGGTTCATCCTGCCACTGGGTGAGCGCATGCCCAACGAAATGTGACCAAGCGTTTAATGCCTTTCGTACTATTTGTCGTTATGACGGGAAGCGTGTCGACGGTCGCCAGCGGGCTGGTCGGGCTGGCCGGAACCGGCGGTGCCGCCGCGATCGGGCTGGCCATGATCCGCCGCCCGCGCCCTTACCTGCCGGGCAGCCACGCGCTGCTCGACCCTGGCCGTCGCGACCCGCTCGGGGACGCGCTGCGCCGGGGGTACGGCAGCGCCTCCATCCCGGTCCAGGCCGGTCCGGACGGTCGGCCGCTGGTGCGCGGGCGCCCGGTCGGCCGGCTGCTGCTCCGCCCGCTGCTCGACCGGGCGCGGCGCCGCGGCGGGCGCGTGCACCACGGTCCCACGCCGCCGTTCGGGCTGGTGCTGGAGCTGGCCCCGGCCGTACCGGTGCGGGATCTTCTGGGGTGTCTGCACGAGGAGGTGGCCGCGCATCCCGGGCTGGTCACCCGCGCGGTCGACGGCCGGGTGGTCCCGGGCGCGGTCACCGTGCTGGTCTCCGGCACGCCGGAGGTCCGCGAGGTGCTGGCCGCCGACCCGGGCCGGCACCTCTTCGCGGACGGTACGTTCGACGACCTCGGTGCGGAGGAGGCGCCGGCCGCGCTGGTGCCGATGGTGAGCGAGCACTGGTCGTGGCGGTTCGGCTGGGACGGTGAGGAGCCGATCCCCGCCGAGGAGCGGTACCTGCTGCACGACCTGGTCCGGCAGGCGCACGAGGACGGCCGCCGGGTGCGGCTGTTCGGCGTGCCGCACCGCACGCGGCGGATCCGGACGGCGTGCTGGGCGGAACTGGCCGCGGCCGGCGTGGACCTGATCGGTGACGCGAATCTCCCCGCGCTCGCCCGATACCTGCGCACGGCGCGGCGGCCGAAACGGCCGGTGGTCACGCCTCGATCGACGTAGTCTACGAAATGTACCCGTAACATCGCGCTGGGTCACATCAAGGTTAATAAGCGGTGAACGCGACTTGAATGGCGTGATGCAAGCGGTATCCGGGGGTTTACGCACGCGCACCGTTCCTTAGCATCACCTGCGCAGGATCGATGTCGACCTGCCGCGAACAGCCCCGGCCGCGGGAACGCCGGCCAGACGCAGCGAGGTTCAGTCCGTGAAGTTTTCCTTCCGTCCCGTCGAGGGCGCCTTCTACGAGCTCTTCACCAGAGCCGCGCACAACCTGGTTCGCGGCACCGAGCTGCTGAACGAACTGTCCCTGCCGGGCGTCGACGTGCAGTCGGTCAGCGAGCGGCTGACCGAGGTCGAGCACGACAGCGACGCGATCACGCACGAGCTGTACAAGAAGATCAACTCCACGTTCGTCACGCCGTTCGACCGGGAGGACATCTACTCCCTCGGTTCGCAGCTGGACGACGTGATGGACCACCTCGAGGCGGTCGGCAATCTGCTCTACCTCTACGGCCTGACCAAGCTGCCGACGCTGCCGCGCGAGCTGCACGAGCTGGTCAATGTGCTGGACCAGCAGGCGAAGCTGACCGCGGCCGCGATGCCGAAGTTGCGCGCGCTGAAGGACCTCGAGGAGTACTGGATCGAGTGCAACCGGCTGGAGAACGATGGCGACCGGGCGTACCGGATGCTGCTGGTCCGGCTCTTCTCCGGTGAGTACGACGCGCTCACCGTGCTGAAGCTCAAGGAGGTCGCGGACGAGCTGGAGGCGGCCTGCGACGCGTTCGAGCACGTGGCCAACACCGTCGAGACGATCGCGGTCAAGGAGTCATGAGTCCCGAGCTCATCGCTGTTATCGCGGTGATCGTGGTGGCGATGGTGTTCGACTACACCAACGGCTTCCACGATGCGGCGAACGCGATCGCGACCAGCGTCTCCACCCGGGCGCTGACGCCACGCGTGGCGCTGGCGATGGCCGCGGTCGGCAACTTCGTCGGCGCGCACTTCGGCGCCGGCGTGGCCAAGACGGTCGGCGACGGCCTGGTGCACCTGCCTACCGGTGTGGAGAGCCTCGGCGTGCTCTTCGCCGCTGTGATCGGCGCGATCACCTGGAACCTGATCACCTGGTACTTCGGGCTGCCCTCGTCGTCCTCGCACGCGCTCTTCGGCGGCCTGGTCGGCGCCACGCTGTTCGCGGCCGGTGGCTCCGTGCAGTGGGGCAACATCGTGGAGAAGGTGCTGATCCCGATGGTGCTGTCGCCGCTGGTCGGCGCCGCGCTCGGCTTCGTCGTGATGATCGCGCTGCTGTGGCTGTTCCGGAAGGGCCAGCCGGGCAAGCTGAACCGCGGCTTCCGCTGGGCGCAGACCGCGTCCGCGGCCGCGATGTCGGTCGGTCACGGCATGCAGGACGCGGCGAAGACCATGGGCATCGTGGTGCTGGCGCTCTACACCGGCGGCTTCGCGGACGACAAGACGCACATCCCGGAGTGGGTGTTCTGGACGTCCGCGGCGATGCTGGCGGCCGGCACCTACGCCGGTGGCTGGCGGATCATAAGGACGCTCGGTCGCAAGATCATCGACCTGCGCCCGCCGGAGGGCTTCGCGGCCGAGGCCGTGGCCAGCAGCGTGCTCTACTTCAACGCGCTGGTCCTGCACGCGCCGATCTCCACCACGCACACCATCACCAGCGCGATCATGGGTGTCGGCGCGACCAAGCGCCTCTCCGCGGTCCGCTGGAACGTGGCCGGCAACATCGTGATCGCCTGGGTGACCACGTTCCCGGCGGCGGCGCTGATCGCCTGCCTGACCTATTTCGTGGTCGCACCGCTGTTCGGCTGAGCCACGGTCCCTCCCCGCGCGGCGGGGAGGGACCGCACGGCCGGTCAGTCGTAGGAGAGGCCGATCTGAGCACGGACGTCGTCCAGCAGGCCCATCACGTCGAGCGTGAGCGCGTGCGGGATCGCCGGGCTCTCGGTCAGCCCGGCCCGCAGGCACCGGTTGATCTCCGCGGCCTCGAACTGGTAGCCCTTGCCCGGGAACTCCTCGGTGAACACCTCCGGCTCGGCGCCGGCCCGGTGCAGTGTCATCGCGCGCGGCACGAACGCCGGGTCGTGCAGCGTGATCCGCCCGGCGCTGCCGCTGATCACCGCGCTGTTCGGCGTGGCGCCCAGGATGCCGCAGGTCAGCGTGGCGACCGCGCCCCGGTCGTACCCGAAGATCATCGCGGTGTTCTCGTCCGTGCCCTCCGGGCCGAGCTTCGCCCAGGCGCGCACGTGGTCCGGCTTGCCGAGGAACAGCAGCGCGATCGCGATCGGGTAGACGCCCAGGTCCAGCAGCGCGCCGCCGCCCAGCGCCCGGGCACGCATCCGGTGCTCCGGCGGGAACGGCCCGGACACGCCGAAGTCGGACGACACGGTGGTCACCTCGCCGATCGCGCCGTCCTCGACCAGCTGCACCGCGCGCCGCACCACCGGGTTGAGGCGCGTCCACATCGCCTCCATGAGCAGTACGTTCTTCTCCCGCGCGCGTGCGACCATCTGCCGGGCACGCGCCGCGTCCAGCGTGAAAGGCTTCTCGCAGAGCACCGCCTTGCCCGCGTCCAGGCAGGTCATGGTGGCCTCGAAGTGCGCGGAGTGCGGCGTCGCCACGTAGATCACGTCGACGTCCGGGTCCGCGGCCAGCTCGGCCCAGCTGCCGTGGGCGCGCGGGATACCGTGCGTGCCGGCGAACGCCCGCGCGGACTCCGCCGACCGCGAGCCGACGGCCACCAGCTCCGCGTCCGGCAGCAGCTTCAGGTCCTCCGCGAACGAGGCGGCGATGCCGCCGGTGGCCAGGATGCCCCAGCGAACGGGTCGATCATTCATGTGACGCACGCTATCCGACCGCGCGACGGGTTAGGGTCGCGGAATGGCTGAGCTGTGGCCCCTGCCCGCGCCCATGGTCGACCGCATGCGCCGCTTCGCCGACTCGGGGGAGACCCCGGCCGTGCCGCGCGTCGCCGCCACCGTCGTCATGATCAAACCCACGCGCCCCATGCGGGTGTACGTGATGCGCCGCGCGTCCGCGATGGTCTTCGGCGGCGTGTGGGCGTTCCCCGGCGGCAGCGCGGAGCCCGGTGAGACGCCGCCGGAGGCGGCCGCGCGCGAGGTGGCGGAGGAGGCCGGCGTGCTGCTCGACCCGGCCGCGCTGACGCCGTGGAGCCGGTGGATCACGCCGGAGTTCGAGCCGCGCCGCTTCGACACGTACTTCTACCTGGTCGCGTTGCCGCCCGGCGCCGACCCGCGCGCGCTGACCACGGAGTCGGACGACACGGCCTGGGTGACCCCGCGGGACGCGCTGGACCGGCTGGCCGCCGGTGAATGGGCGATGCTGCCGCCCACCGCGGTCACGCTGCGCCAGCTCGACGCGGCCGGTGACCTGGCGGGCGCGCTGGCCGCCGCCGCGACCCGCGATCCGTCCACCCCGGTCATGCCGCGCGCGGTCGACGGCCACCTGTCCATCGAGCTCTGAACGGCAAAATGCCCCGGGGGTACGTACCCCCGGGGCATGTGGGTCGTGAAGGCTCAGCCGAAGCGGCCGGTGATGTAGTCCTCGGTCCGCTTCACGCTCGGGTTCGAGAAGATCTTCTGGGTGTCGTCGTACTCGATCAGGCGCCCCGGGTCACCGGTCTTGTCGATCGAGAAGAACGCGGTGCGGTCCGAGACGCGCGCCGCCTGCTGCATGTTGTGCGTGACGATGATGATCGTGAACCGGTCCTTCAGCTTGAAGATCAGGTCCTCGATCGCCAGCGTGGAGATCGGGTCGAGCGCGGAGCACGGCTCGTCCATCAGCACGACCTGCGGCTCGACCGCGATGGTGCGCGCGATGCAGAGACGCTGCTGCTGACCGCCGGAGAGGCCGGCGCCCGGCTTCTCCAGCCGGTCCTTGACCTCGTCCCAGAGGTTCGCCGACCGCAGCGACTTCTCCGCGGCCTCCTGCAGCACCGACTTCTTGGTGACGCCGTTCAGCTTCAGGCCGGCCACCACGTTGTCGAAGATCGACATGGTGGGGAACGGGTTCGGCCGCTGGAACACCATGCCGATCAGCCGGCGGACGGCGGTGACGTCCACGTGCTTGTCGTAGATGTTCTCCTGGTCCAGCGTCAGCGTGCCCTCGACCCGGGCGTTCGGCAGCACCTCGTGCATCCGGTTGATCGACCGGAGGAACGTGGACTTGCCGCAGCCGGACGGGCCGATGAGCGCGGTGACGGTCTTCGGCTCGACGACCATGTTGACGTTCTCGATGGCCTTGAACGAGCCGTAGAACGCGTTGACGTTCGTCGCCTCGACGCGCTTTGCCATGGTGGTTACTCCTCGGGGTGCTTCAGCGAGTCAGCCGGTTGCGGCGGGCGAGCAGCTTCGCGCCGATGGTCAGGATCAGGACCAGCGCCACCAGGGTGAGCGCCGCCGTCCAGGCGCGGTCCGGGGAGAACCGCGTCGATTCGGTGGCCTGGCTGAACACGAACAGTGCGAGCGACGACTGGTTGTTCTCGAACGGGTTGAAGTTGATCGCCGCGGTACCACCGGCGACCAGCAGCACCGGCGCGGTCTCACCGGCGGCGCGGGCGATCGCCAGCATGATGCCGGTGATGATGCCGGGCAGCGCGGTCGGGATGACGATCCGCAGGATGGTCTTCCACTTCGGCACGCCCAGCGCGTACGCGCCCTCGCGGAGCGGCGCCGGCACCAGCCGCAGCATCTCCTCGGTGGAGCGGACGATCGTCGGGAGCATCAGCACGCTGAGCGCGAGCGCGGCGGCGAAGCCGGAGTAGCCCGGCCGGCCGTCGTTGAAGATCGGCGTGACGATCAGCACCCAGAACGCGAGCACGAACAGACCGGCCACGATCGACGGGATACCGGTCATCACGTCGACGAAGAAGCGGATCGCCAGCGCCAGCCGGCCCCGGCCGTACTCGACCAGGTAGATCGCGCCGAGCACACCGAGCGGGATGGTGAGCAGCGCGGCGATGCCGACCTGCTCCAGCGTGCCCACGATCGCGTGGTAGGCGCCGCCGTTGGGGTCCCGGGCGCCGATGTTGTTCATCGACGTGAGGAAGAAGTCCGCGTCGAGCCGGTTGACGCCGTTCGAGATCAGCGTCCAGACCACCGAGGCCAGCGGGAGGATCGCCAGCACGCACGCGGCGTGGATCAGCGCGCTCCAGGTGCGGTTGCGCGCGGACCGGACGCCCTCCACCGCGTTGGCCGCGATGAAGAAGCCGATCAGGTAGAAGACCGCACCGAGCACGATGACCAGCACCCAGTTGCCGATGCCGGTGCCGAGCACCAGCGCGGCGGAGAGGGCCAGCGCGGCGACCGCGGTGGCGACCGCGGCCCAGCCGGGCAGCCGCTTGGTGTGCAGGCTGCCGGCCTTGACGTCGTCCTGTTCCGGGGCGAGAAGTGTCATGCGGCCACATCCGTGAACTCGCGGCGGCGGTAGATGATGATGCGGGCCGCCATGTTGACCACCAGGGTGATGGCGAAGAGGACCAGACCGGACGCGATGAGCGCACCGCGGCCGATCTCGTTGGCCTCGCCGAAGCCGTTGGCGATGTTCGACGCGATCGTGACGCCGCCGTTGGTGATGATGTCCGCCGTGATGACGAACGACGAGCCGAGCGTCATGGCCAGCGCGATGGTCTCGCCGAGCGCGCGGCCGAGGCCGAGCATCACGGCGGCGATCACACCGGGGCGGCCGTAGGGCAGCACCGCGGTGCGGATCATCTCCCACTTGGTGGCGCCGAGCGCGAGCGCGGCCTCCTCGTTCTGCTTCGGCGTCTGCATGAACACCTCGCGGGAGAGCGAGGTGACGATCGGCAGGATCATGATCGCCAGAACCAGCGAGCCCAGCAGGATCGAGTTGCCGTACGGCCCCTCACCGCCGAACAGCGGGATCCAGCCGAAGTACGTGTGCAGCCAGACCGAGAAGTCGCGGACCGGCTCGATGAAGACCGACCGGCCCCAGAGGCCGAAGACCACGGACGGCACGGCCGCGAGCAGGTCGATGACGAAGCCGAGACCGGTGGCGATCCGCCGGTGCGCGTAGTGCGACAGGAAGAGCGCGATGCCCAGCGCGATCGGCACGGCGATGATCAGCGCGATGACCGCGGAGACCACGGTGCCGAAGACGATGGCGGCGATGCCGAACCGCGGCGGCGTGCCGGTGGCCGCCCAGTTGTTGTAGGTGAAGAAGTTCTCCTCGTTGGCCTGCAGCGCCGGGATCGCCTCGGTGATCAGGAAGACCGCGATGGCGACGATGATGACCAGCACGGTCGTGCCGGCCGCGAGCGTCAGGCCGCGGAAGGCCGGCTCGGTGCCGAAGGCCTTGGCGCGCGGCAGCGCGGTGCCGCCGCCGTTCCCCCCGAGCGGGGTGCGCCGGCCGTTACTGGAGTTGTTGTCAGAAAGGCCATCGGCAGACGCCGCGAGGCCGGCGGCCCTGGTGTTTCCACCTGGGCCGCCGGCACTGGCGTCGACCGAGCGGGGAGGGGTGTCACCCATCAGCGCGCTCCGTCTTAGGCGTTCGTATCGGGGGGTTGTCTACCGTCAGGCGATCGCCGCGACGGCGGTCTCGACCTTGGCGCGCACCGTCTCGGGCAGCGGGGCGTAGCCCAGCTCGAGCAGCGCGGCCTGACCCTCGGTGCTGGCCGCGTAGCCGAGGAAGCCCTTGATCAGCGCGAGCTTGTCGGCGGAGTTGCCGGCGGAGCAGGCGATCTCGTAGGTCACCAGGACGATCGGGTAGGCACCCGCGGTCTTGGTGGCGTAGTCGATGGACATCTTGAGGTCGTTACCGGTACCGGTGACCTCGGCGCCCTCGATGGTCTTGCCGGCCGCGTCGGCGGTCAGCTCGGTGAACTCACCGGCACCGTTCTGGATGGCGGCGGTGTTGAGGTCGGAGTTCTCCGCGAAGGACATCTCGACGTAGCCGATCGAACCGGCCGAGCCGGCGACGGCGGAGGCAATGCCGTCCGAGCCCTTCTGGCCGGTTCCACCCTTGATGTCGGCCGGCCAGGACTTGGCGGCCTCGTAGGTCCAGTCGGCCTCGGCGACCTTCGCCAGGTACTTGGTGAAGTTCTCCGTGGTGCCGGACTCGTCCGAGCGGTGGACCGGGTTGATGGTGACGTCCGGCAGGGTGACGCCGGCGTTGTCGGCCGCGATCTCCGGCGCGTTCCACTTGGTGACCTTGCCGGCGAAGATCTTCGCGAGCGTGGCCGGGGTCAGGTTGAGCTTCTCGACGCCGTCGACGTTGAAGACGACCGCGATCGGGCCGATGACCGCCGGGAGGTGGATGGCCGGGTTGCCCGCGCAACGCTGGTCGGCCTTCGGCTGCTGGTCTTCCTTGAGCGCCGAGTCCGAGCCGGCGAAGTCGGCGGTGCCGGCGATGAAGGCGTTGATGCCCGCGCCGGAGCCGGAACCCTCGTAGTTGATGGTCGAGCCGGCGCACGCGGTCTGGTAGGCCTTGATCCACTCAGCGACCGCGTTCTTCTGCGCGGACGAGCCCTGAGCGTTCAGCGTGCCGGTCGCGCAGTTGGCGGCGGCGGGGGCGGACGCGCCGGGCGCGGCCGCGTCGGTCTCCGTGTTGTCCGATCCGCAGGCGCTCAGGGCGAGCGTCGTGGTCAGGGCGAGGCACGCGAGAGCGCCGTGCCGGTGGAGCTTCACCGTGGGAATTCCCTTCAAGTGGACGGTTCGCCGGGTTGGGCGTCCCGGCCGCCGGAGTCGCACCGGCTGAATTGCAAGCTAGGAGCGTCAGGTAGCCGTAACGCCCGGTGTAAATGAACAGGGACTTAACAGGTCCCAGCCTCGACGTGTCCTGCGTCTGAGGGGCAGTTGTCCGTTTCGTGAACCGAGTGACTCCTGACCGAAATATCGCTTATATCGTCCCAGTCGAGATCGTGACGAGTCGTTGCCGTGACGTCTCTGTTATCAAAGTTGCAGGTCACGGGCGCACGGAAAACGGCCCGGCGGGCGCGATGTAGATCACCGCGCCCGCCGGGCCGTAGAAGACTTCGAGGGATTCGTTACCCGACCGGAATGGGGGCCAGCTCCGATTCCGGCAGCGGCCGGCTCGGCGGCACCACGAACTTGTAACCGACCTGGCGCACCGTGCCGATCATCGACTCGTACTCCGAGCCGAGCTTGGCGCGCAGCCGCCGCACGTGCACGTCGACCGTGCGCGTGCCGCCGAAGTAGTCGTAGCCCCAGACCTCGCGCAGCAGCTGGTCGCGGGTGAACACCCGGCCGGGGTGCTGGGCGAGGAACTTCAGCAGCTCGAACTCCTTGTACGTCAGGTCGAGCGGGCGGCCCTTGAGCTTCGCCGCGTACGTGTCCGGGTCGATCGAGAGCTCGCCGGCCCGGATCAGCCCACCGGCACCGGCGGTCGCGTTGGTGAGCCGGCCGACCGCGAGCCGCAGCCGCGCCTCGACCTCGGCCGGGCCGGCGCTGGCCAGGATGACGTCGTCGACGCCCCAGTCCGCGTTCAGCGCGATCAGGCCGGCCTCGGTCACCACCGCGACGAGCGGCACGCCCAGCCCGGTGGCGTGCAGCATGCGGCAGGTGGCACGGGCCTCGGCGAGCTCCGAGCGGGCGTCCACGAGGACGGCGTCCGGGCTCGGACCGGAGACGAGGGTGCGTACGTCGCGGGGAGCGGTCCGCACCGAGTGGGGGAGAAGATCGAGGGCGGGAAGCACGACGGACGGTTCACCCGCGCGTGCCGTCACCAGCAGCAGAATTTCCACACAGACCTCCGTCCTGGCGGCGGGAGGCCGCGCAGGTGACCGGTAGCGGCGCCAGGCTCAGGCCGGGCTACCCCGAACTGGCTGATCCCCAAACCAGCGTTGGTCCCGGCATCGCTGACGGGCGTCAAGGCATTACCTTAGCCGATCGTTAAACAAAAGCGCTCCTGCGAGTTCAAGGAGTGAGCAAGGGGACGCGGTATTGACATCGGATGAACACATGCGCGATCAGCGTGGTGAGCGTCGCTGTTGCCGCGTCTGGCACCATCGCATTCGTGTTCCCCTCCGCAGCTGATGACGACCGCCCCGCGGGCCCGTCCAAGGACGCCGGTTTCTTCCCGAAGGCGCCGAGCCTGGTCGGCGACGCGCGCCGCGCCGCCGAGGCGGAGGAGGACGAGGAGCCGATCGAGCCGGTCGAAGTGCGCCGGCTGCTCTCACTGGCGATCGCCGGGTTCGCGGCGCTCCTGGCGATCGGCCTGATCTTCGGCGCGCAGACGTCCGGTCCGGGCAACGCGCGCCTGCCGTACGCGACCGTGGTCTTCGGCGTGCAGCTGTTGTTCATCCTGGCCTGGACGATGGCGACCCGGCCGCCCGCGCTCCCGCTGGTCGCGACCGTGGCGGTGGGCACCGCGCTGGCCGCGGACGCCGCCGCCGTACTGCCCACGGTGGCCGGTGCCGGTCCGCTCGCCTGGGTGGCGGTCGGCGGTCTCGCGGCCGGCGTGATCGGCCAGCTGTTCCGCGCGCAGGACCGCGCCCGGGTGCGCGAGTCGTTCTTCTCCACGCTGCTGATCGTGCTCGGCGTGGTGGTGCTGGCCATGCTGATCGTGCTGACCCGTAAGCCGGCCGGCACCCAGGCGATCGTGGTCTGCCTGACCGCGGCCGGTGTCGCGCTGGTGGTGGCCCGCGCGCTCGACTCGGTCTTCGCCTGGCCCCGATTCGAGCCGCACGTGCCGCGCGGCGGTCTGGGCGTGGTGCTCGGCACCATGATCGGCACCGCGGTGGCCGCGGTGATCGGCCGCTACCAGGTCGGCTTCGACCCCGGCAGCGCCGCGCTGGTCGGCCTGGTCGCGGCCGGTGCGGCCAGCCTGGTGGACCTCGCCACCGACTACTCCGAGGCCGGCCGGCAGCTGGCCGGTGACGCGCCGACCATGTTCCTGGCCCGGCACATGCAGGGGCCGCTGGGCGGTTTCGCACTAGCGGCGCCGATGGCCTACCTGATGTCTGTCATGTTCCTCACCTGAGCCCGTTGGGTATCCGGTTCCGTAACAAGACTCAAGTCTGACGAGCGCGCTGGGAGGCGACGGTGACGGTGTACGAGCAGCCGACCGAGCAGGTTGAGGTCGAGCGGCCGCGGCGCCGCCGGCGGGGACGGGCGTTGCTCATCACGCTCATCGTGTTGCTGATCGTGCTGGGTGTGCTGGTGGTGGTCGCGGACCGGGTGGCGCACGGCTACGCGGAGAACCGGATCGGCACCGAGATCGACGGTCAGCTCGCCGCGCAGGGCCTCAGCGCCGAACCGGCCGAGGTGTCCGTGGGCGGCGTCCCGTTCCTGACCCAGGTGCTGGCCGGCCGGTACGACGAGATATCCGTGCTGCTGCGCGAGGTGCAGGGCCAGGTGCCCGGCGCGGCGGACGTGGTCCGCATCCCGACGCTCGACATCGACGCGACCGGGGTCTCCGCGCCGCTGGACACGCTGCGCACCGGCCAGGGTGAGATCGTCGCGTCGAACGTCAACGGCGTCGGCACGATCGACTACACCAGCCTGGCCGGCATGATCGGCCAGGACGGCGTCACGCTCTCCCAGCAGGACGGCAAGCTGGGCGCGACGCTGCCGGTCGAGGTGCTCGGCCAGCGCGTCGAGCTGAAGGGCACGGCGAACATCGCGGTACAGGACAACACGGTGCAGGTCCGGTTCGACACGCTCACTGCCGAGGGGCTGCCGGACAACGCGCTGGTCCAGAACCTGATCAGCGGGTACGCGGAGCAGCTCTCGCTCAACGTGGCGCTCCCGGCGCTGCCGTTCGGCCTGCAGGTCACCGAGATCAAGCCGGCCGTCGAGGGATTGCAGGTCACCGCGACCGCGAAGGACGTTCCGCTGAACCAGGGCGCCTAGGGCTCGTTCGGCGGATCCCGACGGCCTGCGGCGAGGTCCACCAAACACGCCCTGATGATCCGGGTAGATCAAGATCAAGATTCGTGATCTACCTGCTTCCGGCATGGTTGCGCCCGTTCGCTCCCGCGGGCCAACCTCGCCGGCCGGAAAGACTTCGCCGGAACTCCGCTTTCCGGCCGGCTTCGGAGCCGGTTTCCCGGTGGTGCGGCGGTTTCCCCGTGGTGCGTCGGTTTCCCGGTGGTGCGGCGGTTTCCCAGTGGTACGGCGGTAACCCACGCGGCAGCCGTCGTGCCGTGGGATCCGCGGCGCGGATCTCACGGTCTCCGGCAGCGCGCACCCCGCGGACGCCGGCGGGCGGCTCACTGATCCGTGGCGCGGGCTGCGGAGGTTTTCCCGGCCACAGCGGGACTGGAAGCCCGCGGGAGCATGCGGGCTGCATCACGCCGGAAGCGGGAAAATCCGCTTCTGGATCTTCGAACTGTGTTCCGGGTGGCGTGACTTCCCGCATGGTGGTCGCCCCTGTGCGTGACCTTGGCGCGCTGGTAGGGTCCTTCGCATGGGCACGATGCTCACTAAAAGGCGCGCGGTCGACCTGTGCCGCGTGGCCGCCTGCCTCTGTCCCCGCGTCTCCTGACGGCGGGGCTGCCTTCACGCCTGCGCGTCGGCTCGATCGAGTCGCGCGACCGCGTGGCACTCGATCTCTCTGAGCCCGGCACCGGCGCCGTCGCACAAACACGAGAACCCTCCATCTACAGGGTCCCGCGCGTGGTGCGACAAACTCTCACCGATAAATCCGCGCGCTGACTCGACCCACCAAATCCTCACAAGGAGTGATTCGATGAGTCGCGACACCGCACTCGTTTCGGCTGACTGGGCCGAGAAGAACATCGACGCGCCCGGCGTCGTCTTCGTCGAGGTCGACGAGGACACCACCGCCTACGACGGCGGCCACATCGCCGGCGCGATCAAGCTGAACTGGAAGACCGATCTGCAGGACGAGGTCCGCCGCGACTTCGTCAACAAGGAGCAGTTCGAGGCGCTGCTGTCCGCGCGCGGCATCTCGAACGACGACACGGTCGTGCTCTACGGCGGCAACAACAACTGGTTCGCGGCGTACGCGTACTGGTACTTCAAGCTCTACGGCCACCGCGACGTCAAGCTGATCGACGGCGGCCGCAAGAAGTGGGAGCTCGACGCCCGGCCGCTGGTGAAGGGCGAGGTCACCCGCCCGGCCACCACCTACGTGGCCCAGGAGCAGGACCTGTCGCTGCGCGCGTTCCGCGACGAGGTCGTGGCCGCGATCGGCACCAAGAACCTGGTCGACGTGCGCTCCCCCGACGAGTACGCGGGCCGGCTGCTCGCCCCCGCCCACCTGCCGCAGGAGTCGGCGCAGCGCGGCGGGCACATCCCGACCGCGGTCAGCGTGCCGTGGAGCAAGGCGGCGAACGAGGACGGCACGTTCAAGTCCGACGAGGAGCTGGCGAAGATCTACGGCGACGCCGGGCTCGACGACGGCAAGGACACCATCGCGTACTGCCGGATCGGCGAGCGCTCCTCGCACACCTGGTTCGTGCTCAAGGAGCTGCTCGGCCACCAGAACGTGAAGAACTACGACGGTTCCTGGACCGAGTACGGCTCGCTCGTCGGCGTGCCCGTGGTCCTCGGCGACGAGCCCGGAAAGGCGTGATCACCATGACCGCTGTCACCGACGCGACCTGCGCCGCGCCCGACCAGTCCGCCCCGCTGCCGGCCGGCATCGACCTGGCCAAGGAAACCGTGATCACCGGCGTGGTGACCTCCGCCGAGGGCGAGGCCGTGCAGGGTGCGTACGTGCGCCTGCTCGACTCGACCGGCGAGTTCACCGCGGAGGTCGTCACGTCCGCCGCGGGCCAGTTCCGGTTCTTCGCCGCCCCGGGCTCGTGGACGCTGCGCGCCCTGTCCCGCCACGGCAACGGCGACCGGACGGTCTCCGCCGACCGCGGCCTCAACGAGTTCGCGGTGACCGTCGGCGACTGACGTCACCGCACCGATCGCAGAGCCGGTCCGCCCTCACCCGGGGCGGACCGGCTTTCCTCGTTTTGACACCATGGCACGGTGACCGAGGCCCAGGTTTCCCCGTGGTGGCGGCGCCGGGGCGTGGCGCCGGCCGCGGTCACCGCGTGGGTGCTGGTGATCGCCGGCCTGGCGTACTACTCGTACCGGACCGACGCGCCGACCGTGCGCGACCACCGGCCGCTGGACCGGGCGGTGCCGGTGGCCGAGCGCGCGTACGGCACCGTGCTGGCGAAGCTGGCCGAAGGGCCGGGCGACGGCGGCGTACGACCGGTGATCGTGCTGCAGCCGCCGCGGATCGCGCCCGGCTGCCGCGTGACGACCGCGCGGGACGGCGCGGAACTGACCCGCGCGGCCACCGTCCACATCGCACCGGAGGACGCGGCGCCGCTGATCGAGCGGGTTGCCGCCGCGGGCGCGCTGCCGGCCGGCTACCGGATCTGGCTGGGCCGGGACGCCGCCGGGGTCACGAACTCGTTCCGGGTGGACGCCGGTGACTTCATCGGGCTGCGTGGCATCGTCGAGGAGCCGGGCGTGCTGCGGGTGGCGCTGGAGAGCGGCTGCCGGCCGGTCGACGGCCCGCTGCCGGCCGTCGCTGAACCGGCCGCGGACCCGATGTCGGCGGGCCGGGCCGAGGGCGTGCTCGCGGCGCTGGGCGCGACCGGCTCGCGGCAGAGCGCGGCGTCCGTGCCCTGCCCGGGCGGCGGGACGCTCACCACCGCGCTGGTGGCCGGTTTCCCGGAACGCGCGCCGGTGCTGAGCGACGTGCTGACACCGCGCGCCGGGCTGGTGCTGACCAGCGGCGACAGGCGGTTCGCGTATTCCGACGGCGCGCGGGAGGGCGTCGCGGTGGAGGTGGCCGACGGCGGCGAGATCGCGGTCGCCGCGACCACCTCCTGCTGAGCCCTCAGCCCGCGACGCGCAGCAGCCGGGCGGACAGGTGCGGGGTGAGCGGCAGACCCTCGGCGGCCATGTCGTACGCGTAGAGCAGCGCGCCCTCGACGATGCCGAACAGCCGGTGGCCCGCGGTCACCTCCTTGGCGGTGGAGGTGCGCACGACCAGGTCCGTGACCAGTTCCATCTGGGTGGTGCCCTTGGTCTTGCCCAGGTACATCTCCATGATGCCGGTCGGGCTGGTCATCAGCGCCTCGACGTCGTCGGTGACCCGGTCGTTCACCACCACCGGGCGCCACCAGCCGATCTCCCGCCCGGCCGGGCGGATCGGCTTCGCCTCCTCGTCGATGATCCACGCGCGCGACTCGTAGAACAGGAACGGCCGGCCGTCGTGGCTGATCCGCAGCTCCTGTGCGAAGTGGAAGTCCTCGCCCTCGAGCGTCGGATAGCCGCCCTGGCCCCGGCCGCGCCACACGCCGACGTACGGCAGCAGGCCCAGCAGGTGCGGGTGCAGATCCGGCCCGGTGCGCAGGTCGTGCGTCTCCTCGAACGGGTACGCGTACTCCACCGGAGCCAGTGAGGCCCACGGCGGCAGCAGCGGGTTGTCCGACGATGTGTCCGGCGAAGTCACCAGCGTCCCCTTGAAATCCTTACGGCGAGATACGCGAGACCGCCCGCGAGCGCGCCGAAGCCCGCCACCAGCAGGCTGACAAACCCGATCTCGGTAACCATGACCGGCCCATCCTATGCTGACCGTCATGGCCCGATCTCTCGTCATCAAGGTGACCTCCGGCGCGGACGCACCGGAGCGCTGCGCCCAGGCCTTCACGGTCGCCGCCACCGCCGTCGCGGCCGGTGTGGACGTCTCGCTGTGGCTGACCGGCGAGTCCGCCTGGTTCGCGCTGCCGGGCCGGGCCGCGGAGTTCCAGCTGCCGCACTCCGCACCGCTGCCCGGCCTGCTGGACGCGGTGCTGGCCGGCGGCCGGGTGACGCTGTGCACACAGTGCGCGGCCCGCCGCGACATCGGCCCGGCGGACGTGATCGAGGGTGTCCGGATCGCCGGCGCCGCGGTCTTCGTCGAGGAGTCACTCGCCGAGGGCGCCCAAGCACTCGTCTACTGACTATGCTCGGGCGGTGTCCGAAACAACGCTGGCCGAGATGTTGCGGGAGCGTGGACTGCGGCTGACGCCGCAGCGCCAGCTGGTGCTGCAGGCGGTGCACGAGCTGGGCCATGCCACCCCCGAGCAGGTGCACAACGCCGTGCGTGAGGTCGCCGCCGGCGTCAACATCACCACCGTCTACCGGACGCTCGAGCTGCTGGAGGAGCTGGGGCTGGTCCGGCACACCCACCTGTCGCACGGTTCGCCCACCTACCACCCGGCCGGGCAGGACCAGCACATCCATCTGGTCTGCCGGCACTGCGGCGCGGTGAGTGAGATGGACCCCATGCTGATGGCGCCGCTGGCCGATGAGCTCGCCCGCGAGAAAGGATTCACCGTGGACGTCGGGCACGTGGCCCTGTTCGGCACGTGCGCCGAGTGCGGAGACAGCGGCAGGGAGAAGTAGATGCTGGACGTGCCGGGCGCGATCGGGATCCGTCAGCTGGACGAGTCCGTGCCGGATGCGCAGGGATACACGGACGTGGCCGCCCACTACGGCGACCCGGCCCGGGAGCAGCGCCTGCTCGACACCGAGGCGGGCATCGTGGACCGGTCGCACCGCGGCGTACTGGCCGTGCCGGGCGTGGAGCGGGCCGGCTGGCTGCACTCGCTGACCACCCAGCACCTCGCCGACCTGCGCGACGGCCAGGGCACCGAGCTGCTGGTGCTGTCGCCGCACGGGCACGTCGAGCACCACGCGGGCGTCGCGGAGATCGGCGAGACGGTCTGGCTGGACACCGAGCCGGCCGGCACCGCGGGCCTGCTCACGTTCCTGTCCAAGATGGTCTTCCTGACCCGGGTCGAGCCGCGCGACGCGACCGCGGAGCGCGCCGTGCTCACACTGGCCGGCCCGCGTGCGGCCGAGGCGCTGGCCCGGATCGGCGTCTCCGGCCTGCCGTCGCCGTCGGTGCAGCCGGTGCCGGGCCCCAAGTTCCCCAGCGGAACGCTCAAACCCCAACCCACCAGTGGGTACGCGGTGCGTGAACTGCCGTCCGGTGGGTTCGTGCGGGCCGGGCGGCTGGGCTTCGACCTGATCGTGCCGCGCGAGGGCGTCGCGGCGCTGGTGACGGCGCTCGGCGTACCCCCGGCTGGTCTGTGGGCCTATGAGGCGCTGCGGGTGGCGGCCGGCCTGCCGCGGGCCGGGTTCGAGACCGACCACCGGACGCTGCCGAGCGAGGTCGGGCTGATCGAGCCCGCGGTCCACCTGGACAAGGGGTGCTACCGCGGTCAGGAGACGATCGCGCGCGTGCACAACCTGGGCCGGCCGCCGCGCCGCATGGTGCTGCTGCACCTGGACGGGATCAGCTCGGACGAGCCGCCCGCGGTGCACACGCCGGTGACCAACGAGACCGGCAAGGAGATCGGTTTCGTCGGCACGGCCGTGCGGCACCACGAACTCGGTACGATCGCGCTGGCCGTGATCAAGCGGAACACGCCGGACGACGCGGCACTGCGCGTGGGCGTGGCGACCGCGGCGATCGACCCGACGATCACTCTGTAGCTCGCGGAAGGACGCCGGATGTCGCTCGGCACGTTGATCACCGTGGCGCCGACCGGGGCGGAGACGCGCAAGCAGGACGCGCCGGCGCTGCCGGTCACGCTCGACGAGCTGCTGGTCACCGCGAAGGAGTGCGCCGCGCTCGGCGCCGCGATGATCCACGTGCACGTGCGGGACGACGCCGGTGAGCCCACGCTCGACCCGGGCCGGCTACGCGAGACGGTGGCCGCGCTGCGCGCCGAGACCGACCTGATCGTGCAGCTCTCCACGGGCGGCGCGGTCGGCGACCCGGAGGACGCGCGCCGCGCGGTGCTGGACGCCGGGCCGGACGCGGCGTCGCTCACCATGGGCTCGGTCAACTTCGGCGACGGCGTGTTCCTGAACCGCTGGCCGTTCGTCGTCGACCTGCACCGCCGCATGCGGGAGCGCGGGATCGTGCCGGAGTACGAGATCTTCGACCTGGGCCAGCTGCACGCGCTGCGCCGGCTGCTGGCGGAGGACGGGCTGCCGGCCGGCGGGCACGTCCACCTCGACCTGGTGATGGGCGTGCCCGGCGGGATGGACGGCACCACGGAGACGCTCGCCGCGTGCCTGGCCGTGATGCGCGACCTGCCGGACGGTACGACGTTCACCGCGACCGGCATCGGCCGGACCACGATCCCGGTGATGCTTGCGGCGCTGTCCGCGGGCGGGCACCTGCGGGTCGGCATGGAGGACACGCTGACGTACGCCAAGCGCCGGCCGGTCGAGTCGAACATGCAGCTGGTGGCGCGGGCGGTGGGTCTCGCCCAGATCGCCCAGCGCCCGCCGCTGACGCCCGGGCAGGCCCGCGAGCTGCTCGGGCTGTGAGGCGCCGGTGGTGAGGCGCCCCGCGGGACGCCTCACCGCGCGTCAGCCCCGGAGTGCGCCGAGGAACGACAGCACGATGCGGTTGACCGCCTCCGGCTGTTCCAGCGGGGCCAGGTGCGCCGCGTCCGGGATGTCCGGCAGGCGGTGCGCGTTCGGGATCTCCGCGGCCATCCGGTCGGCCAGCCGGCGGATGTCCGGCACGTCCGCGGCACCGGCCGTGACCAGCGTCGGCGGGCGCACCTCGGCGAGCCGGTAGGTGGCGACCGGGTTCAGCTGGTGCACGTCCACCTGGCCCAGCGCGGCCTCGGCGGCGAGTGCGCGCCGGTCCATTCGCCAGGCGAGTTCGAGCAGGTCCGGGTCCATCTTCGCGATGTCCCGGCCGGGGCCGACCACCCAGAAGCGGACCTCCGCCTCGGCCATCGCGTCCACATCGTCCGTACCGACCTCGGCGGCGAGCGCCTCCCACAACTCGTCCACCTCTTCGGACCACTCGTGGCCGGAGAGCGCGGAGCCGATCAGCGCGAGCCCGGCGACCCGGTCCGGGTGGGCGATCGCGGTGTCGATCGCGACCGCGCCGCCGAACGACGCCCCGACCAGCACGGCCCGCTGGATCTGCAGCGCGTCGAGCAGCGCTGCCACGTCGTCGTGGTGTGCGAACGGCGTACGGGTCAACGTGGACTCACCGTAGCCACGCAGATCCAGCCGGATTACGCGGTGCATCACGGAGAGCGGGCCGACCTGCTCGCGCCACATGCGCCGATCGGCGATGCCCGCGTGCAGCAGGAGCACGGCGGGGCCGGTGCCGTCGTCGTCGTAGGCGAGGCTCGCCCCTGGAAGATCAAGATAAGGCACCTAGCGACAGTAGGTCGCATCGATGCCCGCGGCAATGCGAGTTCTGTCTACGTTCCGTAACGCGCGCGCAGTGACCGTGCTAACTCGCGCAAGCATTTTGCTTGCAACAGTTAGCACTCAGGGCTACCGTCGGAGGCATGGCACCGGCAGACCTCCCGCGCGACATCGGCGGATTCATCCGCGACATGCGGCGCAACGCGAAGATCTCGCTCCGGCAACTCGCCGAGCAGGCCGGGGTCAGCAATCCGTACCTGAGCCAGATCGAGCGTGGCCTGCGCAAGCCCAGCGCGGAGGTGTTGCAGCAGCTCGCGGGCGCGCTGCGGGTCTCCACCCCGGCCATGTACCTGCGGGCCGGGCTGCTGGAGGGCGACGCGCCCGGCGTGCTCGAGGCCATCGCGGGCGACCCGGACCTGACGATGGCGCAGAAGCAGTCACTCACCCAGATCTACGACACGTTCCGCCGGGAGAACGCACGCGAGGCGGCGGCCGCGGCTGCCGAGGCTGCGGACGCCACGGCCGAGGCGGCGGCCGCGGCTGCCGAGGTCGCGGACGCCACGGCCGAGGCGGCGGCGAAGACGGACGGTGACGCGGCCGCGCAGGCGCCCCCGGTGAAGAAGGCGCCGACCACGACCACCCCCACCACGGAGGAGACGTCATGACGAACCAGACCGAGACCACGACCCCGGCCGGCACCCGCATCCCCACGCCGCTCTACGCGGTGGCCGGTGCCGGTGACCTGGCGTACCAGCAGATCCGCAAGCTCCCCGAGGTGGTCGAGCAGCTGCGCGAGCGCGTGCCGGTCGCGGTGGCCGAGCTGCGCACCCGGGCCGAGGAGCTGAACGGGCGGCGCGACGAGATCCGTACCCGCGCGGTCGAGGGTTTGAAGGTCGCGCAGGCGCAGGCCGGCTCGCTGCGGCAGCGCGCCGCCGGCCCGGAGAGCGAGGTGGCGAAGCTGACCGAGGCCGCCAAGCGCAACGCGGTCGCCGCGCTCGCGGTCGCCCAGGCCGGTGCGCAGGTCGCGCAGCAGCGGGCGGTCAGCACGTACGCGGCGCTGGTCGCGCACGGCGAGCGCGTGGTCGGCACCGGTGTGGTGCAGGCCGCCGACACCGTGAACGCGGACATCGAGGCCACGGAGGCCCCGGCCGAGGTCACCGCGACCCCGGCGGACGTGACCGAGGCGATCGCCACCCCGGCCGACGTGGCCGCGGCGCCGCGGAAGCGGGTGGCGAAGAAGGCCGCACCGGCCGCGGAGTGACCCGGTGAGCGCGAGGCCCGGACCGCGGGCCTCGCGCTCCGCTACCCCGCGCCGGGGAACGCTCTAAGCTTGGGGGCATGGCAGCCGACGTCCCGATCTTCGCCTTCTACGTTCGCGGCATCATCGACCTGGTGATTCTCTTCCTGGCGCTGGTCGTCCTCGGCGTCTCGTTCGTGCACTGCCTCACCCAGCGGGCGGACGGTTTCCCCGCCATCGGCACCCTGCCCAAGGGCGGCTGGCTGGCGATCCTCGGTCTGTGCATGGTCTTCTGCCTCCTGCTGAGCCGGCAGACCATCTTCCAGATGATCGGCATCGCGGCCGGGATGGTGTACCTGCTGGACGTCCGCGTCGGCCTTCGGGACCTCTCCGACGGCAAAGGCTTCTGGTGAGGGATTTCCGCTGGCCGCCGCGACCCGACGGCGGCCCGCGGACCTACGGTCCCGGACCCTCCGCCCCACGCAGTGGCCGCCCCACGCTCCCCGAGCCGCCGACCGACATCGTGCAGACCCCGCACGGGGTACGGCTGGAGCGGCTGATCGGCGGCACCGGTGAGCCGGGCACCGTGTTCGCGCACGGGCTGGCCGGCAGCATCGCCGCGACCCGTCCGCTGGGCAGCGCCGTGCTCGGCCGCCGTGTCTTCTTCCAGTTCCGCGGCCACGGCCGATCGGAGGCGCCAGCCGGTCCGTGGGACTACGCCGACCTGGCCCGTGACCTGAGGGCCGTCGCCGACCTGTCGGACGCCACCCGCGCGCTCGGCGTCAGCATGGGCGCGGCCGCGCTGGCCCGTCTGCTCGCGGAGAGCCCCGGCCGGTTCGAGCGGGTGGTCTTCTTCCTGCCGATCCCGGTGGCCGAGCCGCGCGGCGACGCGCTGCGCGACCGGATCGAGACGCTGCTCGCGACCGTGCAGGACGGCGACCTGGCCGCGATCGCCGAGGCCGTCTCCGCCGAGCTGCCGCCGTCCGTGCGCAACACCCCGGCCGGCTGGGGCTACCTGCGGCAACGCGTCGAGCAGCTGTCCCGGGACGGGCTCGGCGCGGACCTCACCGGCCTGGCCGACGCGATCCCGGTGTCGGACCCCGGCGCGCTCGGCGCGGTGACCGCGGAGGCGCTGGTGATCGGCGCCCGCGGCGACGACCTGCACCCGGTGGAGGCGGCCGAGCACCTGGCAGGCCTGCTGCCGCGCGCGACGCTGCACGTCTACGACCGCCCCGGCCCGGTCTTCACCCACCGCGCCGACCTTCGCGAGCGCATCGCCGGCTTCCTGAACTGACCGTTCGGGAATCGGTGCCGGTAGCTGCGTAACCTTTAGCTTCCGTTTTGCGGTGATTCGGGTGTGAAGGTGTCGCCGAGGATCGTGTTCGCGGCCATCGTGGTGTGCGGCCTCCCATCCGCCATCCACGTGGGCTGGCGCCTGGGCGGCCTGTCCTCGCCGCTCGGCCCGTCCGGAGTAGGCCTGTTCGGCGACGCGCCCGCCGGCAGCGCCCCACCGAGCGCGGTCGCGACCTGGGGTACCGCGCCACCGGGCAGCACGCCGCACGACCCGCCCGGCACCGCCGCCGGTGCGGGCGTGGTGAGCCCGCTCCCCGGCGTGCCCGCACCGGCCGGCCAGCCGACCCCCGTCCGCCCCGGCACCGGCCCCACGCCACCGCCCACCACCGGCGGCGCGGCCACGCCGGCGCCACCGCCGTCCACCGGTTCCCCGTCCGCGCCGGCGACCTGCACGCCGGTGCCGCTGCTGCCGATCTGCGCGCCGACCGGCCCCAGCGGCCCGGCCGGCCCGGTCGAATCCGGTGGCCCCGGCAACCCGGAGGGCACGTTCTCCCCGGAGCCGATGCCCACCGCCGCATCACCCGAATCGACACCCTCCGGCGACTGGCCGGACTGGCCGGGCTGGCTGGAATCCGCCACGGCCGTGCCACCCCAGGAACCGCCTGCCGACCGGCCGGAACCAGAGCTACCGGACGAGTGGCTGGAGTCCGCCACGTCGGTACCGGAACCGTCCGGCGAGCGGCCGGAGTCGATCACGGTGCGCTCAGAAGCGGCTCGCGGGTGGCCGGAGCCGGCGGCGACGCAATCGGCGCCGTCCGGCGGGCTGCCGGGCGTGGCGTCTGCTGGTGGGTTGCCGGATCTGGCGCCGTCCGGCGAGCGGTCTACGGCCCGCCCCGAGCCGATCCCGACGCCGGACGGCGAGTGGTCCGGGGCAGAGCCGGGGGCGGAGCCCGCATAGGGCCGCGGTGGCCGGGAGGCGGTGATGGCGCGCTGCCCTTAGGCTTCCAGGTCGTGACGCTTCCGCAGCAGCCCGGGCCGCACGCCCGGCCCCCGATCACCGCACACCCGGCCGCCGTACGCGCCGGCAGCACCGCGCAGGAGTTCCTCGCCGGGATCCGGATGCTGCTGCGCGGCCTCGGGCTCTACGTCAGCAACCCGCGTCTGATGGCGTTCGGCCTGATCCCCGCGTTCATCTCCGGCCTGCTCTACCTCGCCGCGTTCGGCACGCTGTTCTACTTCGTCTCGGACATCTCGGAGTGGCTGACGCCGTTCGCCGACACCTGGGACCAGGGCTTCCAGGAGATCATCCGGCTCGCCGTGGCCGCGGCGGTGCTGGGCCTGTTCGTGTTGGTCGGCATGCTCACGTTCACCGCGATCACCCTGCTGATCGGCGACCCGTTCTACGAGAAGATCTCCGAGGCCGTCGAGAACCGCTACGGCGGCGTCCCCGACGAGGTCGACCTGCCCTGGCACCGGACCATGCGGCTGAGCCTGACCGACTCGATCCGCCTGATCGGCCTGACCGTCCTCTGCGGCATCCCGCTGTTCCTGCTCGGCTTCATCCCGCTGATCGGCCAGACCGTCGTCCCCGTGATCGCCGCGCTGGTCGGCGGATGGTTCCTGGCGATAGAACTGACCGGCTTCCCGTTCTACCGCCGCGGCCTCCGCCTCGCCGACCGCCGCCGCGTCCTCCGCGCCCACCGCCCCGCCGCACTCGGCTTCGGCGTCGGCGTCTTCATCTGCTTCCTCATCCCGCTCGGCGCCATCCTGGTCACCCCGGCCGCCGTCGCCGGCGCCGCGCTCCTCTCCCGCCGCTCTCTCGGCTTCCCCATCGATCACCACTGACCCAACTCGACAAAGGCCGATATTTCCGCTTCCGGTCGTGACCCTGAACGGTGCCGGCGCCGCGTTTGCGTCCATCGATGACGCGATCAAGAAGGTGCACGCTCTCGCGGACACCGACACCGACAACCGCCAGCCAACCTCGCCCCTCGGCTTCTCCGGCCACCCGGAGATCACTTAGAGGTGCGCTTCCTGGCCTTGCCGCCGGCCGCGTCATCGCGACAGGCCGCTCGAAGAGAAGGCGGGAGGCGAGGAAGGCAGAGGAAGCGGCACAAGCCCGCCGGACGCTCGCGGCCGAATCTGAGATGACCACCAGTCCGCCAGGCGGCCCGCCCGGAACTTCACGATAAAGACGAGATCCACAATCCTGCGGGGCGGTCGTTGCCGTGGACGTCGATCCGCGGTCTGGTCCGGACTCTCTTACGCAACATCGGCCACGCCAGCTTCGGGTCCTCGCTCGGAAGCGGGCCTCGGCCCCGGCTCGGGCTGGCCCCGGCTCGGCCTGGCCCCGGCTCGGCCTGGTCGGCGAGGACCCGGCCCGGATCGCGGCTGACCTGGTGCGACAGAGGACGGCGGCGCACATTTGAGCCAGGTAAGCAGAGCCAAGGTGGCGGGGAAGCTGGGCGCGGCTGGGGATTGAGTGCGGCCGGGGCCGGCGGGGGTCGGGAGTGGGCTGGGACCGGCTCCGTCGCGGAGGCCGGAGCGGAGCTGCCGGCGGAGTCGGAGGCCTCCGCGCGGTTTGCCCGCGGGAGCGTGCCCGACGTGGGCACGCCGGGAGCGGGAAGGTCGGTTCGGGGCGGTCGGGTGGGCGCCGGGTGGGGTGGAGGCCCGGCGCCCGGGGTGGGTCAGAGGCCGTTGTTGCGGATGACCTGGGAGTAGAAGCGGGCGCTGTCCTTCGGGATGCGGCGCTGGGTGTGGTAGTCGACGTAGACGACGCCGAAGCGTTTGCGGTAGCCCTCGGCCCACTCGTAGTTGTCCATCAGGGACCAGACGAAGTAGCCGCGCAGGTCGACGCCGCGGGCAATGGCGTCGTGGCAGGCGCGCAGGTGGCCGTCGAGGTAGGTGACGCGGTCGGTGTCGGGGACGCGGTCGCCGGTCTCGTCCGGGCCGGTGGGGTACGCGGCGCCGTTCTCGGTGATCATGAGTGGGGTGCCGGGATAGTCGCGGTGGATGCGTTCCAGCAGGCGGGTCAGCGCGGCCGGCTCGATCGCCCAGCCCATGTCGGTGACCGGGCCGGCGGCCGGCAGGAACTCGATGCCCTCGGTGCCGGGGGCGGTCGGGTTGCCGTCGATGCCGGGCTTCGACCGGACGTAGGTCGGCGAGTAGAAGTTGATGCCGAGCACGTCGATCGGCTGGTTGATGATCGTCTCGTCGCCGGTGCGCAGCCAGCTCAGGTCGGAGAACCGGCGGATGTGCTGGAGCACGTCGTCCGGGTAGGAGCCGCGCAGGATCGGGTCGAAGAAGATCCGGTTCTGCAGGCCGTCGACCAGGTGGGCGGCGGCCACGTCGGCCTCGCTCTCCGGGTCGGCGGGGGAGACCGCGGCGGGGTTGAGCGTGATGCCGAGCGTCTGCACGCCCGCGTCGCGGAGCGCGCGGGTGGCCAGGCCGTGGCCGAGCAGCAGGTGGTGGACGGCCTTGAACGCGGACTCCGGGTCCTGGACGCCGGGCGCGTGGATGCCGGCGGCGTAGCCGAGGTAGGCGGAGCACCACGGCTCGTTCAGCGTGGTCCAGGTCTCGACCCGGTCGCCGAGCCGCTTGTGGACGGCCTGCGCGTAGTCGGCGAACGCTAAGGCCGTGTCCCGGGAGGTCCAGCCGCCACGGTCCTCCAGCGACTGCGGCAGGTCCCAGTGGTAGAGCGTGACGACCGGGGTGATCCCCTTGCCGCGCAGCTCGTCCACCAGCCGGTCGTAGAAGTCCAGGCCGGCCGGGTTGACCGGGCCGGTGCCGTCCGGCTGGATGCGCGGCCATGCGATGGAGAACCGGTACGCCTGCAGGCCGAGGTCCGCCATCATGGCCACGTCGTCGCGGTACCGGTGGTAGTGGTCGCAGGCGACGTCGCCGGTGTGCCCGGCGTACACCTTGCCCGGTGTGCGGCTGAACGTGTCCCAGATCGAGGGGCCGCGGCCGTCTTCCCGGGCGGCGCCCTCGATCTGGTAGGAGGCGGTGGCGGCCCCCCAGAGGAAGCCCTTGGGGAACGTCACGCTCGGTGTTGGAGGGTTAGTCACGTCGCCATTATCACTCCCGGATCATGGCGGCGGGTGCGGTCAGCCGATGCGCAGGCCGTCCAGCAGAGAACGCTCTCCGGTGATCTCCAGAGTGTCGAACGGAATCCGGCCGTGCAGCGCGAGCAGAAGATCGCTGGCGGAACCGGCGGCGAGCACGCGCGCCCGGTGATCGTCGGAGTCCAGGATGGTGTCCGTGTCCAGCAGTGCCAGGCCCTCGCCGCGCAGCCGGACGAACCACTCGTGCTGGAGGTCGGACGCGACCAGGTGGATCATGCCGAACCGATCCCGCGGGCCGGTGCCACGCCCGGCCGGCAGCAGCGTGTCGAGCAACTCGGCCAGCCCGTCCGCGGCCAGCTTCGCCTCGATCGGCTCGGACAGCCCGATCGTCATCTGCGCGTCCCACCGGTGCAGCGTGGTCAGGTGCGCGGCGCGGCGCAGCCAGAACGCGGCCTTCTTCGGCGCGGGCATCGGATTCCACGCGGGCAGGTCCTCCTCCACGCCCTCCAGCGTGGCCAGGGCCGCCGCATACCGCTCGTCCCACCAGGTCAGCGGGTCGGCACCGGTCGGCGTGCCGGCCGGCTGCCGGGTCTCCTCGGGCGCGGTGGTCACGCCGCGGGTGACGTGCGTGGTGACCCACTCGTAGAAGCCGCCGAGGTGGCCGATCAGGTCCGTCACGGTCCACTCCGGACGCGTGGGAACGGGCGCGCCCGGCGTCTGTTCGGCGAGGGCCGCGCGGAACGCGGGACCCTCGGCGCGCAGTGCGCCGATCCAGAAGTCTTTCGTGGCATGCAGCTTCGTCATGACCGTTCCTCCCACGCGGCCGCCCAGTCCGCTCGCCCCCAGCCTAGGGTTAAGGGCGTGCACGACGTTAGCGCTGATTCGCCCACCGTCGCAGGGTCGACAGTCCCCAGTTCGCTCGCTCCGCACACCACGTTGCGGTTGGGCGGACCGGCCAGACGGCTGGTTTCCGCCGAAAATGCGGATGAACTGGTCGATTTGACGAGGACCGCGGGCCGAACGGGTGACCCGCTGTTGTTGCTGGCCGGTGGCAGCAACGTGGTGATCGGGGACGACGGATTCACCGGCACCGCGATTTTGGTCCGCAGCCGGGGCGTGGAGGTGATCAGCCGCCGCCCGGACCAGCTGATCGTCCGGGTCCAGGCCGGGCACCCGTGGGACGGGTTCGTGGCCGAGACGGTCGCGGCCGGCTGGGCCGGTGTCGAGTGCCTCTCCGGCATCCCCGGCTCGACCGGCGCCACCCCGATCCAGAACGTCGGGGCGTACGGGCAGGACGTGGCGGAGACGATCTCGTCGGTCACGGTCTACGACCGGTCCGAGGGCGTCGTCCGCGACATGCCGGCCGCCGACTGCGGCTTCGGCTACCGCGCGAGCATCTTCAAGCACAACGATCGGTACGTGGTGCTTTCCGTCGACTTCCGGCTGCGCCCCGCCGCGGAGTCCGGCCCGGTGCGCTACGCCGAGCTGGCCCGCACGCTCGGCGTGTCCCAGGGTGACCGGGTGCCGCTGACCGCCGCGCGCGAGACCGTGCTGTCGCTGCGCGCCGGCAAGGGCATGGTGCTCGACGCGGAGGACCGGGACACCTGGTCCGTCGGGTCGTTCTTCACCAACCCGGTGCTGGACGCCGCGGCCTGGGCGAAACTGCGCGAGGTCTCCGCCACCGAGCCGCCCGGCTGGCCCGGCGAGGGCGGCCGGGTGAAGGTCAGCGCGGCCTGGCTGATCGACCGGGCCGGGTTCGGCAAGGGCTACCCGGGCGGTGACGTGCCGGTCAGCATCTCCACCAAGCACACGCTGGCGCTGACCAACCGCGGCTCCGGCAGCGCCGCGCAGCTGCTCGGCCTGGCGCGGGAGATCCGCGACGGCGTGCGCGACCGCTTCGGCGTGGTGCTGCACCCGGAGCCGGTGCTGGTCGGCTGCACCCTCTGACCGAAACAGATCAAGGGATCGGCGTCCCGGAGGATGCCGATCCCTTGATCAACGGGGGGTGAGGGAGGTGTGTGGTCAGCCGCCGAATTCCTGGGTCCAGTAGATGGTGCCCTTGGTGTCGCGGGCGACGCCGACGCCGATCTTGATGGCTTTGCAGTTGAGGATGTTCTTGCGGTGGCCGGGGCTGTTCATCCAGCCGGTCATGACGCCGGTGGTGTCGCCGTAGCCCCAGGCGATGTTCTCGCCGACGGCGGGGGCGTAGCCGGCGGCTTTGACGCGGGCGGTGAAGGTGGAGCCGTTGCGGCCGGTGTGGGAGAAGTAGCCGTGCTTGGCCTGGTCGGAGGAGTGGCCGCGGGCGGCTTTGGTCAGGGCGGGGGAGATGATCAGCTTCTTGCAGCCGGCCTTGGCGCGTGCGGTGTTGGTGGCGGTGACGACCTGGGCCTCCAGCGTGGTGGCCGGCGTGACGGCGGCGGTCGCGGTGGTGGCGGTGCCACCGATGGCGAGGGCGGCGGTGACGGCGGTCAGGGCGGCGGAACGGACCAGCTTGCGCAAGGAGTCGGCCTTTCGGTCGGCGTTGCTTACGCCGGTCAAGTTCGGCCGGGTGTGCCACGCCTTGATAGATCGACCTGGTGCTATGCGGTGAGCGCTCGGTTCCCGGCCGGGTGCGGTAATCCACCACCGTTCGGCAACCCGACCGCTCAGGAACCACTCCCGCACGCCGATACGGCGGGTATGAGGCGGTCCGGGCCGGTGGCCTGCGCCGTACGACAGGAGGTTTCGCCGTTATGGACGCCCCGACCGGTGCCATCGACCGCAGCGCGTGGGAGGAGGAGCTGGAGCGTCGGGTCACCGCCGCGTACCGCGGCCGGTACCCGCTGGTGATCGTGCTGCTCGACCTGGACCACTTCGCGGCCTACCAGGCGGAGCACGGACGGGAGGCCGCCGAGCAGCTGCTCCTGGACTCCGGCGAGGCCTGGCGAGCCCATGTGCGCCCCGACGACCTGCTCGTCCGGTACGGCGAGGGGCAGTTCGGCGTGATACTCAGCCGGGTGCAGCTGCGCGCGGCGGAACGGATCATCGCGCGACTGCAGCAGGCCACCCCGGCCGCGCAGACGTTCTCCGCGGGCGTGGCGCTGTGGAACGGCTCCGAGGACTGGCAGTCACTCGTGGCGCGCGCGGTCGAGGCACTGGAGGCGGCGAAGGACGGCGGCCGCAACCGGTGCGTGGTGCACGGCACCTCCGCGCTGATCTGACTACCCGGCGGTCGGCAGCCGCACCGTGATCGCGGCGCCGGTCCGCGGGTCGAAGCCGATCGACACCGCCCCGCCGTGCCGGTGCGCGATCGCCCGGGCCAGCAACATCCAGAGCGCCAGGCTGCGGGTACGGCCGCCGCCGGGCACCGGCAGCGAGGTCGCCAGGAAGTACTCGTCGGTGAGCGTCTCGGCCTGCGTGCTGCGGATCGTGACGGTCCAGTGGTCGCCGAAGCAGGCGCCGTGGATCTCGCCGGTGCCGTCCAGCGCCCGCTCGGTCATCGCGCCGGTGACCGCGTAGAACAACTGGTGCAGCAGGTCCGCGTCGCCCGGGACGGGTGGACCGGGCTTCACCGTGCCGCGCACCGCCGCGGTCGGCACCACCCGTTCGACCTCGCGGCCGGCACCGGTGACCACCGGGGCCAGGTCGACCGGCTCGGACTGCACCGGCAGGTCACCGGACTCCAGGCGGGAGAGCAGCATCAGGTCCTCGATCAGCACCAGCATGCGCTCGGTGTTTCGTTGCACGACGGAGAGCGCGGTGGGACGTTCCCCCTCGGGCAGGTCGACGCCGGACAGCATCTCCGTGAACGCGGCGATGGAGGTCAGCGGCGTCCGCAACTCGTGCGAGACGACGGCAAGGAACTGGGCCTTGAATGCATCCCGTGATTCGGGCTCCGGTGCGGTTTTCACGAGCGGTCCTGTTTCGGATGCGGGCGCAAGCAGTGACTTCCCACGATAAACTCTGACTGTTCGGTTTTTTGCTCCTAATATCACCTTATAGGCATCGTAACCGATTCATGCCATATGGGCGGCTCTGGACGATGCTTCAGGGGGTGGGCTAATGCAGGGACCCATGTGTGCCCGGGCGGGGGCGATCCGGTGAGCAAGCTTCTGGTCGTCGAGGACGATCCGGACATCGCGCTGGCTCTGCGGATGCTCTTCGGTCGCGCCGGGTATGACATCTCACACGCCTCCGACGGCCGTAGCGGACTGCGCGAGGCCTACACGGAGAAGCCCGATCTGGTCGTCCTGGACGTGGGACTGCCGGAGATGGACGGCTGGCAGGTGCTGGAGCGGCTGCGGGACGTCTCGGACGTACCGGTGCTGGTCCTGACCGCGCACGGCCAGGAGGCGGAGAAGGTGCGCGGCCTGCGCGGCGGCGCCGACGACTACCTCACCAAGCCGTTCGCGAACGCGGAACTGCTGGCCCGTGTCGAGGCGCTGCTGCGCCGCTCGTCGTCCGGCCAGAACAGCTGGGCCAGCCAGGTCTACGACGACGGCGTCGTGCACCTGGACCCCACCCGGCGGCGCGTGTACGTCAAGGGGGAGGAGGTCCGGCTCACGCCGACCGAGTTCCGTCTGCTGAACGCGCTCGTCCGGCACGCCGGCGCGGTACTCAGCCCGAACCAGCTGCTGACCCAGGCGTGGGACGACCCGACCGGCATCGGCCAGGAGCGGGTGAAGTTCGCCGTGCTGCGCCTGCGCCGCAAGCTCGGCTGGTCCGACCCCGAAGAGTCACCCATCGAATCGGTACGAGGTTTCGGCTACCGGTACCGGAAGGCCAACCCCGATGCCTGATTCCTCAAGTACGTCCTTTTTCGGTCGATAGGGCTCCTGCACCGGAGCAGGAGGGAAGCCTGTGGAAGAGCTTGGCGAGATCGTCGGCGAGTTCCTGATGGAGAGCCACGAGAACCTGGACCAACTGGACCGGGACCTCGTGTCGCTGGAGCAGGACCCCGGATCGCGTGACCTGATCTCACGCATCTTTCGGACGATCCACACAATCAAGGGCACCAGCGGATTCCTCGCGTTCTCTCGGCTGGAGACCCTGACCCACGCCGGTGAGTCGCTGCTGTCGCGACTGCGCGACGGTGTGCAGCCGGTGACCGCGGAGACCATCACCGCACTGCTCGCGATGCTGGACGGCGTCCGAGCGCTGCTGGCCACGATCGAGGAGACCGGCGCCGAGGGCGACGTCGACGTGGACGGCATCATCGCCACCGTCAACGCGCAGATGGCCGAGCCGGGCGCCGCCCCCGCCGCGGCCAAGCCGGCCGCCGAGAAGCCCGCCGCCGAGGAAGCCCCGGCCGAGGCCGAGGCCGAGAAGCCCAAGGCGCCGGCCGGTGTGCCGTCCGCGTTCGAGGACGAGGCCGCATCGGACGAGTCCGGCGAGCAGCGCCCCACCCCGGAGCCGATCGAGGAGCAGCGCAAGCCGATCGGTGAGCAGCTGGTCGAGTCCGGCGCCGCCACCACCGCGGACGTCGCCTCCGCGCTGCAGCAGCAGATCGAGGGCGACGAGCGCAAGCTCGGCACGATCCTGCTCGACGAGGGCAAGACCGCACCGGCCGCGGTCAGCGACGCCGTGCAGAACCAGGCGCCGAAGCGCAGCGTCGCGGACAGCGCGATCCGCGTCGACGTCGACCTGCTCGACGGCCTGATGAACCTGGTCGGTGAGCTGGTGCTGGCCCGCAACCAGCTGGTCCGCGGCGTGGCCGAGACCGGCGACCAGGCGATGGTACGCAGCGCCCAGCGGCTCAACCTGATCACCAGTGAGCTGCAAGAGGGCATCATGAAGACCCGTATGCAGCCGATCGACCACATCTGGTCGAAGCTGCCGCGAGTCGTCCGGGACCTCTCCAAGGCGCTGGACAAGCAGATCAACCTGGTCATGGAGGGCAAGGAGACCGAGCTCGACCGGACGCTGCTGGAGGCGGTCAAGGACCCGCTGACCCACCTGGTCCGCAACGCGGTCGACCACGGCATCGAGGACGTACCCACCCGTCTCGCCGCCGGCAAGGGCCCGGAGGGCACGCTCACGCTGCGCGCGTTCCACGAGGGCGGCCACGTCACGGTGGAGGTCGCGGACGACGGCGCCGGCCTGAACGTGGAGCGGATCGCGAAGAAGGCCGTGGAGAACGGCCTGGCCAAGCCGGAGCAGATCGCGAACATGGACCGGCGCGAGATCATGTCGATGGTCTTCCAGCCCGGGTTCTCCACCGCCGCGAAGGTCACCAACGTCTCCGGCCGCGGCGTCGGCATGGACGTGGTGAAGACCAACATCGAGCGCGTCGGCGGCGCGGTCGGCGTCGACTCCATCCCGGGCAAGGGCACCACCTGGCGCCTCACCATCCCGCTGACGCTGGCGATCATCCAGGCGCTCACCATCGACTGCGCCGACCAGCGGTACGTGGTGCCGCAGGCCTCGGTGCTGGAACTGGTCTTCATCGACGGCAACTCGACGAAGATCGAGTACGCGTCCGGCGCGCCGGTCTACCGGCTGCGCGGCAAGCTGCTCCCGCTGGTCCGCCTGGACCGCACGCTCGGCCTGCCGGTCGGCGGCGACCAGGGCGTCTACATCGTGGTGCTGCAGGCCGACGGCCGCAGCTTCGGCCTGGTCGTGGACCGCGTCCTCAACACCGAGGAGGTCGTGGTCAAGGCGCTCAACTCGCGGTTCAAGGACGTCGGCCTGTACGCCGGCGCCACCATCCTGGGCCACGGCAAGGTCGGCCTGATCCTGGACGTCGCGTCGCTGGCCCGCCGGTCGAACCTGGCGACCAGCTCGGAGCGCGACTCCAGCATCAGCGCGCGGGACAGCCGCGGCCCGAGTGACAACGCGGAGCGCCTGCTGGTCACCGCGGTCGGCGAGCGCCGGGTGGCGATCCCGCTGGACACGGTCACCCGCCTGGAGGAGTTCCCGATCGCGAAGATCGAGCACGCCGGCAGCCGGGAGGTCGTGCAGTACCGCGGCCAGATCCTGCCGCTGGTCCGGCTGTCGTACCTGCTCGGTGCGATGCCGGAGGAGACCGGCGAGACGGTCTCCGTGGTGGTCTACAGCGAGGGCGAGCGCAGCGTCGCGCTGGTCGTCGACAAGATCGTGGACATCGTGGAGGACGCGATGACCGCCCGCCGGAACGTCGACGACGACGGCCTGGTCGGCACCGCGGTCATCCAGCAGCGGGTCACCGAGCTGCTCGACGTCCGCCGCGCGATCGTCGCGGCCGACCCGAACTTCTACAGCGACCTGCACGAGGACGAGATGCTGGTGGAGGCCTGAGATGGCGACCCGACAATTCGCCACGTTCGAGGTGGCGGGGCAGCTCTTCGGCGTCGAGGTGCACACGGTGCAGGAGGTGCTCTCCTACAACGAGTACACGATGGTGCCGCTGGCCCCGTCCGCGGTCGGCGGGCTGTTCAATCTGCGCGGCCAGGTGATCGCGGCGGTGGACCTGCGGGTGCAGCTGGGTCTGCCCCGGCAGTCGCTGGACGGCCCGGTGATGAACGTGATCCTGCGCGGCGACGAGGAGCCGGTCAGCCTGCTGGTCGACAAGATCGGCGAGGTGGTCGACCTGGACGAGGCCACGTTCGAACCGCCGCCGGACACGCTGAACGGCCCGACCCGCGAGCTGGTCGTCGGCACGTTCAAGCTGGAAGGCCGCCTGATGCTGGCGCTCAACGTGGCTCAGGCAGTTGACACCTACCGCACCCCGGCCGTGAGCTAGGGCCAGTGATCATCTCCGGACCCTCGCACCCCCGTGCCGCCGACCCGTCGGCGGGCGATGGGTGCGAGGGTTCGCTGTTTAAGGCCGGGTGCTGATTTCTCGTGTACAGCCTTGTCAGTGCGCCCGTGCTCGGCTTCGACCTGACCCGGTTGGCCGGTGGTGCCGCCACCGCCGAGGTGCTGCTGCGGGCGTTGCGGCTGAGCCGGGAGGACCTGCCGGTGCTGGCCGGCACGCTGCCGAGCGAGGAGATCCGCGCGCCGCTCTGGCTCGAGGTGGAGAGCGCGGCACGCCAGGTGCCGACGCTGCGCGGGCTGTCCGACATGGCGGACTCCGCGGCCGCGCTCACCATGGTCGAGCGCGCGCCGATCGGCAGCGTCGACTCGCTGCTCACCTGCGTGCGCTACGACGTGATGTCCTGGACCTGGGTCGGCAAGGGCCGCGGCGCCCGCCAGGACGACGTCGCGGAGAAGGCGACCGCGCTGCTCTGTGACGCGGTGGTCGCGTCGTACCTGCGCGAGGTCCTGGACGACACGGTGCGCCGCCGGCTCGGCGCCGGCTGGGTGGCCGCGGTCCGCCGGCTGCCCGGTGGCCCGCCGGTCGACCTCGGCCCGCACCACTACGTGGTCTCCTCGCTGCTGGAACGGCTGCGCTCGCTGACCGGGTCGGACGTGGAACGGCTGATCCGCTCCGGCGAGGACGCGCGGGTGAACTCCGGCGGCTGGTCCCCGGCCGTGCACTCGGCGTCCTGGGCGGCGTACCTGTCCGACCGGATCCGCACGGCCGCGGCCGCCCAGCTGCTGCTGGTGCAGGCGATCGACACGTCCGCGGTGCCGATGTCCGCGCGGGCCGGCGGCGTCTGGAACATGCTCAGCGGCGCGGTCCAGGCGCTGGTGGTCCGGGACCTGCTGGACACCGGTACCGCGCACCGGCTGCTGAGCCCGGTCGTAGCCGCTTTGGGGCCAGCATGGCTGTCCTGACCGTTATATCCCCGTTGCGAGAAAGCCTCAATTCGGTCGCGGTGGGGTCGATTCAAGGTTGCGGGTGGGGTGCGCACAGCGCGCAGACCCACCGGATGTGGCGCAGGGAGGCGAGGAAGTGACGATCGCAGTGATGGTGGTCGACGACTCAGTGGTCGTCCGCCGGCTGATCGTGGACGCGCTCGACGGCATGCCCGACATCAAGGTCGTCGGCACCGCCTCCAACGGCCGTCTGGCCCAGGCGAAGATCGACCAGCTGAAGCCGGACGTCATCACCATGGACATCGAGATGCCCGAGATGAACGGCATCGAGGCGGTCCGGGAGCTGCGCAAACGGCACAAGACGCCGGTGATCATGTTCAGTACGCTCAGCGCTGCGGGCGCCACCGCGACGCTGGACGCGCTGGCCGCCGGTGCCACCGACTACGTCACCAAACCGGCGAACGTCGGCAGCGTGCAGGCCTCCATCCAGGCGGTACGCGACCAGCTGGTGCCGAAGATCCACGCGCTGGCCGGACGCCGCGGCGGACCGCCGATGGCCGGCCGGCCACCGGCCCGCCCGACGGCCCCGATGGCCCCGGTCCGTCCCGGCGGTCCGATGGGCCGCCCCGGACTGCCGCCGCTGGCCGGCGGCCCGGCCCCGCACGGCGGTCCCGGGGCGCCCACCGGCCGGATCGACCTGATCGCGGTCGGCTGCTCGACCGGCGGCCCGGACGCGCTCGCCCGGGTGGTGCAGTCCTTCCCCGGAGACCTGCCGGTGCCGGTGGTGGTCACCCAGCACATGCCGCCGGTCTTCACGAAGATGTTCGCCGAACGGCTGGACCGCACGAACGCGATCCAGGTCGTCGAGGCGACGGACGGCATGACGCTCAAGCCGGGCGCCATGTACATCGCTCCCGGCGATCGCCACCTCGTCCTGGTCAAACGAGGAACCGGCGTGGTCACCCAGCTGTCCACGGCGCCACCGGAGAACTCATGCCGGCCCGCCGTGGACGTGATGTTCCGAGCGGTCGGCCGCGCCTACGGCGGCTCGACCCTCGCCGTGATCCTGACCGGCATGGGTCAGGACGGCCGCAATGGCTGCCAGGAACTCCGGGCGGCCGGCGCCGAGATCGTCGCGCAGGACGAGGCGACCTCGGTGGTGTGGGGAATGCCCGGCGCGGTGGTCACCGCGAACCTCGCCCATACCGTGCTGCCGCTGGACCAGATCGGCCCGTACCTGACCTCTCGTGTGAACGCCGGCCGCACGGCTCGGCCGAAGGTGGTGACTCGATGACACTGTCTCAACAAGACTTCTCATTCGTCGCTGGGCTCGTGCGACGCGAGGCGTCGATCGTGCTGGCACCGGGCAAGGAATACCTGGTCGAGGCACGGCTGATCCCGGTCGCCCGGCAGGTCGGCGCGGCCAGCGTGACCGAGTTCCTGGCGAACATGCAGCGCCGTCCGGATCCCACGCACCAGCGGATGATCGTGGACGCGCTGACCACGAACGAGACGTCCTGGTTCCGGGACCGTGAGCCGTTCACCGCCCTCACCGAGCAGATCCTGCCGGATCTGATCAGCGCCCGGGCGACCAGTCGCAAGCTGCGCTTCTGGTCGGCCGCGTGCTCCAGCGGGCAGGAGCCGTACAGCTTGGCGATCACGCTGCAGCAGGCGCTGCCGGCCGGCTGGAACTACGAGATCGTCGGCAGCGACATCTCCACCGAGATGATCAAGCGGGCCGAGGCCGGCGAGTTCAGCCAGGTGGAGATCAACCGGGGCCTGCCGGCCGCGCAGCTCGTGCACTACTTCGAGCGGGCCGGAGCGCACTGGCGGATCGCGCCCTCGCTGCGGCGCAACGTCTCCTTCACCCGGCTGAACCTGACCGCGCCGCTGCCGCCGATGCCGCCGTTCGACGTCGTGTTCCTGCGCAACGTGCTCATCTACTTCGACGTGGACACCAAGCGCACCGTGTTGCGCAACATCGGCCGGATGCTGCGGCCGGACGGGTGGCTCTTCCTGGGAGCCGCCGAGACAACAATCGGCATCGATGACAACTATGAGCGGGTCGTAGCCGGGCGCACGTCGGCGTACCGACTCAAGTCCGCGGTGCCGGCCGGCACCGCACGGAAGGGGTGAGCCACGTGCAGGCGATTTTGATCGACGACTCCCGGGCGATGCGTCTGATCCTGCGCCGCATCGTCGGGCAGATCGGCTTCGACGCGGTGGAGGCAGAGGACGGGCAGGCCGCCATCGACCTGCTCAACAGCATGGAGAAGGCGCCGGAACTGGCGCTCATTGACTGGAACATGCCCAACATGAACGGCCTCGAGTTCGTCACCGCGGTCCGCAAGGAACCGAAGTACCGCGAGATGACGCTCGTCATGGTCACGACCGAGAGCGAACAGAGCCAGATCGTACGAGCGCTCGCCGCCGGCGCGCACGAATACGTGATCAAGCCGTTCACCGCGGGCGCCATGATCGAAAAGCTGGCCCTGCTGGGCCTCGTCCCTCAGGGAGCGAGTTCATGAGTGATGTAGCTGCACTTCGGGTCGAAGACCTGCAGGAGATCGTCGAACAGGTGTGGTCGTCGTACCTCGATCCCGAGGGCATCGAGCCGCTGCTGCCGGTGTACGACGACATCGACGGCATGAAGACCGACATGCACGCGTCCGTGTCGATCACCGGCACCTGGCACGGGCACGTGGTCGTCGCCTGCAACGAGCCGGCCGCGAAGAACTGCTCGGCCGCCTTCCTGGCGATGGAGGTCGACGAGGTCGGCGAGGCCGACATGATGGACGTGCTGGGCGAGCTGGCCAACATCGTCGGCGGCAACGTGAAGAGCATGCTCCCGCCCGGCTGCTTCGTCTCGCTGCCGACCGTGGTGACCGGCGAGGCCCCGCACTACCCGTCCGCCGAGCCGGTCTGTCAGCTGGCCGGCACCTGGATGGGCGACCCGTTCGTCATCACCATGTGGCAGAGCCGCGGAGACGGAGGCGAGGCGGCATGAAGATCCTGATCGCTGACGACAGCCGGGTGATGCGCCAGATCGTCACCCGTACGCTGCGGCAGGCCGGTTTCGACGGGCACGACCTGGTCGAGGCGCAGGACGGCAAGCAGGCGTTCGACATGGTGCAGTCGGAGAAGCCGGACCTGGTGATCTCCGACTGGAACATGCCGGAGATGACCGGCGTCGAGTGCCTGCGTCAGCTGCGCGCGAACGGCAACAACGTCCGGTTCGGCTTCGTCACCTCGGAGTGCACGCCCGAGATGATGCAGCAGGCCGAAGCAGCCGGTGCCGAGTTCTTCATCATCAAGCCGTTCACAGCTGAACGATTTGATGAGGTCTTTAGTCCAATTTTGGGATGATATGAGCCATGTCTGACACTCTCGCAGTTCCCGCCTCTCTCGCGGTGCGCAACATGCTCGGGGACACCCTGGGCCGTGAGGTCACCGTCAATATCGGAAATCCGCTGACGCAGAAGGATCTGCCCACCGCCACGGTGGCGATCTATGTCGACTCCAGCAACCGGGTGGCGGCCGTCCTCGGGATGGACCTGAAGCTCGCCGCGTTCGCCGGTGCCGCGCTGGGTCTGCTGCCGGTCGGCGGAGCGGAGGACGCCATCGACGACAAGGAGCTCTACCCGAACCTGGCCGAGAACGTCGGCGAGCTCTGCAACATCCTGACCGGCCTGCTCAACAAGGAGGGCGCGCCGCACGTCAAGCTCGACCGCGTCGTCCTGCCGGGCGAGTCGCTGCCGAACGACGCGCAGGCCCACCTGCTCGCGCTCGGCCGCCGCATCGACCTGACGGTCGACATCCAGCGGTACGGCAGCGGCACGTTCTCGCTCTCGCTGGCCTGACCCCGTTCTCCCGCGCCGCCGGTCCCGCACGGGGCCGGCGGCGCGACGCGTTCCGGGACAGGAGACACCCGATCACGACGTGAGCCGCACCCCGTCCGGAATTCCTGGGATCCCGTCGCAACCGGCCGATAACCGGTTTACAGCGGGCCGTCTACCCCCGGTCCGGAAGGAGATCGACATGGGTTCCATCAGCAGCATCAGCGGTGGGGCGAACACCGCGTACGCGAACAGCGGCCGCGTCGAGCGCCGCGACCCGATGGCCACCGTCGCCAAGACGCTCGGCCTGGACAACAACACCCTCCGGGAGAAGATGAAGGAGGGGAACTCGCTCGCCGACATCGCGGAGACGCAGGGCGTCGCGAACGACGACCTGATCGCCGCGATCAAGCAGGGTCTGCCGGTGGACAAGGCCAACTCACCGCAGGCCACCGAGCTGGCGGAGTCGCTGGCCAATGCGACGAACGCGGGCGCGCTGGCCGCGGCCGGCGGTGCGGGCGGCCCGGGCGGCGCCGGTGCCGGCGGTCCGGGCGGCGGTCCCGGTGGCGGCCCGGGCGGCGGTCCCGGCGGCCAGCTCGGTGGTCCCGGGCTCAGCAGCCCGCCCCGCGCGACCACGGAATCGGAGTCGCTCAGCCGGATCAGCAATCTGCTGGAGATGTCCACCGACGAGGTCAGCGAGCAGGTGCACAGCGCCACCGACCTGCTCAACCTGGCCAGCTCCAAGGGCGTCACCACCGAGCAGCTGACCTCGGTCCTGCAGCGCAGCGGCAGCCTGGTCGACGTACGCGTCTGACCGGCCGCACACACGGCGAGGCCCGGGACGTACCGTCCCGGGCCTCTCGGGTTTTGATCTACTGCTCCTGGGCCGGTGGTTCCGGGGTCTCGGCCGGGCGCAGCCACTGCCAGGCCAGGAAGAGCAGGCCCAGCGCGAGCATGCCGAGGCCCATCCACAGGTTGATCCGGACGCCCTCGGCCTTGGCGATCTCGTCCTGGCCGTCGAAGAGGCCGACGGTGGTGACGATGATGCCGTAGAGCGTGAAGAGTCCGCCGATCACACGCCGGACGTCGAAGGTACGGGCGGCCGAGGCGCGCTTCTGTTCGAGTTCGTTGTCGGTCATCGTGGGTTCCCCCGTCACCAGATCGGGATGTAGAGCAGCACGGACAGGGCGAGGGCGATCACGCCCAGCAGCACCGGCGAGCGGTACCAGGCGGCGTCACCGGCCAGCGCGTCGCCGGCGCCGCCGGTGCCCTGCAGGCCGTAGACCAGGCCGCGCAGGTCGTCGTCGGACTTCGGGCGGGTCAGCGGCGTGATGATCAGCGCGACGACGACCACGGTGAAGAACGCGATGCCGGCGCCCCAGAAGCTCTCCTCGAGGTCGGAGCCGAACGGCAGCGTCCCGGCCTTGTAGAGCAGGTAGACCGTGAACGACGCGAGCGTGCCGAGCAGCAGCGACCAGAAACCGGCCTGCGCGGTCATGCGCTTCCAGAACATGCCGACGATAAATGTCGCGAACAATGGTGCATTGAATAAGCTGAATAGGGTTTGAATGTAGTTCATAATGTTGCTGAAATCGGCAGCGATAAATGCCGTGCCAATGCCGATCAGTACGCCGCAGACCGTGGCGATCCGGCCCACCCGAAGGTAGTGCTCGTCCGGCCGGTCCTTGCGGACATAGGCCTGCCAGATGTCGTACGTGAAGACCGTATTGAAACCGCTGACGTTCGCGGCCATGCCGGCCATGAACGACGCGATCAGACCGGTGACCGCGATGCCGAGCACGCCGTTCGGCAGCAGGTCACGCATCAGCAGCGGGATCGCGTTGTTGTACTGCAGCGCGCCGGATTCCGCGCCCAGCCCGGACACGGTCACCAGCGCGATCAGGCCGGGCACCACGACCACGGCCGGGATCAACAGCTTCGGGAACGCCGCGATGATCGGGGTACGCCGGGCCGCGCTCATGTTCCGGGCGCTCAGCGCGCGCTGCACCTCGGCGAAGTTCGTGGTCCAGTAACCGAACGAGAGCACGAAGCCGAGGCCGAAGACGATGCCGATCCAGCTCGCGCCCAGCGGGTTGTCCGAGCCGCCGGTGTTCGCCCAGGTGTGCAACCCGGCCTCGCCGAGCGTGCTGTTCCGGACCGCGTCCGCCAGGCCGTTCACGCCGCCCACCTTGACCAGGCCGATCACGGTCAGCGGGATCAGGCCGGCCAGGATCACGAAGAACTGCAGCACCTCGTTGTAGATCGCCGAGGTCAGGCCGCCGACCGTGATGTACGCCAGCACGATCAGCGCGCCGACCACGATGGAAACCCACAGCGGCCAGCCGAGCAGCGCCTCCAGAACCAGCGCCAGCGCGAACAGGTTCACGCCCGCGATCAGCACCTGGGCGACCGCGAAACTCAGCGCGTTCAGCAGGTGCGTCGGCCGGTTGAAGCGGCGGAGCAGGAACTCCGGCACGCTGCGAACCTTGGAGCCGTAGTAGAACGGCATCATCACGATGCCCAGGAAGACCATCGCCGGTACGGCGCCGATCAGGTAATAGTGCAGCGTCATCATGCCGTACTGCGCGCCGTTCGCGGCCATGCCGATGATCTCGAGCGCGCCCAGGTTGGCCGAGACGAACGCCAGGCCGGTCACCCACGCCGGCAGCGACCGGCCGGACAGGAAGAAGTCGACGCTGGTCTTGATCGCGCGCCGGGCCGCGAAGCCCACGCCCAGCACGGTGCCGAAGTAGAGCACCAGAATCAGATAGTCGATGATGCCAAGATCGAGTCTTAGCTCCTCCACGGAACACCTCCCCAGGTGCCGGCGTGGGGTGCCGGTCGCCGGGGCGTGGACTACCCCCCGGTAACGGCGCTTACACGCGCGAGATCGTGTTGCGCACCACGTGTCAGTTGATCACGAGCTAGGTAGGCTGCGGAGGTCGAAAAAGGGGGCGAAATGGGGCGTGGCCGTCGCCTGCTGATCCTGCTGATCTGCTGCATGAGCCTGCTGATCGTGGGCCTGGACAACACGATCGTCCAGGTCGCGCTGCCGTCCATTCGCGCCGACCTGGGCGCCTCCGTCTCCGGCCTGCAGTGGACCGTCGACGCGTACACGCTGGTCCTGGCGAGCCTCCTGATGCTGGCCGGCTCGACCGCGGACCGCGTCGGACGGCGGCGCGTGTTCCAGACCGGCCTGCTCGTCTTCGCGCTCGGCAGCCTGGCCTGCAGTCTCGCGCCCACCCTGGAGTGGCTGATCGCAGCGCGCGTGCTGCAGGCGATCGGCGGCTCGATGCTCAACCCGGTCGCCATGTCGATCATCACGAACACGTTCACCGACCCGCGCGAACGCGCCCAGGCGATCGGCGTCTGGGGCGCGGTCAGCGGCCTCGGCATGGCGCTCGGCCCGGTCCTCGGCGGCATCCTGATCAACAGCGTCGGCTGGGAGGCGATCTTCTGGATCAACATCCCGGTCGGCATCGCCGCGATCGCGCTGACCGCGCTCTACGTGCCGGAGTCGCGCGCCGAACATCCGCGCCGCCCGGACCCGGCCGGTCAGCTGCTGGTGCTGGCGTTCCTGGCCACGCTCACGTTCGGCATCATCGAGGGCCCGAACCTCGGCTGGACCTCGCCGGTCATCACCGGCGCGTTCGCCGTCGCCGCGCTGTCGCTGGCCGGACTGCTCCACTACGAACCGCGGCGTGACGAGCCCTTGCTCGACCTGCGCTTCTTCCGCAGCGCGCCGTTCTCCGGCGCGGTCGTCATCGCGATCAGCGGCTTCGCCGCGCTGGCCGGCATGCTCTTCCTCGGCACGCTCTACCTCCAGGAGGTGCGCGGCCTGTCCGCGCTGCACGCCGGCCTGTGGATGCTGCCGATCGCGGCCGCCACCGTCATCTTCTCGCCGATCGCCGGCCGGCTGGTCGGTGCGCGCGGCACCCGGCTCCCCCTGATCGTCGCGGGCGTCTCGATGACCGCGGCCGGTGCGATGCTCGCCGTGTTCACCGCCGCGACGCCGCTGCCGTGGATCCTGCTGCCGTACGCGCTGTTCGGCCTCGGGTTCGGCATGCTCAACACCCCGATCACCAACACCGCGGTCTCCGGCATGCCCCGCGCCCAGGCCGGACTGGCCGCCTCGGTCGCGTCCACCAGCCGTCAGGTCGGCCAGTCCCTCGGCGTGGCTGTGATCGGCGCCGTGGTCGCCACCGGCCTCGGCGACGCGACCGGCGCGTCGCTCGCCGCGGACTTCCCGGCCGCCAGCCGCCCCGGCTTCCTCGTCGTCGCCGCCGGCGGCCTCGTCGTGCTCCTCGTCGGCCTCGCCACCACCACACCGCGCGCCAGGGCCTCCGCCGCCCGCGTTGCCGCCGCTCTCGACCCGGTCCACACCTGACAACTCTCGCGCGGCATTCCCACGTAGCCCCCGCACCCGCGCGCTTTGCTCTGCTTACATGACCAGAAGCCACAAATCGCACCGGTACGATGATCGCCCCGGCGTACCGCACAGTCTGGTTTGGTGGGTTTTGGCGATGTAAGCAGAGCAAAGGTGGGCGGGGCGCGGGGCGGGGTGGGAATTGCGGGGGAGGCTAGGCGGCGGTCGGGAAGCGGTGGATGTTCTGCTCGACCCAGGTGCGCAGCAGCGCGAGCGGGGCGCAGGCGTCGCGGCCGAGGTCGGTCAGCGAGTACTCGACGTGCAGCGGTACGGCGGGGAAGACCGTGCGGTCGACCAGGCCGTGCGCCTCCAAGCCGCGCAGCGTGTGAGTGAGCACCTTCGGGCTGACGCCCTGCAGCCGGTCGCGGAGCGCGCCGAACCGCTGCGGGCCGTTCTCCAGCGCGCCGAGCGCGAGCGCGCTCCACTTGTTGGCCAGCAGGTCCAGCATGTCGCGGCAGGGGCAGGCGGCGGAGTAGACGTCGCGCGGGCCGCAGGTCTCGGCGTGGGGCTTGGCGGGCATCCGGCCAGGATAGTTCCCGAAGGGTAGTAGTTTCCTAGCGGTAACTACTGGTCATTGACGGTAACCACTACCCCGGGGATACCGTCCGGTCCATGAGCGAAACGATGCGCGCGGTCGCGTACCGCAAGAGTCTCCCGGCCGGCGAACCGGAGAGCCTGGTCGACGTGCAGCTGCCGGTGCCGGTGGCGCGCGGGCACGACCTGCTGGTGCGGGTGCACGCGGTCTCGGTCAACCCGGTGGACACGAAGGTGCGGCGCGGCGGGGACCCGAAGGACGGCCTGCGTGTGCTGGGCTTCGACGCGTCCGGCGTGGTCGAGGCGGTCGGACCGGACGTCACCCGGTTCGCGGTCGGCGACGAGGTCTATTACGCGGGCTCGATCGGCCGGTCCGGCAGCGACGCGGAACTGCACCTGGTCGACGAGCGGGTGACCGGGCCGAAACCGGCGACGCTGAGCCACGCGGAGGCGGCCGCGCTGCCGCTGACCACGATCACGGCGTGGGAGAGCCTGTTCGAGAAGCTGCGGGTGACCTCGGCCAGCACCGGCACGCTGCTGGTCGTCGGCGCGGCCGGTGGCGTCGGCTCGATGGTGATCCAGCTGGCCCGGCGGCTGACCGCGCTGACCGTGATCGCGACCGCGTCCCGGCCGGAGTCGCGCGAGTGGGCGCTGCGGATGGGCGCGCACCACGTGGTCGACCACCGCGGCGGGCTCGCGGACGCGGTGCTGGCGCTGGTGCCGGGCGGCGTGGACCACGTGTTCACGGCGTTCGCGGAGGCCTCGCCGATCAGCGAGTACGAGCGGCTGACCGCGCCGTTCGGGCAGATCGTGGCGATCGACGACCCGGAGACGCTGGATGTCGTGCCGCTGAAGGGGAAGAGCATCAGCTGGCACTGGGAACTGATGTTCACCAAGCCGCTGCACCTGCCGGCCGACGACGGACAGCACCGGCTGCTGACCGAGGTGGCCCGCCTGGTCGACGCGGGGGAGCTGCGGAGCACGCTCACCGAGGAGCTGGGCCCGATCGGCGCGGCGGCGCTGCGGAAGGCGCACACGCTGGTGGAGTCCGGCTCGGTGATCGGCAAGGTGGTCGTGTCCGGCGGGTTCTGAACCGGACGGAGGGCCGGCCGCCGAGACGGCCGGCCCTCCGAGGCCCTTACAACGTCGCGGCTGCCGCGGCGATCGCAGAGGCGAACGTGCTCACCTCGCTGTAGACACCCGGGTAGCCGGGACGGGCGCAGCCGGTGCCCCAGCTGACGATGCCGACCTGCACCAGGGCGCCGGTGGAGGTGGCCTTGAACATCGGGCCGCCGGAGTCACCCTGGCAGGTGTCCGTGCCGCCCTGCGCGTACCCGGCGCAGATCATGTCGCTGGCGACGAACCGGCCGGTGTAGGAGGACGCGCACGAGGTGTCGCTGACGAACGGCACCGACGCCTTGAGCAGGTACCGCTGCTGCGCGCCGCCCTCGGTCGCGGAACCCCAGCCGGCGACCGTGAACGTGCCCGAGTTGTTGGCGGTGTTCGTGGCGATCGGCAGCGTGGACAGACCGGTGACCGGCGAGGCCAGCTTGATCAGCGCCCAGTCCTTGCCGGTGGTGACGCTGCGGTAGCCGGGCGCCCGGTAGACGTAGCTGGACCGGACCGTGATTCGGCTGGAGGACTGCAGGTCGACCACGCCCAGCGTCGCGGTGATGCTGGTGTTCGCGCCGGTCGCGCCGACGCAGTGCGCCGCGGTCAGCACGATCTGCGACGTGTAGAGCGCGCCGCCGCAGCCCATCGAGAGCCGCACCATGAACGGGAACTCGCCCTGCGCGGCCCGCGTGCCGCCGACGACGTCCGGCCCGGCCTGCGCCACGCCGGGCATCGCGGTGCTGCCCAGCGCGACGGCCGTGATCAGCGCCAGCACCGTTCCGAGTGTCTTACGCCAACGAGTCATGTGTCCTCCCCGGACGCGTTCCGGTAAGCCTCGTGGGCGAACCGGTTCATTGGATTCAGGGGAGCCTATGGCCTCGGGGCCGGCGGAAGCACATATCGAATGAGACATACCTATGGTGTGGATCTGGAATTCCACTGGTCGAAGCCGACCGCGACCAGGATCAGCACGCCGATTGCGATCTGTAGATAGAACGCATTTATTGCCAGCAGGTTTCCGCCGTTGTTCAGCACGCCCATGATGAGTGCGCCGGTCGCCGCGCCGAGCGCGCTGCCCTTCGCACCGAACAGGCTGGCGCCGCCGATCACGCAGGCGGCGATCGCGTTGAGCTCGAACCCGGTGCCGGCGGTCGGGATGCCCGCGCCCAGCCGCGAGGTGAGCAGCACGCCGCCGAGCCCGGCCAGCAGCCCGGCGATCGCGTAGACCGAGATCGTCACGGCCCGGACCGGGACACCGGCCAGCCGCGCGGACTCCGGGTTGGAGCCGACCGCGTAGACGTACCGGCCGAATACCGTGCGGGTCAGCACGAACCACGCGGCCGCGACCACCAGCGCGGCGACGATCAGCAGGTTCGGTACGCCGGCGACGGTGCCGTTCGCGATCCGCTGAAAGCCCTCCGGCAGGCCCTGCACGGTCTGCGCGTCCGTGATCACCAGCACCACGCCGCGGGCGATGCCGAGCATGCCGAGCGTGGCGATGAACGGCGGGAGCTTCGCGCGCGTCACGAGCAGCCCGTTCACCAGCCCGAGCACGGTGCCGATCAGCACGCCGCAGAGGATCGCCAGCAGCGCCGGTACGCCCGCCACCAGCAGCTGCGCGGTGACGGCACCGGCCAGGCCGAGCACCGAGCCGACCGACAGGTCGATGCCCGCGGTGAGGATGACCAGCAGCTGACCGACCGCGATGATCGCGAAGATGGCCACCTGCCGGGCCAGGTTGGAAAGGTTTCCGGCGGTCAGGAAGTCGTCGCTGGCGAGCGTGAGCGCGCCGATCGCGACCAGCAGCACCACCAGCCCGCCGCTCTCCCGCCCGGCGAGGCTGCCGAGGGTGACGATCCGCCGGTCCACCGCCGGGACCGGTTCGCGCCAGACGAGCCTAGGCATCGCGATTCTCCTTCCCCGGGGTACGGGTGCCGGACGCCAGGTGCAGCACGTCCTCTTCGGACGCGTCGCCGGGCAGTTCGCCCGCGACCCGGCCGTCGCGCAGCACCACCACCCGGTCGGCGATCCCGAGCAGCTCCGGCAGGTACGACGAGACCACCACGATCGCGAGACCGCGCGCGGCCAGGTCGCCGATCACCGCGTACAGCTCGCCCTTCGCGCCCACGTCGATGCCTTTGGTCGGCTCGTCGAAGAGCAGTACCCGGGGCTCGGTGAGCAGCCACCGGGCGAGCAGCACCTTCTGCTGGTTGCCGCCGGACAGCGTGGCGACCGGCTGGTCGTACGACCCGGCGCGCAGCCGCAGCCCGTCCAGCAGCCGGTCCGCCGCCGCGGCGACCGCACGCCCGGGAAGCAGCCCGCGCCGGCCGGTGCGGTGCAGGCTGGCGATCGTCACGTTCTCCCGGATCGACAGCTGGGGTAGCAGGCCGAGCACCCTCCGGTCCTCGGAGAGCAGGCCGACACCGGCGCGCATCATCGCGCGCGGGCCGGCCGGCCGGACCGGCTCACCGTCGATCTCGATCGTGCCGCCGGCCACCGGCTCCGCACCGAAGATCGCCAGCAGCGTCTCGCTGCGCCCGGCGCCGAGCAGGCCGCCGATGCCGAGGACCTCGCCCTGGCGTACCGACAGGTCGACGGCCGGTCCGTCCGCGGACCGGCGCAGGCCGCGGGCCGTGAGCCGCTCCGGCCCCGGCGTGGCCGTGCGCTCCGGGTAGAGCGCGGTGATCTCCCGCCCGACCATCGCGGTGATCAGCCGGTCCTCGTCGTATCCGGAGATCGGCCCGGACTCGGAGAGCGCGCCGTCGCGCAGCACCGTGACGTGGTCACCGATCTCGAACATCTCCTCCAGCCGGTGCGAGACGTAGAGGATCGCCACGCCGCGGGCGCGGAGCCGGCGGATGTGGTCGAGCAGCCGGCCCGATTCCTCCTCGGTCAGCGCGGTGGTCGGCTCGTCGAACACGATCACCTTGACCCGCTCGGCCGTGAGCACCTTGGCGATCTCGACGAGCTGGCGGGTGGCGGCCGGCAGCGTCTCCACCAGGTCGCCGGGCTCGACCGCGTGCAGGCCCACCTCGTCCAGCGCGGCGCGCGCGGACCGGTGCAGCGCGCCGCGCCGGACCAGGCCACCGCGGGACGGCAGCCGTCCCATGTAGAGGTTCTCCGCCACCGACAGCTGCGGCAGCAGGCTCAGCTCCTGGTAGACGGCCTGCACCCCGGCCTGGCGGAGCGCGGCCGGCGTGGCGGCCGGCACCGGCCGCCCGTCGATCTCGAAGTCGCCGGAGTCGCGCGGCAACGCCCCGGTCAGCACCCTGATCAAGGTGGACTTGCCGGCGCCGTTCTCCCCGGCCAGGCAGTGCACCCGGCCGGCCGGCAGTCGCAGCGTGACGCCGTTGAGCGCGCGCACCGGGCCGAACGACTTGGTGATGTCCCGCAGCTCCAGGGCCGGTGGGGCGCTCATCCGCCGGTCTCCTCGGCCGGCGGTTCGAGCAGCGCCCGTACGGCCGGCTCGGTGCGGTTCCGCTGATCCGCCACGACCGCGCCCGGGTCGATGTCGGCCGGTGGGATCCGGCCGGCCGCGGCCATCGCGGCCGCGAGCACGCCCTGATAGCCGAAGAAGTACGGGTTCTGCACCACCAGCGCGTCGATCGAGCCGTCCGCGAGCGCCGCGTTCTCCTGCGGGTCGGAGTCGAACGCGACCACCGGCACCCGGTCCGCCGCCGCGTTGTCCTTCACCGCGCGCGCCGCGCCGACGCCGGACGTGTTGTTGTCCGCGAACACGCCGAGCAGCTCCCGGTTCGCCGTGAGCGCGTCGTTGACCTGCGCGGCCGCGGTGTTGATGTCGTTGTTGTTGTAGCGCTGCTGCGTCGCGTCGACCCGCGGGCACTTCTCCGCGAGCCCTTGGCGGAAGCCCGCGTCCCGGTCGGTGAGCGACTGGATGCCGGCCACCGACGACTCGATCAGGATCGCGCCGGTCGTCCGGTTCGCGGCCGTGAGCAGTTCGCACATCCGGCGCCCGGCCTGCGCGCCGGCCTTGACGTTGTCGGTGCCGATGAAGCCCTCGGTCGCCGTGGTCACCCGCGAGTCGACGGTGATCACCTTGACGCCGGCCTGGCGGGCCCGGTCGATCGCCGAGTTGAGCGCGCTGGACGAGTTCGCGGCCAGCACCAGGCCGTCGACGCCGCGGGAGACCGAGTTCTCCACCAGCTGGACCTGCTCGTCGATGTTGGTCTCCGAGGTGGGGCCGAACGTGCTCACCTCGATGCCGAAGTCGGCGGCGGCGTTGTTCGCCCCGGCCACCATGACCTGCCAGAACGACGAGTCGCTGGCCTTGATGATCACGTCGATGCGGGTGCCCGCGGCGTTGCCGACGCCACCTCCGCCCCGGGCCGGGCCGCCCGATCCGGTGGCGCGCCCGGTGACCACCCCGGCGACGAGCGCCACCAGCGCGATCACGGCGACGAAGGACAGTGAGAAGACGGTGCGGGATCTGGCCATGGCGGCCTCCTGGCCTCAGGCTTCGTACCGTGCGGCAGGAGTTCAGCATGCATCAATGTGTCGTTGCCGTAAACAGCGGCGAGCCGCCCCCGTGTGGGGAGCGGCTCGCCGTGCGATGTCGGGTCAGGCGGCGATGCGCGGGGTGGCGTCGGTGATCGTGCCCTCCAGCGGGGCCTCCGGGTGCTCGGTGACCATGCTCTTCGCCGGGTCAGGCCGGCCGTAGCCGAACGTCACGAACCGGAAGCCGGCCAACAGCAGCGCCGCGACCGGCACCGCGACCAGGAAGCGGATGAGCGCGTCCGTGACGTCCAGCGTCTGGAGCACCAGCGACTGGAAGAACGCCGGCAGGGAGAGGATCGCGGCGAACCACAGTGCAGACGGACGGATCAGCCCCATTAACGCCTCCGCTTTCGGGTCGACTTCTTCTCGGATTGGGTCAGACGCTGGCACAACATGGCGGCCCACGCGTGCGGTGACGCGTCCTGGCCGTCGATCGTGAAGATCGGTACTTCCAGACCCAGCACGGTGGCCGGATCCGCGGTCACGGCGGTGCCGTAGACCGCCACCGCGTCCACGTCACCCATTCCCTTAAGGTGGCGCAGCGTGTCCGCGGTCTTCCGGGTCGCGTCGACGGCCGCCCACACCTCGGTCGCACCGATGGCGTCGCAGACGTCCCGTACCCACTCCTCGTTCGGCTCGTTCACCGGCGCGTCCAGCACCACCACGTACGGTGTGTCGCCTCGGTGGATCTTGCGGGCCTTCTTCTCGGCCGCGCTCGGCCCGGAGATCTTCCGCGACGGGTGGATCCCGGTGCCGGCCGCGGACGGTCCGGCCAGCAGCAGCCGGGACGCGTCCAGCCGCAGCTGCTCGACCACCTTCCGGGCGACCGGCAGCGCGTGGCTCAGTTCCCCGGCCACCACCAGCACGTCACCGGCGCGGGCCGGCGGCTGCGGCCGGGCTGGCAGGTCGGCCAGCGCCTCCAGCACCCCGCCGTAGGCGTCCGGGCCGCTCGCCCGCTCCGCCATCGCGGCCGGCATGCCCAGCGCGACCAGCCTCTCGGCGATCGGGCTCCGCGCCACCTCGGCCGCGGCCTCCGGCTCCGGTTCCGGCACGGGCGCCGCCTTCGGCGCCGCGGGAGCGACGACCTCAGGAGCCTGCACCGGTACGGCTGGGAGCGCCGGATGCACCGGGACCAGCGCCGATCGTTCCGGTGGCGCCGGAGCGGCCGGGATGATCGGCGCCTCGGGCGCCATGGTCGCTGTTGCCATCGGTGTACTCATCGGCGGCGGCGCCGGTGCCGGCTGGGAAACCACGGGTGCCAACGGGTTTGTTTCCGCGATCAGCTGCTCCAGCAACGCCGGGCTGACCATCGGGGCGCCCGGTGCCGGTGGGCCGTCCGGCGACGTCGCGGCCGGTGGGCGGTACGGCCGCACGGTCGGCGCGGCCGGCTTGAGCGGCACGTCGATCGCGGGCGCGGCCCCGCCGGACGGCGCGGAGGGCGTGACGACGGGATACCCGGCCGGTGCTCCGGCGGTCACCGCACGCTCGGCCGGCGACCGGGTCAGGTGCCCGCTCTCCAGCCCGGCCATGATCTCGGCGAACGCCGGGCTCGCGGTGGAGACCAGCCCGGCGCGCGCGGGCAGCTCACCGCCGCCGCCCTGGCCGTACGTGTTCCGTACCGCCTGGGTGGTCTGCTGTTCCCGCGCGGCGGCCCGGCCGAAGCCGTCGTTGTCCGCGCGCTCCAGCAGCGCCGCCAGCGTGTCGGCCGGCTTCTCCCGCGACGGTGGCTGCTGACCGCCGCCGCCCGGCCGGCCGGACATCACGTCGTCCGGCACCTCCACGGACAGCTCGTACTTCTGTTTCGCGAAGAAGCCGCCGAAGCCGCCGGTGCGGACCTTTTCCGCGGAGATGATGCGCACCGACGTGCCGTACTCCCGGCGCACCTGCTCCAGCAGCGGCTCGATGGCCGGACCCTCAAGCAGCACCCGCGTAGGCACCGTTCACCACCCCCATCGTCTCGATCTGCGCGGTCGAACCGGCGATCTCGGAGTAGGACATGACCGCGGTCTTGCGCCCACCGGCCCGCAACAGCCGGTGCAGCGGCGGCCGCAGCTGCGGGGAGCAGGCCAGGACCGGGCTGGCGCCCTGCTGCTCCGCGGTCTCGGCGTGCATCCCGATCTGGTTCACCACGTTCTCGGCGAGCGCGGCGTCCAGCGCCAGGAACAGCCCGTTCTCGCTCGGCCGCAGCGACTCCAGCATCGCGTGCTCCAGCTGCGGGTCGAGCGTGATCACCGTCAGCGTGCCGCCGGTGGTGAACTGCTGCGCGATCGCCGGGCCGAGCGCCGCGCGGGCCGCCTCCACCAGGCCGTCGTGGTCGGTCGAGACCTTCGCGCGCAGCGACAGCGCCTCGAAGATGCGCACCAGGTCGCGGATGGCGACGCCCTCCTCCAGCAGCGACTGCAGCACGCGCTGGATCTGGCCGAGGCTGAGCAGCGACGGGGTCAGTTCCTCGACCACCACCGGGTGTGTGCGCTTGACCGTCTCCACCAGCGCCCGCACGTCCTCGCGGCCGAGCAGCCGGCTCGCGTTCGTGCGAACCACCTCGGCCAGATGCGTGATGATCACCGAGGCGCGGTCGACCACGGTGGCACCGGCCAGCTCCGCCTGGTAGTGCAGCTCGGCCGGGACCCACTTGCCGGCCAGCCCGAACACCGGCTCGATGCCGGCCCGGCCGGGCAGCGCGGAGAGGCCGTCGCCGATCGCCAGCACGGTGCCCGGCGGTGCCTGGCCGCGGCCGGTCTCCACGCCGCTGATCCGGATCGCGTAGCCGGACAGCGGAAGTTCAAGGTCATCGCGGGTACGGACCGGAGGCATCACCACGCCGAGCTCCAGCGCGATCTTGCGGCGCAGCGCGCGGACCCGGTCCAGCAGGTCACCGCCGGTCGGGTCGACCAGGTCCACCAGGTCGGGGGAGAGCGCCAGCTCCAGCGGGTCGACCCGCATCTCACCCATGATCGACTCGGTGGTGTCCGGGTTGACCGCGGCGGCCGCCGTACCCTCCGCGGCCTCGCCGTCCTTCGGCTCCTCCACCGGCGGCTTGAGCCGGGTGGACGCGAACAGCACCAGGCCACCGACCACCAGGAACGGCAACTTGGGCAGGCCCGGGATCACGCACAGCGCCAGCGCGGCACCGCCGCCGATCTGCAGCGCCAGCTTGTGCTGACTGAGCTGTTTGGTGACGCTGCTGCCCATGTCGCCCTCGGTGGCCGACCGGGTCACGATCAGACCGGTGGCCACCGACAGCAGCAGTGCCGGGATCTGCGAGACCAGGCCGTCACCCACGCTCAGCAGGCTGTACGTCTGGATCGCCTCGGCCGGTGCCATGCCCTTCTGCAGCATGCCCACGCCGAAGCCGCCGATCAGGTTGATCAGCGTGATGATGATGGCCGCGATCGCGTCACCCTTCACGAACTTCGAGGCACCGTCCATCGCGCCGTAGAAGTCCGCCTCCGCGGAGACCTCGGACCGTCGCTTCCGCGCCTCCGGCTCGTCGATCAGGCCCGCGTTCAGGTCCGCGTCGATCGCCATCTGCTTGCCGGGCATCGCGTCCAGCGTGAACCGGGCGCCGACCTCCGCGACCCGCTCCGCGCCCTTGGTCACCACGACCATCTGCACGATCACCAGAATGGTGAAGATGACCAGACCGACGATGAGCGAGCCGCCCACCACGAAGTGACCGAACGCCTCGATCACCTTGCCCGCGAAGCCGTCCATCAGCACCAGCCGGGTCGCGCTGATGTTCAGCGCCAGCCGGAACAGCGTGAAGATCAGAAGTAGCGCCGGGAAAATCGAGAACTCCAGCGGCTTTTGGACGAACATGCTGACCAGGACGATCAGGAGCGCGCCGGTGATGTTCAGCGCGATCAGCATGTCGAGCACCAGCGTCGGCAGCGGCACCACCATCATCACGATGATCGCGATGACCCCGATCGGTACGGCCAGCTGGCCCATCAGCCTCGTGTTCACGGCACCTTCCACGGGTGTGGGGGGTATTCCCGGGCTGGTCCGTGCCCCTGGGTGAAGGTGCCGTCCTGGCGACGTTCCGATCGGCAGCCCGGTGGGAGAGTTGAGGCTTACGCGGCCAGGCGGTGCGTGCCGGCCGCGGAACCGCGCGACTTCAGGCTCATCACGAACGCCAGCACCTTCGCCACCGCGCCGTAGAACTCGGCCGGGATCTCAGTGCCGATCTCGCAGCTGCCGTAGAGCGCGCGAGCCAGCGGCACGTCCTGGATCATCGGGATCCGGTTCTCGGTCGCCAGGTCGCGGATCTTCTGCGCGATGTTGCCCTGCCCCTTCGCGACCACCCGCGGCGCGCCCTTCTCCGGCTCGTAGCGCAGCGCCACCGCCACGTGCGTCGGGTTGACCAGCACCACGTCCGCCTTCGGCACGTCGGACATCATCCGGTTCCGTGCCATCGCGTGCTGCCGAGCCCGGATCTGGCCCTTGACGTGCGGGTCACCCTCGGTCTTCTTGTACTCGTCCTTCACCTCTTGCTTCGACATCTTCAGCTGCTTCATGGTGCGCATCCGCACCACGAAGTAGTCGGCCGCGGCCATCACCAGGCCGGCCACCGCGGCGGTCCGGATGATCGCGATGGTGGCGTCCTTGACCATGTCCAGCAGCACCGCGAGCGGCAGGTTGCCGGCCGTCATCAGCGACGGCACCAGGTCCTTGATCTGCATGTACAGCACGCCGGCCAGCACCAGCGTCTTGACCAGCGCCTTGACGCCCTCCCAGATCGCCTGCATGCCGAGGATCCGCTTGAAGCCCTGCAGCGGGTTGAGCCGGGAGAACTTCGGCATCAGCAGCTTGGTGGCGACGTGGATGCCGCCCTGCGCGCCCGAACCGGCGATGCCGATCAGCATCATCGCGACCGCGAGCGGCGCCACCGCGTACGCCGAACCCAGCAGGGCGTCCCGGAACATGTCCAGCGCGGACCCGACGTCCGGTCGCTCGACCACGTCCGGCAGCCGCAGAATCACCTCGCGCGCCTTCTCGACCGCCTTCTCCAGCGTCATCGGCACCAGCACGCTGGCCGCCGCGATGCCGGCCCAGGCACCCAGGTCCGGCGTCTTGCCGATCTGGCCCTCTTCGCGGGCCTTCTTGAGTTTCTGTGGTGTGGGTTTCTCGGTCTTCTCGCCGCTCACGTCTCACCTCCCCGCGTCAGGCCCCGGATAGGGTGACGACCGCGGAGACCGCCTTCTCGACGATGACGTCCAGCGCGCGTGGCAGCACCGCGATCGCGGTACCGCCCAGCATCAGCACCAGGAAGATCTTGGCGGGAAAGCCGAGCGAGAACGCGTTGAGCGCCGGCGCCACGCGGTTCAGCAGGCCGAAACCGACGTCCGTGAGGAACAGCACCGCGATCAGCGGACCGGCGATCTGGATCGCGGCCAGGAACATGTCCACCACGCCCTCGGTGAGCAGCCGGGACAGCGTCTCCAGGGACAGCGTGTCGTTCAGCGGCAGCGAGGTGTACGACATCATGAAGCCGCGCAGCACCATCTGGTGCCCCTCGGTCGCGAACAGCAGCGTCACGGCCAGCAGGTTGTAGAACCGGCCGAAGATCGAGCTTTGCACCTGGGACAGCGGGTCGAACGCCATGGCCAGTGTGAACCCGCCGAACAGGTCGATCATGTCACCGGCTGCCTGGATCGCGGCGAACAGCAGCGCGGTGATGAAGCCCAGCGCGGCGCCGACCAGCACCTGCTCGACCACGGAAACGAGAAGAGCCGATGTCGCCAGCTCCGGCACCTGACCGGCGAGCTTGGGCGACATCGGCAACGCGAGCGCGAGGGCGAGCAGGGCCTTGATCCGGGCCGGGATCAGCCGCGAGTTGAACGGCGGGCAGAGCGCCAGCCACGCGGACGCGCGAACCATGGCGAGCAGCAGCGCCGTGAGGTTCGCCGTCTGCAACTCCATCGACACCATCGCCCGGCCCGGCCCCCGCCTACCCGAGAAGGCTCGGGATCCGCTCGAACAGGTTGTGCGTGAAGGACATCATCTCGTGCAGCATCCAGTTGCCGCTGACCAGCAGCGCGACGCCACAGGCGATGGCCTTGGGCACGAAGCTGAGCGTAGCCTCCTGGATCTGGGTCACGGACTGGAACAGCGAAATGGCGAAGCCGATGGCCAGCGCGGTCAGCAGAACGGGCGCGCACAGCTTGGCCGCGATGGTCATGGCCTCAAGCCCGAGATGCACAACCTGCGTGTCCGTCAAGGTTTCGCCTTCCGTCGAGTTCCGCGGCGGCTCGTGCCCCGCTGACAACTACTCTCCGCCGCGCCCGTCGCAGCCCGGTTACCCTCCCGGTCACCGCTCGGTTGCCACGCCACTCCGCCGCCCCACATCGCCCGACACCGCGGACACCCGCCGGTGTACGCCAACCGCAGACCGGCGCCGCATCGCCGCTTCGGCCGCCGTCCGGACCGGCTCTACGCCACTTGCGACCATCGCGACTCGCTCGCGTTCGCCCTTCCACCGCCCCGTGGGAATCGCAGCCAGCCCGGGTCCGTGACTGCTTTCCGCCCGCCTTTGCTCTGCTTACATGCACAAAGCACGCGAATCGGCAGTCAGGGAGCGGCGTGCGCGCCGGCGGTTTGGAGGGTTTTGTTCATGTAAGCAGAGCAAAGCGCGCGCGGGAGGGGGCGGGGTGGTGCGGGTTGCGGCGCGTTGTGGGAGGTGAGAGACGTGGGAATCGCGAGGGTTGGTGAGTGGCTGGGACCGGCTCCGGCGCGGCGGCCGGAGCGGAGCGGAGCGCCAGCGGAGTCGGAGGCCTCCGCGCGGTTTGCCCGCGGGAGCATGCCCATCGCGACCACGCCGGGAGCGGGAAGATCGGTTTGGGGGGTTTCTGAGGTATTTGGGAGAAAGGGAGCAGGGCCCGGGTGGGGGAACCCGGGCCCTGCGGAGGAAGGACGTGTCAGCCGAGGAGGCTGGGGATGCGGTCGAAGAGCTGGTGGGTGAAGGACATCATCTCGTGGAGCATCCAGTTGCCGCTGACCAGCAGGGCGACGCCGCAGGCGATGGCCTTGGGGACGAAGGAGAGCGTGGCCTCCTGGATCTGGGTGACGGACTGGAAGAGGGAGATGGCGAAGCCGATGGCCAGCGCGGTGAGCAGAACGGGTGCGCAGAGCTTGGCCGCGATGGTCATAGCTTCGAGCCCGAGGTGCACGACCTGCGTGTCGGTCAAGGTTTCGCCTTTCGCCAGCGGTGTGCGGGGCGTTTGCCCCGCTGAGAAGTAATCTCCGGCACCGGCGTGGCGGGACGGGTACCGGCTCGGTGGCCGGCCGGTTGCAAGGGTCAGCCGTAGCTGCCGACGAGCGCGGTGATCACCAGGCCCCAGCCGTCGACGAGCACGAACAGCAGCAGCTTGAACGGGAGGGCCACGGTGACCGGCGGCAGCATCATCATGCCCAGTGACATCAGTGACGCGGACACCACGATGTCGATGATGAGGAACGGGATGAAGATGACGAAGCCGATGATGAACGCGGCGCGCAACTCGGACAGGATGAACGCGGGCACCAGCGTGGTGAGCGGTACGGCGTCCGGGTTGGCCGGTTTCTCGGCGTCGGCGACCTTGGTGAGCAGCGCGATCTCGTCCGGGCGGGTGTGCTCGAGCATGAACGCGCGCAGCGGGCGCACGCCGTCGTTGAACGCGGCGGTCTGGTCCTTGTCGCCCTTCAGGTAGGGCTGGACCCCGGTCGCGTTCACCTCGGACAGCACCGGGCTCATGATGAAGAACGTGATGAACAGCGCCAGGCCGGCGATCACCTGGTTCGGTGGCATCGAGGTGAGGCCGAGCGCGTTGCGGGTGATTCCGAGGACCATGAACACCTTGGTGAAGCACGTGCAGAGCAGCAGCAGCGCGGGCGCGACGGACAGCAGCGTGAGGCCGATCAGCAGCACGATCGAGGTGGACGGCTGGCCGGCGTCACCGCCGCCGTTGATGTTGATGTCGATCGTGCCGGCGTCGGTCGGCTGCGGCGCGGGCGCGGCCGCGACCGACGCGGGGCTGATCAGCAGCAGCGCGCCGAGCAGGAGCAGTAGTGCGACCGTACGCCTCGCGGTCATCGCCGGACCGTCCGCTCCCTCAGGAAGTTCAACGTCTGTGCCCAGGTACGACCGGAGGCCGCGCCGCCGTCCGACGGACGTTCCACGATCACGCTGTCCTCGGCGCCCTCACCGCTGAGGTCCTCGCCGGGCCGCACGTGCTCGGGCAGCGTGATCCGGTTGCGTTTCTCCAGCGGGCCCGCCAGCTGTCGCTCGACCGCGGCCAGGTCGGTCTCGCCGAGCAGCGTCACCTGGCCCTCGGTGACGCCCACGATCAGCGCGCGGTCCACCACCCGGATCAGCGCGACCGAGGAGCCCCGGCTGAGCTGCGCGCGGGACAGCACGTCCAGCGCGGCGCCGCTGTGCCGCCCGGTGAGCGGCTTCTTCAGCACGCGCGCCAGGCCCCACATCAGCCCGAAGACGATGGCCAGCGAGAAGGTGATCCGGAGGACCAGCTCGAGCACGAGGGTTCACCTACTCGTTCGGAGTCATGATCTCGGTGATCCGGATGCCGAAGTTCTCGTCGATCACGACCACCTCGCCGCGCGCGATCAGCCGGCCGTTGACCAGCAGGTCGGCCGGGCTGCCGGCGGCCCGGTCCAGCTCGACGATGGTGCCGGGGGTGACCGAGAGCAGGTCGCGCACGCTCATCCGGGTGCGCCCGAGCTCGGCCGAGACCTCCATCTCGACGTCGTGCAGCATCTCCAGGCCGGCCCGGACCGCGGTGGCCGGCGCGGTGGCGCGGGGTGCGACGTCACCGCCCTCGGACGGCCACGGTGAGAGCAGCACCGCCACCACGGCCCGGGTCTCGCCGCCCTCCAGCAGCGGCACGCTGACCGTCATGTCGCCCTTGACGGTCAGCGCGCTCATCGCGACCGCGGGCTCCATCACCTGTCCCGGATCCAGCACGACCGGGCCGAACGCGCGGGCCGCGCCCTCCAGCGCGGGCCGGACCGCGGTCGCCAGGTCGAGCTCGCCGAGCGGGCTGGTGCGCAGCGCGTCCGCGAGGTCCGCGCCGACGATCACGACCACCTCGCCGGTGGCCGCGCCGCTGAACCGCGCGGTGATCGCCTGGCCGTCCGGAAGGTCCGCGATCGCGCCCGAGACCGGCTGCCCGGCCTGCAGCGGCGTGCTGGTCGGCAGCACGGCGAGCGCGGCCTGGGCCGCGGAGCGCGCGAGCGTCAGCTGCGAGTCGGTGACGGTGGCCGCGGTCATGCGTGCACCCCCTGAGGCTGCGTCATTTGCGGGAGTCCTCCTTGGGCGAGGGCACGATCAGGCAGGCGAGACGCGCTCCCTGGGTCCCGGGGACGGCATGGGCGAAGACGGTGTCGTTGACCACGACGGAGAGGGGGACGGTGACCGGGTGGCCGAGCGGCACCACGTCACCGGGGCGCAGGTCGACGATGTCGTCCGTGCGCATCCGGATCGGCGCGAAGCGGACCGCCACGTCCAGCGGCGCGAGCGACAGGCCGGTGGTGAGGTTGGACTGCGCGCGCAGCAGGCTCATCCGTTCCTCCGGTGTCAGCTGCACGTCCTCGGTCGGCTTCTCCAGCACCGGCAGGATGCTGGCGAACGGGATGCAGATGCTGGCGATCGACTCCTCGGAGCCGACCCGGATCTCGAACGACGTGACCACCACGGCGTCGCCGGGCGCGATCGTGCGGACGAACTGCGGGTTGTACTCGATCGCGCCGAGCTTCGGCTGGACCGTGACCATGGCCTCCAGGCCGTACGCGAGCTCGCCCAGCATCTTCTCGATCAGACCGCGCAGCAGCGGCATCTCCAGATCGGTCAGCGGGCGTTCGGGCTGCGCGCCGCCGGGCCCGCCGAGCAGGTGGTCGATGCTGGCCATCGCGGTGCTGAGCGGCACCTCGAACAGGATCGAGCCGGTCAGCGGCTCCAGCGTGACCACGGCCAGCACGGTCGGGTTGTTGAGCTGGGTCTGGTACTCCTCGTAGGTGAGCTGCTCGATGGCGAGCAGGCCGACCTGGGAGACCGCCCGGAGCCGGGTGGTGAGCAGGGTCCCGCAGCTGCGCGCATACGTCTCGAAGGACATCTGCAGGTTCCGCATGTGCTCGCGGGACAGCTTGATCGGGCGCCGGAAGTCGTAGGGCTGCGGCCCCGTACCTCCACCGCGACGCGACATGCGGCCCGATGCGACTTTGCCTGAGACCGCGGACGGCGACTTGGTCACGCGGTTCCCATCGGCATCTTGAGAGCTTCACTGAGAAAACCGCCCAAACTCGCCTCGGGCGGTGCCGGCGTGCCCCGGCGGGCCCGGTGAACCGGAGCCCGCCTCGCACGTTACCGACATTTCGCTTATTGCGTGACGAAAGTCGTGTAGTAGATCGCCATGACCTCGTCCTCGTACGCTTCCTTGATCTTCTCGGTCAGCGCCTCCTTGAGCTTGGCCCGGCCCTCGGCCGTCTCCAGCTCGGCGACCTTCACGTTGGTGTACTGGTCGATCGCCAGGTTGAGCGCCTTGCTGCCGTCCGGCTCCTCGGTCGCGGTCGCGGTGGCCTGCAGCGCGATGCCGACCTTGAGGTAGTGCCCGGCGGCCAGGTTGATGGTGACCGGGTCCAGCGCCACGATCGCGCCCGGCTCCGGCGCCGGTGCGGCCTCCTCCTCGCTCGACCCGCCGGATAGCAGCATGAACGCGCCGCCGCCACCGCCACCGAGCAGCAGCACCGCCGCGATGATGATGATCAGGAGCTTCTTCTTGCCGCCCTTCTTGGGCGCGTCGCCCTCAGCGGCCTTCTCGTCCTTAGCCATGGAATTTCCCCTTTGAGCGTGTGGAAGCTGGTGTGTGTGTGTGCTACTTGTCGCCGACGACCGTGGGCAGCAGGCTCGCCTGCGTGGCCGGCAGGGTGGTCAGGATGATCACGTCGACCCGGCGGTTCATGGTCACCGAGCGCGGGTCCTTCGGGTCGATCAGCGGGCGGGTGTCCGCGAAGCCGTTCGCCATCAGGCGCTTGTCCGAGATGCCGTCCGCGATCAGCCGCCGGACCACCGACGACGCGCGGGCCGAGGAGAGCTCCCAGCCGCTCGGATACTCGCCGGCCGACACGTTGAGCTGGTTCGTGTGGCCGTCGACCTCGATGTTGTTCGGGATCTTCTTGAGCGCCGGCACCACCGAGTCAATGATCTTGTTGCCGCTCGGCCGCAGCTCGGCCTTGTTGCCGGCGAAGACCACCTCGTTGGTGACCACGGTGACGATCAGGCCGCGCGCGTCGATCGAGTACTTGACCTGATCCTGCAGACCGGCCTTCTTCAGCTCGGCGTCGATCTGCTGCTTGATCTTGTCCAGGTTCTCGGCCTCCGCCTGGGCGGCCGCCAGGTCCTGCGCCGCCTTCTGCCGGTCGTTCGCGGCCACGGCCTGCTCGATCTGGTCCTCGGTCGCGGTCTTCGGTACGCCGGACACCTCCTCGGCCAGGCCGGGGTTGATGTTCATGATGCTGGCGTCCGTGGCCGAGCCGTCGAGCAGCGAGATGTTGCCCTGCAGCGCGGCCGACTCGGCGCCGAAGCCCTGCTTGAGACCGGCCGCGAGCTCGGCGTACTTCGCCTTGTCCACGTTGCTCATCGAGTAGAGCACCACGAAGAGCACGAAGAGCAGGGTGAGCATGTCCGCGTACGACACGAGCCAGCGTTCGTGGTTGACGTGCTCCTCGTGCTCCTCGTGGCCGCCCTTCTTCTTGGGCTTGGCTGCCTTGGCCATTACTCACCTCCCTCGGATTCGATGTGACGTCGCATGGATCAGGCGGCCTTCTTGCCCTTGTCGTCCGCGGCCGGCTTGCCGCCCGGCGGGAGCAGGCTGCGCAGCTTCTGGGCGACCAGGCGCGGGTTGGAGCCGGACTGGATGGCCAGCACGCCCTCGATGGTCAGCTCCATCTGGTCGACCTCGAGCGCGCTGAGCCGGGTGAGCCGGTTCGCGATCGGCAGCCAGAGCACGTTCGCCGCGAGCACGCCCCAGAGCGTGGCGCAGAACGCCGCGGCGATCGCGTGGCCGAGACCCTCGGGCTTGTCCAGGTTCTCCAGCACGTGCACGAGGCCCATGACCGTACCGATGATGCCGATCGTCGGGGCGAAGCCGCCCATGTTCTCGAAGATCTTGATCCCGGCCTTGTCCGCCTTCTTCTTGGCGGTGATCTCGGCGTGCAGGATGTCGTGCAGCTCCTCCGGGTCGGTGCCGTCGATCGCCAGCTGCAGGCCGCGCTTCAGGAACGGGTGCGGCACCTCCTTGACCGCGTCCTCCAGCGCCAGCAGGCCCTCGCGGCGGGCCCGCTCGGCCAGCTTGACCACGTCGTCGACCAGCTTGTCCGAGGCGACGACCTTGGCCAGGAACGCCTTCTGCAGCGACGCGCCGACCCCGATGGTGTCCCGCATGATGCCGCCGGCCATGGCCGCACCGAGACCGCCGCCGAACACCAGGAGCATCGACGGGATCAGCAGGATGGAGCCGGCGTGACCGCCCTCGAGCGCCTGCACGACGAAGACGATGACGAGCGCACCGACTACTCCGATAATCGTTGCGAGGTCCATCAACGGTCCTTTCGGTGCAGCGGAAGGACCTTCGCGGTCTTTTCCGGATCAGGGTCAGTGGAGTCGGGGTCGTCGTCGAGCAGCTGGTGCGGCGTGTTGTCCAGGCGCTGCGCCTTGGCGATCAGGCCGGCGCGGTATCCCATGATCAGGTCGATGAACTCGGGCACGGATTCGGAGATGATGTACTTGGTGCCGTCGACCAGGGTCACGACCGTGTCCGGCGTGCAGTCGGCACGCTCGACGAGATCGGGGTTCAGGGCGAACACCGTGCCATTGAGGCGGGTAACCAGAATCACGGGATAAGCCGTCCTTTGGGGCGTCTTATTGGCTGGGCTGGAAGGCCGTCCGTGGCCTGCACATGACTCTTCGACGCCGGCGCCGGTGAGGTGAGTCATCGGAAGTAGCAGGGCGGTGGTAAGCCGTTGCCCGAACTGAGCGAAAAGCAGCTCTCAAAAAGCAACCGGGGCGGGCCACTGAGAGTGGCCCGCCCCGGCGGGTAACGCGACGAACGATTACCGCTTGATGTTGACCAGCTCCTCGAGGATCTGGTCGGAGGTGGTGATGATCCGGGAGTTCGCCTGGAAACCGCGCTGTGCGATGACCAGGTTGGTGAACTCGCTGGCGAGGTCGACGTTCGACATCTCCAGCATGCCGCTGGAGAGCGTGCCGAGTCCGCTGTCGGACGGCGTGCCCACCTGCGCCATGCCCGAGTTCACCGTGGTCCGGTACATCGAGTCTCCGACCTTCTCCAGGCCGCCGACGTTGTTGAAGTTCGCCAGCGCGACCTGACCCAGGGTCGACTTCATGCCGTTCGTGAAGACACCCACGATCTCACCGGTCTGCGAGATGTTGTACGAGGCCAGCGTGCCCGACGCGTTACCGTCCACCTGGTTCAGCTTCGGGTTGGTCTTGCCGCTGTACTCGGTCATCTTGCTGACGTCGACGGTGTAGTCGCCGAGCGTGATCGTGGGAGTGGTGGGGACACCGTCGGTGAAGTTGATCGTCGCGGTGCCTCCGCCGTCCGGCAGCTCGACGCTCCACGCGTCGTCGCCGGTCTTCGTGAAGCTGAGCGTCAGGCTCTTGGTCGCGCCGGTCTCCGTGAACACGCTGATCGGCAGCTCAACCGCGGGGTCGGTGGTGGCCGCCTCCGCGGAGAGGTTGCCGGTCAGCGTCACGGTGTCGGTCTCCTTCGGCGCGATGGTCTGGCCGAGCGGCAGCTTGATCGGCTCGATCGCGCCGTTGGCGTCGACCACACCGTCCGTCGCTTGCCAGCCCATCACCTTCTGGCCACCGACCGTGACCATGTTGCCCTGCGTGTCGAACGAGAACGAGCCAGCACGGGTGTACATGGTCTCGTTGCCGTTCTTCACCGCGAACATGCCGTCGCCCTGGATCATCAGGTCCGTGCTCCGACCGGTGGTCTGCGCGGAGCCCTGCGAGAAGTTGGTGTTGATGCCGGCGAGCTTCACGCCGAGTCCGATCTGAGCGGGGTTTGTCCCGCCAGCCGTGTCCTGCGGTGAGCCGGCTGAGCGAACCATCTGGCTGAGCGTGTCCTGGAAGACGGCGTTACTGGACTTGAATCCAGCCGTGTTCACGTTGGCAATGTTGTTGCCCGTGATATCCATCATCTGCTGGTGGACACGGAGGCCGCCGATACCCGAGAACAGCGAACGCAGCATAGAGGTGGTTTCCTTTGTTCGGTGGTGTGTTGCTGGACCGGTTGTTCACCACGAAGCGTTTAGCTGGGCTTCGCGGCCTGACGAACATCCTTGACGTCTGACAGCGCTACATCCTTGTCCCCGATTTTCAGCGTCGGGGTGCTGCCACCAAATGTCGCCGACGTGACGACACCAGTAATGTCGGCACCGCCGGCCGGATCCTTAGCGGTCACCGTCTTCCCGATCAGATTGCTCGCGCCCAGCATCAGCTGGCTCTGCAGCATCGACGCCTGCCCGCTGGCCAGCGTGTCCAGTTTCGCCACGCTGTCCGCGATCGCGCCGAGTTTCTCCACCTGGGTGAACTGCGCGGTCTGGGTGAGGAACTGGGTGGCGTCCGCCGGATTGCTCGGATCCTGGTATTTCATCTGCGCCACCAGCAGCTTCAGGAACGTGTCCTGGTCGAGCTTGTTGCTGGACTTCGCGGCCTCCTGGTTCGATTTGCCCAGCACATCGCTGATGTTGGTATATCCGGACCCGCCTACGGCGCCCGTGGTCATGTGTCCCCCTTAGGCCGTGGTGTCGACCCGGCGTGTGCCGCCGCGGTCGGTGAAGAAGCCGCGCGAGGCACCGGCCGGTGCGGCGGCCGGCTCCGCGACCGCGGACGCGTCGCCGTATCCACCGCGGTTCTGGTTGCGCAGCGCGAACTGGCGCTGGTACGCGTCCGTGTTCTGCTGCGGCGTGCCGGAGCCGAGGTCGAGGTTCGTGTTGCCGAAGCCGGCGTCCTGCAGCTCCTTGCGCAGGTCGTTCATCGAGTTGCGCAGCGCCTCCCGGCCCGCCTCGGTGCCGCCGGTCAGCTGCACGTTGATGTCGCCGTTGCGGATCTCCGCCACCACGCTCACCGGGCCGAGGTCGACCGGGTGCAGGTGCACGGTGAGCCGGTGGATGCCGTCCGCCTCCAGCCGCAGCGGCGCGATGTGCATCGCGACCTGGTGGGACGGCGGCGTGTTCGGCGTGCCGGTGTAGGCCGGTGCCGGCGTGACCGCGGTGACCGGTGCGGACGGTGCCGGCGCGGCGGGCTGCGCGATCGCACCCGCGGCCAGAGACGGGTCCGGCGTGCCGGCCGACCGCGCCGCGGCGCGTGCGGGATCCGGACCCGGCGTGGGTGTGGTCTGCGGCCCGGCCGCGGTCGCGTCCGGCGCGGTCTCCAGGGGCGTCGAGGGTACGGCCGGAGCCGCGGTCCCGGACGCGTCGCCACCCTGCTGCCCGCCGCCGGCCGTGGCGTCCTGGCCGGTGGCCGCCGTGGCGGTGGTGGCGGTCGTGGTGGACGCCGGGCCGGTGGTGCCGCCGGCGTCGGACGGGGCCGTGGTGAGCGCCGGGTCGGCGGCGAGCGCCGGGTCCGCCGGTGCGGCGGTGGCCGGTGCCGGGGTGAGCGCGCCGGGCAGCGCGACGGTCTCGCCGTCGGCCACCGGCGTGAGGCCCTCCGGCAGCGGGCCGCCGGTCCGCGTGACGTCGGCGGGGGTGATCGTGGTGGGCGCGGTGCCGGCGACCGGGCCGGCCGCCTGGGCGAGCCCGGCGCCGGCCGGGGTGATCGGCGTGGCCGCCGTGGCCTGTCCGGTCACGGCCGGTGCGGCGGTGGTGTCGGCCGGTGCGGTGGCGGCGCCGGCGGGCGCGGGCGAGGTCGGGATCACGGACGCGAGCAGCGCGGTGGCGGCGTCCATCGGCACGGCGGCCGGCTTCTGCGCGTCCCCCGCGTCGGCGGTGGTGGTCTCCGCGGCCTCGGCCTTCGCCTCGCCCTCGGCGGTCTGCTCGGTGCCCTCGGCCGCGCCGGTCTCCCGCGCTTCGCCGGTCTCCCGCGCTTCGCCGGTCTCCCGCCGCCCGCGGGCCTCCTTCGCACCGCCGGTCTCCCCGGTCTCGCGTGCGGCACGGGCGTCACCCGCGTCCCGCGAGTCACGGCTCTCCCGGGTGTCACGTGATTCCCGGACCTCACGGCTCGCGCGTACACCGCCGGCCTCGCCGGCGTCACGGGTCTCGCGGGTGCGGGTGTCGCGGACCTCGCGGCCGAGGCGGTTGTCCCGCGGCGGCCGGGCCGCGTCGTGGTCGCGGCGCTCGGCGGAGCGGTCGTCGTGACGCGGGGAGTCCGGGCGCTGCGACTGCGGGCGCTGGGTCTCCGGCCGCTTCGAGTCCACCTCGGTGGCCAGCATCGAGGAGAACGCGTCGGCGTCGCCGCCGGGCCGCTTGGCGGTGGCGCCGGAGGCGGTGGTCTTCGCCGTGGCGTTCGACGCGTTGATGGACATCGGGTTGGTCATCGGCTGGAACGTCTCCCTAAAAAAGGCGATATTTCCGGTCGCAGTCGGGGTCAGCCGAGGGCGGCCAGTGCGGCCTTCACCTTCGGCACGTACGCCTGGGTCTCCGCGAACGGCGGGATCCCGTCGTACTTGCGCACCGCACCGCCGCCGGCGTTGTAGGCCGCCAGCGCAAGGTCGAGCGACTTGAACTCCTTCAGGTTCGACTTCAGCAGCTTGGCCGCCCCCTCGATGGCCTGCTTCGGGTCGAACGCGTTGTCGACGCCGAGACCGCGTGCGGTCGACGGCATCAGCTGCATGAGGCCCTGCGCACCGGCCGGGCTGACCGCCCGCGGGTTGTAGCCGGACTCCACCTTCGCGACCGCGGCCAGCAGCTTCGCCGGTACGCCGTGCTTCGCCGCGGCCTGCGTGAACAGGTCCGCGTACGGCACGCCGCTCAGCGACGCACTGGTGCCGAGCGCGGCGGCGCGCAGCCCGGGCACCGCCGCGGCGGAGACCGGCCCGGTGGCGGCCGATTCGTCGATCACCCGGCGGATCGTGCTGGGCGTCTCGTACACCTTCTGGATCTTGACGTGGTCACCCGGCTTCGGCGCGGCGATCATCTTGTTGTCGCCGAGGTAGATGCCGACGTGGTCCACCGGCCGGTTGAACGCGAGGATGTCGCCCGGCTTGGCCTGCGCGAGGCTCTGCACCGCGGTGCCGGCCTTCGCCTGGTCGGCCGCGATGCGCGGAAGCTTGACGCCCATGTCGGAGTAGGCGCGTTGCACAAGAGACGAGCAGTCCAGGCCCTTGTCCGGATTCGTGCTGCCGAACACGTACGGCACGCCGAGGTACTTCTTCGCTGCCTCGACGATGCCGGCGCCGGTGGCGCCGCTCGTGGCCGGCGAGGACCCGGTCGCCGCGGTGAGCGCGGAGGCGAAGCTGGCGCCCTTCGCGGCGGTGGTGCTGGTGGTGCTGACCGTTACCGGGTTCGTGCTGGTCGGATTAAGGCCTAGCTGAGTCTGCAGTTGCGCGATGCGCTGCTGGACGTTAGCGATGCCTTTGATCACGCACTGGCTCCCCGGGCCGAAGCCCGCTGGCCGTTCGTCACGGCCAGTTCGTCGATCGCCTTCTGGTCACTTGCCATCTCGTGGGCCTTGCGAGCCTCGGCGTGCCGCTCGGCCAGCCGCTCCACCGCACGCCGCTTCTTGGCGGCGTCCGCGAGCAGCTGCTGCTGCAGCGCCGTGACCTCACCGGCCTCGACGACCTTCGCCTCCGCGGCGGCCAGGTTGGCGGCGAGCGCCTGCCGGGCCACCAGGGCGGCGACGATCGCCCGGGCGGTACCTTCGGTCGGCGCCTCCGCGCCGACCAGGTCGAGCGACGCCCGCTTCGCCAGGTCCTGAGCACTGCGCTCGGCGGACTTGGCACGGACGAGCTCGCCCTTCGCCGCGTCTTCCTGCGCCTGTCGAGCGCGGAGCACCGGTGCAAGGCGGAAGTGGCGGCGGTTCATCATGACCTTCCTTCAATCGGCAGGCTGTCGGCGTTCAGTAGGGAATTCAGCAAAGCCCAGGAATGCTCGGCCGGGGTCGGCTCGTCCAGGCTCTGCCGAAGGAAGGCGAGGATCTGTGGCCACATGGCGTTGGCCAGGTCGGCGTCCGGGTTGGTGCCGGGGACGTACGCGCCGATCTCGACCAGCTCGCGCACGTCGCGGTGTGCGGCCAGCAGCCGGCGCAGCCGGGTGGCGAGCGCACGCTGCTCCGGCGTGGTGACCACGTTCGCCACCCGGGAGATCGACTCCAGTGCCTCGATCGCCGGGAAGTGCCCGGCCGTCGCCAGCTTCCGGTCCAGCACGATGTGGCCGTCCAGGATGCCGCGCGCCGCGTCCGCGATCGGCTCGTTGTGGTCGTCGCCCTCGACCAGCACGGTATAGAGCGCGGTGATGCTGCCGACCGCGCCCGGACCGGCGCGTTCCAGCAGCGACGCCATCATGCCGAAGACCGACGGCGGGTAACCGCGGGTGGCCGGCGGCTCGCCGACCGACAGACCGACCTCACGCTGGGCCATCGCGGTACGCGTGACGCTGTCCATCATCAGCAGCACGTCGTTGCCCTCGTCGCGGAACCACTCGGCCATCCGGGTCGCCACGAACGCGGCCCGCAGGCGCACCAGCGGCGGCTGGTCACCGGTCGCGATCACCACCACGGACCGCGCCAGCCCCTCGGGGCCCAAGTCGCGCTCCAGGAACTCGCGGACCTCGCGGCCGCGCTCGCCGATCAGCCCGATCACCGCGATCTCGCAGTCGCAACCACGGGTGATCATGCTCATCAGCGAGGACTTGCCGACGCCGGAGCCGGCGAAGATGCCCATCCGCTGGCCGCGGCCGAGCGGGATCAGCGTGTCCAGCACCCGTACGCCGAGCGGCATCGGCCGCTCCACGGTCTGCCGGGCCAGCGCGGACGGTGGCACCGCGTCGATGCTGACCCGCTGACCGCGCAGCGGCGGGCCGCCGTCCATCGGCCGGCCCAGCCCGTCCAGCACCCGGCCGCGCAGGTCAGGGCCGACCGGCACCTGCAGCGGTGCGCCGGTGTTCACCACCGGCGCACCGGTGCCGATGCCGGTGATCGGGCCCAGCGGCAGGCAGCTGAGCCGCTCGCCCTCCAGCGCGACCACCTCGGCCAGGATCGGCTCGTCGTCGCCGCCGATCTGCAGCAGGTCGCCGACCCGGGCGCCGATGCCGCTGACCGTGACGCGCAGGCCGACCGCGCCGGTGACCTCGCCGACCGCCATCGGCCGGGCCGCACGCACCGCGGAGCTGAGCCGGTTGCGCAGTGTCGACGTGCTCACAGGTCCAGCACCTCCCTCACCCGGGCCATCGCGGCCGCGATGGTGGCGTCGATCGTCGTGGGACCGCATTCGGCGACCGCGTCGCCCGGCTGCAGGCCCGGATCGGGCTGCATCCGGATCACCCGTCCCTCATAAGTGAACTCGCCACCGGTAGCGCTGGTCAGCAGGTTTTGGTAATCGTTCGGGTGCAGCCGGACCCGGACGTCGCCGGTCGGCGGCGCCATCGCGAGCGCGCGGTGGATCGCGTCCAGCCCGCCGTTCGCCGCCGTCGCCAGCTCCCGGCCGATCACCGCCTCTGCCAGCTCCAGTGCGCTGGCCAGCACGGTCTCCTGCAGGTCGGCGAGGGTGGGCACGATCCGCGCGTCCAGCCGGGTCACGGCCGCGCCGATCGCGGCGATCGCGGAGGCCAGCGCGGCCTCCCGCCGGGCCTCGTGCGCGCGGTGCGCGGCCTCGGCCTGGTCGCGCGCGGCGTGCGCGGCGACCGCGGCGGCCTGCTGGCCCTGCGCCCAGCCCTCGGCGTAGCCGGCGGTGCGGGCCGCGGTCCGGGCTCGTTCCACCGCCTCCGGCGGCACCGGGGCCTCGTGGCGCAGGTCGATGTCGAACCGCGCGGCCGAGACGTGGCCGGCGTTCTCGGCCCGGATGATCGGATCAGGCGATGAGCTCATCCTCCGCGTCACCGCCGCCCCGCTGGATCTCGATCTGTCCGGAGTCCTCCAGCGCGCGGATGACCTGGACGATCTTGGTCTGTGCTTCCTCGACCATCCGGAGCCGGACCGGGCCCAGCAGGTCGATCTCCTCGAGCAGGTTCTCCCGGGCGCGCTCGGAGAGGTTGCGCACGACCTTGTCGCGTACCTCCTCGGCGACGCCCTTGAGCGCGGTGGCCAGGTCGTTCGACTCGACCTGACGCAGGATCAGCTGGATCGCGCGGTCGTCCAGCGTCTTGATGTCCTCGAACATGAACATCCGGCGCCGGATCTCCTCGGCCAGCTCCGGGTCACGGCCCTCCAGGCCCTCCAGGATGAGCCGCTCCGAGCCGCGGTCCGACCGGTTGATGATGTCCACCAGGGGTTGCAGGCCGCCGACCGTGGACAGCTCGGACGGCTGCAGCACGGTGCTGAGCTTCCGCTCGAACGCGATCTCGACCTGCCGGATGACCTCGGGGGAGGTGCGGTCCATCTTCGCGATCCGGTGCGCCACGTCGGACTGCGCGTTCGCGTCCAGGCCGGAGAGGATCTGCGAGGCGAGCGTGGACGGCAGGTGCGCCAGGACCAGCGCGATCGTCTGCGGGTGCTCGTGCTGCAGGAAGGACAGGACCTGCCGCGGGTCGGCGTGGCTGAGGAAGTTGAACGGCATGTCCGTCATCGACGCGTTCAGCCGGTCCAGGATCATCGAGGCGCGTTCCGGGCCGAGCGACGCCTCCAGCAGCTCCCGGGCGTATTCCAGGCCGCCCTGGCCGGCGTGCCGCACCGTGATCTGCGCGTGGAACTCGTCCATCACGGTGTCGGCGGTCTCCGACTCCACCCGGCCCAGCCGGGCGATCTCCGCGGAGAGTTCCTCGACCTCGCTCTCCTTCAGCTGGGCGAGCAGCTTGGCGGAGCGCTCCTTGTCCATCTGGACCAGCATCACGGCGGCCTTGCGCAGGCCGGTCATCGTTCCGCTTGCCACCCGGCACCCCCATCTCGCGAAAATGCGGCAGGCCCGGCCGGGTCTCCCCGGCCGGGCCTGTAGTTCACTAGCGGCGCTCCGACATCCAGCCGCGCAGCATCTGGGCGACCTCGTCCGGCTGGTCGTCGACCATGCGCTCGATCTCCTTCTGGCGCATCGCGCGATCCTCCGCGTGCTGGTCGTTCGCGCGCTCGATCTCGACCTGCGTGCTCATCGAGGCGCGGCGGGCGCGCTCGGCCTCCTCCTCCGCGGCCAGGCGGGCCAGCTCCTCCTCGGTCAGGCGCTGGCGGCGGGCCTTCCGGCCGGCACGCCAGGCCACGAAGACCAGGATCAGCAGGATCAGCACGACCGCGCCGGTCTTGGCCAGCGACAGGTAGGTGGCCTGCTTGTCCGCGGTGGTCGCCTGGTTCAGCGACGCGGCGGCGGCCTCCGCGGCCGTGGTGTCGAACGGCACGGCCGACACCGCGAGCGTGTCACCGCGGGTGGTGTCGATGCCGGCCGCGGACGCGACCAGCTTCTCCACCTCGGCCGGGTCCATGCCGCCCGCGGCCGCGCTGTTGATGATGACGCCCATGTTGAGCTTCTTCAGCGCGCCACCGGCGGCCTTGCGGACCTCCTCGGTCTTGTTGACCGCGTTGTTCTTGGTGGACGTGGTCGACTCGTACGAGCCGTTCGCACCGTTCGCGTTGCCGTTCGGCACCTGGATGTTGTCCGGGCCGAGCACGCCGGCCGCGGTGTTGCCGCCGTTCGCGTACGTCTCCCGGCTGTTCGACTCGGACAGCGCCGGCACGGTCGGGTCGTAGCTGTACTTCGTGGTCTTGGTCTCGGTGTTGTCGAAGTCCAGGTCCGCGGTGGTGGTGACGGTCGAGTTGCCCGGGCCGAGCACCTTGTCCAGCATCGCCTGGATCTTGTTGTTCATCTGGGTCTGGAACGCGGCGGTCTTCTGGTCGCCGTCGCCGCTGCCCGCGCCGACCGTGCTGCCGTCTCCGGCGGAGAGCACCTTGCCGGAGGAGTCGGCCACGGTCACCGCGGTCGGGTCGAGCCCGTCGACGCTGGACGCGACCAGGTGCACGACCGACTGGACCTGCTGGTTGGACAGCGGGGTGTTGCCCTGCGCGGCGATCAGGACGGAGGCGGTCGGCTTCTCCGCGTCGTCGGAGAAGACGTCCTTCTGCGGGATCGCCAGGTGCACGGTCGCGGCCTGGACGCCGTCGATCGAGCCGATGGTCTTGTTGAGCTCGCCCTCCAGCGCCCGCTGGTAGCCGACGTGCTGCATGAACTCCGAGGTGGTGATGCCCTGCTTGTCCAGCAGCGCGTAGCCGGAGTCGGAGTTGGCCGGCAGTCCCGCGCCGCTCATCTGGATCCGCAGGTCGTAGACCTGGTCCTTCGGAACCATGATGGTCGCGCCGCCGTCGGCGAGCTCGTAGGCGACACCCTCAGCCGTGAGATTCTCGACGATCGCGCTCGCGTCCTCACCGGAGAGGTTGTTGAACAACATCGCGTACGAGGGCTTCGAGGCCCAGGTGGCGAAGAAGTAACCGCCGATGGCCAGGGCGATGACCGCGAAGATCGTGACGGCCTTCTGGCCGGTGGTGAAGGAGGCGAACGAGTCGGTCAGGCGGCGGACGGGCGCCGGAAGCCGGTTCTTCATTAAGCCTGCATCCTCATAATCTCTGTGAAGGCCTCAACGGCCTTGTTCCGAACTGCCACGGTGAGTTGGGTCGCCAGCGCCGCTTCGGTGCTGGCCATCGTGTAGGCGGCTGGATCCGAGAGAGTGCCGTTAGCGGCTTGTACAGCCAGTTCATCGGCACGGCCCTGGACCTTCTGAAGGTTTTCCAGACCGCTGCTGAGCATCGAGGCGAAGTCCCCGTTCGGGCCGGAGACGGCCGGCGTGGACGACGGCGCGCTCGGTGCGACGGGCGCGATCGGCAGTGCGGCGCCGATGCCGGAGATGCCGGAGATCGGAGATGTCATCAGGAGCCCTTCCCGAGCTGGATGGCGGCGTTGTAGGAGTCCTTGGCGCGTTCGACGACGGAGAGGTTGGCCTGGTAGCCGCGCTGTGCCATGACCAGCTGGCCCATCTGGGAGCCGAGGTCGATGTCGGGCATGCGCACGTATCCGTCGGCGTCCGCGAGCGGGTGGTTCGGGTCGTGCACCAGCCGGCCCTCGGCACTGCCGAACGCGGCGCCGCCGACCTGCACGCCGTTGCCGTCACCGGCCTCCTGCGCGATGACGTAGCGCTCCCGGAACGCCGCCTCCGACGTCCGGGTGACCGTGTTCATGTTCGCGACGTTGTCCGACACCGCGTCCAGCCACTTGCGGTAGACCGTGACGCCGGTGCTGGCGACGCCGATCGCGTTGAATGTGCTCACCGGTTATCCCCCTCAGCCCTTCAGAACCGTGCTGATCAGGCCGTACTTGCTGTCCAGGGCGCGCAGCGTGAGCTGGTACCGCATGGACGTGTCGACGTGCGAGAGCGTCTCCTCGTCGAGGTTGACGTTGCTGCCGTTGAGCCGCGTCGGCTCCAGCGAGCGGTCCACGCTCGGCGCGACGCGGGTCGGCTGGCCGGTCTCGACGGCGTGCGAGAGCGCCTCCTCGAACTTGACCTTCTGGGCGTGGTAGCCCGGGGTCTCGATGTTGGCGATGTTGTTGGCGATCGCCTTCTGCCGGGCGGCGAGCCCGTTCACGGCGATACGCAGCGCTGACGACGTGACATCGTCGAACACGGCAGCGACTCCTTCCCCCTTGCGTGGCCGCCGGTCCGTGGCGAGTCGTTCCCTGAGCGCTCCGTGCTCGTGCCCTTCCCATCGGCCACGGCGGCGCGCGCTTGAGGCCGCACGGGTTTCCGCTCAGTTGCGGATTCCGCTATCGAGTTGTCAAGAGACTCGTCCCCACGGACCCAGAGCGCGGGTCCGTGGGGACAGGGCAGAACAAAAGCCTTATGGGGTACGGATTCACATGGCGCAGTCCAGGTACGCCGGCCTCGACGGCACCGAGTCGCGGGTTTCCACCTTCGCCACGGCCGCCACCTGCCGGCGCGTGCCGACCAGGCGCTGCGCGAGCAGCTGCGCGGCCGCGGTCTGCCGCTTGAGGATGCCGTCCGCGCGCGGCCGCAGGTCCAGCGGAAGCGGGCCGAGGCCCTCCGGCGGCGACCACGGGTCGGGCACCGGCGCGTCGTCCAGCCGGTGCGCGTCGGCCAGCATCGTCTCCACGGCGGAGACGTCCAGCTCCAGGCGGTCGAGCGCCTCGGTCCAGGCCGACCGCCAGTCGTCCTCCGTACCGTGTGCGGTGTTCATGGTGGTTTCTCTCAGCCGGCCGCCGCGGGCTGCGCGGCCGCCTCCCGCCACGCGTCCCGGACCGGTTCGATCTGTTCGCGCACCAGGCGGGCCCGCTCCGCGTCACCGCCCACGTTCGCGCCGATCAGCTCCGCCAGCCAGTACGCGTACAGCGCGGCCAGCCCGGCCGCGCCGGACCAGACGGACATGTCCAGCGTCGAGCGCAGCTCGATGATGATCTCCTGGGCGTGCTGGAGCCGGTCGGACGCGGTGGTCCGGTCGCCGGCCAGCAGCGCCTCCTCGCCCTGCGCCACGTCCAGCACCAGGCGGTCGTAGAGCATCACCAGCAGCCGCCCGGGCGAGGCGGTGTTGATCGAGTCGTTGAGATAGCGGTTGCGCAGCGCCGGGCTGGTCATCTCGGTTCATCCCCCTACAGGCTGGCGAGCTGTCCGGACAGCCAGCTGGACTGGTTGTTCAACGAACTCAGCGAGGTCTCCATGGCGGAGAACTGGCGGGTGAGCGCGGTCTTGCGCGCGGCGAGCCGGATATCCCAGCTGCTGATCTGGTCGTTCATGTTCTCGATGAGCGACTTGCGGCCGTTGATCACGTCAGTGACGCCGGTCTGCGACTTGTCCGACAGCTCCTTGACCTTGGTCGCGTACGACGTGGTGGCCGTCTTGATCGCGTCCGGGTTGGCCTCGTACGCGGCCTTGAACTTGGTCTCGTCGAACGAGACGGTGCCGTCCCGGGTGAGCGAGATGCCCAGTTTCGAGAGGCTGCCGAAGTCCTCCAGGCCACCGCTGACCGTACCGAGCAGCCGCTGGCTGATCTGCCGCACCGAGAAGTCGCCGGCCAGCGCGGCCGCGCTCGACTTGGTCGCCGACGTCGAGCTGTACGCGGTCTGCTTGCTGATCTCGGAGAACGCGCCGTTCATGGCGTCGACCAGCGACTTCACCTTGGCGGTGATCGCTGAGGTGTCCGAGGCGACGTCGACCGTCACGCCGGTCTCGCCCGCCTTGGTCACCGTGATCGAGGTGCCCGGGATCAGATTGGAGAACGTGTTGCTGGTGCTGGTCACGGAGTAGCCGCCGTCCGCGTCCGCGCCGCCCACCTGGAGCTTCGCGTCGGACGCCGCGGTCGGCGTCTTGATCTCGGTGTCGAAGCCGGCGTCGATGGTGAAGCCGTTCGCGACCCCGGCCTTGGTCGAGCTCATCTGCAGGACGCTCTCGCCGCCCTCCAGGGCGACGACCGTCGCCTTGATGCCGAGGCCGGCGCCGTTGATGGCGCTGGCGATGCCGGCGAGCGAACGGTCGGCCGAGATGTCGACGTTCGACTGCGTACCGTCGCCCTTGGTGATGCTGATACTGCTCTGACTGGTGGCGTCGCCGGTGCTCACGGCGCGCGTGGTGGACACCTGCGCCCGGGACAACGAGATCACGTCGAACGTGACCGTGCCGGTCTGCGTGGAGTTGCCGCTCGCGGTGGTCGCGGAGACGGTGCTGCTGGACGAGGTCGCCTTCGCGGACCGCCAGGTGGCGAGCTTGCCGAGTTCGTCGGCCGCGTTCTCGGCGGCCGCGAGCTTGGTGTTCACGGACTGATAGGCGGTGACCGCCTTCTCCTCCGTGCTCACCTTCGTCTTCAGACGGGTCTGACCTGCCGCCTCGACCTGCATGAGCTGGGAGACGAGCGTGCTGGTGTCCATGCCGCTGACGAGGCCGCTGACGCTGGTGGTCACGTGCGATCCCTCCGAAGGTAGGGAATGGGAATTCATGGGATAGGGGCGGCCGGCGCCGTCTGCCAGCCGCCCCCACCTATTCGATTGTGAGAAGCGATCTTCAGTTGATTAAGTTGTTGTGTGGCCTAGCGCAGCAGCGACAGAACGCCCTGCGGGGCCTGGTTCGCCTGGGCCAGCATCGAGGTGCCAGCCTGCGACAGGATCTGGGCCCGCGTGAACGAGACCATCTCCTGGGCCATGTCGGTGTCACGGATACGCGACTCCGACGCCGACAGGTTCTCGACCGACACGTTCAGGTTGTTGATCGTGTGCTCGAGACGGTTCTGGTACGCACCGAGCGTCGCACGGGTGGTGGAGACGTTCTTGATCGCGTCGTCGATGGACGCGATCGCGGCGTCCGCACCGGTGGTCAGGTCGATGCCGCCGACACCCAGGCTGGTGGAGTCCATGGCCTGCGTGATGGCGACGGTGAACTTACCGCCCGTGGCGGTGATGTCCTTCCAGTCCACCTGGAAGTCACCGCTGTAGTTGCCGTCGAGGAGCGCCTGGGATCCGAACTTGGTGGTGTTCGCAATCCGGTCGAGCTCCTTGCCCAGCTCCGCGAACTCGGTGTTGCTCGCGGTACGCGCGTCGAGGTCGTTGGAACCCGACGACGACGCCTGCACCGACAGGTCACGCATACGCTGGAGAATGCTGTGCACCTCGGTGAGCGCACCTTCAGCGGTCTGCACGACGCTGATACCGTCCTGCGCGTTGCGAACGGCGACCTTGAGGCCACCGGTCTGGGCGCGCAGGCCCTCGCTGATGCTCAGACCAGCCGCGTCGTCGGCCGCCCGGTTGATGCGGAAACCGCTGGACAGCTTCTCCAGCGACTTCGCCATCTGGCCGTCCGTGACGGACAGGTTCCGGTAGGCGTTCTGCGCGGCGATGTTCTGGTTGATACGAAGACCCATGTGAAATTCCTCCTTGAGATCGGGCCCCTGTGCGGCACATCCGTGCGCCGTACGCCATGACTATTCGGCGCGGGGGACTCGCTCCTGAGATTTCGCGAGAGATTTTCTGGCTTTCGGCGCCGGCCCGGAAAAGAGCCGGAACGCCTGCGGGAGAAGGATCGGCGGTGCCGGGCGCGGCCTGAGCGTCAGGCCGCTATCGCGATCGGGACACCGTGGTGGTCGGTGAACGCGAGCCTGGTGTGCAGGTTCCCGAGCGAGCCGACCTCCTGGTAGTAGGACGCCCGGCGGCGGGCCACGCACCCGTCCTTCCTGTCCTTGCGGTCCACCAGCTCCGGGTCCAGGTGCGTGTTGAGCCCCTCGCGCAGCAGCGTCAGTGCCTCCGCGCGCAGTTGCGAGACGCGGGACTCGGTCACGCCGAGTTCGGCCGCGATCGTCGCCATCGGCCGCTCCTGCATGAAGTAGCCGGTGACCACGGTGCGCAGCCGGTCCGGCAGCGCCTCGATGGCGTTGTGCAGGTAGCCGATCTTCTCCCGGTGCAGCAGCAGGTCCTCCGGGCCCGCGGTGCGCTCGGTGACCATGTCCTCCGCGGCGCCCGTGGTGAAGCCCTGCAGGCTGAGCACGACCGCGCGCTGCACGTCGTCCTCCACCTCCTTGAGCTCGTCCACCGCGATGCCGAGGAACGCGGCCAGCTCCTGCTGGGTCGGCGTCCGCCCGAGCGTGGCGGTCAGCTCCTGCCGGGCGGTGTCGGTCTTGCGGGCCCGGGACCGGACGGACCGGGAGGCCCAGTCCAGGTGGCGCAGCTCGTCGAGGAGCGCGCCGCGCACGCGGGTGGCGGCGAACCGGGCGAACGGGATGCCCCGCGACGGGTCGAAGCCGCGCGCGGCCGTGACCAGCGCGGCGAGGCCGGCCGAGGTCAGGTCGTCGCGATTGACGTGCGAGGGCACCCGGCTCAGCATGTCGCGGACCAGGTGGCCGACGAGCGGGATGTGTTCCCGGATCAAATGCTCCTGCTCGTGGGCGGTGGCGACGTTCGCGGCGGTGGCCGCGGCGACGGCAGTCATGGAGGTTCCCCCTCAGGCGTAGGCCCGCGCTCGCGCGAGCTGTTCACCGTGAACAAGAGAAACTCTCTGTTACTCAGGGTGCCGTGTCCGTGACTTACGGTTGCCATTTGGTTGCATCCGGCCCGGAATCCTCAGGTCAAAACGTCTCAGGGGCGGGGTGCAGCTGCCGACCTGCAAGGACGAACAGGGGACATCGTCCGGCAGGCGGAGGCACGCGTGAGCTTGATCGAACTGTCCAGCGTCCTGTGGCGTACCCGGGAGCTGATGGAGCTGCTGCTCTTCAAGCTCGAAGAGGAGCAGGTACTGCTCGCCTCCGGCCGCTCGCGGTGGCTCGCGCACGCGACCCGTGAGGTCGAGATGGTCCTCGAACAGATGCGTGAGACCGAGGTCATCCGCGCCGCCCACGCGCAGGCGGCCGCGGTCGAGCTCGGGCTCTCGCCCGAAGCCAGCCTGGGGGAGATCGCCGACGCGGCGGCCGCGCCGTGGAGCGACCTCCTCCATGAACACCGTAAGTCATTTCTGACGCTGACCGCGGAGATCAGCGGTCTTGCCGCCACCAACCGTGACCTGCTCTCAGCCGGGCAGCGCGCCGCGCGCGAGACCATGATGATCATCGCCGGTTCCGTCGAGACCTACGGCCCGCAGGGTCAGTCCGTGTCCGTCGGCCACCGTGCCCGCCTAGTGGATGAGGCGATTTGATGGCGAGTACCTTCTCCGGCATCACCACCGCGCTCAGCTCGCTCTACGCTCAGCGCCGGGCGCTGGACGTGGCGGGCCAGAACATCGCGAACGCGAACACCGAGGGATACACCCGGCAGCGCGTGCAGATGACGTCGGCCAGCGGCAACACCATGCCGACCATGTGGTCGACCTCGGACGGCATCGGCAACGGCGTCGCGATCTCCGACATCCGCCGTACCCGGGACGAGTTCCTGGAGGGACGCGGGCGCGAGGAGCGCGCGAACATCTCGTACCTGACGAACCAGAAGCAGCAGTTCGTCACGATCGAGAACACGTTCGCGGAGCCGAGCGACACCGCGCTGCAGCACCAGCTCGGCGAGCTGTGGGGTGCGTTCGGCGACGTGGCCAACAACCCGAACGACAAGGCGATCCGCACCGCGCTGATCCAGCAGGGCAACACCGTGGTGGACGGCATCCACTCCGCCTACAACGCGCTCGGCGCCCAGTGGAAGGCGAACCGCGACCAGGCCGACGCGCTGGCCACCGAGGTCAACACGCTGGCCAAGAACATCGCGCAGCTGAACACCACGATCCAGCGCGCCACCGCGGCCGGCCTGCCGGTCAACGAGATGGCCGACCAACGCGACGTGCAGCTGATGAAGCTCTCCGAGTTGACCGGCGCGACCGCGTCGATCCAGGCCGACGGCACCGCCGCGGTCTACCTCGGCGGCTCCGGCCTGGTGCAGGGCGTCACCGCCCGGGAGATCCGGGTGACCGGCGCGGACCGGTTGCAGAACCAGACCGGCGACCCGGCCAACAGCGTGGCCGTGCGGTGGGCCGACTCCGGCACGCCGGCGCAGGTCGGCGGCACGCTCGCGTCGATCCAGGACACGCTGGTCACCACGATCCCGAAGTACGCGAACTCGCTCGACGGCGTCGCCGCGAACCTGGCGAACACGGTCAACACCCTGCACGCCGGCGGGTACGGCCTGGACGGCGTGACCGGCCGCGCGTTCTTCACCGGCAGCACCGCCGAGTCGATCAAGGTGGCGTTCGACAACCCGGACTTCGTGGCGGCGTCCTCGACGGCCGGCACGTTCGACGCCGCGAACGCGGACGCGCTCGCGGACCTGGCGACCACGCCGGGCGGAGCGGGCGAGACGTACGCCGTCATGATCGCGAACCTCGGCGTGGAGGCGCAGTCGGTCGACCGCCGGCAGGCGATCCAGGCCGTGGTCACCCAGGACACCGACGCGGCGCGGGAGTCGTTCGCCGGCGTCAACCTGGATGAGGAGATGACCCAGCTGATCACGTACCAGCGTGGGTACGAGGCGGCATCCCGGGTGCTCACCGCGGTCGACGAGATGCTCGACGTACTGATCAACCGCATGGCGGTCTAGGAGGTCTGCGCGATGGCGATGCAGCTCAGGGTCACCGACGGTGCCATCACCAACCGGGTGCTGGCCAACCTGCAGGGAAACCTGACCCGGGTCGGCAACCTGCAGGAACAACTCTCCAGCGGCAAGCAGATCAGCCGCCCGTCCGACTCGCCGACCGGCACGGTCTCGGCCATGCAGCTGCGCGGCGAGTCGCGCGCGGTGCAGCAGTACACCCGCAACGCCTCGGACGGGCTGGGCTGGCTCGGCGTCATCGACACGGCGCTGACCAGTTCGCTCTCCCAGACCGGCAAGGTGCGGGAACTGGTGTTGCAGGGCATGTCGGCCGGCACCGCGTCCACGCCGGACGCGCGCGAGGCGATCGCCGCCGAGGTGGAGAACCTGCGCAAGTCGCTGATCGGCGTCGCGAACACGAAGTACCTGGACCGGCCGGTGTTCGGCGGCACCACCACCGGCGAGCGGGCGTTCGACGGGAACGGCTCGTTCGTCGGCGACACCGGGACCGTGATGCGCACGGTCGGCGACAACTCGAAGGTCCAGGTCGACGCGAACGGCGCCGCGGTCTTCGGCGCCAACGGCACGGACTCGCAGCTGTTCACCGTGCTGGAGTCGATCGCCGCCAATCTGCGCGGCTCGAACACCGCGGGCCTTGACGCCGATCTTCAGAATCTGGACGTCGCGATTGGTACGATCAAGACAAATCTGGCCGACGTCGGTGCGCGGTACAACCGCATCGAGACCAGCCGCACCGCCGCCGACGACCGGCTGCTGAACGTCAAGAGCAAGCTCTCGGAGATCGAAGACATCGATCTTCCCAACACCATCATGCAGATGCAGTTGCAGCAGACGGCTTACCAGGCGGCGCTGCAGGCGACCGCCAAGGTGATCCAGCCCTCGCTGATGGATTTCCTGCGCTAGCAGAAAGCTCACCCATCCACCGAAACGACCACCGAGAACGATCGAGGGAAGCCATGACCGCGCGCACGATCGAGCAAGAGATGAATGCAGACCTGCTGGATCTGCCGATCATCGACCTGGTCTCTCCGATGCCCGGTTTCCCGGACAACCGGCAGTTCGTCCTGGTCCGGCTGGACGACAACGGACTCCTCTACTCGCTGCGGGCGGTGGACAACGCCGACCTGCGTTTCCTGGTAATGCCTCCGTCGCCGTTCTTCCCGGACTACGCTCCGGAGATCGACGACGAAGCCGCCGAGATGCTCGGCTCCCCGAAGCCGGAGGACCTGATGGTCCTGCTCGTGGTGACGGCCGGCGACAGTGCCGCGCACGCCACCGCGAACCTGCTCGCCCCGATCGTCATCGACCGGGGCAACCGCCGGGGCATGCAGACCGTGCTCAGTGGGTCCGGGCTGCCGGTGCGCGCGGAGCTCGCCGTCGCGGGGTGAGTCCGGGGTTCCGCGTCGGTCCCGTGCGTCCAACCATGGAGGGAAAGCCGCATGCTCGTATTGACCCGGCGCTCCGGAGAGAGCGTGATGGTCGGCGACGACATCGTCATCACCGTGCTGGAGGTGCGGGGCGAGGTGATCCGGCTGGGGATCCGCGCGCCCCGCACCGTTCAGGTGCACCGCGAGGAGATCTACCGGGAGTTGCAGGCCGCCAACCGCGAGGCCGCGTCCCCGGCGGACAGTGCCGTGGAAGCGCTGGCCGGGGCGCTGCGCAAGCCCGACTGACACTCTGCGTGAAACCGTCCGGAAGGGCCGGCCGCCACTCGGCGCCGGCCCTTCCGACGTGTCCGGCCCGGTGACCGGGGCGTCGTCGTGGACTCCCCGGTCACCGCGGCGGTCACTTCACGGCCACGCCCTTGGCCTTCAGGAACAGGAACGGGTCGACCGCGTTCTCCACCGTCGCCGGGAACGCGGTGTGCACCTCGAAGTGCAGGTGCGGTCCGGTGGAGTGGCCGGACGAGCCGACCTGCCCGATCACGTCACCCGCGGTCACGGTCTGGCCGGGCACCACGGACGGGCGCCGCACCATGTGGCAGTACCGGGTGGTGACGCCGTCCGCGTCGCGGATCTCCACGAACCAGCCGCAGCCGCTCACCGTCAGGCCGCCGTCGGTGTCGCAGGTGCCGATCGATACCTGGCACAGCACGCGCATCACCACGCCGGAGTGCGCGGCCCGGATCGGGGTCTCCTTCGCGGCGGCCAGGTCCATGCCGTTGTGCGTGGGCCGCTGCGGCGTACGGAACGCGCTGTTCATCGCGGCCGGCACCGGCAGCACCCACGCGGGACCGGCCGCGCCCTCGGTGCTGCGGCTCGGGGTCGGCTTCGGCGGGTCGCAGACCGGCAGCTTCGTGGCCGGCCGCTTGATGTACGCGTCGGAGACGTAGCCGCCGTCGGAGAGCCGGTCCCACAGGTCGGTGGTGCGCACCGTACCGGTGACGCGGTTGCCCTTGGCCTGGCAGACGATGCTGACCTTGGCGCCCTCCTGGAGCGTGCCGATCCGCTTGGACGCGGTCTTGGCCGCCTTGCGGACGTTGAGCACCAGCCCGCCGGTGCTGACCGTGCCGGACACCGAGGAGGCCGCCTCCGCGGGGCTCGCGGTCACGGTGGCGAGGCCGCCGACCAGCAGGCCGAGTCCGGCGATGGCCGCCGCCGAGGCGCGGCGCCGGTTGCGTTTCGTGGGCAAGGTTTCTCCTCCCGCCCCGCCGGTCGGCGGGCACGGGAAGAAAGGTTGCCGGGCGTGCCTTGCCGTCCCGGTGCCTGCGAAGTGCGGACCGGTTGCGGACGCCGTGCACCCGTCCGGCACCGTGCAGCGACCCCGGTAAATCGTTCTAAACCTCCGCTTTTACCGACGAAGCAGGTTGATTGGCTCATGACGGTCGCCACACCGCCGATGTGGCCCATGTGCGGAGCCTCGCCTCGGTACCGCCCTCACCTAGGAGGTCGCTTTGGCTGGTCTGGCAGACGTGGGCGTGGGGAAACGCCTCTCCGTCATCGTGGTGTCCGGCGTCGTGGTGGCCGCCTGCGTCACCGGCATCGGCATGTGGTCGCAGAGCCGCCTCGCCGATCAGGCCGAGACGGTACGCGTGTTCGCGATGACCAAGGCCGCGCTCAACCACCTGGACACCCGGGAGAGCGAGCTGAAGGTGGACGCGTACCGCGCCGCCAACGGTGAGGACACCACCGGCGACGTGGCCGACGACGTGCAGTCCGCGCTGGACGCGCTCGCCGACGCGGAGCAGTACGACCTGCCGGGCGAGATCGACGACGACATCGCGGCGCTGGCCAGCAGCGTCGAGGGCTTCAACACGTTCACCACCCAGTTCGTCACGGACGCGGTGGCGAGCGCGGCGAGCGTACGGGACCGCTACGACCAGATCGCCGAGCAGAACAACGTGGTCGACGACCAGATCGGGGCGATCCACGAGAAGCTCGACGCCGCGATCGAACAGGAACAGGCCGACATGGCCGCCACCACCGCATCGTCCCGGCTGTGGATGCTGCTGGTCGCCGCCGTCGGCATGGCCGCGCTGATCGGCTTCGCGATCCCGCTGGTCCGCTCGATCCTGACCCCGGTCCGCCGGGTCGGCGAGGTGGTCGACGCGCTGGCCAACGGTGACCTGACGGTCCGGGCCGGCATCTCCTCGCACGATGAACTCGGCCGGATGGCGCAGGGGCTGGACCGCGCGGTGGACCGGATGCGGCAGGCGATGGAGGCGATGGCCGAGAACGCGCACACGCTGGCCGGCGCCGCCACCGAGCTCTCCGCGACCAGCTCCGAGATCGCCCACGCGGCGCAGGAGACGAACGGGCAGACCTCCGCCGCGTCCGCCGAGGCCGAGGAGATCTCCCGCAACGTGCAGACCGTCGCGGCCGGTGGCGAGGAGATGGGCTTGTCCATCCGGGAGATCTCGCAGAACACCAATGAGGCCGCGCAGATCGCCGGCCAGGCCGTGAGCGAGGCCGCGCTGGCCACCCAGAGCATCGAGCGGCTGGGCGAGTCCAGCGCCGAGATCGGCAACGTGATCAAGCTGATCACCTCGATCGCGGAGCAGACCAACCTGCTCGCGCTGAACGCCACCATCGAGGCCGCGCGGGCCGGTGACGCGGGCAAGGGCTTCGCGGTCGTCGCGTCCGAGGTCAAGGATCTGGCCCAGGAGACCGCGCGGGCCACCGAGGACATCTCCGCCCGGGTCGCCGCGATCCAGTCCGACACCGGCGGCGCGGTCGAGGTGATCAACCGGATCAGCGAGGTCATCGCGAAGATCAACGACTATCAGACCACGATCGCCAGCGCGGTCGAGGAACAGACCGCCACCACGGCCGAGATGTCCCGCAGCATCGCCGAGGTCGCCGCGGGCGCCAGCCGGATCGCGGGCAGCATCTCCGAGGTCTCCCAGGCCGGCGCGCAGTCCATGGAGGGCGTCAACCAGACCAACCAGGCCAGCCAGGAGGTCGCCCGTACCGCCGAGGAACTGCGCGCCCTGGTCAGCAGCTTCCGAATCGTATAACCCACCACTCCCGCATCGGGGGTACGGCGTGCACGCGCACGCCGTACCCCCGATGTCTTTGGATCCGGCGGTCAACTACCGGACTGCACCTGCGCGATACCCACGGGCACTACACGCCGGGCCGATTGTCATCTCGGGCGGGAGTCGCCCTACCGAAGGCGCCGACCGGCGCCCGGGCGAGATGCAGGGAGCACACCGTGAGCGCAGAGCGCACCGCCGCCGTCGAGGCGACGCCGATGCTTGACCTGTGCGCCGACGCGCACGTCCACACCGGCTTCTCCGCGGGGCGCGACAGTGTCGGCGTGGTCGTGATGGCCGCCGACCGGGCGGGTCTGACCGCGCTCACGTTCGCGGACCAGGCCGGCCCGGACAGCACGTGGCTGCCGGCCTACGGTGACTCGGTCCGCCGCGCTCAGCAGCGCACCGACATCCAGCTCTCGGTCGCGGCCGAGATCGAGATCATTCGGGCCGACGGCTGGCTGGCCTGGCCGCCGGACCTGGGCGGCCTGGACGCCATCTCGGTCTCGCTCAGCCGTCTCCCGCTGGCCGCCGGCCCGGCCACGCCGCAGCAGGTCCGTGGCCTGCTGGCGGCCGGCACGGTACGCCGTGCGGACGTGATCGAGCGCGCGGTGGAGGCCACGGTCCGCGGCGTCGAGCGCGCCGCCCGGTACGCGCCGGCTCGCCTGTCCCGCCCGCTGAGCCTGCTCAACCAGATCGGCATCGCCGAGGACGAGATCGACGCGCACCTGCTCACCCACCTGGTCGAGGGCTGCCGCGTCACGCACGCCACGGTCGAGGTCAGCGAGGCCTGGCGCACCCCGTCCGCGGGTCTGGTGCGCCGCCTGCTGGACGCCGGCGTGACCGTCTCCGCCGCCTCGGACGCGCGCTACGCGGCCCAGGTCGGGCGCTGGCAGTACGTCGCCACGCTCTGACGCGAGGTTCTTCGTTTCGCGGCTTTTGCTCACTTTGCCTGGCTACGCTCAGGGGAACCGGCCCCCTGCCCGGGCCGGGGTGATCTCCTAGTCGTTGGAGGATCCGATGAGCACCGTGAAGCAGGCCATCGAGGTGGGCGCGCCACTGCATGCGGTCTACGAGCAGCTGTCGCACTTCGAGAACTACCCGCAGTTCATGAGCGGGGTCCAAGAGGTCACGCAGCTGTCCAGCACGAAGACCCACTGGATCATGGATCTGGACGGTCAGCGGCGGGAGTTCGACGCGCAGATCACCGAGTGCCGCCCGGACGAGCTGGTCGCCTGGCGTGCCACGAACGGGCCCGCGTTCTCGGAGGTCATCACGCTGCGGCCGATGACCGCGGAACGAACCCAGATCATCGCGCAGATGGACGCGGACGTGGCCGCGCTGATGCCCAGCGACCGGCACGCACAGGACTCGCTCAGCCGCCGGCTGAAGGCGGACCTCACCAGCTTCAAGCGGCTGATGGAGAACGCCGGCTTCGGCCCGCACCAGGCGTCCGGCGTGCCGCTGGCCACCACGATGGGCCGCGCCGGTACGAACGCCGGGATGAACGTGGGGCTGAACAAGACGTACGGCACGAACGAGCCCGGCATCACCACCTCGGGCACGCTCTCCGACAGTCTGACCAAGCCCACCATCGGCGCCGGTTCCGGCATGGGGGCCAGTGCGAAGCGCGGCAACCAGCGCCCGGCCGCTCCCAGCCCCGCCATGATGCGCAACCGCCGCTCCGACCCGATCACCCAGCCGGCCGGCCGGATCAGCGGCGCCCAGCCCGCGGAGACCGCCGGCACCACCGAGGCGACGACCACCACCGGCGCCACCGCGTCCGCCGTCTCCACCACCGGCCCCACCACCGCCACGGCCGCGGTCACCGGCGGCACCCGCCGGGCCGGCGAGGGCATCAGCGGCGGCATGGGCGCCGACTCGACGATCGACCTGGCCGCCGCGGACGCCGCCACCGAGCGCGTCCCCAAGAACAGCCGGCGCACGACGAAGAAGTCCTGACGCGCCATCGCGAAGCCCCGGCCCGCTCCTCGGGCCGGGGCTTCGCGCATTCCGCGGTGCCCCTGCCGTGCTTACCTGCATAAAGCGGGCAAATCCGCGCCAGCTCCGCCGCGTCGCCGGCTGCTTGGGCGTGATGCGCCCGAATGTCCCCATGTCCCCCAGCCGGCCGGTGAGCCGTCCCGGCGGGCTGCTGCGACCACCCACGCGTCGGTTCCGGCGCGGCGGAGGCGGTCAGGGGGATCCTTTATGACGATATTTCGGGTACGAAGCGCCCGCTGCCCCCGGCTCCAGCCTGCGAAGCCGGGATCGCGGCAAGCCGAAGTAGCGCTGAGCTGAGCGTCGGCGGGGTGTCGACGCTGCGGGTAAGCAGAGCAAAAGCGCGGCTAGCCGGGGGGTGGGTCGTCGTGCAGGGCGGCGTTGACGGCGTCGATCAGGGCGCTGGTGGTGAACGGCTTCTGCAGCAGGCGTGCGTTCTCGTCGACCATGCCCTTGTCCACCGCTACCTCCTTCGGGAGGCCGGAGACGTAGATGACGCGGAGTCCGGGGCGCATCGCCGAGGCCTGTTCCGCAACCTCGCGGCCGGTGACGCCGGGCATGCTGAGGTCCGTCACGAGCAGGTCGATCCCGCCGTCGTGGTCGCGGCAGGCGACGATCGCGGCGTCGGCGTCGCCGGCGGTGAGCGCCGTGAAGCCCTTGCGCTCCAGCATCCGGCGCATGATGTCGCGCAGATCCTCCTCGTCATCGACGACGAGCACCGTGGGCGGCGGCGACTGCAGGTCCAGCGACATCGCACCCTCCTCCGACCGTATCGAAAGATAAGGCTATATCCGTTTTCTGGGTTTTTCCCGGAAATGCGAAAGCCCCGTCGTCCCGGAAGGGGACGACGGGGCTTTCGCCGGCAGGGTACGGGTCAGACCGTCAGGGTCCAGGCGTCGAGCAGGCCGGTCCGGCCCTGCGCGTCCTTGACCGTCAGCGTCCAGGTGCCGTTCTTCAGCGCGGACGAGGCGTCGAAGTTCCAGGTGGCGCTCAGGTCACCGGTGCCGCCGGCCGGCTTCAAGTTCCAGATCTTCCCGTTCGGGGAGGTGAGCTGGATCCGCAGGTCGCCGCGGACCGCCTGGCGCACGGTCACCTGCACGCTGGTCTTCGCGGACGCCGTGGTGGACGCGGAGCCGCAGTTCGCGACGGTCAGCTTCGACGTGGCGGGGAGCGCAACGTCGGTGAGCGACTCGAACCGGTCGCAGCGCGCGGTCGCCGGGGCCGGCGTCTGCACGGTCAGCGGCGCGGTGGCCGTGCCGGTGAAGAGCAGCCGGTTCGCCGAGCCGTTCGCGCCGGTCACCTTGCCGGTGGTGGCCGCGCCGGTCAGCGCGTCCCGCACCTGCTGCGGGGTGGCCAGCGGGTTCGCGCCGAGCACCAGCGCGGCCGCGCCGGCCACGTGCGGCGCCGCCATCGAGGTGCCGCTCATGGTGGCGGTGGCGGTGTCCCCGGTGCGGGCGGCCGACAGGATCCGTGCGCCGGGCGCGAAGAGGTCCAGGCAGCCGCCCCAGTTGGAGAACGACGCGCGCGCGTCGTTGCTCTCCGTGGCGCCGACCGTGATGCCGGCCGGCAGCCGCGCCGGGGAGGACGCGCAGGCGTCCCGGTTGTCGTTGCCGGCGGCCAGCACGTACGTCACGCCCGAGTTGATCGAGCGCTGCACCGCGTCGTCCAGCGACGCCGAGGCCGAGCCGCCGAGGCTCATGTTGACCACGGCCGGCTTCGCCGCGTTGCGGGTGACCCAGTCGACGCCCGCGATGATCTGCGAGTAGCTGCCGCTGCCGTCGCAGCCGAGCACGCGCACGGAGACCAGCTTGACGTCCTTGGCCACGCCGTACGCGGTGCCGCCGACCGTACCGGCGACGTGCGTGCCGTGGCCCTGGCAGTCGTCCGCGACCGCGTCGTTGTCGACGAAGTCCCAGCCGTGCCGGGCCCGGCCGCCGAAGTCCTGGTGGCTGATCCGCACGCCGGTGTCCAGCACGTACGCGGTCACGTTGGACGCGGACGTGGACGTGTAGCTCCGGCTCAGCGGCAGGTTGCGCTGGTCGACCCGGTCCAGGCCCCAGGTCGGGTTGCTCTGCGTGCCGCTGATCCTGACACGGCGGTCCTGCTCGACGAACTTGACGGCGGGGTCGGCCGCGAGGCGCCGGGCCGCGGTCCGGGACATCTCGGTGGTGAAGCCACGCACGGCCGAGCTGAACGACGCACGGACCTTGCCGCCGTACCGCTTGGCCAGGTCGCCCGCGACGTGCGCGGACCGGCCGGTCGCCGCGTCGTCCCGCAGGACCACGATGTAACTGTCCTTGATCGCGCCCGGCGCCCCGTCCTGGAGGACGGCGCCGGTGGCCGGTGCGGCCGCCTGGGCCACGCCCACGCCGGTCAGCGCGACGAACGCGGCGGCGGTGGCGGAGGCGATGGCGAGACCGGTGGTGCGCCGGCCGGTGCGGTGAAACGCGGTCATGAACTCCCTTTCCTCTGCCGGGACCCTGCTGGCCGCCGACCTGAACCAGGTTCGGCGTCCGGGGTCGCGGCCGGGGACCCGCGCGGTTGCGCTCCGGTAGCGGGTCGAAGGGCATCGCACAAGACCCCGCACGGGTTCGGTGTGCCGCCGTTGAGCTGGGGGTATGAGGTTCAAGGTGTGGCGAGCGTCGCAAATGACGGCCCCGGTAGCGGTAACCCGGGGTAGCGGCTTGGTTAGGAGCCGGGTGCCGCGCTAAAACGGGTGGAACGGAGACCGATGTTGACCTCGTCCGGGCCACAAGGCCGCGCCGACGCATCGTTCGACCGACCAAGGAGGCCAACGCCATGAACGCACTGCTGAACCCCACTCAGGTGGAGATCGTCAACACCGTCACCGAGCGCTGCGACAGCTGCGGGGCGGCCGCGAAGCTGGGCGTGCGCCTCTCCGGGGGCGGCGAGCTCTCGTTCTGCGGGCACCACGCGAACCGGCACGCCGGCGAGATCGCCAAGATGGCCAACCGCGTGCTGGTCGAGGCCGGCTTCGCCTGGACCGGATCCGCCCGCACCGCCTGACCCGTCACCCAGACCGCAGAGCGCACCGAGCCCGCCCGGGCTCGGTGCGCTTTTTGCGTAACGACAGTCAATTGCCTGATAGGCTCCTTTAGTCCGTTTATGAGGAGCTTTCGGCCGTGGACATCCCGCAGTACGGGCGCCGACTCCACGGCGCGTTCGCTATCGGTGCCGGCGTCGCCGTCGCCTCCCTCGGCATGGTCACGCTGCTGACCTGGGGGGACGGCTCCTCGGACGGGGATCTCTTCGGCCCCGGTACGCCCGCGCCGCTGGTCGCGGTCGCGCTCGCCACGGCCGGCTGCGGCCTGATCGCGCTGGCCCCGAGCCGTCCACAGCCGCAAGCCCGGCTGGCCGGGCGTTTCCTCGGGCTGGTCACCGTGCTGGCGGGTGCGGCCGGGTTGATCGCCCGCCTGTTCGGGCCGGGCCGGATCGGACCGGCCGCGCTCGACTTCCTCGGCATCCACGACGCGCCGCTCGGCCGTACCTCGACCACCACTGCGCTCACGCTGATGCTGGTCGGGTCCGCGCTGATCACGCTGGACCGCACGCCCGAGCCCCGCACGCCGCGCCCGGCCGCGCCCGGCGCCGAACCCACGATCATCAGCGGTACGGTCACCACTGCGGACCCGGCCGCGGACCAGCGGCGCGGCGGCGGCGACCGGCGGGCCGGCGGCGGTGACCGGCGCGCGGGCGGCGACCGGCGCGGTGGCGACCGGCGCGGCCTGAGCGCGGAGACCGCGGGTGCGGCCGACCTGCTCGGGCTCGGCGCCGCCACGATCGCGGTGGTGGCGCTGGTGGTGCAGATCTTCGGCCAGGCCTACCGGGAGGGCACCGGCGCCGCCACGGTCATGTCACCGATCACCGCGCTCGCCGTGCTCGCGCTCTGCCTCGGCCTGCTGGTCGCGCGCCCCCAGCGCGGCCCGCTCGCGGCGCTGACCGGCACCAGCCGGGGCGCGTCGGTCGGCCGCCGGCTCGCGTTCGCGCTGGTGCTGCTGCCGGTGGTGGCCGGCCTGCTGGCGATCGCGGCCGTCTACGCCGGCGTGGACCACCCGGGCACCGCGATCACCGGCGCCGCGATCCTGGCCACGCTCGCGCTGCTGGTGGTGCTGGCCCGGCTGGTCCGCGAGCTGAACGTGTCCGACCGGGTGCAGCAGCAGCTGGTCGACGCGCTGGAGGAACGGCGGGAGTTCACCGAGACGCTGCTGCAATCGATCAACGAGGGCGTGGTGGTGCTCGACAAGGACCACCGCGTGCTCGACGTGAACCGGCACTGGTGCGAGCTGACCGGCCGGACCCCGCGCGAGGCGATCGGCCACCTCCCGCCGTACCCGTGGGATCCGCCCCTGGAGGTCGCGGAGCGACCCGGCGGCGACACCGTGCTGCGCCGCCCGAACGGGGAGGACGTGCCGGTCCTGGCGTCGATGGCCGCGCTGCCCGGCCCGGGCGGGCCGCGCGCGTACGTGGTGACCTACGTCGACATCACCGGGCGGAAACGGACCGAGGACGCGGTCGCCGCGCACGCCGCCGAGACCGAGACCGCGAACGCGGAGCTGGTCGAGGCGAACCAGCGGCTGGAGCGCGCGGTCGAGTTCAAGTCCGACCTGATGTCGATGGTGTCGCACGAGCTGGCCCAGCCGCTGAGCTCGATCGCCAGCCTCGCGGAGCTGCTCACGGTCGACTGGAACGACCTTGAGGACGACATCCGCCTGGAGCTCAGCACGAAGATCGACAAGAACACCCGGCGGCTGATCGGCATGATGAACGATCTGACGCTGCTGTTCCGCCTGGACGCCGGCAAGGTCACCGCACGCCGCACGCCGGTGCCGGTGCGGGACGTGGCCGAGTCCGCGATCAGCAACCTGCCGCCCACCGCGCCGCCGGTCCGGGTCGAGGTGGAGCCGGACCTGGCCGCGCTCGCCGACCGCGGCCACCTCTGGCAGATACTGCTCAACATACTGAGCAACGCCGTGAAGTACGGCCGGCCGCCGATCGCGCTGACCGGGCGCCGGGAGGGCGACCAGCTGATCATTGAGATCAGCGATCACGGCCCCGGCGTGCCGGACCACCTCGTGCCGACGCTGTTCGACCGCTTCATGCGCGGCGCCGGCCTCGGCCTGTTCATCGTCCGTCACCTGGCCGAGGCGAACGGCGGCACCGTCCGCTACCAGCCGGTCGAGCCGCACGGCGCGCTGTTCGTCCTGACCGTCGAGGCCGCCTGACCGCCGCCCGCGGGATCAGTCGTCGAGGACCGCGCGGACCGACTTGAGCAGCCCGCGCTCGGAGAACGGCTTGGCGACCAGCGTGACGTCGTCGCCGAGCGTGCCGTTCTCGGTGAGCACCGGGCGGGCGTAGCCGGACATGAACAGCACGCGGGTGTCCGGCCGCAGCGCGGTGACCCGCTCGGCGACCTCCTTGCCCAGCATCTTCGGCATGATGACGTCACTGAGCAGCAGGTGGATCGGCCCGTCGTGGTGGCGGGCCAGCTCCAGCGCGCGATCGCCGCCGGGCGCGGTCAGCACGCGGTACCCGTTCCGGGTGAGGATGCGGTGGGTGACGTCGCGCATCGCGTCCTCGTCCTCGACCACCAGCACGGTCTCGCCGCCGCCGGCCGCGATCTCGGGCAGCGACGAGGTCTGCTGCTCCACCACCGGCAGCGCCTCCTCGCTGGCCGGGACCAGCGCGGAGATCGTGGTGCCGACGTCCGGCTCCGAGTAGATGCTCACCTGCCCGCCGGTCTGCGCGATCGTCCCGTACACCGTGGCCAGGCCGAGCCCGGTGGCCTCGCCCTTCGGCTTGGTGGTGAAGAACGGCTCGAACGCGCGGTCCGCGACCTCCTTCGGCATGCCGCCGCCGGTGTCGCTGACCTGCAACCGCACGTACGGCCCGGGGTGCAGGCCGGGCCGGCCGGCCAGGTAGCTCTCGTCCACCGTCACGTTGCCGGTGCCGATCGTCAGGCTGCCGCCGCCGGGCATCGCGTCCCGCGCGTTGACCGCGAGGTTGACCAGCACCTGGGTGAGCTGGCCGGGATCCGCGCGGATCGGCCAGAGATCGTCGGCGAGCGAGGTCTCCAGGCGCACGTGCTCGCCGATCGTGCGCTGCAGCAGCGCCTCCACCTCGCGTACCACCGTGTTGAGGTTGAGGACCCGCGGCTTGACCACCTCGCGCCGGCCGAACGCGAGCAGCTGATGGGTGAGCGTAATGGCGCGTTCCGCCGCGCGCTGGATCTGGTTGATGTCCTTCAGCACCGGCTCCCAGCGCTCCGGGTCGCCGGTCGCGGCGTCGCCGACCTCCTCCGCGATGAACGCGATGTAGTTGAGCACCACCGCGAGCAGGTTGTTGAAGTCGTGCGCGACGCCGCCGGCCAGCTGGCCGAGGCTCTCCAGCCGCTGCGACTGCTGCAATCGGGCCTCAAGCCGCTCCCGCTCCGCGATCGCGGTCAGCCGTTCCCGCTCGGCCTGCGCCTCCAGCCGGTCGGTGACGTCCCGGATCGCCGCGGCGATCAACAGACCCTCGGGGGTACGGACGGCGGAGAGCGAGATCTCGGCCGGGAACTCGGAGCCGTCGCGCCGGCGTGCGGCCAGCGTGCCGGAGCCCATCGGCCGTGGGCGCGCGGCCTGCATGTACTCCTGCCGGTGCAGCGGGTGGGCGTCCCGCGCCGTGGCCGGGACCAGGATCTCCACGGTACGGCCGACCAGCTCGTCCCGCCGGTAGCCGAGCAGGCGCTCGGCCTGCGCATTGATCAGCGTGATCCGGCCGTCCTCGGCCACTACGACGATCGCGTCCGGCGCCGCCTCGAGCAGCCCCTGCGCGTAATCGGTGGACCAGTCCTGCACGACGACTCCGGGCTCCGACGTAAAACCCCCTGATCCGCGAATTCTCCCATAAATCGGGCGGGTCGGATGCGCAACCGGCTCGCACCGTCACGGGTCCGGGACCTGCTACGGGCGGACCCGAATCTAGTTCCTGTCAGGCGGTGAGCCGCGGGGGCGGCCGACGGAAGGGGACACATTGCGCAGGACTCGGGGAGTCTTCGGGACGCTGCTGGCGGGCTCGCTGGCGGTCGGTGCTCTCGCGGGCGTGCCCGCGCAGGCGGCCGCGACCACCACGACGCAGCTGTCGGTCTCCGCCTCGGACGACGCCTACACGTCCTCCGCCCGGAAGGGCCTGACCACCGGCTCGGAGACGAAGCTGGTCGCGGGCACGGTCTCCGGTGACCGCAAGGTCTCCTACCTGAAGTTCACCACCGGCAAGGCCGCGACCGGCGCGAAGCTGGCGCTGACGCTGGACGGCACGCCGGCCGGCAGCACGCTGACCGTCACCCGGGTGCTCACCAGTTCCTGGGCCGAGTCCACGCTGACCTCGGCGAACGCGCCGGCGCTGGGCACCACCACGGTCTCCGCGAAGCTCGCCGCCGGCCAGCGCGAGGTCATCTTCGACCTCGGCGCCCAGATCAAGGCGGCCGGCACCTACTCGTTCGCGATCAGCTCCAGCTCGACCACCGCGGCGACCCGGATCCACTCCACCGAGCACGGCACCGCGGGCCTGCGCCCGGCACTGCGGCTGACCGTGGCCGGCGCGGCCGTCCCGGCCCCGGCGACCCCGGCCACCCCGGCGGCCGGCTGCACCACCGGCGCGAAGCTGGTTCCGACCTGCGGCGTGCTGTGGGGCGCGGCGGCGGGCGGCTTCACCTCCACGCCGCGGGACACCGCGCTGAAGCAGTGGGAGGCCGCGACCGGCCGTACCGCCGCGATCTACCACACGTACCACAAGGGCAACGAGCTGTTCCCGACCAAGGCCGAGATCGCCATGACGCAGGACGCCGCGAAGCCGCGCACGCTGCTGCTGAACTGGAAGGTCGCGTACGGCGACACCTGGGCCGGGGTGAAGGCGGGCAAGCAGGACAAGCGGATCGACCGCTGGTCGGCGTACGTCAAGGCCAACTTCACGAAGCCGTTCTTCCTGGCGCTGCACCACGAGCCGGAGAACGACGTCAACACCAACCCGGAGTCGGGCATGACCGCCAAGGACTACGCCGGCATGTACCGGCACGTGATCCAGCGGCTGCGCGCGAACGGCGTCACCAACGCGATCAACGTGGTCGCCTACATGGGCAACGAGACCTACCTGGCCAAGTCCTGGTGGCCGGACCTGTACCCGGGCGACGACGTCGTGGACTGGATCGGCCTGGACTCGTACCTGAACGCGGAGAAGGGCTACCACTACGGCGACTTCAACAACCTGCTCGACCGCGGCCCGGTGGCCGGCACGAACAAGCTCGGCTTCTACGGCTGGGCGACCACCAAGCACGCCGGTAAGCCGATCATGGTCGCGGAGTGGGGCGTCTACCACAGCCTGAAGCGCACCGCGGACAAGGGCGCGGTCTTCGACACCGTGCTGAACCAGCTCAAGGCGCGTCCGGCGGTCAAGGCGATGGTCTACTTCGACTGCCCGGCCGACGACACCGGCGACCGCAACATCGCGGTCACCAGCAGCGCGTCCGCGCTGACCGCGTTCAAGCGGATCGCCGCCGACCCGATCTTCAACGTGACCCTCAAGTAAGCCGCACGGGCCGCCCGGATTTCGATCCGGGCGGCCCGTTCTGGTGCTTAATCTGAGGAAATGCCGAGATTGCAGCGGAGCGTTCCCGCGCTCGCCGCCGGTGTCGCCGCGCTCGGTCTCCTGGCCACGGTCTCGCTCTGCGGCGCGCTGAACGGGCTGGCCGACCGCAACCAGCGGCAGGCGCTGGACCGCCGCGTGGACCTGGTCCGGATCGGCGTGTCCGCCGAGGCCGCGCGGTACGTCGACGCGCTCACCGACGTCGCCACCGCGCTCGGCGCCCAGACCGACCTGACCGCGGAGGACTTCGCCCGGATCAGCGCCGCGCTCTCCACCCGCCGGCTGCCCGCGATCACCGCGGTCTCCGTACTGGTCACCGCGGACACCGCGGCGGTGCCGGCCACCCAGGCGTACTGGCGGGCGCAGGGCGCGACCGGGCTGACGCTGCGTCCCGACCCGGCCGAGGACGAGCACGTCTTCGCCGTGCTCACCCGCGACTTCGACGGCCGGCCGCAGATGCTCGGCCCGGACCTGGCCAAGCGCGCGGAGCTGCGCGGCGCGCTGCGGCAGTCCGCGAACACCGGCGCGGCCGCGATCAGCCGGACGTACGTGCTGGCCCGCGACGAGAACCTGCCGGCCGGCCGGCGCCAGCTGTCGTTCGTGGTGGCCGTGCCGTTCTACCGGCCGACCGCGGACCGGGTCAGCGGCTGGGCGGTGCTGGGCCTGCGCGGCGGCACGTTCCTCGACGCGGCCATGCGCAACAGCGCGCTCAGCATGATCGAGGTGGAGCTGCTCGACTCGTCCGCGGAGGGCATCCGTACGCCGGTGGCGAGCTGGCCGGCCGGCGAGGTGCACGGCGACGGCGACCTCACCCGTACCGTCTCGGTCGGGGTCGCGCAGCGGACCTGGCAGCTGACCGTGAAGCCGGCCGGCACGCTGGCCGAGGGCGAGGCACCCTGGCTGGTACCGGCGACCGCGCTGACCGGGGCGCTGATCACCGCGTTGGCCGTGGTCATCATCGGCATCCTCGGCACGTCCCGCGGGCGGGCACTGGCCCGGGTCGCGGACGCCACGGCCGCGCTCCAGGCGGACATCGCACGCCGCGAGGAGACCGAGCGGCAGCTCCGCCGCACCGAGGGCGAACTGCGCGGCTTCCTGGCCATGGCCGGGCACGACCTGAAGTCGCCGCTGGCCTCGGTGGCCGGTCACCTGGAACTGCTCCGCGGCGCACCGGACGGCGACGACGACGCGGACTGGCGGGCCGTGCGGCGCGGGCTGGCCCGGATGAACCGGCTGGTCGACGACCTGCTGGCGTACGCCACCGCGGACGCGGCACCGCTCGACCCGCGGCCGGTCGACCTGGGCGCGCTGGCCACCGACGTCGCGGCGGACCAGGAGGCGGCCGACCATGCCACGGTACGGATCGGTGCGCTGCCGACCGTGATGGCCGACCCCGGCATGCTGCGGCACGTCCTGGAGAACCTGGTCGGGAACGCGGTCAAGTACGCGCGGCCCGGCGAGACCCCGCAGATCGAGATCGTCTCGGTACCGGCCGGCGCCCGCACCCGGATCGAGGTCGCGGACCACGGCATCGGTGTACCGGAGGCGGACCGGGCCCGGGTCTTCGACGCGTTCCACCGCTCCCCGAACGGCGCCGGGCGTCCCGGGACCGGGCTCGGCCTGGCCATCTGCCAGCGGATCGTGGAGCGGCACGGCGGCGAGATCGGCGTGGAGGCCAACGCCGGCGGCGGCAGCCGGTTCTGGTTCACGCTGCCCGGCGGCGGCAGCGACGCTAACTGACCCCGGTCAACTTCGCCTGCAACGCGGAGACCAGCATCTTCATCTCGGTCAGCGCGGCCGGCCCGTGCCGGCGCCCGGCCGTGTCCACCACCCGGCCGACGTTGTTCAGCAGCCGCGCGGCCTCGTCCACCTCGCCGAGCTGGGCCAGCGCCTGCGCGGCCAGCCAGTCGCAGTACGCGGACTCGGCACCGGCCGCGCGCAGGTCCTCGACCAGCACCAGCGCGACCTCGTCCATCCCCTCGGCCAGCATCAGCTGGGCCAGCTGGTCGGTGCCCTGCAGCCGCTCCCGGGTGCGCGGGAACAACTCACGCAACATCTCCAGCGTGTCCACCGCGTCCTGCTTGTGCCCGGCCACCACGCAGCTGCGGCCCAGGTCGAGCAGCGTGCGGGCGATCTGGTCCCGGTTGCCGGCCGGGTCCGCGGCCAGGTCGTCCAGCTGCACCCGGCCGAGCAGCACGTTCCGCAGCGCCTTGGCCTCGCGGCGCTCCGCGGTCGCGTACCCGGCGTGCACGATTCGGGCCACGTCGCGGGGGAGCGCGGCGAGGCGCAGCGTGCCGTCCCGCGCGGTGATCCGCTCGTGGATGCGCCCGGTCCACACCGTGCGGTCCGGGCGGAACAGCCGCGGCGCCCGGAACGTGACGTCGCTGTCCTGCCGGTCACTGTCGATCTCCAGCGTGGCCGCGTCCGCGTCCGTACCGGCGAGCAGCTCGCGCAGGCGGCCGGCGTCCACGACGACGTGCTCGTCCGCGTCCACCGACAGCACCCAGTCCGCGGTCCAGCCGTCCAGCGCGGCGTTGCGTGCGTCCGCGAAATGGTCGGTCCAGAGTCCGGTGGTGACGCACGCGCCGGCCCGGGTCGCGACGTCCGGGCTGCCGTCGGTGGAGCCGGTGTCGTGCACGTGGATCTCGTCGACGACGCCGCGCAGCGAGTCCAGGCAGCGGGCCAGCAGCTCCGCCTCGTCGCGCACGATGATCGCGGCGGCCAGCTTGAGGTTCGCGCTCACCACCGGCCGATCGGCCGTATCGCGGCGGTTCTGAGGTTTTTGCTACCCGGCCGCAACCGATTCCCACCCGATCGTCAACTCGCCCAGGCGCCAGCGGCGCGGGCCGTCGCGGACCGGCCAGCCCGCGTCCCGGACCGCCCGGACCGCCCGCATCCAGCGCTGGCGGGGGCCGAACACCGCGAACGGCGCCGCGTCCCGCCAGCCGTCGTCCAGCGCGCGAATCAGCGCGTGCACCGGTTCGCCCGGCACGTTGCGGTGGATCAGCGCCTTCGGCAGCCGTTCCGCGAGCGTCGCCGGGGTGTCCAGGTTCGCCAGGCGGGCCGCGAGCGTGAGCGTGCGCGGGCCGGCCGCGTCCAGCGCGATCCAGGCGGCCAGCCTGCCCGGCTCGTCGCAGGTTCCCTCGACCAGCACCCCGCCGGGCGCGAGCCGGGAGACGATCAGGCCCCAGGCGGCCGCGACCTCGGCCTCCGGGTACTGCCGGAGCACGTTGAACGCGCGGACCACGACCGGCCGCAGCCCGGCCAGCTCGAAGCCGCCGCGCCGGAACTCAAGCCACGGCGGGTCGGCGGCCGGCTGCGCGGCCGCCACCCGGGCCGGGTCGATCTCCAGGCCGGTCACCCGCGCGTCCGGGCGCACCCGGCGGGCCAGCCGGGCGCGCAACTCCACGGCGGTGACCGGGGTGGCGCCGTAGCCGAGGTCCACGACCAGCGGGTCGGCCGCGTCCCGGAGCAGATCGCCGTACCGGTCCGCGATCCAGTGGTCGACCCGGCGCAGCCGGTTGGGATTCGTGGTGCCCCGGGTGACGAACCCCTCCGCGCGCATCTACGAGGTCCGGTGCACCTTGTGCTGTGCGGCCTGGGCGAGCGGGCGGACCACGAGCCGGTCCACGTTCACGTGGTGCGGGCGGGTGGCGACCCAGGAGACGCAGTCCGCGATGTCCTCGGCCAGCAGCGGCTCGGCCACGCCCCGGTAGACCGCCTCGGCGCGCGCGGCGTCGCCGTCGAACCGGGTCAGCGAGAACTCCTCCGTCCTCACCATGCCCGGGTCGATCTCGATCACCCGGACCGGGCGGCCGTTCAGTTCCAGGCGCAGCGTGCCGGCCAGCGCGGTCTGGGCGTGCTTGGCGGCGGCGTACCCGCCACCGCCCTCGTACGGCGTGAAGGCCGCGGTGGAACCGATCACGACGATCGTCCCGGCGCCGGACGCCTCCAGGGCGGGCAGCAGCGCCTGCGTGACGCGGAGCGTGCCGAGCACGTTCGTGTCGTACATCCGCTGCCAGTCGGCGACCGCGCCGCTCTCCACCGGGTCCAGCCCGAGCGCGCCACCGGCGTTGTTGACCAGCAGCGTCACCGGGCCGGGCACGGCCTCGGCCAGCGCGCGCACGGACGCGTCGTCGGTGACGTCGGTGACGACCGCGGTGGCCCGGCCACCGGCCGCCTCGATCCGAGCGACCAGCGCGGTCAGGCGCTCGGCACGCCGGGCGGTGGCGATCACGTGGAAACCGTCGGCCGCGAGCCGGCGGGCGCTGGCCGCGCCGATGCCGCTGGAGGCGCCGGTGACGACGGCGATGGGGGTATCAGTCACACCACGATCCTGCCGTACTCGCCGGAACGGCCCGTGACGCCGGGGGCACGCGGAGGAATGAGTTGGATCACGTGAGGCCGCGGGCGTGCATGTCCGGCGAAAATCTGCGGGGAAGATGGGTCCGCGCGCCGTGGTTGGAAACCACGGCGTAAAAATCGCAACAATTGATCCGCTGGAGGCGACCGTGTCAGTGGCTCGGCAGCGAACGGCCTGGCCAACACCCCGGCGGATAGCGACGCTCTCCGTGCACACCTCGCCGCTCGATCAACCGGGCAGCGGTGATGCCGGCGGCATGAACGTCTATATCGTCGAGGTCGCCCGGCGCCTGGCCGAGCTGGGTGTCGAGGTGGAGATCTTCACCCGGGCCACCCGCGGCGGGCTGCCACCGGTGGTCGAGATGAGCCCCGGCGTGCTGGTCCGGCACGTGACCGCCGGCCCGTACGAGGGACTGGCCAAGGAGGACCTGCCGGCCCAGCTGTGCGCGTTCACCAACGGCGTGCTGCGCGCGGAGGCGTCTCGGGCACCCGGCCACTACGACGTGATCCACTCCCACTACTGGTTGTCCGGCCAGGTCGGCTGGCTGGCCAAGGACCGCTGGGGCGTGCCGCTGGTGCACACCGCGCACACGCTCGCCAAGGTCAAGAACGCGCAGCTCGCGGCCGGTGACCGCCCGGAGCCGAAGGCCCGGGTGATCGGCGAGGAACAGGTGGTGGCCGAGTCCGACCGGCTGGTCGCGAACACGCTGGCCGAGGCCGACGACCTGACCCGGCTGTACGGCGCGGACCCGTCCCGGGTGGCGATCGTCGAGCCCGGCGTGGACCTGGACCGGTTCCGCCCCGCACCGCCCGGGCGTGCCGAGGCCGACCGGCTCGCCGCCCGCCGCCTGCTCGACCTGCCGGAACGCAGCCGGATCGTCACGTTCGTCGGCCGGATACAGCCGCTCAAGGCGCCGGACGTCCTGGTCCGCGCGGCCGCGGAACTGGAGTCGCGGGACGGCCTGACCGTGGTGATCTGCGGCGGTCCGAGCGGCAGCGGGCTGGACCGGCCGACCGCATTGATCGAGCTGGCCCACCGGCTCGGCATCGCGGACTCGGTGCGCTTCCTGCCGCCGCAGGCCGGTGCCGGGCTGCCCGCGCTGTACCGGGCGTCGGACCTGGTCGCGGTGCCGTCGCACAACGAGTCGTTCGGGCTGGTCGCGCTGGAGGCCCAGGCGTGCGGCACGCCGGTGGTGGCCGCGAACGTGGGCGGGCTCAGCCGCGCGGTCGCGGACGGCGTGAGCGGCGCGCTGGTCGACGGGCACTCCGCCGCGGAGTGGGCGCGCGTGCTCGGCGGGCTGCTGGCCGAGCCGGGCCGGCTGCGTGAGCTGTCGCTGGGCGCGGTCCAGCACGCCCGCCAGTTCTCCTGGCAGCGCACTGCGGCCGGGCTGCTGGACGTCTACCGTGGTGCGGTGACCGCGCACCGCCGGCGGATCACGGCGGAGCTGGCCGGGGCCTACGGAGGGGCATGATGACGGATGTCGCGCGGTTGATCGAGGACGTCTGCGCGGAGCGGGAGCTGCCGTGCGAGCTGACCGGTGACCGGTCGTTCGCGGTGACGCTGCCCGGCACGCACAAGCTCAAGACCGTCTGCAATCTGATCGTCGGCGAGCACTCGCTGCGGATCGAGGCTTTCGTGATGCGCCGCCCGGACGAGAACGCGGAGGCGTTGTGGGCCTGGCTGCTGCGCCGCAACGCGCGCCTGTACGGCGTCGCGTTCTCCATCGACGCGGCCGGTGACGTCTACCTGACCGGCCGGGTCGCGCTGACCGGTCTGGACGCGGACGAGCTGGACCGGCTGCTCGGCTCGGTCCTGACGTACGCGGACGAGTCGTTCGACCAGATGCTGGAGATCGGCTTCGGCAGCTCGATCAAGCGCGAGTGGGAGTGGCGGGTCAAGCGCGGCGAGTCACTGGCGAACCTGCAGGCGTTCGCGCACCTGTTCCCGGAGCGTTGACGGACATCACGTTCTGTGATGATTCGAACATGTGTTTGCCGTTGTGCCACGATCTGCTTCGGAACTACCGTCGGTACGGGCGGTATGTGGGGGAATCGGTGACCCGGGGGGACACCGAGCGGCCCACGGGCGGGCCTGTGGGGGCAGGCCCGCCCGTCTCCGCCCGCTCAGGCTGACGGGAACGGCGCGACGTCCTGCGCGCACCGGGTTCCGGCCGGTGGCAGCGCCCCGTCGACCAGGTAACGGCTGTACCAGCCGGACACGCACGCGCTGTCGCCGCTGGTGTGGCCGAAGCCGTCCAGCGTGAGCAGCCGGGCGTTGCCGAGTTGCCGCGTCATCCGGACCGCGAAGTCGTAGCGGGTGGCCGGGTCGAACGTCGGGTTCACCACCAGCACGGTCCGCGCGGTGCGCCGGTGCCACGGCCCGGCGTACCGCTCCTCGATCCGCGGCCAGTTCGCGCAGCCGACCTCGCTGAACGCCTCGGCCCGCCCGAACGTCCGGTGCGCGGCCTCGAACGCGGCCGCGAAGCCCGGATAGCGCGCCGGGTCGCGGGGCGGCGGCGCGTCCGCGCAGTTCACCGCGAAGAACGCGTCGTTGCTGTTGAAGGCGTAGGCGTCGCCGAGCCCGCCGCGCGGCGGAAGAGCCTCCAGGGCCATCGGGGGTACGGCGGCGGAGCGCGCGGCCGTGCCGGACAGTGCCTCGTGCAGCAGCTGCAGCGTGGCCGCCGCGTCCGGGAACGCGCGCACGTCGTAGAGCACACTGCTGATGAACCCGGTCAGGTCGTCGATGGTCACGGTGCCGAACGGCGGCGCGTCGGCCGGCCCCTGGCGCAGCCGCTCGCGCATCGCGTCGAACTTCGCCCGGGCGCCACCGGCGAACGCGCAGCCCGGCCCGGCCGCGTCGCAGGCCCGCAGGAAGCCGTCCAGCGCGATCTCGAAGCCGCCCGCCCGGTCGAACTTGTTGGCCAGCCGCCGGTTCGCCCGCTGGTCCGGGTCGACGTTGCCGTCCAGGATCACGGCGCGCACCCGCTGCGGGAACAGGTTCACGTAGGTGGCGCCGATCATCGTGCCGTACGAGTAGCCGACATAGGTCAGCCGCTCGTCGCCGGCCGCGCGCCGCAGCAGGTCCAGGTCCTTCGCCACGTTCAGCGTGCTCATGTGCGGCAGCAGCGCGCCCATGTTCCGCTTGCAGGCCTCGGTGTACTCGTGGTTGGCGCGCAGCGTCGCGGAGATCTGCGCCGTGGTCAGCGGCACCCCGCTCATCTGCTCCAGGAGCGCGATCGCCTCCTCGTCGGTGGCGAAGCACTGCACCGGGTCGCTGGCGCCGATGCCGCGCGGGTCGAAGCCGACCACGTCGAACCGGGCCAGCACCTCCGGCGGCAGGACCCGGTCCGCGACCGCGGCCAGGAACCGGCCGGGGCCGCCGGGCCCACCCGGGTTGACGAACAGCGTGCCGATCCGCCGGTCCGGGTCGGTGGCCGGGCGCCGGGCGAGCGCGATCGTGGTGGTCGCGCCGCGTGGCCGGTCATGGTCGAGCGGCACCTCGAAGCCGGCGCAGTCCAGCCCGAGCAGGTCCTCCTCGGTGCAGGGGGCCCAGGCGAGCGCGGGTGCGGCCACGGCCGCACCGGGGGTGAGGACCACCGCGGCGAGCACGGCGGCCGCGACGGCGGAGCGCAGTAGCGTCATGACCGTCGATCATTGCATTGATCATAGTCGAACGGTGTCCGGTTCCGGACGCGCGCGCATGGCGGACAGGTACCGCTCCCGGCGCGGTCCGGCCAGCAGGTGCAGCCCCGCCGCGGCCAGCCCGAGCGCACCCGCGATCAGCCAGTGCGCGTCGCCCAGGTGCTCCAGCGTGAATCCGCCCGCGGCCGGTGCCAGGAACGCGGCGGCCGGGAACGTCAGGTAGAAGACCGACTGGTACCGGCCGCGCAGCGCGGGCGGTGCCAGCTCCGCGTTTATCTGCGCGTTCGGCGGCGCGGCCAGCATCTGCCCGGCGGTCCAGCCGATCGCGGCGAGCAGGTAGAACCAGAGGTGGCCGGCGAACGCCAGCGCGCCGTAGCCGAGCGCGGTCAGCGCGGTGGCCAGCGCCAGCACCCGGTGCTTGGGCCGGCCGGCGATCAGCGCCGGCACGAACAGCTGCCCGGCGATGATGAGCAGCGCGCCGAGCGCCATCACCCGGCCGTACGCGCTGGGCCCGAGCCCGTCCTGGGCCATCGCGATCGGCATGATCGTCGGCGCCTGCGTTACCACCACCGCGAACAGTAGCGTCAGCCCGGTGAACGCGAGAAAGTGCCGGTCGGCGAGCACCCGCCGCAACCCGCCGTGCGCGGATCGCGGCGCCGGCCGGAACGTCTCCGGCACCTTCCACAGCACCAGCGCCAGCGCGACCGCGGTGGCAGCCGCGTCGACCACGAACAGCGCGGTGTAGCTGGCCTCGGCGAGCTGGCCGGCCAGGAACGACGCGATCGCGGTGCCCAGGTTCAGCGCCCAGTACTCCAGGTTGAACGCGCGCGGCCGGTCCGCCTCCGGGACCACGTCCACCATCGCGGCGATCAGTGCGGGACCGGGCATCGACTGCACCAGGCCGAGCACGCCGATCAGCGCGCCGATCGCGGGCAGCGCCGTGGTGAACGCGAGCGCGAGCAGCGTGGCGACCATGGCGAGATATGCGGTGATCAGCGTGCGCCGCCGCCCCCACCGGTCGGTGAGGACGCCGCTGACCAGGCTGCCGGCCATGCCGCCGACGCCGTACGCGCCGATCAGCAGTCCGGCCAGGGACGGCGGCGCACCGCGATCGGCGGTCAGGTAGAGGCTGAGGAACAGCACCACGAAGCCGCCGGCCCGGGTGATCAGCATGCCGGTCCACAGATACCAGAACGTGCCCGGCAGCCCGCCGGCGTTGCTCGCGAGCCAGCGCCGCATACCGCTCCTTCGGTTAAGTTTCCTTACCGTACCGCCGGCTCCTTGACCGTGGCCTCCGCGGCCGCCACCGCGGCGATCCGGCGGATCCGGGACGGGCGGGCGAGCAGGTGACCGGCCGCTGCGAGCACGCAGACCACGGCCGTGGCCAGCCAGAGCGCGGCGTGGCCGGCGTGCTCCTGGACGTAGCCGCCGGCCACCGGCGCGATCGCGGACGCGCCGGCCCAGGACAGCGACGAGACGCCCTGGTAGCGGCCGCGCAGCGCGACCGGGGACAGCTCGGCCATCAGCGCGGAGTTGGACGGCGCGTTGAGCATCTCGCCGAGCGTCCAGATGAGCACGGTGAGCGCGTACAGCGGCGCGGTGTGCGCGATCGCGGTCAGGCCGAAGCCGACGCCGACCACGATCGCGGCCAGCGCCATCACCCGGGAATGGTCCCGGCCCTTGAGCAGCCGCGGCACGAACAGCTGGCCGACCACGATCAGCACGCCGTTCAGCGCGATCACCACGCCGTACGTGGCCGGGGAGAGCCCGTCCGCGGTCATCGCGATCGGCAGCGTGGACAGGTGCTGCATGAACACCAGCGCGATCAGCAGGTTCAGCGCCACGTACACCAGGAACACGTGGTCGCGCAGCAGCGACAGCATCCCGGAGGTGCGTGGCGTCAGCGCGCCCGCCTGGATCACTCGTACGGCCGGCCGGCTCTCCGGCACGCGCAGGAAGATGATGGTCGCGGTGACCAGCATCGTCGTGGCGTCGACCAGGAACAGCAGCATGTAGTTCGCCTGTGCGGCGAAGCCTGCCAGGATCGCGGACGACGCGAAGCCGAGATTGATCGCCCAGTAGTTCAGCGTGAACGCGCGCAGCCGGTCCTTCGGCTCGACCACGTCGACCAGCATCGCGGAGAACGCGGGCCGGGCCGCCTCGGCGAACAGGCCGAGCGCGGCCGCGCCGATCGTGATCACCAGGATGTCCCGGGCGAACGCCAGGTTGACCATCATGGCGGACGCGCCGAGGTGCGCGATCAGCAGCGTGGGACGGCGGCCGAACCGGTCCGCGGCGACGCCACCGATCATCGTGCCGGCCGCGGCGCCGGCGCCGTAGAGGCCGAGGATCAGGCCGGCCTGGCTCTCCGACAGGCCCCGCGCGCTGGTCAGGTAGATCGCCAGGAAGATGACGACGAACCCGCCCATCCGGTTGATCAGATTGCCGGTCCAGAGGTACCAGAAGGTTCTCGGTAGTCCTCCGGCCGTCTCCGACAGCCACGCCCGCACGCCGTACCCCCGTGTAATGAATGATTTTCGTTCGGGACCTTACAACCTAGTCCCAGGTGGCCCGGCGGGGCACGCGGAATATCCTGATCGCATGACTGTGGGGACCCTGGTGCTGTTGCGGCACGGCGAGAGCGAGTGGAACGCCAAGAACCTCTTCACCGGCTGGGTCGACGTCGACCTGAACGCCAAGGGTGAGGCAGAGGCCCGGCGCGGCGGCGAACTGCTCAAGGAGCACGGCCTGCTGCCCGACGTGGTGCACACCAGCGTGCTGCGTCGCGCGATCCGGACGTCGGAGCTGGCGCTGCACGCAGCCGACCGGCACTGGATCGCGGTGCGCCGCTCGTGGCGGCTGAACGAGCGCCACTACGGTGCGCTTCAGGGCAAGAACAAGAAGGAGACGCTGGACGCGTACGGCGAGGAGCAGTTCATGCTCTGGCGCCGCTCCTACGACACGCCCCCGCCGCCGATCGAGGACGGCGACGAGTGGTCGCAGATCGGCGACCCGCGCTACGCCACGCTGCCGCCGGAGCTGGCGCCGCGCACCGAGTGCCTGAAGGACGTCGTGCAGCGCATGCTGCCTTACTGGTACGACGGCATCGTGCCGGACCTGCTGGCCGGCCGCACCGTGCTGGTCACCGCGCACGGCAACTCGCTGCGCGCGCTGGTCAAGCACCTCGACCAGATCTCGGACGAGGCGATCGCGAAGCTGAACATCCCGACCGGCATCCCGCTGCGCTACGACCTCGGCGCGGACCTGCGGCCGACCGTGGCCGGCGGCACCTACCTGGACCCGGAGGCGGCCAAGGAGGCGGCCGCCGCGGTGGCCAACCAGGGCAAGTGACGTGGTGGGGCCCGGCACCGCCGGGCCCCACTCCCGCTAGCTGCCGGCGACCGACCCGTCGGTCACGGTCTCGCCGGTGAGCAGGTAGATGACCCGGCGGCCGGAGTTCACCGCGTGGTCGGCGAAGCGCTCGTAGAAGCGGCCCAGCAGCGCGCCGTCGATCGCGGTCTCCGCACCGTACGGCCAGTCGTCGCCGAGCAGCACCTTGAACAGCTCGCGGTGCAGGTTGTCCATCACGTCGTCGTCGGCCTCGAGCTCGGCCGCGAGCTTCGCGTCCGGCTCGGCCAGCACGGTCGCCACCTTGCCGGCGATCGCGTCGGCCACGTTCGCCATCTCCTTGAAGACGCCGCGCAGCTCGGCCGGGACCGCGGGGGACGGGTGCCGGCGCAGCGCGGTCTTGGCCACGTGGTCGGCCAGGTCGCCCATCCGCTCCAGGTCCGCCGCGATGTGCAGCGCGGTGATCAGCAGCCGCAGGTCGGAGGCGACCGGCGCCTGCCGGGCCAGGATGTCCGCCACCTTCTCCTCGACCTGCCGGTACAGATCGTCGAGGTCGGCGTCCTGCTCGATGACCGCCTCGCCGGCGGCGCGGTCGGCGGCGAGCAGCGCCGTCGTGGCGCGGCGCATGGCGACGCGCGCACCCTCGGCCAGCTCGACCAGCAGCCGGCTGACCTCCCTCAGGTCTGCCTGAAATTCAACGCGCATGATCACGTCCTCGTTGTCTGTGTATGCGGGGTTACCGTAGGTCGCGGGGGCGGCCCACCGGTGAACTGCGATGAACGACGCCGAGCCGGGAGTTGAACATTACGAAACCCAGGCCGGTTTTGCCGCTTTTGTCGAGGGCTTCAGGTAAACAATCCCCCTACCATCGCTGGCGTGAGGTGGGCGGTGGAGTCAGGCGTGGCCGGTGCGACAGTGATCGGGCTGGCCCTCGGCGTGCTCTTCGGGCTCCTCTACGGACGTATGCGATGGGCCCGGCACCGGCACTCCGGGCTGGGCCCGGACTCCGCCGTCGAGGTCCAGGTCGATGGGAGGCCGGCGATAGGCACGAAGGATCAGGCCCCGATGTCCGGCCTGGGGCGCAAGAGCCTCGACTCGCTGCGGGTCGGCGTGGTCGTGCTGGACGCGACCGACACCCCGGTGCTGGTCAACCCGGCGGCGCGCGCGATGGGCCTGCTGCGCGCCGGCACCGGGCCCGGGACGATAGCGGCACACCCGATCCTGCGTACCCTCGCCGGGCAGGTCCGCCGCACCGGCGTGCGCCGCGAGGTGGAGCTGGACCTGCGCCGGGGCCGCGAGGGCGGCCCGCAGGCACCGCTCGGCGTGCATCTGCGCGCGGTCGCGCTCGGCGGTGAGTTCGTCGCGGTCGAGGCGGCGGACGTCACCGAGTCGCACCGGGTCGACCGGGTCCGCCGCGACTTCGTGGCCAACGTCAGCCACGAGCTGAAGACCCCGATCGGCGCGCTCCAGCTGCTCTCCGAGGCGCTGCTGGACGCGACCGACCCGATCACCGCCGGTAGCTCGCCGGACCCGGCCGAGGACGTGGCCGCGGCCCGGCGCTTCGCCGAGCGCATCCACCACGAGTCGTTGCGGATGGGCCGGTTGGTCAGCGAGCTCCTCGAACTGAGCCGGTTGCAGGGCGCCGAACCGCTGCCCACGCCGGAACCGGTCTCCGTCGACTGGGTGGTGGCCGAGACGATCGACCGCACCCGTACCGCCGCCGCGGCCAAGTCGATCGAGGTGGCCGTGGAGGGCGGGCGCGGCCTGCTCGTCTACGGCAACGACAGCCAGGTCGCCACGGCCGTCACCAACCTGGTGGAGAACGCGATCGCCTACTCGCCGGAGGACACCAGGGTCACGGTCGTGATCAGCGCGGACGACGAGAACGTGCAGATCGCGGTCACCGACCAGGGGATCGGCATCGGCGGCGCGGACATCGACCGGATCTTCGAACGCTTCTACCGGGCCGATCAGGCGCGGTCCCGGTCCACCGGCGGGACGGGACTCGGGCTGGCCATCGTCAAGCACATCGCCACCAACCACGGTGGCCGGGTGGACGTGACGAGCACACTGGGGGAGGGGTCGACGTTCACTCTTCGGCTGCCTGCCCGACCGCTGGCGGACGGCATGCCGCTAACCACGTCGGTTGAGATCGAGTCCGGTCCGGCCGTGCTCGGGCAGTCCTGAGCTGCCGGACATAGGAAAGGAAGTTACTGGTGGCCCGTGTGCTGGTCGTCGAGGACGAGGAGTCGTTCTCCGACGCGCTCTCCTACATGCTCCGCAAGGAGGGGTTCGAGGTCTCGGTCGCGGAGACCGGCGTCTCGGCGCTGACCGAGTTCGACCGCACCGGCGCGGACATCGTGCTCCTGGACCTGATGCTGCCGGAGATGTCCGGCACCGAGGTCTGCCGCCAGCTGCGGCAGCGCTCGCACGTGCCGATCATCATGGTCACCGCGCGGGACAGCGAGATCGACAAGGTGGTCGGCCTGGAGATCGGCGCCGACGACTACGTCACCAAGCCGTACTCGCCGCGCGAACTGGTCGCCCGGATCCGCGCCGTGCTCCGCCGCAACCAGACGGAGACGGTCGAGGACAGCACGCCCACGCTCGCCGCCGGCCCGGTCCGGATGGACGTGGAACGGCACGTGGTCACCGTCGACGGCGCCGCCGTGCAGCTGCCGCTCAAGGAGTTCGAGCTGCTCGAACTGCTGCTGCGCAACGCCGGCCGGGTGCTCACCCGCGGCCAGCTGATCGACCGCGTCTGGGGCGCCGACTACGTCGGCGACACGAAGACCCTCGACGTGCACGTCAAGCGGCTCCGCTCCAAGGTCGAGCCGGAGCCGTCCGCACCGCGCTACATCGTCACGGTCCGCGGTCTCGGCTACAAGTTCGAGCCGTAGGACGGCCCACCGGCCGGCAGCCCGCTGCCGGCCGGACCGGCTAGCGCCGCGCCTGCGGTGGGGTGGCCGGCTCGCGGCCGCCGGGCAGCTCGGCGGCGCCGGCCGCGACCGTGGCCGGGTGGACCGCGATCAGGCCCTGCCGGAGGCGGGTCGTGCACAGCTCGGCCAGCTTGGTGTAGGCGTCCTTGCCGATCAGGGCGATCAGCTCCGGCTCGTAGGAGCGGAACATCGCGTCCGTGCCGACGTGGGCGTCCGGCGACGAGGTGCACCACCAGTGCAGGTCGTGGCCGCCCTCGCCCCAGCCGCGGCGGTCGAACTCGGTGAGCGTGGAGACCAGCACCTTCGTGCCGTCGGGGCGGCTGACCCAGTCCTGGGCGCGGCGGACCGGCAGCTGCCAGCAGACGTCCGGCTTGTACTCCAGCGGGTGGACGCCGTCGCGCAGCGCCTGGGCGTGCAGCGCGCAGCCGCCACCGGCCGGGAAGTCCGGGTCGTTGAGGAAGACGCACGGGCCGCCCGCGCGCTGGGTGGCGGTGCGGCGGGCCGGGGCGTCACCGTCGATGGTGTCGACCTCGGTGTAGTTCTTGAAGCCGCGCCGGTAGTGCTGCCAGGTCTCCGGCGTGAGGCGCTTGACCGCCTTCTTCAGCCGGTCCTCGTCGTCGGAGTCGGTGAAGAACGCGCCGTGCGAACAGCAGCCGTCCTGCGCGCGGCCCGGCACGATGCCGTGGCAGGCCTTGCCGAACACGCACGTCCAGCGGGACAGCAGCCAGGTGAGGTCCGCGCGGATCACGTGCTTCGGATCGGCGGGGTCGGCGAACTCGATCCACTCGCGGGGGAAGTCGAGGCCGACCTCCCGGGCGCGGGGGTCGTCCGGGGAGTCGACCAGTACCTGAAGCTGCGTTCGGCTTGCCACCCGGTCACCCTACGCCCGGACCTGCGACTCAGCAGCGCGACAAGCGGTGGCCGGGTGACACTTCGCCGGGCGGTACGGCCGTCGCGAGTTACGCTGAGGGGTGTGACCGAGCGAGTGCCAGTTCTTCTGTCCAGCTCCTCCGTCTTCCCGGAGCCGACCGCCGCGGCCTTTCAGATGGCCGCCCACCTCGGCTTCGACGGCGTCGAGGTGATGGTGTGGACGGACGTGGTGAGCCAGGACGCCGGCGCGCTGCAGGGCCTCGCGGCGCACTACGGCGTACCGGTGATGTCCGTACACGCGCCCTGCCTGCTGGTGACGCAGCGGGTGTGGAGCCCCGACCCGTGGGAGCGGCTGCGCCGGGCCGCGGTCCTGGCCGAGAAGCTGGGTGCCACGACCGTGGTCGTGCACCCGCCGTTCACCTGGCAGCGGGACTACGCGAAACGCTTCCAGGAGGGCCTGCACAAGATGACCCTCAAACACCCGGGCCTCAAGTTTGCGGTGGAGAACATGTACCCGGTGAAGATGGCCGGCCGCGACTTCGTGCCGTACGTCCCGGGCTGGAACCCGGTCGAGACCGGCTACGACGCGTACACGCTGGACATCTCGCACTGCTCCGCCGCGCGCACCGACCCGCTCGCGATGGCCGAGTCGATGGGTGACAAGCTCGCCCACCTGCACCTGGGCGACGGCACCGGCGAGGGCCGCGACGAGCACCTGGTGCCGGGCCGCGGCACGATGCCGTGCGCCGAGGTGCTCGCGTCGCTCTCCCGGAACGGGTTCCGCGGGTCGGTCGCGCTGGAGGTCGCCACCCGGAAGTCGAGCAGCCGCGCCGAACGTGAGGCCGACCTGGCCGAGTCGCTGCGCTTCGCCCGCGAACACCTCGGCGTGCTGACCAGCCACTGAACAGCGATATACCCGCTTCCGGCGGCACCGGTTCCGCACGCTCCCGCAGGCACCGGTCGTCGCGGGGGCAGAGCGTTTACTCCGTGCAGGGGTGTGTGGCCGGGTCGGCGGCAGGGCCCCCTGCATGATCCGAGGGCGCAAGGCCGGACCGGCACGCCGGTGCTCAGACGCGGGTCAGCTGCGGGCTCTCGGCGGCGGCGGGATCGGCGGAGGCGGCGCGCTTGCGGGCGCGGTGGGCGGCCACGTGCGAGCGGGTCGCGCAGCGCTCGGAGCAGAAGCGGCGGCAGCAGTTCGAGGACGTGTCCAGGTAGACGTTGCCGCAGCGCTCGTCGGCGCAGATGCCGAAGCGCGAGCTGCCGTACTCGCACAGCCAGACGGCCAGGCCCCAGACGGCACCGGCCAGGTACTCCGCGCTGACCGACGCGCCGCGGCTGGTCACGTGCATGTGCCAGTCGGCCGCGTCATGGCCGGAGATGCGCGGCTGGACCGGGAAAGCCTCCAGCAGCGAGTTCAGCTCGGAGACGGTCTCGGTGTCGCGTCCGGCGGCGCCGGACTCGAAGACCTCGCGCAGGCGCTTCTGCGCCCGGCGGAGCGTCGCGAGGTCCCGGTCGGCGACCTCGTCGCGCATGTACGCGTTCTCGTCGGTGAAGAGACCCCGGAGGTCGTCGACGGTCGCGAGCTGCGTGTTGACGAGGTCGACCGCGGTGCGGGCGTACGCATCGAAGTTCACCCGACAACCGTAGACGATTCGTTCGACTACGTCGGTCGTCCGTAAGGGCGGGGCGTATACGCTCCCCGTATGCTCCGTTCGGCCATCCTCGCCGCCTCCCGCTCCGCCCGGCTGGAGAATCTGGTCTCGAAGGCACCGTTCGGCCGGGACGTGGCACGGCGTTTCGTCGCCGGCGACGGCGTGGCGGACGCGATCCGGGTCGCCACCGAGCTGGCGGCGGACGGTCTGTCCACCACGGTCGAGCACCTCGGCCCGGTGACGGCCACCGAGGCGGGCGCCCACGCGGCCCGCGACGAGTACCGCCGGCTGCTGCACCGCGTCGCGGAGGCGGGCCTGTCCGACACGGCCGAGGTCAGCGTGAAACTGTCCGCGCTCGGCCGGTCCGTGGACGAGCAACTGGCCCGGGAGCTGGCGCGGGACGTCTGCACGGCTGCGGCCGAGGCCGGCACCACGGTCACCGTGGACATGGAGGAGAGCGCGGCCACCGACTTCGTGCTGGACACGGTCGGCAAGCTGCGCGGCGACGTACCGTCCACCGGCGTGGCGGTGCAGGCCTACCTGCGCCGGACCGAGGCGGACTGCCGGGAGCTGGCACACCCCGGTTCCCGGGTGCGGTTGTGCAAGGGCGCCTATCCGGAGCCGGAGTCGGTGGCCTGGCAGGCCGCGCTGGAGGTCGACAAGTCGTTCGTCCGCTGCCTGAACGCGCTGCTTTCCGGCCCGGCGTACCCGATGGTCGCCACGCACGACGCGCGGCTGATCGCGATCGCGGAGGACCGGGCGCGGTGGTTCGACCGGGGGGCCGGCGAGTTCGAGTTCCAGATGCTCTACGGCGTGCGGCCGGCCGAGCAGGCGCGGCTCGCGGCCGAGGGCCACACGGTCCGCGTCTATCTGCCGTACGGCACGCACTGGTACGGCTACCTTGCGCGCCGGCTTGCCGAGCGGCCGGGTAGCGCGGCGTTCCTGGGCCGGGCGCTGACCAACCGACGGTGATCCCGGCCGAACCGAGCACCCGGCGGTAAACCGCGCGATTCGAGCCAAAAGGCCTATGCCCGCGGCGTGACACGCGGTTCTAGGCTGCGCTCGTGAGCACGCCGGACGGTCACTCAGAGTCAGCAGCGTCACCGCCCCCGGGCGCCGTACCGCCGGTCCCCGTCTTCGACGCGATCGTGGTCTACAACCCGGCGGCTGTCCCGGCCCAGCCTGGCCCGCCCCGGGCGGAGAACCCGGCGCCGCCCGGCCCGCCACCGGCGGCGCCCCCACAGCCCGGCCCGGCGGTGATTCCCGCGCAGGCGGGCCCGCCCGCGGCGGAGACCCCGGCGCGACCCGGCTACCCCGCGATCCCCGCCCAGCCGGGCCCGCCGCCGGCCGAGAGCGTGCCGCACGGCGTACCCGCACAGTGGCGTTCCCCGTTGGCGGGTTCGGCGCCGATCCCGGACGACTACCCGTTCCCGCGCCTGCCGCAGTTCGACTCGGTCCCGGCGGCCTGGTACGGACCGCCGCCACCCCCGCCCCCGCGGAAGCGGCGCGGCCGTACCGCCGTGGTGGTCCTGGCGGTCTTCGCGGCGCTCGCCGCGGCCACCGCGGTCGCGGTCTACCCGGTCCTGACCGGCCGGGACGCCGACGCCACCGCCGCGCCCGCGGAGACCGGCCCGCCGCCCAGCCCGGCGCCGAACGCGCTCTCCTACGAGCGCGTCCCGTGGATCCGCTACCAGATCGACGCCGCGCTCCAGGCCCAGGCGGCCGCGCTGCTGGCCGGTGACGAGAACGGCTTCCTGGCGCCGGTCGCGGAGGGCAGCACCGAGCTGACCCGGGATCTGCGCCGCCGGTTCGAGACGCTGCGCGCGATGCAGGTGACCGGCTGGTCCGAGGAGATGATCGGCGCCCCCACACCGGTGACCGGCCAGGGCGGCCGGGACGAGTGGCGCGTCGTGGTCGACCTGCGGCACTGCTTCGTGGTCCCCGGGTGCACCGTGGACGGGCTGCGCGCCGAGACGCGCTGGATCGAGACACCCGCGCAGGGCCTGCGGATGGTCGCGTTCGCACCGTCCGAGCCGGAGGAGAACGGGCCGCGCCCGTGGGAGGTCACGAACCTGACCGTCGCGGTCGGCGCGCGCACCATCGTCGGCGTCACCCCGAAGTACGCCAAGCGCCTGCCCGAGCTGCAGAAGCAGGCCGAGGCCGCGGCGCTGCTGGCGGACCGGTACGTACGCGGCGACGCCGGCCCGGTGGACCGCTACCGGATCTTCATGGCCGACGGCAAGGAGTGGCAGCGCTGGTACGGCGGCGAGGACCTGGAGTGGGCCGCCGGCTTCGCGGTCCCGACCGGTGAGGCGCGGCTGGACGTGGTGCTGAACCTCAGCGAGATGGCCGAGGACTACATCGACGACACGCTGCGGCACGAGCTGGCGCACGTGGCGACGCTGCGCGCGGCCGGCTACTCGGACGACGACGACTTCTGGTGGCTGATCGAGGGCATCGCCGACTACGTGGACGAGCTGGGCGTGCCGGTAACCGAGTACGAGGAGGCCGAGCTGGTCGCCCGGTACGCGGACGAGGTCGACATGAAGACCGGCGTGGTCGTCCCGCCGCCGGACGCGAACACCGAGGACTGGCAGGTCGCGGCCCGGTACGGCGTCGGCTACTACGCGGTCCGCCGGATCTCCGAGCGGTTCGGCGAGCCCGCGATGCTGGCCTTCTTCGACGCGGTCGTCCGCGACGGAAAATCACTGAAAGATGCGGCACCGCTTACTTTGGGCAAGGATTGGGACGACGTGAACCGCGACTGCCTCGCCTATCTGAAAGAGGTCACCTGACGCGATGATCGCCCGGAGCCGCCCGCTCGCCCTTCTGGCCGCCGTCACGCTGGCGGCCGGTGCGACCGCGGCCTCGTGCGAGGAGGAGCCGTCCGGCGTGGACGTCGGCGAGGTGCGGCTCGGCGCGGTGAGCGAGGTCGTGGACGCGCCCGCGACCGTGACCGCCCGGTCCGCGGCCACGCTCACCGCCGCGTCCGCCGGCACGCTCAAGGAGTTGCTGGTCCGCCCGGGTGACACGGTCCGGCCCGGCCAGGTACTCGCCGTGATCGACTCGCCGGAGGCGACGGCCCGCCTGGACTCGGCCGCGCGCACGCTGGACGCGGCCGCGCAGACCGGCAGTCCCGGCTTCACCGCCGGTGGGCTGGACGGCGCGCAGCGGGAGACGGACGCGGCCGCCGCGGACTCGTTCGCCGCGGCCCGCGCCGCCGCGAAGCAGGTCGCCGACCGGGGCGTCCGGGACACACTGCTGCGCCAGGTGGACGCGGCCCAGCACCGGTACGACGCGGCGTCCGCGGCCGTGGCCGACGCGACCCGGTCCGTGCAGGCGGGCGTGGCCGGTCTCGGTACCGCGCTCGGTGCGCTCTCCACCGCGCAGCGGCTACAGGCGGAGGCCGCGTACGACCTGGCCAAGGGCACGGTCGACGCGCTCACGCTGCGGGCGCCGATCGGCGGTGTGGTCCAGCTCGGCGGCGCCGCGGCCGCACCGGCCGGCGTGGACCTCACCGAGATCCTGCAGGGCGCCGCACCGCCCACCGGCACCGGTGGACCGCCCGCCGGCGTCGACCCGGCCGTGCCGGAGGGCGGGTACGTGGGCGCCGGCACCACCGTGCTGACCATCGTGGACGTCTCCGAGCTGAGCGTCACCGCGGAGGTCGACGAGACCGACGTGCTGCTGGTCACCGAGGGCGCGGCCGCGGACGTGGAACTGGACGCCGCGACCGGTGCCGGCTACCCCGGCAAGGTGACCTCGGTCGACCTGCTGCCGACCACGTCGGCGCGCGGCGGGGTCTCGTACCGGGTGCGGATCTCGCTCGGCCCGGGCACGCTCGCGGACGGCGGGGCCGCGCCGGCGCCGCGGCCCGGCATGAGCGCGGTTGCCCACCTGCGGGTCCGGGAGGCGGCGAACACGGTGACGGTCCCGGCCGCCGCGGTCTTCTCCACCGAGTCGGGCGGCGAGGCGGTCTGGGTCGTCGACGGCGGACGCGCGGAACGGGTGGACGTGTCCGTCGGTGTGCAGGGCCAGGACGCGGTGCAGATCACGCGCGGCCTGCGGGCCGGGCAAACGATCGTGGTGCGCGGGACGGACCGGGTGGCGGCCGGGCAGCGGGTGCCGTGACCGGGCCGGCGGTCGAGGCGGAGCGGGTGTCCCGGACGTACCGGCTGGAGGGTTTCTCGGTGACCGCGCTGCACGAGGTCAGCCTGACCGTGGCACGCGGCGAGTACACCGCCGTGGTCGGCCCGTCCGGTTCCGGCAAGAGCACACTGATGCACCTGCTCGGCGGCCTGGACCGGCCGACCGGCGGGCGGCTGCGGCTGGACGGCCGCGACGTGGCCGGCCTGTCCGCGGCGGAACTGGCCCGGCTGCGCAACGAGGTGATCGGCTTCGTCTTCCAGGCGTTCCATCTGCTGCCCCGGACCAGCGCGGTGGAGAACGTGGCGCTGCCGCTGGTCTACCGCGGGCTCGGCACCCGGAAGCGGCGCGCGGCCGCGGCGGAGATGCTGCACCGGGTCGGTCTCGGCCATCGCCTCGACCACCGTCCGAACCAGATGTCCGGCGGTGAGCAGCAGCGCGTCGCGATCGCCCGCGCGCTGGTCACCGGCCCGTCCCTGCTGCTGGCGGACGAGCCCACCGGCAACCTGGACACCGCCACCGGCGCGGCGGTGCTGCACCTGCTGGAGGAGCTGAACGCGGAGTCCGGCGTCGCGGTCGTGCTGGTCACCCACGACCGGGAGGTGGCCGCCCGGGCCCGCCGCCGGATCGCGATGCGCGACGGCCGGGTCGAGAGCGACAGCGCGGCATGAGGCTCGCCGAGGCCTGGCGGGTCGCGCTCGGCGCGCTCCGGGCCAACCGGCTGCGCAGCCTGCTGACCATGCTGGGTGTGATCATCGGGGTCGGCGCGGTGGTGGTTCTGGTGGCGATCGGCACCGGCGCGAAGAACGAGGTCGAGGCGCAGGTCGAGGGTCTCGGCTCGAACCTGATGCTGGTGGTGCCGGGCCGGCTGGAGTTCGGGTCCGCGCCGTCCGCGTCCCGGCTGTCGCTGCGCGACGCGGAGGCTGTGGCGGAGGTGGTCGGCGACCCGTCCCGGGTGACGGCCACGGTCGCGTCCGGCGAGACGGTCCGGGCCGGTGCGCGCGAACGGTTCACCACGGTCCAGGGCGTGCTCGAGACGACACCGCAGGTCTTCGACCGCCCGGTCGGCCGCGGCCGCTACTTCACCGCCTCGGACGTGCAGACCGGCCGGCGCGTCGCGGTGCTCGGCGCGACCGTGGCGGCGGCGCTGTTCCCGGACCGCGACCCGATAGGACAGCAGGTGTCGATCGCGGGCGTCCGGTTCCGGGTCAGCGGCCTGTTCGCGCCGCTCGGCCAGAGCCTCGGCGTGGACCGGGACGACGAGGTGCACATCCCGGTCAGCGCGGCGCAGCGGCTGATCGGCGTGGACCGGATCGACGGGCTGGCGATCAAGGCGCCGGACCGGGAGCGGATCGACGAGCTGAGCGCACGGGTGGTGGCGGAGCTGACCCGGCGGCACCCGGACACCGAGTTCAGCGCGGTCACCCAGGAGCAGATCCTCGGCGTGCTCGGCGACATCCTGGGCGTGCTGACCGGCGTGCTGGCCGCGATCGCCGGCATCTCGCTGCTGGTGGGCGGCGTCGGCGTCTCCAACATCATGCTGGTCTCGGTCCGGGAGCGGACGAAGGAGATCGGCCTGCGCAAGGCGGTCGGCGCCCGGCCGCGCGACATCGGGCTGCAGTTCCTGCTGGAGGCGGTGCTGCTCACCTCGGTGGGCGGCGTGCTCGGGATGGGCCTGGGCGTCGGCTCGGCGCTGCTGGTCGGCGCGCTGTCACCGGTACCGGCCGCGATCACCTGGTGGTCGCTGGCGCTCGCGTTCGGCGTGTCCGCCGCGGTCGGCATCGTCTTCGGCGTGGTGCCGGCGCAACGGGCTGGCCGGCTCGACCCGGTGGTGGCGCTTCGGAGCGAGTAACGGACATACAATGATAAAACCGAAATATTCGGAGTGTCGCCTTGACGGGATCACTCTGAGTTTCCAGAAGGTCTCGCGCCGTTAACAGCTGCCCCGTTACCGTACTAATTACACGCGCGTTGCCCGGAGGGGGTGCGCGCTCGGGGTCGATGGGTTGTGAGCGCATGGCCGGAGCATCACACGCCGAGGGCCGGCTGCCGGAGGTCCGTTTCCTCACCGTTGCCGAGGTCGCCACGCTGATGCGGGTGTCCAAGATGACCGTCTACCGGCTGGTGCACAGCAACGAGCTGACCGCCGTCCGGGTGGGCCGATCGTTCCGGGTACCGGAGCACGCGGTCCACGAATATCTGCGTGGCGCGTTCTCCGAGTCGGCCTGACCGGCAGGGTCGTGTTTGTCGCCGCGTCGCGCACGGGTACCCTGGAGCGGACTCGGACCCGAACCCAGCTGGCTCGCGCCGGTGCCCGGCCGCTGAAGCCCGGCGCATGACGCGCTCGCTGAGGTTCCCGGTCCACCGTCTCACCGGTGCCCGGCGTCACGCCCCGTGACCTGCCGAGCCCGGAGGATCGCATCAACAACGATTGAAGGGGCTGTCGTATGGGCTCGGTGGTCAAGAAGCGCCGCAAGCGTATGGCCAAGAAGAAGCACCGCAAGCTGCTGCGCAAGACCCGCGTCCAGCGTCGCCGTCTCGGCAAGTAATCCCGCGTCGCGCCGGGCCGCTGTCGCAAAGGCCCGGCGCGGGGTGTTGCTTGCCTGAGGTTCACTAGCTGGTCGCAGGTGTCGAGAAGGCCACGGAGGCGCGAGTGACCGAATCGCCGGGGACCGTCGTGGTCACCGGGGTCAGCCGGTTCCTGGGCGCGCACGTGGCCGCGCGCCTCGCCGCCGACCCGCGCATCGGGCAGGTCATCGGGCTCGACCCGGCCGATCCGCCCGCCGCGCTGGCCGAGACGCTGCGCGGCGTCGAGCTGGTCCGCGTCGACCTCCGGTCCGCCGGCACGGTCCTCGCCGACCTCGGCGCCGAGGCGGTCGTCCACCTCGCGATCACCAGCTCGCCGGACGCCATCCAGGGCGGCCGGGGCGCGATGAAGGAACACAACGTCATCGGCGCCATGCAGCTGCTCGCGGCCGCCCAGCAGGCGCCGAGACTGCGCAAGCTGGTCATGCGGTCGTCGACCGCCGCCTACGGTGCCTCGTTCCGCGACCCGGGCGTCTTCACCGAGGACACCGAGCCGCGCGAGGTGCCACGCGGCGGCTTCGCCCGCGACATCCTGGACATCGAAGGTTACGTCCGCGGCTTCCGCCGCCGGCGTCCCGACGTGGTCGCCACCGTTCTGCGCTTCGCGCCGTTCATCGGCTCCCGCGCGGAGACGTCGCTGACCCGCTACTTCTCCCAGCCGTTCGTCCCGACCGTGTTCGGGCGCGACGCCCGGCTGCAGTTCGTGCACGTCGACGACGCGCTCGAGGTGATGCACCGCGCGGTCGCCGAGGACCACCCCGGCACGTTCAACGTGGCCGGCGAGGGCGTGCTCGCCCTCTCCCAGGCGATCCGCCGGGCCGGCCGCGTCCCGGTGCCGGTCCCCGAGCCGGGCCTGGCCGGCGCCATGTCGATCGCGCGGGCCATGGGCCTCGGCCAGAACGGCCTGGACCAGGTCGACCTGTTCGTGCACGGCCGGGTCGTCGACACCACCCGCCTGATCCGCGAGTTCGGCTTCACGCCCCGGTCCACCGCCGCCGCTTTCGACGACTTCATCCAGGCCCACCTCGGCGGTGCGCTGGTCTCGCCGGAACGCCTGGCCACGGCCGAACAGTCGATCCTGGACACCATCCGCCGGGTGCGCGTGGCCCGCCAGGAGGCGTCATGAGCGATTCCCTGCCCGGCGCGGAGTTCCGGCCGGCCGATCCGGCGCCGATGCCGCGCCGCAGCAACGGCCACCACCCGTCCGTACCCGCGCAGAACGGTTTTCCGCCCGTCGACCGGCCGCCGGTGAAGAAGCCGGCGGAGAACCCGCCCGCCGGGGACGCCCCGGATGGCATCGTCGATGACGTGTGGGATCAGCGGGTGGCCGGTGCGCTGTCGTTCCTGCGCCGCCGGCTCTCCGGGCAGTACGACGTCGACGAGTTCGGCTTCGACCCCGAACTCACCGACCAGGTCTTCCACCCGCTGCTCAAGCCGCTCTACCGCGAGTGGTTCCGCACCGAGGTGCTCGACGTGGACAACGTCCCCGCGGACGGCGGCGCGCTGGTCGTCGGCAACCACTCCGGCACGATCGCGCTGGACGCGCTGATGCTCTCCGTCGCGCTCCGCGACACCCACCCGCAGGAGCGCCACCTGCGCCTGCTCGGCGCCGACCTGATCTTCCGCATGCCGGTCGTCTCCGAGCTGGCCCGCAAGTCCGGCGTCACGGTCGCCTGCAATCCGGACGCCGAGCGCCTGCTGCGCACCGGCGAGGTCGTCGGTGTGTTCCCCGAGGGCTTCAAGGGCATCGGCAAGCACTACTCCCAGCGCTACAAGCTTCAGCGCTTCGGCCGCGGCGGCTTCGTCGCCGCCGCGCTGCGCACCGGCGCCCCGATCGTCCCGGCCGCCATCGTCGGTGCCGAGGAGTCCTACCCCATGCTCGCCGACGTGAAGCCGCTCGCCCGTCTCCTCGGCCTCCCGTACTTCCCGGTCACCCCGACCTTCCCGCTGCTCGGCCCGCTCGGCCTGGTGCCCCTGCCCAGTAAGTGGCTGATCCAGTTCTGCCCCCCGATCCCCACCGCGCACCTGATGGACCAGGCCGACGACCCGCTGGTCGTCTACAACCTCGCCGACCAGGTCCGCGAGACCATCCAGCACACCCTCCACACGCTCCTCAAGTCCCGCCCGGACCCCTTCGGCCTCTGACTGGGACCCCAACCCCAAAGCGGATCTTCCCGCTCCCGGCGGCTCCAATCCCGCATGCTCCCGGGCCCCGGTCGGCCGTGGCCGGCCTCCCTGCCGGTCCCGCTTCCCAAGACCACCCCTTCCCCGGCCACGCCGCCCACCCGCCATCACCATGCGTGACGCCCCACCCCTCCCGTCACCCCCAAACGATCTTCCCCGCCCCCTTCCACCCCACTCCCCACGCCGCTTTGCTCTGCTTACATGCTCGCGCCCCGTGGTGATTCGGACGCTATCCCCGATAGGGGCAGAAGGCCGGTTCTCCAGGCCAAAGACCGTTTCACGACGAAAGTCGCGGCCGTTTCGGGCGATTCGTCAATGTAAGCAGAGCAAAGGTGGGCAGGGAGAGGGCTGTGCGGGGTGTGGGGTTGCGCAGCGTGACGGGGCGCGGTGGAGAAAGCCGGGTGCGGGGGTCGCGGGGGTTGGGGTGAGTGGTGCGGGAATGGCTCCGTGGCGGTGGCCGGAGCCGAGCGTCAGCGGAGTCGGAGGCCGCCGCGAGGTTTGCCCGCGGGAGCGTGCGGGCCGGACCGGGCCGGAAGCGGGTAACGCACGAAGGGTTTGATCCTCGGGGGGGCGATCGGGATCTTTGGATTGTCATGCGGGGTGGGGAGGATGGGGGCATGACGAAGCTTGGGGCGGTGTTCGTGCCGCAGTGGGAGCCGGAGCGGCTGCGGGGCGTGGCGCGGGCGGCGGACGAGGCGGGGCTGGAGGAGCTGTGGCTCTGGGAGGACTGCTTCTTCGAGAGCGGGGTGGCGAGCGCGGCGGCGGCGCTGGCGTGGACGGAACGGCTGCGGGTGGTGGTGGGGCTACTGCCGGTGCCGCTGCGGAACGTGGCGGTGACCGCGATGGAGGCGGCGAACCTGGAGCGGATGTTCCCGGGGCGGTCGATGCTCGGGCTCGGGCACGGCGTGCAGGACTGGATGGGGCAGGCGGGGGCGCGGGCGGAGTCGCCGGTGACGCTGATGCGGGAGTACGCGACGGCGTTGCGCGCACTGCTCGGTGGCGAGAAGGTCACGGTGTCCGGGCGGTACGTCAACCTGGACGGCGTCGAGCTGGTCTGGAAGCCGGCCGGGGCGCCGCCGCTGCTGGTGGGCGCGTCGGGGCCGCGATCGCTGCGGCTGTGCGGTGAGGTCGGCGACGTGGTGATCCTGTCCGGCGGGACGACGCCGGAGGGGACGGCGCGGGCCCGGGCGCTGGTCGAGGAGGGGCGCGCGGCGGCGGGGCGGACCGATCCGGTCACGCTGGCGGTGTACCTGATCGCGGCGACCGGGGACGATCACCAGGAGCGGCTGCGGCGGGCGCACGCGACGTGGGGGATGACGGAACCGGTCGGGGACGTGACGGTCGGCGGTGACGCGGCGGCGATCGCGGCGGGACTGCGGCGCTGGGCGGACGCGGGCGCGGACACGATCGTGCTGCAGCCGACCGAGGACGAGCCGTCGCCGGAGGACTTCGTCCGGTTCGTCGCGACCGAACTGCGGCCGCTGGTCAGCTGATCGCGCTGAGCGGCAGCGTGTGCCAGACGATCTCGGTGTCGGCGCCGGTCGACCACCAGAGGACGCCGTTGCGGGACTGGATCATGCCGACTGCGTCGGCCACCCGAACCGTCTGCTGCTTCTCGATGTCGTAGACGTAGAGAATCTGGCTGCTGGTCGGGACGGTGTCCGGTCCCGCCTCGGTGAGCACCTCGAACCGGTCGAGCAGCGCCACGTCGGTGACCGCGGACATCGCGGCGCCACCGGCCATCCGGCGCCGGTCGGAGCCGTCCGGGCGCATCAGGTCGGTGCGGGCCGGTCCGTCCGCGGAGATGACCAGCACTCGGCACCAGACGCTGCCGCAGGTCACCAACTCGGTGCCGGTGGCGGCGACGGTCAGCTCCCGGTGATTCTTCCAGTCGCGGAGCTGGGGTAGCGACGCCTGGCCACTCTCCGCGCTGACCAGCCACGGGAACTTCGTCATCGCCCACGCGCCGTCCTCGGTGCGGGTGGTGACGTCGCCACCGGCCAGCGGCACTGACCGGATCAGCGTGGCGGGCTCCTCACCGGGCGCGACCTCGGCCCAGTGCAGCGCGCCCTCGGCGATCAGCATGTCGTACTCGGAGTTGAAGAAGACCACGTCGCCGGTGTCCGCGGTGAGCCGGCGCGGCTCGCCGTCCGGCAGCCGCATCGACCACATCTCGGTGCGCGTCACGTTGTCGTTCCCGGCCAGCGACTCGGCCCAGGCCAGCTCCGTGCCGTCGGTGGCGAAGCCGCCGAACTGCGGCGTGCCGGAGTAGGGGAGCCGGCGCAGCTCGCGCAGCGTGCCGTCACCGGCCCGGCGGACCAGCCGCATGAAGGCGCCGTCTGGGCTGGGTGCGGTGCCGATCGCGGTCTGCGCGTCCAGGAAGTACGACGGGGAGAACGCCGGGCCGTCCGACACGTTGCCGGGGAACTGGCCGATCGTCACGCCCGGCCAGGCCTCGGCCGGACCGATCGGGCCGGTCTGCGCCGGGCTCTGCGCCCGGTCCGCGTTGCCCGGCAGCACGATCAGCGCGACCGCGGCGAGCACCGCGACCAGCAGGCCGATCTGCGCGAACCCGATCCGGCGGCGGGGCAGGGCAGTGCTCGCGGTCATCGGGCCGCCCGGCGGCGCAGCGCGACGGTCAGCGCGGTGCCCGCGACCAGGCCGGTGGCGACCGCGACCGGCACCGCTATCCGCGCCGCCTTCCGCGCGGTCCGGAAGTCGCGGACCTGCCAGCCGCGGATCCGGGCGATCCGGCGCAGCGCCGCGTCCGGGTTCGTCGCGACGGCGTTGCCGACCGCGGTCAGCATCGGCATGTCGTTGGCCGAGTCGCTGTACGCGGTGCACCGCCTCAGGTCCAAGCCCTCGACCACGGCGAGCTGGCGTACCGCGTCCGCCTTGGCCGCACCGTGCATCATGTCGCCGACCAGCCGCCCGGTGTAGGCGCCGTCGACGATCTCCGCGACGGTGCCTATCGCACCGGTCAGCCCGAGCCGCTGCGCGATCACCCGTCCTATCTCGATCGGCGCGGCGGTGACCAGCCAGACCCGCTCGCCCCCGTCCAGGTGGGTCCGGGCGAGCGCGTGCGTGCCCGGCCAGATGCGGGCCGCCATCGACTCCTCGAAGATTTCCTCGGCCAGGCGCTCGACGTCCTCGACCGTCCAGCCGTGGAAGAACGCCAGCGCGATGTCCTTGGCGCTGCTGATGTGCCCGCGGTGCTCGCTGAGCAGCCGGAACCGGGCCTGCTGCCAGGCGAACCGGGCGACGTCCCGGGCGGTGAAGTAGCGCCGGGAGGCGAGGCCGCGGGCGAACCAGTACAGCGACGCGCCCTGCATCATCGTGTTGTCCAGGTCGAAGAAGGCGGCGGCGCTCGGGTCCGGCCGCGGTACCAGCGCGGCCTCCAGATCGGTCGAGACCCAGCCTGCGGTGTGACCCCGTGCGTCCGTGCTCACGGTCACCTTGCGCATGCGCGGCACCAGGGCCCCCTTCTCGTAGCGATCGCTCACGCGAGCCTAGCCGCCGCCCACAGCGGATCGTGCGGATCCCGGGGGGTGAAAACGCGCCGAGGGCCGCCTGACCGGGTGGTCGGGCGGCCCTCGTGCGTCAGTGCGGATCAGCCGCCGAGCAGGCCGCCGAGCAGGTCCTCCAGCACGTTCTTGCCGGCCGGCGTGGGGCTCGGCGCGGGCGCGCTGGGCTCCGGCTCCTCCAGGACCGGCTCGTCGGCGGTGCCGCTCGCGGGCTCGTCGGCCGCGGGGGCCGGCGTCGCGGTGGCCGGGGCGGGCGTGCCGGTGGCGGCCGGCGCACCGGTCGCGGGCGTGCCGCCGTCGGTCTCCCGGGCGGCCGGGACCTGATCCTGCGACCGCTGTCCGCCGCCGTGCACCGGCGTGCCGACCGGGTCGTCGACGGCGTCGCACAGGTTCGGCAGCGGGCCGAGCGCGTCGGTCCGCGGCAGCGCCTCCGCGGCCGGGCAGGCGAATCCGTCGGTCAGCGCGCGGGACCGCTTGTCGACGGAGTCGAGCAGGATCAGCGAGCCGAGCGCGCGGTCCCGGTTCGCCCCGGAGAGCGTGTCCAGGAAGCCGCCGATCTGCCGGCGCTGAGCGGTGACGAACGGGTCCACCGGCTGCAGCGGCGTGCCGCTGTGCTTCCGGGTCGCGGCGCCGGCCAGCAGCTTCACGCCCTCGCGGGTGTCCGCGTCCATGTCGTTGAGCACGGCCTCGAACCCGGCGGTGTCGCCGGTGACGGCCCGTGCCTCGCGCAGCCGGGTGGCCGCGAACTCCAGGTACAGCCGGCCCTTGTCCTCGTCCGAGCCGGCGAGTGCCAGCTGAGCCTGTTCCGAGTGCCGTTTGACGCTGTACAGCGCGTCGCCCGGGTTCGCGTCGGAGCTGGCCGCGGACATGCCGGAGACCACGACCGCGCCGGCGATCACGCCGATCGCGATCGCGCCGCGGGCACGCAGCCGGCGTCCGGCCGCGTCCGCGGCGGTGCCGGCCTTGATCAGGCGGGCGACCGGGCCGTCGGCGCTCTCCGGGTCCGTCGAGGTCACGCCGATGCCCTCGCGCTCCGCGGTCGCCATCAACATGGCACGCAGCCCGGTACGGAAGTCGGGGTCGATCTCGGGGCCCGGCGGTGCGCTGTTGAGCTCGTGGCCGAGCGCCACGAGTTCGGCCATCTGGTCATCGGACCGGGACCGGCCGTGGTGGCGCGGTCCGCCGTCGGCCTCGTCCAGCAGCTGGGCGAAGCGTTCGGCACGACGACGATCGAAGATGACGTTTCTCACCGAGGGCACCTCCCTTCAGTCGTCGCGGTTACCCGGACGGCGTCTGCACCGGCCAGGGCGACCGCGATGCGGGGAAATGCCGGAACCACCATGGGTCGCACCGGGACAAACGGGGGACGGGCACGCGTGGTTACGGGACGATCCGGGGGAACGGGTCACGGTTGGAAGCCGTCCGGCAGGAGCCGGGCGAGCGTACGGACCGCACGGTACTGCAACGCCTTGATCGCGCCTTCGTTCTTGCCCATCGCCTGCGCGGTCTCCGCCACCGAGAAGCCCTGCAGGAAGCGGAGCACGATGCACTCCTGCTGTTCCGGGTTGAGCTGCTTGACCGCGGTGAGCAGGGCCACGTTCGTGATGTGGTCGACGACCGCGGCCTCCGGGCTGCCCTCCGGCCCGCGGTCCTCCCGGTCGGCGTCGAGCACGTCGCCGGTGGTCACCTCCAGCCGGTAGCGGCCGGACTTGAAGTGGTCGGCGACCAGGTTCCGGGCGATGGTGACCAGCCAGGCGCCGAGGTCGCGGCCCTGCCAGGTGAAGCTGCCGATCCGCTTGAGCGCGCGCAGGAACGTGTCCGACGTCAGGTCCTCGGCGAGCTGCCGGTTGCCGACCCGGAAGTAGATGAAGCGGAAGACGGTGTCCACGTACCGGTCGTAGATCAGGCCGAACGCCTCGGCCTCACCGGCCTGGGCGCGTTCGACCAGCGCCCACACCTCGGCGGCCGCGTCGGACGGGTCCGGCCGGGACGGGCGCTGCGGCGCGTCCGGCCCGGTGGCCGGCAGCGGCGCGGTATCCGTGGTGCGCTGCCCGGGTGGGGCCGGCTTGGTGGGCGCGCCGACCCGGCCGCCGTTGGTCGGCGTGCCGGTCCGTGGCGGTGCCTGGTTCGGCGGTGCGTTGGGCGGACGGTTCCGGGTGCGTTCGCTGCCGCTGCTCTCCGCGCGCGCCATCCCGATGGTCACGCCCAGGTGGTGGAGGCCGTCGTTGAGCGCGAGCCGGGCCGAAAAGACGATCCCGTCCGCGGCGTATCGGTACGTCACTGGGCCTCCTCCGCGCAGCCCCGTACTGAGGGCATATCGGCGCATCCGGCGGGTAAGGGGGGTCGGCGATCCAGGAGCGGACACGCACCCATGAGGTGCAGTTGCGGTGCAAGATCGGGCACAACGGCCTCCTCTGGGTGAGGGGTGTCAACTCATAACAAAAGGGGTGAGTCGACCCTTTGAGATGATAGGGCCTGCCTCACCCACACGTGTGGAGTCCGTTACATAGAGCAGGAGTATTTCGCGGAAACCGCCCTTCCGTGTCGCACACGGTGTGCGTCCGGCCAAACCATACGTGTGGTGACCAGGCGCTTACCTCGGGCTATGCCGCAACACGCCCGACCGCACTTGCACCGCGACACGCCGTGACGGGTGTCCACCGGGGGTCACTCTGGCACACTGGACCGGGTGCAGGAGCCCCGTCTGACCCTCATCACCCGGCCCGGCTGCCACCTGTGCGAGGTGGCCAAGGAAGCGGTCGGCCGGGTGGTCGCCGCGACCGGTGACCGCTACGTCGAGATCGACGTGGAAAGCGACATCGAGCTGGAGCGGGAGTACGGCGAACGCGTCCCCGTGGTGCTGCTGGACGGCCGCGAGCACGGCTACTGGCGGGTCGAGGAGGCCCGTCTGCTGGCCGATCTGGCGCAGCCCCGCTGAGCGTTAGCATCGCGCGATGGGCACTCGCACACACCTCGTCTGGGACTGGAACGGCACGCTCCTCAACGACCTGCAACTTGTCGTCGAGGCGACCAACGCGGCCTTCGCCAGCGTCGCCGGCCCCGCGGTCACGCCGGACGAGCACCGGCGGCACTTCCGGCGGCCGATCTCGGAATATTACGCGCAGGTGCTGGACCGGGCCGTCGACGCGGACGAGTTCAGCGTCCTCGACCGGATCTTCCACGACGCGTACCGGGACGGGCTGACCTCCGTCGCACTCGCCGCGGACGCGGCCGAGGCGATGCGCGAGTGGGGACCGCACCAGTCGCTGCTGTCCATGTGGTTCCACACCGAGCTGGTCCCGGTCGTCGAGCGGTACGGCCTGACCTCGCAGTTCCTCCGCGTCGACGGCCTGCCGCACGAGGTCGGCGGCGGGCTCAAGTCCGCGTACCTGGTCAGTCACCTCGCGGCACTCGGCATCGACGGCGCCGACGTGGTGCTGATCGGCGACTCGCTGGACGACGCGGACGCGGCGCACTCGGTCGGCGGCGCGGTCGTGCTCTACACCGGCGGCTTCACCGACCCGGACCGGCTGCGGGCCTCCGGGCTGCCCGTCGCGGACTCGCTCACCGACGCCGTGCGACTCGCGAAGCGCTGTTAACCACCCAGGTACGTCAGCACCGCCAGCACCCGGCGGTGCTGCTCCTCGTCCGGCGGCAGCTGCAACTTGGTGAAGATGTTGCGCACGTGCTTCTCCACCGCGCCGTCGCTGACCACCAGCTTCCGGGCGATCGCGGTGTTCGACCGGCCCTCCGCCATCAGCCCGAGCACCTCCCGCTCGCGCGGCGTCAGCTGACGCAGCGGATCGTCCCGGCGGCGCCGCGCGAACAGCTGCGCCACCACCTCCGGGTCGAGCACGGTGCCACCGGCCGCGACCCGGCCGAGCCCGTCGAGGAAGTCCGCGACCGCGGCCACCCGGTCCTTGAGCAGGTAACCGATGGCCCCGGCCCGGTCGGCGAGCAGGTCGTCGGCGTAGGAGACCTCGACGTACTGGGACAGCACCAGGATCGGCGTGCCCGGCACCAGGCTGCGTGCCTCGACCGCGGCGCGCAGCCCTTCGTCGGTGTGCGTCGGCGGCATCCGCACGTCCACGATCGACACGTCCGGCCGGTGCTCCCGCACGGCCGCGACCAGCGCCGGTCCGGTGTCCACGGCCGCGACCACCGCGTGCCCGTGCTCGGTCAGCAGCCGGATGAGACCTTCCCGCAACAGCACCGCGTCCTCGGCGATCACGACCCGCATGACCCCGTGTCTAGCACGGCAGGTCGACCCGCAGCTCCGTCGGCCCGCCCATCGGGCTGTCGATGCGCAGCGTGCCACCGGCCGCCTGCACCCGGTCGGCCAGGCCGGCCAGCCCGTGCCCCTTCGCCACGTGCGCGCCACCGGCACCGTTGTCCAGCACCGAGATGCCGAGCCGGCCGGCCACGTGCGCCACGGTCAGCCACGCCTCGGACGCGTTGCTGTGCTTGTTCACGTTGGCCAGCGCCTCGGCCACCACGAAGTAGGCCGCGTTCTCCACGGCCGGGTCCAGCCGCCCCAGGTCACGGTCAACAGCCAGTTCCACCGGTACGGTCGACCGCCCGGCCAGCGCGGCCAGCGCGCTCGGCAGCCCGCGGTCGGCCAGGACCGGCGGTGCGATGCCCCGGGACAGTGCCCGCAGCTCGTTGAGTGTGTCCACGGTGTGCTCGAGCGCCTCACCGAGCGTGGCCCGCGCGGCGTCCGGGTCCGTCTCCAGCTGCTGCTGCGCGCGGCCCAGGTCCATGGCCAGCCGGACCAGGCGCTGCTGCGGCCCGTCGTGGATGTCCCGCTCCAGCCGGCGCAGCGCGTGCGCCTCGGCGGAGACCGCGGCCCGGCGCTGCCCCTCCAGCGTGCTGATCCGGGTCTGGAACTGCGCCATGCCGGTCAGCAGCGCCCGGCCGGTGCCGGCGCTGAGCAGCGCGGCGCCGCGGACGACCAGCGGCAGCGTGGCGGCGAAGAAGAGGCCGAGCACGGTGTAGGTCGCGATCCGCGAGCCGCTGGTGTCCGGCAGGCCGAGCAGCTCGGGCAGGTCGGTGTTGTCCGGCTCGGACGGCAGTGCCCAGTCCCACATCCAGTACGTGACGCCGGCCGCCGCGCCGGCCCACCACACCACGGTGATCAGGAACGATACGGCGGAGATCGGCAGCCGCAACAGCGCGTGGGCGAAGTCGAGCCAGGACTGGACGTCCAGGATCGGCGCGAACACCCGGGACCACAGCCCGCCGTTCTCCCGGCCCTTCCGGTACGCCGGCCGGATGTAGGACGTGCGCAGCACCGCGGGCAGGCGCAGCCGTTCCAGGTCCGCGAACCCGCGGGCGACGAGCAGGCCACCCGCCATGATCGGCAAGCCGATGACGGTGACCGCCATCCCCGCACCCAGCGTCACGATGACGATCGTCAGGATGAACCCGATCAGGGCGAGCGGCAGACCGATCAGGACGTATCCGGAATCGATCAGCAATTGCCGCATCGGGGCGGGTGCCCGGGTCTCCGATTCGGCGGTGAGCGTCGTCATGCCGAAAACGCTAAGCCCTCGGCCGTACGTATCCGATCCCGTGCGCACGCCTCTTGGTAGTAGGGCTCTCCCTACCGTCGCACGGCGCGGTTACCCGTTATTTGCAGCATAAAAGCCATTTGGCGCATACTGATTGGTGGACGTCTTCAGGCGGCTCAGGGGTGAGCTGGTCGGGGCGCGGCGCGGGGCTGGTCCCGGTGGAGACGGAGGGCTTCGGTGCACCGACGAAGCCCGGCGAATTCGCTAGCATGGACGACGGCCGGTTGTCCACTGCTTCGATCAAGATCGCGATTTGTGCACGCCTTCACAAGCGCCTACATTGTTAGCTCTACACGCCCCGTCAGGGCAGCCGGTAACGGCGGGTGTCGAGGGGCTTCCACAACGACCGATCCGCGGGATCGGCCGAGGATCGCTACGTCGGCACGGAGTCACATGAGCCAGCACCCCCCGCCGGGCGCGCCCGGGCACGGCGCGACCGATCAAGGCGAGCCCGGTCACGCCGCGGTCGTCCCGGCACTGCCGGACCTCCCCGAGGCCACGATCGCCCGGCTGCCGGAATACCTGCGCGCCCTGCACCACCTGGCGGAGGCGGGTCACGAGACGGCCTCCAGCGAGGAACTCGCCGTGGCCGCCGGGGTCAACTCCGCGAAGCTCCGCAAGGACCTCTCTCACCTCGGGTCGTACGGCACCCGCGGCGTCGGGTACGACGTCACCCTGCTCGTCGACCAGATCGAGAACGTGCTCGGCCTCACCCAGCGCCGCTCCGTCGTCCTGGTCGGCCTGGGTAACCTGGGCCACGCGCTCGCCGGGTACGCCGGATTCGCCAGCCGCGGCTTCCGCATCGCCGCGCTCTTCGACGTCGACCCGGAGCTGGTCGGCCAGCGCATCCACGGCCTGACCGTGCGCCACCTCGACGAGCTGCCGCAGGTCGCGGCGGAGGACCCGATCGCGATCGGTGTCATCTCCACGCCCGCGGAAGGCGCCCAGAGCGTAGCGGACCGGCTCGTGGCCGCCGGCGTGACCGGCATCCTGAACTTCGCTCCCCGCGTGCTGAACGTGCCCGTGGGAGTGGACGTCCGGAAGGTGGATCTCGCGATCGAACTCCAGATCCTCTCCTTCCACCAGCACCGCAAGTCGAGCGCGGCCGGGCCGGCCGGGCTCACCGCCCTGCCCGGCGGCCTGACCGGGCCGGGAGCACACCATTCCACCGACGCTGCGGAGGCGGTCGGCTCGTGAAACTCCTCGTCGTCGGCGCGTCGTACCGCACCAGCCCGGTCTCCGTGCTGGAACGGCTCGCGACGCCGCCCGCGGACCTGCCCGGCATCCTGGAACGGCTGGTCGCCCAGCCGTACATCGGTGAGGCCGTGATGCTGTCCACCTGCAACCGGGTGGAGGTCTACGCGGCGGTCTCCGGCTTCCACGGCGGTCTCGGCGACATCTGCACCGTGCTGGCCGGGCACGCCGGCTTCGACGTGCCCGCCGAACTGGCCGGCCACCTGTACGTGCACTTCGACGGCGACGCCGTGGAGCACACGTTCAAGGTCGCGGCCGGGCTCGATTCCATGGTCGTCGGCGAGCCGCAGATCCTCGGGCAGCTGCGCGACGCGTACCACTCGGCCACCGAGGCGGACACGGCCGGCCGGCTGCTGCACGAGCTGATGCAGCAGGGCCTGCGGGTCGGCAAGCGGGCGCACGCGGAGACCGGCATCGACCGGGCCGGCCAGAGCGTGGTCACGGCCGCGCTCGAGGTCGCCGCGGAGCACCTGCCCGGCGGGCTGGCCGGCCGGCCGGCGCTGGTCATCGGCGCGGGCGCGATGGGCGCGCTGTCCGTCGCCACGCTCAGCCGGGCCGGTGTCGGCCCGCTGCGCGTCACGAACCGCAACACCGAGCGGGCCGAACGGCTCGCCGAGGCGTACGGCGCGCACCCGGCCGACTACGCGGACGTGGTCACCGCGCTCCGCGACGCCGACCTGGTCGTCTCCGCGACCGCGTCGCAGACGCCGGTGCTCACCCGCGCGCTGCTGGAGACGGCCGTCGCCGGGCGCACCGGCCGGGACCCGCTGGTGGTGCTCGACCTGGCGCTGCCGCGCGACGTGGCGCCGGACGCCGTGACCTTGCCCGGCGTGGTCGTGCTGGACATCGACCGGCTCGCCGAGGCACGCCGGGAGCACCCCGCGTCCGCGGACATGCTCGCGGTGGAGAACATCGTCGCCGGTGAGGTGGAGAACTTCCTCGGCTGGCTGCGTGGCAAGGACGTGGCACCGACCGTCGCCGCGCTGCGCGGCCGGGCCGACGACGTGGTCACCGCCGAGCTGCGCCGGCTCAACCAGCGTCACCCCGAGTTCAGCGACGACCAGCGCGCGGACGTGGCGAAGACGCTGCACCGCGTCGTGCAGCAGCTGCTGCACCAGCCGACGGTCCGGGTCCGCCAGCTCGCCCAGTCACCCGGCGGCGACCAGTACGCGGCGCTGCTGCGCGAGCTGTTCGACCTGGAGATCCCGCAGGCGACCCACGCCGACGCCGTACCCGAGATCGGAGGGAAAGCGTGACCGGCTCACCATTGCGCCTCGGCACCCGGGGCAGCGCGCTCGCGCTCGCCCAGTCACAGCGCGTCGCCGGCGCGCTCACCGCGGCCACCGGCCGGCCGGTCGAGCTGGTCCGCATCGTGACCAGCGGTGACACCTCCGCCGCGCCGGTGCAGACGCTCGGCGTGGGCGTGTTCGTCTCCGCGCTGCGCGACGCGCTGACCGCCGGAAAGATCGACTTCGCGGTGCACAGCTACAAGGACCTGCCCACCGGCGCGGCCCCCGGCCTGCACATCGCGGCCGTACCCGCCCGGGAGGACCCGCGCGACGCACTGATCTCCCGCGACGGCCTGCGGCTGACCGAGCTTCCCCCCGGAGCCCGGATCGGCACCGGCGCGGTCCGCCGCATCGCCCAGCTCCAGGCGCTCGGCCTGCAGTTCGAGACCGTCCCGATCCGCGGCAACGTGGACACCCGGATCTCCCGGGTGGTCGGCCCGCACGCGGACCTGGACGCGGTCGTGCTGGCCCGCGCCGGCCTGGCCCGGCTCGGCCGGGACGGCGAGATCACCGAGACGCTCGACCCGATGCTCATGCTGCCCGCGCCCGCGCAGGGTGCGCTCGCCGTGGAGTGCCGCGCCGACGACGCCGACCTGATCGACCTGCTCAGCGTGCTCGACCACCCGGACACCCGGGCGGTCGTCGCGGCCGAGCGGTCGCTGCTGGCCACACTGGAGGCCGGCTGCAGCGCACCGGTCGGCGCGTACGCGGAGATCGCCGAGGGCGACGACGGCGACGAGATCTACCTGCGCGGCGCCGTGATCGCCCCGGACGGCAGCCACGACGTGCGCCTGTCCCGCACCGGACACCCGGCCGACGCCGTCGAGCTCGGCAAGGCGCTCGCGGCCGACCTGCTCGACTCCGGTGCCGCCGGACTCTGGACGGCCGGCCCCGCACAGCCCCCGAATGGCACGACTCCGAATGCCTCACCGCGGACCGCGGAAGCACATGTAACTGGGAGCACGCAATGACCCGCACCCGTAAAGCCGTAGGCCACATCGCGTTCGTCGGGGCCGGCCCCGGCGATCCCGGCCTGCTCACCCGCCGTGCGCACGACGCCGTCGTCGATGCGGACCAGGTGATCTACGACCGGGGTCTCCCCGAATCGCTGATCGAGGCATTGAAGGCGCAGGCCGCCGAGGACGCCCAGTTCACGCCCGCGGAGGGCGCCCCCGGCGACGTCGCCAAGGTGCTGCTCTCCGCCGCCCGCTCCGGGCTGCACGCGGCGTACCTGGTCGCCGGTGACCCGTTCGGCCACGACTCGGTGGTCGCCGCGGTGCAGGCGGTCGCGCGTACCGCCGCGCACTTCGAGGTCGTGCCCGGCATCGGCCAGGCGGCCGGCGTAGCCACCTACGCGGGCGTGCCGCTGCCCGGCGTGCGCACCGCCGGTGACGTCGACGACGTCACTACGCTGGACTTCGAGGCGCTCGCCGCCGCGCTCGGCCGCGGCTCGATCTCCCTGGCAGTCGACGCCGGTGACCTGGCCGCGGTCCGCGACGGACTGCTGGCCGCGGGCGTCGACGGCACCACACCGGTCGGTGTCACCGGCGACGGCACCGGCGACACCCAGCACACCACCACCTCCACCGTCGACTCGTTCGTCGCGGCCGCGCTCGGCTTCACCGGCCGCGTCGTGCTCACGCTCGGCGCGGGCGTCGCCGAGCGGGACAAGCTCAGCTGGTGGGAGAACCGGCCGCTGTACGGCTGGAAGGTCCTCGTCCCGCGGACCAAGGAGCAGGCCGGCGTGATGAGCGCGCGCCTGCGCGCGTACGGCGCGATCCCGTGCGAGGTGCCGACCATCGCGGTCGAGCCGCCGCGCACCCCGGCCCAGATGGAGCGGGCGATCAAGGGCCTGGTCGACGGCCGGTACGCGTGGGTCGTCTTCACCTCGGTCAACGCGGTCCGCGCGGTCTGGGAGAAGTTCGGCGAGCACGGCCTGGACGCGCGCCACTTCGGCGGCGTCAAGATCGCCTGTATCGGCGAGGCCACGGCCGAGGCGGTTCGGGCGTTCGGCATCCAGCCCGAGCTGATCCCGGTCGGCGAGCAGTCCTCCGAGGGCCTGCTGGCCGAGTTCTCCCCGCACGACGAGATCCTGGACCCGGTCGGCCGGGTGCTGCTGCCGCGCGCCGACATCGCCACCGAGACGCTCGCGGCCGGCCTGGTCGAGCGTGGCTGGGAGGTCGACGACGTGACCGCGTACCGGACCGTCCGGGCCGCCCCGCCGCCCGCCGACATCCGCGACGCGATCAAGTCCGGTGGCTTCGACGCGGTGCTCTTCACCTCGTCCTCCACTGTCCGCAATCTGGTCGGCATCGCCGGCAAGCCGCACCAGCGCACGGTGGTCGCGGTGATCGGCCCGAAGACCGCGGAGACCGCGACGGAGTTCGGCCTGCGGGTCGACGTCCAGCCGCCGCACGCCTCGGTCCCGGACCTGGTCGAGGCGCTCGCCGGGTACGCCGTCGAGCTGCGCGAGAAGCTGGCTGCGATGCCGGCCAAGCAGCGCCGTGGCTCGAAGGTGCAGGGCCCGACCGCGCTCCGCTTCCGGTAGACACTCGGTAGCCAAGGAAGGCCAGAGACGTGTCTTTCCCCGACATCCGCCCCCGGCGTCTCCGTACCACCCCGGCCCTGCGCCGGCTGGTCGAGGAGACCCGGGTGGCGCCGGCCCAGCTGATCCTGCCGATGTTCGTGAAGGAGGGCCTCACCGCGCCGCGCCCGATCTCGTCGATGCCGGGCGTGGTGCAGCATTCCCGCGACTCGCTGCGCAAGGCCGTGGTCGAGGCCGTGCAGGCCGGCGTCGGCGGCGTGATGCTCTTCGGCGTGCCGGAGACCCGGGACGAGACCGGCTCCGGCGGCCTCGACCCGGACGGCATCCTCAACGTGGCGCTGCGCGACGTCCGCGCCGAGGTCGGGGACGCCACGGTCATCATGAGCGACGTCTGCCTGGACGAGTTCACCTCGCACGGTCACTGCGGCCTGCTCGCCCCCGACGGCACCGTGGACAACGACGCCACGCTCGAGGCGTACGCCCGGATGGCCGTGGCTCAGGCCGACGCGGGCGCGCACGTGCTCGGCCCGTCCGGGATGATGGACGGCCAGGTCGGCGCGATCCGCGCGGCCCTGGACGCCGCCGGGCACACCGACCGCTCCATCCTCGCCTACGCCGTGAAGTACGCGTCCTCGTTCTACGGCCCGTTCCGCGAGGCCGTCGAGTCCGCGCTGGACGGCGACCGCCGCACCTACCAGCAGAATCCGGCGAACCTGCGCGAGTCGATGCGCGAGGTGGCGCTGGACGTCGCCGAGGGCGCCGACATGGTCATGGTCAAGCCCGCGCTGCCCTACCTCGACGTGATCACCCGGGTTGCCGGCACCGTCGACGTCCCGGTCGCCGCCTACCAGATCAGCGGTGAGTACGCGATGGTCGAGGCCGCCGCCGCGAACGGCTGGATCAACCGCGAGGCCGCCATCCTGGAGACACTCACCTCCATCCACCGCGCCGGCGCTCAGCTCATCCTGACCTACTGGGCCGTCGAGGCCGCCACCCTGCTGCGCGCCCGCTACTAGCGGCGACACTGAGGGGGACAGGCCGGCAGGAGCCTGTCCCCATACTCAGGTAATCTTTATATTTACTGGCATGGCCAAGGCAATGCGGGAACCCACGTTCTGGATCCTCACCGCGCTGACCGACCAGCCCCGGCACGGCTACGGCATCATCCGCGAGGCCGGCACCCTCTCCAACGGATCCGTCCGCCTCCAGCCCGGCACCCTCTACGCCGCCCTCGACCGCCTCACCGCCGAGGGCCTGGTCGCCATCGACCGCGAGGAAACCGTCGACGGCCGCCCCCGCCGCTACTACCGCCTCACCGACAACGGCGCCGCTGCCCTCGCCGCCGAAACCACCCGCTTGGCCCACAACGCCGCCACCGCCACCACCCGCCTCCGCACCCGCCCCACCCCCGGCACCTCCCCCGCCTGACCCACCCCCGCCTGACCCACCCCCGCCTGACCCACCCCCGCCTGACCCACCCCCGCCTGACCCACCCCCGCTCCCCGCTCCCCGCCGCGGTCGCCCATCGACCTCCTCGCCCGGCGCCGCTCCTCGCTCGCCCCGGCCTCCGGCCCCGGCGCCGCCCCCTCCCGCCCCGGCTCTTTGCCCCGGGTGCCGCCCTCGCCGAGCCGACCGCGCCTCCACCTTCTCGCTCCGCCCGCCCGCCCGCGGAATTGATCTGACGTCGCGCCTTGCCAGATCTTGGGCTCGATCAACTCTCGCTCCACCGGCATTCAATCGACGGATAGCCATGCGCTACAGCATGATCGTGACCGATTGGACCCGACTTCAGTGCCGCCGATCCGGCCCAATTCGGTTACTCCAAGTAGTTACCCATGCTGAGGCCGCCTTGGCTCTCCCGCAACCTTTGCTCTGCTTACATTGGCGGCAGCTTGTATTTTCCCTGTTCATTACGTCAATTAGGGTCGGGAGTGTGCATGTAAGCAGAGCAAAGGTTGCGTGGGGGTGGGGTGGGGAGAGTGGAGGGAGTTACGGAGAGTTGTGGGGTGTGCGGAGTGGGCGGGGTGGATGGGGAGGGGTGGGGTGGGGCAGAGTGCGCGGCATGACGAAGGCGAAGGTGCGGCGGAGAAGGCGGGCTGTGGGGTATGGGCGGCCGGTGGTGCGGGGTGGGAGTGGTGGTGGGTTTCCGGTGGCGGGGCTGGTGCGGCGGGCGCGGCGGATGTCGGACATGAGTCAGCGGGATCTGGCCCGGTGGGCGGAGGTGTCGGCGGGGGCGGTGGCGCGTGTGGAGAGCGGTGGGCTGGCGCCGAGTCTGGCGTTGCTGGAGCGGATGCTGGGGGTCACGGGGCTGCGGCTGGTCGTGGTGGATCCGGATGGGCGGATCGTGCAGCCGATGGGGGTGTGGGACGAGACCTATGACGGGGCGGGGAGGCGGTATCCGGCGCATCTGTCGACGATTTTGGATCCGCGGCCGGGGGAGTGGTGGGGGGACCAGTACGGGCTGGCGCGGCCGCCGGAGACGTTTCACCGGTCGCCTGAGCTGCGGGAGCGGCAGCGGCGGCGGAGTCAGTGGGAGGTGCGGGTGGCGCAGTTCCGGAACGTTCCGCCGCCGCCGGTGTGCACGGTGTGGCGGGAGGACGGGAGGCCCGCCACCGTGATCGGTGACGGGCCTCCGGGGATCGCGGACGGGTAGAGCGGGTCAGTCGTCGTTGCGGATGGTGCCGGTGGCGATCGGGTCGGTGTTGCGGATGCCGGGGATGCCGGCGACGAGCAGTGAGAGCTTCTCGTCGGCCTCGCGCTTGCGGTCGCCGTTGACCGAGACCGTGAACGTGGTGCCGGTCTGGCCGGCGGCGATGGTGGTGCAGCGGATCAGCGGGCTGTAGTCCGAGCCGGCCGATGCGGTGCTGCCGAGCGTGGTGGCGCAGACGACGACCGGTGTGGCGGTGGCGCGGGACAGCGAGACGGTGAACGTCAGCGGGCTGGTGCCTCGGTCGCCCTCGGTGACCTGGGCGTCGGTGACGGTCAGGGACGGGCGGGTGTGGAAGCGGGCGACCTGCGGGTCGTGGTCGCTGCTACCGCGGGAGCCGTTCGAGGAGTCCTCGGCGGACCAGTCGGCGTTGATGTGGGCGGCGCGCATCTCGATCAGGTCGGCGTAGAGCGCGTCGTTGACGAACAGGTGGTCCAGCGTCTGCGTCTGGCCCTCGTAGGAGTACGAGTAGGCGGACGACGGCGCGTCGGCCAGCAGGTCGTCGTACAGGTTGTGCAGGCCGGCGTCGTACAGCGGGCCGAGCTGGTCGGACGTGGCCGGGTTCGCGGCGGTGGCGATCGGGTCGTCGGGGCGCGGGAACACGTTCAGGTCGCCGCCGTAGACGACCTTGGCCGTCGCGTCCGCGGCCTCGATCGCGTCGACGATCGCAGCACCGTACCCGGCCTGCTCCCGGCGCTGGCCGACGCGGCTGTCCGGGCCGGACGAGTAGTGGTTCGCCACGGCCCACAGCGGGTACGTGTCGGACGAGCCGGGCGCGGCCCGCACGATGAACTTGCCGACCTGCGGCGCCCGGGTGAAGACGTTGGCGCCGTCGATCCCGGTGGACGTGTCCACGTCGGAGGGCAGGGTCGCGTTCAGCGTCTTCGGGTTCTGCACGTCCGCGTTGCTCGCCAGGCCCGCGCTGCGGTACCGCACGGCGGGGGACGAGCCCAGGACCGGGTCGCCCGCGGTCGCCGGGGCCAGGGACAGCCGGTCGGTGCGGTAGAGGAACGCGGTCGTGATGCCGCGCGCGTCCGCGCCGTCCCGGTCGTAGGCGGTGGCGTAGGCGGGACCGCCCGCGCGGGTGACGGTCAGCGCCAGTTCCTGCAGCGTGTCCGGTGCGCCGTCCGCGTCGTTCGTGGTGCCGCAGACCAGCTCACCGCCGCTCACGGTGCAGATGTCCTGGTCCTCGGCCTCCTCGACCAGGATCAGGTCCGGCGCGTGCAGGTCCTTGATGATCTGGTCGGCCAGGTTCGCCAGCTGCGTGTCGTACTCGGCCTGGCTGCCCGGGACGTAGTCGAACGGCGGGGAGACGCCCGCACAGCCCGTGTTGCCGGTGAAGTCGCAGCCGTCGAACGGGTCGTCGCGGTAGTCGTAGAGGTTCTCCACGTTGTACGACGAGACGGCCAGTTCGGAGGCGCGGTCGGCCGGTTTCGGCGGGTTGTTCCGCGACGGGTCGGCGCCGGCCGCGAACGACACCGTCCCGGCCTGCACCGCGTACTTCTCGAACGTGTAGTAGAGGCCGCCGACCGCATCCGTCGTGAGCCGGTCGAACGTCTTCGCGCCCGGGATCAGCGCGGTGCTGTCGTTCGCCGTGGCCTTCACGCCCATGCTGGCGATCATGATGCGGCTGCCGTTGCCGTTGTCGAACAGCTCGCCGGGCACGTCGTCCAGCGGGTGCGCGTCCCGGAACACCCGGCGCGCGTAAGGGTCTGCGCGCTTCAGGATCGGGTCGTCCCGGTCGAGCAGCCACACCTCGGCGTCCGCGGTGGACGGGAACACGTTACGGCCGCTGACCGTCTGCGCGCCGGACCGCACCCGCATCCGCTCACCCTCGTGCCGCTCCCAGAAGCGGTCCGCGGCGGCCAGGTCGGCCGGCGGGCGCGCGTCGGTCGTGGCCACCACGGCGTTCACGTCCAGGCCGGACGCGATCCTGCTGACCAGCGAGGCGCCGCTGAGCTGCGTGTAGTTGTAGTACTCGGAGACGCGGGCGCGCAGCGCCACCTCGTCGCCGACGACCGGCACGTAGCCGCCGACCAGCGACGTGAACGTGCTCATGAAGACGAAGACGCCGTCCGCGCTGGCCGGGTCGCCGTCGGTCGCGCCGATCCGGCTCTGCAGGAAGAAACCGTACGTGGTGGCGCCGGCCGACGTACGCGCCTGAGTCAGCTGCGTGATCACGCCCTGCACGACGTGGTACTGCGCGCTGCTGCCGTTGCCGGACGCGGGTGCCAGCGGCGAACGGTGGTCGCGGGCGTTGCCGGTCTCCGGCGTCGCGCCCTGCACCTCGCCCACGGTCAGCACGCCGGCGACGGTCACGCCGACCGTGCAGCTCGCGGTGCCACCCGCGGCGTCCGTCGCGGTGACCGTGACCGGGTAGGTGCCGGCCGGTACGTCCGCGGCCACACCGATCGTGGCGGACGCGGTGCCGCCCGTCGCGGCCGCCGGAGTGAACGCGGTCCGGGTGATACCGGCGGCCGGGCTGGTCACGGCCAGCTCGGTGATCACGTCGTCCGGGTCGGTCGCGGTCACCGTGCCACCGCCGGCCGTGCCGGCCACGACGGAGATCGCCGGGCAGGAGAACACCGGGGGTACGTCCACCGGGCCGCCGCCGTCGACCGTGTGCACGCCGAGGCCGTCCACGGTGTCGGTGGCGAACCCGGCCCACTGCGCCGCCGGGTCGAAGGCGTCGTCGACCACCGTGTCGCCCGCGGTCACGCCCGGCAGCCGGCGCAAGGTGTTGTCCGCGGTGCCGGTCAGCCCGGTGCCCCACTCGGTGCCCGGGTCGACGCCCACCTGGCCGAGCGAGTCGACCACGGTCGTGCCCCTGACCAGCACGAGCGCGTCGTCGCCGTTGTAGAAGCTCGCGCTCGACGTCTGGTCCGCGGCGGCCAGGATCGCCGCGTTCGCGGACGCGTGGGCCAGCACGAACACGTCGCCGTCCGCGACCGCACCGGTCAGCGGCACGCTGCTGAACGTGGTGCCGCCGTTGAAGTACATCCGGAGCGCGTACGCGGAGAGGTCCACCGCCGCACCCGTACCGTTGAAGATCTCGACAGCCTTGTTGTTGCTGCTGCCTTCGATGTATTCGGAGATGAACAGGTCGGGCGACGCGGCGGTCGCCACGCCGGGCACGAGACCGATCGCCGTGACGGCGGTGACCGTGCCGGCCAGCGTGGCGCGCCAGAGCCGAGGGCGCATGAATCCTCCAGAGAAGGACGATCAGAACCAACGCACGTTAAGGCGTGGCACCGACCGTCGTCCATCTCTTGGCGGTCATGCCCGTGAACTTTTCGCGCCGCAGGTCAGACCGCTTCCAGGCGATGCACCAGTTCGCCCGCATCGGCCCCGTATTCGCACCACTCCCGGTCCGGCTGGAAACCGAGCTCGGCGTTGACCTTCAGCATGGACACGTTGGACTGCGCGTTCCAGGTCTGCACCTCGGTCAGGCGCGGCTCCGCGGACCGCAGCTCGAACAGCATGCGCGCCTTGATCGCCCGGTCGATGCCGTACCCGCGGTGGTCCTGCACCACGATCGTGTCGTACTGGTCCGCGCGCGTCGGGCGCTGCACCGGCACGACCACCTCGGTCAGGCCGGCCACCGCACCGGTCCGCTCGTGCACGGCCAGCACGATGTGCGGGATCATGCCGCGGCGGTGCAGCACGTTCAGGCTCTCCCGCAACCGGCGCGCGTCGTACGAGCTGGGGCGCAGGTCGAGGTCACCGTTGTCGCTGTCGCGCAGCTCCGCCTTGGCCACCGCGTACGCCTCCAGCATGTCGTCCGGCGGCCCGCCCGGGAAGTACTCCACCCGGTAGCCGGCCGCGATGCCGCGCGCCATCTCGCCCAGCGCCAGCCAGTCCACCGTGGACAGGCGGAGCACGCTGCGGGTCTCCACGTACTCCCGCTCGAAGCCGAGCGACTCGAAGAACGCGACGGCTGGGGTGCCGCCGACCACCTCCACGCCGATCGAGGAGAACCCCTCGGCGAAGACCCGGCGCGCGGCCGTGGCGACCAGCCGGCGGGCCACCCCGGTACGGCGCACCCGCGGGTGGACCAGCACCTCCAGCACCCCGATGCCGCCCAGCAGCAGCACCGTCACCAGGCCGGTCAGGCGCCCGTCGCCGTCCTCCGCGACCCAGCAGACCCGGCGCTCGCTCGGCATCGTCTCGGCCAGGTACTCCCGGAGGTGGTCGTCGCGCCACGGCGGATCGTCCGGCAGGTCGGCCGCCAGCGCCGCGTTCAGCGACTCCAGCAGGGCCTGGAACTCGCGGTCCGGCGCCGTCCGGGGATCCCACTCGCGCACTGTCACGGGTACAGCTTGCCGTGACAGTGCGCCGGAGGAAAGCGTGTGCGCGCCCCCGGGTCGTGGCGCGAGCCGGTGGCCGTCACGCTACGTCTGGCTGCGCAGCCCGAAGTCGTTCGCCGCCTCGTACACCGACTGGGCGTACGGCTCCACGTTGTTGTAGGTCAGGATCGCGTTCCACCAGTCCTCGGTGGTCGACAGGTCCTTGTCGTTCGCGCACAGGTAGTTACCGGCGGCCAGGGCCGCGTCGTCGATGTCGTTGGGGTCGGTGACGCCGTCGTTGTCCGCGTCGACCTTCCACAGCGCCCAGGTGGTCGGGATGAACTGCATCGAGCCGATCGCCCGGTCGTACGTGGTGTCGCTGTCCAGCCGGCCCTGGTCGGTGTCCGGGATCAGCTTGCGGTCGCCCTGCCCGTCCAGCGGCAGGCCGTAGATCGGCGGGTTCGACTCGCCGTCCGGGAGCAGCGCCGCGCCGTTCGCCCGGCCGTGGTTCGACTCGACCCGGCCGATCGCCGCGAGCGTGGTCCAGTTCAGGTGGCAGTTCGGCTGGCGCTGGGCGACCACCCACTCCGCGTACCCGTACGCCTGCAGCGCCACCGGCGGGATGTCGACCTTCGCGCCGACCTGCTGCGCCCAGGCGGCGAGCGCGTCCGCAGGCCGGGCCCCCGGGACCGGCGCGGTCGGCGTGGCGCTGCCGGTCGGTGCCACCGGCACGTCCGTGACCAGCGGCGGCAGCGGAACGTCCGTGGCCGGTACGGGCAATCCGGTGTCGGCCGCGCCGGGCGCCGGGGTCGCGGCCGGCGGTGGTTCCGTGACCCGGTCACCGGCCGCGGCCGGCACCAGCACCCCACCGGCCGTGCCGGCGGCGCCGAGCAGCGCCAGCAGCAGCAGACCGGGCAGCGTCAGGCGTCCCCACCGGCCACGCCGCCAGGCGGCGGCACCGTCGAGCGAGCGCTGTGCCATCCCGTGTACGGCCGGGAAGCGGCGCAGCAGCGGATTCAGCGGGACGGCGGCGTGCCGCGGCGCGGTCGGCGGACGCAGCCGCCGCCGGGTGAGCCGGGCCAGTCCGAAGGCGGCGCTCCCGGCGAGCGCGGGCTCCTTCACCGGGGGCAGGTCGGTCTTCGTCGTACCGAGGTCACCACCGGCACCGGCGGTGCCGTTCTTGCCGTTCTTGGCGGCGCCGGGGGCACCGTCCGTGGCGGAGGCGTCCGGCTCCGCACCCGAGCCGGGCCGGGTGGCCTGGTCCGGTTTCGCGTTCTCGCCGGTTGCGGCGTCCGTGGGTTTGCCGGTGGCGTCCGGCTTCGCGGGCTTGCCCGGCTCGGCGGGAGCAGCGGGGGTCGGCGTCGCTCCCGTGGCCGGAGCCGCACCGGGAGCCACGGTCGCGACGGTGGCCGGAATCGACGCCGACGCGGGAGTCGCGGCGGATGCCGCAGCGGTCGTGGGGGCCGCAGTCGTGGTGGTGGCCGGGATCGGGGTGGTGGCCGGTGACTCCGTCGGGGTGCGTGGGCGCGGGGAGCCGGTGGTGCGGGGAGGCTCCTTCGCGTCCGTGGTCACTCCGCTATCGGGTGAATCCGCCTCGATCACGGATGAGCCGGCGGGACGGGCGGCGTCGGGCTCGGAGCTCGCCCGTTCCGCGCTCTCGGCCGTACCCTGGGATGGTTTTCCCGCTTTTGAGGTCTTTTCGGCCGGGGGCTCGGGTTGCTCGATGGCATCGCTGGCGACGCCCCACGACTGCGGTGCGGGAACGGGCGCTTTATCCGTATTGGCCGGCTTGCCCGGTGTATTTGCCATTCCTGGCGATGATGGTTCCTTGGTCGGACTGTCCATATTCGGCATCCCTGACTCCGGCCGGCCGTCCCCGTCCATCACTCGTCGAACCTTACCCATGTCCGCGCGACTGCCGGAACCGGCGCGTGTCGCCGTACCCTCTTGTCATGCCACGCTACGACTTCCGCTGCCGGGCCTGCGGCGCGACGTTCGAGGTCAACCGCCCGATGACCGCGGCCGCCGACCCCGCATCGTGTCCGGCCGGTCACGATGACACCGTGAAATTGCTCTCCACCGTCGCGGTCGCCGGCCGCGGCGGCTCGGCTTCGGCGCCGGCCGGCGGGGGTGGTTGCTGCGGTGGCGCGTGCGGGTGCGGATAACGCTATAAAAAGCACATATCCCCGCAATTAGCCCAGGTTTAAACCGTACGACCGGGCCTTTCGGATGATCATCCGGATGGTCGTCAGCTCTGACCTGTCGTGCCACAACCGGCCCCGGCCGGTCTCGTTGTCCCAGCCGTAGTCGCCCGGCTGACACCCGGCGCGGCGGAAACGGTGGCTCGATGACCCCGTGCTCGGCTACTACCTTGGGGGAGCCGGGGCCATCCGTTTCGAGGATGTACCTGGTCGAGCGGGTACGGCAGCATGATTCGCGACTTCCAGGGGGCGGAGGTTCCACGCGTGCCGGCAATGGATCACCTGCCAAGCGGCCTGGTGACGTTCTTGTTCACCGACATAGAGGGCTCAACACGGTTGGCCCAGATGCTCGGTGCGGGCTACCGGCCGGTGCTCGAAGAGCACCGGCGACTGCTGCGCGAGATCATCGCGGCGCACCACGGCACCGAGCTGTTCACCGAGGGCGACTCGTTCTTCATCGCGTTCGCCGACGCCTCGGACGCCGTCGCCGCCTGCCTGGCCGCCCAGCGCGCGCTCGCCACCCATGCCTGGCCCGGCGCCGCCCCCAAGGTCCGGATGGGCCTGCACAGCGGCTACGCCACCCCGGTCGGCCGGGAGTACGCGAGCCCGGAGGTGCACCGCGCCGCGCGGGTCGCCGCCGCCGCGCACGGTGGTCAGGTGCTCTGCTCGGCCGCGACCGTCCGGCTAGCCGCGATACCGGCCGACGCCGGGCTGCTCGACCTCGGCCTGCACCGGCTGCGCGGCTTCGACGGCCGGGAGCGCCTGTTCCAGCTGACCGCGCCCGGGCTGGAGACCGAGTTCCCGCGCCCGCGCACCGAGGCGGCCGCGCACAACCTGCCGCACCAGCCGACCACGTTCGTCGGCCGCGGCGCCGAGTGCATCGAACTCGCCACGCTCGTCGAGACCCACCGCCTGGTGACCGTGGTCGGCCCGGGCGGCGCGGGCAAGAGCCGGCTGGCCATCGAGACCGCCGGCGGCCTGGTCGAGCGCTTCCCGGACGGCGTCTGGTACGTCGATGTCGCCCCGGTCACCGACTCCGGGCTGGTCGCGTTCGCGGTCGCGGCCGTGCTCGGCCTGCGCCCGGAACCGGGCCGCCCGATCCTGGACACGCTCGTCGAATCCGCCGCGAACCGCCGCATGCTGCTCGTCCTGGACACCGGCGACGCCCAGCTGGCCGCGGCCGCCGAGGTGATCTCGTCGCTGCTGACCGGGGGTACCGGCGCGAAGGTCCTGGCCACCAGCCGTGAGCCGTTCCGGGTGGCCGGCGAGGTCGTCTGGCGCATACCGCCGCTGTCCGTGGCGCCCGGACCGGGCGGCGCACCGTCCGACGCGGTCGCGCTGCTGATGGACCGCACCTCGCTCGCCCGGGGCGGTCGCGCGCCCAGCCCGGCCGAGGTCACCCACCTGGCCCGGGTCGCCGGCCGGCTCAACGGGCTGCCGCTGGCGATCGAGCTGGCCGCGGCCCGGCTGCGCCTGCTGTCCGCCAGTCAGCTCGCCGAACGCCTGGACGACCTGCTCGGCGCGCTCGACGCCGGGTCCGGGGACACCGACGCCACGGTCGCGATCGGCCCGGCCGCGCGCGCCGCCTCGGCCGCCTCCCGCAACCGGACCATGCAGGCCACGGTCACCTGGTCGTACCGGACGCTCGGCCCGCGCGCCGCCCGGCTGCTGCGCTGGCTGTCCGTCTTCGCCGGCCCGGTCGACCTGCCCACCGTCGAGTGGGTGCTCAAGGACGACCCGCTGGACCCGCTCGCGGTGCTGGTCGACAAGTCGATGGTGCAGGTCGAGCCGCACGCGTCCGGCACGCTCTACCGCATCCTCGACCCGATCAAGGCGTACGGGGCCCGCCGCCTCGCCGACGCCGGTGAGGAGCACTTCGCCCGCGACCAGCACGTCGACTGGTCCATGCAGGCGCTCCAGCGCGCCCACGTGGACCAGGGCGGGCAGCCGATCACGCTGTCGCTCTACGCGCTCGACCCGCTGGCCGACGAGGTCCGGGCCGCGCTGCGCTGGACCTCCACCGGCGGCAGCGCCCGCTCCGGGCTGCACCTCGCGCAGGGCCTGGACCAGTGGTGGCGGGAGCGCGGCCTGGCCCGCGAGGGGCGGCTGTGGCTGTTCCGGATGTACGGGCGGATGGCCGAGACCGGCGAGCCGATCCCGGACGCCGAGCTGGCCCTGGCGTACCACATGCACTCGCTGCACGCCGGCGCAGACGGCGAGTCCGCCGAGGAACAGCGCTTCGCCCAGCGCGCCGAGATGCACGCGCGCCGCTCCGGCGACCCCGGCCTGCTGGTCCGGGTGCTGTCCACCCGCGGCGGCCCGCTGATCTTCCAGGGGCAGTACGCCGAGGCCGAACGCCAGGTCTGCGAGATCATCGAGTGGGCCACCGCGAACGGCGTGCCCGGCGACGCGCTCTACGCCATCTACAGCCTCGCCGAGCTGCTCTGGCGCCGCGGCGCGCTGGACGAGGCCGCCGAACTGCTCGGCGCCGCCCGCAACGTCGAGGCCGGCCGCCCGCTGGAGCGCGGCCGCCGCGGCGTCGACATGCTGCTCGGCATGATCGCGCTCGGCCGCGGTGACCTGGTCGCCGCACACGAGCACCTGGTCGTGGCGCTGCGCTCGCGGATGGGCCACGGCTTCCACCGCCGTGCCTGCGACACGATCAACGCGATGGCCGTGCGCTGCGCCATGGGCGGCGACCCGGTCACCGCCGCCCGCCTGTTCGGCGCCACCGCCGCGATGCGCTCGTCGCTGCGCAGCACGCCCGGTATCTTCGCGAACTACTGGACCGAGCATCAGCAGTTCGTGCGCGCGGTCATCGGTGACGACGCGTTCGACCGCGCCTACGCCGAGGGCAACGACCTCTCGCTGCCGGAGGCGGCCGCGGCCGCGCTCGCCGTCGAGCACCCGGACCTCAGCTCCGACACCGGCCGTTTCCTCGACGCCGGCCGCCTGCTCGACCTCGACACCCGCACGATCGAGCTGCCACCCGGCCGCCGCCCCTGACCCGTCCCGGGTGCGCGGCGAGCGGGCTGAGGGCGCCGATGCCGGATATTTACCGCTATCACACCATCGACCGCAGTTAGTCAGGCTTCCACCACGTACTCCGGCACGCTTTGCTCTGCTTACCTGGCACAAATCCGGCGGATCGGCGCCGCAGATGTGCCGGTCGCCGACAGGTAAGCAGAGCAAAGGCGGCGCGGAGATCGACGGTTGTTTTCGCGGTTTGCGCCAAATGTTCAGGTGGACGGTTCTCTTGCGGGCGGGTGACTCGCGCAAACTTAGGATCCGCTCAGGTGGCCGACGGGTAGCCGGGGCGGCGATGCCGGATCGCCCGCGGTCCCCCCGCGGGCCCACCGCTCAGGAGCCCTGGATGCCCCTACCGCAGTCGGCTGACCACATCCCCACCCGCACCAGGGCCGGCACCGTCCTGGTGACGCTGCTGGCCGTGCTGGCGATCGCGAGCCCCGCCGCGGCGGCCGTGACGCCCGCGCAGAAGGCCGCGACGCTCGCGAGCTTCACCCAGACCGCCGCGCAGAGCTACGACGCCTGGAACGCGGCACGCCAGGACCAGGGCGCGTGGGCCGAGTACGGATTCGACTGGGCCACCGATCACTGCTCGGCCAGCCCGGACCGCCCGCTCGGGTTCGACTTCGCGCTCTCCTGCCACCGGCACGACTTCGGCTACCGCAACTACAAGGTGGCCGGCGCGTTCCCGGCGAACAAGGGCCGGATCGACTCGGCGTTCTACGCGGACCTGAAGCGCGTCTGCGCCCGGTACTCGTCCGCGACCCGCCCGGCCTGCTACAGCCTGGCGTGGGTCTACTTCGAGGCGGTGTCGGTCTTCGGCTCGGTCTCCGCGGTGCGGCAGTCCGACCTGGACGAGGCCGCGCGGCTGAAGGCCCAGGGGCTCAAGGCCGAGGCCAACGCGGCCTGAGCGGACGGGGGCCGCGCGCGGCGGCCCCCGTTCTCAGATCGTCCAGGTGTCGCCCGCGTGCAGCAGGCCGGTCAGCTGCTCCTCGGGCGTGCCGGTCGCGGCGGCCCGGGCATCCGCGACCTGCTGCTGCAGCACCTCGTCGTAGGTGGGGCGGGCCACCGCACGGAACACGCCGATCGGAGTGTTCCGCAGGTCGAGCGCGGGCAGCCGGGAGAGCGCGAACGCGTACGCCGGGTCCGCCACCGTCTGGTCGTGCACCACGATCTCGGACGGGTCGACGGACGCGGCCGGCCGGACCGAGAGACCGAAGCCGCCGGGCGGGTGCACCACGCACGAGTCGCCGAACGTGATCGGCTGCCCGTGCTCCAGCCGGATCAGGTAGTCGTCCCGCGTACCCGCGTCCTTGAGGGCCTCGAACGCGCCGTCGTTGAAGATGTTGCAGTTCTGGTAGATCTCCACGAACGCCGAGCCCCGGTGCGCGGCCGCGGCGCGCAGCACCGACTGGAGGTGCTTGCGGTCCGAGTCGATGGTGCGGGCGACGAACCCGGCCTCCGCACCGAGCGCCAGTGAGAGCGGGTTGAACGGCGCGTCCGCGGACCCGACCGGCGTCGACTTGGTGATCTTCCCGAGCTCGGAGGTCGGCGAGTACTGCCCCTTCGTCAGCCCGTAGATCCGGTTGTTGAACAGCAGGATCTTCAGGTTCACGTTCCGGCGCAGCGCGTGGATCAGGTGGTTGCCGCCGATCGACAGTGCGTCGCCGTCGCCGGTGACCACCCAGATGGACAGGTCGGGCCGGGTCGCGGCCAGGCCGGTCGCGATCGCCGGTGCGCGGCCGTGGATCGAGTGCATGCCGTACGTGTTCATGTAGTACGGGAAACGCGACGAGCACCCGATGCCGGAGATGAAGACGATCCGCTCGCGCGGGATGTTCAGCTCCGGCATGAAACCCTGCACCGCGGCCAGGATCGCGTAGTCACCGCAGCCGGGGCACCAGCGCACCTCCTGATCGGACTTGAAGTCCTTCGCGGTGAGTTTCAGCATCTCAGCCATTTTTCACCACGTCCTCCAGCGCGGACTCCAGCTCGCCGGCCGTGAACGGCAGACCGCTGACCTTGTTGAACGGCAGCGCGTCGACCAGGAACCGGCCCCGGATCACGTGTGCGAGCTGCCCCAGGTTCATCTCCGGGATGACCACCTTGTCGTACCGTTTCACGATCTGTTCCAGGTTGGCCGGCATCGGGTGCAGGTGCCGAAGGTGCGCCTGCGCGATCGTCAGGCCGCGTTGCCGCAGCGCCCGGCAGGCCGCACCGATCGGCCCGTACGTCGAGCCCCAGCCGAGCACCAGCACGGTCGCCGCGCCGTCCGGGTCGTCCACGGTCACGTCCGGCACCGGGATCGTCTCGATGCGCTGCGCCCGGGTACGCACCATCAGGTCGTGGTTCGCCGGGTCGTACGAGATGTCGCCGGTCTTGTCCGCCTTCTCCAGCCCGCCGATCCGGTGCTCCAGGCCGGGAGTGCCCGGGACCGCCCACGGCCGCGCCATCGTCTCCGGATCCCGCAGGTACGGCAGGAACCGGCCGTCCGGCGAGTTCGCGGTGGACGCGAACTCGACGGTCAGGTCCGGCAGCGACGCCACGTCCGGCAGCAGCCACGGCTCGGAACCGTTCGCCACGTAGTTGTCGGACAGCAGGATCACCGGCGTGCGGTAGGTGAGCGCGATCCGGGCCGCCTCGATCGCGGCGTGGAAGCAGTCCGACGGCGACTGCGGCGCGATCACCGCGACCGGGGCCTCGCCGTGCCGGCCGAACAGCGCCATGTTCAGGTCGGCCTGCTCGGTCTTGGTCGGCATGCCGGTCGACGGGCCGGCCCGCTGCACGTCCACGATGACCAGCGGCAGCTCCAGCGCCACGGCCAGCGAGATCGTCTCGCCCTTGAGCGCGACGCCGGGCCCGCTGGTGGTGGTCACGCCGAGCGCGCCGCCGTAGGACGCGCCGAGCGCGGCACCGATCGCCGCGATCTCGTCCTCGGCCTGCATCGTGGTGACGCCGAGCCGCTTGTGCTTGGACAGCTCGTGCAGGATGTCCGACGCCGGCGTGATCGGGTAGGCGCCGAGGAAGACCGGCAGTTTCGCCCGTACCCCCGCGGCGACCAGGCCGAGCGCGAGCGCGGCGTTCCCGGTGATGTTGCGGTACGTCCCTGAGGTCATCGGCGCGGGCGTGATCTCGTACCGCACCGCGAACGCCTCGGTCGTCTCGCCGAAGTTCCACCCGGCCCGGAACGCGGCCTGGTTCGCCGCGACCAGCTCCGGCCGGGCCGCGAACTTGCGTTCCAGGAACCGCAGCGTCGACTCGTACGGCCGGGAGTACAGCCAGCTCAGCAGCCCGAGCGCGAACATGTTCTTGGCCCGCTCGGCGTCCTTCTTCGACACCCCGGCGCCGGTCAGTGCGGCCACGGTCATCGAGGTCAGCGCGACCGGGTGCACCGCGAACCGGGACAGCGAGCCGTCCTCCAGCGGGTTCTCCGCGTACCCCACCTTGGCCAGGCTGCGCTTGCTGAACTCGTCCGTGTTCACGATGATCGCGGCGCCCGCGGGCAGCTCCGGCAGGTTCGCCTTGAGCGCGGCCGGGTTCATCGCGACCAGCACGTCCGGTGCGTCGCCCGGGGTCAGGATGTCGTAGTCGGCGAAGTGCACCTGGAAGCTGGAGACGCCGGGCAGCGTGCCGGCCGGTGCACGGATCTCGGCGGGGAAGTTGGGGAGCGTGGAGATGTCGTTGCCGAGCTGCGCCGTCTCGGACGTGAACCGGTCACCGGTGAGCTGCATGCCGTCACCGGAGTCGCCCGCGAAGCGGATGACCACCCGGTCCAGCCGGCGCACCTGCTTGCTCATGCCGGGCTCCCATCCGAGCTGCGGTGCCAGCGTGGCCGGCGCTGAGCTGATGATTCGCTCGCAAGCTCGCTCATGCCGGGCCCCCATCCGAGCTGCGGTCCCAGCGTGGCCGGCGCTGAGCCGATGATTCGCTCGCAAGCTCGCTCATGCTTACACCCTTCGATCGCCTCAGGGGAGATGTGTGCCAAGACACACCATTCCAAGCCTACGTCGATTCCGCGACTTACGGCTGTCACGAGATCGACCCAGCGTGGCGGAGAGCGTGTGCGGGGTCCGGTGAACGGCTAGGCTCGTCGGGCGTGGAGGGATACCTCGGGTCGTACGCGACGCTCGGCCTGTTGCTGCTGGCCAGCGTGTTCATCTTCGCCGCCGCGTTCGGGGCGAACCGGCTGCTCCGTCCCGCCGCACCGGCCGACCCGTTCGGCAAGCGCGAGCCGTACGAGTGCGGTCTCGACCCGGTCGGCGGCGACTGGGCGCAGGCGCAGATCAGGTACTACGTCTACGCGTACCTCTACGTGCTCTTCGCCGTGGAGAGCGTCTTCCTGTTCCCGTGGGCGGTGGTCTTCGACCGGCCCGGCTTCGGTGTCGCCACAGTGGTGGAAATGGCCGTATTCGTGGCTGTATTGGCGCTCGGTATCCTCTACGCCTGGCGCAAGAACGTCCTCCGCTGGAGCTGACCGACGGGGTGGCGGTCTCGCCATGATCGGTCCGTCATGTCACGATCGCCGCTATGGGTCTGTTCATCACTCTCGTCACGGCGCTCGTCGTCGCGGCGATCATCTTCGGCGTCACGGTCCTGGTGAGCGGCAGCGATCCCGCGCTGGTGCCGGCGGAGCCGGACGGCCGCGCCGTGCCACTGCCGGGCAGCCGCCCGCTGCTGGAGGCCGACATCGCCGACGTCCGCTTCGACACCGCGCTGCGGGGCTACCGGATGGCCCAGGTGGACCAGGCGCTGCGCCGCGCCGCCTATGACATCGGGTACAAGGAGGAGCTGATCGGCGTGCTCGAGGCCGAGGTCGCCGCGCTGCGCGACGGCCGTCTCGAGGACGCGGACGCGCTGCGCAAGGCCCGCGAGGAGGCACTCGCACCGGCCGCGTCGGTCACCCCCGCGCCGGTTGCCGAAAACAACGACAATTCCGGCGGTACGGCCGAGAACGCCACGGTTGCCGTAAAGACTGACGAGGCGCCCGCACCCGACTCTACGGTGAAGGCATGACCCAGCCCGACCCGGCCGAGAACCTCCGGGAGGCCGCCACCCCCGGCACCGGCGAGGTGACCGCGACCGTGATCGTCAACGCGTCCGCCGCCACCGTCTTCGCCGCGTTCACCGCCTGGACCAAGCAGGGCGAGTGGATCCCGTTCACGAAGGTCCGCGTGGTCGAGGGCGACGGTGGCGAGGGCAGTCTCGTCGAGGCCGTCACCGCGATCGGCCCGGCCGTGCTCCGCGACGAGATGCGCGTGGTCCGCGTCGACGCACCCTACGAGGTACGTGTCGTGCACTGCGGGAAGTTCCTGCGCGGACCCGGCGTGCTGCGCTGCACCCCGATGGAGAACGACCGGACCCAGGTCGTCTGGCACGAGTGGTTCCACCTCCCCGCGGGTGCCGCCGGCAAGGTCGTCTGGCCGTTCCTCTGGCCCGGCTCCAAGTTCAGCCTCAAGCAGGCGCTGAAGAGGTTCGCCACCATGGTCGAGAGCGGCCGCCTCCCGTAACCGCCTGTCGTACCCCGCGCCTATCGTGGGCCGCATGTCAGACCTGGTCGTGGGCGAGGACGGTCTCGCCCGCTGCAAGTGGGGCGCCAGCACGCCCGATTACGCCCTCTACCACGACCGCGAGTGGGGCCGTCCGGTGCGCGATGACGACGGCCTCTACGAGCGGCTCACGCTGGAGGCGTTCCAGTCCGGTCTGTCCTGGCTGACCATCCTGCGTAAACGCCCGGCGTTCCGCACCGCGTTCGCCGGCTTCTCGATCGCGGCCGTCGCCGAGTTCGGCCCCGCCGACGAGGCCCGCCTGATGGCCGACGCCGGCATCGTCCGCAACCGGCTCAAGATCGAGGCTGCGCTGGCCAACGCGCGCGCCGCTCTCGACCTGCCGGACGGCCTGGCCGCGTTGCTCTGGTCGTTCGCCCCGCCGCCCCGCCCACGCCCCGCCACGTTCGCCTCCGTCCCCGCGCTCACCCCCGAGTCCACCGCCATGGCCAAGGCGCTCAAGAAGCACGGCTTCCGCTTCGTCGGCCCCACCACGGCGTACGCGTTGATGCAGGCCACCGGCATGGTCGACGATCACCTCCGGGACTGCCACGTGCGGATCGTGTGACACGTGCCCGGCGTGTCCGGGGTCTTGGCTCCGGCCGCGCGCGCCCGTGGTGAGATGGGCACATGGTGCAGCAGTGGGCGATTGTGCTTCCGGACGAGCGGCTGAAGCAGGAGCGGCTCTACCACCACGACTTCGTGGAACTCGCCGACGTGCTCGCCGGCCTCCCGGCGTCGGCTCACCCGGCGCTCGGTGACGAGGTCGTGCTCGTCACCGACGAGCCGAAGCCGCGCGCCGTCGCGACCGGCCACATCGGCGGCCTGCGGTCCGACGACGAGCGCGACCGCCAGGTCGTCTACTCACGCCGTGCGTTCGACCACCCCCAGCCCGCCACCTCGCTGACGCTCGACGGTCCGGTCACCCGCATCACCCCCGCCGAGTTCGCCGCCGTCCTCGACCGCTTCGGCCCTCCGCTCGAGCGCAGCACCTGGCTGGTCAGTGTGGACCTGCCGATCGAGGCCACCACGCGCGCCGAGGCCGTCCGCCTCTTCTGGTCCTACGTCCGCGAACTTGGCCCCGCCGAACTCCCCGCCTTCGTCTCCCCGGCCGGCGACGAACTCGCCATGCAGGCCTTCGTCCTCGGCGAGGAGACCAACCTCGACCCCGAGGAAGAAGACGAGGACTGATTTCCTGGCCTTCGCTCGTGCCTCAGGCCCGGGCGCCCTCCCCGCGCCCTCACACGAGCGGTCGCGTTCCACCCATGATCCAAAATCCCTCGGCAAAGCCGTCCTTCCCGCGGGCCTTTGCTCTGCTTACCTGACTCAAGGTTGTGGGTGCGTGACGCTCCCTGGAGCCCGGCTGCGTCTGCTGACCAGGTCGGATGCGTGAATTCTGGGTCGGTTGGCGTTGCTGGTCCCGGATCGGTGCGAATCGTCGGCCGGGCGCGGCGGGTTCGGGGCGACTCGCGTGCCGGGAGCAACGCGGAGGTGCCGGGGGTTGCGTCGATCCGCCGGCGTGGGGTGCACGAGCGGCAGGGACGGTCCTGATAGGCCCGCCAGCAGGTAATACGTGACCACGCCGGCCAAATGTGAGCCATGTAAGCAGAGCAAATCGGGCGCGCGTGGGGGTGGGGGTGGAGGCCGGCGAGCCGCCGCCGGTGGGTGGGCCGGGCGGCGGCGGGGTGCCGGTGGGTCAGCGGCCCTGGAAGGCGGGCTTCTCCTTGTTGACGAAGGAGGTGGTGGCGTTGCGGTGGTCGGTGGTGGCGCCGGTGATGGCCTGGGCCTGGGCCTCGGCGGCGAGGGCGTCGGAGAGGGTGCCGGCGGTGCCGACGGAGAGCTCGCGTTTGATCGCGCCGTAGGCGACGGTGGGGCCGGCGGCCAGGCGGGCGGCGAGTTCCTGGGCGGTGGGCAGCACCTCGTCGTCGGAGCCGGTCAGGCGGGTCAGCAGGCCGAGCGCGTGTGCCTCCGGTGCGGCGACCGGTTCGGCCAGCATGAGCAGCTCGACGGCCTTGGCGTGGCCGACGATGCGGGGCAGTGACCAGGAGATGCCGGTGTCGCCGGCCAGGCCGACGTTCGCGAACGCCATCAGGAACGACGTGCCGGGGCCGCCGATGCGGAAGTCGGCCAGCATCGCCAGGGAGGCACCGGCGCCGGCGGCGGTGCCGCGGACGGCGGCGATCACCGGCTTCGGCAGGTTCGCCAGGCGCTGTGCGATCGGGTTGTAGTGGGCGAGCACGGTGGACAGCGGGTCGACCGTGCGGGCCTCCAGGACCGCCACGTGCTCGCGCAGGTCCTGGCCGACGCAGAACGCCCGGCCGGCGCCGGTGAGCACGACGGCGCGGACGGACCGGTCCGCCTCGATCTCGGTGAGCGTGTCCCGCAGCGCCTCCTTCAACGCCACGTCCAGTGAGTTCATCGACTCGGGACGGTTGAGCACGAGCGTCAGGACGCCCTCGGAGCGTTCGATCAGCAACGGTTCGGTCACGATGCCGGGGCCTTTCTGTCGGGATGGAGCAAGCGTGCGGGCCTGCGTCAAGCCGGGCCACGCCCGGACTGCGCAAGACAATGCTCGACGTACCGGTCCGCGGCGGGGCGCAGCCGGGACGCGTGTCGGTCGAAGAACGCGGCCGCGGCTGCTCCCGGCCACCCGTCCGGGAGCAGCGAGGGCGGCAGTTGCGGGTCGCGGAACAGGAACTGGCGCCAGGAGTGGACCAGCAGGAACCGGGCCGCGTACGCCTCCAGGTCCGGGCTGCGCGCGGTCACGCCGGACACCACCGGGGTCAGGTCGCTGACGAACCGTTCGTACGCGCGGCCGATCTCGCCCAGGTCCCAGGCACGCCGGACCAGCGAGGTGGCACCGGCCGGGCCGCCGGTGTGTGCGGAGCTGAACCGTTCGTAGCTGACGCCGGCCTCGGTGATCAGCCGGTCCACGTCCTCGCCGGGGCGTGGCGCCACCCAGGTCTGCTCGTCGAGCGCGCCGTACCCCAGGTAGGAGAGGGTGCCGGCGAGTCGTTGCCGGTCCCGGCGGTGCGGCGGAAGCCTTAAGATGATCAAGTCGAACTGCCCGTTCCAGGCGGGACGGCCGGTGCGGTAGATCCGGGCGGCCGCGTCGTCCAGGCGGCGCACGGCCTTCGGGGTCAGCAGATATCCGGGGCCGGACGCGAGCCGGAGCGGGTGCAGCCAGCCCTGGCGGACCATCCGGGACACCGCGGTCCGTACGGCGGGTGCCGCGATCTCGAGGGGGGCGAGCAGTCTGACCAGGGCGGCGATGGGCGCGCGTCCGCCCCGGGCGCGAAGGTGATCCCCATAGAGGTCAAAGAGGGCAGACCGTGCCTGCATGACCGCACATTGTGACAGCCGAAAAACGTATAAGCTAGAGACTGTCATAACTCTGCAGCCTCGGTTTGGGTCTTGAGGCGTTCATCAGGGAAAATCGTTGGTCGGCAGCGCGGGCTGAGCCGGTCATATGGGTAACCAGGCTTGTTTCGGCCCGCAGCCGGGGTCGCGCGGGGCGGGCAGCGTTCCGTGCGGTGCTCCGGGCCGTCGCCGGTGCGGGCTGTGCGTGCCGGCGGTGATGGGAAGTGGCTGTGGGGCAACCCATTGACCCTGGTGTAGGTCTGAGGGGAGACAACATGGCGGCGATGAAGCCGCGGACGGGCGACGGTCCGCTGGAGGTCACCAAGGAAGGCCGGGGGATCGTCATGCGGGTTCCACTGGAGGGTGGTGGGCGGCTCGTCGTCGAGATGACTCCTGACGAGGCGAATGCGCTCGGCGACGCGCTGAAGGCCGCCGCCGGCTGATTGTTTTCGAGGCCCGCCGGTACGGGGATCCCCGTACCGGCGGGCCTTTGTGCCATGAACGAACCGCCAAGAGGGTGAGAAGAGCATGCCGAACGTCCGCCTGGTCGCCGAGCCGGATCTGACGTCAGTGGTGGTCCTGCCGGTGCGGCCGGTGGCCGCGCCGGCCGAGGACGGTCCGGAGGCCGAGCTGGTGGAGGCCGGCGGCGCGCTCCCGGCCGACGTGATCGCGGAGGCGACCGCGTTCCTGGCCGAGGCGAAGGGGGCCGGCAAGGCGGGCGGTACGGTCACGTTGCCGCGCCCCACCCGTACCCCCGGGAAATTGATCTTTGTGGGGGTCGGCGACGCGGACGAGGCGGGCTGGCGTGCGGCGGGCGCGGCCGTGTCCCGCGCGGTGGACGCGGCGGCCACCGTGCTGCTGCCGTCCGGCGTGTCCGGTGCCGCGGTGCGTGGCCTGGCCGAGGGGCTGCACCTGGGCGCCTACCGGTTCACCGTCCCGGCCGGGTTCGACGAGGCGGGCCCGGAGCCCGCCGACATCGCGCTGGCTACCGCGGGCGACTTCGCCGCGGAACTGGCCACCGCGTCCGTGGTGGCGGCCGCGACGAGCCTGGCCCGCGACTGGACCAACACGCCGTCGTCGATCAAGAGCCCGGCCTGGCTGGCCGGTGAGATGGCGTCCGCGGGTGACCGGCCCGGCCTGGCCGGCGTCGGTGGCCGCGCGCAGGTCGTGGTCCGGGACGCGGCCTGGCTGCGCGAGCAGGGCTTCGGCGGCGTGCTCGCGGTCGGCGGCGGCTCCGTCAGCGAACCTCGCCTGGTGGAGGCGTCCTGGACGCCGGAGAACGCGGACGCGCGGCACGTGGTGCTGGTCGGCAAGGGCATCACGTTCGACACCGGCGGCATCTCGATCAAGCCGGTCGCCGCGATGAAGCTGATGCGCAAGGACATGGGCGGCGCCGCGGCGGTGGTCGCGGCCGTGCACGCGGCGGCGGCGCTGCGGCTGCCGGTGCGGGTGACCGCGATCGCGCCGCTGGCGGAGAACATGGTGAGCGGTTCCGCGTTCCGCCCCGGCGACGTGATCCGCCACTACGGCGGCCTGACCAGCGAGACCACGAACAGCGACGCCGAGGGCCGGCTGGTGCTCGCGGACGCGATGGCGTACGCGGTGGAGCGGCACGCGCCCGACCTGCTGATCGACCTGGCCACGCTGACCGGCGCGAACGCGGTGGCGCTCGGCAAGACCATGGCCGCGCTGTACAGCCCGGACGACGCGCTGGCGACGGCGCTGGCGGACGCAGCCGCGGACGCCGGCGAGCGCGCCTGGCGGATGCCGCTGGCCGACGAGTACGCGGACGTGCTGCACAGCGACATCGCGGACCTCTACAGCGCGCCGACCCAGGTCAGCACGATCTCGGCCGCGCTGTTCCTGCGTGAGTTCACCGGCGACCTGCGGGAGCGCTGGGCGCACTTCGACATGTCCGCACCGTCCTGGTCGGAGAGCACGGACGGCGTGCTGGCCAAGGGTGCGACCGGCTGGGGTGTGCGCACGCTGCTCCGGTATCTCACGACGCTCGCTTGACCGCGGAGAGGAGGCCCGCGCCGACCGGAAGCAGCGCGGGCACCCACTCGTCCGCCTCCCGGATCGCCTTGACCAGCTCGCGGATCGTGATCGTGGCCAGGTCGCGCGCGGCCGGGTCACCGATCCGGCCACCGGCCAGCGCGTTGTTGATCGCCAGTACGCCGCCCGGCCGGAGCAGCCGCTGCGCCGCCTGCGTGCACGCGGCGTACTCGGCCACGTCCGCGTCCACGAAGACCATGTCGTAGACGCCGTCCGCGAGCCGGGGCAGCACGTCCAGCGCCCGGCCGGTGATGATCCGGGTACGGCCGGACGGGAAGCCGCTCTCCACGAAGATCCGCCGGGCGATCCGCTGGTACTCGCTCTCCACGTCGATCGTGGTCAGCACGCCGTCGCGCCGCATGCCGCGCAGCAGCCACAGGCCGCTCACGCCGATCCCGGTGCCGATCTCCACCACCGCCTTGGCGTTGCCGGCGGCTGCGAGAAGGCGCAGCGCGGCACCGGCGCCGGGCGTGACCGTGCCGAGCCCGACCTCGTGCGCCAGGCTGCGCGCGGTCTGCAGGATCAGGTCCTCCGCGACGTACCCCTCGCTGAACTGCATGGCCTGCCCACCGGGGGTGTCAGCCGATCTGGCGACCGTGGCGATGACGCACCTCCTAAGGCCCGCGTGGATATGAGCGTAAGGCGGGCGTCCCCGCACGTCGTGACGAGGCCCGGTTGCGACCGGCAAGGCATTTATCTACGCTGATGCCCGACACCCTGGGAGCCGGGTGGCCAGTCGCTTGGGCAGCGACCCTTAACCGTTTCAGCTCCCTTGAGGTGGGTCATGAGGAAAAGACTGAGTGTGGTCGGCGCTACACTGCTCGCGCTGGTCGTCTCCATGGTGGTCTTCACGGTTCCGGCGCACGCGGCCGCCGGTTTCACGGTCAGTGGCGGCCGGCTGCTCGACGCCAACGGCAACGCGTTCGTGATGCGCGGCATCAACCACGCGCACACCTGGTACCCGGCGCAGACCGGTTCGTTCGCGAACATCAAGGCGACCGGCGCCAACACGGTACGGGTGGTGCTGGCCAGCGGTCAGCGCTGGACCAGGAACGAGGCGTCCGACGTCGCCGGCGTGATCGGCTTGTGCAGGGCGAACAGGCTGATCTGCGTGCTGGAGGCGCACGACACCACCGGGTACGGCGAGCAGGCCGGCGCGGCCACGCTGGCCCAGGCGGTCGACTACTGGATCAGCGTGCAGAGCGCATTGACCGGTCAGGAGCGCTACGTCATCCTGAACATCGGCAACGAGCCGTACGGCAACCAGAACTACCAGACCTGGGCCGCGGACACCGCCACCGCGATCCAGCGGCTGCGCACGGCCGGCTTCGACCACACGATCATGGTGGACGCGCCCAACTGGGGTCAGGACTGGACGTTCACCATGCGGGACAACGCGGCCACGGTGTTCACCGCGGACCCGGACCGGAACACGGTGTTCTCCATCCACATGTACGGCGTCTTCGACACGGCCGCCGAGGTCACCGACTACCTGGGCCGGTTCGTCAGCGCCGGGCTGCCGATCGTGGTCGGCGAGTTCGGTGACATGCACTCGGACGGCAACCCGGACGAGGACGCGATCATGGCCACCGCGCAGGCGCAGCGGATCGGCTACCTGGGCTGGTCATGGAGTGGCAACGGCGGCGGCGTCGAGTACCTGGACATCGTGCAGAACTTCAACCCGGCGAGCCTGAGCACCTGGGGCCAGCGGCTGATCAACGGGCCGGACGGGATCCGGGCCACGTCCGTCGAGGCGTCCGTCTACGGCGGCGGCACCGGCAGCCCGACGCCGACCCGGACGGCCGGCCCCACGCCGACCGGCAGCCCGGCGCCGTCACCGACCGGCGGCACCGCCGGCTGCACCGCGACGTACACGGTCGGCAGCCAGTGGAGCGGCGGCTTCCAGGGCGACGTCAAGGTCTCCGCCGGCCGTGCGATCGACGGCTGGACCGTCACCTGGACGTTCGGCTCCGGCCAGGCCGTGTCGAACGCCTGGAACGCCACGGTGACGTCCAGTGGCTCCACGGTCACGGCGAAGAACGTCTCGTACAACGGGAAGCTCTCCGCCGGCGGCAGCACGAGCTTCGGCTTCCTCGGCTCGTGGACCGGGAGCAACCCGGTGCCGGCAGTGACCTGCACCGCCTCGTAACGCCTGGTCAGCCAGGCCGTGCGACGCTGGGGAGCCGTCCGGGCGGCGGCTCCCCGTTTCGCGTCCGCGCGAGCGTGCGGAACGAGCTATGAGTGACCGCGCGGGATCCGTGTAATCCTGGACGGGTAGTTCCGGCGAGATACGGAGGCACCACGTGACCGACGGCGGGATCCCGCCCCAGCCGGGCGATCGCGGCACCTTGGCCCCGCCCGGTTCCGCGTGGTGGTCCGACGCCATGTCCGATCCCTGGCGTAACCCCTACACGCAGGCGGCCGTCGTGCTCCCGGCCGAACCGCCCGGTGACGGCGACCCCGAGCCGGTCACCGACCCGGATGCGCCACGCGCCCGGGTCTGGCGTCCCGTCGTGCTGCTGTGCGTGATCAGCGCGGTGCTGGCGGGCACGCTCGGCGGCGCGGTCGGCTATGCGATGGCGGTGCGCGGCGGCGTCGCGGGCGGTGGACTCGCGGCCGGCGCGGGCGCGCTCGACCCGCCGGCCGCCGCGGTGCGCCCGCCGGAGTCGCTGGCCGGCGTGGCGGAACGGGTCAGCCCGAGCGTGGTCACGATCCGGGTCAGCGGCCCGCAGGGCGGTGTCGGTTCCGGCTTCGTGGTCAGCCAGGACGGCTACGTGATCACCAACCATCACGTGGTCGAGGGCGCCGCACGGACCGCGCTGGCCGTGGTCTTCGCGGACGGCACCGCGACACCGGCCACGCTGGTCGGCCAGGACCCGGAGTCGGATCTCGCGGTGCTGAAGGTGGAGAAGGAGGGCCTGATCGCGGTCGACCTCGGCGACTCCGACGCGGTCGCGGTCGGCGACCCGCTGCTGGCGTTCGGCTCGCCGCTGGCGCTGGCGAACACGGTCACCCAGGGCATCGTCAGCGCGCTGGACCGGACCATCCAGTCCGACCAGAGCGGGCAGGTGCGCTACTACGCGGCGATCCAGACCGATGCCGCGATCAACCAGGGCAACTCCGGCGGCCCGCTGGTCGACGCGGCCGGCCGGGTGGTCGGCGTGAACGCGGTGATCAAGTCGGTGACCGGTGACCAGCAGACCGCCGGGAACATCGGCATCGCCTTCGCCATCCCAATCAACCAGGCGAAACGCGTCAGCCAGGAGATCATCGCGACCGGCAAGGCGCGGCGCACCGTGATCGGCGCCGAGGTCGGCAACGCGTCCGCCGGGCTGACCGGCGGCGTGCGGCTGGAGACGGTCCAGGCGAACGGGCCGGCTTCCGCGGCCGGGCTGCGCGCCGGTGACGTGGTCACCCGCCTCGACCACCACCCGCTCAACGACGCCATCGACCTGGTGGCGCTGGTCCGCAAGTTCGCGCCCGGCTCGGTCGTCACGGTGGAGTACCGTCGCGGCTCGACCGCGCAGACCGCCTCGGTGACCTTGGCCGCTGACGCGCAATGAACCTTCGCCGGCCCCTGCCGTTGGGGCCGGCGCGTGCGTACAGTTGCCGGGGATGGTCGTGTAGGAGGCACTGTGTTCGAGAACCTGAACTGGTGGGAGATCGGCGGGCTCATCCTGCTCGCGCTGCTGATCTTCGGTGATCGCCTGCCGCAGGTGATCCAGGACGGCCTGCGCATGATCCGCAACCTGCGCAACATGGCACGGGACGCCACCGGCGACCTGAGCCGTGAGCTCGGCACCGACATCCAGCTCGAGGATCTGCACCCCAAGGCCTTCATCCGCAAGCACATCCTCAGCGAGGAGGACGAGGCCGCGCTGCGCAACCCGATCCAGGGCCTGGTCGAGTCGGTGAAGAAGGACGTCACCGGCATCAACGACGAGCTCAAGGACGTCGCCGCCGCCGTCGACCCGCGCCGCCCCGACCCGGCCCCCGCGGTTCCGGCGGCCACCCCGGCCAACAAGCCGGCCGCGTTCGACCTCGACGCCACCTAGGAACAAGGACCACAGAAAAAGCACCGGCGGGTACGTACCCGCCGGTGCTTTTTCTGTGATCGAAGAGGTCAGCGGCCGCTCGGCGTCAGGCCCAGCGGCTTGCCGAGCAGCGACTCCCGGCGCACCGCGAGCTTCGCCGCGACGGCCTGCAGCGCGGCGGCGGCCGGTGCGTCCGGCGCGGAGACGACGATCGGAGCGCCACTGTCCCCGGCCTCGCGCACGCGCGTGTCCAGCGGGATCTGGCCGAGCAGCGGCACCTGCGCGCCGACCGTCCGGGTCAGCGACTCGGCCACGGCCGCGCCGCCACCGGAGCCGAAGATCTCCATCCGCTCGCCGGTCGGCAGCTCCAGCCAGGACATGTTCTCCACCACGCCGACCAGCCGCTGGTGGGTCTGCAGCGCGATCGCGCCGGCCCGCTCCGCCACCTCTGCGGCCGCGGTCTGCGGCGTGGTGACGACCAGGATCTCCGCGTTCGGCAGCAGCTGGGCGAGCGAGATCGCCACGTCGCCGGTGCCCGGCGGCAGGTCGAGCAGCAGCACGTCCAGATCGCCCCAGTAGACGTCGGCGAGGAACTGCTCCAGCGCGCGGTGCAGCATCGGCCCGCGCCAGACCACGGCCGCGTTCCCGGCCGTGAACATGCCGATTGAGATGACCTTCACTCCGTGCGCCTGCGGCGGCATGATCATGTCTTCGACGCGGGTCGGCTTGCCGTCCGCGCCGAGCATGCGCGGCACCGAGTGCCCGTAGATGTCCGCGTCGATCACGCCCACGCTCAGGCCCTTGGCGGCGAGCGCGGCGGCCAGGTTGACCGTGACGCTGGACTTGCCGACACCGCCCTTGCCGCTGGCCACCGCGTAGACGCGGGTGCGCGAGCCGGGCTGCGCGAACGGGATGACCGCCTGCTGCTGGCCACCGGCGCCGCGCAGCTTCTGCTGGAGCTCCTGGCGCTGCTCGGTGCTCATCACGCCGAAGTCGATCGCGACGGACGTCACGCCCGGCACCGCGCCGACCGCGGTGGTGATGTCGCTGGTCAGCTTGTCCCGCAGTGGACAGCCGGAGACGGTGAGCAGGATGCCCACCCGGACCTGGCCGGAGCCGTCGATCTCCAGCGAGCCGACCATGCCGAGGTCGGTGATCGGACGGCGGATCTCCGGATCGTCGACCGTGGCCAGCGCTGCCCGGACGGCGTCTTCGACGGTGGTGACTGCAGACATGTCGCCAATGCTACGTCCCGGTCACGCGCACCCGACCGGCCGCCGGTCCGAGACGTTGCTTACGCACCGAATCAGACATTCTAGTGCGATAAGCCGATAAATGGTCCTTGTTCCCGATTATCCGGATCCGGACTGGACGAGTGCGTGGCCGGGGTGTCACGATCACAGAGTCGGCCGCGCGCCCAGCCCCTTGGGGCGCGCGGCTCAACACCGTCCTGACCTGCGTCAGAGTGGTTCCACGTGCTCCGGGTCATATGCGTCGGCGTCGATTGGTTCGTCCAGCTTGGCCGGCTTGCGCTGCTTCGCCGCCTTCTTCTCCGCCTTGTCGGCCGCCCGGTCGTTCGCCCGGTCGTAGGCCTTCTCGGCCGCCTTCTCCGCCCGCCGCTGCCGCCGGTTCGCCTGCTCGTCCAGCTCCTCGGCCAGCCGGGCGAGCTCGGACCGGACGAAGTCGCGGGTGGTCACGTCGCCCAGCGCGACCCGCAGCGACGCGATCTCACGCGCCAGGTATTCGGTGTCCGCCTTCTGCATCACGGCCCGGCGCCGGTCCTCCTCGGCCGCGATCCGGTCCCGGTCCGCCTGCCGGTTCTGCGCCAGCAGGATCAGCGGCGCCGCGTAGGACGCCTGCAACGACAAGATCAAGGTCAGGAACGTGAACGTGTACGGGTCGAACCGCAGCGACGGCGGGGCCAGCACGTTCCACGCGATCCAGAGCAGGATCACGATGGTCATGTAGACCAGGAACTTCGCGGTCCCCATGTACCGCGCGATGCTCTCCGACCACTGCCCGAACGCCTCCGGGTCGAACTTCGGCAGCCGGATCCGCCCCGGCTCCTGCGGCTGGTCGAGCCGGTCACGCCGTCTCTCGGCCACCGTCGCCTCCCGTCACGCCCTGGGCCGGACCGGTCTCGCGCTCACGCCAGTCCCGCGGCAGCGAGTGGTCCAGCACGTCGTCGACCGTGATCGCCCCGACCAGCCGCTGCTGCTCGTCCACCACGGGCATCGCGACCAGGTCGTACGTCGCCATCCGCCGGGTCACCTCGGACAGCGCGCTCTCCGGGCTCAGCGGCGCGATGTCGTTGTCCACCACCCCGCCCAGGATCCGCGACGGCGGCTCGCGCAGCAGCCGCTGGAAGAACACCACGCCCAGGTACTTCCCGGTCGGCGTCGCCATCGGGCCGCGCGTGACGAACACCTGCGCCGCGATCGCCGGGGACAGCTCCGGCTCCCGGATCCGGGCCAGCGCCTCCGCGACCGTGGCGTCCGGCGGCATGATCACCGGCTCGGACGTCATCACCGCACCGGCCGTGCCCTCGCCGTACGCCATCAGCTGCCGGACCGGGTCGGCCTCGCCCGGCTCCATCAGGTCCAGCAGTTCCTCCTGCTCCGGCGGCGGCAGCTCGGCCAGCAGGTCGGCCGCGTCGTCCGGATCCATCTCCTCCAGGATGTGCGCCGCCCGCTCCCGGTCCAGCGCGGACACGATCTCCACCTGGTCGTGCTCGGGCAGCTCACCGAGCACGTCCGCGAGCCGCTCGTCGTCCAGCGCGGCCGCGACCTCGTTACGCCGGGTGTCCGGCAGATCCTGCAGCGCGTTCGCCAGGTCGGCCGGGCGCATCTTCTCCAGCATCGCCAGCATGGTCGCGGTCGCGTGCGCGCCGCTCTGCGGGATCAGGCCGCGTACGTCGTCCCAGTCGACCTGCTCCAGGTGGATGCGGCGGGCCAGCCGGATCGTCTGGTCCCGCACCGCCACCCGGCTCAGCGTCCACTCGCCCAGCCGGTTCGCGTCCATCGCCACGTCCACCACGACCGCGTGCCGGCCCTCCGGCGCGATCGTCACCGGGCGGCCCAGCAGCTCGCGCAGGATCAGCAGCTCGCTCGCCCGCTTCTCGAACCGGCGCAGATTCAGCGTGCCGGTGCCGAGCAGCACGCTGTCGGTGTCGATGCCGGTGATCCGGCTGATCGGCAGGAAGATCCGGCGGCGCACCGGCACCTCGGCGACCAGGCCGACCACCTGAGGCGGGCGGACCGAGGTGCGCAGCCGGGCGACCACGTCCCGGACCCGGCCGACCGGGTCACCGTTCGGATCGAAGACGGGAAGGCCGCCCAGCCGAGCCAGGTACACCCGCGTCGCCGTCGTCACGCCCACAGCCTAATGAAAGGTGCGCCGCACGGCGCGCCGGTGATCGAAACGCCTTAGCGTCAGCCTATGACGACAGTGCCGTACGAGATCGTGGACGTCTTCACCGACCGCCCGTTTGCCGGCAACCCGCTCGCCGTGGTCTTCGATGCCGAGCTGCTCGGCACCGCGCAGATGGCCGCGCTGGCCCGCGAGTTCAACCTGTCCGAGACGGTCTTCGTGCTGCCGCCGTCCGCGGCGGCACCGGAGGCGACGTACCGTGCCCGGATCTTCACCCCCGCGTCCGAGCTGCCGTTCGCCGGTCACCCGAGCGTGGGTGCCGCGGTCACCGTGACGCGCCGCGGCCTGGCCGCCCCCGGCACGCTCCGCCAGGAGTGCGGCGCCGGCGTGCTGCCGATCGAGGTGACCGCACACGGTGAGGCCCGGCTGACCGGCGGCACCCCGACGCTCGGCGCGGACCGCGACCCGGCGCCACTGCTGGAGATCGCCGGCCTGTCCGCCGCCGACCTGGCCGGGCCGGCACCACGACCGGCCGGTTGCGGCCTGGAACACCTCTACCTGGCCGTACGCCCGGACGCGGTGTCCCGGGCCACGCTGGACGCGGCCGCCGCCGCCCGGCACGGCGTGCCGAAGCAGACCGTGTTCGCCTGGAACGCCGCCACGCACACCGCGCACCTGCGGATGTTCGCACCCGGCGTCGGCGTCGCCGAGGACCCGGCGACCGGCTCCGCCGCGCTCGGCCTGGGCGTCTGGCTCACCGGCGCCGGCCTCCTTCCCGCCGACGGCACCACCGCCTACACGATCCATCAGGGCGCCGAGATCCACCGTCCGTCCACGCTGGACTGCACGGTCACCGCCGCCGCCGGCACCGCCGTCTCCGCCACGGTCGCCGGCCACGTCGTCGAGATCGCCAACGGCAAGATCGCCGTCCCGCCCTTCGTGGGCTGACCACCTCGCTTTGCTCTGCTTACCTACGCGATGCCGCCCGATTCGGAGCGATTTACCGGTCCGGCGAATTGCCGCTTTTGGTCAGGTAAGCAGAGCAAAAGCGCGTCGGTGCGGCATCCGGAGATGCCGCGCGATGCCGCCGGAAAATACGGAATATGAGCGATTTGCGGCGGTGGATTCGCGGCTTTTGGTGATGTAAGCAGAGCAAAGGCGGGTGGGTGACGATCACCGCGGCCTGACCGGGCGCTGGCGTGGATCATCGCCGGCCGGCCGGGCGGTGACGTGGGGGCACCGCGGCCTGACCGGGCAAGGCGTGGAGCGCCGCCGGCCGGCCGGGCGGTGACGTGGACATCGAGGTCTGGCCGGGTCGGGCGTGGAGTATCTGCAGACCGGCCGGGCGGTGGCGTGGAGCGTCGCGGTCTGGCCGGGCAAGGCGTGGAGGTTCGTGGACCGGGCAGGGGGTGACTCGGGCACGGCGGCGCGGCCGGGCCGGGGCCAGCGGGGCGGGGCGGGCCGGGGTCAGGGACGGCGGCCGCGGACGCGGTGGAGGCGGAAGGGCTTGCGGGCGGGGCGGGATGCGGGGGAGTCGCGGGGTGGGGCTGCCTGGGAGCCGGCGGGCAGTGCGGTGCCGGTGGCGGGGGTGCTGCCGGCCGGGGTGAGGCGGGTGATCACGCACTCCGTGGACCAGCGGGCCACCAGGTCCGCGGTGGAGGCGGGGGCGTTCAGGCGCTTGCCGGCCAGCTGGGTGGCGATCTCGGTCCAGTGCTCGTCGGTGGGGGAGAGCCGGGAGACGGTGGCGTCCCAGGCGACCACGGCGCCGCCGTGGTCGCCGCGCAGCGTCACCCGGGCGGTGGAGGCGTCCGCGAGGCCGGGGGCGGCCTGCTCGCCGGGGCCGCTGACCACGTGCAGCGCGCCGTCGACGGGCAGGCACCAGAGCGCGGTCGCGGGTTGCCCGCCGGCCGAGACCCACGCCACGGATGCCTTGCGGATCGCCTCGCCGACCAGCGGATGAGCAGCCATGAAGGACACTCTATGCGGGCTGGAGCACCCGGTCGACCAGCGCGATCGTGTCGGAGAGCCGGGTGATGTCCGAGCCGGACCAGGTGGTGTCCGGGTTGAACGTGAGGTGGCCGTCCAGGTCAGGGGCGCGCAGCCGGACCGCGGTCATGCCGACCGCCTCGGCGCCGCTGAGCTCGCGGCTGCCGCCGTCGCCGACGTAGAGGCACTCCTCGGGGCGCGCGCCGACCCGCGCGGCCGCGGACAGGAACATGCCGGGGTCGGGCTTGCAGATGCCCATCTCGACGGAGAGCACCCGCGCGTCCAGCAGGTGGTGGACCTCCAGCCGGGGCAGCACGTCGGGCAGTTCGTGCGTGCAGTCGCTGACCACGGCGGTGCGCAGGCCGCGTCGGCGCAGCGCGTGCAGCGTGGGCACGGCGTCCGGGCGCAGCGTGGTGTCCGCGTGGATGGCCTCGCGGCGGGCGTCGACGGCGGCGCGCAGCGTACGGTCGCCGGGGTGTGCGCCGGCCTCGGCCGCGACCCGGCGCAGCGTGTCCGCCGCGTCGCCGTAGAGGCCGCGGGCGCGCGCGTGGTAGGTGCGGTCGAGCACCTCGACCAGCGTCGCCGGGTCGCAGCCGAGCATGCGCGCTATGCCCGCGTGGGCGGGACCGCGGCGGACCGCCCGGGTCAGGGTTCCGAAGAAGTCGAACAGCACCGCACGGTATGCGGGCATAGTTGATCAATCCTCCCCAAACGGCATGAAAGAGCGAGTGCTCGATGTCAGAGCGTAGCCGTTCGATGACATTCCGTCCGTGGAAGATTCACCACTCGTAGCTGAATGGGTGCAAGAAGCGACGTGTAAGGATGAACCACCGTGAGCTCAACCGATCAACCGAAACACCCCGGCTCACACCCCGGTGCGGGCACCGTTTCCGCACTTGCGGTCGCGGTAGTCGCGATCACCACGTCGTCGCCGCTGATCGCGTTCGCGGCCGCGCCCGGACTCGCGATCGCGTTCTGGCGCAACGCGCTCGCTGTGGGCGTTCTCACGCCGGTGGCGATCGTCCGGCGCCGTGCCGAGTTCCGCGCGCTCGCCGGGCCGTACCGTCGTCAGTTGCTGTTCTGTGTGTTGTCCGGAGTGGCGCTGGCGGCGCACTTCGCGGCCTGGGTGCCGAGCATCAAGCTCACCTCGGTGGCGGCCGCGACCGCGCTGGTCTGCACACAGCCGGTCTGGCAGGGCTTGATCGCGCTCGGCCAGGGCCGGCGCCTGCCGTGGGTGACCTGGGCCGGCATCGGCGTCGCGGTGGCCGGTGCGGCGGCCGCGACCGGCGCGGACCTGGGCGTCTCCGGCGAGGCGGTGCTCGGGGACCTGCTGGCGATCGCCGGTGGAGTCTTCGCGGCCGTCTACACCGCGCTCGGTGAGCGGGCCCGCAGCACGCTCAGCACCACCACGTACACCACGGTCTGCTACGGCGTCTGTGCGCTGGTCCTGCTGGCCGCGTGCCTGACCGTGGGGGTGGATCTCGGTGGCTATCCGGGCAGCACCTGGCTGGCGATCCTCGGGCTGGCCGCGGGTGCGCAGCTGCTCGGGCACTCGATGTTCAACTTCGCGCTGCGCCGGGTCTCCGCGACCACGGTCAGCATCCTGATCCTGCTGGAGGTCCCGGGTGCCGCGCTGCTCGCCTGGGCCTGGCTCGGTCAGGCACCCCCGGCGGCCACGCTGCCCGGCGTACTGCTGGTGGTGATCGGCGTGGCGGTCGTCGTGCTCGGCGGCGCCAGAGCCGGCCGACGTACGGTAGCGCTGACCACATCGACGGATGCCGAGGCCTGAGGTCGCGGCGGGACGAGCGGAGGCGCGCATGGCGGAGTGGCGGACCGAGGGGTGCGGTGTGCGGCGGGCGCCGGAGCGGGTCGAGGCGGTGACCGGCGCGATGCTGGTGACCCCGGCGGACCTGGCGACCGTGCTGGCCCGGGTCGAGTCGGCCGGCCGGGCACGGTTCCCGGACAGTTTCGCCGGTCTGGAGGTGGACCAGGCCGCGGTGCGCGGCATCGTCTACCGGGTGCCGTCCGCGGACTTCGACGCGTTCCTGCGCGCCGAGGGCGCGGAGGTGTGCCTGGAGGTGCGCGACGCCCGGCACGACCTGCGCACGCTGCTGACGCTGCAGGAGCGGATCGTCGCCGACCTCGGCCACTGGCGCGCGGCCGGCATCGAGATCGGCGTGGTCGGCTGCCGGCACGACGGCACCGGCGTCGAGGTCAGCACCCGGCAGGTGGCACAAGCAGAAGATCAATTGCCTCGCCGGTACGGCCGGGAGGTGCCGGTCCTCGTCCGTGACGAGGCCCCGCCGCGCCCGTTGACCGGTCAGTGAGTCCGGCCGTTCCGCCGTTCGAAGGAGTGTCCATGACCGTCCCCGGCCGTCCCCGCCGCTCGTGCCTCGCGGTACCCGGATCGAGCACCAAGATGCTCGGCAAGGCCCAGGGTCTCCCCGCCGACCAGGTCTTCCTCGACCTGGAGGACGCGGTGGCGCCGCTGGCCAAGGCGGACGCGCGGAAGAACGTGGTCGCCGCGCTGACCGAGGGCGACTGGGCCGGCAAGACGCGCGCGGTCCGGGTCAACGACCTGACCACCCAGTGGACGTACCGGGACGTGGTGGACGTGGTAGAGGGCGCCGGCCCGCACCTCGACTGCGTCATGCTGCCCAAGGTGCGCGACGCGAGTCACGTGCGGTGGCTGGACCTGACGCTCGGCCAGATCGAACGCGCGCTCGGCCTGGAGGAGGGCCGGATCGGCATCGAGGCCCAGATCGAGAACGCGGCCGGCCTGGTGCACGTGGACGCGATCGCGGGCGCGTCACCCCGGCTGGAGACGATCATCTTCGGCCCGGCCGACTTCATGGCCAGCATCGGCATGCGGTCGCTGGCGGTCGGCGGCCTGATCCCGGGCTACCCCGGCGACCCGTACCACTACGTGCTGATGCGCCTGCTGATGGCCGCGCGCACGCATGACCTGCAGGCGATCGACGGCCCGTTCCTGCAGATCCGGGACGTGGCCGGGTTCCGCGAGGCGGCCACCCGGTCGGCCGCGCTCGGCTTCGACGGCAAATGGGTGCTGCACCCGGGCCAGATCGAGGCGGCGAACGAGGTCTACGCGCCGTCCCAGGAGGACTACGACCACGCCGAGCTGATCCTGGACGCGTACGCGTACGCCACGTCCGACGCGGGCGGGCGGGCCGGCGCCGTGCTGCTCGGCGACGAGATGATCGACGAGGCGTCGCGCAAGATGGCGCTGGTCGTCTCCGCGAAGGGCCGGGCCGCCGGGATGGCCCGGACCTCCGCGTTCACGCCACCGGAGAACTGATCACGGCGAGGTGGGCGCGTTGAGGATGAACGCGCCGAAGATGACGAAGTAACCGACCACGAACAGCAGCGACAGCACGACCAGCGCGAGCGACACCCAGCCGAGGATGATCCCGGCCAGGGCCATCCCGTCGCCCTCCTCGCCGCTGCCGCGGATCTCGTTGCGCGCCCGGTTGCCGCAGATGATCGCGCCGATACCGACCAGCTGGCAGGTGAACAGCGACGCGATACCCATGATCAGCGCCGCGATCGCCATCGAGTTGGTCGGCCGCCGCGGCGGCATCTGCGGCGGGTACGCGTACTTCGGATCCGTCACGGCGAGGCCTTCCTAGTAGTAGGGACCGCCGGTGCCGGTGCCACCGGGGTCCGTCGTGTCGGCGGTGCTCCAGGCGAAGACGACGACCACGACGACGAACGCGATGATCAGCAGGCCGATCCCGGTGACGATCCAGCCGGTGATGATGCCGGCCAGGGCCATGCCGTCACCGTCGTCGCCGTTCGTCCGGATCTGCCGCCGGGCCACGTGCCCGAGGATCGCCCCGATCGCGGCCGGTATCGCGCCGGCGCCGTAGCAGGCCAGCGAGAACGCGCCGATGACGGAGACGACCAGCGAGGCGATCGCCATGCCGTTCGTCTTCCGCGGCGTGCCCCAGCCGCCGTACTCGTAGCCGGGGACCGGATAGCCGGTCGCGTACGGGTAACCCGCGTCCTTGCCCGCCGGGTAGGCCGCCGGCTGCGGATACGCTCCCGCGGGGTCGGGGACCGGGGGATAGCCGGGCATGGCGGGCCCGGAGACCGGCGGCTGGCTGGCCGGCGGATAGGCCGGGTACGCCGGATCGCTCCAGCCCTCCGGCTGCTGCGGCGGATATGTCATTCGCGATCTCCGTAATGGCGCGGGTACGCCATGAGGGTAGACGGCCCGCGCTCGCGGCGCCGCGCCCCCGGTCGTTGCCCCGTTCGCGGTGACCGGGCAGGATTTCGGCTATGACACCCGACTCCGATCCAGTGCCCGCCGACCTCCCCTCGCTCGAGTCGACCACGCTGCGCCTGGACGGCCGCGTCGCGCTCGTCACCGGCGCGGGCAGCCCGGACGGCATCGGCTACGCCACCGCCCGCCGGTTGCGGGACCTGGGCGCCAAGGTCGCGATCGTCTCCACCACCCGCCGCATCCACGAGCGCGCGGACGAGCTGTCGGTCACCGGCTTCGTCGCGGACCTGACCGACGAGTCCGAGGTCGGCGCGCTCGCCGACGCGGTCGCGGACACGCTCGGCGACGTGGACGTGCTGGTCAACAACGCCGGCCTGACCAGCCGGGCGTCGCCGGAGGTGCTGCGGCCGGTCGCCCAGCTCACCTACGAGGAGTGGCGCACCGAGATCGACCGCAACCTGAGCACCGCGTTCCTGTGCAGCCGCGCGTTCGTCGGCGGCATGGCCGAGCGCGGCTGGGGCCGGATCGTGAATCTTGCCGCGACCACCGGCCCGGTCAACGCGCTGCCGACCGAGGCGGCGTACGCGGCCGCGAAGGCGGGCGTGGTCGGCCTGACCCGCGCGCTGGCGATGGAGGTGGTGGCGGACGGCGTGAACGTCAACGCGGTCGCGCCCGGCACCATCTACACGGCCGCGTCCACGGTCGCGGAGCTGAAGCAGGGTCTGGACACGCCGATGCGCCGGCCCGGCACGCCAGAGGAGGTGGCGGCCGCGATCACGTTCCTCTGCTCACCGGCGGCCTCCTACATCACCGGCCAGATGCTGGTGGTGGACGGCGGCAACAGCGTCCGCGAGTCGCAGTACAACCGCTGACTACGTGCACCCGGGACGGGCCCGGCCCGTCCCGGGTGCTCAGAGCGTGAGCGCGAACTTCGCCTCCTCGATCGCCGCCGCCGACTCCGGGCTGCCCGGCTCGTTGCGCACCAGCTCCTGGTTCAGCCGGACGAACGGGCGCATGCGCGTCTCGTACGCGGCCAGCGCGTCCGGCACGGCGGACCGGCTCAGTTCCTCGGCCAGCACCCACGCGCCGGCCAGCGCCAGGCTGGTGCCCTGCCCGGAGAGCGGCGACGGGCAGAACGCCGCGTCGCCGAGCAGCGTGACCCGGCCACGCGACCAGCTGTTCATCCGCACCTGCGCCATCGCGTCGCAGTAGAAGTCCGGCGCGGTCCGCGCGCCCTCGATCAGCCGCGGGAACTCCCAGCCGAGCCCGGCGAACCGGGCGGCCAGCTCGGCCCGCTGCGCGGCCCGGTCGCGGTGCAGGCCGTCGATCGGCCCGGACTCGAAGCCCAGGTTGACCCGGATCTCCGTGTTGTCCCGCGCCGGGTAGATGCCGCCGCCGACGCCCGGCGCCTGGATCCACACCTGCCAGTCGGTCAGCTTCAGGATGTTCTCCATCGTCCAGACCGCCACGTAGATGCCGAGGTGGTGCAGGAACGCGTCGTCCGGCCCGAACACCAGTCGGCGGGTGGCCGAGCGCAGCCCGTCCGCGCCTACCACCAGGTCGACCGTGCGCGGCGCGGCGTGCTGGAACTCCACCCGTACGCCCGCGTCCGTCTCCTGCAGCGCGGTGACCGTGTCGCCGAAGACGTGCGTGACCCCGGCCGCGGCCGCGTGCCGGTGCAGCAGCCCGGTCAGGTCCTCACGCAGCACCTCGACGTCCGGGCTGTCCAGCCGGCCGCTGCTGGCCGCGTACTCCTCGGAGCGCATCAGCTCGACGCCGTCCGCGTCCAGCATCGACATGCCGCGCATGCGGGTGCGCATGCCGCGCAGCTCGCCGAGCAGCCCCATCCGGTCCGCGACGTCGAGTGCGACGCCGCGGACGTCCAGCGCCTGCCCGCCGGGGCGCAGCCCGGGCGCGCGCTCGACGACGGTCACGTCGAAGCCGCGGGCGCGCAGGTTCAACGCCAGCGCGGGCCCGGCGACGCTGGCACCGGAGATCAGCACGGTGGTCATGGTGAGGTCCTCCGTTGTTCAGGAATACTGTGTACGCATCTGACTGTACGACGTACATACAGGCTCTGAACAGTGCGAATGTGCCATAGCGCAGCTAGTATGTGCACTAGTGCAGAAAGGGGTTGCCATGGTCGAGGAGCCGCCGTTCCAGCGCATCGTCACCGAGCTGAGCCGCCGCATCCGGGACGGTGAGCTGGCGCCCGGCGACCGAGTGCCGTCCACCCGCCGGATCGCGCGGGAGTGGGGCGTGGCGATGGCCACCGCCACGAAGGCGCTCACCACGCTGCGGCACCTCGGCCTGGTCCGCACCGCGCCGCGGTCCGGCACGATCGTCGCGAACCTGGCCGGTGACGCGCCGGTCCGCGGCGTGCCGCGCGACCTGACCCGCGACCGGCTGGTGCGCACCGCGATCGAGATCGCCGACGCGGAGGGGCTGGACGCGCTGTCCATGCGCGCGATCGGGGCCCGGCTCGGCACGGCCACCATGTCGGCGTACCGGCACGTCGCCGACAAGGACGAACTGATCGCGCTGATGGCGGACGCGGCCTACGGCGAGATCGGCTACCCGGAGGGCGAGGAGCCGCTGGCGTGGCGGCCCCGGATCGAGCGCGCCGCCCGCGCGCTGTGGACGCTGTACCGCCGGCATCCCTGGCTGCCGCACGTCGACTCGCTGTTCCGACCGCTGCCGCTGCCGAACCTGCTGACCCACGACGAGCAGATCCTGCGCGCGCTGGACGGTCACGGGCTGACGCCGGAGGAGATGCTCAACCACTCGATCCTGATCTACACGCAGGTGCAGAGCCTCGCCATGCAGCTGGAGCGGGAGGCGCAGGCGCAGTCCGCCAGCGGCATCTCCGGCGAGGAGTGGGTCGCGCGCACCTCACCGGCGATGGCCGCGCTGATGACCGGCGACCGCCACCCGGTGTGGTCCAGGATGATGGCCGTGGTCACCGCCGACGGGTTCGACCTGGACCTGGACGCGCTGTTCGAGCTAGGCCTCCGGACCACCCTCGACGGTCTCGCGGCGCGGATGCCGGCCGAGCCGGGGGTCGGGCGGGTGGACGATCTCGCCGCGCGGGTCGACGGGTGAGTTCAGCTCGGCCCGGCGCTCCGGCGCGCGCAGGTAGGTCGCCACGGCCAGCCGCAGTTCCCTCGGGTCGATCATCGAGCCGGGCGGCGTGAGGTTCAGCAGCCGGCCGCCGGTCCGCAGCTCCACGTCGCCCTCCTCGTCCGGGTCATCCGGGCTGGCCAGCCGCACCGACTCGATCTCCGCCCACCGGATCAGCCGGCCCTGGCGCAGCACCCCGGCCTCGACGATCGCGATCCGGTGCAGCATCAGCAGGTGCCCGTACAGCTGGTGCGCCCCCCACAGCCCTGCGGCCGTGGCCACCGCGGTGAACGCGAGCGCGAGCAGGTCGCCGGGCCGGGCCAGCCACCCGGCGACGCCGCCCGCCCAGACCACGAACGCGGCGTTCATCACCAGGAACCAGACGGTCTCCGGCCGGGACCGCGGCGCGACCAGGCCGGGCCCGGTCCCGCCGCCGGGCAGCCGGATCGCGGGCAGCCAGCGCATCGGCCGGTTTCGGTCCCGTTGCCGCAGCAGCCAGGCCACGCCGAGGAACAGCAGCGCGCCGGCCGAGCCGAGCGCGGAGAGGTCCGCGCCGTCCCGCACGGCCCAGCCGGTCGACGCGCCGGCCGCGAGCACGGCGAGCGCCACTGCGATGCGGAGCACTGTGGACACGGCCGCAGTCTAGATCCGGTGCGCCAGCGCCTCGCGGAACGTGCGCAGGATCGGCTGCCGGGCCGACCGGGCGAAGATCGAGAAGACCACCGGCCGGTACGCCGCGGCGAACGGCCCGTGCGGCGCCTCCCGCGGACAGCACCGCCGCGATCGTGGCGGTCCGCTGCCGGTCGTCCGGCCCTCAGCCGCTCACCCGGGACAACCGGCCCAGCGCGCGTTCCACCGCGAGGCAGCGGTCCTCCACGTACGGGATACCGGCTGCCTCGGCCAGCCGGCGTGCCTCCGCGTTGACGATGTCCTGCTGCAGCCAGATCGACCGGGCGCCGATCTCGACCGCGGCCTTGACCACGTCCAGCGCGTCCGCGGACGGCCGGAATACGTTCACCATGTCCAGCGGCTCGGGCACGTCGGCCAGGCTGGGATAGGCCCGCACGCCGAAGATCTGGTCGACGAACGGGTTGACCGGGATGATCCGCCAGCCGTGCCGCATCATCTGCAGCGGGACGCTGTGCGCTGACTTGCCCGGGTCACGGGACGCGCCGACCACCACGATCGTGGACGTACCGGCCAGGATCTCTCTCGGATCGCTCACCCCTCGACTCTACTCAGAGGAGGGTCAGCTGCTCCGGCTCCGGCGTGGCGGGCGGGGCCGGGACCGCGCGATTCACGGCCGGTGCGGCCCGGTCCAGCCCGTGTCGCCGCGCCGCGGCCCGGACCAGCGCCGCCACCTCGCGCTGGTACGCCTTCGGCGCGTACGACCCGGTGCGGTACAGCTCGCGGTAGCGCGGCACCAGTTGCGGGTGGTGCCGGCCGATCCACCGCGCGTACCACTCCCGGGCGCCGGGACGCAGGTGCAGTGGCAGCGGCGTCACGCTCACCGCGCCGCTGCCCGCGATCGCGGCCACGGTCTCGTCGATCGACGCGGCCGTGTCGGTCAGGCCGGGCAGGATCGGCGCCATCAGCACGCTCACCGCGAAACCCGCGTCGGTCAGCGCCCTGACCGCGTCCAGCCGGCGGCGCGGGCTGGGTGCGCCCGGCTCGGCGGACCGCCACACGCCCTCGTCGACGAGCCCGACGGACATCGAGATGCCGACCCGGGTTACCGACGCGGCCTCGCGCAGCAGCGGCAGGTCACGCAGGATCAGCGTGCCCTTGGTCAGGATGGAGAACGGGTTCGCGAAGTCGCGCAGCGCCGCGATGATCTCCGGCATCAGCCGGTAGCGGCCCTCGGCGCGCTGGTAGCAGTCGACGTTGGTGCCCATCGCGATGTGCGCGCCCCGCCAGCGCGGCGCCGCCAGCTCGCGCCGCGCCAGCTCACCGGCGTTGACCTTGACCACCACGCGCGAGTCGAAGTCGTGACCGGCGTCCAGGTCGAGGTAGGTGTGCGTGTTCCGCGCGAAGCAGTAGGTGCATGCGTGTGAGCAGCCCCGATAGGGGTTGATCGTCCACTCGAACGGCACCTGCGACGTACCCGGGACGCGGTTGATGATGCTCTTCGCCCGCACCTCGTAGAACGTCATGCCGGCGAAACCGGGCGTGTCGAACGTCCGGACGACGGCGCTGGGCAGCGCCAGCGGCAGGGGTGGTGCCGCCGGCGCCGCCTTCAGGGATGGCTCCTGAAGGAAACCGTCGTCGGGGGGAGCCGACAGGTTCGCCCAGCGCATGACCAGTATTCGAACACATGTTCGACCACCTGTCCAGCTACGACACGCGGACCGGCCCGGCGCTGTCCCGGCGGATCAGCTCCGCGCCTACCTCCTCGATCCGGTTGCCCGGCTCGCCGGTGCCGTCCAGCGCCAGCGTCATCGCCCGCGCGCCCATCTCGGCCAGCGGCAGCCGCACCGTGGTCAGCGCCGGCGTGACGTCGCGCGCGACCGGCATGTCGTCGAACCCGGTCACGCTGACCTGCCCCGGCACGTCCACGCCGCGGCTGCGCAGCAGCGCCAGCGCGCCGATCGCCATCGAGTCGTTGAGCGCCGCGATCGCGGTCAGCCCCGGCTCCGCGTCCAGCAGTGCGGCCGCGGCCTCGGCCCCGCTGTCCCGGTCGAAGTCCGCGTACGCCACGTGTGACAGCTCCCGCCCGTGCTCGGCGGCCGCGCGGCGCAGTCCGGAGAGCCGGTCCGTGGTCGTGGTGAGCAGCTTCGGCCCGGCGATCACGCCGATCCGCTCGTGGCCCAGCGCGAGGAGCTCCACGCCGATCAGGTAGCCGCCCATCTCGTTGTCCGGCACCACGGCGTCGCCGGCGTGCTGGTGGCGGCCGATCACCGCGACCCGGCCGCCGCCCTTCTCGTAGACCTGGAGCTTGCCGGCCAGCGCCGCGGTGAAGTCCTCGTCGTGGTAGCCGGAGCCGGCCAGCACCAGCGCGGCCACCTGGTGTGCGCGCAGCAGCTCGACGTACTCCAGCTCGCGGGCCGGGTCGCGGTAGCTGTTGCAGATGATCACGAGCCGGCCGTGCTCGGTCGCGACGCGCTGCAGGCCCCGGGTGATCTCCGCGAAGTACGGGTCGGAGACGTCGTGCACGATCACGCCGATCGCGCTGCGGTTCGCCCGGGCCAGCGACTGCGCGTGCGCGTTCGGCACGTACTGCAGCTCCTCGACCGCCGCCAGCACCCGCTCGCGCAGCGCCTCGGTGACCGGCTTGGGACTGCCGTTGATGATTCGTGAGGCCGTCGCGGGCGAGACTCCGGCCCGCTTCGCGACCTCGGCCAACGTCGCCATGGACGACCGTCCCTTCGTCAGAAGCTGCGGAGGCAGGATATCGACTCCGCCGGACGCCGGGGTTTCCGGAAAGGCTTGCCCGCCTGCTGCGGCCGCCGCTACTGTGCGCAGGAAAGCGCTTACCTGGGGAGCCTGGAGGGACCGCACCATGGCGCGAAGGACGATCGGCATCGTGCTCAACGGCGTGACCGGCCGGATGGGCTATCGGCAGCATCTGGTCCGGTCGCTGCTGGCGCTCCGCGAGCAGGGCGGACTTCCGCTGGCCGACGGTGACCGCCTCTACCCGGAGCTGGTCCTGGTCGGCCGCAGCGAGGCGAAACTGCGCGAGATCGCCGACCGGCACGGGCTCACCGACTGGACCACCGACCTGGCCGCCGCGCTGGCCCGGCCGGACGTGGACATCTACTTCGACGCCCAGGTCACGGCGCAGCGGGAGAAGGCGCTCCGGCTGGCGATCGACGCCGGCAAGCACGTCTACACCGAGAAGCCGACCGCGGAGGACCTGGCCGGCGCGGTCGACCTGGCCCGGCTCGCGGACACGGCCGGGATCAAGCACGGCGTGGTCCAGGACAAGCTCTTCCTGCCCGGCATGCTCAAGCTGAAGCGGCTGGTAGACGGCGGTTTCTTCGGGCGGATCCTGTCGATCCGCGGCGAGTTCGGCTACTGGGTGTTCGAGGGCGACTGGCAGACCGCGCAGCGTCCGTCCTGGAACTACCGGTCGCAGGACGGCGGCGGCATCGTGGTCGACATGTTCCCGCACTGGCACTACGTGCTGGAGCAGATCTTCGGCGAGGTCAAGGCCGTCACCGCGCGCATCGCCACGCACCTGCCGGCCCGCTGGGACGAGTCCGGCACCGCCTACGACGCGACCGCGGACGACGCGGCGTACGGCATCTTCGAGCTGGCCGGCGGCGTGATCGCGCAGATCAACTCGTCCTGGGCGGTCCGGGTCTACCGCGACGAGCTGGTCGAGTTCCAGGTGGACGGCACCGAGGGCAGCGCGGTCGCCGGGCTGCGCAACTGCCGGATCCAGCACCGGGCCGCCACGCCCAAGCCGGTGTGGAACCCGGACCTGCCGGCCACCGAGGACTTCCGCTCGCAGTGGCAGGTGGTGCCGGACAACGCGGAGTTCGACAACGGCTTCAAGGCGCAGTGGGAGCTGTTCCTGCGGCACGTCGTGGAGGACACGCCGTACACCTGGGACCTGTGGGCCGGCGCGCGCGGCGTGCAGCTGGCCGAGCTGGGACTGCGGTCGGCGCGCGAGGGCCGGCGGGTCGAGATCCCGGAGCTGTCGTGAGCACGGCACGGTTCTCGCTCAACGCGGCCACCACCAAGCACTGGCCGGTCGACGAGCTGCTGGCCGGCGCCGCCGCGGCCGGCATCGGGGGCGTGGGCCTGTGGCGGGAGGAGACCCAGGCCCACGGCGTGGAGAAGGTGGCCGCGCTCGCCCGCGACCTGGGCCTGCCGATCACGACGCTCTGCCGCGGCGGCTTCTTCCAGGAGCCGGGCTGGTTCGACGAGAACCGGCGCGCGATCGACGAGGCACACACGCTCGGCGCGCCGATCCTGGTGCTGGTCTCCGGCGGCCTGCCGGACGGCTCCCGGGACGTGGACGCGGCCCGGCGGCACGTCGGCGACGCGATCGGCGAGCTGGTCCCGCACGCGCGGGCCGCGGGCGTGCAGCTGGCGATCGAGCCGCTGCACCCGATGTTCGCCTCCGACCGGTGCGTGGTCTCCACGCTCGGCCAGGCGCTCGATCTGGCCCGGCCGTACCCCGCCGAGTCGGTCGGCGTGTGCGTCGACACGTACCACGTCTGGTGGGACCCGGAGGTCTGGGAACAGATCGCCCGGGCCGGCGCCGAGGGCCGGATCTCGGCGTTCCAGGCCGCGGACTGGATCACGCCGCTGCCCGAGGGCGTGCTGCTCGGCCGGGGCCTGCCCGGCCAGGGCGTGATCGAGCTGCGGCGCTTTCGTGAGGCGGTGGACGCGGCCGGCTACACCGGGCCGGTCGAGGTCGAGGTCTTCCACGCGGACGTCTGGGCCCGCCCCGGCGCCGAGGTGCTGGCCGAGACGCTGAACCGCTACCTCGCCCACGTCGCCTGACGGACCCCAGGACGCCATCGAGGGTACGAGGGGGAGAACCTCCCCGTCGTACCCTCGATCGATCTGTGTGGTGTTACTTGGCCTGCGCGGCGAGCTGGGACTTGACCTCGTCCATGTCCAGCGCCCGGACCTGCTCGATCACCGAGTCGAGCGCCGCGGAGGGCAGCGCGCCCGGCTGCGAGAAGACGATCACGCCGTCGCGGATCGCCATGATGGTCGGGATCGAGCGGATGCCGAACTTCGCGGCGATCCCCTGCTCGGCCTCGGTGTCCACCTTGCCGAACGTGATGTCCTGGTTCTTCTCCGAGGCCGCCTCGTAGGTGGGGGCGAACCTGACGCACGGGCCGCACCAGCTGGCCCAGAAGTCGACGAGCACGATGCCGTCCTTGCTCGTCACGTCGTCGAAGTTCGCGTCGGTCAGCGCAACGGTCGCCATGTGATGTCTCCGATCTGGCCGTGTCCGGCCTTGCCGTCTCCGGTCATCGAAACGAATCCCTGTGGCGGTGCATTCCCGGGGCGGCCGCCCGCGGCGAGTGGCGCCCGCCTCACCTGGGTGGATACCCCGCCGAGGCGCCGGCTAGCCGGGTGCCGGTGCAGATTTCCTGCATGCAATTCCCACCCGACTTCGCTCTGCAACGGTGCTGGTTGAGAACGAAGATTTGTCAGGCGCTACGCACGGTAGTGGGAGCGTTCCCGGGCAACCGCTCTCGTACAACCTGTCCGACCTGGGCATGCCGATTGAGGTAGGGATTCCCCTTGCGGTGACACTGTGTCACGCCTCACGTAAAAATACGATAGGTAACGTCACGAATAGATAACTGTCGCCCGAACAACTAGTCGTAACCCTTCCCTCGAATACGGACGGTGAGGCAAAATCTTCTCCAACAGAGCGTGGGCGGCGGGTGCCGGGGAGGGCCCCGCCGCTCATTGCGTCCGGGGAAAGTTCGAGCGTGAGGACACCGCTCCGTCTTCCGGACGATGGTGATCTCGGGGTTTGCGCGGGCGGGAAACCGCGCGGTCATATGCTGACGCGCAGGAGGTCGTCGCCATGCCGAGCCCGTCCGCTTCCGAACGCCGCCGGTTCGCCGAGCGGGCACCCGCGTCACCGATACCGGCGGCGCAGTGGACGCTCCTGGTCCGGCTGCCCGGCAGCGTCGTGATCGCGGCCACGTCCGCGCAGCACGACTCGCCCGGCCGGACCGTCGCCGAGGGGCTCGCCGGGCTGGCCGCCATCGCGGCCGGCCGTGCCTCCGACAGCGACCTGGTCCGCGCCGTGGTGGCCGCGGTCTACGCGGAGACCGACGAGGACGGCCCGGACGCGGAGGAGTTCACCGACCGCGACGCCGGGATCGCCGCGGTGCTGGCCGCGAGCCGCGAGGCGGCCCGGGTGCTGGCCGAGCACGCCGACCCGGCCGACTCCGCCGCCTACCGGCAGTGGATCCAGGCGATCGCCGCGAAGGTCTGCGCCGCCGCCCGCTCCGGGCACTTCGCCGGGCCGCGCGTCTCCGCGGACGAGCGGCGCTTCCTGACCGGCCTGGGGGCCGCGCTGGGCCTGGTGTAGCGCCGGTGCCGAGTGGGGCCGAGCCGCCGGACCGGCCCAGGCGCTAGTGTCTGGACCCCGTGGAAGCATCTGACGAGCCGGAGCCTCGGCTGGAGGTCGGCGTCGGCCCGTGGCCGGGTCCGTGGCCGGACGATTCGCGCTACGACCCCGAGCTGCTCGCCGGGGGCGACCGGCGCAACGTCGTGGACCGTTACCGGTACTGGCGGCGCGAGGCGGTGGTGGCCGACCTGGACCGGCGCCGGCACGGTTTCCACGTGGCGATCGAGAACTGGCAGCACGACCTCAACATCGGCACCGTGGTGCGCAACGCGAACGCGTTCCTGGCCGCGGAGGTCCACATCGTCGGCCGCCGCCGCTGGAACCGGCGCGGCGCCATGGTCACGGATCGCTACCAGCACGTCCGGCACCATCCGACGATCGAGGAGTTCGTGGCGTGGGCCCGATCGGGTGATCTTCCGGTGATCGGCATCGACAACCTGCCCGGGGCGCGGCCGATGGAGTCCGAGGTGCTGCCGCGCCGGTGCGTGCTGCTGTTCGGCCAGGAGGGCCCCGGGCTGTCCGATGTCGCCCGGGACGCGTGTGACCAGGTGTTCTCCATCGCCCAGTACGGCTCGACGCGCTCGATCAACGCGGGCGTGGCCAGCGGCATCGCGATGCACGCCTGGATCCGCGCCCATGCCGTCCCGGTCGGGGACGAAAAACCCGATTCGCTTGACGGCGGGGGCGGCGGGCACGCACCGTAGTCCTGTGGGCGTGACGGTGAGTTGTCCCCGATGCGGGGGCTCGGTCAGGCCGCCGGACCTGATGCACCCGGACTGGCGGTGTGACCCGTGCGGCCCGGTCGCCCCTCTGCACGTGGCCGAGCACATCGGTCCGGAGATAGTGGAGAGCGTGACGTCGCATACCGCGAACGGTCATTCACGCATCCCGCTCTGGTGCCCGTGGCCGCTGCTGCCCGGGTGGACGGTGACCGGGGTCGGCTGGGCCGGTGACGAGCGGGCCGGGGTGCGGGCGACCGCACTGGCGTGCAGCGGGCCGGCCCCGCTCGGCGACGGCCCGGCGGACGTGGTGCTGGTGGCCGAGGAGCCGGGCGTGGGGCTCGGCACCCGCCTGGCCGGCCTGCCCGGCCTGGACTGCGGCGAGCTGCTCGGCTCGGCCATGGCCGCGGCGAGCGGTGCACACGCGAAGATCAAGGTGGGCGGGCACCCGACTCCACTGTGGTCCGTCAAGTCACCGGCCGATCGCAGCGCGTATGCCGGAGAAGCGCGTGGGATGTGGCTGTATGCGGTAGCCTGGCCCGCGAGCGCGGGGTACCTCTTCGCCGAACATGTCGTTCTTCACGATCTGTCGGACTGGGTGCCACCCGAGCTTGTGTACGGTGCCCCGTCTCCGTACCTTCATGGACGGGCGTGAACGCCCTGAGTGAATGGTCCGGCGTTGGGTCATTCGTTCACAGTCGGAAGTGCAACTGATACTCTGAGTACGCGGCGCGAAACGGACTCTGACAGCCGCGGAGGGGGATGGCCCGCAATGTCGGTCAAGAAGATCCTCACTTGGCTCGGAATCGCCTTTTTGATCTTCTTCGTTGCGTTCCGGCCGAACTCGGCAGCCGACGTGTTCCAGTCTCTGGGCAGCACGATCGGCGATATCGCACAGGGCTTCAGCGAGTTCTTCACCAGCCTGGTCGCCTGAGCCGGTCATGACGACGGCATCGAGGCCTCCCGGCCCCGACGACGGGTACGTCGCACCCGAGTTCGAGGCCGAAGAGTTCGAGGGACTGCGCGTCGACTCCTCCGGCATGCCGCTGGGGCCGCGTCGCGTCCTTCCGCTGGAGGACGAGCCCACCACGCTGGTCGCACGTTACCTCTTCCCCACCGAGCGATATCGGGGCGAGTGGAAACGGCACTGGGTTCACCTGTGGACACCGCTGCTGATCGGTGCCGCGGCCACGTTCCTGCTCGGCTACCTGTCCGGCTTCCTGGCCAGACAGGAGTCGGCGAGCGGGTTCACCACGGTCGCGGTGATCGTTTGGCTCGGCGTCATGGGCTGGGTGGCGTGGAACGTCGCGGACTGGTACTTCGACCGCTTCATCCTGACCAACAAACGGGTGATGGTCGTGAACGGCATCATCACCCGCAAGGTGGCGATGATGCCGCTGGCCCGGGTCACGGACATGAAGTACGAGCAGTCCCCGGTCGGCCGCATGCTCAACTACGGCACGTTCGTGCTGGAGTCGGCCGGTCAGGACCAGGCACTGCGCGAGGTCAAGCACCTGCCCAACCCGAACGAGCTCTACCTGCGCGTGGTCGAGGAGATGTACGAGCCGCAGGCCGTCGAGGCCCGGCTCGGCAAGAACGCGGATCCCGGCGACGACGCCTGAATCAGCCGTTCGCCCATAGATATCGCTCCCCGTGTCGTGTGAGTCTGTCCTGGACTGCTTCACGCGCGCGGGGGAGGGTGACGATGGAGGGCGAACCTGAGGCGGCGCCGGTCAGCGCCGATCGGGACCTGCACGTCGTTGCCGACCGCGTCGACGACGAGTTCCGGGACTTCGTCTCGGCCCGCTCCGGCGCGCTGCTGCGCACCGCGTACCTTCTGGCCGGGGACTGGGCCACGGCGGAGGACCTGCTGCAGACCGCGCTCACCAAGACGTACCTGGCGTGGCGGCGGCTCGGGCGGATCGAAGCGGTCGAGCCGTACGCGCGCCGCGTCCTGGTCAACACCGCGACCAGCTGGTGGCGCCGGCGCTGGCACGGCGAGCGCCCGACCGAGGTGCTGCCGGAGCGCGCGGCGCCGGACGAGATCGAGGCGCAGCTGGAGCGGGACGCGCTGTGGCGGCACGTGCGGGCGCTGCCCACCCGGCAGCGCGCCGTGCTGGTGCTGCGCTTCTACGAGGACCTGTCCGAGGCGCAGACGGCGGCGCTGCTGAACATCTCACCCGGCACCGTGAAGAGCCAGACGTTCCGTGCGCTGAACGCGCTGCGCCAGCGTCTGGCGGCCGAGGGCATCGACCCGGACTCCGGCGTGCCGGTGCCGGGCCCGTCCGCCACCGAGCCCCGCCCCGAGCCGGTGCTCCCGACGCGGCCGCTGCCGGTCCGCCCGCAACCGGCGCCCGCAGCCCGTCCACAGTTCGTGCGGGAGGGGCGGTGAGCCAGGTGCTCGAGGACCGGCTCCGTGACCTCTTCGCGGCGACCACGCAGACCGCGCCGTCCGCGGACGATTCCGCGGCCCGCGCCATCGCTCGCGCCCGCGTGGTCCGCCGGCGCCGGCTGACCGTCACGTCCACGGCCGCGGCACTGCTGGTCGGCACGTCCGTCTACGGGCTCGGCGTGCTGCGCGGCGGCGACGCCGGCACGCCCACCGGCATGCTGCCGAACGGCGCCGCGGTGGAGGCGCCGAGCGCGCCGCCGTCGCCACCGGTGGTGGCCGAGGCCACCGCGGCGCACCGCGAGTTCGGCGGCAGCCCGACCGGCATCGACCTGGATGTACGCGTCGGCGACCGGCTCTGGACCACCGGCGGGTCGGTGGTGACGCTGCCCGGTGTGGGGCGCGTCACCCGGGCGTACCGGGTGCCGATCGGCTGGGTCTACGGCGGCGAGCAGGGCGTCCGGCTGCTGCTGCTGGAGGACGGCAGCACGAAGGCGCTCAGTGGCAACGGCGACGACTGGGCGCTCGACCCGGCCGGCGAGCGGATCGCGTTCGTCGCCGACGGCCGGCTGCACGTCGGCGCCGTGACCGTCCGCGGGCTCGCGGTGACGGCCGGCGCGCCGGTCGCAGCCGGGGTGCGCCCGGTAGGCTTCGTCGGCGACAGCGTGCTGATCCGCGCGGAGGACGGCGGGCATGCACTGTTCGACCCGGCCGCACCGGCCGAGCCGGTGTTCGACACGCGGGTGCTGGCCGTGCTCGGGCCGCGCGCGGACGGTGCCACCACCGCGCTGGTCCGTGAGGCCGGCGGCGACCGGGTGTGCCTGGCCAGGCTGGCGGCCGGCGGCGTCCGGCTGACCATCGGGACGACCGGCGGCTGCACGCTCGGGCTGACCACCGACGGCGACCCGGGCGTGCGCCTGTCCGCCGACGGCAGCCACGTCTACCAGCCCGGCGACGACGGCTTTTGGATGACCGGTGTGGACCGTGCGCTCGACGGCGACGGCGACGGCGACGGCGACGGCGGCGGCGGCACGGCGGTCTGCGCGGCACCGACCGGCACGGCCGCGGTCTGGATCTCCGCGGACACGCTGCTGGCCGGCGCGGACCGGACCGCGGTCACCTGCCGGGCGGACGGGACGCGCAGCACCGTGGCGCTGCCCGCGGACATCGGCACCGGCTGGGAGTACGTGCCGCGGCTCGGCGCGGTGCCGGGCTCGCGCACCAGGTAATGCAGACTCGATGAGTGACACCGCGCATCGATCTGCACACCCACTCCACCGCCAGTGACGGGACGCTCCGCCCGGCCGAGCTGGTCCGGGCCGGCGCCGCCGCCGGGCTGGCCGTGATGGCGATCACCGACCACGACACCACGGCCGGCTGGGCCGAGGCCGCGGACGCGCGCCCGGACGGGCTGACGCTGATCCGCGGCGCGGAGATCTCCTGCCGGTGGCACGGCACGGAGTCGGGGATCGGGCTGCACCTGCTGGCGTACCTGATCGATCCCGCGGACGCGGCGCTGACCGGCGAGCTGACCCGGGTACGGGCCGACCGGGAACGCCGCGGCGAGGCGATCGTCGAGCTGCTGCGTGCCGACGGCATCGACGTGAGCTGGGCCGAGGTGATGGAGTACGCGGCCGGTGGCTCGGTCGGGCGCCCGCACATCGCGGCCGCGCTGATCCGGGCCGGGTTGGTCGACACCACGTCCGAGGCGTTCGGCCCGCAGTGGCTCGGCCGCCGCTACCGGTTGCCGAAGGCGGACATCGACGTCTTCACCGCGGTCCGCCTGGTCCGCGCGGCCGGTGGCGTGCCGGTGCTGGCGCACCCGCGCGCCACCCGGCGCGGCCGGATCGTGCCGGACTCGATGATCGGCGACCTGGCCGCGGCCGGGCTGTTCGGCCTGGAGGCCGACCACGAGGACCACTCCGCGGAGGAACGCGCGCACGTGCGGCGGCTCGCGGACCGGCTCGGCCTGGTGGTGACCGGTTCGTCGGACTTCCACGGTACGCACAAGACGGTGCTGCTGGGCGCGTTCACCACCGCGCCGGAGGTGCTCGACAAGATCGTGGCGTCGGCGTCCGGAGTCCCGCCGCTCTAGGCCGAGTTGATCACGGTAGCGTGGCCGTGTGGATTTCAAGCTGTTCGGCGAGGTGTTCGTGACCTTGCTGGTCATCGTCGACCCGCCGGGCATGGTGCCGATCTTCCTCGCACTGACCGGCACGCTGCCGAAGCGCGACCGGCGCAAGGCCGGGCGACAGGCGGTCGCGCTGGCGTTCGGCGTCATCGTCGTGTTCGCGCTGCTCGGCCAGACGCTGCTGGACTACCTGCACGTGGACCTGCCCGCGCTGCAGGGCGCCGGTGGCCTGCTGCTGATCCTCATCGCGCTGGAACTGCTCACCGGCAAGACCGACGACGCCTCCGACCGGCAGGCCACCTCGAACGTGGCGCTGGTGCCGCTGGGTGTGCCGCTGCTGGCCGGCCCCGGCGCGATCGTCGCCACCATGCTGTTCGTCCAGAACGGCGAGAACACCGCGGACTACGTGGCGATCGGCGCCGGGATCGTGGCCGTGATGATCGTGGTGCTGCTGGTGCTGCGCTTCTCCGACGTGATCGTCCGGGTCCTCCGGCCGGGTGGCATCGAGGTGCTCACCCGGATCGCCGGCCTGCTGCTCGCCGCGATCGCGGTACAGCTCATCGCGGACTCGGTGGCCGCGTTCGTGACCCAGTACACCGGCCAGGCGATGTAACGGCCGGGCCCGCCTGGCAGGATCGGACGGGTGCGCAGGTCTACGTCCACCGGTGGGTCCGCGGTGCCCGAGCAGCTCGGGTTCCCCGGCATGCCGCAGCGGCTCTTCGTCTGCACCCCCAGCAAGCTCGGGTCGTTCATCGACTGCCCGCGCCGCTACCGGTATGCGTACGTCGACCGCCCCACGCCGCCGAAGGGCCCGCCGTGGGGCCACAACTCGCTCGGCGCGAGCGTGCACACCGCGCTGAAGAACTGGTTCGACCTACCCGCCGGCCGCCGCCGTCCCGGCGTGCTTCCGACCCTGCTCAAGGCGACCTGGGTACGGGAGGGCTACCGCGACGTCGAGCAGGAGCGAGAGGCGTGGCGGGCCGCGCTCGCCTGGCTGGACGGCTACCTGGCCGGGCTGGACCCGGCGTTCGAGCCGGTCGGCGTGGAGCGGACCGTGGCCGCCCGCACCACCGTGCTCGCGCTGAGCGGCCGCGCCGACCGGATCGACGCGCGCGTCACCCCGGACGGGCGCCGGGAGCTGGTCATCGTCGACTACAAGACCGGCCGCTCCGGCACCGGGCCGGACGACGCGCGCGGCTCCCAGGCGCTGGCGCTCTACGCGTTCGCGGCGGAGAAGGTCTTCCACGCCCCCTGCCACCGGGTCGAGCTGCACCACCTGCCGTCCGGCACGGTCGCCGCGCACGAGCACACCGAGGAGTCGCTGGCCCGCCAGGTCCGCCGCGCCGAGGACACCGCGCAGGACATCATGGCCGCGGAGGCCGCGCTTACCGCCGGCACCGACCCGGACGAGGCGTTCCCCACCACGCCCGGCCGGCTCTGCTCCTGGTGCGACTTCCGCGCGGTCTGCCCGGCCGGCGCCACCGCCGAGCCGAAGGAGCCGTGGTCCGCGGTCGAGTCCACGCTCCACCCGGACCCGGCGCCCCGCCCGCGCGCCGCCGACGAGGACTGACGACCTCCTGATCCTCGGTGGCCCGGCACCTCGTCCGTGCCGTGCGCATCGTGCTGGCCGCGCTGCCGCGGCTCCCCGGCCATTCCCGGCTGCTCTGCTTACCTGGCCAAAGCGGGCCAAACCCCCTTCTGAGCCGATGCCGCAGGCACTCTTCCGGCCGCTTTGCTCTGCTTACCTAACCAAAACGGCCCAAAACGCGTCTGCTGCGGCGGCGAAATGTCGGCCCTCCGCCATGGGGCGGCGGGGTCGCGCGGGGCGGCGCTGTGGCGGATCTCCGCCGGCGGCCGGCGGTTCGGACCGGCGGCGGGAGCCGTGCCGCCCTGGCACCGCGTCACTGGCAGGGAGGCCGGCCACGGCCGACCGGTCTCCGGCGGGAGCGACGGGCAGTGATGTGACGCTGACCGGGACGGCAAGATCTTTGGTTTTGTTTCTCGGCGCTTTTGCCCTGCTTACCCGGACAAAACGCCGCGGCCGGCCGACGGTTCGGGGGTTTTTGTCAAGGTAAGCAGAGCAAGGGTGGGCCGCACCTAGTCCCGGGGTGGGGGCGTGGGCGGGTTATCGCTCGGCGGAGCGGCGGGACTGGCAGGCGGGGCAGAGGCCCCAGAACGTGACCTCGGCCTCGTCGACCTCGAAGCCGGAGGCGTGGTGCGGGTCCAGGCACGGTGCCTGACCGACCACGCAGTCGACGTCGGCGACCTGCCGCAGCCGCGGCAGACCACGTGGTGATGGTTGTCGCCGGTGCGGGCCTCGTAGCGGGCCGGGCTGCCGGCCGGTTCCAGGCGGCGGGCCAGGCCGGCGCGGGAGAGCGCACCCAGCACGTCGTAGATCGCCTGGGTGGAGACGGAGTCGAGGCGCAGCCGGACCTGCCGGGCGATCTCCTCGACCTCCAGGTGGCCGCCGGTGGCGAGCACGTCGAGCACGGCGAGCCGCGGCCGGGTGACCCGCAGCCCGTGCGTGCGCAGCTGCTCGTCCGCGGTAGGCATCCAACCATGACAACACGTCACCGCGTACGGCTCAAGAGCGCTGCTCACCGGTGGTGGTCACGGACACATCAGCGGATTGTCAGCGAAGATCGGGAACCGGACCGATCAGGTGGTGACTGTGATGACGTAGCAACCCGCGCAACGGCCTGAGGAGTCATCGTGTTCGAGACCATCAACGGCATGCCCGCGCATGTACTTCTGGTGCATGCGGCGGTCGTCTTCGTGCCCCTGCTCGCACTGGGGGCGATCGTCTTCGCGGTGTGGCCGGCGGTCCGGGCGCGGATCGACTGGGCGGTCGCGCTGCTCGCGGTGGTGGCGCCGCTGTCCGCGCTGTTCTCGATGATCTCCGGCAACGCGTTCTACGAGATGCGGGTGGCGGACGGCACGCCGGAGCAGTTCCTGGACCAGATCGGTGAGCACGCGTCGTACGGTCAGCGGACGTTCTTCTTCTCGCTCGGTCTCGGCCTGGTCACCGGCGCACTGCTGCTACTGCGCCGCCGGGCCGGCACGCCGAAGGCGGTCACCGTCGGGCTGAGCGTGGTCGCGGTGGTGCTCGCGGTGATCACCGGCTACTTCGTGGTGATGACCGGCGACACCGGCGCGGCGATGAACTGGAAGATCTCCTAGAAGAGGACGCGTCCGCAGACGGCGCAGAGCGCGATCACCATGACGACGAGCGCGCCGATCCCGACGCCGTAGCTCAGGCCGCGTGCGCGGGACTCGGCCGCGTCGATCGCCTGCGCGTCCTGCGCCGGCAGCCGGCGCGGTGGCGGGGACGGCCGCACGGTCGGCGGCCGCCAGTCCGGCGCCGGGTACGCCTGTGGCGGCGGCCCGGTGTAGCCGGTCTCCGCGGCGGACGGTGGGGAGCCGGAGACGTCCCGCCAGGGGCTGTGCTCGTCGGGAGTGCTCACACCGTCTGACGCTACCAACGCGTCACCGGAGGTACCCACCGGTGGGGGATGACGGACATCTCCGGGTGAGTACGCTGGGCGCGTGAATCCGGAGCTTGAGCCGCGTGCCGGCATCGACGACGAGCGCACCGTCGACCTGGTCGACGACGACCTGCCCGTGCTGCCGGACCAGACGTCCGACGACACGGATCGGGGCTGGGGAGACTACGGCAGTGGCGGCGGCAACGACGACCGCCTGCTGGAGGAGCGGCCGCCGCACTGGTGAGAAAGTTATCCACAGGCTGGGGATGTCAGCCTGTGGATAACGCTGGGATCTGTGGATAACTCGCGCGTTCTGTGGACGGCGGGTTACGAGCCGCTGGCCGCCGTGCTGCTGGACGTGGTCGTCGAGGAGCTGGTGGAGGCGGCCGCGGCGGGCTTGCTCTCCGACTTCGTCTCGGCGGGCTTGGACTCCGACTTGGTCTCGGCCGGCTTGCTCGACTCGGTCGAGCTGCTGCCGCCGCGCGAGTCGGTGCGGTAGAACCCGGAGCCCTTGAACACGATGCCCACCGAGTTGAACAGCTTGCGCAGGCGACCCTGGCAGGCCGGGCACTCGGTCAGCGGCTCGTCGCTGAACGACTGCACCGCCTCGAGCTGGTGGCCGCACTCGGTGCAGGCGTACTGGTAGGTGGGCACGTTCCCCTCCGGAGGATCTTCGCGTGTCTGGCACTCTGCAATTCCGAGTGCCAATGATCCGTCATCGGGGCGCCCTGCGTCCAGCGAGGTGCCTCTCACCCCACCCGGACGAACCCGCCGGCCGGGGTGATCACGCCCTGCACCCGCCGGTCGTGCGGTTCGGCGGGTAGCTCGCCGACCAGCTCGCCGTCGTGCAGCAGCGCCACCACCAGCGCGGACCCGCAGCGGGCCAGCGCGCGGTCGTAGGACCCGCCGCCCCGGCCGAGGCGCACGCCACGCCGGTCCACCGCGAGCGCGGGCACGACGACCAGCTGCGCGTCCGCGACCGCGGCCGGCCCGCGCCGCCGGCCGGACGGCTCGCGCAGCCCGCGCGCGGTCGGGGTGAGCGACGCGGGCCCGGCGTACTCCGCCCAGTCCAGGTCGAGGTCGGGCAGCAGCACCGGAAGCAGCAGCGTCCCGTCCGGATGCAGCAGGCGGGTGAGCACGTCCGGCAGGCCGGCACCGCCCGGCTCCGCGCCGACCGGCACGTATGCGGTGGCCACCGCGGGTCGCTCCGCCGCTATCAGGTCGCCCAGGGCGCGGCGGACCCGCCCGGCCGCGGCACGGCGGCTCTCCTCCGGCAGCGCCCGCCGGGCGGCCAGCAGCCGGCCCCGTAGCGCGGTCTTTCCGGCCTTCGCCGCGAACTCGTCTTGATCCGAAAAATCCGGCACGCAACACTCCAGTCACAACCCTGGCAATCGGGTCGTCCTGTGCCAGCATCGCAGCTAACGGGCCCGGCGTCATGGGGGGAGAGGCGGTGACCCTGCGCGGACGGTTGACCTCCGCCTTCCTCGCGGTGGTGCTCGGCCCCGTGCTGCTCGGCGCCGTCTTCGTCGGCGGCGCGGTGGACGCGCTCGGCCGGGACCGGGCGCACGAGCGGCTCGACCTGGCCGCCGGCGCGGTCCGCACCGAGATCGGCGCGCTCTGCGAACGGCTCTCCGCCAGCGCGGACGCGCTCGCCGTGATCCCCGACCCCGGCCAGCGCGCCGGGCTGGCCGAACTCGTCGTGTCCCGCGGCCTGGCCTCCGCGGTGCAGGTGGTGGACGCGACCGGTGCGCCGCGGCTGACCACCGCGGGACTGCCCGCGTCGCCGTGGGCCGACTGCGCCGCGCCGGCTCCGTCCGCCGAACCGCCGCACGCGATCGCCGCCCGGGTGGAGATCCGCGACGCGTTCGGGCTGCGGGTGGCCGTGGTCTACGTGGTGCAGGCGGTGGACGCCACGCTGGTGCGCCGGCTGGCGGCCGCGACCGGCGGCGGCGTCACGCTGCTGGACGACGCCGCGGGCACGGCACCGCGGGACGGCGCGGAACCGGCCGGTCCCGCGTCGGTGCGCTGGCTGACCGGCGACGGGACCGCGGTCTCCGGCGACGGCCGGTACGTGCGCCGCCTCGGCCCGGTCCCCGGCCAGCCGCTGCCGCTGTCCGTCTCGGTGCCCGCCCCGGACCGCCGTGACCTGTTCGCCGTGCTGTTCGGCATCGTGCTGCTGGCCGGTGCGCTCGCGGTGCTGGTCGCGGCCGCGCTGGCCCGGTCCACCACCCGCCCGCTGGCCGAACTGGTCCGGGCCGCGGACCGGGTGGCCGGCGGTGACCTGGACACCCGGGTGCCGGTGCGCGGGCACGACGAGGTGGCCCGGCTCGGCGGCGCGTTCAACCGGATGACCCGGGAGACCCAGGCGTACGTGCAGGCGCTCACCGCCGGCCGCGACCAGCTGCGCCGCAACCTGCGCACACTCGGCGAGACGCTGTCCGGCACGCACGATCTGGACCGGATCCTGCGGGTGCTGCTGCGCACCGCGATGGTCGCCACCGGTGCCCGGGCCGGCCTGGTGCTGCTGCACGATCCGGAGACCGGCCACCTGGTCGGCCGGTGCGCGGACGGGCTGGGCGATCGGACGCCGCACGCGGAACCGGCCGCGCTGCGGATCGCGGTCGGTCGCGGCCTGCTCGGCGCGGTCGCCGCGACCGCGGAGCCGCGCCGCGGGCGGGTGCACCCGGACGGTGGGCCGCTCTGCCCGGAGGAGCCGCGCTGCCGTACGTACGTGGCGGTGCCGTTCTGCCCGCCGCACGACGACGCGGCCGCGGACAGCGGGCCGGCCGCGACCGGCGTGCTGGCGCTCTACGACCGTCTCGGCGCGGACGACTTCGACGATGTCGACCTGGGCACGCTGCGCACGTTCGCCGGGCAGGCCGCGGTCGCGGTGGAGAACGTGCGGGTGCACGAGGAGGCGCAGCGGCTGTCGCTGACCGACCCGGTCACCGGGCTGTGGAACTACCGCTACCTGCAGGAGTCGATCCGGCGTGAGGTGGAGCGGGCCAGCCGGTTCGGGCGCACGCTGGCCGTGCTGGTGCTGGACCTGGACCACTTCAAGGCGGTCAACGACACGTACGGGCACGCGGTCGGCGACGCGGTGCTGGTCGAGTTCGCCCGCCGGGTACGGGCCGGGCTGCGCGAGGTCGACCTGGCGTTCCGGCAGGGCGGCGAGGAGTTCGTGGTACTGCTGCCGGAGACGGACTCCGACGGCGCGGCCACGGTCGCGGAGCGGCTCGGCGCGGCGGTGCGGGACAGCCCGGTGCCGGTCTCCGGCGGGCTGCGGGTGCCGGTCACGGTGTCGATCGGGATCGCGGTGTACCCGCGGCACGGCGCGGTCGCGCAGCGCGTGCTGGACGCGGCGGACGAGGCGGTCTACGCGGCGAAGCGGGCCGGGCGGGACACGTACCGGGTGTGTGCGCCGCCACCGGCGGTCACGGTCCCGGCCGTACCGTTGCTGGATCTGGATTCTGAGCTTGATGTCCCTCTTAATCCCGTTTCGGTGGCGGGTGAGGCCGATGGGGCAGATGATGAGGGGGCAGCCGCGACGTCCTCCGGCGTGCCGTCGGGACCGCAGACGCCGCGGCAGAGCCGTGGCCGATAGTCTCGCGGCATGTCGGACCCCACCCTCAGCGAAGGTGCCGTGACCCGAGCCATGACCACGACAGACACCCCGCAGGCCACTCCCGGCCGCCGAGCCGTCAAGGCGGTCATCCCCGCCGCCGGGCTCGCGACCCGGTTCCTGCCCGCGACCAAGGCCGTACCCAAGGAACTCCTGCCCGTGGTCGACCGGCCGGTGCTGCAGTTCATCGTGGAGGAGGCCGCCGCCGCCGGCATCACCGACGTGCTGCTGGTCACCGGGCGCGGCAAGACCTCGATGGTCGACCACTTCGACCGCCGCCCGGACATCGAGGAGCGGCTGCGCAGCAAGGGCGACGACAAGCGCCTCGGCGAGGTGCGCCGGACCAGCGAGCTGGCGGACATCTACACGGTGCGCCAGGGCGAGCCGCTCGGCCTCGGCCATGCGGTCGGCACCGCCGCCTCGCACGTCGGCGACGAGCCGTTCGCGGTACTGCTCGGCGACGAGTTCGTCGAGGAGGACAAGCCGCTGCTGCCCGCCATGCTCGACCTGCAGGCCCGGACCGGCGGCATCGTGCTCGCGTTCATCGAGGTGCCGGACGACGAGGTCTCCCGGTACGGCATCGCCTCGGTCGCCCCGGCCGAGGGCTTCGACGACCTCGGCGACGTGGTGCGCGTCACCGGCCTGGTGGAGAAGCCGGCCAAGGAGGAGTCGCCGAGCAACTACGCGGTGGTCGGCCGGTACGTGCTGCCCGGGAAGATCTTCGACGTCATCAAGGAGACGAAGCCCGGCAGCGGCGGTGAGATCCAGCTGACCGACGCGATGGCCACGCTGCTCGCCGAGGGCACGCCGGTGCACGGCATCGTCTACCGCGGCACCCGGTACGACACCGGCATGCCGCTCGGTTACCTGCAGACCGTGGTGCAGCTGGCCGCGAAGCGGGACGACATCGGCCCGGCGTTCCGCGCCTGGCTCGGCGACTACGTCGGAGGACAACCCGGATGACCGCGACGGCCGACGCCGAGGCGGCCGCTAACGAGCTGACGCCACTCGCCGACTACCTGGGCAGCGTGCTGCGCAGGTTACGGCCGTTGCCCCCGCTCGACCTCGACCTCACCCAGGCGTACGGGAACGTGCTCGCGGAGGACGTGACCAGCCCGCATCCGGTGCCCGCCTTCGACCAGGCGGCCATCGACGGGTACGCGGCGCGCTGGGAGGACATCGCGGCGGCCGGCCGCAGCGGTTCGCACCCCGCCTTCGGCATGCACGAGGGCCGGGTACCGGACCCGCGGCCGGTCCGTCTCAACGTCGTCGGCGACCTGGGCGCCGCCAGCTGGCGCCCGGTCCGGCTCACCCCCGGCGCGTGCTTCTCGGTCGCGGCCGGTTCGCCGCTGCCGATGGGCGCGGACGTGGTGGTCCCGGTCCCGTGGACCGATCAGGGCATGGCCGCCGTCGAGATCTACCAGGCCCCCAAGCGTGGGTACGGGCTGCGCCGCGCCGGCGAGGAACTGCCGGCCGGCTCGGTCCTCGCCCGCGCGGGCTCCTACGTCAGCCCGGCCCTGGTCGCGGTGTTCGCCGCGTCCGGGATCGGGCACGTGGTGGTGCGGCCCAGCCCGCGCGTGGTCGTGGTCGCGACCGGCGACGAGCTGGTCGAGGTCGGCCGGGCCAGCCAGCCGGGCCAGGTCGTCGACGCGAACTCGCACGCGCTCACCGCGGCCGCGGTCGAGGCCGGCTCGCTGGCGTACCGGCTGGGCATCTGCGACGACGACCCGGAGGGCCTGCGCACGCTGCTGGAGGACCAGACGCTGCGCGCCGATCTGCTGATCACCACCGGCGGCACCGGAACCGGGCCCGGCGACATGGTCCGGCGGATACTCTCCCGGCGTGACGTCGGGCGCACCGGACCGGTCACGTTCACCGATGTGGCGCTCTATCCCGGAACCGCGCTCGGATTCGGTACGGTCGGTGCCGAGGAGGTGCCGATCATATGTCTGCCCGGGGACCCAGGCGCCGCGCTGGTCGGTTTCGAGGTGCTGGCCCGGCCGGCGATCCAGCTGCTCGCGGGCGCGGAGCCGGTGTTCCGGCCGAGCGTGCGGGCACACCTGCTGGAGACCGTGTCGTCACCGGCGGGCCTGCGCGAGTTCCGGCCCGCGCATGTGGCCGAGCGGCGCGGCGGGGGCTACACGGTCCAGCCGCTGGCCGGTGGGCCGTACACGCTCTCCGGCATGTCCGAGGCGAACGGCCTGCTCGTGCTGGGGGAGCGGGTGACCAGCGCCGCCGCCGGCTCCACCGTGGACGTGCTGCTGCTCGACCGGCGGCGGTGACCGGGTGATCTGGGGGGAGACTCCCGGGTGGCCGGTGATGCTGGCCGACGGGCCGGTGCTGCTGCGGCCGTACCGGCGCTCCGACGCGGCCGCCTGGTCCGAGGTCCGGATCGCGAACCGGGCCTGGCTGTCGCCGTGGGAATCGGCGCCGCCCGGCCCGTGGCACGAGCTCAACTCCACCGCCGCCTACCGGTACGTGCTGCAGGACATGCGCCGGTCCGCACGCCGCGGCGAGAGCATGCCGTTCGCGGTCTGCCTGCGCGAGCCCGGCCGGCCGGAGCGCCTGGTCGGGCACATCAACCTGGGCAACATCGTGCGGCGCGCGTTCTGCTCCGCGTACGTGGGCTACTGGGTCGACGCACGCGTCGCCGGCCGGGGCATCATCCCGACCGCGCTGGCGCTCACCGTGGACCACGCGTTCGGCCCGGCCGGGCTGCACCGCGTCGAGGTCAACATCCGCCCGGAGAACAAGCCGTCCCGGCGCGTCGTGGAGAAGCTCGGTTTTCGTGAGGAGGCTTACCATGCGCGCTACATGCACATCGACGGCGCTTGGCGTGATCACATCGGATACTCGCTGACCAGCGAAGACGTGGCAGCCGAGGGGGGCCTGCTGCGCCGCTGGCACCGGCTCCGCCAGCACACCGCATGATCTTTTTTACCGGGGTACGGTCGGCGCGCCGTACCGTATTGCCCCTGAGCCCCCCGTAACCTCGAAGAACTGGGACTTGACGGCGATCATGCGGTCGTCGATGGGGTGACGGGAGGGTTGAGGGTGCCGACCTCGGTGCTCCTCGCCGTCCTCGCTGCCGCCGGGCTGCTCGCCCTCGCGCCGGCGCTGGTCCGCCGGTACGACGCAACCGAGCGCCAGGTGGCGGAGCGGGCGCAGTCGACGGCCAGGGTGCTTGAGCGCCGCCGCCGTCGCCGCACCGTGCCCGGACGACGCCCGATCAACCCACCACGGCATCTGATGCCGCCGGATTCCGGCACTTCCGTGCCATCTTCGCCTGATAAGCGTGGTTTGTCCAGCTCTGCGCGGGTCGAGTCCGCCACGCCGGTGTCCGGCCCGTCCGGCATGTCCGGTCCGGGCGGGCGCCGGGGCCGACGGCGCTCACTGCGGCTGGTCCCGGACGCGGCCCGGCGTGCACCGCGGCGCCCCGCGCGCCGGCGGCGGCAGGCCACCGCGGTCACCCGGCGTCGCCGGGTCCTGGGCGCCCTCGCGCTGCTCAACGGCGTGCAACTGCTCGGCGTGGCGGTCGTCGGCCCCGGCTTCTGGATCAGTGTCTCGGTGACCGGCGCGCTGCTCGTGGTCTACGTGGTACACCTGCGGAACCGGGCGATAGCGGAACGCCGCCGGCGCCGCCAGGAGGCGCGAGAGGCCGCATGGCTGGCCCGCCGGCAGGCGGAGGTGCGGCGGGAACAGAAACGGCGTGCCGAGGCCCGCAAGGCCGACCGGCTGCGGCTGGCCGCACAGCGGGAAGCGGTCCGGCGGGCGGCGATGGGCCTGGACCGCGGTCCGGAGACCGACCTGCCGGCCGCCGCGGACGGCATCGCCGGCTCGTCCCCGCCACCCGCCAAGCCACGCGGCGGTTCCGTCTCCTACCGCTCACCGGGCCTGCGCGGCCGCCCCTACCAGGCCGGCGGCGGCCCCAGCCAGATGCGACGGCCGGACTCGGCGTGACACGCGGGGGGTGATTCGCGCGGGGGTCCACGGGCCTGTTAATGTTGTCCACGTTCCGCCAGGGGAAACCCAAGGCGGGGTTGGGGCTGTGGCGCAGTCTGGTAGCGCACCTCGTTCGCATCGAGGGGGTCTGGGGTTCAAATCCCCACAGCTCCACGAGACTCTGGACGCCTCGTGTTCGCGGAAAGCGCGAACACGGGGCGTCTCGTCATTTCTGCTCCGGGCCGAGCCCTGGACGCCTCACGGTGTGGTGGGCGCGAGGTGGTGATCTGTGCTGGATCTGCCGCCGAATCGTCTACGCGGTTGCGGCGGTCTGTTGGTAGGTGGTGGGGCGGCCTCTGCCGCCGCCCTGCTGTACCGAGCCGCGGTTGCGTAGGTTGCGGAGTGCTCTGCGCACGTTGGCTGGTCAGGTCGATTGTGGCCGGGAGTGGCGAGAGCGTGGATGCGTTGCTCGGTCCGGGTGGGCGGCAGCCGGAATCGGGCCGCGCCGATGGTGGAGCCCGGCAGCACGGTGAAGCGGATCCTGGCGTCGATGAACTGGGCGGGTGGCAGTGGGTGACTCGACAGTTCGCTGGCAATCGTGGGGGATGCCGCCGGCGAGGGCCTCGAATGACCCGGCCACCTGCGGGCGGGCCGCCGATGCCGGCTGAGACGTGCGTCATAGTGGGGTGCTGGGGTGCCGGGGAACGTCGTCGTTAATTGCTTTCGGTCCCATTCTTTGTGGGTGTAAAGCGCCAATTGGCATAAGGGTTTCTTGTTGCTTGTTCGACGACCGGGTGACAGGATTTCCGGCGAACGGCCCGGTGGGGGCCGTGGGCGAGGTGTTGATCCGCCGGGCGAGTTGGTCGCCCATGTCCGGTGGGGAGCCAGAGGCGAAACCGACGTCCTTGGGATTGATCCAAGGAGACGCTCTCATGTTTTTTCTGAACCGGGACTCCCTGAGTTCGTGCAGCTCCGGCGTGCTGGCCTGTGCGGCCGCGCATCGTGGTTCGGCGTCTGTCCGCTAAGGACCGCTGACATTGTCGGCGGCAGCGTAGCCACCGGCCGGACTGTTCCCGCGAGATGTGCCTTATCGCGCTGTGACAAGGCGTTGGCCGCGGGTGTGAGCTCTTTCGCCTGACCGCGCACGGAATGCGCGGGGTTTCGACAGGGAGTCGAACGTGCCGGAGTTATTCGACGTCGTCTGGTCGTGGGTCGTGGAGGCGGCGGGGCAGACCTCGTGGCGTGATCTCATGCCGCTCGGGCTCGCCGGGATCTTCGTGTGGTGTCTGTGGCTGTACCGGGCCGTGCTGTCGCGGTTCGCGAGGCCGGTGGTGAACGACTTCCGGACCACCACGAGCGTGGTGGTGCCGGCCTACCGGGAGGACCCGGACATCCTGCTGGAGTGCCTGGACACCTGGCTGGAGCAGGGGCCGTCCGAGGTGATCATCGTGCCGGACCTGGCGGACACCGAGGTGATCCGGCGGCTGCGGGCGGTCGAGGACCCGCGGGTGCGGGTGATCCCGTTCCAGCACTCGGGGAAGCGGTCCGCGCTGGGCGTGGGGATCCGGGCGGCGACCGGTGAGGTCGTGGTGCTGGTCGACTCGGACACCCGGTGGCTGCCGGGTCTGCTGGACGCGGTGCAGATGCCGTTCGTGGATCCGGGGGTCGGTGGCGTCGGCACGCAGCAGAACGTGTACCAGCGGAACACCAGCGTGTGGCGGCGGATCGCTGACTGGCTGGTCAATCTGCGGTACTACGACTACGTGCCGGCGATGGGGCGTGCGGGCGCGGTGGCCTGCCTGTCCGGGCGGACCGCGGCGTACCGGCGGGCGGCGATCCTGCCGGTGCTGGCCAACCTGGAGGACGAGTTCTTCCTGGGGCGGCGCTGTGTGGCCGGGGACGACGGGCGGCTGACCTGGCTGGTGCTGGCGTCCGGTTACCGGACCGTGCACCAGTCGTCGGCGCGGGCGCTGTCGATGTTCCCGGACTCGTTCCGGGCGTTCGTGAAGCAGCGGGTGCGGTGGAGCCGCAACTCGTACCGCACGTATCTGACCGCGCTCTGGAAGGGCTGGCTGTGGCGGGTGCCGATGGTAACCAAGATCACGGTGCTGCAGATCCTGCTGACGCCGGTGACGATGGGCATGGCGCTCGGTTATCTGATCTTCAGCCGGCTGGAGCTGACCGGGCACTCGATCGTGCTGGCGCTGATCTGGCTGCTGCTCGGCCGGGGCGTGCGCGGCTTCTCCCACCTGCGCCGGCACCCGCAGGAGATCCTGCTGCTGCCGGTGACGGCGCTGGTGGTCATCTTCATCGCGCTGCCGATCAAGCTGTACGCGTTCGTGACCATGAACAAGCAGGGCTGGCTGACCCGGACCAGCGAGTCGATCGGCGGCGAGGGGCAGAGCGCGGCGACGCTGCTGGCGTCCCACCCGGCGCCGGAGCCGGCCGCGAGCGTGCCGGCGCAGGCCGTGCCGGTCACGGAGGCGGCGGTATGAGGTACCGGATGATCGCGGCGGTGGCCGCGGCGCTGATCGGGGCCGGCGCGGTCACGGCGCCCGCGTCCGCGGACGACAGCACCACCACGACCGAGGCGGCCGAGCGGCAGGCGGCGCTGGTCGTCGGCGAGGACACCCGGCTGAACGCGGTGCGCGCGGTGACCAGCGTGGCCCGGATGAAGGGCGGCGACTGGACGAAGCCGTACCGGCTGGACACCGGCGACGGCTACACGCTGGTGCTGACCCAGCAGAAGGAGCCGTACACGGTCGCGGACCTGCTGAAGCTGGCGCCGCAGACGTTCGTCCGGCAGCCGGACGGCAGCTACCTGCTGACCGAGAACATCTACCTGAACCTGGGCGCCAAGCTGCGGCTGTCCAACCCGGGCGGGCTGACGTTGAAGCTGGCCAGCAGCGCGACCGGATTCGTCTCGATCGTGTCGTTCGGCGGCGACCTGATGATCGACGGCTCGGTGCAGGCGCCGACGAAGATCATGAGCTGGGACCCGCGGACCAGCGCCACGGACACGCTGGTCGACGACGGCCGGGCGTACATCCGGGCGATCGGCGGGCAGTTCTCCATGACGTACGCGTCGGTCGAGGATCTCGGTTTTTGGAGCGGGCGGACCGGCGGGCTGAGCCTGACCGGCACGGACCGGCCGAACACCGGCGGCGTGGAGCAGACCAAGGTCAGCGGCAACACCGCGCGGGACAAGGCCAAGCAGGAGCGGCGCAACGGTACGAGCGTGGCGCCCGGCGCCGGCGACATCTACGCGTCGCCGACCGGTGACCTGGTCGCGCCGGACACCCGGTTCGACGTGCCCGGCCTGTCCTACGTCTCCGGCTCGATCGACCACGCCACGATCAGCGGCAACGCGTTCGGCCTGTTCATCTCCGGCGCGACCGGCGTGAACATCACCGACTCCACGGTGGCGGAGAGTCTGGAGGACGGCGTGGTCATGCACCGGTTCGCGTCCAGCCTGGTGATCGAGAAGGTGACCTCGCGGAACAACGGCGGCGACGGGTTCGTGCTGTCCCGCGCCGCGCAGCAGGTGCGGATCAGCGACGCGGTCGCGGACCACAACGGCGGCAACGGCATCACGGTCAACGGCCTGCCGCTGGCCGAGGACGCGTCCGCCTCCGGACAGTTCGTCGGCGCGTACGGCTCGAACACGGTCGCGAACAGCGAGGTCAGCCACAACGCGCGGTACGGCATCGAGGTGATCGGCGGCATCAACGTCGACGTGCAGAACAACGAGGTGACCGGCAGCGAGGCCGGCATCGTGGCCCGTCAGGGCGCGGACCGGGTGACCATCACCGGCAACCGGGTGAGCGGCGCGGTCCGGCACGGCATCGCGGTCCGCGACGAGGTCACCGCCGCGACCGTGACCGGCAACATCGTCACGGACGTCGACAACGGCGTCTACGTGCGGGACTCCTCCGCGGAGGTGCGCGGCAACACGGTCGAGGAGGCGACGAACCACGGGATCGCCATGGTGGGCGCGGTCGACGGCTCGGTCGTCTCGCACAACGTGATCTCCGGTGTCGGGCCGAGCGCGCTGGACCTGTCCCGGGCCGACGGCGACCTGACGGCCGCGGACAACCAGGCCGGCGCCTGGTACGACACCAGCTCGTTCTGGGTGAAGTTCCGGCACTACGCCAGCCCGATGACCATGCTGTGGACCGCGATCGTGCTGGCCATCGCGTTCTCCGCGGTGATGGGTGCGCGGCGGCGCCGGACCGGGTTCTTCCACCCGTACGAGAACACCAAGTCGCTGCGGGTGGCGGCATGACGGCATCGACGCCCTCGCCGCGCCGCCGCGCCGCGATGACGGGCGGTGTCGCGGTGGGGCTCTCGCTGCTCGCGGCGATGGCCGGGCTCGGCTCGTGCCGCGCCGAGACGCCGGACGCCGCGCCGGCCACCTCCGCCGCGCCACCGCCGATCGAGACGGCCGCGCCGCTCGCCACCGGCCCGATCGGCGCGAGCACGCCGGCGGGCACCGCCACGGAGTGCCCGGCGGCCACGGTGACCGTGTCGGACGCGGCCGGGCTCACCGCGGCGCTGGCCGCGGCCCGGCCCGGTGCAGTGATCCGGCTGGCCGACGGCGTCTATCAGGACGAGTTCGTCGCGTCGGTGCCCGGCACGGCGGACGCGCCGGTCACGCTCTGTGGCGGCGTCGGTGCGATCCTGGACGGGGGTGGCGTGACCAAGGGCTACGGCCTGCACCTGGACGGTGCCAGCCACTGGCGGGTGCTCGGCTTCACGGTCCGGAACGCGCAGAAGGGCGTGATGGCCGACGGCGTCCAGCACACCACGATCGCCGGCCTGACCGTGGAGCGGATCGGCGACGAGGCCGTCCACCTGCGCAGGTTCAGCTCGGACAACGTGGTCGAGGGCAACATCATCCGGGACACCGGGCGGCGCAAGCCGCAGTTCGGCGAGGGCGTCTACGTCGGCACGGCGGAGTCGAACTGGTGCGACATCACCGATTGCGCGCCGGACACCAGCGACCGCAACGTGGTCCGGAACAACACGATCACCGCGGTCACCGCGGAGAACGTCGACATCAAGGAGGGTACGACCGGCGGCACCGTCACCGGGAACACCTTCGACGGTGCGGCGCTCTCCGGCGGGCACGCCGACTCCTGGGTCGACGTGAAGGGCAACGACTGGACCATCTCCGGTAACACCGGGACGAATTCTCCGCTGGACGGTTTCCAGACACACTCCGTCGTGGACGGTTGGGGCAGGGGCAACGTCTTCTCCCGCAACGTCGCGACCGTCGACGGGCCTGGTTTCGGCTTCAGCCTCACCCCGGTCGAGGACAACCGGGTCGCCTGTGACAACGAGGTCAGCGGCGCCGCCGAGGGCACCTCCAACACCCCCTGTTCCTGATGCAACGACACCTTTGGGAGACGACTGTGACCACCCCTCGCCTCACCGTGATCGGTACCGGCTACCTCGGCGCGACGCACGCGATCTGCATGGCCGTCCTCGGCTTCGAGGTGCTCGGCGTCGACGTGGACGAGCAGAAGATCGCCCGGCTGGCCGCCGGCGAGGTGCCGTTCTTCGAGCCCGGCCTGCCCGAGCTGCTCACCAAGGCGCTCGAGTCCGGCCGGCTGCGCTTCACCACCTCGTTCGCGGAGGCCGCCGAGTTCGGCGACGTGCACTTCATCTGCGTCGGCACGCCGCAGCAGAAGGGCTCGCACGCGGCCGACATGACCTACGTCGACGCGTCGGTCACCGCGCTCGCGCGGCACCTCACCCGCAAGGCGCTGGTGGTCGGCAAGTCCACCGTTCCGGTCGGCACCGCGGCCCGGCTGACCGCGCTGGTCAAGGAGATCGCGCCGGCCGCCGACGAGGTCGAGCTGGCCTGGAACCCGGAGTTCCTGCGCGAGGGCTTCGCGGTCGAGGACACCATGAAGCCGGACCGCCTGGTCTTCGGCGTCGCGTCCGGGTGGGCGGAGGAGCGGCTGCGCGCCGCGTTCGAGCCGGTGCTGGCGCAGGGCGTACCGGTGAAGGTCACCGATCTGGCCACCGCGGAGCTGGTCAAGGTCGCGGCGAACTCGTTCCTGGCCACCAAGATCTCGTACATCAACGCGATGGCCGAGGTGTGCGAGGCGACCGGCGCGGACGTGTCCGACCTGGCCGAGGCGCTGGCGTTCGACACCCGGATCGGCGGTCGGTTCCTGCGGCCCGGCCTCGGCTTCGGCGGCGGCTGCCTGCCCAAGGACATCCGCGCGTTCATGGCCCGCGCCGAGGAGCTCGGCGTCGGCCAGGCGGTCGGCTTCCTGCGCGAGATCGACGGCATCAACCAGCGCCGCCGGGCCCGCACCGTCGACCTGGTCACCGAGCTGGCCGGTGGTGACGTGGCCGGCAAGAAGGTCGCGGCGCTCGGCGCGGCGTTCAAGCCGGACTCCGACGACATCCGCGACGCGCCCGCGCTGGACGTGGCCGGCACGCTGCACCGGATGGGCGCCGAGGTGACCGTGTTCGACCCGGCCGCGATGGAGAACGCCAAGCGCGTGCACCCGGAGCTGGCCTACGGCGAGAGTGCGCTGGACGCGGCCCGGGACGCGGACGTGGTCGTGCTGCTCACCGAGTGGACCGAGTTCCGCGCGATCGACCCGGCCGCGATGGCCGCGGTGGTCGCCGGCAAGTCCATCGTGGACGGCCGGCACGCGCTGGACCCGGCCGCGTGGCGCGCGGCCGGCTGGGAGTACCGGGCGCTCGGCCGCCCCTGACCGGGAACCTGGCGGGAATGTTGCGGCCCCTGTCCGGAAAACGCCTCCGGCGGGGCCGTTCCGCTCTCCTAGACTCGGGGGCCAGTGGGCTACGGGGAGGAGAGCGGGCGATGGATCTCGCACAGAACGCCGTCATCGGCACGCCGGAGGAGCTGCGTGAGCTGCTCGGCGTGCCGATGCCGCGCGCGGTCACCAAGGAGCGCGTCACGCTGCACGAGCGGGACCGGGAGTGGCTGGCCGCGTCGCCGTTCTGCGTCATCTCCACCTCGGACGCGGACGGCAACTGCGACGCCTCGCCCAAGGGCGACCCGCCCGGCTTCACGCTGGTGCTGGACGAGGCCACGATCGCGATCCCGGAGCGGCCCGGCAACCGTCGCGCCGACGGCTACCTGAACGTGCTGAGCAACCCGCACGTCGGCCTGCTCTACCTGATCCCCGGCCGCACCGAGACGCTGCGGATCAACGGCCGGGCCCGCCTGGTGCGGGACGCGCCGTACTTCGAGGACATGGTGGTCAAGGGCCACCGGCCGATCCTCGCGCTGGAGGTGCGGATCGAGCAGATCTTCTTCCACTGCGCCAAGGCGTTCCTCCGCTCGGAGCTGTGGAAGCCGGAGACCTGGCACCCGGAGGTGCTGCCCCGGCATGCCCGGCTGGTGAAGGACGTCCAGCCGGACACACCCGAGACGCTGGAGCAGCTGGAGGCGTACTACGGCCCGAGCTACCTGAACGGGCTCTACCGCAGCAAGTAGCCCGCCAGCCGGCGCAGGCCCTTGACCGCCCAGTCGGTCAGCAGCAGCGACACCAGAAGGATCACCGCGAACACGGTCACCCGCATCGGAGTGTTCCCGTCGAGCGCGTCGATCAGGCGGATGTTCACCAGGAACAACGCGATGATCAGCGTCCACCGCACGCCGTCCGGGACCGAGGCGATCCGGTCCGCGGTCCGGTGCAACGCCCGGTGCAGCACCCGGACGGCCCGGTGGCGTGCGAGGCGGACCCGGGACGGCGGCCGCGGTACGTCGTCCGGGTCCCGGGCCGGCATCTCCACACGCAGCTCCGGCGCCACGGCCGCGTCGATCGCGGCCATCGCGGCCGGCGTCACCGTGAACAGCGCCGGCTCCAGGTGCACGGAGATCGCGTCGTGCCCGATCAGCCGGCGCGCGCCGTCCGGCCAGGCCAGCATCGCGGCGGCCTCGGCGTACCGCACCGTCACCACGCCGTCGGCACCCTGCAGCGACACGCCCTCCGGCCCGACGATCATCGCCCGCTCGCGGTTCGCCCGGAACGGGTGCCGGTCGCCGTGGACCGGGCGGTCCGATTCCGTGGGCGCGGCCGTGAAACCGGCCCAGTCCGGGCCGCGGCCGCCCGGCACCATCAGCAGCGACGACGCGTGCGCCTCGGCGGCGACCGCGGCGACGTCCTCCGGGGTGACCGCGCGCAGTTCCGCGCGCAGCTCGTCCGGCGACAGCGTCCGGTAGCCGAGCAGCTCGTTCTGTACGCGCGTGGGCAGACTGCGCGCCGCCACGTCCGCGCCGTCCAGGGACGACACCGCCTTCGTGACGTACGCGTCCACGTCGGACTGCTCGACCCGGCCGTACCGGAGCGCGGCCAGCACGTCCACGAACTCGCCGAGCAGCGGGTCGCGCTTCTCCGGCAGCATGTCCGCGACCGCGTGGACCGACGCGTGGGTGGCGTCCCGCGGCTGGTAGTCCGCGCCGACGTGGTACGAGTAGCCACCCTCCTGCCGCAGCGACCGGAACAGCGCACGCTCCAGCACGCCCGCGAACACGCCGGCCGCGGTGCTGCGCGCGACGATCCCCTCGTACACCACGGCACGCTCGCTCGGCCCGTGGAAGTACGCGGGCGTCACCGGCAGCGCGGACGTGACCACCGGCGCCGGCATGCGGGTGCCGCCGTCCGGCAGCGTCAGCCGCAGCCCGGCCGGCACCCGGTCACCGGCGATCCACAGCATCGCGTTCGCCCGGGTGAACCAGCGGGCGGCCCACCCGCGCAGATCGTCAGCGGTGAGCCCGGCGAGACCGAACTCGGGATAGCCCACCACGCCGTGACCGCGGGCGCCGTACCGCCAGATCGCCAGCGGCTCGGCGACCGAGTTGCCGCGGCTCGCCTCCTCGGTGCGCAGGATCTCCTTCTCCACGGCCAGCCGGTCCACCGGCAGGTCGGTGAGCGCGCCGCAGACGCCGTTCAGGAACGCCACCACGTCCGCCTCGGTGCCCTGCGACTGGAACGTGGTGGTGATCGGCGAGGTGGCGCCGTTGAAGTGATAGTCGGTCATGCCGAGCCCGTGCAGCGCCAGGTGCTCGATCAGGTGCGTGACGCCGGACCGGGCCAGCGTCTCGTCGGCCCGCCCGACCCGGAAGACCAGCCCGGCCGCCATCGGCCCGTCCATCGGCGCGAGCACGACGGGCACGCCGTCGACCTCGGTGTGCGTGATCGTCATGCCGCCGCCCCCGCTCCCGCGATCGCGTCCGCCCGGCGCCGGACGAACGTCTCGCCGGGGTCCCGGCCCAGGTAGTTCCACGGGGAGCGGCTGGCCAGCGGGCCGAGCGCCGCGAACAGGCCGGCTGCCGCCCGGTGGTCCTCCAGCATCGTGAAGATCCCGGCGAACATGTTCAGCACCCAGACCCAGCCGACGGTACGGCGGAACGCCGGATGCCAGACCGAGCGGTGCGCCGCCTCGTAGATCTCGGCCCGGACCGGCTCCGACGTCAGATAGGCCGCGTCCTCGACGCCCGGCAGGCTGAGCCAGTGCTCTAGGTGCGCGTCCAGGACCAGCACCGCGTTGTGCGCGCCCTCCGGGGCGGCCAGCATGCGCTCGCGGGCGAACGTGTGCGCCTGCTCCCACGAGCCGCTCCACTTCGGACACAGCAGTTGCAGCAGGCTCGCCTGAGCCTTGAGGTGGTGCGGGTCGACGCGGGCCACCCGGTCGTACCGGCGGCGGGCCTCGTCCGCCCCGAGCTGCAAACCCATGGCCGAGGTGATCCGCCACTGCCAGGCGGCCACGTTCTCCGGGTTGCGGGCGGTCGCCTCGATCAGCGCGCCCTCGGCCCGGCGAAGGTGCTCGTGGAAATCGGTGAACTGCCGCTGGGACACGGTTCGTGCGTATCCGGAGCCGCGGATGCGCCAGCCGGCCGAGACCAGGTGCGCGCCGAGCATCGCACCGGCCGCCGGGTCACCGGCGTCCGCGTCCAGCGCGGTCTGCAGCACGATGCGCAGACGCGCGGCCTCGGCCGGCCGCTCGATGTCACTGGCCGCGCTCACCAGATGAGATCGGCCGGCCCAGTCCGCCGCGTCCCAGAGGCGGCGGACGGCCGGCCAGTCACCGGCGCCGAGCGCCGTGCGGAGGGCCGCGATCTCGGGGTACGGGGTCGCGGCGTCGAAGTCCGGTGCCGGCAACGGGGGAAGCATGGCGCGGATCTTAAATGATCTTCAGCCCGTGGCGCAGCCCCGTTTTCCGCCGTGCCACACCCGTCCGGCGGCGTTCCGCCGCAAAGGGCGACGGCGTCAGGCCGTCGCCCCCTGCTGCGCCGTGCCGTCCTGCTGCGCTGTGCCGTCCTGCTGAGTGGTGCCGTCCTGCTGCGTGGTGCCGTCCTGTTGCGTGGTGCCGTCCTGGCCGGGGAAACCGCCGCCGTTCTGGCCGCCGAAGCCGCCGGGACCGCCCTGGCCGTTCTGGCCGCCGCCGGGGAACTGGCCGCCGCCCGGAACCTGCTGCGTGCCGGTGTCGCCGGTGCCGCCGACCGCCTGACCGGCCAGGAACCCGCCGCCGCCGGCGATCAGCGCGGTCGCGGTCAACGCGATGATCACGCGCTTGAGCGTCCAGCCGCCGCCCGTCGTGGAGACCGGCGTGCCCCAGCCGGCGGAGGTGTCGCTGACGCCCGGGGCGGCGGCCGCGGGCGCGTACGGTCCGGTGACCGCGGGTGGATACGGGCCGGTGGCGGCCGGCTGCATCAGCGTGCCCTCGACCACGTCCGGGCGCCGGTCGTCGTACCCGGCCGGGATCGTCTGCTCCGTCGTCATCGCTGCTTCCCTCCGTGCTGCCCGCGATCCGTGGGCGTGCCTTCGGGACCAGCCTGTGGGCCGCGGCTGTCCGGAGCCTGTGCGGCGGCTCAGGACCGGCTGGGACTGGCGGCCGGGACCGGGCGGGCCACCGCGCCCCGCGCGACTGCCTCCCGCCGCGCGGCCTTCCGGGCACGGGTCAGGCGGCGGTGCGCGACCGTGGTGTTGCGCACCTGGCGCAGCCGGAAACCGCCCCAGATCCACGCGATCAGGAAGACGCCGAACAGCGTGACCGGCGCGGACGACGCGCCCGGCGTGATCGCCAGCATCAGCGCGGCCCAGGCCAGCACCCAGGCGACCAGGCCGAGGAAGAGCGCACCGGCGCCGCCGTACCGGATCGGGTGTTTCCCGCGCGGCCGCGGTACCGGGATCGCGTCCGGCGCGCGCGGCGGCAGCGGCACGTGCCGGTCCGCCGGTACGGCCGCGTCGACGGCCGGTATCACGTCCGCCGTGGTCTCGTGCAGCGTCGGCTCGACGTCCACGTGCCGCGCGTCCGCGCCGATCAGCCGCCGGCCGCCGTCCGGCCACTTGAGCAGCACCGCGGTGGACGCGAACGACACGGTCACCGGCCGGGTGTCCGGCCAGCTGCGGGTGATGCCGGTCCGGTCCATGGTGAGCGCGGCCCGGCGGCTCTCCAGCGACCGGAATCGCCGCCCGGCCACCGGTTCCGGGCCGGCCGGAGCCGGGCCGATCAGCCCGTTCCACGACGTCAGCAGCAGCTCCGGACCGCGTGAGGCGGCCACCAGCTCGCCGACCTGGCCGGCGGTGACCGCGCGCAGCCGGTCGCGGGCCTCTTCGACGGACGGCTCCGGCACGCCGGTGAGCAGCCCGAACGCGCGCCGGGGGAGCCGGGTCGCGGCGGCGTCCGGCGCGATCAGCGCCCGGTCCAGTTCCTGCCGTGCGGCTGCGACGTGCTCGTTTGGGACCGGCTGCGCCCGCAACGCGGCCAGCGCGTCCAGGAAGTCACCGGCAACCGGGCCCGGATCGCCGGAGAAGATCTCGGCGAGCACGGTGACCGAGGCGAGTCCGTCGCCACGCGGCCGGTGGTGCGCCTTCACCCGGTACGCCCCCACGCGGGCACCCGCCGCGCCGCTGCCCGCGGCTCCGGTGCCCGCTGCGAAGACGACCCGCTCCAGCACACCCGCGTAGACCTCGGTGACGATGCCGGCCGGTTGCAGTTCGTCGCGGACGATCACGTCGTACGGCGGCGGCCGGAACGCGCCGAACCGGTCCGGCACCGCGGCTGCGTCCGGCACCGGGCGGCGAACGCCGGACGGCAGTGGCAACCGCAGGCCGGCGACCTCCCCGGTGGTCCACAGCACCGCGTTCTCCCGGGTGAAGTACGTGGCGATCCACCGGCGCACGTCCGCGGCGGTGAGCGCGGGCAGTCCCCACTCCGGCAGGCCGGCCAGGCCGTGGTGCCGGGCGCCGTGGCGGACCACCGCGAGCGACTCGAAGATCGTCGGCGTCCGCTGCGCCGCCTCCGCGGCCAGCTCCGTCCGTGCGGCGTCCAGGTGCGGCGCCGGGTCCGCGGCGAGCGCGGCGCAGACGCGCTCGAGGTGCGCGATCACCTCGGCCGCCGTGCCCTCCGCGGCGAACGTGGTGACCACCGGCGATACGCCGCCGCAGGTGCCGCCGGCCCGGCGCAGCACCAGGTGCTCGATCAGGTGCGTCACACCGGCGACGGCCGGTGTCTCGTCCGCCTGACCGGCCCGGAAGACCAGCCCGGCGCGGACCGGACCGGCCGCCGCCGCATGCAGCACCGGGACCCCGTCGATCTCCGGCTCGGTGACCGTCACGCCGGCGCCGCCGGGTCGGGAGTGGACAGCTTCGCAGGCATGGCGCGGATCTTAGAACCACGCGCGGCGGCCGGTGTGCGTGACCCGGATCACCACAGCCCACAGCGCGAGCACAGGGAACGCCGAGCCGCCGGACAGTGCGCCGGCCGATCGTTTCCGGCATGACCACGACGACACACGCCAGTGCGTGCCGCAGCGGGGAGATCGCCTCGGGGAGGACCACGCCGGTCCTCGACGTGGTCATCCCGGTCCACAACGAGGAGAACGACCTGGAACCGTCCGTGCGGCGGGTGCACGCGTACCTGGCCGGCGCGTTCCCCTACCCGTTCCGGGTCACGATCGCGGACAACGCCAGCGTCGACGGCACGCCGGCGATCGCGGCGCGACTGGCCGGCGAGCTGCCCGGCGTCCGGCACGTCCGGCTGGAGCAGAAGGGCCGCGGCCGGGCGCTGCACGCGGTGTGGTCCACATCGGACGCGCCGGTCCTGGCGTACCTGGACGTGGACCTCTCCACCGACCTGGCCGGGCTGCTGCCGCTGGTGGCGCCGCTGATCTCCGGGCACAGCGACGTGGCGATCGGGTCCCGGCTGGCCCCGGGTGCACGGGTGATCCGCGGCCCGAAGCGGGAGTTCATCTCGCGCTGCTACAACCTCATCCTCCGTCTCGGGCTGCGCGTGCGGTTCAGCGACGCCCAGTGCGGCTTCAAGGCGATCCGCGCGGACGTCGCCGCCCAGCTGCTGCCGATGGTCGAGGACACCGGCTGGTTCTTCGACACCGAGCTGCTGGTCCTGGCCGAACGCGCCGGCCTGCGCATCCACGAGGTGCCGGTGGACTGGGTCGACGACCCGGACAGCCGGGTCGACATCGTCGCCACCGCGCGGGCCGACCTGCGCGGGATCGCCCGGATGCGGCGCGCGTTCGCCGCCGGGAGCCAGCCGCTGGAGACGCTGCGCAGCCGCTTCGGCCGCCTCGCCTGACCACCCCCGACACCCCGGAGACGACACGATGACGACGCTGGCACCCCGGAGACCGCCGAAGCACGCGGTCCCGGCCGCACCGCCCAAGGCCCGGAGAGGAGTCCGGGCCGAGCATGTGGCACTGGCCGCGCTGCTCGCCGGCACCGCGCTGCTCTACCTGTGGAACCTCAGCTCCTCCGGCTACGCGAACAGCTTCTACGCCGCCGCGGTCCAGGCCGGCTCGCAGAGCTGGACGGCGCTGCTGTTCGGCTCGCTCGACGCGGGCAACGCGATCACGGTGGACAAGCCGCCCGCGTCGCTGTGGGTGATGGGCCTGTCTGCGCGGATCTTCGGCTTCAACAGCTGGAGCCTGCTCGCGCCGCAGGCGCTGATGGGCGTGGCGAGCGTCGCGCTGCTGTACGCGACCGTGCGCCGCCGGTTCGGCCCGGCCGCCGGCCTGATCGCGGGCGCAGCGCTGGCGCTCACCCCGGTCGCGGTGCTGATGTTCCGGTTCGACAACCCGGACGCGCTGCTCGTGCTGCTGCTGGTGGTGGCCGCCTGGGCGGTAGGCCGGGCGACCGAGACCGCGAGCCTGCGCTGGCTGGTGCTGTGCGGCGTCGCGATCGGTTTCGCGTTCCTCACCAAGATGCTGCAGGGCTTCCTGGTGCTGCCCGGCTTCGCGCTGGTCTACCTGCTCGCCGCGCCGGCCGGGCTCGGGCGGCGGGTGTCGCACCTGCTGGTCGCGGGCCTCGCCGTGGTCGCCTCGGCCGGCTGGTTCATTGCGCTGGTGGAGATCTGGCCGGCGGACTCGCGCCCGTACATCGGCGGCTCGGCGAACGACAGCCTGCTGGAACTGGCGCTCGGCTACAACGGCCTGGGCCGGATCCTCGGCGGCGACGGCAACGGCGGCGGTGGCGGCGGGAACACCGGCTTCGGCGGCTCGCCCGGCCTCACCCGGCTGTTCGGCGACAGCATGGGCACAGAGATCTCCTGGCTGCTGCCGGCCGCGCTGATCGCGCTGGTCGCCGGCCTCTGGTTCACCCGCCGTGCGCCCCGCACCGACGGCACCCGCGCGCAGCTGCTGATCTGGGGCACCTGGCTGCTGGTCACCGGCGCGGTGTTCAGCTTCATGAGCGGCACCATGCACCCGTACTACACGATCGCGCTGGCACCGGCGATCGCCGCACTGACCGGCATCGGCACGGTCCAGCTGTGGCGCGGCCGGGACGGGCTGGCCGCACGCTCCGCGCTCGCGCTGATGGCGTTCGCCACCGGCGTGTGGAGCTTCGTGCTGCTCTCCCGGGACCCGGCTTTCCTGCCCGGGTTGCGCTGGGTGCTGCCGGCCGCCGGCGTGGTGGCCGCGATCGGCCTGGTGGCGGGCGCGGCCCGGCGCAAGCGCGCCGCGGTGGTGCTGGCGCTGGCCGGTGTGCTCGCCGGTGCGCCCGGCACGGCCGCGTGGGCGGTCGCCACGGCCGGTCAGCCGCACAGCGGTTCCATCCCGGCCTCCGGCCCGGCCGCCGCAAGCGGCGGAAACCCAGGATCACAGTCAATCGACGGTACGGGTACCGAGCCCGACGCCACGGCGGAGGCACCCGGCCCGGGCGCCGGGAACGGCGGTACGACGGATGTCCCACCGGGCGACGGCACGACCGGCGGCACCCAGAGCGACGGCACCCAGAGCGGCGGCACCCAGAGCGGCGGCACGCCGGGTGGCGGCATGGGCACGGCTGGCGGGCGGACCAGCGAGGAGCTGGCCGCGCTGCTGACCGCCACCACGGGCACCTGGTCCGCCGCGGTGAACGGCTCCCAGTCCGCGGCCGAGCTGGAACTGGCCACCGGCACCGCGGTGATCGCGATCGGCGGCTGGTCGGGCGGCGACAACTCGCCGACGCTCGCCGAGTTCCAGCAGTACGTGGCGGACGGCGAGATCGGCTACTACATCGCCGGCGGCGGCATGGGCGGCGGTCCCGGTGGTGGCGACGGTACGGACAGCGCCGCCGCACAGATCGCGGCCTGGGTGGAGGCGAACTTCACGGCCACGACGGCCGGCGGCAGCACGCTCTATGCGCTCCAGGCGGGGTGAACCCGTACCGTTGACAAGATCTTGATCTTTGAAACGACGGCCGTGGCTCCCGGCGCCCAATCCGGGAACCACGGCCGTCGTGCGACCACATCCGGCGGTGCCGTCAACGGACCACGGCGTGCATGCCGGTCCCGTTGGTCAGCGCCGCGCGGTTGGCCGGGTGCACGATGAGGTCGGCGTTCTCGTGTTCCGCCTCGACGTGCATCATGCCCTCGCTGTGCAGGTATCGCCCGTACGCGTGCATGCCGTCCACCAGCCGGAGCACGTCCTCCGGCGGGCGGACCACGAAGCGAAGGTACTGGCTGGTCATGCCGAGCTTGTTGCCGCACTCGCGGACGTAGATGCCGTACCGCGAGATGAGGAAGTCGCGCAGCTCCACGCCGTCCCAGCCGGGACCCAGCTTGACCAGCAGGAAGTTGCCCTGCGACGGCCAGACCGTGAGACCGGGGACGCGGGTCAGCTCGTCCGCCATCCGCATCCGGTCACGGGACAGTCGGCGCAGGCTCTCCCGGTACTCCGCCTCGTGGTCCTTGATCATGTGGACGACGGTCTCGGCCAGCGAGTTCAGGTTCCACTTCGGCAGCGCCGAGCCGATCTTCGTGGTCAGCGCCGGGTTCGCCACCATGTAGCCGAACCGGATGCCGTGCAGCCCGAAGTTCTTGCCCAGGCTCTTCAGCACCAGCATGTTCGACCGGATGCCGGCCTCGGCCGCGACGGACGGCTGCCGCTCCTGGTCCACGAAGTCGATGAACGACTCGTCGATCACCACCAGGTCCAGGTCGTGCAGCATGTCGACGAAGCGCAGGATCTCCCGGCGCGGGATGTAGCCGCCGTCCGGGTTGTTCGGGTTGCAGATCACCGCGACCCGGGAGCCGCGCTGCCGGATGAAGCGCGCATAGTCGTCCAGGTCGAGCTGGTAGTTGTCCGCCTCCTGCAGCGGGTACATGTCCACCCGCTTGCCGGTCTCCAGCGGCTGGTCGGTCCACCGGCCGAACGTCGGGATCGGGATCGCGACGCTCTCCCGGATCAGCAGGTGGTCGATCCAGGTGATCAGCTCGGTGGAGCCGTTCGCCATCGCCACGGTCTGCGGGTGCAGGCCGAGCGCGGAGCACAGCTGCTTGGTGATGGTGTCCGCGCTGCTCGGGTAGTACTTCAGGATGCTCTCCAGGTTCGCGGACAGCTCCGCGAACATCTCCGGCGTCGGGAAGTACGGGTTGCAGGGGATGCAGAAGTCGACGATCCGCGCTCCCTCGCCCATGTTCCGCTGCAGCGTGGCGATGGACGCGCTGTGCGCACCCTGCCGCAGGAGACTCAGGTCGATGCTGCTGCCGTGTCGCAATGCATCCTCCAGCTTCGTCGATCGCCAGGCCCTTACCCCGCGTGTCTCGCCGCCCGGTACGGCAGCAAGTACGCACGCCGGCAGGTCCCGGATCAACGATCACCGAAAAACGCCGCAGGCCGTCACGGTTCCCGCCGACGCGTCCGAGAAAAACTAGGTCGGCGGTACTAGATTTTCTCGGCGGTTGCGGTTAGTGTTTCTGGTGTTGACAGTAGGGACTGCTAACGACGCAGACGGTAAGACCAGGCGCAGGCGGGGCTGATGCAGGTTCAGGGCTCCGCCTGACACAAGATCTGCCGCACGTGCGGGGGCCATGAGTTCGCGTGGGGCTTCCGCACCGGCAGGCAGCATCACGAAAATGTGAAGAGACAGAGGAAAGGGAGGGCCGAACACCGTTGGATCGCCCGCCGCGAGAACGACTTCACGGTTCCGTGGCGGCTACCGCAGTATCCATCGAACGAGAGGTGGTCTCCGGTCACGCTTATGCGATCCTCGCACCCCGAGCCGCCGGTGGCGGCGGGTGTGGATACGACAAGCCGGCTTCTGAGCCGGTAGATGGTGTTTACCCATAACCCCTGGGCCCCGGCGCTTCCGCGCCGGGGCCCTCGACATGGAGAGGACGTCTATGGCCCCATCCGATGACATGTTCGGAGACGACGACTATCCGGCCTACACGATGGGCCGCGCCGCGGAGATCATCGGCGCTACGCCGGACTTCCTGCGCCGGCTCGGCGAGGCAAAACTGATAACGCCGCTGCGCTCGGCCGGTGGTCACCGCCGCTACTCCCGCTACCAGCTGCGGCTCGCCGCACGGGCCCGGGAGATGGTCGACCAGGGCACGGCACTGGAGGCGGCCTGCCGCATCATCATCCTCGAGGACCAGCTCGAGGAGGCCCTCCGCCAGAACGAGCAATACCGCGCGGAACGCCGGGACGACGCCGGCGCCGCCTGATCGAGTGCCTGACGGTCCTTCTCCGGCTCCGGGAAGGGCCGTTCGTCATGTCCGTGAGCCTCGCGCTCGGGCCGTGGGCAGCCAGGGGTCGGCGTGGGCTGCGTCGCGCTGGGTGCGCGTCGCGCCTTCGGTGTCCGCCGGCGGCTGCCGGCCGAGGGGCGGGGCTCCCGGGGCGGGGCGTGGGGTCAGGCGCGGGGTGGGGCGGTGGAGCGGCGGATCACGAGCGTCGGCGGGACCACGGCGGGCGGGGGCTCCGGTGAGTCCTCGTCGGCGCCCTCGACGATCCGCAGCAGCGCGGCGATGCTGCGCCGGCCGACCTCGTCGAAGTCCTGCCGGACCGTGGTCAGCGGCGGCAGCATGAACTCCGCCTCCGGGATGTCGTCGAAGCCGACCACGCTGATGTCCTGCGGCACCCGGACGCCGCGCTCGTGCAGTGCGCGCAGCAGGCCGAGGGCCATCTGATCGTTCGCCGTGAAGACCGCGGTGACCGCGTCGCGGCCGGTCAGTGCGGCACCGGCGGTGAAACCGGAGCGGGCGCCCCAGTCACCGGAGATCACCGGCGGGACCGGGCAACCGGCCTCCTCCAGCGCGGCACGCCAGCCGTGCACGCGGTCGCGTGCCTCCAGCCAGTCGCCGGGGCCGGCCACGTGCCAGACCGTGCGGTGGCCCAGCTCGACCAGGTGCCGGACCGCGAGCCGCGCGCCCTCGGCCTGGTCGACCGAGACGGCCGGGAGCACGCCGTCCTGGCCGGTCTCGACCGCGACCGCGGGCAGGCCGCGCGGCAGGCTGTGCAGCGCGGCCTGCGCGGCCATCTGTGGCGCGATGATGATGATGCCGTCCACGCCCTGTGCGGCCAGCCCGTCGACGGCGGAGAGCACACCGGCCCGGTCGACCCGCTCCAGCGCGACGATGCTGACGCCGTAGCCCGCGCCGCGTGCGGCCCGCTCGATGCCGAGCAATGTGGACGCGGGACCGAACAGGATGGTGTCGAAGCTCACCACGCCGAGCACCCGGGACCGGCGGCTGGCCAGGCCGCGGGCCATCGCGTTGGGCCGGTAGCTCAGCTCGGTGACCGCGCGCATGACCCGCTCGCGCGTGTCCGGCCGCACGCTGGGGTGGTTGTTCAGCACGCGGGAGACGGTCTGGTGCGAGACACCGGCGAGCCGGGCGACGTCGGTCATGACCGCCGGTCGCGCCGCGTCGGGAGTCGATGTCACGGCCCTAGGTTATCGCTCACCCGCACGCCGCTGATCGCCCTGGTAGACCGATTTCTCGGTCCGACCTGTAGGTATTTGTGATCATCGTGGCCAAGTTGTGACCCCGGACACCCCTTGACTCATCGATTGTTAGCGCTAACACTACTGCGCAACGTCCTTGTAACGAGGTCGTGACAGCGCCGCCGTAATGCCCGATCGGGCACTTCGCGGGCGCTTCCGGCCGAGCCCTTGCACCACCTGCACATGGCACCACAGCACATGGCACCTGGTTCACGCAACGCGGCACAACGTTTCTCCCTTATCCGGGCCCTGTTCGCCAGGGCCGGCACACCGGTCCGCGCGGGCACACGCGGGCCGGGGCAGCGACGTACACGGCGTTCTTCGGCAGAGGAGTCACAGCTATGCACGCAAGCAGGAGGAAGCTTTTCGCGGTCGTCGCGGCGGCCGGTCTGGTCACCAGTGGCCTGGTGGCCTGCGGCGACGGTACGCGGGACGACGACGCCGGTGCGGCCGGCGGCGACGACAAGATCGTCCTCGGGTTCGCGCAGGTCGGCGCGGAGTCCGGCTGGCGCACGGCGAACACGAAGTCCATCCAGGACTCCGCCAAGGCGGAGGGGATCGAGCTCCAGTTCACCGACGCGCAGCAGAAGCAGGAGAACCAGATCAAGTCGATCCGGGGGTTCATCCAGCAGAAGGTGGACGTCATCGCGTTCTCGCCGGTGGTCAACACCGGCTGGGACCCGGTGCTGAAGGAGGCGAAGGCGGCCGGCATCCCGGTGATCCTGACCGACCGCGCGGTCGACTCGCAGGACACCTCGCTCTACGTCACGTTCATCGGCTCGGACTTCATCCTGGAGGGCAAGCGCGCCGGCGACTGGCTGCTCAAGGAGTACGAGGGCAAGAACGAGACGGTCAACATCGTGGAGCTGCAGGGCTCCCCGGGCGCGGCCCCGGCGATCGACCGGAAGAAGGGCTTCGCCGACGCGATCGCGGCGAATCCGAACTTCAAGGTCATCGCCTCCCAGACCGGCGAGTTCACCAGGGCCAAGGGCAAGGAGGTGATGACCGCGTTCCTCCAGTCCAACCCGGACATCGACGTGCTCTACGCGCACAACGACGACATGGCGCTGGGTGCGATCCAGGCGATCGAGGAGGCCGGCAAGAAGCCCGGCACCGATATCAAGATCATCTCGATCGACGGCGTCAAGGACGCGTTCCAGGCGATGGTCGACGGAAAGATCAACGTGGTCGTCGAGTGCAACCCGCTGCTCGGCCCGCAGCTGATGGACCTGGTCAAGAAGGTCGTGGCCGGCGAGACCGTGGAGAAGCGGATCCTCACCGAGGAGGGCGTCTTCACCCAGGACCAGGCCGCCGCCGCGCTGCCCAGCCGGCAGTACTGACCGCGACGCCGCCGGCCCGTCCACCGGGCCGGCGGCGCCGCTGCACGACGGAAAGGCAGCAAGGAGAGGAGCACGGCGCCATGCCGGACCCACAGCCGATTCTGCAGATGAAGGGCATCACCAAGCAGTTCCCCGGCGTCACCGCGCTGGCCGGCGTCGACTTCCGGCTCTTTCCCGGCGAGGTGCACGCCCTGATGGGCGAGAACGGCGCCGGCAAGTCCACCCTGATCAAGGTGCTCACCGGCGTCTACCAGGCCGAGGCCGGCGAGGCCGTGCTGGCCGGCGAGCGGGTGCACTTCAGCAGCCCGCTCAAGGCGCAGCAGGCCGGTGTCAGCACGGTCTACCAGGAGGTGAACCTCTGCCCCAACCTCTCGGTGGCGGAGAACATCTTCATCGGGCGCGAGCCGCGGTTCCTCGGCCTGATCAACAACTACCCGGCGATGCGCCGGCGGTCCCGCGAGCTGCTCGCCCGCGTCGACCTGGACATCGACGTGACCGCGCCGCTGGCCAGTTACTCGCTGGCGATCCAGCAGCTGATCGCGATCGTCCGGGCGGTGGACATCTCCGCCAAGGTGGTGATCCTGGACGAGCCCACGTCCAGTCTGGACACCGGCGAGGTGCAGCAGCTGTTCCGGGTGATGCGGCGGCTCAAGGAGGACGGCGTCGCGCTGCTGTTCGTATCGCACTTCCTGGAGCAGATCTACGAGATCTCCGACCGGATGACGATCCTGCGCAACGGCCGCCTGGTCGGCGAGTGGCGGACCGCGGAGCTGAGCCGGATCGAGCTGGTCTCCAAGATGATCGGCACCGAGCTCTCCGTGCTGGAGCAGCTGGAGGAGCAGCCGCGGCGCGAGCTGGCCGCGCTCGAGCGGCAGGAACCGTTCCTGCAGGCGACCGGGCTGGGCAAGACCGGGCTGGTGCAGCCGTTCGACCTGTCGATCCACCGCGGTGAGGTGGTCGGCCTGGCCGGACTGCTCGGCTCCGGGCGTACCGAGGTGGCGCGGTTGATCTTCGGAGCGGACCGGGCGGAGACCGGGACGATCGTCATCGACGGCACACCGCAGACGGTGAAGACCCCGCGCACCGCGATCGGGCGGAACATCGCGTTCCTGCCGGAGAACCGCAAGACCGAGGGCCTGGTCGGCGATCTGTCGGTGCGGGAGAACATCATCCTGGCGATGCAGGCGGCGCGCGGCTGGATGCGCCCGGTGCCGCCGCGCCGCCGGGACGAGCTGGTGAACAAGTACATCGAGGCGTTGAGCATCCGGCCGGCCAACCCGGACGCGCTGGTGCGCAACCTCAGCGGCGGCAACCAGCAGAAGGTGCTGCTCGCCCGGTGGCTGATCACCCAGCCCAAGCTGCTGATCCTGGACGAGCCCACGCGCGGCATCGACGTCGGCGCGAAGGCGGAGATCCAGCGGCTGGTGGTCTCGCTGGCCGCGGACGGCATGTCGGTGCTGTTCATCTCCGCGGAGCTGGAGGAGGTGCTGCGGCTCAGCCACAAGGTCGGCGTGCTGCGGGACCGGCGCCTGGTGGCGGAGCTGGCCAACGACGATTCGCTGACCGCCGACCGGATCATGCAGACGATCGCGAGCGGGGAGGGGGACCCGGCATGACCGCGCTGACGAAGCACCGGTTGTTCTGGCCGGTGCTGGTGCTGGTGGTGCTGTTGCTCAGCAACCTGATCGAGAATCCGGACTTCTTCGTGGTCCGGGTGCAGGACGGGCACCTCTACGGCAACCTGGTCGACATCCTCCGGTTCGGCGCGCCGCTGATGCTGGTGGCGCTCGGCATGACGCTGGTGATCGCGACCGGCGGTATCGATCTCTCGGTCGGGTCCGTGGTGTCCATCGCGGGCGCGGTGGCCTGCCTGCACATCAGCCGGCAGGCCGACCAGAGCGCGGTGAGCGCCGTGCTGCTCGCGGTCGCCATGGCGCTCGGCGTGGCGCTGCTGTTCGGCGCGTTCAACGGCGTGATGGTCTCCTGGATCGGCATCCAGCCGATCATCGCGACGCTGATCCTGATGGTGGCCGGCCGCGGCATCGCGCAGCTGATCATGGATGGGCAGATCATCACGATCAACAGTGCGCCGTACAAGTGGATCGGTGCGGGCTGGCTGTTCACGCTGCCGGCCGCGGTGCTGATCGCGCTCGCCATGGTCGCGATCACCGCGCTGGTCATGCGCCGCTCCGCGCTCGGCCTGTTGCTGGAGTCGGTCGGCGGCAACGCGGAGGCGAGCCGGCTGGTCGGTATCCGCGCCCGCAGCCTGGTGCTGCTGGTCTACGCGGTCAGCGGGCTCTGCGCCGGCCTGGCCGGCCTGATGATCAGCTCGAACGTCTCGTCCGCGGACGGCAACAACGCGGGCCTGTTGATCGAGCTGGACGCGATCCTGGCGGTGGTGATCGGCGGCACCGCGCTGACCGGCGGCCGCTTCTCGATCGGCGGTACGGTGATCGGCGCGCTGGTGATCCAGACGTTGTCCACCACGGTCTACACGCTGGGCGTACCGCCGGAGACGACCTTGATCTTCAAGGCGGTCGTGGTGACCATCGTCTGCCTGCTGCAGTCCTCGGCGTTCCGCAGCAAGGTCTTCGGCCGGTGGGGGCCGCGGCGCACGCCACCCCCGTCCGGCAGCCCGTCCGAGCCGACGACGAACGCGAAGGTGCCGGCATGAGCACGACTACGTCCCCGACGGGTGTGCGGCTGGCCAAGGTGTTCACCGGCCGCCAGCGGTACGTGCCGATCCTGGCCACCGCGGGCGTGCTGCTGCTGATGTGGATCGGCGGCTCGCTCACCTACGACAACTTCGCGGACCTCCAGGTCCTGCTGAACGTGTTCAAGGACAACGCGTTCCTGCTGGTCCTCGCGGTCGGCATGACATTCGTGATCCTCAGCGGCGGCATCGACCTGTCGGTCGGGTCGATGCTCGCGCTCTCCACCATGCTGTGCGCCTGGCTGATCACCGAGGAGGGCTGGTCGCCGGGCACGGTGATCCCGCTGGTGCTGGTGGTCGGCGCGGTGTCCGGCGGCGCGATGGGCGCGATCATCCATTTCTTCGAGGTGCCGCCGTTCATCGCCACGCTGGCCGGCATGTTCCTGGCTCGCGGTCTCTGCTACGTGATCAGCACGGACTCGATCCGGATCAGCCACCCGTTCTTCACCGAGACGGCGAACACGATGGTCCCGCTGGGCGACTACCGGATCGACCCGAGCGTGGTGACGTCGCTGATCGTGGTCGCGATCGCGTTCGTGGTGCTGCACTACACGCGGTTCGGCCGCAACGTCTACGCGATCGGCGGCAACGAGCAGTCCGCGCTGCTGATGGGCCTGCCGGTGGCGCTGACCAAGGTCGGCGTCTACGCGGTCAGCGGGCTCTGCGCGACCGGCGCAGGCGTGCTGTACACGTTCTACACCGGTGCCGGCTACAGCAACACCGGCATCGGCATGGAACTGGACGCGATCGCGGCCGTGGTGATCGGCGGCACGCTGCTGACCGGCGGCGCCGGCTTCGTGCTCGGCACGGTGCTGGGTGTGCTGGTGTTCGGCGTGATCCAGACGATCATCCAGTTCGAGGGCCTGCTCTCGTGGTGGACCCGGATCGCGGTGGGCGCGCTGCTGCTGCTCTTCATCGTGCTACAGCGCGTCATCGGCGCCCGTAAGACCTGAGTTCCCGGAAACCGGCCGGTCCTGTTCGAGACCGGCCGGTTCGTCGTTCCGGTACTGATTCGTAAATTGCGGGATCCCCGATTGTGGTGCGACTGGGGCAAGATAGGCGGGACAGTCGTATGCGAAGAGGGAGGCGTCCGTGACCGTCGGCGAGGGGCGCAGGGTCACCATCACCGCGATCGCGGCGGAGGCGGGCGTCTCGGTGCCGACCGTCTCGCGCGTGCTGAACGGGCGGTCCGACGTGTCGCCGCAGACCCGGGAGCGCGTCGAGGAACTGCTGCGCCAGCACGGTTACCGGCGCCGCGCCGCCCGCAGCCGGGTCTCCGCCAGCCTGATCGACCTGGTCTTCAACGATCTGGACAGCCCGTGGGCCGTCGAGATCATTCGCGGTGTGGAGGACGTGGCGCACGCGGCCGGCGTCGGCACCGTGGTCTCCGCGATCCACCAGCGCTCCACGTCCGCCCGGCAGTGGTTGCAGAACCTGCGGGCCCGCGCCACCGACGGCGTCATCTTCGTGGTCTCCGACCTGTCGCCGCCGCTGCTGGCCGAGCTGCGCCGGCTGAACATCCCGATGGTGGTGGTCGACCCGGCCGGCGTGCCCGCGATGGACATCCCGACGATCGGCGCGACGAACTGGGCGGGCGGCTTGAGCGCGACCGAGCACCTGCTGTCGCTCGGCCATCGGCGGATCGGCTTCATCGCCGGGCCGAAGCGGCTGCTCTGCTCGCGGGCCCGGCTGGACGGCTACCGCGCCGGGCTGGAGGCGGCCGGCATCGAGGTCGCGGACGAGCTGCTGTTCCAGGGCGACTTCTACCACGAGTCCGGCTTCGCCGGCGGCGCCGCGATGCTGGAGCTGGACGACCCGCCGACCGCGATCTTCGCGGCCAGCGACCAGATGGCGTTCGGGGTGTACGAGGCGGTCCGCCGGCGCGGGTTGCGCGTGCCGGACGACATCAGCGTGGTGGGTTTCGACGATCTTCCGGAGGCGCGGTGGGCCTCGCCGCCGCTCACCACGGTGCGTCAGCCGCTGGCCGAGATGGGGCTGCTGGCTGCGCGTACGGTGCTGCGGCTGGCCCAGGGCGAGGATATCGAGACGCCGCGCGTCGAGCTCGCCACCCACCTGGTGGTCCGGGACAGCACCGCGCCACTCTGATCGGTTTCCGGGACATTTCCGGTAAGAGATTGACGCTGGAGAGTGGGTCGGCCAATACTTGGGATCGCTCCCATCGATGTGACTCGAACTGAAACGGCGTCTCCACCGCCGTGCCCCGGGAGCGTTCCCCACCAGAGAGGACCGACTCCCGATGACCGACGACTCGAAGCGCCCGCCGAGACGTCGCCGCCGCCCGCTGCTCGCGGCCGCGGCCGTACTGCTCGCCTCCGGTGCCGCGATCGCCGTCCCGCAGCTCGCCGCCGCCGCCACCACGCTGCAGAGCCTGGCCGCGGCGAAGGGCAAGACGGTCGGCTTCGCGCTCACGTCGAGCTATCTGAACGAGTCCGCGTACAAGGACATCGCCGACACCGAGTTCAACCTGGTGGTGGCCGAGAACGCGATGAAGTGGTCGGAGACCGAGCCGTCCCGCAACCAGTTCACCTACGCCGCCGGTGACGCGGTCGCGGACTACGCGGCGTCGAGCGGCAAGCAGCTCTACGGGCACGCGCTGGTCTGGCATCAGCAGTACCCGGGCTGGGTGGACGGGATCAGCAGCGGCACCGACCTGCTCGCCGCGATGCGGAACCACATCGCGAACGTGGCCGGTCACTACGCCGGCCAGGTGGTCGCCTGGGACGTGGTGAACGAGGCGTTCGAGGACAACGGCTCCCGGCGCCAGTCGATCTTCCAGCAGCGGATCGGCAACTCGTACATCGAGGAGGCGTTCAGGGCCGCGCGCGCCGCGGACCCGGCCGCGAAGCTGTGCATCAACGACTACTCCACGGACGCGATCAACGCGAAGAGCACCGCGATCTACAACCTGGTGCAGGACTTCAAGGCCCGCGGCGTGCCGATCGACTGCGTCGGCTTCCAGGCGCACCTGATCCTCGGCCAGGTCCCGTCCGACCTTCAGGCGAACCTGCAGCGCTTCGCGAACCTGGGCGTGGACGTGCGGATCACCGAGCTGGACGTGCGCCTGCCGACGCCGGCCGACGCGTCCGAGCTGGCCACGCAGAAGAGCGACTACCAGAAGGTCTTCACGGCCTGCGCGAACGTCACGCGGTGCACCGGCGTGACGGTCTGGGGGATCACGGACCGGTACTCCTGGGTGCCGGACGTCTTCCCCGGCTACGGCGCCGCGCTGATCTGGGACGACAACTACGCGAAGAAGCCGGCCTACGACGGCGCGGCCGCGGGCTTCGGCGGCACGGTCGCCACGCCGACGCCGACCGGCACCACTGGCTCGCCGACGCCGAACCCGACCACGCCCGGCCCGGGTGGCGCCTGCGCGGTCACCTACGGCGTGAACCAGTGGAACACCGGCTTCACCGCGAACGTGACCGTGCGGAACACCGGCGCCGGCGTGATCAACGGCTGGACGCTGCGCTGGAACTACACGGCCGGTCAGACCGTGACGCAGTCGTGGAGCTCGTCGGTCACCCAGTCCGGCGCCGCGGTCACGGCCACGAACGCGGCCTGGAACGGCGCGATCGCGGCCGGCGGCAGCACGTCGTTCGGCTTCAACGGCACGCACGGCGGTACCAACCCGGCGCCCACCGCGTTCACCCTCAACGGGGCGGCCTGCGCGGTGTCCTGACGCCCAGTCAAGATCAAGACCATGGATTAAGCCGAGATCAAAGGGTACGGTCACGACCGTACCCTTTGATCGATCTTTGAGGTTTGTTGGGAGTTCGCCATCGGCGCTTTTCGGAACCCCGTCGTCTCCGGCTTCTTCCCCGACCCGAGCGTGTGCCGCGTCGGCCAGGACTACTATCTCGCGACGTCCAGCTTCGAGTACGTGCCCGGCGTGCCGATCCTGCACAGCCGCGACCTGGTGCACTGGCGGCAGATCGGCAACGCGCTCGGCGAGGAGCAGCTCGGATTCGGCCCGCGGGTGCCGGCGTCCGGCGGCGTCTACGCGCCCACGCTGCGTCACCACGACGGGCTGTTCTGGCTGATCACCACGAACCTCTCCGGCGGCGGCACGGTGATCGTGACCGCCACCGACCCGGCCGGCCCGTGGTCCGACCCGGTCCGGGTGCCCGGCATCACCGGCATCGACCCGGACCTCGCCTGGGACGCCGAGGGCAACTGCTGGTGCACGTTCGCCGGGATCAAACAGGCCCGGATCGACCCGAAGACCGGCGAGACGCTGGAGACGCCGCGGCGGATCTGGTCCGGCACGCCCGGCGTGCAGTTCCCGGAGGCGCCGCACCTCTACCGGATCGGCGAGTGGTGGTACCTGCTGATCGCGGAGGGCGGCACCGAGCGCGGGCACGGCGTCTCGATCGCCCGCGGCCCGCGCCCGGACGGCCCGTTCGAGCCGTGCCCGGCCAACCCGATCCTCACCCACCGCAGCACCGGCCGGCCGATCCAGAACACCGGCCACGGCGACCTGATCCGGGCGCACGACGGCACCTGGTGGCTGCTCTTCCTCGGCGTACGTCCGCGCGGCGGTGGCCCCGGGTATCACGTGCTCGGCCGGGAGACGTTCCTGGCGCCGGTGACCTGGGCGGACGGCTGGCCGGTGATCGGCGACGTGGCGCCGGTGACCGAGGGGCCGACGCTGCCCGCCGCGCCCTGGCCGGAGTCCGGCGACGAGGAGCGCGACGACTTCACCGGGCCGCGGCTGCACCCCCGGTGGATCCAGCCGCGCGTCGCGACGGCCCGGCTCGACGTCCGGGAGGGCTGGCTGACCGTGCCGGAGGGCGGATTCGCCGGCCGCCGCCAGACCCACCTGAGCTGCCGCGTGCAGACCCGGGCGGACGCGGAGCCGGGCGCGGCCGGCGGCCTGATGGTGCGGCTGGACGAGCGGCACTGGTACGGCGTGCACGTCGACGGCGACCAGGTCGTCGCGGAGGCCCGGATCGGCCCGCTGCGCCAGGTGCTCGGCATCCACCGCCGGCCGCCGGGCCCGGTGCTGCTGACCGTGGCGATCGACGCGGCTGGCCCGGACCCGGACTCGCCCACCGACTCGCCGGACCTGGTCCGGCTCGGGCTGGTCGCGGACGACGAGTTCGTCTCGCTGGCCGAGCTGGACGGCCGGTACCTGTCGACCGAGGTCGCGGGCGGCTTCACCGGCCGGGTGATCGGGCTGTCCGCGCTGCGCGGAACCGTGCACTTCGACTGGTTCAGCTACACCGGTTCGGACGCCTGAGTTCCGGTTCGGCCTGTTCTGCACCTTGCGGCTGATATCTCTGGCAGCGACCCGGAACAGCAGCGGAGGTGGCCGGATGGAAGCGGCAAAGCCGGAGAACGAGGCCGGACGGCTCGCCACGCTCCACGACCTGGAGGTGCTGGACACCGACCCGGAGCAGGAGTTCGACGACATCGTCAAGCTCGCGTCGCACGTCTGCGGCGTACCGATGTCGCTGGTCAGCCTGGTCGACGCGGACCGGCAGTGGTTCAAGGCCAAGGTCGGGCTGGAGGCCGACCAGACCTCGCGCGAGGTCTCGTTCTGCGCCCACGCCATCCTCGGCAAGGACCTGATGGTGGTGCCGGACGTGCACCAGGACCGGCGCTTCGCGGACAACCCGATGGTGGTCGGTGACCCGGGTGTGCGGTTCTACGCCGGTGCGCCGCTGGTCACCAGCGACGGCTTCGCGCTCGGCACGCTGTGCGTGGTCGACTCCGAGCCGCGCCGGCTCACCCTGGACCAACTGCAGGCGCTGCGCGCGCTGTCCCGTCAGGTCACGGCGCAGCTCGAACTCCGGCGGTACGCGAAGGCACTGAACCGGACCGTGGCCCGGTTGCAGGACATCGAGCGCCGCCGGGACGACTTCGCGAACCTGCTCGCCGGTGACCTGCGCGCGCCGCTGCACGAGTTCGGGGCGTACCTGGAGACGGTCAGCACCGACCGGGAGCCGGACCCGGTGCTGGCCGAGGCGCTGGTCCGGACCACCCGGCAGCACCTGGACCCGATGCGGCAGCTGGTCGCGCACCTGCTGGCGATGGCCGACCCGGAGAACGAGGGCTACGAGGCGCTGCACCTGCGCGAGGTCGACCTGACTCGGATCACCGAGCGCGCGGTGCAGGCGGTCCGGCCGATCGCGGCGACCAAGGAGATCTGGATCCTGCACGGGCAGGGACCGCCGCTGCCGATCTACGCGGACCCGGTACGGCTGGAGCAGGTCGTCATGCACCTGCTCTTCGCGACCGTGAAGTACACGTCTCCCGGCGGCCGGGTACGGGTGACCACCGAGGCCGAGGGCGGCCCGGCCGTCCGCCTGGACGACCTGGACCAGCCGGACACCGAGCGGCCCAGCCTGTTCACCCACCTGTACTACAGCGCGGTGGCGCAGCTGGACGACGGGCCGGACCGCGGGCTGGCGGTGGCGAAGCGGATCCTCGACGTGCATCACGCCACGCTCGCGCTCTCCGACCGGCCCGGCCAGGGCACCTCGCTGCGGGTGGTCTTCCCGCCGGTCCCGGCCGCGGCGGGGGCGCTGGAGGGGGCCCGGTAGCACCGGACCCCCTCCGTGACTCAGCCGACCGGGGTCCGGTCCCGGGGCGCGGTGCCGACCAGCGCGTCGCCGGTGCGCTGCAGCTTGTGCCAGCGCAGCCGGGCGCCGGTCAGCGCGGTCACCGCGGACTGGATCAACACCAGATACATCAGCTGCCGGTACGCGAACTGCTGCAACGGCAGCGTCCACAGCGGACGCATCGACTCCCGGTCCAGCCGGAACGCGACCATCGCGGTGACGATCTGCATGACCAGCATCGCGAACCAGGCGATCAGGGTCTCGGTGCGGCCCAGGAACAGCAGGCCGTACAGCGTCAGCAGGTCGATCACCGGCGCCAGCAGTGGCAGCGTGACGCCGAACAGCGCCAGGACGGGCAGCCCGACCCGGCCGAACCGGCCGGACGGCCCGGACTCGACCAGCGCCTTGCGGTGCTTCCACATGGCCTGCATGGTGCCGTACGACCAGCGGTAACGCTGCTTCCACAACTGACCGAGCCGGGACGGCGCCTCGGTCCAGGCGCGCGCGTTCTCCTCGTAGACCACGTGCCAGCCGTTGCGCAGGAACGCCATGGTCACGTCGGTGTCCTCGGCCAGCGTCTCGTCGCTCATCCCACCGGCCTGCTGCAACGCCTGCCGGCGGAACGCGCCGATCGCGCCCGGCACGGTCGGCATGCAGCGCAGCGTCTCGTAGAGCCGGCGGTCCAGGTTGAAGCCGATCACGTACTCGATGTGCTGCCAGCGCGCCACCAGGCTGTTCCGGTTGCCGACCTTCACGTTGCCGGCCACCGCGCCCACGGTCGGGTCCGCGAACGGTTGCACCAGCCGCCGGATCGAGTCCGGTTCGAAGATCGTGTCGCCGTCCACCATCACGATCAGATCGTGGCTGGCGAACGCGACGCCGGTGTTCAGCGCGTTCGGCTTGCCGCCGTTCGGGATCCGGACCACCCGCACGTTCGGCAGGCCCAGCCCTTCGGCGAGCGCCGCGGTCTCGTCGCTGGAGCCGTCGTCGACCACCACCACCTCGATGTGCGGGTAGTCGCCACCGGCCAGTGACCGGACGGCCGCCTCGATGCCCTCCTTCTCGTTGTAGGCCGGGACGATCACCGAGACCGGCGCCGTCACCTCCGGCCCCCAGCGGAAGCCCTTCGCCCGCCGCTTCCGGGCGTGCCGCCCGGCCAGGAGCAGCATCAGCAGGGTACGGATCAGCGTCAGCGCACCGGCGATCACGAACAACACGCCGAGTGCGCCGACCGTGGTGTCCGCGATCCGGATCGCCCACACCAGCGCGGCGCCGCGCCAGATCTCGCCGTCCGAGGCCGCCTGCTCGGTCCGCGCGGTCGCGTTGCCGGCCGGTGCCGCGGACTCCATCGCCTGGGTCAGGCCCTGCGAGACGGTCACGAACCGGTAGCCGCGCTCCTTCATCATCGGGACGAAGCGGTCCAGCGCGGCGACGGTCTGCGCGCGGTCACCACCGGCGTCGTGGAACAGGATGATCGCGCCCTGCGTCCCCTCCGGCGTGGAGTTCGTGATGATCTGGTCGACGCCCGGCCGCGCCCAGTCCTTGCTGTCCGTGTCGTTGAGCACCGGCAGGTAGCCGAGGTCGCCCGCCTCCCGGTAGAGCGGCCAGTTCTCGTCGTCGATCGCGTACGCGTGGGACGAGTACGGGAAGCGGATCAGCGACGTCTTCACGCCGGTCGCGCTGGCGATCGCCATCTGCGTCTGCGAGTACTCGACGCGCCGCTGCCAGCCCGCCATCTGCGTCAGGTCCGGGTGGGTGAACGTGTGCACGCCCAGCTCGTGCCCCTCCCGCGCGACCTGGCGAACCAGGTCCGGGTGCCGCGCCGCGCCGCTGCCGACCACGAAGAACGTGGCGTCCACGTCGTGCTCGGCAAGCGTGCGCAGCACCTTCGGCGTCCACCACGGGTCCGGGCCGTCGTCGAACGTCAGCGCGATGGTCTTCTCCGGCAGCCGGTACGACTGGGTGCCACCCCGCGCGGTGTTGATGATCGGTCCGCCCTCGACGATCTCCGCCGGGACGGCGCCCTGTTCGCCGGAGCTCTCGTGCAGCCCGTCCGGGGAGAGCGCCGCGCCGGCGTACGCGCGGACCATGAGCACGCTGACCAGCAGCACCAGCAGCGTGGTGGCGACCAGCAGGCGCGGGCGCGGGACGATACGGCGAGCGGTCGTGGCGCGGGCGTGCCGCCGGGGCGGTGGGGCGGCGTCCGAGCGGGGCGGCGTCACTATCACGTGTCGATCTCCGGGCTCTCGTCGTCGGTCTCGTCGGCCTGGCTGCCGTCGCTGTCGCCGTCGTTGTCGTCCTCGCTCTCCGCGACGACGGCCTGGAGCGGCACGGCCGGCCGGGCCTCGTCGACGGGTGCGACCGGGACGGCCGGGAAGCTCTCCGGCGCGGGCGCGGGTGCGCTCGGCGGCTGCGGGGCGACATAGGGCGGCTCGGGCTGCGGGTCCGGCGCGGGGAGTGCGCTGCCGCCGCCTGTTCCGCCGGTCGCCGGTGGCTCCTCGACGGGCGATACGACGCCGGCACCGGGGCCGCCGCTGCCGTTTCCGCCGGTGCCGGTGCCGGTCCCGCCCGTTCCGTCGGCGCCGCCGTTGTTCCCGCCGGTCGCGGTGCCGCCGCCGGTCCCCCCGCTGCCGGTGTTTGCGCTACCCGACCCGGTACCGGTGCCGTTTCCGGCGTTACCGCCGTTGCCGGTGGCCGTGCCGCCACCGGCCGTACCGCCGCCGGTGTTGCCGTTTGTGGAGTTGCCGCCGGCCGTACCGCCGGTGTTGCCGTTGCTGGTGCCGCCGGCCTCCTCGCGCGGGCCCCCACCGCCGGCGCCGACGCCTACGCCACCGCCGACGCCACCGCCCTCGTTCGGTGCGGACGGGGTGGGCGTGACCGGCGAGCCGCTCGGTGTCGGCGTGCCGGTCGCCTCCGGCACCCGGCTCGGCGTCGGCGTCACCTTCGCCGACTCCAGCGGCCGTGGTGACGTGGTCCGGGCCGGCGTCGGTGCCACGCCCAGCCCGGCGCCGCCGGACCGGGCCGGGGCCGGCGGCTGCTGTTGCGGCAGTGCGTCCGGGGCCGGGAACGGGTACGCCGGGTACGGGTTCACCGGCTCGCGCTGCGGTTCGGCGGACCGGATCGGCTCCGGCGCGGACGGTGACGGCTCCGGCTTGACGATGCCGGGGACCACGTTCTCCAGTACCTCGGGGAACGGCAGCAGCGCGCGCGGGCTGACCGGGCCGCCGGCCAGGCTGACGCCGACCATGCCGGTGTAGACCAGCGAGAGCGCGCCGACCACGACCGCGAGGCTGCGCAGCCGCCGCCGGCGACGGCCGGTCGTGTCCACGAAGACCGGACCGGCCGACGGCGCGTTGACCGGCAGCACCGTGGTGGCGAGCGTGTCGTCGTCGATGGAATCCGCCGGCAGATCCAGAGAATAGGCCTTCGTGTATCCGAGTTCGATGTGCGCGGTTTCCGCGTGGGCCATTCCGGCCAGCGGAAGATCACTCTCCTCGTGGTGGAGCGTGTGGTCGGGCCCCAGGTCCGCGGAGGCGGTGCGGGTGTCGTCGAGGCCGCTCGGCGTGCTCGACCGGTCAGTGGGGGGATCGTGCTGAGTCACTCCCCGAGATTAGGAAAAGCACAGATGAGAAAGCCTCTCCACTCACTCGCCCGGATGATGGCCGATCGCTTGAAGGAACGGTACGAAAAACCGATGATGGCATTAGTGACGCCCTCGATGAATTTGCCTGTGGCGATTTCTTAAGCGATTGACGTGGCATGTTGCGGCGGCTCGGAAAAGGTTACGGCGGGCCGTGCGACCCTTCGCTGTCCGCAACGCGACTGAGGGAAAAGTCAGCAGACATCCGGTTTGCCGGGCGGGCGGAAGATCCACAGTGTCCCGGACCGGGAGTTGCTGTCCGAAATGTCCGCAAAAATACATTAGTGGCAAATGACGGATTTGGAGCGCGCGATCTGTTCACCCTCCACCCGTTGTGCCGGTGATCCCGGATGGTTAACATCTGTGGTGCGCGCTCCTATCGCCCGCTTCCCCCGTGGCAGGCGATCGGAGCGCGCCCTTTTTTGTGTCCCGGAACGGTCGCCTCCCTGAAAATCCTTACGGTTCGCATTGTCGGCCGATCGGGGGTCGTTCGCCGCGGCGATCAACCGTTGTGCGGCGTTCTGTCGTTTCCTATTCACCACGGTTGACACCCCGGTGCCCGGAAAGCACGCTGATCAGCGTCGGCGGCCGGTAACGGGGGGCGCTCTGCGTCTCACGGCGGGGCCCCGGTCCGCGCCATCGGCCGGGACGGGAGCGCAGGGCGTGCGGCACAGCCGGCACAAAGATCTGGGGCCCGTCCGGATCGGACGGGCCCCAGATCGAACGCGGTCGCGCTGAAGACCGGCGGTCGCGGCGGATCAGCGGTCGCGCCGCGGGTCAGATCCAGCGGCTGCCCAGCCACATACGGGCCGACCAGTCGGAGTACGGGATCGACTCACCCACGAAGACCGGGTAGAAGTACCAGAAGCAGACCGCCACCAGGATCACGTAGACGCCGAGCACCACGGCGCCGATCTTGCGGCGCTCCAGCACCGCCTCCGGGTCCAGGCGCTGGGCGGTGAACGTGGGCGTCATGATCGCGCCGAGCACGTAGACCACGGCCAGTACGAAGAACGGCACCGCCGGCAGGATGTAGAACGAGAACATCGTCCGGCCCTCGGCCACCGCGTAGTAGAACCACGGCAGGAAGCTGCCCAGCACGCCCAGCAGGATGAACAGCGCCCGCCAGTCCCGCCGCGCGATGCCGAACCAGATCAGCGCGAGCACGGCCGGGACGAACGACCACCACAGCACCGGCGTGCCGAGCAGCAGCACCTCGGCCGCGCACTGCGACGCGTCGCACGGCAGGTCGCTGCTCCAGAAGAACGCGACCGGCCGGCCCAGCAGCAGCCACTGCCACGGCCACGACTGGTACGGGTGCTTCGTCACCAGCTGGTTGTGGAAGCCGTACGCCTCGTCGTGGTAGTGCCACAGGTTGACCAGCGCGCCGATCACCGGCGGTTCGGCGCGGCCGCTGTCCGCCAGCCAGTGCCGGAAGTAGCCGTCGTCGGTGACCAGCCAGCCGGTCCAGGTGGTCAGGTAGACCGCGAAGATGATCACGGCGGCGATCAGGCTCCAGCCCAGCGCGTACGGGATCGACTTCAGATAACCCCAGCGGATCCCGGCGGTACGCTGTGCGCCGCCCTCCCAGAGCCACACCAGCAGGAAGAACACCGGCAGGACGGAGAGCGCGCTCCACTTCACGCCGAGCGCGCAGCCGAGCATCAGCGCCGCGACCAGCCGCCACCACGGCACGCCGCCCGGGAACGCGAACACCACCCGGCCGGCCGGCTGCACCGTGCCCCGCTCGATCGCGCGCAGCCAGTACCGCCGGCGGTGGTCCCGGTCCAGCACCAGCGCGGCGAACGCGGCCAGGATGAAGAACTGCAGGAAGATGTCGAGCAGCGCGGTCCGCGACATCACCACGTGGAACCCGTCCAGCGCGAGCAGCAGACCGGCGGTGCAGCCCAGGATCACGGAGCCGAACAGGCGGATCGCCAGCCGGGTCAGGATCAGCACGGACAGGATGCCGGCCACCGCGGCGGAGATCCGCCAGCCGAACTCGTTGTTACCGAAGACCGCCTGGCCGAGCGCGATCAGCCACTTGCCGAGCGGCGGATGCACCACGTACGCCGGGCCGTTGGTCTCCTCGTTCCACTCGATGCCGCGGGACAGCATGTCGTAGGCGTCGGTCGCGTAGTAGACCTCGTCGAAGATCAGGCCCTTCGGCGTCGCGAGCCCGACCAGCCGGACCAGCGCGGCGATCGCCACCACGAAGCCGGTGGCCGCCCACGAGTAGCCGTCGAACCGCCGATCCCACGGGACCAGGCGCCGCCGCACGATCGCGGGGACGCCGCCGTCACCCGTTTGGGCAGGTGAGGTGGCCTTCGCGGGAGCGTCGGGGTCGATCGCCGGGTCCGCGAGGCCTTCTGTCTGCGCTGTTGCCGCCGAGGTCACCGGTCGATCGTAGGCTGCATGGGCGGTGGAGGGGGCAACCCGCCCCCACTTCCGATCGATGGTCGACGGGATTTCGAGGTGAGCTTGTGGCTGACGGCGGACGGCTGATCCTGCTGGGTGCGCCGCTGGGCAACGTCGGGGACGCGTCCGCGCGGCTCCGCGAGGTGCTGGCGTCGGCCGACGTGGTGGCGGCGGAGGACACCCGGCGGCTGGCCCGGCTCGCCCGGGACCTGGACGTGACCGTGGCCGGCCGGGTGGTGTCCTACTTCGAGGGGAACGAGGAGCGGCGTACCCCGGAGCTGGTCGAGGCGCTGCGCGACGGCGCCGTGGTGGCGATCGTGACGGACGGCGGCATGCCCAGCGTGTCCGACCCCGGCTACCGGCTGGTCCGGGCCGCGCTGGACGCGGAGATCCCGGTGACGGCCGCGCCCGGGCCGAGCGCGGTGACCACCGCGCTGGCGCTCTCCGGTCTGCCGAGCGACCGGTTCTGCTTCGAGGGCTTCCTGCCGCGCTCGGGGTCGGCACGCCGGTCCCGGCTGCGCGAACTCGCGGCCGAGCCGCGCACGCTGGTGTTCTTCGAGGCGCCGCACCGGATCTCCGGCACGCTCGCGGACCTGGCGGCGGTCTTCGGCGCGGACCGGGCGGCCGCGGTCTGCCGCGAGCTGACCAAGACCTATGAGGAGGTACGCCGCGGCGCGCTCGGCACGCTGGCCGGCTGGGCCGCGGAGTCCGGGCCGCGCGGCGAGATCACGGTGGTGGTGGCCGGTGCGGTGCCGACCGCCGGGGACCGCCCGTCCGACGAGCGGCTCCGGGCCGAGGTGGCGGAGGAGGAAGCGACCGGCGTGTCCCGCCGGGACGCGGTGACCGCCGTGGCCGCGCTGCACGGCCTGCGCCGCCGCGAGGTCTACAACCTGGTCACCGGCGGCTGAGCGGAGCGGCCGGGCCTCACCAGGCGGCGATCAGGAAGCCGAGGAGCAGCGCCAGCGGCGCGCCGAGGCTGATCATGACCGCGCGGGTACGGGACCGGCGCGTCTCCAGCCGGGTCGCGCCGGTCGCCCGGACGATGCCGAGCCCGCAGAGGAGGACCAGCGCCAGGCCGAGCGACCAGCGCAGGTGCAGGCCGAGACCGTGGAAGCTGGCGTGGGCCCGGCCGGCCCCCTCGTCCACCATCCGCGCGGGCAGCCGGGTGCCCGCGGCGCGGCTGCCGCCGGGCACGCCGAGCAGGGCGACGTCCTCCGCGGTGAAGTGCGCGCTGACGAACGTGCCCGTGCAGCGCTGCGCCAGCGTCGGCCCGGAGCAGTGGCTGACGGTCGCGGTGCCGGGCGTGCCGTGGCCGACGGCCAGCCAGAGCGGTTCGGCGCTGACCCAGGCGAAGAACGCGGTGAGCAGCGCCAGCAGCACCAGCAGCGGCAGGCCGGTGGCCGGGTTGCGCGGCAGCCGGGCCCCGGTGCGCCGCGGTGCGGCCTCCACGGTGGACGGCCGGCCCATGCGCATCCCGGGCGACGGCCATGCGGCGTCGGCGCCGGACCGGCCGGCGGACGGGGACAGCCAGGTGGCGCGCTCGCGCGGCGCGGCGACCGCGGCGCGCTCCGGCGCGGGTGGGACCACCGGCCCGGACGGCGCGGTGCCGACGGCCGCGGTTCGGGCTTCGGCGTGCTCGGGACCCGCGGGTTCGGCGTGCACCGGTTCCGGGGGTGCGATGCGTACCGGCTCGCCGCGGTGTGCCGTGGGCGCGGGGAAGACCGGGCGGCCGGCGGACGGCTGCGCCGGTGCGGGCGGCGCGGCGTCCGCACCGCCCGACCCGGCCACGACCTCGAAACCGGCCTGGCTCTCGCTACCGAGCGCCGCGTCCGCGCTGGACAGCGGACCGGTACCGGCGGCTTCCGGCTCGCCGGACCCGGCGGTTCCGGCGGTTCCGGCGGGCTCGCCGGTTCCGGCGGGCTCGGCGGGCTCGCCGGTGGCGGTGGGCTCCGCGGTGGCGGCTGATGCGCCGGCCTCGATGGATGCGGCGGGCTCGGCCGGGCCGGCCGGCGGGGGAGTGGTCTCGTCGTCCGGGCGGCCGTGCCGGGGGCGCCGGACCATGGTCAGGTCCTCGGTCGGGCGCGTGCTCGTGTTGCCGGTGGCCGGGCGGTGCAGCGGGAGCGGGACGGTGTGCCGGACCTCCGCGGCCGGTGCCTTCGGCGTGACGGGGGTGGCCGCATCGCGTACCGGCGAAGGGTTCGGGGGTTGATCGTGGTTCTGGCTACCCGTCACCATCACATTTGACTACGGATAGTGGCCAAATGAGTGCATATCGTGTGGTGTGTTGCGCGCCGGAGTGGCGGGTCAATAGGTTCGCGGCGTTCCCGGGTGGGTCACTACAGTTGACTGTCATGAGTCACGTTCTCGCGGCGGTTGCCTGGCCATATGCCAACGGCCCGCGCCACATCGGTCACGTTTCCGGCTTCGGAGTGCCCTCCGACGTCTTCAGCCGGTACATGCGGATGGCCGGTCACGACGTGCTCATGGTGTCCGGCACGGACGAGCACGGCACGCCGATCCAGGTCCAGGCGGACAAGGAGGGTGTCACGCCGCGTGAGCTCGCCGACCGGTACAACCGGGTGATCGTGGAGGACCTGCACGGCCTCGGCCTCTCCTACGACCTGTTCACCCGGACCACCACGCGCAACCACTACGCGGTGGTGCAGGAGCTCTTCGAAGGGCTGTACGCGAACGGGTACATCGTCGCGAAGACCACGCTCGGTGCGATCTCCCCGTCCACCGGGCGCACGCTGCCGGACCGCTACATCGAGGGCACCTGCCCGATCTGCGGGTACGACAGCGCGCGCGGCGACCAGTGCGACAACTGCGGCAACCAGCTCGACCCGTCCGACCTGATCGACCCGAAGTCGAAGATCAACGGTGAGACGCCGAAGTTCGTCGAGACCGAGCACTTCTTCCTCGACCTGCCCGGCTTCGTGTCCGCGCTCAATTCCTGGCTGGACACCCGCGAGGGCTGGCGGCCGAACGTGTTGCGCTTCTCCAAGAACCTGGTCGACGACCTGCAGCCGCGCGCGATCACCCGCGACCTGGAGTGGGGCGTGCCGATCCCGCTCGCGGACTGGAAGGACCGCACCGACAAGCGGATCTACGTCTGGTTCGACGCGGTGATCGGCTATCTCTCCGCGTCGGTGGAGTGGGCGCGACGCACCGGCGACCCGGAGGCGTGGCGCCGCTGGTGGTCCGCGGACGGCGAGGGCAAGGACGCGGCCGCGTACTACTTCATGGGCAAGGACAACATCGTCTTCCACTCGGTGATCTGGCCGGCGCTGCTGCTCGGCTACTCCGGCGAGGGTGACCGCGGCGGTGAGCCTGGCCCGCGCGGCCGGCTGAACCTGCCGACCGAGGTGGTCTCCAGCGAGTACCTCACCATGGAGGGGAAGAAGTTCTCCTCGTCCCGGGCCGTGGTCATCTACGTGCGGGACTTCCTGGAGCGGTACGACGCGGACGCGCTGCGCTACTTCATCGCGGCGGCCGGGCCGGAGAGCAACGACACCGACTTCACCTGGGCCGAGTTCCTCCGCCGCAACAACGACGAGCTGGTCGCGGGCTGGGGCAACCTGGTCAACCGGTCGATCTCGATGGCGGCGAAGAACTTCGGCGAGATCCCGGCGCTGGCCGATCCGACGCCGGAGGACCAGGCGCTGCTGGCGACGGTCCGGGCGGGTTTCCAGTCGGTCGGCGAGCTGATCGGCAAGCACCGGCAGAAGGCGGCGATCGGCGAGGCGATGCGGATCGTGGCGGAGGTCAACAAGTACCTCTCCGACCAGGCGCCGTGGAAGCTGAAGGCGGCGGAGGAGAAGCCGCGGCAGGGCACGATCCTGCACGTGGCGCTGCAGGCGGTGAGCGACTGCAACCGGCTGCTCACGCCGTTCCTGCCGCATTCCGCGCAGAAGATCCACGAGCTGCTCGGCGGCACCGGTGTGCACGCGCCGCAGCCGCGGATCGAGGAGGTCGATGACCTGGACGGCGGTCCGTCGTACCCGATCCTGACCGGCGACTACACGGCCGGTGCGAAGTGGGAGCCGGCCGACGTGGTCGCGGGCACGCCGCTGGCCGCGCCGAAGCCGGTGTTCCGCAAGCTCGACCCGTCCGTCGTCGAGGAGGAGCTGGCCCGCCTCGGCGGCTGAGGCATCACGCCGGCGGGTAGGGCACGGTCACGGTCTCGTGGTCGGACAGCTCGCCCGCCGGCGCCCACACCTCGTAGACGCCGCGCTCGTAGCACTGCGCGCCGAGCCGGGCGATCGCGTCCGCGTCCGGCCGGGCCAGCCGCAGCCGGGTCCACCCGGAGTCGGTGTGCAGCACCTGGCAGAGCACGCCGCGCCAGCGGCCGAACGCGGCACGCCGGCTGACGTTCTCCACCGGGTACCGCGCGGCGCGCGTCATGGCCAGCACCCGGAAGCCGCCGGGCAGGTCCGCGACCGCCTCGTACTCGCGCTCGCCGTACGTACCGACCAGGATCGTGGACCGCACGGCGTCGCCGACCGGCAGGTACTCCTGGTCCGGCGGGATCTCCGGGATGCCGGTGACCAGGTGCCGCCACTGCGGCCCGACCATCCGCAGCCAGCCGCGCTGCTCCGGCTGATAGGTGTAGAGCACCACCTCGGTGCCGTCCGAGGTGTACGCGATCAGCGCCGCGTTCGCCGGCATCGGCAGGTCGGCCATGTCCCGCGTGACGAACTCCGGGATCAGGTGCCGCTCGCTGGGCGTGAACCCGGTGCCGAGGACCGGCGCGCCGACCCGGTCGTGCGGCGGCACCTCGCGCAGCCCGCTCTGCTCGGCACCGGCCGGGATCTCGTAGTCGTCCGGCGAACTTGCCCGCCAGCGCAGCGCGTAGACCACCTCCGGCACGCCGCGGCCGGCCTCGCCGTCCGTGCGCAGCAGCATCAGGTCGGCCGGCGTGCGCAGGTGGGCGACGTCGTACTCCCGGTAGCAGAAGCCGTAGGGCAGCCAGCCGCGCAGGTAACCGGCGATCTGGCCGGCGGACAGCGCCTTGATCATGCGGGTGCCGCGCCGGATCGACGCGGTGCGCCGGATGCCGGCCAGCATCGGATCGTCCCGGTACGCCGGGTTCTGTGCTGCCTTGTGTACATCCGTCCAGCGGATGCCGCGGGACAGTGGCACCATCAGCGGCGCGTCCAGCGGGTCCTCCGGCGTGCCGTCGCCGAGCACACCGAGCCCCGGCTGCGCGTGACCGCCGACGCTGACGCCCTCCACCTCGGAGGCGTGCACGAACCGGTGGAACGGCGCCGGCGCACCGGCGCGCGACACCCGGCGGAAGCCGTCCTCCTCCACCGTGCTGAACAGCTCGAACGCGGCACCACGGGCGATCTGCTCGGCCGGGTGGAGGGTGCCCTTGACGGTGACGCGCAGGCCCGTCGGCGCGTCGTTCACGTTACGAGCCTCGGGAAACACGCTCACCTGCCGCAACCTACTTTCGCATGGTAGACGGCCAGTGAACGTAAGGTGACGCGAGCAAGGTTCCTCATTCCGCCTCCGGAGCGGCTCTGACCAGCGGATAGTGTTTTCATGGAGACCGCGGCGCGAATCAGACACGATGCGTTGACCGACCTCACGTCCGCGCTGACGGCCGCTTGCACGCGCGCGGAATCGGTGCTCGAGGTCGCCACCGAGGCCGCCGCCCGGATCGTCGGGGACGGCGGTGGCATCCGGCTGGTCCGGGAGGACGGGCGGTTCGGCCCGATGATCACACACCACCGCACGCACGACGGCCCGGAGATGCTGGGCGAGTTCCTCTGCGGCTTCAGCGACCGGGTCGACCAGGGGCACCTGAACCGGCTGCGGGCCGGCGCCACCATCGTCTTCAGCTCCATGGACCAGCAGGAGTTCCAGAAGCTCGCGCCGCCGCAGCACTGGACGAATCTGGCCGGCGCGCGGATCTCGGCCGTGCTCGCCTGCCCGCTGATCAGCGACGGCGCGTTCCTCGGCTACCTGGCGCTGGCCCGGACCACGGAGGGCGCCACGTACACGGACCCGGACGTGGAGACAGCCCGGGCGATCGCGGAGCACACCGCGGCCGCGCTGCACACCGCCCGGTCGGTCGAGGCGCTACGGGCGTCCGAGGACCGCTACCGGAACATCGTCGAGACGACACTGGACGGCGTCTGGCAGTTCGACCGCGAGGGCGTGACCACGTTCGCGAACGCGCAGATGGCCCGCATGCTCGGGATCTCCCGGGAGGAGCTGCTCGGGCTGTCGGTCCGCGGCTTCCTGGACAACAAGGGGCAGCAGCGGCTCGCCAAGCGGCTGGCCGAACGGCAGCAGGGGCGCTCCGAGGTGTACGAGTGCCGGCTGATCCGCGCCGACGGCAGCGCGCTCTGGGTGCAGATGTCCGCCGCGCCGCTGCTCGGCCCGGACGGCGAGATCATCGGCTCGCTCGCGTTGGTCAGCGACATCACCGAGCGGATCGCCGCGCGGGACATGCAGCGCCAGCTCGACCAGCTGCGCCGGGTGGACAGCCTGGGCCAGCTGGCCGGCGGCATCGCGCACGACTTCAACAACCTGCTGACCGTGATCGCCGGCTCCGCGGAGGTGCTGGCCTCGGACGCGGAACCCGGCTCGGACGTCGAGGCGATGGCCCAGTCGATCATGCGGGCCGCGGCCAGCGGCGCCGCGCTCACCCACCAGCTGCTGGCGTTCGGCCGGCGCAGCCCTACCGCGCACACGGTTTCCGTGCCGGAGCTGCTGGACGGCGCACGCGACCTGCTGACCCGTGCGCTGGGCGAGCACATCGACCTGCGCTTCAAGATCGACGATGACCTGTGGGTGGTGCAGGCCGACCGCGGCGAGCTGGAGCAGGCGCTGGCGAACCTGGCGGTCAACGCGCGGGACGCGATGGGCAGCGGCGGCCGGCTGACCATCGAGGCGCACAACACCATGATCGACCCGGGCGGGCTGGAGGACGAGGCCGCGTCCGGCCGGTTCGTGGTGCTGGCGGTCTCGGACACCGGCAGCGGCATGGACTCCGAGACCCGGTCGCACGCGTTCGAGCCGTTCTTCACCACCAAGAAGGCGCGCGGCGCGGCCGGCCTGGGCCTGGCCACGGTCTACGGCATCGTGCACAACAGCGGCGGGCACATCCGGCTCGTCTCCGACCCGGGCATCGGCACCACCGTGAAGATCTTCCTGCCGGCCAAGGAGGCGACCGAGGAGCCGCCGGTCCTGCCGGTGGAGAACCTGCGCGGCCAGGGGCACGTGCTGGTAGTCGAGGACCAGCCGGAGCTGGCGCAGCTGGTGCGCTACCTGCTGCAGCCGGCCGGCTACACGGTCACGGTCGCCACCGATCCGGCCTCGGCCGTCTCCCACCTGCACGCGGGCGCGCGGCCGGACCTGCTGCTGACCGACGTGGTGATGCCCGGCATGACCGGGTCGGAGCTGGCCAAGGAGATGCGCGCGCACTACCCCGACCTGCGGGTGCTGTTCATGTCCGGCTACACGGCCGGTGTGCTGAACCCGCGCGGGCACCTGGACGAGAACAGCACGCTGATCCAGAAGCCGTTCAACCGGGAGAGCCTGCTCACCGCCGTCGCGAAGGCGCTCGGCACCCGCCGGTGACCGGGGTGGCGTCGCGCGCTGGATAACCTTGGCATTCGTGAGTTCCCGTGAGAAGACCAGTCCGCGCCGGATGGGCGAGTTCCCGGCCGCGCCGGACGCACTGCCGGTGCCGGTGATCGACAGCCACACGCACCTGGACATCACGGTGCACGAGGCCGGCGTGCCCGGCGATGCCACGGACGACCCGGTGCAGCGGCTGGTGGACGCCGCCGCCGCGGCCGGCGTGGACCGGCTGGTGCAGGTCGGCGTGGACGTGGCGTCCTCGCGGTGGAGCGCGGAGCTGGCCGCGACGCACCCGTCCGTGCTGGCCGCGGTCGCGCTGCACCCGAACGACGCGCCCCGGCTCGGCGACCGGCTGGACGAGGCGCTGCGGGAGATCGAGGCGCTGGCCGCGCACGACCGGGTGCGGGCGATCGGCGAGACCGGGCTGGACACGTTCCGCACCGGGGAGGACGGGCGGGCCGCGCAGGAGGAGAGCTTCCGCGCGCACATCGGCTTCGCCAAGCGGTACGGCAAGGCGCTGATGATCCACGACCGGGACGCGCACGCGGACGTGCTGCGCGTGCTGGACGCCGAGGGCGCGCCGGACACCGTGGTGCTGCACTGCTTCTCCGGCGACGCGGAGTTCGCGGCCGAGTGCGTGCGGCGCGGGTACCTGCTCAGCTTCGCCGGGACCGTGACGTTCAAGAGCGCGGAGCACCTGCGCGCGGCGGCCCGGATCACGCCGCCGGAGCACCTGCTGGTGGAGACGGACGCGCCGTACCTGACGCCGGCCCCGTTCCGCGGCCGGCCGAACGCGTCCTACCTGATCCCGCTGACCATGCGCGCGCTGGCCGAGACCACCGGCCGTGACCTGGCCGAGTTGTGCGCCGCGGTCTCCGCGAACGGCGAGCGCGCGTTCGGCGGCTGGTGACGCGCGGTCACCGGAACGCGGCCGGATACCGGGCCTGGGGGACGGACCGGGCGCGCACGTACAGCTCGCGCTGCGCGCCCGGGTCGGACGGCGCCCGCCGGCACCAGGCCCGGATGTGCCACCACGGCTCGTTGTCGAAGTGCACCACGTCCACCACGAACGACACGGTTGCGATCAGCGCGCCCACGCCGAACCGGTAGTCCGGCTCGCGCAGGTGCAGCGTCTCGCCGACGACCGGCTCGGCCGGTGCCGGGCGGCGGGCCGGCGGGCTCACCACGCCGCCCGCCCCGGACGCCGGGTACGGCACCAGCCCAGGAAGCGCGCACCGGCCCGCGCGCACTCGGCGGCCGGCCGGTCCCGCGCGAACCGGTGCAGGTACGTCGCCATCAGCATGGCGAGCCCCACCCGGTCGCGGCGATAGTCGCGCAGAGCGGTCCTTTTGTACGATTCGCACGGCCATTCGGACCGGCAGCGGGCGCACTGCCAGCCTGAATCCGGAATGTGCCGGACACCCGGAGGGCCGGCGTCGGAGGACCTGGTCTGAAATTCATTCATCTTGTCCGCCCAGACAGGTGACGGCGTGCCGAGAATAGGACCCGCGCCGGACCCCGGGAGCGTGAATGGCGGCATCTTCGCCCGTACGGCACCGTGTTACCTCCCGGACTGACTCGAACGGGGCGGCATCGCCTCCCCGTCGTGTGCCGCCCGGCCGCGGCAGTGGACGTCGAGGGCCCGGGAACCGGGCCGCGCCGTCCAATCATTTGGGCAAAGCACCGCCGGTGCAATATTCCGTGGCCGGAAATCGTCCCGCGCCATTGACTTTCGCCTTGATCGGTCGGTAGGCATTCCATGACGGAAGCCAGAGCATTCCCTGAGCGGAGGAAGCCCGTGGACGCCGAGCCGGGATCGACGGTCCCACGCCGCCAGCTGGGCCGATACCTACGCCGCCTGCGTGAGCAGGCCGGTGTCACGGTGAAGGCCGCCGCCGCGGAGCTGGAGTGCTCAATCCAGAAGCTGTGGCGGATCGAGAAGGGCGCGGTGCCGGTCCGGGGCGCCGACGTGAAGGTGCTCTGCCAGCGCTACGGCGCGTCCGAGGAGATGACGCAGGCGTTGGTCGCGCTGGCCAAGGAGACGAAGGCCAAGGGCTGGTGGCACTCGTACGGCGACGTGGTGCCGCGCTGGTTCGAGGTGTACGTCGGCATGGAGGCGGCCGCGTCCCGGCTGCGGATGTACGAGCCGTCCCTGGTCCCCGGCCTGCTTCAGTCCAGGGACTACGCGGACGCGGCGATCCGGGCCGACCAGCCCGGCATGGGTGACGAGGAGCGCCGCCGCCGGGTCGACCTGCGCCGCGAGCGGCAGGAGCTGCTGGCCCGGTCGTTCCCGGAGCCGCCGGCGCTGGAGGCGATCGTCTGCGAGACGGTGCTGCGCCGCGACCCGGGCCCGCCCGGCGTGATGGCCCGGCAGCTGGCGTATCTGCAGAAGGCGGGCGAACAGCCACATATATCGATACGGATCCTGCCGCTCGCGATCGGGTTGCATCGCGCGTCGGTGGCCGGCGCTTTCACGATTTTGGAATTTCCATCCGAGGGAAATGAGCGTAGGGAACCTCCAACGGTCTACAGCGAATCACTCACAGGGGCGATCTATCTCGACAAATCCCAAGAGATCGAGGCCTATGAAGAAGTTTGGGTTAGCCTTGCGGCGTCGGCGCTGAGCGAGGGTGATTCAGCGGCCATGATCGCAAGCCTGATAAAGGAGTTGAATCGCAGTGATTGACTCGTCGGGCGCCCTCTGGCGCAAGTCCAGCCGAAGTGGCGCCAACCAATGCATCGAGGTCGCGGACAATCTCGGTGCGGTCGTCGCGGTCCGTGACTCCAAGGACCCGGCCGGCCCGGTACTGGCCTTCTCGCCCGGTTCGTGGCGCGCCTTCACCACCGGCCTCAAGCACGCCCGCTAGCTCCTCCCTGGGCCGCCTCGCTCCCGAGGCGGCCCAGAGCCTGTGTCGACGTGGGATGCCGAGCTACGGCCCCCAATTCGATACAGGCTCTAGGATCGCACGTCATGGACGGACTACTCGGGCCCGCGGAGATCCGCGAGCTGGCGGCCAGCCTCGGCGTGGCGCCCACCAAGCGGCTCGGGCAGAACTTCGTCCACGACCCCAACACGGTACGGCGCATCGTGGCCGCGGCCGAGCTGACGCCGGACGACGTGGCGCTGGAGGTCGGCCCCGGCCTCGGCTCGCTCACGCTCGGCCTGCTCGGCGCCGTCCGGCACGTGCACGCCGTGGAGATCGACCCGGTGCTCGCCGCCCGCCTGCCGCGCACGGCCGCGGAGCGGCTGCCGGACCGGGCGGACCGGCTCACCGTGCACCTCCTGGACGCGCTCAAGGTCACCGTGCTGCCCGAGCCGGCGCCGACCGCGCTGGTCGCGAACCTGCCGTACAACGTGGCGGTCCCGGTCGTGCTGCACCTGCTGGCCACGCTGCCCAGCCTGCGCACCGGCCTGGTGATGGTGCAGAAGGAAGTCGCGGACCGGCTGGTCGCGGCGCCCGGCTCCAAGATCTACGGCGTTCCGTCGGTGAAGCTCGCCTGGTACGGCCCGTCCCGGCCGGCCGGCAAGGTGCCGCCGAACGTGTTCTGGCCGGTGCCGAACGTGGACTCCGGACTGGTCGCGTTCAGCCGCCGGAAGCCGCCACGCGACGGCGTACCGCGGGAGAAGGTCTTCGCCGTGGTGGACGCGGCGTTCGCGCAGCGGCGCAAGACGCTGCGCGCCGCGCTGGCCGGCTGGGCCGGCGGGCCGGACCTGGCGGAGAAGGCGCTGCTCGCCGCCGGGATCGACCCGCGCACCCGGGGCGAGCAGCTGGACGTCGAACAGTTCATCGCGATCGCGGCCGCAGCGGGTTCCTGAGGCTCCCCGCCGGTGCGCCGGCCGGGCCCCGGCGACGCCCGCACGCCGACACGGAGCCGCATGCCGGATCGGCTTGCCGGTAGAGTTGCGCCGAGCTGAGCGGACGAGGAGGTGGGCGGCCATGATCGACACGGCCGGTAGGAGCGCCGTCCCGGGCCGGGGCGCCGCGCGGTGACGGAGGCCTGGAGGCCGGAGGACGACCGTCCGCGCTCGGCGATGACCGGGCCGGTGCGGGTCCGCGTCCCCTCGAAGATCAACCTGCACCTGGGCGTCGGGCCGCTGCGCGACGACGGCTTCCACGAGCTGAACACGGTGTACCAGGCGATTTCGCTCTACGACGAGCTGACCGCGCGGCGCGGCGACACGCTGAGCCTGACCATGGAGGGCGAGGGCACCGGCTCGCTCGCGCTGGACGGCACCAACCTGATCATCCGCGCGGTGCAGGCGCTGGCCGACTACGCCCGCGTCCCCGCGCACGCCCGGCTGCACCTGAGAAAGCAGATCCCGCTCGCCGCCGGCCTGGCCGGCGGCAGCGCGGACGCGGCCGCCGCGCTGGTCGCCTGCGACGCGCTCTGGGGCATCGGGCTCTCCCGCGACCAGCTGGCCGAGGTCGCGGCCACGCTCGGCTCGGACGTGCCGTTCCTGATCTACGGCGGCACCGCGCTGGGCACCGGCCACGGCGAGACGATCAGCCCGGTGCTGGTCCGCCCGCACTCCTGGCACTGGGTGGTCGCGGTCGCGGACGGTGGCCTGTCCACCCCGGAGGTCTACCGGGAGCTGGACCGGCTGCGCGCCGAGCCGGACGGTCCCGCGCCGCTCGGCACCGCGGACGCGCTGCTGGCCGCGCTCCGGCAGAAGGACCCGGCGGTGCTGGCCGCCGCGCTCGGCAACGACCTGCAGGCGGCCGCGCTCTCGCTGCGGCCGGGCCTGGCCGGTCTGATGAAGGCCGGTCTCGCCGCGGGCGCCTGTGCCAGCCTGGTCTCCGGTTCCGGCCCGACCGTGCTGTTCCTCGCCCGCGACGCCGCGCACGCGGAAGCGCTCACCACGGAGATCGAGGCGTCCGGCCTCTGCCGTGCCGCCGGCACCGCGCACGGTCCCGTGCCCGGTGCCCGCATCCTGTAACAAGCATCTGGGGAGTCATGGCGAACCTGGTCAATCTCGACCGCGTCTCGAAGGGCTACGGCGCCGTCGGCGCGCTGCTCACGAACGTGTCGCTCGGCCTGGAGGACACCGACCGGGTCGGCGTGGTCGGCCTCAACGGGGCCGGCAAGAGCACGCTGCTGCGCATGCTGACCAAGCAGGAGGAACCGGACGAGGGCCGCGTCACGCACCGCCGTGACCTGCGCGTCGCCCAGCTGCCGCAGTCGCTGACGCTGCACGGCGACGCGACGGTGCGGGACGTGGTGCTCGGCACCGCCTGGCTCGACGAGGGCTTCGGCGCGGAGCACGAGTGGGCCGGCGACGCCGGTGTGCGCGCGGTGCTGGACGGGCTCGGCATGGGTCACCTCGGACTGGACGCGCCGGTCGGCCCGATGTCCGGTGGCGAGCGCCGCCGGGTGGCGCTGGCCGCGCTGCTGATCCGCGAGTCCGACCTGCTGATCCTGGACGAGCCGACAAACCACCTGGACGTGGCCGGCGTCAACTGGCTGGCCGCGCATCTGCTCAAGCGGCGCGGCGCGCTCGTCGTGGTCACCCACGACCGCTGGTTCCTGGACGAGGTCTGCACCGCCACCTGGGAGGTCGCGGACCAGACCGTGCGTGCGTACGAGGGCGGCTACGCGGCCTGGACGCTGGCCCGGGCCGAGCGCGAGCGGGTCGCGGCCGCGGTCGAGGCACGCCGGCAGAACCTGCTGCGCAAGGAGATCGCCTGGCTGCGCCGCGGGCCGCCCGCGCGTACCTCAAAGCCCCAGTTCCGGATCGACGCGGCGAACGCGCTGATCGCGGACGTGCCGCCGGCCCGCGACTCGGTGTCGCTGACCCGGCTGGCCACGTCGCGGCTCGGCAAGCAGGTCTACGACCTGGAGGACGTGACGCTGCACGCCGGGCCGAAGGAGATCCTCTCCGACGTGACGTGGCGGATCGGCCCGGGCGACCGGATCGCGCTGCTCGGCGCGAACGGCGCCGGCAAGACCACGCTGCTGCGCCTGCTCGCCGGCATCACGCAGCCCGACGCCGGCGTCTTCCGCCGCGGCCAGACCGTGAAGGCCGCGTTCCTCTCCCAGGAGCTGCACGAGCTGCCCGGACACCTGCGGCTGCTGGAGGCGGTGGAGGAGGTGGCCCGCCGGGTCCAGCTCGGCGACCGGGAGCTGTCCGCGTCCCAGCTGGCCGAGGTGTTCGGCTTCACCGACAAGCGCCTCTGGACGCCGGTCTCCGACCTCTCCGGTGGCGAGCGGCGGCGGCTGCAGCTGCTGCGCCTGCTGGCCGCCGAGCCGAACCTGTTGCTGCTCGACGAGCCGACGAACGACCTGGACACGGACACGCTGGCCTCGCTGGAGGACCTGCTGGACACCTGGCCGGGCACGCTGATCGTGGCCAGCCACGACCGCTACCTGGTCGAGCGGGTCACCGACACGGTTTACGGGCTGCTCGGCGACGGGCAGATCACCCACCTGGTCGGCGGGATCGACGAGTACCTGACCCGGATCGGCGGGACGCCCACCACGCCGACCGCCACCACGAAGGCTGATAAGTCCGATAAATCGGACGCGCTTTCGGCGGCCGACGTGCGGGCGGGCAGGAAGGAGCTCGGCAAGCTCGAGCGCGCGGTGTCGAAGCTGGAGCAGAAGGAGGCGAAACTGCACGAGCAGCTCGCCGCCAACGCCACCGACTACGGCAAGGTCGCGGAGCTGGACGCACAGCTCAAGGCGGTGCAGGCGGAGCGCGCCGAGGCCGAGGAGGCCTGGCTCGAACTCGCCGACCGGCTCGGTGACGGGTAGTGAGGTGTGCCGCGTCCCGCCGGGCTGCGGAGGCGCGGCCCGAGCGGATACGTCACAATCTCCGTTCGGATGATCGCGGCGTGCGACCGGCGTGCGCCCCACTTGGAGGTTGAGGACCGATGGCGTCGCACATGCCCGTCAACCACCCGCTGCGGCCGATCTACCGCATCGTCGGTGGTCTGAGCGGGCTCTACATGATCGTGTTCGGTGTGCTGGGCGCGATCCAGACCGGCGGCGAGTCGCCGCTCGGCATCGGCGTCGGCGAGGTGCTCGGCCAGGGCACGAACCTGGCAAACTCGCTCCTCTCCATCGTGATCGGCGCGCTGGTCGTGCTCGGCACCGTGATCGGCCGGAACGCGGACACGCTCGCCTACACGTACCTCGGCTGGGCGATGCTGGTCATCGGCATGCTGTTCCTGGCGGTCATCCGGACCGACGCGAACGTGCTGAACCACAGCATCATCACCACGATCGTGTGGTTCGTGGTCGGCACGCTGCTGATCACGGCCGGCCTCTACTCGCGCAGCGCCCCGGCGAACCGTTCCGTCGCCACCACGCACTAGTACGTTCCCCCGCTCCGCCGCCGCCCAGGGTGCCCCGCACTCTGGGCGGTTTCGTGCATATGCGCAGGTGCGGTGGGGAAGGATGGAGTGCAGGTGTGGTCCCGCGGACGGTGGGAACACCGGTTCCATGGCCGACGAGCGCGCTAGGAAGGTGGGCGACATGGCTCACATCCCGATCAATCACCCCCTGCGGCCGTTCTGGCGGGCGGTCTCCGGCCTGTGCGGCGTCTTCATCCTGGCGTTCGGCATCATGGGCGTGATGGCGTCCGCCGGCGAGGAGTTCTTCTCCCGGGAGAGCATCTGGGCGCTCTGGCTGAAGACCAACATGGCGTTCTCGCTGCTCTCCATCCTGCTCGGGGCGATCCTGGTGGCCGGCTACGTGATCGGCGGCGACATCAGCCACTGGATCAACTACTACGGCAGCTGGGTGCTGCTGGCCGGCGGCCTGGCCGGCATCGCGGTGATGCGCACCGACCTCAACATCCTCAACTGGTCCATGGTCAACGCGATCGTCTCGCTGGTCCTCGGCACGCTGATCCTCACCGCCGGCCTCTACGACAAGGCCGGCCCGCCCGAGCCCGCCCGCCCCAAGGGCGCGCTCCGCCCCGGCCCCGCCACCCCGGCCAAGGGCTGACCTCCGTCACCGGCCACCGCGGCGACGACGCGACCAGCGTCGCCCCGTCGCCGTTCCTGCCGCCCCGTCGCCGTAGCTGCCGCCTCGTCGCGGCGGCCGCACCCGCCCGGCAGCGACCCGCCCGCCACCGATCGGTCGCAGGCGCTGGGCAGTCGTCCTGCAAGATCCACAGCCCGCGATCGCGCGTCCCTCCCCACCCGCCTTTGCTCTGCTTACCGGGCTCAACATTGCTCCCGCGGTATGCCCGCGGTCCACGGTTCACCCGTGCTGGCTGATCGCTCGCCACCGATAACGACGTCGGCTGCGGCGCCCGGATAAATCGGATTTATCCTGCCACGGCGCGTAGGTAAGCAGAGCAAAGCGGCGTGGGAAAGCGGGTTGGGTGGGGTGAACGTGATCAGACGGGCGAAACGGGCTTCAGGCGGGTGATCAGGCTAATGCGGCCGGGGCGTCCGGTGTGGGTGTAGCGGGGCGGCGGCCCGGGATAGCGGGCGCCGGGGAGTCGTGGGGGTGTGGTGACCGGCGGCGGGACGTGCGGGGAGGAGCGCCGGCGACGACCGGTGCCCGCTGGAGCGTGCGGGTGGTGACCACCCGGGAAGCGGGAAGATCCGGGGTTGGGCCTATCTGGCCGGGCGGGTGATCAGCGTGGGCTTGGCGTCGAGGTTGGAGAGGCCGTTCCAGGAGAGGTTGACCAGGTGGGCGGCGACCACCTCCTTGCGGGGCTTGCGGACCTCCAGCCACCAGCGGCCGACCAGGGCGACCATGCCGACCAGGGCCTGGGAGTAGAGCTCGGCGAGCTTGGGGTCGTAGCCGCGGGACTCGAACTCGTCGCCGAGAATGTGTTCGACCTGGTGGGCGACGTCGTTCATGACGCTGGAGAAGTTGCCGGACGCGGAGAGCAGCGGGGATTCGCGGGTGAGGACGCGGAAGCCGTTCGTCTCCACCTCGATGTACTCCAGGAGCGCGAGGGCGGCCTGTTCGAGCAGCTCGCGGGGGTGACCGGCGGTGAGTGCGGTGGTGATCCGGTCGAGCAGGGAGCGGACCTCGCGGTCGACGACGACGGCGTAGAGGCCCTCCTTGCCGCCGAAGTGCTCGTAGACGACCGGCTTCGAGACCTTGGCGCGCGCCGCGACCTCCTCGATCGAGGTGGCGTCGAAGCCGCGCTCGGCGAAGAGCTGGCGGCCGATCATGATGAGTTGCTCGCGGCGCTGGGCGGCGGACATGCGCACCCGGGAGCTGCCCTTGGTGGTGCGGGCGGATGCTCGGCGGGCCTCCGGGACGGGTGCGGTGTCGTCGGCCATCCGCTCATCCTGCCAGGCTCGCCGATCGTGGCGGTTCCCGGCGGGGCGGGGCAATGTCGATTCCGTACCGGTGCGGGGAGGCGCTAGGCTGACGGGGCGCTGCGATCGGCCGTGGTGTAATTGGCAACACTTCGGGTTTTGGTCCCGACATTCTAGGTTCGAGTCCTAGCGGCCGAGCTCTCCCACGATCGAGACCGCCGTCCGATTCGCGACTGGGGGTTCCCCGGCCCGATCGCCCCTTCTGGCCTAGCATGGGGCCGCACCCCGCTACCGCCTGAATCGGAGCATCTCGTGAGCCAGGCCCGGCCCCGCACCGTCATCGTCCTCGCCGCCGGTGAGGGCAAGCGGATGAAGTCAAGCCTCCCCAAGGTCCTGCACCCGCTGCTCGGCCGCACGCTGGTCGGCCACGTGCTGGCCGCCGCGAGCGCCGCCGGGGCGGACCGCACGCTGGTCGTCGTCGGTCACGGCGGTGACGCGGTGCCGGAGCACCTGGCCGGGATCGCGCCGGACGCGCTGACCGTGCGCCAGGAGCAGCAGAACGGCACCGGGCATGCGGTCCGGATCGCGTTGGAGTCGCTGGACGCCGGGCTGACCGGGACCGTGGTGGTGCTCAACGGTGACGTGCCGCTGCTGCGCGGCGAGACCGTGCGCGCGCTGATCGAGGCGCACGAGACCGCGGGTGCGGCCGCCACCGTGCTGGCCGCGTCCGTGACCGACCCGACCGGGCTGGGCCGTATCGTGCGGGCCGCGGACGGCGGGCTGGAGCGGATCGTCGAGGAGCGGGACGCGTCCGCGGCCGAGCGCTTGATCGCGGAGGTGAACGCGGGCATCTACGCGTTCGACGCCGCGATCCTGCGCACCACGCTGGGCAAGCTCTCCACCGACAACGATCAGGGCGAGGAGTACCTGACGGACGTGTTCGGGCTGCTCGCCGCGGCCGGTGAGCCGGTCGGCGTGCACGTGGCCGCTGACCCGGAGGAGACGCTCGGCTGCAACGACCGGGTCGAGCTGGCCGGGCTGCGCGCGCGGCTGCGCGACCGGGTCAACACCGCGCTGATGCGGTCCGGCGTCGCGATCCTGGACCCGGCCACCACCTGGATCGACGTCACCGCGACCGTCGAGCCGGACGCGACGATCGACCAGAACACCCAGATCCGTGGTACGTCGCGGGTCGCCGCCGGTGCGACGGTAGGCCCGGACACCACGCTGATCGACACCGCCGTGGGCGCCGGCGCGACCGTGCTGCGCGCGCACGCGGTCGAGGCGGAGATCGGGGCGCGGGCCAGCGTCGGGCCGTACGCGTACCTGCGCCCGAAGTCGCGGCTGCACGAGAAGGCGAAGGTCGGCACGTTCGTCGAGACGAAGAACTCGGAGATCGGCGCGGGCAGCAAGGTGCCGCACCTGTCGTACGTGGGCGACGCCACCATCGGCGAGCAGAGCAACATCGGCGCGGCCACGGTCTTCGTCAACTACGACGGCGTCAACAAGTACCGCTCGGTGATCGGCGCGCACGCGCGGACCGGCGCGGACAACATGTTCGTGGCGCCGGTGACCGTGGGCGACGGTGCTTACACCGCGGCCGGATCGACGATCACCGAGGACGTGCCGCCGGGCGCGCTCGGCGTGTCCCGCGCGCGTCAGCGCAACATCGAGGGCTGGGTGGAGCGGCGCCGGCCGGGCACCGCGGCAGCCGAAGCCGCAGGCAGGGCGCGCGCAAGCCAGGGTGAGGCTAATAACGACGTTGCGGACCCCGATGGATCGGACAGCTGACGGGGAGATACTGCATCTGCTGGCGACGATGACGTCCGCTGGTGACACACAGACCCTCGACCCGGGGAGCGTTACGCCGATGGGCAGCATCGTCGCGGAGAACCGTAAGAGCCTGATGCTCTTCAGCGGCCGGGGTTTCCCGGAACTGGCGCAGGAGATCGGCAAGACCCTCGGGGTCGCGCCGACGCCGTCTGACTCGTACGAGTTCGCCAATGGTGAGATCTTCGTCCGCTTCAATGAGTCGGTGCGCGGCTCGGACGCGTTCGTCGTCCAGTCCGTCACCGAGGGTGTCAACCGTTGGGTCATGGAGACCCTGATCATGGTGGACGCGCTGAAGCGGGGCTCGGCCAAGCGGATCACCGTGGTCCTGCCGTTCTATCCGTACGCGCGGCAGGACAAGAAGCACCGCGGCCGGGAGCCGATCTCCGCGCGGCTGGTGGCCGACCTGCTGAAGACCGCGGGTGCGAACCGCATCCTGACCGTGGACCTGCACACCGCGCAGATCCAGGGATTCTTCGACGGTCCGGTCGACCACCTGTTCGCGATGGACACGCTGGCGTCGTACGTCGAGCAGAAGTACAAGGGCCGGCCGATGACCGTGGTCGCGCCGGACTCCGGCCGGGTGCGCGTGGCGGAGCGCTGGACGGACCGGCTGGGCGGCTGCCCGCTGGCGTTCATCCACAAGACCCGCGACCCGCTGAAGCCGAACCAGGTGGTCGCGAACCGGGTGGTCGGCGACGTCGAGGGCCGGGTCTGCCTGATCGTCGATGACATGATCGACACGGGTGGCACGATCGCGAAGGCCGCGGACATCCTGCACGACCAGGGTGCGGCGGACATCGTGGTCGCGGCCACCCACGCGCTGCTCTCCGACCCGGCCACGGAGCGGCTGAAGAACGGCCCGATCAGCGAGATCGTCATCACGAACACGCTGCCGCTGCCGCCGGAGAAGACGCTCGACAAGATCACCGTGCTGTCCATCGCGCCGCTGCTGGCGCGCGCGATCCGCGAGGTCTTCGACGACGGCTCGGTGACCACGCTGTTCGGTGGCCTTTCCTAGGCTTGGTCCGTTTTTCCCGGTGAAAACCCTCCGCCGGTTGTGGCGGATGGTGTGAACTGACTCCGGTAGGACTGTCGCCGGTCGGGCTCCCGACCGGCGACAGGGCGTTCGTGCGGACGGCGCCGGGCTGCCGGAGAGCGCGGAGCAGCGGGGGTCACGTCGGGGTGGCGAAACGCCGTGGGTAAACTGGTCAGGTTGCCACGGCGAGGGTGCCCTGCGGGCCGATGCTGACGAAGCACTGGCCGCATGGAGGCATCGTGATCGACGCGGTGTTCTGGGCCCTTTCGGAGCCCCGGGCCCGTGCCCAGCGCGCCTCTCGCCCGGCACCGCAGCCACTTCATCCGGTCATGATCGGGTGAGCATCGCACACGAGCCCGACGAAAGCATCAGGAGTTACTTCCGTGTCCGAGGTAAAGATCAGCGCCGAGCTTCGCACCGAGTTCGGCAAGGGCGGCGCCCGCCGTACCCGCCGCGCCGGCAAGGTCCCCGCCGTGCTGTACGGGCACGGCGAGAAGCCGCAGCACATCGCGCTCCCCGCCCGTGAGTTCGCCGCTGCCATCCGGCACGGTGGCGCCAACCAGGTCTTCGCGATCGACATCGCCGGTGGCAGCCCGATCCTGGCGCTGGCCAAGGCGATCCAGCGCGACCCGATCAAGGACTCGTTCGACCACATCGACCTGCTCATCGTGAAGCGCGGCGAGAAGGTCACCGTCGACATCCCGGTCACGCTGACCGGTGAGGCCGCGAAGAACACGCTGATCGTGCACGAGAGCGACACGCTCTCCGTCTCCGCCGAGGCGCTGCACCTGCCGGAGTCGCTGGAGGTCTCGATCGACGGCCTCGAGGCCGGCTCGCAGATCACCGCCGGCGACATCCCGCTGCCGAAGGGCACCGAGCTGGTCGCGGACCCGGCGCAGGTCATCGCGCTGATCTCGGCCGCGCCGACCGCCGCCGACCTGGAGGGCGACTCCGCCGAGGCCGGGGCTGCGGCCGAGCCGGCCGAGGCCGCCGCCGAGTAAGACCCTTCGCTTTCGTCGCGAGCCATGTGAGGCGCCCGCTCCCGTGTTCCGCGGGGGCGGGCGCTTCCGCCTGAGAGGGAGTCATGACGGACCAGATCGCCATCGACGACGCCCCGTGGCTGATCGTGGGCCTCGGCAACCCCGGCAAGGAGTACGCGGGTAACCGGCACAACGTCGGTTTCATGGTCGCCGAGCTGCTGGCGAAGCGGGTGGGCGGCACGTTCGGCCGCCACCGGCGCGCGGTGGCGGACGTGGCCGAGGGGCGCCTGGGCATCGGCGGCCCGCGGCTGGTGCTGGCGAAGCCGCTGACCTACATGAACCTCTCCGGCGGGCCGACGGCCGTGCTGGCGCAGTTCTACAAGATTCCGGTCGAGCACGTGATCGCGGTGCACGACGAGCTGGACATCCCGTTCGGCGAGTTGAAGGCGAAGCGCGGCGGCGGCGAGGGCGGCCACAACGGGCTGCGCTCGATCTCGAAGTCGCTGGCCACCAAGGAATACGCGCGGGTGCGGTTCGGCGTGGGCCGCCCGCCCGGCCGGCAGGACCCGGCCGACTACGTGCTCTCCGACTTCGCCGGCGCGGAGCGCAAGGAGCTGGAGTTCCTGATCGACCGCGCGGCCGACTTCACCGAGATGATCGTGGAGAAGGGCCTGGAGCCCGCGCAGAACTACTACCACGGTCGCTAACTCAGCGTTTTGTCCGGTTTTATCCCCCGTAAGTAGCCGTGACGCCGCCGGGTGATCAGGAGTTGGTCACCTGGGCGGGCCGGTAGCGCCGGCCCGTCATGCAGGCTGCGGGGGTGAGGCACGGTGGAGCAGGGGCGGGTGCGCGACGCGGACGCCACCTGGCCGGTGCTCTACCGGGTGACCCCGGACGGCATTTTGGTCGAGGAGGTCCATCCCCCGGACGTCCCGGCCCCGGTGCCGGCCGCGCCGCCCCGGCAGCCCGCGAGACCTCAACTGGACTGGCCGGACTGGGACGACCCGGCCGCGACCGTGTCGATGGAGCGGATCCAGGCCGAGTTCGACCGCACGGTAGCGCCGGTCAGCCCGGTCTCCGACGCGCCGCAGGCGGTGCCGGAACGACCGCGGCGGCCGCTGCGGCGCACGCCCGGCCGGCACGCGGCCGTGTCCCGGCGGTACGGCTGGGAGGGCCGCTACGTACGGCGGCTGCTCGGCGCGGACCTGATCGTCGGCGTGCTGGCCGGCGCGCTCGCGTTCGGGCTGCGCTTCGGCCAGGTGGTCACCGCCCGCAACTGGGTCTACGCGCTGCTCTCCGTGCTGCTGCCGGTCGCGCTGATCGCGGTGCTGGCGCTCGGCCGCTGCTACGAGCGCCGCTTCCTCTACGTCGGCATCGACGAATATCAGCGGGTGATCCGGGCCGGGCTCGGGCTGACCGCCGCGGCCGCGATCGTCTCGTACGCGCTGGAACTGCCGCTGGCCCGCTCGTACGTGCTGATGGCGCTGCCGGTCGCCACCGCGGCCACCGTCTCGGTCCGCTTCCTGCTGCGCAAACGCCTGCACACGGCGCGCACCCGCGGGCAGTGCCTGCGCCGGGTGATCCTGGTCGGCCACGAGCTCGCCGTCATTCACATGAGCCGTCAGCTGCGGCGCGAGCGCTACCACGGGTACGAGGTGGTCGGCGCGTGCTTGCCGCCGCGGCACGACGGCGCGGTCGGGCTGCCGGTCTACGGCACGTTCGACGACGTGGCAGAGGCGGTGGACGCCGCGTCCGCGGACACCGTGATCGTGCTCAGCTGCCCGGAGCTGGACGGGCAGGCGCTGCGCCGGCTGGCCTGGCGGCTGGAGCGCAACGAGGCCGACCTGATCGTGGCCAGCGCGCTGATCGACGTGGCCGGCTCGCGGACCACGGTCCGGCCGGTGGACGGCCTGCCGATGCTGCACGTGGACCACCCGCGGCTGGACGGTGCGACCCGGGTGGTGAAGGAGATCGTCGACCGGGCCGGTGCGGCCGTGCTGCTGCTGCTGAGCGCGCCGCTGCTGCTGGCGCTGGCCGCCGCGGTACGCCTCGGTTCGCCCGGGCCGGTACTCTTCCGGCAGGTCCGGGTGGGACGGGACGGGCGCGAGTTCGTCATGTACAAGTTCCGCAGCATGTACCCGGACGCGGAGGCTCGGCTCGCCGAGCTGCGCCACCTCAACGAGCACGACGGCGTGCTCTTCAAGATCCGTGACGATCCCCGGGTCACGCCGGCCGGCCGCTGGCTGCGCCGGCTCTCCCTGGACGAGCTCCCGCAGCTGCTGAACGTGCTGCGCGGGGAGATGTCGCTGGTGGGACCACGGCCGCCGTTGCCGGCCGAGGTCGCCGCGTACCCGGACGACGCCCGCCGCCGGCTGGTGGTCAAGCCGGGGATGACCGGACTGTGGCAGGTATCCGGCCGCTCGGACCTCACCTGGGACGAGGCCGTGCGACTGGACCTGAGTTACGTGGAGAATTGGTCACTGTCGCTGGATCTGACGATCCTGCTGCGTACGGTGGCCGTGGTGGCCCGCTCCTCCGGCGCCTACTGAACGGCGCCCGCGAGGGGCATCGAGGCGATGGGACTGAGGGCATGGGTGAGAGTCAGGGCGGCGAGAGCCCGCCGGTCATCGACGGTGCGTTCGCCCGGTGGCTGGCCGGCCGCGCCGGTCAGCTGCTGATGGAGGTGCGAGCCGAGGTCGGCCACGACGACCCGGCCGCGCTGAAGGCGGCCGGGGACAAACGTGCCCACGACTTCCTGATGTCGGAGCTGGCCCGGCACCGGCCGGCCGACGCGGTGCTCTCCGAGGAGCAGCAGGACGCGCGCGGTGTGCTGGCCGGCGAGGGCACGCGGCTGGACGCGAAGCGGGTGTGGATCATCGACCCGCTGGACGGCACGCGTGAGTTCTCCGAGGAGGGGCGCGCGGACTGGGCCGTGCACGTGGCGCTCTGGGGCGCGGGCTGCGCGCATCCGAACCGGCTGGCCGCGGGCGCGGTGGCGCTGCCGGCCCAGCACCGGGTGATCGCCACGGATCACCCGCCGGCGTACCCGCCGATGCCGGTCGCGTCCGCCACCGGCGGGAAGCTGCGGCTGGCCGCGAGCCGGTCCCGGCCACCGGCGTTCCTCAGCGGGCTGGCCGAGGAGATCGGCGCGGAGCTGGTCCCGATGGGGTCGGCCGGCGCGAAGATCGCGGCGGTGATCAGCGGCGAGGTGGACGCGTACGTGCACGCGGGCGGCCAGTACGAGTGGGACTCGGCCGCGCCGGTGGCTGTGGCCACGGCCACGGGGCTGCACGCTAGCCGGGTCGATGGTTCTGCGCTGGAATATAACGGCGCGAATCCCCGCCTTCCCGATCTGGTCGTCTGCCGCAAGGATCTCGCTCCTCGGTTGCTCTCTGCACTCCGCGGGCATCTCCAGGTACCGTGATGGAAGCTTCAGCACTTGACCAACCGGAAAGGTCGGGAATGACTCAGCCGACGTACCGGGTGTCGCATCTCGACGCCCTCGAAGCGGAGAGCATCTTCGTGATGCGCGAGGTGGTCGCCGAGTTCGAGCGCCCGGCGCTGCTCTTCTCCGGGGGCAAGGACTCGATCGTGATGCTGCGCCTCGCGGAGAAGGCGTTCGCGCCCGCGCGCATCCCGTTCCCGGTGATGCACGTGGACACCGGCCACAACTTCCCCGAGGTGCTCCAGTACCGGGACCGCCGCGTCGCGCAGCTCGGGCTGAACCTGGTGGTCGCGTCCGTGCCCGAGGCGATCGAGTCCGGCACGGTCCGCGAGCCGGCCGACGGCACCCGCAACCGGATCCAGACGCCGGTGCTGCTGGCCGCGCAGGAGAAGTACCGGTTCGACGCGCTGTTCGGCGGCGCCCGGCGGGACGAGGAGAAGGCGCGGGCCAAGGAGCGGGTCTTCTCGTTCCGCGACGACTTCGGCCAGTGGGACCCGAAGAACCAGCGCCCCGAGCTGTGGTCGCTCTACAACGGCCGGCACCAGCCCGGCGAGTCGATCCGGGTGTTCCCGCTGTCCAACTGGACCGAGCTGGACATCTGGCGGTACATCGAGCGCGAGCGGATCGAGCTGCCGTCCATCTACTACGCGCACGACCGCGACGTGGTGGTCCGGGACGGCATGCTCTACGCGGTCAACGAGTACCTGAAGGCCCGGGACGGCGAGGAGATCGTCACCAAGCGGGTGCGGTACCGGACCGTCGGCGACGCGTCGCTGACCGCGGCCGTGGAGTCGGACGCGGACACGGTGCAGAAGGTGATCGCCGAGGTGGCGGCCACCCGGCTGACCGAGCGCGGTGCGACCCGTGGCGACGACCGGGTGAGCGAGGCGTCGATGGAAGACCGCAAGCGGGAAGGCTACTTCTAGACCATGACTGCACCTGCTCCGGTGGCGGACGACTCCCGCACCGTGGATCTGTTGCGCTTCGCCACCGCCGGTTCGGTGGACGACGGCAAGTCCACGCTGATCGGCCGGCTGCTCTACGACACCAAGTCGCTCTTCACCGACCAGCTGGAGGCCGTCGAGGCGGTCTCCGCGGCGCGCGGCGACGAGTACACCAACCTGGCGCTGCTCACCGACGGCCTGCGGGCCGAGCGGGAGCAGGGCATCACGATCGACGTCGCGTACCGCTACTTCTCCACGCCGCGTCGCAAGTTCATCATCGCGGACACGCCGGGGCACATCCAGTACACCCGGAACATGGTGACGGGCGCGTCCACGGCGGACCTGGCGCTGATCCTGGTGGACGCGCGCAAGGGCCTGGTCGAGCAGTCCCGGCGGCACGCGTTCCTCTGCTCGCTGCTGCGCGTGCCGCACCTGGTGCTGTGCGTGAACAAGATGGACCTGGTCGACTGGGACCAGCAGGTCTACGAGCGGATCGCGGACGAGTTCACCTCGTTCGCGGCGAAGCTGGACGCGCCGGATCTCTCGGTCATCCCGATCTCCGCGCTGCACGGCGACAACATCGTCACGCGGTCCGAGAAGACGCCGTGGTACGACGGGCCGTCGCTGCTGCACCACCTGGAGCGGGTGCACATCGCGTCCGACCGCAACCTGGTCGACGTGCGCTTCCCGGTGCAGTACGTGATCCGCCCGCAGTCCACCACGGTCACCGACTACCGCGGCTACGCCGGTCAGGTCGCGTCCGGCGTGCTCAAGCCGGGCGACGACGTGATGGTGCTGCCGTCCGGCATGACGTCGAAGATCGCCTCGATCGACACCGCGGACGGGCCGGTCGCGCAGGCGTTCCCGCCGATGTCGGTGACGGTGCGGCTGGAGGACGAGATCGACATCTCGCGCGGCGACATGATCTGCCGGCCGCACAACCGGCCGAGCCCGGCCCAGGACATCGAGGCCATGATCTGCTGGATGGACGAGACGCGTCCGCTGACCGTGGGCGGGAAGTACGCGATCAAGCACACCACCCGGACCGCGCGGGCCGTGGTGCGCGGGCTGCAATACCAGATCGACGTGAACACGCTGCACCGCAACGAGGGCGCGACCGAGCTGAGGCTGAACGAGATCGGCCGGGTCCGGCTGCGCACCACGGTGCCGCTGCTCGCGGACGAGTACCGCCGCAACCGCACCACCGGTGGTTTCATCCTGATCGACGAGACCACGAACCGTACGGTCGGCGCCGGCATCATCCGCGAGGCGAGCTGACCTCAGGACGGCGAAGGGGCTGCCCGGATCGGGTGGCCCCTTTCTCGTACCGTCCGATGTTTGAATGTGTTGACTCTTGAGCGATTCTGGTGGAACTATGATCGGTGCATACACCGACTTAGGAGGCCACGGACGTGAAATTGCTCGTCACCGGCGGTGCCGGATACATCGGCAGTGTGGTCAGCCGGCTGCTGCTGGACGCCGGGCACGAGGTGACCGTCCTCGACAGCCTGATCACCGGGCACGCGGAGTCGGTCGCGCCGGACGCGACGTTCGTCGAGGCCGACATCAAGGACGCGGCCACCGTGCTCACGCCCGGCGCCGGGTTCGACGGTGTGCTGCACTTCGCCGGGCTGATCGCGGCCGGTGAGTCGATGACCAAGCCGGAGCTGTACTGGCAGCAGAACGTGGTGCACTCGCTCGCCCTGCTGGACGCGGTCCGTGCGGCCGGTGTGCCCCGGTTCGTGTTCTCCTCGACCGCGGCCTGCTACGGCAACCCGACCGAGATCCCGATCACGGAGACCGCGGTGACGCTGCCGACCAGCACGTACGGTGCGACCAAGCTGGCGTTCGACATGGCGCTGACCTCGGAGGCGTTCGCGCACCAGCTCGGCGTCACGTCGCTGCGCTACTTCAACGTGGCCGGCGCCTACATCCGCGAGGACCGGGCGATCGGCGAGCGGCACGACCCGGAGACGCACCTGATCCCGATCGCGCTGCAGGTCGCGGCCGGCAAGCGGGACAAGCTGACGCTGTTCGGCGACGACTACCCGACGCCGGACGGCACCTGCGTGCGTGACTACATCCACGTCGAGGACCTGGCCCGCGCGCACCTGCTGGCGCTGGAGACGTCGACGCCGGGCGAGCACCGGTTCTACAACCTCGGCAACGGCCAGGGCTTCTCCAACCGTGAGGTGGCGGAGGCGGTCCGCGAGGTCACCGGCGCCGAACTGCCGGTCGAGGTCGCGCCGCGCCGCGACGGCGACCCGGCGATCCTGGTCGCGTCGTCCGCGAAGGCGCGCGCCGAGCTGGGGTGGGTCCCGGCCAAGCCGACGCTGCAGGCGATGATCGGTGACGCTTGGACCTTCTACCGGGAGCACGTGGCCGCATGAGTGAGCTTGCGAACGAATCATCGGCTCAGCGCTTCGAGTCGGTTTTCTCCGGTACGGCCGAGGGGACCTGGGTCGCGCCGGGCCGGGTGAACCTGATCGGTGAGCACACCGACTACAACGACGGCTTCGTGCTGCCGTTCGCGATCCCGCAGCGGACCGAGGTGGCCGCCGCCCGCCTCCCGGAACATTCGTGGGAGGCGTGGTCCGCGCTCAACGGCGAGACCGTCCGGTTCACCGAGGACGATCTCACGCCCGGCGGTGTCCCCGGCTGGGGCGCCTACGTGGCCTCGGTGGTCTGGGCGCTGCGCGAGCGCGGTTACGACGCGCCCGGTGCCCGCCTGGCGATCACCTCGGACGTGCCGCTCGGCGCCGGTCTGTCGTCCTCGGCGTCGCTGGAGTCCGCGGTGCTGGGCGCGCTGGTCGACCTGGGCCGCCTGGACGTGCCGGTCGAGGAGCGCCCCGCGATCGCGCAGCTGGGCGAGAACAAGTACGTCGGCATGCCCAGCGGCATCCTGGACCAGTCCGCGTCGATCCGCTGCCGCGAGGGCCACGCGCTGTTCCTGGACTGCCGGTCGCTGGCGGTCGAGCACATCCCGTTCGATCTGGCCTCGGCCGGCCTGGCCATCTTGGTGATCAACAGCAACGCGCCGCACCAGCTGGTCGACGGGGAGTACGCGGCACGCCGGGCCAGCTGCGAGGCGGCCGCGGCCGCGCTCGGCGTGCCCGCGCTGCGCGACGTCTCCCTGGACGGGCTGGACGACGCGCTGGCCCGGCTGGACGACGACGTGCTGCGCCGCCGGACCCGGCACATCGTCACGGAGAACGACCGGGTGCTGCGCACGGTCGAGCTGCTGCGCGCCGGTGACGTGCGCGGCATCGGCCCGCTGATGACCGCGTCGCACGCGTCCATGCGCGACGACTTCGAGATCACGGTCGAGCAGGTGGACCTGGCGGTCTCCGCGGCGCTGGAGGCCGGCGCGTTCGGCGCCCGGATGACCGGCGGCGGCTTCGGCGGGTGCGTGCTCGCGCTGGTCGAGACGTCCGCGGCGGACGAGGTCCGGTCCGCGGTGGAGAAGGCCTACGCAGCCCGCGCGTTCACGCCGCCGGCCACGTTCGTCGCCACCGCGGCGCCGGGCGCGCACCGCCTCTGAGTCACGTCACGAACGGCCCCGGGCACGCCCGGGGCCGTTCGCCGTGCCGCGCCCAGAAGGGCGGGCGCGGCGGGTCAGTTGATCCAGAGCTTCTGCCAGGTGAGGCCGTCGGTGGAGAACGCGACGTAGCCGGAGCCGTAGAGGTTCTCCGCGACCCAGCCGGCCGTGGTACGGCGCAGGTCGCCGACGTTCGGCAGCGGGCCGGTCAGCTTCGTGAACGTGGCGCCGTGGTCCGCGCTGACCCACCAGGTGGCACCGCCGCTCGCGACCAGCAGCCGGCCGTCCGGCAGCGGCACCGCCTCGCCGGACACCGAGCCCGGCTTGCCGGTGGACCCGGCCGTGCGGGTGGTGTGGAACGAGTCGCCGCCGTCGGTGGAGTGGTGGATCGCCAGCACCGCGTCGTCCTCACCGGTGACGATCACGTAGACGTGCTCGTTGCGGACCGCGACCGAGATGCCCTCGACGCCGCCGGTGCCGAACGAGTGCAGGTCCCAGCTCTTGCCCGCGTCGTGGGTGACCGCGACCGCGGCCTTGCCGGCCTGGTCGACGCCCGCGACCCACCACGCGCGCGAGGCGGTGGCGGCCGGTGCGACCCAGCGCACGTCCAGCGCGGGCTGTGTGGCCAGCGCGACCGCGCGGCCGCCGGTGGACAGCGCCGCGGTCTTGAACGCGCCGCCCTCGGCCTGACGGCGGCACATCACGTCGCCGTCGGTCAGCGAGTGGGCGGACGAGCCCTCGTTCGGTACCCGGGTCCAGTCCCGGCCGGAGTTGCCGGAGACCAGCGACTCGGTCTTCGAGCCGAGCACCACGGTGCCGCCGGCGAACGCGTTCAGCTCGGTGATGTCCAGGTCGGTGTCGACCGGGCTGGTCTCCCACCGCCGGCCGCCGTCCGTGGTCCGGGCCAGCGTGCGGGTGCAGCGCGGGTCGCCGGTGCAGTCGTTCAGCACGTACCCGGTGGTCTTGTCGACGAACGCGACCTGGCCGATCCGGCCGGGCAGCTCGGTGATCTCGGCGCCGTCCTCCAGCCCGATCAGCGTGATGCCGTCGCTGCTGGTGACGGACGTGTCCGCGGACGCGGACGGGCTGGCGGTGACCGGAACGGCCGCGATCGGCGTGCCCCGGCCGGTGTCGCCGCCGAACTGCGGGCGCAGCGCGACCGCGCCACCGGTCAGGACCGCGAGCGTGGCGACCGCGGCGGCGGCGGCACGCCGGCGACGGGTGCGGTGGGCGTGCGCGCGGGCCCGCAGCGCGCCGAGCGGTGGCTGCGAGATGCGGCCGAGCACGTCGTTGCGGGCGGCGTCGAGGCGCTCGTCCAGCGACGGGTCCTCAGCGGGCACGGACCACCTCCACCCCCGCGGCCGCGACCCCGGGCAGCGGGACGGCCGTGCGTCGTACCGGTGCTGGCTTTGGCATCGTCTCGGTTTTCTCCGGTACCGGTTCTGGTGCATGCCCGGGGTAGTCCGCGAGCAGCTCGGACATCGCGGCCCGGCCCCGGTAGAGCCGGGACTTGACCGTTCCGGTGGGCAGGTCGAGCAGCGCGGCGATCTCCTCGACCGGCAGGTCGGCGAAGTAGTGCAACGTGATCACCTGGCGGTAGCCGGCCGGGATCCGGGCCAGCGCCGCGTGCACGTCCGGTCGCTCCGGGCCGGGTGGCGGCGCGACCGCCTCGACCAGCGGGCGGTCCCGGAGCAGGATCGTGTCCAGCAGCTTCCGCCGCCGCCACCGCCGCCGGACCACGTTGATCGCGACGGTACGCAGCCAGGCCTCCGGGTTGTCCAGCGAGGTGAGCGTGCCCGGCCTGGCCAGGGCGCGGGCGAACGCCTCCTGCACCACGTCCTGCGCCTCGGTCAGGTCCGTGGTGAACGCGTAGACCTGCGTCACCAGCCGCCGGTAGCAGGCGTGGTAGATCTCCGTGAGGGCGCGCTCGTCGTCGTCGCCGACTTCCTCGTCGCGTTGTGCCAGCAACCGTGGCCTCCCGGCGTCGTCCGTCAGGTTAGTTGAACCTTCAACCTACTCTCCCCACGCAGGGTACGACCCATACCTGTGTGACAAGGTTCCCGAGGCGCTGACAGAATGGTGTCCATGTCTGAAACGCCGCGTCCCCGGGTGCTCTCCGGCATTCAGCCGACCGCCGACTCGTTCCACCTCGGCAACTACCTGGGTGCGTTGCGTAACTGGGTGCCGCTGCAGGACACGCACGACGCGTTCTACTGCGTGGTCGACCTGCACGCGATCACCGTCCCGCAGGACCCGGCCGTGCTGCGTCAGCGCACCCGCGTCTCGGCCGCGCAGCTGCTCGCGATCGGGCTGGACCCGGAGCGCTGCACACTCTTCGTGCAGTCCCACGTACCCGAGCACGCGCAGCTGGCCTGGGTGATGAACTGCCTGACCGGGTTCGGCGAGGCCGGCCGGATGACGCAGTTCAAGGACAAGTCGGGCAAGCAGGGGGCGGACAGCACCTCCGTCGGACTGTTCACCTACCCGATCCTGCAGGCCGCGGACATCCTGCTCTACCAGGCGGACGCGGTGCCGGTCGGCGAGGACCAGCGGCAGCACCTGGAGCTGACCCGCGACCTGGCGCAGCGCTTCAACCACCGGTACGGCAAGACGTTCACGGTGCCGGCGCCGCACATCATCAAGGACACCGCGAAGATCACTGATCTCCAGGACCCGACCGCGAAGATGTCGAAGTCGGCCTCGTCGCCGAACGGCATCATCGAGCTGCTGGAGACGCCGTCCCGGTCCGGCAAGAAGATCAAGTCGGCGGTCACCGACACCGGCCGCGAGATCATCTTCGACCCGGAGAACAAGCCGGGCATCGCGAACCTGCTGACCATCTACTCCGCGCTCACCGGCCGGACGATCGAGGACCTGACCGGCGCGTACGACGGGAAGGGCTACGGCGACCTGAAGAAGGACCTGGCCGCCGTGGTGGTCGACTTCGTCACGCCGATCCAGGAGCGCACCAAGGCCTACCTCGACGACCCCGCCCAGCTGGACAAGGTGCTGGCCGCGGGCGCGGAGAAGGCGCGCGAGGTCGCGTCCGCCACGCTGGCGGCCACGTACGAGCGCATCGGCTTCCTCGCGGGGAAGGCGTAGGTGCCGCCGCGCACCACGAAGGTCGGCGTCGCGGTCGACATCCCGGAACCGTGGGGCAGCGTGCTCACCGCGCGCCGCGCCGAGGCCGGTGACCCGCAGGCCGCGTTCGTGCCCGCGCACGTCACGCTGCTCGGCCCGACCGAGGTCGACGCGGACGCGCTGCCCGCCATCGAGAAGCACCTGGCGGCGGTCGCGTCCGCGCACCCGTCGTTCGAGCTGCACCTGCGCGGCACCGGCACGTTCCGGCCGCTGACCCAGGTGGTGTTCGTCGCGGTCGCCACCGGCATCGGCGAGTGCGAGCGGCTGGCCTCGGCGATCGCGGCGGCCGAGGAGATCGACCGGCAGCTCAAGTTCCCGTACCACCCGCACGTCACGATCGCCCAGGACGTGACGCCGGAGGCGCTGGACGCGGCGTACGAGGACCTGGCGGACTTCGAGGCGCGCTTCGAGGTCGACGCGTTCACGCTGTTCCTGCACGGTGGCGAAGGCGCCTGGCAGCCCCGACGCGACTTCCCGCTGCGCTAGTGCTGGGCCGGGTGCTCGGCCGGGCGCTGGCGGCCGTCGACGACGCCGTCGTGCGGGTCCGCCGCCGGCACCGCGTCTTCGACCACTTCTGGCTGGCCCAGGAACGGTACGGCGAGGTGCTGGCCGGCCGGTGCGCGGCCGCGATCGCGTACTACTCGTTCTTCGCGCTGTTCGCGATCGGCCTGCTGGCGTACTCCGTCTTCGGCTTCCTGCTCAGCTTCAACCTCGACCTGTTCGACGCGGTCCGGCACTACCTGTCGCAGAACATGCAGATCATCGACCCGAACGCGATCCTGGACAGCCGCGGCCGGGTCGGCCTGATCGGCCTGGTCGGGCTGCTCTTCTCCGGCATCGGCTGGGTCGAGGCGATCCGTTCCTCGCAGCGGCTGATCTGGCGGCTCGACCAGCAGCCGGGCAACCTGATCATCCGGCGGCTGGTGGACCTGGGCGTGCTGCTCGGAATTCTGATCATGCTGGCCGCGTCGATCGCGGCGGTGGACGCGCTGGAGGGCCTGATCGGCTGGCTGGCCGGCGGGCTCAGCTTCCTCACCTCCGCGTACGCCTGGCTGATGCAGTTGATGCTGAACATGCTGCTCGGCGCCGCGCTGCTGGTGGCCGTGCCCCGGCTGCGGATGACGCTGCGCCGGGTGGCGCCGCCGGTGCTGCAGGTCGGCATCGGCGTGACGCTGCTCAACACGGCCGGCCGTTACGTGATCGGGCTCGCCCAGCACAACCCGGCGTACACCGTGGTCACCGGCGCAGTCGGCCTGCTGGTCTACCTCTATCTGCTCAATCAGATGCTGCTGTTCGCCGCGGCCTGGGCGGCGACCAGCCCGCACGGCAAGGTCTGGGACTACTCCGGCGGCCCGGTCGAGAATCATGACGGCGACCGGCTCCACTTGGCATGATGAGGCCCATGGGGGCTTTGGTGACGCTTGACCTGCCGGACGATTCGCCGACGCTGGACCTGCCGTGGATCATCACGATCGGGCCGCTGTCCGATGACGACGAGTGGGAGCCGGTGGTGTGCGGGCCGTACGAGCGGCAGCACGCACTGTCGCTGGCCGAGTCAGTGGTGGCGGACGAGCAGCTGATGGCCGTGGTGGAGCCGCTGCTGCCGGCCACGGCCGCGGCCGAGATCCGGGACGAGATCGAGAAGGCGCGGCGGCTGGCCGAGGAGGAGCCGCCGCAGCTCGGGGACGAGAGCTTCGGCGACGCGGGCCTGTCCGGCCTGCTCGACGAGAACGGCCAGGACCACGACCACGATCACCTGGAGGCGGCCGAGCCGCCCACGACCGCGGAGATCAAGGCGGGCATGCGGCGGATCGCGGCGAAGCTCTCCGCGTAGATGTCTCAGGCCGGCACGGCGAGTGTGGTGCGGGCCGCGGCGGTGGAGCCACGGACGACCAGCTCGGGGCGGAACACGTACTCCGAGCGCGGCGCCGCATGGCCGTTGATCTCGTCGACCAGCGCGCGCACCGCGGCCACCGCCATCGGGTGCACGGGCTGGCGCAGCGTGGTCAGCGGCGGGTCGGTGAACGCGGTCAGCGGCGAGTCGTCGAAACCCACCACGGACAGATCACCGGGTACGGACAGCCCGCGCCGCCGGCCCGCCCGCACCGCGCCCAGCGCCATCAGGTCGGAGCCGGAGATGATCGCGGTGACGCCCGCGTCCAGCAGCCGGGTGGTGGCCGCGTCGCCGCCCTCCACGCCGAACAGCAGGGACAGCGAGATCAGCGGGTCCAGCTCCGGGCCGGGCGTGCCGGTCAGCCGGGTCATGGCCGCGCGGAAGCCCTCGATCTTGCGGCGCACCGGCGTGAACCGGTCCGGGCCGGAGATGAAGCCGATCCGCCGGTGGCCGAGCGCGACCAGGTGCGAGACGGCCAGCTCGGCGGCGTCCCGGTCGTCGCAGGAGATGAACGGCGCGTCCACGTCCGGCGTGTAGCCGTTGATCAGCACGATGGGCAGCGGGCGGGTGGTGAGCCGCCGGTACCGCTCCAGGTCGGCCGTGGTGTCCGCGTGCAGGCCGGAGACGAAGACGATGCCGGAGACCTGGCGGTCCAGCAGCATCTCCACGTACTCGTCCTCGGTGACGCCGCCGGGTGTCTGGGTGCACAGCACCGGCGTGTAGCCGGTCTGCGACAGGCTCGACTCGATCTCCTGCGCGAACGCGGGGAAGATCGGGTTGTTCAGCTCCGGCACGATCAGGCCGACCAGGCCGGCGCTGCGCTTGCGCAGGCGGGCCGGCCGCTCGTAACCCAGCACGTCGAGCGCGGTGAGCACGGCCTGGCGCGTGTCGCCGGCGACGCCCGGGCGATCGTTCAGGACGCGGGACACCGTCGCCTCGCTGACCTGCGCCTGCTGTGCGATGTCCGACAGACGTGCGCGCATTCGAGAACAGTAACTCATCGGCAGGTCGCCACGGGGTCCTGCGCGCCGTGGTTGACCGGCCGCTCAGTTATGACGGTCCTGTTGCGTAACGAACGCAGAGTGGCGGGAAGTTCACAACGGGCTGGTATTTGTGGAGTGCAAATGCTTCGATGTCCAGGTACGGCAGCCGCGCCGTCCTGATCGAAGGGCAGTGTGTATGACCAGCCACACCCCACGAGGGTTACGCAGGCTCAGTCTCGCCGGGTTCGCCGCGACCGCCGCCACGCTCGTGGCCGTGGCCTCGGCACCCACTCCCGCCCTCGCGGCGGAGATACCCGGCGTCGATGAGATCGTCCACAGTGACAACCTCACCCAGCTGGCGAACGTGCCGAAGTCGGCCGCGTTCAGCCAGCTGAACTCCGACCTGGCGTTCCAGGGGAAGTACGCGTTCTCCGGCAACTACAACGGTTTCGTCGTCTACGACATCAGCGTGCCGACGGCGCCCGCGGTGGTCAGCGAGGTGCTCTGCGTGGGTGCGCAGAACGACATCTCGGTCCTCGGCAACCTGCTCTTCCTCTCCACCGACTCGTCCCGCAGCGACGACTCGTGCAACAGCACGGCACTCCCGGCGTCGGACAAGAACGCGTGGGAGGGCATCAAGATCTTCGACATCACGGACAAGGCCGCGCCGAAGTACATCAAGTCGGTCGAGACCAACTGTGGTTCGCACACGCACACGCTGGTGCCGTCCAAGAAGGACGTCTACGTGTACGTGTCGTCGTACTCGCCGTCCTCGACGTACCCGGACTGCCTGCCGCCGCACGACGCCGTCTCGATCATCAAGGTGCCGCTCAGCAAGCCGACGGACGCCGCGGTGATCGCCGCGCCGAACCTGTTCCCGGACGGCGGTAACCCGGGCGGCAACGGCAGCTCCTCGACGACCGGCTGCCACGACATCACGGCGTACCCGGCGAAGAAGATCGCGGCGGGCGCCTGCATGGGCGACGGCATCCTGCTGGACATCTCCAACCCGGAGGCGCCGGTGGTCACCGAGCGCGTCCGGGACCTGACGAACTTCGCGTTCTGGCACTCCGCGTCGTTCAACAACGCCGGCACCAAGGTGGTCTTCACCGACGAGCTGGGCGGCGGCGGCCTCGCCACCTGCAACCCGGAGATCGGGCCGAACCGGGGCGCGGACGCGGTCTACGACCTGGCCGGCGGGAAGCTCGAGTTCAAGAGCTACTTCAAGATCCCGCGAGAGAACGCGTTCAACGAGAACTGCGTGGCGCACAACGGATCGATCATCCCCGCGTTCGGCCGGGACATCCTGGTCCAGGCCTGGTACCAGGGCGGCGTCTCGGTCTGGGACTTCACCGACTCGGCGAACCCGGTGGAGCTCGGCTACTGGGAGCGCGGTCCGCTCAGCGCGACCGGCACGGCCACCGGCGGATCGTGGTCGGCGTACTACTACAACGGCCTGATCTACTCGAACGACATCGCGAAGGGCTTCGACGTGCTGAAGCTCGACGACCCGCGGACGAACAGCGCCGCGGCCGTCCGGTTCAGCGAGCTGAACGTGCAGACGCAGCCGCAGTACCCGGCCTGTGACACGGTGCTGCGCGACGCGTCCCGCGGCATCTCCGCCAAGCGCGGCGTCACCTGCGTCGACGGCGGCACCATCCGCGGCAAGGTGGAGGTGTCCCGCGGCGCGACGCTGCTGGCCTACGGTGCGACCGTGGCCGGCGACGTCCGGGTCACCGGCGGCGGCACGTTCTCGCTGCTGGACAGCAGCATCGCGGGCGACGTCTGGGCGGACGAGCTGGCCCAGGTGTACGTGGCGGGCAACCGCATCACCGGTGACCTGGACGTGCACGACACCGCGGGCGCGGTCGTCATCTCCGGCAACACGATCGGCGGCAGCCTGGAGTGTGAGTACAACAAGGTGGCCCCGGTCAACGACGGTGTGCGGAACACCGTGGACCACCGCGAGCCCGGCGCCTGCGCCGAGCTGTAACCCGGTCCCGCGTCGCGGGCCCGCTCCCATCCGGGGGCGGGCCCGTGCCGTCTCTCAGGCGGTCGGCGCGGTCCGCTTCCGGGCGGCGGCGATGCGGGCGATGGCGACCGTGCCGATCGCGACCCAGACGACGTTCAGCGCGGCGGACGGCCAGGCGCCGAACCAGGCCGAGTTGACGGCGAGCGCGAGGCCACCGGCCAGGTTCAGCACCTGGAACCGCCAGCCGTCGCCGGTCAGACGTTTCGTGGAGACCAGCGCGTAGGCCAGCAGCAGCACGCCGGCACCGGCCCAGCCCAGGATCGCGATCAGCGAGATGTCCATGCCGTCGATCCTGGCGGATGACTCAGCCGATGACGATGGCGCTCATCCGGTCGATCTCGACGCCCTGCTCGTGGGCGACGGAGGTGGCGGTCTGCAGGATCCAGGTGTTGGTGCCGGCGCGGAGGGCCTCGTTGGCCATCGCGATCGCGCCGGCGTGGTGGTCGGTCATCATCTCCACGAAGCGGCGGTCGAACTCGTCGCCCTTCAGCGCGGCCAGCTCGGCCATCCGCTCCGCGCTCTGCATGCCGGGCATCGTGCTGTGGTCGTGGCCGGGCAGGTCCTCGCCGAGGTTGTGCTGGCGCAGCCAGCCGCGGAACGAGCCGATCTCCAGTGTCTGGGTGTCCGAGATGCGCTCGGCCAGCGCGACCAGCTGCGGGTTGGCGGCCCGGCCGGGGGCCAGCGCGGAGATCTCCAGGGCCTGCTGGTGGTGCGGGATCATCTTGCGCAGGAAGTCGGCGTCGGCCTGGTTCCACGGGTCGGTGGCGCCGGGTGCCTCGGAGCCGGGCGGCGGCGGGGTGGGCAGGACGACCCGCGCGGACTCACCGGGACGGCCGGGCAGGAGCGCCGAGCGCTGCGGCGCGGGTGCGGCGGCGCTGGCCGCGGGTGCGGCGCCGGGGCCGTCACCGTCCGGCGTGGACGCGAGCGCGATGCCGGTGGCGGCGACCGCCAGCACCACGAACGCTCCGGCACCGATGAGGACCCGCCGGTCCGTCAGTCGCATGAGGACTCCCCGGGGATGGTCGTTGCATCCACCCGATCCTATCCGTCGCCACGCCCTGACCGATAGTGATCGATCTTGAGTCAAAGAAAGATCGAGACGGCGCGGGGCGCGGGATCGCGCGGGCCCGGGGTGGGGTGGCGCACGTACCGCCGAAGGGTCGTGAATTTGATTTTGAGTTACCGGTTCGTAAAACTTTTTCACGGTGGGTGATCGGTGGATCCGTGCGACATGTGGCGAATTCACCCACGAAGCCCCTGATCGGCGGTGCAATGTTGATCAGGAGAGTTACGTGCGGGTAACGGTGCTCCAACAGGTAGCGCACGGTTGGCCAACCCGTGACCTGGGGCAGCGTACGCTCTCCGTCTCGTGGGATTCACCGCCCGTCGTGCGGTGTGCAGTGATTGGAAGGAGACCCTCTTGCGCGCTGCGCGTGGGATTCAGATTCTTGCGGTGCTGGCGGCCTCCGGGCTCGCCCTCTCCGCGTGTGGCGAGGCTCCGGAGGAGAACGCCGCCGGCGGCGGCGACGCCCCCGCCTACAGCACCTGCATGGTCACCGACACCGGTGGCATCGACGACAAGTCGTTCAACGCGTCCGCCTGGGCCGGCCTGGAGGCCGCCAAGGCCGAGGCCAGCAACATCAGCACGAAGTTCACCGCGTCCAACGCGATCGCGGACTACGAGCCGAACCTGACCGACTTCGCGGCGCAGAAGTGCAACCTGATCCTCGCGGTCGGCGGTCTGATGACCGACGCCACGAAGAAGATCGCGGCGGCGAACCCGGGCTCGCAGTTCGCGATCGTCGACGCGGCGATCCCGGACCAGACGAACGTCTACCCGCTGCAGTTCGACACCGCGCAGGCGTCGTACCTGGCCGGTTACCTGGCCGCGGGCTACTCGAAGTCCGGCACGGTGGCCACCTACGGCGGCATGAACATCCCGCCGGTGACCATCTTCATGGACGGCTTCGTCGACGGCGTCGCGAAGTACAACGAGGTCAAGGGCAAGTCCGTCAAGGTGCTCGGCTGGGACAAGGCCACCCAGAAGGGCACGTTCGCGGAGGACTTCACCAGCCAGGCCAAGGGCAAGGCGATCTCCGACACGTTCGTCGGCCAGGGCGCGGACGTGATCCTGCCGGTCGCCGGCGGCACCGGCCTGGGTACCGCGGCCGCGGCCGCGGAGTCCGGCGGCAAGTACAGCGTGATCTGGGTCGACTCGGACGGCTGCGAGGTCGCGGCGCAGTACTGCTCCGCGTTCCTGAGCACGGTCGTGAAGAGCGTCTCCGGCGGCGTCAAGGACGCGGCGCTGAAGGGCTCGAAGGGCGAGAAGCTGGACGCGGCCGTCGGCTACAAGGGCACGCTGGAGAACGGCGGCGTCGCGCTCGGTGCCTACCACGAGTTCGACAGCAAGGTCCCGGCCGAGCTGAAGACCGAGATCGAGCAGCTCAAGGCGGACATCATCGCCGGCACGATCAAGGTTGAGTCGGCCGCCGCGCCGAAGTGATGATCTGATAGCCGTAACACCCGGCCGCCGCGCGGATCTCCGCGCGGCGGCCGGACCGGATGTGCTGCCGGGCACCCGCGCGCCGGGTGTCCCGCAGCATCGCCGGCCCGAACACCGCCTCGCCCCCAAGCGGCCACCAGCCGCCGAGGCACCGGACTCAGGAGGTCCGCCCTGAAGCTTGAACTGCGTGGCATCACCAAGCGGTTCGGTGACCTGGTCGCCAACGACCACATCGACCTGACGGTGGAGCCGGGAGAGATCCACGCCCTGCTGGGCGAGAACGGCGCGGGCAAGTCGACGCTGATGAACGTGCTCTACGGGCTGCTGCAGCCGGACGAGGGCGAGATCGTGGTCGACGGCGAACCCGTGCAGATCAAGGGTCCGCGGGACGCGATCGCGGCCGGCATCGGCATGGTGCACCAGCACTTCATGCTGGTCCCGGTCTTCGACGTGGCGGAGAACGTGATGCTCGGCGCCGAGCACGTCAAGGGCGGCACGTTGGGCTGGCTGGACCGACGCCGGGCGCGCAAGGAGATCAGCGAGGTCTCCGAGCGGTACGGCCTGCGCGTCGACCCGGACGCGCTGGTCGAGGACCTGCCGGTCGGCGTGCAGCAGCGCGTCGAGATCATCAAGGCGCTCACCCGCAACGTCGACCTGCTGATCCTGGACGAGCCGACCGCCGTGCTCACGCCGCAGGAGACCGAGGAGCTCCTGGCGGTGATGCGCACGCTCAAGGCGTCCGGCAAGTCGATCGTCTTCATCACCCACAAGCTCCAGGAGGTGAAGGCGATCGCGGACCGGATCACCGTGATCCGGCGCGGCAGGACCGTCGGCACCGCGTCCCCGTCCGCGAGCAAGGACGAGCTGGCCGCGCTCATGGTCGGCCGCGACGTGGTGCTGGAGGTGCAGAAGGCACCGGCCACGCCGGGCGAGCCGGTGCTGGAGGTCGCCGGGCTGACGGTCCGCGACGACCGCGGCACCGTGCAGGTGGCGGGCGTGGACCTGACCGTGCGCGCCGGTGAGGTGCTGGGCATCGCGGGCGTGCAGGGCAACGGCCAGACCGAGCTGATCGAGGCGCTGATGGGCCTGCGCGAGATCGAGGCCGGCACGGTCACGCTGGCGGGTGCGCCGATGACCGGCCGCTCCACCCGGCAGGTGCTGCGGGCCGGCGTCGGCTACGTGCCCGAGGACCGCAGCGTGGACGGCGTGGTCAAGGAGTTCTCCGTCGCCGAGAACCTGGTGCTGGACGTCTACGACCAGGCGCCGTACGCGCGCGGCATGGTGCTGAACCCGGAGCGGATCGCGGCGAACGCGGCCGAGCGGATCGAGAAGTTCGACGTGCGCACGCCGTCCGCGGACGCACCGGTCGGCACGCTCTCCGGCGGTAACCAGCAGAAGGTGATCGTGGCGCGGGAGATGTCCCGGCCGCTGAAGCTGTTCATCGCCTGCCAGCCCACCCGCGGCGTGGACGTCGGCTCGATCGAGTTCATCCACGCCCAGATCGTCCACGAGCGGGACATCGGCACCGGCGTGCTGCTGGTCTCCAGCGAGCTGGACGAGGTGATCGGGCTCGCGGACCGGATCGCGGTCATGTACCGGGGCCGGATCCTCGCGATCGTCGGCCCGGACACCCCGGTGGAGAAGATCGGCCTGCTGATGGCCGGCGTTACAGAGGACGCGGCATGAAGGTGGAAGAGTCCCGGCGTGAGCTCACCGCCGGGCGGATCGTGACGGCCATCTGGTCGGCGAACACGGTCACCGTGACGGTGCTGGCGATCATCGCGGCGCTGCTGATCGGCGCCGTGCTGATCATCCTGTCCGACCCGGACGTGCTGGCCACCTACGGCTACTTCACGGCCCGGCCGTCGGACGCGCTGACCGCGAGCTGGGAGCTGGTCAGCGAGGCGTACGCGAACCTCTTCAAGGGTGCGATCTTCGACCCGGACGCGACCTCGGCCACCACCGCGCTGCGGCCGATCTCGGAGACCCTGACCTACGCCGCCCCGATCGTGTTCACCGGCCTCGCGGTCACGCTCGCGTTCCGCGGCGGCCTGTTCAACATCGGCGCCCAGGGCCAGGCGGTCATGGGCTGCATCGTGGCCGCGCTGGCCGGCTTCCTGATCCCGCTGCCGGTCGGTGTGCACCTGGTGGTGGCGCTGGTGGCGGGCGCGGCCGGCGGCGCGTTCTGGGGCTTCCTGCCCGGCATCCTGAAGGCCCGGTTCGGCGCGCACGAGGTGATCACCTCGATCATGCTGAACTACATCGCCGGCCTGTTCCTGGGCTGGATCATCATGCAGCCCGGCGTGCACGACCCGGACCGGACGGACGCGATCAGCCGGCCGGTCGACTCCTCCGCGCATCTGCCCGGCCTGCTCGGCGGCGACCAGCGGGTGCACCTCGGCATCGTGCTGGCCGCGCTCGCCACCTGGGGCGTGTCCTGGCTGCTCAACCGCTCCACGTTCGGCTTCGAGCTGCGCGCGGTCGGTGCGAACCCGGACGCGGCGAAGACCGCCGGGATCAGCGTCACCGCGACGTACACGATGCTGATGGTGGTCTCGGGCGGTCTGGCCGGCCTCGGCGGCGCCACCCAGGTGCTCGGCACCGGGTACGCGCTGAACCCGCTGGTCGCCGGCAACATCGGCTTCGACGGCCTGCTGGTCGCGCTGCTCGGCCGCGGCAAGCCGTGGGGCGTGCTGTGGGCCGCGATCCTGTTCGGCGCGCTGCGCGCGGGCGGCAACCGCATGCAGTCGTACGCCAGCGTCTCGCTCGAGCTGGTCACCGTGCTGCAGGCGCTCATCGTCATCTTCATCGCGGCGCCCGCCCTGGTGAAGGCCATCTTCCGGCTCCGGGCCGCGCGTGCGGCCCGGCTGTCCGCCAGCATCGCGAAGGGTTGGTGACCATGTCCACGACCCTTCTCACGGTGGACGACCTGGCACCCGCTAAGTTCTGGACGCGGGAGCGGAAGAGCGGGGCCGTGCTGGTCTTCCTCGGCCTGCTCGCCGCGGTCGGGTTCGCGCTGCTGGCCGAGTCCGCACCGGCCCGGTTCACGCTCGGTGAGGACGCCACCGGCGCCGCGCTCAGCATCAACGGCAAGGTCGGTGCGGCCGTGTTCGGCGCGCTCACCGTGGCCGCGGGCGCGGGCCTGCTGGCCGGCGTGGCCCGCCGCTGGTTCAACGTGCTGCTGGTCGCCGGCGTGCTCGGCTTCGTGCTGTCGTTCCTCTGCTGGCAGGTGGCCGGCAACTTCCTGCCGCTGGTCGGCACCGCGAGCAGCTCGCTCGGCCTGGCCGTGCCGCTGATCCTGGGCGCGCTCTGCGGCGTGCTCTGCGAGCGCACCGGCGTGGTCAACATCGGCATCGAGGGCCAGCTGTTGATGGGTGCGTTCGGCGCGGCGCTGATCGGCACGATGACCGCGAGCGTCTGGCTCGGCGTGCTCGGCGCGATCACCGGCGGCGTGCTGATCGCGGCGCTGCTGGCCGTGCTGGCGATCCGCTTCCTGGTCGACCAGGTGGTCATCGGCACGGTGCTGAACCTGCTGGCGCTCGGCGTCACCGGGTTCCTCTACGAGCGGCTGATGCAGACCGACGCGGCCGCGTTCAACACGCCACCGCGCATGCAGAACCTGCGGATCCCCGTACTGGCCGACATCCCGGTGATCGGGCCGGTGCTGTTCGACACCAGCCCGCTGGTCTACATCGCGCTCATCCTGGTCGCGGTGATCCACTTCGGGCTGGCCCGGACCCGGTGGGGCCTGCGCACCCGCGCGGTCGGCGAGCACCCGACCGCGGCCGACACGGTGGGCATCCGGGTGCGCGGCACGCGGTACCTGAACGTGCTGCTCGGCGGCGTGGTGGCGGGTCTCGGCGGCGCGTTCTTCACGCTCGTCTCGACCGGTGCGTTCGGCAAGAACATGACCGCGGGGGCCGGCTTCATCGCGCTCGCCGCGCTGATCTTCGGCGGGTTCCGGCCGGTGGGCGCGCTGCTCGCGGCGCTGTTCTTCGGCTTCGCGAACACGCTGGCGATCTACCTGAGCGCGATCGGCAGCCCGGTGCCGAGCCAGTTCCTGAACATGCTGCCGTACATCGCGACGATCGTGGCGGTGGCCGGCCTGGTCGGCCGGGTGCGCGCGCCCGCCGCGGACGGCAAGCCCTACGTCAAGAGCTAGCGTTACGGGATCCGGGCGTCCACTCGTTGGGCGCCCGGATCCGTGCGCATACGTCAGGATTGAGGGCGTGACTATGGAGATCGACTGGGCCGAGCTGCGCGCCGCCGCCGTCGAGGTGATGCAGCGGGCGTACGCGCCCTACTCACGCTTCCCGGTCGGCGCGGCCGCGCTGGTCGACGACGGCCGGGTGATCGTCGGCTGCAACGTGGAGAACGCCGGGTACGGCGTGGCGCTCTGCGCCGAGTGCGGCGTGGTGTCCCAGCTGCACGCGAGCGGCGGCGGCCGGATCGTGGCGCTCTCCTGCGTGGACGCGACCGGTCAGCCGATCATGCCGTGCGGCCGGTGCCGTCAGCTGCTGTGGGAGAACGGCGGGCCGAACTGCCTGGTCGAGGCGTACCCGAGCCCGCTGACCATGGACGAGCTGATGCCGCACGGCTTCGGCCCGGCGGACCTGGCCGTGGTGACCAGCTCGCCGGCACCGAGCGTGCCGGTGCGGCTGTCCACCTGGATCGGCCAGGGCACCGTCTTCATCCATCCGGAGCTGGACGGTGGCAAGCAGGTGTGGACCGGGTACTGGGACCGCTCCAGCGGCGCTGAGGAGTCCGAGCGCGCCGGGATCCTGGAGGAGGGCCCGATCTGGCCGGACACCGAGGACGGTGTGCGGTGGGGCCGGGCGCGGACGCCGCGGGTGATCGTGGTGGACGCGGAGGGCGCGATGTCGTGGGCGGGCGAGGGTGACCCGCCGGCGGCGTTCAACGAGGGGATTCCGGCATGACTTTCGCCGCGGTTGACGTGATCCGGGCCAAGCGCGACGGTGGCGTGCTCAGCGATGCCCAGATCGACTGGGTGATCGACGCGTACACCCGGGGTGCGGTCGCGGACGAGCAGATGTCCGCGCTGGCCATGGCGATCCTGCTGCGCGGCATGACCGGGCCGGAGATCGCCCGCTGGACCGCCGCGATGATCGCCAGCGGCGAGCGGCTGGACCTGAGCACGGCCGGCCGGCCCACCGCGGACAAGCACTCCACCGGCGGCGTCGGCGACAAGATCACGCTCCCGCTCACTCCGCTGGTGGCCGCGTGCGGCGTCGCGGTGCCGCAGCTGTCCGGCCGCGGCCTCGGCCACACCGGCGGCACGCTGGACAAGCTGGAGTCGATCCCCGGCTGGCGGGCCCGGCTGAGCAACGAGGAGTTCCGCACCCAGCTGCGCGACGTCGGCGCGGTGATCTGTGCGGCCGGTGACGGGCTGGCCCCGGCCGACCGCAAGCTCTACGCGCTGCGCGACGTGACCGGTACGGTCGAGGCGATCCCACTGATCGCGAGTTCCATCATGAGCAAGAAGATCGCCGAGGGCACCGGCGCGCTGGTGCTGGACGTGAAGGTCGGCTCCGGCGCGTTCATGAAGAACCTGGACGACGCGCGCGAGCTGGCCCGCACCATGGTCGAGCTGGGCGGCGCGCACGGCGTGAACACGGTCGCGGTGCTCACCGACATGTCCACGCCGCTCGGCCTCGCGATCGGCAACGCGGTCGAGGTCGCGGAGTCGGTCGAGGTGCTGGCCGGCGGCGGCCCGGCGGACGTGGTCGAGCTGACGCTGAGCCTGGCCCGGGAGATGCTGGCCGCGGCCGGCCGGACCGACGTGGACCCGGCGGACGTGCTGGCCGGGGGCGGTGCGATGGACCGCTGGCGGGAGATGATCCGTGCGCAGGGCGGCGATCCGGACGCGCCGCTGCCGGTCGCGCCGGAGATCGAGACGCTGTACGCGGCGGCGGACGGCTACGTCACCGCGATGGACGCGTACGACATCGGGGTGGCCGCGTGGCGGCTCGGCGCCGGCCGGGCGCGCAAGGAGGACGCGGTCAGCGCGGGCGCCGGCATCCTGCTGAAGGTCAAGCCGGGCGACCCGGTGCGGCGCGGTCAGCCGCTGCTGGAGCTGCGCGCGGACGACCCGTCGCGGATCGAGGTGGCCCGCGAACTCGCGCGGGATGCGATTGTCATCGCGGACCAACCGGCCGCGCGGACGCCGCTCATCATTGAGCGGATCGCACTGCCCATGGTGCGGACGTCGCTGACCAGCTAAGGTTTCCGGCCGAGAGCATTGGGGTGCTGTGTCGACAGTCCCGGCGTTCTGTGCCGCAGGTGGGGGAGCGCCGGCGGTCCCGCCGGGCAGGACGCGATGGGGAAGGATGCTGTGGTCCTAGCCGTTCCCGACCCCCAGGCGGTACGTGCGGCCAGTCTCGAGGAGCTGCGCCGTCTGCGTCTTCCGGTGCCGCCGGACGGGTTTCCGCTGGTGTGGGAGCCGGGCGACGAGGTGGAGCTGCGGCCCACCGACCAGGTGGAGGCGCGCGCGGCGATCCTGCACGTCGTGCTGGCCCGGTGTTTCGGGATGCCACCCGACGCCGCGATGAGCTGGCTGCTCGGGTCGCACCTGGTGGAGAGCGTCACCGGCCCGGAGTGGCAGTTCGTGATGGGCGGGCGCGGCGACCACCGGTCGTTCGTGCTGCACCACGACGCGGTCTTCGCGCTGGCCTGGGTGCTGGGCCTGACCAAGCACCTGGACCCGATGGAGCCGCCGGACGGCCGCCTGATGGGCCTGCTGCCGAACCTCGCGGCCGGTGAGACGTACCGGCAGTGGCGGTCCCGCACGCTGGTCGCGCCGCGCGACGCGGTGGAGGCGGCCGCGCTGCTCGATCTCTACTACTGCCTGGACTACGCGTACCTGGAGGCGGAGCGGCTCGGGCTGCCGTCGCCCGGCGCGATAGACGCGAACGCGATCGGCCAGCGGCGGTGGGCGCTGGAGTGGGCGATCGTGTTCCGCGGGCCGTATCACGAGCCGCCGGTCGGCTGGGAGGAGATCGACCTGTCAGTCTGACGGCGCCCAGGTGCTGATCCGGACCGCGGCCGTGACCGTGGCCGCGGTGGTCGCGCCCACGTGCGCGTGCCAGGCGCTCGGTCCCATGCCGACCACCGCGGCCACCTCGGCCGCGGTCAGGGCGAGCACGCGCCGGTGGGTGCCGGCGGCCACCTCGGTGAAGTGCCCGCCGAGGCTGCGGGCTATCTTGTCGGACTTGTCCGGGTCGACCCGGAGCAGGCCCAGCGCGCCGACCAGCTCGGCCAGATGGTCCGGCTCCGGCGTGACCACCAGCAGCCGGCCGCCCGTGCCCAGCACCCGCCGGAACTCCGCGCCGTTGCGCGGCGCGAACACGTTCAGCACCAGGCCGGCCGCGCCGTCCGCCAGCGGCAGCCCGGCCCAGGTGTCGGCCAGCGCGGCCGGGACCCGGCGGGCCGCGCGCCGCAGCGCCGGCTTGGAGACGTCCAGCGCCAGGCCGTCGGTGCCGTTCCGCTCGGCCCGCAGCGTGCCGAGCACGCCGGCCAGGTGCCGGCCGGTCCCGGCGCCGGCGTCCACGATCAGACCCGCGCCGGGGTACGCCGTGCGCGCCGCCTCGCCGAGCGCGTCGATCACGAAGTCGTAGTGCCCGGCGCCGAGGAACTCCTCCCGGGCCGCGATCATCTCGGCGGTGTCGCCCACGTGCGGGGTCCGGCCGGTGGTGAGGTTGACGTAGCCCTGCCGGGCCACGTCGAAGCTGTGCCCGGCCGGGCAGCGCAGCGCGGCGCCGTCCCGGGTCAGCGGGCTGCTGGCGGCGCGGGCGGCGCAGACGGGGCAGCGGAGCCGCGCCAGCACGGAAGCGTTCAAACCGGCCTGATTTCCTCTCCGGGAGGCACTAATGTCTCTCCATGGTCGCAATCCCGTACGACGAGATCGTCAAAGCACCCAAGGCCCTGCTCCACGACCACCTGGACGGCGGTCTGCGGCCCGCAACGATAGTCGAACTGGCCGACGGCATCGGGCACGCGCTGCCCGAGACCGACCCGGCCGCGCTCGGCGAATGGTTCGTCACCGCGGCGAACTCCGGCTCGCTGGAGCGCTACCTGGAGACGTTCGCGCACACCGTGGCCGTGATGCAGACCGAGGAGGGCCTGCACCGGGTAGCCCGGGAGTGCGCGCTCGACCTCGCGGCCGACGGCGTGGTCTACGCCGAGGTCCGCTACGCGCCGGAGCAGCACCTCGAGCGCGGGCTCAGCCTGGACGCGGTGGTGGAGGCCGTGCTGGCCGGCTTCCGGGACGGTACGGCGGAGGCGGCCGCGGCCGGCCGGACCATCCGGGTCGGCACGCTGGTCACCGCGATGCGGCACGCGGCCCGCTCGCAGGAGATCGCGGAGCTGGCGGTCCGGCACCGGGACGCGGGCGTGGTCGGCTTCGACATCGCGGGCGCGGAGGCCGGCTTCCCGCCCACCCGGCACCTGGACGCGTTCGAGTACCTGCAGCGGGAGAACTTCCACTTCACCATCCACGCCGGCGAGGCGTTCGGCCTGCCGTCGATCTGGCAGGCGATCCAGTGGTGCGGCGCGGACCGGCTGGGCCACGGCGTGCGGATCGTCGACGACATCACCGGTGAGACGGCGCCGGTGCTCGGCCGGCTCGCGTCGTACGTGCGGGACAAGCGGATCCCGCTGGAGCTGTGCCCGTCGTCGAACGTGCAGACCGGCGCCGCGGCGTCGATCGCGGAACACCCGATCGGGCTGCTGCGCGATCTGCGGTTCCGGGTCACCGTCAACACGGACAATCGGCTGATGAGCGGCACGTCCATGTCGCGCGAGATGGCGCTGCTCTCCGAGGCGTTCGGGTACGGATGGGCGGAGATGCAGTGGTTCACCATTAACGCCATGAAGAGTGCATTCGTCCCGTTCGACGAGCGCCTCTCGATCATCAACGAAGTGATCAAGCCGGCCTACGCAAAGTTGATCACCGAGCAGCCGCTGTAAAAGATCTGTTACGACTTGCTTTGCGGTTCCTTAGCGAGCCGGCACCGTCAGTTGATCGCGGGCTCGCCGTGCGTCCCGGCCGGGTCCGGGGCGCCGGCCATCGCGCGCACCTCGCGCACGATCCGCCCGGCGCTCGCGGCCCGGCAGCCGAGCTCCACCTGACGGCGCAGCACGACCGGCTCGGCCCGCAGCAGCTGCAGCCCGCGCCGGACCAGGAGGGCCGGGGGTTTGCGCCGTTCCGTCAGGTCCCGGCCCAGCCGGCGGGCGAACGTGACGGTCCGCGAGCGCCGGAGTGCGAATGCGTCGGCCAGTAGCCCTCGGTCCCGAAGCTCGCGTACGATCTCGGCGGCAAATATCCCCTCGGCCATAAAAATTGGCGAACCGGCCAGGTCGAGTAGCCGAGTGGCTATCCGCCGATCTACCCCAAATGCGTAAACCGGCACTTCGGCCCTGCCACTCTCGGCCAGGCGGGCGATCGTCTCGACCGCCATGGCAGAATCCCAGGCTTGAGGCGACTCCCAATCCGTCCCTTCGGCCGTTCGGGGTAGCGTCGGGTCATCGCCATCCTTGTAAAAGTCGTCAAGGCAAAGCACAGGAAATCCGGCTCGCCGGGCTATGTAGGACTTGCCGGACCCCGAGGGGCCGGCCAGCAGAACGACGCGGGCAGGAGAACTGGTCACTATGGGTAGCTCCGGGAAGACACGTTGCAGTCAAACGTCATGAACATCCCACCACACTCCCAGTCCGACCCAACCTGGGCTTTCTCTTTGACACTCGTCGTGATGGAATCTCGAAGGTTCGGCCCACCCGGGTCGAACTATGTTCGGCGGCCACCCACTCGGGGTGGCGCGGATGCTGAGGGGCGGTGACGTGAGCGAGCAGCCAAGGAAGAAGGCGGCGGGAGCCGTCTCTTCACGTCTCCGTTGGCCTGGCAGCCGACTCCGCGACCTGCCGATCTGGTCCAAGCTCGGACTGATCATGATCGTGCCGACCATGGCGACGATCGTCGTGGGCACCAGCGGTCTGATCGACCACATCGAAGAGGCACAGGACGCGGATCAGGCGCGCACGATCGCCCAGCTGGAGCAGTACTCCGGCGAGCTGGTCGACAGCCTGCAGAACGAGCGGGCCGCCGCCGCGCGCTTCCTGAGCACGCCGAACTCCCAGCGTGACGCCAAGGCCGCGCTGCTGGAGGCGTTCAACCAGACGCACTCCGTGGTCGACGCCGCGAAGAAGGACTACTCGCAGCAGCGCACGCTGATCACCGACCTGCCGGACAGCAACTTCGAGTCGCTGCTGGACAGTGCGGACTCCGGGCTCGAGCAGCTGCCCGCGACCCGCAGTCAGGTGAGCAACAACTCCGTGCAGCTGTCGCTGGCCAAGCAGAGCTACGACGGCGTCATCACCGGCCTCCTGCAGATCCGTAACTCCGCCTCCCAGCTCGCCGGTGACCCCGGCCTGAGCGACCGCATGCGGGCCAGTGCCGCGCTGGCGCAGGAGAAGGAGTACCTCTCGACCCAGCGCGTCATCGTGCACAGCGCGTTTGCCCAGGGCGAGATCACCCCAAACCTCCGCAAGGACTACATCGCGACGCTGACCGGTCAGAGCCAGGCGGCCGCCACGTTCGAGACCGTCGCCACCCGCGAGGACCGGGACTACAAGCGCCAGGTCATCGCCGGCCCGGACGAGCGCGAGGCGAAGTCCAACGCCGGTAAGATCGAGGCGAACCAGGACGGTGACATCAACTCGCTCGGCTTCTCCGCGGAGGAGTGGGACGAGGGGATGGCCGGCAAGAACAACCTGTTCCGCACGGTGGAGAAGCGACTGGACGAGCAGACCGTCACCCAGGCCACGACGCTGCGGAACGACGTGCAGCGGCGAGTCCTGGTGGAGACCGGTGTGCTGCTCGGCATGCTCCTCCTCGCGATCCTCTTCGCCTGGCTGGTGGCCCGGTCGATGGCCCGCTCGCTGCGCGAGCTGCGGCACGGCGCGCTCTCCGTCGCACAGTACGGCCTGCCCCAGGCGGTGGCCCGGCTCCGTGACCCGGCGATCTCCGCGCAGCTGTCGCCGGTCCAGGTCGCCAACCAGATCGCCGAGCCGCTGCCGGTCCGCAGCCGGGACGAGTTCGGTCAGGTGACCGAGGCGTTCAACGCGGTCCACCTGGAGGCGGTGCGCACCGCGGCCGAGCAGGCCGTGCTCCGCGCCTCCGTCTCCACCATGTTCGTCAACCTGGCCCGCCGTTCGCAGATCCTGGTCGACCGGCTCATCGGTCACCTGGACCGGCTGGAGCGCGGCGAGGAGGACCCGGACCGGCTGGCCGAGCTCTTCCAGCTCGACCACCTGGCCACCCGAATGCGCCGCAACGACGAGAACCTGCTGGTCCTCGCGGGTGCGGACTCCACCCGCGTGCAGCGCGAGCCGGCCGCCCTGATCGACGTGCTGCGCGCTGCGCAGTCCGAGGTCGAGCACTACACCCGGATCGACTTCGGCAACATCGACAAGGACATCGAGATCTCGGCGCACGCCGTCAACGACCTCGTGCACCTCGTCGCCGAGCTGTTCGACAACGCGACCGCGTTCTCGCCGCCGGACTCGCAGGTCGTCGTCGACGCCCGGATCTACGGTGACCGTGCCACGCTCTCCGTCGAGGACCGCGGCATCGGCATCGCGCCGGACCAGATGCGCGACCTGAACGAGCGGCTGCAGCGTCCGCCGACCGTGGACGTCACGGTCTCCCGGATGATGGGCCTGGTCGTGGTCGCCCGCCTGGCGGCCCGGCACGGCGTCAAGGTGGAGCTGCGCTCGGCCGCCGAGCGCGGCACGATCGCCGAGGTCACGCTGCCCACGGCGGTGCTGGCATCGCACGCGGTCGCCGGTGCCGGCCGTACCCCGGCCGCGGTCGGCGGTGCCCGGCCCGAGCCCGCGGCGTTCGGCGGCGGCCAGGGCGGCTTCGGCTCCCCGCTGGCGCTGGAGGGTGGCAGCGGCCGCTCGCCGTCGCAGCGCGAGTCCGCGCCGTCGCTCGGTGGCTTCGCGAGCGAGCCGCTCCCGTCCTTCGGCGGGTTCGGCAACGATCCGGCGCCCACCTCGGGCGGCCCCACCCGGTCCATGCCGGCCTGGTCCGACCTGACCGGCGCCGCGCCGGGCGGCGGCACCAACGGCGCGAACGGCGGGCCCGCGAACGGCAACAACGGTTTCGGCAGCTTCAACGGCTTCGGTGCCGGCCCGGCCGGTGGCGGTCCGCGCAACGGCCGCGCGACCGACGCGTTCGGCGCCAACGGCAGCCGCGGCGAGGGCCTGCCGCACCGCCCGCGCCAGGACGGCCCGGCGCCGCTGGACGACTTCGCCGGACCGGCGTCGCCGACCATCCCGCGGCAGAAGCCGGCCACGCCGGAGCAGCAGCGCGGCCCGGTGCCGCCGCTCTCCGTCCCGCCGGTCGCGTCGGCCCCACCGGCCAGCGGCCCGGCGTCGGCGCAGTCGGCTCCGCCGGTATGGCCGCCGATCGCCCCGGCGGCGGAGAACCCGGCGCCCGCGGTGCCGGAGCGGCTCGCCTCCTCGCTGGACCTGACCGCCGAGATCCCGCGTTACCGCCCGGAGAACGGTGCCCCCGCGGTGCCGCCGATCGCCCCGGTGGTTGCGGTTCCGTCGTCGGCGCAGCCGATCCCGTCCCCGGTGGCCCCGGCCACGCCGACTCCGTCGGCCCCGCAGGTCACGCCGACTCCGTCGGCCCCGCAGGCCGCGCCGAAGCAGCCGGTGGTGGACGAGACGATGGAGCTGCCGATCTTCCGGGAGCTGGAGTCCGCGTGGTTCCGCACCCAGAAGGCGTCCGGCAAGCCGGCCACCGGCCCGACCGGTGCGGCGGCCACGCCGAGCCCGGCCGAGGCCGCGAGCGCCCCGACCCAGCAGTACGGGACGATCGAGCCGAAGAAGCGTAGTCTTCCCACGCCGGGTGGTGCAGCGCGCACGCCGGAGCCGGTCACCGCCGGGTCCGGGGCGCCGGTCAGCCCCGGTGACGGCGCCACGTCGCAGCGGATCTCCACCGAGCCTTCCGGCTGGCGGACCGCGGCCGACGAGGGCTGGCGGACGGCCGCCTCGGTCGCCGCAGCCGCGGGAGACACGGCGTCGGAGACCACCCAGGCGGGCCTGCCGAAGCGCAAGCCGATGGCACAGCTCGTTCCTGGTGGAATCGAGAAGGGGACCACGGTCGTCAACAAGCGGTCGCCCGAGGGGGTGCGCGGGCTCCTGTCCGCCTACCACCGCGGCGTGCAGCGCGGACGTACGGGTCCCAAGGACAACCCGACCGGTTCAGAGGGAACATTGGACGGGCAGCAATCCTCGCAGGCTGGCAAGGAGCATGAGGGATGACAACAACGCAGGACCTCGGTTGGTTGCTGGCGAACTTCGCCGACCGCGTTCCGGGTGTCGCGCATGCGGTCGCCGTATCCGCCGACGGTCTGCTTCTCGCCGGTTCCCGTGATCTTCCGCGGGACCGGGCTGACCAGCTGGCGGCTATCGCGTCCGGTCTGGTCAGCCTGACCCAGGGCGCGGCCCGCTGCTTCGAGGGCGGCGCGGTGCTCCAGACCGTCGTGGAGATGGACAACGGGTTCCTCTTCCTGATGTCGATCTCCGATGGCTCGTCCTTCGCCGTGCTGGCCGCACGGAGCTGCGACGTCGGCCAGGTCGGGTACGAGATGGCCCTGCTGGTGGACCGGGTGGGCGACGCCCTGACCCCGGCTCCGCGTACCGCGGCAGGGATGGTTGGCTGACAAGCCAGGGCGATGGCCGGCGGGAGCCGGCCGGAGCACTATATAAATGCGACAACGGGTTTCCGCGATCTTGAAACCGCTATCTAGGAAACAGAGGGGGTGAACGGCGACGATGGCCGAACGCGAAGAGCCGACCGGCGCGCTGGTCAGGCCGTACGCCGTTACCCGAGGCCGGACCCGGCCACGGTTGGAGATCGCACTCGAAGCGCTGATTGAGACGACGGTGCGGGGCCGGTCCTCCGGTTCCAACAACGGCGGACACGGTCGAGAGCATCAATACATAGCCGCGCTGTGTGACGGCCGGCTGCAGTCACTCGCGGAGATCGCCGCGCGGATGTCACTTCCGCTCGGGGTCGCTCGGGTCCTCATCGCCGACATGGCCGCCGACGGCCTTGTCGCGGTGTACGAACCGACGTCCCTGGAGGATGCGAACGACGCGGTGGGCACGGAATTGCTGGAGAGGGTGCTGAGTGGACTTCGCAGGCTCTGACACGGCGCACCGCCCTATGGCCGGGCGCGTGACATCGGCGAAGATTGTCATCGCCGGTGGGTTCGGCGTCGGAAAGACGACGCTGGTCGGCTCGGTCTCGGAAATCACTCCGCTGACCACCGAGGCCATCATGACGTCGGCGGGCGTGGGCGTGGACGACACCCGGCAGGTGCCGGGCAAGACCACCACTACGGTCGCCATGGACTTCGGTCGTATCACGATCGATCGCGACCTGATCCTGTACCTGTTCGGTACGCCGGGTCAGACGCGTTTCTGGTTCATGTGGGATGAACTGGTGCGCGGCGCGATCGGTGCGGTGGTGCTGGTGGACACCCGCCGGCTCGCGGACTGCTTCGCGGCGATCGACTTCTTCGAGCACCGGCGCCTGCCGTACCTCGTGGCGATCAACTGCTTCGACGGGATGCAGTACCACAACGCTCAGGATGTGCGGGACGCGCTCGCCATCTCCAGCGAGGTGCCCGTGGTGAGCTGCGACGCGCGTAACCGCGAGTCGACGAAGCACGTGCTGATCTCCCTGGTGGAGTACGTGCTGTCGATGCGGCGTTCGCGCGCGGTCGCGCCGGCCTGATCACCGGGTCCAACGGCGGAACACCCATCAGGGGTACGGGATGATCCCGTACCCCTGCGGGTTTTTCCACGGGAACGAGAAAACGCCCCGCCGGACGGCGGGGCGTTTCGTCGCGCGTCAGGCCGTGCGCACCCAGCTGTTCAGGTTGACGCTGAAGACGCCGAGCGAGTCGGCCTCCATGCCGCCGTGCCGGATCGTGGTCAGCGCGTAGGCGCCTGCCATGCCCTCCAGCGACGAGCGCTCCAGGTAGGCGCGCAGCCGGCCGCGGTCGACGCTCTTCGCCTGGAACGCGGCCTGGATCAGCAGGCTCAGGCCGTCCCCGGCGTACGGGGCGAAGCCCTTGAACGAGCCGTACTGCGTCACGTACCGCTGGATGAGGTCCCGGCGGCGCTGACCCTCCGGGCCGGTCTCGGTCAGCGACGAGGCGCCGAGCGAGCCGGGGCTGATCGCGTACGAGCCCTCCACCGCGTCCGCGTTCTCGTCCGAGAGCGTCTCCTCGGTGACCGCCTCCGGCGTGAAGAAGAACCGGCCCGTGTAACCGGCCGCACGAAGCGCACGGGCGGCTTTTCCGGCGTCGGGCGACATCGCCCATATGACGATGGCCCCGGGGCGTCCCAGGACCGCCTCAGCGGCCGCGGCGGCGAAGTCCTGATCTCCGGCGGGCAGCCGGACCGTGCTGCCGAGCGTGATGTCCCGGCTGGCGAGCGCGGAACCCATGTGCCGCACGCCCGCGTCGCCGTGCCGGCCGGTGCCGGCCAGGATCGACGCCTTCGCGATCTTCTGCCGGTTGATCTCCTGGGCCAGTGCCTGCGCGACGTCCCGGGCGTCCGGCGTCAGCTTGAACGTGTAGGTGCGCTCGGACAGCGGCGTCAGGATGTCGTCCGCGGACGCCAGCGACAGGAACGGCACCTGGAGATCCTGCGCCACGTCGGAGATCGCGGTGGAGGTCTCCGGCACGGTGCCACCGATGAGCGCGTTCACGCCGTCCCGGTTGGTCAGCTGCTGCGCCAGCTCGGCGGCCTTCTTCGGGTCGCCGCCGCTGTCCACGACCTTCAGCTGGAGCGTGCGGCGCTGCGTGCCGACCTGGAAGCCCTCCGCGTTCACCTGGACCTGGAACAGCTCCATGGCGCGGGCCTGCAGCTCGCCCATGGCGGTGCCGGTCCCGGTGCGTTCCAGGACACCGCCGACGACGAGGTCGGTGCTGGAGGCGGTCCTCGGGCCGGTGGACTCGTCGTCACCGGTGCCGCAGGCGGCCACGGTGAACGCGGACGCGGTCGCCACGAGCAGGCCCCGGCGCGTAATGGTGGGCCGGTTGAGCATGGTTCCAAGCCTTTCGCCACGGGGTGGCGACAAGGGATGTGGAGCCGCCACGCCCCCAGCAGAATCGTGCTTGTTATCACGCCCTGTAGTCAATAGCCCGACATGTGGGCAATGACACCGAGGTCAGCGGGCAGATGTATAGAACTACTCAAAGTGACATTATGAGCGGTATGTCGCCGACCGGAATTCGTACTCGTCGTTGTCGGTGTCGTCCACCCGGCTGCCCTGATCGCGGGTGAAGTCCCAGCCACCGGCCGACTCGCGGCCCGGGCGGCCGCCGACCGCGAACCCGCCGATCTCCTGCCCGCGACGCCAGCCGCGGAAGTAACCGGTGGTGTTCGCCGCCAGCGACTGGGCGTCGCGGACGATGCGCAGCTGACGGTCCTCGCGGAGCGCCGAGCCGGGCACCAGGTTGGCCTGCGGCACGCGCTTCGGCAGGCCCGCGTTGGTCTCCGCGCCGACGGCCGGGCGGGCCGCTTGCTCCGCGGCCTGCCAGGCCGAGTCCATCCGGCCCCAGTTCGGCTCGGCCTCGGACTCCACCACCGGGTCTTCCTTGCTGTGCCCGGTGAACCAGGCCGACGCGGTGGCCGAGAAGATCAGCAGGTCGCCGTCGCCCTCGTCGACCGGTAGCGGGGTCGAGCTGTCCAGCGCGTCCGGCACGCGGCGGGCCGGGTCGACCAGACGCAGCGGCGGCGCGTACGACCCGTTGCCGAGCGCCGGGTCGTCGCCACGTCCGTTGACCGGCTCGACCAGGCGCAGCACCGGCGGCTCCGGCGGCAGATCGTCCGACTGCCACGGCGGGCGGACGCGCAGCGTCTCCGCCATCGTCGGCGCCTCCGGGCCGGACGGCCCGCGCAGCTGCGGCTGCTCGCCGGTGTGCGCGCGCTCGTCACCGTCCTGGTGCGTCGGCCACGCGGCCCGGGAGCCAGGCTCCGGCGCCGGCGGCGTGGTGCGGGACGGCGGCATGCCGCCGAGCCTTATGTCGGTGAGGCCCCCACCGGCGGGCGGCGGCGTGTTTATCCCGTTCGCCGCGGGCAGTTCGGGCTCGCGCGAGGTCAGCTCCGCCATCCGCTGCCGGTGCTCGGCGCGGCTGCTGTTGATCGCGGCGGTGGTCAGCGGCGCGCGGAACGGCTCGCCGGAATCGGCCGGGCTCGGCGTACGCGTCGGCGGCTTCGGCCCGGGACGGACACCGGGCTGTATCGGCGTGAGGCCGGGCGGCGGGGGCGGCGGCGCGGAGACCGGCCGGTTGGCCAGGCTGTCCGGGCGGCGGCCGGCCGGGCTGACCGGCACGTTCTCGCCGGTGCCCTCACGCGCGGCACGGCGGCCAACGGCCGGGTCGACGCGCCGGAACGCGCCGGTCGTCGAGTCCAGCTGGATCGACGACGTGTCGGGCCGGCTGAGCGGGCTGAGCGAGGTGTCCGGGCCGGTCATGTCGCTGGACGCGGCGACCGCGAACGGCGGCGGCCCGGCCGGGACCGGCGTGCCCGGCGTCTGACCCTCCGCGGCCTGGATGCGGGCCCGGCGGCTGCCCATGGCGGCCGCGGCACCGCCGCCGCGCACCGGGTGCAGCGGCGGCGCGGCCGGAGCGGCCGCCGGCTCCACGGGCGCGCCGAGCAGGCGGCGGTCCGCGGCCGGTGCCGGCGCGACGATCCGCGATGCGAGCGTGGCGACCAGCGTCTCGCAGGCGGCGTCGCAGGCCCGGACGGCCGCGACAGCCTGGCGGACGGTCTCGGCGACGGTGGGGGCGAGCGCGCGGTTGAGGCCGCGGCGGGCGGCCTCGTTCACCGAGGCCTGCAGCGCGGTGATCGCGGCGTGCACCCGCTCGGCCGGTGCGATGCCGTCCGAGACGATCTGGGAGGCGATCGCCTCGGTGGTGACGGTGACCTCGCGGTCCCGCCCAGGAGCGCCGCCGCCGAGCCGACTCGGCTCGGGGACGGCCGCGAGGACGGCCAGCACGAGCGGATCGGCCGGGTCCGGGTAGGCCCGCAGCGCGGCCGGGTAGAGCTCGCGCAGCACCTCGCGCAGCGCCACCGCGGCGGCGTGCCGCCCGGTGGCGAGCGCGGCGTGCGCGTTGAGGACCGGCTGGTAGCCGACCAGGCCGGCCGGCGGCGCCACGTTTATCGCGGTGAGCGCGCCGGCCTGCAACGCCCGGGCCAGCCCGACCGCGCGGCGTGCCCCGGGGGAGGACGGTGCCTCGTCGCCGGCGAACCGGGAGGCGAAGTCGTCGGCGTCGTCGTCGTCCGCCACGGCCAGCGGGCGCCCCGCGGCCGTGAGCAGCGAGGTGACCAGCAGATCGTCGCTGTCCGCGGCGACCGACACGCTGGGAGAACCGCTGGCGCGCTCCGCGAGCAGCGAGCTGAGCCGGGCGAACCCGGACGCGTCGTCGCTTATCTCGGAGACGTGCAGCTGCCGGCCGGCGTCGTCCACCACGGCCACCATGAGGGACTGACCCTCGGTGGCCCGCCGCGCGGACGAATCCGCCGACGCCAGACCGCAGTACACCCGCACGAGCGCCACGGCGTCGTCCTCCTCCCAGGACACATGTCGTGTGCCAAAGACTGATGCTCCCCGTAAAGGGTCAGTCGCGCCAGTCCACGACAGCAGAGATCTTGCCGATGATGGTGCGCCAGCCGAGGCTCGCCTGTTGCGCACCGATGCGCTTCAGACGGCGCCGGCCCATGAAGCCACCGATGCCACCTCGCGACGCGGACCGCAGCGCCTCGTCCAGGTCGTCCAGCGGAGAGCCCGGTGAGAGCGCGGTCAGCACCGGCGCCAACCGAAGAGCGTAGCCGAGGTCGCGGGCGACCTCGCCGGCCTCGATCAGCAGACCGAGGTCCCACGCGTCGGCGCCACCCCGGAGGTTTTCCACCACCAGGTCCAGGCCGTAGTCGTCCTCCTCCAGCGGAACGACGTCCGCCGGCTGGAGACGCTCTGCCAGTGTGCCCCAAGTATCGAGCTGAGCGAGGTCGTGCGGAGCACCCGAACGGACGAAAGCGACAAGCGATTCGGGGGTCTTGAACAGCAGCAGCTTGCCCTTGTGGGACAGGAAGGCCGGGACCTCCTCGGCTTCCTCCTCCTTCTCGGCGGCCGCGGTGTCCGAGTCGGCGTCCTTCTCGTCCGAGTCGGCGCCGTCGTCGGCCGAGTCGCCGGACTTCTCGTCCTTCTCGGCCTCCTCGAACAGCTCCTTGGCCTCCTCGTCGAGGATGACCACCTCGCCGTCCTCGTCCTCGCCCAGGTCGTCCTCGTCCTCGTCGCGCAGCCGGCGGGCGCGCGCGGCGAACGGGTCGTCGTCGTCCGCGGCCTCGATCTCGGTCGGCGTCACCTCGGTGGACGGCCGGTACGCCCGGAGCGTGTAACCGACGCCGGAGGGCAGCGCGATCGACACCGGGTCGATCCTCGTCTCCTCCCACAGCGAGCGGTCGGCCTCGGCAGCGGTGGTGTCGTCGGCCTCGGCGGCGGTGGTGTCGTCGTCCTCGACCGCCGCACTGGTCACGGCGTCGTCGTCAACGCCGGTCTCGGGCTCGTCGGCATCCTGCCGGTTGGGCGTCTGGGCGGCCACGGTGACCTCCGTATGGCTCTCGTGTTCGGCGCGCTGCGGCGGTGCAGGCATCCGGATCGGTGACGTCGCGCACAGGACACCCTAGTGTGCCGTGGATGAACGTGAACGCCTCACCCCGGTGCCGGGCTCTATTAGTAGCCTAGCTACTTGTGAAGGCGCACTCGCTGCACGGCCACCTCGACGCTCTCCTGCTCGCCGTCCTGGAAGGTGAGACGCTGCACGGCTACGCCGTCATCGAGGCTCTGAAGGCCCGCAGCGGCGGCACCCTCGACCTGCCCACCGGCACCATCTACCCCGCGCTGCGCCGTCTCGAACGCGCCGGGTACGTGGAGAGCGAGTGGAGCACGGTCAACGGGCGCGACCGGCGGACGTACCGGCTGACCGACGCGGGCCGCCGCGCGCTCGCCGGTGAACGAGCCGGCTGGGCCGAGCTGAGCAGCACGATCGGCCGTTTCCTGGGCGGGCAGACCCGGCATACGTGACGGTCGTGACATTCGGTGTGGGATAGCTCTCCACCGGTCAGTTGCGATCACGTTGTACCGCTCGCCCCGCCCGAAGGACCCGCGGCACCCCGCCGAAGGAACACGCGTCACCGTCGTTCCGCACAGGGGGTACCGCCGCTTTGGCTCCGATGTTCTCGCCGCTCCGCGAGCGCAACTACCGGCTCTGGGCCGCTTCCGACATCGTCTCGATCGGCGGCACCTGGATGCAGGTACTGGGCCTGAACTGGCTGGTGCTCAGCGCCACCGGGTCCGCCACCGCGATGGGCCTCATCGTGATGCTCCAGTCGCTGCCGGTCCTGCTGCTCGGCAGCTGGGGTGGCGCGCTCGCCGACCGGCTGCCGTCCCGCCCGGTGCTGGTGATCAGCCAGGCGGTCCGCGCGGTGCTGTCGCTGGCGCTGGTCGCGGCCAGCGTCGCCGGTACCGACGCGCTCTGGCCGATCTACGGTGTCGCGCTGCTGTCCGGCGTGATCAGCTCGATCGAGGGCCCGGCGCTCGGCCGCTTCGGCTCCGCCCTGGTCCCGCGGGACGCGCTCGCCCCGGCGCTGGCGCTCGGTTCCGTGCTCAGCTCCGGCGGCCGCATCGTCGGCATGGCGCTCGGCGGCGTGCTGGTCGGCCTCTCCGGCCCCGGCGTGCTCTTCGCGATCAACGCGGCCAGCTTCGGCGTGGTCATCCTCGCGCTGTCCATGATGCGTCCCGCCGAGATGTACCCGCTGGCCCGCGCGGAGGCCGGCTCCGCCGACGCCGGTGTCCGGGCCGGCCTGCGCTACCTGTTCACCCAGCCGGTCGTGCTGGTGATCCTGGCGCTCGCCTTCGTGATCGGCTCGCTCGGCCGCAACTACCAGGTCACCATGGCCGCCATGGTCGCCGGTCCGCTGCACGGCGGCGCGGGCGGCTACGGCATCACCTCCACCGTCTTCGCGGTCGGCGCGGTCCTCGGCGGCCTGCTGCTGGCCGGCACCGGCAAGGCCACCCACCGGGTGCTGATCATCGCCGGCGCCGTGATCAGCGTGCTCCAGCTGGTCTCCGCGGCCGCCCCCGGCCTGCTCACGTTCTCACTGCTGATCCTGCCGATCGCGGCCGGCGCGGTCATCTTCGACACCGTCGTCTGCACCCGCATCCAGCTGGACACCCGGGAGGACATGCGCGGCCGGATCCTGGCCTCGCTCGGCCTGGTCTCCTCGATGGCCGGCATCGTCGGCGCGCCCGTGCTCGGCTGGCTCTGCGACGCGCTCGGCGCCCGCGGCGCGCTCGGCCTGGCCGGCGCCGTCACCACGGTCGCCGCGCTGGCCGGCGCGCTGGTGCTGGCCCGGGTCAAGGGTGTCCCGGTGCCGGCGCTGCGCACGGTCCGCCGTGGCCTGCGCCGCGTCGTCCGGCGCCGCGTGCCGGCCGTCACCACCGCGGTCGTCCCGACCGACGCCGTCGTCCCGGCCCAGTCGCTGCTCACCGCCGCGGCCGTGGTCGCGGCACCGACCGGTGCGCTCGCCCCGGCCGCCCCGTCCCGCCGCCCGCTGACCGCCGCCGCGGTGGTCCCGGCCCCGCCGTCCGCCCTGCCGCACCACGGCTCGACGCATCCCGGCCCGACCCGCCCGGTCGCGCCGTCCCGCCCCGCCGTGATCGCACACGCGGTCGAGCAGCCGGTGCGCCGCCGTCGCGCGCTGCTGTCGCTCGGCACCGGCCGCCGCGGCCGCACGGTCACCGACGCGGTCGACTACCTCGACCGCCCGGTCACGCTCCGCTGACCCACTCCCGGCGCCCATCGCTTCCCGCGGTGGGCGCCGGTCCCGTCTCCCCACGACCGACAATCCCGCCACGGTACGGCCGCCACCTCCGTCGCGCCCGCACCGAGCCCGTCACGCCCGGTCACTCACCTGAGGGACCCTTGCTCTGCTTACCTGTCCATTCCCGGCGAATCGCCGCGCGATTCGGGCGGTTCGTCCAGGTAAGCAGAGCAAGGCCGGGGTGGATCAGCGGTGGGCGTCACGGAGGGTGCGGAGCGCCAGCCAAGTCATCAGCGCCTGGGTGCCGTGCAGCAGGAGCAGCGCGGCGACCATCGGGGGCCAGGTCAGCGCGGCCGGGTCCGCGGCCAGCGTGTCCGCGGCGGCACAGCTGCCGAACACCCAGATCGCGCCGGTCACCGCCAGGGCCAGCAGGCCGAGCGCGCGGATCAGCCGGCGCGGGTCGGTGCGGCGCCGGGCGTGGCCGCGCAGACCGGCGAGTGCGGCCAGCGCCAGCGCGCCGCCCGCGTAACCGAGCCAGGCGACCGCGTCCGCCAGCGCGAGGAAGCCGTCACCGGCGCCGGAGGTGTCGGTGGGCGCACGCCACCAGAGCAGGTCCGACGTCACCAGGCCGGCCGGGATCAGGAGCAGCAGCAGCGCCACCCGCCGGCCCTGACCAGCGGCGATCTCGATCCGGTAGTCGCGGATCAGTTCGTCCAGCGCGTCCGCGCCGAACTCGGCCACGGCCAGCCGCTCCGCCTCGGCCGCCGGCACACCGCGGGCGCGCAGCGCCGCCGCCGAGTCCGCCAGCCCGTCCCGCGCCTCCCGCAACAGATCGGCACGCCGCCGCCGCGGTCCGCTCAGCCCCGCGTCCAGCCGCCGGAGGAACTCGTCGATCCGCACCCGGTCAGGGTGTCACGGCGAGGTAGCCGCGCTCGGCGGCCTCCTGGGCGAGCCAGGTGTCGGCGTACCAGCCGGGGCGGGTGATCAGGTCGTCGTGGCGGCCGCGCTGGATGATCCGGCCGCGGTCGAGCACCAGTACCTCGTCGAAGCCGGACAGGCCGCGCAGGCGGTGCGTCACCAGCAGCACCGCGGTACGGGACGGCAGCGCGTCCAGCGCCTGCCGGAGCACCCGGTCGGCGGCCTGCGGGTCCAGGCCCTCGGTTGGCTCGTCGAGCAGCAGGTGGCGGGGGGCGGCGAGCAGCGCGCGGGCCAGTGCGAGCCGCTGCCGCTGGCCGCCGGAGAGCTTCGCGCCGCCCTCGCCGACCAGTGTGTCCCAGCCGTCCGGCTGTTCCGTCACCCAGTCCAGCAGGTCGGCGGCGCGCATCGCGGCGGCCTGCTCCGCCGGGTCCGCGGTGTCCCGGCCGAGCAGCAGGTTCTCCCGGACGCCGGCATGGAAGACGTGTGCCTCGGCCAGCAGCCCGCCGACCTGCCGGGGCAGCTCCCGTTCCGGGTACGCGGCGATCGGCACGCCGTCCAGCGTCGCGGTGCCGGACTCCGGCGTGACCGCACCGATCAGCACGCCGAGCAGCGTGCTCTTGCCGGCGCCGCTCGGGCCCGCGATCGCGATCCGGGCACCGGCGGCGATGCGCAGGTCCACGCCGTCCAGCGCGGCCGTGTCCCCGGCCCGGTAGCGGACCACCACGTTCCGCAGCTCCAGCCCGGCACCGTCCGCGCCCACCGGCGCGGCGGCGGTCCCGGCGCGGGCCCCCGGATCGGCCGGTGCGTCCGTGAGCGAGGGGGCGGCCAGCAGCTCGGCGACGCGGGCCAGGCCGCCGCGCAGCTGGGCCCACTGGCGGGCGGAGACGACCAGCGCCAGCGTGGCCTCGACCGCGGCCAGCGTGCCGACCGCGAGCACGCCGACCTCGGCGCCACTCGCGCCGGACCGGAGCGCGGTGATCAGCACGGCGGCCGAGGCCAGGCCGGAGACCAGGACGCCGGCGCCGTCGACGGCCCAGCCGGTCAGCGCGAGCCGACGCTCCAGCCGGGCCAGTTCGGCGGCGCGGGCGGAGGCGGCGGCGAGCGCGTCGCCGGTCGCGCCGAACGCGGCCAGGTCGGCGGCGCCGCGGGTCAGGTCGATCGCGTCCGCGGCCAGCTCACCGCGCAGCGGTGCCATCCGGTCCGCGGTACGCCGGGTCAGCACGACCGCGACCACCGGCAGCAGCAGGCCGGCGACCAGCAGCCCGGCGGCCAGCGGCAGCGTCGCGGCCGGTGCGATGAACGCGGTGCCGGCCAGCGCCAGCACCGCCACGCAGGCCGCGGCGGCCGCCGGGACCACCACGCGGATCAGCAGGTCCTGCACCGCGTCGACGTCGGAGACCAGCCGGCTGAGCGCGTCGCCGGAGTGCGCGTCCGGCGCGGGCGCGCGGCGGGCGGCGAGCGCGCCGAAGACCCGGGTACGCACGTCGGTGAGCAGCCGCAGCACCGCGTCGTGGCCGGCCAGCCGCTCGGTGTAGCGCAGCACGCCGCGCCCGACCGCGAGCGCGCGCACGCAGACGATCGCGATGGTCAGCACCGGCAGCGGCGGCATGTCGGCCGCCGTGATCAGCAGCCAGGTCGCGGTCGCCATCAGCGCGAGCCCGGCCAGCTCGGTGGCCGCGGCCAGCAGCCCCGCGCCGATCAGCCGGGCCAGGTAGGGCCGCGCCATCGCCAGCACGACCGCCTCCGGCCGCCGCACCGCACGCTCCCGGCCACCCGGCACGGTGTCACCGGCGGCCTCGGGCGCGGTGCCCGCCACCACGGTCGCGCCGCCTCCGGCGATCCCGGCCCCGGCGCCCGCGGTGGCCGCGTCAACCATGTCCGCACCGCCGCCCTCGGCCGGCGGGACGCTGCCGCCCCCAGCCGGCGGGGCGCCGTCGCCTTCGGCCGGCCGGACGCCGCCGGTCCCGAGCCCGCCGACCGGGCTCGCCGCTGCGTCGCCGGCGAGGGTGCCGGAGGCGTGGCCTGTGGCACCGCGGTCCGCGGACGCCCCGCGGGCGTGATCGGCCGTGCCGGAAGCCACGCGGGCGTCGTCGGCCGTCCCGGCCGGCGTGGCGGCGGTGCCGGTGGCCGGGTCCTCGGGATCGGACTGCGTGCGGGTCATGTCGTCACCAGGGCGGGGAGTTCGGTGAGGTGGCCGTCCTCGATGCGGATGATCCGGCCGGCCTCGGCGAGCAGTGCCGGACGGTGGGCGACCAGCAGGGCGGTGCGGCCGGTCACCAGGCGGCGGCTGGCGTCCAGGACCGCGGCCTCGGAGCCGCCGTCCAGGCGGGCGGTGGGTTCGTCGAGGAGCAGCAGCGGTGCGTCCGCGCGCAGGAACGCGCGGGCCAGCGCGACCCGCTGGCGCTGGCCGCTGGACAGGCCATGGCCGCGTTCGCCGAGGCGGGTGTGCAGTCCGGCGGGCAGTCCGGCGAGCACGTCGTCGAGCAGCGCGGCGTTCGCGGCGGCGGCGACGTCGGCGTCGGTGGCGTCGGGTGCGCCGAGCCGGATGTTGCCGGCCATCGTGGTCGCGAACAGGTGGGCCTGCTGCGGCACCCAGGCGATCCGGCGGCGCCACTGCTCCGGGTCGACGGTGGCCAGGTCGACGCCGTCGACCAGCACCCGCCCGGAGGCCGGGGTGACGAAGCCGAGCAGCAGTGCGAGCAGCGTGCTCTTGCCGGCGCCGCTCGGGCCGACGATCGCGATCCGGTCGCCGGCGGCCACGGTCAGCGAGACGTTGCGCAGCGCGACCGTGCGGTCGTAGGCGACGGTGACGTCCTCGAAGCGGATCTCCCGGAACCCGGCCGGTGCCGGGTGCGTCGCGGTGACGGCGGCCGGGGCGGGTGCGGCGGAGAGCGTGAACGCGGCGTCGAGCGCGGTCAGGCCTTCCATGCTGGCGTGGAAGCGGGCGCCCGCGGCGCGCAGCGGCAGGTACGCCTCCGGGGCCAGCAGCAGCAACAGCAGCGCGACCTGGAGCGTGAGCGCGCCGTCCAGCACGCGCAGGCCGACCGGCACCGCGACCAGCGCGACGGAGAGCGTGGCGACGAGTTCGAGCGCGAGCGCGGAGAGGAACGCGATCCGCAGCGTCTTCATGGTCGCGATCCGGTGGCCGTCGGCCATCCGCCGGACCACCTCGACCTGGGCCCGGGCCCGGCCGAAGACGCGCAGCGTGGGCAGGCCGGCGACCATGTCGAGGAAGTGGCCGCCGAGCATCGACAGCCGCCGCCACTGCCGTTCGGTCGCGGCCTGGGCCTGCCAGCCGAGGAGCGCGCCGAAGACCGGGATCAGCGGCAGCGTGGCCGCGATCGTGACGGCCGCGGTCAGGTCCACGAAGACCAGCCGGGACAGCACCGCGACCGGCACGGTCACGCCCATGATCAGCTGTGGCAGGTAGCCGGTGAAGTAGTTGTCCAGCGCGTCTAGCCCGCGTCCGGCCAGCGTGGCGATCTCACCGGCCCGCTGGCCGCCGAGCCAGCCGGGGCCGCGGGCGCCGACCGCGCCGAGCAGTTCGGTGCGCAGCGCCGCCTTGACGGTCGCGGCGCTGCGGGCCGCGACCACGCCCTGTGCCCAGGTCAGACCCGCGCGCAGCACGATGACGGCGACGAACGCGGCGAGCGCGGTGGTGTCCAGCCGGCCCTGCCAGGCGGCGGTCAGCGCGGCCGCGAGCGCGGTCGCCTGCGAGATGATCAGAATCCCGGCGGCCACCCCGAACAGTCCCAGCAGGGCGAGGTGGCGCCGGGTCGCGGGCACTCGCCGCAGCAGGCGGGGATCGAACGGGCGCATCACGGTCAAGTCAACCAGAGGCGGCCGAACTCCTGCGAGTGACCTTCTACCTGACTTCGCCGGGAACTTTTCCCGGCCAGCTGCGCGAGCAGCGCCAGCGGGAGCGCGGGCAGCGCGGCCACCGTCAGCAGCCGGAGCGTGGCCGGGTCCGCGAGCGTGTGCCGCCAGGTCTCGCCGGCGCTGCCGTCCGGCCCGGGGAGCAACGCGTAGGGCCAGGTCAGCAGCCCGACGACGGCCACCGGGAGCGCGAGCGCGACCGCGATGCCGCACCGGGCGAGCCGCCACCGGCACCGTCGCGCGGCGGCGGCCGTCACCGCGAGCGCACCCATCAGGACCACGATCAGGAGCATGCCCGCGTACGTGGTGGGAGCGCTCGGCCGTACCGTGGAGAAGATCGGGACCAGGGCGGTGCCGGCGGCGACCACGCCCAGGGTGACCAGTGCGTATCGGGTGGTGTTCGTGGTGTCGGCCCGCAGGGCCGCGCCCTGGGTCGCGGTCAGCGCCAGGCCGGTGGCGGCCAGCGCGACGATGCCGGCCGGCGAGTTCGTGAGCAGCGCGCCGAGCAGCCCGGTCCAGCCGGCGGCCGCGAGCGCGGCGCCGAGCGCGGCGAGCCGGCGGCGGCGCAGCGGGATCGCGACCGTGACCAGCACGGTTCCGGCCAGCGCGGGGGTGACCACGGCGGCGTGCCGGGCCAGCAGCTCGCCCTCCAGCGCGGGGAACGCGCCGAACAGCAGCCCGGCCGTGGCGATCAGCCAGACCTGGCGGCCGAAGAAGCGCGGGTCGAACGGGCCGCGGTCGCCGCGCAGCGCCGGGCCGTGGTCGCGGGCGGCGAGCGTCAGGTACGAGGTGTACAGCGCGCCGAGCAGCAGGATCCAGATCATGGGTCAGACCAGCGCCTTCGCGACGGGCTCGGGGTCGGTGCCGGCCGGGCGGCCGAGCGGCGGATCCTCCAGGCCGCGGCCGGCGACGCGGAGCAGCAGCGTCCAGTCGAGGACGCCGAGCGCGCCGACCAGGACCGTGAAGAGCAGGCAGGACGCGGCGGCCAGCGCGGGGGAGCGGTGCGTCATCGCGTCCACGGCCGGCAGCATCCCGTAGATCGCGAACGGGGCGCGGCCGACCTCGCGCACCAGCCAGCCGCAGATCGCGGCCACGAACGGCAGCGGCGCGGCGCAGATCAGGAGCGTGAGGGACCAGCGCCAGCGCAGCAGCCAGCCGCGGAACAGCAGCGGTAGCAGGTAGCCGAAGATGCCCAGGCCGAACGCGGTGAACTGCATGATCTCGTACGGGATGTCGATCCACCCGGGTGGCAGGTAGTCGGCCGGCTGACCGCCGAACCGGTCCGCGAAGCCGGTGGCGGCCGCGAGCTTCGCCGCCTCGTCGCCGTACTTGGTCGGCTGCACCGCGCCGACCGGGCCGAGCTGCGCCCAGCCGGAGCTGAAGCTGAGATAGAGCCCGCCGAGGCCGGTGAGCAGGCCGAGCCGGGCGGTGCCGCGGAACGCGGCGGTGCGGTGGCGGAGCAGGTGCCAGGCGGAGATGCCGGCCATCAGGAAGCCGCCGCAGGCGAGCGCGGCGCCGGCCACGTGCACCAGCGCGAGCGTGAGCGCCGGGTTGGTCAGCAGTGCCTGCGTGTCGGCCAGCACGGCGGTGCCGTCCGGGCGGATCTCGTGGCCGGCCGGGTGCTGCAGGTAGGCGTTCGCCACCATGATCCAGAAGACCGAGAGGTACGCGGTGAGGGCGACGCCGCAGAGCAGCAGCAGGTGCGCCCACGGCCGGATCCGGTGCCAGCCGGCGATCCAGAGCCCGAGCAGCGTGGACTCCAGTACGAACGCGACCAGCGTCTCGACCGCGAGCGGCGCGCCGATCACGTTGCCGGCGACCCGGGAGATGCCGCTCCAGTTCAGCCCGAGCTGGAACTCCATCGCGATGCCGGACGCGATGCCGACCACGTAATTGATCACGTAGAGCGTGCCCCAGAAGCGCAGCGCTCGCTCCGCGCCGGGCCGTCTGGTGATCACCCAGGTGGCCTCTATCGCCACCAGCAGCGTGACCAGACCCAGCGTGACCAGGACGAACAGGAAGTGCGTCGCCGCCGTCACGCCGAACTGCACCCGTGCCCACTCGACCGCGTCCATCCGCGTGCCCTCCCCGTGGCTCCCTTGTGTCCACAGGCTACATGTAGGCACGCTACCTATGGGATCGGGTTCTACCCGGAGGGGTGGTGCCGGATATCCCTAGGAGAGGAACAGCGAGATCGGCAGCGCGACCAGCATGGCCGCGGCGGCCAGCGTCACCGCGCCGCGGACCCGTGCCGGCCGGCGGCGCACCAGTAGCCGCTGCACGCGCGCCTCCACGTCCCGGTCGGCCGCGCCCAGCGCGCCGCTCGGCGTCAGCCGCGGGCCGGCACCGGCGAACCGGAGCAGCGCCGAGGCCAGCGGGCCCTCCGCGTGCTTGTCCCGCGCCCGGTCGTCCGCGCGCATCTCCACCAGCAGCGCGACCATCGCGGCCGCGGCGTGCAGCCAGCCCGCCCAGGGCAGCGCCCGGCACAGCGCGGTGAACGGCAGCAGCACCAGGTCGTGCCGCTCGTCCGCGTGCGCCCGCTCGTGCTCCAGCACCGCGGCGAGCTGCGCGCGGTCCAGCAGGCTCAGCGTGCCGGCGCTGACCACCACGCGCGGGTGCAGGCCGGGCAGGCAGTAGGCGGCCGCGAGCGGGTGGTCCAGCACCAGTGCGCCGGGCGCGGCCGGATCGTCCCGGGCGACCAGGGTCAGCAGCTCGCGGTGGCGGCGCTGGGCGCGTACCGCCCGAACCAGGCTGTTGATCGTGGTGCCGATCAGCGTGGCGCCGATGCCGAGGCTGACCGCGATCGCGGCGAGATGCCCGACGCCGAGCCCTTCCGGCAGCCGCCCGCCGGTCAGGTCCGCGGCCAGCATGCGCAGCGCGGTGCCGGGCGCCGCGTCATAAGGATCAAGACCGAGCGCCAGCGGTACGCCGATCGCGCTCAGCCCGAAGCCCAGCCCGATCAGCTGCCAGGAGACGATCGCGACGCGCGGGATCCGCCACGTCCACCGGGCGCGGGCCAGCACCCGCGCGGTCAGGTAGGCGAGCAGTGCCCCGCCGGCGAAGTGCAGCGCGTGGATCATCGTGGCCCGCCTCCGGCCTCGTCCGAGAGGGCGCTGCGCAGCACCTCGGCCTCGGTTCCGCTCACCGACCGGGCGAACCGGACCAGCGCCGCGTCCCGGCTGCCGGCCAGGTCCAGCGCGTCCAGCATGAGCTGCGCGATATAGGCCTCGCGGGCCGCGGCCGCCCGGTAGCTCCAGGCCCGGCCCGCGCGCTCGCGCTCCACCATGCCCTTGCCGGCCAGCCGGTCCAGCACGGTCATCACGGTCGTGTACGCCAGCCCTCGGTCCTTCAGCGCATCCGCCACGTCCCGCACCGTGTGACCCCCGCCGGCCCCGTCCCACAGGACGTCCATCACCGCACGCTCAAGGTCACCCAGCCGTATCACGCCGCCAATCCTACCGCCCGTAGTACATCGGCGCCCTCAGCCGAGACCGCCCAGCTCCAGGTCGGTCAGCGTCGACTTCCGGCGCTCGACGTACGCACGGCTGCCGGACATGGTCCGGGCGAGTTCGGATCGCCTTGGCCGTCGAGTGGGTTGGCCAGCCAGTAGGCGGAGACGCCTTGCTCGGCGTACCAGCGCGGCGCGTGGTCTTTCGCATCCGGCGAAGGCGACCACACCTCGACCGCCAGAGCCGTGGTCATCGGCGCTTACCCGTTCGCTGCCCCAAGGGTACGGGCTATACCCCCTTCGGGTGCCAGACGGTCTTGGTTTCGAGGTGGGACTTCAGGCGGCGGAGGCCGGGGTCGGCGAACCAGTCGGTGGGGGTGGGGCGGAGGACGCGCTTGAGCGTGTCGGCCGCGGCGGTCTCCAGGGCGGCCGCCAGGTCGGGATCGGCACCGGCCAGGTCCAGCGTGTTGACGTCGGCGTGGGCGGCGAGCCAGGGCGCGGTCTCGGCGGGGCGGCCGGTGAGGATGTTGACCACGCCGGCCGGGACGTCGGCGGTGGCCAGCGTCTCGGCCAGGGTGATCGCGACGAGCGGATGGGCCTCGGCGGCGAGCAGCACGACCGTGTTGCCGGTGACGATCGCGGGCGCGACCGTGGAGACCGGGCCGAGCAGCGCGGAGTCGACCGGTGCGAGCACACCGGCGACACCGGCCGGCTCCGGGGCGGAGATGTTGAAGTACGGGCCGGCCACCGGGTTCGCGCCGCCGAGCACCTGGGCGATCTTGTCGCTCCAGCCGGCGTACCAGACCAGGCGGTCGACCGCGGCGTCCACCTCGTCGGCCGGCACGCCGAGCGCCTTGAACTCCTTGCGCCGGGCCTCCACCATCTCGGCGATCCGGTAGAGCACCTGGCCGCGGTTGTACGCGGTGGCGCCGGACCAGCCGGGGAACGCCTTGCGCGCGGCGACCACCGCGTCCCGCAGGTCCTTGCGGGAGGCGAGCGCGACGTTGCTGTCGTTCACGGGATAGGTCCGCCCTGACTCGCTGCGCGGGAACTTTCCGCCGATGAAGAGCTTGTACGTCTTACGGACGCTCAGGCGGGAGCCGGAACGTGCGGCCCGGTTCTGGACTCGCGTTCCGGCGTCCGGGCCGTGGCTGGTCAGCTCAGACATGTAGGTATGCCTCCAGGCCGTGGCGGCCGCCCTCGCGACCGTAACCGGACTCCTTGTAGCCGCCGAACGGCGAGGTGGGGTCGAATTCGTTGAACGTGTTGGCCCACACCACACCGGCCCGGAGCTGGTCCGCGACCGCGAGGATCCGCGAGCCCTTCTCGCTCCAGATGCCGGCGGACAGCCCGTACGGCGTGTTGTTGGCCTTCTCGATCGCCTCGGCCGGCGTGCGGAACGTGAGCACGGCCAGCACCGGGCCGAAGACCTCGTCCTGCGCGATCCGGTGCGCCTGCGAGACGCCGGTGAACAGCGTCGGCCGGAACCAGTAACCGCGTTCCGGCAGCTCGCACGCGGGCGACCAGCGCGTGGCGCCCTCCGACTCGCCGATCTCGGACAGCTCCGAGATGCGGGCCAGCTGCTCGGCCGAGTTGATCGCGCCGACGTCGGTGTTCTTGTCCAGCGGGTCGCCCACCCGCAGCTGGGACATCCGCCGCTTCAGGGACTCGAGCAGCTCGTCCGCGATCGACTCCTGGACCAGCAGCCGCGACCCGGCGCAGCACACGTGCCCCTGGTTGAAGAAGATGCCGTTCACGATGCCCTCGACCGCCTGGTCCAGCGGCGCGTCGTCGAACACGATGTTCGCCGCCTTGCCGCCCAGCTCCAGCGTGAGCCGCTTGGACGTGCCGGCCACCGCGCGGGCGATCTCCCGGCCGACCGCGGTCGAGCCGGTGAACGCGACCTTGTTCACCCCGGCGTGCGCCACCAGGTAACGGCCGGTCGTACCGGCGCCGGTGACGATGTTGACCACGCCGGCCGGCAGCTCGGCCTGCTGGCAGATCTCCGCGAACAGCAGCGCGGTCAGCGGTGTGGTCTCGGCCGGCTTGAGCACCACGGTGTTGCCCGCGGCGAGCGCCGGTGCGATCTTCCAGGCCAGCATCAGCAGCGGGAAGTTCCACGGGATGACCTGTGCGGCCACGCCGAGCGGCGCCGGGGACGGGCCGAACCCGGCGTACCCGAGCTTGTCCGCCCAGCCGGCGTAGTAGAAGAAGTGCGCGGCGGCCAGCGGTACGTCGACGTCGCGCGACTCCCGGATCGGCTTGCCGTTGTCCAGCGACTCCAGCACCGCGAACTCGCGCGCCCGCTCCTGGAGCAGCCGGGCGATGCGGAACAGGTACTTCGCCCGCTCGGCGCCCGGCATCGGGCCCCAGACGTGCTCGAACGCGCTGCGAGCCGCGGCCACCGCGCGGTCCACGTCCGCCTCACCGGCCTCGGCGACCTCCGACAGGACCTCCTCGGTCGCCGGGTTCACCGTCTTGATCACTCCGCCGTCCTGCGGGCCGGTGAACGTACCGTCGATGAACAGGCCGTAGGACGGCTTGATCTCGACGACCGACCGGGACTCGGGTGCGGGCGCGTACTCGAAGGCTGCCATGGCTTCAGTCCAGGGTGACGTAGTCGGGGCCGGTGTAGTGGCCGGTGGCGAGCTTGCTGCGCTGCATGAGCAGGTCGTTGAGGAGCGTGGACGCGCCGAACCGGAACAGGTCCGGGTCCAGCCAGGTCTCGCCGGCCGTCTCGTTGACCAGCACCAGGTACTTGATCGCGTCCTTGGTGGTGCGGATGCCCCCGGCCGGCTTCACGCCCACCGTGCGGCCGGTCTGCGCCAGGAAGTCGCGGACCGCCTCCAGCATGATCATCGTGACCGGTGGCGTGGCCACGACCGGGACCTTGCCGGTCGAGGTCTTGATGAAGTCGCCGCCCGCCAGCATCGCCAGCCAGGACGCGCGGCGCACGTTGTCGTACGTGACCAGCTCGCCGGTCTCCAGGATCACCTTGAGGTGCGCGTCGCCGCACGCCTCCTTGACCGCGACGATCTCCTCGAAGACCTCGGTGTAGCGGCCGGACAGGAACGCGCCCCGGTTGATCACCATGTCGATCTCGTCCGCGCCGGCCTCGACCGCGGCCCGGGTGTCGGCCAGCTTCACGCTCAGCGGCGCCTGCCCGGAAGGGAACGCGGTGGCCACGCTGGCCAGGTGCACGCCGCTGCCGCGCAGCACCTCGTACGCGACCGGCACCATGGCCGGATAGACGCAGACCGCGGCGACCCGGGGTGCGCCGTGGCCCGGGTGCAGCGCTTTCTGGCACAGGTTGCGTACCTTGCCGGGGGTGTCCGCGCCCTCCAGCGTCGTGAGATCCACCATTCGGGTGGCGAGATCGATCGCCCATGCCTTGGCGGAGGTCTTGATCGAACGGGTGCCGAGCATGGCCGCGCGCTGGTCCGCGCCGACCTTGTCCACCCCCGGCAGACCGTGCAGGAACGCCCGCAGGCTGGCCTCCGAGCGGGCCACGTCCGCGAGGGCACTCGGTGAAACCGTCATGACCCGGAGTCTACGCAGGTCTCACGTTTCATGATCAATCTCGGCCGGATGGGCAGTCTTCATCGTTCTGAGAGGTAATCGACACTTGACGTTGACCGACGGCTCCGATTGTCTCTCGCTGTGCGAGTAGTGCACTTCTCCGACACGTACCTGCCCCGCCGCGACGGAGTGATCACGTCCATCCGGACGCTCACCACCGCGCTCGCCGAGCAGGGCCACCCCGGCATGACCATCGTGCCGCGCCACCCCGACCAGGTCGCCGAGGACGGTCTGCTGACGCTACGTGCCCTGCCGTGCGGGGTGGCAAACCTCCGGCTGTCGCCGTGGCTGCTCCGGGAGACGGGGGCCGGCGCCACCCTCGACCAGATCGAGGCGTTCCGGCCGGACATCGTGCACGTGCACACGCCGGGGACGATCGGGCTGCTCGGCGTGGTCGCGGCGCGCAAGCTCGGGCTGCCCATGATCCACACGTACCACACCGATCTGCACGCGTACGCGGACGCGTACCGGGTCCCGGCCGGCGCGCTCAACGCGATCACCAAGCTCTACGCGCGCCGCCTCGGCGTGCCGGTGCACGAGCCGCACCTGATCCCGGTCACCGGCCCGCGCGCGGTCCGCTACGCCCGCCGCGCCGCCGCGCGCACCCGCCTGGTCGCCGGCCGCGCCGCCAGCGGTGCGGCCAGCGTCGCCGGCCGGGCCGCCAGCGTGGCCCGCCGTGCCACCGGGCGCCGCCCGGCCCGGATCGCACCGGAGCGGGTCAGCAGCCGGCACGAGGCGGTCGACAACTACAACCGGCTGCTGCTCGGCGATGCGGACGCGGTGATCGTGCCGACCCGCGCCGCGCTCAACCGGATCACGCTGCCGGTGCCGGACGAGCGGATCTTCCTGGTCCCGACCGGGGTGGCCGCGCGGCCCACCACGCCGCAGGCGGTCGCGGCGTTCCGCGCCGAGCACGGCATCGCGGACACCGACCGGGTGCTGCTCTTCGTCGGCCGGGTCAACCGGGAGAAGGGCGTCGACCTGCTGATCGAGAGCTTCGGGCGGATCGCGGCGCGCGATCCGCACGCCCGGCTGGTGCTGGTCGGCGCGGTCTTCGAGCGCCGCTGGCTGGCCGCGCTGATCGAGGCGGCCGGGCCGGACGCCGCGGCCCGGATCACGGTCGCCGGTGAGCAGCCGTCGCACGTGGTCGCGGCCGCGTACGGCAGCGCGGACGCGTTCGTCTTCCCGTCGCTGTCCGACACCCAGGCGCTGGTGCTCCAGGAGGCCGCGCTGGCCGGTGTGCCCGCGGTCATGTGCGACGAGGTGCTGCACGGCCAGGGCCCGCTCGGCGGCGCCGCGGTGCTCGCCCGCCCGGAGCCGGGGCACTTCGCGGACGCGGTCCTGGAGCTGCTGGCCGACCCGGAACGGGCGCGCAAGGTCGGCGAGGCCGCCGCGGTGCAGGCCGCGCGGCACACGCCGGCGGCATACGCGGAGACGATGTGTGAGGTCTACTCGTTCGCGTCGGCCGCTGCCGGTAGGTTGAACGACCGTGGACGTACTCGTCGTTGATCATCCCCTTGCCCAGTCCCGGCTGACCGCGATGCGCGACGCGCGCACCGACTCGGCCGCGTTCCGCGCGGCGCTCACCGAGCTCACCACCATGCTGGTGTACGAGGCCGCGCGCACGTTCGACGTCGAGCAGTTCCCGGTGGAGACGCCGGTGGCGCCCACGGCCGGCACCCGGCTGGCCAAGCCGCCGCTCATCGTGCCGGTGCTGCGCGCCGGGCTGGGAATGGCCGACTCCGCGCTCGCGCTGCTGCCCGAGTCGTCCATGGGGTTCGTCGGCCTGGCCCGCGACGAGGTGACGTTCGAGCCCCGGGCGTACATGGAGTCGCTCCCCGTCGACCTCACCGGCCACCCGGTGCTGGTCCTCGACCCGATGCTGGCCACCGGCGGCTCGCTGGAGCACTGCTGCCGGCTGCTGACCGATCGCGGCTGCACCGACATCATCGTGGTGTGCGTGCTGGCGGCCCCGCCCGGCATCGAGCGCCTGCGCGCCTCCGGCCTGCCGTTGCGCCTGGTCACCGCGTCGATCGACGAGAAACTCAACGAGCACCGGTTCATCGTGCCCGGCCTCGGCGACGCCGGTGACCGTCAGTTCGGCGGCATGCCCCGCTTCTGACCGCGCCCCGCGGGCCGGGCGTCAGACCTCGGAGTAGCTCCAGGACAGCGCGCGGCCCGCGGCGAACGGCATCACGCCGTGGAAGACCCGCGGCTTCTCCGCGAACACCAGCGGCAGGAAGTGCCGGTCGCTCTCCCACATCGGCACCGCGCCGGCCAGCACGTCCTCGACCGGCGTCCAGACCAGTGTGCCCTCCGGGTTCGACGTCAGCGGCGTGCCGGACCACGCGGTGATCCGGAAGACGAAACCGAACCAGTTCTCCCCGTTGCGTCCGAACCCGGGCCACGAGATGGTCCCGGCCAGGTCCAGCGCGTCGCAGGTGAGGCCGGCCTCCTCCAGGATCTCGCGTCGCATTCCGGACACCACGTCCTCGTCCGGCTCGAGCTTGCCGCCGAGGCCGTTGTAGTACCCGAAGTGCACATCGTCCGGGCGCGCGTCGCGCCTGATCATGAGAATTTCCTGCTGGTCGGCGGAGTATACGTAGCCCAGCGTGGCAATGATGGCCTGCACCGGCATCACCCTAGCCAGCCCCTACCGCGCTCTTGGGGGCGGCCACTATGGTCATGGCCATGGCTCCCATTACGTTGCCCGAGGAATTGCTGGTCCTGGCGTACGACGACGAGTCCGGACGCGCCGTCGGGTCGCGGATCGCGCTCGACCTCGGCATGGCCGCGGCGGTCCTGGTGGAGCTGGCCCTGGTGGGCCGTCTGACCATGTCGGGCGACTCGCTCGTGGTGAAGGACAACACGCCGGTCGGCGACCCGATCCTGGACGCGGTACTCGCGAAGATCGACTCGGACACGCCGCACACGTCGTCGTCCTGGCTGCAGCGCCTCCGGCACGGCCTGCGCGACCGGGTGCTGGCCGACCTGGTCGAGCGCGGCGTGGTGCGCGACGTGGACGAGACCGCGATGGGCGGTGTGATCCACCTGCACCGCTACCCGACCGCCGACCACAGCCACGAGCAGGACATCCGCGCCCGCCTCGCCGAGGCGCTGACCGGCCAGTCGCTGCCCGACGAGCGCACCGCCGCGCTGGCCACGCTGCTCGCCGCGACGCGGATGGAGCCCGCGCTCGGCCTGGACAACGAGGCGCTGGAGCAGGCACACAAGCGCCTGGAGGAGATCGCCTCCGGCGCCGGCTTCGGCGGCGGCGTGAGCATGGAGGAATCCACCATCCGCCCGAGCGTTTCCCTGGTCATCGCCGCCCTCGGCCGCGCGATCAACCAGGCCCTCGGTTCCCGCGCCTGAATATCCCACGGTACGGACGGGAACGCGCCGCCCGGGATCTCGCCGAGGCTCAGCGCGCCACGCTGGCCAGGAGGCGCCCCGCGTCACCTTTGCTCTGCTTACATGCCGCCACGCCGCCGCTTGCGGGCGAAATGTCCGCTGCCGCCGCCGTGCCCCTCGGGTAGGCAGAGCCGGGCGGCGTCCCTTTTGTGCCGGTAAGCAGAGCAGAGCCGTGGGCGTCTGACCCGCAGGCGATTTTCGCTTTGTACCGGTAAGCAGAGCAAAGCCGTGCGCGGCGGATCAACGGGCGATTTTTGCCTTTTGTGCAGGTAAGCAGAGCAAAGTGGGCGAGCGGTGCCGCTTTGTGCCGGTCAGCGGCACATGCGGCTGACCGGCGTCTGTGGTGGGCGGGTAAGCGGAGCACAGTGGCCGGTCAGTGCGGGCGGCGGGTGGCCACGGCGGTGAGGAGGGCGTCCGCGGCGCGGACGCGGCCGTCGCCGTCGACCTCGGCCCAGCCGCGGGCGGCCAGCGCGTGCCGTCGCTCCGGGGAGGTCAGCGCCGCGTGCAGCGTGCGGACCGCGGCCGGTGAGGGGAGGTCCGTGATCGCGCCGAGCCCGAGGCCGAGACCGCGCGCCAGCATCGCGTCGTAGCCGAGCCGCTGGTTGTCCGCGACCATGACGAGCGCGGGACACACGCCCAGGCAGAGCAGTTCCCAGGTGGACGTGCCGGCGGCGGCCACCACCAGGTCGGCGCGGTCCAGCAGTGCAGGCAGGTCCGGCGTGTTCGGCACGAAACGGAACGTCTGTCCCGGAGCGGGCGGCACGCCCGCGGCCGCGCTGGAGGCCGCGGTGGCGTCCGGCAGCGCGGCCGTGGGGGAGACGGTGGTGGCGTCCGGTGGCGCTGCCGTGGGGGAGACGACGGTGGCGTGCAGTGGGACGCCGGTGGCGGCCAGCATGCCGGCCAGGACCGGGGCCGCGCCGGCCGGGTCGGTGCCGCCGAAGAAGCAGACCACGGACGGTGGGCCGGCCGGTGGCAGTGGGCGGGGAGCGGGTGGGCGGCGGGACCGGACCGAGTCGCGGAGCAGGACGTAGCGCAGGCCGGCCAGGCGGAGGGTGCCCGGGGGGAGCGGTGGCGCGGCCAGGTCGGCGTTCAGGTTCTGGTCCAGGAAGAGGTCGGGCTGCTGGCCGCGGAGGTCGCCGTCGACGATCGCCAGTACCGTGACGCCGCCGGCCCGGAGCGCGGCGGCACAGCCCGGGTCGGTCACGTACGAGTCGATGACCACGGCGTCCAGGCCGAGGCGCCAGGCGGTGAGCGCGAGCGCGGCCGGGTCGGCGGGGGCGGCGATGACCGGCAGGCCGAGCCGGTCGATCTCCCGGGTGGTCCACGGCACCGTGCCGACGTCGCCGAGCAGCGCCACCTGGCAGCCGCGGGTGAGCAGCTCCTCGGCGAGTGCCAGGCAGCGGACCAGGTGGCCGACGCCCATGGTGACGCCCGCGTCGCAGCGCAGCCCGACCGCGGTCACCGGTCGGCCAGCGCCTTCTGCCGCACCTCGCCGTTCAGCGCGCGGACGTCCGGGTTCGCGTCCAGCCAGGCGGACAGCTCGCGGACCCCGATGATCCGGTCGCCGAAGTGGGCGACGACGGCCTCGATCAGCCGCCAGTCCTCGATCGTGTCCAGCGTGACGCGCAGCCCGGAGCGGTCCGGTGGCAGCGCGATGCCGGTGACCGTGAAGTCCTCCGGATGGGTGTAGACGTACGAGGTGACGTGCGTGCGGTGGAACCCGGTGGCCAGCCGGTCCGCGCGGCGCAGCGCGTCCACCGAGACGATCTCCACGTCGGTGCCGAGCGGCAGCACCCGGTGCAGCGACGTGCTCAGGTAGTCCAGGCCGGGCGAGGCGGTGAAGTGCCGGACCGCGGTGCGGATCACGTCCGGGTCGAGCAGCGGGCAGTCCGCGTTGAACCGCATCACCGCGTCGACGCCGCGGCTCTGCGCGGGCAGTACGCCGGAGAGCGCGCCCACGAAGCGGGTCAGCACGTCCTCGGCCGGGCCGCGGAACACCCGTACGCCCAGCGTGGCGCACTCGGCGGCGACGGCCGCGTCCTCGGGACGGTCGCTGGTCGCCACGATCAGGTCGTCCAGGCAGCCGGCCGTGCGCGCGGCGCGGATCACCCAGGCGAGCACGCTGCGCTCGCCGAGCGGCCGCAGTACCTTGCCGGGCAGCCGTTCGGAGCCCATCCGGGCCTGGACGATTCCGACGATCCGCATCCGTGTCGCTCCCGCTCTCGTTCAACTCCTGGGGCAACAGCCCCGAGGGTCAACGAGTTTCCGAGACGGGGGTGACCGCGTGCCGACCGACACCCTGGGCGTGCCGGAGGTCTTCCGGCTGACACAGCCGGCCAAGGAGGAACGGCTGCTGCCGGAGATCGTCGAGCGGCTGGCGGCGCACCGGGCCGGCTGCCCGCCGTACCGGCAGATCATGGACGCGATCGGGCACGGCGCGGATCGGCGCTACCGGCGGCTGGAGGAACTGCCCTGGCTGCCGGTGCGGATGTTCAAGACGCACGCGCTGAAGAGCATCCCGGACGCGGCCGTGTTCAAGACGCTGACCAGCAGCGGGACCACCGGTACGCCGAGCCGGATCTTCCTGGACCAGCACGCCGCGGCCGCGCAGAGCCGCATGCTGTCCCGCACCATGCAGACCGTGCTCGGCCCGCACCGGCTGCCGATGCTGCTGGTCGACACGCGCGCGATCCTGGCCGACCGGCGCACGTTCTCCGCCCGCGGCGCCGGTGTGCTGGGCATGATGGGCTTCGGCCGGGAGCACGCGTGGGCGCTGGACGCGGACGGCGCGGTCGAGCCGCACACCGTCGAGGCGTTCCTGCACAAGCACGGCGACCGGCCGTTCCTGATCTTCGGGTTCACGTTCATGGTCTGGCTGCACCTCTACGAGCTGGCCCGGGACCGTGGCTGGGACCTGAGCAACGGCGTGCTGGTCCACTCCGGAGGGTGGAAGAAGCTGCAGGACCGCGCCGTGTCGCCGGCCGAGTTCCGGGCCCGGTTCACCGCGGACACCGGGCTGCGGCGGATCCACAACTTCTACGGCATGGTCGAGCAGATCGGCACGGTCTTCCTGGAGGGCCCGGACGGCGGCGGCCTGTACTGCCCGGACTTCGCCGACGTGATCATCCGGGATCCGCGCACCTGGGCCGAGCAGCCGGCCGGCACTCCGGGCCTGATCGAGCTGGTCAGCACGCTGCCCACGTCGTACCCGGGGAACGTGCTGCTCACCGAGGACCTCGGCGTGGTGCACGGCGTCGACGACGGTGCCTGGCCGGGCAAGCGGTTCGAGGTGCTCGGCCGGCTGCCGCGGGCCGAGGCGCGCGGCTGCAGTGACGTCTACGCCGTACCGGCACAGGGAAGGGCCGCACTGTGATCGTTCGTTTCCCGGCGACCGCCGAGGGACTGCTGCCGGCCGAGGACGCGCTGACCGTGGGCGACCCGCGCGTGGTGCAGTTCCTCGGCGCGCTCTCCGCCCGGCTGCTCGCGCCGTCCGTCGCGCGCGCCCACCCGGAGCTGGGCTCCCTCGGCTTCTTCCTGCGCCGTGCCGAACTGGCGAGGACCGCCGCGCACCTTCGAAAGACAGATCCGCACACGGTACGCCGCCCGCGCGGCCTGGTCTTCCACGTGCCGCCGGCCAACGTGGACACCGTGTTCGTCTACTCCTGGGCGCTGAGCGCGCTGGCCGGCAACCGCAACGTGGTGCGCCTGTCCAGCCGGTCCGCCGGTGCCGCGGACGCCGTGCTGGCCGCGCTGAACGACGCGCTCGCGGACGCCGATCCGGTGATCGCGCGCACCCAGCGGATGGTCTCCTACGGCCGGGACGACGTGCTCACCGCGGAGTTGTCCGCCGCCTGCGACCTGCGCGTGCTCTGGGGCGGTGACGCCAGCGTGACCGCGCTGCGCCGGTTCCCGCTCAGCCCGCTCGCGCGTGACCTGGCGTTCCCGGACCGGTCCTCGTTCGCGGTGCTGTCCGCGCCCGGCTGGCTGGCCGCGCCGGGCGACGTGCAGCGCGCCGCCGCGGACGGCTACGCGAACGACGTCTACTGGTTCGACCAGGCCGCCTGCTCGTCGCCGCGCACGCTGTACGTGGCCGGTACGCCCGCGGACGCGGAGAAGGCGCTGGACGGCTTCCGCCGCGAGCTGGCCGACGCGGTGCACCGTCGTGGCTGGACGGTCGACGCGGCGATGGCCGTGGAGAAGCGGATCCGCACGTACGGCCTGGCCGCGGACGGCCGCGCGTCCGGCGTGCGGTTCACCGGCAACGAGCTGACCTGGCTGGACCTCACGGACGGCGCCGAGCCGCCGCGCGGCTGGCTCGGCACCGGCGTGGTCGCGGTCGCCCGCCTGGACGGCCTGCGCGACCTGGCACCGCTGATCACGCCGCGCGACCAGACGCTGAGCCACTTCGGCTTCACCGGCGACGAGCTGCGTGCACTGGTCACCGCGGTCCCGGGCCGCGGCCTGGACCGGATCGTGCCGTTCGGTCAGGCGCTCTCGTTCGCCCCGGTCTGGGACGGCCACGACCTGCTGGAGGAATTCACCACCCGCACCACGATCCGGGTCTGACCGGCCACCGCGGAACCGGGGCCCGCGGGAGCATGCGGAACTCGGCCACGCCGGGAGCGGGAGAAGCGGCTCGTGAAGGGTTTCCGCCCGGGGCGGAGTGCGCGACGCACTCCGCCCCGGGCGTCGTCTCAGATCACGTCGCCGGGCTGCGGGAACGCGAGATCGCGCTTGGCGCGGCGGGCGGCGGCGCGGCGCTTGCTGATCTTCTTGGAGAGTTTGCGGGTGTCGTTGCGGACCAGTTTGTAGCCGCTGCGCGCGACCATCAGGAAGCGGCCCGGCCAGGTCCGGCGATAGAGCTGGATCTCCCAGTCCATCTTGGACAGGTGCAGGTCGCGGGAGCGGATGATCTGCTCGGTCCACTCCATCTGGGCCAGCAGGTGACTGGCCTGGTAGCGCTGCCGCCACAGCGCCTCGGCCAGCTCGCGGTAGCCGGGCACGTCGATGGTGGCGGCGCCGGGCGCGATCGCCAGCAGCTCGCGGCGGCGGCCGTCGCGTTCCGGCAGCGGCAGGCCGGACAGGTCCAGTTCGAGCTCGATCGCGGCGCGCAGCGAGTCCGCGCGCAGCGTACGGTCGATCATGCCGAGCAGCAGGCCGGCCAGGTCCACCGCGCTGCTGGTGATCGGCCACGGGTGCGGCTGGCCGGACGTGATCAGCCGGGCCGCGAACCGCCAGGCGATCCGGGTCAGCACCGTGTCCACCGGCACCGGCTCGTCCGGCGACCAGCGCGGCGGGGCCAGGCCGAGCTGCGCGCCGTCGTCGAGCAGCTCACCGGCGTCGGCCAGCGCCATCGGGCCGGTCACCCAGCCGTCCCGGGCGTGCCCGTCCAGCCAGGCCGCGAGCCGCCGCAGCTCGGTGCGCAGCCCGGGCAGGTCGGCCCGCGCGCACAGCGCGAGCAGCCGCTCCTCCAGCACCACCCCGGCCGGCACCGGGAACGCGCCGTTCACCCGGCGCAGGCCGCCCCGCCGCACCGACTCGTCCGCCGGGATCAGCGTGGTCGCGGTCGCGCCCCAGTCCGCGGTCGTCAGCGTGTACGCGTGCGGCCCGTCCGCGTCGCCGGCCAGCAGCGCGTGCGACGGCACCTCGCCGGACGCGCGGGACACGGTCACCCACGCCGGGGCCAGCACCGCCTCCGCGCCCGCGCGCAGCGCCCGGCCGGCGATCCGGCGCGGGTCGCTGAGCACCGGCCGGTCCCGGTAGGCGTCGGTGAACGCGCGGGCCAGCACGGCCTGCACCGGCCCGCGCAGCGGCACGCCGGCCTCGCCGAGCAGACCCGGTCCGATCAGGACGGCCGGGTTCTCCGGCGTGGGGAACGCGGCGTACCCGGCGGTGGAGTGCAGGCCGAAGATCGCCAGACGGGCGGTCAGCTCGGCCAGCGACGCCGGCCGGTCCGCGGCCGAGCCCGGCGGGTACCAGGCCGAGTCGGACCGCTCGCGCGCGCCCGGGTCCAGCTCGACGGCCGCATGCACGCCGAGCGGGTTCTCGTGCCGGAGCACCAGCGTGCCGTCCGGCGCGACCGCCTTCGCGAGCGTGGCCAGCAGGTCGTCGTCGGTGCGCGGCGTGCCCTCGGCCGAGTTCAGCCGCTCCAGGCCGTCCAGGCAGACCACCAGGTCGTACCGGGTGATCGGGTCCAGCCGGGACGCGGCGCCGCAGAGCACAGTCGTCCCGGGGAACCGCAGCGCCAGCGCCTCCGCGTCGCCGAGCGAGCGGACCAGGCAGGTCACGGCCGCGCCCGCGGCGTGCAGCGCGGTGATCAGCTCGTCGTGATGCGGGCCGGCCACCAGCACCCGCGCGCCGGGCGCCGGTACCAGCGTGTGCAGCAGGTACCGGAGCGCGCCGCCGCACGCCGTCACCGGGTCGGACCAGGCGAACATCTCGTCGCCGATCCGGGTCAGGTTCGCCAGCGCGGCCGCGGCCGGGTTGATCTGACCCGGGATCGGCGGCTCCGGGGCCGCGTGGGCCGGCTCGGGCAGCAGAGCGGCGGGGCGGTCGGACATCAGGCGCACCTCTCCAGGGGCTCCGGCCAGCCGAGCATGCTCCGCAGCTCCGCCGGCCGGGCCAGGTTGTCGGCACCGAGCTCCCGGCGGGCCAGGGCTCGGCAGGTTTCACGGTCGGTGGTGTAGCCGTAGACCTCGGGCCACTGGCGGCGCAGCCGGGGCTCGCCGCCGAACGTCATGTCACCGTCCTCCAGCACCATCGGGTCGCCGTAGACGGCCGCGTCCGCGCCGGTGAGCAGGCCGTACCAGATCGCGCTGCACAGCCGGTTGGACACCACCCGGCGGTGCCGGCGCAGCTCGGCGAGCTGCCGGACCAGGAACTCCCGGTCGTGGTCGCGCCACCAGAACCCGCGGTAGCCGTGGCAGATCACCCGGAAGCCGGCCCGCTCGTAGAGTTTGCGGATGCCGCGGACGCGGTGTTCGTTCCAGTAGAGACAGACCGTGACCGGGCCGTCCTCGACGGACCGCACCTCGTCGATCAGCCGCTGATGGTCGCCCATCACCTGCTGACCCTCCCAGCCGTGGAACGGGTAGAAGATCGTGCCGGCCCGTTCCTCCACGGTGGCGGACGGTGTCATTTCTTGCAGATAGGCGAACGGCGACCCGATCGCGATCACGTTGCGGCGGCCCTGGGACACGGCGCGGCGGCGCGTCTCCTCGGACCAGACGAACAGCGGGCTGCCGTCCACGAACGGCACACCCGGCGCCAGCCCGTCCCCGATGTTCCAGCCGTGCTGCAGGTAGCCCAGCATCCGCGGCGGGTGCGCCGGGTCGGCGAGGCCGCAGTACCGGGCGAGCACGTGCGCATGCCCGTAGTAGTAGTTCGCGTGATGCATGGGCAGGCCCAGCGCTCCCGGGGCTCGACGGCGACGTGTCGCAGTGCCCAACGCGCCGCGCACCCGTTCGGTGACTTCGCCGTTGGGCACTGCATGACGGACCTGCGCGCAGCGTTGCCCGTGCGAGACCGCGGCGGCTACCGGCAGTCGGCGCTCGTGCTCGGCGGCGCCCAGCTCGGCGGCGCCTACGGCATCGCCAACTCGACCGGTGGCCCCACGGACGCGTCCGCCGCGGCGCTGCTCCACGCGGCCTGCGACCTGGGCATCACGCACGTGGACACGGCCCGCGCGTACGGCGAGAGCGAGCGCCGGATCGGTGCGGCCGGCTCCGGGCTGCGCGCGGTCACCAAGGTGGCGCCGCTCGGCGCGGTCGCCAGCTGCGAGTCGTCGCTGGCCCAGGCGGTCACGGCCAGCGTCGCACGCAGTGCCGAGCACCTCGGCGGACCGCTCACCGTCCTGCTGCACCGGGCCGCGGACGCGCTCGCGGTCGGCGGCGCCGCCTGGAAGACCCTGCGCCGGTACGCGGAGAGCGGGCTTGCCGAACGCGTCGGCGTGAGCGTGCAGTCGCCGGCCGAGCTGCGCGCGGTGCTGCGCCTGCCCGGCCTCGGCTACGTGCAGCTGCCGTGCAACGTGCTGGACCGGCGGTGGCTCGCCCCCGACCTGGCGGACCTCCTGGCCGGGCGCCCGGACCTGGTGGTCACCGTGCGCAGCGTCTACCTGCAGGGGCTGCTGGTGGCCGGACGGATGGTGCGCTGGCCGCACCTGGACCCGGCCGCGCGGAACACCGTGGTGGACACGCTGGACCGGGTCGCGCTGGAGCTGGGCCGCGCGGACCGGGCGGACCTGTGCCTGGCGTACGTGCTCGGGTTGCCCTGGGTGACGTCCGTGGTGGTGGGCGCGGACACCGAGGGCCAGCTGCGGGCGAACGCGATGCTGGCGTCCCGGTCTCCGCTGTCCGCGGCGGAGCGCGCGCACGTGCTGTCCGTGCTGCCGAACGTACCGCTGGAACTGCTGGATCCGAGCCGATGGACGCCGTGACCGATCTCTTCGGCCTGACCGGCCGGACCGCCGTGGTGACCGGTGCGACCGGCCGGCTCGGCCGGACGTTCGCGTCCGTGCTGGCCGGTGCGGGTGCCACGGTGTGGGCGGTGTCCCGGTCCGGCGCGGCGGTCCCGGGCACCCGCGCGCTGGCCTGCGACGTGACGTCGGACGCGGCGGTGGCCGCGCTCGGCGCGGCGGTCCGGGACGGCACCGGCCGGCTGGACGTGCTGGTGCACGCGGCACACGTCGGCCGGGCCGGTTCGCTGGCCACGGCCGCGCCGGGCGACTACACGGAGGCGGCGGACCTGGCGCTGACCGCGTTCCAGCGGCTGCTGTCCGCCACCCGGGATCTGCTGTGCGCGGCCGCGGCGGACGGCTCGCCGTCGGTGATCGCGGTTTCCTCCATGTACGGCCTGGTCAGCCCACGCCCGGTCTACGACGACCCGGCCGTGGGCAACCCGCCCTACTACGGCGCGGTCAAGGCCGGACTGGTGCAGCTGGCCCGGTACGCCGCGGCCGAGCTGGGCCCGCTGGGCGTGCGGGTGAACACGCTGACCCCGGGCGCGTTCCCCGGCCCGGGCGCGGATCCGGCCCTGGTCGGGCGGCTGGGCGCGCAGACGCCGCTGGGCCGGGTGGGCGAGCCGGCCGAGCTGGCCACCGCGCTGCTGTTCCTGGCCTCGCCGCGATCGACGTATGTGACCGGTGCGAACGTTGTCGTCGACGGTGGCCGGACCGCCTGGTAGAAGCGGGCCGGAACGGTCGTGATGTGACCGAATCGGGACTTGGCAGCGCAAGTCACGACCGATATGCGCGAAACGCCAACAATCACCCTCTGTGCTGGCTTACCTTACGGAGAGTCTCCGCCGGTCAACTCAGGTGCCGGCCGCACCCACACGGGGGTAGGAAGAATGTCGATAGTCCATGGCGGCGAGCGCGCAACGCGCTCACGCTGGGCACCACGGGAAGGTTTGAGCGCCCGTCTCGGCGCTGTGGCCTTCGCGGGTGCTCTCTCTACAACCCTGCTGGCGGCACCGGCCGCCGCGGCGCTGGCCGCCCCCACCGGGGTGACGGTCACGCCGAAGCAGGCGTCGGTCTGGGTCACGTGGAACGCGATCCCGGGCGCCACCGTCCACCACTACGTCGCCACCGCGACGGACACCGACGGTGACACGGCCACCTGTAACGTCACCACGACCAGCTGCCTGATCGGTGGCCTCGAGCCCCGCAAGACGGTCTCGGTGACGGTCGCCGGTTACGAGACCGCCGAGGAGACGTCGAAGGGCACCTCGGCGAACGCCTCGACCACCGCGACGCCCGGCCCGCCGGACAAGCCGGCCTGGGTGCCCGGTTACCCGACGGTCACCGGCTCCGGCAAGGTGGACCTGCAGTGGTCGTCCGCGGCCGGTGCGGCGTCCTACACGGTCACCACCACGCCGTCCAGCGCCGGCTGCGCCACCTCGGGCACGTCCTGCGTGGTCGAAGGGCTCGACCCGACCAAGTCGTACACGTTCTGGGTGAACGCCATCGGTGGCGGGGACACCGGCATCACGTCCTCGTCCGCGTCGCCGGCGCTCACGCCGGGCCGGCCCGGTGCGCCGCTCGACGTGATCGTGAACGCGACCACGGACAGCGCCGGTGTCGGCTCCACGCACGACGGCGAGGTGTGGTGGACGCCCGCCACGTCCGGCGGCCCGGTGGTGGACTACACCGTCACCGTCGCCGAGACCACGGCGGACGCGCTCACGCCCGACCCGACCTACACGTGCGGCAACGTGCTGATGAGCTGCCCGGTGACCGGCCTGGTGGACGGTAAGCAGTACACGGTGCGTGTCGTCGCGAACAACTCGGTCGGCGGCTCGGACGCGGCGGCCACCACCTACTACGGTGGCTCGCCGTCGATCCCGACCATCCTGTCTCCCGAGCTGATGACCGGCACCGCGATCCTGCTGAAGTGGAACCCGCCGGTCAACAACCCGACCGCGCAGAAGGGTGCGCCGGCGGGCGTGTACTCGGTGGAGGCGTCGCCGACCGTCAAGTCGGTCACCGACACCTGCCAGAACATCACCGCGACCAGCTGCGGCATCACCGGCCTGGAGGCCGGCCGGAGCTACAAGTTCAAGGTGAAGGCGCAGGGCGGTGTGATCAGTGGTACCACCACGAACTACACCGACTCCTACGACGTCGTCGGCCGTCCGGCCGCCCCGACCGGGGTCAAGGTCGAGCCGGTCGACACCGACACGGTGAAGGTCACCTGGACGCTGCCGACCGGTAACCAGGTGCCGGTGCACTCGCTCCACGTGTACAACAGCGCGGAGGGCGACATCTCGGCCCAGTGCAACAAGGCGACCGGCGTGACCGCCACGTCGACCGAGTGCGAGTTCGACATCGTCGGCGCGCCGGGCACCCGCTCCTACTGGGTGCGTGCGCTCTCCGTCGACACGGACTACTACTCGGACAGCGAGAAGGTCACCTCGGCGACCGGTGCGCCGGGCACCCCGTACCTCGCCGGTGCCACGCCGGCCGGTGCGGGCGCGGTCAAGGTCAGCTTCCGCCGGCCGTCCGACCTGGGTGCGGGTATCGCGTCCTACACGGTCACCTCGACGCCGGACGGCAAGACCTGCACCGCGGCCTACGTCTCCACCGACGACGTCGTCAGCTGCACCGTCAACGGCCTGACCGCCGGCACCAGCTACACGTTCGCGATCAAGTCGCTGGGTGTGGCCGGTAACGACGACTCCAAGACCGTGACCAGCAGCGCCGTGGTCGCCGGTCCGCCCGGACCGGTCACCGAGGCCAAGGCCGAGGCCGTCGAGGGCGGCAAGGTCAAGGTCTCCTGGAAGGCGCCGACCAGCACCGCGCTCGCCATCACCAGCTACACGGTGAAGTCGACGCCGGCCGGCCACTCCTGCGAGATCCTGGCCTCGGCCACCCCGCTGGAGTGCACCTTCGACACCGCCACGGCGGGTACGAAGTACACGATCTGGGCGAACACCGCCGCGGCGGGCAGCTCCGAGGTCATGGTCGACGGTCCCGGCACCGTGCCGGGCGGCAAGCCGGGCATCCCGGCCGACGTCAAGGTGACCAACGTGGCGCAGGGCCTGCGGGTCGAGTGGAACGGCGTCACCGGTGCCACCAAGTACCAGGCGATGGCCGTCGCCGGTGGCAAGTCGTTCTGGTGCGCCGCGATCGGTGCCGAGAACAAGGTCTGCACCATCCGCGGCCTGATGGGCGGCACGCAGTACACGGTCACGGTCCGCGCGGTCAACGGTGCGGTCAACGGCGACTGGTCCACGGGTGTCACCGGTACGCCGGACGCCGCCCTGCCGACCATCGTGTGGCCGGCGACCTCGCCCGCCGGTGGCGGTCTGTCGAGCAGCGGCGGGTACGTCCTGTACCGCAACTCGCGGACCACCATCACCGGCTACGGCTGGAAGCCCGGCGAGTCGGTCTGGGTCTACCTGTACTCGGGCACCATGAAGGTCCGGGTCGGCGGCGCGACCGCGAAGGCGGACGGCACGTTCGCCTCGGCCATCCAGATCCCGGCGAACGCCACCAAGGGCGGCAAGCGCGTCCTGGCCGGCGGCTGGGACAAGGACGGCAAGGTCCGCTGGCAGAACGCGTACCTGACCATCAAGTAACCAGTAGTCCTCACGGGGAGCGCCCCGCCGGCCACCGGGCCGGCGGGGCGCTCTCACGTCCGCGCGCCGGCGCGAATGAACAACGGCTGGACTTCCGCTGAGCTGTCGGGTCATGTCAGCCTGCTCGACGGCGTACCCGCGCACGGGTGTGAGGAGAGATGGTCTTGTCTTTGTCTGGTGTTCTTCGCGGTGCCGTGGCCGTCTCGGTCGCGCTCCTGGCCACGGCCGGGTTCGGCGCCCCGGCCCGGGCCGCGGCCCCGCTGCCCACGGTGGACTACGTGGCGCTCGGCGACTCGTACGCGGCCGGCGTGGGCGCCGGGACACCGCTGGACTCCTGCCGGACCACGGCCGGTGCCTACCCCCGGCTGTGGACGGCCGGTGACGCGAGGCTGGTCCGGCTGACCAACGCCACCTGCAGCGGCGGCCAAACGACCGACGCGCTCACCGCGGCCGCCGCGGTCACCGCGGAGACCGACCTGGTCAGCATCACGGCCGGGGCGAACGACCTGGGCGTGACCGGCGCGTTCGCCGACTGCATGACACCGGGCCGGGAGGCGGCCTGCGCGGCCGATCAGGCCGCGATCGAGACGGCGCTGCGGACCACGCTGCCGGCCGCGGTCGGCACCGTGCTGACCACGGTCAAGGAGAAGGCGCCGCAGGCGAAGATCGTGCTCACCGGCTACCCGCAGCCGTTCTCGCCGGCCGGCACCTGCACCGGCACGGACATCCCGGTGGCGATCCGGGAACTGGGCAACCGGGTGATGGGCGGCCTGAACGCGGTGCTGGCCGCGCAGGCGAAGCTCGCCGGTGTGGCCTACGTGGACGTCGAGGGCGTGTTCGCCGGTCACGAGATCTGCTCGGACGCGCCGTGGGTGGCCGGCTTCGAGGGGCAGGCCGACGGCACCATCCTGCACCCGAACCCGGCCGGCCAGACCGAGGGTTACCTGCCGCTGTTCACCAAGGCGGTCGGCACGCCGCAGGACGTGGCGCAGTGGATCGCGGAGCGGGACGCGCCCGCGTCGCCGTCGCCCGCGCCGTCCGGCAGCGCGTCGCCGTTCCCGTCGACCTCCGCGATCGCGGCGCCGCCGGCGGCCGGCACGCCCACGCTGCCGATCACCGGTCCGGACGTGGTGCTGACCGTGCTCGCGGGCGTGGCGCTGGTCGGCGCCGGCTCCGCGGTGCTCCTGCTGGCGCGGCGCGCGCGGTAACGCCTCCGGCGCGGGGCCCGCTTGCAGATCACCATCGACCAGAGACGGATCTTCCCGCTTCCGGCGTGGTGCGGCCCGTGTGCTTTCGCGGGCCGCAGCACACCGGAAGCGGGTGACGGAATCCGGTTCTCTAGACGATGTCCCAGGTCAGCGGCGTGCCCTTGGGGTAGGACGCGCGGAACGTGCGGCCCAGGACCAGGTCGATGTCGCCGGGCGGGAGGCCGCCGGCCGGGCGGATCGAGCGGACGTTGTCCCGGGTGACCAGGTCGCCGGCGGTCACGTCCTCGACCACGTAGAGCGACCGGCGGTAGCGCAGACCTTCCTCCTCGGACTGGTCCGCGCCGATCCGGGGGGAGCCGAGCGCGGCGTGCGCGCGCCGGGCCTCGACCACCAGCGCGGCCAGCTCGGCCGGTTCCAGCGAGAACTCCGCGTCCACGCCGCCCTCGGCGCGGGACAGCGTCACGTGCTTCTCGATCACGGCGGCGCCGAGCGCCACGGACGCGACCGCGACACCGATGCCGGGCGTGTGGTCGGAGAGGCCGGCGATCGTGGCGAACGCGTCGGCCAGCACCGGGATCCGCCGCAGGTTCGCGGCCTCGACCGGCGCGGGGTAGGTGGCGGTGCAGGAGAGCAGGATCGGGTCGGCGCAGCCGGCGCCGCGCGCGGCCCGGACCGCCGCGTCGATCTCCGCCACGCTCGCCATGCCGGTCGACATGATCAGCGGCTTGCCGGTGGACGCGGCCAGCCGGATCAGCGGCAGGTCCACCAGCTCGGACGAGGCGATCTTGTACGCCGGCGCGTTCAGCTTCTCCAGCAGGTCGATCGCGGTCGGGTCGAACGGGCTGGAGAACGCGGTCAGCCCGCGCTCCCGGGCCCGGTCGAAGATCGGCTCGTGCCATTCCCAGGGCGTGTGCGCCCGCTCGTACAGCCGGTAGAGGTTCTCGCCGCCCCACAGCTCGTGGCCGTCGCTGATCCGGAAGCGCGGGCCGTCCACGTCGATGGTCAGCGTGTCCGCGCGGTACGTCTGGATCTTCAGTGCGCTGGCACCGGCGTCCGCGATCGCGTCCACGATCCGCAGCGCGCGCCGCAGATCCCCGTTGTGGTTGCCGGACATCTCGGCGATCACGAACGGCGGGTGCGCCGTGCCGACGTACTGGTGGTCGATGCGGGTCTGGCGGTCCGTCATGCGGGGTCTTCCTCTCGATAGGCAGCGGCCGTGAGCGCGTACCGCAGGACCGTCTCGGTCTCGCCGTCCACCTCGCGCTGGTACTCGCCGGTGACGGTGAAGCCGAAGCGTTCGTGCAGCTTGACCACGGCCGAGTTCTTCGCCAGCGCCTCGCCGCGCAGCTCGGCGTACCCGGCGGGGCCGAACGCGTGGTCGAGCGTGGCGATCTCGGTGGCGATCCAGGTGGGCAGCAGCGCGCGGCGTGCCTCGAGCCCGTCCACGTCCAGGTAGAAGCTCCAGTCCGCGCCGCCGCCGGCCTCGTCGAGGATGACCACGCCGACCGGTGTGTCGTCGGCGCAGGCGATCAGGACGTGCCGGGCGTCGTCCGCGGCGACGCGGGCCCACCAGGCCGCGTGCTCGTCCGGCGCGATCACGTGCGTGGTGAAGCTGGCCTGGCGGACCACCCGGTGGTTGCGCCACGCCAGGACCAGGTCCCGGTCGTCGTCGCGCGCCGGGCGCAGCTTCACGGTCGGTACGGGGCTCACGTGCCGCTCCTGGGACTCGGTGTCATTTGCCGGCGACCTTGCGGACGGTCTGCCGGGCGAGGCGCAGTGGCGCGGTGACCGCCCGGCCGACCATGAAGCTGCGCGAGTTCTGGTATCGGTGCAGGTGACGCTCGTGCTCCCGGTTCGAGGTGCGCACCCGCTCCTCCCACCAGGCGACCTCGTCGCGCGCCTCGGCCAGCTGCGCGGCCAGCCGGTCCATCGCGCCGGTCATCGCGCGCCAGTCGCGGGCGGCCAGCGCGGTGTGCCGGGCGGTGACCGTGCCCAGCTCGCAGCGCAGCTCCTGCTCGGCCTGTTCGGGCAGCAGCCAGCGGGCGGCCTGGATCTCGCACTCCAGCGCCACGGCGCCGCGCGCGGCCTCCCGGGTCAGCGGGCGGCCGGCCGCGGCGGACAGCGACACGGTCAGGCTGTCCACGTCCAGGCTGGCCGGCCACGGGTGCGGCAGCCCGGTGGTGAGCAGCGTGACCGCGAGCCCGCGCAGCGCCCGGGCCAGCACCTCGTCCACCGGGATCGGCGCGGACAGGTGCCAGGACGGGTCCAGCAGCTCGTGCCGTACCCCGTCGGTGAGCACGTTGTCGCAGGTGGCGAACGCGAGGTGGCCGCTCGGCGGCGCGGCGGCCAGCCAGTCCGCGTAGCCGCGCAGCAGCCGGCGGACCGTGGGCAGGTCGTGCTCCGCGCACGCGGCCAGCAGCAGTTCCTCCAGCAGCCGGTCCGGCGCGACCCGGCCGGTGAGCAGCTCCGGCATGCGGGTGACCCGGCCGACCAGGCGCAGCGCGGCGCCGGAGTCGGAGAGCAGGCGGCGCGACCACTGGCCGTCGTCCGCGCGCTCGTAGGCGACCGCGGTGTCCCAGTGCGCGGCGTGTGCGCCACCGGCGATGAACGCGGGCGGCAGCGGCTCGCGCGGGCAGACCGGCTGCCGTCCGGCCGCGACCACCCAGGCCGGTGCCAGCTGCGCGCCGGTCCCGGCGCGCAGCGCGGCCCCGGCCAGCCGGCGCGGATCGTCCAGCAGCGGCCGGCGGCGGGTGGCGGCGCCGAACGCGGCCGCGGCCTCCGCGGCCAGCAGCGGCACCGTGCCGGAGGCGGCGTCCAGCTCGGGCGTACGGGCCAGCACGGTCGGCCGGGCCGGATCCGCGAACGCCGCATAGCTCGGTGCCACGTGCAGCCCGGCCTCGCGCAGCCGTGCCACCAGCGCGCTGTGCCCGACCGGTTCGGCCGGGTCCGGCGCGGGCAGCCCACCGGCCGCGGTCAGCCGGTGCACGCCGAGCGGGTTCTCCACGCCGAGCAGCAGCACGCCGGCACCGGCGACCGCGCCGATCAGCCGGTCCAGCGCGGCCTGCCAGGTCAGCCGGGTGCCGTCCGGGCCGTGCAGCCGGGCCAGGCCGCCGAGCGCCAGCACCAGGTCGTGGCCGGCGTCCGGCGCGAACGCGTCCAGGCTGCCGCAGAGCACCCGGACGCGCGGGTTGCGCTCGTGCCGGCGGGCCAGCGCCTGCGCGTCCGCATGCGAGCGGACCAGGCAGGTCACGGCCGCGCACCGGTCGGCGAGCGCGTCGGTCAGCGCGGTGGTGTGCGGGCCGGCCAGCAGCACCCGCGTCTCCGCACCCGCATACGCACCGGCCAGCAGTTCCAGCGCGGCGCCACCGGCCGCGTGCTCGGCATCGGAGCAGGCCATCGCCTCGCCGCCGATCAGCTTCACGGTTGAGCCCTTTTCCACCGGGTCCACCCCGGCCGGAGACTTGTGCCAGGCGTTGCGCTGACCCGGTTGGGAATCGCTCATCGATTGATCAAGATCTGACACGGGCCGCCCTCGGATCCGGCGTCGACTGTGCGGGGGTGGGGACGTCCTGCGGCCAGCCGAGCAGGTCGCGCAGTTCCTCGGGGCCGGCCAGGTGATCGAGCCCGAGCTCGGTGCGGGCCGCCTCGCGCGCGGTCCGCGGGTCGATCTGCTCGCCGTGCAGCGCGGCCCACTGGCGGCGCACCCGGGCGTGGCCGCCGTACCGGAGGTCCTCGCCGGTGAGCGTCATCGGGTCGCCGTAGACAGCGGGTTCGCAGCCGGCCGCGATGCCGTGGAAGATCGCGGTGGACAGCCGGTTGGACGCGACCCGGCGGTGTCCGCGCAGCTCGGCGAGCTGCCGGTCGAGGAACTGCGGGTCGGTGCCGCGCCACCTCAGCCCGCGGCGGCCGTGGCAGATGACCCGGAAACCGGCCCGCTCGTAGCGGGCGCGTACCCGCCGGTCGTCGTGGTCCTGCCAGTACAGACAGACCGTGACCGGCTCGGTCTCCACCGACCGGATCGTGTCGATCAGCGCGTCGTGGTCGCCGCGGACCGTCTGCTTCTCCCAGCCGTGGAACGGGTACCAGATCGTGCCGGTCCGCCGCATGTCGGCCGGTCCGGGCACGGTCAGCGCCGGTGGGGCCAGCCGGGGCCGTTCCGCCGCCAGCACCCGTTCCGCGTGCGCGAGCAGGTATGCGAACGGTGCGCCGATCACCACGGCCGGCCGCCCGGCCAGCCGCGCCCGCCGAGCCGTGGCCTCCGACCAGGCGAACGTGGGCCGCCCGGCGACCAGCCGGGTGCCCTCGCCCAGGCCGTCGCCGATGTTCCACCCGTGCTGCAGGTAGCCGGCGATCCGCGGTGGGTTCGCGTCGTCCAGCCCGCAGTACCGGGCCAGCACGTGCGCGTGGCCGTAGAAGTGGTTCGCGTGGTGCATCAGCCCAGGACGGCCCGCAGCGCCTCGACGGCCCGCTCCTGGTCGGCGTCCGTGAGATCGGTGAAGAGCGGCAGCGACAGCTGCTCGTCGTAGAACCGTTCCGCGGCCGGGCACATCCCGCGCCGGTAGCCGAGGTCGGCGAAGACCGGGTGCAGGTGCACCGGCAGGTAGTTGACCTGCACGCCGATCCCGGCGGCGCGCATCCGGTCGTAGACCTCCCGGCGGCGGCCGTCCGCGATCCGCACCGGGTAGAGGTGCCACATCGGGTCGGTCCAGGCGCGCTGCACCGGCAGGCCCAGCCCGGGCACGCCGGCCAGCATCTCGTTGTAGCGGGCGACCAGCCGGGCGCGGGCCGTCTTGAACTGGCCGAGCCGGCGCAGCTGACTGAGGCCGAGCGCGCAGAGCACGTCCGGCAGCCGGTAGTTCAGGCCGAACGAGTGCACCTCCTGGTGCCAGCCGCCCTCGTCCGGCGCGCGCAGGTGCTCCCGGTCGCGGACCATGCCCTGGTTGGCGAAGCGCCGGGCCCGGCCGAGCACCGCCGGGTCGGTGGCCGCGACCGCGCCGCCCTCGCCGGTGGTCAGGTTCTTGGTCGGGAAGAAGGACAGCGTGGTGACGTCCGCCAGTGCGCCGACCGGCACGCCGCGGTAGACCGAGCCGATCGAGTGCGCGGCGTCGCCGATCAGCGTCGCGTCCGCGCGCCGGGCCACCTTGGTCAGCGCCTCGTACTCGGCCGGGTGGCCGGCGTAGTCGACCGCGGTGATCGCCCTGGTCCGGGTGGTGACCGCGGCGTCCACCGCGGCCGCGTCCAGGTTCGCGGTCCCGTCCTCGACGTCCGCGAAGACGATCGTGGCACCGTGCAGCGCGGCCGTGGCCGCGGTGGCGGCGAACGTGATCGGCGTGGTGATCACCTCGTCGCCGGGCCGGACCCCGACCGCCGCGTATGCCGTGTGCAGCGCCGCGGTCCCGGACGTCACCGCCACGCAGCCGGTGCCGCCGAGGTGCGCGGTGAGCGCCGCCTCGAACGCGCCGACGGTCGGCCCGGTGGTGAGGAAGTCACCCCGGAGCGCGGCCGTGACCGCCGCGATGTCGTCGTCGTCGACGGACTGGCGTCCGTAGGGAAGCATCGTCAGGCACCTGTGCCGATCATGTCGCGCAGCTCGTCGATGGAGAGCCACAGGTCGTTGGTGTCGGAGCGGTAGACGAAGTCGTCCGCGACCGGCTCGGCGTCGGCCGGCGGGGTGTAGCCCCAGCTGGCGATGGTCGGCTGGACCACGTACCGGTCGGGCAGGCGCAGCGTCCGGGAGGCGTCGTCCAGCGAGATCATCTCTTCGTGCAGCTTCTCGCCCGGGCGGATGCCGATCTCGTACGTGGAGACGTCCGGCGCGACCGCGTTGGCCAGGTCGAGGATGCGCATCGACGGGATCCGGGGCACGTACAGCTCGCCGCCGTTCATCATGTCGAACGAGGTGGAGACGAACCGGACGGCCTGGTCCAGCGTGATCCAGAAGCGGGTCATCCGCTTGTCCGTGATCGGCAGGCTGCGGCCCTCGGCGTGCAGCCGCCGGAAGAACGGGACCACCGAGCCGCGGCTGCCGACCACGTTGCCGTAGCGGACCACCGCGAACCGGGTCGGGTGGTTCGCCGCGTAGTGGTTCGCCGAGATGAAGATCTTGTCGGCGGTCAGCTTGGTGGCGCCGTACAGGTTGATCGGGCTGGACGCCTTGTCCGTGGAGAGCGCGACGACCTTCTTGACGCCGCAGTCGATCGCGGCCTCGACCACGTTCTGCGAGCCGTACACGTTGGTCCGGACGAACTCGAACGGGTTGTACTCCGCGGTGTCGACCTGCTTGAGTGCGGCCGCGTGCACCACGTGGTCGACGCCGTGCATCGCCCGGGTGAGCCGCTCCCGGTCGCGGACGTCGCCGATGAACCAGCGCAGCCGCGGGTCGTCGCCCATCAGCTGACGCGTCTCGTACTGCTTGAGCTCGTCGCGGGAGAACACCACGAGCCGCTTCGGGTTCAGGTGGTCGAGGGCGTAGCGCAGGAACGCCTTGCCCAGCGAGCCCGTACCCCCGGTGATCAGGATTGCCGACCCGGCCAGCACGCTCACGGTGAAAACCCCCTGGTACCTCGACTTTGCGGCGCTTTGCCACCCGACCTAACGACCAAGCATCTTGATCGTTCGTTGGACCGGAGGAAGAAAAGCAGCAGAACGCTAAAAATCGCCGCAAAGGAGTCTTCTTTGCCACCCCTGGACCGCCTGCGCGAGGTGTTTCGCGCGTCGCTCGAACTCCCGGCCGACGCCGAGGTCGACGACCTGGAGTACCGCGGCATCGAGAAATGGGACTCGCTCGCGCACATGGCGCTGGTCGCCGCGCTGGAGCAGGCCTTCGACGTCATGATCGACACGGAGGACGTGCTGGCGATCAGCTCGTTCACCGCGGCCCGCAAGGTGCTGGAGCGCCAGGGGGTCGACTTTGACTAGCCGGGTCGCGCTGGTCACCGGCGCGTCCCGCGGCATCGGCCGGGCCGTCGCCACCCGCCTCGCCGCGGACGGCCACACGCTCTGCTTACATGCCAGCAAAGCGGAGCACGTGGACTTCCCCGACGCGCTCGCGGTCGGCGGCGACGTCGCGGACGCGGGCGCGATGAAGGCGATGGCCCGGGAGATCTTCACCGCGCACCGCCGCCTGGACGCCCTGGTGATCAACGCGGGTACGCACGACGCCGCCATGCTCGGCGCGATGCCGGCCGCGGCCGTGGACCGGCTGTTCGCGGTCAACGCGGCCGGTGCCGCGCACACGCTGCAGGCCTCGATCAGCCTGCTGCGCCGCGGCGACTCACCGGCCGTCGTGCTGGTCTCCTCCATCATGGGTACGGCCGGAGCCGCCGGTCAGGCCGTCTACGGCGCGACCAAGGCCGCGGTCGCCGGGCTGGCCCGCGCCGCCGCGAAGGAGCTCGGACCGCTCGGCATCCGGGTCAACGCGGTCGCGCCCGGCTTCGTCGACACGGACATGCTGGCCACGCTGGACGAGGCCGCGCGCAAGGAGCGGATCGCCGCCACCGCGCTCGGCCGGCTCGGCACCCCGGACGACGTCGCCGCGGCGGTCGCGTTCCTGCTCGGCCCGGACGCGGGTTTCATCACCGGCCAGGTGCTCGGCGTGGACGGCGGGCTGACGGTATGACGCGCACCCGACGCGGCACCGAGGGGGGACGGGCATGAGGCTCACCGACGCGGACCGGCGGAGCGTGCCGGCCCAGGCCGCGGGCTCGGCCGCGACCGGGCTCGCCGACGCGGACGCGGTCACGCTGCCGCACCCGGGCGCCGCGCTGATCGACCCGATCGCCGGACGCGAGCTGAGCGGATCCGCGCTGGTCGCGGCCGTGGACGCGGCCGCGGACCGGTACGCGCAGCTGCCCGCCGGGCCGGTCTTCGCGCTGACCCGCACGGACATCGACTCGGTGGTCCGCTACCTGGGCGCGGTGCAGGCCCGGCGGCCGGTCGCGCTGATCGACGCGGGGCTGCCCGCGGAGACGCTCGGCGACCTGATCGACCGCTACCGGCCCGGCGTGATCACCGGCGTCGCGGACCGGACCCAGGATCGGCTCACCCGGTACGACGTGCGGGAATGCGACGTTCTGGGCCCACTGTGGGCGGGGCCCGGCGGCGCCGAGACGCACCCGGACCTGGCGCTGCTGCTGGCCACGTCCGGCTCGACCGGCAACCCGCGGCTGGTCCGGTTGTCCCGGCACGCGCTGTTCCGGAACGTGGCCTCGGTGGTCGCGGCGCTCGGCATCGACGCTACCGAGACCACGGTCACCAGCCTGCCGCTGTTCTACACGTACGGGCTGATGGTCCTGAACACGCATCTGGCGGCCGGCGGCACCGTGCTGCTCGACCCGCGCGGGCTGCTCGACGCCGGGTTCTGGCGCACCGCGGCGGACCGGCGGATCACGTCGCTGGCCACGGTGCCGTACCAGTGCGAGATGCTGCGCCGGATCGGGTTCGACCCGCAGACCGTGCCCACGCTGCGCACGCTCACCCAGGCGGGCGGACGGCTGCGCAGCGATCTGGTGGTCGACTTCAGCGCGCGCATGCGTACGGCCGGCGGTGAGTTGATCGTGATGTACGGCCAGACCGAGGCCGGCCGGATGGCCGTGCTCCCGCCGGGATTCCTGCCGGACGCAGCCGACTCGGCCGGTGCCGCGATCCCCGGCGGCGCGTTCCTGGTCGACTCGCCGGACGCGGACGGCACCGGCGAGATCGTCTACACCGGGCCGAACGTGATGATGGGGTACGCGGACTCCGCCGCCGACCTGGTCCGCGGCGACGACCTGGCCGGTGTGCTGCCGACCGGCGACGTCGGCCGGGTGGACGAGCGTGGCCTGCTGTTCCTCAGCGGCCGGATCAAGCGGTTCAGCAAGGTCTTCGGCGTCCGGCTCAACCTCGACGACGTGGAGCGGATGCTGGCCGGGCGGGGTCCGGTCGCGGCCGTCAGCGGCGACGACCGGATCGTGGTCTACGCCGAGGCGGCCGACGACGACCTGCGCACGGTCATCCGGCACGACCTGGTCAAGCGCACCGGCCTGCACTCCACCGGCTTCGACGTCCGCGCGATCGACGCGCTCCCGCTGCTGCCCAACGGCAAGATCGACTATCGGTCGCTGAGCGGTATGGAGCGGTAAATCCGTTCTCCGGGAACCCCGTCGGCCCTCGGCCGGCGGGGTTCTTCGCTGTCCGCGGCCGGCAACCCGGCGGGAACCGAGCGCTCACCGCATAGCACCAGGTCGATCTATCAAGGCGTGGCACACCCGGCCGAACTTGACCGGCGTAAGCAACGCCGACCGAAAGGCCGACTCCTTGCGCAAGCTGGTCCGTTCCGCCGCCCTGACCGCCGTCACCGCCGCCCTCGCCATCGGTGGCACCGCCACCACCGCGACCGCCGCCGTCACGCCGGCCACCACGCTGGAGGCCCAGGTCGTCACCGCCACCAACACCGCACGCGCCAAGGCCGGCTGCAAGAAGCTGATCATCTCCCCCGCCCTGACCAAAGCCGCCCGCGGCCACTCCTCCGACCAGGCCAAGCACGGCTACTTCTCCCACACCGGCCGCAACGGCTCCACCTTCACCGCCCGCGTCAAAGCCGCCGGCTACGCCCCCGCCGTCGGCGAGAACATCGCCTGGGGCTACGGCGACACCACCGGCGTCATGACCGGCTGGATGAACAGCCCCGGCCACCGCAAGAACATCCTCAACTGCAAAGCCATCAAGATCGGCGTCGGCGTCGCCCGCGACACCAAGGGCACCATCTACTGGACCCAGGAATTCGGCGGCTGACCACACACCTCCCTCACCCCCCGTTGATCAAGGGATCGGCATCCTCCGGGACGCCGATCCCTTGATCTGTTTCCACGGCTCCGCTCGCGCGCCGAGCCGGCGGAATGTCCGTCAGCCGACGCCGAGGGCGGTGGAGATCTCGGCGCGGAGTGTGGCCAGGGCGGTGGCGGCGCGGTCGCGGGCGGCCGGGACCGGGGCGTCACCGACCGGCTCGACGACCTCGAGATAGGCCTTGAGCTTGGGCTCGGTGCCGGAGGGGCGGACCACGACCCGGGCCGAGGCGGTGCGGAGGACGAGCACGTCGGCGTCGGGGAGGAGGTCCTCGGCCGCGGTGAGCGGCTCGCCGAGCAGCGTCGCCGGGGTGGCGGCGCGCAGCCGGGTCATCATGGTGGCGATCTCGGACAGGTCGCCGACGCGGATCGAGAGCTGGTCGGTGGCGTGCACGCCGAACTCCGCGGCCAGCTCGTCCAGCCGGTCGGCGAGCGTGCGGCCGGCCCGCTTCAGGGTGAGCGCCAGCGAGGCGGTCAGCAGCGCGGCCGTGATGCCGTCCTTGTCGCGGACCAGCGCGGGCGCCACGCAGTAGCCGAGCGCCTCCTCGTACCCGAAGGCCAGCTCGCCGCCGGAGGCCCGCACGATCCACTTGAAGCCGGTCAGCGTCTCGTCGTAGGCGCGGCCCCGGGCCGTGCACAGCGCGCGCAGCATCGACGACGAGACGATCGTGGTGGCGAACAGGCCCTCGGTGCCGCGCTCGATCAGCGCGTCGGCGAGCAGCACGCCGAGTTCGTCGCCGCGCAGCATGCGCCACCCGGTGGCGGTGGGGATCGCGACCGCGCACCGGTCCGCGTCCGGGTCGTTCGCGATCGCCAGGTCCGCCCCCGACGACGAGGCCAGCGCCAGCAGGAGGTCGGTGGCGCCCGGTTCCTCCGGGTTCGGGAACGCGACGGTCGGGAAGTCCGGGTCCGGCGCGGCCTGCGCGGTGACCATCAGCGGCGTGGCGAAGCCGGCCGCCTCGAACGCGGCGGTCAGCACCGGGCCGCCGACGCCGTGCATCGGGGTGTACGCGATCGTCAGCTCGGCCGAGCCGGTCACCGTGGCGGCCGCGGCGGTCACGTACGCGTCGGTGATCCCGTCGTCCAGCAGCGTGCCGGGCGGCCCCAGCGGCACGTCCGCCAGCGGGCCGACGGCGCGGATCGCGGCCGAGATGCCCGCGTCCGCCGGCGGCACGATCTGCGCGCCGTCGCCGAGCGGACCGCCCAGCCCGTTGCCGAGGTAGACCTTGTAGCCGTTGTCCTGCGGCGGGTTGTGGCTGGCGGTGACCATCACGCCGGCGGCCGCGCCGAGCCGCCGGACCGCGAACGCGAGCACCGGCGTGGGCAGCGGGCCGGGCAGCAGCAGCGCCTCCCGGCCGGCGCCGGTGGCCACCCGCGCGGTGCGCTCCGCGAACGCCCGGGAGCCGTGCCGCGCGTCGTAGCCGATCACCAGCGGGCCGGCCGCATCCTGCTCGGCCAGCCAGCGGACCAGGCCGGCGGCGGCGGCGGTGACGACCGCGAGGTTCATCCCGTTCGGCCCGGCGCGCAGCGGCCCGCGCAGCCCGGCGGTGCCGAACGTGAGCGGCCCGGCGAAGCGGTCGGCCAGCTCGGCCGGGTCGTCCAGGACGGCTCGCAGCTCGTCCCGGGTGACCGGATCGGGATCGTCCGCGATCCACGCCTCGGCCTGTGCGATCAGCGAGTTGCTCATCGTGCCTTGATAGCACGACGCCGGGACCGGAAGATCCGGTCCCGGCGGGTGGTGCGCGCTACGACGCGGTGAGCGTGAAGGTCTGCACCGTCTGGTCGTAGATCGGCTTGCTCTCCTGGAACCGGGCCTCGGTGGTGGTCAGGAAGAACGAGTAGACCTTGCCGCCGGACGCGACGAACCGCCGGATGCCGTGCCGGCCGGTGTCGCCCGCGCCACAGGTGTACTCCAGCTCGATCGCCTCGACGCCGGACATCTCCGCCGGGGTGCGCTGCAGCTGCGTGTACGGCTTCGGGCACGAGCTGGAGTTCCCCGCCAGGAAGTCCTCGGCCAGGGTGACGAACCGGTCCAGGTTGGCGCCGTTCTCCACCGTTATGCGCAGCCGCCGGCCCTTGTCCTCCGGGTCGGTGAAGTCGACGTAGACCCGCTGCTCCGCGTCGTCGACCTTCCACCCGGCCGGGACGTCGACCGAGATGCCGCGGTTCGCGTACTGCTCGACCGCGATCGCCGGCGCGGCCGGCTCGGACGTGGTGGTCTGACCACCCGCGACCGGGCCGGGCGTCGGCTCCTCGGCGCCGCCGCCCAGGTTGAACAGCACGATGACGAGGATCAGCGCGGCCGCGGTGCCGGCCGCGGCGATCGCCTGGGTGCGGCGCGGCCACGACTTGACCGTGCCGACCGCCTGAGCGCCGAACCGCTTCGCGGAGTCGAGGGCACCGCCGCCGCCTCGGGACTGCCCGGCGGAGCCGCCGTAGACGCCGCCGCTCTGATGCACGGACGGCATCGCGCCGGTGGGCGCCATTCCCGGGTGCGGAGGCGGGTAGCTGATGTGCGAGTGCGGCGGGATCGGTGCCGTGGTGTCGTGGTGCGGCTGCCACGGCGCGCCCATCGGCGGCGGGCCGGCCGGCATGCCGCCGTACGCCGCCGGGGAGACCGGGGACGCGCCGCCGGACTGCTCGCCGGACTGGATCGCGCGGAGCCGGTCGGTCAGCGACTCGCCCGGCGCCAGCATGGCCGGGCCGCCGATCGCACCGCTCGGCGGCGGCTTCGGCGGTGCCTGCGGCGGCGCGGGCGACATCGGGGCGTTCGGGTTCTGCCGGGGGCGCTGCGCGGGGACAACCGCGTACGGGTCGGTGGCCATGTGCGGCGGCACGTTGCTGGCCAGCGGGCCGGACAGCAGCTCGCGCAGCAGCCGGCGGGCGGTGGTGACGTCCATCCGCCGGGCCGGGTCCTTCTCCAGCAGGCCGAGCAGCACGTTCGCCAGCGAGCCGGCGCGGACCGGCTGGAGCGGCGGGTCCTCGACGACCGAGTGCATGGTCTCGATCGGGTCGCCCTTGTCGAACGGCGGCCGGCCCTCGACCGCTGTGAAAAGCGTCACACCGAGTGAGAACAGGTCGCTGGGCGGGCCGAAGTCCTGGCCCATCGCCCGCTCCGGCGAGATGAAGTGCGGCGAGCCGAGAACCATGCCCGGCGTGGTCAGCTGCACGTCGGTGGGCATGCGGGCGACGCCGAAGTCGGTGAGCACGCACCGGCCGTCCGCGGCGATCAGCACGTTCGCCGGCTTCACGTCGCGGTGCAGCACGCCGGCCGCGTGCGCGACCTCGAGCGCGCCGAGCAGTGCGATGCCGATCTTGGCGACCGCGCGCGGCGCCAGCGGGCCGTCCTCGATGATCATGTCGGCCAGCGAGCGCGCGTCCAGCAGCTCCATCACGATCCACGGGCGGCCGCCCTCGTGGACCACGTCGTAGACCTGGACGACCGCGGGGTGCTGCAGCGCGGCGGCGGCGCGGGCCTCACGCAGCGTCCGCTCGTACATCTGATCCCGGTCGCTGGGGGCGAGCCCCGGCGGCAGGACGACCTCCTTGACCGCGACGTCGCGGCGCAGCAGCGTGTCGGACGCCCGCCACACGGTGCCCATGCCGCCGTGGCCCACCGCGGTGCGCAGGCTGTACCTGCCGCCGATGGTCGCGCCGGGGACGGCGCGGCCTCCGGTCGGGCCGACAGAAGGGCTGTTCCACGTCGGAATCTGTGTCACTGGAAATGCCGCCCGGGGGAGTCGAGGGCCGGAACCAACCCCCCTATCTTGCGGGGTCCCTCGCCGTGAGGAAAGGTGCGGGGTACCAACTCTCCGCGAACTCGACCCAGTGTGTCCGCCGAGTGGCACTCGGTCTATCTTTCATCGCGGCCGCGCAACGATGGCGAAACATGTTGTGCCAAATACCTCACCCATCGACGGTGACGGCGGTCATAGGATCGCGAAATGAGGGATCGTTCAGCGGAGTCTGGTTTTCCGATCAAGCCGGTCTACGACGAGTCCGATCTCCCGCCGGATCTGGCCGGCCGGCTCGGCGTCCCGGGCGCGTACCCGTACACCCGCGGCGTGTACCCGACGATGTACACGGCCCGTCCGTGGACCATGCGGCAGTACGCCGGCTTCGGCACCGCGAGCGAGTCCAACGCCCGCTACCACGCGCTTCTCGCGGCCGGGACCACCGGGCTCTCGGTCGCGTTCGACCTGCCCACGCAGATGGGGTACGACTCCGACGAGCCGATCGCGCACGGTGAGGTGGGCAAGGTCGGCGTGGCGATCGACTCGATCGACGACATGCGGCGGCTGTTCGACGGCATTCCGCTGGACAAGGTCTCCACGTCGATGACGATCAACGCGCCCGGCTCCGTGCTGCTGCTGCTCTATCAGCTGGTGGCGGAGGAGAACGGGATTCCCGGATCAATGTTGAACGGCACGATCCAGAACGACATTCTGAAGGAGTACATCGCGCGGGGCACCTACATCTTCCCGCCGAAACCGTCGTTGCGGCTGGTCGCGGACACGTTCGCGTACTGCCGCAAGGAGACGCCGAAATGGAACACGATCTCCATCTCCGGCTACCACATGGCGGAGGCCGGTGCCACGCCCGTGCAGGAGGTCGCGTTCACCTTGGCCAACGGCGTGGACTACGTGCGCGCCGCGCTCGACGCGGGCCTGGCCGTGGACGACTTCGCGCCGCGGCTGTCGTTCTTCTTCGTGGCTCGCACCACGCTGCTGGAGGAGGTCGCCAAGTTCCGTGCCGCGCGGCGGCTCTGGGCGGCGCTGATGCGTGACGAGTTCGGCGCGACCGACCCGAAGTCGCTGATGCTGCGCTTCCACACCCAGACCGCGGGCGTCCAGCTGACCGCGCAGCAGCCGGAGGTGAACCTGATCCGGGTCGCGGTGCAGGCGCTCGGCGCGGTGCTCGGCGGCACCCAGTCGCTGCACACCAACTCGTACGACGAGGCGATCGCGCTGCCCACCGAGAAGGCGGCCCGGCTCGCGCTGCGTACCCAGCAGGTGCTCGCGTACGAGACGGACCTGACCGCGACCGTGGACCCGTTCGCCGGCTCGTACGTGGTGGAGGCGATGACCGACGAGATCGAGCGCGGCGCGCGCGAGCTGATCGACCGGGTGGCCGCGTTCGGCTCCTCGGTCGCCGCGATCGAGGCCGGCTTCCAGAAGCGGGAGATCGAGACGTCCGCGTACCGGACCGCGCAGGAGATCGACGCCGGCCAGCGTGTGGTGGTCGGCGTGAACCGGTTCGCCGCGGACGCGGAGGAGCCGTACGAGCCGCTGCGGGTGGACCCGTCGATCGAGGCCGCACAGGTCGCCCGCCTGGAGCGGCTGCGCGCGGATCGGGATGGCGACACTGTCGCGTCCGCGCTGGCCGAGCTACGTGCCGTCGCGGCCGGAACCGCGAACGTGCTCTACCCGATGCGGGAGGCGCTACGCGCGCGGGCTACCGTGGGTGAGGTCTGCCACGCGCTGCGTGACGTCTGGGGCATCTATCGCCCGTCCGAGACGTTCTGAGTGTTCCGCGATCACTCGAACGAGTGGCCTTCGGGGAACCGCGTGCGCGGTGTGCGTTTGGCCCCATGGGGTACCAAGGACTCAGCGGCCCACCATGCCGATTCCGCGATAACGGCCCCTTGACCAGGGGTAATTTTGATCAGAACAACCGTTGGCTGTCCGGTGTATACGGGACTCGCCCGAAGTGCACTCGTGTCCCGCGACGCCGTTACGCGTTGTAGAAAGGGAGGTGGCGAGTGCCTGCGCGGGACCACGGCGCAGACGGCGCCCCACCGACCCTCAAGCGTCCTTACCAGCGCTTTCGTGACGGACCGCGACCCGATCACTACCGTAACGAGGTTGCGCAGCGTCACCATGTGAGGTCTAGGCTGTCCGAGTCACCATCCATCCCCATCAACAGTGATCGAGAATTCGACGTGACGAGTGCGTTGACGCTGCCCAGCAGCGAGCTGACGTCGTCCTGGCCCGATACTCCACCCGGGGCCGACCCCCTGCCCGGTCAACTCGACCGATGGCTTGCGTCACGAGGGGCCGAGCTGGTAGCCGTTCGCCGGCACATCCACGCGCACCCGGAGCTGTCCTACCACGAGTTCGAGACCGCGGCGCTGGTCGCCCGCGAGCTCGCCGCCGCCGGCCTGAAGCCGCGGTTCCTGCCCAAGGGCAACGGCGTGATCTGTGACATCGGCACCGGCGACCGGGTGATCGCGTTCCGGGCCGATCTCGACGCGCTGCCCATCCAGGACACCAAGGACGTGTCGTACCGATCCACGGTCGACGGCGTGATGCACGCCTGCGGTCACGACGTGCACACCACGATCCTGCTCGGGCTCGGGCTGGCGCTGGCCAAGCTGAACCAGGAGGGGCAGCTGCCCGGCCGGGTCCGGCTGCTGTTCCAGCCCGCGGAGGAGGCGATTCCGTCCGGCGCTCCGCACGTGATCGCGGCCGGTGGGCTCAAGGACGTGGCCGCGATCTTCGCGCTGCACTGTTATCCGCAGCTCCCGGCCGGTCTGGTCGGCGTGCGCTCCGGCCCGTTCACGGCCGCGGCGGACACCGTCGAGGTGAAGCTGCGCGGCGCCGGTGGGCACACCGCCCGGCCGCACCTGACCACCGACCTGGTGCACGCGCTGGGCCGGGTGATCGTGGACGTGCCCGCGCTGCTGGACCGGCGGATGGACGCGCGGGCCGGTGTCTCGATGGTCTGGGGCACGGTGAACGCCGGGCATGCCTACAACGCGATTCCCGCCGAGGGCTACGCCAAGGGCACCATCCGGATCCTCAGCCGGGAAGCCTGGCGCGAGGCGCCCGAGTTGGTCACCCGCCTGGTGAAGGACGTGGTCGCGGCGACCGGCGCGGAGGCCGACGTGGTCTACACGCGCGGCGTACCGCCGGTGATCAACGACCGGATGACGTCCGCACTGATCTCCGCCGCCGCCGGCGCCGCACTCGGCCCGGAGCGCGTGGTCGAGGCCGAGATCAGCATGGGCGGCGAGGACTTCGCGTTCTACCTGGAACAGGTCCCCGGCACGATGATCCGCCTCGGCACCAGCACGCCCGGCTCCGAGGTCCGCCGCGACATCCACCAGGCCGGCTTCGACGTGGACGAACGTGCCATCGGCTACGGCATCCGGGTGATGACGCACACGGCCCTGGCCGCGCTCGCCAGCGGCGCCTTCTGAAGATCATCCAACGGTACGAACGGGGCGGCGCACCGGACCGGTGCGCCGCCCCGTTCGTCACTCCGTTCCATCGCACCCGCCGGCGGTACGGTTCCACCACGCCCGGCGCTCCAACTCCACCGCGACTCACGGCGGCTTGCTCGACCGTGCCTGGCGGTTTGCTGGACCGCGCTCGGCGGTTCGCTCGACCGAGCCCGGCGGCTTGCTCGACCGCGCCTGGCGGCTTCCTTCACCGCGCCTGGCGGCTTCCTTCACCGCGCCTGGCGGCTTCCTTCACCGCGCCTGGCGGCGGCCTGCTGTCGCGCGTGGTGGTGGCTTCCTTGGCCGCGCCTGGCGGCGGCCGGCTTTCCGCGCGTGGCGACGGCGGTGATGTTCCAGCCCGTGACTGCCGGGAGCGGCGGCTTCGGGGAGGGTGCCGTCGGGCACTCCGTGCCCGAAATTTCGCCATAAAGGAAGCGAAGCGTTGCCCTGCGCGGCTTCGCCGGTTCTGTCTCAGGGAGCGGCGGCCGATGGGGCGGCCGGTGCGGCGGTCACCGGGACGGCGGGACGGCGGCGGCGCAGGCGGCGCCAGAGCAGCACCAGCAGCAGCACCGGGATGCCGACGCCGATCGCCCAGGGCAGCAGCACGCCGACCACGGTCAGCACCACCGCGCCGAACGTCAGGAACGAGTCCCACCCGTTCTTCAGGCCGATCAGGAAACCGCGGTCGTCCGGCTCCTCGGCCGGCGGTGGCGGCGCGGTGTCCTGCACCAGTTCGACCGTGAGCGTGGACAGCGCGGCCAGGTCCTTGAGCCGGTCCCGCTTCGCCTCCAGCGAGGCCAGCTCGGCCTGCCGCCGGGCCAGCTCGTTCTCCAGCGAGACCAGGTCGTTCAGCGACTTGGCCTGGGCCAGCAGCTTCCGGGCGCTCTCCACCTGCGCGCGCTGGCTGGCGATCCGCGAGTCCAGATCGACGACCTCCTCGGTCACGTCCTGCGCATCGATCTTGCGGCTCTCCTGCGTGCCGAGTGCGGAGATCTTGCCGAGTACGTCGTAGAACCCGTCCCGGGGGATCCGCAGCGTGATCGTGGCCTTCTCGAACGGTGTGTTCGCGTAGTTCACGTCGGTGGACCGGGCGTCCGCGCCGACGAACCCGCCCGCGGCCTCGGCCAGCCGGATCGCCTCCTCGGCGCGCGCGTCCACGTCCGTGACGCGGACCGTGACCGAGCCGGTGTAGATCACTTCCCGGTTGATCACCGGGGCGCCGCCGCCGGAGCCGGGTGCGGCCTCCCCGGTGTCGCTGCCGGAACCGGTGGCGCCGCCCGCGGCGTCCTGCGCGGCACCCTCCTGCTGCGGCATCGCCGGTGCGGCGGCCGGCGGACCACCGGCGCTGGTGCTGGAGACCTCGTCCGAGCCGTCCGAGCCGCAGCCGGCCAGAGCCAGCGTGAGCGCCAGACCGGTGGCGCCGAACACGGCCAGTGCGCGTTGTCGTCGTACCGTGGCCATGGTTGTCGCATCCCCTCGTGAGTCCGCGCCGCGGCGGCGCGTGCGTGACCGGTCAGACGCACCCGGCGGATGAACAGGTTCCGCGCGGGAACCTTCGGTAGCGTCACGTTTCGGCTGCGGGACGGCCACGGCCAGAAGGAGGCGTCGATGCGGATCACGAAGTTCACCCATGCCTGCGTCCGGCTGGAACGCGACGGTGCGGTGCTGGTCATCGACCCGGGCGCGTTCAGCGAACGCGCGGCGCTGGACGGCGCGGACGCGATCCTGATCACCCACGAGCACATCGACCACGCGGAGCCGGAGCGGATCGCGGCCGTGGTCAAGGAGCGCGGCGTGCCGGTCTTCGCACATCCGGGCGTGGCGGCCGCGCTGACCGACCTGACCGGCGTGATCACCACGGTGCAGCCGGGCGAGTCGATCGAGGTGGCCGGGTTCGCGGTGAGCGCGCACGGCGGCGCGCACCAGATCATCCACCCCGACATCCCGCGGGTGCCGAACCTGGCCTGGCTGGTCGAGGCGGACGGCACGAACGTCTACCACCCGGGCGACTCGTTCGCGATCCCGGCCGCCGAGGTGGACACGCTGTTCCTGCCGATCTCCGGGCCGTGGATGCGGATGGCCGAGGCCGTCGACTTCGGCCGCGAGGTCAACCCGCGGCGGGCGTTCGCGCTGCACGAGGCGCTGCTCAGCGAGATCGGCCTGACCGTGGTCAACCGGAACCTGAACCTGCTGCTGGACTTCGAGTACGCGCGCCTCGAGCCCGGGACGACCGTGTCGTGAGCCTCGGCGCGGACCTGCTCCGGCGGCTCTACGGCGAGCCGCCGGAGCGTTTCACGGCCGCCCGGGACGAGGCCGTGGCAGAGGCGCGCGCCCGGGGCGACGCGGCCGGTGCGAAGGAGATCGCGGCGCTGCGCAAACCGGTGATCGCGGCCTGGCTGGTCAACCTGCTGGCGATCCGCCGCCCAGAGCTGCTGGCCGACCTGGCCGCGCTGGCCGGCGAGATGCGCACCGCCCAGCGCGAGCTGCGCGGCGCCGAACTGCGCGAACTCTCCGCGCAGCGGCGGCGGGTGGTGGCCTCGCTGGTCGCGGAGGCGCGCGTGCTCGCCGGCGCGGCCGGTGTCCCGACCGGGAAGCTGCCGCTGAACGAGGTGGAGGACACGCTGAACGCGGCACTGTCCGATGAGGAGATCGCCGGGTCGGTACGGTCCGGGCGGCTGCTGCGGCCGGTCTCCTACGCGGGCTTCGGCGAGGTCCCCCGCCCCCGCCTGCGTCTGATCACGGAGGACGCCGGCCCGGCGGCGGACGAGGACGCGGAGCGCCCTGCGGCCCGCGGGCGAGGCTCCCGCACGGCGGCCGGGCGCCGCTCCGGACAGGAGGGCACCGGGCCCGAGGACGACGCCGGACCCGGGGACGATACCGGGCCACATGGCGAGGCCGATCCCGGCGCCGCCGGGCATCGCATCGCCGGGCGCCGCACCGCTGGGCGTCGCGCTGCCGGTCAGCAGCCCGGTGCCGGCCTGGGGGCCGACGCCGCTGAGCCCGGCGCCGCCGGGAACCGCGCTGCCGGCGTGGAGACCCACGCCGCCGACCGCCGTGCCGCCGGGGACGGCACGGCGCGGCGGGCGGGGGCCCGGAAGGCGGAGGCGGCCCGGACGGCCGAGGCGGACGCGCGGCGTGCGCTGGAGCGGGCCGAGCGGGATGCGCTGCGCGACCGGGAACGGGCCGAGTCGGACCTCGCGGCCGCCGAGGATGCCGAGCGGTCCGCGGTCGCCGCGGTCTCGGACCTCTCCGAGCGGATCGCCGCGTTGCAGGCCGAGCGGAACGAGGCCGACCACGAGGTGAGCCGCCGGAAGATGGCGCGCAAGACCGCGGAGCGGGCCGCCAGCGCGGCCCGGCGCCGCCACGGGGACGCCGCAGCCGCGCTGGAGGCGTCCGCGGGCAGCGCCACCGAACCGTTCGTCGAACCTGCGGCGCCGTTCGCCGACGGCGGCCGGCGGAAAGCTGCGGCACGCCGGGGCAGGACTGACCGCGGCGGTCCGGCCAAGGCAGAATCGGGCGCGTGACCCCCGACCAGGCGGCGGCCGCCGCGAAGGCGCACATACTGCGTCTCGGCGGGGCGTTCGCGGAGGATCCGCTGACGCTGCAGCGCGCGCGGCGGCTCGGGCTCTCCGGGTGGGCGTACTACGTGGCCGCGCGCGGCGGCGCGCTCGGCGACGTGCGGGCGGACACGGTGGCCGCCGCGCTGGGCTTCATAGCGCCGGACGCGGTCTCGGACGGCTGGGACGCGGCCGCGACCGTGCTGCCGCCGTCGAAGATAGCGGCCGAGCACCTGGCCGAGTGCGCGCGCTGGGGCGTGGAGCGGCTGTCGACGTTCCCCCGGCTGGCCCGGCTGATCGAGCTGTGCCGGCGGGTGGTGCTGGCCGCGGACCCGGCCGGGCTGCCGCTGTTCGCCGCGTGGCGGGCGATGCCGGTGCCGGACCAGCGGGCCGGTGGCCAGGCCGCGATCCTGCTGCACCTGCTGCGCGAGCACCGCACCGGCGCACACCTGATCGCCGCCCGGGTGAGCGGCCTGAGCCCGCTGGAGGCGGTGATCTCCGGGCCGGAGGGCGAGGCGGGCGCGGTGGCGTACGGCTGGCAGCCGCCCTACCCGAAGGTGCCGCCGCTGATCCGGCGGCGGCTCTGGGCGGACGCGGTCACCGACCGGATAGCGGGCCAGGCGTACGAGGTGCTCTCGCTGGCCGAGCGCGCCGAACTGCTCGGCCTGCTGGAGTCCGCCTCCGCGATCGTCTGGCCCGACGAGTGACGCGCTAGTCCGGCTTCGCGGTGCGGGTCGGGCGGGCGCGCAGCTCGGCCACGTAGTCGTCGGGCGCACCGGCCGCCTGGGCCGCGTTGGCGATCTCGGTGAGGTACCACGAGGTGGGCAGGCCGCCCTCGTACCCGTTGAGCACGTAGACCCATGCGGTGACCTCGCCCTCGAGCGTGGCGACCCGCACGGTCAGCTTCCGGTACGTGCCGGAGTTCACCCCCTCGACCTCGTCGAGCTGGGCGGCGTCGAACTCGTCGACGTCGTAGAGGGCCACGAACACGCGGTCGCCCGGCGACTCCACCACCGTGGTGACGGCGCCCTCCCAGCCGAGGACGTCCTCCCCGGCGAAGGTCAGCCGCCACCCCTCCAGCCACCCGACCCCGATCATGGGCGAGTGCGGAGCGTAAGCATGCATGCGGGCTGGGTCGAGGTTTGAGCCATACGCGGCGTAATGACGCACGGCGATGACGATAGCCCGGCGGAGGGTTGGGGGAGAATATGACCGTGCGTGTCGTATCTGGTTTACGGGGAAAAACCAGATCGTGGTCGGGAGGAACGGGACATGAGCAGTGCGGTGGCTGGTGGAATCGTCATCATCGGTGGCGGTCCGGCCGGATATGAGGCGGCGCTGGTCGCCGCGCAGCTGGGGGCCGAGGTGACGGTGGTCGAGCAGGACGGCGCGGGCGGTGCCTGCGTGCTGTTCGACTGTGTGCCGTCGAAGACGTTCATCGCCAGCTCGGGTGTGGTGACCGCGTTCCGCGACACGGAGCAGTTCGGCATCGACTCCGACGGCCTGGAGGCGGTGACCGTGGACGCGCCCGCGGTGCACGCCCGGGTGAAGCGGCTGGCGCTGGCGCAGTCGTCGGACATCCACGACAAGCTGATCAAGGCGGGCGTGAGCATGGTGTCCGGCCGCGCGCGGCTGGGCGACGACACGCTGGGTCACACTCACCGCGTGCTGGTGACGCCGGACAATGGTTACGCTGAGTATTCAATTGATGCCCGTACGGTTTTGATCGCGACCGGGGCCACGCCGCGCCAGCTCCCGTCCGCGATGCCGGACGGCGAGCGCATCCTGACCTGGCGGGAGATCTACGACCTGCCGGAACTGCCGGACCACCTGATCGTGATCGGGTCCGGCGTGACCGGTGCCGAGTTCGCCAGCGCCTACCTGGCGATGGGAATTGACGTGACGTTGGTCTCCAGCCGGGACCGGGTGATGCCGCACGAGGACGCGGACGCCGCCATGGCGATCGAGCGCGTCTTCCGGTCCCGCGGCATGAACATCCTGAACAACTCGCGCGCCGCGTCGGTCATCCGGGGCGGCGACGGCGTCAAGGTGACGCTGGAGGACGGCCGCGAGGTGTTCGGCTCGCACGCGCTGATGGCGGTCGGCTCCATCCCGAACACCCAGGAGCTGGGCCTCGAGGAGTACGGCGTGGAGGTGGCCCGCGGCGGCTACGTCACGGTCGACCGCACCTCGCGTACGAACGTGCCCGGCATCTACGCGGCCGGCGACTGCACCGGCGTGCTGCCGCTGGCCAGCGTGGCCGCGATGCAGGGCCGGATCGCGATGTGGCACGCGCTCGGCGACGCGGTCCGCCCGCTGCGCCTGCGCACGGTCGCGGCGAACGTGTTCACCGACCCGGAGCTGGCCACGGTCGGCGTCTCCCAGGACGAGGTGGACTCCGGCCGGGTTACCGCGCGCCAGGTGATGCTGCCGCTGAACGGCAACGCCCGGGCGAAGATGGACGATCTGCACGACGGCTTCGTGAAGATGTTCTGCCGGCCGAGCGGGCACATCATCGGCGGCGTGGTGGTGGCGCCGAAGGCCAGCGAGCTGATCCAGCAGATCGCGCTCGCGGTGGAGAACAACCTGACCGTGGACCAGCTGGCCCAGACCATCACGATCTACCCGTCGCTGTCCGGATCGGTCGCGGAGGCCGCGCGCCAGCTCATGCTGCACGATCTTGAGTAGTCGATCTATGCCGTGACTCACCGGGGCGAAACGTCCATATTTGGCGCCCGGCGAGCCGCGTGGCGCGTACCGTAGAGGGGCCCACGACATCGGGTCCCCCGTTCTCGATGTCGGGCGTCGGCACCCACCCCACCGGTCGTTCGCGATGCAGGCCGGTGACGCGCGGTGCCGGGGCCGCCGGCAGGTCCCGTGCCGGCGGCCCGCTCAGCGGACCGCCGCCGGAATTCACTATGGCGGACAACCCCTTCACGGGTACGGTGGACGCCATGCGATACCGCCAGCTGACGACGACGCCGGGTTCTCCCCGGCGGCGACCGTCGCTGCGCTGACGCAGTCCGACACACGCAGGCCCCGGGGCACACGCTCCGGGGCTTCGTCGTCTCCTCCTCGGTGCGTGCGGCCCGGCGGCCGTACCCCCGAAGGAGTCTTGTCATGATCGACCACCGCAGGCTGGGCCGGGAACTCGAGTTGTTCGCGACCGACCCGCTGGCCGGTTCCGGCCTGCCGCTCTGGCTGCCGGACGGCGCGGCCGCCCGGCACGCCGTGGAGGAGTACCTGCGCGAGGAGGAGCGCCGCGCCGGGTACCAGCACGTCAACTCGCCGCCGCTGGGCAAGAAGGAGCTGTACCTGACCAGCGGGCACCTGCCGCACTACGCGGACGACATGTTCCCGGTGATGGCGCTCTCCGAGGACGACGAGTTCGTGCTGAGACCGTCCGCGTGCCCGCACCACGCGCTGGTCTACCGGTCCCGCGGCCGGTCCTACCGGGAGCTGCCGCTGCGGATCGCGGAGCTGGGCGGCATGTACCGGGCGGAGCGGTCCGGCGTGCTCGGCGGACTGAGCCGGGTGCGCGGCATGTGGCTCAACGACGCGCACGTGTTCGCGCCGCTGTCGCGGGTCGCGGACGAGATCGGCCTGGTGCTCCGCATGATCGGCAAGGTGCACGCGGCGCTCGGCGTGAAACCGGCCGGTTTCCGGCTGTCGCTGCGCGGCGACGGGCCGAAGTACGCCGGCGACGGCGCGATGTGGGACCGGGCCGAGGCGATCCTGCGGGACGTGCTGCGCGAGTCGGGCCGCGCGTTCGCCGAGGAGCCGGGCGAGGCCGCGTTCTACGGGCCGAAGATCGACATCCAGGTGGTGGACGCGGGCGGCCGGGAGATGACCCTCTCCACCGTCCAGCTGGACTTCCACCAGCCGGCCCGGTTCGGCCTGTCCTACGTGGACGCGGCCGGTGCGCGGCAGGTACCGGTCATGATCCACCGCAGTCTGGCCGGGAGCATGGAGCGGCTGTTCGCGTACCTCATCGAGGTGCACGACGGCGCGTTCCCGCTGTGGTACGCGCCGCGCCAGCTCCAGGTGCTGCCGGTCTCGGCCGCGCAGGAGGAGGCGGCGCACGAGTTCTGCCGTGCGGCGGTGTACGCCGGGCTGCGCGCGGAGGTGGTGGCGGACGGCTCGGTGTCGTCCCGGGTACGGCGGTCCGCGCAGCAGCGGGTGCCGTACGCGGCGATCATCGGGCCGGCCGAGGCGGCGGCCGGTGAGGTGTCGCTGCGCCCGCGCAACGAGCGCGGCCTGGCTGCGATGCCGGCCGAGGCGGCGCTGCGCCGGCTGCGCGAGGAGGCCGACCCGCACGCCGAGGGGTGACGCTCCGTCGGGTGCGGACCGAGGCGTCCGTCACGTCGTGCTGACGGCGTGGCGGACGCCTCGATCACCGGTTCACGTGACGGCGCGGCGGCGGAAGCCGCGCAGGCCGGTGGCCGTGAACGCGATGCCGAAGCCGGCGAGCGCGAGCAGCGAGATCCACGGGGCGATGTGCGGCACGTGCGGCATCGACGCGGCCCGGACCGCTTCGGACAGGTAGGTCAGCGGGTTGAACAGCGTGACCACCTGGAACCAGGCCATCGAGTCCAGCGACTTCCACGGGTACTGGGTGGCGCCGGTGAACATCAGCGGCGTCATGATCAGCGCGAACACGATGCTGATCTTCGACGGCGGCACCATCGTGCCCAGCGTGAGCCCGATCGCCGCACCGACCCAGCCACCCAGGAGCAGAGCGACGACCATCAGCGGTACGCCGGGGGAGTGCCAGGGCACGTCGCCCAGCACGAGGAAGCCGATCGGGTACATGAGCACCACGGACGCGGCCGACCGGAGCATCGCGAGCGCGATCTTCTCCACCGCGACCGCCCAGGTGGGCAGCGGTGCGAGCAGCCGGTCCTCGATCTCCATGGTGAACGAGAACTCCATGATCAACGGAAACGACACGGTCTGCAGCGCGGTCAGGAACGCGGTCAGCGCCACGATGCCGGGCAGCAGCAGCAGCGAGTACTCCTCCGACACGTACCCACCGGCGTTGAGCACCTTCGCGAAGACGAACAGCATGAACAGCGGCTGCAACGCGGTCTGTGCCAGGAAGACCCACAGCTCCTTGCCGGTGACGAAGACGTCCCGCCAGAGGATCGCGGTGAACGCGCTCAGCGCGGACGGCCGTGGCGGGGCCGCGGGCGTGGTCTCGGTCAGCGTGGTCATCGCAGACCCCTTCCGGTCAGGTCGATGAAGACGTCCTCCAGGCTCGGCTCGCCGATCTGCACGTTCGCCAGCGTGGCCGCGCGCGCGTCGAGCACCGAGACGACCGGGCCGAGCAGGCCGGCCGGCTCCCGGTCCAGGTAGAGCCGCACGGTGATCGGGTCGCCGTCCCGTGGCGCGGCCGGGCCCGGCGGCAGGCCGCCACCGCCGCCGCGCGCCGCGATCATGGTGGCCATCGCGGGCGGCGCCGGGGTCGCACCGCCGCCGCTGACCTGCTCGCCGCGGGCCACGCCGTCGATCTCGGCGAGCGTGGCGATCAGCTTCTCCGGGTCGTCGCCGGGCGCCGGTGTCACGGTCAGCTCCAGCACCGCCTGCCCGGTCAGCCGGCGGGTGAGTGCCTCCGGCGTGTCCAGCGCGAGCAGCTTGCCGTGGTCGACGATGCCGACCCGGTCCGACATCTCCGCGGCCTCGTCCATGTCGTGCGTGGTCAGCACCACGGTCACGCCGCGGTCGCGCATCTCCCGGACCCGCTCCCACAGGAAGATCCGCGACTGCGGGTCCAGCCCGGTGGTCGGCTCGTCCAGGAACAGCACGGCCGGCTCGTGCATCATCGACCGTGCGATCATCAGGCGCTGTGCCATGCCGCCGGAGTAGAAGTCGAGCTTCTTGTTCGCCTGCGCGGTCAGCCCGAACTGCTCCAGCAGTTCGTCCGCGCGGGCGTTCCGGTACGCCCGGGAGAATCCGTGGTAGGCGGCGTGGAACGTCAGGTTCTGCCGGGGGGTGAGCGACCGGTCCAGGTTGCTGCGCTGCGGCACCACCGCGAACGCGCTGCGTGCCCGGACACCGTCCCGGATCACGTCCTGGCCGGCCACGCTGGCGCTGCCGCTGGTCGCCTTCACGCGCGTGGTCAGCACGCCGATCGTGGTCGACTTCCCGGCGCCGTTCGGCCCGAGCAGGCCGAAGATCTCGCCGGGCGCCACGTCGAAGCTGATCCCGTCGACCGCGTTGACCGGTGCCTTCGGATACCGCTTGACGAGGTCTTTCACCTCAACCGCGGGTGTGGTCATCAGGGCCCTCCAAGGTGGAGATGAGTTCCATCAGGAACTCGCGGATGATCGCGGCCTTCGCCGGATCGGTGTCGACCGAGGTCATCGGCGCGTGGAACTCGCGGACCTCGCGGACCTTGACCAGCGCCAGCCGCCCCGCCTCGGTGATGGTGAGCCGGACGGCCCGCCGGTCGTTCGGATCCGGCCGGCGCTGCACGTGCCCGGACTTCTCCAACGTGTCGACGATGCCGGTGAGCGTGGCCGGCTTGAAGAAGCAGGCCTGTGCCACCCGGCTGTGGCTGAGGTCGCCACCGTGCATGCCCAGCGTGGTCAGCACGGCGACGCCGGCCGGCGTCAGATTGTGGTGGGCGGCCAGATAACCACCCCACTGCTGCTGCGCGAGCCGCGCGGCGAGCACCAGCAGGCTGCCCAGCGGCGCGTTCTGCAATCGGTCGGTGTCCACGGGCACACGTTAGCTCCCTGATAGTTAGGTGCCAAACAAATTATTCGGTTGACCCTCGGTAGCCATGCGTCATTGAATCGGCTACACGCCGTTCAGGAGGGCCCGATGCCCCTGCTTCGGATCCAGCTCGACACCGACCGCACCACCGCCCGCCGCGTGATCGACCTGCACCGCGCGGGCCGGACCCACCCGGAGTCCCGCGCCGCCGCCGAGGCCGAGGTCTGGCGCAAGGGCTACACTCCCGCCGCCGTCCCCGTCTTCATCGGCACCACGAACGGCGACCCGGTCCGCCTCGTCTACGAGGTCGAGATCTACACCGACACCACGCCGTGATCGCGGTTCCGGCGACCCGCCGCGGAACCGGCAGGGAGGAGCGCCAGCGACGACCGGGGCCCGCGGGAGCACCGTGACCCGGCCACGCCGGAGGCGGGTGGATGAATTCAGTCCCGGATGGAGCAGATCGGGGCGCCGGCGGTGACCGTGCCGCCGACCGTGGCCGTCAGCCCGGTGACCGTGCCGGCCCGGTGGGCGTTGAGCGGCTGCTCCATCTTCATCGCCTCGAGCACCACGATCAGGTCGCCCTCCGCGACCGTGTCGCCCTCGGCGACCGCGAGCTTGACGATCGTGCCCTGCATCGGGGAGGTGAGCGCGTCGCCGCCGGCCGCGGTGGCGGTGCTCCGGGTGGCGCCGCGGCGAGGGGCGGACCGGCCGGCGTTCGTGGCGATGCCGCCGAGGCCGGCCGGGACGCTGACCTCCAGGCGCTTGCCGCCGACCTCGACCACCAGCGTCTCGCGCGCGGCGGTGTCCGGGGCGGTGGGTGCGCCGGCGGTGAACGGTGCGACGCCGCCGGCCCACTCGGTCTCGATCCAGCGGGTGTGCACGGTGAACGGCTCGGTGGTGAACGCCGGGTCCCGGACGATCAGGCGGTGGAACGGCAGCGCGGTGGCCATGCCGTCGACGGTCATCTCGTCGAGCGCGCGGCGGGCCCGTTCCAGCGCCTCGGTGCGCGTCTCGCCGACGATGATCACCTTGGCGAGCAGCGAGTCGAACGCGCCGCCGATCACGCTGCCGCTCTCGATGCCCGCGTCGACGCGGACGCCGGGACCGGCCGGCAGCGTGAGCGACGTGACCGTGCCGGGCGCGGGCAGGAAACCGCGGCCGGGGTCCTCGCCGTTGATCCGGAACTCGATCGCGTGCCCGCGCGGCACCGGGTCGGCGTCGAACCGCAGCTTCTCTCCCGCCGCGATCCGGAACTGCTCCCGGACCAGGTCGATGCCGGACGTCTCCTCGGTGACCGGGTGCTCGACCTGCAGCCGCGTGTTGACCTCCAGGAACGAGACGGTGCCGTCCCGGCCGACCAGGTATTCGACGGTGCCGGCGCCGTGGTAGCCGGCCTCCCGGCAGATGGCCTTGGCCGACTCGTGTATCTGCGTGCGCTGCGCGTCGGTGAGGAACGGCGCGGGCGCCTCCTCGACCAGCTTCTGATGGCGGCGCTGCAGCGAGCAGTCCCGGGTGCCGACCACGATCACGGCGCCGTGCGTGTCCGCCAGCACCTGCGCCTCGACGTGCCGCGGCTGGTCCAGGTACCGCTCGACGAAGCACTCGCCGCGGCCGAACGCGGCCACCGCCTCGCGGGTCGCGGACTCGAACAGGGCCGGGATCTCCTCGCGGGTGCGCGCCACCTTGAGCCCACGGCCACCACCGCCGAACGCGGCCTTGATCGCGACCGGGAGCCCGTGCTCGTCCGCGAACGCCAGCACCTCGTCCGGTCCGGCGACCGGCTCGGACGTGCCGGGCACCAGCGGCGCACCGGCGCGCTGCGCGATGTGCCGCGCGGTCACCTTGTCACCCAGATCGCGGATCGCCGCCGGCGCCGGGCCGATCCAGGTCAGGCCCGCGTCCAGCACGGCCTGCGCGAACTCCGCGTTCTCGGAGAGAAAGCCATAACCGGGGTGTACGGCGTCCGCGCCGGCCTGCGCGGCACGCTCCAGCAGCTTGCCGATGTGCAGGTACGTCTCGGCCGGCGTGTCCCCGCCCAGCGCGTAGGCCTCGTCCGCCAGCCGCGCGTGCGGCGCGTCCCGATCGGAGTCCGCGTAGACCGCCACGCTGGCCAGCCCCGCGTCCCGGCAGGCGCGGACGACCCGGACGGCGATCTCGCCGCGGTTGGCGATGAGCACTTTGCGCACGGCACGCTCCTGCAGATCCCGGCGATAAGTTACTGATCGGAAGTTTAGTGGCCGGTCAACTAGTCAAACTTGTTTATTACGCTTCATGGCGTGTCTACCACCCGCCTCATGATCCTCGGTCTCGTGCGCTGGACCCAGCCGGTGCACGGCTACGACGTACGCCGTGAACTGCTCAGCTGGAACGCCGACCGATGGGCGAACGTGCAGCCCGGCTCGATCTACCACGCGCTCCGCAAGCTCACCGAGGACGGGATGCTCCGCGAGGTCGCGACCGAGCAGGTCGGTGCGCGGCCGGCCCGCACCACGTACGAGCTGACGCCGAGGGGCGAGGAGGAGTTCCAGAACCTGCTGCGCGGCGCGTGGTGGAACCTGGAGAGCGCGGTCGACCCGTTCTTCGCCGCGTTTTCGCTGCTCCCGGCGCTGCCGCGGGAGGAGGCGGCGGCCGCGCTGCGCAACCGCGCCCGGCTGCTGCGGGCGAACAACGAGAGTCTCCGGGCCGCGATGGAATCCGGCTGGATGAGCGCGACATCCGGCAAGCCGCCGCACGTGGCCTGGATGTGGCAGCTGCAGATGGCCCGCGCCGAGGGCGAGATCGCGTGGTGCGAGCGGGTCGCCGGGCTGGTCGAGAGCGGCGAGTCGTACCTGCCGGCGACCACGCCCTGGCCGGAGGGGTGGGCCGGGTTCGCCGCCGACGTTGAGTAATAATCAAGCTTGATTACCCACGTTATATCGCGTTAGCCTGTGCGCGCGGCCGTCGGGCGTGCACTCATGTCGATGAACCGGGGGAGTTGAGCGGGGAAATGATTGAGACCAAGGGGTTGCGGAAGTCGTTCCGCACCCGCCGCGGGACGGTCGACGCCGTGCGCGGCGTCGACCTCTACGTGCAGGCCGGCGAGATCTACGGATTCCTGGGGCCGAACGGGGCCGGCAAGACCACCACGCTGCGCATGCTCGCCACGCTCATCGAGCCGGACGGTGGCGCCGCCACGATCGCCGGTGCCGACCTGCGCCGCGCGCCGGGCGAGGTCCGCCGCCGGATCGGTTACGTGGCGCAGGGCGGCAGCACGCTCGACGGCAGCATCGCGCGCCAGGAGCTGGTGCTGCAGTCCCGGTTCTACGGCGTGACCAAGGCCGAGTCCCGGCGCCGCGCGGACGCCGCGGTGGCCGCGTTCCAGCTCACCGAGTTCGCCGACCGGCCGTGCGGGACGTATTCGGGCGGCCAGCGCCGCCGCGTCGACATCGCGCTCGGCGTCATCCACCAGCCCCAGGTGGTGTTCCTGGACGAGCCGACCACCGGGCTCGACCCGCAGAGCCGCGTGCACATGTGGGACGAGATCCGCCGGCTCCGCGAGCAGGGCATGACCGTCTTCGTCACCACGCACTACCTGGACGAGGCCGACGCGCTCTGCGACCGGATCTCCATCATGGACCACGGCACGCTGGTCGCCGAGGGCACGCCCGCCGAGCTCAAGCGCGAGATCGCCGGTGACGTGGTCACGGTCGGGGTCGACGGTTCCACCGCCGCGGCGGCAAAGCTGCTGGACGACGCGCCGTACGTGACGAGTCTCGAGCAGACCCCGGCCGGCCTGCGCCTCTATGTCGACGCGGGCGGCACCGCCATCCCGCAGATCATGCGCACGCTGGACGGCGCCGGCATCGCGCTCGGCACGATCGAGCTGCACCGGCCCAGCCTCGACGACGTGTTCCTGGAGAAGACCGGCCGATCGCTGCGGGAGAGCTGACCCATGACCTTCCTCCGGGACATCTGGCTCGTCTTCCAGAACCAGCTGCGCCTGCTGCTGCGCCAGCCGGTCTGGATCTTCATCAACCTGTTCCAGCCACTCATGTTCCTGCTGCTGTTCGCGCCGCTGTTGAAGCCCGCGCTGTCGGCCGGTGGCACGATCAGCGACGCCGAGGTCTACCGCACGTTCGTGCCCGGCCTGCTGGTCATGCTGGCCATCTTCGGCGGCCTCTTCCAGGGCTTCGGCCTCATCTCCGAGCTGCGCGCCGGTGTGATCGAGCGGTCCCGGGTCACGCCGGTCAGCCGCACCGCGCTGCTGCTCGGCCGATCCTTGCAGGACGTGGTGAGCCTGCTGGTCCAAGCCGTGATCATCACGCTGCTGGCGATGCCGTTCGGTCTCCGCGTGGCCATCGGCGACCTACTGCTGGCCTACCTGATGCTCGCGCTGATCGCGCTGATGACGTCCGCGCTCTCCTACGGCGTGGCGCTGCTGCTGAAGAGCGAGGACGCGCTGGCCCCGGTGATGAACACGGTGTCCCAGCCACTGCTGCTGCTCTCCGGCATCCTGCTGCCGCTCACGTTCGCACCGGTCTGGCTGCAACGCGTCGCCGACTGGAACCCGTTCTCCTGGGCCGTCGACGGCACCCGTGCACTCTTCGCCGGCGACCCCGGCGCACCCGCGGTCTGGCAGGGACTCACCATCACGCTCATCCTGGCCGTGGTCGCCACGGCCTGGGCCGCCCGCATGTTCGCCCGCAGCATCCGCTGACCCCCTACCGTGGACCGGTGCCCTTCCACCGCGACCGGACCACCTGGCTGATCTACGTCCAGCTCGGACTCTGGGGCTACTTCCTCTACGGCTTCGGCCCGATCGTCCCGCTGCTCCGCGACGAGCAGGGCACCACCGCCGCGGTCGCCGGCCTGCACAGCACCGCGCTGGCTATCGGCGGCCTGCTCAGCGGCGCGCTCTACCCACCGCTGTCCCGTCACCTCGGCCGGGCGCGCACCATGTGGTGCGCGCTCGCCGGCGTCACCGCCGCCACCCTCCTGCTCATCTCGTTCCACCCGCTGCCGGTCACCCTCACCGCCGCCACCCTGGCCTCCGCCTGCGGCTGGACGGTGGTCAGCTGCGCCGTCAGCACCCTCACCGCCCACCACGGCCCACTCGCCCCCACCGCCATCACCGAGGCCAACGCGGCCGCGGTCGGCTTCGGCGTACTCGCACCTCTGCTGACCGGGCTCAGCCTGCGGCTCTGGGACACGTGGCGCCCCGGCATCGGCGCACTGCTCCTGCTGGTCACGATCACCATCACCACCTCAGCGGTACGCCGAAGCCGTCACCGGCCCACCCCGGCTCTGCCCGCCCACCGTGGCCGGCCCGGCCGTTCCGCCACGCCCGCCGCCCCTGCCGCACCCGCCGTGCCTGCCGCCGGAGGTGACGTCGGTACCGGTGACCATGTCTCGTCCGGGCGGCTTCCCCGGCCGTACTGGCTGGCCTGGCTTCTGCTCTGTGTCACCGGGTCGATCGAGGTATGCCTGTCACTGTGGGCCGCCGACGTTCTCCGCGACCATGCCGGCATGTCGCCCGGCGGTGCCTCCGCCACCGTCGCCGCGATCGTCGGCGGAATGTTCGCCGGGCGCCTCGCCGGCAGCCGGATCGCGCTGCGCGTCCCGCCGGTTCCGCTGCTCCTCGGCGCGCTCGGCGTCTCCGCCGCCGGCTTCGTCCTGTTCTGGACGCCACCGATCGGATGGCTCGCCGCCACCGGCCTGATCGTGCTCGGCTTCGGCAATGCGATGCACTACCCGCTGACCATCTCCCTCGCCCTGGCCACCGCGCCCGGCCAGGCCGACCTCGCCGCCGCCCGGGCCAACTACACCGCCGTGATCGGCTTCGGCGCGGCCCCGCTGCTCCTCGGCGCGCTCTCCGACCACATCGGCCCGCATCCGGCGTTCCTTCTGCTGCCCGTCTTCATCATCACGGCCGCACTGATCACGCTCCGCCTCAGCCGCTCCCTGACCGCACGTCCCGCCTGACCGCTTCCGCACCGGCGCCACCGGCTCCGGCGTGGCCGCTTTGCTCTGCTTACCGCGTGAGGTCAAGATCCGGTCGCTGCGTCATCCGCGTGGGTGCGGCGCCTCTCGGCCGCTTTGCTCTGCTTACACGCGCGGGCGCGGGTCGAGTTCCGGCCGGCCTTTGCTCTGCTTACCTACGTCGGCTCGGGTTGCGGATCCGGTCGATCCTGCGCTGCCTGCCCACGTTCCGCGCGTCTCACGTCCGGCTGCGCCTTGCTCTGCTTACCTCGGCCGTAACGAGCATCGGCGCGCGTACGTGGCTCAATGTTGTGCCCAGTAAGCAGAGCAAGAGCGGGCCCGGAGAGTCAGCGGCGGCAGCGTCTTGAAATCCATGCCGCTCACGCTATTGCGTCAGGCAGTGGTCCAGAAGTCCGTGATGGAATGACCGAGTTCCGCGACCAGCCGGCGCAGCAGCGGCAACGACAACCCGACCACGGTTCCGTGGTCACCCTCGATCCGCTCCACGAACGCGCCACCCAGCCCGTCGATCGTGAACGAACCGGCGACGTGCAGCGGCTCACCCGTACCCACGTAGGTCTTGATCTCTTCGTCGGACAGGTCCGCGAAGTGCACGACCGTCGCCGCGACACCTTCGGCCACCCGGTTGCTGGTCACGTCGACCAGGCTGTGACCGGTGTGCAGCGTCCCGCTCCGGCCGCGCATCGCCTGCCAGCGGCGCACCGCGTCCTCCGCGTCCGCCGGCTTGCCCAGGATCTCCCCGTCGAAGGCCAGCACCGAGTCGCAGCCCAGCACCAGCGTCGCCGGCCCGGTCCCCGGCAGCGTCGCCGCCTCCGTCTGCCGCACCCGGTCGGCCACCGCCGCCGCCTTCATCCGCGCCAGGACCTGGGACAACGTGTCCGCACTGACCGCCTCGACCGCCGATTCGTCGACCCCACTGACGATCACGTCCACGTCGATCCCGGCGGACTTCAGGAGGGTACGGCGGGCCGGGCTCGCCGAGCCCAGGATCAGACGCGGCCGGTTCGAGATCTGCACGGCTCCCCACGCTACCGGTAACCGGGTCTGCCCACCCCAACCGGGCGCGTCACGCATAAATCGGGCAAAAGTTAAACTCGCCTGTAACGGAGAGGAATCAGGCCCGCAAGATTCCTTCCCTAGATTGCTTGACTCGGGAGGGGCTTAACCGCCACCACCCACGGCCTCCCGCCGGGGCGCCTGGTTCAGGTCCCGTCGAGCAACGCCGCTCGACCGCCCCGCATACGGCCGCGGTGCTCGTTCGGGGTCGCATCGCCGCGACCCCGGACGCAGCCGCGCCGCAGATCGGTCAGCCGCCGGTCCCGTTTCTCCGGGCACGCCCCCGCAGGACGATCAGCGCCACCACGAGCGCCACCGCCAGCAGGCTCGCGATCACCGCGACCAGGATCACCGCCACCTGTCCCGGCGTGTTCGGCGTCGGCACCGGTGTCGCCTGCGCGCTCTCGCCGCCGGGCGCCGGTTCCCCAGAGGCCGCGAGCGGCGGGACGTCCGCGGTCAGCGCCGCCACCGGATCCACGATCCCGAACCCATATTCCGGATCCCGTCCTGGCGCCCCTTTGTCCACCGCCGTCGCTGTCATCCGATGCACCACTTCAGCCGCCGACAACTCCGGATACCGACTCCACACCAACGCCGCCACCCCCGACACAATCGCCGCCGCTCCCGAGGTCCCCGTGCCGGTTTCGTACCTTTGATCCTTCGAGGTGCTCAGTAGGTCGACGCCGGGGGCGGTTAGTAGCAAACCCTCTCCGCTTGCTGATATATCTGCGATGACGCCATCCTTGTCGGTGGCTCCGACGGCGACCACGCCGTTGATGTACGCCGGAAAAGCAACTATATCCTGAGCTGGCTTGTTTCCAGAGCTTGCCACGACTATAAGGCCAGCCTTCGTCGCTTCCTCAACCGCTTTCCGTACCTCAGAATTTGGACCGCCGCCACTTGATATATTTACGATCTTTGCTCGACTTCTTATCGCCCATCTGATCGCTTTAGCGGTGGTGTTGCTGTCACCTCTCCCGTTTGCGTCCAGGATGCGTATAGGCAGAATTTTCGAGTTAGGCGCAATTCCTAGGACGTGCCCTGTTCCTCCTTTTCCTGCGATTAAGCCAGCAATTGCGGTGCCGTGTCCCTGGTCATCTTGCTGTCCTTTTGAGTTATCGCCAGGAAGAAAAGATATTCCAGGTAGAATTGCATGTTCAATATCGGGGTGTGGTTGTACGCCGGAGTCGATAACTGCGACGGTGATGCCTTTGCCGGTGGAGATGTTGTGGGCGTTGTGGGCGTGCATGTAATCGACGTGCCATTGCGCTTCTTTTCCGCTAGGTGGAGGAGCCTGCACTGTCGGCAAAATTAGCGTGATGGCTGCGGTGAAGATCGCCGCTTGATTCTTCATCTGTCTATGCCGATGGCGGGACCTGCGGTTATCGGACTGCTGGTCTGATCGATGTCTACAACTGGCGCCACGCCCTCGTCAGTCGACCATAGAGTGTCTAGATCCAGTGGCAAATTCTTGTCGGTCGCCTGTCCTCGCTGGACGGCGCCGTTATTGAAAGCCACAGGGTTGGTGGCGGCGGTACCTGGTGAGGGCTCGACTGACGATGTGCGGATCGTCTGAGCCTGCGATACCGGTTGACTGGAAGGTGGAATTCCGATAATAGCGTCCGGGGTGGCCGCGCTCCTTCTGGGTGTGGAGTTGGTGCTGTTTTGTCCGGCGCTTGGCGGTGCGCCAATTATCTGTGGTGAAGCGAGTGCTGGCCATGAAGCTTTTGTATTTGATTTATGGCCTTCGCTAATGCTTGGTTCTGTGGCGCGGCCTAGATCGTCGATGGGTCCTGCGACACCTGCGAGAGAAGTTTTTGAGGCGTCCGTGGAGAGTATTATTTCTCTCGATATGCCAGGTGGTGTGGCGCTTGCTCCTGATGATGGTGGAATATTGAGTGGGCTAATTTCGGGAATTGAGGGAGGACTAACTCCGATATCACGTGGTGCGAAATACGATCCTGTTTCGTGATACGGCGGGGCGATTTGGAGGGCGGCGGTGGCCTCGATGAGTTCCTGGCTGGCGCGGTACATGATGGATCGCGCGATTCTGGTTAGTTCGGCCTGGCGTTTTTCGGTGTCTTGTGTGGCCAGGAAAGTGGTGGCGGCGGCGCGGCTGTTGGAGGCAGAGGCCATCTGCTGGCGTGAGGATTCTGCGGCGGTGTTGGCGGCGTATTCGTCGGCCAGGGGGCGGAGGGCGGTCTGGGCGTCGGAGAGGATGTGCATGGCGGCGGCGTAGGCCGTGTAGTTGGCGATGCTGGCGTTGAGGGTGGCCTGGGCGTTGGCGATGTCGGTGTCGAAGCGGGACAGGTAGACGGCGGCGGCGGGGCTGCGGGTGGGGGGCCAGGCGATGGCGAGGTTGTCGCGGTAGGTGCGCATGCGGGCGACGTGTGTGGACAGCAGCTCTGTGGTGCGGCGCCAGCCGGCGAGGTGGGTGGCGTAGGCGTCGGGGGTGTGGTGGGCGACGGTGGCCCACATGGACGGGATGTCCCTGGTGTGCCATGGGGTGCCGGTCCAGTCGGCGTGGCCGTTGTCGATCGCCATGGCTCAGGGTGCCGTTTCGGGGAGGCCGGCGCCGGCGGCGTCGAGGGCGTCGCGGACGTCCTGGGCGCGGGCGGCGGAGAAGGCGTCGGCGTCGGCGTAGCGGGTGCTGATGTCGGCGGCGGCGTTGCCGAGGTTCGTGTAGCCCTGGACGTACCAGTAGACGTTGTCGGTGGTGGCGTGCATCGCCTCGCGGTGGGCCTCCAGGAACCGCAGGTGTTCGGTGAAGGTCTCGGCGGGCTGGGGGTGGGCCGACTCCATGTCGGCGAGCACGCGGCTGGCGTGCGGGAGGTAGTGGTCCTGGATCTCGGCGATCAGGCCGTGGGCGAACTGGGACATCGCCTCGATGTCCGCCTCGATCCGGCCGTAGTCGCGCAGCCAGGCCGGGCCCAGATCCTCGTCGGGTGCCGCCATGAGAACCCCTCCCCCAACGCACCGAGAATCGAGATTAACCAATCCTGGGTACGCCTTGGGGGCACCGCGAAGGGGCCGCGGCGAATTGTCCGGAGGATGCGATTTCTCACATGGTTTGGTTACTCATGTGTCATCGAGGCAGTGCGGAGCGTCGCCAAGGCGGTGTGTAGGACGGGCGGGCGGAGCGTCTCCAGGCCGACGCCGCGGAGGGTGCGGCGTGGGGCTGCGGCCGCGTCAGCGCACGCAGCGCGCCCACCAGTGCGGCGATCTCCTCGGGCGTGGGCGTGCCGCGGAGGATCCGGAGATCTGGAGCACGGTCGCCGGAGTGCATTAGGTCAGACTAAGGCCAGAACGCTTGATAACAAACTGATGCGCGTCTCCCTCGATGTGGGTCAATTGGTGTGATGAGGGCGGGTGCGGGTACGTTCCTCTGGATGTCTGCCCCCGAACTGATCGCGAACCGATACCGGCTGCTCCGGCCGCTCGGCCAGGGGGGCATGGGCCGGGTCTGGCTGGCCCGCGACGAGGTGCTGCACCGGGACGTCGCGATCAAGGAGCTGGTCCCGCCGCCCGGGCTGACCGTGGACGAGCGCCGTGAGATGCGGGAACGCTCGCTGCGCGAGGCGCGTGCGATCGCCCGCCTGAACAACATCAACGTGGTACGCGTCTTCGACGTGCTCCGGACGGACGGCGATCCGTGGATCGTCATGGAGTACGTGGCGTCCCGTTCGCTGCAGGACATCCTGGCCGACGTGGGGCCGGTCGCACCGGCGCGCGGCGTCGAGATCGGGCTCGGGATGCTCAACGCGCTCCGGGCCGCGCACCGCGCCGGCGTGGTGCACCGTGACGTCAAGCCGGGCAACGTGCTGATCGGCGAGGACGGCCGGGTCGTGCTCACCGACTTCGGCCTGGCCACCGTGCCCGGCGACCCGAACGTGACCCGCACCGGCCTGGTGCTGGGCTCGCCGGCCTACATCGCGCCGGAGCGCGCCCGGGACGGCACGGCCGGCCCGCAGGCGGACCTGTGGTCGCTCGGCGCCACGCTCTACGCCGCCGTGGAGGGGCAGTCGCCGTACGCGCGCCCGTCCGCGATCGGCACGCTGGCCGCGCTGGCCACCGAGCCACCGCCGGTCGCGCGCAACGCGGGACCGCTGCGCCCGGTGCTGGCCGGACTGCTGCGCAAGGACCCGACGGAGCGGCTGTCCGCCGAGGAGGCCGAGCGCATGCTGATGCGCGCGGCCGGCCGGAAGTCGCGCGCGCCGCTGAACCTGTGGCAGACGCCACGCCGCGGACCCGGCGGCGCCCGGATCGGCGGGGACACGCAGTCCTCGCCCGCGGTGCCCGCGCCGCGCCCGCCGCTGGCCACCGGCCCACGGTCGTCGATCGCGCCGGTGACCGGCTCGCACCCGCCCATCTTCTCCAAGGGCCGCGCGCCCGCCGCGGAGAACAAACCGCCGCTCGACGCGACCCGGCTGGACGGCACGCCGGTCGGCGACGCGACCACGCGCATCCCGGACCGGGACGCGACCACCCGGATCGACCCGCGCACGCTCGCCCGTACCGAGCCCGCCGCGCAGGACACCACCACCCGGATCACCGGCGGTCACCTGCTCGGTGGCCGCGACGCGACCACCCGAATCGACCCGCCGAAACGGCCAGGAGCTGCGGGAACGTCGGTTTCGGTCACCCCGGGCGCGGGCACGCCGGGCGGCGGTTCACAATCGAATGCAGCCGGCGGTACGTCCGCGCCGGACGAGACCACCGTCGTGCCGCCCCTCTCGGGCGCCGACGCTTCGAGGCCGGGCTCCATCAAGCCGGGCTCCGCCGAGCCGGACGCGGCTGACCCGGGTGCAGCCGGAGTCGCCGCGTCCGGCTCGGCCACCGCCCCGGCTGTCCGGAACAACCCCAGGATCGACCCACTGGGTACGGGTGCCAGCGGCGCGTTCCCGGTGATCAGCGGCTTCGGCGGGCGCACCGCAGGCCCGGTCTTCGGCACCGGCCTGCCCACCACTCCCGCGACCTCCGCGTCCGGCGCACCGGCCGCCACCGAGCGCACGGGCGGCACCGGGAGCGCGGCCGGCGCCGGCCGCGCGGGCGCCACAGGAACCGCGGGCGGCACCGGCAGTGCACCCGACACCGGCGGCGACGAGGCCACCGCGGAGAAGCCGGAATCCAGCGGCGACGCCGATTCCACCGGCAACGCCGGTTCCAGCTTCGCTGCGGGTTCCACGGACGAGCCGCGCATCACGGACGAGCCGGCGACCGGGGACAAGCCGAACGCCGGCGATGCGCCGGCCGACGAGGCGGGATCCGCCGAGACGCGCAGCGCGACGGCGGACGACGCCGGCGCGTCCGCGGACGACGCCGAGGCCGCCACCACGGACGCCGACGCCAGCGGCCAGCCCGCCACACGCGAGGCGGCAGCGACAACACCGGCCGCGGCCGGTGACGGCGCGGCGGAGACGCCCGAGGCCGGCAGCGAGACGATCAGCGTCACCGGAGCCACGGGCACCGGCGCCGAGGACACCACTGCTCCGGACGACACCGACGGCACCACGATCATCCGATCCGGCCCGGCGGATGCCACCAGCGTGATCAGCACGCCGGCCGGGTCCGCCGCTCCGGCCCGTACCCCCGATGGGTCCGAAGGGTCTGCCGCGGACAGCGACTGGGCGCGTGCCGCCTGGGCGCGCACCAACCCGGACGCCACCGCGGTGGTCCCGCAGAGCCCGGTGCCGGCGCAGGCCGCGAAGACCGGCCGGCCGAACCGGGGTGACGGGAAGAAGACGCTGGGTGCGCCGCTGGCCCGGTTCGCCCGGTCCGCGCCGCGCGACGACTACGACGACCGTACGCAGGTGGTCGGCACGCCGTCGGCCGGCTACGACGACTACGACGAGAAGCCCGCGCCGAGCGGTCCGTCCCGGCTGGCCGCCGACCCACGCCTGTGGGTGGTGATCGCGCTGGTCATCGCCGTGATCGTCGCGGTGGCGCTGATCGTGCCGCGGTTGACCGACGACGACGGCGAGAACGCGGCGCCCGCGCCGACCTCGCCGGCACCGGCGCCGTCGGCCACGCCGAGCAGTGCGGCGCCGCGTCCGACCGGCAGCCCGGCCCCGGGCGTGCCGGCGCTGACCATGCCGGCCGGCTGGCGCACCTATGACAGCCCCAACGGCTGGAGCGTGCCGATCCCGGCGACCTGGCAGGCGAACAACCTCGGCTCGAGCATCGAGTTCCGGGAGACCGGCGGCGGTGGCCGGTACATGCTGATCACGCAGATGGCGAACACCAACCAGGACGCCAAGGCCGCGGTCACCGGGATCGAGCAGGAGCGCCGGTACGAGTGGGAGCAGTACCAGCTCATCAAGATCGAGAGCGTGGACTACTTCGACAGCGCCGCCGACTGGGAGTTCGCGTACGGGCCGCCCGGTAACTACCGCAACCACGTGCTCATCCGGCACTTCGTGACCGCGCCGGACCGGGCGTACCAGATCTACTGGGGTACGCCGGACAACGTGTGGAACGACGAGGAGAACCAGCGTCAGTTCGATCTGATCGTGGCGCTCTTCAAACCGGACAAGGACTGACGTCCCTCGCTCTCCGCATGCGTAGATCTGCCACCTGGCGGGTATCCACCGTGCAACGGAGAGAGGAGGACGACGTGAGCTACTACAAGCGGCACTGCACCAGAACCGCAGTCGCGATGTGGACGATCGCCGCCACCGTCTTGACGGTGGCGAGCGCCGGCACCGCGTTGCTGATAGCGCTCTCGGCGGTCGTCATCATTTCCGTGGCCGCGGTCGGGTCATGGTTTCTGCTGCACCGTGCGGTGCCGCAGCGGGTGCGGAATGCCGTGCCCGTGGGAACGCCGATGCGGGTTCCCGTTGGCGCACGCCGTCAGGCCTGAAACACCGAAACGGCGACAGCCGGACGATGAGGTCCGCTGTCGCCGTTCGCTGTTCTGCCGAACCGGTTCCGGAACGATTCCCGGGGCGGGTCAGAGCAGGTCGAGGTCCAGGTCGAGGTCCAGATCGAGGTCCAGGTCCAGGTCGATGTCGACGTCGTTCAGGATGCCGTCGTCGTCCCAGTCGCCGCTGTCACCGTCACTGCCGTTGTCGTCACTGCTGCTGTCGTCCAGCGAGTCCGCGACCGCGTCGACGTTGTCCTCGCTGCACTCGTAGTCGTGCGCGGCCAGCCACTTGATGATCAGCCACTTGAGCTTGGCCTCGGCCTCGTCCTCGTCGGAGGACTGCGAGTAGCCGCTGCCGTGCGAGTTACCGTGGCCGTGCGATCCGCCCGCGGACGCGGCTCCGGCGGAACCCAGCGCCATTCCGGTGAAGAGCACCGAGCCGGCAGCGAGCACGGCCAGACGGCGAAGCTTGGTGTTACGCATGATTGTTCGTTCCCCCGTGGGTGTCGATGTGTGTGAGCGTCAGCGCGGCCGCGTGCGGTCCGGTGATGCTCGCCCTGGCCGACTATGCCGCCTGTGCCGGGACCGTTGCGACGAACGAAGGACATTCGGCCGGTACGCGAGAACTCCGCACTTCCTTCCCAGGAGTCTCCGGGCGACCTGGGCTAGGCTGCCGAGCTGTGTCGATCGACAGCCTGACTGATCTGCGGGACCAGCTCCTCGGTGCGCAACCGGACCCGCCGTTCCTGCTCGTCCTCATCACGGCGCTGGTCGCGCTGGCCGTGGTTTTCGTGCGCGTGACCTGGCGGGTGGGCCGCAACGCGATCACGATCGCGCACGAAGGCGGGCACGCGCTCGCCGCCGTGCTCACCGGCCGCCGGCTGACCGGCATCAAGCTGCACTCGGACACGTCCGGGCTGACGCTATCGGCCGGGCGCCCGACCGGGCCCGGCATGACGTTCACGCTGCTGGCCGGCTACGTGGCGCCGTCGCTGATCGGCCTGCTCGGCGCGTGGCTGCTCGGCGGCAACCGGATCACGCTGCTGCTCTGGATCACGGTGGCCGCGCTGCTGGCGATGCTCATCATGATCCGGAACGTGTACGGCATCGTGTCGATCCTGGTCACCGGCGCGATCGTGTTCGGCGTCTCGTGGTACGCCGAGCCGGAGGTGCAGGCCGCGTTCGCGTACACCGGGGTGTGGTTCCTGCTGATCGGCGGCGTGCGGCCGGTCTTCGAACTGCAGTCGATGCGCAGCTGGGGGCGGATGCCGCAGTCGGACGCGGACCAGCTGGCCGGCATCACCCGGATCCCGGCGATCTTCTGGGTCGGCGTGTTCCTGGCGGTGAACCTGGCCGCACTGGCCGGCGGCTTACTGCTGCTCGCCGGTGCTTATCTTCCCGCCATCACGTTGAACTAGCGTGTCGTGCGCGGTGGCCGATGTGTGGTGGTCGTCTGTCTTCCCGCCATCACGCTGAACTAACTTCGGTACGGCCGCTGCCGTACCCGAAGCACGTTCTCTACAGCGGGATGTTGCCGTGCTTCTTCGGCGGCAGCGTCTCCCGCTTGGTGCGGAGCGCGCGCAGGCCACGGATCAGGTGCGCGCGCGTCTCCGACGGCTTGATCACCGCGTCCACGTAGCCACGCTCCGCCGCCGTGTACGGGTTCGCCAGCGTGTCCTCGTAGTCCGCGACCAGCTCCGCGCGCAGCGCCGCCGGATCGCCCGCCGCGGCCAGCTCCGCGCGGTACAGGATGTTCACCGCGCCCTGCGCGCCCATCACCGCGATCTGCGCGGTCGGCCACGCCAGATTCAGGTCCGCGCCCAGGTGCTTCGAACCCATCACGTCGTACGCGCCGCCGTACGCCTTGCGGGTGATCACGGTCAGCTTCGGCACGGTGGCCTCGGCGTACGCGTACAGCAGCTTCGCGCCGCGCCGGATGATCCCGTCCCACTCCTGGCCGGTGCCGGGCAGGAAACCGGGCACGTCCACCAGCGTCAGCACCGGGATGTTGAAGGCGTCGCAGGTGCGCACGAACCGGGCCGCCTTCTCCGACGCCGCGATGTCCAGGCAGCCGGCCAGGTGCGTCGGCTGGTTCGCCACCACGCCGACCGGTCGGCCCTCCACCCGGCCGAAGCCGACCACGATGTTCGGCGCGTAGAGCGGCTGCACTTCCAGGAAGTCGTCGACCAGCCGTTCGATCACGGTGTGCATGTCGTACGGCTGGTTCGCCGAGTCCGGGACCAGCGTGTCCAGCTCGTCGTCCGGGCTCAGGTCCGGGTCCGCGTCGAAGACCGGCGGGTCGTCCAGGTTGTTCGACGGCAGGTAGGACAGCAGCGCCTTGACGTACTCGACCGCGTCCTCCTCGTCGGAGGCCAGATAGTGCGCGTTGCCGCTGGTGGTGTTGTGCGTGCGGGCCCCGCCCAGCTCCTCCATGCCGACGTCCTCGCCGGTCACCGTCCTGATCACGTCCGGCCCGGTGATGAACATGTGCGAGGTCTTGTCGACCATCACGGTGAAGTCGGTGACCGCGGGGGAGTAGACCGCGCCGCCCGCGCACGGGCCCATCACCAGCGAGATCTGCGGGATCACGCCGGACGCGCGCACGTTCCGGAAGAAGATCTCGCCGTACAGGCCGAGGCTGACCACGCCCTCCTGGATCCGCGCGCCGCCGGAGTCGTTGATGCCGATCACCGGGCAGCCGGTCTTCATCGCCAGGTCCATCACCTTGACGATCTTCTCGCCGAAGACCTCGCCCAGCGAACCGCCGAAGACCGTGAAGTCCTGCGCGAACACGCACACCTGCCGGCCGTCGATCGTGCCGTAGCCGGTGACCACACCGTCCCCGTACGGCCGGTTGCGCTCCTGCCCGAAGGCCGTCGAACGGTGCCGGGCCAGCGCGTCCAGCTCGACGAAGGAGCCCTCGTCGAGCAGCATCGCGATGCGCTCCCGCGCCGTTCTCTTGCCGCGTGCGTGCTGCTTCTCGACCGCGCGCGCCGAGCCCGCGTGCACGGCCTCGTCGACGCGGCGATCCAGGTCGGCCAGCCGGCCCGCGGTGGTGTGCGGATTGACGTCGGTGTCGGTCACACCTCGGATCGTATGGCCAATCCGGGCTCCGTGTGAGAGGTGCTCTCGCTCAATCGTTCGGGGGCGTACCGCCGACATTGCCCGTTTCGTTACAAGTGGCGTGACGATAGGGACCCCGCGGTGACGCACTACGGCGTCGCCCTCATCGCCGGCGGCCTGGCCGCTCTCATCGCGCTCAGCCTCGCGCTGCGCGCGGCGTCCCGTGCCGCGGCCCGTCGCCGCGAAGGGTTCGACGAGTCGCTCAGCGACGACGAACGGATCGAGCTGGCCCGCCGCGCCGCGCACATCCCGGCGCGTGAACTGCCGCACCTCGCCGCCGCCGAGGCCGCCCGCCGTGCCAACACCCCGGTCCGCCGGTCCCGCGGCAAGGTCGTCCACCCCCGCGCCGAACAGCGGCGCCGCATCACCGCACCGACCATCCTGATCCCGGTCGTCTCCGAGCTCACCCAGCTCCTCCCCGCGATCGGACGCCGCCCGCACGGACGGCACACGGCCTCCCGGCCGCGCACCACCAAACCCAGAGACCAGCAGCGGTACGACGTGACGCCGCCGCCCGCGACCCCGGAGCCCCCGCTGACGAACGCCTCGGACTTCGAGCCCGCCACCGGACCCGTCGACGGCCGCTGGGACGTGCGCTCCTATCCGGACACCGGCACGTATCCGGACACCGGCACGTACGGTCCCGGCTCCTACGCGGCCGCCGGTTACGGCGACGGCACGCCGGGCCTGCGGCCGGGTGCGCCGGGGAACGACCCCGGTCCGGCCGCGTCCCGTCCCTCGTCGTCGGCGGCGGTGCCGGGCGGGGCGGATGAGCCGGAGGCCGCGGCCGGGGTGCGGCCGGGAGCGCCGCAGGGCCGGTCCGGTGCCGATGCGGTCGCCCGGCCGGTGCGCCCGCGGCCCGCGCCGCGTTCGGCGCCGGACGCGGCGACGCTGTCCTACTGGCCGGATGCCGCGGGCACGGGCGAGGACTCCGGCGCGTTCGCGGCCGTCCGCCCGGTGTCCGGTGCGCACGACGCCGCACCGGAGCGCTACGACGCGGCGCGCGGTTACGAGACGCCCCGCGGACACCAGGCTTCGGTCGGCCACCGTGCGCCGAGCGGTTACGGGACCACGGGCTCCTATGAGGAGCCCGCCGGCTACGACACCTCCGGTGGTTACCGGACGCCGGGAAACCCTGACGTCTCCGGTGGGCCCGAGGCGTCCGCTGAATACCGGCTGGGGATTCCCGGCGGATCCGGTGGCTACCGAGCGCCCGGCAACACCGGCTTCTCGGGTGGACCGGACGCGTCCGGAGGTCATGGAATGCCCAATGGGGTGCAGGCCTCCGCTGGTTACCGGATGCCGGCGAACCATGACGTCCCCGGCGGACACACCGTCCCGGGTAGCAGCCGGCCCTGGCCGGGCGAGGGACAGCCGGAGGAACACGGCACGCGGCCGGGCTGGCCGGCGGGCACGCCGGAGCCGGCCTACGACACCGACGCGTACGGATTCACCGGCTCGCCGGACGCGACCGGAACCGCCGCCGGATACGGCGAGACACCGGCACGCCGCGATCAGCAGCCCGGCGCGACCGCTGAGCGATACGACGCCGAGGCCTCGAACGGCTACGGCGAGGCCCGGACCGACGCCGCCACGGACCGCTTCGACGAGTACGGCACCACCGCGCCCACGGATCGCCACTATGGACCGGACTACGGTGACCCCTACGGCACCGCGCGGCCGGAGCGCGGCGTTCCGGTCCGGGACGACGGCTACGACGGCAGCTACCGCCAGGCCGGCGCTGATGCCGGCCGGGCCGGCTACCAGCGCGGCACGCCCGCCGGGGCCGCATACCGCGACGCGGGCGAGACCGGTGCGGCTCTCCGGCACGCGACCGGCCCGGCCGGGTACGGCCACGGCACGAACGGCGCGGACCGGAACGGCGACTACGAGGCCGCCACGCGCGTAGATCGTGGCCAGGGCCGCTCGGCCCGCGCGGCCGGTGCGGGCACGAACGACGCCGGCACGAGCGCCGCCGGTGCCGGTGGCTTCGGCAGCCCCGGCGATCCTGAGGGGTTCGACCGCCTCGGCGGTGACCGCAGCTCTGGCGGCAGCGGCGCCGGTGGCTTCGACGACGACAGTGGCGCCGGCGGTTTCCCTGGTGGTGGCGGTGCCGATGGGTTCGGCGATGGAGCCCGCACCGGTGGGCTCGACGGTGACACCGGCGCCGACGGTTTCGGGGACGGTACCCGCGCAGGCGGTGTCGGTGGTGACAGCGGCGTCCATGGCACCCACGGTGGTTTCGCCGGTGACGCCGGTCCCGGCCGGCGGAACGGGTTCGGTGGCGAGTCGGCTGACGCCGCCGGAGCCGGTCATCCAGCGGCCGGCGGCCGGCGGCACGGCGGCTACGGTGCCGGGTTCGCGGAGGCGGCGACCGCGGTGCGGCCGCCGGCGACCTGGGACGCGCCGGATCACCGATCCGGTGGTGGGGGCCGGCGGGCCGCCGGCGGGTTCGACGCCGCCGTGGACCGCAACGACTTCGCGGAGCACACCCGTCGTCAGCGCGCGGCCGTCACCCGCTCGCCGGGCCACGACGCCACTCCTGCCTGGGACGCGAGTACCCAGCGCAACAACCGGATGCCACGCACCGCTGCCGCTGTCATGGACCCACTGGTGAGCGGCGATCCGACGGCCGCACGGGGACAGGCCGGCGGCCGATCCCGGCGCACCGGCCGCGAGCTCGCGCAGGACCGGACCACCACGTCCGCCACGCAGTTCGGCGCAACCGGCGATCCGGCCGCACGCCGGGACACGACGGCGGGGTGGGACTTCACCAACGCACGCGAGGTCACCCCGCTCGCACCGCCGAACCCCACCAGGTCCGGCCGCCGCGACACGAACGCCGTGCGGAACACGACCGACCCGGTCGCGAGCCGCGAGCCGGTCGAGACGACCACGTCCGCCGGCATCACCGCGGGCCGGACACCAGCCGGGCGTGACGTCGCGCCGAACCGCGATGCGGCGGGGAATCCTGATCTGGCGCTGGGCCGCGATCTGCCGCCGAACCGCGAGCCGGCAGCGAACCGCGACTTCCCGGCGAACCGCGAGCTTGCGCCGAACCGCGACCTGACAGCGAACCGCGACTACGCGGCGAACAGCGACCTCGCGGCGAGCCGTGACGTGACGGCGTGGGACCCTGCCGCGACCCAGGCTACGGCTAAGGGCGGAGACCCGGCCCCCGGCCGGGACTCGGCAGCCATGCGTGGCTACCCGGAGACGCGAACCGGCTCCACCGGCTGGGCCGGTGCGGAAGCCCGGATCGGTCCCGACGGCCGGGCCGGCTCCACCGGCTGGGCCGGTGCCGAGCGCCGGACCGGTTCCGCGGGCTGGGCCGGTGCCGAGCGCCGGACCGGCTCCGACGGATGGGCCGCTTACGAGGGCCGGACAGACTCGCCTGGAGCGGCCGACCGCGCCAGCGCCCCGAACCGCAACCTCTCCGGTCGTGGCGCGGGGCCGGGCCAGAACCGGGATCTCGCGAGTCGCGGCCCGGTGCCGGGCCAGGCCGGTGCACGCGACGGCGAACCGTACCCGGCACGGCCCGAGAGCCGGACGGACCTGCCCGGCACCACCCGCTCCCCGCAGCCGGCTCCGGCCGGCCGGCGGCAGGCCGGAGCACCGCCCGCAACCCGGCGGACCGGCGCGGCCGCACCACCGGCCGAGGCCGCGGAGAGCGCCCCCAGCCGGGCCGGCCGCAAGGGCTTCGCGAACCTCGGCGATCTGGCCGAACTGGCGAGGATCGCCGCGCTCGCCGAGCGCTCCGGATCCCGCGACAGCCGCCCGCGCGACCTGCCGACGCGGCAGAGCGTCTCGCTGAGCCTGCCCCGCCCAGCCGCAGCCGCGGTCGCGGCGCACCTGCCGGAATACACACCCAGCGCGCCGACCCCCCGCTCGACCATCTACTCCAGCCGCCACGCGGCCGGCTGACCCGGCCCTCCGGCCGTAAGGGCGCCCCGGCTGACCGGCCCGGTCGTCCGGGCTACCTGGCGGCGGCTGACCGGCCTGGTTCGCCGGCCGCTGGCCCGGCCCGGTCGTCCGGCTGCATGGCTGCGGCTGGCCGGCGGGCCTGGTGGTCTGGCCGCCGCACCGCCGGCCACCGGCCACCACTTTCAATATTGAGCCCGGTGAGCAGAGCGATGCGGGTGCGCACGCCGGCCGGGAGGGGCGCCGTAGGCTGGGCGGATGTCGTTCGCCGCGGGCGGGAGCCCGTTCTCGGATCTGGGCCGGCCGCCGTTGAACGAGCGGGCGCTGCGCCGGGCGCTGCTGACGCCGGGTGCGCTGTGGCGGCGGCTGGAGGTGCGGGCCGAGACCGGCTCGACGAACGCGGACGTGGCCGCCGCGGCGCGGGACGACGAGCCGGAGGGGCTGATCGTCGTCGCCGAGCGGCAGGTCGCCGGGCGCGGGCGGCTCGGCCGTACCTGGGAGTCACCGGCCCGCGCGGGACTGTCGCTGAGCGTGTTGCTGCGGCCCAACGTGCCGGACGAGGCGCGCGGCTGGGCGGCGGTGCCGACGGCCGCGTACGGCTGGCTGCCGTTGCTCGCCGGGGTGGCGCTGTGCGCGAGCGTGCACCGGGTGACCGGCCTGGACGCCTCGCTCAAGTGGCCGAACGACCTGCTCGTCCCGGTCGGTGCCGGCGAGGGGAAGACGGCCGGGATCCTGGCCGAGGGCGTGTCCGGCGCGGTGGTGATGGGCGTCGGGCTGAACGTGAGCCTGCGCGCGGACGAGCTGCCCGACCGGCCCACCGGCCCGCCGGCCACCTCGCTGGTGCTGGCCGGTGCACCGGACGCGGACCGGGAGCCGCTGCTCAAGGCGTTCCTGCGGAGCTTCGCGGACTGGTACGCGCGCTGGCGCGAGGCCGGCGGCGACGCGGCGGCGAGCGGGCTGCGGGAGGCCTACCGGGACAGCTGCGGCACGATCGGCAAGCGGGTGCGGGTGCTGCTGCCGGACGGGTCCGAGGTGTCCGGCTTCGTGACCGGGGTGGACGACGACGCGCGCCTGCTGGTCCGCACCCCGGCCGGGGACCGCCCGCTGGCCGCCGGGGACGTCGTGCACCTGCGCTGACCGCGCGCTCGGCGTCCGTACCGTGGATGGGCTGGTTTTCGGACGATCGTGACCCTGCGTCGGAGGCCTGGTACGCACGCGCTACCGTGCTGCGCACATTCCCTAGAGGAGGAACCCGTGGCCTTTCCGGAGGACGTGCTCACCAGTGACGAGCACGTCGTGTTGCACCTGCGCCCGCACTGGAAGGCGCTGATCGGGCCGGTGACCGTCACCGTGCTCGCGGTCGCGGCCGTCGGCGCGAGCTTCCTGCTGCCCGAGGGCTGGATGATCGGCCAGCTGGCGATCGTCGTGGCCGCGGTCGTGCTGGCCGGCTGGCTGGCGCTGTGGCCGTTCCTGGTCTGGCGCAACACGAACTACGTCTTCACGAACGAGCGGGTGATGCTGCAGAAGGGCGTACTCAACCGCGACCGGCGGGACATCCCGCTGTCCCGGGTGAACGACCACTCGATGACGCAGCGCTTCGTCGAGCGGCTGCTCGGTTCCGGCACGCTGACCATCGAGTCGGCCGGGGAGCGCGGCCAGTCGGTGCTGGTCGACATCCCGCGCATCGAGCAGGTCCAGACCACGCTGTACGAGCTGGTCGAGGCGGACCGGGACAAGCACACGCTCGGCGACGACGAGCTGCGGGACGCGCTGAAGGCGCCGGGGAATCCGGCCTAGCCGGCCGGTCTCCGCAGGAACCAGCCCCGGAACCGGAGGCGGAGCACGTCCTCCTCCGGGTATCCGGCCGCGTCGAGGCGGCTCATCGTGCCCTCGAGCGTGACGGTGCCGAGGCCGGGACGGGCGTCGGACGGCCGGCGGCCGAGCACCTCGAGCCGGGTGCCGAGCCGGTCGCCGCCGCGGACCGGAGCGAGCCAGCGCAGCTCCTCGATGCCCGGCGAGGCGTCGGCGGCGGCGTGCTGGAGCAGGTGCTCGACGTACGCGCGCATGAACAGGCTCGCGGTGAACCAGCCGCTCGCGATCAGGCCCCGGTACGGGCTGCGGGCGGCCAGGTCGCCGTCGACGTGGTACCACTGCGGGTCGAACCGCTCCGCGAACGTGATCATCTCGATTTCGTCGACGGCCGTCACCCCGAGGTCGAACACCAGCCCCGGGGTGAGGTCCTCGAAGAACACGTCCGCCGGCTCACCCGTGCCGGACCGGATCACGGCCCCGGTCAGGACGTCGGGTTCGGAACCGGGGTGCTGCTATCCGCGGTCCGCTGCTGAGGAGCGACCGCGGCGACGCCGTTTGGGCGGCCCTCGGCGCTCCCGTCGGCGTCCTGGTGAGTCGAGTGCTCGGCCAGTTCCGCGGTGAGGTCGAGGTCGGCCATCGCGTGCGGGTCGATGTCCTCGATGTGCAGGTGATCGACCTTGCCGGCCGGCACCCGGCGGAACACGAACGTGCGGTACGACCAGAACCGGAACAGCGTGCCGAAGACCTGGCCGCCGAACTTGGCGATGTTGAGCGCCAGCACGGTGTGCAGGCCCAGACCGTACTTGAAACCGGCCAGCACGCCGAGCTCGATGCCGAGCGCGACGCCGTTGAAGAAGAAGAACAGCACGTACTCACGGCGCATGCTCGACTTCGGGCGGTCACGATAGGTCCAGTGCCGGTTCATCAGGTACGACGTGGTGGTCGCGATGACCGTCGCGATGATGTTCGCCTTCAGCTCTCCGCCGCGCATCACGGTCAGGATGAGGATGTTGAAGATGGCGAAGTTGATTCCGAAGTTGACGCCGCCGACGATGCCGAACTTGGCCGCCTCGCGGATCAGCTTCTGCCACCGTTCCGGCAGCAGACGGAGAAGACGCATTCGGCCACCTTACGACAGGTTGTCGGATGTGAGCGTGGGACCGGTCGGTAGCAAATTCATTGCGGCGTCCTTAGTCACGTTCCGTACTTTCCGCAGGTACGGGCGGTGGCGTCGAGGCTGGTGCCGCAGCGACGAAGACGAACGTCCGGTACGACCAGAACCGGACGAGCGTGCCCAGTGCGGTACCCAGGAACTGGGCAGAGATGTAGTCCGCGGCCTCGGTCTGAAATACCGGCCAGATCGAACCGAGCCCATAGTGGGTCAGCGCGAGTGTGCCGAGCGCCACACCGATTCCGACCAGGTTGAAGAAGAAGTAGAGCCCGTACTCGCGGGCGAGGCCGGACCGCTCCCGGTGCCGCCAGGTCCAGAAGCGGTTGCCGAAGAACGCCAGCGTGGCGGCGATCGATGCGGCGATCGCCTTGGCGGTGAGCGTCTCCATCCCGAGGCCCTGCAGGCAGAACGCGTAGATCGCGAAGTCGACCACGAACGCGATGCCGCCCACCACGCCGAACTTGCCGATCTCCTGGACGAGGTGACCGAAGCGAGCCCACAGCTTGTGCATCCGGACAGGGTACTCAGGTGTGCGCGTGCCGCACGCGGACCCGGCATCGACCGCCGTTGACCTCACTCAGTTCGCCCACCCGCAGTGCACACTGCCGGCAGCGGGCCAGGTGGCGGCCCACCTTGGTGCGTTCCCGCGCGGAGAGCCGGGCGCGCAGGTATCCGCCGAGCCGGTCGCTGGTCCACCGGCAGTCCGCGGATGCCGCGCCGGCCAGGTGCTCGCGCAGGTAGCCCTGGCGCAGCCCCTCCCGCGCGCGGTGGGCGAGCACCGCGGCCGCGTTCGGCGTCAGGCCGAGCAGTGGCGCGACCTGGCTGGGCGTGGCGCCCTCCACCTCGGTGCGCCACAGCACCTCCCGCCAGCGGGCCGGCAGCTTGCGGAACGCGCGAGCCGCGTACGCCTGCTCCAGTGCGGCCAGCGTCGGGTCCGGGAACGGCTCGCTCACGTCGTACCGGGTCAGGTCGTCGGTGAACTGGAGCCGCCGGTCCCGGCGGACGCGGTGGTAGCAGACGTGCCGCAGCGTGGTGCTCAGGTAGGCGCGGAACGCGAGCTGTGGGCCCTGCCCGGCGCGCAGCTTCGCGAGCACCTTGGCGAACGTCTCGGCGACCAGGTCCTCGACGTCGGCCGGGTCGCGGACCAGCGTGCGGGCCAGCGCGCGGGCCGCGTCCGAATGGCGCTCCCAGAGCGTGCCGTAGGCGTCCGGGTCGCCGGCGCGGACCGCGTCGAGCAGCGCCGCGTCCTCGACCGCGGAGTCCAGCGACTCCAGGCCGAGCGAGGGCTCGGCCGGTTTGGACGGTGAGTCGGAAGAGTGATCAGTGCCCATTGCTTGCCTCCTGATGACGGGGGTTGGGGAGGTACGCCTGGGATGTCGGATGACTCCGAGCTTATGGCAAAAAGTCCGGATTGTGCAGACCCGGTCTCTCCCCGAAAGTTCTTGCGCGCATCTGCGCGCCCGGCCGTAGGAACCACCGTGAAAGTGCATCCGCACCGTTGTTTGTGCACTTCTTCACGAAGATGACGCGCTGAACTGACTTACGCTGTGGAGAACTCCCGTGCCGGACCCCAGGCGTGCCTACGCCCGGTCTCCGTGCACGCGAACGGTCAGCGTCGACCTAAGGAGATCAGTGATGTCAGCCCCCACCGACCACCGAGACCTGCTGACCTGGGTCCGCCAGGTCGCCGACCTCACCCGGCCCGACCGCGTCGTCTGGTGCGACGGGTCCGACGAGGAGTACCGCCGGCTCACCGACGAGCTGGTCGGCACGGGCACGCTGGTCCGGCTCAATCCGGAACACCGTCCCGCGTCGTTCTGGGCGTGCACCGACCCGACCGACGTGGCCCGGGTCGAGGAGCGTACGTTCATCTGCTCGGCCGACGAGGCCGACGCCGGCCCCACCAACAACTGGGTCGCGCCGGACGAGATGAAGCGCGCGATGACGGAGCTGTACCGCGGCGCTATGCGTGGTCGTGCCATGTACGTGATCCCTTTTTGTATGGGTCCCTTGGACGCCGAGGATCCCAAATTCGGGGTCGAAATCACGGACAGCGCGTACGTCGTGGCCTCCATGCGCATCATGACGCGCATGGGCGGCGCGGTGCTGGCGGCGATGGGGACGGACGCGCAGTACGTCCGCGCGCTGCACTCGGTCGGCATGCCGCTCGAGCCAGGCGAGGCGGACGTGCCGTGGCCGTGCAGCCGGACGAAGTACATCTCGCACTTCCCGGAGAGCCTGGAGATCTGGTCGTACGGCTCCGGCTACGGCGGCAACTCGCTGCTGGGCAAGAAGTGCTACGCGCTGCGGATCGCCAGCGTACTCGCCCGCGACGAGGGCTGGCTGGCCGAGCACATGCTGATCATCAAGGTGACCTCGCCGGCGGGCCAGGTGCGGCACATCGCCGGCGCGTTCCCGTCCGCCTGCGGCAAGACCAACCTGGCCATGCTCGACCCGGTGCTGCCCGGCTGGAAGGTCGAGACGATCGGCGACGACATCGCCTGGATGCGGTTCGGGCCGGACGGCCGGCTCTACGCGGTCAACCCGGAGTTCGGGCTGTTCGGCGTGGCACCCGGCACGGACTGGACCACGAACGCGAACGCGATGCGCACGCTCGCACGCGGCAACGCGATCTTCACGAACGTCGCGCGCACGGACGACGGCGACGTCTGGTGGGAGGGGATGGGCGAGCCGCCGGCACACCTCACGTCCTGGACGGGCGAGCCCTGGATGCCGTCGGCCGGCGAGCCGTCGTCGCATCCGAACAGCCGGTTCTGCGTGCCGATCGGGCAGTGCCCGACGCTGGCCGCGGAGTACGACGACCCGCGGGGCGTGCCGATCGACGCGATCCTGTTCGGCGGCCGGCGCAGGACCACGGTGCCGCTGGTCGCGGAGGCGCGGGACTGGACGCACGGCGTCTACCTCGGTGCCACGCTGTCGTCCGAGACGACCGCGGCCGCGGCCGGGGCGGTCGGCGTGGTGCGCCGCGACCCGATGGCGATGCTGCCGTTCATCGGCTACCACGCGGGCGACTACCTCAACCACTGGATCTCGCTCGGCAAGTCGGCGCCGGACACGGTGCTGCCGAAGATCTTCTACGTGAACTGGTTCCGCCGGGACGACGACGGCGGCTTCCTGTGGCCCGGCTTCGGGGAGAACATCCGGGTGCTCAAGTGGATCATCGAGCGGCTGGACGGGCGGGGCGCCGCGGTGGAGAGCCCGATCGGGCTGGTCCCACCCGCGTCCGCGATCGACCTCAGCGGGCTGTCGCTGCCACCGGGAGCGCTGGAGGCCGCGCTCGCGGTCGACCCGGACGAGTGGCGCGCGGAACTCCCGCTGATCACGGAGTGGTTCGAGCGGTTCGGCGGCAAGCTGCCGGCCGCGCTCTGGGCGGAGCTGGACGCGCTCAAGGCCCGCCTGGGCTGATCCGGCGTGTCACCCGGGGGACGTCCGACCATCCGGGCGTCCCCCATGTGGCCGGATTGTGACGTTTTTAGATTATCCCTAATCCTGACAAATCCGGTTAATCTCGCGCTCCGACGGCCGTCTGGCCCTGGCGCCGCTTGCCACGATGGCTAGGCTGCGTGGTGATGAATCTGCGGGACCTTGTCTACAGCGCCTACGAGCGGCGGCTGACCAGCAAACTGGTCGGCAAGCCGGTGCCCCGGCACGTGGGCGTGATCGTCGACGGCAACCGCCGGTGGGCCAGGGAAATGGGTTTCATCGACCCGAACGACGGCCACCGCGTCGGCGCCGAGCGCATCAAGCACCTGCTCGACTGGTGCGACCAGGCCGGCATCGCGCACGTCACGCTCTACCTGCTGGCCACCGACAACCTGCGGCGCCCCGCCAAGGAACTCGACCCGCTGCTGCGCATCATCGAGGTCCTCGGCACCGAGCTCGCCGAGGACGGCAACCCGTGGCGCCTGCGCATGGTCGGCGCGCTCGACCTGCTCCCGGCCGACACCGCCGCCGCGCTCAAGGCCGCCCAGGAGAAGACCCGCACCCGCTCCGGCGGCGTCGAGGTCAACTTCGCGGTCGGCTACGGCGGCCGCCGGGAGATCGCCGACGCGGTCCGCTCCCTGCTCTCCGAGCACGCCCGGGCCGGCGGCACGATCGAGGAACTGGTCGAGGTCCTCGACGTCGACCACATCGCCGAACACCTCTACACCAAGGGCCAGCCCGACCCGGACCTCATCATCCGCACCAGCGGCGAGCAGCGCCTCTCCGGCTTCCTGCTCTGGCAGTCGGCCCAGTCCGAGTTCTACTTCTGCGACGCCAACTGGCCGGAGTTCCGCCGCACCGATTTCCTCCGCGCCCTCCGCGCCTACGGCGACCGCCAACGGCGCTTCGGCGCCTGAACCCTTTCTTCCTCCCGCTTCCGGCCGCTCATTCGCCGCATGCTCCCGCGGGCACCGGTTCAATGCCACTTAGCTTATTTTGATCTTGATGGTGGGTGGAGGCGGATGGTGGCGGGGCCGGTGTGTCGGGTGCTGGCGGGTTCGTCGCGTCGTTTGGGCCGGTACATGTTGCGGCGGCAGCGTTTGACGGCGCGGGGGCAGGTGCGGTGGCGTCGGGTGGGGTTGAGTTCCCGGGTGATGTGGGTCCAGATGGTGGGTAGCTGGGTGGTCCAGTCCTCAGGGGGAAATGGCCGCTGAGCCGGTGGCTGAGCGGCGGACGAGGCGCAGGGTGTCGGTGAAGCTGATCCGGTCGGGGTCGATCGCGGCGGCGTCGGCGGCGGCGGTGATCAGGACGGTGAGTGCGTGCTGGACGAGCAGCCAGGCCCAAATTTCCTGGTGGACGAGGTCGGGCAGTTTCGAGCGCAGGATCCGGCCGGGCCCGCGGAGGTGGGTTTTGAGCTGGTCGTTGGCGGTTTCGTGTTCCCATCGCAGGTGGTATGCCTCGGCGAGTTCGTCCGGGCCGGCCTGGGCGGGGTCGGTGATGGTGGTGGCCAGGGTGATCAGCTCACCGGTGCCGTTACCGGCCCGGTCCGGGACGTCGTACTCGACGACCCGGACCAGGTGGGCGGCGGGCAGGCCACGGTCGTTGATCGCGTCGTCGCAGGTGTCCAGGGTCCCGCCGGCCGCGGCGGCCAGGATCCGGTCCCGGCGGCCACCGCGGATCGTCTTGTCCATCAACACGGTCAGATAGGTGCCGTCGCCGAGGATCTCGATCACCGGGAGCCTGATCCCGGCCTGGATCCGCCACAGCAGGTCCGCGCCGGTCGCCTGCGCCCGGTCCCACGCCGTAAACGAGTAGAAGGCACGGTCGGCGGTCAGCAGTTCCCCGCGTCGCAGCCGCGAATACAACGGCATGGCCAGGGTCTGTTCGGCGACCGCATACGCGCCGACCTCCGCCGCCAGGAACGCGTGTGTCCCGCACTCGGTCAACGCCACGACCCGGGCTTTCGGGAACGCCGACGGGCCACCACCGGTCCGGGAGTACCCGAACTCGGCCGCGTTCTCCATCGTGTCCGGCACGTCCACGTCGAACCCGTCGATGGCAAGGACCCGCCGGTCCCGCAACCACGCACCTGACGTGACCGGTGACGCGACCGGCCGGGCGACCCGCTCGAACACCTCCGCCAGCACATCCCGGCCCAGCCGCTTCCTGGCCTGAGAAATCCCACCCGGCGTCGGCGCCAACCAGCCCGCATCCCAGCACCCGAACCGGTCCAGTCCACCGGTCACCTTCTTCGCGACCTCGGCATAGTCATCATCCGCGAACAGCCACAACCCCATCGTCAGATACGCCGTCACATGCGGCGGCAACTTCCCATCCGACCGTTTCGCACCCACACCGCACTGCGCCACCGCCCCATCAACCGCATCCCGCGGCACCGCCGTCACCAGCACACCGACCGACACCTGATCCGGCCGCACCCCCACACCCGACACCACACCATCGAAGCAGACAAAGCCACCAGACCACCCACCAGGCAACCAAGATCAAAATAAGCTAAGTGGCATTGGGCACCGGTTGTCGCCGGCGCTCCGCCCTGCCAGTCCCGCGTCCGCTGCAGATCCGACACACCTTGCCCAGCCAGGTGCGGCTTTCCGGCCCTTGGCCCATATTTCACCATTCAGCGGCATCGTCGGTACGTTCACCGCGGGCCTCCGCTTTTGTGTCCGGCATGGCGGCGGGGAGGGCGGTGGCGTTATGCGGAGCCAGCAAGTTCCAGGAAAAATATGATGATATTTCGGGTGTGGAGCGCCCGAGCTTGAGCCCTCGGCTGGTGTCACCAAGCTTGATCGTGGATCTCGTGTCGCGAATCGCTGTCATGCGGTGCTCGAAAGCAATGATCTGGTACACGAGGCCCACACCTCCGGTGCGGCCTGCCTCGCATGACTGAGGGCCGGTCTGGTCGCAGCAGGGAGTAGAGCCCGGCGGGCACGGAGCGGAACATGGTCATATCTCGGGCGGGATAAAGTCCGGCTCGCGCGTTGCGCGCCGGTGGTGCCGGGTGCCGCCGGTGGCGCTGCTGGCGCCGGTGGCTGCCGGTGGTGGGTGGCTGCCCGTGACTGTGGGTACCGCCGGTGGGGCCTGGCCGGGCGGTCAGGAGGCGGCGTTGGCCTGGAGGATTTTGACGGCGTCGGCGAGGAAGGTGCCGACGGCGACCGGGGACTCGATGGTGAAGTCGGCCGCGTCGGAGACCTCCTGGCCGGTTTCGTCGGAGCTGGCGACGGCCACGCAGACGCCGAGGAAGCCGGGCTCGACGGCGGTGCGGGCGCGGAGCGCGTCGAAGGCCTTGATGTCGGAGACGTCGTCGCCGAAGTACCACGCGCAGCCGACGGAGAGGACGGCCTCGCTGATCACGAAGCCCTTGTCCCGGTCGACCGGGGGCTTGAGCTCGATGACCTTGCGGCCGAGTTGGACCTTGAGGCCGCGGCGCTCGGCCTCGGCGTGTGCCCAGGACTCGATCTCGGCGGCATGCTCCGGGGTCTTGCGCCAGTGCAGCGCGACCGAGAGGCGCTTGAACTCGACGTAGGCCTTGTCGCCGAGGGCGGTGCGCGCCTCGGACGCGACCTCCTCGACCACCGGGACCCAGGGGAGCGCGGCCGGCTCGGTGACCGTCTCGCCCTTGCCGTGGCTGCGCTCCAGACCGTACAGCCCGAACAGGTCGACCTCGGAGAGCGTGCCGAAGCGGGCGCGCAGGAAGTCGACCGGGCGCGCGGAGACGATGGCGACGCGGCGGACGAGACGGGAGAGTGCGTCGAGCGCCTCGAGCACCTCGGGCACCGGCTGGGACGCCTCGGGGTCGTCGGTGATCGGCGACAGGACGCCGTCGAAGTCGAAGAAGAGAGCGCAGTCAGCCGCACGGCTCGCGGTGGCCTGCCAGGCCTCGGTGGGGGTTACTCGGTTCGACGACACGCCGGTCAGCGTACCCGCAGAAATCCGTCACGACCGAGTGAACAGGGGCTCATTCACTGCGCCGAAAATCAGTCTTGACACTACGTGAATGTCTTCACTCATCGCTGGCCAGCATCTACGCGGCGGGAAAACGTAACCTTGCGCATCTGGTCGTAGTCGCATTGTGCAGTTAGCGTCTTACTCACGGCACGGGGTTTTCCCGAGCCGGCCGGCCCGGCCCGGACCTGCGACGGAGTGCGCCACGGGGCCCGCATCCGACCCCGTGACATGCAAGGGCCACCGGTGGAGGCGGATTGCGGGTGGGGTTCGGGTGCACGCCCGTTCGGAGCAGGCCTGTGACGATTCGTCCAACCACTTCTCGGGCCGATCACGACCCGACCGCCCTCCCCGTGTCCGAGTCCGCAACCGACGCCGGTGAACACCACGAGGCGGCGGGAAACTCGGACGGGGAGCCTCCTCAAGCCCGATCCACCCAGGTCTTCGTCCTGGACACGTCGGTGCTGCTGTCCGATCCCGCGGCGTTCCAGCGCTTCGCAGAGCACGAGGTGGTCCTGCCCCTCGTCGTGATCACGGAGCTGGAGGGCAAGCGCAGCCATCCGGAACTGGGCTGGTTCGCCCGGCAGTCGCTGCGGCTCCTCGACGATCTGCGGGTGAAGTACGGGCGGCTGGACCAGCCCGTGCTCGCCAACGACGCCGGGGGCACGCTGCGTGTCGAGCTGAACCACTCGGACGACTCGGTCCTGCCGCACGGCTTCCGGAACGAGTCGAACGACGCCCGCATCCTCTCGGTGGCGCTCAACTTCGCGGCCGAGGGCCGCGAGGTGACGCTGGTCTCCAAGGACATGCCGCTGCGGGTCAAGGCGGCGTCCGTCGGCCTGGTGGCGGACGAGTACCGCCACGGTCAGGCGATGGACGCGACCTGGACCGGCATGGCCGACCTGGAACTGTCCGAGGACGAGGTGCAGCGGCTCTACTCCGGTGCGGCGCTCGAACTGGACGAGGTGGCGGGAAAGCCGGTGCACACCGGTCTCGTCGTGCACTCGCCGCGCGGCTCCGCGCTGGCGCGCGTGATGCAGGACCGGACCGTGAAGCTGGTCCGGGGCGATCGGGAGGCGTTCGGGCTGCGGGGCCGGTCCGCCGAGCAGCGGATCGCGCTGGACCTGCTGCTGGACGAGTCGATCGGCATCGTGTCGCTGGGCGGCCGGGCCGGCACCGGCAAGTCGGCGCTGGCGCTCTGCGCGGGCCTGGAGGCCACCATGGAGCGGAACCGGCACAAGAAGGTGGTGGTCTTCCGCCCGCTCTACGCGGTCGGCGGTCAGGAGCTGGGATATCTGCCCGGCTCCGAGTCGGAGAAGATGTCGCCGTGGGCGCAGGCCGTCTTCGACACGCTCGGCGCGGTGGTGCACGAGAACGTGATGGAGGAGGTCCTGGCGCGCGGCATGCTCGAGGTGCTGCCGCTGACCCACATCCGCGGGCGGAGCCTGCACGACGCGTTCGTCATCGTGGACGAGGCGCAGTCGCTGGAGCGGAACGTGCTGCTGACCGTGCTGTCCCGGATCGGTCAGGGGTCGCGCGTGGTGCTCACCCATGACGTCGCGCAGCGTGACAATCTGCGAGTGGGTCGTCACGATGGGGTCACGGCCGTGATCGAGGCGCTGAAGGGTCACCCGATCTTCGCGCACGTCACGCTGACTCGCTCCGAGCGGTCACCGATTGCTGAGGTGGTCACTGACCTGCTGGAGGACATCCCACGATAGAGGGTCTAGATCAACTGGGATATGTCCGCATCTGAAGGCTTTCACGGTGTGGCACATCTCACAAATGCGGGCCAGGATTTCACTTAAGCCTTGCGCTGGGTGAGGGTGTTCGACGGGCGTCCGTCGAGACCCTCGCTGCCGGAGACCGTCTTCCGGCCCACCCGGACCGTTCCGATCCGGGTGGCAGCGGGGCCGGCTCTGTCGAGTCGGGGACGCTTGCGGCGTGGATCCGTCACGCTCCGTGGTTGGCCATCGGGTGCCGATCCGGGCGGCTGATCTCCGCGTCGCGTCCTTGCCCCCGACGAAGGGACCCCTTCGTGAGTCCGCTGTGGAGCCGTTACGGTGTCCGCTCGGCGTCCGTCGCTCTGCTGCTCTCCGGAGTGGTCGGCGGCGTGTACCTGAGCCAGGACCGTGAGATTCAACAGCAGAGCGTCTCCGCACAGGCCGAGTTCGAGGCCACGCTCGCGGAAGAGCAGTACATCAAGGACCGGCACGCCGAGTACACCAAGGTGCACGCCAAGGAGGCCGAGTCCGCGCGGCTCGCCGCCGAGAAGGCCGCCGAGACCGCGCAGGCCGCCGCCAAGCGTGCCGCCGCCGCCGAGGAGTCCGCCAGCCGCAAGGCCGAGCGGGAGAAGGCGGCGAAGGAGGCCGAGGAGAAGCGGAAGGCCGAGGAGGAGGCGGCGGCGAACGAGGACGCCTCCGAGCCCGCGGCGTTCGCCGGTCCGATCCCCGAGTCCTGCGGTGAGTACAGCGGCAACCGCGCCACCGGCTGCGCGATCATGCTGGACTCCGGCTTCGGCATCGATCAGTTCCCCTGCCTGGACAAGCTGTGGACGAAGGAGTCCGGCTGGAACCACCAGGCACAGAACCCGAGCTCCGGCGCTTACGGCATCCCGCAGTCCCTGCCGGGTAGCAAGATGGCGTCCGCGGGCAGCGACTGGGAGACCAACCCGGCGACGCAGATCAGCTGGGGCCTCGGCTACATCAAGGGCCGCTACGGCACGCCCTGTGAGGCCTGGGCGCACTCGCAGAGCGTCGGCTGGTACTAGAAGAACGCCGAGAGGGGCGCGCGGGCGGTTCGCCCGCGCGCCCCTTCGCTTTGCCGGATTTGCGGCAGGCGGCGCATTCGCCCACTTATGCTGCCTGAGATGCGGCACAGCACGAGCAAGACCCTTCGCCGGTACGGATGGCAGCGCGCGCTCCTCGTACCCCCGCTGCTGGTGGCTCTGTTCCTGAGTGCGTCCCCGGCCGCGGCCGGGCGGCACGACCTGGAGGTGGTCGGCGGCGAAGCGGCCCGCACCGGCCAGTTCCCGTGGGTGGTCCGGGTGTCCGCCGGATGCGCCGGCACGCTGATCGCGGCGCGCGTGGTGCTGACCGCCGCGCACTGTGCGGCCGGCCTGCCGGTCGACGGGATCGCGGTCACGGCCGACACGGTGGATCTGGACGCGAAGCGGTCCCGGGAGGCCCGGGTGGTCCGGATGATCGTCGCGTCCCGCTACCAGCAGGTGACCGAGGGGGACGACTGGGCGCTGCTGCAGCTGGACCGCCGGCTGAACCTCCCGACGATCACGGTGAACGACGCGCCCGGGTACGACGCCGGCCGGTTCACCGTGATCGGCTGGGGCGCGACCGGCGAGGACCAGGCGCAGCAGCGCACCCTTCGGTACGCCGAGGTGCCGCTGGTCGCCGACCGTACCTGTGTGAGCGCGTACCGCGCGGCCGGCTACACGTACCGCCCGGACGAGATGCTCTGCGCCGGCTACGTCGCGGACGGCCGGCGCGACGCCTGCTACGGCGACTCCGGCGGGCCGCTGGTCCGGCGCGACGCCTACGGTGCCTGGCGGCAGATCGGCGTGGTGAGCTGGGGGATCGGCTGTGCGCGGCCGGGCCTGCCCGGTGTCTACACGCAGCTGTCGGCGCACGCGCGCGAGCTGCGCGAGGCGCTGGCCCGGCTGCGTTGATGCGCAGGCGCTGTGACCTCGGCCGCCCGGCTGGCGAACCGTGCGACCGCCTGTAACCCTGTGATGTGTGAGCAACTACGCGGACCAGGAAGCCGCCGCCCGCTTCGGCACCGACGCGTTCTACGCCTCGATCGGCCGGGCGTTCGTCGCGATGTGTGCGGTCGTCCCGCTGCTCTTCGTCATCGAGGCGCTGGACGTGTTCCTGCGGCTCGGTCTGGACTACTCGCTGGGCATCCTGCCGTACCACGTGGAGGGCCTGGACGGCATCGTCTTCGCCCACTTCCTGCACGCGGACTGGGACCACCTCTACGGCAACAGCATCCCGCTGATCCTGCTCGGCACGTTCGTGCTGGCCGCGGGCGGTAAGCGGTTCATCTGGTCGACCGCGTTCATCATGGCGGTCTCCGGCGTCGGCGTCTGGTTCACCGGCAGCCCGGACACCGTGGTGGTCGGCGCCAGCGGCGTCATCTTCGGCTACCTCGGGCTGCTGTTCACCCGCGGCATCGTGGAGCGCAGCTGGTGGAACCTCGGCGTGGTGCTGCTGATCGGCCTGCTCTACGGCTGGTCGCTGCTCGGCATCCTGCCCACCACCAGCACGGTCTCCTGGCAGGGGCACCTGTTCGGCCTGCTCGGCGGCGCGGTCGCGGCCATTCTGTTCCGCCGGCGCCGCGGCATGCCATCCGGCTACGACCTGGATTGAACTCACCCCTCAATTGTTCTAGAACTGTTGCGGAAGATGTGACACACTTCCGCAAGAGTTCTATAACTGTGGGGGTGTGGCATGGGCGTGATGAGCGAGCCCGCCGAGCGCGGGCGGTTCGGTGAGTTCGGCGGCCGGTTCGTGCCGGAGAGCCTGATCCCGGCGTGTCAGGAGGTGGAGGCCGCGTTCCGGGACGCGTGGGCCGACGACGGCTTCCGCAAGGACCTGGACGAGCTGCTCGCCGTGTACGCCGGGCGGCCGACCCCGGTCACGCCGGCCCGCCGACTCTCCGCGGAGCTGGGGCTGACGCTGCTGCTCAAGCGCGAGGACCTGGCGCACACCGGAAGCCACAAGATCAACAATGTGCTCGGGCAGGCGCTGCTCGCCCGCCGGATGGGGAAGCGGCGGCTGCTCGCCGAGACCGGCGCCGGTCAGCACGGCGTGGCCGCGGCCACCGCGGCCGCGCTGCTCGGGCTGGAGTGCGTGGTCTTCATGGGCGAGCGCGACATCGAGCGGCAGGCGCCGAACGTACACCGGATGCGCATGCTCGGCGCCACGGTCGTGCCGGTGGGCAGCGGCAGCCGCACGCTCAAGGACGCCACGAACGAGGCCATGCGCCGGTGGGTGGCGGACACCGCGGAGGCCTACTACTGCATCGGCTCGGTGATGGGCCCGCACCCGTACCCGTGGATGGTCCGGGAGTTTCAGCGGGTGATCGGCGAGGAGGCGCGCACCCAGGTCGAGCGGGTGCCGGACGTGGTGGTCGCGTGCGTCGGCGGCGGGTCGAACGCGGCCGGCACGTTCGCCGGTTTCGCGGACACGAGCGCGCGGCTGGTCGGCGTGGAGGCGGCCGGCGGCGCGGCGATGACCGGTGGCTCCCCGGGCGTGCTGCACGGGCACCGGTCGATGGTCCTGCAGGACGCGCACGGGCAGATCGCGGAGGCGTCGTCGGTCGCGGCCGGGCTGGACTACCCGGGCGTCGGGCCGGAGCACGCGCACCTGGGCGCGATCGGCCGGGCGACCTACGCGACGGCCGGCGACGACGAGGTGATCGAGGCCGTGCACCGGCTGGCCCGGACCGAGGGGATCATCCCGGCGCTGGAGTCGGCGCACGCGCTCGCCTGGATCGTCCGCAGCGCCGGGGACCTGGCCGGGCTCACCGTCCTGATGACGCTCTCCGGCCGGGGCGACAAGGACATGGAGATGTTCCAGTGATCTTCGCCGACAACACCACCAAGAAGCTCGTGCCGTACGCGACCGGCGGCATCACCCGCGACTGGGCCGACTGCCTGCGCGCCTATCAGGACCACGGTGCGGACGCGATCGAGATCGGCCTGCCGTTCTCCGACCCGATGCTGGACGGGCCGACCATTCAGGAGGCGTCGGACCGCGCGCTGGCCCGGGGCGCCACGCTCGACCGGATCCTCGCGGACCTGGCCGGGTTCCGGGCCGAGGTGCCGCTGATCGTGATGACCTACGCGAACCTGGCGATCCGGCCCGGGTTCGCCGCCCGGCTCGCCGAGGCCGGCATCTCCGGCCTGATCGTGCCGGACGCGCCGCTGGACGAGGTGGCGCCGATCCGGGACGCGGCGAACGCGGCCGGGCTCGACCTGATCCCGCTGGTCGCGCCGTCCACCCGGCCGGACCGGCTGCGCGACATCGCGGCCGGTGCGCAGGGGTTCGTCTACGCGGTCTCGGTGCTGGGCACGACCGGCGAACGGGACCGGCTCGACGCGGCGGCCGGGCCGCTGGCCACGGCCGTGCGGGCGCTGACCGAGCTGCCGGTGCTGATCGGGTTCGGCGTCTCCACGCCGGAGCACGCGGCCGCGGCGGTCACGCACGCGGACGGGGTGGTGGTGGCGTCCGCGCTGATGCGCCGCCTGCTGGACGGCGCGTCCCCGGCCGAGCTGGGCACGATGACCGGCCGCTTCCGGGAGGCGATGGGGTCCGGGAACGGCGTGCGCGTCCGGGAACCGGTGTAGGCGTGCCGGTTCGTCCCGGCCACCGCGGAACCGGTGCCCGCGGGAGCACGCTGACCGGACCACGCCGGAAGTGGGAAGAGCAGGCATGTGACCTTGGTCTTGGCCTCCGCCGGAGGCGCTAGTGTCTGGCGGGTGGAGACGCGGGAGCGGCGGGAGCCGAAGTATCTGACGATCGCGGCCGACCTGACCGCGAGGATCCGGGCCGGGGAGTACGCGCCCGGCTCCGCGCTCCCGCCGCAGCGGGAGCTGAGCGCGGCGTACGGCGTCACGCTCGCCACGCTGCGCGCCGCGCTGGCCCGGCTGGAGTCGGACGGGCTGCTCAGTCAGCAGGCCGGGCGCGGCACGTTCGTGGCCGAGCCGGCCGCGGCGTACCAGCTGGACTCGCTGCGCAGCCTCGCGGACGACCTGCGCGAGCAGGGCCACGTGGTCGGCACCGACCTGATCGGCATCGCCGCGCGCAAGGCACCGGCCTGGGCCACGGACGCGCTCGGGCTGCCGGCCGGCGAGCGGATCACCCGGGTCGAGCGGGTCCGGCTGATCGCCGGCCGGCCCGCGCTGCACCAGGTGTCCTGGGTCCGGGCGCCGTACGGTGCCGCGCTGCTCGGCGTCGACTTCGCCCGGACCTCGCTCTACCACGCGCTGGCCGAACAGGGCGTGGTCGTGCACCGGGCCCGGGAGCGGCTGCGCCCGGCGCTGCTGGACGCGCCGGTCGCCACGCTGCTGCGCCAGCCGGCCGGCACGCCGGTGTTCCTCAGCGACCGGGTCACGTTCGGCCTGGACGACGTGCCGGTGGTGATGGACCGGGCGACGATCCTCGGCACGGTCATGGAGATCCGCGCGGAGCGCGCCGCCTCCGGTCTGTCGCTGCGCTGGCACGCCTGAGCGGGTTCCGCCGGCCGCGCGGAGCGGCGAGCGGAACCCGGTACGTCAGTCGGCCAGCGGGATCTGGCCGTTGAAGTCGACCGAGGAGTAGTGGGCCAGCTTCTCCAGCCGGTGGAACGAGTCGATGGTCCGGATCGTGCCGCTCTTCGACCGCATCACGATCGACTGGGTGTACGCGCCACCCGACCGGTAGCGCACGCCCTTGAGCAGGTCACCGCTGGTCACGCCGGTCGCGACGAAGAAACAGTTGTCGCCGGTGACCAGGTCGTCCGTGGTCAGCACCCGGTCCAGGTCGTGGCCGGCGGCCAGCGCCTTCTCCCGCTCGGCCCGATCCTGCGGCCACAGCTTCGCCTGGATCTCGCCGCCCATGCACTTCAGCGCGCAGGCCGCGACGATGCCCTCCGGTGTACCGCCGATTCCCATCAGTACGTCGACCTCGGCGTTCTCCCGGGCGGCGGCGATCGCACCGGCGATGTCGCCGTCCGAGATGAACCGGATCCGGGCGCCCGCGTCGCGGACCTCCTTGATCAGGTTCGCGTGCCGCGGCCGGTCCAGGATGCAGACCGTCACGTCCGAGACGCCGCCGCCCTTGACCTTCGCGATCCGGCGCAGGTTCTCCTGCACGCCGGCCTCGATGTCGATCACCGCGGCGTACTCCGGGCCGACCGCCAGCTTCTCCATGTAGAAGACCGCGCTCGGGTCGAACATCGCGCCGCGCTGTGCGGCGGCCAGCACCGCGATCGAGCCGGGCATGCCCTTCGCCATCAGCGTGGTGCCGTCGATCGGGTCGACCGCGACGTCCACCTCCGGCCCGGACTGGTCGCCCACGACCTCGCCGTTGTAGAGCATCGGGGCGTTGTCCTTCTCGCCCTCGCCGATCACCACCACTCCGCGCATCGAGATGGAGTTGATCAGCTTGCGCATGGCGTCGACGGCCGCGCCGTCCCCGCCCTCCTTGTCGCCCTTGCCGACCCATCGGCCGGCGGCCATGGCGGCGGCCTCGGTCACCCGGACCAGTTCGAGCGCCAGGTTGCGGTCGAGATCCTGCGGAATGTTGGCGGTCATGCGGCCTCCTCGCTACGTTGCGGAGTCGGTCGATCGCCTTACGCTGTGCGTTGGGGCGTCTTCACCCGATCCTGGCACGTATGTTCCCCGCAGGGACAGAGGCGCCGGCAGTGGTCTCGGTCGCGCCCGGGTGTGCCGGATGACGGCACCCCACCCGGATCCGTCAGGATGGTGACGTGGACGCGGACCAGAACAGCTCCCCGGCGGTGCCGGCCCCGGCGGCCCCGGCGGCCCCCGTGGCCCGGCGTGAGCGCAACTGGAAGGACATGGTCCTGTCGCTGGCGGTCATCATGGTGCCGCTCGCGCTGATGGTCGCGTACTACCAGTTCTTCCTGGACGGCGCGGACCCGATCGTGCGGGACGTCACGCCGGCCGTCGAATCCGCACGCGCGTCCGGCGCGTTCCCGGTCCTGGCGCCGACCGGGCTGCGCGCGGAGTGGAGCGCGACCACCTCCAGCTTCGGCACGGTCGAGGGCGGAAAATCACTGCGCATCGGGTACGTCAGCCCGTCCGGCGGTGCGGCCCTGCTGGTCGAGAGCTCGGTCCCGGCCGAGACGCTGCTCCCCGCGGAACTCACCACCAGCGCCCGTCCCGGCGAGCCGGTGACCATCGACGGGCAGCAGTGGCAGTCCTACTCGGCGCGCGCGGCCGAGACCGCGCTGGTGCTGCTCACCCCGGATCGCACCATTGTGATCGTCGGCACAGCCGAGCCCGCCGAGCTGCGCGAACTGGCTGACAGCCTGGCCTGACCGCCGCGTACCCCGGCAAAAATCCCGAAAATCTGTCACACCCCGTCGGTACGGTGCTCCCAGCTTTCTTCCAGCACTCTCTGATGGAGAAGTCCATAGTGAAGATTTCACGGGGTTCCCTGGCCGGTGTCGCCGTCATCGCGATCGCTCTCGGCGGCTGCGGCGCGGAGCCGGGCGCCGATCCGGCCGCCGCGCCGGCCTCGGCCACCGCCCCGGCCGTTCCGGCCGACCCCAAGGCCGCGCTCGCCGCGTCCGTCAACGCGATCAACATCGACACGCATTACGCGTTCACCGCCGACTCCGCGGGCATGAAGACGTCCGGCGTCGTGCACGGGCCCAGCCGGTCCATGGCGCTCACCTCGACGATGACCGAGGAGCCGGGCTTCAAGCTGGAGCTCTACTACACCGAGCCGCACGCCACGTACCTGCGTACCGATGTCTTCGCCGTGCTCGCCGCGGCGTTCGGCGGCGGCACCGACAAGCTCACGCCGCTCGGCCTGGACGGCAAGAAGTGGCTGATGTTCGACCCGGCCAAGGCGCCGGAGTTCACCGGCATCTCGTTCGCGGACACCGACCTGGCCGACGTCGCCGAGCCGCTCGGCAAGGGCCTGGTCTCCGCCGAGCAGACCGGTCCCGGGCAGTACAAGGGCGTGGCCAACCTCTACGACCACACGCCGGGTGAGTACGTGCTGACCCAGGAGGGCTCCACGCCGGACGACAAGCTCAAGGCCGTGCCGTTCACCGCGACGCTCGACGACCAGGGCCGGCTCACCTCCCTCGTCTACGACCTGGCCGGCACGCCGCTCACCATCACCATCTCCGAGTACGGTGCGGCCGCCGCACCGGCCAAGCCGGCCGGCACCGACGTGGTCGAGGCCACCGACGAGACGTACGCGCAGCTCAACAGCGAGTCCTGAGGTGGATGCAGACATGCGTCAGTCAATCACCGCGGTCACCGCGGCCATTACGCTGTCGGCCCTGCTGGCCGGCTGCGCCAACCTTCCCGCCGGGGGCGCCGCCGCACCGGCCCCCGCGGTCTCCTCCGCGCCCGCACCAGACCCGAAGGCCGCGCTCGCCTCCTCGTTCGCCGCGATGAGCGAGGGCCGGTACGCCTACGACATCTCCTACGACCCCGGCATGGGCGGCACGGTGCTGGTCGACAACGAGACCGGCTCCGTGCACGCCACCGTCACCGTCGCCGGTGACGCGGACGAGTCGATGACGTTCGAGTACCACATCACGCCCGAGTTCCTGTTCATGAAGATGGACATGCGCCAGCTCCTCGGCGACCTGGGCGGCGCCGGCCGGATCCCGGAGGGCCTCGACGGGCAGAAGTGGCTACGGATCGACCCGGACCAGGCCGGCGGCCTGACCGAGGCGATGGACCAGATCGCGCTGGACCCGGCCTACGTCGAGCGCAGCATCCGGACGATCCAGCAGAACACCCCGCACACGTTCACCGGCACGATGGACCTGACCGCGCTCAGCCCGAGCAAGTTCGGCACCCTCGACCAGGACCCGGACACGAAGATCTTCGAGGACGCCGCGAAGAACGTGCCGTTCCGCGCCGAGACCGACATGGACAACCGCATCTCGGTGTTCCGGGCGGACGTCAAGGTCGGCGCCGAGCGGATGACCATGACGATGACCTTCCGCGACTGGAACCGGATCGGCTTCCCGCCGGTCCCCGGCCCCGGCACGTACGTCGACCCGCCGGCCGGCTTCTCCGGCCAGGACATCACCACCTGACCCACTCCGGTGCGGGCGGCCGCGGCCGCCCGCACCGCGGGGAAGTCCATGCGCGGCACCACCTCAGCCGCCCCCGTCCGGGCCGCGGCTCTCGCCGTCACGCTGACCGGACGCACCGCCGATGACCCGCGCTCCGTCGCCGCGGACGTGACGGTCACCGGCACGACGACGGTAGCCACGGCACGCTGCCGCCGGTCACCGCCGCGGGCGCCTATGCGGACGCGCCGGAGTTCCGCTACGCGCTGGACCTCTCCGGCACCCGCTGACGGCCGGCCGCCACCACCGGCCGTCGGTTCGCCTCCGCCACCGGTTCGTCTCCGCCCCCGGTTCGTCTCCGCCCCCGCGTGAAGGGGCCGCCTCCGGCGGCGGTTGCCGGTGGGCGGCAGCGGCTCGCCGTCGTGCGGTGGCAGTTCGCCTCCGCCGCACGACGGCGACGCTCACTGCGTGCGGGCCTCGCGGGCCGCGTCGAGTTTGGCGCGGGCGCCGTCGAGCCAGCGCTGGCAGAGCGCGGCCAGTTCCTCGCCGCGTTCCCAGAGCGCCAGGGATTCCTCCAGGGAAGTGCCGCCGGCCTCCAGCCGTTCGACGACACGGCCCAGTTCCTCGCGCGCCTGCTCGTAGCTCATCTTCGGCGGCGTCTTCTGCTCGGTCGTCATGCGCTGTCCTTCCGGGACTTCGAGGTGGTCTCGCCGTCGGCGGCGGTCCGGGCGGCCGGTGCCTTGCGCGGCGGCTTCGCCTTCGGCGTGGACGCGCCGGTGCTCCGGGCGCTCGCGGCGGTGCCGGGAACGGCAGCCCCCTCACCGCCGGAAGCCGCGGTCGTGGTGGTCTTCCTGCGCCGCGCCGGTGCGCCGGCGGTGGTGACGTCTCCGGCGGGCGTGGCGTCCGCGGCCGGGGTGCCGTTCCCGGTGGTGGTGGCGTTTCCGGCCGAAGCCGCGTTTCCGGCCGGGGGCGCGTTTCCAGCGGCAGTGTCGTCGCTGGCGGGCGCGGCGTCTGCGGTTTGGGTGGCGTCCCCGGCGCTGGTGTTCCGCGCGGTGGTGGCGGGCTCGCGGGCTGTGGTGTCCGCGTCGGAAGCGGAGTGATCGCCGGGTGTGGTTGCCGCATCGGGAGCGGAGGGCTGGCCGGGGGTGACGACTGCGGGGAGGGAGGCAGTGGTGAGGCGGATGGTGAGGGGGGTGCCGGGGGTGGCGTCGTCAGGGGTGCGGATGACGTGGCCGTCGGTGGTGCGCTGGACGATGGCGTAGCCGCGTTGGAGGGTGGCGGCGGGGGAGAGCGCGCGGAGCCGGGCCAGCGTGTGGGTGAGGCCGGTGGTGGCGGTGCCGAGGCGGTGGGCGAGCGTGCGCTCGGCGCGGTCGCGGAGGGCGGCGACGTCGCCGGCGCGCTGGTCGATCATCACGTGCGGGCGGGCCAGGACCGGGCGGGAGCGCCAGGCGTCGATACGCTGGGACTCGCGATCGAGGCGGTGAGTGACGGCACGGTCGAGGCGGTGGCGGGCCAGCGCGATCAGGCGCTGCTCCTCGGTCAGGTCGGGGACCAGGCGTTTCGCGGCGTCGGTGGGGGTGGAGGCGCGCACGTCAGCCACGTAGTCGAGCAGTGGTGTGTCCTCCTCGTGGCCGATCGCGCTGACCACCGGCGTGCGGGCGGCGAAGACGGCGCGGCACAGTGCCTCGTCGGAGAACGGCAGCAGGTCCTCGACGCTGCCGCCGCCACGGGCGATCACGATGACGTCGGTGCCGGGGTCCTCGTCGAGCACCTTGAGCGCGTCGAGGATCTGCGGTACGGCGGAGACGCCCTGGGTGGCCACGTTGATCACCCGGAAGTCGACGCCGGGCCAGCGGCGGCGCGCGTTGGTCAGCACGTCGCGCTCGGCGGCGGACGCGCGGCCGGTGATCAGGCCGATGCGCTGCGGCAGGAACGGCAGCCGTCGTTTCCGCTCGCGGGCGAACAGGCCCTCGGCGCCGAGCAGGCGCTTCAGCTTCTCCAGCCGGGCCAGCAGCTCGCCGAGGCCGACCTGGCGGATCTCGTCGGCGCGGAAGCTGAGCGTGCCACGAGCCGCGTAGAACTCCGGTTTCGCGCGGAGCACGACGCGGGCGCCCTCGGACAGCTCGGGCGCGCCGACGCTGAGCACCTCGTGGCTGGTGGTGACGGTCAGACTCAGCTCCGCGGCCGGGTCGCGCAGCGTGATGAACACCGTGCCGCTGCCCGGGCGCCGGTTGATCTGCGCGACCTGGCCGTCGACCCAGACCCAGCCGAGCTTGGCGATCCAGGCGCTGACCTTCTGGCTGACCACCCGGACCGGCCACGGCTCCTCCGCCGTGCTGGCGCCCGGAGCACCGGTCGCACCGACGCCGTTGCGTGGCGCGGTGCCCGTCGTCGGTTGCGGCCCGGTCTGTGTCACCCCCACACCCTAGAACCCACCCCCGACATTTCCGCCCGCCCGGGGGTTCGTGGTGACCACCCACCGGACAGGCAGGGAGGCCGCCCGCGGCCGACCGGTGCCCGCGGGAGCATGCGGACGGCGACCACGCCGGAAGCGGGTACATCAGTCTCTGGACAAGCGGACCGCGACCGTGACCAGGGCTGCGCAGGCGAGGCCGCAGTAGGCCCAGAACAACAGGTCGGCGGCCGCGTGGCCCCAGTCGGGACGCCACGGTGCGTCCGCCAGCGCGGCGCGGGCGAGCGGCACCGTCTCGCCCGGCGCGGTCTTGTGCGTCGCGTGCAGCGGATAGCCGCGGCGCAGCGTGTAGGAGAACGCGGCCACCGAGCCCTGCTCGCGGACCAGCAGCGACGACGCGGTGCCGGCCAGGCCGCCGAGGACCGCGGTGAGCAGCGTCCAGCGGTTGAGCACTCCCCAGCGGGCCGCGTAGAGCAGCAGGGCGCCGCCGAGCAGGTAGCCGGTCGCGAGCACGACGAGCCGCGGGCTGGTGACCGAGGTGGCGGACATGAAGAGCAGCCAGCCGCCGGCCAGCATGCTGAGCAGGGCCAGGCTGCGGCGGAGCGCGATCGGAATCGCCGTGCCCAGCGCGGCCAGTTTTCCCTGTTCGTCCGGCATGAGGCTATTTTGTGCCCCGGCGGAATCGGTGTGGGGCAGAACGCACGACCGCGGGAGACGCGGCGGACGTGCGTACCATGGCGGGTGTGAGCGAGACGAGCCGTAAGCGGGTCCTGCTGGCCAAGCCGCGTGGCTACTGCGCGGGTGTGGACCGGGCGGTGCAGACCGTCGAGGAGTCACTGAAACTCTACGGCGCCCCGATCTACGTCCGGAAGCAGATCGTGCACAACAAGCACGTGGTCAGCTCGCTGGAGGCCAAGGGCGCGATCTTCGTGGAGGAGAACGAGGAGGTGCCGGAGGGCGCCACCGTCATCTTCTCCGCGCACGGCGTGGCCCCCACGGTGCACGAGTCCGCGAAGGCGCGGAACCTGCGGGCGATCGACGCGACCTGCCCGCTGGTGACGAAGGTGCACCACGAGGCACGCCGGTTCGCGGCCGAGGACTACGACATCCTGCTGATCGGGCACGAGGGCCACGAGGAGGTCATCGGCACGGCCGGTGAGGCCCCCGCGCACGTGCAGCTGGTCGACGGACCGGACGGTGTGGACAAGGTCACCGTGCGTGACCCCAGCAAGGTCGTCTGGCTGTCCCAGACCACGCTCTCCGTGGACGAGACGATGGAGACCGTGGCCCGGCTGAAGACGAAGCTGCCGCTGCTGGTCTCGCCGCCGAGTGACGACATCTGCTACGCCACCTCAAACCGGCAGCACGTGGTCAAGGAGATCGCGCCGGACTGCGACGTGATGATCGTGGTCGGCTCGACGAACTCGTCGAACTCGGTGCGCCTGGTCGAGGTCGCGCTGCAGTACGGTGCGAAGGCGGGCCACCTGGTGGACTTCGCGCACGAGATCCGGGACGAGTGGCTCGACGGCGTGACCACGGTCGGCCTGACCTCCGGCGCCAGCGTGCCGGACGACCTGGTGATGGACGTGCTGAAGCACCTGGCCGCGCGCGGCTTCGGCGAGGTCGAGGAGATCCTGACGGCGGAGGAGCGGCTGACGTTCTCGCTGCCGCAGGAGCTCAAGCGGGATATGAAGAAGGCCGCGGCTCTTCAGAACTCGTGATCAGCTCCGGCGCCTGCGGCTGACGCGGCGCCACCTCGATCTGCGCGGGCGTCTCCAGCGGAGTGCGGGAGACGCCCAGGTCGGCCAGCTTGCGCGCGCTCACCAGCACGCGTGACTCCAGCGACCCGACCGCCCGGTTGTACGCGGTGACCGCACCCTCGAGTGACGAGCCGAGCCGGGTCACGTGGTCGCCGAGCGTGGACAGCCGGCCGTAGAGCTCGCGCGCCACACCGTGCACGATCGTCGCGTTCCGGGTCAGCTCGGAGTGCCGCCAGCCGTGCGCGATCGTCCGCAGCAGCGCCATCAGCGTGGCCGGGGTGGCCAGCACGACGTTCCGGGCGAACGCGTGCTCCAGCAGCATCGGGTCGCGTTGCAACGCCGCGTCCAGGAACGTGTCGGCCGGTACGAACAGCACCACGAAGTCCGGCGTGTCGTCGAACGCGGCCCAGTACGACTTCGCGGCCAGCGCGTCGACGTGCCCGCGCAGGTGCCGGGCGTGCGCGTCCAGCGCGGTGTCCCGGCTGCGCTCGTCCCGGGCCTCCATCGCGGTCAGGTAGCCCTCGAACGGCGCCTTCGCGTCGACCACCACGGTACGGCCGCCGTGCAGCCGGACCACCAGGTCGGGCCGGACCGTCGCGGTGTCGGTCGCGGCCGTGACCTGCTCGGCGAAGTCGCAGTGCTCCAGCATGCCGGCCGCCTCGACCACCCGGCGCAGCTGGTGCTCGCCCCACCGGCCGCGCACCTGCGGCGCCCGCAGCGCGGCGACCAGCTGCTTCGTCTCGGTCTGCAGTCCGCCCGCGACCGCGTTCATCGCCCGGACCTGTTCGCGCAGCTCCGCGTACGCGTCGACGCGCTCGTGCTCCAGTTCGGCGACGCGCTGCTCGTAGCGGCGCAGCGCGTCGTGCAGCGGTGCGACCGCGCGGGCCACCGCCTCCTGGGACTGCGCGGTCGACTCGAACGACAGCGCGCGCAGCGACGCCTCCAGCCGCTGCTCGCCGTCCCGGGTGGCGTCCAGCGTCGCCTCCAGCCGAGCCAGCTCGGTGGCGGCGCGCGAGCGGGCCAGAAGCCAGCCGAGCGCACCGCCGGTTCCGAGACAGACGATCACCACGACCACGGTCGAGAGCTCCATTCCATCGAGGATGCCCCAGCCGGCGCTCGCGGGCCGGTACCGCCACGGCGGTTATCCGAAGAATGATCGGTTTCAGGAGATTCACAGCCCCGGTGACCTGAGCAGGGCTCGTATATCGGAGCTACCGTTCATCTCATGGAGTTCGTGCTGGTGCTGTTGCTCGTCGTGATGATCGGCGGTTTCGTCCTCTACTGGCAGCGGTCGAGCGCGTCCCGCAGGGAGCGAGAGCTGGCCGACGCGCGCGCCGACGCGCAGCGGTGGTACGAGCGGCTCGGCGGCCAGGTGATGAACCTGCACGGTGACGAGCCCGCCGCCCGGCAGGCGCTGGCGGACGCGTCCGAGCGCTACAACGCGGCCGGTGGCCAGCTCGACCAGGCCCGCACGACCACGCAGTTCCAGCTGGCCCGGGAGACCGCGCTGGAGGGCCTGGCCTACATCCGGGCGGCCCGGGTCGCGATGGGCATCGACCCGGGGCCGGAGGTGCCGCAGCTCGCGGCCGCCCGCGGCGCCGGGACGCTGACCAAGGAGCGCGAGGTCAGCGTGCAGGGCCAGACGTTCAAGGCAGGGCCGTACTCCAGCCCGCAGACGCCGTACTACTACCCGGGTGGCCGGGTGAACGGCCGTCCGGTGCCGCAGGGGTGGTACTCGACGCCGGTCTGGAAGACCGCGCTCGGCACCGCGGCCGGCGTGGTCGGCGGCATGCTGATCTTCGACGCGCTGTTCTCGCCCGCGTTCGCGGACCCGGGCATGGCCGGCTTCGACGAGGGCTACTCCGACGGTTACCAGGAGGGTTTCGAGGACGGCGGCGGCGAGTTCGACGGCGGCGGTGACTTCGGCGGCGGCGGTGACTGGGGCGGCGGCGGTGACTTCGGCGGCGGTGACTTCGGGGGTGACTTCTAGGCGTGCCGGTTGACAGCCTCACCCCGGCTCGACAGGGTGGGGCTGGTGACGCACGGGATCGAGGTCGGCAGGGTCGCCGCACTGTGGCGCTACCCGGTCAAGTCGATGGCCGCGGAGCCGCTGGACCGCGCGGACCTGGGGTGGCACGGCCTGGCCGGTGACCGCCGCTGGGCGTTCGTCCGGGACCTGCCGGCCCGCAACGGCTTCCCGTGGCTGACCATCCGGGAGAAGCCGGATCTGCTGCACTACCGCCCGTGGCCGGCCGAGCCGGACCGGCCGGACGCGTCGCCGGTGCTGGTCGCCACGCCGTCCGGGGAGAAGCTGGACGTCGACGATCCCGCGCTCGCGGCCGAGCTGGGCGACGGCGTCCGGGTGATGAAGCTCAACCGCGGCCTGTTCGACTCCGCACCGCTCAGCGTGCTCAGCACCCAGTCGGTCGACGCGCTGTCCCGGCTGCTCGGCGACGCGGAGGTCGACCCGCTGCGGTTCCGGCCGAACCTGTTGATCGAGGCCGTGGACACCGCGCCCGCGTTCCCGGAGGAGGCGTGGATCGGCGCGACGCTGACCGTCGGCGGCGCCCGCCTGCACCTGGACCGGCGGGACAAGCGCTGCATGATCGTGAACGTGGACCCGGTCACCGCGCGCCGCGACCCGGGCATCCTGCGCGCGGTCGCCCGGCAGCGCGACGTGTGCTTCGGCGTCTACGCCTCGCCGGTCGAGCCCGGGCCGGTCGCGGTCGGCGATCCGGTGGTGCTGACCGTCCCGGAACGGTAGGGCCAGCAGGATGGCCCGGCCCGCCGCGACTTGGCAGAGTCGGCGTGTGACTCATCCCCGGTACATCGCCGCCCTCTCGCTCGGCATCGCGCTGCTCGCGGTCATGGTGTCGAACCTGGTCTGGGACGACACCGGCCGGCCCTGGGCGAACGCGATCCTGGTCCCGGCCGCGCTGATCGTCGCGTCCGGCGCGGTGCTGCTGACCCGGCGCGGCGTCGCGTTCCTCGGCTACCTGGTGCTCTGCGCCGGCCTGATCACCGGCACGGTCGGCGTGCTGCTGATCGCGAAGAGCATGGGCTGGGGCTGGCCGCTGATGGTCACGCTGCCCTGCCTCGCGGTCGCCGGCACGTACCTCTGGGCACCGGCCCACCCGGTCGCCCGCGCGCTGCACCGCACGATCGCCGGGCTGGCGCTGCTCGGCGCCACGGTCGGTCCCGCGTTCTTCCTGTTCCGGGTGGACCTGCCCGGCTGGCCGGAGCGGTGGTGGGCGCTGTACATGATCGCGGCCGGGGCGGTGGTGCTGGGCAACGCGCTGGAGCTGGCCCGGCACCGGATCGGCTACCGCCTGCAGGGCGCCACGCTGCTGGCCGGTCCCGCGCTGGTCACGATGCTGCTCGGCGTCCGGTTCCTGACCGGGGCGCTGCCGCTGTAACGGGCACCCCGGTCAGGGGACGGTCAGAAGGCACAGGCGATGACCAGATCGGGGGTACGGTCCGGCAGCCGGTCCAGCTTCGCGATGTGCGCGGCGGCCCGCAGGTCGCCCTCGACCAGTGCCAGCCGGTCCAGCACGTCCGCCGGGCCGAGCGCCTCGGCCAGCGGGACCTCCGCCTTCATCGACAGCCTGCGCTCCGACTTGGCCCGCCGCACCTGGGACAGCGCGTCACCGGCCAGCCGGAGCAGCGCCGGATCGCCGTCGGCCGGCAGCTCGTGCACGGTCGGCCAGGGCGCGCGGTGCACGGAACCGTACCGCCACCACGACCACGCCTCCTCGGTCGCGTACGGCAGGAACGGCGCGAACAGGCGCAGCTGCGTCTCGAGCGCGGTGGCCAGCGCGGCCCGGGCAGAGACCGCGGCCGGCCCGTCGCCGTACGCCCGCTCCTTGACCAGCTCGATGTAGTCGTCGCAGAACGTCCAGAAGAACGTCTCCGCCGTGGTCAGCGCGCCGGTGTGGTCGTAGCCGTCCAGCGCGTCCGTCGCGGTCCGGACCACGGCCGACAGCGCGGTCAGCATCGCCCGGTCCAGCGGCTCGGTCACCGGCTCGCGCAGCGCACCGGCCGCGCCCAGCCCGAGCACGAACTTGGACGCGTTCAGGATCTTCGTGGCCAGCCGCCGGCCGACCTTGATCTGCCCGGGGTCGAACGCGAGGTCGGTGCCGGGCCGCCCGCTGGCCGCCCAGTACCGCACCGCGTCCGAACCGTGCTGTTCGAGCAGCGCGATCGGGGTGACCACGTTGCCCTTGGACTTCGACATCTTCTTGCGGTCCGGGTCCAGGATCCATCCGGAGAGGACGGTGTCCCGCCAGGGCAGTACGCCGTGCTCCAGGTGGGACCGGACGACCGAGGAGAACAGCCAGGTCCGGATGATCTCCTGACCCTGCGGCCGGAGGTCCATCGGGAAGACCCGGGCGAACAGGTCCTCGTCCCGCATCCAGCCGCCGACGATCTGCGGCGTGAGCGAGGACGTGGCCCAGGTGTCCATCACGTCCGGGTCCGCGATGAAGCCGCCGGCGCGTCCACGGTGAACTTCGACATAACCGGGCGGACACTCGGAAGAGGGATCAATCGGCAACGCGGACTCGTCCGGTGTGAGAGGGTTGTCGTAATCCGGCTCGCCAGCGTTGTCGAGCCGGTACCAGACCGGGACCGGCACGCCGAAGAACCGCTGCCGGCTGATCAGCCAGTCCCCGGTCAGGCCGCCCACCCAGTGCTCGTAGCGGTGACGCATGTGGCCCGGCACCCAGTTCAGCTCGCGCCCGCGGTCCAGCAACTCGTCGCGCAGGCGCGCGTCCCGGCCGCCGTTGCGGACGTACCACTGCCGGGTCGCGACGATCTCCAGCGGTGACTCGCCGTTCTCGTAGAACTTGACCGGGTGCGTGATCGGCCGCGGCTCGCCGGTCATCTCGCCGGACTCGGTCAGCAGCCGGACGATCTCCTTGCGCGCGGCGTTGACGGTCAGGCCGGCGAGCGGCGCGTATGCCTCGTGATCCAGGCCGCCGGGCAGCAGCCGGCCGTCGCGGCCGATCACCACGCGCGTGTCCAGCTGCAGCTCACGCCACCAGGTGACGTCGGTCAGGTCGCCGAACGTGCAGACCATCGCGATGCCGGTGCCCTTGTCCGGCGCGGCCAGCGGGTGAGCGTGCACCGGGACCTCGACGCCGAACAGCGGTGTGGTCACCGTACCGCCGACCAGGTGCCGGTATCGGTCGTCGTCCGGGTGGCAGACCAGCGCGACACACGCGGGCAGCAGCTCCGGGCGCGTCGTGTCGATCGGGACGTCGCCGCCGGGGCCGTGGAAGACCAGCCGATGGTACGCGCCGGGACGCTCGCGGTCCTCCAGCTCGGCCTGCGCGACCGCGGTCCGGAAGCCCACGTCCCACAGCGTCGGCGCGTCCGCGGTGTACGCCTCGCCACGGCGCAGGTTGCGCAGGAACGCGCGCTGCGACGCGGCCCGCGCCGCCTCGCCGATCGTGGTGTACGTCAGCGACCAGTCGACGGACAGCCCGAGGCGCCGCCACAGCGCCTCGAACGCCTGCTCGTCCTCCGCGGTCAGCGACGCGCACAGCTCGACGAAGTTCCGCCGGGAGATCGAGACCGGGTGCTTGCGGGCCTCCGCGGAGATCGGCCGGACCGGTGGCGTCCACGCCGAGTCGTAGGGCAGCGCCGGGTCGCACCGGACGCCGAACACGTTCTGCACCCGGCGCTCGGTGGGCAGCCCGTTGTCGTCCCAGCCCATCGGGTAGAAGACGGTCTTGCCGCGCATGCGCTGGAACCGGGCGACCGTGTCGGTGTGCGTGTACGAGAAGACGTGGCCCATGTGCAGCTCGCCGGATACGGTCGGGGGAGGCGTGTCGATCGCGTACACGTCGGCGCGGTCCTTCGACCGGTCGAACGCGTACGTCCCCTCCTCCTGCCAGCGGCGCGACCAGGTGTCCTCGAGCCCGTCCAGCGACGGGCGCTCGGGGACGCCGGCGCGTGCGAAACGCTCCGTGTCCGTCATGCGCCAAGGGTACGGCCGCCCGGCCGCCGGACCCCACCGGATTTGCGGCGGTCAGCTCGCGGCGGACAGGTCCCGCACCATCGGGTCGCCGGACGCGCCGGGGAACCAGAAGACCACGATGGACGGGTCCTCGCTCCACGGCCACAGCCGGGCCACCCGGTGCTCGCCGCCGACCCGGCCGGTGATCCGGTCCGCGCGGCCCACGTGGTAGCCGAACACCGCGCCGGTCTCGCCCGGCACCGAGAACAGGTGGAAGCCGGGCGCGCGATCCGACACGGCCTCGTCCTGCACCACGAACGACGCGCCCATCGCCCAGCCGGTCCGCAGCCGCAACCGCCCGTCCCCGGCCGGCTCCAGCGCGAACGCCCGGCCGTCCGCCGCGCCGGTGCGGATCATGACGCCGGCGGCCGGGATGGCGGCCGTGACCGGCGGGTGCGGCGCCGGTGACCGGTACAGCGCCGGCACCGCGGCGCCCACGGCCAGCACCGCCGCGGCCGCGCCCGCCATCACCAGGCGGCGGCGCCGGCGCAGTCGCCGTCCCTTTGCGACGATCACGCCGAGGTCCAGCGATCCGGCGTCCGCCCCGAGCGGCTCGCGCAACTCCCGGCGCAGCGCCTCCAGATCCGTCACGTCAGCCCTCCCTTCAGCGCCGGCTCGCCGATCCGCGAGCGCAGCTTCTGCAATGCCCGCGCGTTCGTGCTCTTCACGGCGCCGACCGTGACGCCCAGCTCCTCCGCGACCACGACCTCGGTCAGGTCGAAGTAGTGCCGGAGCACGATCACCATCCGTTCCCGCGGCGTGAGCAGCGCGAGCGCGTCGGCCGGCCAGCGGCGGCGGTTCACCTCACCGGCCACGCCCGTGGACTCCGGCCGGTCGGGCGGCTCCGCGGTGGCGTACTCCCGGATCGGCCGCCGCCAGCCGTCCCGGACGTGGTTGACCAGGACCGCCGGAGCGTACGCGTACGGGTCCTGCGCCGGATCCGCCGCCACGCCGCGTACGTGCGGACCAGCGCCGTCTGCGTCGTGTCCTCGGCCCGGTGCCGGTCGCCGGTGAGCAGAAGGGCCGCGTGCAGCAGCCGCCCCGACGCACCCTCGGCGAACTCGGCGAACTCGGCGAACTCCCGATCGCCACGTGCCACCGTCACCTCCTTCGTCGCCGCCCATGACGGATGAGCCCGGCGAAAGGTTGCCGGTTCCGCCTCTCAACTTTTACGAACGGCGGCCCGTCAACCGGGCAGCTGATCAGGACGACGGGAGTATCGCTCGTGTGGAGAAAAACGCTGGTCACGGCGCTGTGCGCGATATCGGTGAGCGGCTGCGCGACCGCGATGCCGACGGCGGCGCCGTTCGCGCCCGCGCCCACGTTCCCGCCCACGCCGGTCGCGGCCGCGCCGCTGCCCTCGCCCTCGGAGCTGGAGCGGACCCCGGAGATCACCTTCCCGGGCGACGGTAACGGCCGCTGGCGGGTCGCGGACCGGCCCGGTGAGACGGCCGGCCGCTCCGGGACGCTGCTGCGCTACCGGATCTCGGTCGAGGAGGGCATCGAGGGCGTCACGCCGGAGCAGTTCGCGGACGAGGTCGCCACCGTGCTCGCCGACGACCGCAGCTGGATCACCGGCGGGCAGTGGCGGCTGCGCCGCGCCGGTGCGGGGGAGCGTCCGGACTTCACGGTGTTCCTGGCCACGCCCGGCACCCGGGACCGGCTCTGCGCGATGGGTACCGACCGCTACACGTCCTGCCGCAACGGCGACAGCGTGGTGCTCAACATCGCCCGCTGGACCCACGGCGTCCCGCACTGGCGGGAGCCGCTCGCGGAGTACCGCGCCTACCTGATCAACCACGAGATCGGTCACCGGCTCTTCCAGGGGCACGAGCTGTGCCCGGAGCCCGGCGGCCCCGCGCCGGTCATGCAGCAGCAGACGCTCGGCCTGCACGGCTGCACGCCCAACGCCTGGCCGTACCCGGACGGCCGCGACCGGCTGACCGGCCCGTCCGGCGCGTATGACGACCCGCTCCCGGCCGACGCGCAGTAGCGCCGGGGTGGGCGCGGCACGGCGGCGGTGGCGCGGTGTTCCCGGCACCGGGCGGGACCGGCTTCGATGCCGGGTGGCAAGCGGAGCGCCAGCGGAGCCTTGCCGGCCGGCGAGGTCGGCCCGCGGGAGCATGCGGGCCGGACCACGCCGGAAGCGGGAAGATCGAGCACTTGATCTGGGGAATCGTCAGATGAGGGACTCGCGCCACTGGTGGTGGAGGGCGGCGTAGCGGCCGCCGGCGTGGATCAGGGCGGCGGGCGGGCCGTCCTCCAGGACTCGGCCCTCGTGCAGGACCAGGACCCGGTCGGCGATCTCCACGGTGGAGAGGCGGTGCGCGATGACCAGCGCGGTGCGGTCGGCCAGGATGGTGCGCAGCGCGCGCTGGACCAGGCGTTCGCTCGGCACGTCCAGCGCGGACGTGGCCTCGTCGAGGATCAGCACCGCGGGATCGGCGAGGAACGCGCGGGCGAACGCGACCAGCTGGCGCTGACCGGCGGAGAGCCGGCCGCCGCGCTTGTGCACGTCGGTGTCGTAGCCGTCCGGCAGCTTGCGGATGAACGCGTCCGCGCCGATCGTGGCGGCCGCGGTGCGGATCTCGTCGTCGGTGGCGTCCGGGCGGCCGAAGCGGATGTTGTCCGCGATCGTGCCGGAGAAGATGTGGTTCTCCTGGGTGACCATCACGACCGCGCGGCGCAGCTGGGCGTCGGTGAGGTCGCGCAGGTCGACGCCGTCCAGCCGGACCGTGCCGGTGGTCGGGTCGTAGAACCGGCCGACCAGCTTCGCGATCGTTGACTTGCCGGCGCCGGTCGCGCCGACCAGCGCCACGGTCTCGCCGGGCGCGATGTGCACGTCCAGCTCGGGCAGCACCACCTGGCCCGGCCGGTACGCGAACTCGACGCCGCGCAGCTCGACCCGGCCGGGCGGGCGGCCCGGCGGCAGCGGGTGCGGATGGTCCGGCTCCGGCACGGACGGCTTCTCGTCGAGCACCGCGGCCAGCTTCTCCAGCGCCGCGGTCGCGGACTGCAACGCGTTGTAGAACTGGCTCAGCTCCTGCATCGGCTCGAAGAAGCGGCGCAGGTAGAGCAGGAACGCGGCCAGCACGCCGACGTCGGTGCGGCCCTGCATGACCTGCCAGCCGCCGTAGGTGAGCAGCACCGCGATCGTCACGTTCCCGATCAGCTTGATCACCGGGGAGTAGATCGCGATCAGCCGGTACGCGTGCAGCGTGGCCCGCCGGTTGTCGTCGTTGATCCCGGCGAATATCTCCTGGTTGCGCCGCTCGCGGCGGAACGCGTGCACGGCGCGGATGCCGCCGAGCGACTCGCCGAACCAGACGATCAGCAGCGCGACCGCCTCCCGGCTGCGCCGGTAGGCCAGCGACGACGCGCGCGCGAACCACCGCGAGATGAGCAGCAGGAACGGGAACGACAACAGCGTGACCAGGGCCAGCGGTACGTCCAGCCAGAGCAGGATGCCGGCCACCGAGAGCACCGACAGCCCGGCCAGCACCAGGTCGTTGATGCCGCCGTCGAACAGCTCCGCGATCGAGTCCATGTCGGAGGTCAGCCGCGCCACCATCCGGCCGGACGTGTACCGCTCGTGGAAGCCGACGCTGAGCCGCTGGAACGTGTCGTACACGCGCTGCCGCAGGTCGTACAGCACGGACTGGCCGATCCGCGCGGAGAGCAGCAGGAACGCGCGCTTCGTGGCGTACTCGATCAGCGCGGCGGACAGGAACGCGGCGCCGAGGAGCAGCAGCGGGCGGATGTCCCGGCCGATGGCCAGCGGTGGGATGCCCCGGTCGATGATCAGCATGACCAGGAACGGACCGGCCATGCCCGCCGCGTTCTGCAACAGCAGCAGCGCGACGGTGACGCCGAGCAGCCCGCGGTGCGGGCGCAGCAGGTCGCCGAGCAGGCGGCGGCTGCGGGAGCGCAGCCGCAGGACGGCCCGCTCGTCCGGGGCCTCGGCGGCGGCGCGCTCCGCGTCCTCCTCGACGGCGCGTCCGCGCCAGGCTCGTCTTTCCGCGGTGGTGCTCATGCCGCACCGCCGGTACCGGGATCGTTCGCGGCGGTCATGATCCGTGCACCGGTGCGGTCTCGGCGGCCAGCACCGCGCGGTACGCGGGAACGGTCGCCAGCAGCTCGGAGTGGGTGCCGACGGCCGCGATCCGGCCGTCCGCGAGCAGCGCGACCCGGTCGGCGAGCGCGATCGTGGACGGGCGGTGCACCACCAGCAGCGCGGTCGTGCCCTTGAGCACCCGGGTCAGCGCCTCGTCGACCAGCGCCTCGGTGTGCACGTCGAGCGCGGAGAGCGGGTCGTCGAGCACCAGCACGTGCGGCCGGGCGAGCACCGCGCGGGCCAGTGCCAGCCGTTGCCGCTGCCCGCCGGAGAGCGACAGGCCCTGCTCACCGATCCGGGTGTCCAGTCCCCAGGGCAACTCGTACACGTAGCGGGCCTGCGCGACCGTGAGCGCGTCGGCGATCTGCGCGTCGGTGGCGCCGGGCACGCCGAGCGTGATGTTCTCCCGGACCGACATGGAGAACAGCACCGGCTCCTCGAACGCCACGCCGACCATCCCGCGCAGGCAGTCCAGCCGGATGTCGCGCAGGTCGGTGCCGTCCAGCGTGATCCGGCCCGCGGTCGCGTCGTACAGCCGGGGGACCAGCGAGACCAGCGACGTCTTGCCGCTGCCGGTCACGCCGACGATCGCCATCGTCTCGCCGGGCCGCACCTCCAGGTCGACGCCGCGCAGCACCTCCTGGGTGGTGCCCGGGTAGCGGAAACGCACGTCGTGGAAGACCACCCGGCCCGGCCCGGGCTCCACGGTCCGGGCGTGCGGCGTGTCGGTGACCGCGGGCGGCGTGTCCATCACCTCGAAGACGCGGTCGGCCGCGGTCATCGACTCCTGCCCGTTCGCGATGATCCAGCCGAGCGACTCCACCGGCCAGATCAGCATCAGCTGCAGCGACGCGAACGCGACCAGCCGGCCGATGGTCAGCTCGCCGGCCGCCACCGCGATCGAGCCGACCACCAGCACCACGGCCAGCGTCAGGTTCGGCACCAGGTCGAACTTGGCGGACGCGCGGGAGAGCAGCCCGGCCTTGTCGATCGCGATGTCCCGCAGCTCGCCTATCTTGTCCGCGAACCGGCCGGCCATGAACCGGCTGCGCCCGTACGACCGGATGGTCCGCAACCCGACCGCGGTCTCCTCGACCAGCGTGGCCACGTCGCCCTGCTGCTCCTGCAGCGCACGCGACGCCCACAGGTACCCGCGCGCGAACTGCCGGGCGAAGATGAACAGCGGCACCGCGCTGGCGGCCGCGACCAGTCCGAGCGGCCAGTAGAGCCGGAGCAGCATCGCTGTCACCGTCACATAGGTGATCGTGTTGACCACCAGGTAGATCAGCCCGAACGACAGGAACCGCCGGATCACGCCGAGGTCGCTGGTGGCCCGGGACAGCAGCTGGCCGGACTGCCACCGGTCGTGGAACGAGACCGGCAGCCGTTGCAGGTGTGCGTAGAGGTCGTCGCGGATCGCCGCCTCCAGGCCGACCGCGGCGGCCGCGTGCGTCCACCGCCGTATGAAGATCAGTAGAGCCTCGACCACGCCGAACAGCAGCGCCAGCGCACCGAGCAGCAACAGCCCGTGCGCGTCACCACGCGCGACGGGACCGTCCACGACCCGCTGCACCACCAGCGGGACGGCCAGGCTCGCAGCGGTTCCGCCCAGCCCGGTCAGGAGCAACCAGAGCATCTGCCATCGGTACGGGTGGAGGTAACGCCTAATTCGCCATAAATTTCGTGCCGGCTGGCGGCGCGGGCCGCCACTCAGAGTCCAGTGGCGATCACGCTGCACACAGTGACGGTAGCAACTGCGTCGATATTCGACCCCCTGGAGGGTTGCTCACCCCGGTCCGCATGACGGCTCATCGGCGAGCTTCGTGATCCAGCAGCCACTGCTTGACCTCCAGCCCCCACCGGTAACCGCCCAGCGTGGTGTCCACCCGCAGCACCCGGTGACACGGCACGAAGAACGCCACCGCGTTCCGCGCGCACGCGGCCGCGGCCGCCCGGATCGCCGCCGGCCGCCCGGCCATCTCCGCGAACCGGGTGTACGTCACCGGCTCACCCGCCTTGATCCCGCGCATCACCTCCCACGCGTGCGTCATGAACGCACCGTCGGAATACTGCCGCACCGGCACGTCGTCGATCGCGGTCAGGTCGCCGTCCAGGTAGGAGGTCACGCGCGCGGAGATGTCCCCCAGATCCGCGCGTTCGCGCAGCTCGATGCGGTCGCGCAGGCTCGGGTGGATCAGCGCCACCAGGCCGGGTACGTCCGCGGTGAAACCGGTGGCGCGCACCCGCCCGTCGGGTCCGGCCACGATCGTCAGCGGCCCGGCGGGGGTCATCGTCGTCGCGTGGTCCAGTGTGGTCATAGTGATCTCCTTGGCTCCGGGGGTCGGGGGTGGGGGCGGTAGCCGGATCAACGTGCCCGGCCGGTGGCGGCGGGCGCGCTCCCGCGCCGGCCCGCCGCCCGCCCGTTCCCGGCCCGGGCAGCCCTCGCTGTTCCGGAAGCCACCGTCGTGGCCGGGGAAGCCGCCGCGGTGGCGGCGGCACGCCATAGGCGGATCAGGGCGTAGGAGCGCCAGGGGCGCCATTGCTCGGCGCGTGCGGCCAGGGCGGCGGGGGTGTGCGGCAGGTCGAGGGCCTGCGCGCCCTTGCGCACGGCCAGGTCCGTGGGGAGCAGCACGTCCGGGTCGCCGAGCGCGCGCAACGCCACGTAACCCGCGGTCCACGCGCCGATGCCGGGCAACGCGACCAGGCGTGCCGTGATCTCCGCCCGGTCGCCGCCCGGGTCGAGCGTCAGCCCGCCCGCGACGGCGCGAGCCAGCGCCCGCAGCGTCTCCCGCCGCGCGGCCGGCATGCCGAAGGCGTCGTCCGGCAGCTCCAGAAGTCGCTCCGCACCGGGGAAGGGCATCAGCCCCACCCGCGCGCCAGTGATCGGATCACCAGGAAGCACACCGCCGGGCACGGCACCGCCGTGCGCCGCGCCGCCGGACATCAAGCCGGCGGGCATCAGACCCGTGGACGTCAGGCCGCCGGGAATCGCGTCGCCCGGGACCCGGCCGGGGAACGCCGGATCGCCGGCCGGTCCCGCGGACGTCCCCTCGCCGCCGGCCGGCGCGACGGCGGCCGCGCGGATCAGGCGTCTCAGGACGGAGCGGGCGGAGGCGACCGAGACCTGCTGGCCGATGACCGCGCGCACCGCCATCTCGAAGCCGTCCACCGCGCGCGGGACCCGCACGCCCGGCTCGTCCGAGACGGAGGGCGACAGGTAGGGGTCGGCGTCGAGTGTGCCGTCGATCGCGTCCGGGTCGGCGTCGAGGTCGAGCAGGCGGCGGCAGCGGGCCACCGCCGGTGCCAGGTCGCGCATGTCGGCGACCCGCAGCGTGGCCGCCACGTAACCGTCGCGCGGCGTCAGCTCCGCGGTCGCCGGGCCGTGCGGCAGCGACAGCGCCCGCCGGTACGTCGTCCCGCTCGCCTCCTCCACGCCGGGGATCGCGCGGGCGGCCAGGAAATCGAACAGCGCGGGCACGTGCAGTGGCGCGCGATAGGACAACCGGACGTGCACCACGCCGGGGCCGGCGGGCTCGGCCGGGCCGGGCACCGCCCAGGCCGTGCGCTGCCGGCGCGACTCGCGCAGCTGCGACGGGCTGGCGTCGAACACGGCCTGGATCGTCTCGTTGAACTGCCGCACGCTGCCGAAACCGGCCGCGAACGCGATCTCGGTGAGGCTCAGCGCGGTCGTCTCGATCAGGATGCGCGCGGTCTGCGCGCGCTGCGCCCGGGCCAGCGCCAGCGGACCGGCACCGACCTCGGCCACCAGCAGGCGCTGCAGGTGGCGCTCGGTGTAGCCGAGGCGGCGGGCCAGGCCGGGAACCCCCTCGCGGTCGACCACGCCGTCGCCGATCAGCCGCATCGCCCGGCCGACCGCGTCGGCCCGCGAATCCCACTCCGGCGAGCCGGGCACCGCGTCCGGCCGGCATCGGCGGCAGGCGCGGAAGCCGTTGCCCTGGGCCGCCGCGGCGGACGGGTAGAACCGGACGTTCTCCCGCCGGGGCGTGACGGCCGGGCAGGACGGGCGGCAGTAGATGCCGGTCGACGTGACGGCCGTGAAGAACCACCCGTCGAACCGCTCGTCGCGGCTGTCGACGGCTCGGTAGCAGCGCTCGAAGTCCAACTCCATGTCCTCGATCCTGCCCTCGCCGTCCGTACCGTGGCTCGCGGGTTTCGGACATCACCGTGACCGATCGGCCGATCGGTACGGTGGGGCCATGCATGTCGGACTGGGCCTGCCGGTGGCGGGCGCGTGGGCCTCCGCGGATCGGCTGGCGGCCGTGGCCGCCCGCGCGGAGCAGCTCGGATATCACTCGCTCTGGACGTTCCAGCGGGTGTTCGTGCCGGTCGACCCGCAGCCCGAGCCGGTCTACCGCAGCGTGCTCGACCCGCTGATCGCGCTCGCCTACGCGGCCGCGTGCACCCGGACGATCCGGCTCGGCGTCGCGATCGTCAATCTGCCGTTCGTTCCACCGGTGTACCTGGCCAAGCAGGCCGCCACGCTCGACGTGCTCTCCGGCGGCCGGCTCGACCTGGGCCTGGGCAGCGGCTGGTCGGCGCCGGAGTTCGTCGCGGCCGGCGCGGACATGGCCCGCCGTGGCCCGCGCACCGCCGAGTACGTCCGGGTGCTGCGCACGCTCTGGTCCGGTTCCGGCGTGCCGCACGAGGGCGAGTTCTACCGGCTCCCGGCCGGTTACCAGCACCCGCTGCCGGTCCAGCGCCCCGGCCCGCCGATCCTGCTCGGCGGCTCCGCGCCCGCGGCGCTGCGCCGGGCCGGCCGCCTCGCCGACGGCTGGGTCAGCCGCAGCAAGGCGAACCTGGCCGAGATCGGCGACAGCGTGGCGCTGGTCCGTGCGGCCGCGGCGGAGGCGGGCCGGGACCCGGCCGCGATCCGGGTGGTCAGCCGCGGCCCGGTACAGGCCGGCGACGCGCTGCCGGAGGCCGGCCGGCGGCCGCTGACCGGCTCGTACGCGCAGATCCGCGCGGACGTGGACCGGCTCGCCGAGGCCGGCGTCACCGAGGTCTTCCACGACCTGAACTGGGATCCGGCGATCGGCGTGCCGGACGCGGACCCGGCGGCCGCGGCCCGCCGCGCCGACGAGATCATCGAGGCGCTGGCACCCTGATCAGGACGTCCACTCCAGCGCTGCGGCCTGGATCTCCGCCACCGGTACGTCCCGGTCGTGCCGCGCGATGGCCCAGCGCACGCCGAACGGGCAGCGCACCACGCCCATCCGGTCGCCGGAGAACACGTCCGTGACCTCGGACAGCGGCGTCGCACCGGCCGCGACCGCGCGGGCGAACACCGCGTCCGGGTCCGCCACCCACTGGGTGACCGTGAACATGTTGCCCTCCGCCGGCGGCGGCAGGATCCCGTACTCCGGCATCGGCTCGCTGAGCTGGAATCGCACGCCGTTCAGCTCCAGCTCCGCATGCATGATCGAGCCGTCCGGCGCCTCCATCCGCACCAGCACGGTCGCGCCGAACACGTCGCGGTAGAAGTCCAGCGCCTTGGCCGCCTCGTTCACCGTGAAGAACAGGCTGAGCCGGGCATATCCGGCCGGGGACACGTTTTTGTCAGACATGGGGTCCATGCTTGCCGGATGACGGCGACCGCGCTTGGACAAACACGACAGGCCACGGCCTCCACGGGCGGCCTGCTGCCCGGCGGCGACTTCCGGCTGACCCGGCTGCCGCCGTCCGACGCCGTGGCCGAGCTGGTCGAGCGGCACTGGCTGGTCAGCTGGGACCTGCCGGCCGGGCGCACCTCCGCGGCCACACTGCTGCCGCACCCGTGCGTGAACCTGACCTGGCTGCCCGGCACCCCGGTCATGGTCAACGGGGTCGGTCGCGGCCTGTTCACGTACCCGCTGGCCGGAAAGGGTCTGGTCTTCGGGGTGAAGTTCCGGCCCGGCGGGTTCGCGCCGTTCCGGTCCGGCGAGGTGGCGGAGCTGACCGACCGGACGGAGCCGCTGCACCACGCCGGTGAGCTGGCCGCGGAGCTGGCCGCGGCCACGGACCTGACCGGGATGGCCGCGGCGGCCGAGCGCCACCTGCTGACCCGGTGGCCGGCGCCGGACCCGGCGGTCGCGCAGGTCGGGCAGATCATCCGGGCGATGCTGCACGATCCGGACGTGCGGCGGGTGGACGACGTGGCGGCCCGGTTCGGCCTGTCCGCGCGCTCGCTGCAACGGCTGTTCCGGGCGTACGTGGGCGTGACGCCGAAGGCGGTGCTGGCGCGCTACCGGCTGCACGAGGCGGCCGAGCGGCTGGCCGACCCGGGCGCCGGCGGGCTGGCGCGGGTCGCGGCGGATCTGGGCTACTGCGACCAGTCACACTTCATCCGCGACTTCACCCGGGTGGTGGGCCGGACACCGGGCAATTTTGAGTACCGACACTCAGGGCCGTGACCGCGTGCGGCGGCAGGATCGTCCGCATGAGTGGCAAGCAGGTGTTCCTGGGTTCGGCCGGTGCGGCCGTCGTCTTCGCGGTGTCCTGGTTCCTCCCCGCCGGTGTGCTGTCGCTGCTGAGCGCGGGCTCGGCGGACGCGAACATCGGCGCCGGCCTGTTGCTGCTGGCGATCCCGGCCGCGGTGGTCCCGCTCGGCCTCTGGGCGCTGCTGCGCCGGCTGGCCGTGCCGGGCGCCGCCGTGATCGGGGCCGGCGGCATCGTGGTCTACGTGGCGACCGTGATGGTCGCCACCGACCAGGTCGTGCTGGACCCGCTCTACCTGACCGGCGCGATCGGCACCGGCGCCTTCCTGGTCTACGCGGCCCTCGCGGCCGTGCTGGCCGGCGCGATCGCGGGCCGGCGCAACGCGTGACTCCGGGGCGGGGATCGGGTCCGGGCGGCGGGGGGCCGTCCGGACCCACACGCGCTGATCAGAGCTCGAACAGGTCGCGCAGTGCCTCGTTGAGCCGGGCCAGGCTGGCGCCGGTGACCATCCCGACCTTCTCCGCGCCCGCGCTGGCCGGCAGCCGGCGCATCCGGTTCACCACCACCACGCCGGAGAGCGGGTCCGCCTCGGCCAGCGGCACGGCGAACGGCGGCAGCTCCGTGGTGCCGCGCTGACGCACGATCGGCGCGCAGAACGGCGCGGCGCTGGGCCGCTCGTTGTGCGAGTCCCCGGACAGCACCACCACCCGGTACCGCAGGTCGCTGCGGCCCCCGATGGTCCAGATCTCGCCCCGGTTCACGCGGCGTCGGAGAGGTCGTTCCAGTTGGTCTCGAGCTTCTCCGCCAGGCGGTCGAAGCCGTCCAGCTCGTCGCGGACGTCGGGGTTGGCGGTCAGCCACTCCTCGTGGCGACGGGCGGCCTGCCGCAGCGCCTCACGCCGGGCCGCACGGTCCAGCCAGGCCGCGAGCGTGAGACCCTCCTCGGCCGCGGCCTTCCGCGCCCGGGCCAGGGTGTCCGCCCTCAGGCCGAGGATCACCTTTTCCGCCATACGGCGATCGTACGCGCGCCCCGGCCCGAACCCTATCGCCCGGTACGAAGCCGGACGAGCAGGTCGTGCACCGCGTCCTCGGCGGGCGGGCGCTCCGGCAGCCGGGTGACCGTCCGGGCGTCCTCCAGCGCCGCCGCCAGGGCCGCGAGGTCGCCGTCCACGGCCGGTGGCACCAGCCCGGCCGCGGCGCGGTGCTCACCGGCCACCTTCGCCGCGATCAGCTCGGCCAGGTAACCCGGCGCCTCCGGCACCAGCCCGGCCAGCGCCGGCAGGTGCGCGCTCAACTCGCCGGAACGCATCAGGTACAGACCGGTCAGGTACGCCCGGAACGTGTAGAGCAGCGGTTTCAGCTCGCCCGACGTCGCGTACAGCCGCTTCTGGGTCTCGGCGAAGCCGCGGTAGTGGTGCGCGTGGTGCCGGGTGACCGTGCCGGGGCCGAGCGCACGCAGTTCCTCGTGCGCCGGCGAGCTGGTCACCACGATCGGCGAGAGCAGCTGTTCGAGCACGTACCCGTTGCGGCTCAGCAGCAGCCGGAAGAACTTGAACGCGTCGTGCGTGACCAGGTCGATCTCCGCGCCGTTCCGCTCCCACGCGATGTCGACGGTGGCGCGGCCGGCGCGCAGCCCGACCACCTCCTCGATCGGCAGCAGGTGCGCGCCGCGCAGGTCGACGTCCGAGTCCCGGCTCGGGAACCCGTAGAGATGCGCGCCGGAGACGGTCACGAACAGCAGCGGGTACGGCTGACCGGCGGTGATCTCGCGCAGCTCGCCGAGATCGAGCGTGGTCATGTCCCGGCTCACGTCAGGCTCCGCGCCCGCACCGATCGCAGCCAGGCGTCCACCCGGGCCACGTCCGGCACGGCCGGCAGCGGCGTGTGGTCCAGCGCGTCGTCGATCTGCGCGTGCAGCGACAGCCGCCAGGTCTCCACGTCCGCCCAGGAGCGCTCACCGCGGCGTACCCGCAGCAGGCCCGCCCGGTGGTCGCCCGCGTCCGTCCGGAAGTCTCCGGTGGTCAGCACGTCCCGGCACGCCAGCAGCAGCCGGAGCAGGTGCATGACGTGCTTCCAGCGCGGCTCACCGTCCCGGCGCAGGTCCGCTTCGATCTTCCGGAACTGGCTCAGTACGTAGCCGGAGTAGGTCTGGTACACGAGCTGGGACAGGAACGCGCCACGCAGCTCCAGCAGTTCCCGGCCGAGCGGCGTGATCGTCTGCACCAGCGGCGAGTGCAGCACCTCTAGCAGGTTCGGGTTCGCCTTCAGGGCCAGCTCGCAGAACCGCTCCACCTCCCAGGAGAAGTGTTCCGGCGCCGGGCCGTCCACGTGCTGCGGCGGCTTGTGCAGCGACCAGAACGCGTCCGCCGGTGCGGCGTAGACGCCGCGCACGTCGGTGTCCGAGTCCTCGGTGTCCAGGCCGAACGCGCGCGAACCGACCACCGCGGCGTAGATCGTGTGGTCCGTGACGAACCGGTGGTCGGCCGGCGTCGACGCGCCGCCCGGTGCCCGGGTGCCCACGCCGATGTCCTGCTGGTGCGCCTTGCGCAGCGCCAGCTCGCCGCGGGCGGCGGTCACCTGCCGGCCGTCGGTGAGCCGGACCAGGTAACCGCCGGATTCGGAGTCGCCGACGACGCGGCCGGTCGCGCCGCGCTGCACCCGCGCGCCGGCCCGGTCGACGGAGGCCTCGCGGAGCACGACCTGCGTGCCACCGGGAAGGCGAGGAGGATTCGTCATGGTCAGGCGATCGTACGTTCACCCCGGGTGAATCCGGTGCCGGACCAGGTGAACCGGTCGGTGACGGTGAGCGTGCCGCCGGACGCGTTGTCGTCCTGCTGCTGGAACGCGCGTGAGGTGACCACGACCGCACCGTCGTCGATCAGGATCTTCTTGACCCGCAGACCGCGCTCGTCGGTGCCGTCCTTCTGGCTGAGCAGCACGCCGAGCCGCCGCCACTGGCCGGCCGGCGGCGCTCCGTCGTAGGCGTGCACCACGGACGGCCAGCTCGACGTGGAGCCGGTGCAGGCCGCGGCGACCAGCACGTCCGGCACGCCGTCGCCGGTCAGGTCCCGGTTCACCAGCGGGCCCTGCTCCACCGGCAGCGCGGCGGCCGGGCACGCCAGCGCGGCGGCCAGGGCGGACTTCCAGTCGCCGTCGCCGGTCTCGCCGGGCGCGGGGGCACCGCTGGACGGCGCGGCGGCAGTGCCGGACGGCGCGGCGGCAGTGCCGGACGGCGCGGGCGCGGCGGTCACCGGTGCCGTGCTCGCCGTGCCGGCCGCACTGGGGACGGGCGACGGCGCCGGGCCCGTCGCGCTGTCGTCGCCGCTGTTCGTGCAGGCCGTGAGCACCAGCGCGGCCAGTGTGAGCGTGCCGAGTCGTCGGATCATGTCAGTGCCTCCCCGTGTGTGGTTCCCGTACCAACCGCACGCCTCAGACCCGGCGCCGGTTGCAGGCCGTTTTCCTACTCGCGGGTCAGCAGCGCCGCGCCGAGCACGCCGCCCGCCGCGTACACGCCCGCGGACGCGAGGATGAGGCCGTCCGCGCCCGCACCGGCCGCGTACCCGGCGAGCGCGGCGCCCAGCGCGGCCGCGGTCACCTTCAGCCCGGCGCCGAGCGTGAAGACCTGTGTGTGCACGGCCGGCGGCGCGTGCCGGTCCCGGCTGGCGAAGAGCGCGGCCGACTGCGGGCCGAAGAAGAACCCGGCCAGGCCGAACAGCAGCATCGCCGGGAGCACGCCGGGCACGAACGGCACCAGCGCGACCGGCAGCGCCGAGGCGAACAGACAGATCATGACGGTACGTTCGGGACGGCTCGCCCCGATCGGATGGCGCGCGTAGAGCAGCGACCCGGCCAGCCCACCGATCGCGGTCGCGGACAGCAGCGCACCGGCCGCGTACCCGGCGTGGAACTCGATCGCCAGCAACGTCGTGATCACCGGGAACGCGCCGTGCGCGCCCGAGCCGAGCCCGGTCGCCAGCGTCACCGCGCGCAACGGCCGGATCCGCCAGATCGCGCCGAACCCGCCGGTCAGCACGTTGCCGGTGGCCGCCGGCGTGGCCCGGGCCGGCAGCGGCAGGGTGAGCACCAGCAGCCCGGCCGCGAGCGCGCCCGCGCCCAGCGCCAGCGTGGCCGGCCGCGCCCCGGCCAGCTCCGCGATCCCGGCCACCACGGCCGGGCCGCAGATGCCGGCCAGGCTGTAGGTCATCACGTCCATGCCGTACACCCGGTCCCGGCGCTCCGGCGCGAACAGCTCCTTGATCAGGCTGGACAGGCCACCGGTGCCGAGCGGCGCGCAGCAGCCGCCGAGCACCGCGACGACCAGCACCACCGCGGCCGGGACCCGGCCGGTCAGCAGGCCGCACAGCGTGATCGCCACGCCGTTGCCACCGATCAGCAGCAGGTAGACCGGCGCCCGGCGGCGGGCCCGGTCGGCGAGCGCGCCGACCGCGGGCCCGGCCAGCACGTGCGGCACCATGAACGCGGCCGCCAGCGCGCCGCCGAGCACCGTGCTGCCGGCCGCCTCCAGCGCCAGCAGGACCAGCGCGACCCGCGCTCCCTCGTCCGCGAACCGGGCGAGCACCGCCGCGGTCAGATACCGATAGATCATCACCAGGGACGATACGTGTTCGGCGCGGGCACTATCCTGGTGCGTTGTGAGTCTCAGCATCGGCATCGTCGGCCTGCCCAACGTCGGCAAGAGCACCCTGTTCAACGCCCTGACCAAGAACGACGTGCTCGCGGCGAACTACCCGTTCGCCACCATCGAGCCCAACGTCGGCGTGGTCGGGCTGCCGGACGAGCGGCTGGACAAGCTGGCGTCGCTCTTCGAGTCGCAGAAGGTCATTCCGGCGCCGGTCTCGTTCGTCGACATCGCCGGCCTGGTCCGCGGCGCGTCCAAGGGCCAGGGCCGCGGCAACGCGTTCCTGGCGAACATCCGCGACGCCTCCGCGATCTGCCAGGTCGTCCGCGCGTTCTCCGACCCGAACGTGGTGCACGTCGACGGCAAGGTCTCGCCGAAGGACGACATCGAGACGATCAACACCGAGCTCATCCTCGCCGACCTGCAGACGCTGGAGAAGGCCATCCCGCGCCTGGAGAAGGAGGCGAAGCTCAAGAAGGACCGGGCCGGTGTCGCCGCCGCCGCGAAGGCCGCCGCCGAGCTGCTCAACGGAGGAACCACGCTCTACGCGGGCGCCGCCGCGGCCGGCATCGAGGTCGACGAGCTGCGCGAGCTGCACCTGCTCACCGCGAAGCCGTTCCTCTACGTCTTCAACGTCGACGAGGAGGAGCTGGCGAACGAGGAGTTCCTCGCCTCGCTGCGCGAGCTGGTCGCTCCGGCCGAGGCCGTCTTCATGGACGCCAAGATCGAGTCTGAGCTGATCGACCTCCCCGAGGAGGAGGCGCGCGAGCTGCTGGAGTCGATCGGCCAGACCGAGCCCGGCCTCAACCAGCTGATCCGCGTCGGCTTCCGCACGCTCGGCCTGCAGACCTACCTGACGGCCGGCCCGAAGGAGGCCCGCGCCTGGACGGTCCCGATCGGCGCCACCGCCCCCGAGGCCGCCGGCGTCATCCACTCCGACTTCCAGCGCGGCTTCATCAAGGCGGAGATCGTCAGCTTCGACGACCTCACCGCCGCCGGCTCCATGTCCGCCGCCAAGGCCGCTGGCAAGGTCCGCATGGAGGGCAAGGACTACGTCATGCAGGACGGCGACGTGGTGGAGTTCCGCTTCAACGTCTGACCGCACGCACGTCCGCGGGCCGGTGCCGGCGGCGCCGGCCTTCGCGGGCGGTTCGTTCTGTTGTCGATGGGGGAAACGTGGCGGCGGACGAGCCGACGATCGTGGCGACCAGCATGGTGTTCCGGCGGGCGGGGGCGGGACCGTACGACTGGGCAGCGGGACCGGTCTACCGGTATGCCGGGGAGCTGGCGAAGACCGGTCGGCGGCGGCCGCGGCTGTGCTTTCTCGGGCAGGCCGGCGGGGACGACATCGGCCCGCGGGCGGCCCTCTACGCGGCGCTGAACGCGGAGGGGTTCGAGGTCTCGCATCTCGCGCTGTTCCCGATGCCGAATCACCGGGACGTACGCGCGCATCTGCTGGCGCAGGACGTCATCTGGGTCGGCGGCGGCAGCGTGGCGAACATGATGGCGGTCTGGCGGGTGCACGACCTGCCGTCGGTGCTGCACGAGGCGTGGCAGAGCGGCGTGGTGATGGGTGGTGTCTCCGCGGGCAGCATCTGCTGGACGCTCGGCGGGACCACGGACAGCTTCGGGCCGGACCTGCGCGCGTTCACCGACGGGCTGGGCTGGCTGCCGTACGCGAACGGCGTCCACTACGACGCTGAGGAGCAGCGGCGGCCGCTGATGCACCGGCTGATGCGCGAGGGCGTGCTGGCACCGCACGGTTATGCCACGGACAACGGCGCCGGGCTGGTCTTCCGCGGCACCACGCTCGCCGAGGCGATCGCCGACCGGGATGCCGCCGGCGCCTACGAGCTGCGCCGCACCGGCGCCGGCGACATCGTCGAGACGCCGCTGCCGATCGTCCGGATCTGACCCGCTCCGCTACGAGATGTAGAAGAGAATGACGTTGTGCACGTGGTGGGCCTTGTGGTCGCCGCGGAACTCCACCTCGTAGGTGTGCGTGCCGACGTTGATGGCGATGGTGCTGGAGCCGAAGAAGGAGCCGGCCCAGGACGCGTTGCTGACCACGCTGACGCTGGTCACCTTGGAGTACGGGATGCTGGTGATCGCGAACTTCTTGCCCACGAAGGACTTGTCCTGGATGATCACGCGGCGGTTGGTCAGGCCGATGAAGCCGGTGCCGACGCCGACCGCGTCGTAGACGGCGATGATGTCCTCGCCCTCCAGCAGGCCGCTCTCGATCTGCTTCAGCTGTTCCTTGCGGTCATAGGTCGCCTGTGCCATGACGTGAAGGCTAGCCGTGCCGTGCTGTGACCGGGATCACTAGGCGGCGGTCACGGTACGGTACGCATCCTCGATACGTGCGGCAAGCGCGACCTGACCTTCCGTTATGGACTCGGCACCGACGGCGGAGACCCGGATGCGGGTCTCCCCCTCCAGACGCCGGATCTCCGGACGGAGGTGCAGCGCGTCGGCCGCAACCTGGATACGCTCGGTGAGGTCGGCGTGTTGTGCCTCGCTGAGCGCCAGGGTGCGGCTGAGCTGCTGGCCGTCGCGCGTCCAGCCGGACAGTACGGTCAGGGCGTCACTGAGATAATCGCGGTTCGCAGTGCGACCGGTGTTGCTCCAGAGAGCACGCATCGCCACGCCTCCCCCGGGCTGGTCGTCCCGGATGCAGAGCGTCGTTGCCAGCTTGTGGCCGAATCGTCGCCGTGTCGTCATGGTGTCGCCCCTAGTCTTCCCGCTGACGGGCAGGCATGTCCATGGCTACTGGACCACCTCTTTCTCGTACTAAGAGGTGATGCCGTCCACCCGAAATACCGATTGATCTGGCACTCTGGTTGCCCGTGTACACGGAACGGGCCCGGTCGAAGGTCGTCGTCGGCGCTGCCATCCTCTCCGGCGGTCGCGTCCTGGCCTGCGCGCGATCGGCGCCGCCGGAGGTCGCCGGCCGCTTCGAGTTCCCCGGTGGCAAGGTGGAGCCGGGCGAGTCCGAGATCGATGCGGTGGCGCGCGAATGTGCGGAAGAACTCGGCATCACGGTGCGGCCGGGAGCGCGGCTCGGCGTCGACGTGCCGCTCGGCAACGGCTGGGCGGTGCTGCGGGTCTACCTCGCGGAGCTGATCGGTGACGCACAGCCACGCGCGCTGGAGCACCGCGAGCTGCGCTGGCTCGCCGTCGACGAACTGGACTCGGTGCTCTGGCTGCCCGCGGACGTCCCGATCGTCGAGGCGCTCCGCGCCCACCTGACCGCCGCCGGCTAGCGACCCCGATGGCGCCGGGCAGCGGCATCAGTGATGCGGCTCGTCCTCGACCGCCTCGGAGATCGCCTGGGACGGTGTGCGGTCACTCCCGCCACGTACCGGATGGTGGTAATTGATCTCGTCGGGGTCCAGCGGGAACCGGACGTCGTCGCCGAACGGGGAACCCGCGCCCTGGTTCTCGAAGGTCAGCTCCGTGATCGCCAGGTGCCCGGCCGCGTCGATCGCGGGCGCCTGCGGTCCGCGGGCCGGCCGGTGCGGGTCGCGCGCGGGCAGCGAGCCCAGCGCCGGGTCCGGCTCCGGCTCCCGCTCCGCGGCCTCCAGCTGGTCCCGGCGGAAGATCTTGCGGCCGAGCCACACCAGCGGGTCGAAGCGCCGGTCGACCACGCGCTCCTTCATCGGGATGATCGCGTTGTCGGTGATCTTGATGTGCTCCGGGCAGACCTCGGTGCAGCACTTCGTGATGTTGCAGAAGCCCAGCCCCATCGACGCCTGCGCGTACTCCTTGCGGTCGGAGCGCGCGTCCAGCGGATGCATGTCCAGCTCGGCCGCGCGGATGAAGAAGCGCGGGCCGGAGAACGGCGGCTTGTTCTCGTCGTGGTCGCGGATCACGTGGCAGGTGTTCTGGCAGAGGTAGCACTCGATGCACTTGCGGAACTCCTGCGACCGCTCCACGTCCACCTGCTGCATCCGGTACTCGCCCGGCGCGACCCCGGCCGGCGGCGCGAACGCGGGCGTCTCGCGGGCCTTCTGATAGTTGTACGAGACGTCGGTGACCAGGTCGCGGATGACCGGGAACGTGCGCAGCGGCGTGATCGTGACCGTCTCGTCCGGGGCGAACGTGGACATCCGGGTCATGCAGCTCAACCGCGGCATGCCGTTGATCTCCATCGAGCAGGAGCCGCACTTGCCGGCCTTGCAGTTCCACCGGCAGGCCAGATCGGGCGTCTGGGTGGCCTGCAGCCGGTGGATGATGTCCAGCACGACCTCGCCCTCGTTCACCTCGACCTGGAAGTCCCGCAGGTCGCCGCCGTCCGCGTCGCCGCGCCAGACCCTGAAGTTGCGCTTCGTGCCCATCTGCTCATGCCTCCGGCAGCGCGTCGAACTCGGCCAGTTCCTCGTCGGTCAGGTATTTCGACATCTCCGCCCGGTCGAACAGGCGCAGCAGCTCCGGCCGCATCCGCGGGAGCGGCTTGCGGGTCAGCGTCACGTCGTCGCCGTCCAGCGCGCAGACCAGGTTGACCTGGCGCCACGCCGGGTCCATCGCGGGGAAGTCCTCCCGGGTGTGCCCGCCGCGCGACTCGGCCCGCTCCAGCGCGGCACGGGCCGTGCACTCCGAGACGACCAGCATGTTGCGCAGGTCCAGCGCCAGGTGCCAGCCGGGGTTGTAGCGGCGGCCGCCGGCGGCGCTGACGGTGGCGACCCGGGCGCGCAGCTCGTGCAGCCGCTTCAGCGCCTCGGACAGCTCGGCCTCACGCCGGATGATGCCGACCAGGTCACCCATGATCGCCTGAAGTTCCTGCTGCAGGTGGTACGGATTGTCGCCGCCGGTGCGCTCCAGCGGCCTGAGCGCGGTCGCCACCGCGGCCTCCAGCGCCGCGGCGGAGACCCGTGGCCGCTCGCCGCCGGACGCGTGGAAGGCCGCGTGCTCGCCCGCCCGCTTGCCGAAGACCAGCAGGTCGGAGAGGGAGTTGCCGCCGAGCCGGTTGGAGCCGTGCATGCCGCCGGAGACCTCACCGGCCGCGAACAGGCCGCGCACGCCGCCGATCGCGGCCGCGGTGTCCGGGTCGACCTCCACGCCGCCCATCACGTAGTGACAGGTCGGGCCGACCTCCATCGGCTGGGCCGTGATGTCGACGTCGGCCAGCTCCTTGAACTGGTGGTACATCGACGGCAGGCGCTTGCGGATGGTCTCGGCCGGCATGCGCGTGCTGACGTCCAGGTAGACGCCGCCGGCCGGGGTGCCGCGCCCCTCCTTGACCTCGGTGTTGATCGCGCGGGCCACCTCGTCGCGGGGCAGCAGCTCGGGCGGGCGGCGGTTGTTGTCCGGGTCGTCGTACCAGCGGTCGGCCTCCTCCTCGGTCTCCGCGTACTGCTTGCGGAAGACGTCGGGGACGTACTCGAACATGAACCGCTTGCCGTCGGAGTTCTTCAGCACGCCGCCGTCGCCGCGCACCGACTCGGTGACCAGGATGCCCTTGACCGACGGCGGCCAGACCATGCCGGTCGGGTGGAACTGGAGAAACTCCATGTTGATCAGGTTGGCGCCGGCCCGGAGCGCGAGCGCGTGGCCGTCGCCGGTGTACTCCCACGAGTTCGACGTGACCTTGTAGGACTTGCCGACGCCGCCGGTCGCCAGCACCACGGCCGGCGCCTCGAACAGCACGAACTCGCCGGACTCGCGGTAGTAACCGAACGCGCCGGCGATCCGGTCGCCGTCCAGCATCAGTTCGGTGATCGTGGTCTCGGCGAAGACCCGCAGCCGCGCGTCGTAGTCGCCGAACTCGCGGAAGTCCTCCTGCTGCAGGGAGACGATCTTCTGTTGCAGCGTGCGGATCATCTCGAGGCCGGTCCGGTCGCCGACGTGGGCCAGCCGCGGGTACTCGTGACCGCCGAAGTTGCGCTGCGAGATCCGCCCGTCCTTGGTCCGGTCGAACAGCGCACCGTACGTCTCCAGCTCCCAGATCCGGTCCGGCGCCTCCTTCGCGTGCAGCTCGGCCATCCGGAAGTTGTTCAGGAACTTGCCGCCGCGCATGGTGTCCCGGAAGTGGACCATCCAGTTGTCCCGCGAGTTCACGTTCCCCAGCGCGGCCGCGGCGCCGCCCTCGGCCATCACGGTGTGCGCCTTGCCGAACAGCGACTTCGAGATGATCGCGGTCTTCTTCCCGGCGAGGCGTGCCTCGATCGCGGCGCGCAGCCCGGCGCCGCCCGCGCCGATGACCACCACGTCGTACCGGTGCCGTTCTGTTCGCGTCATGATCGGCCCTCAGTTGATGATGCGCAGGTCGGAGAACCAGCCGGCGGCCAGCGCCATGATGTAGAAGTCGGTCAGCGCGAGCGTGCCGAGCGTGATCCAGGCCAGCTGCATGTGCCGGACGTTCAGCGCGGACACGAACGTCCAGAAGCGATACCGGATCGGGTGCTTCGAGAAGTGCTTGAGCCGGCCGCCCGCGATGTGCCGGCAGGAGTGGCAGGACAGCGTGTACGCCCACAGCATGATCACGTTGACCCAGAGGATCACGTTGCCCAGGCCGAGCCCGGTGGCCTGGGCCAGCGCCGCGTCGTACGTGTTGATAACGGAGATGATCGCGGCGGCGTAGAACGCGTACCGGTGCACGTTCTGGAAGATCAGCGGGAAGCGCGTCTCGCCGGTGTACCGCCGGTGGCCGTCCGGCACCGCGCAGGCCGGCGGCGAGAGCCAGAACGCCCGGTAGTACGCCTTCCGGTAGTAGTAGCAGGTCAGCCGGAAGAGCAGCAGGAACGGCAGGGTCATCGCGGCGTCCGGGATGATCCACCAGCCGGGCAGGAACCGGCCGAAGTGGGCCGCCTCCTCGACGCATCGCTCGGTCACGCACGGCGAGTAGAACGGCGTGAGGTAGTGGTACGCCTCGACCCAGTAGTCGTCGTGCAGGAACACCCGGACCGTGGCGTAGGTGACCCAGGCACCCAGACCCACGACCGTGATCAGCGGTGGCAGCCACCACCGGTCGGTGCGGAGCGTCCTGGCCGTGATCGCGGCCCGGCCCGGCCTCGTCGCCGTCGACGTCATTCAGGCTCCCCTGATGCGGTGAACGCGCGCTCGTCTGTGACACACGTTACGCCGTGTGTGACGCAGACCATCCGCAAGGGAGTCTGGGTGTTACGGGCCGACTACGAAACCCCTGCCGGCCCGTTACGACACAATGTGTCCAAGGTCACTGATCAAGATGGACGGATGATCTTGCATAGACCTACAGCGATGGGTTGATCAACCGGCGCAGCGGGCCGGCGCACGCATCGGGACCGTCCGCCAGCAGTTCGTCCGCCACGGGCTCCGCGTCCTGGTCCCGCGGGGCCAGGTAGAACGCGGGATCGCCACCGTCCGCCGCCCGGTCCAGCGCGTCCGCGTAGCTCGCCCGCGCCTCGATCACCTGCCGCCAGCCGTCCGCCCAGGACTGATCCAGCCGGTGGCCGTCGGCGCGCAGCCGCTCCAGCTCCAGCAGGAAGGGCCGGGCCGCCGTGTTCTCGTCCCGGATCGCCTCGGCGCGCGCGGCCGGCCCGGTGGTCGCGCCGGGTGGGATCAGCCGGTTGAGCCGCTCCTCCAGATCGAGGCAGGCCGCGTCCACGTCACCGCGCGCCTCCTCCGCCGCGGCCCGGTCATGCCGCCCCGCGCTGACCGCACCACGCACGGCCGCCGCGGCCGCGATCAGCCCACCGCAGATCAGCAGCAGGATCAGCACCAGCGCCCCGGCCACGATCAGCGTCCAGCCACGCCGGCCCGGCCCACGCCGCCCCGTCCCCGCCGCCGATCCGTGTTCTGATGCGGCCGCCGATCCGGACCCGGGCGAGTCCGGTGCCGGCGACGCGGGCTCCGGTGCGGCCGGGATCTCTGTGCGCGATGAATCCGTCACGTGTCCCAGTACAGCACCGGGATGCCATGAGCCCCAGCCCTCGCCGGAGTCTTGCCGGGAGGCGAGGTTTGCGCGCGGGAGCACTCGGAACGCCACCACCCGGGAAGCGGGAAGAAGATCTGCTGGGGTTCTCTAGAGATGGCGGCGGACGAAGTCCAGCTCCAGCGGGAGCAGACGCTCCACCACGCCGTCCGCGGCCAGCCGGGTCACGCCGGAGAGCGGCAGCACCGCGTGCGGGCGGCCGGCCGAGACCATCGCGGCGGAGAGCCGCAGCGTGTGCGCCGCGATGATCGAGTCGTCCGCCATGCCGTGCACCAGCAGCAGCGGACGTGCGTCCGCGGGGCGCGCCGGTGGCTCGGCGGCGATCTCGACCAGGTTGTGCCGTGCGTAGACCTCGTCGTCCGGCAGGCCCAGGTAGCGCTCGGTGAACGCGGTGTTGTGCAGTGACCAGTCGGTCAGCGGGGTGCGGGCCACGCCGCAGGTGAAGACGTCGGGGCGGCGGAGCACGGCGAGCGCGGCCAGCCAGCCGCCGAGCGCCCAGCCGCGGATCGCCACCCGGTGCAGGTCCAGGTCGGGGTGCTTCTCGGCGAGTGCGTGCAGCGCGTCGACCTGGTCGGTCAGCGCGATGTCGGCGAGCCGCCGGTGGACCACCTTCTCGAAGCTGGGCGCGATGCCGGGCGTGCCCCGGTTGTCGATCGTCACGACGGCGAAGCCGGCGTCGGCCCACCACTGCCGTTCCAGCCACCAGGCGCGCGCGGCCAGTACCTCCTGCCGGCCGGGCCCGCCGTAGACGTCCAGCAACACCGGCAGCCGGCCGCCGGCGTGCTGCCGCGGGTAGAGCACGGCGGCCGGCAGCCGGCGGTCGGTGACCCGGGACAGCGCGGGGCGCGGCGCGAACGGCGGTGGGGACGCGTGCGAGGCCAGTTCGCCGGCGCGTGTCTCGCCCCGCCAGACCGTCCACTGCGTGCCGGCCTGGTCCAGCGACAGCCGGCCGATCGCGATCAGACCGCCGGCCGCGGCCGCGACGTGCCAGCCGGGTTCGGTGGTGAGCCGTTTCGCCTCCATGCCGCCGGCCCCGAGCGTCCCCCGGATCCGGTAGACGTGCTGTTCCGCGGGCTCGCCGTCGGTGCCCTCGACCAGCAGGTCCGGTGCGCCGCCGGCGACCGGGCCGACCACCCGGCGCACGTAGAGCGAGGGTGGCGTGAGCAGGCTGCCGTCCGCGAAGAGGCAGCGCGCGTCGTACCCGTCGTGGGCCAGTTCGCCGCCGACCAGCACCCGGCCGTCCGGGAGGTGGCAGGGCGTGCCCTCGATCGGCTCGACCCAGCGCGGGTCGGTCAGCTCCGCGTGCACCTGCGTCTCGCCGGTGCGCGGATCGACGGAGAGCACCAGGCCGTGCTGCTGCAACCGGCGCAGCACCGCGATCAGCGGGCCGCCGTCCGCCCAGCGCACCGAGACCAGGTACGGGTACGTCTCCCGGTCCCAGTGCACATCCACCCAGCCGCCGTCCAGGTCCAGCAGGTGCAGGCTGACCTGCGGGTTCGGGCCACCGGCGCGCGGGTACGCCAGGCTCGGCGCGGGCTCGCCCGGATCGACCGGGTCGTGCAGGTAGAGCCGGGGGAGCCGGGACGTGTCCACCCGCGCGGCCAGCACGGTCCGCCCGTCCGGCGACCACCAGTAGCCGCGCCCCCGGTCGAACGCCTCACCGGCCAGGTAGTCGATCGCGCCCCAGGCGACCGAGCCGTTGCTGTCCCGCTCACCGGCGAGCATCACGTCGGTGCCGTCCGGCTCCACGATGTGCAGCGCGGTCGTGGCGGTCGGCTCGCCGCGCGCGGTCAGCCCGGGGTGCGCGGTCAGGTACGCGATCCGCTCGCCGGCCGGATCCGGGCGCGGGTCCACGGCCGGCCCGGACGTGGCCACCTCGACCACGTCGCCGTTGATCAGATCGGCGCGGAACAGCCGCCCGGCGATGGTGAACGCCGCGATGTGCCCGTTGCGGTCCAGCGCGTACGACGTGATGCCGTCGTGCCGGTCACCGGTCAGCTCGACCGGCTCCGCGACCAGCCGTTCCGTGCCGGTCGCCGTGTCCAGCATCCACAGGCAACCGGCCGGGTCCTCGGGACCGCTCGATCGGATGAACACCACCCGGCCGCCGTCGCCCGCGACGCTGACCGAGAGCGGGCTTCCGTTGGTGAACCGGCGGGTGCGGGCGGCTAGTCCTGGGTAGTCCACTGTCAGATCATCCTCCAGAAACCGTGCTTTTGGGCTGTTTCTCCGGTGCGCGGGACCCCGCGTAAAGTGTCTCGGGTGACGACGCACAGCGCGGCCCGCCGCCTCCTGCTGGTGCATGCCCATCCCGACGACGAGTCGATCGGGACCGGCGCCACGATGGCTCACTACGCGGCCGCCGGCGCCCAGGTGACGCTGGTGACCTGCACGCTCGGCGAGGAGGGCGAGATCCACCTGCCCGAGCTGGTCGGGCTCGCCGCGGACGCGGCCGACCAGCTCGGCGGCTACCGGGTGGCCGAGCTGAACGCGGCCTGTGCCGCGCTCGGCGTGACCGACCGCCGGTTCCTCGGCGGTGCCGGGCGCTACCGCGACTCCGGGATGATGGGCCTGGCCACCAACTCCGCGCCGCGCGCGTTCTGGCAGGCCGACCTGGACACCGCGGCCGGCTACCTGGTCGAGATCATGCGGGAGACCCGGCCGCAGGTGGTGGTCACCTACGACGACAACGGCTTCTACGGGCACCCGGACCACATCCAGGCGCACCGGGTGACCATGCGTGCCTGCGAGCTGGCCCGCGCCGAGGGCTTCGGGCCTGACAAGATTTACTTCCAGGCCACGCCGCGCAGCGTGCTCGCGGCCGGCATCGAGCAGTTCGGTGCGACCACCGGCAACCCGTTCTCCGGCGTCGACGTGCCGGACGAGTTGCCGTTCGGCTCCTCCGACGAGGAGATCGCGGCCCGGATCGACGCCACCGACTCGGCGGACGCCAAGGTCGCGGCGATGAAGGCGCACGCCAGCCAGATCCCGCTGGACTCCTGGCTCTACTCGATCGCGGGCAACTTCGGCGGCGAGTTCATGGGCGTCGAGTTCTACACGCTGGCGTACGGCGAGCGCGGCCCCGGCGACGGTCCGCACGGCTGGGAGAGCGACCTGTTCGCCGGGATCGACGCCGAGCTGCCCGTCGGGGCGCTGTCGAGGTGAGCGCGCCGCCCCCCTCGCCGTACCCGCACAAGGTCCCGGCGCTGGAGATCGACCCGGAGTGGCTGGAGCCGCTGCCGGAGGCGAAGGGCATGACCGTCACCGACCTCACGCTGCGCATCGCGGGCGGCGTGCTGGTGGTGCTGGCCGCGATCGTGACCGCGATCCTGGAGGTCTTCTACACGCCGCTACGCGTGGGCGGTTTCCTGATCGGCGCGTCCGCGCTCGGCGCGGTCGTGGCGAACGTGGCGCTGGCCTGGTTCGCGCTCCGCGCGGTCGGCGCGAAGTGGGCGGTGGCGTTGCCGGCGCTGGCCTGGTTCGTGGTGTTGATGGTCGCGGCCGGGAGCACCAGCGAAGGGGACATTCTGCTCGTCGACACCAATTGGGTCGGACTCGCCACCATCTTCACCGGCTCGATGGCGTTCGCCGGTGTCGCGTACCGCGTGATTCTTCCGCCAAACCGCCCCTGAGCAGGGGAAACGTTATCCGTTTGTCATAACTCGCGGGCAGCATGGCTCGGGCTGATCCACTGAGCCCGAGGTGCCGACCGTGACCGTTCTCCCGCCTTCCGCGCCCTCCGAGGATGACGCGCCGACCGTGCGGTTCGCCCGCATCGCCGGGTTCGCCCCCGTCGCGCTGCCGAACTCCCCGGCCGAGCAGGCCCCGGCCCGCCGCCGCTGGCCGGTCGTCATGGCCGGTGTGCTGGTCGTCGCGGTGCTCGCCGGAGGCGCCGGCGTGGCGTGGGCCGGCCGCGGCGACATCCCGCGTGGCACCCGCGTGCTCGGCGTCGAGCTAGGCGGTCTGACCAGTGCGGAGGCCGGCGACCGGCTGCGTACCGACCTCGGTGGCGCACGCCGGCTGACCGAGCCGTTCACGGTGTCCCTGGCCGGAGCGGAGATCGTGAAGGTCGACCCGGTCGCGATCGGCCTGGCCGTCGACGTACCGGCCACGATCGCGGCCGCGACCCGCGACGGCCGGCTGATCGGCGTCGCGGACGTGCCGCCGGTGGTCACGGTCGACGAGGCGAAGCTGCACGACGTGCTGCACGCGGCCGCGGTCCGGGCGAAGCTGGCCACGCCCGGCACGCCCGCCGCGATCACGTACGACGGCACCACGCCGGTCCCGGTCTACCCGGAGCCGGAGCGCGGCATCGACGCGCGCGCCGCCGCGGCCGCGGTCACCGCGGCCTGGGCCCACCGGGACGTGGCCCGCGTCGCGCTCACCGAGACGCCGCCGGCCACCACCCGCGCGGACGTCGACCGGCTGCTCACCGAGCTCGCGGTGCCCGCGACCGCCGCGCCGGTCCGCGCGGGCGTGTTCGACGTCGCGCCCGAGGTGATCGCGCAGAGTCTGGTCTTCGACGGCGACCCGCTCACGCCGCGGATCGACGAGCGGCGGCTGCGGGACGGCCTCGCGCCGGTGCTGGCCGGGCTGGAGACACCGGTCCGGGACGCGTCGGTCGACGTGGACGGCGGCTGGCCGCGGATCACCGAGAGCGTCAGCGGCCGCGCCGTGGACACCGCCGCGCTCGCCCGTGACCTGCTCGCCGTGCTGCCTCGCACCGGCGACCGCGCGGTGACCGCGGCGTTCACCGAGACCCGGCCGGCGGTGACCACCGAGGACGTGGAGCGGCTCGGCATCACGGAACGGCTGGCCACGTTCACCACGTACGGCCCGGCCGAGGTGGCGGACCGGCCGGCCGGCACGCTGATCCGGCCGGGCGACACATACTCGCTGCACACCGGTGCGAGCCCGCAGCTCGCCGCGACCGTGTTCCAGGCCGCCTACCGCGCCGGGCTGGAGATCGTCGAGCACCACCCGCACGCGACCTACCAGGAGTACCTGCCGGCCGTGCTGGAGGCGACCAGCGGCCCCGGCCGGGACCTCCGCGTCCGCAACGACACCGGGCACGGCGTGCTGGCCGACGTGCGGGTGTCCGGCCGGGCCGTCACCGTCTCGCTCTGGGGCACCCGCGTGTTCGACCGGATCGACACCGAGTACGGCCCGCGCACCGCCGTCACCGAACCCGCGGTCGAATACCGCGATCCCGGACCGGACTGTGAATTCGAGCCGGGTTCCCGAGGCTTCTCCCAGGACGCGTGGCGTATCTTCCGCAAGGACGGCGAGGAAGCCGGTCGCGAGAAGTTCAGCTGGACCTATGAGTCCCGGCCGCGCATCGTCTGCGGCCAGGGGAGGGGAGCGTCACGATGAGGAACCGCTGGCTGCCGGTTGGCGTGCTCGCCGGTGTGCTGTTCTTGGTCAACGTGGTGGCCCGGCTCGTCGGGCGTTTCGCGTTCGACGACGACCTGAGCGCGCAGGACACGGTCTCGACCATCATGTTCATCGTGATCGGCCTGATCACCGCGGTGCTCGCATTCCGCTGGGGCCGCGCCCGCCCGCTCGACTCGTGGAGCGGCGACCTGGTCGCGATCGTGACCACCGCGATGCTGCTGACGGTGCTGGCCGGCCCGTTCATCAGCGGTGACTCCCCGTTCCGGAACGGTGCGGGCGCGTTCTTCGCCCAGATCTGGCTCTATCTCGGCTTCACCATCGGCGGTGCGATCCTCGGCTACCTGGTGCTGATGGTCCTCGGCTGGGACTACCGCTCCCAGTCCCTGAAGCGCTACGAGGAGAACCGCCTCGCCGCTGCCCGCCCGACCAAGAACCGCCGCAGCACGATCCGCCGCTAGCCGGTCCGGTGCCGGGCGACCCGCCGGTGGGCGATTCGGTGCTGGCCGATCCGGTGCTGGGCGATCGGGCGCCGGGCGATCGGGCGCCGGGCGATCGGGCGCCGGGCGATCCGGCGCCGGCGCTTCGCCGGCAGGGCAGGTTCGCGCGCCGGTGATCCGTCGGCGGGGGGCGTCCCGGCGCCGTGCGTTGTCGTGCGCAAAGGCACAAAAGCGGATTTTCCCGCTTTCGGCGTGGTGACGCCGGGCATGCTCCCGCGGGCCAACCGCGCGGTGTCCTCCGGCTCCGCTGGCGCTCCGCTCCGGACGCCGCGGCGGAGCCGGTTCCGCCGCTGGTCACCACGACCACGCGAGTTCCCCTTGGGCCGCGGCACCCCGCCGCGACCCAAGGGCGCGAGGGGCCGATCCGGCCACCCAATGCCCGAAATATTGCGATATAGATATCCGCACCCCGGGGGGAGAATTCGTTGATCGGTTACTCGCGCGCGTCGGCGACCCCGTACGCGGCATGTCCGATATCTCGTGACAAGGCTGGTGTCTGCGGGGGCTGAGTTCCGCGCCGGAGATGGTGCGCCGTGGTGGGCCGCCGCTGGGCCGCCAGCATGGTGCGGCGAGGCGGGGGGTCAGGCGGGTGCGGTGCGGGTCAGGTAGGTGTGGTGGGTGCTGAAGCCGAGGCGGGCGTAGAGCGCCACCGCGGCCGTATTGTGCTCCTCGACCTGGAGAAAGGCGCGGCGTGCGCCGATCTCCCGGCCCCAGAGCGCAGCCGCTCGCATCAGGTGCGAGCCGAGGCCGCGGCGCCGATGTTCCGGCAGCACGTCGACCAGCGCCACGCCGAGCCACTCGCCGTCGCCGGTGACCGTGGCACGGGTGATCGCGATCGGGGTGCCGTCGTCTCCGTACACCTCCAGGAATGCGATCTCCGGCACCGCGGTCAGCACGTGCCGCGCGACCTCCGGCGGCGTGCCCTTCCGGGCGGACGCGACCGCGAGCCATTCCTCGGTCATCCGGTCCCGTACCCGTACCGCGGGCAGGTCGTGCCGGTCCGGCGCCGCCTCCAGGATCGCGGCGACCTGCGCGGTCTGGAACAGCGTCAGCGGCGCCGTCGTCCAGCCGCGCGCATCCAGCTCCGCGTTCACCGGCGCGGCCAGCGGCAGTGGGATGTTCATCCGCGGTGGCAGCCCGTGCGCGCGGTACCACGCCTCGACCGCGTCGACGGCCGCGGGCAGCGGCCGGTCCGGGTCGCCGATCGGCAGCGCGGTGTTGGCCCGCCCGGTCCAGCCACCGGCCGCGCGGAGCAGCCAGCCACCCTGGCGTTCCTGCACCGGCGCGGGCCAGGCCTCGTTCGCGGCGATCTCGGAGGCGATCACGTCGGCGGCCGTCGGGCGCCGGGTGGGCGGCACCCGCTTGGCGCGGTGCACCTCGTCCAGTGGTACCCGGACCGTACCGGCCGAGGTTGCGATCGTGAGATCGGTCTCGCTCAGCGCGACCAGTTCGCCCAGTGAGTCGGAAAAGAGCGTCCGGCCACCGCGGGAACCGACAATTCGCCGCACTACGACCCGGTGTCCCACATCCTGCCTACGGAGCACGATCGACCCCCTCCCCGGCGAGATACTAGGCTCTTATGCGCCGTGGGTTGTGAAGCGAGCGGCGTTGTATCGGAGGAGAGACCCGTGACCTACATCATCGCCGAGCCCTGCGTCGATGTTCTGGACAAGGCATGCATCGAGGAGTGCCCGGTCGACTGCATCTACGAGGGCAACCGGATGCTCTACATCCACCCGGACGAGTGCGTCGACTGCGGTGCGTGCGAGCCGGTCTGCCCGGTCGAGGCGATCTTCTACGAGGACGACGTGCCGGACCAGTGGAAGAACTACACCTCGGCCAACTACAGCTTCTTCGAGGACCTCGGCTCGCCCGGTGGCGCCTCCAAGGTTGGCAAGATCGACAAGGACGACCCGTTCGTCGCCGGCCAGCCGCCGCGCGGCGAGGGCCACTGACCGGCCTCGCGGCGCGACTGCCGGACTTTCCCTGGGACCAGCTCGTCCCGGCGAAGGCGACGGCGTCCGCCCATCCCGGTGGGCTCGTCGATCTGTCGATCGGCACGCCGGTCGACCCGGTCCCCGCGGTCGTGCGCGACGCGCTGGCCGCGGGGTCGAACGCGCCGGGTTACCCGCTGACCGCGGGTAACCCGAAACTGCGCGCCGCCATCGCGGCCTGGCTCGCGGCCACCTGCGGTGCCGACCTGCCCGGTCTCGGCGTGCTGCCCACGATCGGCTCGAAGGAGCTGGTCGCGTGGCTGCCCACGCTGCTCGGCATCGGTCCCGGCGACACCGTGGTGATCCCGGAGGTGGGCTACCCGACGTACGAGGTGGGCGTCACGCTCGCCGGTGCCCGGGCGGTCCGTTCCGACTCGCTCACCGCGCTCGGGCCGGAGCGCGTGCGGCTGGTGTGGATCAACTCGCCGTCCAACCCGACCGGCCGGGTGCTCCCGGCCGCGCACCTGCGCAAGGTGGTCGACTGGGCGCGCGAGCGCGGCGCGATCGTGGCCAGTGACGAGTGCTATCTGCCGCTCGGCTGGGAGGCGGAGCCGGTCTCCGTGCTCTCGCCCGAGGTGCGCGGCGACAGCTACGCGGGTGTGCTCGCGGTGCACTCGCTGTCCAAACGCTCCAACCTGGCCGGCTACCGCGGCGGTTTCCTGGGCGGCGACCCGGGGATCGTGGCCGAGATCCTGTCCGTGCGCAAGCACGCCGGCATGATCGTCCCGGAGCCGGTTCAGGACGCGATGACCGCGGCCCTCGGCGACGAGCACCACGTGACCGAGCAGCGCGCTCGCTACGAGGCACGCCGGAAGAGGCTGCGGGCGGGCCTGACCGCGGCCGGCTTCCGGATCGAGCATTCCGAGGCCGGGCTCTACCTCTGGTCGACCCGGGACGAGGACTGCTGGGACACGGTCGCCTGGCTGGCCGAGCGCGGGATCCTGGTGGCTCCCGGCGCCTTCTACGGCCCGGCCGGCGCGAAGCACGTCCGGGTCGCGCTGACCGCATCCGATGCCCACGTCGACGAGGCGGTTCGGCGACTCAGCTGACGCATGGGCCCGGCTCGACGGCGCCGGGCCCCGTGCCGCTTCTGACGACCATGAGCGGCCGCTCAGGTGTGCGAAAAGTCGATCCACGGGCGAAGTGGACGGCTTTTCGCACACCCTGAGGCGCAACTCAGGCGCGGCGGACCGGCTCTACTGTGAGATCTCGGCACGAAGTGCCGGACATTCGGGCGCGCGGGGCGGGCCGGCGCCGGTGGCTCACTTGAAGCGGTTCGTGACCGACCGGCGGTTCTTGCCCGGGGCGGAGTCGAGCAGCGCCCGCTGGATCAGCGCCTGTTCCTTACGGTGGCGCCCGGCCGCGTCGCAGAGCGTCAGGACGTAGCCGCGGACCAGGCGGTCGGCGCGCAGGTCGCGGCAGCTGACGTCGAGGACGATGCGGCTGCCGTCGTCGCGGAGCAGGCTCCACTCCTCGCGGACGCCGTCCGTGTTGCCGGAGCCGCGGGCCAGCTCGAACGTGCGATCGATCTGCGGCCGGTCGTCGGACTGGATCAGGTCGGCCAGCGTGCCGAACGCGCGGGGCCGGATGCCGAGCACGATGGGGAGCGAGGGGGAGTAGTAGCGGATGCGGTCCGCCTCGTCGACGATCAGGACCACGTCGCTGGTGTTCTGGACGACCGCGGAGACGTACTGCTCGGACTCGCGGCGGGTCATCTCGGCGGTCAGGAAGATCCGTTCCAGCGCCAGCGTGGCCTGCACCGCGACCACCTCGATGCTATCCTGCAGGGCCCGCAGCACGTGCGTGTCGGCGGAGACGAAGAGCGCGCCGACCCGGGGCGGGCCGATCGTGGCGTCGTCCAGCACCAGCGGGCAGACCAGCGTGCCGGGGAGGTTGCCCAGCTGGTCGGCGAGCGCGGGGTGCAGCGTGTGGGTGCGCAGCAGGCGGGTGCGCCGGGCGGCCGCGGGCGTGGGCAGCGGGTACGGCGTGGGCATGCCGGGACCCCAGACGCTGTTCGCGGCCGCGGGCTTGCCGTCGGCGCGGTGCACGGACAGCACGATCCGGTGGCCGGCGTCGTTGAGCAGCGCCCTGACCGCGCCGCGGATCGCGCGGTCGACCTCGTCCGGACCGGCGGCCGCGACGAGTGCGCCGCAGATCTCCCGCAGGTGCCGCTCGCGGGCGAGCAGCCGGCGGTGCTTCTCCACGGCGTCGAACAGCCGGGCGAAGACCGCGCCGTAGATCACCGTGGCCAGCGCGGCGATCATCACGCCGTCGACGACCTCGCCGCGCACCGTCTCGACCAGCAGCACGCCCGGCGGGATCAGGACCGAGACGCCGAGCAGCACCTTCCACACCAGCCGCAGTTCGCCGGGCTCGGCCGCAGGCGGTGAGGTCAGCCGGGACATCGACGGGTGCAGCGCGGCCTGGCCCCAGGCGGTGTAGAACAGCAGGTAGGCGAGTTCGAACGGGCTGCCCTCCGGCCAGCCGCCGTAGCGCAGGTCGAGCACCAGCCAGGCCACGTCGCCGAAGAGCAGGCCGGCGGCGCCGACGGCGAGCAGCGTCACGGACGCGCTGAGCCGGGTGTCGATGGTGACACCGACCGTGGCCAGCAGCAGGAACAGGCAGCCGAGCGAGTGGGTGGCCGCGCTGGTGACGTCGCCGCCGTCGGTGCGCAGCGCCGGGCCGAGCAGCAGCACCCAGGCCAGCAGCGCGACCGAGGCGCCGAAGGTGAGCCAGTCGATCAGCCGGGAACGGTCGCGGAGCAGCCCGCTCGGCCGGGTCAGCTGGATCAGGCCGATCACGATCAGCGGGAACATCGCCAGGTAGGCCACCTCGGACACGATCAGCCGGGCGCCGTGCGCGTACTGGCCGTAGAACGTGTCGCCGAGCGCCATCACACCGGCGGCCGCGGCCAGCCACCACCACGGCGCGCGGCGCAGCGGACCGTTCCACCGCACCCCGGTGACGATCGCGCCGATCGTGACCAGGCCGATCAGCGCGAAGATCAGCGAGTCCGGCAGCGGGGTGAAGACGGCGGCGCCGAGCACGATCATCACCGCGGCGTGCGCGGCCATCATGCGGCGGGCGGTCACGGGCCTGCCAACCTCCGGATCCGGTCTTGTGTCTGATATCGGTCTGTCAGCCGAAAGGTGTGAGCGCATATCGTCCGCCCGGACCGTGGATCAGGGCAATAGTGCGAATGTCATGTCAGTGGAACGATGAGATCGGCGCGGCCCTTGGTAGTGGCGATCAACTCCGCGTTGGTTTGGTCGCTGCCGAGCGCGTGCGACCGTGCTCTCGCCTCGTCCCGGCCGAACGCGATGTGCCGCGCGATCAGCCGGCGCAGCCGTTCCGGCTCGTCCAGGTCCAGGTACCAGGCCTCGTCCAGCAGCCCGCGCACGCCGGCCCAGACGCCGTCCGGCACCAGCAGGTAGTTGCCCTCCGTGATGACCAGCCGGGTCTCCGGTGGCACCGGGATCGCACCGGCGACCGGCTCCTCGATCTCCCGGCGGAACTCCGGCGCGTAGACCACGCCGCCGGTCTCCGACCGCAGCCGGTGCAGCAGCGCGACGAACCCGGCACCGTCGAACGTGTCCGGCGCACCCTTGCGCGCGTGCCGGCCGAGCCGGTGCAGCTCCGCGTCGGCGAGGTGAAAACCGTCCATCGGTACGACCGTGACGGCCGCTCCGGCCTCGGTCAGCGCGGCGCCGAGGCGTGCGGCGACCGTCGATTTCCCGGCGCCGGGCGGGCCCGCGATGCCCAGGATGCGGCGCGTGCCACCGCTCGCCAGCCGGGTGGCCCGGTCCAGAAGATCGCCCCACTGCATGGGCTCCAGCATAAAATCGGCTCCCCGCTGAGCGGGGAGCCGATCCGGCGTACCGCCAGAGCTGACCGGCACACCCGAGGTCGGGAGTGTCGGCGGTAACAGAGCGTGGGCACCGGTACGCGTCGCGGGAATTTTATCTCGCAAAACCGCGATCGTCGAAAAATTCTCAAGCGGACTGCGATGCCGGCAGGCGAACTCCCGTACCGATGATCAGGAATTGGTAGGTCGCGGTGCGGCAGGCGGCGGACGCCGCGGGCGGCACGAACACCGGAATGGTCCCGGCGTCGACGGTCTCGCCCGGCCCGAGCGTGAACGGCAGCCCGGGCGGCGCGTGGTACGGGCCGACGGTCAGGTCGGACGTGGTCGCGTGGCAGTCCGGCCGGGACACGGTCAGGACGCTGCCGACCAGCGCGTCGATCCGTACCCGGCCGTCGTGCGGGTTGGTCAGCCGGATGCGCAGCGGCGTGGTGGTGCCCGGCGCGGGTGCCTCGACCGGCTCGCTGCGCAGCCGGAAACGGATCGTCTCGGTGCCGCCCGCCGGTGCCACCGGTTTCTCCGCCGCGGTCGCGTCCGCGTGCACCGACAGCCCGCCGAGCAGGGCGGTCATCGCCAGTGCCGCCACCGACATCGCCACCCAGCGCCAGCGGTAGATGGTCCGCATGCGCTCACCTTTCGGGTCCGTCACCGGTAGGGGCGGACGGGTGTCTCCCCAGCCCTTCGCCCGCCCCTACCGGTAGCTCACTGTGCCGGCGTGCCCGGTGGCCGCCGCGTGTCCCGCCGCGCCGCGCGGCCCCCCGGCCGGCACCGGTTGACGACGCGCCGGTGGTGCCTGCGAGCGGGCGGGAACTGGTGCATGGTGCTGGTCCTTCGGGTCCTCGTGCGGGAGCCGTGGCTCGCGCGCCGGTGCGGCGCTGATGACGAATCTGCCGGATCGCGCGTTCGGCGGACATCCGTTGTCCGTGCGGGAAGATTGAGCGCTCAAGCGTGCGGTCCGGCTGACCGGGCTACCCCGATAGGGCTAACGTCCCGCGTCGATGTGCGCCGATCGGTGCCGCGACGTCGGCGAACGGTGTGGACCGCCGCCGTCCGGGCAGGGGCGCGGCCCAACGCCTTCAACGACGCGCCACCCGCGCGGTGGCGGTGGTGCGCCGAATCTCGGCCGGGCGGGGGAGCGCGACACCGGCCTATGTGGATAAAAGCCGCACAGCTCCCAGATATGGAAGCCGATCGTTGACGTGGCCGTAGCGTCTCTGCAACATTTGGCGGCGACCCGGCCACCTACTGGGAGAGCGTGAACCACGTCTGGCCGCAGTGGATCGAAGTGGACCTGGGCACGGCGGCCACGGTCGCCCACCTGGTGCCGCGGCTGCCCACCGGCTGGGAGGCGCGCACCCAGACGATCGCGGTGCAGGACGGCGCGACCGGCGCCACGCTCGCGGCCGCGGCCGCGGCCGGGCGCACGTTCGACCCGGGCAGCTGAAACACGGTCACCGTCCCGCTCTCCGCCACTGCCGGAGCCGAATCAGGGGCCGGCGGTCGGCGCGGCCACGTTCAACGGCCTGCGGCTGGCGAACAACCACCAGGACATCCGCACGACCACGCCACTGCGGATCACGATCAACCCCCGACCGCGGTACGGGGCGGCGGACACCCGCCGCCCCGGCCGTTTAGGCGCGGGTCACCGGCAACTGCACCTCGGTCACCCAGGCGGCACGATCCTCCGGCACCTCCAGGCTCACCTCGCGCGGCGGCGCCGTACCCCGGTAGCCGTTCTGCTCCACCCAGGCACCCAGCGTCTGGTACGCCGCCTCGATCTCGTCCGGCCGGCCGCGGTGGATCACGGTCGCCGCCGCCGGCAGCGCGGGCAGGTCCAGCACGTCGAACGCCGGGTGCGGCGGGGTGCCGGCCGGCACCGGCACTGCCGCGAAGACCGTGCTGCCCTCGCCGGCCTCGGTCGTCGCGTAGTGCGCCACGCCGGGTCCGACGATCCGGATCCCGGCCGTCTCCACCCGCGTGCACAGGTCCTGGAACAGCGGCCCGAGCACCGGGCTGATGTGCTCCGGCCCCCACCCGCCGATCGGTGCGGACAGCTGCGCCACCCGCACCGCCGGAACGTCCTTGATCACGACTTCCTCCGTGGCCATCTGACCCTCGCTCTCGATGAGCCGGAGCCTCGCCGCTACCCGGGCCAGCCGGGCCCGGTCCGCGCTGACCCGCTCCGCCAGCTCCGCCTGGCGCAACCGCAGCATCCCGCGCAGCTGCCCGGCGTCGACCCGCTCGTCGACGATCCGGCCGACCTGGTCCAGGCTGAAGCCGAGGTCCTTGAGCGCGACGATGCGGTTGAGCCGCGACAACTGAGCGGCGCTGTAGTAGCGGTATCCGCTGAGCTCATCCACGCGGGCCGGGCGCAACAGCCCGATCGCGTCGTAATGGCGCAGCATGCGGACCGACAACCGGCCCAGTACGGCGAACTGCCCGATGCTGAACATGACACCCCCAAGGCTTCCGCCTCACACGGTGTCAGAGTCAACGGCTCACGGGTCGGCGCGGTGCCGGCCCGGCGCCTCCAGCACGTCGGTGGCCTGGTCCTCCCACGGGGTGCCGGGCGCGACCTCGCGGACCAGCGGTGCCGTACCGGCCAGTGGCACGTAGACCTGCGCGTCCACCGCGGCGGCCAGCAGCAGCGCGACCGCGAAGCTGGTCGGGCGCTCGGCCGGGTCGCGGGCTATGCACTGCAGGCAGAGCGCGGCGACCTCGTCCGGGAGACCGGGGATCGGCGGCAGCGGGGCCGCCTCGACGCCGGGCGGGATCGCATTCGGCGGTACGCCGGGCAGGTCGGACGGCGTCCACGGGAGGCGGCGCGCCAGGCACAGGTAGAGCAGCACGCCGAGCGCGTAGACGTCCGCGGCCGGGGTGGCCGGCGTGACCGTGTCCGCCTCCAGCCGCTCGGGCGCGACGAACGCGGGCGTGCCGACGATCGTGCCGTCCAGGCCGGTGTCCGGCTCGCCGACCAGCGCGGCGATGCCGAAGTCGAGCACCTTCACCCCGGCCGGAGTGAGGATGATGTTGGCCGGCTTGATGTCCCGGTGCACGATGCCGTGCACGTGCGCGGCGGCGAGCGCGGCCGCCACCTCGGCGCAGACGCGTACCGCGATCTGCCAATCCAGCGGGCCGGCACGCAGATGGTCGGCGAGCGTCTCGCCCTCGACCAGCTCCATCACGATGTACGGCGCGGGCTGTCCGGGCAGCACCGAGGACATGCCGAAGTCGTGCACGCTGGCCACGTTCGGATGGGCCAGCCGCGCGGCCGAGCGCGCCTCGGTGCGCACCTGCTCGACCACGGCCTCCGCCTCGGCGAGGTGCGGTGCGATCAGCTTGACCGCGACCGGCCGGTCCAGCACGTCGTCGTGCCCGCGCCACACCTCGGACATCCCGCCCACGCCGATGCGGTGTTCGAGGCGGTAGCGCTCGCCCAGAACACGCATGGGGAAACTCCTTAGACGAGAACAGCCGTTGATCATCTACCCGTTTGCGTCGCGGGCAAACCAACCTCGAGGGGTGGTTGTGCCCGTTCCAGCATGCGCGACGCGGCGAGGACGACCAGGCCCGCGACGGAGAGAACCGCGCCGACCCAGGCGGTGGAGAGGTAGCCGTAGCCGGCCGCGATCACCACGCCGCCGAGCCAGGCGCCGGCCGCGTTCGCGAGGTTGAGCGCGGAGTGGTTGGAGCTGGCCGCGAGCGCGGGCGCGTCCGGCGAGACGGCCATCAGGCGCATGGTGAGCGCCGTGCCGATCACCTGGCAGGCCACGCCGATCAGGAAGATCAGCGCGATCGCGGCCGGAATGTACTGCGCGGTCGTCGCGAACAGTACGAGCACGGCGAGCATACCGATCATGCCGCCGAGCAGCGTGCCCATGATCGAGTGGTCGGCGAGCCGGCCGCCGAGCAGCGTGCCCACCGTCATGCCGACGCCGAAGACCGCCAGCACCCATGGCACCCCGCTCGCCGGCAGCCCGCTGACCTCGGTGAGCGTGGGCGAGACATAGCTGTAGACGGCGAACATGCCGCCGAACCCGACGATGCCGGTGACCAGCGCGAACCACACCTGCGGGCGGCGGAACGCGCCGAGCTCGGTGCGGATCGTGGCGTGCGCGGCGGCCGGCACCGCGGGCACCAGGAAGTGCACCACGACCATGGTGAGCAGGCCGATCGCGGCGATCATGCCGTACGCGGCCCGCCAGTGCAGGTGCTGGCCGACCGCGGTGGCCACCGGCACCCCGATGATGTTGGAGACGGTCAGGCCCATCATCACGCCGGCCACCGCGCGGCCGGCCCGCTCCGCCGGGACCAGGCGTGCGGCCACCACGGACGCGATGCCGAAGTACGCGCCGTGCGGCAGTCCGGCGATGAACCGGGCCAGGTAGACCAGCGGCGCGTTCGGTGCGATCGCGGACAGGCCGTTGCCGACCAGGAACGCGACCATCAGGCCGAGCAGCAGCAGCTTGCGGTCCAGCCGGGCGGTGAGCGCGGTGATCAGGGGCGCGCCGACGACCACGCCGAGCGCGTACGCGCTGATGCCGTACCCCATCGACGGGATGGAGACGTGCAGCGTGGCGGCCATCTCCGGAAGCAGCCCCATGGCCGCGAACTCGCTGGTGCCGATGCCGAAGCCGCCGAGCGCGACGGCGGTCAGCGCGACGCCCACCCGGCCGGACCTGATCTCCCCACCCATGCCCGGATCGTGGCAGCTCCGGCCTTGCATTCATAGGACGACCGACACAGCGGACAATCAGTTCATGTTACTTGCGGGTAAAGGAAAAATCACTGTCTATCTTTGCTGGTAACACCCGCTTTACGCTCTTCGCACCCCCTAGGAGGTTCGGATGGGCAAGTGGGCACTCAGGCTCTCCGTCACGTTCACCACCGTGCTGGCCGCGATCACCGTCGGGCCGGCCGCGCACGCCGACGCACCCGTGGACTACGTCGCGCTCGGCGACTCCTACTCGTCCGGCACCGGCGCCACCGGTGCGACCGGCAGTTGCATGCGCAGCCCGAACGGCTATCCGCAGCTCTGGGCGAACCGGCACGAGACGTCCTCGTTCGCGTTCGTCGCCTGCGGCGGCGCCACCACCGACGATGTCCGGGCCACCCAGGTGGCCTCGCTCAGCGCCGGGACCGACCTGGTCACCATCACCATCGGCGGTAACGACGCCGGCTTCGCGGCCGGCGCGATCTCTTGCGTGCTGGGCAGTGACCAGGTCTGCCTCGGTGTGGTGGAGGCGGCCCGGGCCTACATCCGGACCGTGCTGCCGGGCCGGCTCGACCGCACGTACGCGGACATCACGGCGCGGGCGCCGTCCGCGGAGGTGGTCGTGCTCGGCTACCCGCGGCTCTTCGAGACCGGTGCCTGCCCGGGCGGGCTCAGCCTGGTCAAGCGGCAGGCGCTGAACGCCGCGGCCGACGATCTCGCCTCCGTCACCGCGGCGCGGGCCCAGGCGGCCGGACTGACCTGGGCGGATACCCGCCCGATCTTCGCCGGGTACGGCGTCTGCGCCGGTACGCCATGGATCAACCGGGTCAACCTGCTCAACCTGACCAGCACGTTCCACCCCAACAACGCCGGATACGCCAGCGGCTACCTGCCCGCGCTGGAGAACTTCACGGGCTGATCCACGGTACGCACGGGGAGCGCCCGCTCCCCGTGCGATCCTGGGCGAATGCGGCTTAGATCCGTATTCGCCCTATTCAGCGACCTTCCGCTCGCGTTCGGCGCCGGTCCGCCCGCCTCGCCCTCCCGGCGCACCGCGCGCCGGCTGCCCGGCGCGCTCGATCGGGCGGACCGGATCGCCAAGTCCGCGCAGTTTCGCGACGGCGCGTTCCGCAACGTGGACCCGCCGGGCCCGCTGCGGCCCGGCACCACCCGGGAGGCGATGCTCGGCATGATCTTCAGCGCCCGGACCAAGCGCCCGGTCCGGCCGGTACCGGTGATCCGGCCCGACTTCGGCACCGCCCGGGACGGCCTGCACGTCACCTGGCTCGGCCACTCCACCTCGGTGGTCGAGATCGACGGCGCCCGGGTGCTGCTCGACCCGGTGTGGAGCGACCGCTGCTCGCCGTCCGCGCTGGCCGGGCCGCGCCGCCTGCACCCGATGCCGTTGCCGGTCGGCGACCTGCCCCGGCTGGACGCGATCGTCGTCTCGCACGACCACTACGACCACCTCGACCTGCGTACCGTGCGCGCGCTCGCGGCCACCCAGGACGCGCCGTTCCTGGTGCCGCTCGGGGTGGGCGCGCACCTCGAACGCTGGGGCGTACCGGTGCGCCGGATCGTGGAGCTGGACTGGGACGAGCACGCGGAGGCAGGCGGCATCCGGTTCACCGCGGCGGCCGCGCGGCACTTCTCCGGCCGCCTCTTCGCCCGGGACGCCACGCTGTGGTCATCGTGGGTGCTGACCGGGCCTCGGCACCGGCTCTTCTACAGCGGCGACACCGGATACTTCGCCGGGTACGCCGCGATCGGTGAGGCGTACGGGCCGTTCCACGCCACGATCATGCAGGCCGGGGCGTACGCCGATCCCTGGCCGGACATCCACATGGAGCCGGAGGACGCGGTCGCCGCGCACCGCGAGGCCGGCGGCGGCCTGCTCATCCCGGTGCACTGGGCCACCTTCGCGCTGGCCGTGCACGACTGGGCGGAACCGCCGGACCGCGTCTGGGCAGCGGCGCGGGCGCACGGCGTGCCGCTCGCGGTACCGCGGCCCGGCGAACGGGTGGACGTGGCGGATCCGCCGCCGGTCGACGGGTGGTGGCAGGCGCTTGTTTAGCGCTCGCGCACCGAGGGGTATCGAAGTCGCCGCACAGCTGTTCCGCACCCCCCGGAGGCTCTCATGTCCATTCAGGCCGTTCTCTACATCATCGCCGTGATCCTGCTGGTCCTCGCCGCGCTGCCGATCGGCACCCGCGGTGTCTCGCTGGCGCTGCTCGGTGCCGCGTCCGCGCTGCTGGCCTACTCCTGGCCGACCATCACCGGCAGCGAGGCGTAACCCCCCGGCCGCTCACTCCGGCCAGTGGTGGGCGAGGAGCGCGTGGAAGCGCGGCTGGTCCCAGTAGGCGCCGTGCGCCGCCGGGAACGGCACGCCCGCGTCGATCTCCTCGTCCACCGCGCCCGGGAAGACCCGTGCGGCACAGAACGCCAGCCGGTCGGCCCGGTCGTAGACGTTCAGCCACGGCGTGAACGCGGCGCCCGGCACGCCCGGCCGCAGGTGGTCCAGCGCGTCCATCAGATACAGGTAGGGCGCCGGTGAACCGGCCGTGACCAGCAGCCGCACCGATCCCGGCCGGTCCGGCCCGGAGAGCAGGTCGACCGCCGCGATCCCGCCCAGGCTGTGCCCGAGCAGCACCACCGGCGGCTCGACGCGCGCCGCCTCGGCGGCGATCAGCGCTCGGACCGCCGCGCCGCGCCGTAGGTAGAACGCGACGTCCCGGACCACGTCGGTGGCCGGATCCAGCAGCGGAGTGCGGCGACGCACCAGGCTCCGGGTCGCCAGCCGCGCGGCCAGTGGGCGCAGCACCCGCCGCACCAGCGTCTCGCCCAGTCCGCGGCTCACGTCCTCGGCCGGTTCCGGGATCGGCTCCAGCGCCGTGACCAGGACCGTGGCCAGCTCGTCCCGGACCGCACCGGCCCGGCCGATCGGCGCGTCCGGCGCCGTCCGCAGCGCGGTCGCGGTGATCGCGCGCGCGACCGCGGCGCACAGCTCCGGATCGGCCGCGTCGCCGACCGCCAGCGCCGCGTCCGTGGTCTCCGGCGCGTCCCGCACCTCGGCGATCGCCCGCTCCAGCGTCGCCCGGTCCACGTGCCCCAGCTCCGGCAGCGCCATCGCGTCCAGCCGCTTGTCCAGCGCGTCCGGGCCGGACGGTCCGGGGTCGAACAGCTCCGCCAGCATGCGCAGTTCCAGCAGCGGATCCGCGAGCAGCAGGTCCCACTCGGTCACCGCGATGTCGGCCGGTGACACCTCCGCGGCCGGCTCCGGTCCCGGTGGCCGCGGCGGCAGCACCGGCGTCACGTCCAGGGCGGCCGGGCCGACCGCGCTGCCCCAGGCCACGCCGTGCACCCGGACGTCGCGGAGCCGACGCTCGGCGGCGAGCCCGGCGCGCAACCGGGAGAGCTCATCGTCGATGTGACGTGCGCCGGTGCCGTGCACGAACAGCAGAGTTCCGGACATGAGTCGCCTCCCGGGATGTAACGGACTCCGTCGTTTATTTCAGGCGTTCAGTGGCTCCGCGTCACTAGTGCTACCAGCGATTTCCCCCGTTGGGACGCGGCCGGGGCGCCGGAAATGGCCGATCGAGCGAGGGCACTCCGAAGATCGGCAGACCCTGGCTTCATGGAGGACGGGAAATGTCGCACGGGTGTGCCAGACTGCGGGCCGACGAAATCCGGTGAGAGGAAACAACAGCGATGACCGACCTTCAGCGGCTCCAGGCGACCCAGCAGTTCCACGTCCGGCAGCGGGTCCGCCTCATGGTCAATCAGTACGAGGTCCGCGCGGTGAACGCGGACGGCTCCGAGGGCGAGATGATCGCGTTCGCGCAGCAGAAGCGGATGGCGTTCAAGGAGCAGGTCACGCTCTACACGGACGACAGCAAGCAGGTCCCGGTGCTCGGCTTCAAGGCCCGGCAGATCATGGACCTCGGCGCCACCTACGACGTGACCGACCCGAACGGCACGCCGATCGGCCTGTTCCGCAAGGACTTCAAGGCGTCGCTGCTGCGCTCGACCTGGATCGTCGAGCAGCCGCACGTGGGCGAGGTCCGCGGCCAGGAGCGCAGCCAGCTGGTGGCGATCCTGCGGCGCTTCGTCGACTCGCTGTCCTGGCTGCCGTACCACTTCGATTTCGTCACGCCGTCCGGCGAGACCGTCTTCTCCGTGGTCAAGCAGTGGGGCTTCCGTGACAAGTACGTGGTGTCCGTGCCGAACCCGCACATCGACCGCCGCCTGGTGATCGCGATGGCCGTGGCGCTCGACGCGCTGCAGTCCCGCTGACGCTCAGTCCGACGTGAGCCGGTGCAGGTCGGCGAAGACGCGGTTGTTCAGGTCGTAGGCGACCAGCACCTCGTCGATCAGTCGGTCCTGCACCGTGCGGTCCCACGGCGCGACGTCCAGCGACGCGCGGTAACGGTTCTTGAACTCGGCCGGGTCGCCGAGCGCGTCGAAGCGGTAGAACCGCACGCCGTCGACGTCCAGGCCGTAGGCGGCGCGGATCGCGTCACCGATGTAGAAGCCGCCGGACAGGTCGCCCAGGTAGCGCGTGTAGTGGTGCGCGACGAAACCGGCCGGGTCGCCGAAGCAGACCTCGGTCATCCGCGCGCGGTAGTCGCGGGTGCCGGGCGTCGCCTCGATCCGGTCCCGCCACTCCGCGCCGAGCAAGAACGCCAGGTCGGCCTCCAGCGCGGGCAGCCGGGTCAGCTCAGGCGCGGCGAACGGCGCCGCGACCGGGTCGGCGCGCATCCGCTCGGCGGCGGACTCCAGCACCTGGTAGATGAACCAGTGCTGGGCCACCAGCAGCGCGTAACCCGCGCGGTCGAGCTCACCGGCGGTCAGCGCGGCGAGGTAACCGGCGCCCTCGGCCGAGCGGTGCGCGCGGCCGGTCTCCTTGCGGAGCCGAAGCGAGAAGTCCTGGTCGGTGTGCGTCGCGGTCATCTGCTGGCGCTCCTGCCGGGCGGGGTCGGGGTGGGATCAATGGTGCTGGCTGTGCGCCGCTCGCGCCAGACCCCGTCCCGGCAAAGATCAAATTCCCGGCGTCGGTACGGGCGTCAGGTACTCGGCCGCGACCTTCTCCAGCACGGCCTCGTCGCCGGCGTACCAGCCGTCCGCGCGCGGCCAGTGCGTGATGACGTCGGTGAAGCCCAGTTCGGCCGCGCGGCCGTGCGCGTCCGCGAACGCGTCCATGCTGCTCAGCGAGAAGACCGGGGCGGAGTCCAGGGACAGGTAGCGGTCCAGCGTGCCGTGCTCCCGGCCGGCCGCGTCGAGCGCGTCGTCCAGCCGCGCGGACAGCTCCTCGACCGTTTTCCACCAGGCGTTCTGCTGTGCCACCAGCTGCGCGCCGGACGGCGGGGTCAGCGACGCGCCGGGCTCGCCGCCGGTGGTCACCCAGCCCTGCGCACGCTCAGCGACCAGGCGCAGGCCGCGCGGGCCGTTGGCCGCCATGATCATTGGCACCCGCGGGCGCTGCACGCAGCCGGGCAGGTTCCGCGCGTCGACCGCGGCGTAGTGCGTGCCCCGCCAGGTCACGTGGTCCTCGCGGAGCAGCAGGTCGAGCAGCTCGGCGAACTCCGCGTACCGTGCGAACCGGGTCTTCGGCGTCAGCTCCGGCACGCCGAGCACGGTGTTGTCGAAGCTGGTGCCGCCGGTTCCCGCGCCCACGCCGAGCAGCAGCCGGCCGCCGCTGACGTCGTCCAGCGCGGTCACCTCGCGGGCGAACGGCACCGGGTGCCGGAAGTTCGGCGACGCCACGAACGTGCCGAGCCGCATCGTGGACGTGACGGTCGCGGCCGCGGTCAGCGTCGGCACCGCGTCGAACCAGGGGCGGTCGACCAGCGTCCGCCAGCCGATGTGGTCGTAGACCCAGCCGTGGGCGAAGCCCCACGCCTCGGCCTGACGCCAGCGGGGCGCGTTCTCCCGCCACGGCCGGTCCTGCAGGAGCACGATTCCGATGCGCATGATCGCCACGCTACCGACCGGCCGGGTCCCCGCATGCAGGAGACCCGGCACCGAATCGGTGACCGGGTCTCCTGACGAAACGCGGGGGCGGAGCTCTCTAGGCGTACCCCCGCTGGCTTGTGATCGTGTTCTCAGTCGACGGCCAGGTGGCCGCGCAGCTTGACCAGCGCCTTGGCCAGCAGGCGGGAGACGTGCATCTGGCTGACGCCGATCTGCTCCGCGATCTGCGACTGGGTGAGGTTCCCGTAGAAGCGCAGGGTCAGTATCTTCTGCTCGCGCTCGTCGAGCGCGGCCATCGCCGGGCCGAGCGCGACGCGCAGCTCGGTCAGCTCGTACTCGTGGTCCTCGTAGCCGAGCGTGTCGCCCAGCTCCATGCCGCCTTCCTCGGTGACCGGCGTGGAGAGCGAGGTCGCGGTGTACGCCCGGGCGCCCTCCAGGCCCTCCAGCACCTCCTCCTCGGTCACGCTGAGGTGGGCCGCGATGTCCGCCACCGTGGGGGAGCGGCCCAGGTCCTGGGAGAGCGTCGCGTTCGCCTCGGAGATGGCCAGGCGCATCTCCTGCAGGCGGCGCGGCACCCGGACGGACCAGGTGCGGTCACGGAAGTGACGCTTGATCTCACCGATGATGGTCGGGATCGCGTAGCCGGCGAAGTCGACGCCGAACGTCGGGTCGAACCGGTCGACCGCCTTGATCAGGCCGATCATCGCGGTCTGGACCAGGTCGTCCATGGCCTCGCCACGGCCGGAGAAACGGAGCGCGAGGTGGCGTGCCAGCGGCAGCCACGCCTCGATCGTCTGCTGGCGGAGCGCCGATCGCGACGGGTGTGTTTCAGGAAGCGCCGCGAGGGCATTAATGAGTTCGGTGCCTTCGGCTGCGGCCGCGTCGTGGTCGTGGTCGAAGCGAGTCGACTGGTGACCACGGGTTGCTGCAACGGTCATGGAGTCCTCCCTCGTTAGGATCTCGACACTAACCTAATGAGCTGGCCGGTGGTAGCCGAAAGTATGAGGTGTCCCAGCGTTTCGGCCCTTTCCCTCCGGCGGTGTGATACCCGGCCGTGTTGCTAATACGGATATGTCGGGTTTCCTGGACGCGCTGAGTGATCATTTTGTATCGGCGGAGTGACGGGTGTGTCGGTGGTCTCAGCCGGTGCGCGCGTCGATCAGCTCGCGCAGGCGCAGCGCCGCGTCCTTGGCGAACCGGACGTACTGCTTGCCCCGGTAGTCCAGCTGCTCGGAGTACCGGCGGTTCTGCAGCGGCTCCAGGAAGTCGAGCACCGTGCCGAGCGGCTCACGCAGGTCGTGGACCGTGGACTCGGCCGCCTCGGCGAGCTTGCGATTGGTCTCCCGGACGCCGGACAGCTCCTGCCCCAGCTCGTCGGCGCGCGTGACGCCGGCCGCGACGTCCCGCTCCAGGCGGGCGACGTCGCGCTCCAGCCCGGCGATCCGGTCCCGGAGGGCCTCGGCGGCCACCCGCTCGGCGCGCATCTCGGCGCGGAGCAGCGATATGCGGGCACGCATGAGGTAGAGCGCGGCCAGGGCGGCGGCGAGCAGGATCAGCGTGACGACCAACGCGACGGTCACACCGAAGACGCTAGCGCCTGCGGGTGGAACGCGCTGCTTCCGGGCCGGGAGTGAACTCCCGGCCCGGCACATTCAGTCGTTGCTGTGCAGCGCGGAGTTGAGCGCGATGCCGGTGCCCTTGCGCGGGCGGGCCTCCAGCGCGCCGGTCAGCGAGTTCCGCCAGAAGAGGACGTTGTCCGCACCGGAGAGCGTGACCGCCTTGACCGCCTCACCGGACGGCAGCAGCACCTTCGAACCGGCCGTGATGTACGTACCGGCCTCGACCACGCAGTCGTTGCCCAGCGAGATGCCGATGCCCGCGTTCGCGCCGATCAGGCAGCGCTCGCCGATCCGGATCCGCTCCTTGCCGCCGCCGGACAGCGTGCCCATGATCGAGGCGCCGCCGCCGACGTCCGAGCCCTCGCCGACCACCACGCTGGCCGAGATGCGGCCCTCGACCATCGAGTTGCCGAGCGTGCCGGCGTTGAAGTTCACGAAGCCCTCGTGCATGACCGTGGTGCCGGAGGCCAGGTGCGCGCCGAGCCGGACCCGGTCCGCGTCCGCGATCCGCACACCGGACGGGACCACGTAGTCGATCATCCGCGGGAACTTGTCCACGCCGTAGACGGTCAGGTGCCGGCCGGCTGCGCGCTCCAGCAGCTGCAGTTCGGCGATCCGGTCGCCGGGGCACGGGCCGGCCGAGGTCCAGGCCACGTTCGCCAGCAGGCCGAAGATGCCGTCCAGGTTCACCGAGTTCGGCGTGACCAGGCGGTGCGAGAGCAGATGCAGACGCAGGTAGACGTCGAACGTGTCCTTCGGCGCCTCGGCCAGCGAGCCGATCACGGTGAACACCGCCACGGTCCGCAGGCCCGGCAGCGCCTTCTCGCCGAGCACCCCGGCCGGGAGGCCGAGCAGCGTGGCACCGTCCGCGTCCGGCAGCGGCGTGTTCGCCGGGTGCTCCTCGGTGGGGGTGCCCAGGCCGAGCTTGCCGGCCGGGTACCAGGTGTCGAGCACCTGTCCCTCGGCCGTGATCGTGGCGAGGCCGATGCCCCAGGCTGCACTAGTAGACACGTCACTCACAGGTGAGAAGGTACCGTGCCACCCATGGCGAACCCGCTGACCCCCGACGTGCTGGCCGACCCGGTCGCGCTGACCCGCGCCCTGGTCGACATCGAGTCCGTCTCCCGTAACGAGAAGGAGATCGCCGACTGTATCGAGCTGGTGCTGGCCGACGCGCCGCACCTGACCGTGCGCCGGCATCAGAACACGCTCATGGCTCGCACCGACCTCGGCCGGGAGCAGCGGGTGGTGCTGGCCGGGCACATCGACACCGTGCCGCTGAACGACAACTTCCCGTCCCGGCTGGTCGACGACCTGATCTACGGCTGCGGCACCGCGGACATGAAGGCCGGCACCGCGCTGGCACTGCACGTCGCGCTGAGCGTGCCGGACCCGCGGTACGACGTGACCTACTTCTTCTACGAGGCCGAGGAGATCGACTCCGAGTTCAACGGGCTCACGCTGGTCTCCAGGGCGCACCCGGAGTGGCTGACCGCCGACTTCGCCATCCTGCTGGAGCCGACCTACGGCGTGGTCGAGGCCGGCTGCCAGGGCACCATGCGCGCGGTCGTCCGGACCACCGGCAAGCGGGCTCACTCGGCCCGGTCCTGGCGCGGCGTGAACGCGATCCACGCGGCCGGTGAGGTGCTGCGCCGCCTTCAGGACTACGCGCCGCGCTCGGTCACGATCGACGACTGCACGTACCGGGAAGGGCTGAACGCGGTCCGGATCCACGGCGGCGTGGCCGGCAACGTGATCCCGGACCGATGCGAGGTCGAGGTCAACTACCGCTTCGCGCCGGACCGGTCGATCGCTGAGGCCGAGGCGCACCTGCGCGAGGTCTTCGCCGGGTTCGACGTGGAGATCACCGACGCGGCACCGGCGGCGCTGCCCGGCCTGACCGCGGCGCCGGCCCGCGAGTTCCTGGCCGCGGTCGGCGAGCGCCCGGCCGCGAAGCTCGGCTGGACCGACGTGGCCCGGTTCGCCGCGCTCGGCATCCCGGCGCTCAACTTCGGGCCTGGCGACCCGAACCTCGCGCACACCCAGGACGAGCACGTCGAGATCGGCCGGATCAGGGACGGCGCCGCGACGCTGCACCGCTGGCTGGCCTCGTAGACGCAGATCGGGCCCCGCTACCGCGGGGCCCGATTCCTACGCTGCGCAATCCTGTGTGGACTTCTCCTCGGACTTCCCGTCCTCGGACTCTGCCGTGGCCGCGCCGTCCAGCAGGGCCATTCGCCGTTCGGCGACGACGTCGCGGATGCGCCGTTGCATCTGACGTCGATGCCGGAGCATCTCGTTCCTGTTGAGCACGGTGGCTCCTCCCCCCGAGGTGACCCGGGCCGGTGCCCGGGCGCCGTGCTGCGCACTTTGTGAATTAAAGACGTTCGTTCCTTAAGTTTGGTTGCGGCCGCCCTTAGTTTCTGTCGAATTTTCTCCAGATCCGCCCGGCCGGGGTCGGCCGGACGGTCAGATAGCCGTCCCTGTCGTGCATTACGGTGATCGCATGAGGGGTATCGCATGAGCGGCCGTGGACGACTGACTCCGGAACGGCATCGTGGGCCGGTCACGCTGCGGCGCGACGCGATCGAGCCGTCCACCGCGGACCAGAAGCTGCTCGACTCCCGGCAGCGTGCGGACTGGAAGACAAGGGACGCATGGCGGGCATTGCGGATTCTTTCCGAATTCGTGGAAGGGTTCGACAGCCTCGCCGATCTGCCGCCCGCGGTCAGCGTCTTCGGCTCCGCGCGCAGCAAGCCGGACAGTCCGGAGTGCGAGACGGCCGAGCGGGTCGGCGGCGCGCTCGCCCGCGCCGGATACGCGGTGATCACCGGTGGTGGCCCGGGCGTGATGGAGGCCGCGAACAAGGGCGCCAGCGAGGCCGGCGGGCTCTCCATCGGGCTCGGCATCGAGCTGCCGTTCGAGCAGGGCCTCAACGAGTGGGTCGACGTCGGCATCGACTTCCGCTATTTCTTCGCCCGCAAGACCATGTTCGTGAAGTACGCGCAGGGCTTCATCGTGCTGCCCGGCGGCTTCGGCACGCTGGACGAGCTGTTCGAGGCGCTCACGCTGGTGCAGACCGGCAAGGTGACGCGCTTCCCGGTGGTGCTGATCGGCACCGCGTACTGGAACGGCCTGCTCGACTGGCTCCGCGGCACGATGGCCGCCGACGGCAAGATCGGCCCCGCCGACCTGGGCCTGATCTGCGTCACGGACGACGTCGACGAGGCGGTTCGCTACATCGTCGAGGCGGACGCCGCGATCGCCGCCGAGCAGGCCGCGACCACCGGCCTCCAGCGAGACGTGGAGGAATCCTGATGGCCGCGATCTGCGTCTTCTGCGCCTCGGCGAACAACCTCGAACAGCGCTGGCTCGACCTCGCCACCGAGGCCGGCCGCCAGATCGGCGCCCGCGGTCACACGCTGGTCTCCGGCGGCGGCCGCGTCGGCATGATGGGCGCGGTCGCGGACGGTGCCCGCGCCGCCGGCGCTCACACGCTGGGCATCATCCCGCAGTCCCTGGTCGACATGGAGGTCGCCGACACCGCCTCCGACGAACTGGCCGTCACCGACGGCATGATGTCCCGCAAGTCCCTGATGATCGAGAAGTCCGACGCGTTCCTCACGCTCCCCGGCGGCCTCGGCACGCTCGACGAGCTCTTCGAGGTCTGGACGACCGCCTCCCTCGCGCTGCACCGCAAGCCGATGGTCCTGGTCAACACGGACGGTTTCTACGACGGCCTGCTCACCTGGCTGCGCACGCTCACCGACACCCATTTCGTCCGCGAGCGCGCCCTGGCCGAGCTGATTGTCGCCGACACGCTGGACGCCGCCTTCGACGCCATCGAGCCACGGCTGACCACGAACCCATGACCCCGGGTCCCGGCCCGTCGGCATCACCTTCCGCCGCTCCCGCCGGAGACCGGTCGGCCGTGGCCGGCCTCCCTGCCACTTCCGCGTCCCAAGCCCAGGCCCGCCCCACCGGGGACTCCGGCTTCGCCGGCCGCTGCGGTCCCGGCCACGCCGGATAATTCGCGGTCTCGGGCGTGCCGGTGCCCGCCGTTCCGGCCTCGCCTGGATACTCACGTGCTCGGGCGCTTCGCATCGGAAATCTCCGTTTATATCGTCATTCGGCGGTCACCTTGTCTGGTCGGCCGCGCTCGACGGATCATTGACCGATACGGAAGGGCGATCGTTTTCGCGGGACCACTTCGCTTTTGTGCCGGTCAATGACCGGTCCGGATTGGTGCCTTGCTCGCGACTCGATACGTGCTGCCGCTGACCTCGGTCGTGCGGCGAGATATCGGCCGCGCTGCGCCTGGTGGATCGCGCCGTGACCGGTGGGCCGCGCCGGAGCGTTTCGGTGCGGGCCGGAGGGCGGCGTCAGGGGCGGGTGCGCGGCCGGGTGGGGCGGGGCGGGTTGGCGGTCCGTGAGGGTTGGCCGCGATCGGTGCAGCGCGCGGAGCAGGCGATCTGTGGTCTGTCGGTGGGGCGTGATGAGATAGCGCGATGACTGTGGTGCCTCGGCGGACGTATCGGCTGGTGCGCCGGCCGCCGGTCGCCGCGCCGGCGCTGCTGGCCGATGCCGCGCATGACCGCGTCGTCGCGCACACGGACGGTCCGCTGCTCGTGGTCGGCGGGCCGGGGACCGGCAAGACCACCACGCTGGTCGAGGCCGTGGCCGCGCGGGTGGAGGCCGGTGTCGACCCGGAGCGAATCCTGGTTCTCACGTTCGGCCGGCGCGCGGCGCAGTCGCTCCGGGAGCGGATCGAGGCCCGGATCGCCGGACTCGACGACCACGACGTGGTGCACCAACCCATGGTCAGAACCTTCCACGCGTACGCCTACAGCCTCCTCCGCCGGGCCGCCGCCGAACGTGGCGAACCGTCTCCGCGCCTGCTCACCGGTCCGGAACAGGACCTGGTCATCCGCGAACTCCTGGAGATCGTCGGCGACCCGGACACCGCCGGCCGGCCCACGCCGGACACCGCCGAGCTCCTGCGCCGCCGCTCGCTCTCCGCACCCGCCACGGACCGCACGCAGACCGGCCAGCCGAGTTCCGGCCAGCCGAGTTCCGGCCGGGTGGCCGACGCCGGTACCCCGGCCGGGGAGCGGCCCGGCCGGGGGAAGCCGGGGGCCGAGCCCGGACGGGCGGATGATGCCGCTCGTGACCCGGGCGGTGCCGCCGCGGGTGAGGCGGTGCCGGAGGCGACCGCAGACGATCCGTACGGGTGGCCGGTGGGGCTGCGGCCGGCGTTGCGGACCAGGGCGTTCGCGACGCAGCTGCGTGATCTCATGCTGCGGGCGGTCGAGCGGGGCATCGGGCCCGCGGATCTGACGCGCCTCGGGGAGCGGCTGGGCCGGAGTGACTGGCCGGCGGCGGCACGGTTCCTGCGGGAGTACGCGGCGGTGCTCGCGCTGCGGGACAGCACCGGGCGGGCCGCGGCGGCCTATGACGCGGCGGAGCTGGTGCGGGCCGCGATGACGCTGCTCGCGGACGATCCCGAGCTGCTGGAGGCGGAGCGGCGGCGGATCGCGTACGTATACGTCGACGAGCTGGCGGACACCGACCCGGCGCAGGTCGCGCTGCTGCATCTGATCGCGGGTGGCGGTCTGCCGCTGATCGCGTTCGCGGATCCGGACTCGTCGGTCTACGGCTTCCGGGGGGCGGACCCGTCAGTGGTGACGGCGTTTCCGGCGCGGTTCCGCACGGCCTCCGGTGCACCGGCCGCCACGGTCACCCGGACGGTCTCCTACCGCGCCACCCCGGAGCTGATCGACGCCGTCCGCCGCGTCGGCCGCCGCCTCCGTGGCCCGATCGTCCACCGCAACCTGACCCCACCGGCTGCGACCCCGGGCTCCGCACCGGAGCCGCCGGCCGGTGCCCCCGAGACAGCGTCCGTCACTGCCGCCACGACGGTTGCCGACACCGATGATCCCGGCGCGACCGGCGCCGGTGCTGACGGCGCTGTGACCGGCGCCGAAGCCGACGAAGCCGGCGCCGCGGACGGCGCCGACACCGCCGTGACCGATGCCGCCGGGGCCGGCACCGAAGCCGACGAGGCCGTCGCCGATGCCGGCGCCGGAACCGGCGTGGTGGAGGCGCTGCGGGTGCGTACGTTCCGGTCGGCGGTGGCGGAGTCGGCGTACGTGGCGCACGCGCTCCGGGAGGCGCACCTGATCGGCGGGGTGCCGTGGGGGCGGATGGCGGTGATCGTACGGTCCGCGCTGCTGCAGTTGCCCCCGTTGCAGCGGGCCCTGCACGCGGCGGGCGTGCCGACCGTCACCTACGCCGAGGATCTGCCGCTGCACCTCCAGCCCGCGGTGGCGCCGTTGCTGCTGCTGCTGCGCTGCGCGCTGGAGCCGGACGCGCTGGACGAGGACGCCGCGGTCACGCTGCTGCACTCGCCGCTCGGTGGCGCCGACCCGCTGGCCGAGCGCCGGCTGCGGCAGGGACTGCGCGCACTGGCGCACCGGGACAACGACCGGCGGTCGTCCGGCGAGCTGATCGTGGCGGTGCTGCGGGACCCGGCGCCGCTGGACGGCGTGGACCGGCGGTGGGCTCGGCCGGTCCGTGCGGTCGCGCACCTGCTGGAGACCGTGCGTACGGCCGCGGCCGACCCGGCGAACTCGGTCGAGGACGTGCTGTGGGCGCTGTGGCGGGCGACCGGTCTGGCCGACCGGTGGTATGCGGCCAGCGTCCGGGGCACGCCGCCGCGGGCAGGGGAGAGCGGTCACGTGGAGCGGGCCCGTGCGGACGCGGCCGACCGGGATCTCGACTCGGTGCTGGTGCTGTTCGACGCGGCCGCCCGGTTCGCGGACCGGCTGCCCGGCGCGCGGACCGAGGTGTTCCTGGATCACGTGCTGGGTCAGGATCTGCCGGCCGACTCGATCGCGCCGTCCGCGGACCGCGGGGACGCGGTGCGCCTGCTCACCGCGCACGCGGCGAAGGGCCTGGAGTGGGACGTGGTGGCGATCGCCGGCGTGCAGGAGGGCGTCTGGCCGGATCTGCGGTTGCGCGGCAGCCTGCTCGGCTCGGAGCGGCTGGTCGACCTGCTCTCCGGCCGGACCGGTCCGGAGGCGGCCGCGCTGGCCGGGCAGACGTCCGCGCTGCTGGACGAGGAACGCCGGCTGTTCTATGTGGCCGCGTCCCGGGCGCGAACGCATCTGCTGGTCACGGCCGTGGAGTCGGCGTCGGTCGGCACCGCGGACGGTGCGGAGCAGCCGAGCCGGTTCCTGCACGAGATAGCGCAGCTGCACGACGTACCGGCGGAGGATTTTGATCTTCAGGCGAGGCGGCTGCCGCGCGCGCTGACGCTGGCCGCGCTGGTGGCCGAGTTGCGGACCGCGCTGACCGATCCGCGGGCGAGCGAGGCGCGGCGGACCGCGGCGGCCGGGGAACTGGCCCGGCTGGCGCGGGCCGGGGTGCCGGGCGCGCACCCGGACGAGTGGTGGGGCCTGCGCCGGCTGTCCGACGACCGGCCGCTGGCCGACGACGGCGAGGCGGTCCGGGTGACGCCGTCCACCATGGAGGGCGCGCTCCGGTGCAGCCTGCGCTGGCTGCTGGAACGGCACGGCGGCAACCCACCGGCCGGGCCGGCGCAAGGGATCGGCAACCTGGTGCACGCGGCCGCGATGCTGGCCGAGGACGCGAACGCGGACCGGGAGCGGCTGATCGAGTACGTGGCCGGCCGGTTCCCGATGATCGAGCTGGCCGCGCGCTGGCTGGCCGGGCCGGAGCAGTCCCGGGCCGAGGGCATGGTGGACAAGCTGCTGCGCTGGCTGGCCGCGAACCCGCGCCGGCTGCTGGCGATCGAGCACGAGTTCGCGGTGCGCCTGGACGACGGCACGAAGCGGCCGATCGACCTGGTCGGCCGGGTGGACCGGCTGGAGGTGGACGACGCCGGCCGGCTGGTCGTGGTGGACCTGAAGACCGGCCGGTCGACCGCGGTGACCGCGGCGGACGTCGCCGAGCACCCGCAGCTGGCCGGCTATCAGGCCGCGGTCGAGGCGGGCGGGTTCGCGGACTTCGGCCTGGAGTCCGGCGGCGCCGCGCTGGTGCAGCTCGGCACGGACACCAAGGCGGCGCGCGAGCAGAGCCAGGGCGCGGTCGCCGACAGCCCGGACCCGGGCTGGGCGGAGGAACTGGTCCGGCGCACCGCGGACACGATGGCCGCGTCCACGTTCTCCGCCGTGGTCAACAAGAAGTGCCGGACCTGCCCGGTGCAGACCGCCTGCCCGGTCTCCGGCCGCGGCCGGCAGGTCGTCGAACCACCCACCAGGAGACCGGGTACGTGACGGATCAGCCCGCCCTCTTCACCGCTCCCGAGCGGCCGCGCCGGATCCGGGCCGACGCCGGGCCCCGGTTCACGCCCGGCGAGCTGGCCCGGCTGCTGCACCTGCACCCGCCCACGCCGGAACAGGCCGCGATCATCTCCGCGCCGGTGGAACCGCTGCTGGTGGTGGCCGGCGCCGGGTCCGGCAAGACCGAGACGATGGCCGCGCGCGTGGTCTGGCTGGTGGCCAACGGGTACGTGCGCCCGGAGCAGATCCTCGGGCTGACGTTCACCCGGAAGGCCGCGGGCGAGCTGGCGCACCGGGTGCGGACCCGGCTCGGCCAGCTGGTCCGCCGCCTGGGCCGGGAGATCGCGGGCGAGCCGACCGTGGCCACGTACCACTCGTACGCGGCCCGGGTGGTCACCGAGCACGGCCTGCGCGGCGGGTTCGAGCCGTCCACCCGGCTGCTCACCGAGGCGTCCCGCTGGCAGCTGGTCGACATGATCGTCCGGAACTTCCCGGGTGACCTGGGCGTGGTCGGCCGCGCGCCGGGCACGATCACGGACGCGGTGCTGGCGCTCTCCGGCGAGCTGGCCGAGCACCTGGTCAGCACGGACGAGCTGGCCGGCTGGACCGGCCGGTTCATCGGCGAGGTCGGTAGCCTGCCGGGCAGTCCGGGCAAGCCGGTCCGGGACGTGCTCGGCCGGCAGCAGGCCCGGCTCGGCGTGCTGCCGCTGGTCCGCGCGTACGAGGCGCGCAAGCTGGAGCTGGAGGCGATGGACTTCGGCGACCAGATGGCGCGCGCGGCCCGGGTCGCGCGCGACCATCCGGAGGTCGGCCGGGTCGAGCGGGACCGCTACCGGGTGGTGCTGCTCGACGAGTACCAGGACACCAGCCACGCGCAGGTGGTGATGCTGCGCGCGCTGTTCGGCGACGGGCACCCGGTGACCGCGGTCGGCGACCCGTGCCAGTCCATCTACGGCTGGCGTGGCGCGAGCGCGGGCACGTTGGACCGGTTTCCCGCCGACTTCCGGCACCGGAACGGGCAGCCCGCGTCGACCAGCGCGCTGACGCGATCATGGCGGAACCGGCCGGAGATCCTCCAGATCGCGAACGCGCTGTCGCTGCCGCTGCGGTCCGCCGGTGCGCGGGTGGCGGCGCTGCGGCCGTCGCCGGGCACGGCGGAGCCGCTCGGCGGGCACACGGTCCGGGCCGCGCTGCTGCTCACGCACGACGCGGAGGCGGACTGGATCGCCGGCCAGATCGTCCGGGCCTGGCAGGCCGCGGGGGAGGACGACACCGCGCTGCCGGAGGAGATCCCGGTCGAGAAGCGGCCGACGACCGCGGTGCTGGTCCGGTTGCGCAGCCAGATCCCGGCGATCGAGGACGCGCTGCGCGCCCGCGGCGTACCGGTGGAGGTCGTGGGTCTGGGTGGGCTGCTGGACACGCCCGAGGTCCGCGACGTGGTGAGCACGCTGCGGGTGCTGGCCGACCCGGCCGACGGCGCGTCGTTGTTACGGCTGCTCACCGGCCCGCGCTGGCGGATCGGCCCGCGCGACCTGGTGGCGCTGCACCGCCGCGCGCAGCGCCTCGCGCGGGAGCGGGCGGTGGACGCCGATCCGGAGGAGGCGGTGATCCTGGATCCGCTGGACGAGGCCACGCTGGTCGAGGCGCTCGCCGACCTGGGCACGCCGCAGCAGTTCTCGGCCGAGGGCTACCACCGGCTGCACGCGTACGCGGCCGAGCTGGAACTGCTCCGGGACCGCCTGGACGCGCCGCTGCCGGACCTGGTCGCGGACGTGGAACGGACGATCGGCCTGGACGTGGAGGTCGCGGTGCGCGCGTCCGCGGCCGGGGACGCCGGCCTGGCCCGCGCGCACCTGGACGCGCTCGGCGACGTGGCCGCGCGGTTCGCCGGTGAGGCGGACGGCGGCACGCTCTCCGGCTTCCTGGCGTTCCTGGCCGCGGCCGAGGAGGAGGAGCGCGGGCTCGCGCCCGGCCAGGTCGACGTGGTCGAGGGCGCGGTGCAGATCCTCACCGCGCACGCGGCGAAGGGCCTGGAGTGGGACGTGGTCGCGGTCGCCGGGCTGACCAAGGACGTCTGGCCGGGACCGGTCCGCGGATCGGACCACTACCTGGCCGGGATCGGCGTGCTGCCGTTCCCGCTGCGCGGCGACCGGGACGGGCTGCCCGCACTGGACCTGTCCGGCGCGGAGACGCAGCGGGACGTGGCCGGGGCGCTGGACCGGTTCGCGCAGGACTGGAAGGAGCACGACGAGCGGGAGGAACGGCGGCTGGCCTACGTCGCGGTGACCCGGCCGCGGCGGTTGCTGCTCTGCTCCGGCTTCTGGTGGGGCGACCGGGTGGTGAAGCCGCGCGGCGCGTCCGTGTTCCTGGACGAGATCCGCGCTTCCTGCCTGGCCGGGCACGGGGACGTGCCGATCTGGGAGCCGCCCCCGGAGCCGGGCGCGAAGAACCCGGGAGCATCCGCGACGGTACGGGTGGAGTGGCCGGCCGATCCGCTCGGCTCCCGCCGGCCCGCGCTGGAGGAGGCGGCCGACCTGGTCCGCGAGCTGCTCGCGGCGGCCGGGCCGGCACCGTCGGCGGAACCCACGGAGCCGGAGATCCACGTGAGCCCGCTGGAGGCCGCGCTCGGCGCGCCGCCGGCACCGGCAGCGGCCGACGAGGAACCGCCGTCGCCGTCCTCGGACGAGGACGGTTCGGACGGGATCGATCCGGCGGAGGCGGCGGAGATCGCGGGCTGGCGGCGGGAGGCGGACCTGCTGCTGGCCGAGCGCGCCGAGCACGCGCGCCGCGACGGCCCGCTGGAGGTGGCGCTGCCCGGCCACCTGTCCGTCTCCCAGCTGGTCACGCTGCGCCGCGACCCACAGGCGCTGGCCCGGTCGCTGCGCCGCCCGATGCCGGCCCCGCCCGCGCCGTACGCGCGCCGGGGCACCGCGTTCCACACCTGGCTGGAGCAGCGGTTCGGCCCGGTGCGGCTGTTCGACCTGGACGAGTTGCCCGGCGCCGCCGACGCCGAGGCCGCGGACGACGCCGAGCTGGCCGAGCTGCAGGCCCGGTTCCTGGCCGGTGAATGGGCGGACCGGACGCCGATCGAGGTGGAGGTGCCGTTCGCGACCGTGATCGGCGGCGTGGTGGTGCGCGGCCGGATGGACGCTGTCTTCCCCGCGCTCGGCGGCCGGTTCGACGTGGTCGACTGGAAGACCGGCGCGCAGCCGTCCGGCGAGGCGGCGGAGGCGGCCGCGGTGCAGCTGGCGGCGTACCGGCTGGCCTGGGCCGCGCTGGCCGGGGTACCGGTGGAGCACGTCCGGGCCGCGTTCTACTACGTGCGGGACGACGTGACGGTCCGTCCGGCGGATCTGCTCGACCGGGCCGCCCTCACCGCGCTGGTCGGCTCCGTCCCGTACCCCGGTGGCGATTGATGTGGTCCGTTTCGCCGATCCGGCCGTAGTGCTGATGTAAGGGGCCGTACGGCCGAGGCGAAGCGTCCGATGGTCGACTGTGCATCGACCCTTGACACGACATGCTAGGCGCTCGGGCGAGACGTCGAGACATGTCGACCCGTCGTCGGACATACGCAAACGGGGGTTCTGCGGTGAGCAACGGAAAGGGCGGGATGGGGGAGATGGCGCTGGTCTTCACGCTGGCGCTGCTGGGAGTCGGGCTGGCGTCGCTGGCTGCGTTCCTGCCCTGGTACGAGTCGTCCGCCGTGGAGAGCGTGATAGTCGAGTTCCGGATCCCGTTCTTCGACGTGCCGGACGCGTCGGCCCAGGGCTCGGAGCCGTGAGGGTGCGGGGGCGGTCCGATCAGGACCGCCCCCGCGTCGTGCTCAGAGCGCCGCGGCCCGCTGCCTCTTCGCCGCGGCGTCGATCGCCTCGACGGTCTCCAGGTCGCGGTACGCCCGGTACTGCCGCCACGAGTAGGCGATCGCACCGGCCCAGATCAGGTAGATCGCCGCGTAGACCGGGTACCGCACCGCGTCCGGCGCGTCGATCCAGTCACTGCGCAGCAGCGACCGGGTGTTGGTCAGCACGATGATGCCGCCGACCGCCGCGCCCAGGATCCGCGGCGGGATGTGCCGGACCAGCCAGGCCGCGATCGGCGCCGCGATCACGCCGCCGATCAGCAGCGCCGCCACCCAGGCGAAGTCGATGTTCTCGCTGCCGATGCCGACCAGGAAACCGACGCTGGCCGCGATCGCCACGATGAACTCGCTGGTGTCGATCGAGCCGATCACCTTGCGCGGCTCCAGGCGCCCGCTGGCCAGGATCGCCGGTGTGCCGACCGGTCCCCAGCCACCGCCGCCGGTGGAGTCGACGAAGCCGCCGAACAGGCCGAGCGGCGTCAGGAACCGCTTGCGCAGCGGCTGGCCGAGCCGGCCCTTGGGCAGGCCCCAGGCGGTGAACCGGACCAGGATGTAGATGCCGAGCGCGAGCAGGATCAGCGCCATCACCGGCGCCGCGACCTCGGTGGAGAGACTGGACAGGAACGTCGCGCCGGCGAACGCGCCGACGCCGCCCGGTATGCCGATCTTCGCGACGACCCGCCAGTCGACGTTGCCGAACCGCCAGTGCGACGCGCCGGAGACCAGCGTGGTGCCGATCTCCGCCAGGTGCACGGTGGCGGACGCCGCGGCCGGGTTGGTGCCGATCGCGAGCAGGAGAGTGGTGGAGGTGACGCCGTACGCCATGCCGAGGCTGCCGTCGACGAGTTGCGCGCCCAGACCCACGAGGGCGAGCAGGATGAGTTTCCGCATGTGCCGCTCCGGTTCCTAGTTGGTTGTCGCTCCTAGCTCCTGGCGGGACCGGGACAGCAGGTCCGCCAGCGTGGCCGTGTCGACGACCTCCTCGATCGCCTCGTGCACGGCCAGCCAGACGTCGGTCAGGCCGGCCGCGACGCCGTGGTAGCCGGCGGCGTCCGCGGGCAGGCCGCGGACCATGGTCAGGGAGCCGCTCACCGCCCGCAGGACGTCGCCGACCGTGATCTCGTCCGCGGGGCGGGCCAGTGCGTACCCGCCCTCGACGCCTCGGTGGCTGTGCAGCAGCCCGGCCCGGCGCAGGTCCAGCAGGATGCCCTGGAGGAAGCTGAGCGGGATGTCCTGCGAGGTGGCGAGCGCGGCGGCCTTCACCAGCTCCCGGCCCCCCAGCTCGGCGATGACCAGCATCGCCCGGACGGCGTAGTCGCTGCGTGCCGAGACGTACATGGCGGTCCCCTTCAGCTGTTGCGGTCCAGCAGTCCCCAGCGGCGCCGGATGGCCCGGTCGGCGGCGCCGAACGCGGCGTCCGCCAGCAGGCCGAAGACCAGGATCGCGATCATGATCGAGATGAGCCGCTCGGTGTCGCTGAGCTCGCGGGCGTACTGCAGCTGCGCGCCGATCGACGTCTTGGTCGCGATCACCACGAGCAGCTCGCCGGCCATCAGGCTGCGCCAGGCGAACGCCCAGCCCTGCTTGAGACCGGCGACGATGGCCGGCAGCGCGGCCGGTGCGATGACGTACCGGTACAGGTTGATGCCGCGAGCGCCGATGTTGTGCCCGGCCCGGCGCAGCAGCGGCGGCACGTAGTCGATGCCGTGGATCACGCCGTTCGCCACCGAGGGCGCGGCGCCGAGCACCACCACGAAGAAGATCGCCTGCTCGCTGAGCTGGAAGAGCAGGATGGCCAGCGGGAACCAGGCGATCGACGGCATGGTCTGCAACGCGGTGATCATCGAGCCGAGCGCGGCCCGCAGGATCCGGCTGCTGGAGACCGCGAGGCCGAGCAGCAGCCCGGCCGCGACCGCGGCCGCGAAGCCGACACCGGCTCGCCGCGCGGTGGTGCCGACGCCGGACCAGAACGCCTCGGACCGCACGTAGTCCCATAGGTCCGGGAAGACCACCGCCGGGCCGGGCAGCGCCCACGGCTCCTTCCAACCGGACCAGACCACGGCCTGCCAGATCAGGATGGCCAGCGCGATCGCGGTGACCTTCGGCCAGGTCTGGAACCAGATCTTGCCGGCCCGGGACGGGCCCTTCTCCCGGCCGGCGATCTCCAGCGCGTCCAGGCCGGAGATCGCCTCGGTCTCCTGCTGCTTCGCCGAGCTGAGTGTGTCACTGGCCATGGCGGATGACCTCCTTGCGCAGGCGGTCGGTTACGTCGGCGGCGATCGCGGCGACCTCGGGCGCGTCGATGCGCCGCGGCCGGGGTGCGTCCACCGTGGTCTCGTGGATGATCCGGCCGGGCCGGCTGGAGAGCAGCACGATGCGGTCGGCCAGCCGGGCCGCCTCGCGCACGTTGTGCGTCACGAACAGCACGGTCAGCTCGCGCTCCAGGTAGATGCGTTCCAGCTCGTCGTGCAGGATGTCCCGGGTCATCGCGTCCAGCGCGCCGAACGGCTCGTCCATCAGCAGTACCGGCGTGTCCAGCGCGAGCGTGCGGGCCAGCGCGACCCGCTGCCGCATGCCGCCGGAGAGCTGGTGCGGCCGGTGCTTGCCGAAGTCGCCGAGGTGCACGGTGCGCAGCAGCTCCGCGACCTTCTCCTGACGCTGCGCCTTGCCCAGCTTGCGCAGCTTGAGCGGCAGCTCCACGTTCGCGCCGACGCTCAGCCAGGGGAAGAGCGCGGACTCCTGGAACATCAGGCCGGGCCGGGCGCCGCCGGCCACCTCGATCGAGCCGCCGGACGCGGTGTCCAGGCCGGCGACCAGGTTGAGCAGCGTGCTCTTGCCGCAGCCGGACGCGCCGACCAGGCAGACGAACTCGCCGGGCCGGACCGTCAGGCTGAGGCCGTCCAGCGCGAGGACGGCCTCACTTCCGCGACCGTAGACCTTGGTCACGTCCCGCAGAGCGACCTGTGTGCTGGTCACGGCTGCGGGACCTCGGCCTCACCGGCGGCCTTCAGGGCCTCGTTGAGGTACGACAGGTCGTAGAGACCCTTGAGGTCGACCGGCTTGGTGAGCTCCACCGCGACCGCGTGGTCCAGGCCGGCGGCCAGCGACGACGCGATCGGGTCGTTGGTGAACTCGATGGTCTTCCAGGCCTGCTCGATCAGCTCCAGGTCCAGCGGCTTACCGGTGATCTTGCCGATGTGGTCGGAGATCGCCTGCTGCGCGTCCGCCTCGTTCTTGTGCAGGTAGTCGTTCGACGCGACCTGGCCGGCCACCAGCGCCTTGACCACGTCCGGGTGCGCCTTGAGGAACTTCGTGCTGACGATCAGGTTGGTGATCACGAACTTGCCGTCCGGCCACAGGTCGCGCTCGTCGACGAGGACCTTGCCACCCGCGTTGACCAGGCGGGAGACGAACGGCTCCGGCACCCAGGCGCCCTGGATCGCGCCGCTGGCGAACGTCTCCAGCGTCTGCGCGTTCTCCTGCGGCACGATCGAGACGTCGCCGCCGCCCTCCTTGGTGGCGGTGAGCCCCTTCTCCTTCAGCCAGTACCGGAACGCCACGTCCTGCGTGTTGCCCAGCTGCGGCGTGGCGATCTTCTTGCCCTTGAGGTCCTCGACGCCGTTGATCTCCGGCTTGACCACCAGCGCGACGCCGCCGGACGCGGAGCCGGAGATCACCCGGACCGCCTCGCCGTTCGACTTCGAGTGCGCGTTGACGGTCGGGTTCGGCCCGATGTAGGTGGCGTCGATGGCGTCCGAGAACAGCGCCTCGACCGCGGCCGGCCCGGCGTTGAACGTCTTGGTCTCGAGCGTGACGTCGCTGCCGAGCTTGTCCTGGAAGATGCCCTTCTCCACGCCCACGACGGCGGAGGCGTGCGTGATGTTCGGGAAGTATCCGAGCCGTAGCGTGACCGGACCGCCGTCCGCGCCGGCGGCCTCGTCGGAGCCACCGCAGGCGGCGAGCGCGCCCACGGTGGCCGTGGCGAGTGCCACGGCGGCGGCCAGGGTTCGCAGCCGAAGAGAGCTCATCGAGATCCAATCCAGATATTGCCTACTTGTTTGATAGGAACAATCGATTCAGTGGGGGTTCCCGGTCAAGGTGACGTCCACATTCTGGGATCGTGCCTCACCCCTATAAACCTAGCGATGAGATAGGGAATTGTCCGGCCTGCGTCCATGCAGCCGGCGCCGCCGGACGTGGGCTGCTGGTGGCGGTGCGCGCCGGGTTCGCACTGCCCACGCTGGTCGTGAACCAGGCCGAGTCGTTCCAGACGATCTCCGGCGGGCGGCTCGCGCTCAATCACCGGCGGCGACCCGGCCGGGCAGCGCGCCTACGGCGACCTGCTGGGCCGTGACGCGCGAGATGCCCGTACCGGTGAGTTCCTCCAGATGTTGCGCTCGTCGCCGGCCGGTGGGCCGTTCGACTTCCACGGCGAGCACTACCGGGTCGAGCGCGGCGGGCTGCGGGCGCCGGCCGGCCCGGCACCGCCGATCTACTTCGGCGGCGCGTCGCCGGCCGCGCTCGAGGTCGACGCCCGGCATGCGGGCGCCTACCTGCTGTGGGGCGAGCCGGTCCCGGCCGTCGCCGCCCGGATCGTGCGGTTCAAGAACGAGGCCGGCCGTCCGGTACGGATCGGGCTGCGCGTCCACGTGATCACGCAAGCGATCGCGGACGAGGCGTGGGCCGAGGCCGCCCGGCTGCTCGCCGGCATGAGCCCGAAGCGGATCGCGGCCACCCAGACGCGCTTCGCCCGGATGGACTCGGTCGGCCAGGCCCGGATGGCGCGGCTGCACGGCGGCAGCACGGACGGCCTGACCGTCGCGCTGAACCTGTGGGCCGGCGTGGGCCTGGTCCGCGAGGGCGCCGGCACCGCGCTGGTCGGCTCGTACGACGAGGCCGCCGCGCGCCTGGACGACCACGCCGCGGCCGGCGTCGACGAGTTCGTCCTCTCCGCCTGGCCACACCTGGAGGAGGCGTCACGGGCCGGCCGGCACGTGCTCTCGCGCACCCGGGCGGGCGCGCTCACGGCCGTTTCCGCCGGAAAGCGCTAGTGTCGGCAGCGTGGCCCGGAGATCCAACAAAATAGCCGCGACGCGGTACCCGGTCGAGCGCCTGACGCTCGCCAACGGACTGCGCGTCGTCCTGGCCCCCGACCGCAGCGCACCCGTGGTCGGCGTGGCCGTCGTCTACGACGTGGGCATCCGCTCCGAACCGGAAGGGCGCACCGGCTTCGCGCACCTTTTCGAGCACCTGATGTTCCAGGGCTCGGCGAACCTGGAGAAACTGGCGCACTTCCGGCACGTGCAGGGCTCGGGTGGCACGTTCAACGGTTCCACCCACCTGGACTACACGGACTACTTCGAGGTGCTGCCGAGCAACGCGCTGGAGCGCGCGCTCTTCCTCGAGGCGGACCGGATGCGCGGCCCCCGTCTCACCGAGGAGAACCTGCGCAACCAGGTCGACGTGGTCAAGGAGGAGATCCGGGTCAACGTGCTGAACCAGCCGTACGGCGGGTTCCCCTGGCTGACGCTGCCGCCGGTCATGTTCGACACGTTCCCGAACGCGCACGACGGCTACGGGTCGTTCACCGATCTGGAGAGCGCCACCGTCGCGGACGCGGCCGACTTCTTCGAGCGGTACTACGCGAACGGCAACGCGGTGCTCTCGGTGGCCGGCGACTTCGACGTGGCCGAGGCGACCGCGCTGGTCGAGCGGCACTTCGGCAGCGTGCCGGCCCGCCCCGCCCCGGTGCGGCCGTCGTTCGACGAGCCGGACCTGACCGCGGAGCGCCGCCAGTCGTACACGGACCGGCTCGCGCCGCTGCCCGCGGTCGCGGCGGCCTGGCGGGTGCCGGACCCGATCACCGACTTCGCCGGCTACCTGCCGTACGTGGTGCTCGCCGAGGTGCTGACCGACGGTGACGCATCCCGGCTGGTCGAGCGCCTGGTGCTGAAGGATCGCTCGGTCACCAGCGTCGGCGGTTACCTCGGGTTCATGGGCGAGCCGTTCGAGGTGCGCGACCCCACCGCGCTGCTGCTCCAGGCGCACCTGCCACCCGGCGGCGACACGGACAAGCTGCTGCGCAGCGTCGACGAGGAGCTGGACCGGCTGGCCCAGGACGGCCTGGCCGCGGGCGAGCTGGCCCGGACCCAGGCGCGGATGGTCACCCACCTGCTCCGGGACACGGACGCGGTGCTCAGCCGTACCCTCCGGATGGCGGTCCTGGAACAGCAACGTGGCGAGCCGGGGCTGCTCAACCAGCTGCCGGTGCTGCTCGGCGAGGTCACCGAGGAGCAGATCCGGGCGGCCGCGGCCACCCTCCGGCCGGAGCGCCGGGCCACCGTCGAGGTCATCCCGGGAGCGGCGCGATGAGTCCTGCCAAGGTCAAGCCGGTGAAGGTCCCCGAGCTGGTCACCACGCTGCCCGGCCTGGGCCCGACCACGAAGCTGCAGCTGCCGAAGGAGGCCGAGGCCACGCTGCCGAACGGGCTCACCGTGATCGCGATCCGGCGGCCGTCCGTGCCGCTGGTCGAGGTCCGGCTGCGCATCCCGTTCGGCAGGGCGCACCCGGCCCGCGCCGCCATGCTCGCCCAGACGCTGCTCTCCGGCACCGACACGATGTCCTCCGTGGAGATCGCGGCCGAGCTGCAGACGGTCGGCGGCGCGCTGAGCGCGGGCGTCGACCCGGACCGGCTGATCCTCGCCGGAAACGGCCTGGTCGGCGGCCTGGAGCGGATTCTGGAGCTGCTCGGCGAGGTGCTCACCGCAGCGCGCTACCCGGCCGAGGAGGTGGCCACCGAGCGCGCCCGCCTGGTCGACCACATCCAGGTCGCGCAGAGCCAGCCGCAGCACATCGCCCGCACCGCACTGCTCAAGCGGATCTACGGGCGGCATCCGTACGCGAACCAGCTGCCCGAGCCGGAGCAGGTCAGGGCGATCCGCCCGGCCCAACTGCGCGCGCTGCACTCCGAGCGGGTCCGGCCGGCCGGTGCCACGCTGGTGCTGGTCGGCGACATTCAGCCGGCCAAGGCGATCGACACCGCGGAGCAGATCCTCGGCGGGTGGGCGATCGGCGGCGACGTGCCGGCCACGAAGTGGGCCGTGCCACCCGTACCGGCGCTGGCGCCCGGTGCCCTGATGGTCGTCGACCGGCCGGACTCGGTGCAGTCGTCGCTGCGGATGGCGCTGCCCGCGGTGCCGCGGACGCATCCGGACCACGCCGCGCTGATGATCGCCAACCTGATCTTCGGTGGCTACTTCTCGTCCCGCTGGGTGGAGAACATCCGGGAGGACAAGGGCTACACCTACGGGCCGCACTCCGCGATCGAGCACCTGGTCGCCGGCTCCTCGCTGACCGTCGCGGCGGACGTGGCCACCGAGGTCACCGGCCCGGCGATGCTGGAGACGCTCTACGAGCTGGGCCGGATCGCCAGCCTGCCGCCGGCCGAGGACGAGCTGGAACAGGCCCGGCAGTACGCGCTCGGCAGCCTCCGGCTCGGCGTCGCCACCCAGGCCGGGCTGGCCGGGCTCGCCACCACGTACGCCGGCTCCGGCCTGCGGCTGAACCACCTGGCCGAGCACTCCGCCCGGCTCGCGGCGGTCACCATGGACGAGGTGTTCGCCGCCGCGACGACCTACCTCGCCCCGGCCCGCGCGGTCACCGTCGTGCTCGGCGACGCCGCCCGGATCGAAGCGCCGCTCGCGGCCCTGACCCCGATCGAGAAAGCACAACCGTGACGCACGAACGCCCGGGCCCGCCGCTGGCCCGGACCACGCTGGACCGCTCCGCCCACCGGCGGCGCGACACCGAATGGCTGGCCGCGGCCTGGGAACGGGCCCGGGTGCTCGTGCTCGACACCCGCTCCGGCGGGCGCACGCTGATCACCGACGACGGCCGGCTGCTGCTGTTCACGCCGGAGAGCGCGCCGGCCGTACCGCCGGAGTCCCGTCTCTTCCTCGGCGAGGAGCCGGATGGCGGGCCGGTGTTCGCGGTCGACGCGCCGCTGCCCACGGTCGCCGGCGCGCGGCCGGCGAATCTGCGCGACGTGGGCCACCGGCTCGACGACCGCGACGCCGGGCTGATGACCACCGCGCTGGCGCTGGCGAACTGGCACGCGGCCTACGGTTTCTCACCGGTCAGCGGCGGTGCAACCAGCGCGCACGAGGCCGGGTGGAGCCGGATCGACGCGGGCGGCAAGCAGGTCTGGCCGCGCACCGACCCCGCCATGATCGTGCTGGTGCACGACGGCGTGGCCGGGCCGGACGGCCGCTGCCTGCTGGGCAACAACGCGGCCTGGACCGGCACGGCCGACATCCGGCGGTTCTCCTGCCTGGCCGGGTACGTCGAGCCGGGCGAGTCGGCCGAGGCCGCGGTGATCCGCGAGGTGGCGGAGGAGGTCGGGCTGCCGATCGCCGGCATCAGCTACGTCGCCAGTCAGCCGTGGCCGTTCCCGGCGTCGCTGATGCTCGGGTTCACCGCGACCGCGGACCCGGCGCTGCCGGTCACGGTGGACCCGGAGGAGATCGTGGAGGCGCGCTGGTTCACCCGGCGCGAGATCCGCACCGTGCTCGACGGCGGTGAGGTGCGCACGCACGACGGGCTGCGCGTCGGCCTGCCGATGGGCGCGTCCATCGCGCACTACCTGATCGCGAACTGGGCGGCGGAGTAGCGGCCGGCCCGATCATCGGGCCTCGTCGGGCAGCGGCTCCAGATCGCGGGCCTGCCAGCCGCGCGGATCACCGACCCTAATGATCTTCACGCGCTGGCGGCCGGACCGCACCGAGCCCATCGCGGACAGCGCTCGCGCGAGGTCCAGCGCGGCCGACCGGTCCTGCGCCAGCACGGTCTGCCGCCGCGGCTCCGGCGTGGTCCGCTCGTCGCGCACCGACCCGCCGTCGGCCCAGACGGACTCCATCGAGTCCGTCTCCACCGGCCGGATATCGGTGCGGACGATCAGATAGCGCATGATCCACTCCCCAGCGACGCCGTGACCCTCGGTAGTGGTCGGGGTGCAATTCCCACCTAAGTGGAAAGTGCGTCGGTCCACCACGGACATGTTCACGGCAGCTATTCGGGCCCGGCAAGCACGGAGATTTCCCGGCGGGCCGGTGCCACCCGATCGAGTGAAGGCCGATCACGGTACGTGACCTCGTCACCGTGCGTGCGTCGCCGCGCCCACGCGCGGCGGCGTGGGTCCTGGTGCCGGGACCGATGCCCGCGGGAGCATGCCCCTGCCGCCGCCCCGGCTCCCACCCCCGAACCGGCGTGAACACCGAACTCCGCCGGAAGCGGGGTGCCGGAATGGGATCAGCTCTTACGAGGACAGGTGCTGGTCCGGAGCGCGGCGCTGGGCCGGGGGCCGAACCGTGGCGTGCAGCGTCTCCGCCGCCTCGATGAGCCACTGCATGGAGTCCTCCGGGGAGAGTGCCGCGTCCCGGAGCCAGTCGTAGACGGTGGCGTAATGGCGGACCTCGTCGGCCTCGTTGACGAACATGTCGCGTTCCAGCGTCTCGACCGCAACCGTCTCCGGGTCCTGCGGGTCGGCGAAGCGGTAGATCGAGAAGCTGGTGTGGGCGAGGTACCAGTTCGCCACCGTGGCGGTGCGGGGCAGCACCCGGATCGTGACGTTCGGCAGCGCGCCGACCCGGCGCAGATGGGCGGCCTGGCCACGAAGAATGTCCGGCGGTCCGCCGCGGCCGGTGAGCGCGGTCTCCTCCAGCACGGCGTCGTAGCGGGGCGCGTCGTGGCGGCGGGTGAGCAGCGCCTGGCGGGCGATCCGGGCGTGGATCTGGTTCTCCAGACCGTCCGGGCTGAGGCCGTCGACCGCGGGGCTGGCCAGCGGATGTGCGGAGACCAGGCGGAGCCGGGCGTACTCCGGGGTCTGGAGCAGGCCGGGCACGTAGGACGGCGCGTACTCCCGGATGTCGACGCAACCGGCCTCCAGCTCGGCCCAGTCGCGCTGCTGCGGCGTCATCACCGGGTAGGCGCGCAGCCAGGCCCGGGTGTTGCCGGCGTCCCGGGTGACCGCGATCAGCTCGTCCCGGGACTCCCCGTCGACACCGTAGAGATCCAGCAGGTCGAGCACGTCACCGAGGTCGGGGCGGCTGCGGCCGTTCTCCAGACGGGAGAGCTTGGAGGCGGAGGCCCAGCCGATCCGCTCGATGACCTGGTCTCCGGTGAGGCCGGCGGTCTCGCGCAACCGGCGCAGCGCCTGTCCGAGCCGGCGTCGCCGCACTATCGGGCTCGGAGCAGGGGACACCGCAACCTCCACGCGTCAGTCTTTGGTTTCGCCACCGCCCATTATGAACCGCTTCATTGATGCGCGGGGGTACGAGTGACACTAATGCCCGAGGCGCAGATCAATAGAAATCAGGCATTCTGCCGAACAAATACGGCCGCCGATCGTAATTGATCACGATCGGCGGCCGGGTATGCGCGTTCTCAGGCGGCGAGTTCGGCGAGATGGGCCTTCACCTGGACGATGGACGGATTGGTCAGTGCCGATCCGTCAGCGAAGCGCAACGTGGGTACGGTCTGGTTCCCACCGTTGACGCTCATCACGAACGCCGCCGCGTCGTCGTCCGCCTCGATGTCCACCACCTCGTAGCCGATGCCCGCGCGGTCGAGCTGCGACTTCAGGCGATGGCAGTAGCCGCACCAGCTCGTCGAGTACATGGTCAACATCGCAGCTTCTCTCCCCTATGACAGACAGTGATGACCCGATCATCGTCCCCAACCAGGGTTGATGTGCGGATAATCCCGCGCCCGGCGTGAGGTTTCCCGCCGTGCGATGACCTAGGCTCGGACGCCGTGGGTGGCAGCGTCATATCCGGGCTCGACCCGGACCAGCTCAGGGCGGTGACCGCTCCGGCCGGGCCGGTCTGCATCCTGGCCGGTGCCGGCACCGGCAAGACGCGGGCCGTCACCCACCGGATCGCGCACCGCGTCCTGTCCGCGGAGATCTCCGCCCGGCACGTGCTGGCGGTCACGTTCACCGCGCGGGCCGCCGCGGAGATGCGCGCCCGGCTGGCCGTGCTCGGCGTACCCGGCGTGCAGGCCCGCACGTTCCACGCGGCCGCGCTGCGCCAGGTCCGCTACTTCGCGCCGCGGATCCTGGACGGCCGGGCGATGCCGCAGTTGCTGGAGAGCAAGGCGCGGCTGGTCACGCTGGCCGCCGGGCGGGCCGGGGTGCGCGCGGACCGGATCGTCGCGCGCGACCTGGCCGGTGAGATCGAGTGGGCCAAGTCGTCGCTGGTCGAGCCGGGGGAGTACCCGGTCGCCGCGGTGAAGGCCACCCGGGAGCCGCCGCTGGCCCCGGAGAAGGTCGCCGCGGTGTTCGCCGAGTACGAGCGGCTCAAGCGCTCGCAGGGCGTGATCGACTTTGAGGACATGCTGCGCGCCGCGGTCTGGGGCATCGAGGAGCACGCGGACGTGGCCGAGGAGATCCGGTCGCAGTACCGGCACTTCGTGGTCGACGAGTACCAGGACGTGAACCCGCTGCAGCAGCGCCTGCTGGACGCGTGGCTCGGCGGCCGGGACGACCTGACCGTGGTCGGCGACGCGAGCCAGACGATCTACTCGTTCACCGGCGCCACCTCGTCGTACCTGATCGACTTCGCCCGCCGGTTCCGCGGCGCCACCGTGGTCCGGCTGACCCGTGACTACCGGTCCACGCCGCAGGTGGTCGGCCTGGCCAACGCCGTGATCTCGGCGGCCCGGGGTGCGGAGGCACGGCTGCGGCTGGAACTGGTCGGCCAGCGCGCACCGGGGCCGGAGCCGGAGCTGCGGATCTTCGCGGACGAGCCGGACGAGGCGGCCGCGGTGGCCCGCCGCTGCGTCGAGTTGATCCGGGCGGGCACGCCAGCCCGCGAGATCGCGGTGCTGTTCCGGACGAACGCGCAGTCCGAGGCGTACGAGGCGGCGTTCACCGACGCGCACGTGCCGTACGTGGTGCAGGGCGCGGAACGGTTCTTCGAACGCACCGAGATTCGCCAGGCGATGATCGCGCTGCGCGCCGCGACCCGGTCCACGCCGTCCGGCACGCCGCTGCGGGCCGCCGTGGTGGACGCGCTCGCCGCGACCGGCTGGACGCCGGACTCGCCCCCGCCGGGCGGCGCGGCCCGGGAGCGGTGGGAGGCGCTGGCCGCGCTGGTGCAGCTGGCGGTGGACTTCGCGGCGGTTCCGGAGATCCAGCCGATCGGCGAGGGCGGCGCGGTGCAGCGGGACGCCACGCTGGCCGGTTTCAACGACGAACTGGCCCGGCGCGCGGCGCAGCAGCACGCGCCCGCGCTGGAGGGCGTCACGCTCGCGTCGCTGCACTCGGCCAAGGGCTTGGAGTGGGACGCGGTGTTCCTGGTCGGGCTGGCCGACGGAACGCTGCCCACCTCGTACGCGCGCACGCCGGAGGCGCTGGAGGAGGAGCGCCGGCTGCTCTACGTCGGTGTGACCCGAGCCCGGCACTGGCTGTGGCTCTCCTACGGGCAGAGCCGGTCGCCGGGCGGGCGGCCGCGACGGCCGTGCCGGTTCATGCCGCGCTTCGAGAAACCGGCCTCCGCTGCCACGTCCCTGGAGAAGCCGAGTCAGAAACCCGACCGCAGACGCGTCCCGATCGCGTCGTGCCGGGTCTGCGGCGCCACGCTGCTGGCCGGTGCGGACCGCAAGCTGGGCCGCTGTCCGGGCTGCCCGAGCGACCTCGACGAGGACCTCTACGACCGGCTGGTGGACTGGCGTGCGCGGGTCGCCGGAGGCCAGAAAGTCCCTGCATACGTGGTGTTGACGGACGCCACGCTGGTGGCCCTGGCGGAGCGCCGCCCGAGCCGGGCCGAGCAGCTGCTGGAGATCGCCGGGATCGGCCCGCGCAAGCAGCGGCTGTACGGCGCGTCGGTGATGGCGCTGATCGGCGGCGCGACCGTCGATGAAGTGACCGCCCAAAAAAACTTCTGAGAACCCGCATTAATTCGTTTGCCCTCTCGCGTAGGAGGGGCATAGCCTCAGATCACACCTCACCGAGCGCGGGTCTTCTTGCTGCTCGGACGGGGTGGAAACCGTATTCGTCAACGGCTAGTCGGAGAGAGAAGGTGACCCCCGTGGAGATCTACACGATGCTGCAGATCCCATCGATGTCCCCTGCCCTCCTGTTGTCCGTTGCCGGTCCGGTCCGGTCCTCGTCCGTGGCGACGCATGTGTCGCCGTGGCAGGTCCGGTCGATCATGTCCGACGTCCCGCAGGTGGATCAGGTCCGCACCCTGGCCGAACTCCGGGTGCAAGACGGCCTGCAGCAGGCGTATGGCGAGATCGAGCTCCAGGGGACCGGTGTGTCCCCGGTGAGCGGCAACGAGTCCCTCAAGGGCCGCAGTGGCTCTACGGGAAGCAACGGGATCACGGGCAACAAGGGCATGTCGAAGCGAGCCTTCGGCGGTGCCCGCGGTGTTCCACCTCGAGGAAGGCCGGTCTGACTCGATCAGACCAACCGGCTCACCTCGAGGCCGCGGAACCCGCTACCGGGATCCGCGGCCTTCGTCATTTTCGAAGCCCGCACACCGGGTTCGGAAATGACTCCGACCCCGACCGAAGTCGGAAAGCGATCTACGAGATCGAAGCGAGAGAGAGGTGACCGGGCGATGAGTCTGGCCCTTGCCGTGCTCGACACGAACGTCGAGCTGGAGGCAAACCTGCCCTGCCGGAAGTTCGACCCCGACCTGTGGTTCTCGGACGTCCCGGCCGAACTCGAGCTGGCGAAGTCGCTCTGCGGGGACTGCCCGCTGCGTGCCGCCTGCCTGAGCGGCGCCGTGGACCGTGCGGAGCCGTGGGGCGTCTGGGGCGGCGAGATCTTCGAGCGTGGCGCGGTCGTTCCGCGCAAGCGGCCCCGTGGCCGTCCGCGCAAGGAGGACGCCGCGCGCGACGCCGAACTGCGCACCGAGGTCGAGGCGCGGATGGCGGCCAACGAGCTGGCCGAGACCCGCAGCAACGTCCGGCTGGCGGCCTGACATGCACCCGATCAACGTCGACGCCGGTTACCTGCCGGCGATGCAACTCGAGATGAATCCCGGAATCACCGCTTCCCTGAACGGAGCCGGCAAGATGCAACTACTTCACGAAGCGCTGTCGAGGGTACGAATGCGATCGCCTCAGTCCGCCATCCGGAGCACTGAGGCACCTCGATCCGCACGTCGCGTCGCGATGGAGGCCCGTCAGCGGGCCGCCCGCGAACTGCGCGGATAACCCCTTGTCCGACGCCCCCGGCCGTTCGCGGCCGGGGGCTTCTCCGTCTTCGTCGTCATGCGGAGAAGCCGGGTAGCCACTCCTCGACGATGCCGCGGTAGCGCGCCCGCGCCTCCAGCTGGGACAGCACGCCGATCGAGCCCATCGTCACCCGGTGCAGCAGCAGGTACGACGGCGGCAGGTTCAGGTGCCGACTGAGCTGGTAGGCCGGGCTCTTCGGACTGCCCAGCCGGACCGCCTCGCCGCGCAACCAGGCCCTGGTGAACTGGAACTCCTCCTCGACCACCGGCGCGAGCATGGGCAGCAGGAACTCAAGCAGTCCGGCCGCGTCCAGGTGGTCGTCGTCCGGCTTGACGAAGCCCTCCTCGACCAGCCCGGCCAGCACCGCGTCCGCGTCGCCGGCCAGCGCCAGCGCCAGCAGCCGGCCGACCGGCTCGGGCAGGCCGTCCGGCAGCCGGGCCACCGCGCCGAAGTCGATCACGCCGAGGCGGCCGTCCGGCAGGATCCGGAAGTTCCCCGGGTGCGGGTCGGCGTGCAGCAGGCCGCAGCGCCGCGGCGCGGAGAAGTGCAGCACGGCCATCAGGCGGCCGGCCTCGTCGCGCTCCTCCTGCGTACCACCGGCGATGACCTCGGACAGCGGGGTGCCGTCGATCCACTCGGTGACCAGCAGATGCGGCGTGGCCCGGATGACCTCGGGGACGTAGACGTCGGGATCGTCCGCGTACCCCGCGTGGAAGGCTCGCTGGGTCTCCGCCTCCAGCTCGTAGTCCAGCTCCTCGGTGATCCGCTCGCGCAGCTCGGCGATTAGCGGCTTCACGTCGATGCCGGGCTGGATCGCGCGGAACATGCCGGCCAGCCGGGACAGCTGCTTCAGGTCGCTCAGCAGCGCGTCACCCGCGCCCGGGTACTGGATCTTCACGGCGACCGTGCGGTCCGGCACCCGCTTGCGGCCCCGGCCCGGAGGTGGCGAGCGCCACACCGCGCGGTGCACCTGTCCGATGCTGGCCGCCGCGGCCGGGACGTCGTCGAACTCGGCGAAATTGGCCCGCCAGTCCTCGCCCAGCTCGGCCGCGAGCACCCGGTGCACGCTGGCGGCCGGCAGCGGGGGAGCGGCCTCCTGCAGCTTGGTCAGCGCCTGACGGTACGGCCCGGCCAGCTCGTCCGGCAGCGCGGCCTCGAACACCGACAGCGCCTGCCCGAACTTCATCGCGCCGCCCTTGAGCTGCCCGAGCACGCTGAACAGCTGCTCGGCGGTGCGCTGCTGGATCTCGGCGGAGATCACGTCGGAGGCCATGCCGGTGACGCGCTTCCCCAGCCCCAGCACCGTCCGGCCGGCGAAGCCGAGCGGGAGGCTGGCGAGCTTGGCAGTGCGAGCGGCCGCCCGTCGGGGGATATCGGTCACCAGATCATTGTGCCTGGCCATCTGTGAAGGTGCCGGGCCGGAAGCGAGGAGATCGGCGATGCCGGCGCCCGCAGTCGCACGACGGATGCTGCGTCCAGCGCCGTCGACGCATCCGGGACGGGCCGGCGATCTCGGTCGCGGCGCCGACCGTCTCCGGAATCCCGCCGTCCAGGTGGGCCAGCACCTGCTCGGCAGCGTAGGCCGCGGCGGCCAGCACGGTGGCGGCCCCACCGGCCGGCGGGTCGTCACCCGGGCGCGGTACCAGCTGCGCGGCGAGCGCGGGCCAGGCCGGGTCGCGGTCGCGCCGGTGCAGGTCGAGGCAGCGCAGGCAGGGCACGCCCGCGGCCGGCACCAGCGGGCCGATGACCATGGTGCCGTCGCGCGCGCCGACCAGCAGGTGTGCCTGCCGGCGCTGCGCGAAGCCGGCGGCGAGGACCGGGGCGGGACGGTCGAGGCCGAGCTGGATCACGAGCGTGGCCCGGCCGCGCGGCACCGGGCCGGTCCGCACGTCCGGCGCGACGCGGGCGATCGCGGCCCGTACCGCGCGGGCCCGGCCTCCGCCCGCGGTGACCGCGCCGGTCCGGCCCTCGTGCTCGACGGCGGTGCCGGGCCGGTGGTCGTCGTCGACGACCGCGCCGCCGGCGCGGTCGCTGGCGAGCACCGGGCCGGTCAGGTCGGCGTGGACGCGGCCAACGCCGGCTTGCGCGAGCGCGACCGCGATCGGCCCGGCGGCCGGGCCCGGACCGGTGATCGCGACGCCGGCCGCGTATCTGCGGCGCAGCACGCGGGCCGGGTTGTCCACAGGCGCGGCGTCACCCAGCGCGATCGAGGCGGCCTCGCCGGACAGCCGGGAGCGGATCTCCGCGGTCAGCCGGGCGGGCAGGAAATGGTGTGCGCCGAACAGCAGACCGGCCTCGTGCAGCACGGTCAGCAGCGCCCGCGCCTCTTCCTCGGTGAGGCCCAGCCGGTGTGCGTGCCGCAGCAGCGTGCTCTCCGACCTGGTGCCGTCCACCAGGTCGAGCAGCTCACCGACGGCACTCGGGGCCGGGGCCAGCACGATGCCGCGGCGGGTGCCGGTGCCGAGCTGCAGCGTGGTCTCGTCCCGCCAGGCCCGGGTCAGCCCGGGAATCAGCATCGGACGGTACGGCGGTGACTCGGCCATGGGTGACACAGTGTCACGCTCGGCCGGACATCCCCCGAGTTATCCACAGGACCGCACGGTTGTGCACCCTGTTATCCACAGGATCCGGGGCGTTATCCACAGCCCTTCGTTATTACTCAACGTGTTCGAACCGTCGCGGTAACGGCTGTGTCCGAGAAAAGCTGAGGGGCGGCCGGAGCCGCCCCTGCTGAAGCGTGCCGCGTCAGGCCTTGTTGGCCTTGCCGAGGATGCGGTTCATCGTCGTACCGCAGACCGGGCACTTGCCCTTGGCCATGTTCATCCCCGTCTTGGACACCTCCACGGAGCCCTCGAAGTCGCGCTTCTCCTTGCACTTCACGCAGTACCCGTTGTACGACTGGGTCTTGGTGGCCACGTGCCCCTCCTAGTTCGGTGACCGGCTTTGCCGCGCCCCGGTGTTCCCGGCGCGGCGACCTATCGGCGCCGGCTGTTCCATGCGACCGCCGCCGTGGGTCTCGGTCCTCGCGGACCCGTACCCAGCTGCGGTCGATTCCATGTCCGGCGCGTACGCCGAGGTGGAGTCTGCCCGCCGAATTGCCCCGTTTTGGGCAGGTTCGCGCGGACACGCCGGAGAAGCTTTGCCCCCCGTCCACCTCGGTGATCAAAAGGGTCCACCCCCGATGCTCAACCGCCGAAACCGGCGGGTAGTCTCGCTGTCGCGACAAATTTTTTTCGGACTTCAAGCCCGAAAGTGTATTTTTCGGGCGGGGCTCACCCGGATGGCTCTTGCGAACCCCTGGCCTCCAGGGATTAGCGTGCCGATGTGAACGGAACCCGGGGCTCCGCGGGCCGGTAATGGCTGCTACGCGGAAGCCGGTCGTCGAGGTGCGGCGCAGTCAGCGTCGTCGCCGGACGGTGTCCGCCTACCGGGACGGCGAACGCGTGGTCGTCCTCATCCCCGACCAGTTCTCCCGCGCCGAGGAGACCGAGTGGGTCGACAGGATGCTCGCCCGCCTCGCCGCCCGTGAGGAACGCCTCCTCCGCACCGACGCCGAACTGCTCGCCCGCGCCCGCCGCCTGATCACCCGCTACCTCGACGACCACCGCGACCAGGTCCTCCCGGACAGCGTCCGCTGGGTCACCAACCAGAACGGCCGCTGGGGCTCCTGCACCCCCGCCGACCGCACCATCCGCATCTCCCATCGCATCCAGGAAATGCCGGAGTGGGTCATCGACTACGTGCTGCTCCACGAACTGGTGCACCTCGTCGTGCCGAGTCACAATGCCCGCTTCTGGCACCTGGTCGGCCGCTACCCACGCACGGAACGGGCGCGGGGCTACCTTGAGGGCATCTCCGCGGCAACCGGCATGGTCCTGGACGATTAGAAATCCTTTTCCCGCCGGGTGAGTGTTCCGCCCGCGCTCGCGGCTTTGCGCGGTGGCCGGGCCGCCCTATGAGCGCAGGGCGGCGGCTGCCGCGGGATGCGTTGGATGGCCGCTCCGGCGGGGACGCCGCCCTTGTGGTCGGACCGGCGCCGCCCTCGCGGGCGGGTCGACGCCGGCGTTCGTGCGCTGGACCGGTCGGCTGCCGGACGGCCAACGGCTGCCTGATGCCCGCGGCCGGGTCATGCGTGCCGGTCGCGTTGGCGGAAAGGCCGCTCCGTGGGTGGACCGCGCCCGGGCTCGGCTCGGGTGCTGGCTCGGCCAGGTGGGCGAGAACGTCGGTGGGCGCTCCGCGCCCGAAATCTCGGCTCGATTCACCCGGCGCCATCAGATGATCACCGTCAATGTCGATCTCATGCGGGTGGCGGAGTATGCGGGGGTGGTTCGGAGGAGTGCGGTTCCGCAGCGGCTGAGGCTGGCTCCCTCACGCGGTGGAACAGCGGTGGCGCACGGGCTGGTGGCACGTGAGCAGCTGCGTTCAGGCGCGTGGCGGCGCCTGTTTCACGGGGTCTGTGTCGAGGCGGCGAGCTGTGCGGCCGGTGATCATCGGATGTGGTGCGAGGCGCCGACTTTGCTGCTGCCGCGGGGCGCAGCGATCAGCGACCAGTGCCGCGTTTCTCCGGGGCACGACCAAGCCTCGCGGAGATGACCCGGTGATCGTCACGCTGGCGCACGGCCGGCGGCTGCGGGCACGGCCTCGGCTGAGTGGCTCCTCCGGTGGTGGCCGGCCTGGGCGCGTCGACCGGTTCGCGCGGCGTCCACCGTTCGCGCGGTGGGGGCCGGCTTGCGCGGTGGTGGCCGGCCTGGCGGCGGTGACCGCATGTGGGGAACCGGGTAGGGGGCGGGGGCGGGATAGCGTGGGGGGATGACGCGGCGGGTGGCGGTGGCGGTGTTGGTGGCGGTGAGGTGGGCGCCGCCGGGGGTGGAGTTGGGGAAGTGGCGAGCGGCGCTTGCGGAGGATGTGGTGGATCTGCTGCGTGGGCTGGCGGTGGTGGATGCGGCGATCGCGGTGACGGCGGCGGACCGGGGTCTGGCGGACGGGATCCGGTGGCCGGGGATGCCGGTTTACGAAGTGGAGAGGCTGGACGCGCGCGGCATTTTCGCGGCGGCGTCGGCGGACGGGTATGAGCAGGCCGCGCTGGTGGCCGGGGATGCGCCGAATCTGCCGGGGCTGACCGTGGGGAAGTTGCTGCGGCCGCTCAGCAGCCGGCCGGTGGCGGTGGCGCGGGCGGACGGCGGGCGAGGGCTGGTCGGGGTCGCGGCGAATCTGCCCGTACCGGCGTGGTTGCCGGATTTTGATCTTGAGGATGGGGACCCGGCGGTGTTACGGCGGGCGGCGGAGCGGCCGGAGCAGGTGGGGGCGGCACCGGAGTGGCGGCGGATGCGGACGCCGGATGATCTGCACGCGCTGGATCCGGCCGTGGAGGGCTGGGACGTGACCCGGGCCCTCCTCGGCGGCTGAGACCTAGGCTAGGACTTCTCGGGGCCGGGATCCGCGTCGGACGGCGGCTCGTCGACGCTGGGCAGATCGTCCAGTTCGGCGATGTCGAAGTCGAGCTGGGAGCGGGCGAAGACCTCCGGGTGGGCGAAGTCGTCGTCCGTGGGGAGCAGGTCGGGGTGGCTCCAGATCGCGTCCCGGCCGGCGACGCCACGGTGCTCGGTGAGCGTGGCCCACAGCGTGCTGGCCTCGCGGAGGCGGCGGGGGCGCAGCTCCAGGCCGACCAGCGCGGCGAACGTCTGCTCGGCGGGGCCACCGGCGGCACGGCGGCGCCGGAACGCCTCGCCGAGCCGGACCACGTTGGGCAGGCGGTCCGCGACGGCGGAGTCGACCACGTGGCAGACCCAGCCCTCGACCAGCGCGAGCGCGGTCTCCAGGCGGTTGAGCGTGGCCTTCTGCTGCGGCGTGTCCTCCGGGCTGAAGATGCCCTCCAGCGCCATCGCCTGCATCGACTCCGGGTTGGCCGGGTCGATGCGGCCCATCGCCTCCTCGATCGCCTCGCGGTTGACCGTGATGCCGGCCGCGTACGACTCGACGGCCCCGAGCACGTGTGCGCGCAGCCACGGGACGTGCTCGAAGAGGCGCTGGTGGGCGGCCTCGCGGAGCGCGACGTAGAGCCGGACCTCGTCCTCGGGGAGCTCGAGGCCCTTGCCGTACGCCGTGATGTTGGCCGGGACCAGCGCGGCCATGCCGGCCGGGCCGAGCGGGAGGCCGATGTCACCGGCGGAGAGCACCTCGCCCGCGAGCGAGCCGAGCGCCTGCCCGAGCTGGCCGCCGAAGAGCGCGCCGCCGAGCGTGGCGACCATCGACTGCATCGGGCCGAGCTGGGCGCGTGCCTCCTCGGGCACCAGGTCGCCCATGGCCGAGACCATCCGCCCGGCGACCGGGTCGCAGAGCTTCTTCCAGACGTCCAGCGTCCGGTTCACCCACTCGGTGCGGTTCCACGCGACGGCGGTGCGGATGCCGGAGGGCAGCGCGGAGGCCGGGTTGAGCCACAGGTCGGCGAGCTGCAGCGCCTCGGTGACCGAGTTGCGCTCGAACGGCGTGAGCGACGAGTCCCCGCTCGCGGCGAGCTGGCTCAGCGCGACCTGCTTGGCCAGATCCCAGTTCACCGGGCCGTTGCCGGGCGACGCGAGGAGCTGTTGCAGCTGCGCCATGAACTGCTGCATCTGCTGCGGGTCGTTGGGGTCGGGCGGCTGTGCGCCCGGCAGGGCGAAACCGAACGGGATGTCAGGCACGTCCTCAACGGTACGCGCGCCGGGGGAGTTCCGGCCGCTCCCGGCCTTGCGCTCATAGCGAATCGGTACCGGATGCACAGGAAACGAACAGCCACGCCGCGATGGGTACGCTCAGCGGCATGAAACGTCGTGGCTTCACGGTCCTTGCCGGTGCGCTCATCACCTTCGTGCTGACCATGGCGGCCGTGTACGCCCCGATCCCGTACGTGATCCTCAAGCCCGGCCCGACCGTCGACACGCTCGGCAAGGACAAGGACGCCGAGATCATCCAGATCTCCGGCACCGAGACGTCCACCTCGGCCGGCCAGCTGCGCCTGACCACGGTCGGCGTCCAGCCCGAGCCGAACCTGGTGAGCGCGATTCTGGGCTGGTTCGACGGCACCGAGGCGGTCGTGCCGCGCGAGCTGATCTACCCGCCGGACGAGACCGAGGAGCAGGTCGACCAGCGCAACGCGGAGGAGTTCCAGGCGTCGCAGACCACGGCGGAGACGGCCGCGCTGCGCGAGCTGGGCCTGCCGATCCTGGTCACCGTGGCGAAGGTCGCGGCGGACGGCCCGTCCACCGGCAAGCTCCAGGAGGGCGACGTGATCTCCGCGGTGGACGGCACCGCGGTCGAGTCCGCGCCGGCGCTGACCGACCTGGTCCGGGCGAAGCCGGCCGGGACCCTGCGCACGCTGGACGTGACCCGGTCCGGCCAGAAGATCGCGGTGCAGATCACCACGCAGGAGATGGACGGGCAGCCGCGGATCGGCGTGGAGATCCAGGAGAAGCCGCCGTTCACGCTGGAGATCAAGCTGGACGAGATCGGCGGGCCGAGCGCCGGCCTGATGTTCACGCTCGGGATCATCGACAAGCTCACGCCGGAGGACCTGACCGGCGGCAAGGTCGTCGCCGGCACCGGCACCATCGACGGCGACGGCAACGTCGGCGAGATCGGCGGCATCCCGCAGAAGCTGGTCGGCGCGAAGCGGGCCGGCGCACAGGTGTTCCTCGTCCCCGAGGGCAACTGCGCGGAGGCGAAGCAGAACGCGGTGGACGGGCTGCCCATGTACCGAGTGGCCACGCTCGATGACGCGCTGTCCGCGCTGGAGGCGATGCGTGCCGGCCGTACCCCCGAGCTTTGCTGAGTTTTTCCTGTAAGAACGCCGTTTGTGAGATCAGAACGTGAGCGAGGCGCGTGACGACTCCTGTGACCACAAGCCGTAGTCTTGTGCGTGTAATCGAGACAACTCCGGCCGGAAGGCACCGGCTGGCGCAGGACCTATAGCGGGCGGAGAACCAACCGTGGTAGTGCGAAATAGTCCCCTACCGAGGATGAGCCGGCGTGGCCGTGCGACCATCGGCGTCCTGATCGGGGTGTTCGTCCTGTTCACCCTGCTCGGCTGGGGCGTCGATGCCTGGACCGACTGGTTGTGGTTCGACGAGGTCGCGTTCACGCAGGTCTTCACCGGCAAGCTGATCACCCAGCTGTTGCTCTTCCTGACGGTCGGTGCGGCCATGGCCGTGATCGTCGGTGGCAACCTCTACCTGGCGTTCCGGCTGCGCCCGATGCTGCGGCCGCCGTCCGCCGAGCAGGCCACGCTGGAGCGGTACCGGATGGTGCTGACGCCGCGGGTCGGCACCTGGATCGCGGTGCTGTCCGTCGTCGTCGGCCTGTTCGCCGGTCTGTCCGCGCAGAGCCGCTGGCAGGACTGGCTGCTGTTCCGCAACGCGCAGCCGTTCGGCGTCGCCGACCCCGAGTTCGGTGTGGACATCGGCTTCTACGTCTTCGAGTTCCCGTTCTGGCGCTATCTGCTCGGCGCCGGCTTCACCGCCGTGGTGCTGTCCGTGATCGGTGCGCTCGCCGTGCACTACATCTTCGGCGGCGTCCGGCTGCAGGGCATCGGCGACCGCATGACCACCGCGGCCCGCGCCCACCTGACCACGCTCGTCGCGATCTTCGTGCTGCTCAAGGCGGTCGCGTACGTGCTGGACCGGCGCGCGCTGCTGCTCAACTACAACAACGGCACCGATCTGTACGGCGCCGGCTACGCGGACATCAACGCGCTGCTGCCGGCCAAGGAGATCCTGGCGTACATCTCGATCGTGGTGGCCATCGCGATCATCGTGTTCTCCAACGCGGTGATGCGGAACCTCACCTGGCCCGGCGTCTCGCTGGCGCTGCTCGGCATCTCCGCGGTCGCGATCGGCGGCATCTACCCCTGGGCGGTGCAGACCTTCGAGGTCAACCCGAGCATCCGGGACAAGGAAGCGGAGTACATCCAGCGCAGCATCAACGCTACCCGGGACGCGTTCGGCGTGGCGGCCAGCGACGTGAAGGGCTTCGGGGCGAACAATCTGACCCCGCCGCCGGAGCTGACCAGCGACTCGGCCGTCGTGCCGAACATCCGGCTCCTCGACCCGCAGCTGGTCTCCGAGACGTACACGCAGCTCCAGCAGGTGCGCGGTTTCTACGACTTCGGTGCGAAGCTGGACATCGACCGGTACGAGGTGGACGGCAAGAGCCAGGACTACGTGGTCGGCGTCCGTGAGATCAACTACAGCGAGCTGACCGACCAGCAGAACAACTGGATCAACCGCCACACCGTCTACACCCACGGGTACGGGCTGGTGGCCGCGCCGGCGAACCGGGTGGTCTGCAACGGCCAGCCGTACTTCGTCTCCGGCTTCCTGAACGAGGCCCAGACGGACCCGGCGCAGGCCCAGCAGCAGCAGGAGTGCAACTCCAACGAAGAGCTGATCAAGGTCGACCAGCCGCGCGTCTACTACGGCGAGCAGACCCGTGAGGAGGCCAACGACTACGCGATCGTCGGCTCCACCTCGCCGGACGACCGTGCCGAGTTCGACCGGCCCGGCGCCAACAACACGGACACGTACTACACGTACACCGGCTCCGGCGGCATCCCGATCGGCTCGCTCACCCGGCGCCTGCTCTACGCGGTGAAGAACGCGGAGACGAACTTCCTGCTCTCCGACGCGGTCAACGACAACTCGCGGCTGATGTACGTACGTGACCCGCGCTCCCGGGTGGAGAAGGTCGCGCCGTTCCTCACCATCGACGGCGACCCGTACCCGTCCGTGGTGGACGGCAAGATCGTCTGGATCCTGGACGGCTACACGACGTCCGCGACGTACCCGTACTCGCAGCGGATCAACCTGCAGACCGAGACCGAGGACGCCACCACCGGCGTCGGCGCGTTCGCGCTGGCCGGGCAGGACGTCAACTACATGCGCAACTCGGTCAAGGCGACCGTCGACGCGTACGACGGCACGGTCACGCTCTACGAGTTCGACACGCAGGACCCGGTGCTCAAGGCGTGGAACAAGGCGTTCGGCGGCGACCTGGTCAAGCCGAAGTCGGAGATCCCCGCCGCGCTCGCCGAGCACCTGCGCTACCCGGTCGACCTGTTCAAGGTGCAGCGGAACCTGCTCTCCAAGTTCCACGTGACCGACCCGGGCGGCTACTTCACCGGTGACGACTTCTGGGCCGTGCCGAACACGCCGGGTCAGTCCGACTCGCAGACCAAGCAGCCGCCGTACTACCTCAACACCCAGCTCGGTGAGCAGCAGCAGACGACGTTCCAGCTCACCGCCGCGCTCAGCCCGGCCAAACGGCAGAACCTCGCCTCGATCATGTCCGGCTGGTACGACGAGGCCGGCAACCCGCAACTGCAGGTGCTCGAACTACCCGACTCCACGCCCGTGCTCGGCCCGGAACAGGTCTTCCAGCGGATGACCACGGAAGGCGACGCGCGAACCGCGATCAGCCAGCTGACCGCGGACGGGGCGGCCCGGATCGACTACGGCAACCTGCTGTCGCTGCCGTTCGGCGACGGCATACTGTACGTCGAGCCGATCTACGTGCAGAGCAACGACGAGAACGCGTACCCGCTGCTCCAGAGGGTGTTGCTGTCCTACGGAGACGGTAAGTACGTGGTGCTCGCGAACAGCATCACCGAGGGCATCAACACGCTGGTCGACCGGGCGCGGCGCGGGCAGACCTCGCCGCCGTCCACGCCGCCGGGCTCCAGCGGCGGCACACCGGCCACCCCGGCGCCGACCGGGTCCGCGAGCCCGGCGGCACCGGCCACACCGACGCCGAACGCGACACCGTCCGCACCGGCCGGCAACGTCAGCCTCGACCAGGCCGCGCAGCGCGTCCAGGACGCGATCACCGAGGTCCGGGCGGCACAGCAGTCCGGCGACTTCGAGCGGTACGGCCGGGCGCTGACCCAGCTCGACGCGGCCATGAAGGAGTGGGACGCGGCGCAGCGAGCCGCCACCACGCCCAGCCCACAGGGCTGATCTCCGCAACGCAAAACGGCCCCCGGCGTACGGGCGGATTCCAGGGGTCGTTGCAACACAGTTGATCAACTGGTTTTGGTTAAGAGTTTAGTGAAGCGCTCGGCTGGGGTGTCCCAGCCGAGCGTTTTGCGTGGGCGTCCGTTGAGTTCGATGGCGACGGCGTCAAGGTGGTCGCGGCCGTGGACGGACAGGTCGGTGCTTTTCGGGAAGTATTGGCGTAGCAGGCCGTTGGTGTTCTCGTTGCTACCGCGTTGCCAGGGTGAGTGCGGGTCGCAGAAATAGACCGGGGTGCCGGTAGCGATGGTGAACTGCTGGTGCAGGCTCATGTCGATGCCCTGGTCCCAGGTCAGCGACCGGCGTAGCTGTGTGGGCAGGTGGCCGATGGTGGCGGTCAGGGCGTCTCGGACGAGGTCGGCGGTGCGGCCGGCCGGCAGGTGGACGAGCATGACGTAGCGGGTGTGGCGTTCGACCAGGGTACCGATCGCGGAGCGGTTGTCCTTGCCGATGATCAGGTCGCCTTCCCAGTGACCGGGCACCGCGCGGTCGTCGGCCTCGGCGGGGCGTTCGCTGATCATGATCATCTCGGTGGCCATCCGGGGAGTGCGCTGCTGAGCCTGGCGGCGAGGCCGGCGGACCGCGCGACCGGTGCGTAACGCGGTGGTCAGCTCGCGGCGTAGCGCGCCGCGGCCTTGTACGTAGAGCGCCTGGTAGATCGTCTCGCGGGCCACGTGCATCTCCGGGCGGTCGGGAAAGTCCCGCCTGAGCGTCGCACAATCTGTTCGGGGCTCCACTTGAGGTCCAGCCGATCCTGGACCGCCTGCCGCAGCTCAGGACTGGCGGCGATCTTGCTGATTTTCGGGCGGGACCGGCGTGCCTGTGCACGCGCCTGCGCCGCGTGGGGCCGGTAGTCACCGCTGACCGGATGCGCGTTACGCCGCAGCTCACGACTGATCGTCGATGGTTCACGGTCCAGTTCCACGGCGATCTGCCGGACTGAGGCCTGTTCGCGACGCCGGTCAGCGATATACAGACGTTCTTCCTCATTGAGGAACCGGCCACGCACCGACGGTGACGGCCCGGCCGTGATCGGCGGTGCCGCCTTTTCACGGCCGGTCGGGTTACGGCCGTTCCGCCAACGCCGGCCGGTCCGGACGTTGATCCCGACGACCCTGCACGCTTCTGCCGTTCCGACACCCTGACCCACGAGCGCAAGATATGCCTCACGCTCGCGGGTCAGACGCCGACGGCCCTGAACAACCGAACGGTCCCGGATCTCGAAGTCCATCGCATTCCCTGAACTGGGGTGTTGCGACGACTGCTAGAACCCAAGCCGCGCCGGGGGCCGTTTTGCAGCTCAGGTGACCACTGGGGTAATGTTCTCAGAGCCGACGCGGGGTGGAGCAGCTCGGTAGCTCGCTGGGCTCATAACCCAGAGGTCGCAGGTTCAAATCCTGTCCCCGCTACGAGGGTCGAGGGGCGTCTGTCCGCGGAGTGCGCGGACTGGCGCCCCTCTTCGCATTCTGCTCCGGGGCCGAGCCCCGGAAGCCCCGCGTGCCTGTGGTTGCGGTGCGTGGTGTGGTGCGGTGGGTGCGTGTGGTGCGGTGGGTGCCTGTGGTGCGGTGCGTGCCTGTGGTGTGGTGCGTGCTTCGGTGGCCGGAGGGGTGTCGGTGGAGCCTGAGCTTGTGGTTGAGGTGGAGCGGCGAGGCGACGGCGTGGTGGGTGTGCGCGTCGTGGGGGATGTGGACCGGGACAGCGCGGGGAGTGTGCTGGAGGCCTTCGAACGGGCGCTCGCGGGGGATGAGCCCGCCCGGGTGGTTTTCGATCTGGGCGGGGTGGGGTTCTTGGACTCGGCGGGGATTCGGGTGCTGGTGACCTGCCGGGAGCGGGCGGAACTCGTCGGTGCCCGGCTCGAGGTGGAGCGGGCGCATGAGAACGTGCGGCAGGTGCTGACGATCACTGACCTGCTGGGCGTGCTGCGGGTGGCACCCTAGGCACGGGCCGGCTCCGGGGTGGTGATCCGGAGTGCCTCGATCAGGGTGCGGTAGAGCGTGTCGGAGGCCAGGAGCTCGGGGTGGGTGCCCTGGGCGCGGATGCGGCCGGACTCGAGGACGATGATGTGGTCGGCGTCCAGGACGGTGGAGAGCCGGTGCGCGATCGTGATCACGGCGCCGGTGCGGGACTGGTCGCGGATGCACTCCTGCAGCGCCTGCTCGGTGAGCGCGTCCAGCTGGGCGGTGGCCTCGTCGAGCAGCAGCAGGTCGGGCGTGCGGATGATGGCGCGGGCCAGGGCGATGCGCTGACGTTCGCCGCCGGAGAGTTCGGTGGACGAGACCGGGTTGTCCAGGCCCTCCGGGAGCGCGGCGACGCGGTCGGTGAGGCGGACGGCGGCGAGCGCGGTGGCCAGCTCGGCGTCGGTGGCGTCCGGGTGGGTGAACCGCAGGTTGTCCCGGATCGTGCCGGGGACCAGCGGCGTCTCCTGCTCGACGTAGGCGATCTGCGAGCGGACCTGGTGGTTCGCGTACGGGATCCCGTTCAGCAGCAGTGTGCCGTGCGTCGGCTCGACGAAGCGCAGGATCAGGGAGAACAGCGTGGTCTTGCCCGCGCCGGACGGGCCGACGATCGCGGTGTGGCCGTGCCGCGGGACGACCAGGTCGATCTCGTGGACCGCGTCCGGGCCGTCCTCGGTGTAGCGCGCGGAGACCTGCCGCAGCTCCAGGACCGGGGCGGACGGCGAGGACGCGGCCGGCAGCTCGGACAGCTCCTCGACCGGCAGCTGCTCGATCGCGCGGAGCCGGGACGCGGCGGCGATACCGGCCTGCAGCGTGGTCAGGTTCTGGGTCATCTCGGCGAGCGGGCCGATCAGCTGGAACGTGTAGAGCAGGAACGCGATCAGGCCGGAGACCTGCAGCAGGCCGGCGTCCACCCGCCACGCGCCGATGGCGAGCACCACGATGATGGCGAGCTGCACGCCGCTCCACGACACGGTCATCACCTCGGCGGCCCGGTGCGCCGCGCGCAGGCTGTGCCGGAACGCGTTCTCCGCCGCGGTCACCACCCGGTCGGACTGGCGATCCTCGGCGCGGCTGGCCTTCACCGTCCGGATCGCGCGCAGGCTGCCCTCCAGCGTGCCGCCGAGCTCGCCGATCGAGCCCTGCGCGGCCTCCTGCGCCCGGCCGATCGACGGCAGCAGCGTGACCATCACCGTGCCGACGATCAGCACCGCCACGATCGTGCTGCCCAGCAGCACCAGGTCGAGCACGGCCATCAGCGCCAGCGTGGCGACGGCCGCGACCGCGCTGTTGATCAGGTTGACCGCGCTGGCGGACGCGTCGTGCAGCAGCTGCGGGTCGGAGGTCGCGCGGGTGACCAGCTCGCCGGTCGGGCGGCCGGTGAGCGCGTCGACCCGGGCCGCGAAGTAGCGCCGGACCACCGCGATCCGCGCCTCGAAGACGACCCGCTCGGCGAGCGTGGCCATCAGCTTCCACTGCCGGAACGAGATGATCGTGCCGACCACGACCAGCGCGAGCAGCGTCAGGACCGGCGCGACCGGGAAGCCGCCGCCGAGCGAATCGATGATCTGCTTGGCGGCCAGCGGCGTGGCCAGGCTCGCCGTGCTCGCGAGAAGACCCAGGACAAGACCGATCACGAGGGTACGGCGATGCGGGCGCAGATAACCGAGTAGGACTCGCATGGGCCAGAGTGGAACATGATTGTTCCGTTCTGGTCAAGCGAGTATCCTCAGACAGCGTGAGGGCCGATGTTCCGGAAACCGGCAGTCGTGCGCGGACCCGCCGGGCGATCCTGGACGCCGCGATCGCGGTGCTCGGGCGCAACCCGGCCGCCTCGCTCGGCGAGATCGCCACCGCCGCCGGCGTCGGCCGCACCACGCTGCACCGATACTTCCCGGACCGCTCCGATCTGCTCGGGGCGATCAAGGAGGACAGCGTCGTACGGATGGACCGCGCCGTGGAACTGGCCCGGCTGCCGGAGGGCACCGGCCGTGCCGCGGTCGTCCGGCTGGCCCGGGAGTATTTCGACCTCGGCGACCTGCTGTCGCTGCTGTTCGCGGACCCGCCGCTGGCCGGTGACCCGACCTGGGAGAAGGACACGGCCGGCTGCGACCCCCGGCTGGCGGAGGTGGTGGTCCGCGGCCACCGGGACGGCACGATCGACCCGGAGCTGCCGGCCGGATGGGTGGAGAGCCTGATCTGGTCACAGCTCTACGCCGGCTGGGCGTACACCGCGGACGGCGCCTCTCGCCACGACACGCTGCGCCTGGTCCTGCGCACGCTCACCGGCGCACTGACCCCGGCCGCACCCGGCCCGGTGCACCGTGCGGGTCGTCCGTAGCGCGCATCCCGTACCCTCGATCGCTCTGTTCCTGTGCTGGTGAGCGAGAGGAAGCCGACGTGCGGATCGTGCAGCCCGCGGCCGACGAGGACGTCATGGTGCCACTGCCCGGCTGGCGACGGAGTCACCGGCTGCGCCGTGGGGGCTGGTGGACCGATCGTCCGATCAGAACAGGCGCCGGGAAGGCCACCGCGGCCGCCACCGCGTTCCTGACCGGGTATCCGGCGCAGACGAAGGCGGTGCTGCGGCTGAAGCGGGCCGATCCGGCGGTGCGCACGGCCGGACTGGCCGCGTTCGCCGACCTGCCGGCCGCGACACCGGCCGGGATGGCAGCGCTGCTCGGCGCGCGATGCATCGTGGACCACCCGTCCGATGCGGAGCTCCGGGCGGTGGCGGAGTACCTGCTCGCGGCGCGCGGGACCGCGTTCGCCGTGCGGGTGGCCGCGGAACTGGCCGGGCTGCGGGCGGAGGGCGGGTACCACGACGGCGAGACCCGGGGTGCCATGTCCCGCCTGACCAGCACGGCCTACACGCAGATCGACTACTTCGACGCGCTGCGGCCGGAGACGTCCGCGGCGTTCCGGCACTGGATCCGCGCGCACCTGGCGACGGGCTCCGCGGACGACTACGCGACGGCGGAGGCGGCGCTGACGCCCTACCGGGACGGCGCACCGCAACAGCGTGCGCTGGCCTCGTTCCTGCTGCCCACCCGGGAGGACTGGGTCGCGGAGGACGTGGCCTGGCTGGCGGCGCACCGGATCGGGAACGATCGGGCGGACTGGTCGTACCCGATCCAGGACGCGCTGCTGTCCTCGGTGCACACGCTTGATCAGCTCGACGCCGTGGAGACTCGTCCGCTGCACCACCGGTGGTTCTCCGGGGCGCTGGAGAACATCGGGCCCGCGGTGCTGCCCCGGTTGCTGCACACGCTGACCTGGTGGGACGACGCGGACAGCAAGCGGACCGTGTTCTCGGCCGTCGCGGTCGTCCCGACGGACGAGGCGTACCGGGCGCTGCTGGACCGGCGTGCGGACCGGGCCGCCCGGCCGGCGCTGCACGACGCGACCGTCCGGTTCCCGCGGCGGGCGCTCCGCCTGCTGGCCGAGGCCGGCGCGGACGACCTGCTCAGCGGGCACGTGGCCCGGAACCCCGGCATCGCGGAGTCAGTGCTGCCGGAGCTGACCGCGGCGGCTGCGGCGCGGGTCCGCGCCGCGCTCGCCGGAGCCGGGACCGATCGGGATGCACCCGCCGGGCGCGTGCCCGCGGATCTGCGCGTGCCGCCGGGCGCGGCCGGGCCCGTGGTCAGCGCGTGGGTGGACGCGGAGACGCTGCCCCGATCGGAGCTGCGCGACGGCTCCGGCGTGCTGCCGTTCGGGAGCGTCCGCTGCCTGATCGCGCTGCTGGCGACCATGGATCCGCGAGTGACCGGCGTGCGGGACACGCTGGTGCCGGGCGCGCTGCGGGAGCTGGGCTGGGAACTGTTCACGCGCTGGCAGGCCGGGGCGCCCCGGCGAACGACGGCTGGGCGCTCACCTCGCTGGCGCTCTCCGGCGACGACGAGACCGTCCGGCGGCTCACGCCGATCATCCGGGCGTGGCCGGGCCGGAGCGGGCACGCGCGTGCCGTGCTGGGGCTGGACGTGCTGGCCGCGATCGGTACCGAGACCGCGCTGATGCACCTGCACGGCATCTCGCAGACCGTGCGATTCCGTGGGCTCCAGGAACAGGCGCGGGCGAAGGTGCGCGTCGTCGCCGACCGCCTCGCTCTCACGCCGGAGCAGCTCGCGGACCGGCTGGTGCCGAGCCTCGGGCTGTCCGCGGACGGCACGCTGCTGCTCGACTACGGTCATCGGCGGTTTTGGGCCGGGTTCGACGAACAGCTCCGGCCGTATGTGACGGATGCGGCCGGCAAACGGCTGGCGGCGTTGCCGAAGCCGGGAGCGCAGGACGACGCGCAGAAGGCCGCGGCGGCGTACGCGCGATATGCCGCATTGAAGAAGGACGTCCGGACGCTCGCGCGTGACCAGCTCAGGCGTCTGGAGACGGCGATGGCCGGCCGGCGCCGGTGGATCGCCGCGGAGTTTCGTGCGCACCTGGCGGGTCATCCGCTGGTCGGGCACCTGGTCCGGCGCCTCGTCTGGGGCGTCTACGCGGACGGCGCGCTGGTCGCGGCGTTCCGGGTGGCCGAGGACCGCAGCCTGGCCGATTCGGACGACCGGGAGATGGTGATCGCCGACGACGCGCTGGTGGGCGTGGCGCACCCGGTGGAACTGGGCGGCGAGTGGAGCGAGGTGTTCAGCGACTACGAGATCCTCCAGCCGTTCCCGCAGCTGGGCCGCGAGGTGTTCACCGCGGCCGGTGCCGAGCTGCCCACCTGGGCGGAGAACCGGGCGCTGCTCGCGCTGGAGAAGCGCGGCTGGCGGCGCGGCGACCCCGGGCCGGGCGGCCAGCAGCAGTCGATCGGGAAGGCGATGACCGGCGACGTGAGCGTCGAGCTGGAGTTGTCACCGGGCATTCCGGTCAACAATCGGCACGACGTCTGGGCGGACAGCCAGGAACTATCCGCCCCGCGCGTCACCGTCGGCAGGCGGCGGAACGTGCCGCTGGCCGCCCTTCACCCGGTGATCGCCTCGGAACTGCTGCGCGACCTGGCCACGCTCACCGCCGCACGCTGACCGCGAGCTCCGGCGGCGGTGGAAATCCGGCTGCCGCCGGACCCGGGTGTGTCTACCATGGCGCGCATGCCATACGTGCTCTACCTGTGAGACGGCCGCCGGCTGCTCAGCCGGCCTCCCCGCCGTCCACGTAAGCCTCGTCGAGCGCCGCCCGCCGGTCATGCGGGCGCGCCGCTCCGTGCTGGGAGAGCAATGCCAACATCGACGATTCTGCCTGCGCGCGCCCGTGCGCAGCTGACCGCGACCGACATCCACATCGCGCGCGGCGGCGTACCCGTGCTGCGCGGCGCCGCCCTGACCGTCACGCCCGGCTCGCGCTGGGGCGTCGTCGGCGAGAACGGACGTGGCAAGTCCACGCTGCTGGCCGTGCTCGCCGGCACGCTCGAACCGGACTCCGGCACGGTACGCCGCTCCGGCACGCTCGGCCTCGCCGCACAGGAACTGCACGCCACCGGCGACGCCACGGTCGGCGACGTGATCGACGCGGAGCTGTCCGATGCCCGGGCCGCGCTACGCGCACTCGACGCGGCCGCGGACGCGCTGACCCGGGCCGACCCCGGCGCGGCCGACCGATATGCCGGGGCGCTGCACGCCGCGGAGGCGCTGGAGGCCTGGGACGCCGACCACCGGGTCGACGCCGCGCTGGCCGCGCTGGGCGCGGAACGGGACCGGACGCGGCCGCTGGCCGAGCTGTCCGTCGGCGGCCGCTACCGGGTGCGGCTCGCCTGCCTGCTCGGCGCGGGGCACGACTTCCTGCTGCTGGACGAGCCGACCAACCACCTCGACGGCGGAGGGCTGGCCTACCTGACGTCGGCACTGACCGGCACCCGGGCCGGTGTGGTGCTGGTCAGCCACGACCGGGCGCTGCTGGCCGCGGTGGCCACCACGATCGTCGACCTGGACCCGTCGCGCGACGGCCTGCCGCGCGTCTACGGCGACGGGTACGCCGGATACCTCGCCGGTCGCGCGGCCGAGCGGGAACGCTGGCAGGAGGAGTACGACAAGCAGCAGACCGAGAACGCGCGGCTGACCGCGAACCTGGCCGGCGCGCGGGACCGCCTGATCGACAACTGGCGGCCGGACAAGGGCACGAACAAGCACAAGCGCGCCACCCGCGCGTCGTCCCAGGTCCGCACGTTCCACCGGCGGCAGGACGAGCTGGCCGCGCACGCGGTCACCATGCCGGAGCCGCCGCTGCGCCTGCGCCTGCCCGAGCTGCCGCGGAACGCGGCGATCACGCTGGACGACGTGACCGTGGCCGGCCGCCTGGAGCAGCCGGTCACGCTCACCATCGGGCCGTCCGGGCGGCTGCACGTCGACGGCCGTAACGGTGCCGGCAAGTCCACGCTGCTGGCCGTGCTCGCGGGGCGGTTGCGGCCGGACACCGGGACCCGGCGCGTCGCGCGGAGTCAGCGCATCGGCTACCTGGCGCAGGAGTCGCCGGAGCCGGGCGGCGCCACCGCGCGCACGTTGTTCGCGGCGGCCGGTGGCACGGTCGAGCTGGAGGGCCTCGGCCTGCTCGACCGGCGGGAGCTGGACCGGCCGGTACGGGAGCTGTCCACCGGCCGCCGGCGCCGGCTCGACCTGGCGCTGGTGCTGGCCCGGCGCCCGCACCTGCTGCTGCTCGACGAGCCGACGAACCACCTGTCGATCGCGCTGGTCGACGAGCTGACCGAGGCGCTGGGCGGCACCCGGGCGGCGGTCGTGCTGGCCACGCACGACCGGGCGCTGCGGGCCGACGTGGCCGGGTGGCCGCGGCTCACCGTGGGACGGTGATCGGCCGCTACGTCAAGCGATTGTCCGGTGACGGATAGCATCCTTGTCGGGGATGGTGATCAATATTGAGCCCTGGATAGCTTGGCGGCATGCCCGGTCTACTGGAGATCGCCGCGGCCGACCCTGATCCGGGAGTCAACAAGGTGGCCTGGGCCGGCGCGCTGCTGGCCTGGCTGCTGGCGGTCCCGGCGTACGTCGTCTTCGGCCTGATCGACACGATCGCGCACGAGGGCGGGCACGCGCTGCTGGCCAAGCTGCTGTTCCAGCGCGTGCGGGCGATCCGGCTGTTCCGGGACGGCGGCGGCGCGACGTACTTCGACGAGGACATGCCATGGGCGGTCGACGTCGCGGTCAAGTTCATCGGGTACGTCGCGCCGTCGCTGTTCGGCCTGGCCGCCGCGTGGCTGCTGGCCCGCGATCTGGTCGACGCGACGCTCTGGGCCAGCCTCGGATTCCTGTTCGTCATGCTGTTCGCGGTGCGCGGGCTGCTCGGCTGGCTGGTCGTGCCGACGCTGATGATCGTGATCTGTTATGTCGCCCTGGCCGTGGAGCCGCCGATGCGCGAACTCTTCGCCCACGTCTGGGCCTGGTTCCTGCTGATCGCCGCCGTCGAGACCATGCTGATCTTCCTCCGCACCCGCGGCTACGACCACAACTCCTCCGACGCCGGCGCCCTCCACCGCCTGACCAGTCTCTCCGGCGCCTTCTGGGCACTCCTGATGCTCCTCGGCACCACCACCGCCCTCATCTACGGCGGCACCCTGATGCTCCGCGCCGCGATCTAGCGGCCCGCGAACCACCACCGGCTACGCCCTCGGAAACAGCCTCGCCCGTCGAGGCCGGGTGCCCGGACCGTGAGACCACGGTCCCGGCACCCGGGGATCTCGTCTAGCGGACCGTGAGGGTGGCGGCGGATTCGCCGGCGGTGATGAGGTATCGGCCGGGGGTGACGCGGGGGGAGTCGGTGGAGATCATGTCGCCGGGGGTGACGGCGAGGCGGGATGCGGGGAAGTTGAGGGTCACGGTGCGGTTCTCGCCGGGGGCCAGCGAGACCTTGGTGAAGGCCACCAGGCGGCGGGGCGGGGCCAGCGGGTTGGCTACCGCCTGGCCGGCGTAGAGCGGGACCACCAGGTCGCCGGCGCGGGTACCGGTGTTCGAGACGGTGACGGTGACGCGGACGTTGTCCTTGGGGCGGACCGTCGGGGACGCGAGTGTGGTGCCGGCCGTGGTGAACGTGGTGTAGGAGAGACCGGCGCCGAACGGGTACGCGGGGGTGTAGCCGGATCCGGTGCCGGCGTTCGTGCCGGGGAGCTGCTGGTAGTAGAGCGGCTGGTTGCCGATCTGGCTGGGCCAGGAGACCGGGAGACGACCGCTCGGGTTGGCGCGGCCGTAGAGGACGTCGGCGATCGCGTTGCCGCCCTCGCTGCCCGGGTTCCAGGCGGCGAGCAGCGCGTCCGTCGTGTTCGCCGGGCCGAGGACCAGCGGGCGGTCGGAGACGACCACCACGATCACCGGCGTGCCGGTCGCCTGCAGACGGGCGACCAGGTCCTGCTGGTCCGGGGCGAGCACCGGGTTCGGCATGTCGGCCTCGCCCTCGGCGGCGGCGCGGTTGCCGACCGCGACCACCACGGCGTCCGCGTCCGCGGCCTGGGCGACGGCGTCGTCGGGGCTGGACGTGCCGACCACGGTGGTGCCGGCCGGTGCGGTGTCGCGCAGACCGGCCAGGATCGTGGTGCCGGGGATGGTGACGCCGTCCGGGATCCGCTGCCAGCCGACGGTCCAGCCGCCGACCTGGTCGGTGAGGTTGTCCGCCTGCGGGCCGGCGACCACGATCCGCTTCGTGTCCGGGCCGAGCGGGAGCGTGCCGTCCTGGTTGCGCAGCAGCACCAGCGACTCGGTGGCGGCCTGCCGGTTGAGCGGGCGGTCCGCCTGCAGCACGGCCGCGTCCGCCGCGGCCGGGTCCACGTACGGCTTGTCGAAGAGCCCGAGCTGGAACTTCAGCGTCAGGATCCGGCCGACCGCCTGGTCCAGCCGCTTCTTGGAGATCAGCTTCTGGTTCACCGCGTCCAGCGCGGCCTGGTGGAAGCCGCGGTCGTCCGGCGGGACCATCGCCATGTCCACGCCCGCGTTGACCGCGGCCGCGACCGCACCGGCGTAGGAGTCGGTGATGTGGTACGCGGTGTGCAGCAGCCGGACGTCGTTCCAGTCGCTGATCACCACGCCTTTGAAGTCCCACTCGTCGCGGAGCAGATCGGTGAGCAGCCAGCGCGAGCCGGTGGCCGGGATGCCGTTGACCGCGCCGGAGTTGACCATCACGGTCAGCGCGCCCGCGTCCACCGCGGCCTTGTACGGCGGCAGGATCGTGTCCTGCAGGTAGCGCGGGGACAGGTCGGCCGGCGTGCGGTCGTGCCCGTTGAACGGCTCGGAATAACCGGCGAAGTGCTTGACGGTCGCGGCGACCGGGCGGCCGGAGGCCTTGTTCTGCAGGCCGGTCACCGCACCGGCGGCCAGCGTGCCGGCCAGCACCGGATCCTCCGCGTACGTCTCGTAGTAGCGGCCCCAGCGCTGATCCCGGGCCAGGTCGGCGACCGGGGCGAAGTTCCACGTGGTGCCGGTGGCCGCGACCGCACGCTGGGTCGACTCCGCGGTCCGCTGGTTCAGCGCGGTGTTCCAGGTGGCGCCGAGCCCGAGCTGGTGCGGGAAGATCGACGCACCGATCACGTTGTTGTGCCCGTGCACCGCGTCCACGCCGTAGACGATCGGGATGCGCAGCCGGGAGTGCTCGATCGCGTACCGCTGAATGCTGTTGACCATTTCGGCCCACGCTCTCGGCGTGTTCACGGCCGGTGCCGCGCCGCCGCCGGAGAGCACCGAGCCGGCGTGCTGGTCCGCGAGGACCTCCCGCATGCAGGTCTCGTTGAGTGCGCCGCCGCTCCAGTTGCAGTCGCCCTGCATCCGGTTGACCGCGATCTGCTGGAGCTGGCCGACCTTCTCCTCCACGGTCATCCGGCGCAGCAGGTCGGCGACCCGGGCCGGGGTGGACGCCTTCGCGTCGAGGTAGCGCTCACCCACGGCGCCGGCGGGCGTGGCGGCGAGCGTGAGCATCAGGACGCCGGCGAGCGCGGGTGCCAGCAGGCGCCGCCGGGTCGTGGGGGGATTGAGCAGTCGCATGGATCCTCCCGAGCAAGGTCAATTCATCGATGCGACGCTATGGCTTGAATGTAAGTGCGTCAATGCGTTGGGTGAGGATGCGGGGAAAAGTCCGGTCAGGCGTTGAACCATGGCAAGGGCCGGATCCGAACAACAGGACATGACATGGGTACGGATGGTCGCCGCGGCGTTTCTCGGTGCGCTGATCGTGCTGATCGGCCCAGTGTCGCCCGCTTCCGCGCACGCGGTCGTGGTGGACACCGTGCCGGCGCGGGGTTCGGTCGTGGGCGCCGCGCCGACCGTCGTGACCATTACGTTCAGTGAGGCGGTCCGGCTGGTCCCGGGGCGGGTAAAGGTGGTCGCGCCGGACGGGTCACCGGTCACCGGCGGTGAGCCCACGCTGGCCGGCGCGGTGATGACGATCCCGGTGACGGCGGCGGAGCGCCCACTCGGCACGTACACGGTCAGTTACCGGGTGGTGTCCGCGGACAGTCACCCGGTCGGCGGCGGTTTCTCCTACTCCATCGGCGCGCGCTCGACGTTCGACGGCGCGGTCACCGGCGACGAGGTCGACCCCGGCGTGACGGCCGGCATCTCGGTCGCGAAATACCTCGGCTACCTCGGGCTCACGCTGCTGATCGGGCCCGCGCTGCTGATGCTGTCACTGTGGCCGCGGCGGCTGCTGCGCACGCCGGCCGGACGGCGCGGGCCGCGGATCATGATGTTCACCGGCGCCGGGTTGATCGCGCTCGGCGCGCTCGCGGCGATCTGGCTGCAGGCACCGTACGCGTACGGTGGCGGGCCGCTGGACGCGACGGCCGACGGGCTGGGCGGGGTGATGATCAGCCAGTTCGGGCTGGCGCACCTGGGACGGCTGGTCGCGCTGGCGCTGGCCGTACCGTTGCTGGCCGGTCGTGCTTTTCGGTGGCGGGGCGTCGCGCTCGGCGTGGTCGCGGCCGCAGGGCTGGTGACCTGGCCGCTGTCCGGCCATCCGATCGCGTCCCGCATGCCGGTCGTCACGGTCTTCGCGGACTTCGCGCACCTGGCCGCGATGGCGGTCTGGCTCGGCGGGCTGATCGCGCTGGCCGTGTTCCTGCTGCGCCGCGCGGACGCCCGCGAACTGCGGGTGATCCTGCCGGTCTGGTCGCGCTGGGCCGCGCTCGCGGTCTACTGCCTGATCGCCGGCGGCGTGATCCAGGTGATGGTCGAGGTCGGTACGGTGTCGCAGCTGGTCACCACGAGGTTCGGGCAGCTGGTGCTGGCGAAGACCGCGCTGCTCGGCGTGGTGCTCGCGGTCGCCGGTGCGGCGCGGCTGCTGGTCCGGCGGATCGTGACCGGGTCCGCGACCGGCTGGGCCGCGCGCCTGGTGCCGGGCGGGCCGCCGGCGATCTGGCTGCGGCGGTCGGTCGCGGTCGAACTGGCGGTGACCGCGGTGGTGCTGGCCGCGAGCGCGGTGCTGGTGCAGACCACGCCGTCACGGAGCGTGGGTGAGGAGGCGCCGGTGGTGGTGCCGGAGACGTTCAGCGAGACGCTGACCAGCCCGATCTACACGCTGCAGTACGAGATCTACCCGGTACAGCGCGGCGAGTACAACACGCTGCACGGGTTCGTCTACACGCCCGAGGGACAGCCGATCCCGATCGAGGAGTTCCGGGTGACGATCGCGCTGCCGTCGGCCGGGCTGGAGCCGATCGACGCGCCGATGGCCATTCTGGACGAGAGCCACGGGCTCGGGCCGGTCAACTTCCCGCTGCCCGGTGAGTGGACGGTGAAGTTCACCATCCGGATCTCGGAGATCGACCAGGCCACGGTGTCCGGCGTGGTCAACGTCCCGTAATTCTCCGATACCGGCCCCTCTTTCGTTTTTCGTCTGAAAAATGAGCCCGTAGGGTATTTGTCTCTTCGGGAAGGGGCGGCGTTCATGACCACCCTCGAAGCCCCGGCCGCCGTGATCGACGACGACATCGACCTGGTCCGGCCGCTGCGAGTCTTCCGGTCCCGCCCGGCGCTCGGCGTGCCGTTCTGGCGCTGGGAATGCCGGGCCTGCGGCGATTCCGGTGGTGGCGGCAGCCATCCGGACGCGGTCGGCCGCGCACTCACCCACTGCGTGGAACATCCGAGCCATCCGTCGTCGCTGGTTCCGCCGGTCAACTGCCGACAGGAGAATCCGCGGGCGCCGCTGCGCACGATCTACGAATGGCTGGTCGCCCGCAGCGCACTGGAACCGGCGGACGCGGACCAACTGCCGCTGCTGGTCGACGATCCGGCCGAGGGAACGGCGGCGCCCGGCGGCGGGACGGATGACGAACTGGCGTCGCTCGGGCCGGTGGACGTCGAGTGGATCTCGGCGGGCGATCCGGTGCCGGCGGCGGATCTGGCGGCGCTGGCATGGTTGGCCGGCGATCATGCCGTGTCCGCCGGCGAGCTCGAGCCGCTTCCCGGCGGCCTGGCGCCGTCCGTCGGCGACCACGCGGCGCCCGGTGACGGGCTCGCGCCGCCCACCGGCGATCCGGCACCGGCCGACGGCGACGGTGTGTTGTCCACTGGCGTTCCGGCGGCGTCTGGCGGCGACAGTGTGTTGCCTACCCGGGATCCGGTGGCGTCCGGCGGCGATCGAGTGCTGTCGGCTGGAGACCTGGCGTCGTCCGGCGGCGATCGTGCGCTGCTGACCGGCGATCTCGCCTCGGGCAAGGGTGCCGCGCAGCCTGGCGGCGACGGCCGGCCGGCCGCCGATGATCCCGCGGGGGCCGGGGAGTCGGACGGTGCGCTGGTGCAGCGGCGGCTGGCCGACGGCTGGGCGCGGGCGCTGCCCACGGGTTGGCCGCCGCGCGAACTCACCGAGGGTTGCGGGCCGGTGATCGTACGGACGGCCGCCGGTATCGACGCTGGCGAAGCGGGATCCGCGGCGGCGGAGGCGGCCGGTTGCGGCGTGTCTTCCGTGCATGGTCAGTCTGCCGGCGGCCGGGGGTCTGCCGGTTACCGCGAGTTCTCCGAGAACCGCGAGTCTGCCGTTGATCGCGAGTCTGCCGGCGGACCTGAGTCCTCCGAGAACGGCGAACCTGACGGTGATGGCGAGTCTGCTGGCGGCCGGGAGTCTGCCGAGAACATCGAGTCCGGCGGCAACGGCGCGTTCACCGGTTCTCCGGAGTCCGCGGACGATCCTGAGTCGGCCGCTGACAGCGACCTCTCCGATGTTGCCGCAGCAGGCTTCGGTTTCGGCGACGAGGAGGCGCTGTCCGCCAGCCAGTCGCTTCCGCCGGCGAACGGCCTCGACGGTGGCGCCGGGCTGCTGGAAGCCACCGAGATCGGATCGGCAGGCGACCGGATCGCCGTGCGTGAGCCGGTCAGCGGCCCCATGCTGCCGAGCCGCCGGTTCCTGCTCCCGACCGCCGGGCTCCTGCCGATCGTGCCGCCGGCCGCCGAGGCCGCTGGGCCCGGCGTGGCCTCCACTGATCAGGCGGCGGAGGAGGCGATCGTGCAGGACGAGTTACCGGGGCTCGACGGCCGCGTGACCGGCTGATCGCCCGGCCCCCGGCCAGCGGCCCCCGCACCGATGATCGGGTGCGGGGGCCGCCGTCCTCCTTCGGTCACCCGGCCGGAAAGCGAGATCAAGCCGTGGTCGCCCGGCATCAGCACGCCGAAGCCGATCACAGGGGGAGGGGCGCGGCGCCGCCGGCGGGAGCGCCCGCCGCCTCGGCCGGCCGTGCTCCCGATCGCGGTGCGGGTGCAGGCGGCCGCGGACATGACCGCGGCGGAGCCGACGATCGAGACGTGCTACCCGCCTGATACGGCGACCGCGCAACTGTTTTGCGCGAGATTATCTTGACCGGGACGATCTGGCTATCCTGGACCGATGACCGCATCGCACCGTGTCGAACCTGACGTGTCGTTCCTGCTCAACCACGCGGCCCACGTGCTGCGGACCCGGATGGCCGCGGCGCTGGCCGAGGCGGGCCTGACCGCGCGCATGCATTGCGTGCTCACGCACGCGATGGGTGGGGAGCGGACCCAGGCCGAGCTGGCCGAGATCGGCGACATGGACAAGACCACGATGGTGGTGACCGTGGACGCGCTGGAGCGCGCCGGTCTGGCGGAGCGGCGGCCGTCCGCCCGGGATCGCCGCGCGCGGATCATCTCGGTCACCGACGCCGGTGCGGAGCTGGCCGTGCGGAGTCAGCGGATCGCGGATCAGGTGCACGCGGACGTGCTGGCCGCGCTGCCCCCGGACGAACGGGAAGTATTCCTGCGTGCGATGAAGCGGCTGGTCGAGGGGCATCTGGCGACACCGGTGGAGGCGCCGGTGCCAGCCCGGCGGGCACGCCAGCGGGAGGGCTGAGCTTCCGTAGCGGATAGTCTGCAACAGAACTATCTGCTACGGTTCAACCTGTCGCATCCCCGGCAGGGAGGACTGCCATGTCCGCCGTACCCGTAACCGCGCCCACGCGCCGCACCTGGATCGCGCTCGGTGTGCTCGCCACCACAACGCTGATGACCATTTTGGACGGCAGTATCGTCACGGTGGCGCTACCCGCCATGCAGGCCGACCTCGGCTTCTCGCCGAGCGCGTTGAGCTGGGTGATGAACGCGTACCTGCTCGGCTTCGGCAGCCTGCTACTGCTCGCCGGCCGGCTCGGCGACCTGATCGGCCGGCGCCGCGTCTTCCTGGCCGGCACCGCGATCTTCACGGTCGCGTCCGTGCTGGCCGGCGTCGCGACCGGCGCCGGCACGCTACTGGCCGCGCGGTTCGTGCAGGGCGTGGGCAGCGCGGCCGCCACCGCGGTCAGCCTCGGCATCCTGGTCGCGCTGTTCGCCGAGGGCCGGCATCGTGCGTTCGCGATCGCGGTGTTCAGCTTCACCGGCGCGGCCGGTGCCGCGATCGGCCAGGTGATCGGCGGCATCCTCACCGAGGCAGCCGGCTGGCACTCGATCTTCCTGATCAACCTGCCGATCGGCGCGGCCGCGATCGGGCTCGGCGCGCTCGTCCTGCCGGCCGACCGCGGCGTCGGCCTCCGCGCCGGTGCGGACGTGCTCGGCGCGCTGCTGGTCACCACCGGCCTGGCGCTGGCGCTGCACACCGTGGTCATCGGCGCCGAACACGGCCCCTCCGAGACCGTCGCGATCACCGGGCTGACCGCCGCCGCGCTGCTGGCCGCGTTCGTGCTCCGGCAGGCGACCGCCACGTACCCGCTGCTGCCCTTGCGGATCTTTCGCCACCGCGCGGTGACCGGTGCCAACGCGGCGCAGATCCTGATCCTGGCCGCCATGTTCGGCTTTCAGGTGCTGGTCACGCTCTACATGCAACGCGTCCTCGGCTGGTCCGCACTCGACACCGGCCTGGCCATGCTGCCCGCCGCGCTGCTGATCGGCACGATCTCGCTCACCGCGTCCGCGCCGCTGATCTCCCGCTTCGGTGCGCGCCGCATCCTGCTGGCCGGCCTGTCCCTGCTCGCGCTGCTGTTCGCCTGGCTCGCCCGTCTCCCCACCGACGGCACGTATGCGACCGACATCCTGCCCGCGATGCTGCTCGCCGCCGGCGCCGGCCTCGTTCTCCCCGCCCTGACCACGCTGGGCATGTCCGCCGCCGGCCCGGCCGACGCCGGCCTTGCCTCCGGCATCTTCAACACCACCCAGCAGATCGGCATGGCCCTCGGCGTCGCCACCCTCTCCGGCCTCGCCGCCACCCGAACCCACACCCTGACCAGCACCGGTACGCCCGAGGCGGAGGCCCTGACCGCCGGCTACCGCCTCGCCTTCCTGGCCGGCGCCAGCCTCATCCTCGCCGCCATGGCCCTGACCACCCTCATCCTCCGCCCGGGTGCAACCCGCGGCCGCTCAATGGATTCGCAGTTTTCGCCAATCCGAGCTAGGGTTGAGAAACCGACGCGGGGTGGAGCAGCTCGGTAGCTCGCTGGGCTCATAACCCAGAGGTCGTCAGTTCAAATCTGGCCCCCGCTACGAGGGTCGAGGGTGTCGTGTTCGCGGAAAGCGCGAACCGGCACCCTCTTCGCATTCTGCTCCGGGGCCGAGCCCCGGAGACCCCACGTGCCGGGGGTGCGCTGCGTGGGGCGGTGCGCTAGGGCGGTGCGCTAGGGCGGTGCGGGGGCGGTGGGGTGGGGTGGTGCTGGGATGATTTTGTTGTCGGATCCGGCTGTGGCGGCGATCGGGGCCGGGGAGAACGGCGAGGAGCTGGTTGACGCGCGTGGGCTGCTGCGCGTCGATGAGCGGGCGGCGGAGCCGAGTGGGCGCTTCGCACTGTTACGCAGCGGTGTGGTGGAACGGCTGTTGAAAGCGCAGGCGGCACTGCCGGGTGGGTTGCAGCTGCTGATGATCGAGGGCTATCGGCCCTACGACGCGCAGCTCGCGATCTTCACTGGCTATCGCGACCAGTTGCGCGGGCGCTACCCGGACTGGTCGGATGAGCGCGTGCACGTCGAGACCACCAAGTTCGTCTCGCCGGTGGAAGTCGCGCCGCACAGCACCGGCGGCGCGGTCGATCTGACGCTCTGCGACTCCGGCGGCCACGAGATCGACATGGGCACCCCCGTCGACGCCACCCCTGACGACAGCAACAACGCCTGTTTCACCGCTGCGGTCAACATCTCGCCTGAGGCAGCCCGTAACCGGCGCATCCTGTCCGACGCACTCACGTCAGCCGGCCTGATCAACTATCCCACCGAGTGGTGGCACTGGTCCTACGGCGAACGCTACTGGGCTCTCATGACCGGCAAATCCACCACCCTCTACGGCCCCATCCGCCTCCAGGACGAACACCGCCCTCGCACCGCCCCCGCACCGCCCTAGCGCACCGCCCCACGCAGCGCACCCCCGGCACGTGGGGTCTCCGGGGCTCGGCCCCGGAGCAGAATGCGAAGAGGGTGCCGGTTCGCGCTTTCCGCGAACACGACACCCTCGACCCTCGTAGCGGGGGCCAGATTTGAACTGACGACCTCTGGGTTATGAGCCCAGCGAGCTACCGAGCTGCTCCACCCCGCGTCGGCTCGGTAACCCTAGCTCGCTGGGGTGGGGATGTGCAAAACGATTGACGCTCGATCGTGTTGTGGCTGGTGGTGAGGCGAGGCGGCGGGGGTGCGGGGTGGAGCGAATAATGGGCGGTGTTCGCTGTGCGGGGAATCGCTTGGTTCGGGGGCCGCGGCGGCGGAGTGTTGACGAGGACGTTGAAACGAGGGGTGGTTTGCGCATGGACAGGGACGAGCTCGTGATGCGTGCGGGCGGCGGCAGCTTCGATGACGAGGTGTTCCAGCGGCTGCTCCGTGAGCGGATCATCTTCCTGGGCAGCCAGGTGGACGACGCGGTGACGAACCGGATCACCGCGCAGATGCTGCTGCTGGCGTCGGAGGACAGTGAGAAGGACATCTCGCTGTACATCAACTCGCCGGGTGGTTCGATCAGCGCCGGCATGGCGGTCTACGACACGATGCAGTACATCAAGAACGACGTGGCCACGATCGCGATCGGCATGGCGGCCTCGATGGGCCAGTTCCTGCTGTGCGCGGGCACGCCGGGTAAGCGGTACGCGCTGCCGCACGCGCGGATCATGATGCACCAGCTGTCCGGCGGTATCGGCGGTACGGCGGCGGACATCGCGATCCAGGCGGAGAGCATGCTGCACATCAAGAAGGTCATGAACGAGCGGATCGCGTTCCACACCGGTAAGACGCCGGAGCAGATCGAGCGTGACTCGGACCGGGACCGCTGGTTCACCGCGGACGAGGCCAAGGAGTACGGCATCGTCGACCACGTGATCAGCCGGGCGAACGCGGGAGCGGGCGCGAACCTGCTCTGACGAGCGAGGAGGGTGGGGGTGGAACCGGCGCCCCCACCCTTGGTTCGCCGGTTCCACACCACACGGGAGCCTCCTCCGCCGGGACCCGGTGGAGAAGCCTCGTCGGACGAGCCAGTGGCAGCCGGCCCGCCGGGGAAAGTCTCGGAGGAGCTAGTGCAGCGCGCGGCTGCGGTGTACGGCCGCGAGCGCGGCGTCCGCGTACTCCCGCTCCTGCTGGAAGCCGAGGAGCAGCGCGCCGGGCAGCGGCACGGAGCCGACCTTGCGCTGGAAGTTGGGGCCGTTCATCAGCCCGCCCAGCGTCGCGATCTTGGTTTCGTTGAGGCCGAGCACGTCGGCGTGCTCGATCCGGAAGCCGGCGATCGCCCGGCGCAGGATGTTGGCCAGGAAGCCGCCGCCGACGTCGCCGCCGGAGAGCGCGAGTGTGGGGCGCCCACCGGCCAGCGCGGCGCCGCAGACCAGCAGCACTTCCTGGGTGGAGTGCACGTAGAGGTGGTACGGCCACTGGTAGAGCAGCTGGCCGACCATGGCCCGGCTGTCCCGGCGGCGGATCCACGCGCGGTGACTCCAGGCGCGGCCGCGCTCGGCACCGTCCTCCAGCTCCATCGGGCCGGCGAACGTGAGGCGCCGGTCGGTGACCATGACGGTCGTCGACGACGGCAGCGTCCAGCGGACGGCGGAGCGGGTCATGGTCTCGCTGTACAGGTGTTCCGCGACGCTCGCCCGGCCGTGCCACAGCAGCTGTTCGCCCTCGTGGAGCCGGGGTCCCTCGGGCAGCCGCGCCCCTTCCGTCAAGCGGAAGTAGGAGGACGAGTGATCGGCCATGAAAGAAACCTCCTCAATGCCCCACTCTGGTGGTTGAAGGCTCCACAGTCATGACACCTGTGCGGGGGTCAACCCCCGTTCAGTACCGATTGGATGCGTTCGACCGATATTCCTGGACATCGTCTGGTTTTATCAGACCGTCCTCAATTGCCCTAGCGAGCAACGCGGCCTTGGATGCGGCCGGGCGACCCGCTTTCGCGTACTTGATCCGGGCGCGGTCCACGTACTGCTTCACGGTGTGCTCGCTGATCTGCATGCGGCGGGCCACCGACGCCTTCGACATCGACTGGAACCACAGCAGCAGCGCCTCGCGCTCCTTCTCGGACAGCGACGGGCGCTCCGGCCGCCGGTCGCCGACCATGGCACCGGCCAGCGAGGGTGCCACGTACGGCTGGTCCATCGCGGCGGCGAGCACGGTGGCGACGCAGTGCTCCTTGCCCTCGTTCTTCGCCAGGAACGCGACCGCGCCGGCCTCGACCACGCGGAGCACCGTGTCCGGATCGGTGTGCTCGGAGTAGACCACCACGCGCAGGCCAGCCTCGCACAGCTCGGAGACCCGGTCGATCACCATGCGGCCGTGCAGGTTCAGGTCGAGCAGCAGCACCTTCACGTCGCCGGCGGCGGACAGCACGTCGTCGATGGAGGAACCGGTCGCGACCACGCGCATCCGCGGGTCGTCGGCGAGCCAGGACCGCACGCCCTCGAGAACCACCGGGTGGTCGTCGACAATCGCCACCGTGACGGGCGTGTCCACAGCGGTTCCTCCTACCGGTCGCAGTGGTCGGCCGAGAAGCCCCGAGTCCGCACTGATTGAACTCTGAATCAAATGGCGGCCGCAAGGTCTGTATTGGAAATGCCTACTTCCGACACATAGGCCATTGGAAGTGCCGCCAATATATCGAACGGTGTCAGAGTTCGGGACGCTCCGGGCGGAGCAGTTCCGGCGGTGGCGGCGAGGATTCCGCGTCCGCGTCGGTGACCACGCGCCCGCCGTCCGCGAAGCGCTCCAGTTCCGGGCCGGCCTCGACCCGGCTCGGGAACCAGTCACCGGCCATCCGGCGGCGCAGCTCGGGCAGCGGCAGCGGCGTGCGGCCCGCGGCCACCACCAGGTTGCCGTACCGGCGGCCGCGCAGCACGGTCGCGTCCGCGATCAGGCACAGCTCGGGCAGCACCGCGCGCACGGTCGCCACCGCGTTGCGGCCGAACCGCAGCGGCGGGCTGTCCGCCATGTTCAGGATGTAGCGGCCGTCCGGGCGCAGCACCCGGGCGACCTGGCCGACGAACTCCACCGAGGTCAGGTGCGCGGGCGTGCGGGCCTCGTCGAACACGTCGCCGATCACCACGTCGTACGCCGCGTCCGGGCTGCCGGTGACCACCTCGCGGGCGTCACCGACGCGTACCCGGATCTTCGCGTCCTTGGGCAGCGGCAGCGTCTCGCGGATCAGCTCGACCAGCGCGCCGTCGATCTCCACCACTCGCTGGGTGGAGCCGGGGCGGGTCGCGGCCAGGTAGCGGGGCAGGCTCAGCGCGCCGCCGCCCAGGTGCAGCACGCGCAGCGGGGTGCCGGGCGGTGCGGTCAGGTCGAGCACGGCCGCGATCCGGCGCATGTACTCGAACTCCAGCGCGGACGGGTCGGCGAGGTCCACATGGGACTGCTGCGTGCCGTCCACGAGCAGCAGGAACGCGTTCTCCCGGTCGCGGTCCGGTACCACCTCGGCCACGCCGCCGCCGCGCACGATCCGGCGGACCGTGCCGTCCCGCTTCTCTCTGCCCACCCGTCAACCCTCTCGCGCCGCGTTGATCTCGCGCAAATATGAGAAAGACAACGGGTGCAGCCCGGTTGCGGCCGGGGGCAGTCCGGTTGCGGCGGTTCAGGTTACCGCCCGGCCCGGCGACGGTGACGGCATGACCGCACAGACCTCACGGCGTACGCTGCTCGGCGCCGCCACCGCGGCCGGCGCGGCCCTCGCGATCGGCACGCCCGGCACCGCCGCGGCCGCGGACACCGGCCCGGCCGGACTGGTCGCCGCGGACCCCCTGCTGCACCTGCTGCGCCGCGCCACCTACGGCCCGACGCCGGCCTCGATCGCGGAGATCCGCTCGCTGGGCGCGACCCGCTGGCTGGACCGGCAGCTGAACCCGGCCTCGATCGCGGACGACGCCTGCACCGCGCTGGTCGCCCGGCTGCCGCTGGCCGGCCGGGACATCACCGCGGTGCGCGCGGCCGCGAGCGCGGGAGTGTTCAAGACGTACGGCTGGGAGGCGATGTTCCAGCTCGGCACGGCCGCGGTCAGCCGGGCGATCTGGAGCAACCGGCAGCTGCTCGAGGTGATGACCGACTTCTGGTCCAACCACCTCAATGTCACCTGCCCGAACGGTGACGTCTGGGACAGCCGGCCGGACTACGACGTGACCGTGATCCGCCGGCACGCGTTCGGCCGGTTCGCGGACATGCTGAAGGCGAGCGCGCGGCACCCGGCGATGCTGACGTACCTGGACAACCGCTACTCGACGAAGGCGAAGCCGAACGAGAACTACGCCCGTGAACTGCTGGAACTGCACACGGTCGGCTTCGGCGCGCACGGCGAGGCGGACGTGCGCCAGGCGGCGCTGCTGCTCACCGGCGCGACCGTCGATCCGCGGACCGGGCTCTACCGGTACGACCCGGCCGCGCACGCGACCGGCGCGGTGACCGTGCTCGGCTTCAGCCACCCGAACGCGGACCCGGCCGGTGAGCCGGCCGTGCTCGCGCTGCTGGACTACCTGGCCACCCACCCGGCCACGGCGGAGCGGATCGCCCGGAAGCTGTGCGTGCGGTTCGTCGCGGACGAGCCACCGGCGGCGCTGGTCAGCACGCTGGCCAAGGTCTACCTGGCGAACGGCACCGCGATCGCGCCGGTGCTGCGCGCGCTGTTCACGTCCGCGGAGTTCGCCGCGTCCGCCGGGCGCAAGCAGCGCACGCCGCTGGAGGACCTGGCCGCCACCGTACGCACGCTCGGCTTCGGCCCGGACGCGTCCGGCACGGCCGGGCTGACCTCGCTCTACTGGGCGCTGGAGGCGAGCGGGCACCAGCCGATGGCGTGGGCCCCGCCGAACGGATACCCGGACGTCGCCGCCGCGTGGGCGTCGCCGTCCGGCCTGCTGACCCGGTGGAACGTGCACATCAACCTGGCCGCGAACTGGTGGTACAAGCAGCTGACCCGGCCGGCGTCGCTGCGGGCCGCGCTGGTCCCGGCCGTGCCCGCGACGTACGGCGGTCTGGTGGACGCGCTCGCGGTGCGGCTCACCGGGACGAAGCTGGCCGCGGCGCACACCGGCGCGCTCGCCGCCTATTTCGGGAAAACGCCGGGAAGCGCGCTGAAATCGACCGATCCGGCGGTGAACGCCAATTTCCCGTACCTCGTCGCTCTCATCCTCGACTCGCCGTATTTCCTGGTGCGCTGACTCCGTACCCCCGATTGATTGGTGTTGACTTCGATGACGCTGCCGACCGAGTGCGGATGTGCGGAGAACAACGGGCTGACCCGGCGCGGGCTGCTGGGCCGCGGGCTGGCCGCCGGGCTCGCCGGGCTGACCGGGGCCGGGCTCTCCAGCCAGCTGGCGTTCGCGGCCGCGCCGCACACCGGTGACGTGCTGGTCGTGCTGTCGCTGCGCGGTGGCTTCGACGGGCTGTCCGCGGTGGTGCCGATCGGCGACCCGGACTACTACGCGGCCCGGCCCGGCATCGCGGTGCCGAAGTCGCGGATCGTGGCCGGTGACGCCATGTTCGGCCTGCACCCGGCGCTGGCCCCGCTGGCTCCGCTGTGGCAGTCCGGGAAGCTGGCCGCGGTGCACGCGGTCGGCCAGGCCGCGCCGAACCGGTCGCACTTCGCCGCGATGGAGGAGCTGGAGCGCGCCGCGGCCGGTACGTCCACCCGGACCGGCTGGCTGGACCGGATGCTGGGCGGCCTCGGCGCGACCGGCGCGCTGGCCGGTGTCGCGGTCGGCTCGGCGCAGCCGCACCGCCTGCTCGCCGGGCCGTCCGGCGACCTGAGCCTGCGCGCGATCGACACGTTCACGCTGAGCGGCGAGTCGAAGAACAAGATGTCCACCGCGCTGTCCGCGCTCTACTCGGGCGTGCCGGCCGAGCTGGCCGCACCGGCCCGGTCCGCGGTCGGCGCGCTGGCCGCGGTCGGCACGGTGCGCGCGGTCACCAGCGACGTGACCTATCCGGACACCGGGCTGGGCCGAGCGCTGCGCGACGTCGGCCGCCTGATCAAGGCGGACGCCGGCCTGGTCGCGGCCGCGGTCGACTCCGGCGACTGGGACATGCACGAGGGGCTGGGCGCGCGCATGCACGACAACCTCGGGCAGCTGGCCGCCGCGCTGGCCGCGTTCGCCGCGGACACCGCGGGCCGCCGGGTCACGCTGCTGACGATCAGCGAGTTCGGCCGGCGGGTGGCCGAGAACGGCTCCGGCGGGCTGGACCACGGCTACGGCAACGCCATGTTCGTGCTCGGCGACGGCGTGCGCGGCGGCACGGTGCACGGCGCGTGGCCGGGCCTCGGCGCCGGCCGGCTGGTCAACGGCGACCTGGCGGTGACCACCGACTACCGGACCGTGATCGCGGAGATCCTGCGGAAGCGTTGCGGCGTCCCCGCGGCCGCGCTCGCCGACGTCTTCCCCGGCGTCACCGGTCCGGAGCTGGGCCTGGTGCTGCCGGCCTGATCACCGGTCACCCGACGGCCGGCACCCCGCGTCTCGCGGGGTGCCGGTTGTTTCCTTCCCGCTTCCGGCGTGCCCGCTTACCCAGTGCTCCCGCGGGCACCGCTTCCGTCGCTGGTCACCGAGGACCCCACGGCGGCGTCAGTGCGTGTTGAGCGTCTTGACGATGCTCTCCACCCGGGGGTCCGCGCGGAACTCCTCCAGCGTGACCGGCAGCGGGATGCGCCAGTTCGGGTACTGGTCGACCGTGCCGGGCAGGTTGGGCTGGCGCAGCTCGCCGAGCACGTCGTACGGCGACGCCACCACCAGGCGGCACGGCGTCGCGGCCAGTGCCTCGTGCATCGCCGCGATGATCTCCTCGACGGACGGTTCCGGCGCGGTCAGGAAACCGTCCGCGCGCAGCAGCGCGATCAGCTGCGCCCGGTCCCGCCGGGCCTCCTGCTCCGCCTCGGACACCGGACCGGCCAGTTGCTTGAGCTCGGCCCGGACCCGGATGTGCTCCTCGGTCAGGAAACCCGCCGCGGTCGGCAGGTCGTGCGTGGAGATCGAGGCCAGCGCGTTCGGCTGCCAGCCGGCCAGCGGGATGAAGCCGTCCGCCCAGGCGTCCGGGTCGCGGGCGAACCACATCACGGCGGAGCCCAGCATGTTGCGCCGCTGCAGGCCGCGGGTCACGATCGGCAGCACGGTGCCCAGGTCCTCGCCGATCACCACGGCACCGGCCCGGTGCGCCTCCAGCGCCAGGATGCCGGCCATCGCCTCCGGGTCGTACGTGACGTAGGTGCCGTCCGCCGCGCCCGCGCCGGGCAGCACCCACCAGAGCCGCCACAGCCCGGCGACGTGGTCCACCCGCAGGCCGCCCGCGTGCCGCAGGATGCCGCGCAACATGTCCCGGTACGCCCGGTAGCCGGTCGCGACGAGCTGGTCCGGGCGCCACGCAGCCAGGCCCCAGTCCTGCCCGAGCTGGTTGAACGCGTCCGGCGGTGCGCCCGCGTGCACGCCGGCGGCCAGCACGTCCTGCAGCATCCAGCCGTCCGCGCCGCCCGGGTCGATGCCGACCGCGAGATCGTGCACGATGCCGACCGGCATGCCCGCGTCCGCGGCGGCCCGGTTCGCGGCCGCGAGCTGGGACGCGCACAGTTCCTGCAGCCAGCAGTGGAACGCGACCCGGTCGTGCAGCTCCGCGGCGAGCGTGGCGACCGCGTCGTTCGCCGGGTGCCGCAGCTCGGCCGGCCACTCCCGCCAGTTCGCGCCGTGCACCTCCGCGATCGCGCAGTAGGTGGCGTACCCGCGCAGGTCCTGATCTTCAGAAATGGTGTAGCCGGCCAGCGGGAAGAGCAGCTCGAGCGCGGCCCGCTTGGCCCGCCAGACCTCGTCGTAGTCGATCAGTTCGCCGAGCGCGGGCCGCAGCGCGTCGATCTCCGCCTTTCTCCCGTCGTAGCCGGGCACGTCCGAGATGCGCAGGTAAAGCGGGTTCCAGAAGCGGCGGCTGGACGGCGAGTACGGCGAGGACGGCACCGGGTGCACCGGCACCGGGGCGTGCAGCGGGTTGAGCAGTGTCAGCCCGGCACCGGACGCGCCGGACCAGGCGGCCAGCGTGCGCAGGTCGCCGAAGTCGCCCATGCCCCAGGAGTCCGCCGAGTGCACCGCGTAGAGCTGCAGCATCCAGCCCCACGCGCGCGGCGCCTCGGGCAGCGCGTCCGGCACCACGACCAGCGTGACCTCCTGGCCGGCGCAGGCCAGCGTGTGCCAGCCGAGCGGCAGGCCGGCGGGCAACCCGGTCCCGACCTCGCGGGACGTGCCGTCCTCGAACGTGATCGTGCCCGGCGACGGCAGCTCCCGCGTGGCGGACTCGCGCAGCACCACGGTCCCGGGCAGCCGGCCCGGGTCGTGGGCGGCGCGGACCGAGGCCAGTGCGGCCGCGACCGCGTCCGGCGTGGATGCGTCCACGCCGAGCAGCCGCAGCGTGCCGGTGACGGCGGCGCGGCTGACGTTCGTCGGCTGCCGGCGCCAGTTCTCGTACCAGGTGGCGACGCCGTGTGCCTCGGCGAGCTCGACCAGGCCGGGCTCCAGGTCCCGATTGACGTACGTCTCCAACGCGCCCTCCACCCGTGCCGAAACCTGCGCCGTGCATACCCTTTCACGGCACCGGCTAACGCGGGTGGTTACTTGAGCGCGGCGTTCGCCTCGGTCACGAACTGGGCCGCGGCCAGCGCCGGTGTCAGCGTCTCGCTCTGCGCGGCCTCGGCCGCCTTGACCAGCGCGGCCCGGATCGCGCCGTGCCCCTTCGGCGGCGGCAGTGGCGCCTTGCCGTACCGGGTGCTCATCTCGTTGGTGTACGCGATCGACGCCTTCATGATCGGGTCGGTCAGCGAGATCTCCAGCGCGCGCCGGTTCCGCAGGTTCGGCGCGAGACCGCGCTCGGTGCCCAGGATCTCCGCCGCCTCCGCGTCGTTGACCAGGAAGTCGATCACGTCGGCCACCACGTCCGCGTGCGCGGTGTCGCGGTACCCGCTCCAGTACATCGAGGCGCGCGCCCAGGCCGCGTCCTCGCCGCCCGGGTACGCCGCGATGCCCAGCTCGCTCTTGGTCTTCTGCTGCATCTCGGGCAGCTGATTGGACCACATGAACGAGGTGGCGGCCTTGCCGGTGACCACGAGCTGCTTGGTGGCGTCGCCCGCGTTCGCCTCGTGCACGACCGGCGCGGCCGGGGTGATCCCCTCGGCGCGTGCGTCCCGCCACAGCGTGAACCAGGCGGTCACGTCCGCCTCGGTGAAGCCGAGCGCAGGACCGGCGTAGAACTCCTTGTCCTGCGAGCGCAGCCAGAGCCAGAACGCCTTGTAGTCGGCGGACGGGTCCATCGTGCCGGCCACCGTGCCCGCGCTCTTCTCGCTGATCTGCGCGGCCCAGGCGAGGTACTGCGGATAGTCCATGCCGTTGGCCGGCGCGGGCACGCCGAGCCGGTCGAGCAGCGTCTTGTCGTAGACCAGCGCGGCCGTGTTCTCCGCCGCGGCCACGCCGACCTGCGCGCTGCCGACCCGGCCGTACCGGACCAGGCCGTTGGAGACCTGGGTCAGGTCGATCCGGTTGTCCGCCACGTACGGCCCGAGGTCGAGCAGGTAGTCGCGCTGCGCGAACTCGGTCAGGTAGTTGTCGTCGATCTGGAACAGGTCCGGCGCGTCACCGCTGTCGATCCGGTCCGCAAGTGTGTCGAAATAGCCCGAATTGGGCTGAGCCGCGACGTCGAACGTGACCTCCGGATGGCGCCGGTGATAGAGATCCAGCACCTTCTGGGTCAGCTCGACGCGCTTGTCGCCGCCCCAGAAGAAGAAGCGCAGCCGCACCTCGGCCCGGTCGCCGGCACCGCCCTGGTCGCAGGCGGCGACACCGAGCGCGAGCAGCACGGCGGCCGTCGCCCGCAGCATGGTTGATCTGGAAATACCCACGATGTCTCCAGCCCGACACGAGTGACGCCTCATCTAGGCCGCGCGTCCTGTTAGCGGCAGATAGTCTCCGCCGTCCGGCGAGTCCTGAAACGACACCCGAACGGGGGTCAGGTCGCCATCCTTGCGAGGGAAGGTCAAGATGGAGGTATGTCTGACCTCAAGCGCTGGGCCGCCCGCCTGGGTGCGCTCTTCACCACCCTGACCCTGAGCATCCTCGTCCCGGCCGCGGCCTGGGCGAGCACCAACGGCGTCGCCGACGCGCTGATCGAGGAGCGTCGCCGGCGCGGCGGAGGCGGTGGTTTCTTCCTCTTCGGCGCGGTCTGCTGCGTCGGTGTCGTCGTCGTGATCGTCGTCGTCCTCCTCCTGGTGTCCCGCGGCCGCCGGCGCAAGTAGCCGCCGTGATGTACTACCGGGCGTGGAGCTGCTGCATTCGGGCAAGGTTCGGGACGTCTACGCGGACGGCGACGATCTGATTCTGGTCGCGTCCGACCGCGTGTCGGTCTACGACGTGGTGCTGCCCACGCCGATCCCGGACAAGGGCAAGATCCTCACTCAGCTCTCGCTCTGGTGGTTCGACCAGCTCGCCGACCTGATCCCGCACCACGTGATCAGCGCGACCGACGTGCCGGCGGAGTGGGCCGGTCGCGCGATCAGGTGCAAGCGGCTGACCATGGCCAAGGTCGAGTGCGTGGCGCGCGGCTACCTGACCGGCTCCGGCATGAAGGACTACCTGGCGACCGGCGTGGTGTCCGGCGTGCGGCTGCCGGCCGGCCTGGTCGAGGCGTCGAAGCTGGCCGAACCGATCTTCACGCCGAGCACCAAGGCGCCGATGGGCGAGCACGACCAGCCGATGACCTTCCCCGAGGTGGAGAAGGAGGTCGGCGCGGACGTGGCCGCCCGGCTGCGGGACATCACGCTGAGCGTCTACCGGCGGGGCGCGGAGATCGCGGCCGAGCGCGGCCTGATCATCGCGGACACCAAGCTGGAGCTGGGCTGGGACGCCGACGGCGTGCTGACGCTCGGCGACGAGGTGCTGACGCCGGACTCGTCCCGCTTCTGGCCCGGCGAGGACTACCGGCCCGGCCGCGTGCAGTTCTCGTTCGACAAGCAGTACGTGCGCGACTGGTCGCTGTCCACCGGGTGGGACAAGACGCCGCCCGCTCCGGAGGTCCCGGAGCAGGTCGTCGAGGTCACCCGCGCCCGCTACGTCGACGTCTACGAGCGGATCACCGGCACCGCCTGGTAAGAAGGCCCTCATGGCGCTCTTCGATCTACCGCTGGACGAGCTGCGGAACTACCGGCCGGAGCCGCACCTCCCCGACGACCTGGACGCGTTCTGGGCCGAGACACTGGCCGAGGCGCGATCCGCCGGTGCGCCCGCGGTCGCCACGCCGGTGGAGACCCCGTTCGCGGGTCTGCGCACCTACGACGTGACGTTCACCGGCTACGCCGGGCAGCCGGTCCGGGGCTGGCTGAACCTGCCGGCCGCCGCGGACGGCCCGCTGCCGGTCGTGGTCGAGTTCATCGGGTACGGCGGCGGCCGCGGCCTGCCGCACGAGTGGCTGCTCTGGGCGTCCGCGGGCTATGCGCACTTCGTGATGGACACCCGTGGCCAGGGCGCCGGCTGGCGCGGCGGTGACACACCCGACCCGGGCCCGGACGGCGCCGGACCGTCGCATCCCGGCTTCATGACCCGCGGCATCCTCGACCCACGCACCTACTACTACCGGCGGCTGTTCGCGGACGCGGCGCGTGCGGTGGAGAGCGCGGCCGGCCTGCCCGGCGTGGACGCGTCCCGGCTCGCGGTGGCCGGCTCCAGCCAGGGCGGCGCGCTCTCGCTGGCCGTGGCCTCACTGGTGCCGTCGCTGGTCGGTGCCGTGGTGGCGCAGGTGCCGTTCCTCTGCCACATCCGCCGGATGGTCACGCTGACCGACAGCGACCCGTTCCACGAGCTGGTCCGGTTCTTCCGGGTCAACCCGGACCGGGTCGCCGCGGCACAGCGGACGCTGGACTACATCGACCTGCTGCACTTGACGCCGCGGGCGACCGCGCCGCTGCTGGCGTCGGCCGCGCTGATGGACGCCACCTGCCCGCCCTCGGGCATCTTCGCGGCGGTGAACGCGTACGGCGGTGCGGAGAAGGACATCGCGGTCTACGAGTGGGACGGCCACGAGGGCGGCCGGGCCGACTTCCAGGGCCGGAGCGTCGCGTTCGTCAACGGCGTGCTCAAGGGCTGACCCCACGACGCAAGAGCGGGTCGCGGCGTCAGCCGCGACCCGCTCCTGCTCTTTCTCGGCCACCCACCCGGCTTGCCGGCAGGAGCGCCGGCGACCGGTGCCCGCGGGAGCATGCGGGCAGCACCACGCCGGAAGCGGGAACGTGAAGTTCCGCTTCTGCGGCCGCTAGGCTCGGTTCCACTTCTGGTTCGGCGTGCCCGCGCAGTCCCAGAGCTGCAGCTTGGAGCCGCCGCCGGTCGCGTTGCCGCGCACGTCGACGCACTTGTTCGCCGCGATGTTGACCAGGTCGCCGGCGCCGCTCAGCGTGAACTGCTGCCAGCCGGAGCCGTTGCAGTTGGCCAGCTGGATGTTCGTGCCGTTCGCGGGGTTGCCGCCGGCCACGTCCATGCACTTGCCGACCGCGGTCAGCGAGCCGTTGCCGTTGAACGTCCACTTCTGTGCCGCGGTGTTGTTGCAGTCCCAGATCTGCAGCGGCAGGCCGTCCTGCGACGCGCCGTTCGGCACGTCGATGCAGCGGCCGGACTGCACGCCCTTGAGCGAGACGCCGCCGGTGGCCGGTGGGGGAGTGGTGCCGCCGTCGTACGAGTAGACCCGTACGTAGTCCGCGACCAGGCTCTGCGGGAACTGGGTGCTGCCGTCCGGGTTGCCCGGCCAGTTGCCGCCGACCGCCAGGTTCATGATCATGAAGAACGGCTTGTCGAAGACCCACCGGTTGCCGTTCAGGTTGGCCGGCGTCTTCCGGGTGTACTCGACGCCGTCCAGGTACCACACGATCAGGTTCGGCGACCAGTCCACCGTGTACGTGTGGAACGCGTCGCCGAGCGGCGCGCTGTGCACCTTGGAGCCGGTCAGCCCGCCACCGCCGGAGTAGCCCGGGCCGTGGATGGTGCCGTAGACGGTGTTCGGCTCCTTGCCGACGTTCTCCATGATGTCGATCTCGCCGCTGTTCGGCCAGCCGACCGAGCCGATGTCCGCGCCGAGCATCCAGAACGCGGGCCAGATGCCCTGGCCCTTCGGCAGCTTCAGGCGTGCCTCGAACCGGCCATACGTCTGGGTGAACTTGCCGTTCGTCATCAGGCGGGCGGACGTGTACTGACACGAGCCGTAGTGGCACTGGTAGCCGGCCGGGTTCTCCCGGCGGGCCGTGATCACCATGTTGCCGTTGCCGTCCAGCGCGGAATTGCTCGCGCTGTTCGTGTAGTACTGCAGCTCGTTGTTGCCCCAGCCGTGGCCGCCGGTCTCCTGCACCCACTTGCTGCCGTCGGGCCGGGTGCCGGCCGCGCCGTTGAACTCGTCCGACCAGACCAGCGTGCTGGCCGCGGACGCCTCGGGTTCGCTGTTGGTCAGGTACAACGCGCCGCCGAGGCCGGTCGCGACGACGGACAGCGCGAGCATCGCGCGGCCGATCTTGCTGCCGATGAACCAGCGGGCACGGTGGGGTCGGTGTGCCCCGGGGATCCGGTGCATGTGGGCGCACCTCCGGTCGAATCAGATGGTTAGCGGAACATCTGGATATGAACTCATCGATGGTCGTGTCGTCAAGAGAGCGCTCTCAAATTTAGGGCAGAGTTAGGCCGGGCCTGCTCAGTGGTGATCAGCGCGTGGTTAAGCTGCTCGCCGTGCGTGACATCGCAGTGTTCAGCGGAAGTGCCCACCCGGAGCTCGCCGAGGAGATCTGCAGCCACCTCGGCGTCCCCCTGCTCCCCACCCGCGTCTCCCGATTCGCCAACGACTGCCTGGAGGTCCAGCTACAGGCCAACTGCCGCGAGCGCGACGTCTTCCTGATCCAGCCGCTGGTGCCGCCGGTCCAGGAGAACCTGGTCGAGCTGCTGCTCATGCTGGACGCGGCCCGCGGCGCGTCCGCGGCCCGGACCACGGTCGTGCTGCCGCACTACGCCTACGCCCGATCGGACAAGAAGGACGCACCGCGCATCTCGATCGGCGGCCGCCTGGTCGCGGACCTGCTGGTCACCGCGGGTGCGAACCGCGTGCTCGCGATGACGCTGCACTCGCCGCAGGTGCACGGCTTCTTCAACATCCCGGTCGACCACCTGCACGCACTGCGCGAACTGGCCGACCACTTCAAGCAGTACGACCTGACCGACACCGTGGTCGTCTCGCCCGACCTGGGCAACGCGAAGGAGGCGGCCGCGTTCGCCCGCATGCTCGGCACCCCGGTCGCGGCCGGTGCCAAGCAGCGCTTCAGCGACGACAAGGTCAAGATCTCCGCCGTGATCGGCGACGTGGTCGACCGCGACGTGATCGTCCTGGACGACGAGATCGCCAAGGGCAGCACCGTGATCGAACTGATGGACCACCTGCGCGAACTCAAGGTCCGCTCGATCCGCCTCGCCTGCACCCACGGCCTCTTCTCCAGCGGCGCGCTGCAGCGCCTCAGCGACCAGCCCGGGGTGGAGGAGATCGTCTGCACGAACACGGTGCCGATGCCGGCACTCAAACGCGTCCCGAAGCTCCGCACGCTCTCGGTCGCGCCGGCGCTGGCGGAGGCGATGCGACGCATCCACAACGGGGAGTCGGTCAGCGCGTTGTTCCACTGAAAGCGCGGATATCTCCGCTTCTGGCGCTGGGTTGGTCCGCGCGTTCCGCGGGCCGGCCCACACCGAGGTCTTCGACTCCACCGCGCCTCGCTCCGCCTGTGGCGGCGTCGAGGCCGATCGCGGCGAGCAGCGGGCGGGCGGGGCCGCGGCGGTCGGCGAGCGTGCCGCCGGTGACCATGCCGACCGCGCCGGCCGCGAGCGTGGCGGCGAAGCCGAGCGTGTAGAGGTCGCGGCCGCCGAGATCGGCCGTGATGATCGGCATGATCGTGGTGACCGCGAGGAACTCGAACGCGGCCAGGAAGACCAGGCTGACCGCGCCGATCGTGGTCAGCAGACGGCGGCGGTCGAGGACACTGTCGATCATCAAGCGACGGTACGGCTTGAAGTGCGATTCAGGTCAAGGCGGAGCTGATCCGCACCGTGGTGCCCCGCGGGCCGCTCGTCACCTCGATCATGTCGGTCAGCTTGTCCGCCAGGAACAGGCCCCAGCCGCCGGGCGTGGCCGGGACCGGTGGTGCGGCGAGCCGCACGGCCGTGACCGGGTCGAAGCCGCCGCCGGTGTCGGCCACCTCGCAGGTGACCGACTTCGGGTCGTGCCAGAGGTGCAGCCGGCCGTGCCCGCCACCGTGCCGGACCGCGTTCGTGAGCAGCTCGTAGACCGCGAGCACGAAGTCGTCGAGACGCTCGCCGCGCAGCCCCGCGACGGCGGCGCGGGCGGCGACGTGGTGGCGGAGCGCGGTCACGCCGGACGCGTCGAACCGGGTCTCGAGCAGCGCGACGGCGCCCGCGGGCGGAACCGCGAGCGGTGCGACGGGGTGGTGGTCGGCCATGCCCAATTCCCCTCGCCTGCTGGTCAAGGGCTTACGGCATCCCCACCGTACGCGTTGCTTCGGTCCGGGGCTCGGCGAGTGTGACACCGTGGCACCGTGCAGCAAGGTCTGGCGGCTCCCATGTGGCGGGCGATCGGCGCGTACCGGATCGCCTCGCTGGTCTATGTGATGGTCCTGATGATCCGCAACGTGGACCAGTACGAGAAGCCGGTCGCGGCGGGCCCGGTGCTCGCGCTGATGGTCGGCTGGACCGCGTTCGCGACCGCCGCGTTCGCCCGCCCGGCCTGGCGCCGCTGGCCGCTGCTGATCGCGGATCTCGCGGTCGCGCTCGCCGTGGTGGTGGCCAGTCCGTACGTGGTGGGTCAGGACGCGCTGAGCGACGGCGTGCCCACGCTGGCCGTCGCCTGGCTCGGCGCGCCGGTGCTGGCCTGGGCGGTCTCCGGTGGCCGGCGGCGCGGACTGACCGCGGCGCTGCTGCTCGGCACCGCCGACGTGGTGGTCCGGGACCGGCTGCACCCGTCCACGCTCAACGGTTTCGCGCTGATGGTGCTGGCCGGTTTCGTGGTCGGGCTGGTGGCCCGGCTCGCGGTCGACGCGGAGGAGCGCATGCAGCGCGCGATCGAGCTGGAGGCCGCGACGCGCGAGCGGGAACGGCTGGCCCGCGACATCCACGACTCGGTGCTCCAGGTGCTGGCGCTGGTCCAGCGCCGGGGCGCGCACCTGGACGGCGAGGCCGGTGACCTGGCCCGGCTGGCCGGTCAGCAGGAGGCGAAGCTGCGCATGCTGATCGCGGACGGCCCGGCCGGCCCGCCGCCGGGTGAGGAGGGCGAGGCCGACCTGCGGGTGGCGCTCGGCCGGTTCGCCTCGGACACGGTGTCGATCGCGAGCCCGGCCACGCCGGTGCCGCTGCCGGTGCGCGCGGCCGAGGCGGTCGCCGCCGCGGTCCGCGCCACGCTCGACAACGTGGACCGGCACGCCGGCCCCGCCGCCCGCGCGTGGGTCCTGCTGGAGGACGACGACGCCACGATCACGGTCTCGATCCGCGACGACGGCCCCGGCTTCCCCGACGGCCGTCTCGAGGAAGCCGCCTCCCAGGGCCGCCTCGGCGTCGCCCAGTCCATCCGCGGCCGCATCGCCGACCTCGGCGGCACCGTCGAGATCTATTCGAAACCCGCCGAGGGTACGGAGGTGGAGCTCCGCATCCCGCGACGCTGACCCACGCCGGGTACGCCCGGGCGGGTCTTCCCGGCCACCGCGGAACCGGCAGGGAGGCCGCCCGCGGCCGACCGGTGCCCGCGGGAGCACCGGGAAGCGACCACGCCGGAAGCGGGAAAAGCGCCCTGCTCCTCGCTTTTGTGATCCCGAGGGTTCGCCGCCTCCACCGGCCGCGCCGCGGCACCACTAGAGTTGCCTGGTGATCCGCGTGATGGTGGTGGACGACCACCCGATGTGGCGGGACGGCGTCGCCCGTGACCTGACCGAGGCCGGCCATGACGTGGTCGCGGCGACCGGGGAGGGGCGGCAGGCGGTGCGCATCGCGGCCGCTGCCCGGCCCGACCTGGTGGTGCTGGACCTGCAGCTGCCGGACATCGACGGCGTCGAGGTGATCAGCGGGCTGCTGGCCGCGCTGCCCGGCGTGCGCATCCTGATGCTGTCGGCCAGCGGCGAGCAGCAGTCGGTGCTGGACGCGGTGAAGGCCGGTGCGACCGGTTACCTGCTGAAGTCCGCCGGTCAGGCCGAGTTCCTGGCCGCGGTGGAGTCGGCCGCGGCCGGTGAGGCGGTGTTCACGCCGGGGCTGGCCGGGCTGGTGCTGGGCGAGTTCCGGCGGCTGGCGACCGAGCCGCCGCGTGCGGAGGACGACGGCACGCCGCGGCTGACCGACCGGGAGACCGAGGTGTTGCGGCTGGTCGCGAAGGGGTTGTCGTACAAGCAGATCGCGGAGCGGCTGGTGCTGTCGCACCGCACCGTGCAGAACCATGTGCAGAACACGCTGGGCAAGCTGCAGCTGCACAACCGGGTCGAGCTGACCCGGTACGCCATCGAGAAGGGTCTCGATCAGTGAGCGGCTTCTTCCAGCCGGAGTTCATCGCGCCGAAGCGGCGGCTCGGCGCCCGCGAGTTCGACTTCTCCCGGCAGGTCGCGGTGATGGCGATCGTCAACCGGACGCCGGACTCGTTCTTCGACAAGGGCCGCACGTTCGCGTTGCAGGCGGCCGTGGACGCGGTGCTGGCCGCGGCCGCGGACGGCGCGGACTGGATCGACATCGGCGGCGTGCCGTTCGGCCCCGGCCCGGAGGTGACCGAGGCCGAGGAACTGGACCGGGTGATCCCGGTGGTCGAGGCGGTGCGCGCGGCCAGCGACGTGGTGATCTCGGTGGACACCTACCGGACCGGCGTGGCCCGGGCCGCGATCGACGCGGGCGCGGACGTCATCAACGACACCAGCGGGTTGCAGGACGACGCGCTGGCGTCGCTGGTGGCGGCGAGCGACGCCGCACTGGTGATCACGCACAGCCTGGCCTCGCCGCCGCGCACGCCGCACCCGAGCCCGGTGTACGGGGACGTGGCCGGGGAGATCGCCGCGTTCCTCGCCGACCGGGCCGCGCGGGCGGTGTCGCTGGGCGTGCCGCCGGAGCGAATCATCATCGACCCGGGCCACGACCTGAACAAGAACACGCACCACACGCTGGACCTGAGCCGGCGGCTGCACGAGATCACCGCGATCGGCTACCCGACGCTGGCCGCGGTGTCGAACAAGGACTTCATCGGCGAGACGCTGGACCTGCCGTCCGGGCAGCGGCTGGCCGGCACGCTCGCGGCCGTGGTGCTGAGCATCGTGCAGGGCGCCCGGATCGTGCGGGTGCACGACGTACCGGCGGCGGTGTCGGCCGTGCGGCTGACCGAGGCGGTGCTCGGCTGGCGGGAACCGGTCTACACCCGGCACAACGTATGAGGGCGCTCGGCTACGCGGAGGCCGACCTGGTCGCGGCCTACGCGGTGGAGCGGCCGTCGCTGCGGGTCAACTTCGTGGCCAGCGCGGACGGCGCGGCCACGCTGGACGGGCGGTCCGGCGGGCTCGGCAACGCGAACGACCAGCACATCCTCGGCCTGCTGCGGCAGCTGGCGGACGTGCTGGTGGTGGGCGCCGGGACGCTGCGGGCCGAGGGTTACGGCCCGCTGGCCCTGGGCGACGACGCGGTCGCGCACCGGCGCGCGCACGGGCTGCCGGACCATCCGCGGCTGGCCGTCGTCTCGGCGCGGCTGCACGGGCTCGGGCCGGAGCACCCGTCGTTCGCGGCCGCGCCGGTCCGGCCGCTGGTGATCACGATCGGTGCCTCGCCGGCCGAGCGGCGGCGCGCGCTGGCCGACGTCGCGGACGTGCTGATCTGCGGCGACGACGAGCTGGACGCGGCCGCGCTGCCCGGTCTGCTGGCCGGCCGTGGGCTGCCCGGCGTGCTCTGCGAGGGCGGCCCGGCGCTGTTCGGCGCGCTGGTGGCCGCGGACGTGGTGGACGAGCTGTGCCTGACGCTGAGCCCGTGGCTGGCCGGTGCCGGCGCGAGCCGGATCGTGGCGGGCCCGCCGTCCGTGCCGCGCGCGCTCGGCCTGCGGCACGTGCTCAGCGACGACGAACTGCTCTTCCTCCGGTACGCCCGGCGGCGCGGCTGACCGCGGCCGGCGCCGCGCCGCGGGTCAGCTCGCGCGCCGCCGCCGCGCGGTGAGGATGGCCGCCGCGCCCACCGCCAGCCCGGTCGCCGCGCCGGTCCGGGCCAGCATGCGGCCCATCCCGTGCCACTCACCCCGTACCCGGCCGGTCGCCAAGCTGCCGGTGAGGTTGCCGGTGGTGTCCGGGGCCGGCCGGTCGCTCAGTACGGTCCGCGCGCCGTACGCGCCGAGAATCCGTTCGGTCAGCCCCGGCAGCAGCCGCCACTGGTAGCCGAGCAGCGCCGCGGCCGCCCCGGCGTAGGTCTCCCGGCGCGGCCGCTCCAGCATCCGGATGATCGCGCGGGCCACCACCTCGGGCGGGTACACCGGTGGCGGCGGGGCCGGCCGGCGACCGGAATGATTCGCGGCATTCGCGAAGAACGGCGTGTCGATCGTCGCGGGCAGCACCGTGCAGACCGAGATCCGCCGCGCCCACGGCTCGTGCCGCAGCTCCTGCCGGACCGTGTCGGACAGCCCGCGCACGCCGTGCTTGGCCGCGTTGTACGACGACATGTACGGCATGGTGATCTCGGCCAGCACGGACGCGTTGTTGACCAGCACGCCGCCCCCGGCCGCGCGCAGGTGCGGCAGCGCGGCCCGCATGCCGTACGCGGTGCCGAGCAGGTTGACCTCCACCACCCGGCGGAACTCCTCCGGCGGCACGTCGGTGAGCAGGCCGTACACGGCCTCGGTGGCGTTGTTCACCCAGCCGTCGATCCGCCCGGTCGCGGCCGCCGCGCGGGTGGCCAGGTCGGTGACCGCGGCCGGATCGGTCACGTCGGTCGGCACCACGAGCGCGCGTCCACCGGCCGCCCGGCAGTCCGCGGCGACCCGGCCGAGCGCCTCGGCGCCGCGCGCGGCCAGCACCACGGACGCGCCCCGGGCCGCGAGCGCGCGGGCGGTCGCCGCGCCGATGCCGCCGGAGGCGCCGGTTATCACGATCGTCGACTCGGAGAGCGCTGCGGTGAGTGGCATGGGCACGGCGTACCCACGGACGGTGTGGGTTATCCGGGGCCGCGATGTTTTGCCGGACCGCCGTGCGGTTAACCAGTGACCGGCTCTCTCAGCTGTACGTCACCCTGCCGGCGGCTGGTTTCTTGGTGTCCGTATGTCGAAACAGCGGAGGTGAGCGATGCGTGTCGGCCTGATCAGGGCCAATGCCCGTCCCATGGAGGCGGGCACGTCCAGGGTGGCGGCCGAACTGGCCGCGCTCGGCCACGATGTGCGAATCTTCGAGTGCCGCGGCTCCGGGCCGGCCGACGGCGATGAGGTCTTCACCGAGAAGGGCTACGCCGTCCACCGGGTGTCGCCGCCGGCGCCGCAGGGCGCGGCCGGCCGCTTCGTGGCGCAACTGGCCGGTGTCGGCCGCCGGCTCGCCGACCGGTGGTCCAGCGGCTGGATCCCGGACGTGGTGCACGGCCACTACTGGCTCGGCGGTCTCGCGGCCGCGACCGCGGCACGCTCGTCCGGGCTGCCGATGGTGCAGACGTTCTACTCGGTCGGGTCCGCGCAGCGGTCGCTGGGCAAACCGGACGCGTGCCTCGGTGAGCGGATCGCGATGGAGCGGGTGCTGACCCGGGCCGCGGACGTGGCGGTCGCGCAGTCGCCGGACGAGGCGGACGAGCTGACCCGGCTCGGTGCGCCGCGCGCGTCCGTGGCGCTCATCCCGTCCGGCGTCGACACCGGGATGTTCGCGCCGGACGGCGAGGCCGAGGCGCGTACCGGCGGGATGGAGCGGATCCTCTCGGTCGGGCTCGGCCCCGGGCACGGTCAGGACCACCTGATCCGGGCGTTGCGCTACGTCCCGGGCGCGGAACTAGTGATCATCGGCGGTGACGCGGACCGGGACGTGGTGCGCGCGCTCGGCGAGCTGGCCCGGCGTTGCCAGGTGGAGGACCGGGTGCGGATCGTCGGTGCGGTCCCGCACGAGCGGATGCCGCACTGGTATCGGTCCGCGGACGTGGTGGCCTGCACGCCCCGGACCGCGCCGAGCGGCACCGTGCCGGTCGAGGCGATGGCGTGCGGCGTCCCGGTGGTCGGCTACGCGCTCGGCGGCATCGCGGAGAGCGTGGTGGACGAGGTGACCGGTCGGCTGGTGAAGCCGGGCGACGTGCGCGCGACCGGGTACGCGCTGCGCGAGCTGGTCGGCACGAAGGTGCAGCGGACCGCGTACGGCGACGCGGCCGTGGACCGGGTGCGTTGCCGCTACACCTGGGAGCGCACCGCGTCCGCGCTGGAGGCGGTCTACCAGGGCCTGCTGACGCCCCGGGCGGTGACCGCCTGACTCAACTCTGAGATCGTTCCGAGCCTACGGTGAGCGGGATGTAGTTCCCTTTGGGAGCGGGTGGCGGCGCCGCCCTCTTCCGGGCCGCCGCGATCTCATGGTGGTGCTGTGGCTCGGCGTACCGGGTCAGGCCGATCACCGCGAGCAGCGTGACCACGAACCCCAGCGTGGCCAGCCACTCGCGGCCCGGCCAGATCCGGTCGCCGAGCAGCAGCAGGCCGATGACCGCGGCGGGCACCGCGCCGGCCGCGTCCATCGCGGCGACCGCGGCCGTGGTGGAGCCGCGCTGCATGGCCAGGCCGAGCAGCAGCTGACCCACGATCGAGTGCACGATCAGCAGGTAGAGCAGCGGGTCACGCAGCACGTCACCGGGCGAGTGCAGTGACGCGAGCGGGCGGGCCGCGACCGCGGCGGCGGAGAACGCGATGCCGGCCAGCGAGCCGAGCGCGACCGATCCGGGCGCCCCACGTAATCGGGCGGCGAGCGCGCCGAGCACCCCGATCACGGGTACGGACAGCGCCAGCGCGAGCACGCCGGCCAGCGGCAACGGCCGGGCGGGCGCCGGCTCCGCGGCCACCACCAGCGCGGTGATGCCGCCGAACAGCACGACGATCAGGCCCACCTCGGCCAGCGGCAGACGCCACTTGAGCAGCGCGACGCCGAGCACGGCGGTCACGCCGAGTCCCGCCGCGACGCTCGCCTGCACCAGGAACAGCGGCAGATCCCGCCGGGCCAGGAACGCCAGCACGAAGCCGAGGATCTGAAAGACCAGGCCGACCAGGTACGCCCGGTGGCCGGCCAGCCGCAGCAGCAGCCCCGGGTCGAACGTGTGGTGCACCGTCGTCCGGGTCGCCGCGATCGATTGAAGCAGGTTGGCGACGCCGTACGCGATGATCATCGCGCCGAGGAAGAGCCATCCAGCCGACATCACCTGGCGAGGATAGACCGCGCCGGGACCCGCCCGCAGTTGCACCGGCGCAACCGGGCTGTTCGGCTGGGTGATCTTTTAGTCGGGTGGTCGTACCGTTACAAAGGGTTCAAAGCGCTCGGATTCCGGGGGACGAGAGCCGTTCCAGGACCTCGGTGTGCAACCGGCCGTTCGTCGCGACCGCACTGCCACCACCGGGCCCGGGCCGTCCGGTCAGGTCGGTGAACCGGCCGCCGGCCTCGGTCACGATCGGGACCAGCGCGGCCACGTCCCAGAGCGACAGCTCCGGCTCGACCATCGCCTCCAGTGCGCCCTCGGCCAGCAGCATGTAGCCGTAGAAGTCGCCGTACGCCCGGTTCCGCCAGGTCTGGCGCATGATGTCCAGCATCGGGGCGAGCCGGCCGGACTCCTCCCAGCCCATCAGGTCGGAGTAACAGAAGCTCGCGTCGCTCAGCCGGCTCACGCCGGAGACCCTGATCGGCGTGGCCGCGGCGGTGTGCTTGCCGGCGAACGCGCCGTGCCCGGTCGCGGCCCACCAGCGGCGGCCCAGCGCGGGCGCGGAGACCAGGCCGACCACCGGCGTGTCACCCTCCATCAGCGCGATCAGCGTGGCCCAGACCGGCACGCCGCGGATGAAGTTCTTGGTGCCGTCGATCGGGTCGATGACCCAGCGCCGGGTGCCTATGCCGGCCGCGGCCTCGGTCTGGCCGTACTCCTCGCCGAGCACCGCGTCCCGGGAGCGGGTGCGGGCCAGCGTGGCACGGATCGCCTTCTCCACCGCCGTGTCGGCGTCGGAGACCGGCGTCAGGTCGGGTTTGGCCTCCACGTGCAGGTCCAACGCCCGGAACCGGGCCATCGAGATGGAGTCCGCGGTGTCGGCGAGCACGTGGGCGAGCGAGAGATCGTCGGCATAGCTGGCCATGGCGGAAAAACTAGCCGATCACGCGGAGCGGGCTAACCTCGGTCGGGCCCTTCCAGCCCGTCGCCGCCCGATCGGGACGCGAGCAACCGCCGGTACGACTCCAGCCGCCGCACGTCCGCGTGCCCGGCCGCGACCCACGCGGGCAGTGCGCACTCCGGGTCGGCCTCGGTGTGCTCGCAGTTCGGCGGGCAGTCGACGGTGCCCTCGACCAGGTCCGGGAAGCCGTGCAGCAGGCTCTCCGCGGAGACCAGCGCCAGGCCGAAGCTGCGCACGCCGGGCGTGTCGATGATCCAGCTCTCGGTCCGGCCGGGGAGCCGTAGCGCGACCGCGCTGGTGGACGTGTGCCGGCCCTTGCCGACCGCGCTGACCACGCCGACCGCGCGGTCCGCGTCCGGTACCAGACGGTTGACCAGCGTCGACTTGCCCACGCCGGAGTGGCCGACCATCACCGAGACGCGCCCGGCCAGCACCTCGCGCAGCGCGCCCAGGTCGCCGTCCGGCGCGGAGAGCACGTACGGCAGGTCCAGTTCCGCGTAGTAACCGAGCACGTCGGCTGGCCCGGCCAGGTCGGCCTTGGTCAGGCAGAGCAGCGGCGTGATGTCCGCGTCGTACGCCGCGACCAGGCACCGGTCGATGAAGCCGGTGCGCGGCGGCGGGTCGGCCAGCGCGCTCACGATCACCAACTGGTCCGCGTTCGCCACCACGACGCGCTCCAGCCGGCCCTCGGCCGTGGTGTCGTCGTCGTCCGCGGTGCGGCGCAGCACCGAGGTGCGCTCGCCGATCCGCACGATCCGGGCCAGCGAGCCGGCGCTGCCGGTGACGTCACCGACCAGCGCCACCCGGTCGCCCACCACCACCGACTTGCGGCCCAGCTCGCGGGCGCGCATCGCGGTCAGCGGCGCGTCGTCCACCATGCAGGTGTAGCGGCCGCGGTCGACCGCGATCACGAACCCCTCGACCGCGTCCTCGTGTTTCGGCCGGGTCCTGGTCCGCGGGCGTGAGGACTTGCTCGGTCGGATCCGGACGTCGTCCTCGTCGTACTCCCGCCGCTTGCCGGTCAGCGTAGATCTCCCTCTATCGATTGCCCGTGGTCATCGCCGACCATAGCGCCGGGAACTCGGGCAGCGTCTTTGAGGTACACGCTACGTCGCTGAGTTCCACGCCGGGTACCGCCAGGCCGATCACCGCGGCCGCGTGCGCCATCCGGTGGTCCCGGTCGGTGTCCACCACACCGCCGCGCATCGGCCGGGGCGTGATCCGCAGGCCGTCGGCCAGCTCGGTGACGCCGGTGCCGAGCCGGCCGAGCGCGCGGGCCAGCACCGTCAGGCGGTCGGTCTCGTGGCCGCGGATGTGCCCGATGCCGTGCAGCGTGCTCGGCGAATCGGCCAGCGCGGCGAGCGCGGCCAGCACCGGTGCCAGCTCGCTCAGCCCGGCGAGGTCCGCGTCCAGCCCGTGCACCCGGCCGGTGCCGCGCACGGTCAGCCCGCCGGTGCCGAGCCGCACGTCCGCGCCCATCCGCCGGAGCAGCTCGCGCACCTGCTCGACCGGCTGCATGCTGCTGCGCGGCCAGCCGGGCAGCACCACCTCGCCGCCGGTGACCAGCGCGGCCGCGAAGAACGGCAGCGCGCTGGACAGGTCCGGCTCGATCTGCCAGCCGCGCCCGGAGAGCCGGCCGGGCGCCACGCTCCACACGTCCGGCGTGGCATCGTCCACACCGGCGCCGGCGGAGCGCAGCATCTGGACCGTCATCCGCAGGTGCGGCGCGGCCGGGACCGGCGGGCCGACGTGCCGCACCGTGATACCGCGCGCGAACCGTGCACCGGCCAGCAGCAGGCCGGAGACCAGCTGGCTGGACGCGGACGCGTCGATCACCACCTCGCCGCCGTGCACCTCGCCGGTGCCGTGCACGGTCAACGGCAGCACGCCGTCCGGCCCGCCCTCGACCCGGACGCCGATCGCGCGCAGCGCCTCGACCAGCGGGCCGAGCGGCCGCCGCCGGGCGAGCGCGTCGCCGTCGAACGCGACCCGGCCGGCCGCCAGACCCGCGACCGGCGGCAGGAAGCGCATGACCGTGCCGGCCAGGCCCACGTCGATGTGGCCGGCCGCGTGCAGTCGGCCGGGGCGGACCACCCAGCGGTCGTCCGCGGCGGTGGAGACGTGGGTGCCCAGCGCGCGCAGCCCGGCGACCATCAGCGCGCTGTCGCGCGCCAGCAGCGGCGAGGAGAGCGTGGACGGGCCGGTCGCAAGCGCGGCGAGCACCAGCGCGCGGTTCGTGACCGACTTGGAGCCCGGGAGCTGCACGGTCGCGTGCACCGGGCCGGCCGCGACGGGCGCGCGCCACGGTATGACTGAGAGTTTTGCCACCGTCACAGTCTGACGTGTCCATCCATTGCTCTCCGTCTCTCTCTCGCTGATCGGGAAACTCGCGGTCCGCGGAGAATGTCGTACCCGCGGCGTAGCGTGGACCGCATGTGTGGCAGGTATGCGACCACCCGGAGTTCGGTGGATCTCAGCGCGCTATTCGGTGCGGAGGACGAGACCGAAATGCCGATTACCGCGCGTTTCAATGTTGCGCCCACCGCGCCGGTGCCGATCGTTCGCGTCTCGCAGCGGCGTGCACAGCGCGTTCTGCAAACCGCGCGGTGGGGTCTGTTGCCCCCGTGGGCGACGGATGTGCGCGCCGGTGCCCGCATGATCAATGCGCGTGCCGAGACGGTCGCGACGTCCCGCGCGTTCGCGCCGTCGTTCGCCCGGCGACGCTGCCTGGTGCCGGCCGACGGCTGGTTCGAGTGGGTCAAGCCCGCGGGCAAGGGCGCGAAACAGGCGTACTACATGACCCCCGCCGACGGTGGCGAGCTGGCCTTCGCCGGGCTCTGGACGGTTTGGGGCGAGGCCGATGCCAAGGTTCTGACCTGCAGCATCATCACCACGGCCGCGCGCTCGACGCTCACCGCGGTGCACGACCGCATGCCGCTGCTGCTGCCGCCGGACCGGTGGGACGCGTGGCTCGCCCCGGCCGCCGGTGAGGAGTCGCTGCTCGCGCCGCCGCCCGACGACTACCTCGCCGGTCTGGAGTTGCGGCCGGTCGGCCCGGCCGTCGGCAACGTCCGGAATGACGGTCCTGAACTCATTGCCCCAATTGCAGCGGATGCGCTTCGCCCCCCACCGGAAGATCCGGCGACATTGACGCTCTTCTGACGCCTCACTCGATTGTAAAAAGATGTGAGCAATTCCCCGATATTGGATTGAAACCCTTGCCTGTCCTATGTGAAGTGCGGTAGAACACAGCGCCGGCGGTTGGCGCGATTGGGGTTTCGGTGTGGTCGCGCCACACGATGAAAACGTTGCCAGCCCCACGGGGGAGGTGGGTGAATGACACGGGCGCGCATGCCACGCCCGCAAGAGGTCGCCGCAGCTCGCAAGGATCCGCGACTGCTCCGCGCCCTCGACGAGCGAAGCCTGGACGAGGCCTGGCGGACCCGGGGGGTCTGTCAGAGCGTCGATCCGGAGACGTTCTTTCCGGCTCCGAACGAGCCGGCGGACGGCGCCATCGCGTTGTGCGGTTCCTGTCCGGTCCAGGGCGCGTGCCTGGCCTGGGCGCTGGAGGTGGGTGACTGCCACGGGGTCTGGGGCGGCACGACCCCGCGCGAGCGCCGGGCCATGCTCCGCGTCTGGCAGGAGCAGGTCCGCGACGACGCGGAGGCCGGCGATCCGGCGGTCCTGACCGGGCCACCGGTCCGCGACAAGCTGCTGGCGCTGGTGCCGGTGGGCAGGTAACCGGTTCCAGCGCGGGCCGTCCCGCACCCGGCGAGTCGGTGCCGTGGTGGGATGACCGGCATGGAGACGATCACGATCGACACGGTGCGCGGGCCGGCCCGGGTGGACCTCGACCGTCCCGGGACCGCGCCCGTGAGCCTGCTGGTGCTGGGCCACGGCGCCGGTGGCGGCGTGGACGCGCCCGACCTGGTCGCGCTCCGCGATGCCGCCTGCGCGGCCGGCGTGACGGTGGCGCGGGTGACCCAGCCGTACCGGGTGGCCGGCCGTCGCGCGCCCGCACCCGCCGGGCACCTCGACGAGGCCTTCACCGGCGTGGTCCGGCGCCTGCGCGCGGACCATCCCGGCCCGCTGCTGCTCGGCGGCCGGTCCAGCGGCTCCCGGGTCGCCTGCCGCACCGCGCGCGAACTCGGCGCGGCCGGGATCGTGGCGCTCGCGTTCCCGCTGCACCCGCCGGGCAAGCCGGAGAAGAGCCGTGCTCCGGAACTGGACACCGGCCGGCCCACGCTGGTGGTCAACGGCGACCGGGACGCGTTCGGCGTGCCGGCGGCGTCCGGTGCGGTGACGGTACTGACCCGGGCCGGGGAGACCCACGACCTGAAACGGGATCCGGCCGGGATCGCCGCCGAGGTGGTGGCGTGGCTGCGGGCGAACGGCTGGGCGAACTGAGCCACAGCTCACTCCGCGGAATGTGGCACCCGCGCTCATGGTTGAAGCCCCCGGAGGCAACGAGCGGAAGGGGTTGATCTCGTGCGATCCGCAGTACGTGACCCGGACCGGCGGACCACCGCCGATTCAGGCGCCGAGCGCGTCAGGGTGCTGCTGAACGGTCCCGAGTGGCCCGCGGCACCGACCGAAGCCGAAGATCGGGGCAAATTGTCTGTGTTGGCGACAACCGGCCGGGTGACACACCTGACACCCGACGTTTCCGAAACCATTGCCGGGGCACTCCACGTATCCTCTGCGGGACAGCGGAGGGGAGAGGAACGGGTGACCCGAGCGGAGACAGCCGAGGAACGGCGCGCGCGCTTCGAGCGCGACGCGATGCCGTTCGTCGACCAGTTGTACGCGGCGGGCCTCCGCATGACGCGGAACCCGGCCGACGCCGAGGACCTGGTGCAGGAGACGTTCCTGAAGGCGTTCGCGGCCTTCCACCAGTTCGAGGAGGGCACGAACCTCAAGGCCTGGCTGTACCGCATTCTCACGAACACGTACATCAACTCGTACCGTCGCCGGCAGCGTCAGCCGATCCAGGCGCCGACCGAGGAGATCACCGACTGGCAGCTGGCCGAGGCGTCGTCGCACGCGTCCACCGGGCTGAAGTCGGCCGAGACCGAGGCGCTCGACCGGCTGCCGGACAGCGACATCAAGAACGCGCTGCAGCAGCTCCCCGAGGAGTTCCGGCTGGCCGTCTACCTCGCGGACGTGGAGGGCTTCTCCTACAAGGAGATCGCGGACATCATGAACACGCCGATCGGCACCGTGATGTCGCGGCTGCACCGAGGCCGGCGTAACCTCCGCAAGCTGCTGGAGCGCTACGCTGCGGACCGGGGTTTCAACCGGTCCCCCGAGTCGGCGGCAGCGCAGGAGGTGTGACGCGGTGAGTTGCGGCGAGCCACACGAGACGGACTGCGATGAAGTGCTCGGCGAGGTCTATCTGTACCTGGACCTGGAGTGCGCCGACGAGCGCCGCGAGGTGATCCGCGAGCACCTGGACGAGTGCTCGCCCTGCCTCCGCGAGTTCGGCATCGAGCAGGAGGTGAAGGCGCTGGTGTCCCGCTGCTGCGGCGACGAGACCGCGCCGGAGGAGTTGCGGACCCGCCTTCGTTCGAAGTTGAGCGAGCTGGTCGTCGAGGCCGGCACCCGGGAGTACCTGCCCGACTGAAGCAGATGAGGAAGCCGCCGTTCCCGTGCCGGGGACGGCGGCTTCTTCGTACCCAAAGCTCAGCTGTTGGGGCGCTTGCCGTGGTTGGCGCCGCTCTTCTTACGGGCCTTCTTCTTACGGGCCTTCTTCGCCATGGCCGCGTCCTTCCGCTCGTCGGTGCGCCGCACCGAGGCGGCGTTGGTCCACCCCTGATGCTAATCGCCCAGCGAGACCGGCCTGCGGGCGCCCGCGCCATGATTGGATGCAGGGTAACGAGGCGCGACGACGGAGGGACCGGGAGCGATGTCCGAGGAGATCCACGCCGAGATGGTGGCCAACGTCTGGAAGGTCGTGGCGAACGAGGGCGACACCGTGGCCGAGGGCGACACCCTGGTCATCCTGGAGTCGATGAAGATGGAGATCCCGGTCGTCGCGGAGGCGGACGGGACGCTGACCAGGGTCGCGGTGCACGAGGGCGACGTCGTGCAGGAGGGCGACCTGATCGCCGTCATCGCCTGAACAGCCGCCGGAGGAAACCGGTCCTGCGCGGTGGCGGCGGGGCCGGTGTCTCCTCCGCCGGGCGCTCAGCCGCGATGATCGCCCGGGCCATCAGCTCGGTCTTCGCGTCCAGCTCCGGCGTGGCCAGCGCCAGCTGCGCCACCGACCAGGCAATGGTGACCGGGCGCTGGCGCACCACGGTCGCGACGTCGGCCAGCCGGTCGCGGATCAGGCCGGCCACGTCCGCCCGCACCTCCGGCGCCACCCACGCGGCCGTGACCAGGGCGAACAGCGCGGCCTCGGTGATCCAGTCCTCCACACCCCAGGCCAGGTCGAGCAGCACGCGACGCCGGGTGCTGCTCTGCCACGGCTCGTCCGTGCGGTGGTGCAGCAGCCCTAGACACGCCCAGACCTGCACGCTGCGGACCCAGAGCGACGGGTCGTGGGCGGCCAGCGCGGCGCCCAGCTCGGTGGCGGGCGGCGCCGGCGGGTGCACCAGCAACGCCAGCAGATCGTCCATGTCCAGCAGCGCCAGCGAGACCGCCGCGTCGTAGGCGGCCTGCGGGTGCGGCCAGGCCGGCAGTGCGATCTGCCGGATCCGCTCGGCCGCGGCCTCGGACGGCTCGCGCAACGCGGGCAGCGCGTCCGTCTCGAAGAACTCCCAGACCGACCGCCCACCGGTACGCCGGGGAAGCCGCAGGTCCGGTTCCGGCACCCGCTCCACGATCACCGCCATGTCCGGCAGCGCGGCGCCGACCGTGCGCATCGCGGACGGCGGCTCCAGGTTGCTCAGCCGCAACCGTCCGCCGGTGATCGGCCCCTCGGTCTCCAGCATCTGCCGCAGCACGTTGATCACCGCTTCGCCCGCGGCCGGCAGCCGCCCCAGCCACGGCCGGTCCTGGCAGCACTCCGCGAGGTCGGTGTGCTCGTGCGAGTCGTCCGGGTGGTGCCGCTGGAAGTCGGCCAGCGCGACCAGGTGCGACAGCCGGCCGTCCCGGCGGTAGCGCAGCCGGTGCGCGGTGTGCACCGCGCAGTCGAACTCCGCGTCCCGGGCCAGTGCGTCGTCTATCCAGCGGATCGCCTCGTCCAGCTGGCCGCTGTCGGCGAGCGTACCGGCGATGTCCGCGTAGACGGAGAGGTCGGCCGGGTCGTGCGCGACGGCCCGGCGGAGCGCGGCGATCGACTCCCGGGTCCGGCCGGCGCTGCGGTACGCGTACCCGAGCCAGACCTCGCCCAGCTTCGTCGGCGCGACCCGGACGCCCCGCTGCGCCCACTCGATCGCGATCGCGGTTTCGCCCATCCGCCGGGCCAGCGCGGACGCGGCGCCGAGCAGCAGCGCGTGCCGGGGGTGCGCGGCCGCGGCGTGCTTGGCCACCCGCAGGTACGGCTGCAGCGGCCCGCGCTGCTCGTCCGGCACCGGGTCGGGCACGCCCGCGCAGACCTGCATGATCGTGCGGGCCAGCTGGTCCGGCTCGATCCGGGTGGCCAGCTCCGGGTCCGCCACCCAGGGCACGCCGGCCCAATCCGCGTTCGGCGCGTGCCCGGTCGCGGCGGCCAGCAGCTCCAGCGCCTCGCCCGGCTGCCCGGCCGCGGCCAGCAGGTGACCGCGGGCCACCACGGCGCCGATGAACACGTGGTCGGCCAGCGGGTAGAGGTCGAGGGCGCCGCCGGTGCGCGCGGCCAGTTTGGCCAGCAGTTCGTGCACCTCGGGCATGGTCGGCGCGTGCGCGAGCGCGCCGGCCACGTGGTCCGCGGCGTGCCCGAAGTCCGCCTCGTCGAGCGCCATCCGGGCCAGGGCCAGTTCGCCCTCCGCGGAGAGGCGTGGGTCGCCTATCCCCTCAGTCAAAGCCTTATGTCCCTTGTGAAGGCGTATGTCCGGCTGTCGAGCTGTCGTTGATCGTTACCCCGCAACCGCAGCCTATGGCACGACGGGCGCCACGCATCCATCCCGGCCGCTGTTGCTCAATACGTTGCGAAACACGCCTCTTTCGTGCAGCATTGAGCACAGAGTCGTCACATCGTGCGCGAGGAGTCGTCATGCCTGAGGTGCAGCCCGGGGCCGGGATGGCCGCCGACATCGCGGAGCAGCCGGCCGGCATCGCCCGCCTGCTGGAGGCGCCGCACGCCGCCGCGATCGCCACGGTCGCGGCCGCGGTCGTGGCCCGCCGCCCGAAGCACGTGGTCTTCGTCGCACGCGGCACGTCCGACCACGCCGCGCTCTACGGGGCATACCTGACCGAGATCCGCCTCGGTCTCCCGGCCAGCAGCTCCTCGCCCAGCGCGATCACGGTCTTCGACGCCCGCCCCGACCTGTCCCAGGCGCTGGTCATCGGCGTCAGTCAGAGCGGCGGCTCACCCGACCTGACCGAGGTCATGCGGGTGGCCCGCGCGTCCGGCGCGCTCACCGTCGCGGTCGTCAACGTGCCCGGCTCCCCGCTGGCCGAGGCCGCCGAACACGTCATCGACGTCGCCGCCGGCCACGAGCGCGCGGTCGCGGCCACCAAGTCGTACGTGGCGGAGCTGCAGGCACTGCTCATGCTGATCGAGGGCATCCGGGCCGGCGACGGCGCGCTGCCGGCCGCCGAGCGCGCGATCCTGGAGACGCTGCCGGCGCACGCGGAGCGGGTGCTCGCCGACCCGACCGCGACCGACCTGGCCGCCCGCTACCGTTTCGCGGCACGCATCCTGACCACCGGGCGCGGCTACGCGTACCCGACCGCACGCGAGTCCGCGCTCAAACTGATGGAGACGTGCTACCTGCCGTCCCTGTCGTTCTCCGGCGCGGATCTGATGCACGGCCCGCTCGCGCTCGCCGCTCCGGACGTACCGGTCCTCGCCGTCGTCGGCTCCGGCCCCGGCGGCGCCTCCATGTCCGAGGTCCTCGGCCGCCTCACCGACCGCCGCGCCGACGTGGTCGCCATCGGCTCCGCCGACGTCCCCGGCGCCTCCGCCCGGATCACCATCCCGTCCCTCGACGAACGCTACGCCCCACTCCTCGACATTCTCCCGGCCCAGCAACTGGCCCTCGCCCTCGCGGTCGCCCGCGGCGAGGACCCGGACGCACCTCGCGGCCTGAAGAAGGTCACCGCCACGCTCTGACCCGGATCAGAATTCGGTCTGCCCGCTTCCGGCGTGGTGGCGTTTCGCATGCTCCCGCGGGCAAACCTCGCCGAGGGCTCCGACTCCGCTGGCTCCGCTCCGCCCGCGGCGTCGGAGCCGGTCCCGCCGTGGGCCGGGAACGAACACGCGATTCCCGCCGCTCACGCCGCGCCACGCGGCCCGGGTTCCACCGCACCGCATCTCGGTGCCCTCGCCGCTCCGCGCCCGCGCCGAGGCCCGCCGGGATGTGCGCGATCTGTGCGGTCCGCGCGACCTGCGACGTGCGACGTGCGCGCCGAAGTTGCTGCCGCGGCCGTGGGATGCCGGGCTGCTGAGGTTCGGTGATGTGACGGTGTGACTGAGGCCGGAGTGGAAACGTGGCTGTGAAAGGCTAGCGGCGTGTCCACGCTGCGCGACCTCGTCGAGGAGCACACCAAGCTCTCCTCCGCTGACATCGATCATCTGCACCGGCTGGCCGGCGACTGGCAGCTGCTGTCCGATCTGTCGTTCGCCGATCTGTTGCTCTGGGTGCCGGTGGGGGACCGGAGCGCGGTGCGGTCGTTCCTCTGTGTGGCGCAGGTGCGCCCGACGACCGGGCCGACGGCGTATCTGGATGATCAAGTAGGGCGGATCATCGGTGGGGCCGAGGTGGCGCACCTGGTGATAGCTCATCACCAGGGGCGGATCTGGCGGGAGGGCGATCCGGTCTGGTACGGCGAGACGCCCGCCCGGCACGAGGCGATTCCGGTGCGGACGCGGGACGACGACGGTGAGCCGGGGGACGTCATCGCGATCATCGGGCGGGACACGAACCTGTCCACCGCGCGGACGCCGAGTCAGCTGGAGCTGAACTATCTGACCACGGCGGACGACCTGGCGCAGATGGTGGCGGACGGGACGTTCCCGCCGCCGCGGCATCCGGGGGAGACCACGTCCGCGCCGCGGGTCGGTGACGGGCTGATCCGGCTCGCGGCGAGTGGCCGGGTCACCTACGCCAGCCCGAACGCGCAGTCCGCGTACCGCCGGCTGGGGTTCTCCTCGCATCTGGTCGGTGAGGATCTGCCGGCGCTGACCGGCCGCCTGGCCCGGGACCCGCTGGACGGCACGGACATCACCGCGAAGATGCTGTCCGCGCTGCGCGGGGAGGCGCCGGCCCGGCGGGAGATGGAGGCGCGCGGTGCGACCGTGCTGCTGCGCGCGCTGCCGCTGATGCCGGCCGGTGTGCCGATCGGCGCGCTGGTGCTGGTCCGGGACGTGACCGAGGTGCGCCGGCGAGATCGTGCGCTGGTCACCAAGGACGCCACGATCCGGGAGATTCACCACCGGGTGAAGAACAACCTGCAGACCGTGGCCGCGCTGCTGCGGTTGCAGGCACGCCGGGTGGACAGCGCGTCCGCGAAGTCGGCGCTGGAGGAGTCGGTGCGCCGGGTCGCGTCGATCGCGCTGGTGCACGAGACGCTGTCGATGACCGGGAACGGCAACGAGACCGTGGAGTTCGACGGCATCCTGGACCGGGTCGCGACCGCGGCCACCGAGGTCGCGGCCACCGATTTCACGGTCGCGATCCGGCGCGAGGGCAGTTTCGGCGTGCTCGCCGCGGAGACCGCCACCAGCCTGGTCATGGTGCTGAACGAGCTGCTGATCAACGCGGTCGAGCACGGCTTCCCGGCGCGCGAGGAGGACGGGCCGGAGCTGGACGAGCTGACCGTGCCGGCGGGGAGCGCGGAGCCGGTCGGCGAGGTGGTGGTCACCGTCGTGCGGCAGCGCAAGCAGCTGCTGGTCACCGTGGCGGACAACGGACAGGGTCTGCCGGACGGGTTCGTGGACGGGCGGGACGGCCGGCTCGGCCTGCAGATCGTGCGCTCGCTGGCCACCGGGGAACTGCGCGGCACGATCGAGCTGCGCAACCGGGCCGGCGGCGGTACCGAGGCGGTGCTGACCGTGCCGCTCGGCAAGCCGGGCACGACGCTGTAGAGACGGTTGATCGGGGCGTCCACGGACGCCCCGATCACGGGTGGTCGATCAGCGGCCGCCGAGGACCGGCGGGGGAGCGGAGCCGTCCTGGCCCCAGACCATGTCGTCCTCGGTCAGCCAGGTGGTGCGCTCGTCCGCGTCGTCGTCCTCGCCGGCCAGGCCACGGCCGCCGGCCGCGCTCTTGGCTCCGGCCGCGGTGCGGTTCTGCAGGCCGTGGTGACCGTCCAGGCCGCCGACGCCCTGCCGGGGCACGCCGAGCCGGTCCTTGCCGCCGGCCGGGCCGGTGCCCTTGCCCGCACCCGCGCCGGTGGTCGTGCCGCCGCCCGGCTTCATGGCCGAGGAGCCGAGACCGCCCGGCCGGGCCGCGGACTGAGCGCTGTTGCCGAGACCCAGCGCGCCCGCGGCGAGACCGCCCGCTCCCGCGGCGAGACCGCCGAGCGCGAGGCCGCCACCGCCGAGGTTGTCGCCGATCCCGCCACCGCCACCGCCACCGCCGCCGGTGCCGAGGCCCGGGGTGGCGGTGCTGAGACCGGTGCCGTTGCCGCCGGTGCCGTTGCCGCCGGTGACGCCGGAGAGGGAGGTGGACGGGCCGACCCCGGTGGTGTCGCCACCGTCGCCCGCGGTGCCGGTGTCCGCGACGCGGGACGGGCTGTCCGGCGCGTCGGCCCGGGCGGTGCCGATGCCCGAGCCGGTGCCGGTGCCGGCCAGGCCGCTGACGTTCCGCGCACCCGGGCCGCTCGTGGTGCCGGGGCCGTCGTTGTGGACCGAGCCGGGCAGGTCCGCCGGGGCGACCGGCGGGTTGACACCGCCCTGGGACCAGGACAGCTGGTAGTCGCCGGCGAGGTTGGAGATGAGCTCGACGGTGCGCGCCTTGGCCTTTTCCCGCTGCTCCTCGTCGCGGTTGTGGCCCCAGACCGCGCCGACCACCGCGCCGGGCACACCGGCCACGGCGCCGCCGGTGAGCGCGCCGCCCCAGGTGCTGGTGTTGTCGTCGGTGTCGGCCGGGTCGTCCACCTTGGCCTGCGCGGTCTTCAGGTCGGCCGCGAACGACGTGAGCGCGAGCTTGACCTGACCGGCCCGGTCCGCGTTGGCCGCGGCGAAGTCGGCGATCACGGTCACCCGACGGCTGAACTCGTCGCCGGAGTCGCTGCTCCACTTCTCGTTCAGCGAGGCGAGGTCGCGGGTCAGCGCGGCGGAGATGTCGTCGAGCGTGCCGGCGACCGTGCTCCAGTCCGCGCCGGCGGCCTCGACCGAGGCCGGGTCACCGTTCTGCAGCTGGTTGTAGAGAGTCTCGTGGCTCTCGTTCTCGTAGTACGACCTCAGGTCAGACATTGCCCGTTCCTCGCAGCGGTGCGGCCAGGTCGCCAACGGTCGACGCGATCTCGTCGGCGCTGACCCGGTTGAGCTCCTCGGTCGTGGTGTAGTTACGCAAAATCTCGGCGGTGGCGGTCTGTGCCGCGACGATCGCGGTGCGCAGTCGGCGTGCGTTCGCCAGGTGCTGGGCGTGCCGGGTCGCGTAGTTCGCGCTGATCGTCGCCGCGTGGTGGAACGTGCCGACCGCCAGCGGTGCGCTGAGCCGGTTGCTGAGCACATTGATCACGTGGTCGGCCTCGCTGAGCCGCTGTGTGAGCTGATCCTGGAACTCTTGCAGTGAATCGACGTCTACAGTGGTGTTTCCACCGCGAGCAGCCGGGCTCATGACCGTTCGCCTCCCCGTCCATAGCGAAATTCGATTCGGCTGGCCTGCAACGGGCCGACGGCGATCCAGCCGTCAACGCATCAGGCATCGACGAACCGCCGCGGTAACCCCGAAGTGCCAGCGTAACCAATGGATGCACGCCGTTGCAGGGGCCGCCCGTCCGCTGTCCGAACTATCCGGTTGTCGCCGTGCTCGTCACGCTTCGGCGCGCGAGCGCGATGTCCAGCGTCGGTCCGGCCGGGATCAGATCGATCAGACTGGCCGGAACCGGCGAGGGGGACGACCCTCCGTAACCGAGTGCGGCCTTCGCGTCACCGTCGTTCGTGCCGAGCGCGTACATCCGGCCCAGGTCGGTCAGCAGGAAGACGGTGGAGCCCGGTGCGGCCGTGCCGTCCGGCAGCACCGGCTGGATCAGCGCGCCGGTGCCGCCGGTCACCAGCACCCGGTCCACGGTGGCGGTCGCGCTGCGGGCCGCCGAGTCGGTGCCGTCCTCCAGGCCCACGGCCAGCTCGGCCGGGCGCGTCGCGTACACCTCCACGGTGTTGCGGTTGGTGCCGGCGTCGTAGAAGTCGCAGATCGCGCTGTTGCTGGCGGTGGTGACGGTCTGGCTCAGCCGCGGCATGTCGGCCGGGAAGCCGTCCGGCTCCACCCGGGTCGTCGCCTGCCGCCGGTCCGCCTCCTGCGCGGTGGTGTTCCGCAGCTCGGCGCCGCCGTCCTGGAGCAGCCGGGCCATCAGGTTCCCCACCGGGGCGAGGCCGGACTCGGCCAGCACGTAGAACCGTTCACCGACCTTGAACACGGTGCCGATCGCCGCGGACCGGCCGTCCACCGGCTCGTCGGCCGGGGTGCCCTGGCCGGGCAGTTGGGCCGGCTTCAGGTCCGGGCCGGCCGGGATCGCGTTGACCAGCTCCGCGGCCACCGCGATCGAGTCGCCGGCGTCCAGGCCGACCAGCGTGGGGCTCGGCACGGCCAGCCGGGTGTTGTTCCACACCAGGTAGTACACCGCGTCGTCGGCGCCCGGGTCGCCGACGTGCACCAGCAGCGCCTCGTCGCCGGCCAGCGTGCCCGCGCCGCTCAGCGACCGGCCCACCACCAGGCTGCTTACCGGTGAGCTGCCCTCGGACGAGGTCAGGTTCGAGCAGACCCGCCAGATCGCGCCGGAGAGGCTCTTCGGGTCCGGCAGCGCGTCCGGCGCGTTCATGATCCCGACGGTACGGCCGCGGGGCAGGTCCTTCAGCGAGCCGGCCGACACACGGCGGATCTCCGGCGCGTCCTTGGCGAGGATCAGGCGGGCGGACGAGTAGTTCGCCACCGGGTACAGCTTGTTCGCGGTGTACACGTACGTCGCGCCGGACTCCTTGTCGATGACCAGCGTGTCGTTCGCCAGCGGCGCCTTGTTCTCGGTCAGCAGCCCGTACGCGCCGAACACGCCCAGCACGATCGCACCCACCAGCACGCTGCCCACCAGCGCCAGCCCGAGCCGCCGCATCGGCAGGTCGTTCGTCTCGGGCTCGCCGGAGACCATCGCCGATACGATGCGGCGGGTGACGAAGCGGTACGCCTGGACCTGATCACGGCGGGTACGCATGCACAATCCTCCTGAAACGGTGCCGCGCCCGCCACGGGTTCCTGCGGTGTCGCGCGCGTCCCTACGATAAGGGTCCGCCGGTAGGGCCGGGGGACCTGCGGTGCACCGCAGGACCGCGAGGCGAGAAGGGCACACGGGGATGACAGTTACCGACACGAGGCGGCGGGGCGCGCCACCGCTGCCGGCCGAACGCCAGCGCGGCCACCTGGGCGGGCTGTCCGTCGCCCAGCTGGTCTGCGTCGAGGTGGCCGTCGTGGCCGTGCTCGCGTCGCTCGGCGGCCCGGCCTGGGCGCTGCCGGTGGCCGGTGTGCTCGCGGTGGTGCTGCTGGTCCTGGCGTTCGCCCGGCGGAAGAGCCGCTGGTGGTTCGAGCACCGCGTGATCAGCCGCCGGTTCCGGGAGCGGGCCCGCGCGGCCGCCGCCAACCCCGGCCGGGAACTGGCCGCGCTCGCACCCGGCCTGGCCGTCATCGAGATCCGTGAGCGGGGCACGCCGATCGGTATCGGGCGCGACGACATGGGCTGGTTCGTTGCGCTCTCCGTGACCGCCGGTGACGACGCCGCCATCGCCGACGTCGGGCTCGGCGTCGACCGGATCGGCCGGATCCTCGCCGAGTCCGCGCTGCCGGTCTCCGCGCTGCAGGTGGTCACGCATCTCGTACCGGCGCCGACGTCGTTCCTCGACCACGCGGCACCGGCCGTCCAGTCGTACCGGGAGCTGCTCGGCGGCCTGCCGATCCCGGCCGACTCGCGCGTCTGGGTCGCGGCCCGGCTGCGGCCCGCCGACGCGCTCTCGGCCAGCGCCAGCCGCGGCGGCGGTCCGGACGGGGTGCACCGCGCGCTCGCCGCGCTGCTCGGGCGGATCGGCAAGACGCTGGACAGCGCCGGGTTCGTCGCCACGCCGCTGACCGCCACCGAGCTGACCGCGGCGGTCGCCACCGTGGCCGGTCTCACCGGCGCCGCCGTCACCGGGGACGGTGCCGCACCGGCGTCCCCGCGGGAGAACTGGGCCGGCTGGCAGGGCACCGAGGCGGTGCACGTGGGCTACCTCGCCACCCGGCTCTCGCCGTCCGGCCTGTCCGTGGCCGCCCGCCGGCTGCCCGAGGTCGGTGCGCTGGCCGCCACCGTCGCGGTCGTCCTGAACCGGCAGCCGGACGGCGACTTGCGCATGCAGGCCATAGTCGATGTCGCCGTGCGCGCCACCACCGCGGCGGAGACGCTGTCCGCGGTCGTCGGGATCTTCACCCAGTGCGGCATCCAGCTGCGCCGGCTCGACGGACAGCATGCCGCGGCGATCTACGCGACCGCGCCGACCGGAGGAGCGATCGGATGACCCAGCTGCACGCCGTCACCGGCCGGTTCACCACCGAACCGGACGGGCTCGCCGCGCTCACCACCCCGGTGCCCCGCGGTGGCCTGTTGCTCGGCCGCGACCGCAACGGCAAGCCGGTACCGCTGGAGGTCTTCGGCCCGTCCGGTGCCGACGTCGCACTGGTCGGCAACTGGTGGGCCGCCCGCCTGGTGGTCTTTCGCGCGCTCGCGCTGGGCGCGCGGGTGGTGGTCAGCTCGCACGCGCCGGAGCAGTGGCAGAACCTGGGCCAGTGGGCCACCGGCCGGCCGGACCGGCTGATGCTGGTGCACGGCCTGGCGAACCCCGGCTCCATCCCGTCCGGCACCGCGATCCAGCCGATCCTGCACGTGGTCGACGTGCACCCGGAGGCCGCGGAGGCGGCGCTGACCGAGCCGTTGCAGCCGTGGCAGGCCCGGCTTACCGTGGTGCAGCAGCTCGTACCGGCCGCCGCGACCGTGCTGCGCGCCGCGAACTACGCGATCGTCCAGCGGCTCAACGCCACCGAGGCCACGGTGGGTGCGGCGCCGCTCCGGCTCACCGGGCGGGACGTCAAGCTGTTCCAGCGGCTCAACGTGGACATGGCGGTGCTGCTGGGGACCGGGCCGGAGGCGCAGTATTTCTGGTTCACGCCGACCAGCATCGAGAAGCAGAGCCTGGGTACGGCCCCGCGCCGGACCTGACCGGCTGGCCGGGGTGGGCCACCGGGCCCACCCCACCTCCACCGGCCTCAGGCCGTGATCGTGGTGATCCAGCTGTAGAGCCCGCACACCCACGCGGCCAGCGGCACCACCGCGAGGATCAGCAGGATCTCCGCGATGTCGAGCAGACGCCCCCAGATCGGTGCGATCCGCTTGCCGGCCACCGACAGCCCGTAGATCAGCGAGATCGCCGCCACCAGGATCAGCCCGCCGAGGACCAGGCCCAGCCGGGTGGCCCAGCCGCCCCAGCCGAAGACGGCGAAGGCGGTCAGGATCAGGCCGGCGCCGCCCGCGAGCAGCGAGGGCAGGCGTTCCCGGCGGCTCGGGTACGGCCGCGCGCGCAGCAGCAGGAGCAGCGCGAGCACCAGGCAGAGCAGCACGGCGCCGAGACGGCCGTCCACCGCGAGCGCGATCTCCGCGCCGAGCACGATGGCGGACACGGTCCAGATCAGCGCGGTCAGGAACTCGTCGGCGCGCTCGCTGAGCCGCAGGACGTGGCGGCCGTCAACGGACTCGTCGTCGGCCTTGAGATCGTCGGGTCCGGTCGGGATGGACGGCACCGGCACCCGGGCCAGGCGGTACGACATCATCGGCAGTGCCGGGTGGAACGCGAAGACGACCGCTGCCACGATCGCGGCCGCGGAGGCGCCGGACAGACCGGCCAGGACGGAGACGGCGGCGCCGAGGGCGAGCGCGACACCGGCCGCGGCGGACCCGAGGAAGAGGGGTGTCGCATACCCGACCGCGAGCGTGGCGATCACGCCGAGGATGAGCAGCACGGCCGCGCCGAGCAGCACGTGCGCCGCGCCGAGCCCGGTGAGCGGGGTGTCACCGGCGAGCAGCAGCAGGCCGCCGATCGTGCCGAAGACCAGACTGACGCCGGCCACCATGGCGCCGCTGCGCCCGTCGCCGGCCGCGCGGGACAGCAGCGTCGCGGTGAGCATGAGCAGCGCGGCGACAGCGAGCGCGGCGACGCCGCCGGGCAGGTGCGGCGGGCCGCTGAAGAGCACGCCGATCGCGCCGGCGAGCAGCGCGGCGGCCGCGAAGCCGACCGAGAAACGCCTGGTCATGGCCGTGTCCCAGCGGCCCTCGCGGTTCTGGGTGGCGGTGGCCACCGCGTCCACGATGTCGTCGAAGACGACCTCCGGACGGGCCGCGGCGCGCGGCGTGAAGTAGAGCATCTCGCCGTCGCGGATCTCCAGCTCGACCGCGGTGCGGGAGCTGTCGAGGGGCTTGCCGCCGAGCCGGGCCAGCGCCCAGCCGCCCTGTGCGGCTCCCTGGTCGGCGACGTCCTCGCCGGCGTGCCGGAGCACGGTCGGCAACAGGTCGGCCAACGGCACGTCCGAGGGCAGCGCGAGATCGAGCCGCGTCCTGGGCGCGACGATGGTCACCCTGCTGCTTCCGCTGGCTGTGGCTGCCAAGGTTGCCTCCCCGTGGATCCAAGGCACTCACGATTCGTGAGGAGCGTACCTACGATGACGAACGCTAGGATGCCCACCCGACGCCAGCCTCGCTGAGGGCTGCCGTCCGACGGGGGAATTCGGGGAGGCGAGACGCGGATGAGTACGGTGCTGTTCCGGCGGCCACCGCGGCGGCAGGGGCCACAGCTGCCCCGGGGCGAGGTGCTCCTGGAGTCACCGCCCGAGCTGCCGGAGGAACTGCCCAAGGGCCTTGGCCAGCTGATGATGATCCTGCCGATGCTGTGCGGCGTGGGTGCGATGGCGTTCCTCTACGCCGGGCGCGGCGGCGGGACCATGATGTGGGTGGCCGGCGGCCTGTTCGGCGTCTCGATGCTCGGCATGGCGGTCGGCCAGCTCGGTGGTGGTGGCAACGACAAGGCCGAGCTGAACGCGGACCGCCGGGACTACATGCGGTACCTGGCGCAGGTGCGCAAGCGGACCCGGCGCGCGGCCGAGCAGCAGCGCGCCGCGACCACGTGGAAGCACCCGGAGGCGGACGCACTGTTCTCGTTCGCGGCGTCCCGGCGGATGTGGGAGCGGCGGATCACCGAGGACGACTTCGGCGAGGTCCGGGTCGCGCTCGGCCCGCAGCAGCTCGCGGTGCAGATCGTCACGCCGGAGACGAAGCCGGTCGAGGACCTGGAGCCGATGTCCGCGATCGCGCTGCGCCGGTTCGTCCGCTCCCACTCGGTGGTGCCGGACCTGCCGATCGCGCTCTCCATCCGCGCGTTCAGCCGGATCGTGCTGCGCGGCGACCGGGAGCCGACGCTGAGCCTGGCCCGCGCGATGCTCGGCCAGCTGACCACGTTCCAGGCGCCGGACGACCTGATGATCGCCGTGGTGGCCGCGCCGGACCGGGCGGCCGGCTGGGACTGGACCAAGTGGCTGCCGCACGCGCAGCACCCGCGCCGCAACGACGCCGCCGGTTCCCGGCGGATGGTGTTCAGCACGCTGCTCGCGGCCGAGCAGATGCTGGCCGAGGAGCTGGCCAGCCGGCCCCGGTTCAGCCCGGACGCGAAGCCGCTGACCTCGATGCCGCACGTGCTGATCGTGCTGGACGGCGGCGAGGTCTCGGCGAACTGCCAGCTGTACGGCCAGGGCCTGCTCGGCACCACCGTGGTCGACCTGTCCGGCGCGGTACCCCGGGACGCCGGCCGCTGGCTGCTCTGCCTGGACGTGACGGCCGACTCGGTCGAGGTGTTCCGCGGCAAGTCCAGCACGCACCTGGGCAAGCCGGACCGGCTGAGCACGGTGCAGGCGGAGGCGCTGGCCCGGCAGCTGTCGCCGTACCGGCTGTCGCAGCAGAGCGCGGCCGCGTCGGAGGAGCCGCTGGCCCGCAGCATGGAGCTGCCGGACCTGCTCGGCATCGGCGACGCCGCGGGCGTGGACGTGAACCAGACGTGGCGCGAGCGCCCGCACCGGGACCGGCTGCGCATCCCGCTGGGTCTCGGCCCGGACGGCAACGTGGTGGAGCTGGACTTCAAGGAGTCCGCGCACGAGGGCATGGGCCCGCACGGCCTGATCATCGGTGCGACCGGTTCCGGTAAGTCGGAACTGCTGCGCACGATCGTGGGCGCGCTCGCGGTCACCCACTCCTCGGCGGAGCTGAACTTCGTACTGGTCGACTTCAAGGGTGGTGCGACGTTCGCGTCGCTGGACGCGCTGCCGCACACCTCCGCGGTGATCACCAACCTGGAGGACGAGCTTCCCCTGGTCGACCGCATGAAGGACGCGCTGGCCGGTGAGATGACGCGGCGCCAGGAGGTGCTGCGCGCGGCCGGCAACTACGTGTCCCGGTTCGACTACGAGAAGGCACGGGCGGCCGGCGAGGAGCTGGATCCGATGCCCAGCCTCCTGATCATCTGTGACGAGTTCAGCGAGCTGTTGCAGCAGAAGCCGGACTTCATCGACCTGTTCGTCATGATCGGCCGGCTCGGCCGGTCGCTCGGCGTGCATCTGCTGCTCGCGTCGCAGCGCCTGGAGGAGGGCAAGCTGCGCGGTCTGGACACGCACCTGTCGTACCGGATCGGTCTGCGCACGTTCTCCGCGGTGGAGTCCCGGATCGTGCTGGGCGTGCCGGACGCGTACGAGCTGCCCAGCGCGCCCGGTCACGGCTACCTGAAGTCGGACACGTCCACCATGCTGCGGTTCCGCGCCGCGTACGTGTCCGGCCCGTACAAGCCGCCGGGCCGCGCGGTGCGCTCGCAGGCCGTGGTGCAGCGCCAGATCCTCGAGTACGGCACCGAGTTCGTCCCGGTGCCGGAGATCTCCGAACAGGTGATCATGGTCGAGGAGGAGGAAGAGGGCATCGGCCGTCAGCAGAGCATGCTGGACGTGCTGATCGAGCAGCTGCAGGGCCGCGGTCCGGAGGCGCACAAGGTCTGGCTGGAGCCGCTCGGCGTGCCGCCGACGATCGACGCGATGCTGCCGCCGCTCACGCCGGACCCGGTCTTCGGCCTGTCACCGGCCGCCTGGCGGAACGCGGCGAAGCTGATGGTCCCGGTCGGCATCGTGGACCGGCCGTACGAGCAGCGCCGCGACCCGCTGGTGGCGGACCTGTCCGGCGCGGGCGGCAACGTGGTCATCGTGGGCGGCCCGCGGTCCGGCAAGAGCACGATCCTGCGCTCGCTGCTGATGTCGCTGGCCGTCACCCACTCGCCACGCGAGGTGCAGTTCATGTGCCTGGACTTCGGCGGCGGCGCGCTGCGGGCGCTGGACGGCCTGCCGCACCTCTCCGGCGTGGCGGGCCGTCGCGACGGCGAGGCGGTACGCCGGACCGTGGCCGAGGTGATGTCGCTGATCGACGAGCGCGAGGCCCGGTTCACCGCGATGGGCATCGACTCGATCAGCACGTACCGGCGGCGGCAGGCGAACGGCGAGGTGCCGGACGACCTGTTCGGCGACCTGTTCCTGGTGGTGGACGGCTGGGGCACGCTCCGCGAGGACTTCGAGGAGCTGGAACAGACGATCATGATGCTGGCCCAGCGCGGTCTGGGCTACGGCGTGCACGTGGTGCTGACCGCGGCCCGCTGGTCCGAGGTCCGGATCAAGATGCGCGACCTGCTGGGTACGCGACTGGAGCTGCGCCTCGGCGACGCGAACGAGTCCGAGATCGACCGCAAGGCCGCGGCGAACGTGCCGGAGCGCGCGCCCGGCCGCGGTCTGACCCGGGACAAGCTGCACTTCCTGGCCGCGATCTCCCGGCTGGACGGCAAGTCGCAACTGGACGACCTGGCCGAGGCGACCGCGTCCGCGGTGGAGCAGATCCGGGCCGCCTGGCCGCATGCGCCGGCGCCGAAGGTGCGCCTGCTGCCGCGCCTGCTCCAGGTGACCGAGCTGAACCGGATGGTCGACCCGGCCGCGCCCGGCCTGCCGCTCGGCGTCAACGAGGCCAGCCTGGCCCCGGTGCTGCTGGACACGGCCGGCGACCCGCACCTGGTGATCTACGGCGACGCGGAGTGCGGCAAGACCAACCTGCTGCGGCTGATCGGGCGGCAGATCACCGAGCGGTTCACGCCGGCCCAGGCGCGGATCGTGATCGGCGACTACCGCCGTGGCCTGCTCGGCGCGATCGAGGGTGACCACCTGCTCGACTACTCGCCGTCCGGTGAGGTGTTCGCCACGAACATGAAGCAGATCCGGAGCGCGCTGCAGGCTCGCATCCCCGGCCCGGACGTGACGCCGCAACAGCTGCGGGACCGGTCCTGGTGGCGCGGCCCGGACCTGTACGTGCTGGTCGACGATTACGACCTGGTGGCCACCGGCGGCAGCAACCCGCTCAGCGCGATCACCGACCTGCTGCCGCAGGCGCGGGACATCGGCCTGCACCTGATCCTGGCACGCCGGGTGGGCGGCGCCGCGCGGGCCGGCTACGAGCAGGTGCTGCAGCGTCTCCGTGAGCTGGACTCGCCGACGCTGCTGATGTCCGGCAACAAGGAGGAGGGCCAGATCGTCGGCAATCTGCGACCCAGCCCACAGCCGCCGGGCCGGGGCACGCTGGTCCGCCGGCGGGACGGGCAGAACTTGATCCAAACTGCCTGGACAGAGCCTTAGAAAGACATTTTGCCCCGATGGCGAAGTCCGATAAAAACGTCTGAATTAGACATATCGTCATCGGGGCTTCGGCCGAGGCTGTAAGCACTGGACCTGGTGCGTTACCGTCAAGGCCAAGTGTCCGTCGGTGGGGTTTCAGACGCCGCCGCGGGGGAGGCGCAGCGACTGGCTGCACTAACGATGACGAAGGGGTGAGTGACCATGGCGGGCCCGTTCGAGGTCGATCACGCGACACTGCATACCGCTGCGAACGACGTGCGGTCCACGCGGAGTGAGGTCGACGGCGAGCTGAAGAAGCTCTGGAATGTGGTGGACGACCTGGCCATCGCCTGGCAGGGTTCGGCGTCCACCGGCTTCCAGCAGCTGATGAATCGCTGGTCGGAGGACACCAACAAGCTCCAGGAGGCGCTGACCAACATCGCTGACCTGCTGGACAAGTCGGGCACCACGCACCAGGTGAACGACGAGGAGCAGCAGCAGATGCTGAACAAGTTCCACTCGGCTCTCAACGGCTGAATCAGCGCGAAGGTAGGAGTGACGTCATGAGCGTTGTGAAAGTTGACTACGCGGTTCTTGAGAGCTCGACCCAGCAGATCAACTCGATCTCGAAGAGCATCGACGAGAAGCTGGACACGCTGCGGCAGATGCTGCAGAAGCTCCAGTGGGACGGTGAGGACCGGGTCGCCTACGAGCAGCACCAGGCCTCCTGGGACGCGGCGATCAAGGACATCAACCAGATCCTGAACGAGATCGGCGGTGCCGTCGGCGTCGCCAAGGACAACTACGTCTCCACCGAGATGTCGAACGCCCGCATCTGGGGCTGACCTCTGCGGAGGTGGCCCGGTTCGGTGATCACCGAACCGGGCCTTTCTGTCTGTGCGGATGACGCGCCCGCTCGTCGCCGGCGCGTGGAACGACGGGGAAAGGGCTCGATGAGGTTCGCGTCGGCACTGGCCACCGCGGTGGTCCTGAGCGGCACCGTCCTGCTGCCGCCGTCAGCGGCGCAGGCCGCGGCGCCGCAGACCATCGGTGAGTACCAGAAGTGGTACTACGACGACTATCTGAAGATGCCGGAGGTGTACAAGGCCGCCGGCAGCAAGGGCAAGGGCGTCACGATCGCGCTGATCGACAGCGGGGTGGACACCACCCGGCCTGATCTGAAGGGTGCCGACCTCAGGGACGGCGGCGGCTACGGCAACTCCGGCGCGGGTAAGAGCGGGCTGGCCGACGAGGGTTACCACGGCACCGCGATGGCCAGCATCATCGCCGGTCAGGGCACGGACGACAACCATCTCAAGGGCATCGCGCCGGAGGCCACGGTGCTGTCCATCTCGATCGGCATCGAGAGCCAGGGCAAGACCACCCTGTCGGAGGCGATCCGGGCCGCGGCGGACCAGGGCGCCGACGTGATCAACATGTCGCTCGCCCGGTACAACAACACCGGCGACCTCACGTACATCAACCCGCTCGACCGGGAGGCCGTGGCGTACGCGCTCGGCAAGGGCGCGATCATCGTGGCCGGTGCGGGGAACACCGAGCAGACCGGCCCGGTGATCAGCCCACCGGCCAACATCCCGGGCGTGCTCGCGGTCACCGGCCTCGACCGGAACGGCGAGTTCTGGACCGGCAGCGCGACCGGCCCGGAGGCCGGCATCGCGGCGCCCGCCACGGACATCTTCATGGCCCAGCCCGAGACGCAGGTCCTCAGCGGGTACGGCACCAGCAGCGGCACCAGCGCGGCGACCGCGATGGTGTCCGGCATCGCCGCGCTGGTGAAGGCGAAGCACCCGGACCTGGACGCGATCAATCTGATCAACAGGCTGACCGCGACCGCGCGCGACGCGGGCACGCCGGGCCGCGACGCGCAGTACGGCTTCGGCGCCATGGACGCGCTCGCCGCCGTGAGCGCGGACGTGCCGGCCGTGACCGCCAACCCGGTCGGTGACCCGATGGACGGCGCCGCCGGTGACGCCACACCGGCGGAGGAGGAGGGCTCGCCGCTCGCCGGTTACCTGTGGATCGCGGTGGCGGTCGCGGTCGTGGTGGTCCTGCTGATCGTGGTGGTCGCGGTGGTCGCGAGCCGCCGCAAGCGCCCGGCCGCATCCGTCCCTGGCTACCAGCCGCCCGGGCCCGGCTTCCCGCAGCCCGGCGCCGGCTATCCGCCGCCGGGCCCCGGCTATCCGCCGCCGGGCCCCGGCTATCAGCCGCCGGGACCCGGCTATCAGCAGCCCGGTCAGCAGCCGCCCGGCTATCAGCAACAGCCACCACCGCCGGGCTACCGCTGACAGATCAGACCCGTCGGGGGGTACGGGTCACCCGTACCCCCTCAGGCGTTGTTGTGGTCCGGGCGCCAGCCGTTGCGGCGGCCGCGGCGGACGAGCGGCGCACCGGCCAGCAGCGCGATCGCGAGCACCAGCACGACCGCGATCGTCCACAGCGCCACCACCCGGGCCGTGGCCGCCGGGTCCACCGGATCGCCGGCCGGCGTGACACCGGCCGCCGGCCGCGCGGACCGCTCGCTGAACACCGCCGTGATCGCCCGGTACGGGTTGACCACGCCGGCGCCGACCTCCTCGTCCCGGCCGAGCGGCGGCGCGTCCGTGGTGGCCAGCAGCCGTTCCCGAACCTCCGTCGCCCTCATGTCCGGGTAGTACGACCGGAGCAGCGCGACCGCGCCGGAGACGTACGCCGCGGCGAAGCTGGTACCGCCCTCGTTCTGGAAGAAGTACTTGTCACCGGTCGGCGCCGGGCCGAACAGGTTGTAACCGGGCGCGGCGACGTCCACGAACGGGCCCCGTACGGACGAGCCCACGTGCTTGCCGGCCTCGTCGACACCGGCCACGGCCACCACCGTCTCGTACGCCGCCGGGAAGACCGCGCCGCTGTCGTTCTGCCCCTCCTGGAGGTTGCCGGCCGCCGCGACCACCACCACGTCGCGCTGCTCCGCGTACGCGATCGCGGCCCGCATCGCCGCGGTGTCCTCGGTCTGCAGCGACAGGTTGATCACGTCCACGTCCTGGTCCACCGCGAACTCGATGGCCTGCGCGATCCGGCCCGGCGCGGACTCGTCCTGGGTGATCCCGAGCTCGTCGAGCACACGCAGCGGCAGAACCGTGGCGTCCGGCGCGATGCCGGCGAACGACGCGTCCACGCCGTCCCGGCCCGCGATGATCCCGGCGACCACCGTGCCGTGGCCGGGGATGTCGCACTGGCCGTCGAAGTCCGGGAAGCCGAAGTCACGCCCGGCGACGACCTTGCCGGCCAGCACCGGGTGGTCGCCGTGCACGCCGGAGTCGATCACCGCGACCGTGATGCCGGCGCCGCGGCTGAGCGGCCAGGCAGCCTCCGGCGCGAGCCGGTTCAGCGCCCAGCTGCGCTGCGCGGGCGGATCGCTGCCCTCGCCGCCACCGCACGGCACGGCGGCGTGGGCGGCACCGGGCAGCACGAGCGGCACCGGCGCGACGAGCAGCGCGGCCAGTGTGAGCCGCGCGAGACGACGGGGGAACGTGAAACTCACGGCCCGAGACTAACGGCTGGTCGCCAGCGCGCACCGCCGTGGATGAACACGGTGTTACCACGTGACGGTAACCACAGCGTAACCGGCATCTGGGACGGCGGGCTCCGGCCCTGGCCGGAGGCCGGGTGATGTGGCAGCATGATGGTCGTGACTACCGCCGCGAACCGTGCCGTGACGCTGGGGCTGACGTCCCGCCGTCACGTCGACTACGGCCGCGTGCGCAGCGCCATCTGTCCGGCCTGCTGACCTCGCCCCGCACCTTTCTGCCTGGGCGTGCATGCGCCGGCCCCTGACGATGACGTCGCTGGCCCTGGAGGATCCGGGGTGGCCGCCGTGCCTGTGCGTCCTTCCACACGAGTTACACCGGAGGACGCCGCGATGGCGGTTAGCACCACACCCACGACCGGCGGCAACGCCCGCCCCGCCCGCCGCCCGCGCGGTGAGGGCCAATGGGCGCTGGGCCACCGTGAGCCGCTGAACCCCAACGAGCGCAGCAAGAAGGACGACAACCCGCTCAACGTCCGCGCCCGGATCGAGAACATCTACGCCCACCGCGGTTTCGACTCGATCGACCCGGCCGACCTGCGCGGCCGGTTCCGCTGGTGGGGGCTCTACACGCAGCGCAAGGCCGGGATCGACGGCGGGCGCACCGCCGTGCTGGAGCCGGAGGAGCTCGAGGACAAGTACTTCATGCTCCGCGTCCGGGTGGACGGCGGCCAGCTCAGCCTGGCCCAGCTGCGGGTGATCGCGGACATCTCCGAGCGGTACGCGCGGGGCAGCGCGGACATCACCGACCGGCAGAACATCCAGCTGCACTGGATCCGGGTGGAGGACGTACCGGCGATCTGGAAGGCGCTGGAGGACGTCGGCCTCTACACCACCGAGGCGTGCGGCGACTGCCCGCGCGTGGTGATGGGCAGCCCGGTCGCCGGCGTCTCGGCGGACGAGGTGATCGACCCGACGCCCGCGATCGACGAGATCGTGGAGCGGTTCATCGGTGACCCGGCCTACTCGAACCTGCCGCGCAAGTTCAAGTCGTCGATCTCCTGGCTGGCCGACATGCCGTACGAGGTGAACGACATCTCGTTCCTCGGCGTGGTCCACCCGGAGCACGGCCCCGGCTTCGACCTCTGGGTCGGCGGCGGCCTCTCCACGAACCCGATGCTGGCGCAGCGGCTCGGCGTCTGGGTGCCGATGGCCGAGCTGGCCGACGTCTGGGAGGGCGTGGTCGGCATCTTCCGCGACTACGGCTACCGCCGGCTGCGGCACCGCGCGCGGCTGAAGTTCCTGGTCAACGACTGGGGCGTGGAGAAGTTCCGCGAGGTCCTGGAGAAGGAGTACCTGGGTCGGGCGCTGATCGACGGGCCCGCGCCGGAGCTGCCGGAGAAGCCGATCGACCACATCGGCGTGCACACCCAGGCGGACGGCAACCGGTACGTCGGCGCCGCGCCGGTCGTCGGGCGGACCTCGGGCGAGCAGTTGCGGAAGCTGGCCGACGTGGTCGAGGCGCACGGCAGCGACCGGGTGCGGCTCACCGCGTACCAGAAGCTGCTGGTCCTGGACATCGCGCCGGAGAAGGTCGACTCGCTGGTCGGCGGACTGCGCGAGATCGGCCTGGAGTCGTTCCCGTCGGTCTGGCGCCGCTCGACCATGGCCTGCACCGGCATCGAGTACTGCAAGCTCGCGATCGTCGAGACCAAGGCGCGCGGCCAGCAGCTGGTCGAGCGGCTGGAGCAGCGGATCGGCGACCTCGGCGGCGAGGACATCTCGATTCACATCAACGGCTGCCCGAACGCGTGCGCCCGCACCCAGATCGCGGACATCGGGCTCAAGGGGCAGCTGGTGATGGGCCCGGAGGGCAAGCAGGTGGAGGGCTTCCAGATCCACCTCGGCGGCGGGCTGGGCATGGCCGAGGGACAGAAGGCCGGCTTCGGCCGCAAGCTGCGGGGCCTGAAGACCACGGCGGACGAGCTTCCCGAGTACGTGGAGCGGCTGACCCGGCGCTACCTGGCCGGCCGCACGGAGGGCGAGCGGTTCGCCGACTGGGTCGTGCGGGTCGAGGAGGACGAGCTGCGATGAGCGAGCTTGCGAGCGAATCATCGGCTCAGTGCCGGCCACCACGCGACCGCGGCCTGGAAGGGAGTCCGGCATGAGCGAACGTGCCGCACCCCTGTACTGCCCGTACTGCGGCGACGAGGACCTTCGCCCGCACGCGGAGTCGCACGGCGCCTGGGAGTGCCGTTCCTGCGTGCGCGTATTTTCCATCAAGTTCATCGGAATACTCCGAGAGGCGGTGGAGACCCGATGAGCCCGATATCCGCGGCCGGTCTCAACCTGATCAAGACCGATGTGGCACCCACGCTGTCCGCGACCATGTCCGCGCTGGTGCAGCCGCTCCCGGAGGCGGCGCCCGTGGAGGAGGAGCGGCGCCGCACGCCGGAGGAGCTCAAGGCGCTCGCGGCCGAGGGCAACAAGCTGCTGGACGGCGCGCCCGCGGAAGAGATCGCGCGCTGGGCCGCCGAGACGTTCGGCGACCGGTTCTGCGTGACCAGTTCGATGGCGGATGCGGTCCTCGCGCACCTGGTGTCCCGCGTGAAACCCGGGGTCGACGTCGTCTTCCTCGACACCGGCCTGCACTTCCCCGAGACGCTCAAGGTGCGCGACATCGTGGCCGCGACGCTGCCGGTGAACGTGCGCTCGATCCGCCCTCGGCTCACGGTCGGCCAGCAGGACGGCGAGTACGGCCCGCGGCTGTTCAACCGTGCGCCGGACGAGTGCTGCTTCCTGCGCAAGGTGGAGCCGCTCAACCGCGCGCTCGCCGGCTACGACGCGTGGGCGGCCGGCCTGCGCCGCGACGAGTCGCCGACCCGGGCGAACACGCCGGTCGTCGGCTTCGACCCGAAGAAGGGCAAGGTGAAGGTCAACCCGATCGCCGCCTGGTCCCAGGCCGACGTGGACCGGTACATCGCCCGCTGGAACGTGCCGGTCAACGAGCTGTTCCGGAAGGGCTACACGTCGATCGGCTGCTGGCCGTGCACCCGGCGCACCAAGGCGGGCGAGGACCCGCGCGCCGGCCGCTGGGCGATGTTCGAGAAGACCGAATGCGGACTTCACCTCTGACCGGCGGCGCCGCGCTGGTCCTGGTCGCCCACGGCAGCCGGGACCCGCGCGCCGCCAACGCCACCCGCGCGCTCGTCCGCGCGGTCGCGGCGCTGCGCCCCGGCGCGGACGTGCGCGCGTCCTATCTGGACCATGCGGGCCCGCGCCCGGGCGAGGTGCTGACCGCGCTGGAGGCCGCCGGGTGCGAGCGGGCGGTCCTGGTGCCGCTGCTGCTCACCGCGGCCTACCACGGCCGGGTGGACATCCCCGAGGTGCTGCGCACCGCGCGCGCCGAGGGCCTGCGGATGCCGGTCGCGATCAGCGAGGTGATCGGCCCGTTCGACGGCGTGGTCCCGGATCTCCTGCTGGCCGGCCTGGTGCGCCGCCTCAGCGAGGTCACCGACGTCCGGCCCGTCCCCTCCGCCGCGGCGGAGACCGGGGTGCCGGCGGCCGGGGAGCGTGGGCCGGCGGAGGCCGGCATCGGTGTACCGGATCCCGGCTTCGACGCGGTCGTGCTGGCCGCCGCGGGCACGAACGACGCGACCGCGCGCGGCACCGTGGCGCAGGCCGCGGTCGCACTGGGCGATCAGCTGGGCGTGCCGTGCACGGTCGCCTACGCGTCCGCCTCCGCGCCGACCGGGGCGGAGGCCGTGACCGCGCTGCGCGCCGCGGGTGCCCGCCGGATCGCGATCGCCGGCTACTTCCTGGCGCCTGGCCTGCTCTACGACACCGTGGTGGAGTCGGCACGGTCGGCCGGGGGAGTGGTGGCGGTCGCCCCGCCGCTGACGGACGCCCGGGACATCGCCCGGCTGGTGCTCTCCCGCGCCGATGCGGTCATTGTGTCCAGCACGGCCCTGGCGGCGTGACGGGCCGCGGCGCTCGTGACCGAGTGACGTGACCACCGGCGGGTAGTCGCCTCGTGCGGGTCGTGTGCGCCGCATCCGTACCATATGGTGATTTTTGGGGTTTTAGCGTTTCGCGCGACCCGATGCGGGGCACTCCGGCCGCGATGAACCGCGCCACCGCCCTCGCACAGCAGAACGCCCCGGGAGGGGTGCTCCCGGGGCGTGCAGCGTGTGTGGGTGGTTCAGGCGGAGTGAGCGCGGACCCGCAGGCCGCCGCGGCGCTTGACGGCACGCCGCTCCTCTTCACTCATTCCGCCCCAGACGCCCGCGTCCTGACCCGACTCGAGCGCCCAGGCAAGGCACTCCTCGGTCACGGGGCAGCGCCGGCAGACCGACTTGGCCTGCTCGACCTGCAGGAGCGCCGGGCCGGACGTCCCGATCGGGAAGAACAGCTCAGGGTCCTCGTCGCGGCAGACAGAATCGTGGCGCCAGTCCATGGCGGCAACACTCCTTGTTCTTCGGATCGGCTTCAGTGAATGCGTAATACCTATTACTTATGCGCGCGCGGCGTTGATCGCGACGGTGTGCAGCCATCGGTCAACAGTGCGTGAGCAGGCGTTTGGGGAGCCCTCGGGTGTGGCGGAGTGGTCGCACTGCGTGCGCCTACCGGCAACATCCGCGTAACTCTTTTCGCTTGTGAATGCTTTCACGAACTCCGGCAAAGTCAAGAGGCGCGCTCCGAAAAAGTTGGGAGCGGTGAGCTAGCTCACGACCTCTTTGTCCGAATTTCGGTCTTCCTCCGACACCCGGCACGCGACAGTCAAAAGTCAATGTAGTACGGTCCCCGCCGCATTGCCGTCATTTCCGGCCCGGTTTCTTGTGCTGGCTGCCACGACCGCGATCTGTTGGATCTAGGTCTCTCAACCTGATATTGGGCGGGTACCCGCTTCCTAGCAGATTACACGCGTCGCGTCCGGGACTTCGCGAAACTGTACTTTCCGTTGCATGCCAAGATACTCACCGTCAAGCTGGTACGGTCGCGGCCGCTCGCCGCCAAGCCGTGTTCGGGCAGGTCATGCAAGCTAAACGCGGGATGGGCCCCGCCGGTCGCGTGCTCCCGGAAAATCTGCCACCAAAGTGCATGCGTGGCCGGAAGCGCGTAACCGGACGATCACCAGTCCCGCGCTATCGCCGAGATCAAATGGCGCATGTGGACTCACGGAAACCGGACGATCACCGTAATGGGCTTGCGCGCACACGATCGACGCGATCCACGCGGCGATGCATCCGGTGGTCGTTCCCTCTCGGACGCGTCCCTAACCGCCGAAGAAGGCGCCGATCATCGGTACGCCGGAGTAGTCGCCCGACTACGCACTCGGCGTCCTTCTCGACCGGTTGCCCACCGGAGAGTCGCGTGACTCTCCGGTTAACTGCCGATTACGCCGCGCGGTTGCGCTCGATCACCGTGCGTCAGCGCGTGTGGTCCAGGACGATCTTGCCGAACGCGACGCCGGACGCCAGCCGCGCGAACGCGGCAGCCGCCTCGCCGAAGCCGAACACCGAGTCGACCACCGGCCGGACGCCGGACTCCACGCAGAGGTCCAGCAGCGCGGCCAGCTCGTCCGGCGTGCCCATCGACGTGCCGAGGATCTCCAGGCTCATCGCGAACACCCGGCGCAGGTTGACCCGGGGCAGATGGCCCGCGGTCGCGCCGGAGACCACGATCCGCGCGCCGAAGCCCGCGCACTTGAGCGAGTGGTCGAACGTGGCCTCGCCGACCGTCTCGATGACCACACCGACCCGCTCGGGCAGCCGGGCGCCGGGCTCCACCGCGGTCGCGCCGAGCGCGGCGATCCGCTCGCGCTTGCCCGGGTCCCGGCTGGTCGCGTAGACCCGCTTGCCCATGGCCGCCGCGAGCACCACGGCCGCGGTCGCCACGCCGCCGCCGGCGCCCTGCACCAGCACCGCGTCCGCCTCCGCGACCCGGCCGCGCGAGGTGAGCATCCGGTACGCGGTCAGCCACGCGGTCGGCAGGCAGGCCACATCCTCGAACGTGAGCGCGGCCGGCTTCGGGATCAGGTTGGCCGCCGGGACCGCCACCCGGTCCGCCAGCGTGCCCTGGTGGTGCTCGGAGAGGATGGAGAGGCCGCGCGGGTCGGCCGGCGTCGGGACGACCGGGTAGACGACCACCTCGCGGCCGTCCGGCGCGATCCCGGCCGCGTCGCAGCCGAGGATCATCGGCAGCTGCTTCTCGGCGAGACCGACGCCGCGCAGCGACCAGAGATCGTGGTGATTGAGCGAGCTGGCCCGCACCTCCACGGTCACCCAGTCGTCGCCGGCGGGCGCGGGCTCGGGGCGCTCGCCGACCGTCAGCGCGGAGAGTGGGTCGGTCTCGTCGATCCTGGACGCGAAGGCAGCACGCATGAAACGCACGTTAGCGCCTTTGCCGACGCGCGGCCGGGCCTCGTGGCCAGGGCGCCGTGCGGCGGTGCGGGCCGGCGGCGCCGCACCGCCACCGGGCTCAGGCTGCCGCCGCCACGGCCGCCGCGACCGCCGGGGCGACCCGCGGGTCCAGTGCGGACGGCACGATCGCGTCCGCGGTGAGCGACGACGCCACCACGCCCGCGATCGCGTCCGCGGCCGCCACCTTCATCGCGTCCGTGATCGTGCGCGCCCGCGCCGCCAGTGCGCCACGGAACACGCCCGGGAACGCCAGCACGTTGTTGATCTGATTCGGATAGTCGGACCGCCCGGTCGCCACCACGGCCGCGTACCGCGCCGCGACGTCCGGGTGCACCTCTGGCGTCGGGTTGGCGAGCGCGAACACGATGCCGCCCGGCGTCATCCGGGCCACCGCCGACTCGTCGATCGTGCCGCCGGACACACCGATCAGCACGTCCGCACCGGCCAGCGCGTTCTCGATCCCGCCGGTCAGCCGGACCCGGTTGGTCAGCGCGGCCAGCTCGTCCTTGGCACCGCCCAGCCCGGACCGGCCCCGGTGCAGGATGCCCTTGGAGTCGCAGACCACCACGCGCTCTGCGCACACGCCGCCGGCGATCAGCATCTTGGTGACCGCGACCCCGGCCGCACCCGCGCCGCTGATCACCACGCGCAGGTCGCCGAGGTGGCGGCCGAGCAGCGTGGCCGCGTTGCGCAGCGCCGCGAGCGTGACGATCGCGGTGCCGTGCTGGTCGTCGTGGAAGACCGGGATCGGCAGCGCCTCGTCCAGCCGGCGCTCGATCTCGAAGCAACGCGGCGCACTGATGTCCTCCAGGTTGATGCCGCCGAACGACGGCGCCAGCGCGGTCACCACCCGGACGATCTCGTCGACGTCCTGGGTGTCCAGACAGATCGGCACCGCGTCCACACCGCCGAACTGTTTGAACAGGACAGCCTTGCCCTCCATCACCGGCATGGCGGCGCGCGGCCCGATGTTGCCGAGCCCGAGCACGGCGGAACCGTCGGTGACCACCGCGACCGCGTTGCCGGTCCAGGTGTACTCGACGGCCAGCTCGGGCCGCTCCGCGATGGCCTCGCACACGCGGGCCACGCCGGGGGTGTACGCGAGCGACAGGTCCTCGCGGCTGGTGAGCGGCACCGTCGACGCGACGGCCATCTTGCCGCCACGGTGCAACGCGAAGACAGGATCAGCGGATGTCATTGGGGACTCCACTCCGTGACTGAGAACGCCCGGCGCGCGCAAGCAGCCGAGCAGGAAAAAGACATGCTCAGCCGGAAGCAGGCCGTGGTCAGCGCTGACCGGCGGAGTGCACGGGGGTCACCCGGTGTAGCGGCCGAGCATAGTGCCCGGCGTGCACCCCACGGGTGAGTGGGGTCGAACTCGACAGTAACGGTCAGCGCCGGAAAAACGAGGGCTTCGGCCAGTATCGAAATGTCACACGACCGCGCACATCGGCCACACCGAACGCCCGGGAGTCGTCCGTGATCAGGGCATTGTCGCCCTCCAGCCACCAGCCTCCGTCCTGCTCCCGCACGGCCCGCTTGACGACCAGCAGCCCGGGCCGGGACCGGAACTCGCCCACCACCACGTCGCCGGGCCGGATGCGGGCACGCTCCCACACCAGCACCGCGTCGCCGTGACGCAGCGTCGGCACCATCGACGGCCCGTGCACCAGAACCGGCAGAATCACGCGTTTCACCTCTCTCGGTCGGGGCACGAATGCCAGGAGTAGTGTTCCCGCTGAGGATCATCGCAACTGCTCACCGGAGGATTCCTGATGCGACTCCCGCGCATGTTTACTCCTCGCACCGTTGCCAGCGCCCACTGCGATCTGCCGTGTGGCATCTACGACCCGGCTCAGGCCCGTATCGAGGCCGAGTCGGTCAAGGCGATCTGCGAGAAGTACCAGGCCAACCAGGACCCGGAGTTCCGCACCCGGGCCCTGATCATCAAGGAGCAGCGCTCCGAGCTGGTCAAGCACCACCTGTGGGTGCTGTGGACCGACTACTTCAAGCCGCCGCACTTCGAGAAGTACCCGCAGCTGCACAGCCTCTTCAACGAGGCCACCAAGCTCGCGGGTGCCGCCGGTGCCAAGGGCTCGGCCGACCCGGCCAAGGCCGAGGAGCTGCTCGGCAAGATCGAGGAGATCTCGAAGATCTTCTGGGAGACCAAGCAGGCCTGAACCGGCTCGCGTTGCCGGCCGGTGCACCCGTTCCGCGGTGCGCCGGCCGGTTTGCCGCATCGACCCGCTGGAAATACCACACCGACACGTTGCACCTCACGGGCGGCGGAAGCGGTAGAGTCGCCGATCGGGGGGATGGCCCGGTGACTGATCTGACGATGGAGCCCACGACGGACGACGACGTCGTGCTGCTCACGGTGCCCGCCGACGGCGGCTACCTCAGCGTGCTCCGCACCGCGACGGCCGGCCTCGCGGCCCGCCTGCACTTCGCACTCGACGAGATCGAGGACCTGCGCATCGCCGTCGACGAGGCCTGCGCCATGCTCCTCGCCATCGCGCCACGCGGCGCCGACCTCGAGTGCCGCTTCTCGGTCACCGACGACGCGCTCACGGTCCAGGTCAGCGTCCCCACGGTCCGCGGTGCCAAGCTGCCGTCCGAGTCCAGCTTCGCCTGGAAGGTCCTGACCGCGCTGACCACCGCCGCCTCCGCCGGCGCCGCCAACGGCAAGGCCACCATCACGCTGCTCACCCGCCGCACCGGCTTCTGATCCTCACCGGTTTCTGACCCCGGCTGGCTTCTGACCCCGGCCGGCCAAAAGGGCAACGGCTTCATTTTCCCGCTTCCGGCGTGGTGCGGCCCGCATGCTCGGAGCGGGCCAACCGCGCGGAGGCCTCCGACTCCGCTGGCTTCGCTCCGGCCGCCGCGGTGGAGCCGGTCCCCGAGTGGTCACCGAGACCCCGCGAGAACCGTGGCCGGTCGCCGTCCGGCGTCGCGGCCGGACTCCCCGGGTGGCGGTGCGGTAGCCGATCGCGGGGTCGCGCGGGCACAATCGGGCGGTGCGCCGCCGTCGTGATGTGCTTGCTCTCGTCGTACCGTTGCTGCTGTTGCTCGCGGGTTGTGGGGTCGACCTGGGCGGCGGGAGCCCGGCGCGGCCGGCCGTGGCCGAGCCGACGCCGGAGGATGCCGGGCCACCGCCGCCCGGTGTCGCGCCCGCGGAGTCGTTCGAGGTCGGGCAGCGCACGCTCGATCTGGCGCGCGGCGAGCGGGAACTCCCGACCACGGTGTGGTATCCCGAGTCGGAGACCGGCGAGTTCCCGGTCGTAATCTTCAGCCATGGGCTCGGCGGCAAGCCGGCCGACTACCGCCAGCTGCTGTCGAGCTGGGCGGCGGCCGGGTTCGTGGTCGCCGCGCCGGCCTACCCGAACACGACCGCCGGCAGTCAGCAGAACGCGCTGGACGTGCTCAACCAGCCGGCCGACGCCGCGCACGTGCTGACCGCGGTGCTGGCGCTGAACGACGAGGCCGGCGACCGGTTCGCCGGCCGGCTGCTCACCGACCGCGTGGCCGCGGCCGGGCACTCCGCCGGTGGGATCACCACGATCGGCCAATTCACCCGCGGGCGGGACACCCGCCTGGACGCCGGCATCGTGCTGGCCGGGAGCACGCTCGGCGTCGGCACCGGCTTCTCCGGCAAGGAGACGCCGATGCTGATCGTGCACGGCGAGCTGGACCAGGTCGTGCCGTACTCGTCGGGCAAATCAGCCTACGACGCGGTGCCGTGGCCGAAGGCGATGCTCACGCTGCCGGAAGGGGACCACGTCGGCGTGCTCTCCCGCGGCGACGCCTTCGAGCTGCTGGCCGCCACCACGACCGAGTTCCTCCGCTGGTCGCTCTACGGCGACGAGGACGCCCGTGAGCGCATCGCCGACGCGGCCACGTCCGGCGGCGACATCGCCGAGTTCGACGATCAGCTCTAGCGAGGCATGTTCTAGCAGGGCACGCGGGCGAGCGGGGTCAGGTCGAGGGACCGGAACGCGTCGCTGATGGAGCACGCACGACGGAAGCTGTCCCCGATCGAGGCGAGCGTGTCGAGGGTGCCCGCGTCCAGAGCGAAACGCTCGCCGATCGCCGCGACCGGCCACTCCCGATGGGGGCGGAGGACCTCGATGCCGAGCGGACGGCCCGCGGCGTCCACGTCGACGAGCGTGCCCGGGCCGAAGTCCACGGTGCGCACCGACGCGCCGGCCGCCAGGGTCACGTAGACCGCGTCGGCCTCCGTGTCGTGCATGGTGCTGATCGCCATCCTGCCCGCCTCCCTCATCGGTTCTCCCATGCGGCCGTGATCACGAATTCCTCCTCGCCCGCCCGTACGCACACCTTCAGCTTCCCCTCCATGGCCGCGTGGCCCCAGATCCAGATCGTGCCGGGCTCCCCGGCCGCCCGCCGGGTCGGGTTCCGGAGCGCCTTCTCGACATCCTCGATCAGGATGTTCCGTTTCCACATCTGCCACAGCGCGTGCCCGGTGAACTTGAGTGGCACAGCCTCACGCCCTTTCCGGCGGCTGATCGACGACCACGAACGGAACGGTTTTGAGCAGGACGCCGCCGACGAGGAACCGCAATCGGTGCCGTCCGAAGTCCTGCAGCGGTAGCGCGATGTTGGCGGCCAGGATTGCCCGCAGCAGATCGGGATGCGCGTCCGCACCGACGTCACGGGCCGAGGACACCCCGCGGAAGCTGACGATCGTGCGGTCGTCCGGCCCCTGGAAGTCCAGCTCCGCGCGGGGCAGGCCGTCCACCGGCACCGCCGCGTCGGCGAAGGTGACCCGGGCCGCGATCCCGATCGGCACGACGCCGGGCAGCTGCTCGACATAGATCCGATCGATGCCGGCGGCGACCAGGTGCACGATGGCTCCTTCGGCGCGCACGTGGTCGCAGAGCATCAGGAAGTCAAGTTCCGGCACGGTAGGCCCTTTCCGTCGTCCGGCCGGCCACAGCACCGGCTATTCGCCGACAACATAGTCGATTATGTGTGATCGCGGAACGGCGGTACCGAAAGTGATGCCCGGCCGTGGACTCACGCGGCGACCGGGCCCACCATAATCGATCAAGTGTGCACGCGGGGGCGGGCCGGTGGGGCCGGTATCGTAAGGGGGTGAGCACTGAGTCCGCTTCCCCCGCGGCCCTGCCGGTCGTTTCGCCGCTGACCCTGAAGGCCGCGGTGTTGCTGCTGAAGGCGCAAGCGGTGGTGGTCGGCGCGATCGCGATCTTCCTGGTCTTCAAGGACCTGACGTCGACGCCGACGGATCTCGGGGTGGCGCTGAGCCTGACGGTGTTCACGGTGCTGGCGTCCGCGGTCATCTATGCGATCGCCCGGGCGCTGGGCAACCACCGGGGCGGCGCGCGGGCACCGGGGATCGTGGTGCAACTGATGCTGCTCGCCATCGGCTACTACATGATCGAGGGCGGCCTGGCGTGGCTGGGGATCGCGCTGATCGTGCTGGGAGTCGCGGTGATCGGCCTGATCCTGGCGCCGCCGTCCACGCGAGCCCTGGGTTACGGCCCACAGGAGAACGACGCGGCCTGAGCCCCAGCCGCGGCATCTGAAGCCGCCGCAACCACGGAAAATGGCACCGCGTCGCAGGAACCCCGCGGTATCCCGGACGCCGGCGCCGGCGGGCGCGGCGCGGCGTCCCGGGCGCGGTACTCGCGGATGTGGCCCCGGGGAAAGGCGCGGTATCCCGGATACGGCGCAGGTGGGCGCGGCAGGGATGGCGACCGGGCACGGATCTCGGGGGGTTTCGGTGGCCGCCCGGGGACCGGCTCCGACGCGGCGGCCGGAGCCGAGCGCCGGCGGAGTCGGAGGGCTCCGCGCGGTTGGCCCGCTCCGGACATGCGGGGCGGGCCGCGCCGGAAGCGGGAAGACCGGTTTTCAGATCTTGCCGGTGATGGTGGAGACGCCGGCCAGCGTGGCGTCGATCGGGAGGCGGGCGCGGGCGTTGCGGTCGCCGTAGAGCGTCCAGCGGAGGAAGTCGGTCATCGTGTTGTTCGCCTCGGAGAAGCCGCGGTTGCCGGGCGTCAGGTATTCGCCGTGGCCCTGGCCGGCGAGCGTGACGAACGCCTTCGGCCAGGGCACGCGGTCGTAGGCGGCGCGCGCCACGTAGGGGGCGACCACCGGGTCGGCGCCGCCGTGCACGAACAGCAATGAGGCCTCCGGGCCGGCGAACGTGCCGGGGAGGCCGCCGCCCGCGATCACGATGCCGGCCCGCAGGCGCGGGTCGTGGCCCTCGATGAACAGACCCGCGGTGGTGAAGCCGCCGGCGGAGTGGCCCGCGGCCGCGACGTGCGCGACGTCGAGGCGGCCCTTGAACATGTCGCCGCCCAGCGAGTTGCGCGCCACCAGGTCCTGGATCACCAGCTCCGCGTCGCCGGGCTGGTTGCGGACGTCCCAGCGCTGGAAGTGCGCGGTGCGGGCGTGAGTGAACGGGTAGGCCGGGGCCGCGACCACGAAGCCGGCGGCGGCCCAGCGGGTGAGCAGCGCGGTGAAGTGCTGCGGCGAGCCCTTGAGGCCGTGGCTGAACAGGACGATCGGGAAACGGCCGGCGGCCGGGCGGGCGTCCTTGCGGATGCGCTGCTCACCCGGGCGGCCGTCGGCCGGGTACCAGACCGTGGTGGGCAGCGGGCGGTCCGGGCCGCGAGTCAGGTCGAGCGTGCGGACGCCCACCGGGTACGGTGTGACGGGTGCCACGCCCGCGGCCCGGCCAAGCACTTCCGGCGCGGCGGCCTGCGCGGCCTGGCACGCGGCGAGCGCGATCAGCAGGGCGGCGGCGAGCAGTACACGCGCGCCCCGCATCGTCATGTCAGGAACGGTAGGTGCGCGGCCGGTCATCGACCCTGGCCGAACGGTTGGTTCTGACAAGGCCGCGTAGATACATTACCTTGAGTATCTAAATCACTACTTTGAGTGCCTAAATGTGACGTAACTCGATGGAAATGTGCCCCATGGAGTGCTTTTTCCGACCACGTGTCGGCTAGGCGTACGGCTGTGCGTGAATGTCGTAGCGCTTCGCTATCGTCGGGGCATGGCAGATGAGTACGAGGACCCGAGCGGCAGCACCATGGCGTTCCGGGCCTACATGAACCGTCAGGAGCAGGAGCAGCAGGCCGAGGCGGCTCCCGCCACGTCCAGCAACCTTCCGCTGATCATCGGCGGGGTGGTGGCGGCGGTCGCCGTCGTGGCGGTCGTGCTCTTCTTCGTTCTGTAGGTTCCCCGGTCAGCCGCCGAGAACGGCGCGGGCCTGCGTGGCGATCTCGAGTTCCTCGTCGGTCGGCACCACGCACACCACGACCCGTGACGCCTCGGTCGAGACGATCCGTTCGCCGCGCTCCGGCGCGGCGTTCCGGTCCGCGTCCACCTCGATGCCGAGCCCGGTCAGTCCGGCCAGCGCGGCCGCCCGCACCGTCGCCGAGTTCTCGCCGACGCCCGCGGTGAACGTGATCGCGTCCACCCGGCCCAGCACCGCGTAGTACGCGCCCACCATCTCCTTGATCCGTCGCGTGTAGACGTCGAACGCGAGCGTGGCCGCCTCGTCACCGCCCGCCCGGCGTGCCTCGACCTCCCGCATGTCGCTGACGCCGGCCAGGCCGCGCATGCCGCTCCGCTTGTTCAGCAGCTCGTCGATCTCGTCCAGCGACATGCCGCCGACCCGGTGCAGGTGGAAGATGATCGCGGGGTCCAGGCTGCCGCTGCGCGTGCCCATCACCAGACCTTCCAACGGGGAGAGTCCCATCGAGGTGGCGACGCTGCGGCCGCCCTCGACCGCGGCCGCGCTTGCGCCGTTGCCGAGATGCAGCGTGATCACGTTGGTGCTCTCCGGGGTCCGGCCGAGCAGCGCGGCGGTGCGGCGTGAGACGTACGCGTGCGATGTGCCGTGAAAGCCGTACCGGCGGATCCGGTGCTGCCGCGCGGTCTCCGCGTCGATCGCGTAGGTCGCGGCCGCCGGTGGCAGCGTGCTGTGGAACGCGGTGTCGAACACCGCAACCTGCGGTACGTCCGGCAGCAGCTTGCGCGCGGTCTCGATGCCGGTCAGGTTCGCCGGGTTGTGCAGCGGCGCCAGCGGGATCAGCCGCTCGATCGCGCGGACCACGTCGTCGTCGATCAGCGTGGGCGCGGTGAAGTCCGGGCCGCCGTGCACCACGCGGTGGCCGACCGCGTCGAGGTGCCCGAGTTCGTCGCTCCGGAACACGTCCTGCAGCGCCGTCCGGTGATCATCGATCTCCTCCACGAGCCCCTTGGCGACCGTGGTGCCGCCGTCGAAGAGTCGGTACTTCAGCGAGGAGGATCCGGTGTTGAGCACGAGTACGCGGGTCACTTCGACTCTCCGGCGGCCTGGATCGCGGTGATCGCGACCGTGTTGACGATGTCCTTGACGGTGGCGCCCCGGGAGAGGTCGTTCACCGGGCGGCGCAGCGCCTGCATGACCGGGCCGACCGCGACCGCGTTCGCCGAGCGCTGAACCGCCTTGTACGTGTTGTTGCCGGTGTTCAGGTCCGGGAAGACGAAGACCGTGGCCTTGCCCGCGACCGTGCTGTCCGGCAGCTTCGTGGCCGCCACGCCCGGGTCGATCGCGGCGTCGTACTGGATCGGCCCCTCCACCGGCAGGTCCGGTCGGCGCTCGCGGACGATCCGGGTGGCGGCCGCGACCTTCTCCACGTCCGCACCGGCCCCGGACGTGCCGGTCGAGTAGGACAGCATCGCCACCCGCGGCTCGATGCCGAACCGGGCCGCGGTCTCCGCGGAGGAGAGCGCGATGTCGGCCAGCTGTTCCGCGTTCGGGTCCGGGTTGACCGCGCAGTCGCCGTAGACCAGCACCCGGTCGGCCAGCAGCATGAAGAACACGCTGGACGCCACGGAGACGCCCGGAACGGTCTTGATGATCTCGAACGCCGGGCGGATCGTGGCCGCGGTGGTGTGCGTGGCGCCGGAGACCATGCCGTCCGCACGCCCGGTGTGCACCATCATCGTGCCGAAGTAGCTGACGTCCCGGACCACGTCGCGGGCCAGCTCCAGCGTCATCGCGCGGTGCTTGCGGATCTCCGCGTACGTCTCGGCGAACTCTTCGGCCCACTCGCTGGTCGCGGGGTTGTGCAGTTCGGCTCGGCCGATGTCGAGCCCGAGCTCACGGGCCTTGCGGGTGATCTCGTCCGGGTCGCCGAGCAGCGTCAGGTCGGCCACGCCACGGCGCAGCAGGATCTCGGTCGCGCGCAGGATCCGCTCCTCGGTGCCCTCCGGGAGCACCAGCCGCCGCCGGTCCGCGCGGGCGCGGTCGATCAGGTCGTACTCGAACATCATCGGCGTGACCCGGGCGCTGCGCGTGACGTCCAGCCGGCGGAGCAGTTCCTCGGTGTCCACCGTGGACTCGAACGCGCCGATCGCGGCCTGCACCTTGCGCGGGTTGCGGCCGTTCAGGCCCGCCTCGATCCGGCTGGCGGCCGCGATCGTGTGGAAGCTGTCGGTCTTCACGGACAGCACCGCCAGGCCGCTGTGCAGGCTCTCGATCAACCGCGCGACCCGGGCGTCCGGGCGCTCACCCAGCGTCAGCACCAGGCCGGCCACCGACACCTCCCCTGCCGCGTGCGCCGCGGCTGCGGCCACCAGCAGGTCGGCCCGATCCCCAGGAGTGATCATCAGACAGCCGTCGGTCAAATGATCAAGCAGCACCGGTACGTGAGCCGCGCCGACCACCAGGTCCAGCACGTCCCGGTCGAGCGCCTTCGCGTCACCGCTGAGCACCTCCGCGCCGAGCGCCTCGGCCAGCTCGGCCACGGTCGGCGCGGAGATCGTCGGCACCTCGGGAATGACGTACGTCGGGACGGTCTGGTCCTCGGGCGCGGCGGTGCCGGCCGGCACCCGGTTCGCGATCACCGCGAGCACGGTGGCGCCCAGGTCCTGCACGCTGTGGTACGCGCCGCGGGCCGCGGAGGCGACCTCGACGGCATCCGCGTCCCGGCCGTCGACGACCGGGATCACCACGCTGCCGAACTCGGTCGCCAGCCGCACGTTGAACGCGAACTCGCGGGGCAGCCCCGGACCCGGCTCGCCGCTGTCGTCGAAGTCACTGCCGATCACCACGACCGCGTCGAAGTGCCGCTCCAGCGCGCGGTAGCGGTCGACCACGCGCGAGATCAGCTCCTCGCGGTGGCCGGCCGCCACCATCGCCGAGGCCTCCGCGAACGTGGTGCCGAACAGCTCCTCGTACGGCCGGTCTATCCGGTACCGCTCACGCAGCAGCGCGAGCATCGGGTCGGCCTCGCCCCGGGTCGCCACCAGCGGCCGGAACACGCCGACCCGCGGCGTCTGCCGGGAGAGGAGCTCGGCCAGGCCGAGCGCGATCGTTGACTTTCCGCCGCCGGGTCCGAGCCCGGCAATGTAGACGCTTCGCCCCACGGGCTCAACCTACCCGTGGTGAGCCGGGGAACACCCAGGTCTTTGTACCTTGATCAACGTCACGGGGGACGTTGATCACCTGGGGTTCGGGTCAGCTCGCCGGCCGGTGTGCTCGTCGCCGGGTGTGCTCTTTGCCGGTGTGCTCGTCGTCCGGTTACTCGGCGTCCGGTTACTCGTCGTCCGGTTACTCGTCGTCCGGGTCGTCCAGGCGGGCGAGCCAGGTGGCGAGGCGCTCGATCGGGGTCTCGAACTCGGGGTTGAGGTCGACGAAATCGCGCATGCGCTCGGCGACCCACTCGATCGTGACCTGCTCCTCGCCACGGCGTTCGGTCAGCTCCTCGATGCCGCGATCGGTGAAGTACATGCTCTTCCTGCTCCTCATGCGGTGCTCCCCGCCGCCGGGGCGGGTGGCGGGGAGCGGTGTTCGTAACCGTGGCGGCTTTGATGGTGCTGGGCCTCGAGGTCTTGCGGGTGTGCGGTCTTACGGCCTTGCGGCTTTGCGGTTGTGGAGCTTTCGGACTGAGGCCCGCGGACTTGCGTTCTTTCAGGCCGTGCCGGACTTTGCGGTCCCACGAGCCTCGCGCCCTGCGAGCCTTAGGGTCCTGCGAGCCTTGCGGTCCTGCGAGCTTCGCGGCCCTGTGAACCTCGCGCCCTGCGAGCCTGGAGCTTGCGCTCCTAGGCCCGCAGGGCTTGCGGTCTTACGGGCGGGGCAGGGACGCCTCGATGAGCGCGGTCTGCTCGGCCTCGTGCAGCTTCGCCGAACCGACCGCCGGTGCGGCCGCGGCCGGGCGGGAGATGCGGCGCAGGCGCAGGCCGTCGAGGTGCTCCAGCAGGTTCAGTGCGATGAAGCTCCACGCGCCCTGGTTGGCCGGCTCCTCCTGGACCCAGGCGAAGTCCTCCGCGTTCGGGTACTTCGCCAGCTCCGCCTTCAGCTCCTCGACCGGCAGCGGGTAGAGCTGCTCCATCCGGACGATGGCCGTGTCGGTGATCTTCCGCTCCGCCCGCGCCTGGACCAGGTCGTAGTAGACCTTGCCGCTGCAGAACAGCACGCGCTTCACGGCCGACGCGTCCGCGATTCCGGCGTCGCCGATCACGGTCTGGAACGTGCCGCTGGTGAAGTCCGCGACGGACGACACGCACAGCTTGTGGCGCAGCAGCGACTTGGGCGTGAAGACGATCAGCGGCTTCCGCTTCGGCGACAGCGCCTGGCGGCGCAGCAGGTGGAAGTGGTTCGCCGGAGTGGTCGGGTTCGCCACCCGGATGTTGTCCTCCGCGGCCAGCTGCAGCCAGCGCTCCGGGCGGCCGGACGTGTGGTCCGGCCCCTGGCCCTCGTGGCCGTGCGGCAGCAGCAGCGTCACCGCGGACTGCTGGCCCCACTTGACCTCGCCGGACGAGATGAACTCGTCCGCGATCGACTGGGCACCGTTCGCGAAGTCGCCGAACTGCGCCTCCCAGAGCACCAGCGCCTCGGTGTTCTCGACCGAGTAGCCGTACTCGAAGCCCATCGCCGCGTACTCGCTGAGCAGCGAATCGTGCGCGAAGAACCGGGCCTGGCCGGCGGCGAGCTGGCTGATCGGCAGGAAGTCCGCGCCGGTGCGGCCGTCCACCACGGCGGCGTGCCGCTGCACGAACGTGCCGCGCCGCGAGTCCTGTCCGGACAGACGGACCGTCACGCCCTGGGTGAGCAGTGAACCGAACGCGATGATCTCGCCGAAGCCCCAGTCGATGTTGCCCTCGCGGGCCATCTTGGCGCGCCGGTCGAGCAGCTGCTGGACCCGCTTGTGCGGCGTGAAGCCCTCGGGCAGGTCGATGTGTGCCTGACCGATCCGGGCCACGGTCTCCGCGTCGATCGCGGTCTCCACCACCGGCTCCGGCTCCTGCACGGCGACGCGCGCCCGCCGGCCGGACGACGACGTGTTCGCGTCGCGGGTGGCCTTGAAGACCTGCTCCAGCTGGCCCTGGTAGTCGCGCAGCTGCTCCTCCGCGTCCGCGACCGTGATGTCGCCGCGGCCGATCAGCTCCTCGGTGTACGCCTTCCGGACGCTGCGCTTGTTGTCGATGATCGCGTACATCAGCGGGTTGGTCATCGACGGGTCGTCGCCCTCGTTGTGACCGCGGCGCCGGTAGCAGACCAGGTCGATCACCACGTCCTTGTTGAACGTCTGGCGGTACTCGAACGCCAGCCGCGCGACCCGGACCACGGCCTCGGGGTCGTCGCCGTTCACGTGGAAGATCGGGGCCTGGATCATCCGGGCCACGTCCGTGCTGTAGAGCGAGGACCGGCTGTACTCCGGCGCGGTGGTGAAGCCGACCTGGTTGTTGACGACCACGTGCACGGTGCCACCGGTACGGTAACCGCGCAGCTGGGAGAGGTTCAGCGTCTCCGCCACCACGCCCTGGCCGGCGAACGCGGCGTCACCGTGCACCATCAGCGGCAGAACCGTGTAGCCCTCCAGGCCGAGGTTGAGCCGGTCCTGCTTGGCGCGGACGATGCCCTCCAGCACCGGGTCCACGGCCTCCAGGTGCGACGGGTTCGCCGTGACACTGACCGTGGTGCCGTACTCACCGTCCGGCGTGGTGAACTTGCCGGTCATGCCCAGGTGGTACTTCACGTCGCCGGAGCCGTGCGCCGACTTCGGGTCCAGGTGGCCCTCGAACTCGGAGAAGATCTTCTCGTACGGCTTGCCGACGATGTTGGCCAGCACGTTCAGCCGGCCACGGTGCGCCATGCCGATCACGACCTCGTCCAGCTGGCTCTCCGCGGAGGCCTGCAGGACCTCGTCGAGCAGCGGGATCAGCGACTCGCCGCCCTCCAGCGAGAACCGCTTCTGACCGACGAACTTCGTCTGCAGGAACGTCTCGAACGCCTCGGCCGCGTTCAGCCGGTTGAGGATGTGCTTCTGCTCCTCCGGCGACGGCTTCTCGTACTTGATCTCGATGCGGTCCTGGATCCAGCGGCGCTCCTCCGGGTCCATGATGTGCATGTACTCGATGCCGACGCGGCGGCAGTACGAGTCGCGCAGCACACCGAGCACGTCGCGGAGCTTCATCTTCTGTTTGCCGGCGAAGCCGCCGACCGGGAACGTCCGGTCCAGGTCCCACAGCGTCAGGCCGTGCTCGAGTACGTCGAGGTCCGGGTGCCGGCGGATCTCGAACTCCAGCGGGTCGGTGTCCGCCATCAGGTGACCGCGCACCCGGTACGCGTGGATCAGCTCGACGACGCGCGCCGCCTTGTCGATCTGGCCCTCGGACGTACGGGCGACGTCGCGCACCCAGCGGACCGGCTCGTACGGCACGCGCAGCGCCGTGAAGATCTCGTCGTAGAAGCCGTGCTCACCGAGCAGCAGCTCGTGCATGACCTTCAGGAACTCGCCGGACTGCGCACCCTGGATAATCCGGTGGTCATAGGTGCTGGTCAGCGTGATGACCTTGCTGACGCCCAGGTCAGTGAGGGTCTCATCGGACATTCCGGCGTACGGCGCGGGGTACTCCATCGCGCCGACACCGATGATCGCGCCCTGGCCGACCGTGAGGCGCGGCATGGAGTGCACGGTGCCGATGCCGCCCGGGTTGGTCAGCGAGACGGTGGCGCCGGAGTGGTCTTCCATCGTCAGCTCGTTGCGGCGCGCGCGGCGGACGATCTCCTCGTACGCCTGCCAGAAACCGCGGAAGTCGAGGTTCTCGCAGCCCTTGACGCTCGGTACGACCAGTGAGCGGGACCCGTCCGGCTTGGCCAGGTCGATCGCGATGCCGAGGTTGACGTGCTCCGGCGTGACGATCGTGGGCTTGCCGTTGGTCTCGACGTAGTTGTTGTTCATCTCCGGGTGCAGCGCCAGCGCCTTGACCAGTGCATAGCCGATCAGATGCGTGAAGCTGACCTTGCCGCCCCGGCCGCGCGCGAGGTGGTTGTTGATCACGATGCGGTTGTCCACCAGCAGCTTCGCCGGGACCGCGCGGACGCTGGTGGCGGTCGGGACCGCCAGTGACGCCTCCATGTTCTGCACGATCTTGGCGGCGATGCCGCGCAGCGGTGCGGTGCCGGGGGTGACCTTGACCGGCTCCTTCTTCGGCTTCGCCTTGGCCGCGGGCGCGGCGGCCTTGGCCTGCGGCGCCGGCTGGGGCTGCGGCTTCGCGGCCGGCGTGGCGGCGGCCTTGGCAGCGTCCTTCGCGGCCGCGGGTGCGTCGGTGCCCACGCGGGCGGCCGACGAGGCTCCGGCGGCCGCGGTGGCCTCCGTCGGCGTCGCGATCGAACCAGCATCCGCCGCCGGCTTGTAATCAGCGAAGAAGTCGTGCCATGCGGAATCCACGCTCGTCGGATCGGCGAGGTACCGCTGGTACATCTCTTCGACGATCCACTCGTTGGGGCCGAAGCCCGCCAGGGGATTGTCCTGCGAAGTTTGCTGGGTCGACACGGCCGGTATCGCCTCTTTCAGAGCGGTTTGTCTGTGTCGCGGTAGGTGACAGGCATTCGTTGACTGCCGCGAGCTGACGTGGGGTCAGACTTCGGTTTCCAGGCTACGCCGTGTGATTCGGCACCTTGTCGTCGACGTCCGTCCGTGTCGAGATTCACAGCATTGGGGTCTTTCGGCCCTGCGTGCACGTTACGTTGCGGCCGGGCGATTCATGTGCCTGCAGGTGCTGCTCAGCATGGTTTTCCGGTCGCCGAGCGGTTTGCCCGGCAGTCTTCCCGCCCGCCTCCTGAGCGATGACACAGAGTCACACCCGTGAGTGATCTTGCCTGCATGCATCGTTCACGTGCTTGACATCGGGATCCGGGGCTCCCGACACGCCGCTGAGGCATCACCCCCTTACACAGTGAACATGGACACCGTTGACCCGTCGGGCGTCCTTCCCGGACCGGCCGTCGTGCCGCCCTGGCGCCCGTCGCTGCCCGCCCCGCTCGCTCAGCCCCGGTCCAACTGCGACAGCGGCTGTCTGCCCGTCCGAGGCTTCCACCGGCGCGTCTCCGTCCCGCGTCAGGCCGTCCGTGCCGTGACGCTGGCCGGCGCGCTGATCGGTGGTCTCGCACTCCTGCCCCTCCTCCCGTTCCTGACCGGCACCGGCCGGCAGGCCGCCGGCCGCTGGTGGGCCCGCGCCGTGCTCGCCGCCGCCGGCGTCCGCCTCGTCATCCGCGGCGCCGGCTTCGTGCCCCGCCGCCGTGCACTCCTGGTCGCCAACCACAACTCCTGGCTGGACACGGTTGCACTGCTGGCCGTCTCCCCGGCCCGGATGACCGCCAAGCACGACATCCGCCACTGGCCGGTGATCGGCGTGCTGGCCACCCTGGCCGGCACCATCTTCATCGACCGTCGGCACCCCCGGACGCTGCCCACCACCGTCGCCCGGATCACCGACGCACTGCGCAAGGACGACCTCGTCGCCGTCTTCCCGGCCGGCACCACCGGCTGCGGCCGCTCCACCGGCCCCGGCCACCGCGCCGACAACTCCCTCACCGGACGCTGGCGCCCCGCGGTGTTCCAGGCCGCCGTCGACGCCCACGCCGCCGTCGTCCCGATCCGCCTCGGCTACCGCGAGGGCCGAACCGGCCCGGACAGCACCATCGCCACCTTCCTCTCCGCCGAAAGCCTCTTCGCGTGCGCCATCCGCGTGATCGCAATCCGCGACCTGACCGCCGTGGTCACGATCGAACCGGCTCTGCACCCCGACCTCGACGCAAACCGCCGTGTCCTGGCCCGCGCCGCCGAGGGCGTCGTCCGCCCCTACCGCCGCCCAACCTCGGTTCCGGCCCCTGCCCCGGCCCCGGCCTCGGCCCCGGTTCCGGCCCCGATGCCGGATCCGGCTTCGGCCTTGGCTCCGTCCTCGCTTCCCGCGTCGAGCGCGGCATCCGCGCCTGCGCCGGTACATGGCCGCTTGGACCTCGCCGCCTGATTTCACCCGACCAAGCCTCCGGCGCCGCACCGATGCGGCCCGGAGGTTTGCCGCATCCGGCCGCGCTGCCCGGCGCGGGCCGGGTGGCTGCGATACGCGGGTATGCGCCAGCGGCCGGGCGCGGATATATGAAGCAGGTTCCCGTTTGCGGTTCAGGCGATGTTGTCGTGGAGGCCGGACGGAGGGCTCCAGATCGGGTTGCGGCCCAGATAGCGAAGTACGGAAGAAGCGTCGTCGTCGGCCAGCTCGCCGGTGTAGGCGCTGCCGAGCGCGCGGGCCTCCTCGATCGGGTCGAAGGGTGATGCGAATGCGCCGTAGGGGCGGAGCGGCTCGACGAGCTCGGTCGAGACCAGGAGCAGTGAATAGGCGATCTCGGGGGTGAGTGGTGACGACTGCCGGGTGGCGACCGCGATGTCCCACGCATGAATCGCGGCGTCGAGCGCGCAGGCCCCGGCGGCCAGCCAGGGAGGCAGCGGACCGGCCGGCAGTGGCGTCGGCACCGCCGGCACGGAGTCGGGCACGGTCGTGAACGCGGCGCGAGCCAGCGCGATCACCTCCATGGTTGCCCCCAGTGGGTCGGTCAGCGGTGCTTCGCTCGGCGCGTAGGGATCCTCAGGCGGCCAGAGGCCCCCACTGATGGTGGCGGCGAACCGTGCCTGGTTGCCCAGCGTGTGCCGCAGGACCTGCCCGACGGTCCACTCCGCGCACGGCGTCGGCAGACTCCAGCCGCCCACCGGCACGCCTTTGACCGCGAACCGGAGTGCGGAATGCGCGTCCGCCAGCACCTCCCGCCAGCGGACCGGCGCCCGCACCGACGCCGCTTCGGGCGGTATCTCCTCCGGAGGAGGCTCGCTCGGCAGCCCGGCGGCGCTCCGTGCGGATGTGCTCAGCTTCAGGTCGCTCATCGTCTCCCCTTCTGTGCTGGCGCAGTGAAGCTTCGTAACTGGCGTGTCCAGGGTTCGTGCTGGCGCGACACCGAACCGCGCTGGAACGGAATCCTTTGTTCCGCCCGAGCATAGCGGAGCGGAATGATCCGTTCCAGTGCTAGAGTGATGTCGTGACGGAAGAATCCAGCCGTGGCCTTTCCGGTCGGCGGGGGCACGCCAAGCGCAACGACGAGGTGATCCTCACCGCGGCGCGGGACGTGTTCGTGAACGACCCGAGCGCCCCCATCTCCGCGGTCGCCGGCCGTGCGGGTGTCGGCATCAGCGCGCTCTACCGGCGCTATGCGGGCAAGGAGGACCTACTGCGGCAGCTGTGCCTGAGCGGCCTGCACCGCTTCATCCTCGAGGCTGAGGAGGCCGAGGCGGAGCCGGATGGCTGGGCTGCCCTGGTCGCCTTCCTGGGTCGGGTGGTCGACGCCGACGTGCATTCGCTGACGGAGCGTCTGGCCGGCGCCTTCACGCCCACCGCCGAGCTGCGGGAGGCTGCTGCGAGGGCCGGCGAGCTGGCCGCGCGGCTCGTGCAGCGCGCGCAGGCGGGTGGGCGGCTCCGGGCGGACGTGACGCCGGAGGACCTGGCATTGGTGCTGGAGGGCTGTGCCGCGATCCGTGTGGCCGACGCCGTCCGGACCGTTCAGCTCCGGCGCCGGCACCTTGCGCTGCTGATCCAGGGCTTGGCCGGCCCGGGCGACCCGTCCCTGCCCGGCCCCGCCCCGCAGCCCGGCGAGCTGAGCCGCTGGCGGCCGGAGGGTTGAAGATCGCCAACGGCCGTGCACCGTCGACTCGTGGCGCCCTAGTTATATCGCGATGTATCGCGTAGGCTGGCGACACGAAGCCGAGCACGCACTGGGGGCCGACATGGCGAGCTGGACGATCCACGAACCCTCGAAGATCACCTGTGCGGCGGACGTGCGTCGGCTGGAGGTCAGCCTGCTGGTGGGGCGGCTAACCGTGATCGGCGCGGACGGCCCCGCCCGAATCGAGGTGTCGAAGGTCGGCGGCCGTGCGGTCCAGGTCGAGCTGGAGGGCGGGGTGCTTCGCGTGCGTCAGGAGGGGGGCAGCGCGTGGCTGGGGCTGCTCTCGTGGATCATGCAGCTGGCCAAGCGGATTGCGGTCGACGTGTCGATTGCCGTGCCGCCCGCGTCCCGCGTAACGCTCGGGTTGATCTCCGGTCGGGTGATCGCGTCCGGGCTGCGTGAACGCACCGACGTCGACGTGACCGCCGGGAGCATCACGCTGATGGGTGTCGGCGGGCTGACCCGGGCGAACCTAGTCTCCGGGCCGGTCGAGGCGGTCGGCGTGGCCGGAGAATTGATCATGGATACGGTCTCCGGCGAGCTGATCCTGGCGGACAGCCCGGTGACCACGGTGCGCGGCACCACCGTCTCCGGCAGCATCACCTGCGATCTGGACGGTGCGGCGGACAGCGACATCCGGCTGGACACCACGTCCGGCAGCATCACCGCGCGCGTGCCGGAGGACAGTGATCTCGCGATCGAGCTGCGTGCCTTGGCGGGCCAGGTGACCAGCTCGTTCCCGGAGGAGCTGGCGGAGCGAACCACGCTCAGCGGCAGCACGGTGAACGGCTGGCTCGGCCAGGGCACGGGGCGGCTCAGCGCCTCCGCGATCTCCGGCAGCATCGCGCTGCTGTCCCGTCCCGCCGTGGCGGCCGAGGACGCCGATCCGAATGATGAGCCCGCCGTTGCCGGGCCGGTGCGCCGTGATCCTGCGGAGGGGTCGGCATGACGGCCGTTTTCAGCCATGGGCGCCTTCGCCTCTACCTGCTCAAACTGCTCGATGACGGGCCCAAGCACGGGTACGAGTTCATTCGGCTGCTGGAGAATCGCTTCCTCGGGCTCTACGCGCCGAGCGCCGGCACGATCTATCCGCGGCTGGCGCGTCTGGAGGCCGAAGGGCTGGTGACGCACGTAGCGGCGGGTGCGCGCAAGACCTACGAGATCACCGAGGCGGGTCGGGAGGAGCTGCGCGGGCGGGCCGAGGAGCTGCAGGCGCTGGAGGCGGAGATCTCCGCGTCGATCAGCGACCTGAGCAGCCTGGCCGGTCAGATCCAGTCGCAGGTGCAGGGCTCGGTTCGTGACCTCAAGCGAGAGCTGCGCGACGCGACCCGGCAGTTCCGCCGGCCCCAGCAGCCCGCCGCCCGCTGGACCCCGCCCGCGCCGCCGCCCCCGGCCGGCTACGAACAGCCACCGCCCGGCACGGCAGGCCCCCCTGTCGAGCCTGGGTCTCCGGGTGCCCCCGGCTACCCGAGCGAGGGCAAACCTCCCAGTGCGCCCGGGGCTGCCGGTGCCGCCGGGGCTGCCGGTGCTTCCGGGGCTGCCGGTGCTTCCCGGGCTGCCGGTGCACCCGGGGCTTCCGGTGCCCCCGGTGAATCGGGTGGCGGTCGGTCCGGCTTCAGCATGCCCGGCGGCGGGGGAGCCCGAACGCCGCCGCTGACCATGCCGAGCGGCATCCGGATCTTCTTCGACAACGGCTTCCCGGAGCCGCCCACGCCGGACACGGTTCCCGGTAGATCCTCCACGGACGCAGGTCCAGCCCGCGCCGAAGACCCGGCCGGTGCGCAAGAAGCACCGGGCGGGCAGGAAGCACCGGGCGGGCAGGAGGCACCGGGCGGGCAGGAGGCACCGGGCGGGCAGGAAGCACCGGGCGGGCAGGAAACACCGGGCGGGCAGGAGGCGTCCGGCGGGAAGTCTGGCCGCGGGACCGAGGAGCGGGAGCTCAGCGAACTGGAGAAGGCGTTGGGTCTCTTCGTCGACGATGCGCAGGCCATGATCGATGGAGTGCGGGCGACCGAGGACCAGGTCCGGGAGATCGGCGAGGTGCTGGACGCGACGCTGACCCGGATCCGCCGCCTCCTTTGTAACTGAGGCCGGAGCGCTCCCGGCCGAGGGGGCCGCTGGCCGGTAGCGCTGCCGGAAAGCAGCGCCACCGGCTGATAGCGCCGCGGGAACCGGCCCATAGCACCGCGGGGAAGCAGCGCGCCGGCCGGTGATGCTGCCGGAAAGCAGCGCCATGAGAAAAGCAGCGTCGCCGGAAAGCGGCGCGGCCGGCCGGAAGCGCGGCCCGGCCGGAAGCGCGGCCCGCCGGAAGCGCGGTCGGCTGGGAGTGCGGTCGGCTGGGAGTGCGGTCGGCTGGGGGCGCGGTCGGCTGGGAGTGCGGTCGCCCGGGAGCGGGCGGTCGTCGTTGGGTGGCTTTGGCCGTACCATCGGAGGCTCTGGGGGTTTGGGTTTTCACAGACTGTTCTCAGTGGGTCTCCAGAAACCCTCCAGAACAGCGCGTAATGATGGCGGCATGGCCGCAACACAGACTGAGGCGCGACTGCTCGTCGTCGAGGACGACCCGAACATCCTGGAGCTGCTGTCGGCCAGCCTGCGTTTCGCGGGCTTTGACGTCGCGACCGCGGTGAGTGGTAGCGCGGCGGTGGCGGCAGCCCGGGATCGGCGGCCGGACCTGGTCGTGCTCGATGTGATGTTGCCGGATCTGGATGGCTTCGAGGTCATCAAGCTGATGCGGGAGGGCGGCACGCGGACGCCGGTGGTCTTCCTGACGGCGCGGGACGCGACCGATGACAAGATCCGTGGGCTGACGCTGGGTGGCGACGACTACGTGACGAAGCCGTTCAGCCTGGAGGAGCTGACCGCGCGGATCCGGGCGGTGCTGCGCCGGACCAGCGCGACGGCCGAGGAAAGTTCCCGCCTGACCTTCGCGGACCTGGAGCTGGACGAGGAGACGCACGAGGTCTACCGGGCAGGGAGCCGGGTGCAGCTGTCGCCGACCGAGTTCAAGCTGCTGCGCTACCTGATGCTGAACGCGAACCGGGTGCTCTCCAAGGCGCAGATCCTGGACCACGTGTGGAACTACGACTTCCGCGGTGACGACAACATCGTCGAGTCGTACATCTCCTACCTGCGGCGCAAGGTCGACACCACGCAGCCGCGGCTGATCCACACGCTGCGCGGGGTCGGCTACGTGCTCCGCAAGCCCGCGCAGTAGGCGACGGTGAAGGCCCGCCTGCGCAGCACGCCGCTGCGGCTCAAGCTGGTCGCGAGCGTGCTGGTGCTGGTCGGCGTGGCGCTCATCGTGATCAGCGTCAGTAGTGCGTACTTCCTGCGGTCCTACCTGGTCCGGCTGGTCGACGACCAGTTGCACCAGATCGCGAACGACGCGAACGCGGCCGCGATGTTCGTCAACGGCGGCGAGGTAACGGTCCCGACCGACTACTACGGCCGGGTCACCGCGATGAACGGTGTCGGCAAGGACCCGGTCTACGACGCCCATCTCGGGCAGGGCGATCTTCCGCCGCAGGTCGAGGGCCGGGAGGAGATAGCCGCGGTGGCCGGCACCGCGTACACGGTGAAGTCGGAGAACGGCAAGATTCGCTGGCGCATGCTGGTCACGGTGCTGCCGAACAACGAGGTCCTGCACATCGGGGAGAACCTGGAGCAGGTCGATCTCGCGGTCAAGCGGCTGATCTGGATCGACGGGCTGGTCGGCGGCGCGGTGCTGATCATGCTGGCGTCGATCGGCGCCGGCATGGTGCGCACCAGCCTGCGGCCGCTGGATCAGATAGAGCAGACCGCGGGCGCGATCGCGGCCGGTGACCTGAGCCGCCGCGTGCCCGACCCGGAACCCGGCATCGACGAGCCGCAGAGCGAACTGGGCCGGCTGTCCCGCGCGCTGAACGGCATGCTCACCCAGATCGAGGCCGGGTTCGCGGCGCGTGCCGCGTCCGAGGCGGCGGCCCGGTCCGCAGAGAGCGTCGCGCGGGACGCGGCGCTGCGCGCGCAGGCGTCCGAGGCCCGGGCGCGCAACTCGGAGCAGCGCATGCGGCAGTTCGTGGCGGACGCGTCGCACGAGCTGCGCACGCCGTTGACCACGATCCGCGGCTTTGCGGAGCTGTACCGGCAGGGTGCGGCCACCGACCCGCCCAAGCTGGTCCGCCGGATCGAGGACGAGGCCGCGCGGATGGGCCTGCTGGTCGAGGACCTGCTGCTGCTGGCCCGGCTGGACCGGGAGCGCCCGCTGGACCTGAGCCCGGTGGAGCTGCCGGTGCTGGCCGCGGACGCGGTGCAGGCCGCGCGCGCGATCGCGCCGGACCGGAAGATCACGCTGGAGATCGCACCCGGGTCCGGGCCGCTGGTGGTGACCGGCGACGAGTCCCGGCTGCGGCAGGTCTTCGGCAACCTGATGACGAACGCGCTCACCCACACGCCGGCGGACGCGTCCGTCACGCTGCGGCTGCGCGCGGAGGCGGACGCGGACGGGCGGCGCGTCGCCGGCGTGGTCGAGGTGATCGACACCGGCGGCGGGCTGACCCAGGAGCAGATCGACCGGGTGTTCGAGCGGTTCTACCGGGCGGACGCGGCCCGCACCCGCACCGCGGCCGGCACCATCAGCACCGGGCTCGGCCTGGCGATCGTGGCGGCCATCGTCTCCTCGCACGAGGGGGTCGTCGAGGTGGAGAGCACGCCGGGTAACGGCGCCACATTCCGGGTAAGACTGCCGCTGGTGCCGACCGAACTCGACGCGGACTCGGACGACGCTGACGAAGAGCTGGAAGACTTCCCGGAGGATGAGGGTGCTGACGCGGTCGCGTCGGATATCCGCCCTGATAAGCCCTGATATATCCCCCGTTTTGGATTCACAGTTAACCTTCAGGGCGATTTCAGGGCCGTCGCAGATGTCGGCGGGAAGGTGGGAGACATGAACGAGCACGAGACCACCCCCGAGGGGCAGCAGGCCCCCGCCGGAGAGGCGCAGGGGACCCCCGCCGAGGGCTACCGGCACCCGGCCGAAGGGCTGCGGGGGCCGTCCGGCTCGAGTGACGAGGCGAACCGGCCCCTCACGTCCGAGCCCGTCACCCAGCCGGTGCCGACCAACCTCGTCCCGCCCGCGGCCACGAGCGAGGCCGGCCGGCCGAATTACGGGCAGTACCCGCCGAGCCCGTGGGCCGCACCGGCCGCCGGCCAGACGTCGCACCTGCCGCCGGCCGCGGCGCCGGCCAGCGCGCAGCCGATGTCGCAGTGGGCGCAGCCGGTCCCGGCCGGTGCCTACCAGCCCGCCGGCTACCCCGGCCAGAGCCACCCCGGCGCGCACCCCGGCCAGAACCACCCCGGTCAGCCGCCGGTGCCGCCGTGGGCCGGTGGGCCGGTGGGACCCGTGCCGCCGCCGCAGTCGTCGCCGGGTGACCGCCGGTTCGGCCGGTTCGCCGCGACCGCCGCCGCGGCCGTGGTGCTCGCGCTCGGTGCCGGCACGGTCGGCGCGGTCACCGCCAACGCGATGGACGACGACACCCCGGGCGTCAACACCACGAACACCGCGAACGGCGAGCCCGCCCCGGTGATCGACCGCTCGTCGCTCGCCTCGATCGCGGCCGCGGTGCAGGACAGTGTGGTCTCCATCACCACGGATACCGGCGAGGGCTCCGGCGTGGTGCTCACCGAGGACGGCTACATCCTCTCCAACAACCACGTTGTCGGCGGCGCGCAGGGCGGCCGGGTCACCGTTGTCTTCGCCGACGGCACGAAGGCAGAGGCCCAGGTCGTGGGTACGGACGCGCGTACCGACCTCGGTGTGGTCAAGGCGGAGGGCGTCTCCAACCTGACCGCCGCGAAGTTCGGCGACAGCGCGGCCGTCAAGGTCGGCGACACGGTGCTCGCGCTCGGCAGCCCGCTCGGCCTTCAGGGCTCGGTCACCGCCGGCATCATCTCGGCCAAGGACCGGACCATCCAGGTCGCCGGCGAGGAGGAGCAGAGCCCGTTCGGCGGTGGCCAGCAGCAGGCCGGCCAGTCCATCGCGGGGCTGCTGCAGACCGACGCGCCGATCAACCCGGGCAACTCCGGCGGTGCGCTGGTCAACACGAACGGTGAGGTGATCGGCATCAACACCGCGATCGCCACCTCCGGTCAGGGCAGCGGCTCGATCGGCCTCGGCTTCGCGATCCCGAGCAACAAGGCCAAGGAGGTCTCCGAGGCGCTGAAGACCGGGCAGAAGGTCAGCCACCCGTTCCTCGGCGTCAGCCTGACCGAGGCGGAGGGCGGCGGCGCGCTGGTCAGCAGCGTCAGCGAGGACAGCCCGGCGCAGAAGGCCGGCATCCAGCGCGGTGACGTTATCACCCAGATCGACGGCAAGGCCGTGAACAGCTCGGACGACGTGATCACCGCGGTGCAGGCGGGCAAGGTCGGCCAGCAGATGACGGTCACCTACAAGCGCAGTGGCGCGGAGAAGACCGCGACCGCGACGCTCGCCGAGGCCTCCTGACGCACCACTCACAGCCGCACCAGGGCGGGGTTCGCCCCGCCTGCTCCCCACGTGGCGGGCGACATGACCGAGGGGGTTGGTCATGTCGCCCGCCACACCCGTGTGCGCTGGTCAGCACTCGCCTCTATCGGTCATGGCGCCTGGTCGATACTCTTCCTGGCGGGGCGGCGGGCCCCGGGTGACGGGGGGTCACCAGGCGAAAACGGAGATCATGCAGTGTCGATCGTTGAAACACGGCTGAGCGTCTGGGAGGCCCTTGCCGGACGCGCTCCCGGCCAGCCGATCGGGCCCTCCGACACCGACGTGTGGTCCGCGGTGATCGACCGGATCAACCCGGCCCGGGCCCGGCCGGAGCTGCGGTCCGGCATCGAGACCGCCGAGCTGACCAGCGTCCGCGGCGTGCCTTATGTGATGCTCCGCTCGCCCGACGACGCCGGTCCGTCGAGCTACCTGCGGCTGAGCCCGGAGGAGTGGCAGCTCGCCGAGCTGATGGACGGTTCCCGCACGGTCGCGCGGCTGGTCGCGGAGTTCGCCCACATATCCGGCCGGCTCGCACCCGACCAGGTCCGCCGGCTCGTCGCCGACCTGGCCGCGAACCGCATGCTCGGCGAGCTGCCGGTGGACGCGTTCGGGCCGCTGGAGCAGGTGCGCCGCCGCCCGCTCGCGCTGCGCGTGGGCGCCGGGCTGCTGGCCGCCGCGCGAGGCCGCCGGATGGCCGTGGCGAACGTGGACCCGATCATCGACGTGCTCTACCGGTTCGGCGGCCGGTTCTTCTTCACGCCGGTCGCGGCCGTGCTGTTCGGCATCGTCGCGCTGGCCGGCTTCGGCCTCTTCGCCTGGACCTGGTGGCGCGGCGACCAGTCCGTCTTCGTGTCGAACGGCTCGTTCCTGGTCGGCGCGATCGTGTTGCTGGCGCTCAACGTGGTGGCGCTCGCCGCGCACGAGCTCGGCCACGCACTGGCCACCAAGCACATGGGCCGGCGCGTCCCGGCCGCCGGCTTCCTGGTCTACTTCGGCATCCCGTCCGTCTTCGTGGACACCAGCGACGTGTGGATGGCCGGCCGTCGCGCGCGGCTGCGCACCACGCTCGCCGGACCGGCCGCCGGCCTGGTGCTGGCCGGCTCCGCGCAGATCGTCGGGCTGATCTTCCCGGCTGTCGCGCCGCTCGCGTTCAAGCTGGCCTTCGCGTGGTACCTGAACGCGCTGTTCAACCTGAACCCGCTGCTCGCGCTGGACGGCTACTACCTGCTGATGGACTGGCTGGAGATCCCGAACCTGCGGGCACGCGGGCTCGCGTTCGTCGCCGGCCGGCTGCGCCGCCGTCCGCCGCGCTGGCGCGAGCTGGACGCGGAGGGCCGGCTGATCGCGCTCTACGGCACGCTCGCGGTGCTGTGGCTGGTGATCGCGGCGAACGTGTTCTACCGCGTCTGGGCCGACCGGGTGCAGGGACTGGTCTCCGGTCTCTGGCACGGCGGGTTCGGCCCCCGGCTGCTGTTGCTGCTGATCATCGGCGGACTGTGCGCGCCCCTGGCGTACCTCCTGGTGGGTTGGCTCTCCCGCCGCCTGCGGCGGTTCCGTGCGATGCGCCGGGAGCGGAAGCGGGCCGAGGACACGCCACACCGGCAGCACGCGCTCAACCGTTCGATGCTGGGCCGGCTGCCCGCGGAGGTGCTGACCCGGCTCGCCCGGCAGGCGCACTGGGAGCGTCCCGGCGACGGCCGCCAGCTGATCGCCGCCGGTGGCGCGCAGCCCACGGTGTACGTGGTGATCGAGGGCGCGCTGCAGGGCCGGCGCCCCGGCGACCCGGGCGGCATCCTGCGCCAGCACGCCGGCCCCGGCTCCACGGTCGGGCTGGACGCCGCGCTCGCCGGTGCCCCGGCCGCCCTGGACTGGTACGTGTCCGGCGACGCCGTGCTGCTCGCGATCCCGTCGACCGCGGTGGCGACCGCGATCGGCCCGCTGCCCGGACCACCGCCCACCGACCGGGCGTACGCGGAAGCGCTCTTCGACGACACACCGGCGCTGACCGGGCTCTCGCCCGAGGGCCGGATGGGCATGCTCGCGGCCGCGCGCTCCTCCGCGGTCAACCCCGGCGACGCGATCCGGCTCGACGGGCCGACCGACGCGGTGATCATCGAGTCCGGCGCGATCGTCCTGCCGGACGGCGGTGAGCTGCGGCGCGGCACCATGATCGGCCCGGTCGGCGAGGGCTACCCCGGCCCGGTCGCGGTCGCGCGCACACCGGTCCGGCTGTGGACCATCCCGGCGATGGCCGGTGCCGCGGCCACGTTCGCCGGCAGCTCCTCGTTCGAGGGTGCGGACCGGCCACCGCTGCGCCCGTCGACCGGCGTGCACTCCGGCGGCGACTACCCGCCGCTGGCCGCGCCGCCCGGTATGCCGCCCGGTGGCGTCGACTACGGGCTGGACGGCCGGTTCGAGCGCAGGCTCTGGTGGCTGGTGCTGCTGGTCCTGCTGCTCGCGCTCGGGCTCACCGCCGCGCAGCTGAGGCCCGCGCCCGCGTGGGCCGAGATGCCCGGCGACCGGGCGCTGCTGACCGCGGAGACCGGCACCGTCGACGTCGGCGTGGCCGGGCGGATGGTCCGGCTCGACGAGGGCAGCCGCTACCAGCTGCCGATCGGTGCGGAGGTCTGGGTCGGCACGGAGTCGCGGGCATCGCTGACGTTCCGCGGCGGTGCGTTCTCCGTGCTGTGCGCGGGCAGCACCGCCGAGATCCGCGACCTGCGCACCGAGGGTGACCGGACCCGCACGCCGTACGCCGGTCTGGAGCTCGAGGACGGGCGGATCCTGTCCGACACGGCGTCGACCAGCGGTGCGTTCCGGCCGCTGTCGCTGGAGATCTCCAGTGCGCGGATCGCGGTCAGCAGCACCGGGGCCGCGTGGTACGCGGTGGAGAACGGGCAGGCCGTGGTGTCCCGGGGCGAGGTGCTGGCGGACCGGGTGAACCAGCCGGAGACGCGCCGCGACCTGGACTGCGCCGACGGCCTGCCGGACCCGCTCCCGACGCCGTCCGGTTCGCCGTCGCCGTCGCCGACGCCGTCGGACTCGCCGTCGCCGTCGCCGTCGCCGTCCCCGTCGCCGTCGAGTTCGCCGTCTCCGACGCCGTCCGTGCCCGGCAACGTGGTGCCGACCGACGACGATGACGACGACAACGGTGGTGGAGTGGTGGTGCCGCCGCCTCCGGTGACGCGTTCGCCGAACCCGCCGCGTCCGACCACCCAGGCGCCGCCGCCTCCGTCGCCCACGACCAACCCGCCGACGACTGAGCCGAGCCCGGACCCGGAACCGACCAACACCGGCGAACCGACCATTTCCAGCGGTACGTTCACCCCGTCCGTACCCGCGGAGCAGTCCTCGGTGCCGGCCGTCCCGTCGGTCTCCGAGACCGTGATCCTGTTCTGATGTCGGTGTCCTGAGGAGGTCACGTGCTCTGCTGGTTCTGCGCCAAGGCCGCGCGCGGCTCATGCCGGTTCTGCGGCCGTGGCGTGTGCGAGGATCACGCGCGCTTCGGCCCGTACCTGCTGGAGGTGCACCGCTCCGACTCGCGCCGCCGCGCCGAGGGCCTGGTCGTCGACGACGCGCTGCAGTGCGGGGCCTGCCACCCCCGCCCGCAGCCCGTCCCGATGCCGGAGCTGGACTGATGCCCGGATTCGACGACGCCCTGGAACGCCTGGTCACCGACCCGGCGTTCGGCACCGCGCTGTCCACCGACCCGGACCGCGCACTGGCCGGCTACACGCTCACCGCCGACGAGGCGGCGCTGCTGCGCAGCCAGGTCTTCACCGGCACCGGCGACACCGGCCACAGCACGGTCGAGTCCCGCACCAACCAGTCGAGCATGTTCGGCCTGCTCGGCGACATCTTCCCGGCCGATGCCGCCCCGGCCGGCCCGTACACCGCCGGGTTCGGCCCCACCGGCGGCTCCTCGACGTCCCTGCACGCCACCGGCCCCGGCGCCCCGGCGGCCGGTTTCGGCACCGGGCCCGGCGTGCCCACAGCCGGGTTCGGTGCCGCGCCCCTCCCCGCTCAGGGCTTCGGCGACGCCACCACGCAGTCCTTCGGCGACGCTCCACCGCCGGTCCCGGACGGCTACGCCACCCGCGTCGACGCGGACGGCGACGGCACCTGGGACCCGCACGGCGTCCGCGGCCGCACCGGCGGCGGCGTCGAGATCCTGGTCGACCGCGACAACGACGGCGGCACCGACTTCACCGGCCACGACGTCGACGCCGACGGCCTCATCGACCACGCCGACTACGACACCGACCACGACGGCACCCCCGACACCCGCCTCACCGACACCGACGACAACGGCTGGCTCGACACCCGGACCCGCCCCTGACGTTCCGGTCCGCCGCGGGCACGAGCCGTCGCGCGGAACCGCTCGGCGCGGAGAGAGTGCCGTCCGTCGATGTGGGGTGGCGGGGTGGTGGGGGAGCGCCTCACCATGTCGGCATGACGGCCGTGGGGCTCGACCACCTGGGGAAGGTGTTCGATGACGGGACCGTGGCCGTGAACGACCTGTCGCTGGACATAGCGGACGGTGAGCTCGTCGTCCTGCTCGGACCGTCCGGCTGCGGCAAGTCCACCGTGCTCAGGCTGGTCGCCGGCCTGGAGGCCCCGACCACGGGGCACGTGCGGTTCGGCGGGCAGATCGTCGACCGGCTGCCCACCCGGGACCGGAACGTGGCCATGGTCTTCCAGCACTACGCGCTCTACCCGCACCTCACGGTCGCGCAGAACATCGGGTTTCCGTTGCGGTCCGCGCCCGGCGTGGCCGAGCTGGTGGCGAACGCGGCGGCGCGCCTCGGGCTGACCGACGTGCTGGACCGGCGGCCCGCGCAACTGTCCGGCGGGGAACGGCAGCTGGTGGCGATGGCCCGCGCGCTGGTCCGGCAGCCGCGCGTGTTCCTGCTCGACGAACCGCTGGCCCATCTGGACGCCGGCCTGCGGGCCGAGCTGCGCGGCGAGGTGGCCGCGACCGCGCGCCGGGTCGGCGTGACCACGCTCTACGTCACGCACGACCAGGCGGAGGCGCTGTCCGTGGCGGACCGGGTGGCCGTGCTCCGCGACGGCGTACTCCAGCAGGTCGGCACGCCCGCCGAGGTCTACGACGACCCGGCCACCGTGTTCGTCGCCGCGTTCCTCGGCACGCCGCGGGCGAATCTGTTCGAGGGAGCGGTCTATCCGGTCGACGGCCGGGTGGCGGTCGACCTGGGCAGCCAGGTGCTGATGTTGCCGGCCGGCGACGCGCGCACGGCGGCGCTGCTCCGGCACGAACGGGTCACGATCGGCCTGCGCCCGGACGCGCTGCGCGCCACCGTGCCCGCACCGGCCGACGGCGCAAGCCTGCACGGTCAGGTCCGGCACGTCGAGAACCACGGTTTCGAGGGCATCGTCCACCTGGACGCGGGCGGCCTGCCGACACCACCCGCCCACACCATGATCGAAACCGCGGACCCCGCCCACCTCGCCGGCCTGCTGGCCGACCCACCCGACCCCGAACCTCGCCGCGGCGTCATCGGCCGCCTGCTGCCACGCACCGAGCCCCCGCGCCGCTACGGCCTCTACCCCGCCTACGAACCACCCGCGGACGCCCGCGACATCGGCGACGGCGACCTGGTGCTCCGCATCCCGGCCGCCGGCGGCCTCCCTCGCCCCGGCGAGTCCCTCACCGTCGCCGTCGATCCGGCCCGCCTGCTCCTCTTCGACTCCACCGGCGCCCGCATCCGCTGAACGTAAGCAGATCATGATCTCGCGCGTCCGGCGCTGCCGGGGCTCGGACAGCCCGAAAGGGCTCCCCGGCGCAACCAACGGGGAGCCCTTTCAACGTGGCGGCAGGGCTACCGTAAGTAACGGGCGGGCTGGGCCGGGGTGGTCATGTCCGCGCCGCGAACCGTGATCTCACGTGTCGTGGGCATGAGGTTTCTTCCTGTCCGTGGAGCGCGCGCGACCCGGCCGATCGGTCACACGCGGTTGACGGCGTGGCGACATGTGGGCGTTCGCCGCTCGCCACGGAAGGACGTTAGCGGTCAACATCAACAACGGCGGGAAGTTAAAAGGTACTTAAGGGAAGGATCACGCGCGTCTAAACCGCGATCGCCAGCCGGTCCAGCGCGGCGCCCAGCTCTGTCGCGTACTCGGTGGAGATCGTGCCCTCGCGCAGCCGGTCGCCCACCTTCACGTGCAGGTTCCGCACCTGGGAGGCCAGGTCGTGCGCGCCGCCCGCGGCCAGGTTCGCCTCCAGGTTCCGCACCAGGTTGCGCAGATCCTGGCCGGCCTCCGCGGTGATCTCGCCGCTCGCCACGCCGTCGTCCAGGATGTGCCCGAGCGCGGCCATCGCCTCGCGCACCGTCGGCACCGGCGCGGTCGCGCTGGCCGGGGCCGGAACCGGTGCCGGTATGACCGGAGCGGTGGACGGCGAGGCCGGTGCCGGGACCGGCGTGGTCGCGTCCGCGGACGGCACCGGCGGTGCGGCCAGATGGTCGTCCGGCGGCGGGCGCAGCAGCGTGCCGGCGAACAGCGCGGCGGAGACGGCCGCGACCGCCACCAGTGCGCCCGTGGCCGGCAGTGCCACCCGGCGCCGCCGCCGTGGCGGGGCCGGCACCGGCAGCAGTCCCCGCAGCGACGCGGCCACCTGGTGCGCGGTCGGCCGGGCCCGCGGGTCCCGGTCCAGGCAGCGCAGGCAGATCGCGGCCACGTCGTCCGGCAGCCCGTCGAGCGGCGGAGCGGCCGTACCGGCCAGCGCCTCGGTCAGGTCGTCCCAGGTCTCCGCCGGGTACGGCACTCGCCCCGTCACGGTCTCGTAGAGCAGCACGCCCAGCGAGTACACGTCCGTGGCCGGCTGCGCCGGTGTGCCGTCCAGCCGCTCCGGCGCCACGTAGGCCGGGGTGCCGAACGTGTCGCCGTCCTCGTCCTCGTCCGGCGCGCCCACGTGGGTGGCGATGCCGAAGTCGAGCACCTTCGCGCCGAGCGCGGTGAGCATGACGTTGGCCGGGGTCACGTCCCGGTGCACGATACCGAGCCGGTGCGCGGCCGCGAGCGCGTCCGCCACCTCGGCGCAGACCCGCACCGCATGATCCCGATCCAGCGGGCCCTGGACCAGCCGTGCCTCCAGCACCTCACCGTGCAGCAGCTCCATCACCACGAACGCGGTGACCGTACCGTCCGGATCGATCTCCTCGCCGTAGTCGTGCACCGCGGTGACGTGCGGGTGGACGAACGCGGCCGCGGCCCGCGCCTCCTGCCGGACCAGCGAGCGGAACCGGGTGTCCGCGGCCAGCGAGGCGGCCAGCACCTTCAGCGCCACCGTGCGGTCGAGAACCTCGTCGTGCGCGCGCCAGATCACCGACATGCCGCCGGAGCCGATTCGATCGATGATGCGATACCTACGGGCCAGCAGCCCGCCGGGGTGCAGCGAGGGCATCTCTCACACCTGATCACCTGGTGGGGACAAGCGGATACATCAGGCTGCGCGAATCCGAACGTGTTGTCAACGGGATGTTACGCGGGCGGACGTACCGTGCGAAACGGGCGACCCCGGACCGCGAGCGGTGACATGTAAGGATGTTTCCCATGGTCAACGGCCCGGTCGCGTTCGTGCTAGGCGGTGGCGGTGTGCTCGGCGCCGTCGAGGTGGGCATGCTGCGTGCCCTGTTCCGCGCGGGGTTCACGCCCGACCTGGTGGTGGGCACGTCGATCGGCGCGGTCAACGGCGCGCTGGTCGCGGCCGACCCCGCCGAGTCGGTCACCGACCGGCTGGTTCGGCTCTGGGCGTCGCCGGAGGCCGGTGAGGTCTACGGCGACTCGCTGGCCCGGCAGCTGCGCCGGTTCGCGGCCCGCACCCACCTGCACTCGCCGACGCCGCTGCGCCGGCTGCTGGAGCGCGAGCTCGGCGAGCAGACCACGTTCGAGGACCTGCGGGTGCCGTTCCGGTGCTGCGCGGCCAGCATCGAACGGGCCGCGGAGCACTGGTTCACCACCGGGCCGCTGGTTCGCGCGGTGCTGGCGTCCGCGTCCGTGCCCGGCCTGCTGCCGCCGTCCGAGATCGACGGTGAGCACTACGTGGACGGCGGCATCGTCAACTCGATCCCGGTCGACGAGGCGGTGCGCTGCGGTGCGAAGCTCATCTTCGTGCTCCAGGTCGGCCGGATCGAGCGGGCGCTGGTGGCACCGCGCCGTCCGTGGGAGGTGGCGCAGGTGGCGTTCGAGATCGCCCGGCGGCACCGGTTCGCGCGCGAGATGGCATCGCTGCCCGATGATGTGGAGGTGCACGTGCTGCCGGCCGGGGGCGGGGAACCCCGGGACGACAGCCCCTGGGCCTACCGTGACATGGCCGCGGCCGGCCGCCGGATCAGCCGCGCCTACACCGCGTCCCGCCGCTACCTGCAGGCCAACGTGAAGACGGAGTAGACCGCATGCCGTTACCCCCACGCTGGTTCCGCAGGCTCGTGCTCGGTCCGGCGATGGTGGCGCTCGCCGCCGTACTGCTGCTGGGTCTTCCGTTCCTGCTCCTGGTGCCGCTGCTGCTGGCGCCGGTGCTGCCCGGCCGGCTGCGGCTGCTGCGCGTGGTCTGGGTCGGTGTCGTCTACGTGGTCTGGGACGCCACCGCGCTGCTCGTGCTGCTGGCGCTGTGGCTCGCGTCCGGCTTCGGGTGGCGGAAGCGGTCGCCGGCGTTCCAGCGCGCCCACTACGTGGTCACCGGCGCGTTCCTGAACACGCTGTACCGGCTGTGCCGCGCCGCGCTCAATGTGGAGATCGAGATCGTCGGTACGGACCCGGACGTGGCCCTGCCCGGCCGTCCCGAGATCGTGGTCTGCCGGCACGCCGGGCCGGGCGACTCGTTCATCCTGATCCACTCGCTGGTCAACCGGTTCGACCGCGAGCCGCGGATCGTGCTGAAGAACACGCTGCAGTGGGACCCGGCGATCGACGTGCTGCTCAACCGGCTGCCGACCCGGTTCATCGCGCCCGGTGACGTGCCCGGCGCGGACATCGAGAAGCAGATCTTCGACGTCACGGTCGGCCTCGACCCGAACGACGCGCTGGTGATCTTCCCGGAGGGCGGCAACTTCACGCCGAAGCGCCGGGTCAAGGCGATCAACCGGCTCCGCTCGCTCGGCCTGGAACGGATGGCCCGGCGCGCGGAGAACATGCGGCACGTGCTCGCGCCCAAGCCCGGCGGCCTGAACGCGGCGATCGACGCGGCACCGGACGCCGGCGTGATCTTCGTGGCGCACACCGGGCTGGACAAGATGGTCACGGTCGGCGACGTGTGGCGCGAACTGCCGACCGACAAGACCATCATGATGAGCTTCTGGTCCGTACCGCCGGAGGAGATCCCGGCCGGCGAGCAGGAGCGGATCGAGTGGCTCTTCGACTGGTGGAAGCGCATCGACGACTGGATCGAGGCCCATCAGCCACAGCCCGCGCGGCCGATGCGTGCGAGGCGCCGCGAGCGGTAGCGTGCGCGGCGTGGAGCAGACACATCTGGTGACCACCACGGTGGACGCCCGCCCGGCCGCCGACTCACTCGCCACCTCCGCCGTCCAGGCCCGCCTGGCCGCGTGCGCGCAGGTCGGCGGGCCGATCACCAGCACCTACTGGTGGGAGGGCGCGGTCGAGACCGCCTCCGAGTGGGTGGTACAGCTCAAGACCACCACGGACCGGCTCGACGCGCTGATCGAACACCTGCGCGCCGTGCATCCGTACGACGTGCCGGAGATCGTGGCGGTCCCGGTCGGCGCGGGCAACCCCGACTACCTGTCCTGGGTGCACGCCACGATCCACGGCTAGGTACGCGAACTCTGTCCGCGCGTTCGTGGAACGCGACAGGATGCCGGGGTGCAGCCTGAACTCGCGCCCGAATATCCGTGCCCCTGGTGCGGTGTGACCGCCACGCTGGACCGTGGATGCCCCGGCTGTGGCCGTGCGCCGAACCCGGTCGCGGCCGAGGTGATCGCGCTGGACGGGCGGATCGCCGTGCTGACGCCGCTGGTCGAGACCGCGCGGCGGGACCTGGAGACGGCCCGGCGGGTCTACGACGAGCGCGCGACCGGCCTGCGGGCGATGCAGCAGCGGCGCACCGGGTTGCTGGCGCAGATCCACGCCGCGCGCGTCACGGTCCCCGCGGCGCCGGTCCATGCGGCGGCTCCCGCTCCGGCGCCGGCCGAGCCGCCCGCGGCCCGGCCGGAGACCACCACCCGGACCGTGCAGAACGTGCTGTTCATCCTCGGCGGCCTGCTGCTCGGCACCGCCGCGATCGTCTTCACCACGATCGCCTGGGCCACGTTCGGACTGGCCGGCCGCGCCGCGATCCTGGGCGGTGTCACCGCGCTCGCGCTGGCCGCGCCGCTGGTCGCGCTGCGCCGCAATCTGCGGGCGACCGCGGAGACGTTCGCCGCGCTCGGCATGCTGCTGATCCTGCTGGACGGCTACGCCGCCTGGTACGTGAACCTGCTCGGCGTCACCGCCCTGGACCCGGCCCGGTACGCGGGCGTGGTCGCGCTGCTCGCCGCGGTGATCGCGGCCGGCTACGGCTGGGCCACCGGTCTCACCGGGCCGCGGCTGGCCGCGCTGCTGCTGATCCAGCCGGTGCCGTCGATGCTCCTCGGCCGCTCCGGCACCTACGCGACCGCGCTCGTGCTGGCCGGTACGGCCGCGATCGATCTGGTCGCGGCCCGCTTCCCGCTTCCGGTCCGCGCCGGGGCGCGTTCCACCGATCCGGGGGTACGGCACGGACTGCGCGGCCTCGCCTGGCTGCTCTTCGGCGGCTGGCTGTTCGCCGCGTTCGCCGCCTCGCTGCTGGCGCTGATCGCGGACGAGCGGGTCCCCGGCTACGTCTCGCCGACCGCGCTGCTGGTCACCGGCCTGCTGCTGGTGGCGGCCTCGATCGTGGCCGGCCGGGCGCGGTTCCGGGCGGTCGCGTCCGGCGTGTTCGTGGTGCTGGTCGCGATCGCGGCGGTCCGGCCGGTGGCCGAGTACGGCGACCGGTTCTGGCTGGTCACCGCGACCGCGGTGCTGGTGGCGATCGCGCTGACCGTGTGGGTGGTGCTGCCCCGGCTGCCGGAGGCGGTGCGGCCGGGCCCGCGCGCCGGTGCGCTGGCCGTGCTGTGCGGCACGTACGCGGCACTGGCGGCCGCGGCCGCGATCGGGCTGCTGGCCACGATCGCGCAGGCGGGCGAGCGGGACCGGCTGGACGCGATCCTGGACTGGCAGTTCCCGCTCGCGCTCGCCACACTGCCGCTGGCGATCGCTCCGCTGCTGCCGGCGTACACCCCGAAGATGTTCATCCCCGCGACCGCGGGCGCCTCGACCCCGATGGCCGAGCCGGTCGCGCCGCGGCACTGGGGTGGTGGCTGGCGCGGCTGGCACGACCCGGTGATCGTCGCGGTGACGCTGGGGATCCTGTCGTTGCCGCTCGGCTTCGGCATGCCGGTGGCGATGGCCGCCGGGCTCGCCCTGGCCGCCGGCGCGGCGCTGCTGCTCACTGCGGCGCGCGCGGATCTCGCGCGCTCCGTGCTGGTCCGGGCGCTGGCCGGTACGGCGTCCGTGGTGAGCGCGCTGGCGCTCGCCGCCTGGTGGCCGGGCACGTTCGCGGTCCTGCTGCCGCTGACCGTGGTGCTCGGCGTGGCGGTGTCGCTGCGCGCCCACGGCCGGAACTCGCTGCTCGGCCGGCCCGCGCTGGGTGCCGCGCTGACCGGCGTGCCGTTCGCCGCGCTCGCGGTGCTCGACGGCACGGTGCCGGGCGCTGCCTGGAACGGGGCCACCGCGGCCCGGCTGTCCTTGGCCGCGGCCGCGACGGTGCTGCTCGCGGTGGCCGCGGTCCGGCGCTGGCGCCCCGCCTACCTGGGCCCGGCCGGTGTCGCGTTCGGCCTGGTGATGCTGTTCGCCGGCCTGCCCCTCGACCCGGGCCGCGACCCCCGCCTCGGCTACGCCGCCGGTGCCCTGCTGCTGACCGCGCTCGCCGCGTACAGCCGGCCCCTGCTCGCCTTCGCCCCGCACTCCACGCCACCGCATCCCGGACCGGTTCCCGCTGTCTCACCGGCTGCTGCCGCCGCGCCGCGGTCTCCCGCTTCGCCGCTGCCTACGGCGACCGATGCCGCGCCGTCACCGACGGCGTCCGGCGTGTCGCCATGGGCGGCACCCGGCGTCCCGCCGACGCCGTGGCCGCTCGCGGCCTGGGGGCAGACCCTGCTGGCCCTCGCCGGTCTCCCGCTGTTCATCGCCGTCCTGCTCGGCGTCGTGGACGCGATCTCCACGGTCGTCCTCGCCCCCTACACCTGGCTCGACCGCGGCTGGTCCGAGGTGCCCACCGGCACCGGTCTCTCGCCGGGGACGGTCGTGCTGCCGGTGTGGAGCGAGTTCGCCGCCGTCGCGCTGCTGACCCCGGTGGTCTGGCTGGCCGTGCAGGTCGCCGACCGGTCCCGGCGCCGCTGGGCCACGCTCGCCGCCGCCGCGGCCGCCGCGCTCGCGACCCTGGTCGGGCTGGCCGCCGCCGGTGCACCGTGGCCGGTGATCCCGGCCGTCAGCGTCACCTTCGGGCTGACCGCGCTGCTCGTCGCGGGGTGGGTGCGGCGGACCGCGGCGCTGCTCGTACCCGCGGGCCTGGTGCTGAAGGGTGCGGCGCTGGCGGGCGCGTCCCCGCGGCCGGCCACCACGCTGGCCGCGCTGGGCCTGTCCCTGATCGCGGGGGTGGTGATCGGCGCGACCGGTCGTGGGCTGCGCGCCAGGCTGAGCGGATGGCTGGGCGCGGTGCTGGCCGCGGTCGCGCTGGCCGGCACGACCGGTGCCGCGGCCGACCTGCCGCTGCGGACCACCTCGCTGATCATCCTCGGCGTCGCGGTGGCCACGCTGACGCTCGGCGCGCTGCTGCGCCGTACCCGGCCCGCCGAGGCCGGCCCGGTCGAGGTGGCCGCGCACGCCACCGCCGTCGTCGCGTTCCTGCTGGTCATCGGCGTGGACCTGCGGTACGCCGCGGCCGTCGCGCTGCTGTGGAGCATCGCGGTCGGCATCCGCGCGATCTTCGGACCGTGGCGCTGGCCGCTCGGCCTGACCGCGGCCGGCTGGCTGCTGCTGGCCTGGTGGCTGCTGCTCGGTGCGGTGCGGATCGGCGTCTGGGAGGCGTACACGCTGCCGGCCGCGCTGGTCGCCGCCGTGGTCGGCGTGCTCGCCGCGCGCCGGTGGCCCGCGCTGACCAGCTGGCGCGCGTACGCGGTCAGCGTCACCGCCGCGCTGCTGCCCAGCCTCGCCGCGGTCCTGCTGGGCGACGCGTCCTGGCAGCGCCGCCTGCTGCTCGGCGCCGGCGCGGTCGTCCTGGTGGTGGCCGGTGCGGTCCGCCGCCGTCAGTCCCCGGTGGTCCTCGGCGGCGGCACGCTCCTGCTGCTCTCCGTGACCGAGGTGGCGCGCGTGTGGGATCTGCTGCCACGCTGGCTTCCGTTCGCCGTGGGCGGCATCGTGCTGGTCACACTGGCGATCACCTACGAGCGGCGGCGCCGCGATCTGGCCCGGCTGCGTGCCGCCGTCGGCCGGATGACCTGAGAGGGGTACGTACGCATGGTTCCGACCCGCCTGGTGCTGTGGGACATCGACGGTACGCTGCTGGACGCGGCCGGGTACGGCTGGCGCCTCGCCGACCGCGCGTTCCGGAGCCTGTACGGTGCGCCGCTGGTGCACCGGGTGCCGATGGCTGGCCGCACCGACCGCGCGATCATGACGGACGTACTGCACGCGCACGGCGTCACGGCCGCCCCGGACGACCTGATCGCCGAGATGGAGGCGCTCGCACCCGCGGCCGACGACTTCCACACCGGCGGCGGCACCATCCTGGCCGGCGCGGCCGAGGCGATCCGGGCGCTGGCGGCCGAACCGTCCGTGGTGCAGTCCGTGCTCACCGGCAACCTGGGCCCGGTCGCGCTGGCCAAGCTCTCCGCGGTCGGCCTCGGCGATCATCTCGACCTGGCCGTCGCCGCCTACGGCCGGGACCATGCGGTCCGCGCGGACCTGGTGACGGTCGCCCGGCGTGCCTTCGTGGACCGCTACCCGGCACCGGCCGGGTTCGGCACGGTCCTGATCGGTGACACGCCGCTGGACGTGGAGGCGGCGCACGCGGCCGGGGCGACCGTGATCGCGGTCGCCACCGGGCGCTACCGCGCGGCCGAGCTGACGGCCGCCGGCGCCGCCGTGGTGCTGCCGGACCTGACCGACACCGCACGCCTGGTCGACGCGGTCCTCGCGGCTCGGTAGGCGGGTCGGGACGCTACGACCGCGGCACGACCCGCAAGCTCATCGTCGGCGCGTCCGTGAGGACCGAGACCGGGTCGGCGACGCCGCCGGAGGTCCAGTTGCGGGCGCGGCCGACGTGCACGCCGGGGTAGAGCTCGACCAGGTCGTTCGGCTCCAGGACGCGGGTCTTGCGCTTGATGATGAGGCGGTCGTCCTCGTCCATGCTGCCGCCGGGCCGGATGCCGGTGCCGTTGGTGCTGACGTCCGTGACGGAGAGTTCACCGCCGCGCAGGTCGAAGCGGACGTGCGCGCGGCTGATCCACTTGCGGGCCTCGTCGGAGAGCCACTGGCCGAGCATGATGCCGCCGTCCGGCGCGCGGCCGACCTCGAGCGGCTCGTTCTCGACGACCACGAAGCGCTGGCGGACCACGCCGCCGACGCGGATCGCGAGCGCCTCCGCGGCCGGGCGCGGACCGGCGTCGGTGAGCCGGGCGCCGTGCCGCGGGCAGGTCGGGGTGCCGTTGCGCAGCGTGGGCGGTGGCTGAGCGCCGGGGCGGGCCTCCTGCTCGGGCTGGCGGAGGTCGGCGAAGAAGCTGTCACCGCCGCCGGCCCCGCCGAAGCTGGCGCACGGGTTCTCCGGGCAGCGCCAGAGGCGGCTCATCAGGCGCACGCCGGCCTGTGACGGCGGGCCCGCCGTGGCCTGGCCGCCGCCGACCCGGGCGACGAGCGCGGCACCGCCGTGGCCGACCACCGGGGCGACCAGCCGGCCGGGGTCGCCGATCCACGGGTACGACCCGCGGAAGCCCTCGAAGCGGTCGCGGCTGAGCACGGGCAGGCCGAGGATGTCCGCGATCTCCAGGACCCGGTCGTTCATCTGCGGTACCACCTCGACGAGCCCGTCGTCGGCCCAGCGCCGGGCGACCATGCGCTCGTTCGAGGTCAGGTCGGCGTCGGAGAGCAGCGCGCGGGGGAGCACCACGTAGACCGGCACGTCCTCCTCGGCGAGCTGGCGGCCGAGCGCGTCGACGACCATGCCGAGGCGCAGCATGCTGGCCGGCCGGCCCTGATCGAGGTCCTGATATCGGACGATCTCCGACAGGTCGAGGACGGCACGCGCCATCGCCGGGTCCACGCACAGCCGCCGCTCGATGGCGTCGAGCACCTTGCTGATCTCGAATCTCACGCTTCAACCTCCCGCCAGAGCAGCTACATCATGCCGGATTCAGCCCTGCTCCAGCACGCGGGCCACGATCTCGTCGATGTGGCCCGCCAGCAGCACGTCCCGGTCGGTGACGCCGCCCGCCGAGTGGGTGGTCAGGCGGAACGTGACCGTGCGCCACCGGATGTCCATGTCGGGATGGTGGTCGAGCTCCTCGGCGATTCTGGCGACGTCGACCACGGCCACGATCCCGGCCGGGAAGCTCGGGAACTCGACGGTCCGGACGATCACCTCCTGATCACCGATCCAGCCCGTGAGCTGCGCGAGTGCCTTGCCTACCGCTGCGTCGTCCAGCAACTGCGCCATGCACCGACCCTAACCCCGCCTGGGATTCGTTTGCTGACCGACGCGGTCGGGGAAAGACATCGACAACGAAGACCGAAGGAGACCAGATGGACCGCCGAATTCTGTGGGTGCCGAGCGTGGCCGTCGCGGGCGCGCTCGCGCTGGGTGGCTGCGCGGAGAACGGGGAGCCCACCATCTCCCTGCCGTCGGTCGGGGTGACGCCGACCGCGGCGACCACCACCGTCCCGCCGAGCGCGGCGGACACCGCGCTGGCCGCGTCGACGCAGGCGCTGGGCACGACCAGCTTCAAGACCACGATGACGATCGGCGACGCGGTCTCGGTGACCGGCCAGATCGACCCGGTGAAGGAGTCCGGCGACACCACGATGCGGCTGACCGGCGCGAACGGCGGCGACATCACGCTGCGGACGCTGTTGATCGGCAAGGACGCGTGGGCGAAGGTGACCGGTCTCGGCGAGGCTCTGCCGGCCGGCTGGATGCACCTGGACGCGCAGAAGGCGTCCGGCACCGGCAACTTCAGCATCGCGCCCGGTCAGACCGACCCGGCGAAGGCGTCGCAGTTCATCGCGGCCAGCGCGGACGTGCAGCAGACCGGCACCAACACCTTCACCGGCACGGTCGACCTGGCCAAGGTCGCGGGCGTGACCGGCCTGGGCAACGTGACGATCGGCGACGGCGCGGCGCAGAAGGTGCCGTTCACCGCCACCACGGACGCCCAGGGCCGGCTGTCGAACCTGACCGTGGACATCCAGAAGGTGTCGCCGGAGGCCGCGGGCCCGCTGAAGATCGACTACACCGACTACGGCACGCCGGTCACGGTCACGCCGCCGAACCCGGCCGAGGTGACCGAGGCGCCGAGCGAGCTCTACAACCCGTTCGGTACGAACTGACGCGCTCGAGCACGGAAAAGGGCCGCCCGACCGGGCGGCCCTTTTCGTCGGGCGGTCCTCAGGGGGAGCTGAGCACCGCCGCCAGCCGGCCGAGCGCGAAGTCGATGTCGTCCTCCGTCACGGTGAGCGGGGGAGCGATCCTGATCGTGGAGCCGTGCGTGTCCTTGACCAGTACGCCCTGCTCCAGCAGCAGTTCGCAGGCGCGGCGGCCGGTCATCAGCGCCGGGTCGATGTCCACGCCGGCCCAGAGCCCGCGCCCGCGTACCGTGATGACGCCCTTGCCGATCAGGCCGGTGAGCCCGGCGTGCAGGCGGGCGCCGAGCGTGGCGGACCGGCGCTGGAACTCGCCGGTGGCCAGCAGGTGCACCACCTCGGTGGCGACCGCGCAGGCCAGCGGGTTGCCGCCGAACGTGGAGCCGTGCTCGCCGGGGCGCAGCACGCCGAGCACGTCCCGCCGGCCGGCGACCGCGGAGACCGGCACGATGCCGCCGCCGAGCGCCTTGCCGAGCAGCACCAGGTCGGGGCGGACGTCCTCGTGGTCACAGGCGAACGTGGCACCGGTGCGGCCCAGGCCGGACTGGATCTCGTCCGCCACGAACAGCACGTTCCGCTCGGTGCAGAGCGCGCGCACGCCGCGCAGGTAACCGGGCGGCGGCACCAGCACGCCGGCCTCGCCCTGGATCGGCTCGATCAGCACCGCGACCGTGTCCTCGGTGATCGCGGCCGCCATCGCCGCCAGGTCGCCGTACGGGACGACGGTGAAGCCGGGCGTGTACGGCCCGAAGTCGTTCCGCGCGTCCGCGTCCGTGGAGAAGCTGACGATCGTGGTGGTCCGGCCGTGGAAGTTGCCGTCCGCCACGATGATGTGCGCGCGCCCGGTGCCGACGCCCTTGACCCGGTAACCCCAGGCCCGGGACACCTTGATCGCGGTCTCCACCGCCTCCGCGCCGGTGTTCATCGGCAGCACCAGGTCCTGCCCGCACAGCTCGGCCAGCCCCTTGCAGAACGCCGCGAACTGATCGTGCACGAACGCGCGGCTGGTCAGCGTGAGCCGGTCCAGTTGCGCGTGCGCGGCCGCGATCAGCGCCGGGTGCCGGTGCCCGAAGTTCAGCGCGGAGTACCCGGCCAGGCAGTCCAGGTAGCGGCGGCCGTCGACGTCGGTCACCCAGGCGCCCTCGGCCTCCGCGATGACCACCGGCAGCGGGTGGTAGTTGTGCGCGGTCCACCGCTCCGCGTCCGCCAGCGCCTTCGGCGTCAGCGTGAGGTCATCGATGATCATTTCAGTCTCCCGCACGGATCTCGAGGGTGCAGCACTTCGGGCCGCCGCCGGCCTTGCGCAGCTCGGACAGGTCCACCCCGATCGGCCGGAAACCGCGGTCCGCGAGCTGCTGGGCGAGGTTCCCGGCCTGCACCGGCAGCACCACGTTGCGGCCGTCGCTGACCGCGTTCAGCCCCAGCACCGCGGCGTCGTCCGCACCGGCCAGGATCGCGTCCGGGAACAGCCGGCGCAGCACCTCGCGGCTGCCGGGCGTGAACGCCTCCGGCAGGTACGCGATCGTGCGCTCGTCCAGTACGCAGAGCGCGGTGTCCAGGTGGTAGTAGTTCGGGTCGACCAGCTGCAGCGACACCACCGGGCGGCGCAGCACCTCCTGCGCCTGCAGGTGCGACTCGTGCGCGGTCCGGAACCCGGTGCCGGCCAGCAGGATCTCGCCGGCCAGCAGGATGTCGCCCTCGCCCTCGTTGACCGCCTTCGCCTCGACCACGTCGAAGCCGGCCCGGCGGAACCAGTTCGCGTACGCCGGGCCCTCGTCGGCCCGCTCCGGGTCCCGGAACTGCACGGCGAGCACGGTGCCGTCGACCACGGTCGCGCCGTTCGCGGCGAAGACCATGTCGGGCAGGCCGGGCAGCGGGTCTATCTCCTCGACCGTGTGCCCCAGGCCGGTGTAGACCTCGCGCAGCGCGGTCCACTGCCGGACGGCCAGCTCCGTGTCGTACGGCGCGGCCGGGTCCATCCACGGGTTGATGGCGTACTCGACGGCGAAATGCGTCGGGCGGCACATGAGGTAGCGCCGGTGCGAGAACATGGCTGCGGCTCCTGGGTTCCTCGAGATCTCACGAAGAACGCTATGACCGCCACCGTTTTCCGATCCACCGATAACGCTTGCGTCGAGCGGCGATTCGTTGCGTGGATCCGCCCCCGGGCGCCGAAACGTTGTCCAGACAGCTTTATGGGGGCGGTGAACCACCGCCCCCAAGCTCGGCATCGGGCGAACCGCCCCTTGCCCCGGCCGTCCCGAGCGAACCGCTCCGTCGTGCCTGGCTTAGATATGCCCGTCAGAACCAGTTCGGAAACTGTGCGTCAAGCCACTCCCGGGCCGGCCGCACCGTGTCGGTGTCCAGGCTCAGCCACGACAGTTCACCGGTCACCGACAGGATGCCGACGACCAGCGCGGCGCCGCTGACCAGCATGCCGATCAGCCCGTCGAACTTGCCGGCCACGTGCCGCCGGCGGGTGGCGACGAACCCGCCGGTCGAGGCGAGGAACGCGATCGCGGCGACCGCGATGCCGTAGCCGCCGAGCGGCCCGGACAGCACCAGCGCGGCCGCACCGACGCTCAGCGCGAGGCCGATCGTGGCCATGATGCTGGTCCGCGCGCGCGGACCTCGGTCGACCACCACGGGCGGTGCCGACGGCGTGGCCGGGCGCTCTATCACCTCGGTGGCCGGCTCCGTGCCGGTGGAGCCCTTCGCGTACGGGGTGCGGTCGTCGACCTTCGGCCGCTCCGCGGTGTCGGCCTGCGCGCGTGGCGCGGTGTCGGCCTGCGCGCGTGGCGCGACCGGCGGCCGGGCCGCGGTGGTCTCGTCGTCGGCGGTGGTCGTGCCCGCCGATCGGGTGAACGTGGGGAGCCGCACGGTGCACCTCCTGGAGTGATATGGGGGTTTCACCTCAGGTACCCGGGTGCGCCGATCGCCACACATCGCTCACCGTTCACCCGCCGGCACCGGTCGTCGCCGGCGATCCTCCCGGTCAGTGTCCGTGTGGGCACGAGAGGGCACGCGACCTCCGCCGGAAGTCGCGGCGGCGGCCGCGAGCCCGTGCCGCTCACGGTGGCGCTACGGCGACGTGAGCGTGGCGGCCAGGTCCTCCAGCGGTGCGGGGCGGCCGATGTGCCAGCCCTGGGCGTGCTCGACGCCGAGTGCGGCCAGCGCCTCCAGCTGGGCCGCGGTCTCCACGCCCTCGGCGGTGACCCTCAGCTGGAGGCCGTGACCGAGGTCGGTGAGCAGCTTGACCACGGTGTGGTCGCGCGGGTTGTCCAGCATACCGGCCACGAACACCTGGTCGATCTTCATGCCGTGCACGGTGAGCGTGGACAGGTGCCGCAGCGTGGTCGAGCCGGCGCCCATGTCGTCCAGCGTCAGGTGCACGCCGGCCTCACGCAGCCGCTCCAGCCGGGCGTGCGCGCCGGCCAGCAGCGTCAGGTCCGCGGTCTCCGGCAGTTCCAGCCGCAGCCGGTCCGGCGGCAGCCCGGTCTCGGCCAGCACGTCCAGCACGGTCTCGTCGAACGGCGTGGTCAGCGTACGGGTGGAGACGTTCACGTTCACCGACGGCGGCGCCGCGTCGCCGAGCCGCTGGGTCAGCGTGACCAGGTCGGCGCACGCGGTCCGCAGCACCCAGCGGTCCAGCGCCGGCATCTGCCCGGTACGTTCCGCGCCCGGCAGGAACCGGTCGGGGGAGAGCCGCCCGAGCCGCGGGTGCTCCCAGCGGACCAGCGCCTCCACGCTCACCACGGACCGGTCCTGGATCCGCACGATCGGCTGGTAGACCAGGCGCAGTTCGTCGCCGGCGATCGCCTGCCGCACCGACCGGTCCACCTGCTCCACGTCGCCCGGCAGTCCGGCGTCCACGCCCAGCACCGTCACCACGTCGTCGCCGCCGGCCTGTTTCGCCCGGTACATCGCCATGTCCGCGGCGCTGAGCACGGTCTCCGCGTCGGCCTGCGCGCCGGACACGGCCACGCCCACGCTCGCCTTGGTCCGCGCGGCCGGTGCCACCGCCGGGTCGGTCTCCGCCGCGGCCGCCCGGTAGCGATCGCCGATCTCCTTGGCCTCGTGCTCGCCCGCCTCCTCCGGCAGCCGGGTCAGCACCGCGAACTCGTCGCCGCCGAGCCGGGCGACCAGCTCGTCCTCCTTAGCGACCGCGGCCAGCCGCGCGGCCAGCGAGGTCAGCACCACGTCGCCGACGTGGTGGCCGAACGAGTCGTTGATCTTCTTCATGTGATCCAGGTCGATGAACGCGACCACCACGCGCGGGCCCGGCTCGTCCGGGTCGGACGCGTCGATGCAGGCCGCCTCCAGCCGCTCCAGGAAGTGCGCGCGGTTCGCCAGCCCGGTCAGCTCGTCCCGGATCACCTTGGCGGACAGCCGCTCGGTCAGCGTGTCCAGCAGCAGCGCGGCCGAGACGGAGCTGAGCCGGGTATCGCCGTCGGAGACGATCACGTCGTCGTAGCGGGCCTCGCGCGGCCGGGTGCGCAGCCGCTGCGCCGCGGTCAGCACGCTGGTGCCGGCCAGCAGCACCAGCGGATGCCAGTCGGTGATCTCGGCGACGGTCTGCCGGTTGGTCAGCGGCCGGCCGTAGCCGAACGCGCCCGACATGACGAGCAGGAACCGTTCCCGCATGATCAGCCCGAGCCGCCCGTCCGGCCCCTCGACCGCGACCGAGGTCAGCCCGGGCTCGCCGCGGAACAGCTCGTCCAGCACCGGGCAGGGCGTGTCCGCCCGCACCAGCCGGAGCGTGGACGCGAGCGACGCGATGTCGTCGCGCGCCTGGTCGGACAGCGTCTCCGCGGCGGGGAACCGGCGGCGGATGATGTGGGCCCAGCGGCCGATCACCCGGTCACCCGTGAGATTCAGCTCCACGGTGTCCCCTCGTGCGGCCCGCTCGATCAGGGTGGCCAGCATACCGGCCGGTACCGTCCCTTGAAGATCGTCGAACCGGGCTTTTTGCGCCGGTGGAAATTCCAGCGGTGTGAGCTGCGCCGCGGCCGATCACAGTGATGTATCGCTCAACCACGCGCTTCGCGCGGCGGTCCGTTGTCCGCCGGGTTGCCCGGTGCGGCCGGCTTCCGGGTCTCGCCTGGTCAGATGGCGGCGCGTGGCGGGACTGGCTACGGTTGCTCACCATGCCCGAGGGACACAGCATCCACCGCCTCGCGATCGCGCACCGCCGGCTGCTCGCCGGGCAGCCGGTGGAGGTGAGCAGCCCGCAGGGCCGGTTCGCGGCGGACGCGGCGCTGGTCACCGGCCGCGTGCTGGAGGACACCTCCGCGTACGGCAAGCACCTGTTCCACCACTACGCCGGTGACCGGATCGTGCACGTCCACCTGGGGCTGTACGGCAAGTTCGCGACCGGGCCGCTGCCGGTGCCGGAACCGGCCGGGCTGATCCGCATGCGGCTGGCCGGCGAGCGCGGCTGGCTGGAGCTGCGCGGGCCGACCGCGTGCGAGGTGCTGGACCCGCACGGCGTGGCGCTGATCCACGCGCGGCTCGGCCCGGACCCGCTGCGCGACGACGCGGACCCGGGGCCGGCCTACGCGCGGATCTCCCGCAGCAACGCCGCGCTGCTCCAGCTGATCATGGACCAGTCGGTGCTGGCCGGGCCGGGCCTGATCTACGCGACCGAGGTGCTGTTCCGCGCCGCGCTGCTGCCGACGACGCCGGGCCGGGCGCTGTCCGCGGCCGCGTTCACGGAGATCTGGGAGGACCTCCGCGCGCTGATGAAGGACGGCGTGGCGCAGGGCCGGATCGACACCGTGCACGTGGCGCACACGCCGGAGGCGATGCGCCGCGCACCCCGGGTGGACCGGCACGGCGGCGAGGTCTACGTCTACCGCCGGGCCGGCCAGCCGTGCCTGGTCTGCGGCACCACCGTGCTGAAGGGGACGCTGGCGAACCGGAACACCTACTGGTGCCCGGTCTGCCAGAAGTAGCCGGGAGGGCGGCCGCCGCCGTACCCCCGGTGGCCGTTGATTTCGGGTTTGTGGCGTAGCCGCTCCCGCGCGCCGCTAGCGTGATCCGGAGGGAAGCGCGGCGTGCGGCGGGTCCGGGAAGCACCCGCCGCCCGCCGGCTCCCGTCTCCCGCGACCCGGAGGGCCGACCTGTGAGCGTGATGCCGACCACCACGGACCGGACGGCCGTCCTCGCGCGCGGCACGCTCGCGCTCGGCGTGGAGGAGGAGTTCCTGCTGCTCGACGCGGAGCGCCTGGCACCAGCGCCGGTCGTCGACGACGTCCTGGACCGCGTCTCCCCGGCGCTGCGCGCGTCCGTGCGGCACGCCTACCTGCGCACCCAGATCGGTGTGGCCGGCCCGCCGGCCGGTGACCTGGACGCGCTGTGGCGGTCGATGGGCCTGCTCCGCGAGGGCGTCGCGGACGCGGCCGAGGCGGCCGGCGCGCGGCTGACCGCGATCGGCGCCTGCCCGCTGACCGGTCCGGACGCGCCCGTCGCGGATCTGCCGCGTTGCCACCGGACGGCGGAGCGGTTCGGGCCGCTGGCGCCCGGCCACGGGCTGAACAGCACGCTGGTCCGGGTCGGCGTGGACGACCCGGAGCTGGCCGTGCAGGTGCTCAACCACGTCCGGCCGTGGCTGCCGGTGCTGCAGGCGGTCACCGCGAACTCGCCGTTCCACCAGGGCGTCGACACCGGGTACGCGAGCTGGCGCTCGATCATGTGGGAACGCTGGCCGTCGGTCGGCCCGGCGCCGCGGCTGGAGTCGTACGCGCACTACCGGCACCTGCTCGACGATCTGATCGCGTCCGGCGTGGTGATCGACGACGGCATGCTGCAGTGGCACGCCCGGCTCGCCGCGGACGGCACCGCGGTGGAGCTCCGGATCGGCGACGTCTGCCCCTCACTCGAGGACACCATGCTGGTCGCCGCGCTGGTCCGGGCGCTCGTCGGCACCGCGATCACGGACGTCGGGGCCGGTCTGCCCGCTCCGGCGATCAACCAGCAGCTGCTGGCCGCCGCGCACTGGCGGGCCGCGCACGACGGGCTGGAGGGCCTCGCGGTCGACCTGGTCAACCAGCGCCCGCGACCGGCCTGGCACCTGCTGCGCCGCCTGTTCGACCTGGTCCGGCCGCAGCTGGAGCGGCACGGCGACCTGGAGATCGCCACTGTCCTGATGAGCCGGCTGCGCTCGCACGGCTCCGGCGCGGCACGGCAACGGGCCGCGTTCGCCAGGCACGGCTCGATCGACGGTGTGCTGACCGCTTTGACCGAGGCCACCCGCGGGTAAAAATCGTTCCGTGGTGATGAAACGGCTGATCGTCGTCGGTGGCGACGCGGCGGGCATGTCCGCCGCCTCCCAGGCCCGCAAGCGTGTCCCGGCCGGCCGGCTGGAGATCGTCGCGTTCGAACGGGGGAACCACGCTTCCTATTCGGCCTGCGGCATCCCCTACTGGATCGGCGGCACGGTGGAGGCGCGCGACGACCTGATCGTCCGCACCCCGGGCGAGTTCCGCGACAACCAGGACATCGACCTTCGGGTACGGCACGAGGTCGTCGCGATCGACCTGCACGCGCGTACCGTGACGGTCCGGTCCGACGCGGACGAGTCCACGCTCGGGTTCGACCACTTGATGATCGCGACCGGCGCGACGCCGGTCAGCCCGCCGTGGGCGGACGTGGACTTCGGCGGCGTCTTCGGCGTGCAGACGCTCGACGACGGCGACCGCCTGGCCTCGTGGCTGACGCCGGAGGTGCGGCGCGCGGTGGTGATCGGCGGCGGCTACATCGGCGTCGAGATGGCCGAGGCGCTGATCAACCGCGGTCTCGACGTCACGCTGCTGGAACGCGGCGACCAGCCGATGTCCACCGTGGACCCGGACATGGGCGCGCTGGTCCGGGACGCGATGGTGCGGCTCGGCATCGACGTGCGCACCGGCGCGGAGGTCACCGGCCTGACCGGCGCGGGCGGCCGGGTCACCGGCGTCACCACCGAGGCCGGCGAGGTGCCCGCGGACGTGGTGGTGCTCGGCCTCGGCGTCCGGCCGAACACGCTGCTGGCCCGGTCCGCCGGTCTGCCGGTCGGCGAGCACGGCGGGCTGCTGACCGACCTGCGCATGCGGGTGCCCGGCCACGAGGGCGTCTGGGCGGCCGGCGACTGCGTGGAGACCCGGCACCTGATCACCGGGCAGTACGTGCACCTGCCGCTCGGCACGCACGCGAACAAGCAGGGCCGGGTGGCCGGCATCAACATCGGCGGCGGGTACGCCACGTTCCCCGGCGCGATCGGGACCGCGGTCACCAAGGTCTGCGACCTGGAGGTGGCCCGCACCGGGCTGCGCGAGCGCGACGCCACCGCGGCCGGATTCGACTTCGTCACCGCGACGGTCGAGACCACGAACCGGGCCGGCTACTTCCCGGGCAGCGCGCCGATGCACGTCAAGCTGCTGGCCGAGCGCCGGACCGGCCGGCTGCTCGGTGCGCAGATCGTCGGGCGGTCCGAGGCCGCGAAGCGGATCGACGCGCTCGCGGTGGCGCTCTGGTCCGGCATGTCGGTGGAGGAGATGACCGCGCTCGACCTCGGCTACGCGCCGCCGTTCGCGCCGGTCTGGGACCCGGTGCTGATCGCCGCCCGGAAGGCCGCCGAAGAGGTACTAGCGGCGGATCGGTGAGAAATGTCCGGTAGGTTGGCCGCATGGTGGTGAGGGACAGCCGGCGGCTGCGGGAGGACGCGCTGGCGGCCGAGGCCGAGGCCGAGGCGTATCCGGCGGACCGCAGCGAGATCCTGCTGGACGCGGCCGCGGCCTGGCGCGCGGCCGGGGAGACCGATCGCGCGGTGGAGATCTACCGCGAGCTCGCCGAGGTCCGCGACCAGCACGGCCTGTACGCCATGATCGAGCTCGCCGAGCACCACCTCGCGCACGACGAGCCGGAGCAGGCCGACGCGCTGCTGCACCGGCTGCGCCGCGACCCGCTGCTCGACGACGGCCACTGCATGATCACCGGCGAGCTGTTCGAGATCCGCGGCGACCTGGTCACGGCGGAGCGCTGGCTCGGCCGCGGCGCCGCGCTGCTCACCGAGGACCAGCTCGACGAGATGCAGGACAGCCCCGCACCGGACGCGACCGTGGCCGGCATGCTGCTGAACTCGCGCCGCCGCGTCCGGCAGGCGCTCGGCCGCGATCCGGACATGCTCGACGATCTCGCGCCGTCCGAGATCCCGATGGATCCGGACGAGCGGATGCGGCACATCGACGCGGCGCTCGGCGCCGCGCACGCCGCGGACGCGGTCGCGCCGAAGGACCCGCCGCGCAACGCGCCCTGCCCGTGCGGCTCCGGCCGCAAGTTCAAGAAGTGCTGCGGAGCGCCCGGATCGTAGGCCGTCGGCGCTACCCGTCCGCGCCCGCGGAGCCCAGTTCGACCAGCAGGCCGTCGCGGTCGGCCAGCACCGCGCGCAGGATCCGGCGGCCGGCCGCGAGCAGGTCGGCCACGTCCGGCGTGCTCAGCGCGTACATGACCAGCGGGCCGTCGCGGTAGGTGAGGACGATGCCGGCGCGGCGGAGGACCGCCAGCTGCTGGGAGAGGCTGGACGCCTCCACGTCGATCTCGGCGAGCAGGAACCGGACCGGCTTGGGTCCGTCCTGGAGCAGTTCCAGCACGCGGATCCGGACCGGATGGCCCAGCGTCCGGAACATCTCGGCCTTCGCCTGGTAGAGCGGCACCGACACGGTGCGACCTGCCTCGTGGTTGGCGGCTTCAGGGTTTGCGCAGTTGCAGAAGTTCGCAACTCGCCGGCCGCGGTCATCCGAAGCTTGTGACACCGCGCGACGCACCGGTCGCACAACCAGTGCGATCGATACCGGCGGAATGACCGCATCCTCGAAAGCCGTAAGCGGCTCATGTGCCGCCCCCTTCACCGCCAGCCCTCGGAGGCACGCAAATGCCAGACATGGACGTCGCACTCAAGGACGCGATGCAGATCGACGGGGCCATCGGCGTGGCGCTCGTCGACTACACCAGCGGCATGGCGCTGGGCATCGCGGGCGGCACCAAGGACTTCGACCTCACGGTCGCCGCGGCCGGCAACACCGACGTGGTGCGCGCGAAGCTGCGCGCGATGGAGATGCTGCAGCTGCGCGACGAGATCGAGGACATCCTGGTCACGCTGGGGGAGCAGTACCACCTGATCCGGCCGCTCAAGTCGCGCTCGGGCAAGGGCCTGTTCCTCTACCTGGCATTGAGCAAGTCACGGGCGAACCTGGCGCTGGCCCGGCACCAGCTGCGCCGCATCGAGGAGTCGGTCGACGTCTGACCCTCCCGCCGAGCCGGTGGGCGTCCCCCGGCCGGGACGCCCACCGCCCGGCTCCGCAGCACTCCCGCGCGGTCACTAAGAGTAGTGGCCGCGCGCTTTTGTCGATGGATCTGTCGGCATTCCGACGCAAGCCCGGGCGACCTTCCACAGAGGAGCGACTGCGGAGCGCGTCGGCGTCGTCACGCACAACGGAAACCGCCTCCCGCCTCGATCTCCTGTTGCGCAACGAGGGATGATGTCCTCGTCGCACGCGAGAACCAGGAAGGGCCGCCGGGATGTCTGCACCGAGAAACGCACCGCGCGCGGGCGCTGCCGCACGCTCGGTGATCGGCGTGCCCGGCGGGGACGGCATCGACCGGTACGACGGTCACGGAACGTTGTGGGAGACTGCGGCATGACGTTGTTCGGCCAACCGGGATGGCTCCTGGACGAGCTCATCGAGAAGGTGCCACACACCCGTCAGGCGGTGCTGCTCTCCGCGGACGGATTGCTGATCGGTGCCTCCCGCGGGCTCTCCCGGGAGGACGGCGAGCACCTGGCCGCCATGGCCTCCGGCTTCGCCAGTCTGGCGCGCAGTGCCAGCCGGCACTTCAACGCGGGCGCGGTCCGGCAGACGCTGCTCGAGATGGAGGACGCGTTCCTCTTCATCAGCACGGCCGGCCGCAGCTCCTGCCTGGCCGTGCTGGCCGGCTCCGAGGCGGACATCGGCCTGATCTCGTACGAGATGGCGCTGCTGGTCACGCGGGTCGGCGACAACTTCTCCGTAGCGCACCGGGCGGGCGTCGATGGCCGCTGAGGAACGGCGTGCCCCGGTCGCGCTCAAGGTGCTGGTGGCCGGCGGGTTCGGCGCCGGCAAGACGACGATGGTCGGCGCGGTCAGCGAGATCCGGGTGCTGCAGACCGAGGAGATGCTGACCGACGTCAGCGTCGGCACCGACGATCTCTCCGGCGTCGAGGGCAAGACCTCGACCACGGTCGCGATGGATTTCGGCCGGATCACCATCGACCAGGACCTGGTGCTCTACCTGTTCGGCACGCCCGGCCAGGACCGGTTCTGGTTCCTCTGGGACGAGCTGGCCCAGGGCGCGCTCGGCGCGGTGGTGCTGGCCGACACCCGCCGACTGGCCGACTGCTTCCCGTCGATCGACTACTTCGAGACGCGGAACCTGCCGTTCCTGGTCGGCGTGAACTGCTTCGACGGCGAGCAGAAGTTCAGCCCGGCCGCGGTGCGGACCGCGCTGGACCTGGACGACGAGGTGCCGGTCGTGCTCTGCGACGCCCGCGACCGCGCGTCCGGCAAGGAGCTTCTGATCGAGCTGGTGGAGTACGTCATCAAGCGGAACAGTTCTCGACGCGGCTAGGTATGGTGGACCGATGCCGCTGACCGGGTTCCTGTGGTCGCTGTGGGCGTGGACCGCCGCACAGCTGACCCAGGCCGCCCCGGCCGGTTCCAGCCCCGCCGAGATGATCGCGCTGGCCGCGGCCGGCCTGGTCGCGGTGGTGCTGGCCATCCACCTCGCCACCGGGCGGCTGTGCGGCCCCGGTTATCCGGCGCCGCACCGCGGTGCCGCCATGCGCGTGCGCGCGCTCAACACCCGCACCCCTCGACTCCGTGATCCGGACGCGGCCGGCCGTTCCCGGCCCCGAGCTCCGGCGGCCCTCCCCTCGGTCGCCTAGCTCGTTCGTCGTCCGACCCGCCCACCGCAACCGCGCGCTCCCGTGCGTACCGGTGCTGCTGGCTCTTGATCTTTGAGGGGTTTCACCATGCTCGCGTTCGCTCCCATCGACGGCGCCGCCGGCGTCGCCTCCACCGTCGTCACCTCGATAGCCTCGTTCGCCGAGCCCTTTGCGGGCACGGCCGCGACCGCGATCGCCATCATCCTGTTCACCATGGGCGTCCGCCTGCTGGTCTCGCCGCTGACCTGGGCGCAGATCCGCGGTCAGCGACGCACCGCCGCGCTCGCGCCGCGACTGCGCGAGTTGCAGGCCAAGCACAAGAACGATCCGGCCGCGCTGCAGGCCGAGATGCTGAAGATGTACCGGGAGGAGCGAGCCAGCCCGCTCGGCGGCTGCCTGCCCGCGCTGCTGCAGATTCCGTTCTTCACGGTCATGTACCGGCTCTTCACCACGCCCACGCTGTCCGGCGAGCACAACGCGCTGCTGGACGAGCGGTTCTTCGGCACCGCGCTCGGCGCGCACGTCAACGAGGGCGGGCCGGCGCTGTTCGCGGTGCTGCTGGCGATGCTCACCGTGCTGGCCTGGTGGTCGTCCCGGCGGATGGCGCTGGTGCAGGCCGCTAACCCGACGCCGGCCGACGCGCCGCCCGGCCAGGCCCAGATCATGCGGATGATGCGCTTCCTGCCGTACGGCACCGTGCTGTTCGCCCTGGTCGTGCCGCTCGCCGCGGTGCTCTACCTGGTCACCACCACGACCTGGACCGCGGTCGAGCGACTGCTGCTCGGCGCGGACCGGCACCTGCTCAGTGCTGCCGCGCCCGCTTCCGCCGGCGAGCCCGGACGCGGTTGAACACCCACGACCCGATCATCCAGGCGAAGATCGCCCAGATGATGTAGTCGAACCACCGGTTGTACTGCTCGATGTCCTGCCAGCGGGAGCCGAGCGCGTAGCCGGCGCCGATGAAGATCGTGTTCCACACGCCGCTGCCGAGCGCGGTGAACGCGGTGAACATCGGCATCGGCATGTGGTTGGCGCCCGCCGGCACGGAGACGAGACTGCGCACCACCGGCACGCAGCGGCCGAGAAGCACGGCCCATTTCCCGTGCTTCTCGAACCAGCGGTCGGCCTTCTCGAGATCGTCCCGTTCAACCAGCGGCACCTTGTCCAGCCAGCGCTTCAGGCGCTCCTCGCCGAGGCCGCGGCCGACCCAGTAGAGCGCGATCGCACCGCCCAGCGAGCCGAGCGTGGCCGCGACCCAGACCAGAACCAGGTTGACGCTGCCCTGATTGGCCAGGTAACCGGCCAGCGCGAGCACCACCTCGCTGGGGATCGGCGGGATGATGTTCTCCAGCGCGACGAGCAGGCCGACGCCGACCTCGCCGAGCGACTCGATGACACCGGCCACCCAGCCGCTGAGTCCGGTCAGGTTCTGCGAAGGGCTGTCGGCGCTCATCGTCACGCTCGATCGACTACCCGGCGACCCCGCGGCCGAAACGAACCGAGCTGTCCCGGATCTCCAGATGGGTGGCCAGCGTCACGGTCGACGGCGGCCGGGAGGGCTCGGCGATCCGCTCCGCCAGCAGCCGCGCGGCGGACCGGCCCAGCTCGTAGGTCGGCTGCGCCACCGTGGTCAGCGCGGGCCGGATCAGCGCGGCCCACGACAGGTCGTCGAAACCCACCAGACCCACCTCGCCGGGTACGGACACGCCGCGGTCCCGCAGGCAGCGCAGCGCGCCGAGCGTCAGCCGGTTGCCCGCCGCGAAGACCGCGTCCGGCCGCTCGTCCAGCGCCAGCAGCGCGCGCATCGCGTCGTAGCCGGCCTGCTCGCGGAAGTCCGCGTGCCGGATCAGCGCGTCGTCAACCGGCCGCCCGTGCTCGTGCAGCGCGGCCCGGTAACCGGCCGCGCGCTGGGTCGCGGTGGAGACCGTGACCGGGCCGGTGATGCAGGCGATGCGGGCGTAGCCGGACTCGATCAGGTGCGCGGTCGCGGACTGCGCGCCCAGCTCGTTGTCCACCAGCACGGTGTCCACCCGCAGGTTCGGCGGCTGCCGGTCGACGACCACCACCGGGACCCGGGCGTCCAGCAGCCGGCGCACGTGCGGCGCGCCCGGGCCGGCCGGTGCCACGATCACGCCGGCCATCTGCTCGGCCAGCGCGGCGTCGACGTACCCGCCCTCCTTCTCCTCGTCGTCGTCCGTGTTGCAGAGGACGACGGAGAAACCGGCCGGCCGGGCCGCGTCCTCCACGCCGCGCACCAGCGCGGTGTAGAAGGGGTCACCGATGTCGGAGATGATCGCCGCCCAGAGCGTGGTACGGCTCCGCCGCAGGTTCCGGGCTACCGCGTTCGGCCGGTAACCCAGCTCCGCCATGGCCCGCCGGACCCGTTCGACCAGGACCGGGTCCACATTGGCGTGTCCGTTGACCACTCGGGAAACGGTCGCGGGGGAGACTTCCGCGCGCCGTGCGACGTCGTAGATGGTCGCCATCGCTCCTCGTTCGTTCTACGTCTCCCTGCGCCGCGCCGGTCCCCGCGCACATGATCTCACCTATGCGTGTCGGTTTGGTGTCGGCACCGACTGGAAACGTCGTGCTCATGAATGAGCGGTGGTATTCCAAGGCCGTCGTCTACTGCCTCGACATCGACACCTTCCAGGACTCGAACGGCGACGGCGTCGGCGACATCCGGGGACTGATCGGCCGGCTGGACTATCTGGCCCGGCTCGGCATCACCTGTCTCTGGCTGCACCCGATCCACCCGTCCCCGAACCGCGACGACGGGTACGACGCCACCGACTTCTACAACGTCGACCCGCGTTTCGGCACGCTCGGCGACTTCGCGGAACTGCTGCACGAGGCCCGTAACCGGGGCATCCGCGTGATCATCGACCTGGTGGTCAACCACGTGTCGAACGAGCACCCGTGGTTCCGGTCCGCGCGGTCGTCGCCGGACTCGCCGTACCGGGACTGGTTCGTCTGGTCGGACACCGAGCCCGCGGACCGCGGTCAGGGCATGGTGTTCCCGGGCGAGCAGAAGGAGACGTGGACGTACGACCGGACCGCGAAGGCCTGGTTCTACCACCGTTTCTACGACTTCCAGCCGGACCTGAACATCACCAACCCGGCGGTCCGCGAGGAGATCAAGAAGATCTGCGCGTTCTGGCTCCAGCTGGGCGTCTCCGGTTTCCGGATGGACGCGGTGCCGTTCATCATCGAGCGCACCGAACCCGGCAACCCGAACTCGCCGAAGGACTTCGACTTCCTCACCGAACTCCGCTCGCACGTCCAGTGGCGCAAGGGCGACGCGATGCTGCTGGCCGAGGCGAACGTCGAACCGGCCGAGCTGACCAACTACTTCGGCGGCCGGCTGCACATGCTCTTCGACTTCATGCTCAACGCGCGGCTGATGCTGGCGCTCGCCCGGGAGGACCCGGAGGGCATCATCGACGCGCTGCGGGACACGCCGGCGCTGCCGGACGGCGGGCAGTGGGCCACGTTCCTGCGCAACCACGACGAGGTCGACCTGTCCCGGCTCACCGCGGACCAGCGCGAGGACGTCTTCGCCGCGTTCGGGCCCGCACCGGACATGCGGCTCTACGACCGGGGCATCCGGCGCCGGCTCGCGCCGATGCTGGGCAACGACCGGCGCAAGATCGAGCTGGCCTACGCGCTGCAGTTCAGCCTGCGCGGCACGCCGGTGCTGCGCTACGGCGAGGAGATCGGCATGGGTGAGGACCTCAGCCTCCCCGGGCGGATGGCGATCCGTACCCCCATGCAGTGGTCCTTCCAGCCGCACGGCGGCTTCACCACGTCGGACCAGCCGCTGCGCCCGCCGGTCAGCGGCGGCGAGTACGGCTGGGAGACGCTGAACGTCACCGCGCAGCGCGGCGACCGCAACTCGCTGCTGTCCTGGTTCGAACGGATGATCCGCACGCTGCGCGAGGCGCCGGAGGTCGGCGGCGGCTCCTGCCAGCACGTGGACGTGCCGGTGCCGCGCGGCGTGCTGGCGCACCGCGCGGTCGACACCACCGGGTCCATGCTGTTCCTGCACAACCTGCGCGGCGACGACTGCGAGGTGGACATGTCGTCGCTGGCCGGCGAGTCCGATCACCCGGTCGAGGTGCTCTCCGACGACGGCTACGACCCGATCAGCGAGGACATGTCCGCGGTGTCGCTGAACGGATACGGCTACCGCTGGATCAGGCTGCGGCGGGGCTGGTGACCCGCGTGCGGTGCAGCCAGAACAGCCCGACCAGGGGCAGCACCAGCGGGACGTAGCCGTAGCCCTGACCAAAGCCGGACCACACCGTCGCGTCCGGGAACGCCGCCGGGTCGAACACGCTGAGCAGGCCGACCACGATCACGCCGGCCAGCTCGATCACGATCGCCGCCAGCGCGACCCGGCGCGCGTTCCGGGCCAGCGCGATCGCCGCCACCAGGTAGATCACGGCGGCGACCGCGGACAGCCCGTAGGCCAGCGGTGCCTCGCCGAACTTCGTTGCGGTCTGCACCCCCGCCCGGGCGCCCGCGGCCAGCGCGAAGATGCAGTAGATGACCAGGATCACCCGGCCGGGCCCGCGCCCGGTCGGGCGTTCTGCGTTCGCCATCGACGTCCTATCCCCAGATCTGTTCCAGCCGGAGCACCAGCACCGGGATCACCAGACAACCCACCGCGATGGTGACCGAGCCCCACTTCGTCGGCTCCATCCGCCCCAGCACGAACGCGACCGCCGGCCAGCAGACCATGGTCACCAGGTAGCCGGCGAACGTCTCCGGCTCGGCCGGCCGCTCGCCGCCGAGCAGCGCCACCAGCGCGATCACGCCCATCGCCAGCACACCGATCTGCAGCACGACCAGCCCGGCGAACTGCACCCGGTCGGGCGCGCGGCCGCGGAAGCCGGCGAAACCGGCCCAGGCGGCGACGAGCAGCGAGGCGATAATGATCGCGAGGTTGAGTGCGCCGATCACCGGGCGTCTCCATGGTGCACGGGGCCACTCTACGCGCGGGTTCGGAAGGGGCGGCATGAGCGTTTTCCCGATCGGCACCGTCGCCGCGGTCTGCCACGCGGCCAACCGCGCGCTGCAGACCGCCATCGGTGACCCGCGGCCGTCGGCCGACATCCCCGAGCCGTGGGAGCGGGCGGCCACCGAGGCCAGCATCCGTGCGGTGCTGGCCGGTGCCACGCCGGAGGAACTGCACGACGCGTGGTGCGCTCTCAAGGTCGACGACGGCTGGCGGTACGGCCCACGGCGCGATCCGGTCACGCGGACCCACCCCTGCCTCGTGCCGTACGACGACCTCCCGGAGGCCGAACGGCGCAAGGACGCGCTGTTCCATGCCATTGTCCGGGTGCTCGCCGGGCCGTGACCGGCACGTGATTTCCGGCCCGGAAGATATGTGGGACGTCCGGGATCGGGGAGGGTCGAAGGCCGTGGGGTTTGACTGGGCCGAGCGCTATGACCTGTCGGTGGCCATGTGGGGGCTGCTGATCGCCGGCGGCTCGGTGATCGTCGCGCTGATCTTCCTCGCGGTGGTCAGCGTGACCACTCGCGAGCAGGTCAAGGGCCCCGACCCGAAGCTGCTCCGCGCCGAGGCCGACGAGCTGGCCGCACACGCCGCCGCGGCGTACGCCAAGGCCGGCCGGGCCGCGGCCGCTGCCGAGCAGGCGCGGGAGGCGGCCGCCGCGGCCGAGCAGGCGCGGGACGAGGCCTGGGCCGCGCAGGAGGTGGCGGACGCCGCCTACGCCGCGGCCCGCAAGGACGTGGAGGACGCGGCCGCCGAGATCGCCGCCGCGGCCGCGCTGCAGTCGCTCGACACCGACGACCCCGATGCCGATCCGGACTCCGACTCCGACTCCGACGACCGGGACCGGACCGTGTCGCGGGCCGCGCTGGGGGCGTACAAGCGCGGTGAGATCTCCGTCGAGGAACTGCGTGACGTCTTCCGGGTGACCACCACCGACCAGTCACCGCTGCAGAGCGAGCGCGAACGGGTGGCCTACCGCTACCAGACCGAGCAGCGCGCCGCCCACCGCATGTACGACCGCGCGGCCGCCGCGTCCCGCGCCGCCGACGAAGCCGCCCGAATAGCCGAGATAGCCGCGATCGCGCTGGCCGAGGAGGCCGCCGAGGCTGCGGCCGAGGCACACGAGGCGATGCTGCTGGCCCGTGAGCACGCCGGCAAGCGTCGCCGCTGAGCAACCGTCTGCTCCACATCGCACCGTGAACCCGCGCGGGTAACGGATTCGTATACCCCTAGGGTGGGGTGTCGACTGACCGGCACGGCGATGAGGAGCGACGATGAGATTCGGACTGCTCGGCACGGGCTACTGGGCCACGGAGACACAGGGCACGGCATTGGCCGCCCACCCGGAGGCCGACCTCGTCGGCGTCTGGGGCCGCGACACCGCCCGTACCCGGGCCGCCGCCGACCGGTTCGGCATCACCGCCTACGACGACGTCGACGCGCTCATCGCCGACGTGGACGCGGTCTCCATCGCACTCCCACCGGACATCCAGGCCGACCTGGCCACCCGCGCCGCCACCGTCGGCCGCCACCTGTTGCTGGACAAGCCGCTCTCCCTCTCCCTCGCCGCCGCCGACCGCCTGGTCGCCGCGGTCGAGAAACACGACGTCGCCTCCGTCGTCTTCTTCACCAGCCGCTTCCAGCCCCCCGTCGAGGAATTCATCCGCGAGGCGGTCAGCACCGGCGGCTGGACCGGCGCCCGCGCCGACCGCTTCGCCTCCATCTACGGTTCCGGCAGCCCCTACGCCGACTCGTCCTGGCGCAAGGAGGCCGGCGGGCTCTGGGACGTCGGCCCGCACGCGCTGGCGGTGCTGCTCGCGGTGCTCGGCATGCCGACCTCGGTGACCGCGCTCCCCGGCGTCAACAACACCACGCACGTGCTGGTCAAGCACATGCTCGGCGCCGTCAGCTCCCTCACGCTGACGCTCGAGGCACCGGAGGCGCTGAAGGGCAACGACACGGTCTTCCACGGTACGGCCGGCGCCGTCGAGGTCCCGGCTCACTCCTCCACCTCCGTCGAGGCCTTCGGCTCCGCCATCAGCCAACTCCTCCAGGCCGCCCAGCACCGCGCCCCACACCCGTGCGGCGTCCACTTCGGCCGCTTGATCGTCGCGGTCCTGGAAGCCGCCGAGACTTCCATCAAGGAATCCCGCACGGTCACCCTGTAACCCCGGCTCCGGTTGGCTTCGGCCGGCCTTACTGCCCACTTCGCTGGCTCCGCGTCACTTCGCTGGCTCCGCGTCAGGGTCTGCTGCACCGATAGGTGACATCTGAGATGGCTTGCCATGACGGTGAGCTGGGAGGATGTTGCTGTGCCCAAGCCCTACCCCCGTGAGTTCCCTGGCAGGTCTTGAGACGGCTGCCATGGGCCTTCGACGGACGAGCGGCCGGGTGGCGCCTATGCGGTCGGGTGGTGTTTCGCCGCGAGTACGTGGCCGGCGAAACGGCCCGCTCCCGATACTTCTCTTACGCACCCGATGACCGCCTCATGTCGGCGCAGGCGTCCGGTCGGTCTGCTGGTGAGCGAAATCGGCACAGGTGAGGCCGTGGACGGACGTCGGGAGCTGATGCCGGTGCCGGCCGGTCTCGCCGACCCGGCGATCGTGAGTGGAGGAGGTGCTGGGGCGGTCAGAGTTCCTCCGCGCTCCACTCGAGCAGCAGTGAAGTGATGGAGGAAGCGGCCTGGGGCTTGCCGAAGTAGTAGCCCTGCACGTGGTCGCAGCCGATCGACTCGAGGTATTCGGCCTGCTGCAACGTCTCCACGCCCTCCGCGAGGGCCGACAGGCGCAGGTCGTGGGCGAGCTTGACCAGGGACGGCAGCAGCGACTTGGTCGACGACGGCTTCCAGTCGCGGACGAACTGCATGTCGATCTTCAACTGGTTGACCGGCAGGTTCTGCAGGTAGCCGAGGTTCGAGTAGCCGGAGCCGAAGTCGTCGAGGGCCAGCCGGACGCCGAGGCCCGCGATGTCGTCGAGCGTGCGGCGGAGTTGCGGGTCGTCCGGGATGGAGGCGCTCTCGGTGATCTCCAGTTGGAGCAGTTCGGGGGCCAGGCCGACCTCCTGGAGGAGGTTGTCGACGGTGCGGAGCAGGCCGGCGCCGTCGCGGAGTTGCGGTACGGCGACGTTGACGCTGACGTACGGTGGGCTGTCGGTCAGTTTGGCCCACTCGCGGGCCTGGCGGCAGGCCTTGTCGAGGAGGCGGCCGCCGAGGCGGACGATCTGGCCGGACTCCTCCGCGAGGTCGATGAAGCGGCCGGGGTTGAGCCGGCCGAGGCGTGGGTGGTGCCAGCGGACCAGGGCCTCGACGCCGATCACGGCGCGGTCCTCGAGGCGGACGAGCGGCTGGTACTCCAGGAAGAACTCGTCGCGGTCGATGCCGCCGGCCAGGTCGGCGGTGAGCGCGTGCTTGGCTATCTCGCGGTCGCTGCGGGCCTGGTCGAACAGCTGCCAGCGGTTCGTGCCCTCGGCCTTGGCCCACTGCAGCGTCATGCCGGCGGCACGCATCACGTCGTTCGCGTCCATGCCGGCGATCGGGCGGTCGACCAGACCGATGCTGGCGGACATCGGCAGCAGATGGCGATCGGTGTGGACCGGGGTGGAGAGCGTGGCGATGATCTGGTCCGCGACGCCGGCCAGGTGTGGCGTGCCTGCCGGGTCCTCGATCAGCATGACGAACTGGTCACCGGCGAACCGGGCCAGCGGGTGGCCGAGCGAGCGGGCCAGCGTGCGGAGCCGGTCGGCGGTGACGGTGAGCGCCTTGTCGCCGAGGACGTGGCCGAACCGGTCGGTGATCGCCTGCAGGCTGGTGATGCCGATGAAGCAGATCGCGACGTGGTGGGCGCCGCCGTTCTCGATCAGGTCGGCGAGCTGCTTCTCGAAGAAGATCCGGTTGGGCAGGCCGGTGAGTTGGTCGTGCACGGCCGCGTGCCGGAACGCCTCCTGTGACTCCCGGAGCGCGTGCTCGGTCTGCAGCTGGGCGAGCACGGTGGCCTGCCGGATGCTCTCCTGCTCGTCCAGCGTGCGCTCGCGCAGGCCGCGGGTGTAGCCGACGGAGAGCGCGCTGAGCAGGCGCATCACCCGGCGGCCGGACGAGTCGAGCGAGGTGCCGGCCAGTGGTGGCAGGCGGTCGGCGAGCACGCTGATGGTGTGGCCGAGCGTCTCCGGCGACGCGAAGTGCGCCTCCACCAGCTCGACGCCGATCTGGGTGGCCGGGCTCGGGTCGAACGGCTGGCCGGTCAGCACGCGCAGCAGCCGGGTGGTGAAGCCGGCCAGCCGCAGCTCGATGTCGACGTGCGCCATCGGTACGTAACTGGCACCGGCGATCGCCCGGGCCCAGGCACGTGCCACCCGGGTGATGTGCGACCCGTCGGTGAAGCCCCGTGGTGCCGGTTCGACGATCACGGTTTGCGCCCCACCCCGGCGACCACCGCGGACTTCGCCGCCTTGATGCCGTCGATGTTGCTGGGCTGGTCGGGACGCCATTGGGTGACCCAGACCAGGCCGGGGTCCACCAGCTCGAAGTCGCCGAAGAACGGCACGACCTCGGCCCGGGTGCGGGACGCGGCCGGTGTGGTGGTGCGGCTGTACAGGCTCTTCACCATCTCCTTGTCGTGCCGCCAGCCGTCGACCACGCCGTGCGAGATCGCCAGGTAGCTGCCGGACGGGAGCGCGCCGCGCAGCTGCGCCATGATGCCGGCCGGATCGTCCTCGTCGCGGACGAACTGAAGCAGCGCGATGACCAGCAGCGCGACCGGCTCGGTGAAGTCGATCAGCTCGCGGACCGTCTCGTGGTGCAGGATGTCGCCGGGTTTGCGCACGTCGCCCTGGATCGCGGCGATACCCTCCTGCCCGCGGATCAGCACGGAGCTGTGCGCCACCGCAACCGGATCGAGATCGACGTAGACCACCCGGGCGTCCGGCGCGACCTCCCGGGCGACCTCGTGCACGTTGCCGAGCGTGGGAATGCCCGAGCCGATGTCAAGGAACTGTCTGATCCCTGACTCGGCCAGCATGTGCACGGCGCGGCGGAGGAACGCGCGGTTCGCCTGGGCGATCAGTGGAATGTCCGGCGCGGTGGCGAGCAGTTGCTGAGCCATCGCTCGGTCCGCCGCAAAGTTGTGTGAACCACCCAGAAAGTAGTCGTACAGCCGCGCTGCACTCGGTCGCTCCACGTCGATGCCCGGCGGGGCCCACTCCGGTCGGTCCATCCCAGCATTATTTCCCGAACCGATTGATCAGCTCCAACCAAAGATCAAGATCTTTTCCCGGGCACGGAATCCGCACCGTTGTCCACGATCGATTGTGGAACTTCCACAGTTCGCCACGAGTGGGCGAAGGCCGGTTGCGCGGCCGAGGAGAGCGGCCGCGCGACACGCTACCGGCCGATGACCGCACCCGCGAAGTCCGCCACCGTGTCCGCCAGGGCGATGAACGGACCGCCGTCCCGGGTGTACGGGTCCGCGGCGTGCAGCAGCAGCTCGTTGATGCCGCCGACCAGCGCGATCGCCAGCGCCGGGTCGAGCGGGGGCAGCGCCGGGTCGGACTCCACCAGCTCCACGAAGAGCGCGGCGAAGCGGTGCTGCGTCTCGCTGCGCATGCGGAACGCGCGCGGCCCCGCGGCCTGCACCTCGACCAGCACCGTGCGGCTGGCCGGACCGGCCGCGTCCAGCGCCGAGAGGTACGCGGTTACCAGCGCGTGTACCCGCTCGCGCCACCCGCCGCCGGTCTGCTGCCCGGCCTCGCGCAGGATGCGCTCCAGCCGTTCCGCGCTCGCCCGGTAGGTGGCCAGCAGGCACGCCTCCTTGTCCGGGAAATGCTCGTAGAACGTGCGTTTGGAGACGCGCGCCGCCGCGACGATGTCCGCGATCGTGGTGGCCGCGTAGCCGCGCTCCGCGACCGCCGCCGTGAAGCCCTGCATCACCCGGATCCGGGCGTCGTCGGCCGCCGTCGTCATGCTCTTCCTCTCCTCGGTGCCCGAAGCTACCGTCAAGGGATCCGCCGGTCGTGGCGCGGCGGATCGACGGCCGCTCGAACGGGGACACCATTCACTGTGGAATGGCGGGATTCCCATGTTGTGCAACGCGATCAGGCCGGGTTCGCCGGACCTCGCGTGTGTCCCCGTGCAGCCATCCTATGTGGACGCTCTGCGGCTCGTGCAGGTGTCCGACCTGCATCGAGAGGGGTCACCGCGTTGATCGCCCGGGCGGAGGCATTCGCGCTGCGGCGGCTGCTGGCGCTGCCGGCACCGGTGCAGCGGTTCATCGGTGGTACGCCGGCGTCCGGGGACGCGGTCGACTCGACGATCGCGATGCTGCTGCGTGTCCAGCGGTGGCGCGGGCAGGCAGGCCTCTCCGCCGGCACGCCGGAGCGCACCCGTCGGCGGATCCGGCGGACGGCCGCGCTGATGGGCGGCCGGCCCACCCCGGTCGGCGCGGTGCACACGGTGACCGTGGCCGGCCGGCTGCGCGGCCGGCACTACGTACCGTGCGACGGGTCCGATCTGCTCGTGGTCTTCTTCCACGGCGGCGGGTTCGTGGCCGGTGATCTGGACACCCACGACGAGACGTGCCGGCTGTTGTGCGCGTCCGGCCGGGTGCGCGTGCTGTCCGTCGAATACCGGCTGGCGCCGGAGTTCCCGTTCCCGGCCGCGGTGGAGGACGCGTGCGCGGCCGTGCGGTGGGCGTTCACCCAGGCGCCGGCGGTGGCGGTGTGCGGGGACAGCGCGGGTGCGAACCTCGCGGCCGTGGCCTGCCAGGCGCTGCGCGGCGGCGAGCGGACGCCGGTGGCGCAGGTCCTGTTCTACCCGCTGATCGACCACGTCGGCGCGTGGCCGTCGCGGTCCCGGTTCCGGTCCGGCCTGGTGCTCACCGCGCGCGATCTCGAATTCTTCCGCCGCCACTACCTGCCCGGGCCGGTGACGAACGACCCGCGGCACTCGCCGCTGCACGCGCCGGATCTCACCGGTCTGCCGCCCGCGATCGTGGTCACCGCCGCGCTGGACCCGCTGCGTGACGAGGGCGAGGCCTACGCGGCCGCGCTGCGGGCCGCGGGTGTGCCGGTGCGCGCGTGGCGGGTGCCGGGCATGGTGCACGCGTTCGCCAACCTGACCGCGGTCAGCGAGGCGGCCCGGCGGGCCGTGACCGAGACGGCGACGCTGCTACGGGCGTGACAGCGCAAGCCACTGCTGGCTGGCGACCGCGTCACCGGCCGGGACCAGCAGCCGCTCGACCGTGCCGGGCACCGACGAGGTGAGGTCCCAGACCGCGCCGGACGGGAGCCGGACCCGGGCCAGCGGCCAGCCCACCGGGTACGTGTCGCCGGGCGAGACGAACCAGCGCAGCAGCTGGCCACCGCCGCCGGGCAGCGTGAAGGACAGCGGCACGGTACGCGACGAGTCCGCACTGGACGTGATGAGCCGCGGGCCGCTGCGGGTCAGCCAGCGCGCCGCACCCTGCACCGTGGCCAGCTCCGGCTCGTCCACCCGGCGCAGCGGACGGTTGAACGCCCTGGTCAGCGCCTCGGCCGCGGCCGGCATGCGGGAGCCGCCGCCGACCAGCAGGATCGCGCTGATCGTGTCCGGGTGGACCTTGTGCCGGGCCAGCAGGTCGGCGCAGCACCTGACCGTGCGCTCCAGCACCGCCTCGGCCAGCAGCGCCAGCTGGGACCGGTCCAGCTCGTACGCCGGGGTGGTCGGCATCAGGTAGTCCTCGACGCTCTCCACGTCGCTGAGCTGGTGCTTGATCCGCTGGGCGAAGTCGGCCAGCGCCATGCTGAGCCGCAGGGCCGCGGGCGTGCCGGGCGCGGTGACCACGGACGCGATCAGCGGTGCCAGCCACTCCTCGCCGTCGTTCTGGATCCTGTTGGCCAGCAGCGCGTCGATGTTCCGGCCGCCGCAGTCGTCGATCGCGTCGTGGCCGAGCACCTCCGGGCCCTCCGCGCCGACTCGCATCAGCGCGGTGTCGAACGTACCGCCGCCCAGGTCGTAGATCAGGATCAGCTCGCCGGGCAGGAACGTCGGTCCGGGGATCGGCGCGTACGCGGCCGCGACCGGCTCGGGCAGCAGCTCCACCGTGCTGAACCCGGCCGCCTCGGCCGCGGCGATCATCTGCGGGCGGCGAATGTCGTCCGGCCCGTAGCTGGCCGGCACCGTGACCAGCGCGCGGGTGATCTGGCCGCCGTGCATGCGCTCGGCCTCCATCCGCAGCGCGGTCAGCACGGACGCGGCCTGCTCGATCGGCCGGAACGTGCGGTCGCCCTGCGGCATCGGCCGGTCGCCCTTGAGCCCGCGCTTGAACTCCACGGCGTACGAGTTCGGGTCGGCCCGCTTGCGGCGCTCGGCCAGCGTGCCGACCAGCATGCGCTCGCCGTCCCAGTAGACCGCGGACGGCCACGCGTAACCGCCGCTGACCGGCTCCGGCAGCAGACGGATCTGCTCGCCGTCGATCAGCGCCGCGGAGGAGGTCGTGGTGCCGAAGTCGATGGCCAGCACCGGGCCCATGTCCGGGTTCACCCGCTCACATCTCCCAAGCGTCGACCAGGCTGCGGTCGGCGTAGTCCCAGTTCGCCAGCAGCAGTTTGCCGTCCGCGGTGAACGACGTCAGCAGCCGTGGCACGAAGCCCTCGGCCTCCGGCGCCGCCGGCGCGTGCACCCGGAACACCTCCAGGCTGCTCTCGATGTCCTGCAGGCTGAGCACGCCGGAGCCGTCCAGGTCGGAGGTGACCAGCGCGCGCAGCCGGCCGTCCGGGCTGATGCTCTCGGTGCTGAACGCGTCCGTCGGGCTGCGCATCCGGAAGCCGGGGTTGCGCTGCTCCCACGTCTCGTCGCCGGTCCGCTCCAGCCGTTCGCCGGTGCGCAGGTCCCACAGCGTGGTGACGCCGCGCCGGTAGCGGCCGACCTGCACCTTGCCGTCCGCCTCCGCGGCCAGCCGCCAGCTCGGCTCGTCGACCAGCACGCGGATTGGGCCGACCGAGTCCCGGAACCGGGTGGAGAGCTTTCCGGTCTCCACGTCCCAGACCGAGAACGTGCCCTCGGTGTCCCACGCGATCAGGCTGAGCCGGCCCTCCGGGTCGAAGAAGATCCGGGCGCCCTGCGCGGTGCCGGCGCCGTAGTCCGGCCGGAACTCGCCGATCAGCTCGCCGGTCGCGATCACGAACGAGCGGATGTGCCGACCGGCGGTGTCGCACTCCACCAGCACCTGCCGGTCCGGCGTGAGCAGCCAGGAGCCGCTGGTGCGCAATTGCAGGCGCTGCGTCGGCGGGTCGGCGGCCAGCGCCGCCGCGTCCCGGGTGGCGGCCGTGACCAGCGTGGCGCCGACCTGGCCGCCGGGCGGCACGGTATGGCCGAGCAGCGCGCCCGCGTGCGTGGCGGTCAGCTGGTAGACGCGCTCGTCGCCGGTGCGCACCTCGGCGACCACGGTGCCCTCGCGGAACGCCTCGCCCTCGCCGACGTTCCAGCGCAGCAGCTTGGCGTCGCCGCCCGGGATGTCCCAGGAGATCGGCTCGATCCGCCAGCTCGGCGCGTCCGCGGCGACGGCGCGGCTCTCCGCGTTCGCCGCCCACTGCGCGGCGCCGCGGACCACGGCCAGCTCCGGCTCGGGCGCGTGTCGCAGCGTGTGGCCGAGACTGCCGGCCAGCGCGGGCTCGACCACCGGGAGCCGGGACGCACCGCCGGTCAGCACCACGGTGGAGATGTCCGCCAGCGTGGCGCCGACCGCGCCGACCACCGCGTGCGCGCTGGCCACCAGCGCCTGCACGGCCGGCTCGGCGAAGGCCTCCAGCCAGGCGCGACTCAACTTGTACGGCGGGGTCAGCGGCGTCAGGTGGTCCTCGACCTCGAGCGAGTCGCCGAGCTGGTGCTTCAGCCGCCGGACGAAGTCGATCGCCTCGTAGTAGGCCCGCAGGCCACCGTCACCGGGCGCGGCGAGCAGCGGCTCCAGCCAGGCCCGGCCCTCGGTGCGCAGGTCCTTGATGAGCAGCGCCTCCAGGTCGTGCCCGGCGGTCGAGCTCTGCGTGGCCAGCAGCGCGGAGTCGTTGCCGGCCACCCGGACCAGCGAGGCCGTCCAGTTCGCGCCCAGGTCGCAGACCAGGACCAGTGAGCCGGGGCGCAGGTCGGCACCGGTGTGCGGGTCGAGCGCGGCGGCGACCGCGTCCGGTATCAGCTCGACGTCGACGAAGCCGGCGGCCTCGCCAATCGCGATCATCGCGTCCCGCCGCGGGTCGCCGGGCAGGTAGCCGGCCGGGATGGACAGAGTCAGCCGCCAGACCTGGCCGCCGTAGACGCGTTGCGCCTCCCGGCCCAGCTCGGCCAGGTAGGCCGCGACCGCCTCGTTGCCGGTCACCTCACGGTCGTCCAGCCGCATCGCGGCCTGCGCGTCCACCGCGCGGCGCGGGCCGTCGATGTAGCGCCGGGGTACGGAACGCTTGCGGCGCTCCGCGGCGGTGCCGACGACGAAGCCGTTGTCGTCCACGCAGACGGCGGACGGCCAGACGAGGGCGCCGGTCAGCGGCTCCTTGAGCAGCGTCGTCTGGTCGCCGACAATCAACGCCGCCGATGTTCCGGACGTCCCGACATCGACCGCCAGGATTGGTTCGGTCATCCCCACCCCTACGTCCTTGCCACAGCGCTCCCGAGCCACAGCACCGAGGAAGTCAGCACCACGGAAGTACCGGCACAGTTTCCTGGAGCACTACCGGTCCCGTCCAGCCGGGTTACGTTGCGAATGCGAACCAGTAGCCCGCATTTCCGGCTCGTCAGTCGAGTAGTTCGAGGATTTCGACCAGATTTGTCACTGTTATGTCGCCGGTGATTCCCGCCACGCCGACCACGCGCATGCCGGCCGCGCGCCCCGCGGTCACTCCCGCGGGCGCGTCCTCGACGACCAGACAACCCGCCGGCGGTACGCCGAGCCGGTTCGCCGCCAGCAGGTAACCCTCCGGGTCCGGCTTCGGCGCGCTGATGTCGTCCGTGCTGATCAACAGCGGCGGGTCGATGCCGACCGCACCCAGCCGGGCCCGGGCCAGCCGCTCGTCCGCGCTGGTCACCACGGCCCACGACACGCCTCGGTCGGCGACGCCCTTGATCAGGTCGAGTGCGCCGTCGATCGCGATCACGTCGGTCAGGTCGTCGTACTCCCACTCCAGCTGCCGCGCCGCCGCCTGCCGGATCCGCTCGGCGCCGAGCCACGGCGCCACCGACTCCAGCGTGCTCCACGCGGGCCGGCCCGCGTGCACGGCCAGGATCTCGTCCAGCGGCAGGTCGTACTCCTCCGCGATCCGGGTCCAGCTCCGGATGATCGCCCCGTGCGAGTCGATCAGCGTCCCGTCCATGTCGAAGAGCACCGCACCGATCTTCATGCCGGACAGCCTCGCACCCATCCGCGCCGCCGCGTGTTCCGAAGCCCCTACTGTGATCGAGCGCGCAGAGAAGGCAAGCTGAGCCGTATGACCGACCATCTGTCCGCGGTGCCGCCGGTACCGCAGCACGCGGCCGGGCAGGCCGAGCCGGACCGGCTGCTGCGCGCGGTGGCGCGCGGCGACGAGGCCGCGTTCGCCCGCCTGTACGAGCTGGTGTCGCCACGGGTCTACGGACTGATCCGGCGCGTGCTGCGCGACCCGGCCCAGGCCGAGGAGGTCGCGCAGGAGGCGCTGGTCGAGGTGTGGCGGACGGCCGGGCGGTTCGACCCGGCCCGCGGCTCCGCCACCGCGTGGGTCTTCACGATCGCGCACCGGCGCGCGGTCGACCGGGTGCGCTCCGAGCAGGCCGGCACCGACCGCGTGCGCCGGGTCGCCGCGGCCGAGGCGGACGTCCCGTACGACGAGGTGGTCGAGGAGGTCACCAGCCGCCTGGAGCAGCAGCAGGTCCGCCGCTGCCTGGGCAGCCTGACCGACCTGCAGCGGGAGGCGGTCACGCTCGCGTACTACGGCGGGCACAGTTATCCGGAGGTGGCCCGGCTGCTCGACGCCGGGCTGCCCACCATCAAGAGCCGCATGCGCGACGGCCTGATCCGGCTGCGCGACTGCCTCGGCGTGGAGGTAGCGCGATGACCATGGACATTCACGCGCTGGTCGGCGCGTACGTGCTGGACGCGGTGGACGACATCGAGCGCGCTGCGTTCGACCGGCACCTCGGCACCTGCAAGGCCTGCTCGGCCGAGGTGGACGAGCTGCGCGAGGCGACCGCGCGGCTGGCGGACGCGACCTGGTCGGTGCCGCCGCCCCGGCTGCGCCGCGAGGTGATGCGGCGGATCGCGATCACCCGGCAGACGACGCCGGTCCGGCCGGCCGCCCGCCGCCGGCCCGCGTGGGGCCGCCGGGTGCTCGCCGCGGCCGCGGCCGTGGCGCTGGCCGCCGGCACCGGCGCGGCCGTCTTCGCCTACCAGGAACAGCGGGTACGTGAGCAGGCGGTGATCGCGGCGGCGGCGCGGGCCGAGGCGGCGCGCGTGCAGGCGGTGCTGTCCGCGCCGGACGCGCGGCTGCGGACCGCGGAAGTGACCGGCGGCGGTCAGGTGACGGTCGTGGTGTCCCGGTCCCTGGACGAGGGCGTCGTGCTGATGGATGGCGCCGCGCCGCCGGAGCCGGGCCAGGCGTACCAGATGTGGCTGATCACCGGCGCGAATCCGGCACCCGCCCCCGTCATGCCGCCGGGCTCGGGCACGGGCGTGGGTTTCGTCTCCTCGGTGGGGGACACGGACGTGATCGCGCTGACGATCGAGCCGGCATCCGGCTCCCGGACGCCCACCTCACCGGTCCGCGCACAGGTGAGACTCTAGCTAGAGCCGGTATCGAAGTGGGATGCCGGGCTGCGGCGAGGCCCAGGCGCCGCCTGGACCGCGCCTCGCTCCGACCCCCACTTCGATACCGGCTCTAGTTCGGGTGGATCAGGCCGGTCTCGTACGCGAAGATGACCACCTGCACCCGGTCGCGCAGTCCGAGCTTGGTCAGGATCCGGCCGACGTGCGTCTTCACGGTCGCCTCGGAGACGTTGAAGTGCGCGGCGATCTCCGCGTTCGAGCCGCCGCGCGCGATCTCCGTCATCACCTCCCGCTCCCGGTCGGTCAGCCGGGCCAGCCGGTCGTCCGGCGTGACCGGCCGGCCGGCGCCGTGGTCGGGAAGGTGCGCGGCGAACGCGTCGATCAGCCGCCGGGTCACGCTGGGCGAGATGATCGCGTCGCCGGCCGCCACCGCGCGGATGCCGGTCAGCAGGTCGGCCGGTGGCACGTCCTTGAGCAGGAAGCCGCTGGCACCGGCGCGGAGCGCGGAGAACGCGTACTCGTCCAGGTTGAACGTGGTCAGCACCAGCACCCGGGTGGGCAGGCCGGACGCGGCGATCCGGCGGGTCGCCTCGATGCCGTCCAGGATCGGCATGCGTACGTCCATCAGCACCACGTCCGGCACGATCCGGTGCGCCAGCTCGACACCGGCCGCGCCGTCCCCGGCCTCGCCGACCACCTCCAGGTCGGGTTCGGACTCCAGCACCATCCGGTAGCCGAGGCGCAGCAATGGCTGGTCGTCGACGAGCGCGACCCGGATCATGCGGACGCGCCGAACGTGAGCCGCGCGCGGACCTGCCAGCCGCCACCCGGCAGCGGGCCGGACTCGACCGTGCCGTCGTAGGAACCGACCCGCTCGGCCATCCCGGCCAGGCCGTGCCCGCCGGTGCCGGGCGAGGTCCGGGCGGGTGCGCGTCCGTCGTCGGTCACCGATAGCTCCATCCCGTGCGGCTCGTAGCGCAGGTCCAGCCGGGCGTTCGTACCCGGACCCGCGTGCTTGAGCGTATTCGTCAGCGCTTCCTGGACCAGCCGGTACGCCGTCAGTCCGGCCCCCGGGCCCCACGCCTCGACCGGCGTGCCGTGCTGGGTGACGGTCACGGCCAGGCCCGCGGTACGCACCTGGGCGATCAGCCCGTCGATGTCGGCGAAACCCGGCTGCGGTGCCCTGGCCTGCGGTGCCGGGGCCGGTGAGTCGGAGCGGAGCAGGCCGAGCAGCCGGCGCATCTCGCCGAGCGCCTGCCGGCCGGTCGCGGAGACCGTGTGCATGGTGTCCGCGGCCAGTTCCGGCGACCGGGTGACGGTGAGCGCGGCGCCGTCGGCCAGCGCCACCATCACGGTGAGATTGTGCGCCACGATGTCGTGCATCTCGCGGGCGATCCGGGCCCGCTCGGCCGCGACCGCGAGCTGGGCCTGCTGGTCGCTCTCCCGTTCCAGGCGGCGGGCGCGCTCCTCCAGCTCGGCCAGGTAGGCGCGGCGGGTCTGCCGGACCACGCCGAGCGACGCGGCCGCGGCCAGCAGCGCGGACGCGAACAGCAGCGCGCCGGAGTACTCCGCCCAGCTCCGGCTGGACGCCAGCATGATCGCGGAGGCCAGCTCACCGGCCGCCACCGCGGCCCAGAGGTGGCGGCGGTCCGGTTCGTACAGCGCGACCGCGTAGATCGCCACCATCAGCACCGCGAACACGAACGGCTGTCGTGGCTCGTACCGCCAGGCGTGCAGGTCGCAGACCACGGCCAGGGCGAGCGTGGCCCAGAACGCCGGCACCGGCCGGGCCCGCCGCCAGATCAGCGGCACGTGCAGCGCGATCACCAGCACCGCGCCCGCCGGGCCGGGCGCGCGCTGGGAGAACTGCACCGCGAGCAGCAGCGCGGCCAGGCCGGCGTCGACCAGCGTGCGGTGCCGGCCGGCGAACCTCCGGCACCGGACCACGACGCCGAGCGTACGGAGATCAATCCGCATGATGCGAGGTGCGCAGCTCGTGAATCGGCGCACCCCACTCGACGGCCAGGTCACCGACCTCGGCCGCGGTCAGCCCGGTGACCCGCAGTAGCCCGTGCCCGGCGACCGTGACGTGACCGCCGCCGTCCGCGAGCGCGCCGCGCAGTTCGCCGGCGTGTGGCGAGCGCACCCAGACGACCTTCCTGGTCATGGTCATAGCAGGACGGTACGTACAACGGTGGTCCGGCCGCGACAGCCCGCGGGTTGATTCGGGCTGTCAGCCGATGGTGGCGCGGCCCTCCTCCCGAGGGATGACGAGCTTCATGCGCGATTCGGACTGTTACTGCGCGGATCGGATCGACTGCGGGCCGCACTTGCGCATAGATTCGGCAGCGGCCTTTCATTGCCCTCAGTGGAACGGCCGGTGACGGAACGAGAAGAGCGGAGGCGTGGGGCGTGGGTCAGCCATCCGACATCGAAGGCGACGCCGCGCGGGCGCTCGAGGCGCTTCGCCGTGCCGCGCACTTCCTCGCGCACTACGAGGCGGCGCAGGCGGCGCTGTCGCCGGGCGTGCCGCCGGCCCGGTCACCGCTGACCGCGCTGGTCGAGGAGGGGGTGGACGCCGCCGACCGGGTGCTCGGCCATCTGCGAGCGGGGTCCCGGGGCGAGTGGTCGGTGATCTCCGGCGGGACCGCACCCTGGTCGGTGCTGACCGAGCGCGGCACCGCCGCACCGGCCCGGGCTCCGGTCGTGCCACGGCCGGCCGCCGGTCAGGGAGACCCGGGTGAATGACTCACGTCTCGCGCAGCGTCTCCGAGGGCAGCAGGCCGAAGCGGCGGCGGTACGCGGCCGCGAACCGTCCGAGGTGGACGAACCCCCAGCGGTGCGCCACCTCGGAGACCGTGATCGCCCCGGGCGCGCTGGTGGACAGCTCCAGGTGCGCGCGCCCGAGCCGTACGTCCTGGAGGTAGATCATCGGGGTGACGCCCACGTGCCGGCGGAAGCCGTCCTGCAGCGAGCGTGCGCTGATCCCGGCCACCCGGGCCAGCGAGGCCGTGGTGAACGGCCGGGCCGGGTCCGCCTCCATCGCGTCGATCGCGCGCTTGACCGAGCGTGGCCGGCTCGGCGCCGCCGGTTCGTTCAGCTCGTCGCTGTACTGGTGGTGCACCGCGAGCAGCAGGCCGCCGAGCATCGAGGCCCAGAGCCGCTCCGCGATCATCGGGCGGTAGATCATGCCGTCCGCCGCGCACAGCTCCGCATGCACCAGCCCGGCGAGCGCGCTCCAGCTGCGGCCCATGCCGCGGGACAGGTCGAACCGGCGGGACAGCCGCAGCGGCCCGCGGACCGGGTGTCCGAGCAGTGACTCCAGCTCCGCCTCCAGCGCGCCGGGCGCGAGCGCGACGGTGACCGGCCGGGTGTCCGGGCGCCACCACGCGCGGGCCGGTGAGCCGGGCCGGTAGACCGAGCCTTCCAGCGTGGTCGCGGTGGTGACGATGCCGCGCTGCTCGGTGAACAGGCGTCCGGCCGGGGCCAGGCCGATGTTGTAGTCGTCCAGGTCCGGCGCGGTCACCTGGACCGCCTCGTCCGCCTCCCACTCGGACATGATCACCGGCCCGAAGCGCAGGACCCGCAGCCGGCACCGCGCGGGGGCGGCACCGATCGCGGTGACCCAGCGCGGCGCCGAGAAGATCTCGTCGGCGAGCTGCTGGATCTCGGCGGTGCTCCCGGCTCGCATGGCGAACATGGGGCTGGGATCCCCGAACGCGGTGCCGGCCGCCGGGAGAAAATGATCTCCCAAGGTGTCGGCTCGCATACACCGAGTATTCGTACTCCGGCGTCGCACGTGCAACTTGCTCGTCCGATAGGGGACTCCCGCCGTCCGGGTGTTGGCCGAAAACAGCTCAGAACGACCTCATGATGGACAGGATGCCCGGGCCCAGCACCACCACGAACATCGCCGGGAAGATGCAGAACAGCACCGGGAAGAGGATCTTCACGGGCACCTTCTGCGCCTGCTCCTCCGCGCGCTGCCGGCTCTTCGTGCGCATCTCGCTGGCCTGCTCGCGCAGCACCGACGCGATCGGCACGCCCAGCTCGCCGGAGTGGATGATCGCCGAGACGAAGCCCTTCAGCTCCAGCACCGTGGTCCGGGCGGCCATCGCGCGCAGCGCCTCGGTGCGGGACTTGCCGATCTGCATCTCCTGCAGCACCCGGAACAGCTCGCGCACCATCGGGCCCTTGCCGTGCCGGGCCACCTGGGCCAGCGCCGCGTCGAAGCCGAGACCGGCCTCCACGCTGATCACCAGCGTGTCCAGCACGTCCGGCAGGCTGCGGGCCAGCTCCTGCTGCCGCGCGCCGGCCCGGTTGCGGACGATCAGGTCGCAGGCGTAGAAGCCGGCGATCGCACCGCCCAGCGCGCCGAGCAGCGCACCCTGTGCGCCGTCCAGCAGCGTACCGATGACCAGCCAGGTCAGCAGGCCGCTGACCAGGCCGATGCCCTTGCCGCGGAGCACCTGGTCGACCGTCATGTTCGCCGGGTTGCCGGCGAAGTCGAGCTGACGCTCCAGCCGCTGCACGCCGGTGCCGGGCGTCAGCGCGCGGCCGAGGTGCTCCAGCCGGTCGCCGAGCGCGCGTAGCCAGGCCGGGACCGCGGAGCTGCGCGCGCCCGGCTCCACCCGGTGCGTCCCGGCCTGGGCCCGTGCCCGGTCGAACGCCTGGAGCGAGCGGACCAGGTTGCCGCCCGCGGTCTCCCGGGCGGGCACCGCGGCCAGCGCGAGGACGACCGCGCTACCGGCGAGCGCGGACAGACCGGCGACGAGCAGCAACATCAGACCTTCACCTCGACGAGACGACGCAGCCAGACCGCGCCGACGGTGAGCAGGACGGCCGCGACCGCGACCATGGCGAGCCCGGCCGGCTCGGTGTATAGCGGGCGGACGTATTCCGGCCGCAGCACCAGCAGCACCGCGGCGATGACGAACGGCATCGCGAACAGGATGATCCCGGAGAGCCGGCCCTCGGCGGAGAGCGCGCGCACGTGCCGGTTGAGCTTGGCCCGCTCGCGCATGGTGTGCACCGCGGTCTCCAGCACCTCGGAGAGGTTGCCGCCGACCTCGCGCTGGATCCGGATCGCCATCACGATCCAGCCAACGTCCGGGTTGTTGTTGCGCTCGCCGACCCGGTCCAGCGCGTTCTCCAGGTCATCGCCCAGCCGGGTCTCGGCCATCGCGCGGCCCAGCTCCGTGCTGACCGGCGCCTGGCCCTCGCGGACCACCGCGTCGATCGACTGGTTCAGCGTGAAGCCGGAGCGCAGCGCGCCGACCATCAGCCGCAGCGCGTCCGGCAGCTGGTCGGTGAACGCGCGGCTGCGCCGCCCGGCCCGGAACGACAGCCACTGGCCGGGGCCGACCCAGCCGGCCAGCGCGCCGGTCAGCAGGCCGAACCAGGAGCCGAACAGCGCGCCGATCGCCACCGTGGAGACCACCGTGATCGCGATCCGGACCAGCAGCCACTCGGCCGGGTCCAGCGCGACGCCGGCGCGCTGCACGGACATCTCGATCGAGGCGCGCAGCTTCGGGCTCAGCCGGCCGTCCAGCCAGTGCAGGATGCCCAGCACCAGCCGGGTCTGCGCGGTGAACCGCTGTTCGTCCGGCACGGTGCCGCGCGCGTCGGTGAACTGCCGCAGCGTGTCCAGCCGGCGTTGGAACTCGTTGCGCCGGCCACCGCCGGAGAACAGCAGCCAGCCGCCGATCGCGGCGGCCGCGGCCAGCGCGGCAACCGCCGCGATCAGCAGCCCGCGGCCGGAACCACGCGCACCACCGGCAGATTCAAGATCATTCGAGGGTACGGATGCGGGCGCACCGGCCCGCTCCGAGACCGACGCGGCCGGCGTCGAGGTGCCCGCGGGCGTCCGCGACGCGCTCACCGGGACGGGAGCCGCCGATCCGGTCGCGTCCGCCGCCGGGCCGGTCGCGCCTACCGCGCGGTCAGTCGCGTCAACCGGGCGGTCAGTCGGGTCTACCGGGCGGTCGGTCGCGCCGACCGCCGGGCCGGTCGGGTCTGCCGCGCGGTCGGTCGTGCCCGCCGACGGGGACGCCGGTGCGCCGGCGAACGAGACGCGCTCGGTCGCCACCGCGAAGTCGTCGTCGCCCGGCACCGCCAGCACCACCCGTACGGTGGCGTCCGTGCCGGCCAGCTCGGCCGGGACGGACGCGCGCAGCCGGCGCCCGTCCAGCTCCGCCGGGAGCGTGCGGTCGCCGACCATCACCCGCAGCCGGGACGCGTCCAGGCCGTCCTGGAGTCCCTGCGCGGTGAGCCGGAACGAGACCTGGCCCGGGGTCACCTTCGTGCCGCTGAGGGTCAGTTCGACCGGGTCCGCGTACGCCGGGGTCGCGCCGATGACCAGCGACAACCCCAGCGCGGCGACGGACAGGGCTGCCGCGCGCCTCATCGGATGGGACCTCCGAACATCTCCGGGTGCAGGACCACGCCGTGTGCTTCGAACCTCTCCGTGAACGTCGGCCGCAGACCCGTGGAGTTGAGCGTCCCCCGGAACCGCCCCTCCGAGTCAACCCCGGCGTGGTAGTCGAAGAGGAACAGGTCCTGGAGCGTCACCACGTCCGACTCCATGCCGACCACCTCGGTGACGTGCGTGATCCGGCGCGAGCCGTCCTTGAGCCGGGCAACCTGGATGATCAGGTCGACGGCGGACGCGACCTGGTCCCGGATCGCGCGGATCGGCAGGTCCATGCCGGCCATCAGGACCAGCGTCTCCAGCCGGGACAGCGCGTCCCGCGGCGTATTGGCGTGCAGCGTGGTGAGCGAGCCGTCGTGACCGGTGTTCATCGCCTGGAGCATGTCGAGCGCGGCGCCGTCGCGGACCTCGCCGACCACGATCCGGTCCGGGCGCATGCGCAGCGCGTTGCGGACCAGGTCACGGGTGGAGACCGCGCCGCGGCCCTCGGAGTTCGCCGGGCGGGACTCCAGACGTACCACGTGATCCTGGCGCAGTTGAAGTTCGGCCGCGTCCTCCACGGTGACGATCCGCTCGTCGTCCGGGATGAACCCGGACAGGATGTTCAGCGTGGTGGTCTTGCCGGAGCCGGTGCCGCCGCTGACCACGATGTTCAGCCGCGCCGCCACGCAGGCCTGGAGCACGTCCGCGGTCTGCTTGGTGAGCGTGCCGAACCGGATCAGGTCCTGCACGGTCAGCGTCTCCGCGGCGAACTTGCGGATGGTCAGCGACGAGCCGTCCAGCGCCAGCGGCGCCACGATCGCGTTGACCCGGCTGCCGTCCGCGAGGCGTGCGTCCACCATCGGGCTGGCCTCGTCCACGTGCCGGCCGACCCGGGACACGATCCGGTCGATGATCCGGCGCAGGTGGGTCTCGTCGGTGAACTGCGTGTTCGCGGCCTGCAACCGGCCGTTGCGCTCGATGTAGACGCGGCGCGGCCCGTTCACCATGATCTCGGAGATGGACGGGTCGCGCAGCAGCGACTCCAGCGGGCCGTGCCCGAGGATCTCGTCCACCGCGTCCTGGGTGATCCGCACCCGGTCCGCGCCGGTCAGCGGCGTCTCCTCGCGGGCCAGCAGCTCCGCGATGGTCTGCCGCACCTGCTGCTCCAGGTCCTCGGCCTCGTCGATCTCGGTGTACAGCTTCGGGCCGAGGATCTCGCCCAGCTCGCGCTGGATCCGCGCGCGCACCTCGTTGACCGGGTCGGCGACCTGACGGCCGACCGCGCGGGCGCGCTCGCCCACCGAGCGCTCCTGGGTGACCGGGCCGTCGGTGTTGCGGAGGATCGCCTCGGCGCCGGACTGGCGCGCTTGGATGATGTCTGCGAGACCCACTGATCAGCCCTTACGCGAGAGGAGGCCGCGACGGCGGCGGGTGACGGGTGCCGCCTCCACCGGGGCGACGCCGGCGATGAGGTCGGCCAGGTTGCGGATGGCCACGCTCACCGGGTGCACGGGGTGGTCGATCACCAGCGGCATGCCCTTGTTCACGCTGACCGGCACGTCCCGGGAGGACGGCATGCGGATGTCGATCTCGGTGCCGATCGCCTGCTCGACGTCGCCGTGGCTCAGGCCGACCTGTGAGTCGGAGCGGTTCAGCAGCGTCCGGACCTTCTCCCGCGGGTACTGCAGCATGTCGAACATGTCCAGCGTGAGCCGCACGCTCTTCAGCGTGGGCAGGTCCGGGACCACGATCGGGACGTACCAGTCGGTCACGTCCAGCGCGGAGAGCACCTGATAGCTGAAGAACGACGGCGTGTCCACCACGATGTAGTCGAACATCGTCCGTGCCACGCCCAGCAGCTCCGTGATCACCTCGCGGGTGACCTGGTCGCCCTCGGCCGGCGTGGTCGGCGCCAGCAGCGTGTCGACGCCGGGCCGGTAGTGGGTGAGCAGCGACCGTACGCCGTCGGTGTCCATCCGGCCGACCATCGGGATCGCGTCCGCGATGCTCCGCTCCGGCGCCATCTGCAGCATGATGCCGACGTCGCCGAACTGCAGGTCCAGGTCGACCAGGCAGACCCGGCGGGCGCCGTTCGCGGCCAGCGCCACGGCCAGGTTCGTGGCGACGACGCTCTTGCCGCAGCCGCCCTTGCCGGCGAACACCGTGACGATCTTGGCGTTCGACGGCTCGTTCGGGGTGACCACGGACGGGCTGATCGTGGTGATCGCGTTCGCCAGGTCAGCCGTGCGCTGGCAGGCCGCGACCAGCGCGGTACGGTCGCCGGCCGGGACCATCTCGCGGACGCCGGCCCGCAGCGCCTCCTGCAGCGTCTCCAGGTCGATCACGTCGCGGATCAGCACCACGCCGACGGACGGCCGGTGCACCCGGTGGTACGCCGCGAACTCCAGTACCGCGCCCAGGTCGACGGTGCTGCCGAAGATCACGACCTTGATGTCGGCGCGCTTGCCCAGCTCCGCGCCCAGCTCCGGGAACGACTCGCACAGCTTGATGCCGTGCGTCACGTAGTCGTCGGCCGGGATGATCCGGGACGAGGGGTCCGCCTCGAGGTACAGCGTGTGCGTCAGGTTCATCGGTCTCGCCTCGTTCCCTTCTCGTGCGGCTAGTTGAAGAGGTCGCGGTCGGTGACGCCGTCGCCGACCGACACCCTGGCGGTCTCGTCGCGCAGCGCCAGGTACAGCGAGCCGGTCTGGGAGGCGTGTACCAGGCGCTCGGCCTGGTCCTGGTCGACCGCGACGGTGAGCATGGTGGTGGCCGGTGCGGTCTCGGCGCCGTTCTGCTGGACCGCGGTCACCGCCGCGCCCGCGCTGCCCCGCTCGCCCACGCCGATCACGTCGACCTCGGGCAGCAGCACCCGGGTGACCCGGCCGTCGCCGGACTCGTAGGTGTTGAAGATGGTGACCGTGGCACCGGGCCGGACGTAGCCCGCGACCTGCGCCGCGGCGCCGACCTGCACGCTGACCGCGAGCTTCCCGGCCGGCACCGGCAGGCCTCCGGTGAGCGCGGTCGGCGTGCCGAACATGCCGGCCAGCAGCAGCTGGCTCGCGCCGACCTCGCCGGTCAGGGCCAGGCCGTCCAGGTCCGCGGCCAGCTCGCCGAGCGCGCCCTGCGGCACGGTCTCGGCCGGCATCGCGACGCGCTGGGTCAGGCCCCGCTCGCGGATCTGCGCGCCGGTCGTACCGGCCGGGATCGTGCCGGTGCTGACCAGCACCCACACCGGGTCGGTCTGCGCCACCGCGCGCTCCTCGGCACCGCGCACGTACGCGATCACCGCGAAGCCGCCGAAGGCCGCCAGCACGAGGGCGGCCATCACCGCCAGCATCCGTCTCTTCACGCCAGTGCTCTTCGGTGGCTAGCCCGCGCGCTTGAGGGTGGTAACCCCATAGCTACCGGGAACTGACCGAGGCAGCGGCTTGAAGTATCCGTAGATGCACTGCTCGAAGCCGGTGCATGCGCCGGTGGCCGGCTCGCTCCGGGTCTGCGGCAGCAGGCCGAGCACCGCGGTCAGCCGCCAGCCGGTCACCACGAACGGCGCATAGCCGATCAGGTGCGCGCTTCCGCCGGTGATCGTGTCGTAGATCGGGAGGTTCACCGGCGTACCGCTGCTGATCGCATTGTTGAGCACGGTCGTGCAGTTGGTGAACAGCAGTGCGCTGAGCACGCCGGCGGTGCCGCCCGCGGTGTCCGACGGATAGGTCAGGTTCCGGGTGCAGTCGCTGGAGTCGAGCCAGCCGAAGCCGGTACGGGTGCCCAGCAGCGTCGGCGCGGGACAGCCGGTGTGCGCTGCGTTGTCGCCGAGGATATGGATCGGTTTGACCGTCGTCGGATAGTTCGTCCCGTTAGTGGTCAGGCCGTTGTACACGCACGCGGTGACGGCCGCCGCGATCGAGCTGACCGGCCCGACCGTGGTGGGCGTGTTCCAGGTGACCCGGGAGCAGGCGCCGACCGGGGTGCCGTTGTTGTTCGCGCCGCCGGCCAGCGCACGCGCGAACACCGGCGGCAGCAGCGTGCTGCCGTCCGGGTTCTTCGTGCTGGTGTAGACCTCGACGTAGCCGACCGCGCCGGAGCCGGCCGCGGCGATCGCGGCCGCGCGCGTGCCGATGCACCGGGACAGGCTGGTGGAGCTGGTGTTCTCCGCGGGACAGGTGGAGGCCGAAGAGATCTTCGGGTTCAGCCCGCAGACCAGCGAGACCGTGACCGCACCGTCCGACGCGTTCAGGTTCGCGTAGCTCTGCGCGCTCGCGGTGTAGGCCGAGCACGGCGACAGGCTGACCGCGCACTGGTTCGCCACCGCCCAGGCCGCGGCGTCCGCACCGGTGAGCAGTTCCTCCCGCTCCGCGTAGATCCGGCCGACGTCGACGACGAGCGCGCCCATGCCGAGCAGCACGCCGCCGGTCAGCAGAATCGCGACGAGCGCGGTGACCGCACCCCGGTCACCGCGCCTGTTCCTGGAGAAGATCGTGGTCAGCCTGCGCACTGCATGACACCCTTCGCGCGTTGCGTGAAACCGTTGGCGGCCGAGCTGTCGTTGCTGATCAGCTTCAGGATCGGGCCGAGCGGCGTGATCGGGGACCAGGTCTGGAAGACGGTCACGGTCACGTTCTGCGACGGGTCCGCGCTCGCACAGGCGACGGGGGAGGGCGAGTACGACACGGTGATGCCCGGCGCGACCCGGTCGACCTGGGCCTGCACCGGCTGGTTGAACGCGGCGGCCCGGGCACCCTCACGGGCGGCCTCGTTCAGGGTGATCTGGTTGGCCATCATCCGGCCGAAGTCGATGACGCCGAAGACGACGGCGAGCAGCAGCGGGAGGACGATCGCGAGCTCGACCGCCGCGGCTCCGCCGTCCTGCCTCCGGCCCCGCACCGGCCTGCGGACAGGCGTGGGCGGGGACGGAGGCACGCACGGGCGGAGCGTCACGGTCGTACTCCTTCGCTCAGGATCGGGGTGGGCGGTCTGACGTCGGCCGCCGCGTCCAGCTGAGCGGCCATGCGTCACGGCGAGGGCGACACCTTGGTGCTGACCTTGGTGAACGTGGCGCTGAGGTTGCTGCCGACCAGCGTCACCCCGCCGATGATCACGACGGCGATGAGGGCGGCCAGCAGGCCGTACTCGACGGCGCTGGCGCCGCGGTCCGACTTGATGCGCTCGCGGATCATGACTCGCACGTAATTGATCACTCTTGGCTCCCCTCTGAGGTGTCGCGGTTCGGCAGTTCCGTCCCGCAGTGTTGCCATCGGCGGCGCACCGGGCGGCAGCAGGCTTTCCGCGTTGCGGGCCGGTCGCAAAAACGGATCGGGCGGCTGCCGGATGAACCTTCCCGGGCACGCCGTGCGTACCTCGTGATATCCACCGTCGGACCGGCGAAGAGGGAGCTATGGACAACACCGCACCGCGCCACGTCGACCGCCGAGACCAGGGCCTGCGCCGGCAGCGGCTGGTCACCCAGGCGGCCGCGGTCGGCGCGGCCGTGCTCTCCCTCGCGTTCGGCTGGGTCTTCGCGCAGGGCAGCGGCGCGGCCGCGAAGGAGAAGAGCCCGGTGGAACCGGCGGCGGTCGAGTCCACCGGCGTGCCCACCGATACGCCGAAGGCCTCCCCATCGGAGGAGGAGGACGAGCCGGACGTGGCGGTCGCGGAGCCGGACGACGAGGACGGCGAGGACCAGGGCGGCGCCGAGCTCGCACCGCCGCCCGCCGCGCCCGCACCCGCTCCGCAGCAGGAGAGCGACGCCACCACGGGTGGATCATGAGCGGGCGTGCGCCGGGAACGCGGCGTTCCGGGGAGCCGGCATGAGCGGCCCGCGGGTGGCACCGTCCCGGGTGGCCTTCCCGATCTGGGGCACCACCGCGCTGCTGCTGGTCACGGACGAGGCCGCGCTGCCCGAGGCGGAGCGCCTGCTGCGCACCGAGCTGGACCGGATCGACGCCGCCTGCAGCCGCTTCCGCGCCGACTCCGAGCTGGTCCGGCTCACCGAGCAGGCCGGCCGGGCCGCCTCGATCAGCCCGCTGCTCACCGAGATCCTGCAGGCCGCGCTGCGCGCCGCGTCCGCCACCAACGGCCTGGTCGACCCGACCGTGGGCCAGGCGGTGATCGACCTCGGGTACGACCGGGACTACGCCGCGCTGCGCGGGCGCGCGCTGCCCGAGGGGGAGCCGCTGCGCCCGGCCCCCGGCTGGTGGCGCGTCCAGCTCGACCCGGACGCCGGGCGCGTGCTGGTGCCGCGCCGGATCCTGCTCGACGTGGGCGCGACCGGCAAGGCCTTCGCAGCCGACCGGGCCGCCGCGCGGATCGCCACGCTCGGCTGCGGCGCGCTGGTCTCGCTCGGCGGCGACCTGGCCACGGCCGGGCCGGCGCCGGACGGCGGCTGGCTGATCAGCGTCGGCGACAGCCACCGCGCACCGGCCGGTGCCACCGACCCGGTCGTCTCGATCACCGCGGGCGCGCTCGCCACGTCCAGCGTCACCCAGCGCCGGTGGCGGCGCGGCGGCCGGCAGGTGCACCACATCGTGGACCCGCGCACCGGGGACGTACCGGCGCCGGTCTGGAGGACGGTCTCGGTCGCGGCCGGGAGCTGCGTGGACGCGAACGCGGCCGCCACCGCCTCGATCATCCGCGGCCGGGGCGCGCCGCGCTGGCTCGCCAACCGCGGGCTGCCGGCCCGCCTGGTCGCACACGACGGCGCGGTCACCACCTCGGCCGGCTGGCCCAGCGACCCGGTACCCGCGGAGGTGGCCTGACCATGTGGTTCGCCGCCCGGTCCAGCGGCATGGTCGCGATCCTGCTGATGACCGCCACCATCCTGCTCGGCATCCTCGGGCCGCTGCGCGTCGGCTCGGCGAGCTGGCCCCGGTTCGCGCTGGCCGGACTGCACCGCAACATCTCACTGCTCACGCTGGCGCTGCTGCTGGTGCACGTGGTGACGGTCGCGGCGGACGACTACGTGCCGATCACGTTCGCGGACGCGGTGATCCCGTTCGGGTCGCGGTACCAGCCGTTCTGGCTCGGGCTCGGCGCGGTCTCGTTCGACATCCTGCTCGCGCTGATCATCACCAGCCTGCTCCGGCCGCGGATCAACCTGCGGCTGTGGAAGGGCATCCACTGGCTGGCGTACCTGAGCTGGCCGATCGCGCTGGCACACGGCATCGGCGCCGGCACCGACGCGTACAGCCCGATCGGTCTGGTCACCGCCGCGGTCAGCATCGTCTCCGTGCTGGTCGCGGTGCCGATCCGGATCGCCAGGCGGGACCGGCCGCCGATCGACTCCGCGCCACCGAAGCCGGCCCCGGCGACGAAGCCGGTGGCCGCGGCCCGCCCGGCACCGGAGCCGGTACGCCTGCCGGGGGAGTTCTCCACCCGTACCCGCTGATGATCTGGAGGTTTCGGTGACGCTCATGGCGGAGCGGCCGCAGCAGCGCCGCGACACCCGGCCCGCGCCCCGGCTCCTGCGCGCGGCCGGAACGCTGGAGGAACATCGCGCCACCTACGGCGACCTGCCGCTGCGCGCGTTCGCGGGGGAGGCCGGGCAGCGCCGGCTGATCGACACGGTACGCCGCGCGGGGCTGCGCGGGCGGGGCGGCGGCGGGTACCCGACCGGGAAGAAGCTGGCCGCGGTGGCCGAGGCGGGCCGGACGCCGGTGGTGGTCGCGAACGGCTGCGAGTCGGAACCGGCCAGCAGCAAGGACCGCGCGCTGCTCAGCTACGCGCCGCACCTGGTGCTGGACGGCGCGGTGCTGGCCGCGCACGCGGTCGGCGCGGATCGGGTGGTGCTCTGCGTGGAGCGCGGCGCCGGGCTGGCCGACCGGCTGGAGCAGGAGATCGCCCGACGCCGCACCGACCCGGTCCGCTGGGAGGTCGCCCGGCTGCCCCGGCGGTACGTGGCCAGCGAGTCGTCCGCGCTGATCAAGTACATCAACACCGGCGACGCGCGACCCACGTTCGCGCCGCCGCGCACGGCCGAACGCGGCGTGGCCGGCCGGCCCACGCTGGTCGACAACGTGGAGACGCTGGCGCACCTGGCGTTGATCGCGCTGCGCGGCGCGGAGTGGTTCCGCGCGGTCGGCACCGACACCGACCCCGGCTCGACGCTGATCACGATCGGCGGTGCGGTGCACCGGCCCGGCGTCTACGAGATCGCGCCCGGCACCCGGCTCGGCGCGGTGCTGGACCTGGCCGGTGGCCCGACCGAACCGCTCAGCGCGGCGCTGGTCGGCGGCTACTTCGGCACCTGGGTGACGCTGCCCGGCAACGAGCCGCTGCCGCTGTCGCACGACCCGGCCGGCACGCTCGGCGTGACCATCGGCGCGGGCGCGATCGTGGCGCTCCCGGCCGGCAGCTGCGGGCTGGTGGAGACCGCGCGGGTGGCCCGCTACCTCGCGGAGGAGTCGGCCGGGCAGTGCGGGCCGTGCGTCTTCGGGCTGCCGGCGATCGCGGACGACATGGAGGCGGTCGGGTACGGCCGGTGCTCGCCCGCGGTCCGGCAGCGCCTCACCCGGCGGCTCGCGGTGGTCAACGGCCGCGGCGCGTGCAGTCACCCGGACGGCGCGACCCGGCTGGTGAACAGCGCGCTCTCCGCGTTCGCCGAGGACCTGCAGACGCACCTGGGCGGCGCGACCTGCCGGGGCGCGGCCGCGGACCCGCTGCTGCCGCTGCCGGCCGCGCGCGATCGGGACGGATCCTGGAGGTAGGCATGGCGAAGATCCCGCAGGCCGAGGCCGGGCAGTTCCTGCGCGTCAACCCGATCGCCTGCGTGGCCCGGGGGATGTGCGCGGAACTGCTGCCGGAACAGGTGAAACTGGACGAGTGGGGCTACCCGATCCTCAAGGGCGACCCGCTGCCCCCGCAGCTGGTCGCGCACGCCCGCCGTGCGATCGCCGAGTGCCCGACGCTGGCGTTGCGGTCGGACCCGACCCCACGGGGCTAGGGTAGGACCGCGGCCACGAGTTTCTTCACGTACCCCTTCGGCAGCGCGGTGCGGACCACCGCGAGGCGCCAGTAGAGCGGCCCGATGGTCAGGTCGACCAGCAGGTCCGGGTCCGCGTCCGCGGGCAGCTCGCCGCGGGCGATCGCGCGCGTGGTGAGCAGCGCGCCGGCCTCGCGCTGGTGGGTGCGCAGTGCCGCCTGGAGCGTCTGGGCGATCTCCGGCGTGCGTGCGGCCTCGGCCAGCAGGTCCGGCACGATCTGGTTGGCCAGCGGGTGCCGCAGCGCACGGGCGGCCAGCCTGAGGAACGTCTCCAGATCGCCGCGCAGCGACCCGGTGTCGGGCAGCGCGGACAGGTCGACCGCGACGGACCCGACCAGGTCGATCACCATCGCGAGCTTCGAGCCCCAGCGCCGGTAGACCGCCATCTTGCCGACGCCCGCGCGGCGTGCCACCGCCTCGATCGACAGCCGGCCGTAGCCGGCGGCGGCCAGCTCCGCGAAGACGGCGTCCCGGATCGCGCCCGTCACGTCCGGGCGAAGCACGGCCGCACCCGCGGGTGCGCGCTTCCTGGCCGGTTCCACACCCGTTTCCATACTCGGGAGTGTAACGCTGCGACGAGACGGTTGCGTCTCGTCGTGCGCGTCACCTAACCTTCGACGCGACGAGACGGTATCGTCCTGTCCATAGAGAGGTCAGGCATGATCGAAGCGCCATCGGCACGGCTCGCCCGGGAGTACGGGCTGAGCGTCAGCGGGCAGCGGCCGGATGTGGCCGAGTACGTGCGCCGGCTCTGGTCCCGGCGCGCGTTCATCGTCACGTTCGCGCACGCCAAGGTCACCGCGTCGTACGCGTCCGCCACGCTCGGCTCGTTCTGGACCGTGATCACCCCGCTGGTGAACGCGGGCGTGTATTACCTGATCTTCGGCGTGCTGCTCGGCACCGATCACGGCGTCGCGAACTTCATCGCGTACCTCTGCACCGGGGTCTTCGTCTTCCACTTCACGCAGCAGGTCGCGATGGCCGGCACGAGATCGATCGCGGACCACGTGAGCCTGGTCCGGGCCATGCACTTCCCGCGCGCCTCGCTGCCGCTGGCGCTCACCCTGGTGCAGTTGCAGCAGCTGTGCGCCGCGCTGGCCGTGCTCGCCGCGATCGTGCTGGTCACCGGCGAGCGGATCACCTGGTCCTGGCTGCTGGTGCTGCCGGTGATCGGGTTGCAGACCGTGTTCAGCGCCGGCCTGGCGATGATCCTGGCCCGGCTCGCCGCGCGCACCACCGACCTGAAGCAGCTGATGCCGTTCGTGCTGCGCACCTGGCTCTACGGCTCCGGCGTCTTCTACAGCCTGGACGACTTCATCGACGACGCACCCGGCCCGCTCGCCCTGCTGCTGCACTGGAACCCGATGGTCGCGTTCATCGACCTGGTCCGGTACGCGCTGATCGGCTCGCTGCCCGACGCCCGCATGCCCGACCACCTGTGGCTCTCCGCCGGTCTGTGGTCGCTGGCGGTCGGCGTCGGCGGCTTCCTGTTCTTCTGGGCGGCGGAGGAGGAGTACGGCCGTGAGTGAGCCCACCGTGATCGTCGAGAACCTGGACGTGGTCTACCAGGTCCGCGGCCGCTCCGGCGGGGGCAGCCCGATCTCCGCGCTCGGCCGCATGGTGCTGCGCCGCGCCCGCCCGCCCAAGCGCTCGGTGCACGCGGTCAAGAACGTCTCGTTCACCGCGTACGAAGGCCAGGCCATCGGCCTGATCGGCACGAACGGCTCCGGCAAGTCCACGCTGCTGCGCACGATCGCCGGTCTCCAGCCCGCGCACCGCGGCCGCGTCCTGACCCGCGGCCAGCCGTCGTTCCTGGGCGTGAACGCCGCACTGATGCGCGACCTGACCGGCGAGCGCAACGTGGTGCTCGGGTGCCTCGCGATGGGCATGACCCCGGCCGAGACCCGGGCGAAATATCAGGAGATCGTGGACTTCTCCGGCATCAACGAGAAGGGGGATTTCATCTCGCTGCCGATGCGCACCTACTCCTCCGGCATGGCCGCCCGCCTGCGGTTCGCCATCGCCGCCGCCAAGACCCACGACGTCCTGATCATCGACGAGGCGCTGACCACCGGCGACGCCCGCTTCCAGAAACGCTCCGAGGACCGCGTCCGCGAACTCCGCCGGCAGGCCGGGACCGTCTTCCTGGTCAGCCACGCGAACAAGTCGATCCGGGACACGTGCGAACGGACGATCTGGCTGGAATCCGGCGAGATCCGCCTGGACGGCCCGACGGACGAGGTGGTCGATGCGTACGAGGCCTACACCCGGAAGAAATAGCCGCCTCACGGGCCCGGCTTGGCGACCAGGGCGGCGATCAAAGGCGGCGAGGCGGGCGGCGGGCACGGTCCGGTCCGGGCGGCACCGTCACCACTCTCCATCCGAGAACTGGCCTCCACCCGAGAACTGAACGTACCTAGGAATCCTTCAGTCGGGTTACGACGGTCAGCCGTTTCGCAGGGAACTGTGATCTTCTATGAAGATAGATCTTGTTCTCTGCGGGGAACGCACGCGTCGTGAGCATCTCGCGGAGAAACGTGCTGTTCGGTGTCGGCGGGGCCCTGGTGGCCGGGGCTGCGGGAGGTGGGGCCGGTTACGCGATCGGCCGGGGTCACGAGCCGGAGCCGCCGCCGGATCCCGGTGCCGCCGCCGAGCCGAAGTACCGGTCCCGCCCCGACCTGCGCACCCTGCCGGACGTGACCATCACGGTGCCGGCCGCCGGGACCGTGGCCGGCTCGATCTTCCTCACCCCGGCGTCCGGCGCGGGTCTCTGGGGTCCGCTGGTCGTGGACGAGACCGGCCAGCCGGTGTGGTTCCGGAAGGTGGCGGACCCGGCGACCGTGGCGATCGACCTCAAGGCGCAGGTCTACCGCGGGAAACCGGTGCTGACCTGGTGGGAGGGGACGATCGGCGGGACCGGTGGGCAGGGGGTCGGGCAGGGCGAGTTCGTGATCGCGGACCGGGCGTACCGGGAGATCGCCCGGGTGCGCGCGGCCGGGACCGAGCAGGCGGACCAGCACGACATGGTGATCACTCCGCGGAACACGGCACTGTTCTGGGTGTACGACCCGATCCCGTACGACCTGAGCGCGCTCGGCGGGCCGGCCGACGGCGTGCTGCACGACGGCGTGATCCAGGAGGTGGACGTCGCGACCGGCGAGAAGGTCTTCGAGTGGCGGGCGAAGGACCACGTCGGGCTGGACGAGTCGTACGCGCCGCTGCCGCAGGGCGACGCGGCACACCTGCCGTACGACTACTTCCACGCGAACTCGGTCGGGCTGGCCGCGGACGGGAACCTGATCGTCTCGGCCCGGCACACCTGGGCCTGCTACAAGATCGACCGAAGGAGCGGCGAGGTGCTCTGGCGGGTCGGCGGCAAGAAGTCGGATTTCGCGGTGGACGAGCGGACCGCGTTCTCCTGGCAGCACGACTTCCGGCAGCGGCGGGACGGCTCGTGGGGGCTGTTCGACAACGGCGCCGGGATCACCGAGGAGCGGGATTACTCGCGCGGCCTGGTGTTCACGCTGGACGAGACCGCGCGGACGGCCACGTTCGTCGCCGAGTACGTGCATCCCGACCGCCTGTCCGCGCCCACCCAGGGCAGTTTCCGGGAACTGGCCGACGGTGGCTCGTTCGTCGGCTGGGGCCAGATGCCGCACTTCTCCGAGCACCACCCGGACGGCACCGTGCGGCTGGCCGGTCACCTGCCGCCGGACAACCAGTCCTACCGTGCCTACAAGGCCGAGTGGACCGGCACACCGGCCGACCAGCCCGCGCTCGGGCTGCGCGTCGAGAACGGCGGCGTGGTCGTCTCGGCCAGCTGGAACGGCGCGACCGGGGTGGCCCGGTGGCGGGCCCGCTGGGGAACGCAGCCGGGCGCGCTGAACGGCGGTGCGGTGGAGGAGCCCCGGTCCGGCTTCGAGACCACACTGCGAATCCCCGGCACCCCGGAGTACGTGGTCGCGGACGCGCTCGACGCCGGTGGCGCGGTCCTGGGCACGTCCTCGGCGATCCCGGTGCGCGTCTGACCGGCGGCGGCCCGGCGTGGAACCGATGGGCGCGGAGCCGATGGCCGGCGGGCGCGCTGCCCGAAGGACAGAAACCTGCACAGCGGATATTCCCGCTTCCGGCGTGGTCGCTGTCCGCATGCTCCCGTGGGCACCGGCTTGCTGCCGGGCCATCGTGTGGCCGGCCACCGGCCGTCGGGCAGCGGGTGGCCGGTGAACTGCCGCCGGGCAGAGCCGGTGGCCGGTGGCCTGCCGCCGGTGCAGCGGATGGCCGACCGCCGCGGTTGCGCCGGGTGGCTAGTCGGTGGCGTCCTGCGGGACCGCGGAGGGGCGATCGGTGGACTCGCGCCAGACCTCGGCTGCCTCGCGGCCGCGGGCGATGTCGGCGACCAGGCGGTCGCGTTCGGCCGCGTCCGCGCGGCTGGCCGCCTCGCGGGCCAGGCTGGCGGCGATCTTGGCCTGCCGCCGGGCCACCTCGCGGGCGCCGCTGTGCGCGGCGCTGCGGGCCGCCGCGGCTCGTTCCTGCCACTCCAGGTCGCGGGCGACCGCGCGGGCCCGCTGGCCGGCGCCGAGCTCGGCCATCGCGCGTGCCGTCGTCGAGTAGGGGCCGTTCATCACGTCCTCGCCCTCCTCGCGGTCGGAGAAGCGCCAGCGCCGCAGTCGCTGCCGGAGCCGCCACAGCGTGCGGTCGCGGTCCTCACCGCGTACCCAGGCCACGCCCTGGCCGGGGTGGGTGGTGCCGTCCGGCAGGTAGTTGACCGCGTGCAGCAGGTCCCGCACGCACCAGCCGGCCATGAAGTACGGCCGGACGATCTCGTAGATCAGATCATTCTCGATCGGCGCGATGATCGGCACGAAGATCTTGAGCGTGTCGATCGCGGCCCACGCGGTCTCCCGCCCGTCCGGCGCGACGCGCGGATCGAACGGCAGCGTGCGGCCGGTCTCCGCGTGGCAGCGGCGGCAGCGCCAGACCCATCCCGTAGGGGCCCGGACCAGCTGCTGATCGTCCGGCGAGGCCTGGCACTGCTGGCAGGGAAACGACGACGGCCGGAATTCCGTACTCTCAGTAGTCATGGACCGCTCCCCGGGCGCTCGGACGCTTCGAGGCTAGCAGCGTGTGCAGCAGCACGAGCGGGACCACTCCGGCCGGGTACCACAGCACGTCGATGAGATCGAACTGCACGCCGAGCGCCAGCCGGGCTGCCAGCGAACGCTCGGAGAGGACTGCGGGAACGCCGGTGAGCTGCGAGAACTCGACCGCCCAGCAGAACGCCACCGCGATCAAGCCGGAGATCCACGGCGCCCGGCGCGGCAGCAGGAACACGACGGCGGCATAGACCATGGACGCGTAGAGAGCGGTGCCGGACACCTGCTCGATCACACCGTCGGCAAGGAAGCGAATACTCAGAGCAACCAGAAGGGCCGCGACAGCGGTCAGCACCGCGAGCGAGCGCACCAGCATCGCGCGATCGTAACGATCAGGGCATTCCCGGATGGCCGCCGGACCGCCGGGTGACGAGACTGGGCCGGTGCCGAGCGTCATCGACGAGTACGTGGCCGACGTCGCCGGTCGCCTGCACGGCCCGGCCCGGCTGCGCCGCGACATGCTGGCCGAGATCCGCGACGCGCTGACCGACGCGGCCGAGGCGGAGGGCGCGGAGACCGCGGTCGCCCGATTCGGGCCAGCCCGCGAGATCGCGGACGGCCTGCAGGAGGTGCTCGCCGCCGCGCGCGCCGGCCGGACCACGGTCCTGCTGGTCGTGGTGCTCGGCGCGGCGTGGGCGCAGGCCGAGCTGTCCGGCCTCGACGGCTGGGCGGAGTGGCGGGGCGCGATGCCCGGCCCCGGCTACCTCTGGCTGGCCGAGGCCGTGGACGTGCTGAGCGGCGTCTCGCTGGCCGCGGCCGGGCTCGCCTGGGCGCTGCGGCGCCGGTGGCCGCCCCGCGAGATGGCACGACTGGTCGCGGGTGTCACCATGGGAGTGATGGCGCTGACCGCGCTCGGCGGCGTGCTGCTGGTCGGTCTGTCCCCGCACGGCCGGCTGAGCGGCACGCTGCTGTGGGCGGCGCCGTTCGCACTGGTGCAACTGTCCGCATACCGGACGTGGCGGGCCGCGCGGGCCGGTTGCCCCGATCGGGTGAGCGGCGAAGATCCCGGATTTTCGCCCGGATAGCGGGCCTGGGAGGGAACGGTGCGGTGCCTACCGGTACGGTGTGCGCGCGCGGACGAGCGCGCAGCCGCCATCACATGCACCGATCTTTTGCGTCATCCGTTACGGTTTCGGGGTTGAAATGGCGGTCAACAGTGGCGTCGGCGTCGGCCCGTCGCCTGGATGTCGGATCTAGTAGCAGGGTAAGAGGGCACAGATATGGGAGACAGCTCCCCCAAGATCACGGTCGTTGTCCCCACCTATAACGAGCGGGACAATCTTCCCAGGCTCGTCGAGATGCTGTCCGCCCTCGGGCTGCCGAACCTCCACGTCCTGGTGGTCGACGACGATTCCCCCGACGGCACCGGTGAACTCGCCGACAAGCTCGCGCTCGAGTCGCCGCAGTCGCTCGGCGTGCTGCACCGCACCACCAAGGACGGTCTGGGCCGCGCCTACGTGGCCGGTATCGGCCGTGCGCTGGACGAGGGCGCGGATGTCGTGATCCAGATGGACGCGGACCTGTCCCACCCGGCCTCGGTCGTCCCGGTCATGGTGGAGAAGCTGCTGTCCACGGACGCGGCCGTGGTGATCGGCTCGCGGTACGTCTCCGGCGGCTCGGTCGCCGGTGACTGGGGCCTGCACCGCAAGTTCCTGTCCGCCTGGGCGAACTTCTACGTCAACACGATCCTCCGCCTCGGCGTGAAGGACGTGACCGCGGGCTTCAAGGCGTGGAAGGCAGAGACGCTGCGCACGATCGACGTCGCCTCGATCCACAGCAACGGCTACGCGTTCCAGGTCGAGATGAACTACCGCACGGTCCGGCACGGCGGGAAGATCTACGAGGTGCCGATCCGCTTCGAGCAGCGGGCCGACGGCGTCTCGAAGATGAGCCTCGCGGTGCAGATCGAGTCCGCGCTGATGCCGTGGCGCCTGCGCTTCGGCCGCAAGGTCTGAGAAACCCGATCACGGGGGTACGACCCGGTCGTACCCCCGTGCGGTCAGGCCTTCTTGAGCGGTTCCCACCACGCGCGGTGGTCCCGGTACCAGGCGACCGTCTCGGCCAGGCCGGCCGTGAAGTCCTTCTGCGGTACGTACCCGAGCTCGGTCTTGATCTTTGTGATGTCCACCGAGTAGCGGCGGTCGTGTCCCTTGCGGTCCTCGACCGGGACCACCGAGTCCCAGTCCTTGCCGCAGGCGTCGAGCAGCAGGCCGGTGAGTTCCCGGTTGGTCAGCTCGGTGCCGCCGCCGATGTTGTAGATCTCACCTGCCCGGCCGCCGGCCAGCACCAGCGCGATACCTCGGCAGTGGTCGTCGACGTGCAGCCAGTCGCGCACGTTGCCGCCGTCGCCGTAGAGCGGCACCGTGCCCCCGTCCAGCAGGTTCGTCACGAACAGCGGGATGATCTTCTCCGGGAACTGGTACGGCCCGTAGTTGTTCGAGCAACGGGTGACCAGCACCGGCAGCCCGTGCGTGCGGTGGTAGGCGAGCGCCAGCAGGTCCGACCCGGCCTTCGCGGCCGAGTACGGCGAGTTCGGCGCGACCGGGAAGTCCTCGCGCCACGAGCCGGTCTCGATCGAGCCGTAGACCTCGTCCGTGGAGACGTGCACGAACCGCCGCACGCCGTGCCGGGTCGCGGCGTCCAGCAGCACCTGGGTGCCGAGCACGTTGGTGCGCACGAATGCGGCGCCACCGTCGATCGAGCGGTCCACGTGGGTCTCGGCCGCGAAGTGCACGACCGCGTCGGTCTCCGCCATCAGCGCGTCCACCACCGCGGCGTCACAGATGTCACCGTGCACGAACCGGATGTCCCGTACCGAATCAAGGTTCTTCCGGTTGCCGGAGTAGGTGAGCGCGTCGAGCACGGTGATCCGCGCGTCCTCCAGGCCGGGGTAGGAGGACGCCTCCCGGACGAGATGGGACCCGATGAAGCCGGCGCCGCCGGTGACCAGAAGTCTCATGGACCGAGCCTACGACCAGCCATTATGGGATACCCCGCGGCTCGGTAGAGTGAAAGAATCTTGCGAAACGACTGGTAGGTGAGCCGATGAAGATCCGCCCCCTGAGCATCGAAGGCGCCTACGAGGTCACGCCCGTGGTGCACGGCGACGCGCGCGGCAGCTTCACCGAATGGCTCCGGTTCGACAAGCTCGCCGAGGTGCTCGGCCGCCCGGTGACCATGACGCAGGGCAACATCTCCGTCTCCGCCGCCGGTGTGGTGCGCGGCATCCACTACGCGGACGTGCCGCCCGGCCAGGCGAAGTACGTCACCTGCGCGCGCGGGTCCGTGCTCGACGTGGTGGTCGACCTGCGGGTGGGCTCGCCGACGTTCGGCGCGTGGGAGGGCGTGGTGCTGGACGACACCGCCCGCCGCGCCGTCTACCTGAGCGAGGGCCTGGGCCACGGTTTCTGCGCGCTGACCGACGACGCCACCATGACGTACCTGGTGTCGACCGCCTACAACCCGGCCGCGGAGCACGGCATCCACCCGATGGACCCGGACCTGGCGATCGACTGGCCCGCCTCCTCGCCCGTTTTGTCCGGGAAGGACACGAATGCTCCGTCGTTCGCCGAGGCCCGGGCCGCCGGGCTGCTACCCGGTTATCTCGCGCCCTAGCCGCTAGCTGGGGCCGAACCGCTCGGTCCGGACCCGGCGCGGGTCGTGGCCGAGCGCGACCAGGATGTCCGCCACCGTCTCCACGAACCCGGTCGGCCCGCACACGAAACAGGCCGGCTCCAGCGCCGCCGGCCAGCCGTGCGTGTTCACGTCCGCGACCGTGATCCGGTGCGCGTCCGCACCGAACCGGGTGTAGACGAACGTGACCTCCAGCCCGTGGTCGTCCCGCGCCCGGCGGCGCAGCTCGTCCGCGTAGTACACGTCGTCCGGCGTCCGCACCGAGTAGATCAGCCGGAACACCGAGCGGTTGTTCGCCCGCCGCCGCGCCCGGATCATCGCCATCAGCGGCACCACACCGGACCCGCCGGCCACCAGCAGCACCGGGTCCAGCTGCTCCGGCCGCCAGACGAACCAGCCGCCGATCGGGCCGCGCAGCTCCACCGCGTCGCCCACGGCCAGCACGTCCACCAGATACGGCGAGACCTCACCGTCCGCCACGGTCTGCACGGTGATCTCCACGCGCTCGCCGTCGGCCGGCGCCGACATCGAGTAGCTGCGCTGCGCCGTGTACCCGTCGTCCGCGGTGAGCCGCACGTCCACGTGCTGCCCGGCCAGATGCCCCGGCCAGCCCGGCACGTCGAACACCAGCGTGCGTGCGGACGCGTTCTCCGCCCGGGCCTCGGCCAGCGTGGCCGTACGCCAGCTCAGTCGCCCTGGTATCGCTGCTCGCGCCACGGGTCCCCGTACTCGTGATAGCCGGCCGCCTCCCAGAAGCCCGGCTCGTCGTCCAGCATCAGCGAGATGCCGCGCACCCACTTCGCCGACTTCCAGAAGTAGAGGTGCGGCACCAGCAGCCGCACCGGCCCGCCGTGCTCCGGGTGCAGCGGCTCGCCCTCGAACTCGTAGACCAGCCAGGACTGCCCGTCCAGCAGGTCGTCCAGCGGCAGGTTCGTGGTGTAGCCGCCGTACGAGTGGGCCATCGCGTAGTCGGCCGCGCTCTCCACGTCCTCGAAGAGCGTGTCCAGCGAGACACCCTTCCAGGACGTGCCCAGCTTCGACCACTTCGTCACGCAGTGGATGTCCACCGTCGGCGTCTCCGCCGGCAGCTTCAGCAACTCGTCCCAGGACCAGGAATGCTTCTCCCCGGTCTCGGTGCCGATCGTGAACTCGTACCGCTCGGTCGGGATCTTGGGGGTCGGACCGGCGGACAGCACCGGAAAGTCATGTGTCAGATACTGCCCGGGTGGAAGCTTCGGCTCCGCTTCGCGGGATCGGCCGCGAAAACCGGGCGAGAGGGTCGCCATCGCCTCAGTATGCCGCGCCTGATGTGCCCCACCGCCGCCCGTCGCTATGGTTTTCATCATGACCGACCGGACCGTGGACGTCAGCATGGAGGCCGCGCTCTCCACCGACCCCACCGGCCACCGCCCCGCCCTGGTCAAGCTCGCCACCCGCGACTGGCAGCTCAACATCCGCGCCACCCTCGAAGACCTCACCCGCCTCATCGACATCCGCACCGCCGACCGCCTGAGCCACCGCTCCCTGGCCGTCGGCACCGCCGCCGGCGCCCCCGTCTACTGGTCCACCACCGAGGGCCACGCCAGCATCCTGGTCGGCGCCGACGACGAGGCCTGGGACATCGCCCTGCTCATCCCGCTCAGCGCGGTCGAGGAACTGGCCCAGCTGGCCCACCAGGAAATCCTCGAACACGAGGAATGACCGGCCTTGCCGCCGGGTGGAACACTCGGGTGATGCGCGGACAGCCCTGGCGGATCCCGCTCTGGATCGCGACCGCGACCCTCGGCGCCTGGGCGGCCGACCACTACGTCCCCGGCTTCGAGATCGACGGCTCACTCACCGCCCGCCTCGCCTTCGGCGGCATCGTCGCCGCCCTCACCGTGGCCGCCGGCATGGCTTTCACGGTCCTGGTGCTGGTACCGTTCGCCCCGCTGATGATGCTCGGCGCACGCATCCGGATCGTGCCCGACCCGTCCGGCGACGAGCCGCTGAAATCCGAGACCGAGCCGCATCCACTGGTCAAGTCGATCAGCCCCGTGCTGTTGTTCATCCTGTTCACCGCCGTGGGCGCACCGGTGTCGTTCTACCTGGCGGTGCAGGCCGTCCGGCTGACCGGCATCCCGGTCACGGTCACCGGCGGCTGGCCCGTCTACGTCACCGCCGCGCTGGCCATGACCGCCGTCCACAGCAGCGCGCAGGCGTTGCTCCCGGCGGGCATGTGGCAGTGGGCCACGAGCCAGCTCACGTTCCTGGCCTGCGCCCTCGTGCTGTGGTTCGCCACCGGCCAGCAGACCCTCCCCGGTCTCCTGCTCCTGGCCGCGCTGCTCGGCTTCCTCCGCCTGACGATCCCGGAACGGTGGGGCGCCGTAATCCAGTTCCCCGCCGACATCGCCGCGCTGTGGGCTCTTGCGTGGTGCAGCGGCCGACTGACGCTCCCGATCGAGTTCAGCACCCCCTGGACCTTGCTGCTGACCGCCCTCGCCCTGACCGCGCTCACCCTCCCCTTACGCCTGCTCCCCGCCCCATCCCTCCCCGCCCCCGCCCCACGCCCCGGCCGCTACCGCCGGGTCGGGCAGGGCCAGCGACCTCGGACCACGACGGTCCCGATCGAGCCAGAGCGATTTCTCGATGCGAGGACTCTGCCGCCCGGCAACGCGGCTCAGCCCCGACCGTGGGGTTCCGGGGGCTCGGCCCCGGAGCAGAAATAACGAAAGCTCCCGGTCCGCGCACCTGGCGGACAAGGAGCCTCTAAGCTTTCGGTGCCCCCGGCAGGATTCGAACCTGCGCTTTCGCCTCCGGAGGGCGACGCTCTATCCCCTGAGCTACGGGGGCTCAAGGACTCCTAGAGACTAGCAAACCCCTCGGCCGCACCGCGAATCGGTATCCGGGGTGGCGGGGCGGGAAGCGAAGAGCGGCGCGGCCGGGAGGCCGAGCCGCTCTGGCGGAGCAGGAAGCACCGGTGTGTCAGTTGGCCGGGAGCTCGGTCTTGATGACCTGGATGGCCTGGATCTCGCGTTGCTGGCTGGCGACCATCGTGCCCGCCAGCCAGTCGATGTCCTTGTTGTCGCTCAGGTCGACGACCTCCTCGGCCATGTGGATGCCGCCGAGGTGGTGGGTGAGCATCAGGTCCAGGAACATCTTTTCCGCCTCGACGCCGGTGGCGGCGCGCAGGGCGGTGAGCTGCTCGGGGGTGGCCATGCCGGGCATCAGGCCGTTGGTGAGGCTGCCCTGGGAGTTGGGCATCCAGGCCATCCGGGGCTGTTCGCCGGTGGGGTTGAGGTTCCAGTCGCGGAGCCAGGCGCTCATGGTGCCGATCTGGCCCTGCTGGGTGATGGCGATGTCCGCGGCGAGGGAGGCCACCTGCTCGTCCTGGGCCTTGGTGTGCATGATCATGGCCATTTCCACGGCCTGGGCGTGGTGGGTGGACATGTCGCGGACGAAGCCGGCCTCGACCGAGTCGTCGCCGGGGGCGGTGACGGACGGGGTGAGGAGGCCGGCGGTGTAGCCGAGGGCCAGGCCGGCGACGATCGCCAGCGCGAGCCACAGGGTGCCGAGACGGCGGGCGGGGGAAGGCTCCTCCGAGCCGTCCGTGGACGGCTCGGAAGAGGTGGTGGCGGAGCTCATGGAGGGTCAGCTGCCCTGCTGCATGCCGCCGATGTCACGCGGCGTGGTGCCGGTGGCGGTGACGCCGGAGGAGCAGCCGGCGTTCGGCTCCTGGGTGGCGTTGATGCGGAGCGCGCGGATGAACGTGTCGATGCGGTCGTCGTCCGCGCTGTCGAGCTTCAGCTGGTAGCCCCAGGCCTGCAGCGAGATGTTGTTGGAGAGGCCGTCGACCGGGCTCATCAGCGTGAACTCGTTGCCGCGGACCTTCTCGGCGAGCTTGTCGATCTGGTCCTGCGGCAGACCGGTCTTGTACGTGACCCAGACCGCGCCGTGCTCCATGCTGTGCACCGCGTGCTCGTTCGCGATCGGCGCGTCGTAGACGTCGCCCATGCAGTTCTGCCAGGCGGTGTTGTGGTCGCCGCCGACCGGTGGGGTGGTCTTGTAGGTCTGCGGGCCGCTCTTGTGGTTCGCGGTCAGCATGCCGGGGTCGGTCTCGCGGTAGTTCACGATGCCGTCGATGCCGGCGGCGCGGTCCTCCCAGGACTCGCTGCCCTTGATCACGGCGAACGCACCGTACCCGATGATGCCGACCGCGAGGACGCCGACGGCCACGAACAGTAGGATCGGGCCCCAACTGCGCTGCTGGGCGACCTTGACCGGGGTGACCGGTTTGCGCGGGCCCTTGCCCTTTCCACCGCTCGGGCGGGCGGGCTTGCCGTCCCCCGGGGAATTCGGCTTGGCGCCGGCAGCCGGCTTAACGACGGAGGGCCGGCGCTCGGGGCCGCCCTGCGTGCTGATGCTCATCATGCCTCGTCAGGTCGATCGGTCTCGGGGGAGGGTGCTCGCCCCAGATATAGGAGTAACCGGGCCGCCACCAAGTTCCCGAGTCTACCCCCGATAGCATGGCTCGGTGACTCCCGCAGCGCTCTCCGAGGTCGTCCTCGCCGCAGCCCGGGCCGTGTTCGCGGCCAAGGGCCTGGACCCGTCCCTGCTCCCCGCGTCGATTTCGGTGGAGCGTCCGCGCGAAGCCGGGCACGGCGACTACGCATCGACGATCGCGATGCAGGTGGCCAAGAAGGCCGGCATGCGGCCCCGCGACCTGGCTCAGGCGCTGGCCGACGAGCTGGAGGCCCACGAGGGCATCCGGGCGGTCGAGATCGCCGGTCCCGGGTTCCTCAACATCCGGCTGGAGGCGGCCGCGATCGCGGAGCTGGCCCGGCAGGTGGTCACCGCGGGTGCGGACTACGGCACGAGCGACAAGCTGGCCAAGCAGCGGATCAACCTGGAGTTCGTCTCGGCGAACCCGACCGGTCCGGTGCACATCGGCGGTGTCCGGTGGGCCGCGGTCGGCGACGCGCTGGCCCGGCTGCTGCGCGCGACCGGCGCGGACGTCGGCACGGAGTACTACTTCAACGACGCCGGCTCGCAGATCGACCGGTTCGCGAAGTCGCTGCTCGCGGCCGCCAAGGGCGAGCCCGCGCCGGAGGACGGCTACGGTGGCGCCTACATCTCCGAGATCGCGCAGACCGTGGTCACGGAACACCCCGGCATCCTGGCGAGCGACAACCCCCAGGAGCAGTTCCGGCGGTACGGCGTGGAGCTCATGTTCGCCGAGATCAAGAAGAGCCTGTCCGACTTCGGCGTGCACTTCGACACGTACTTCAACGAGAAGGACCTGCACGACCAAGGTGCGCTGCAGCACGCGCTGGACCGGCTCACCGCCCAGGGCCACACGTACGAGCGGGACGGCGCGGTCTGGCTGCGCACCACCGACTTCGGCGACGACAAGGACCGGGTGCTGCGCAAGTCCGACGGCGACTGGACCTACTTCGCCGCGGACTGTGCCTACTACCTCAACAAGCGCGAGCGCGGCTTCGACAAGGCCGTGCTGATGCTGGGTGCCGACCACCACGGCTACGTCGGCCGGATGAAGGCGATGGCCGCCTGCTTCGGCGACGACCCGAAGGTCAACCTGGAGATCCTGATCGGCCAGCTGGTCAACCTGGTCCGCGACGGCGCCCCGGTCCGCATGTCGAAGCGCGCCGGTACGGTCGTGACGCTGGAGGACCTGGTCGACGCGATCGGCGTGGACGCGGCGCGCTACGCGCTGGCCCGCTACTCGTCCGACTCCCAGATCGACATCGACGTGGAGCTGTGGACCAGCGCCCGGAACGACAATCCGGTCTACTACGTGCAGTACGCGCACTCCCGGACCGCCAGTGTCGACCGCAACGCGGTGGACGCGGGCCACAGCCGTGGCGATGCGGAGGACTTCAAGCCGGAGCTGCTCGTCCTGGACAAGGAGCTTGAGCTGCTCAAGACGCTGGCGGACTACCCGGCGGTCGTCGTCACCGCGGCCGAGTTGCGCGAGCCGCACCACGTCGCCCGCTACCTGGAGAAGGTGACCGGCGACTACCACCGGTTCTACGACACCAAGATCGACGGCAAGGTCCAGCGAATCCTGCCGCAGGCCGATGACGAGTTCACCGAGCTGCACCGGGCACGCCTCTGGCTGAACGACGCCACCCGAACGGTGATCTCCAACGGATTGTCCCTGCTCGGCGTCTCCGCCCCGGAGAGGATGTAAGGCATGCGCGCGCACATCACCAGCCCCGAGTGGCTGCGCACGCCCGACGACGTCAACGCGCTCCTCCCGCAGCTCTGGCCCCGGCACGTCGCCCGCGGTACGGACGGCGTGGTCGAGATCGCCGGCAAGTCCGTGGCGGCGCTGAAGGACGAGTTCGGCACCCCGGCGTTCGTCCTGGACGAGGACGACATGCGGGCCCGCTGCCGGGAGTTCCGCGACGCGTTCCATGACGCCGACGTCTACTACGCCGGCAAGGCGTTCCTCTGCAAGGCGGTCGTGAAAATCATCGCGGAGGAGGGCCTGCACCTGGACGTCTGCTCCGGCGGCGAGCTGGCCACCGCGCTCGCGGCCGGCATGGATCCCGAGAAGATCGGCTTCCACGGCAACAACAAGTCGGTCGCCGAGCTACAGCGGGCGGTCGACGCCGGCGTGGGCCGGATCATCGTCGACTCGATCCACGAGATCGACCGCCTGACCGCCATCGCCGGAGAGCGCGGCATAAAGCAGAAAGTCCTGATCCGCGTCACACCCGGCGTCGAGGCACACACCCACGAGTTCATCGCGACCGCCCACGAGGACCAGAAGTTCGGCTTCTCCATCGCGGGCGGCACCGCGTACCGTGCGGCTCTGAAGGTCTTGGACGAGGGAACGCTGGAACTCCGGGGGTTCCACTCGCACATCGGCAGCCAGATCTTCGACACCAGCGGTTTCGAGCTGGCCGCGCGGCGCGTGCTGGAGCTGGTCGGCGAGATCAAGCAGGCCCGCGGCGTGGACCTGCCGGAGCTCGACCTGGGCGGCGGTTTCGGCATCGCCTACACCACCCAGGACGACCCGTCCGCGCCGAAGGACCTGGCCGACCGCATGCGCAAGATCGTCGAGGACGAGTGCGAGGCGCAGCAGCTGGTCAAGCCGCACGTCTCGATCGAGCCCGGCCGCGCGATCGTCGGCCCGGCGATGTTCACGCTCTACGAGGTCGGCACGGTCAAGGAACTCGAGATGCGGACCTACGTCAGCGTCGACGGCGGGATGAGCGACAACATCCGCACCGCGCTCTACGACGCGTCCTACAGCGCCACGGTCGCGTCCCGGAGAAGTGACTCACAGCCGATTCTGGCCCGGGTGGTGGGAAAGCACTGTGAGTCCGGGGACATCGTGGTGAAGGATGAATTCCTGCCCGCCGACGTGCAGCCCGGAGATCTTGTTGCAGTCCCGGGCACGGGCGCGTATTGCCGCAGCATGGCCAGTAACTACAACCATGTGCCGCGCCCGCCGGTGATCGCCGTCCGGGACGGTGCGGCGCGCGTCATCGTGCGGCGGGAGACGGAAGCGGATCTGCTCGCATTGGATGTGGGATGACGAAACCAGCTGTTCGCGTGGCCCTGCTCGGCTGTGGCACGGTCGGCGCCGAGGTCGTGCGGTTGCTGCACGACCAGGCCGAGGACCTCACGGCCAGGATCGGCGCGCCGCTCGAGATCGTCGGCATCGCCGTGCGGCGGATCGGCCGTGACCGCGGTGACCTGCCGGTCGACCCGTCGATCTTCACGACCGACGCGCTCGGCCTGATCAAACGCGACGACGTCGACGTGGTGATCGAGGTGGTCGGCGGCATCGAGCCCGCGCGAACGTGGCTGGTCGAGGCGCTGCGCGCGGGCAAGAGCGTGGTCACGGCGAACAAGGCGCTGCTGGCCGAGGACGGTGGCGCGCTGCACGACGCCGCGGCCGAGGGCGGCGCCGACCTCTACTACGAGGCCGCGGTCGCCGGTGCGATCCCGCTGCTCCGCCCGCTGCGCGAGTCGCTGCACGGGGACCGGATCAACCGGGTCACCGGCATCGTGAACGGCACGACGAACTTCATCCTGAGTTCGATGGACTCGTCCGGTGCCGGTTTCGCGGAGGCGCTGGAGGAGGCGACCGCGCTCGGTTACGCGGAGGCCGACCCGACCGCTGACGTGGAGGGCTTCGACGCCGGTGCGAAGGCCGCGATCCTGGCGTCGCTGGCGTTCCACACCCGGGTCACCGCGGCGGACGTCTACCGCGAGGGCATCACCGAGGTCACCGCGGCGGACGTGGCCAGCGCACGCGACATGGGCAGCACGATCAAGCTGCTCTGCATCGCGGCCCGCACCGTCGACGCGGACGGCGCCGAGTCGGTCAGCGTGCGCGTCCACCCCGCGATGATCCCGCGCAGCCACCCGCTGGCCAGCGTCGGCGACGCGTACAACGCGGTGTTCGTCGAGGCCGAGGCGGCCGGGCAGCTGATGTTCTACGGCCGCGGCGCCGGTGGCACGCCGACCGCGAGCGCGGTGCTCGGCGACGTGGTCGCGGTCTCCCGCAACCGGCTGGCCGGCACCTGGGCGCCGAGCGAGTCCGCCTACGCCAAGCTGGCGATCCGCCCGATGGGCGACGCGATCACCCGCTACCACGTCAGCCTCGACGTGGCCGACCGGGCCGGCGTGCTCTCCCAGGTCGCGGGCGTCTTCGCCAAGCACGACGTCTCGATCGCCACGGTCCGCCAGGCCGGTCACGGCGACGAGGCCAGCCTGGTGATCGTCACGCACACCGCGCGCGACGCCGCGCTGGCCGCCACCGTGGACGAACTCCGCCACCTGGACATCGTCCGCAGCATCGCCAGCGTGCTGCGCGTCGAGGGCGACGATTAGAAGCTGATATTCCCGCTTCCGGCGTGGCTCGGTGCCGCATGCTCCCGCGGGCACCGGTCGGCCGCGGGCGGCCTCCCTGCCGGTGGAGTGGGGGGTCACGCTCGCGATTCCCGTCGCGGGTCGCGTCCGCGGCGCGGCTCGCGAGGGACGGGCGCTTCGCGCCCGAACACTGCCCGAACACCGCCGGGGCGGCGGATCCGTGGATCCACCGCCCCGGGCGTGCGATCAGGGAGATCAGGCGGCCGCGAACGGGTCCGCCGTGGTGGACGGGGCACCGGTGGTGGAGCCGTCCTCCAGGTTGACCGTGCTGCCGTCCGAGGTGACCGACTCCAGCGTGCCGTTCAGGTCCGTGTCGGTGATCGTGTAGTCGGCCACGCCGTCGCCGTCCTCGTCGATCTCCAGCACGTCGACCAGGCCGTCCGCGTCGGTGTCCGTGGCCACGCCGTCGGTCACGCCGTCGCCGTCGATGTCGGCCTCCGCGTAGTCGAGCAGGCCGTCGCCGTCGGTGTCGGTGGCCGCGGTGTCGTTCAGGCCGTCGCCGTCGGTGTCCGCCCAGACCGCCTCGGCCACGCCATCGCCGTTCTCGTCCAGGCTGGAGTAGTCGGTCGCGCCGTCACCGTCGGTGTCGATGTACGTGTACGTGTTACCGGCCGTGTCCGTGTCGGTGAGCACGTTCTCGTACTCGGCCGGCGCCGCCAGCTCGTCGTTCAGCGAGACGGTCTCGAACTCCACCGGAGCCTCGTCCGTGGGGGTGTCGATACCGCTGAAGTCCTCGCTCATGTCTGTGCCCTTCGATGCCGATGTGTGCCGCGCCGCGCCGGCGCGTCAGGGAATGTGCCAGGGGTGAGTGCTCACCGGTAAGACCATGCGGGCGCCATCACTGATCACCGACCGCACTTACGGAGGCGGCCGTCGCATGGTTCACCGGATGGTCAGGCGGCCGCGTACGGGCTGTTCCCGAGATTCACGGTGAACGACTCCAGCGTGCCGTTCAGGTCGGTGTCCGCGAACGTGTAGTCCGTGACGCCGTCCGCGTTCTCGTCGATCTCCAGCACGTCGGCCAGGCCGTCCTCGTCGGTGTCGGTCGCCACGCCGTCCGGCACGCCGTCACCGTCCACGTCGGACTCCGCCCGGTCCAGCCAGCCGTTGCCGTTGGTGTCGATGCCGACGGTGTCCTGCCGGCCGTCGCCGTCGGAGTCCATGTAAATCATCTCCGAGTCACCGTCGCCGTCCGCGTCGACGTTGGCGTAGTCCGCGACGCCGTCAGCGTTCACGTCCACGTGCGTGGTGGTCACGCCGTACTGGTCGATCTCCACCATCTCGTACGCGCCCTCGGCCGGCTGGAGGAACGAGTCGTGCAGCGGCGCGGTCTCGTACGCGTCGGCCTCGGTGGTGGTGTCCAGGTCGGTGTCGGTGAAGTCGCCGCTCATGTCGTGCCCCTCGGTCGAAAGTCTGTGGCGCGCGCCCCCCGGCGCTACGGAAAAATATGCCGGACCAGGGGCTCACGGGACATCCCGGAAAAGTGCCACCGGCGGGCACGGCGTGGACGCCGGGGTAGGAATCACCCGCTCAGGCAGGTCATGTCCCGCCAGGTGGGTACGGCCCGGAGTGTCCTCGACCGGGTGCACTCGGGTAGGGCAGGCTAGGGCCTCAGGGCTGTATGCCGACTGAGGAGAGCATCATGTGGCGTGGCTTGATCGAGGCGTATCGGGACCGGCTGCCGGTCACCGAGGCGACACCGGTGATCACCCTGCACGAGGGGAACACGCCCCTCGTACCGGCGCCGGAGCTCTCCACGCGCACCGGTGCCGACGTCTACCTCAAGGTCGAGGGCGCGAACCCGACCGGTTCCTTCAAGGACCGGGGCATGACCATGGCGGTCTCCCGCGCGGTCGAGGACGGCGCCAAGGCGATCATCTGCGCGTCCACCGGCAACACCAGCGCGTCCGCCGCGGCGTACGCGGCGCGGGCCGGCATCACCTGCGCGGTGCTGGTGCCGCAGGGCAAGATCGCGCTGGGCAAGCTGGGCCAGGCGCTGGTGCACGGCGCCAAGCTGCTCCAGGTGTCCGGGAACTTCGACGACTGCCTCGCGCTCGCCTCGAAGCTGTCGCTGGACTACCCGGTCGCGCTGGTCAATTCCGTCAACCCGGACCGGTTGCAGGGGCAGAAGACCGCGGCGTTCGAGATCGTCGAGGCGCTCGGCGACGCGCCGGACATCCACTGCCTGCCGGTCGGCAACGCCGGCAACATCAGCGCGTACTGGATGGGCTACCAGGAGGACAAGGCCGCGGGCAACGCCACCCGGACCCCGCGGATGTTCGGCTTCCAGGCGTCCGGCGCCGCGCCGATCGTGAACGGTGAGGCCGTGCGCGAGCCGTCCACGATCGCCACCGCGATCCGGATCGGTAACCCGGCCAGCTGGACCAAGGCGGTCGACGCGCGGGACTCGTCCGGGGGCCTGATCGCGGCCGTCACGGACCGGGAGATCCTGACGGCATATCGGCTGCTCGCCCGTACCGTCGGGGTGTTCGTGGAACTGGGCAGCGCGGCCAGCGTGGCCGGTCTGCTCCAGCAGGCCGAGGCGGGCAAGGTGCCGGCCGGCTCGACCGTGGTGTGCACGGTCACCGGCCACGGCCTGAAGGACCCGGAGTGGGCGATCTCCACCGCCCCGTCCCCGACCACGATCCCGAACGACGTGCTCGCTGCCGCGCGGTCGCTGGACCTCGCGTAGCACCCGGCGCCGGTCAGCGCGGGGAGGGGCCGGCGAGCATGTCGCGGGCCAGGTGGCGCAGCCGCGCCACCACCTCCGGGCTCATCTCCGGGTGCCAGCCGTCCAGCAGCCGGGCCAGTGTCTCGGTGCGCGCCTCGGCCAGCCGCTGCCAGACCGCGTCGCCCTCCGGGGTGAGCGTCAGGTCGTGCTCACCCGCGACGAACCCGGCCTGCCGCAGTTCGGCCAGCCAGCCGGTCACCCGGTCCGGCGGCAGCAGCCGGTGGGCCGGCAGCCCGTCCAGGCGCATCGTCCCCTTCCGGCCGATCCGGCCGAGCAGCCAGGTCGCGCCCGGGCCGACGCCGGTCCGGGCGCGCGTGGCCAGCTCGCCGTAGAGGCGTTCCGCGTCCTCGCGCAGCGCCAGCGCGGCCAGCACCCGCTCCAGCTCGTCGACCGGGCGGGTGGCCGGTGCCATGCCGAACATCTCCGGCGCCAGCACCGGCGACGTCACCCGCAGCGGCACCTCGGCCAGCAGCCAGGACAGCACCACGGCCAGGCCGAGCAGCACCGCGAGCGTGTGGAACCCGGCGTGCACGCCGTCGGTGTAGACGCGCAGGTAGAGCGCCACGCCCTCGGGTGTCTGCGGCGTGTTCATCACGTTCGCGTCGGACAGCCGCGGCGGCAGCGACCCGGCGACGATCGCGGCGAACAGCACCGGCCCGACCGCGCCGCCGAACCAGCGGAAGTAGAGGCTGGCGAACGTGGCCACGCCCAGGTGCCGGGCGTCCGTGGCGTTCTGCACGGCGAGCTGCACGAGCGGGAAGACCAGCCCGAGGCCGAGCCCGATCAGCAGCGTGGCCAGCAGGATCACGGCGAGCGGCGTGTCCGCCTCCATCCGTCCCAGGATCAACAGGCCGACCGCGACCAGCATGCTGCCGCCCAGCGTGAGCATGCGGTAGCGGCCGATCCGGGCCACGGTCACCTGCCCGGCGACCACGGAGAGGAGCATCCCGGCGGAGAGCGGCAGCAGCGCCAGCCCGGACGCGGCCGGGCTCCCGCCACGGGCCATCTGCAGGTACGGCGGCAGGCTGGCCACGGTCACGAACAGCGCGGCGCCGCCGAGCAGGCCGATCGCCGACGCGGTCGGGAACACCGTGCCGGTGAACAGCACCGGCGGCAGCACCGGCACCGCGGCCCGGCGCTCCACCCGCACGAACACGGCGATCAGCAGCGCGGTCACGGCGGCCGCGCCGAGCGTCCAGGGCAGGCCGCGGCCCGGCGAGCCGGCCCAGAACACCGCGATCAGCACGCCCGCGCCGATCAGCGCCATCAGCGTGACGCCGGCCAGATCCAGCGGTACGCGTTCGCGCGGGTGCGCGCCGGAGACGGTGAGCGTGACGACGACCAGCAGCACGAGCGCGGTCCCGGCCGTCACGTGGAACAGCCAGCGCCAGGAGAGCGCGTCGGCCAGCAGCCCGCCGGGGACCGGCCCGAGCACGCCGGCGACCGCGTAGGTGACGCCGAACGCGTTCTGGAACGGCGCCCGCTGCTCGGCCCCGGCCAGCCGCGCGGTGAGCAGATGGCTGAGGACCAGCGAGGTGCCGGCGCCGACGCCGTAGATCACCTGCGCCCAGATCAGCGTACGGATCGAGCCGGCCTGCCCGCCCAGCGCGGCACCCGTGGCCGCGGCCAGCAGGCCGGCCTGGAGCATCGGCTTCGGCCCGTAACGGTCGCTGAGCCGGCCGGCCAGCGGCGCCGCGGTGATCGCGGCGAGCAGCGAGGCGGAGATGATCCAGGCGGCCCGGGTCGGCCCGCCGATCTCGGTGGCCAGGTCGCGCAGCGCCGGGCCGTGCCAGGTGTGGTTCGTGCCGGCCAGCAGCGGCACGCCGAGCAGCGCGCAGAGCGTGAGCGTACGGCGGGCCATGCCCACAGGCTATGTGGACAAAACAGATAATTTTTCGCTAATGGAGGTTTTCGGTGGCGCGCTCTTCGGCCGCGTCCGCCTCCGCCGCGTCGACCAGCAGCTCCGAGGCCCGCAGAATGACGCCCAGATCCGCGGCGGACATCCGGCACAGCACCCGGGCCTGGCGTTCGGCACCGGCCATGATGATCCGCTCCACGGTCTGCCGGCCGTGCGGCGTGAGCATCACCCGGCGTACCCGCCGGTCGTTGGGGTCCTCATGTCGCTCCACCAGATCGTGGGCGACCAGCCGGTCCACGATCCCGGTGACGGTGGCCAGACTGACGCCCATGAAGCGCTGCAGTTCCTGCCCGGATGCGCCGTCGCCCGCGGCCAGCATGAGTAGGATCTTGAGCTGCGGCATGGTCAGATGCGCGTCGAACAGCGGGTTGGACCGATCGTGCGCGAACAGGTACTGCATGCGTCGCTGAGTGTCCATGATCTGCGCGATCAGCCGGTCCTTGTCCTCGTCGGCCACCGCGTCTCCTGCCGTTTCGCCGTCTGTCCTGCTGAACAACGGTCCCCGTGAGCAACGGGTCCCTGTGAACTACGGGATGTCCCCGATTGTGGGCAACTTGTTCGCGTAAGGCAAACTATTCGTGTCGAGCTAACTTACCCCAGCAGGAGAAGAGTCTGCTCATGTCCTTGCTCGCAAGACTGAGTCTCGCGAACCGGGGTCTCATCGCCCTGATCGCGATCATCGTGACCGGTTTCGGGGCCTTCGCCATCCCGTCCCTCAAGCAGCAGCTCCTGCCCTCGCTGGAGTTTCCCGCCGCGTTCATCTTCGCCTCGTACCCCGGGGCGTCGCCGGAGATCGTCGAGCAGCGGGTCACCGAGCCGATCGAGAACAGCGTCCAGGGGATCGAGGGCCTCGACGAGGTCACCTCGACCACCAGTGAGGGCGTGGCGACGGTCCAGGTGCTGTTCGAGTTCGGCACCGATCTGACCCAGACCGTCTCGAAGATCGAGAGCAATCTGGGCCGGATCCGCGCCCAGCTGCCGGAGGACGTCGACCCGACCGTCTTCGCCGGCAGCACCGCCGACCTGCCGGCCATCGTGCTGGCCGCGTCCGGCGGCACGGACGAGGCGGCGCTCGCGGCCGCGCTCAACGAGAGCGTGCTGCCCGAGCTGCAGGGCATCGACGGCGTGCGGACCGCGGAGGTCACCGGCGCGCGCACGTCCAGCATCGCCATCACGCCCGACCTGGCGAAGTTCGGCGCGGCCGGTGTCAACCCGGCCGGCATCGCCACCGCGCTCCAGGCGAACGGCGTGTCCGTCCCGGCCGGCACGCTGAGCGAGGGCGACCGCACGCTGACCGTGCAGGTCGGCACGCCGATCACCACGCTGGAAGACCTGCAGAACATCTACCTCACCGGTACGGGTGGGCGCGCGGTCCGGCTCGGCGACGTCGCCACCGTGGCCGAGGTGCAGGCCGCACCGACGTCCTACACGCGCACGGACGGCGTGGACAGCCTCGGCATCTCCGTCACCGCCACGCCGGACGGCAACGCGGTGCGCATCTCCGAGGAGATTCGCGACCGGCTCCCCGAGCTGGCCGCGGCCGGCGGCGTCACGCTCACGGTCGTCTTCGACCAGGCGCCGTTCGTCGAGAGGTCGATCGAGAGCCTGGCCACCGAGGGCATGCTCGGCCTGGTGATGGCCGTGATCGTCATCCTGGTCTTCCTGCTGTCCGTCCGGTCCACGATCGTCACCGCGGTCTCCATCCCGCTGTCCGTGCTGGTCGCGCTGATCGCGCTGTGGATCCAGGACTACTCGCTCAACCTGCTCACGCTCGGCGCGCTCACGATCGCGGTCGGCCGCGTGGTCGACGACTCCATCGTGGTGCTGGAGAACATCAAACGCCATCTCGGGTACGGCGAGGAGAAGCTGCAGGCGATCACCACCGGTGTGCAGGAGGTCGCCGGCGCGGTGCTGGCGTCCACGCTCACCACGGTCGCGGTGTTCGCACCGATCGCGCTGGTCGGTGGTTTCGTCGGCCAGCTCTTCGCGCCGTTCGCCATCACGGTCACGGTCGCGCTGATCGCCTCGCTGATCGTGTCGCTGACCATCGTGCCGGTGCTGGCGTACTGGTTCCTCCGCCCGCCGAAGGGCACCGCGGAGGAGGCCGAGGTCGCCCGCCGGGCCGCGGAGGAGAAGGAGCTGCGCAGCCCGCTGCAGCGCTCCTACCTGCCGGTCATCCGGTTCGCCACCACCTGGCGCTGGACCACGATCGGAATCGGTGTCGTGGTGCTGGCGATCACCGGCGGCCTGGCCACCCAGCTGAAGACGAACTTCATCGACCAGTCCGGTCAGGACACGCTGAGCATCTCCCAGACGATGCCGATCGGCACCAGCCTGGAGGCGACGAACGCGCAGGCCAAGCGCGTCGAGGCGGTGCTGTCCGGCGCGGGCGAGGTGAAGTCGTACCAGGCGACCGTGGGCGGCGGCGGCCAGTCCGCGCTGTTCACCGGCGGCGGCAGCGGCGCGAACACCGCGAGCTACTCCGTGACGCTGGAGGAGGACGTCGACACCGAGGCGTTCACCGAGGAGCTGCGCGGCGAGTTCGAGGACCTGGGCCCGTCGGCCGGCGAGATCACCGTCGGCGCGGACTCCAGCAGCGGCTTCAGCGGCAACGAACTCGCGGTCGTGGTCAAGGCCGCGGACGCGGACGCACTCGCCGCCGCCGCGCAGCAGGTGCAGGACGCGATGGCGGCCACGCCGGACGTCACGGACGTGACCAGCGACCTGGCCGAGAGCGTGCCGCGGATCGACATCACGGTCGACCGGGCCGCGGCCACCGCGCGCGGTCTCTCCGAGGCGCAGATCGGCCAGCTGGTCTCCGGCGCGTTCCGGGACGCGCCGATCGGCCAGGTCACGCTGACCGGCGCCGGCGAGCGCAACGTCGTGCTGGACCTCGGCGGCACCGCACCGGCCGACCTGGCCGCGCTCCGGGCGTACCCGCTGCAGACGCCGGGCGGCATCGTGCCGCTGGACGACGTGGCGGACGTCAACGAGGTGCAGGGCCCGGTCGAGATCACCCGGATCAACGGCGACCGCAGCGTCACCGTCACCGGTACGGTCAGCGGCTCGAACGTCGGCGCGGCCACCACCGCGCTGACCACCGAGCTGGACGAGCTCACCCCGCCGGCCGGTGCGAGCTGGGAGATCGGTGGCGTCAGCGCCGACCAGAACGAGGCGTTCCAGCAGCTGGGTCTCGCGGTGCTGGCCGCGATCGCGATCGTCTTCATCATCATGGTGGCGACGTTCGGCTCGATCATCCAGCCGTTGATCCTGCTGGTCTCCATCCCGTTCGCGGCTACCGGCGCGATCCTGCTGCTGCTCGCGACGGACACCGCGCTCGGCGTACCCGCGCTGATCGGTGTGCTGATGCTGGTCGGCATCGTGGTCACGAACGCGATCGTGCTGATGGACCTGATCAACCAGTACCGCAAGCAGGGGTACGGCGTGCAGCAGGCGGTGATCGAGGGCGGCCGGCACCGGCTGCGGCCGATCCTGATGACCGCGATCGCCACCATCTTCGCGCTCACCCCGATGGCACTCGGCCTGACCGGAGAGGGCGGCTTCATCTCGCAGCCGCTCGCGGTCGTGGTGATCGGCGGCCTGATCAGCTCCACGCTGCTCACGCTGCTGCTGGTGCCGGCGCTCTACACGCTGGTCGAGGGCCGGCGCGAGCGGCGTGCCGAGCGCGAGGCCCGCAAGGCGGAGAAGGCGCGGGCCGGTGTCCCGGCGCCGACCCCCGCCGCCGCTCCGGTGGACCGGGTCGACTCGGTGCCGGAGACCACGCCGGAGCCGCCCGCCGCGCCGTCGGGCGCGCTCCGCGAGGGCACCGACCAGTTCGAGGTGCTCCGCCTGCCACGCAGCAACAAGTCCCCGCTGCCGCCGCAGGAGTAGCCATCACCTGATGCAAGGCGCCTCCCGGATCCTTCCGGGAGGCGCCTTGATCATTTGGGTAAGGTGCCACTGTGAGTTCACCCCTGTCGCTGCTGGCCCGGAACCCGGACTTCCGGCGGCTCTACCTCAGTGAACTCGTCGTCTTCGGCGCGGACTGGTTCATCATGGTCCCGCTGCTCGTGCTGCTCACCGACCTGACCGGCAGCGGCGTGCTCGGCGCGCTCGTGATGACCGTCGACACCGGCCTCAACGCACTGCTCCTGCCGTACTCCGGCACGGTCGTCGACCGGGTCGACCGCCGCACCGTGATGATCGTCGCGAACCTGGCCGCGCTCGCCGCGTCGCTGCTGCTCTTCACGGTCCAGGACGCCGGCACCGCCTGGCTGGCGCTGCTGGCGATGGCCGCGGTCGCGGTGGCCAAGGCGTTCTACACGCCCGCCGCCCAGGCCGCGCTGCCCAACGTGGTCGACCCCGAGGACCTCCCCGACGCGAACGCGCTCGCCGGTGGCGCCTGGGGCATCATGGTCGTGGTCGGCGCCTCGGTCGGCGGCGTGGTCAGCGGCTTCGCCGGCCCGTATGCCTGCTTCGCGATGGCCGGCGCCGGCCTGCTGATCGCCGCGCTCCTCACCTCCCGCATCCGCCGCCCGCTCCAGACCGCCACCCCGGACGGCCCACCCCCGCACCCGTTCGCCGCGATCCGCGAGGCCATCCACCACATCGCCGCCAGCCCGCGCCTCCGCGCCCTGATCACCGTCAAGTCCGCCGTCGGGCTCGGCAACGGCGTCATCGCCGCCTTCCCCCTGGTCGTCGCCGCCTACGGGGTGGGGCCCGCCGGTGTCGGCATCCTCTTCGCCGCCCGCGGCGCCGCCGTCCTGGCCGGCCCCCTGGTCACCCGCCGCCTCCTCGACCACCGGAACTGGCTGCTCCCCGGCCTCGCCATCTCGATGGCCGTCTACGGGCTCGCCTACGCCTCCGCCGCCTTCGCACCCTGGTTCCCACTGCTGGTCGCCCTGGTCTTCGTCGCCCACTTCGCCGGCGGCACCAACTGGATGCTCTCCAACTTCGCCCTCCAGGGCGCGGTCCCCGACACGCTGCGCGGCCGCGTCTTCGCCACCGACCTGATGCTCACCACGATCGCCATCTCGATCAGCCAACTGGCCGTCGCCGCCACCATCGACCACGTCGCCCCCCGCCACATCATGATCGCCAGCGGCACCGTCACCGTTCTCTACGCCTGCGGCTGGGCCATCGCCACCCGCAACCGCAAAACTGCGTGAGCGACCCCGGCCGCCGATGACGCGCCGCACTTCGCAATATCGTGCGGAACGCCCGCGGCGACTTGTTCGATCGAAATGGCGAAGCTCGCTGCTCTTGTGCCATATGCGCGCGGCCCGTGTCGATTCACTTTCCGGCTTCGCCGCTCCCGCATAGCGTTGTGGCGGGGTTCGCCTTTCGGCGTTTCGTCGAGCGCCGCGATCCACGACGAGCATTAATCCCGGAAAGCGCGGTGCCGGCTTCGTTGCCATGTGCCGCGTTGTCCTCGACGGCAGCGAAACACGACCAGCTGCGGAACTTGGCCGCGGCACTTCCCCAATATCGGCGCCGCTCATGTATTCGGCGGAACTCGTCACGCGCAGCAGAGTAATTTCGAGAGGCGGTCCGATCCCGCATCTCGGCCATCTCCGCCGACGTGAACAACTGCGATTGCCGCATGAGAAAAGCTTTCCACAGGGCCGCGATCATTACCGCCCCGATACGGCCGCATGGCCTACACACATCGTGCGCCATTCGCGATACGCGACCTTCCGGCCCGCACGCGATACACGGCGCCGCGCACCACGATCGCGATAGGCTTATACGGCCAGGCCGAGCCCGACGGTGATAGGTGGCACTACGCGGCTTTTCACCAATTGAAGTACCGCCGAGCGAAACGGTGGCGGTTTTCGCTTTCGTGCGCCAGCGCAAAACCGGCACCGCCGGAGCATCCCGGCCCACAGACGCAACCCGCACCACCCACGAAGAAACAGCCGGCCCCACGGACCCCGCAACCGCTGGAAGCCCCGCCATGCACCGGAGTCGGCGACCCGCCGGAGGCATGCCCCGCCCCGCCGCCGACCTGCTCTGCCCAAAATCCGCGCCGTCGCCCCGCCCTGCCGGAGGCGCGCGGTCGACCTGCTCTGCAGAGGACGCCCACCGGCCCACCCCCGGCCCCTTGTCCCCCGGTGTTAGCATCGTGATATCACTTCGATATGGGGGAGATGTCATGGAGCGACGAGTCTTCCGGGTCGGCGGTTTCCTGGTGATCGGCCTGCTGGTCCTGCTCACCGTCGCTGCGGCGGCAGTGGCGTTGCCGTTCGTGGAGGCGGACGGCGGTGAGGTGGTCGTCGGGATCACCGCGGCCGTCTACGCTCTGATCCTCGCCGTCGTCTCGACCGGCTTCGTGGTGGTGAACCCGAACGAGGCGCAGGTCGTCCAGTTCTTCGGCCGCTACCTCGGCGTGATCCGGACCGAGGGTCTCCAGTGGACGCTGCCGCTCACCGCGCGGCGGCGGGTGACGCTGCGGGTGCGCAACTTCGAGACCGACCGGCTGAAGGTGTCCGACGCGGACGGTAACCCGGTGGAGATCGCCGCGGTCGTGGTGTGGCGGGTGGTGGATCCGGCCGCGGCGGTGTTCGCGGTGGACGACCACATCGAGTACGTGGCGGTGCAGGCGGAGACCGCGGTGCGGCACCTGGCGACCAGTTACCCGTACGAGGCGCACGACACCGGCCGGTCCAGCCTGCGGGACAGCTCGGTGGTCAGCGACGAGCTGACCGCTGAGCTGCGGGAGCGGTTCGAGCGGGCCGGGGTGGAGGTGCTGGAGTCCCGGACGACCCACCTGGCCTACGCTCCGGAGATCGCGCAGGCGATGCTGGCGCGGCAGCAGGCGAGCGCGATCGTCGGCGCGCGGTTCCAGATCGTGGAGGGTGCGGTCGGCATGGTGTCGAACGCGCTGGAGCGCCTGCGGGCCGAGCACGTGGTCGAGCTGGACGAGGAGCGCAAGGCCCAGATGGTGGCGAACCTGCTGGTGGTGCTGTGCGGCGACCGGGCCGCGCAGCCGGTGGTCAACGCGGGGTCGCTGTACTCCTGAGAGGCGCTGTGCGATGCCGGAGCGCAAGAAGCTGTTGTTACGCCTGGACCCGCAGGTCTACGACGCGGTCGCGAAGTGGGCGGCGGACGACCTGCGCAGCGTGAACGCGCAGATCGAGTTCGCGCTGCGGCAGGCGCTGCGGGCCGCGGGACGGAAACCGAAGCCCGTCCCGGAGCCGGAGGCGGACGACGCTACTGAATGAACGGAGGCCGCGGACCCGGGTCCGCGGCCTCCCACGGGTTGCGCGGCGTGGCGCGCGCCAGCACGGCCGCGATCAGCAGGGCCAGGCCGGCGACGGACAGCCCGCCGGTGACGATCCACTGGGCGAACGAGTAGACGCCGAACAGTGACGTGCCGGTGGCCTCGATGACCATCGGCGTCGCGATCTGCCAGAACATGCCGAGCACCGTGGAGGCCAGCAGCAGCGCGAGCCCGATGGTGGCGAAGCGCGCGGTGCGCGGCGGGAGCGATCCGGCGCGCGTGCGGACCAGGACCAGCCCGGCCACGCCGGCGATCAGCATCGGCAGCGAGGTCACGGCGGCGAAGAAGTACATGGTCGGCAGGCTAATCGCGGGCCGCAACCGGTACGCCACCCGCGCGGAGCCGGATCGGCCGACCTCCTAGGCTGATCGGGTGGCTCTCTCCTTCGTCAGTGCCCCCGTCACCGTGCGGGCGCCCGCCACCAGCGCGAACCTCGGCCCGGGGTTCGACGCGCTCGGCCTCGCGCTCGCGCTCCACGACCACGTGACCGGCCGGGTGACGGACCGCGGCTGCACGGTCTCGGTGACCGGCCAGGGTGCGGGTGAGCTCCCGGACGGCGCCGATCACCTGGTGGCCCGCGCCGCGTACGCCGCATTCGACGTGCTCGGCGCGCGTCCGCCCGGCCTGGCGCTGGAGTGCGACAACCGCATCCCGCAGGCACGCGGCCTGGGTTCCTCGTCCGCCGCGATCGTGGCCGGCATCGAGGTGGCCCGCGCGCTGGTGGCTGGCGGGCACGAGCTGATGGACGACGCGGCCGCGCTGCGCCTGGCGAACGAGATCGAGGGCCATCCGGACAACGTGGCGCCGTGCCTGCTGGGCGGCTTCACCATCGCCTGGACCGGCGAGGGCGGCGCGCGGGCGGTGCGGCTGACGCCGTCCGCAGCCGTGCGTCCGACGGTTTTCGTGCCGGACGTCCGCGGCCTGACCGCGCACGCGCGGGCCGCGCTGCCGGCCGAGGTGCCGCACGCGGACGCGGCGCGCAACGCGGGCCGGGCGGCGCTGCTGGTACACGCGCTGACGGCCGCGCCGGAGCTGCTGCTGCCGGCCACCGAGGACCGTCTGCACCAGGACTATCGGGCGCCCGGCATGCCGGCGAGCGCGGCGCTGGTGGAACGGCTCCGCGCAGCCGGGGTGGCCGCCGTGATCAGTGGCGCCGGGCCCTCGGTGCTGGCATTGACGCAGGTACCCGGTGACTTCGAGGCGGGGGACGGCTGGGCCGCCACGCCGATGTCGGTGGACGCGGACGGTGCGGGACTGTCCGGTAGTACACTGGGACACGCCGAGCGGTACACTATTGCCGCAGGTCGCAAGAGTTGATTACGCTCTAGACCTAGCAGCACGACCGCGAAGCAAGCGATGATCTCCTGCGGGTCGGTGCACCCCCGAAGCTTTCGGCGGTCAGCCCGTCTCACCTCCTGCCTAGGCATGACGCCGTTCCGCAGATGTCACGGCCGCTGTCGGCGGCGATCCTGATCTGTCGATCCAGACCGATTGGAAACCGCTTTCCGGCTGCCGTGCACAAGACTCCCGTGACGCGATGTGCGAGGCGGGAACCGAGGCCGCCCGGCCACCACTGACAACACCCGGGCAGCCCGGCCTTACGAGGGAAGGAATCCATTGAGCGACACCACCGACATCACGTCGGATGCTTCCAAGGTCGCTGATGACGCCGCGGCCGGCACCACCCGTCGCCGGCGCTCCGGGACCGGCCTGACGGCGATGCTCCTGCCCGAGCTGCAGAGCCTGGCCGCGTCGCTCGGCATTTCCGGCACGGCCCGGATGCGCAAGGGCGAGCTGGTCGCCGCGATCTCCGAGCGGCAGGGTGGTGGCGCCGGCGGAGGCGCCCCCCGCCAGCGTGCGGAGGTCGCCGCGGCGGCCGCGCCGGTGCGCGAGGAGGTGCGGGCCGAGGTCCGCGAGACCGCCACCGCCACCGCGCCCGCCGAGGCCCCGGCAGAGGCCCCGGCGGAGACGACGCGTGCGCCGCGCCGCTCCTCCCGCGCGGCCGGTGCGCCGGAGCCGCGCACCACCGAGACCGAGGAGGCGCCGGAGCCGCAGCGCGAGAGCCGCAGCCGTCGCGAGCGCGGCGGTGACCGGGCCGAGCGTGGCGACCGTGCGGAGCGCGGTGACCGGGCCGAGCGGGGCGACCGTGCGGAGCGCGGTGACCGGGCCGAGCGGGGCGACCGTGCGGAGCGCGGTGACCGGGCCGAGCGGGGCGAGCGCGCCGAGCGGGGCGAGCGCGCCGAGCGCAACGACCGTGGTGACCGCGCCGAGCGGGGCGACCGCAACGAGCGGGGCGACCGCGCCGAGCGCGGCGACCGCAACGAGCGTGGCGAGCGTGGCGAGCGCGACCGGGACCGCAACGACCGTTCGGACCGTGCCCCGCGCGGCGCCGACCGTGATCGCAACGACGACGGTGACGACGACGAGGACGGCAGCGGCCGGCGCGGCCGGCGTTCCCGCTTCCGGGACCGTCGCCGTGGCCGTGGCGAGCGGGACGGTGCCGAGCGCGGTGACCGCGGCGGCAACGAGCCGCAGCTCTCCGAGGACGACGTGCTCGTCCCGGTGGCCGGCATCATCGACGTGCTGGACAACTACGCGTTCGTCCGCACCACCGGCTACCTCTCCGGGCCGAACGACGTCTACGTCTCCATGTCCCAGGTCAAGAAGTACGGCCTGCGCCGCGGCGACGCGATCACCGGCGCGGTCCGGGCCACCCGCGAGGGCGAGCAGCGGCGCGACAAGTACAACCCGCTGGTCCGGCTGGACACGATCAACGGGATGGACCCGGACGAGGCCAAGCGCCGCCCCGAGTTCTACAAGCTCACGCCGCTCTACCCGCAGGAGCGCCTGCGGCTGGAGACCGAGCCGCACATCCTGACCACGCGCGTCATCGACCTGGTGATGCCGATCGGCAAGGGCCAGCGCGCCCTGATCGTCTCGCCGCCGAAGGCCGGTAAGACGATGGTGCTCCAGGCGATCGCGAACGCGATCACCCACAACAACCCGGAGTGCCACCTGATGGTGGTGCTGGTGGACGAGCGCCCCGAAGAGGTCACCGACATGCAGCGGTCGGTGAAGGGCGAGGTCATCGCGGCCACGTTCGACCGGCCGCCGCAGGACCACACCACGGTCGCGGAGCTGGCGATCGAGCGGGCGAAGCGCCTGGTCGAGCTCGGCCACGACGTGGTCGTGCTGCTCGACTCGGTGACGCGTCTCGGCCGGTCGTACAACCTGGCCGCGCCGGCCTCCGGCCGCATCATGTCCGGTGGTATCGACTCGACCGCGCTCTACCCGCCGAAGCGCTTCCTCGGCGCCGCGCGCAACATCGAGAACGGTGGCTCGCTCACCATTCTCGCGACCGCGCTGGTGGAGACCGGGTCCATGATGGACACGGTCATCTTCGAGGAGTTCAAGGGCACCGGTAACGCGGAGCTGAAGCTGGACCGGAAGATCGCCGACAAGCGCACCTTCCCGGCCATCGACATCCACCCGTCCGGCACGCGCAAGGAGGAGATCCTGCTCGCGCCGGAGGAGCTGGCCATCACGCACAAGCTGCGCAAGGTGCTCCACTCGCTGGAGTCGCAGGCCGCGCTGGACCTGCTGCTCGGCCGCCTCAAGGAGACCCGCACGAACATCGAGTTCCTGATGCAGATCGCGAAGTCGACGCCGGGCGAATAACGAACACCATCTCAGCGACGGTACGGATTCCGTACCGTCGCTGAGGCATTTTTGGGTTTGGCCGCGGACTGCGGCTTTTGTGGTTGAACATGGGGGTGTGTCGCACACGGCCGTTCCCGGTTACCGGGACAACCCCACCGAAACGTGGGACCCGGACGCGCCGGTCGACGCGATCGAGGCGGAGGAGTTCCTGCGGCTCTGCTACGCCGAGGACAAGCGCCTCGGGCCGGTCGAGCAGCGGCTGTCCTCGGTGCGCGCGCAGATCGCCGCGACCGGCACCTACACCCAGACGTTCGACGAGATCGCGTACGGCGCGAAGGTGGCCTGGCGCAACGCCTCCCGCTGCATCGGCCGTCTCTACTGGCGCAGCCTGGTCGTGCTGGACCGGCGGGACGCGCACACCGCGGAGCACATCTTCGCGCTGCTGCTGCGGCACCTGCGGCAGGCCGGCAACATGTCCAACCCCGGCATGCTGCGGCCGGTCATCTCGATCTTCCAGCCGGCGACGCCCGGCCGGCCGTACCCGCGGATCTGGAACGAGCAGTTGATCCGGTACGCGGGGTACCGGCGCTCCGACGGCAGCGTGCTCGGCGACCCGCGGATGGTGGAGTTCACCGAGGCGATGACCGCGCTGGGCTGGCGGGGCGAGGGCACCGGCCACGACCTGCTGCCGCTGGCGATCGAGACGCCGGCCGAGGGTGTGCGGCTGTTCGGGCTCCCGCGGGCGTCCGTGCTGGAGGTGCACATCTCGCATCCGGAGCTGCCCTGGTTCGAGGAGCTGGGCCTGCGCTGGCACGCGGTCCCGGCGATCTCCAACATGCGGCTGAGCATCGGCGGCGTGCACTACCCGATGGCGCCGTTCAACGGCTGGTACATGGGCACCGAGATCGGCGCGCGCACGTTCGGCGACACCGACCGCTACGACATGCTGCCCGAGGTGGCGAAGCGGATGGGCCTGGACACGTCGTCCGACGCCACGATGTGGCGGGACCGCGCGCTGATCGAGCTGAACCGCGCGGTGCTGCACTCGTTCGACCTGGCCGGGGTGAAGATCTCCGACCACCACACCGAGTCGGAGCGCTTCCTCACCCACCTCCGCAACGAGGAGCGGGCCGGCCGCCCGGTGCCCGCGGACTGGAGCTGGATCGTGCCGCCGATCTCCGGGTCGGCCACGCCCGTCTTCCACCGCTACTACCACGAGGCGGACCTGCGGCCCGCGTTCTACCTGGACGCGGACGCCCACGAGCGGGCGCTGCACCCGAAACCCTCAGCTTCGGGCGGCTGACGCCGAACGGGGACGTGGAACCGGTGTCGGCGCGTGAGGGGATGTACCGGATGTACCCACGGCCTCTGCTGCCGGTGCTGGCCGTCTGGGACCGCACCCGGATGACCGTGCGTCTCTCGATCATCATGGTGGTGCTGCTGGTCCCGTGCATGAGCGCGGTCTACGGCTTCGTGCACTTCTCCCAGGGCCAGATCTCCTTCTCCGAGCGGGAGAGCGACGGCAACGACGTGCTGCTGCCCGCGCTGGAGCTGTTCGGCGGCACGCTGGCCGGCCGGCGCCCGGACCTGGCCGCGCTGAACGCCGCGATGGACGACAACCCGGAACTGTTCGAGGACGGCGGACTGGACGAGGCGTACGACGCGGTGGCGTCCGCGGCGTCCGGCGACCCGGCCTCGGGTGCCGGGCGGATCGCGTTCGGCGAGGCGCTGGCCGCGTTCGTCACCGGCGTCGCCAACGAGTCCAACCTGATCCTCGACCCGGACCTGGACTCGTTCTACGTGATGGACATGGAGGTCGTGCAGCTGCCGCGGGTGCTGCTGGCCGCGGCCCGCGCGGCCGCGCCGGTCAGCCCGGCCGGCACCGCGCTGATCGCCGAGCAGGCCGTCTACGCCAGTGAGCTGACCACGGTCGCCGGGAATCTGCGGACCGGCGCGGAGACGTCGCTGGCGAACACGTCGGACGGCGCGCTGGCCGGGCGCCTGGCCGGGGTGGAGCGGGTCGCGGCCGCGGCGGAGACGGTCGCCGCCGCGATCACCGCCGGGCTCGGCACCGCGGTCGCGGTCGACCCGGCGCCGCTGGGCGAGGCGGCCGCCGCGGTCTCCGGTGACCTCTACGCCGCCCTCGGCGGGCTGATCAGCGCCCGGGTCGGCGGCTTGGAGGCGGAGCAGGACACGATCCTGGCGATCACCGTGGTCGGCGTGCTGCTGGCGGTCTACGCGGGCGTCGGGCTCTGGTGGCACACCCGCTTCCACGTCGGGCACATGGTGGCCGGGGTACGGGCGATCGCGGCCGGTGACCTCGCACCGCGCCCGCTGCCGAGCGGCCGGGACGAGTTCGGCGACATCGGCCGCGCGCTCGGCACCGCGCGCGAGAAGATCGCGGCCCAGGAGGAGGACCTGCGCGCCGGCCAGGACGCGCGCGAGCAGCAGATGGCCGCGAGCATGGCCCAGCAGCAGCGCTCCGAGGCGCTGCTGCGGGAACGCGCGAAGGAGGCGATCGCGGACACCGCGTCCACCATCGCGATGGAGCTGGCCGAGGTGGTCGATCAGGTCGAGCAGGTGCGCGCGGCCACGACCCGGATCGACGGGCAGATGGCCTCGGCCGCGGAGATCACCGAGTCCGTGGTGACGAAGGCGGCCGAGGCGGACCGGGTCACCGGCGCGCTCACCGCGAGCCTGCGCCGCGTCGCGGAGATGGCCCAGGTGATCGCGGGCGTAGCGGACCAGACCCGCATGCTGGCGCTGAACGCGACGATCGAGGCGGCCCGGGCCGGTGAGATGGGCAAGGGCTTCGCGGTCGTGGCCGGCGAGGTCAAGGACCTGGCCACCGCGTCCGCCCGGTCCACCGAGCAGATCGCCAGCACGATCTCCTCGCTGGAGACCGACGTGGCGGAGATGTTCGCCGCGATCGGCGGCGTCACCGACGGCATCAGCAGTGTGAACACCGCCACACTCGAACTCCGGCAGATCGCGGCGGACCAGCACGACCTGGTGCAGAGTCTGGACCGGGGCGTGGCGGAGACGCTGGACCGGATCAACAACATGGTGGACCTGACCGACAAGCTGGAGCGGCGTGAGTTCCCCCGGTACGCCGACACCGCGCCGGTCACGCTGGTCGTGAACGGCGAACGGCACACCGGGCGCCTGCTCGACGTAAGCCTCGGCGGGCTGCACTGCACCGTACCGACGCTGGACCGGCTCGGCCTCGGCGCGGACGTCACCGCGGAGCTGCGCGTCTCCGGCGCCACCGTCACGCTGGCCGCGAATGTGGCCCAGCGCACCGGCGACGACCTGCGCCTGCGCTTCCTCGACGTGTCGCCGGAGGTCCGCCAGATCCTGGCCCGGCACATCGGCACGCTCGGGAATGCGCTGCCGTGAGTTCCGGTTACACCAGCCGGAACGGTCACCGTCTCCCGGTGCGGGCGCCGCACCCCGGACATGGCAGACTGGACCATCGGCCAGCGGTTCCGGTTCACGCTCTGCGATCGGCGTCGAGCGACCCGGCGACCACCCACGAGAGGACCGAGGCACATGAAGAAGGACATTCACCCGCAGTACGCCGTGACCGAGGTGTCCTGCTCCTGCGGCAGCACGTTCACCACGCGGAGCACCGCCAAGGGCGGCAAGATCTCGGTCGAGACCTGCAGCGCCTGCCACCCGTTCTACACCGGCAAGCAGCGCGTGCTCGACACCGCGGGTCGCGTGGCGAAGTTCCAGCAGAAGTACGCCAAGGTCCAGAAGACCGGCGCCAAGACCAAGTAGCTTTCCGTACGGCGCTCGTCCCTGTTCTCGGCAGGGACGAGCGCCGTTTCGTTTGTCGCTTCTTTTTGTCGTTTCGTCATGGTTTTGGAGAGCTGGAGAGATGAGCAACGAACGGCTGATGTCGCTCCTGGACGAGTACACCGACCTGGAGAAGCAGCTCGCCGACCCGGCCATCCACGCGGACCAGAACGTCGCGCGCCGCGTCGGCCGGCGGTTCGCCGAGCTCTCCCCGATCCACAAGGCGCACGGCGACCTGGAGCAGGTCCGCGAGGACCTGGAGGCGGCGCGCGAGCTGGCCGCCGAGGACCCGGCGTTCGCGGCCGAGGCCGACGAGCTGTCCGCGCGACTGCCCGAGCTGGAGGAGAAGCTCGCCGAGCTGCTCATCCCACGGGACCCCAACGACGCCAAGGACGTGATCCTGGAGATCAAGGCGGGCGAGGGCGGCGAGGAGTCCGCGCTGTTCGCCGGCGACCTGCTGCGGATGTACCAGCGGTACGCGGAGCGGCACGGCTGGATCACCGAGATCATCGAGGCGCAGAGCTCGGACATGGGCGGCGTCAAGGACGTCTCCGTCGCGATCAAGACCAAGGGCGTGCCGGAGGGCGGCAACGGCGTCTGGTCCCGGCTCAAGTGGGAGGGCGGCGTGCACCGGGTGCAGCGCGTCCCGGTCACCGAGTCGCAGGGCCGGATCCACACCTCCGCGGCCGGCGTGCTGGTGCTGCCCGAGGCCGAGGAGGTCGACGTCCAGATCGACCCGAACGACCTGCGGATCGACGTGTTCCGGTCGTCCGGGCCGGGCGGCCAGTCGGTCAACACCACCGACTCCGCGGTCCGGATCACGCACCTGCCGACCGGCGTGGTGGTCTCCTGCCAGAACGAGAAGTCCCAGCTGCAGAACCGCGAGCAGGCGATGCGGATCCTGCGCTCCCGGCTGCTCGCGGTCGCGCAGGAGGCGGCCGCGGCCGAGGCGTCCGACGCGCGCAAGTCGCAGGTGCGCACGGTCGACCGGTCGGAGCGGATCCGGACGTACAACTTCCCGCAGAACCGGATCACCGACCACCGGATCGGCTTCACCGCGTACAACCTGGATCTGGTGCTGGCCGGGGACGTCGACGGCGTGCTGGACGCGCTGACCGAGGCGGACCGGGCGGCGCGGCTCGCCGGCGACACCGAGCTCGCCCGGAAGTGATGCGCGCGCCCACCCGCCTGTGGGCCGTGCCGGGTGAGGGGTTCCCGCTCGGCTAACCCTTGTGCGCGGTGGTGTAGCGGGCGCGCTGCGCGAGGTCGTACCGGAGCCGGACGATGGCGAACCGGCCGTCCTCGCGCAGCAGCGCCGGCACCTCCGCGCCGTGCGTCTCGTCGTGCTCCACCGCGAACGAACCGCCGGAGGTCAGCAGGCGCGCGGCCGTGCCGATCACCGCGGGGATGACGTCCAGGCCCTCCTCGCCGCCGAACACGGCCTGCGGCGGGTCGTGGTCGACCTCGACCGCGACCTTCGTGCCGCGCGGCACGTACGGCGGGTTGCACAGCACCAGGTCCACGGTGCCGTTCAGCTCGGCCAGCACTGAGTCGTCCGCGACGTCGCCCTCCACCACGGTGATGTGCGGGTCACCGGCGCCCGCCCGGTCGGCCGCGTTGCGCCGCAGCCAGGTCAGCGCCTCCGGGGATCGCTCCACCGCGTAGACCTTCGCGTCCGGGCGCTCGTTCGCCACCGCCAGGGCGATCGCGCCGGAACCGCTGCACAGGTCGACCACCACCGGCCGGGAGTGCCCGGCCAGCGCGGCCAGGCCCCAGTCCGCCAGCAGCTCGGTCTCCGGCCGGGGCACGAACACGCCGGGGCCGACGGAGAGCTCGATGTGCCGGAACGGCGCCTTGCCGGTGATGTGCTGCAGCGGCACGCCGGTCGCCCGCTTCTCGATCGCTTTCACGTACTCCAGCAGCGCCTCCTCGGTGAAACCGTCGGAGAGCAGCAGCTGCGAGCGGGACTCGCCCAGCACGTGGGCAGCGAGGATCTCCGCGTCGACGCGCGGCGTCGGTACACCGGCCTCGTCCAGGCGCGACGTCCCGCGGGCCACGACCGCGGAGGCTCGTGTCCGTTCCGTGCCCGCTAGGGGCTTTCCATGAGCGTGGGTCACGCCATAATCATTACGGTACGCACATCGCGGCGGGCCGAAGACGCACCGCTCGACGTTTCGGGACCACAAGTTTGCGGCGTGCCGAGCGGTACGCCGCCTCGACAGATCAGGGAGGCGCCGAGTGGGTTGGCTCGACCGGGTCGCGGACCAGGCCGACCGCCTGCGTGAGGCGCGCACGTTGCAGCAGGCCGACCGCTCGGCGGAGGCGTCCCGCCTGCTGGAGCAGGTCGCGGAGAGCACACGTGACCCGTACGCGCGGACCGACGCGCTCGTCCAGCGGCTCGGTACGCTGATCAACCTCGGGCGCACCGCGGAGTACGGGCCGGCCATGGACCGCGCGTTCGAGGCCGTGCAGGAGCTGCCGGAGCCGTACGTGCGGGGTCAGCTGCACGCGTTCGCCGCGCTCGCCGCCCATCACCAGGGCGCGCTCGACCGCTGCGTGATGCACCTGGTGCAGAGCTCGCGCGCGCTCAACGCGGTCACCGAGCCGGACTCGGACACCGCGTGGGGCTGGCACGACCTCGCGATGGCGTACTCGTACCTGGCGTTCCACGGTTACGCGCTGTCCGCGATCGAGCGAGCCCGGCAGATCGGCGCCGCGGCCGGACTTCCCGAGGAGGTGCTGGCCGCGCCCGGCATCCGGCTGCGCAACGCGATCGCGCTGGACCACTCCGGCGACACGGACGGCTGCCTGCGCGTGCTCCGCGACGTCAGTGACGACCTGGCCCGGATCGGCCGGGCCGGTCACCTGGACCGGATCCGGCCCAGCAGCCGCGCGGCGTACGGCTACACGGTCGCCCGCCGCGCCGCGCTCGGCGAACGCGGGCCGGTCGACGCGTGGTCGCTGCTCGCGTACGGCGGGGACAGCGCGCGCGCCCGGGACCTGCGCCGGCTCGGCGAGGTGTGCCTGTCCATCGCGGACGGCCGGACCGCCGAGGCACTCACCCAGATCGGCTCGGTCACGGTCGCGCCGGAGACGCTCGGTGCGGCCGAACCAGCTCGGCTGCGCAGCATCTCGTACGCCCGGGCCGGTGACCACGAGGCGGCGCACCGCGCGGACCGGCTCGCGTTCCGGCTCGCCACCCAGCGCAACGACCGGCTGCGCGAGGTCTACGTGGACGGCATCGCGGCCCGGCTGGACCAGGAGGAGATGCGCCGCGCGGCCGCGCAGTCCGGCGGCGAGGCGCTCTCCGACCCGCTGACCGGCCTGCCGAACCGCCGCCGGCTCGAACGCTACGTGGCCGAGCTGGCCGAGCACGGCGAGCGCGCCGCGCTCGGCGTCTGCGACCTGATGGGCTTCACCTCGGTCAACACCGTGCACGGCCACCACGCCGGCGACCTGGTGCTGCAGCGGGTGGCCGGGGTGATAAACCGGGTGATGCGCCGCGGCGACTTCGTGGCCCGCTACGGCGGCGACGAGTTCGTGGTGGTGCTGCCCGGCGCCGGCACGGCCCAGGCCACCGAGGTCGGCCGCCGCATCTCCACCGCGCTGGCCGCGGAGGACTGGGAGTCACTGGTCCCCGGCACGCCGATCTCCGCCCGGCTCGGCTGGGCGGAGGTCAACGGCGCGGTACCCGAGGGCCGCGGCGGGCTGGCGGACGCGCTGGTCCGCGCGTTCCGCACGGTCACCGCATGATGCCGGTCTCCGGACCGTCGTAGATCTGCTCACCCAGCGAGACACGGAAGTGGAACGTCGCGGTCCGCCCCTCCACCGCCACCAGGAACGACCCCGGCGTGGCGAGCCGGTAGACCTGCCGCCGCCGCGGCGCCCAGGGATGCTCCGGCTGGTATTCCCGCGCGGTGCGCAACGCCAGCTCCTGCGCCTTCTCCTCGGTCTCGGCCGCGGGCGCCACGTTGGTCACCCGCCACTGCCGGCCCTCCCCGTTGCCGCTCTGCTCCTCCACGATCACGAACCACCGACTCATGCCGCCGAGCGTAGGTTCCGGCCGCCAGCGACGCGGAAGCCTGACGAGGCGGTTCTTCCGCTTCCGGCGGGGTGTTCCGGAGCCTGTTGCCCATGTCCCGGCTCACCCTCGCCGTCCCCTGATCCCGCTGCGGCGGTCCGGTCGTGCTGCGGCCACTCGGCGCTGACCGCGGCCAGGGCGCGAGATCTCGGTTCGGCGAGTCCCGCGCAGCGGCAGTTCATCGAGGGCCGGCGCAGGGCGGTATCACGGGGTGAACAGCCGTACCGAGGTGTGCTCGTGCGCCAGGCGGCGCAGAGCGGCCTGCAACGCGTCCCCGACGATCGTGCCGATCACCGCGCCGGTGACCACGTCGTCGGGTGCACGGTCGGTGGTGATGCCGCGCAGGTCGGACTCCGCGATGATCTCGGCGGCTTCGGCGTACCGGTCGATCGCGTTCATCAGATGACCGACGCCCAGCTCGCGGAACGTCAGCATCACCTCGGCCAGCCGCCGCCGGCCCGGGCTGTGCGGCTCGACCTGCCAGCCCCAGCGCGCGATCAGCGCGTCCACCTCCGCCATCGCGGCGGCCAGCTCCGGTCCGGGCGGGTCGTCGGGCACCCCGGCCAGCGGGTAGAGCGTGCGGCCGAGGCGCTCGTGCATGCCCCAGTCGCTGTCGTCGTCGATGTCGCGGAGAACCTCGCGGATGGTGGCGATCGGCAACCGCCCGACCTCCAGCAGCGCCCGCACCAGCCGCAGCCGCCGTACGTGCCGCTCGTCGTAACTCGCCTGGTTCGGGCTGGTCAGCTCGCCGGCCGGCAGCAGCCCTTCGCGCAGGTAATACTTGATCGTCGGCACCGGCACCCCGGTGGTCCGGCTCAACTCCGCGACACGCATCCGCCCGTACCCCTTGCGATCTTCCCCGTTCCCGCGAGTCAGTCTACTTTTCGATAGTAGGCAGCTCCGCTATCCATTAATAGTCGTCTCGTCATCTGCGCCCCACCTCTGGATTCAGCCGGCGGTGATGGACGCGCTCGGGGTGCCCTCGTTCCAGGACCGGTCGAGGGCGGTGACGCAATAGGTGGTGGGGGCCGCGGGGGCGGCGGGATCGATCCACCGCTGGTCGGCGGCGTCGGTGGCGCGGTGGGTGGCGACCAGGGTGGCCCTGTCGCCGTCGACGCGGTAGAGGGCGTAGGAGGCCGGTTTCGCGCCCTCGGCGGCGCGGCCGGTGACCGTGACGGCGCCGGTCTCCGGGTCGCGCACGGCGGAGGTGAGCGACGGCGCGGGCGGCGGGGCGGCCGGCAGCTGTGGCATCACGGCCGGGAGCGCGGGCGTGGTGTAGAAGTCCTTGGCGTACCGGGTGACAGACCCTAGTTTGTCGGCCTTGACCTGCTTGGCGCTGAAGTGGACGCTGCCGGTCACCTCGGGATGCGTGCGATTGAGCGCGAGCTGCTTGCTGAGCTGGTCCGGCTCCTTCCAGACGCCCGCCTCACCGGCCCGGTAGTCGGCCTGGCCGATCCACAGCTGCACGCCGGTCCCGGCCACGGTCTTCGTCCACCAGGGCAGCAGCCGCGCGTAGTCGGCGCGGTCGAAGCCGATGTTCCAGTAGAGCTGCGGGACGATGTAGTCCAGCCAGCCCTCCCGGACCCAGGTGCGGGTGTCCGCGTAGATCTCGTCGTACGCCTGCAGGCCGCGGCTGTCCGAGCCCTCCGGGTCGGTGCCCTGGTTGCGCCAGATGCCGAACGGGCTGATCCCGAACTTCACCCACGGCTTGATCTGCTTGATCTTCTCGGACATCTCCTTGACCAGCAGGTTCACGTTGTCGCGCCGCCAGTCGCCCTTGTCCTTGATGCCACGGTTGTGCGCGGCGAACGCGGCGTCGTCCGGGAAGTCCTCGCCGTCCTCCGGGTACGGGTAGAAGAAGTCGTCGAAGTGGACGCCGTCCACGTCGTACTTCTCGACCGCCTCCAGCATCGAGTCCTCGACGAACGCCCGCGCCTCCGGAACGCCGGGATTGAAGTAGAACCGCCCGTTCTCGCTCGGGTAGACCACGCGCCACTCCGGGTGCGCGCGCAGCGGATGGTTCGGCGCGAGCTGGTTCAGGTCGTCACCGGCGCCCTTGGCCGCGGCCGGCTGACTGCCCCGGTACGGGTTGAACCACGCGTGGAACTCCAGATTGCGCGCGTGCGTCTCGGCGATCATCCACGCCATCGGGTCCCAGCCGGGGCTCTGCCCGTCGCGCTTGCCGGTCAGCCAGTCGGACCAGGGCGCGTATCGCGACGGCCAGAACGCGTCGCCGCTGGGCCGCACGTGTACGAAGACCGCGTTGTGGTTGAGCTTCTGCGCCAGGTCGAGCCAGCTCAGGTACTCCGCCTTCACCTGCGCCTCGGGCAGGCCCTTGCGGCTCGGCCAGTCGATGTTGTTGACGCTCGTGATCCACATGGCGCGCAGCTCGCGCGGCGCGGACGTGGCCACGCCGCCGCAGGCGCCGGCCGTGGACGCGTTGCTGGTGACCGCGCCGATCGGCTCCCGGGCCTCCGCGGCGCCGCCGGAACGGTTGTCCGCCCAGCGGATCAGGCCCAGCGTGGCGACCACCACGATCACCGAGAGTCCGGCGGTCAGTCCGATGAGTAACTGGCGGCGGGTGGGCTTCGTCTGTGCGGGCACCCGACCCAGTCTGCCGATCGCGCGCCAAATCGCAAACGTTGCCACCGGTGCGGATGCGATCTCAGTCGACCATGGCAGACTCTCCCCGTGATGCTCTATGACTGCCGGTCCGCAGCCGATCGTGATCGAGGCATCGCCGCCGCGATCGAGGCAGCGAAGAACGGCGAGCTGGTGGTCATGCCCACCGACACGCTGTACGGCATCGGGTGTGACGCGTTCTCGTCGCACGCCGTGAACTCGCTCTTCAACGCGAAGGGCCGCGGGCGTACGCCGCCGCCGGTCCTGGTCGGCTCCCGGCACACGCTGAACGGGCTGGTGCTGATCCTGCCCCGGGCGGCCCGCGACCTGGCGGACGCGTTCTGGCCCGGCCCGCTGACCATCATCGTCGACCACGCGCCCAGCCTGCAGTGGGACCTCGGCGAGACGAACGGCCAGATCGCGGTACGGCAGCCGCTGCACCCGGTCGCGCTGGAGGTGCTGCGCGAGGTCGGCCCGATGGCGGTCTCCGCGGCCAACAAGCCCGGCCGTCCGGCACCGGTGACCGCGGCCGAGGCGCAGGACCAGATGGGCTACTCGGTCCGGACGTACCTGGAGGCCGGCCCGGCGCTCGACCCGGTGCCGAGCACGATCGTGGACGTCACCGGCGACGTGCCCCGCATGCTGCGCGCGGGCGCGATCCCGCTGGAGAAGCTCCGCGACGTGGTGCCGGACATGCTCGGCCAGGAGGACTGAATGCCGCCGTTTTCCGTGCTGCACGTCTGCATGGGCAACATCTGCCGCAGCCCGATGGCCGAGCACATGCTGAACATGGCGTTCACGCGCCGCCTGACCGGCGCCGCCGCGGTCGCCGAGGAGCTGATCTACTCGCACAGCGCCGGGACCGGTGGCTGGCACGCGGGGGAGAAGATGAACCCGCCGGCCGCCCGGGAGATCAAGCGCCGGGGCGGGGACGCGTCCTCGTTCGAGGCACGCAAGCTGCGGTCGGATCACATCGACGCGGCGGACCTGATCCTGACGGCGACGGCGGACCAGCACGAGTACGTGCTGGCGCTGCGGCCGGACGCGGCGGCACGGTCGTTCGTGCTGGCCGAGTTCGGCCGGCTGCTGGCCACGGTCTCCGACGACGACCTGCCACCGGCCGGCACCACGCCCGAAGAGGTCTACGCCCGGGGCATCGCGATCGTCGCCGCGGTCGACGCCGCCCGCGCCGGCGCCGAACCGCTCCCCACCGATGACCTCGACGACCCCTGGGGCCGCGGCGACGCCGCCTTCGTCCGGATCGCCGACGAGATCGAGGCCACCGTCGACCCCCTCGCCGCCCGCCTGCTCCCGAGACCCTGACACACCGGGCGTCTTAGGCCGGCGTTTCGCGGTTCATGGTTCGGCGGGCGGGTGGCCGTGGTGTTCGCCGCGATGCGCGGCTTGCTCGCGGCAGCACCGGGTCGGATCAGCCGCTCCGGCGGGCGCGGCCCTCGGTGGGCTGGGTCAGCCGCGCCTTCAGCATGTTTCCGGGGCCCGAGCATCCGGTACGCGAGTATCCGCTGGTCAGTAGACCGAGATCGAACCGCCTCGCCGGGCGTGGTGTGGAGGTTCGATGCCCGGACCCGACATTTCACGATATGAGTGGCCGGCAGCGATCTTCCCGGACGTCGGATGTCCCAGCGTAAGAACTAAGTGATCAATCAGTGGAGCAAAAAGGCGATCAACTTCGATTTTTGATCTACCTTTTGCTCCACTGATTGATCACTTAGTCTCCGCGGCGCGTCTCGGCTCCTGGCCGGGCTGAAACGGGCCTGTCGTGTGGGCGTGATATGCCGATATTTCGGACAGCCCAAGCTGTTGGCCGTTCTGGCTTCCGCATGGTGGAAGATCGCGTCCGGATAGCGATACGGCCGCTCTGCTCTTCGTGGCATTGCCCGTGCAGATCGCGGCCAGGTATATGAGACGAAGCCCATGCCCACCGCGCGACGGCGACAGACCGACGTTTCGCCGCGCACTGCGAAAGCGCCGCCCCGGTCACCGAGACTTGCCGGATGCTGCCGTGGCCCGCGCTCATCGGTGCTGCCCTTGGCGCGGTGGACCGGCTGGGTAATGCCCCTTGCGCGGTGGACCGGCTCAGTATTGCCCCTTGCGCGGCGGGCGGCGGGGTATTGCCGTTGGCGCGGTGAACAGCCGGATGCTGCTTGGTGCGGGCGGCAGGCCCGAGGGCTGCCCTCGCCGCATTCTGGTTCGCCCGGAGGTGGCCTTTGCTGGCTTTCGCGGTCGAGGTGGGCGTCGTCGCGGGGGCTGAAGCATTAAATGCCGAAATATCGGGCGCGGAGCGCCCGATGGCTACCGCCGCCGGCGAGGCCCTGACACGAGAACGGCGCACCCGGCCCCGGGCGCCGTGATGTCGCCTGTCCAGGCCACATCACGGGCGTCCGGGTTTCGGCTGACCGGACCACCCGTGAAGGGTGAGCCCGCGGGAGCATGCGGAACGTGGGCACGCCGGGAGCGGGTATGTCCGGTTCTGGAGGTCAGAAGCTCTCGATCGTGAGGGACGTCTGTGGCTGGACCGGGGTGTGGTTGTCGCTGGCCAGGTAGTCCCAGGCGGCCATGGCGATCATGGCGCCGTTGTCGGTGGACCACTTCAGCGGCGGGAGACAGAGGCGGACGCCGGCCTCGTCGCAGAGCTGGGCGGCGGCGGCGCGCAGCGGCGGGGAGGCGGCCACGCCACCCACGATGACCAGCGAGGACGACGGGTACGTGGCCAGCGCGCGGCGGCACTTGGCGATCAGCACGTCCATGCAGGCGGCGACGAAGGACGCGGCGACGTCCTCGACCTTCCAGCCCTTCTCGGCCTCCAGGTAGCGCATCACGGCGCTCTTCAGGCCGGAGAAGGAGAAGTCCAGGCCGTGGTTGATGACCGGGCGCGGGAACGGGATGTTGGGGATGCCGGCACCGGCCATCCGGTCGACGACCGGGCCGCCGGGGTAGCCGAGACCCAGCATGCGGGAGACCTTGTCGTAGGCCTCGCCGACCGAGTCGTCCAGCGTGTTGCCGATCAGCTTGATGTCGGACGGGCCGTTCATCCGGGCGAGCAGCGTGTGGCCGCCGGAGACCAGCAGGATCATCGCGGGGAACTCGACGCGCTGCTCCTCCAGATCGGCGCTGCGCAGGTGGCCGCGGAGGTGGTTGACGCCGACGATCGGGACGCCCCAGCCGGCGGCCAGGCCGGACGCGGTGTCCAGGCCGACCATCAGCGAGCCGATCAGGCCGGGGCCGCGGGTGACGCCGATCGCCTCCAGCTCGCGCGGGTTGACGCCGGAGTCCTCCAGCACCATCCGTACCGTTGGGATGATCTTGTCGATGTGGGCGCGGCTGGCGACCTCGGGGTAGACGCCGCCGTAGCGGTTGTGGATGAGCACCTGGGACGCGACCGCGGACGCGACGACCTGACCGCGCTCGTCGACGAGGCCGACGGCCGTGTCGTCGCAGGACGTCTCGATGCCGAGGATGAGGCCGTTCGACGTCATGACAGCACCTTCTCAGCGGAGTGCAGGACCTTCTCGATCCGGTCAGCGGGGATCTGGCCGACCCGCTCGATGCGGGGCACCGGCAGGTTGCAGTTCACCAGCGTCGACGGTACGGACTGGCGCGGGCCGCCGTCGAGCACGACGTCGGGCTCGCCGTCCAGCATCGCGAGGATGTCCGGCACGGTCTCCGGCGTCTCCTGGGCGTGCGCGTTCGCGCTGGTGACCAGCAGCGGGCCGGTCTCGCGGAGGATGGCCAGCAGCGCCTCCTCCTTCGGGACGCGCACCGCGATCTCGTCCCGCCCGGCCAGCCACTCCGGCGCGGCGGCCGGGTCGACGCCGAACGCGATCGTGATCGGGCCGGGGGCGAACGCGTCCAGCAGCTTGCGGGCGTCCGGCGTGACGACCACGCCGAGCGACGGCAGCTGGTCCACGCCGGCCACCATGATCGGCAGGTTCTTCGCGGCGGGCCGGTTCTTCAGGGCGAAGATGCGAGCGGCCGCCGAGGGGCGGCCGGCCGCGACCGCGAGGCCGTAGACGGTGTCGGTCGGTACCAGCGCCACGCCGCCGGCCAGCAGGCTGTCCCGCGCGGCGGCGACGATCTCGGGCGTCACGTCGGTGACGTTCTGCAGGATCACGGAATCTCCCCGGTGAACGGTGGCGTCTGCTCGTTGATCGGGCTCACGAAGTCGGCCGGCGCCCAGTCCGCGTCGGCCGGCGGGGACACGGTGAGCGTCCAGGTGGCCAGTGAGGTCGGCGCCTCGACGCCGCTGTCGGTCACGTCGACGCCGGTCAGCTGCGCGCGGGCCTGGTCGCGGAACGCACCGGCCAGGATCACCGCGGAGTGCGACGCGCGCACCGACTCGCAGATCGCGGTGAGCGTGTCGTGCCGCATCAGCGTGGCCTTGCCGTGCTCGTAGACGGCCGCGTAGACGTTGCCGGCACCCGCGTTGCGCAGGCAGAGCACGGGCAGTTCCGGCGCCGGCGCGGCGGTGAACGCCAGCACGCGCAGCCCGTGGATGCCCACCACCTGGCGGCCGAGGCTGAAACCAAGCCCGTTCGCGTACGCCACACCGGCGCGCACCGAGCTCAGATTGCCCGGGCCGAGGTCGACCGCGATCAGCTCGATGTCCGCCGGTGTCCGGCCGGCCGCAACGAGCGCGGTGTCGACCAGGCCGCCGATGCTGGTGAAAGACGGGTCGTCACGCCTCAGGACGGTCTCGGCACCGTCCAGCGTGACGCCGTAGTTAATCGACGATGTTTCGATCGCCAGCGTGAGACCCATGGGTGTCCTTCGAGATAGCGGCGTGCAGGTCGCCGAGCGCGGCGGTCCACCGGTCGCAGGTGGCGGAGAACGTCAGGGAGCGGCCGTCGGCCTCGTCGGTGGCGACGAACGAGATCGCGAGGTGGCAGGGGAACTCGCCGGCGATCTTCTCGCCCCACTCGATCAGGCTGATCGCGTCGTCCTGGTACTCCGCGAGGCCGAGGTCGCGGTACTCCTCCACGTCCGCCAGCCGGTAGCTGTCCACGTGCAGGATCCGCGACTCCTTGGTCGCGTAGAACTGCGCGAGCGCGAACGTCGGGCTGGTGACCGGGTCGGTGGAGCCCAGCGCCTCGGCGACCGCCTTGACGAACGTGGTCTTGCCCGCGGCCAGGTTGCCGCTCAGCAGCACGATGTCGCCGGGCCTCAGCCGGTCGGCGAGCGCGGCGGCGATCAGCGCTGTCCGAGCCGGCGAGCCGGAGACGACACTGAATGACTCCATAAACGGATCCCCTCAACTGCGAGATAGGCGGACAAGCCTAGTCCGGCCGAAGAGGATCTTCACACCCGCCATACCGGGGTCCACCTGGTGAGTCAGGTGACCGAGGACCGCGCTATGTTGCGGGCCATGCCGCCGAAGACGATGGCGTGGAACGGGAAGACCGCGGCCCAGTACGCGTGACCGGCCAGGCCGTGCGGCAGGAAGATGGCCCGCTGCCGGTATGTCGACGTGCCGTCCGGGCCGGGCTCGGCGTACATCTCCAGCCAGGCGCGGCCGGGCAGCCGCATCTCGGCGCGCAGCCGCAGCATGCGGCCGGGCACGATCTCCTCGACGCGCCAGAAGTCCAGTGCCTCGCCGACGTAGAGGCGGTGCGGGTCGCGGCGGCCGCGGCGCAGGCCGACGCCGCCGGAAAGCGTGTCCAGCCAGCCGCGCGCGGACCAGGCGAGCGGGAACGAGTACCAGCCGTTCTCGCCGCCGATGCCCTCGATCACCCGCCAGAGCGCGTCGGACGGCGCGCCGACCGGCTGGTCGCGCACGTCGGTGTAGACGCTGCCGCCGGACCAGGCCGGGTCGGTCGGCAGCGGTTCCGCGGACGCGTCCCGTCCGGCCGCGCCGGTCCACCGCGTCTCCACCTGCACGTCGCGGACCTTGGCGAGCGCGAGCCGGACCGCCTCGTCGAACGGCGTCGGCTGCCACGACCCGGTGTACCGCGCGATGTCGTTCTCGTGCGCCACGGCGTCGTGGATCAGGCTCTCCACCAGCGGGCGGGCGATCGCGTTCGGGACCGGGGTGATCACGCCGACCCAGTGCGAGGAGAGCCACGGCGTGAGCACGCGGACCGGGAGCAGGCGGCGGCGGGGGAGGCCGGCGACCGCGGCGTACCGCTGCATCATCTCCGCGTAGGTGAGCACGTCCGGGCCGGCGATGTCGAAGCCGCGGTTGACGTCCGGCGGCAGGCTCGCGGCCTCGATCAGGCGGCGCAGCACGTCCCGTACCGCGATGGGCTGGATCTTGTTGTTGACCCACCGCGGCGTGACCATGACCGGCAGCCGCTCGGTCAGGTAGCGCAGCATCTCGAACGACGCGGAGCCGGACCCGATGATCACCGGGGCGCGCAGCACGGCCGTGGGTACGCCGCTGTCCAGCAGGATCCGGCCGACCTCGGCGCGCGAGCGCAGGTGGGCGGAGTGCACGTCGCCGGTCGGGTCCGGGCCGCCGAGGTAGACGATCCGCTGCACGCCCGCTGTCGCGGCGGCCTCGGCGAAGTTGCGGGCCGCGACCCGGTCCATCTCCTCGAAACCGCGCCGGCCGAGCGAGTGGATCAGGTAGTAGGCGACGTCGACGCCCTCCAGCGCGGCGGCGAGCGAGTCCGGCTTGCTGACGTCGCCCTCGGCGATCTCCACCTGGGACGCCCACGGGACGTCGCGCAGACGGTTCGCGTTCCGGGCCAGGCAGCGCACCCGGTAACCGGCCTGGACCAGGCGCGGGGCGAGACGACCGCCGATGTATCCGGTGGCGCCGGTGACCAGGCAGAGTGCATCGGGTTGCATGGGAACCATGATTGCCACCGGGTGACGTGCTAAACGGACCTAGACTCGGGTTCTGACCTGCCTTGTAAAAAGCGGGGTGTGTGCCGTGAACGCGACCTTTTGGGGCCCGGACTTCGACGCCCTGCACGAGACCGATCCGGAGCTCGCCGAGGTGCTGCTCGCCGAGGTGCACCGGCTGCGCGACGGGCTGCAGCTGATAGCGAGTGAGAACCTGACCTCGCCCGCGGTGCTGGCCGCGATGGGTTCCACGCTGAGCAACAAGTACGCGGAGGGCTACCCGGGGCACCGGTACTACGGCGGGTGCGGTCCGGCGGACCGGGCCGAGGAGCTGGCGGTGAGCCGGGCGAAGGACCTGTTCGGCGCGGACCACGTGAACGTGCAGCCGCACTCCGGCACGTCCGCGATCATGGCGGCCTACGCGGCGCTGGTGCAGCCGGGCGACCCGGTGCTGGCGATGGACCTGCCGCTCGGTGGCCACCTCACGCACGGCAGCAAGGTCAACTTCTCCGGGAAGTGGTTCAACCCGATCGGGTACGGGCTGCACCGCGACACCGAGCTGATCGACTACGACGAGGTGCGCGACCTGGCCCGCGCGCATCGGCCCCGCATGATCATTTGTGGCGCCACCGCGTACCCCCGGAACATCGATTTTCGGGTCTTCCGCGAGATCGCGGACGAGGTCGGCGCGTATCTGCTGGTGGACGCCGCGCACTTCATCGGGCTGGTGGCCGGCCGGGCGATCCCGTCGCCGGTGCCGTACGCGGACGTGGTCTGCGCGACCACGCACAAGGTGCTGCGCGGCCCGCGCGGCGGCATGATCCTCTGCCGGGAGGGGCTGTCCGCGCGGATCGACAAGGCGGTCTTCCCGTTCACCCAGGGCGGGCCGCTGATGCACGCGGTCGCGGCCAAGGCCGTCGCGTTCCGCGAGGCCCAGATGCCGGACTTCCAGGGGTACGCCCGGCAGGTGGTCCGGAACGCGCAGGCGCTCGCGTCCGGCCTGGACACCGAGGGCGCGCGGTGCGTGACCGGCGGCACCGACACGCACCTCGCGGTCGCCGACCTCACCGCGCTCGGCGTCACCGGCCGGGACGCGGAGGAACGCTGCGACCTGGCCCGGATCACGCTCAACAAGAACGCGATCCCGTACGACACGCGGAAGCCCACGGTCGCGTCCGGCATCCGGATCGGCACCGCCTGCATCACCACGCAGGGGATGGACGAGGGCAGTTCACGGCAGATCGCGGGACTGATCGGCCGGGCCGTGCGGTCCGACCCGGGCACCGCGGCCGGGCTCGCCGCGCTGCACGAGGTTGCCGACGAGGTCACCGCGCTGGTCCGCCGGTTCCCCGCCTACGCCCGGCCGGCGGCGGTCTGACCTGCTCGCCCACAGGCTCGTCCCGGTCACCGCGGCCAGCACCACCACGATCACGCCGAGGGACAGCACGGTCGGGATCTCCGGCACCCAGGACCAGATGCCGTGCGCCCAGTGCAGCACCAGCTTCACGCCGATGAACGCCAGGATGATGCCGAGGCCGTAGTTGAGGTGCCGCAGCCGGCCCAGCGCGTCGTGCAGCACGAAGTAGAGCGCGCGCAGGCCGAGCAGCGCGAACGCGTTCGTGGCGAGCACCAGGTAGGGGTCCTCGGTGACGCCGTAGACGGCCGGCACCGAGTCGACCGCGAACACGATGTCGGTCATGAAGATCGCGGTGACCACCAGCGCGGCCGGGGTCAGCGCGCGCCGCCCGTCGATCCGGGTGACGAGCTTGAAGCCGTCGTACTCCTTGGTCACCGGCAGCCAGCGGCGGAGCAGCTTGACCGTGCGCATGTCGTCGACGTCGAGCGTCGCCTCCGGACCCTCGCCCGCCTCGCGCAGCACCCGGATCGCGGTCCACACCAGCACGGCGCCGAACAGCAGGAAGACCCAGGTGCCGGTGGCCAGCGCGCCGGCGCCGAGCGCGATGAAGACGGCGCGCAGCACCAGCGCGCCGACGATGCCGTAGAGCAGCACCCGCTGGGCGAGCGCGGGCGGCACCGCGAACGAGGCCAGCAGCAGCATGAAGACGAACAGGTTGTCCACCGACAGCGACTTCTCCACCACGAAGCCGGTCAGGAACTCGATCGCGGGCGTGCCGCCGTACACCCACCAGAGGAATCCGCAGAAGACGAACGGGAGGGCCAGGTAGAACGCGGTCCAGCGGAGCGCCTCGCCCATTGCCACCTCGTGCGGGCGCCGGGTGAGCCAGACGTCCATGGCGAGCAGGGCCAGCAGGCCGATGACGGTGGCGGCCCAGAGGCCGGGGGACGCGATCGAGTCGAGAGGGTGCACGGCAACTCCTCGAACGTTCACCGTCCGAGGTCTCCCCCACCCACGGCTTCGCGGGCGGCCCGCCGGGGACCCTGTCGGAGGATCCGTACTGACCGGCGTGCGCTTCGCGGGGTACTCCCCTCGCTGCGTCGATGGTAGCCGTTTCGACCGCGCTGAATGGTAACCGGATCGCGGGATTTTGGTTACGCTCGGTGGATAGGGTGATCGGAGGTGGCGATGATGCTGCTCGACGTTCTGGTGGCCGTATTCCTGCTGCTCTGCCTCGGCATCAGCTGTGCGGCGATGTCGTCCGGGCACGGCATGCACCGGCGGCACCGGTAGGGGCCGGTATTCTCGCTGGCCGAGGGCGGGTGCCGAGGGCTGGGGAGACGATGATCGTTCGGTTGGGCCACATCTGGTGGCCGCTGGCCGGCACGGCCGTGCTGGCCGTGGTGCTCGCCGTGGTCGGGCAGGTCGTCGACGGCGGCCCCGGACTGCTCGGTGCGCTGCTCGGCGTCGGGCTGCTGGCCGGTGGCTATCTGATGTCCAACCTGGCGCTCGCGTGGGCCGACTCGATCATGCCGAAGCTGGTCCTGACCATCGGGCTGGCCACCTACATCTTCAAAATCACGATGCTCGGCGTGGTGCTGCTCGTCGTGATCGACCAGAACTGGGCCGGCGTCCGGATGACCGCGATCGGGATGATCTGCACCATGCTGATCTGGATAAGCGCGCAGATCTGGTCGTCCATGCGCGCCACCGCGGCCATACGTCCCGGAGCCGTGCCCGACTAGGTCCTTCAGGTGACCGTTGTCGGAAATCAGCGAGTCCCCTCCCGGTTCCGTGTGACGGGGAGTACGGTGTCACACGATGAGCCGGACCCCGCGAGGACCGCACAACTGAGTTGTGCGGGGGGTGAGTCCTAGCTTCCTGCCAGCGACTGATATCGTCGCCGCGTCATGGCCGATGACCCTTCACCCAAAGCTCCTGAGCCCAACTCGGGGGCCGATGCCGGTTGGTCGGCGGTCGGTTACCTGTTGGGCGGCATGATCGTCTGGGGTGGCGCGGGCTGGCTGCTGGATCGCTGGCTCGGCCTGCCGGACGTGGGGCTGCTGATCGGGCTGATCGGCGGCACCATCGCCGGGGTTTATCTGATCGTGAAGAGGCTGGGCGCGTGAACGGCCCCGACCGACGGAGGATGCGTTGAGTAAGTCCCCGCACGTTCTCGCCGCGGAGTTCCCGCCCGGAGTGGAGAGTTTCGACTTCCCGACTCTCATCCCGGCGCTCGAAGGCACGATGTGGGCGCAGGCTTTCACGAAGGTCACGCTGCTGGTGTGGCTCTCGGTGGCCATCCTCATCGTGTTCTTCCTGGTGACCTACCGCAGCCCCAAGATCGTGCCGACCAAGGGCCAGTGGCTGGCGGAGTCGATCTACGGTTTCGTCCGGGACGGCATCGCCAAGGACATCATCGGCAACAAGCACGGCGTGCGGTTCGCGCCGTACCTGGCGACGCTGTTCGTCTTCATTCTTCTGAACAACTTCTGGGGCATCTTCCCGTTCGCCCAGATTTCACCTAACTCGCACATCGCGTTCCCGATCGTGCTCGCCGGCTTCACCTACGTCATCTACATTGCCGTCGGTATCAAGGCGCAGGGGCTCGGGCACTACGTCAAGAACAGCATCTGGGTGTCCGGCGCTCCGCTCTGGGTGCAGCCGATCCTGGTGCCGATCGAGCTGTTCCAGGTGCTGCTGCTGCGCCCGGCCACGCTCGCGATCCGACTCTTCGCCAACATGTTCGCCGGCCACATGATCCTGCTGGTGTTCACGCTCGGTGGTGTCGCGCTGATGAACGCGGAAGCGGTGTTCCTCAAGCCGGTCGCGCTGCTCAGCTGGGCCATGGCGATCGTGATGACGCTGTTCGAGCTGTTCATCCTGGCGCTGCAGGCGTACGTGTTCACGCTGCTGACCGCCACGTACCTGCAGAGCTCGGTGGACCCGGCGCACTGAGGCCGGCGCTCCACGCCACAGCTTTCGCAAAGAAGTAGTTTTCGCCTTAATCGTTCGCGTAACTCGTACGCGGCAACGCAGGAGGAATCGCAAAATGCCACTGGCAGAGATCGCCGGAAACATCAACGTCGTCGGCTACGGCATCGCGGCGCTGGGCCCGGGTATCGGCGTGGGCCTGGTCTTCGCGGCCTACATCCAGGCGACCGCTCGTCAGCCCGAGACCGCCGGCCTGACCCGCGTTTACATGTTCATGGGCTTCGCCGTCGTCGAGGCGCTCGCGCTGCTCGGCCTGGTGCTCGCGTTCGCGCTGGGCGGCTGAACGAACACGTCGACGGTCTCCGCCTCGTCGCGGAGCCGATTCGGTGATCGGCGGGAACGACGCATCACCGGCCAGATGGGAGTGTTATGAACCCTTACATCGCTGCTGAGGAGCACGGCGGCGGCGCCGGCATTCTGCTGCCGCCCGTCTCCGAAATCATCGTCGGTCTCGTCGCTTTCTCCGTGATCCTGTTCGTCCTGGCCAAGTTCGTCTTCCCGCGCATGGAGGAGACGTTCAAGGCCCGGGTCGAGGCCATCGAGGGCGGCATCGCCAAGGCCGAGTCCGCACAGGCCGAGGCGAACGAGCTGCTCGAGCAGTACCGCGCGCAGCTCGCCGAGGCCCGTACCGAGGCCGCCCGGATAAGGGACGAGGCGCGTGCCGACGCCGAGGCGATCCGTCAGGACGTCCTGGCCAAGGCCCGCGAGGAGTCCGACCGCATCATCGCCGCCGGGCAGGAGAACCTGCGCACGCAGCGCGAGCAGCTCGTCCGCGAGCTGCGCTCCGAGATCGGCACGCTCGCCGTGGACCTGGCCGGCCGCATCGTGGGCGAGTCGCTCGCCGACGAGGCGCGCAGCCGGGGCACCGTCGAGCGCTTCATCGCCGAGATCGACGCGCCCGCCGCGTCGGGGGGTCGGCGCTGATGTCGATCGGCAACCGCGAGTCCTATGCCGCGGCGACGGACGAGCTGACCGCGTACGCCGCCACGGCGTCCGCGGCGGACGTCGCCGCGCTGGGCGACGAACTGCTCGCGGTCGCGCGGCTGCTCTCGGGCGAGCCCCGGCTGCGGCGTGCGCTGTCCGACTCGTCCACGCCGGCCGCGCAGCGTGCCGAGCTGGCCGGTGGGCTGCTGACCGGCAAGGTGTCCGCGCCGGCGCTGACGGTGCTGACCGCGACCGTCGCCGCGCGCTGGTCCACGCCGAGCGAGTTCCTGACCGCCGTCGAGCAGATCGGGGTGGACGCGCTGCTGACCAGCGCGTCCGCGGCCGGCGAGCTGGGCGAGGTCGAGGACGAGCTGTTCCGGTTCAGCAAGGTCGTCGCGGCCGAGAAGACCCTCGGTGGCGCGCTCGCTGACGTGTCCGTCCCGGCCGCACGCCGGGCCGAACTGGTCCGCGAGCTGCTGGCCGGCAAGGCGAAGCCGGTGACGGTCCGCCTCGTCGAGGTGGCCCTGTCCGGGTTCGGTGGACGCGGCTTCGTGGCATCGCTGGACCGGCTGATCGAGCTGGCCGCGGACCGGCAGGACCGCGACCTCGCGTACGTGACCGTCGCGCGCCCGCTCGCTGAGGCCGACGAGGCGGCGCTCGCCGCCAAGTTGACCGAGCTGTACGGCCGGGGCGTGTCCCTCAAGGTCACGGTCGACCCGGCGATCGTCGGCGGGATCAGCGTCCGGGTCGGTTCCGACCTGTACGACGGCACGATCCTGCGGCGGCTCACCGAAGCCCGCAAGGCATTCGCCAAGTAGGTCCGTTCCCTCGGAAGCCCCTTCATTACGGTGGGGACGGCACCGAGACGACAGAAGAGAAGGCTGAGGATGGCCGAGCTGACCATCTCCTCGGATGAGATCCGGGGTGCGCTCGAGCGCTACGTTTCGTCCTACACGCCCGAGGTCTCCCGCGAGGAGGTCGGCATCGTCAGCGATGCGGGCGACGGAATCGCACACGTCCAGGGTCTCCCCTCGACGATGGCGAACGAGCTGCTGGAGTTCGAGGACGGCACCCTGGGTGTCTCCCTGAACCTGGAGGCCCGTGAGATCGGTGTCGTCGTCCTGGGCGGCTTCACCGGCATCGAGGAGGGCCAGCCGGTCAAGCGCACCGGCCGCGTGCTCTCCGTCCCGGTCGGTGACGCGTTCCTGGGCCGCGTCGTCAACGCGCTCGGCGAGCCGATCGACGACAAGGGCGACATCGAGGCCGAGGGCTTCCGCGAGCTGGAGCTCCAGGCGCCGAACGTGATGTCGCGGCAGCCCGTGAAGGAGCCGCTGCAGACCGGCATTAAGGCCATCGACGCGATGACCGCGATCGGCCGGGGCCAGCGGCAGCTGATCATCGGCGACCGCAAGACCGGCAAGACCACGGTCGCGCTGGACGCGATCCTGAACCAGCGGGACAACTGGCTCTCCGGCGACCCGAAGAAGCAGGTCCGCTGCATCTACGTCGCGGTCGGCCAGAAGGCCACCACGATCGCCACGGTCAAGGGCATCCTGGAGGAGAAGGGGGCGATGGAGTACACCACCATCGTCGCCGCCCCCGCGGACGCCCCGGCCGGCTTCAAGTACATCGCGCCGTACGCCGGTTCCTCGATCGGCCAGCACTGGATGTACAACGGCAAGCACGTTCTGATCGTCTTCGACGACCTGAGCAAGCAGGCCGAGGCGTACCGCGCCATCTCGCTGCTGCTGCGCCGCCCGCCGGGCCGCGAGGCGTACCCGGGTGACGTCTTCTACCTGCACTCCCGCCTGCTGGAGCGCTGCGCGAAGCTCTCCGACGAGCTGGGTGGCGGCTCGATGACTGGTCTGCCGATCATCGAGACCAAGGCGTCGGACATCTCGGCGTACATCCCGACCAACGTCATCTCGATCACCGACGGCCAGATCTTCCTCGAGGCCGACCTGTTCAACTCCGGTGTCCGCCCGGCCATCAACGTGGGCACCTCGGTGTCCCGGGTCGGCGGCGCGGCGCAGGTCAAGGGCCTCAAGGGCGTGGCCGGCCGGCTGCGTCTCGACCTGGCGCAGTACCGCGAGCTGGAGGCGTTCTCCGCCTTCGCCTCCGACCTGGACAAGGCCTCCCGCGCTCAGCTCGAGCGTGGCGCCCGCCTGGTCGAGCTGCTCAAGCAGCCGCAGTACTCGCCGTACCCGGTCGAGGAGGAGACGATCTCCATCTGGGCCGGCACCACCGGCGAGCTGGACGACGTCCCGGTCGCGGACATCGGCCGCTTCGAGCGTGAGCTGCTGCAGTGGCTGCGCCAGCACCGGTCGGACGTCGTCACCGGCATCGCGACGACGAACAAGCTGTCCGACGAGGCGATCGAGTCGCTGAAGTCCGGCGTGGCCGAGTTCAAGCAGCTGTTTCAGAGCGGCGCCACCGCGAACCGGGTGAACGAGGCTCCGGCCGAGGCGCTCGGCGACGAGCACGTCTCCCGCGAGACGGTCACCCGGCACGTCGACTCGGACGAGAGCTAGTCATGGCCGGTCAGGTACAGGCGCTGCGCCGTAAGGTTCGCTCGGTCCGGTCGACTAAGAAGATCGCCAAGGCGCAGGAGCTGGTCGCCACCAGCAAGATCGCCAAGGCGCAGGAGCGGCAGGCGGCGGCCAAGCCGTACGCGGAGGCGATCACCGGCGTGCTCACCGAGCTCGCCTCGAACGCCACCATCGACCACCCGCTGCTGCAGGCCCGTCCCCGGGTGCTGCGGGCCGGCGTGCTGCTCATCACCAGTGACCGTGGCCTGGCCGGCGCTTACAACGCCAACGCGATCCGGACGGCCGAGGGTCTGATCTCGCGGCTTCGCGCGGACAACAAGGACGTGACGCTGTACGTGGTGGGCCGCAAGGCGCTCTCGTACTACACGTTCCGGAACCGTCCGGTCGAGGCCAGCTGGACCGGGTTCTCCGGCGAGCCCACGTTCGCGGACGCCCGGAAGATCGGTGAGAGCCTGCTGGCGGCCTTCGAGGCCGGCGCGGACGACACGGAGGAGACGTACGGCCCGGACGGCATCCGGGGCGTCGACGAGATCCACATCGTCAGCACCCAGTTCAAGTCGCTGATGACCCAGACCGCGCACTCGCGTTTCCTCGCGCCGATGCACGTCGAGGAGAAGAAGCGGGAGAGCGGTCCGAGCCCGGCGTACGAGTTCGAGCCGGAGCCGGAGGAGATGCTCGGCGCGCTCCTGCCGAAGTACATCAACACGCGGATCTACGCGGCGTTGCTGGACTCGGCGGCGAGCGAGTGGGCGGCCCGCCGGCGGGCGATGAAGAGCGCCTCGGACAACGCGGACGAGCTGCTCAAGACGTACACACGCGAGATGAACTCCGCGCGGCAGGCCGCGATCACCCAGGAGATCAGTGAGATCGTCGGCGGCGCCAACGCGCTGGCGGCGGCGGGAAGTGATGAGTGATGACAGTTAGCGCTGCACCGGTGAACGGTGCGCCCCAGACCGCCGTGGGTCGCGTCGTCCGGGTCATCGGCCCGGTCGTCGACGCCGAGTTCCCGCGTGACGCGATGCCCGACATCTACCAGGCGCTGCACGTCGACGTGACCCTCTCCGAGGGCACCAAGACCCTGACGCTCGAGGTCGCCCAGCACCTGGGCAACAACATCGTCCGGGCCATCTCGATGCAGCCGACCGACGGCCTGGTCCGCGGCGCCGAGGTGCGCGACACCGGTTCGCCGCTGTCCGTGCCGGTCGGTGACGTGACCCGTGGCCACGTCTTCAACGCGCTCGGCGAGTTCCTCAACGCCGACGAGTCGAAGCTCGAGGTGACCGAGCGCTGGCCGATCCACCGGGCCGCCCCGGCGTTCGCCGACCTCGAGCCGAAGACCGAGATGCTGGAGACCGGCATCAAGGTGCTGGACCTGCTAACCCCGTACGTGCGTGGTGGCAAGATCGGCCTCTTCGGTGGCGCGGGCGTGGGCAAGACGGTGCTCATCCAGGAGATGATCATCCGTGTCGCCCGGAACTTCGGCGGTACGTCCGTCTTCGCCGGCGTCGGCGAGCGGACCCGTGAGGGCAACGACCTCATCCTGGAGATGGACGAGGGCGGCGTGCTCGACAAGACCGCGCTGGTCTTCGGCCAGATGGACGAGCCGCCGGGCACCCGCCTGCGGGTCGCGCTGGCCGCGCTGACCATGGCGGAGTACTTCCGCGACGTCCAGAACCAGGAGGTGCTGCTCTTCATCGACAACATCTTCCGGTTCACCCAGGCGGGTTCCGAGGTGTCCACGCTGCTCGGCCGCATGCCGTCCGCCGTGGGTTACCAGCCCAACCTGGCGGACGAGATGGGTCTGCTGCAGGAGCGCATCACCTCCGTCCGGGGCAAGGCCATCACCTCGCTCCAGGCGATCTACGTGCCCGCGGACGACTACACCGACCCGGCGCCGGCCACCACGTTCGCCCACCTGGACGCGACGACCAACCTCGAGCGGTCGATCTCGGACAAGGGCATCTACCCGGCCGTGGACCCGCTGGCCTCCAGCTCGCGGCTGCTCGCGCCGGAGTTCGTCGGCCAGGAGCACTACTCGGTCGCCCGTGAGGTGCAGCGGATCCTGCAGAAGTACAAGGACCTGCAGGACATCATCGCCATCCTCGGTATGGACGAGCTGTCCGAGGAGGACAAGGTCACGGTGGGCCGCGCCCGCCGGATCGAGCGCTTCCTCTCGCAGAACACCTACGCCGCCGAGCAGTTCACCGGCGTCCCGGGTTCGACGGTCCCGCTGAAGGAGACCATCGAGTCGTTCAAGAAGATCTCCGAGGGCGAGTACGACCACTTCCCCGAGCAGGCGTTCTTCATGTGCGGCGGTCTTGAGGACCTGGAGCGCAACGCGCACGAGCTGATGAAGTAGGTTTTCGTCAGGAGAAGGCCCCGCTCCGGCGGGGCCTTCTTTGTCCGTCATATGATTACATTTCGTAAATAATGGGTAACCTTCGGTAATGACGGCCGGGGCGACGACACAACCGAGGTGGGTGCGCTTCTGCGTCTTCCTCGGCGTGGTCCTGCTGGTCCTGAGCGGCCTCGTGATCATCGGGGTCAGCGTGCTCGAGGAGCGCTACCAGGGCCGGGTGGTGACCGCGGACCTGTTCGGCGACACCGGTGACTTCGCGCCGCTGGCCGCCTCCACACCCGGTGGGGTGCGCGTCCGCAGCAGCGAGAGCGCGCCGGACGTGGACCTGGACGGCCCGCTCGACCTGCTGCTGGTCGGCATCGACCCGCGGCCGAACGAGGCGCCGCGGCCGCCGCTGGCCGACGCGATCATGGTGTTGCACGTGGACGCGGCGCACGAGCACGCGTACCTGTTCTCCATGCCACGCGACCTGATCGTGGACATCCCGGCGTTCGCCAAGGCCGGCTACCGCGGCGGGACCGGAAAGATCAACGGCGCGATGGCGTACGGCAGCCGGGTTGCCGCGACCGGGGAACTGGACACCGCGCAGGGCTTCCAGCTGCTGGCCCGCACCGTGGTCGACCGCACCGGCATCCCGCGCTTCGAGGCCGGCGCGATCCTCGACTTCAGCGGCTTCGAGGCGGTGGTGGACGCGCTCGGCGGCGTGGACATGTACGTCGACGAGCGCACGCTCTCCATCCACCGCGCCCCGAACGGCACGCTGCGGCCCGGCTGGGGGCCGCAGAAGACGTACGAGGTCGGCGAGCAGCACATGAGCGGCTGGGAGGCGCTGGACTTCGTCCGGCAGCGCAAGAGCCTGGCCGAGGGCGACTACGCGCGGCAGCGGCACCAGAAGCAGTTCCTCAAGGCCGTGCTGACCCAGGCGACCGGCTCCGGCCTGCTCACCGACCCGCTCCGGCTGGACCGGGTGCTGCGCGCGGCCGGGGAGTCGCTGACGTTCAGCGGCCGCGGTCACGACCTGCTCGACTACGTGGTCGCGCTGCGCCACCTGCGGCCGGACGATCTCACCATGGTCCAGCTGCCCGGCGCGGCGGTCGGGCGCGGCGCCGGTTACCGCGGCGAGCACCTGCTGCCGGTCGCGGACGAGTTCTTCGCGGCGGTCGCGGCCGACCGCGTCGGCGAGTACCTGTCGGAACACCCCGAACTGGTGTCGTGAACAGCGTGTAACGCGTGCCACCCGGGTTGGGTCGTTGCCGGGCGCCCGACTAGACTCGGGCAAATCCCCGGCGGTCCGTCCCCTGGATCACCCGCATCCACCGGTCGGCCGGTTGACGAGGAGTCAGGCGTGGCTAAGCAGCTGCATGTCGAGGTCGTTGCCGTCGAGCAGAAGGTGTGGTCCGGCGAGGCCGAGATGGTCGTCGCCCGCACCACCGAGGGAGAGCTCGGGGTCCTGCCCGGCCACGCTCCGCTGCTCGGCCAGCTCAAGGAGCCGTCCCAGGTCCGGGTCAAGCTCGCCGGCGGCGAGCAGCTCACGTGGGACGTCACCGGTGGATTCCTCTCGATCTCCAAGGCCGGCGTGACGGTCCTTGCCGAAGAGGCCTCCCGCGCTACGGCCCCCGCCGCCGCGGCTCACTGACCGGGCGGCACCGATGCTGATCGTGGAGTGGATCGGAATCGGTGTTCTCCTCCTGCTGCTGGCGGTCGCCGCGCTGGTGCTGCGCCGTGCCCTGTTCATCCGGGCCGGCGGCACCATCCGGCTGAGCGTGCGCACCTCGGTCAGCGTGCCGGAGCGCGGCTGGTCCAACGGGCTCGGCCGGTTCGTCGGCGACGACCTGCGGTGGTACCGGATCTTCAGCTTCGCGCTGCGGCCGAAGCGCACGCTCTCGCGTACCGGCCTGGTGATCGTGTCCCGCCGGTCGCCCGCCGGCCAGGAGGCCTACTCCCTGCCGGCGGATTGGGTGATTTTGCGCTGCTCCGGGCCCGGCCGGGAGACCGTGGAGATCGCCATGGCGGAGACCACGGTCACCGGCTTCCTGTCCTGGCTGGAGTCCGCGCCGCCCGGCGAGGTCTCCACCCGGCTAGCCGCGATGTGACCCGCCCGGCTTCCAGAGCACGTCACCGTCCGGGTTCGCCACCCGGGACAGGATGAACAGCAGGTCGGACAGCCGGTTCAGGTACTTCGCCGGCAGCGTGCCGGTGCGCTCGCCGTCCACCTCGATCAGCGCCCAGGCCGATCGTTCCGCGCGCCGCGCGACCGTGCGCGCCACGTGCAGCAGCGCGGCGCCGGGCGTGCCGCCGGGCAGCACGAACGAGCTGAGCGGCTCCCGGCGCTCGTTGAACTCGTCGCACCAGCGCTCCAGGCGCGTCACGTACGCCTCGGTGACCCGCAGCGGCTCCCACGCCGGGTTCTCCGCGACCGGGTTGCCGAGGTCGGCGCCGACATCGAACAGATCGTTCTGGATCTGCCCGAGCACCGCCCGGATCTCCTCGGTCAGCTCACCCATCGCGACCGCCACGCCGATCGCCGCGTTCGTCTCGTCCACGTCCGCGTAGGCGGCGATCCGCGGCGACGTCTTCGGCACCAGCTCGTTGTCGACCAGCCGGGTGCTGCCCCCGTCACCGGCCTTGGTGTAGATGCGCGTCAGATGAACAGCCATGCCGCCCACCATAGGCCGTGCACCGCGCAGGCGGTTCTCTGCCCGCTTCCGGTGTGCCCACCCTCCCGGTGCGTGACGTTTCCTCGCGGCGGGCCTCGGTCGTGTCCGGGCCGGCGCCCTGCCGGAGGCCGGTGCGCCCGCGGTGCCGTCCGGCCGGTATCTGCCCGGCCCGTATCAGCCGGTGACGTGTGCGGCCCGGCTGACCGGGCACTCCGTGACCGAAATATCGCTATAGCGCAGTCGGGTGTGATGAGCGGGCGCCGCCGGCGTGCGTCGTCGACAGCGACCGTTGTGTGGTCATGGACGTGGTGTCGTCTCGTGTGCCGGGCGGCGGCGGTCCGCGCGGGTGCGTGCTCGGCACGCTGAACGGACGCGGTGGCACCGGGTACCGGTCAGGCGGGAGGCCGCCGGAGAACCACGGCGGCCATACGATGGGGCCGTGGATCAGATCGCGGTGAACGGTGGGGCCCGGCTCGCGGGTGAGGTGCGGGTGGCCGGAGCGAAGAACTCGGCGTTGAAGCTGATGGCGGCCGCGCTGCTGGCGCCGGGGCGGTCGGTGATCACCAACGTCCCACGGATCACCGATATCGCGATCATGGCGGAGGTCCTGGTCCGGTTGGGCTGCACCGTGGACTTCATCGACCCGGACGGCAGCTCACCGGTGCGCGAGGTGGTCATCGACGTGCCGGAGAAGCTGGGCACCGAGGCCGACTACGACCTGGTCCGGCGTCTGCGCGCGTCGATCGCGGTGCTCGGGCCGCTGCTGGCGCGCTGTGGGTACGTCCGGGTGGCGCACCCCGGCGGTGACGCGATCGGCTCGCGCGGCCTGGACATGCACGTGGCCGGCCTGGCCCGGATGGGCGCGGACATCACCGGCGAGCACGGCTTCGTGATCGCGTCCGCGGCCGGTGGGCTGCGCGGCGCCACCATATGGCTGGACTTCCCCAGCGTCGGCGCCACCGAGAACCTGCTGATGGCCGCGGTGCTGGCCAAGGGCGTGACCGAGATCGACAACGCGGCGCGCGAGCCGGAGATCGTGGACATCTGCGCGATGCTGACCGCGATGGGCGCGCGGATCGAGGGTGCCGGCACGTCCACGCTGCGGATCGAGGGTGTCGCGGAACTGCGGCCGGTGGTGCACGCCGCGATCGGCGACCGGATCGTGGCCGGGACCTGGGCGTACGGTGCCGCGATGACGCGCGGGGACGTGACCGTGCGTGGTATCGACCCGGGCTTCCTGGAGATCGCGCTGGACAAACTGGTCACCGCCGGATGCGCGGTGGAGAAGAGCCAGGACTCGTTCCGGGTACGGATGGACGTCCGGCCCACGTCGGTCGACATCGTCACGCTGCCGTACCCGGGGTTCGCCACCGACCTGCTGCCGATGGCGATCGGGCTGGCCGCGGTCAGCGACGGCGCGTCGCTGATCACGGAGAACATCTTCGACGGCCGGTTCATGTTCGTGAACGAGATGGCGCGGCTCGGCGCCGAGATCAAGACGGACGGGCACCACGCGGTGGTCCGCGGGCGGGAGCGGCTGTCCGGCGCGCCGGTCCGGGCCACCGACATCCGCGCCGGCGCCGGGCTGGTGATCGCGGGCCTGTGCGCGGACGGCGTGACCGAGGTCGGCCACGTGCACCACATCGACCGCGGCTACCCGAACTTCGTGGCGGACCTGCGGGCGCTCGGCGTGGCGGTGCACCGGTCCGAGGCGCCGGACGAGCTGGCCTACTGAGCTACTGCGCGGTCAGCCTGCGGGCCCGGGACAGTTCCTCCGGGAACACCAGGATCAGCCGGCGGCCGTCCGGCGCGGACGCGACCGTGGCGCGGATCCCCGCGTTCTGCAGCAGCCGCCGGAACTCCTCGGCCGTGCCGCCGTCGTCCGCGGTCACGACGGGGGTGAGCAGGCCGAAGTCCTGGTCGCCGAGCAGGCCTAGGCCCTCGTCCAGCTCGCGGTCGAGCGCGTGCAGCACGGTGTCGCGCCGCGCGTCGGTGTCCCGGCGGAGCGCCCAGCGCAGCACGCCGCCGAGCAGCAGGCAGAGCGCGAACGCGATGAGGGGCCCGGCCAGGTACCAGCCGGTGCTATCGGGCATGCGCCCATCTTGCCCCGGAAGATCCGCGGCGCACCGGAGGTTTTCCAAAGTCCTTCTCACGTAAGGTTTTCCTTAGTGATCGTTCAAGGGAGGGCATCGTGACGGGACGGCTCGCGGTGGTAGGCGCCGGGCTGATGGGATCGGGTATCGCGCAGGAGGCCGCACGCGCCGGGTGGCAGGTGACGCTGCGCGATCTGGACACACCGGCCGTGGAGCGCGGGCTGTCTGCGATCCGCGCCTCGCTCGACCGGTTCGTCGCCAAGGAACGGATCACCGCCGCGGACGCCGAGGACGCGCTCGCCCGGATCACCACGACCACGGACCTCGCCGAGGCGGCCGCGGACGCGGACGTGGTGGTCGAGGCCGTCTTCGAGCGACTGGACGTCAAGGAGGACGTGTTCCGTACCCTCGACCAGGTCTGCAAGCCCTCCGCGGTGCTGGGCACGAACACCAGCGCGATCCCGGTCACCCGGATCGCGGCCGTCACGTCGCGCCCGGAGTCGGTGATCGGCACGCACTTCTTCTCCCCGGTGCCGATGATGCCGCTGTGCGAGCTGGTCCGCGGCCACCGCACCTCGGACGCGACGCTGGCCACCGCGCGCGCGTTCGCCGAGGCGCTGGGCAAGACCTGCATCGTGGTGGAGCGGGACATCGCCGGCTTCGTCACCACCCGGCTGATCACCGCGCTGGTCGTTGAGGCGGTCAAGCTGGTCGAGGCCGGCGTGGTCTCCGCGGCGGACCTGGACACGGCGTGCCGGCTCGGCTTCGGCCACGCGATGGGCCCGCTCGCCACCGCGGACCTGACCGGCGTGGACGTGCTGCTGCACGCGGCCCGCAACATCCACACCGACTCCGGCGACGCGAAGTTCTTCCCGCCGGAGCTGATGCAGCGAATGGTGGTCGCGGGCGAGCTGGGCCGGAAGAGCGGCAAGGGCTTCTACGACTACTGACGCGGCTCCAGGTGGACCCGCTCACCCTGCGCGCCGAACATGGTGAGCAGCTCCGCGGGCTGGTCACCGGCGCTGCCGATCCAGTGCGGCACCCGGGTGTCGAACTCCGCGGCCTCGCCGGCGCCGAGCACGAACTCCCGCTCGCCGAGCACGAACCGGACGCTGCCGTTGAGCACGTAGAACCACTCGTACCCGTCGTGGGTCTGCGGTTGCGTGGTGGACTCCCGGCCGGCGGGCGGGTAGACGACCTTGTACGCCTGCACGCCGCCGGGCCGCCTGGTGAGCGGCACGATGGTCAGCCCGAACCGCCGGACCGGCCGCAGATGGATGCGCGGGTCACCGGTCGGCGGCGCGTTCACCAGATCATCCAGCGGTACGCCGTGCGCGCGGGCCAGCGGCAGCAGCTGCTCCAGCGTCGGCCGCAGCTTCCCGTTCTCCAGCCGGGACAGCGTGCTCGCGGTCAGCCCGGTCTCGGCGGCCAGCTCGGCCAGTGTGCCGCCGTGCGCGCGGCGCAGCGCCCGCAGCCTGGGGCCGACACCGGCCAGCACGTCCTCGGTGATGTCCATGCCGCCATGATGCGGATCCGCAATTTTTCTTGCAAGGCGGGAAAGCGCGCGGTGATGCTGGCGGCATGGACACCACCACTGACGCCGCGGCTTTCTGGGAGAGGCACTACCGCGGGCGGGCGGCCGGCGGGCGGGTCAACCCGCTGCTCGCCGAGATCGCCGTCCCGCTGCGGCCGGGCACCGCGCTCGACCTCGGGTGCGGCACCGGCGGCGACACGATCTGGCTGGCCCGGCACGGCTGGCGGGTCACCGCGGTCGACATCGCGCACACCGCCGTCGACCGGCTGCGCGCGCACGCGGCCGCGCTGGACCTGACCGGCCGGATCACCGCGGAACGGCACGACCTCGCGGCCGGCTTTCCCGGCGGCACGTTCGACCTGATCTCGGCGCAGTACTTCCACACGCAGTTCCCGCTGGACCGGGCGCGGGTGCTGCGGACCGCGGCGTCCGCGCTGCGTCCCGGCGGCCTGCTGCTGATCGTCGATCACGGCTCCACCGCGCCGTGGTCCTGGAACCAGGACCCGGACACGCACTTCCCCACGCCGGCCGAGGTGGCGGCATCACTCGACCTGGACCCGGCGGGGTGGTCCGTCCTCCGCGCCGACATGCCGCGCCGCCCGGCCACCGGCCCCGGTGGCCGGACCGCCACCGTCACCGACAACGTCCTGCTGATCCAGCGGGCCGCCGGATGACCGCCGGCAAGCCCTCCGGCGGTACGTCCGGCATCCCGCCACGGCCGCCCGGCACCACGACGCGGGACACGGCGGTCGCACCGGCTCCGGCGGTCGCCGGGCCGAGGCGGCGGCCGAGGACGAGGGACGTCGGGCCGGGCTGGACCGATCCGGGGGAGACGGCGACGCTGCGCGGGTTCCTGGACTACCTGCGGAACTCGGTGGTCGAGAAGGTCGCGGACGTGCCGGAACCGGAGGTGCGGGCGGCCGGCGTGCCGTCCGGGACCAGCCTGCTCGGCCTGGTCAAGCACCTGACGGCGGTGGAGCGGTTCTACTTCCTGGGCGAGCCGATCACTAACCTGCGACGCACCATGCGGCCGGCGCGCGGCGAGACGGTCGAGGGTCTGATCGCGGACTACCGGCGGGCGGTCGCGGAGGCCGACGAGGTCATCGACGGCTGGACCGACCTGGCCGGTCCCGCGCCGCGCCCGCCCGGCCGTGGCCTGCCACCCACGCAACGGTGGGTGCTGACCCACATGATCGAGGAGACCGCCCGCCACGCCGGTCACGCCGACATCATCCGCGAGCAGATCGACGGCTCCACCGGCCGCTGACCGGCCCGGGGCCGGGTTCGTGGTGAGCCACGGCGGGACCGGCAGGGAGGAGCGCCAGCGACGACCGATGCCCGCGGGAGCACCGGGAACCGGCCACGCCGGAAGCGGGAAAATCTGCCTTCGAAAGGGTTTTCAGCCCTCGCGAGGGGCGGTCCAGCGGAACGTGGTGAGGCACAGGGCCAGGCCGGCCACGCACCAGAGGGCGAGGACGAGGGCGACGCGGCCGAGTTCCCAGGTGCCGGCGGGCTCCTGGCCGGCGAAGGAGTCGGGGAGGAAGACGTAGCGCAGGCCCTGGCACATCCACTTGAGCGGGAAGACGGCGGAGACGGACTGCATCCAGCCGGGGAGCGCGGTGAAGACCAGGAAGACGCCGGAGGTGAACTGGAGAATCAGCGCGATCGGGGTGACCACGGCGGAGCCGCTGCGCGACGTGCGGGCCAGCGAGGAGATGGCGATGCCGAGCAGCGTGCAGGCGGTGATGCCGAGCAGCGATACCCAGCCGAAGGCCAGCCAGCGGTCCGGGGTGGCGGGGAGGCGGAGGCCGAAGAAGAGCACCGAGATGAGCAGCAGCAGCGCGGTGGTGGCGATGCCGATGGCCAGCACCATCACCACCTTGCCGGCGAAGTAGGTCCACTTCGGCATCGGCGTGCCGCGGTAGCGCTTGAGGACGCCGCGGTCGCGCTCGATCGGGATCCAGATGCCGAGGTTCTGGAAGCTGACGGTCATCAGGCCGGTGGCGATCATGCCGGTCACGAAGTACTGGGTGAGCGTGACGCCGCCGTCGATCTCGGTGCCGCCGAAGATGGCCGCGAAGATCGCCAGCATGATGACCGGGAAGCCGATCGTGAAGACGACGGACTCACGGCTGCGCAGGAACTGCAGGATCTCCAGGCGGCCCTGGCGGAGAGCGAGCTTCACTGGGGGTCCTCCGTCGAGATCATCCGGAGGTAGATGTCCTCCAGCGTGGGGCGGGTGATCGTGAGGCCGGGTACCTCGCCGCCGAACTGCTCCGCGAGCCGGGTGACCAGGGCGGTCGGCGTCGCGGTCCGTTCCTGTCGCGTCGCGCCGTCCGGGTCGCGCCACCGGACCGTGGGCAGTGCGTTCTGCCGTCCGCCGAGGTCGGCGGGGGTGGACACCTCGACCAGGCGGCCGCCGGCGATCACGCCGACCCGGGCGGCCAGCGCCTCGGCCTCGTCCAGGTAGTGCGTGGTGAGCAGGATCGTGGTGCCGCCCGCGTTCAGGTCGCGAATCAGCTCCCAGAACTCGCGTCGCGCCTCCGGGTCGAAACCGGTGGTCGGCTCGTCCAGGAACAGCAGTTCGGGGCGGCCGACGATGCCGAGCGCCACGTCGAGGCGGCGTTTCTGCCCACCGGAGAGCGCATGGGTACGGGCCCGGGCCTTCTCCGCCAGGCCGACGCGCGCGATCACGGCGTCCGGGTCGTCCGCGCCGGAGTAGAAGCCGGCGAAGTGGTGGACGATCTCGCGGACGGTCAGGTTGTCGAACTCGCCGGTGCCCTGCAGCACGATGCCGACCCGGCCCCGCCAGGCGGCGCTCGGTGCGGCCGGGTCCTCGCCGAGCACCTCCACGTCACCGGCACCGCGGCTGCGGAAGCCCTCCAGGATCTCCACCGTGGTGGTCTTGCCGGCGCCGTTCGGGCCGAGCAGCGCGAAGATCTCGCCGGTGCGCACCTCGAGGTCCAGGCCGTTCACGGCGGACACGGCGCCGTAGGACTTGTGCAGGCCGCGCACGGTGATCGCGTTCATGCGGTCCACTATGCGCCGTGCGGTCCAGCGGCGAGCGGGGGGTCGGCCGGGTGTGAGGTTCCGCGGCCGGTTGACCCAGCGGTAACGTGGGATTCTTCGGGGGCCGGGCAGATCAACCTGCGCACTGCCCGGCCCCCGAAGGACTCAGGTGCTTCGTGCGCTCAGTGTGGATGAACTCAGTGCGGTGAACTCAGCGCGGTGAATTCAGTGCGGTGAACTCAGTGCGGTGAACTCAGTGGGCCAGGGCGATGGAGATGCCGGAGGCGGCCGCCATACCGCCCAGCACCAGCAGGCCGATCGCGCCGATGTCCAGGCGGCTGCCGAACAGGCGGTCGAGCAGCGTGGCGGCCAGCGGCAAGCCGGTGAACGGGGCCACGAAGAAGACCGACCAGCCGGCCGTCCGCAGCACCAGCTGCATCGTGGTGTAGCCGCCGCCGAGCGTCACCAGGCCGGCCGCGAACAGTGCGGTGAACGCGGCGGCGGCCGCGCCGACCACCGGCAGCAGCGGCAGCACCCGGCGCGGCGGTGCGGGGCGCGGGATGCCGCGCTTCGCCTGGCTGATCCGCCGGGACGCGCGGTCCAGCAGCGCGAGCGCGCGAGCCTCCGGGACGCTCTGGTCGGGGTAGCCGAGATCCGCGCTCTGCGGCAGCAGCGGCTCGGGCGGTTCGCCGACCCGGGCCGTCCAACCGGGCCGCCGCCGGTGCATCGCGCGCAGCACCGACCAGATCCGGGAGGCCTCGCGGTCCACCCCGGCGACGGACGCGGTGAGCGCGGCGGCACGCCGTTCGGCGGCGGCGGCCACCGCCTCGGCCCGGACCAGCTCGGCGGTCGCGGTGGCGGCGCCGTCGTGGTAGGCCCGCTCGGTCGCGAGCAGGTCCGCGTCCCGGCGGGCGGTGGCCTCGGCGAGCGCGGCGAGCTGCCGGCGGTACTCCTCGGCGCTCACGATCCGGCTCCGGTCACGTCGCCGGCCGCCGCTGAGGTGGTCGCGGCCGGAATGCCGGCCGAGCCGGAACCGGGTGCGGGGCCGGGGGCCGCCGGGGTGGACGGTGGCCGTTCGGCGGCCGGGCCGGGCGGCGCGTAGGGGATGACCATGCGGGGGTGGCGGTCCTCGGAGCGGTCGAAACAGAGTGCCCGGCCCGGCCGTGGGAACCAGGCCGGGCCGCCCGGTGCCGGGCTCAGCGGTGCGAGATCCGGGCCTTGCACGTCCAGCGCGACCCAGGCGCCGATCGCGTCGAAGCGAGCCGCGATGCCGCCGAGGCTGTCCCGCAGCCGGGCCACGGACCGCCACCAGCCGAGAACGTGCACGTGACGTCCCGGGCCCTGATCCAGGATTGTCCGCAGCGGGTCCGCGGCCCGGGAGGAAACCCGGGCGGGCCCGGGGGCCGTGGTCATCGCGGACAGCGGCGGGATCGGGCTGCGGCGAACCGCCACGGCGTCAACCGTGCCCGGGACGCCCGGGGTGTCGGCCGCGCCCGGGGCGCCGGCCGTCGTGGCCGCCGGGGACGTCGTCAGTGCGTCGAGGGCCAGGCCGAGCAGGTAGTGCGGGCCGGTGTGGTCCGGTGATGCGGTGGGCAGGTTCGCCGAGACCGTCGCGAACAGATCCGCCGCCACCGATCCGATGTGGAACGTCGCCGACGGCAGCGCGGCGCGCAGCGGTGCGATCAGCGGTGCCAGTGCCGGGTCGGGGCAGGCGACGCTGAACCGGGCTCCGGGGACCGACGCGGCCAGCGACCGCGCGGCCGAGGCCAGGATCGCGGCCGCCTCCTCGCCGCGGGTGCCGACGATCGCCAGGTTCCGGCCGGGTGCGCGCGGCATCGTCACGTACGCCGGGAGGGCGTCGACGTCGATCGTCTCGCCCACCGCCGCGCGCGGCGGACCGCTGTGAACCGAAAAATCAGGGCACGACGGTACGGCGTCGCCGTCGAACAGCCGCGGTGGTGTCGCGCCCGGCGGCCGCAGACGCCACAGGCGCTCCTGCAACGCGCGCCACGCCTGCCGGTCGCCGGCGTCCGGCAGGCGCGCGATCCGGTTCGCGGACGGCGCGCCGGAATCCGCGTTGATCACCGCGTGGTGGCGCGGGATCACGTCCGCGGCCAGGTTCGTCTCGGCCAGGATGCGGCGGGCCTTGGGCAGCGCGATCCGCAGCGTGAACTGAGCGACCAGCCCGGGGCGGCCCCACAGCGCCTCGATGCCGGACACGTCCTGGCTGGCCAGTACCAGGTGGATGCCCTGCGAGCGGCCGCGCCGGGCCAGGTCCTCGAGCAGCGCGGCGGCCTCCGCGGTGACCGCGTCCCGCGCGCCGAGCAGCAGCTGGAACTCGTCGATCACGGCCACGATCCGCGGCCAGGCGCCGTCCGGGTCCTCGGCGCGCAACTCGGCGAGCTTGCCGGCCTCGTACCGCTTCGCGGCCCGGGCGCGTGTCCGCAACTCGGCCGACAGGTGCCGGAGCAGCGCCAGGCCGAACTCGCGGTCGTCGTTGACGTTGACGCCGGCCAGCCGTACGTGCGGCAGCCAGCTCGGGTCGCGCGGGCTCGGCGCGAACCGGGCGAACGACACGCCCTCCTTGAAGTCGAGCAGGTAGAGCGCCAGCTCGGCGGGGGAGTAGCGGGCGGCCAGCGCGCCCAGCCACGCGTAGATCAGGTTCGTCTTGCCGGAGCCGGACGGGCCGCCGATCAGCGCGTGCGGCGGGTCGTCGCCGAGCGTCACCTCGATCGGCTCGCCGTCCGGGCCGACGCCGATCGGTGCGGTCAGCGCGGCCGCCGCGCTCTCCCGCCAGATCCGCGCCGGGAGCAGATCGGCCAGCAGCGCGGGCGGCGGGCCCGCGCTCAGCGCACCGGCCAGCTTACGGCAGACGGCCGCGGTCTGCTCCGCCGGTGGCGGCGGGTCCAGCCGGACCGGCAGCACACCGGCGGTGTCGCAGTACGCCGCGCGGCCGGTGAGGTGCACGTGTTCGACGTCCGGGTGCTCGGCCAGCGGCACGTCGCGCGCGATCAGGTGCACCCCGGCGGCGACGCCGGTGCGGACCAGCCGGTCCAGTTGCGCGCGCTGCTGCGGGGTCAGGTCCGCGCCGTCGCCGAGCAGCACGGCGAGCCGCCACGGCTCCGGTCGGCGGCCGGGCCGGCCGGCCGGCACGGTCTCGTTGATCCGGCGGACGTGCTCGACCAGCTCGTCCAGCATCGTGGTCAGCCCGCCCGGCCCGACCGAGGTGAGCACGCCGGCCGCGGCCAGCGGCGCGAAACCGGCGAGGCTGCCGCCCAGCCGGTCCGGGTCGTACGCCCAGATGCGCAGGTCGCCGGCTGGCGTGCCGCCGAGCGCGCGGAGCAGCAGGCCGGCGATCAGGCCGTCCGCGGTGGACGCGCGGTGGTGCCGCCCGTCGCCGTCCTCCGGGTCGCGGGTGATCTCCAGGTGCGCGCGGTCGAGCAGCGGGATCAGCGCGGGTACGGTCGGCACGTCCTCGTCCACCGCGATCACGCCGATCCGCAGCAGCCCGGCCCGGCCGGTCACCGCCGGTCGCCAGGCCGGCCAGGGCGCGCCGGCCGGGCCCGGTGCGCACGCGGCGGCGAGCCGGCCGAGCGTGCCGGCGCGCGCGACGGCCTCACCGTGGAAGCGCTCGAAGATCTCGTCGCGCGCGGTCTCCCGGGCCTCGGTGAGCGCCGCCAGGCAGGTGTCGTGCGCGCCGCGGATCACCTCGTACCGCCGGCGGGTCTCGGTCTTGATCTCCTCGGCTCCGGCCTGGGCCGCGCGTGCCAGCCCGCGCGCGGCGGCCACGTCCTGACGGGCCGCGACCAGCATGGACACTCGGGAGGACACGCAGCGATATTACCGATTCGAGCCAATATGTCGGTTCTGCCGGCGTCGTGTCACACGCGGAATCCGGCCGCCCGTGCGGCCGCGCGTTCGGACCGCCGCGCGGATCGGCGCCGGAAGATCCAGACCGCCGCACCGATCAGCAGTACGGCGAAGACCAGCACCAGCGCGGGCAGGAGGATCGCCACGATGGACATGATCACGCTGGTCGCGTCCTCGGCCGTGCTGGCCACCGGCGCGCCGATGCCCGCGGTCGTCGTGTTGATCACCGGCCGGGCCGCCGCCTTCAGCCCGTGCACGCCGAGCGCGATGACCACGCCGGCCACGATCGGCACCCACTGGTTCGACTGGAAGAAGCCGGCCGGATCGGTCACGGTCACCGTCTCCGACCCGGCGCCCGCGCCGAAGACCAGGCCGCCCGCGGTCGGCCGGACCACGGTCTGCACCATGTCGTTGATGTGATCGACCACCGGCACCTTGTCCGCCACGACCTCGATCGCGAGCAGCACGGTCAGGATCGCGATCACCCACCCGTCGGAGAGCCACTGCCAGCCGCTCGGCAGGTTGATGGCCTCGGTGTAGCGGGCGAGCAGGCCCATCGCCAGCATCGGTATGTACGCGTTGAGCCCGGCAGATGCGGCCAGACCGGTACCAGTCAGAACTTCCAGCACATAGAACAGCATGGCACCCATGCGCCACCTCTGCCGTGTTCCGCTACCCTGCTCGGGTGCGTTTGGTGATTGCGAGATGCTCGGTGGACTATGTCGGACGACTCTCGGCGCACCTGCCGCCGGCGACCCGCCTGCTCATGGTGAAGGCGGACGGCTCGGTCTCGATCCACGCGGACGACCGGGCGTACAAGCCGCTCAACTGGATGAGCCCGCCGTGCAAGCTCCAGGAGTCCGAGGGCGTCTGGCGCGTGGTGAACAAGGCCGGCGAGGAACTGCGGATCACGCTGGAGGAGATCTTCCAGGACACGTCGTACGAGCTGGGCGTCGACCCAGGCCTGGTCAAGGACGGTGTCGAGGCGCACCTGCAGGAGCTGCTGGCGGCCAACCCGACCACGTTCGGCGAGGGTTTCACGCTGGTCCGGCGCGAGTTCATGACCGCGATCGGCCCGGTCGACCTGCTCTGCAAGGACGCGAACGGCGGCTCGGTCGCGGTCGAGGTGAAGCGGCGCGGCGAGATCGACGGCGTCGAGCAGCTCACCCGCTACCTGGAACTGATGAACCGTGACCCGCTGCTGGCGCCGGTGGCCGGCATCTTCGCGGCCCAGGAGATCAAGCCGCAGGCGCGGGTGCTGGCCGAGGACCGCGGCATCCGCTGCGTGGTCGTCGACTACGACAAGCTCCGCGGTATCGAGAAGAACGAACTCACGCTGTTCTGATCATCACGTTCCCTCGGGGCCGCTCGGCACCGAGGATGTGAGGCATGACCATACTTCGATCGATCGGCACGGTGTTGCTGGCGGCGGCGCTGACGTTCGTGGGGCAGCCCGCGCACGCGACCTCCACCGCGGCCGCGGTGCCCGGCATCCGCCTGATGCCGATGGGGGACTCGATCACCTACGGCTGGGGCGGTGCCGGCGGCAACGGCTACCGCGCCCACCTCTACCAGGCCCTCGCCGCGGCGGGGGACACCGTGGACTTCGTCGGCACGCAGCGCGACGGTGACGGCGCTGACCCGGACCACGAGGGACACTCCGGCTGGGTGATCGACCAGATCGCCGCGATCGCGACCGGGGTGGTGGCGCAGTACCAGCCGAACGTGGTGGCGCTGCACATCGGCACGAACGACATGAACCGCAACGTCGACCCGTCCGGTGCGCCCCAGCGGCTGGAGGCGCTGCTCGACCGGATCTACGCGGTGGCGCCGTCGACGACGATCCTGCTGGCGCAGATCGTCCCGGCCGCGGACCCGGCCGTGCAGCGGCGGATCGACGCGTACAACGCCGCGGTGGCGTCGATCGTGGAGCGCCGGCGGAACGCGGGCCAGCGCATCGTGCCGGCCGACATGCGCGCGGTCACCACCGCGGACCTGCCGGACGGCCTGCACCCGAACGACACCGGCTACCGCAAGATGGCGACCGCGTTCCACGCGGCGCTGTCGACCGCCCGGAACGCCGGGATGATCGTCGAACCGGGCGCCGGTTCCTGCACCGACGCCGCCGGCCGCTGGATCGCCCGGCCCGGACTCGCGGCCGGCGTGGGCGCGGCGCGGGAGAACGTCCGGTTCGCCGACGTGAGCGGTGACGGCCGGGCCGACTACCTGGTGATGAACGCGCGCGGCGGCTTCGACGCCTGGATCAACGACGGCGGCGACGCGGGCGGCAATCCGGGGTGGACCCGGCACGCGGGCTTCGCGGCCGGTACCGGCGCCGCACCGGCGACCGTGCACCTGGCGGACGTGAGCGGGGACGGCCGGGCCGACTACCTGGTGGTGAACGCGTCGACCGGCGCGGTGGACGCGTGGATCAACGACGGTGGCGACCGGCCCGGTCAGGCGGGGTGGATTGCGCGCGGCCGGATCGCGACCGGCGTGGGCGCGGCCGGCGCCGGCGTCCGGTTCGCGGACCTGGACGGCGACGCGCGGGCCGACTACCTGGTGCTGAACGCGTCGACCGGCGCGGTGAACGCGTGGCTCTACCGGGGCGGGGACGGCCAGGGCGGCTGGGAGGCACGCCCGGCCATCGCCGGCGGCACCGGCACCGGCAGCGTCCGGTTCGCCAACGTCGACTGCGACGTCCGCGCGGACTACCTGGTGCTGAACCCGTCGACCGGCGCGGTGAACGCGTGGCTGAACCGGGGCGGCGACCGTGACGGCGTGCCGGGCTGGGCCGGGCGCGGCCGGATCGCGGGCGGCACCGGCAGCGCGGACGGCGTGGTGCTGGCCGACGTCAACGGCGACGGCCGGGACGACTACCTGGTCGTCGCGCCGAACGGTGCGGTGGACGCCTGGATCAACAACGGTGGCGACCCGGCCTGACGCCCGGGGTCGGTGAGCGGTCCGCCGCTCACCGGCCGCGGCCGTAGAGGGTCTTGACCGCGCGGATCAGCAGGCGTTCGTGGGACGGCTTGCGGAAGAAGGACAGGATCGGCAGTGGGGACGGCAGCCGGCGGACCGTGATGGACTTCGCCACCGCGAACTCGCGCAGGCCGTCCTCGCCGTGGATGCGGCCGAAGCCGGACTCGCCCACGCCGCCGAACGGGAGCGTGGACATGCCGGCGAACGTGAGGACCGAGTTGACCGACGTCATGCCGGAGCGCATGCCGCGGGCCAGCGCGATCGCGCGGCGGTGGCCGAAGACCGCACCACCCAGGCCGTACGGCAGCGCGTTCGCCTTGGCCAGCGCCTCGTCCGCGTCCGCGACCCGGGTGACGGTGAGCGTCGGGCCGAACGTCTCCTCACGGATCGCGGCTGCGTCGTCCGGCACGTCGACCAGCACGGTGGGGTGCACGTACGGCGGCTGCACCGCGTCCGCGCCGCCGACCACCGCGCGGGCGCCGCGGGACAGCGCGTCGTCGATGTGCCGGCGGATGACGTCGATCTGGCCGGGCATGGTGATCGGGCCGAGGTGCGCGTCGTCCGCGCCGACCGTGATCCTCCGCGCGCCCGCGGCGAGCCGCGCGACGAACTCGTCGTGGACCTTCGAGACGACGTAGACGCGCTCGATGCCGACGCAGGTCTGGCCCGCGTTGGACATGCCGCCCCAGAGCGCCGCGTCGACGGCCCGGTCGAGGTCCGCGTCCTCGTCGACGATCATCGCGTCCTTGCCGCCGGCCTCGATCAGCACCGGGGTCAGCGTCTCCGCGCACGCGGCCATCACCCGGCGCGCGGTCGCGGTGGAGCCGGTGAAGCTCAGCTTGCCGACGCCGGACCGGCACAGCGCGGCGCCGGCGTCGCCGAGACCGTGGATCACCTGGTACACCGGGTGTTCCGGCACGGCCTCGGCGAACACGTCGGCCAGCCACTGACCGACCGCGGGCGTGTACTCACTGGGCTTGAAGACGACCGCGTTGCCGGCCGCGAGCGCGTAGCCGATCGAGCCGAGCGGCGTGAGCACCGGATAGTTCCACGGGCCGATCACGCCGACCACACCGTACGGCCGGTACTCCAGGTGCGCTGAGTGCTCGGCGACCAGCGCGCGGGTGCGCACCCGGCGCGGGCCGAGCACGCGTTTCGCGTTGTTCGCCGCCCAGTCGACGTGATCGAGCGCGCTGGCGGCCTCGACCGACGCGTCGAAGAGCGGTTTGCCGGTCTCCCGGTGGACCAGCGCGGTCAGCTCCTCCAGCCGCTGGGCCAGCAGCGTGCGCCAGCGCCGCAGCCGTTCGCGCCGGCCGGTGAACCCGAGGCCGGCCCACCACCGGCCGGCCTCGCGGGCCTGGCGCACCGCGAGCGCCACGTCATCGGCCGTTGCTACGGAGAAGGTGCCGACCGTCTCGCCGGTGGCGGGATTGGTGGACGTCAACTTCCCGTCGTCGATGACGGGCATCCCGGGAGTCATTGGCTGAGCTTAGAGCCGAGAGCTACTCGGAAGTAAGGTGTTCGCGGATGATCCTCTCGGCAACCGTGCCGGGATCCGGCAGTTCACCGCGCTCGTGCAGCCCCACGTAGCGGTCCTTGGCCGGGAACTCCGCGTCCCGCAGCGCGGCCTGCATGTCCGTGTCCATCACGCCGGGGTTCACCGAGGCGACGGTCAGCGGCGGCTCGCGGTGCGCGTTCTCCGCCGCCAGGATCTCCATGAAGAACTCGCCGCCGCGCTTGGCCGCGGAGTATGCGGACCAGTTCTCGATCGTCCGCCCGGCCGCGCCGGACGAGATGAGCAGCACCCGGGCGGTACGGCCGGCGGCCGCGGCCAGGAACGCGTTGGTGAGCAGCATCGGCGCGGTCAGGTTCACCGTGATCGAGGCGGCCAGCTCGTCCGCCGGGAGCGCGCCGACCGGGCCGACCGGCGTGACCTGACCGGCGTTGTGGATCAGCACCACCTCGCCCTCCGGCGCGAACACCGCGCGCAGCTGGTCCGGTGTGGGCAACGTTGAGGGATCACTCAGATTTGCGGTCAATAGTGCGACGCGCGCCGGCTCCTGCAAGGCAAGATCGTCCTGCGCGCCGGTGAACCGCCGGCCGATCCCGACCACCCGGTCGCCGGCCGCGATGACCTGCTCGAACAGCGCGGCACCCAGGCCGCGCGAGACACCCGTGACGAATACGGTCCGCATGCTGTCAGCCGTACCACAGATGGTGGCTCTGTCGGCAACACGACCCGGCGAGGAACCGCGCGCCGCCGCCAGGAACAATCGCGGTCGACGTGATGATGGAGGTGTCCGGTGAGCCGCATCGGCTTCGCCTGTCTGTGGGCTCCGAACCCGATCGCCACCTGGTCGCACATCCCGTGGCACCTGCGCGCGGCGATGCGCGGGCACGCCGAGGTGCCGGACGTGGGCGTGCAGATCCCGCACCGGGCGCAGACCGCGCTGAAGCTGATGCACGTGCGCTGGCGCAACAGCCGTCCGGTCACCACGTGGAAGCAGTCCCGGCTGACCGACGCGTTCCTGCGGCAGGCGATCCAGCGCGGCGCGGACGCGGCGGACGTGGACGCGGTCGTCATGATCCAGGATCTCGCGATCCTGGACCGGCCGTACTTCACGTTCCAGGACATGAGCTTCGACGGGCTGCTGCACATCCAGGAGACGTCCGGCATCCCGCTGTTCCAGCACCTGACCACGACCGAGCTGCGCCGCCGCCGGGAGCGGCAGCTGGAGGTCTACGACAAGGCCGCCGGCGTGATCGCGATGAGCCACTGGCTGGCCCGGAACCTGATCGAGGTGACCGGCGTACCGGCGGAGAAGGTGCACGTGGTGCACCCGGGTATCTCGGCCGGCGCGTCCGTGGAGGGCCCGCTGCCGGCGAAGACCGGCCCGCGCAACCGGCTGCTCTTCGTCGGCCGTGAGTTCCAGCGCAAGGGCGGCGACCTGGTGGTGGCCGCGGTGGAGATCCTGCGCCGAGACTTCGACCCGGAGATCACGCTGACCGTGGCCGGGCCGCGGGAGTGGCCGATGGACGGCGACATCCCGGACGGCGTGACGTTCCTCGGCGAGCGGTCGCTGGCCGAGGTGGCCGGCCTCTACGACACGCACGACCTGTTCGTGCTGCCGAGCCGGCTGGAGGCGTTCGGCATCGTGTTCGCCGAGGCGGCCGCGCGCGGGCTGCCCGCGATCGGGCGGGACGCGTTCGCCATGCCGGAGATCATCCAGCCCGGCGTCTCCGGCGCGCTGGCGTCCGGCGACGACCCGTACGACCTGGCCAAGCTGATCGCGGAGACGCTGGCGGACGACAACCTCTACGCGGAGTGCGCGGCCCGGGCCGGTGACGTCTCGTCCCGCTTCTCCTGGGACCGCGCCGGTGGTGACGTGGTTCGCGCGGTCAACGGCACGCTGGGGCCGCGCTGACCGCCCGCCGGGCATGGGAGACTCGCGCTTAACGTCCGTTAACACAGGAGGCGTGCGCGTTGAACACCATCGGAGTGGTCGGTCTCGGCACGATGGGCGCCGGCATCGTCGAGGTCTTCGCCCGGAGCGGGCTGGACGTCGTGGCCGTGGAGGCCGGTGCGGCGGCGCTGGAACGGGGCCGGGGCATCCTGACCGCCTCGACGGACCGGGCCGTGGCCAGGGGCAAGCTGTCCGCGGCGGACCGGGACGCGCTGCTCGGCCGGGTGCGGTTCGAGGCCGGGCCGGCCGCGCTGCACGACGCCGACCTGGTGATCGAGGCGGTGCCGGAGCGGCTGGACCTGAAGCACGTCGTCTTCGCGGAGCTGGACCGGGTCTGCAAGCCGTCCGCGATCCTGGCCACGAACACGTCCTCGCTGCCGGTCACCGAGATCGCGGCCGGCACCGGGCGGCCGGACCGGGTGATCGGCATGCACTTCTTCAACCCGGCGCCGGTGATGCGGCTGGTCGAGGTGGTCCGGACCGTGGTCACCGCGGACGACGTGGTGGCGGACGTGGCGGCACTCTGCACCCGGCTCGGCAAGCGCGGCGTGACCATCGGCGACCGGGCCGGCTTCATCGCGAACGCGCTGCTCTTCGGCTATCTGAACCAGGCGGTCACGATGCTGGAGAGCGGGCACGTCTCGCGCGAGGACCTGGACGCGGCGATGCGCGTGGGCTGCGGGCTGCCGATGGGCCCGCTGGCGCTGCTGGACCTGATCGGGCTGGACGTCGCGGCCGAGATCCTGGACACGATGTTCCGCCGTGGCGGCCGGAACCGCCGCCACGCGCCGGCGCCGCTGCTCGCGCAGATGGTGACCGCCGGGTTCCTGGGCCGGAAGTCCGGGCGCGGCTTCTACCCGTACGGGACGCAGGAACCGTCAGAAGAGCAGAAGCCGGCCACGGTACGGGACGTCCGCACGGTCGGCATCGTCGGCTCGGCCGCGCTGGCCGGCGCGTTCTCGGCCGCCGGGTTCACCGTGCGGCACGCCGCCGACGCCACCGAGGTGCACCTCCTCTCCGACGCGGACCTCGTGGTGGAGGCGGTCGCGGACGACCTCGCGGCGAAGAAGGCGGTGCTCGTGGCGCTGGACGAGGTGTGCAAGCCGGGCACGGTGCTGGCCACCACCACGGCCACGTTGCCGGTGATCGAGCTCGCGATGGCCACCGGGCGCCCGGCCGACGTGGCCGGGCTGCACGTGGTCAACGACGAGCTGATCGAGGTGGTGCACACGATCCGCACCTCGGCGGAGACGCGGGGCGCCGCGCGCGCCGTGGTGGAGCGGCTGGGCCGGACCGCGGTGTCCAGCCCGGACCGCGCCGGTTTCGTGGTGCGCGCGCTGCTCCACCCGTACCTGAACGACGCGGTCCGCATGCTGGAGGCGAACTACTCGGCCACGGACGACATCGACGCGGCGATGAGGCTGGGCTGCGGCTATCCGGCGGGCCCCTTCGAGATGCTGGACGCGATCGGGCCGGACCAGGTGCTGGCGACCCTGCGGGCGCTCTACCGGGAGTCGCGCGAGCCCGGACTCGCACCGGCGCCGCTGCTGGAGCAGATGGTCGCGGCCGGGCGTTCGTTCCGTACCGTCAACTAGGGGTTGACGCTTTTCGGCGCGTCAACCTATGGTTGACGCATGACTACCGAACCCGTCATCCGGCTCGATGAACTCATCGAGCACGTCAAGAGCCAGCACCCGGACGGCGACCACCTGACCCGGGTCTCCGACGCGATCCTGGTCGGCGAGCACCTCGGCGACCTGTCCGACCACCTGATCGGGCACTTCGTCGACCAGGCCCGGCGGGCCGGTGCGAGCTGGGCCGAGATCGGCCGCAGCCTGGGCGTCAGCAAGCAGGCCGTGCAGAAGCGGTTCGTCGGCGACCCGGCCGGGGTGGTCGACGCCAGCCGGTTCAGCCGGTTCACGCACCGCGCCAAGGTCGTCATGGAGCAGACGGTCAAGGCCGCGCGCGCGGCCGGCAACGACGTGGTGCGCACCGAGCACCTCGTGCTCGGCCTGCTCGACGAGCCGAACTCGCTGGCCGCGATGGCCATCCAGGACCAGGGCGTGTCACTCGCGGACGTGCGGGTCGCGGCCGCAGCCGTGCTGCCGCCGCGGGTCGACGGCGAGCTGCCGGCGCACCTGCCGTTCTCGGCCGGGGCGAAGAAGCTGCTCGACCTGATCGTCCGCGAGGCGCTGCGGCTCGGCCACAACTACGTCGGCACCGAGCACATGCTGCTGGCGCTGCTGGACGAGCACGAGGACGCGGGCGGCGAGGCGCTGCGCGGTCTCGGCCTCACCAAGGAGCGCGCCGAGGCCTGGATCGTCGACGCGCTCGACTCGCTGAAGAAGTAGGACGGACGGTCCGGGACGTGGTGGAAGACGCCCCGGACCCCTTCTTCACTCGTCCGCCAGCGCCGCGACCGGCGCGACGCGAGCCGCGCGTCGTGCCGGGAGCGCGGCCGCGAGCAGCCCGATGACCGCGGCGCTCACCACGACCAGACCGATCCGGGGGTACGGCAGGGAGACCGCGACCCAGGCGTGCGGGATGGACGCGTAGACACCGGCCACGCCGAAGCCGATCCCGAGCGCCACGCCGGCCACGGCCGCGATCAGCGCCAACGTCATCCCCTCGGCCAGCAGGCTCGCGTGCAGCTGGCGCCGGCTCAGTCCGAGCGCCCGGAGCAGCCCGAACTCGCGCGTCCGCTCCAGCACGGAAAGCGTGAGCGTGTTCGTGATCCCGGCGACCGAGATCAGCACCGAGAAGATCACCAGCACGCCGACCACCGCGAGCAGCATGTCCACGGTCCGGCCGATCCGCTCGGCCTGGCTCTGCACGTCGAGCACCACGGCCAGTGGCACGGTGTCGGTCACGGACGCGACCGCGGTGCGCGCGGCCGGCGCGTCCACGTCGTCCGCGGTGAACACCCACAGCCCGTCGCGGACCTCCACGCGCTGCACCTCAGGCAGCGCGGTCAGCCGCGCGGCCAGGTCCGCCGGGAGTCGCTGCCCGTCCGGCGCGGTCACCACGAAGTCGGTCGGGAACCGGCGCTCCAGCTCCGCCGCGGTGCTGGTGGCCAGCGACTGCGCGCCGACCAGGAACGTGGTCACCACCGTGATGCCGACGGTCAGCGCCAGCGCGGTCGCGGCCGCCCGACGCGGCTGCCGCTCACCGGACCGGGCCGCCAACCGCCCGCCGGAGCCGAAGAACAGCAGCGCCGGCCGGACCGCGAGCCGCCAGGCCGGTACGACCAGCACCGGGCCGAGCGCGACCAGCGCCAGCATGGCCGGGAGCGCGCCCGCGGCCGCCAGCACCACGGTGTTGCCCACCGCGCCCGCGCCCACCATCGCGGCCGCGACCAGCGCGAGCAGCGTGCCGGCCAGCGCGCGGCGGCGGGACGTGCCGGCCTCGACCGGCGCGTCCGGGCGGCGCAGCGCCGCGATCGGGGCGAGCCGGGTCGCGCTCCGGGCCGGCCCGATCGCGGCCAGCACGGTCACGCCCACGCCGGTCAGCGCGCCGAGCACCACGGTTTGCGGTGTGACCTGCATGGACGCGGTCATCTGGCCGTTGCCGAGCGACTCCAGACCGGTCGCGCCGAGCCGGCCGGCCAGCAGGCCGAGCCCGAAACCGGCCGCGGACGCGAGCCCGCCGACGATCGCGGCCTCGGCCAGCACCAGCCGGAACAGCTGACCGCGCAGCGCACCGGCGAGCCGCAGCAGCGCCAGCTCCCGCTCCCGCTGCGCGACCAGGATCGCGAACGTGTTGTGGATGACCATCGCGGCCACCACCAGCGCCACCAGCGCGAAGCCGAGCAGGCCGGCGCGCATCATGGTCACGCTGCCGACCTGCGCACCGGCCAGCCGGTCCGCGTACTCGGCACCGGTGATCACCTCGGCGTCCGGCAGTGCGCCCGCGAGCGTGTCCGCGGCCGCGCGCTGGTCCGGGCCGGCGACCCGGATCGCGCCCCAGTCCGCCACGCCGGTCGCGGCGCGAAAGTCCGCGACCGGGAGGAACACGGTGAAGTAGGGGACGCCGTCGGTGAGCGCGCTGATCCGTACCGGGTGCGGCTTCTCCGGGTCGGTGACGAGCGTCAGCGAGTCGCCCGGGGACCAGCCGCGCTCGGCCGCGGTGGCCGCGTCCACCACCGCCTCACCCGGTCCGGGGTACGCACCCGCGGTCAGGCGCAGCGCGGCCAGCTCCGGCCGGCCGGGCAGCGCCCGGACCATGGTCGCGGTCGCGCCGAACACCGAGACCACGCGGCCGTCCGGGCCGAGCACCGGTGACTCCGTGGCGGCCTCACCGGCCGCGTCGGTCACGCCGGGCAGCGCGGCCACCCGGGCCAGGTCCGCGTCGGTGAACCGGCGATCCGCGACCGCGCGGGCGGCCACCGGTCTGGCGTCCCGCGCGGCCTCCTGGTAAAGGCTCGCGGTCATCGTGTCGGTCAGGATCAGCGTGCCGGTCACGAACGCGACCCCGAGCGCGACCGCGAGGGCGGTCAGCAGCAGCCGGGTCCGGCGGGCTCGCAGGCCGGAGAGGAGAACGTTTCGCACACCGTCCGACGCTATGGACGCGCGCGGCCGCGGTCGTCTGTCCCAGGTCGACCGCGCATCCTCCTCAGGTACACATTCAGCGGGCCAGGCCGTTCTGGTACGCGTAGACCACGATCTGCACGCGGTCGCGCAGGCCGAGCTTGGTCAGGATCCGGCTGATGTGCGACTTGACCGTGGTCTCCGCGACGAACAGCTCGGCGGCGATCTCCGCGTTCGACCGGCCGCGCGCGACCAGCAGCAGCACCTCGTGCTCCCGGTCGGTGAGCGCGTTCGCCGGGCCCGGTGTCGCCGTGTCGTCCGGGAGGTACGGCGCGAAGCGCTCCAGCAGCCGCCGGGTGGTGGACGGCGCGACCACGGAGTCGCCGGAGTGCACCACCCGGATCGCGGACAGCAGGTCCTCCGGCGGCGCGTCCTTGAGCAGGAAACCGGACGCACCGGCCCGGATCGCGGCGAACGCGTACTCGTCCAGGTCGAACGTGGTCAGCACCAGCACCCGCGGCGGGTCCGGCAGCGCGCGGATCCGGCGGCACGCGGTCACACCGTCCACCGTGGGCATGCGGACGTCCATCAGCACCACGTCGACCCGGTGCGCGCTGACCGCCTCGATCGCCTCGCCGCCGTCGCCGGCCTCGGCCACCACGGTCAGGTCCGGCTGCGTCTGCAGCAGCATGCGGAAGCCGGTGCGGACCAGCCGCTGATCGTCCGCCAGCAGGATCCGGATCATGCGATCTCCTTGTCGTACGGCAGTTCCGCGCGCACCCGGAAGCCGCGCTCCGGCCCGGGACCGGTCTCCAGCCGGCCACCGGCCGCGGCGACGCGCTCGCGCATGCCGGTTATCCCGTGGCCGCCGGTGTGCTGTTCGCGGCCGGGTGGGGTGCCGGTGTGCTGCTCGCCGTCGGCCGGGGTGCCGGTGTCGGTTATCTCGACGACCAGGGTGGTGCGGCGCCAGGTCAGCGTGACGGCCGCGGTGGTGCCCGAGCCGCCGTGCTTGAGCGCGTTGGTCAGCGCCTCCTGCACCACCCGGTACGCGGTCAGGCCCAGCCCGGCCGTGACCGGTCGCTCCCGGCCGGTGACGGTCAGCGTCGCCGCGACCGGGGCGCCCTCGACCAGCGTCGGGATCGCAGCCACGCCCGGCTGCGGCGCCGGGCCGTCGCCGGAGTCGCTGCGCAGCACGCCGAGCAGGCCGCGCAGTTCGGTCAGCGCCTCCCGGCCGGTCGACGAGATCGTGTCCAGCGCCTCGCGGGTCAGCTCCGGCGCGGAGTCCAGCGCGTACCGGGCGCCGTCCGCCTGCACCACGATCACCGACACGTGGTGAGCCACCACGTCGTGCAGCTCGCGGGCGATCCGCGCGCGTTCCTCCGCGACCGCGGCCCGGTCCAGCGCGCGGCGTTCCCGTTCCAGCCGGTCCGCGCGCTCGGCCAGCTGCTGGTACCAGCGGCGGCGGCTGCGGGCGGCGTCACCCCAGATCCAGCCGACCGCGAGCGGTGCCGCGTAGACGACCCACAGGATCAGTAAGCCACCGGAGGTCAGGTTCACCGTGGTCTGCGCGCCGGTGATCAGCCGGGCCACCACCAGCATCGGCGCGGCCGCGATCCAGAACAGGCCGGACCAGCGGGCCCAGCCCGGCCCGTCCGCCGCGACCGAGTAGAGCACCATCGGCATGGCCAGGTAGACCGGCAGGAAGACGACCGTGTCGGAGACCATGACCAGTGTCAGGCCGGCCGCCAGGACCAGCAGGTACGCCGTACCCGGCCGGTGGTGCCGGAGCACCATGCCGGCCAGCAGCGCGATCATCACCGGCCAGATCAGCACGCCCGCCAGACCGTCCGCGACCAGCGCGAACGGGATCGAGGCCAGGCCGAGCGGCGCGGCCACCAGCCCGGTCAGCACGGACGGGTGTCGCCGAAGCCACGCGTAGACCCGGTGCACCACGCGAGCGTACGTGCCCCGCCCTTACCCTTGATCCCGTGAGCCCGCGCCGCAACCACCGCCGCGATGAGGGCGGCCCGGTCGACCGGGACCGCGCCCGTCAGGGTGTGCAGACCGTGCAGACCTGGAGCGACGGCGAATGGCTGGTCCGCGGCGTCCCACCGACCAACGCGACCAAGGTCTACCGCTGCCCCGGCTGCCAGCAGACCATCCCACCGGGCGTGGCACACATCGTGGCCTGGCCGGCGGACGGACGCGGCGACCTCACCGACCGCCGGCACTGGCACAGCGGCTGCTGGAAGGCACGCGACCGGCGGCACCCGTCCGGTCGCTGAAAGGATTGCTGTCATGCCCCCGATCCGCGCGAACTCGATCCTGCCCGCCCACCGCGAGGACATCGAACTGCACACCGCCGACGGCCTCACGCTGGTCGGCGAGCTGGCCCGCCCACTGGACCGCGACCCGGTCGCCACGCTGATCTGCCTGCACCCGCTGCCCACTCACGGCGGCATGATGGACAGCCACGTGTTCCGCAAGGCCGCATGGCGCCTGCCCGCACTGGCCGGCATCGCCGTGCTGCGCTTCAACACCCGCGGCACCACCAGCACGCGCGGCACCAGCCAGGGCACGTTCGACAACGCCCAGGGCGAGCGCTACGACGTGGCCGCCGCCATCGAGTACGCCGAGTTCGAGGAACTGCCGAACGTGTGGCTGCTCGGCTGGTCCTTCGGCACCGACCTGACGCTCAAGTTCGGCTGCGACCCGTCCGTGACCGGCGCGATCCTGCTCTCCCCGCCGCTGCGCTTCTCCCAGCCCGACGACCTGCGCATCTGGGCCGACACCGGCAAGCCGCTGACCGCGTTGATCCCGGAGTTCGACGACTACCTGCGCCCAGCCGAGGCGGCCTCGCGCTTCGCCGCGATCCCGCAGGCCGAGGTGGTCGGCGTCGACGGCGCGAAGCACCTGTGGGTCGGCGACGCGGAAACCGTTCTCAACGAGGTGGTCAGTCGCGTCGCGCCGGAGGTGCCGGTCCCGCTCCCCACCGATTGGGACGGGCCGATGGAATCCGGCGACTCCAGCGCATACGCGGACCGTACGGTGGCGGCTTTCTCCGACGTTCCGGTAACCGGCCCGGAACAGCGCGAGGGCTGAATTCCCGCCGGCTTCACCGGCGGCCGTTTCCGCCTGCGGCAACAGCGTCGCGCGCCGACCGGACCGGCGTGCGACGGAGTCGTTTTCGTTTCGCTTTTCGTGCCGCGGATTCCGTGGTGACGGTAGGTTTGGCGCAGGCCCCTGAACTGCGGCGGTCAGATGCTCGCCTTCGGGCACCGCACTGACGGCGGGCGTGCGGGAATGCCCGGCGGCGACTCGCGGCGCACACCGTCGCCGGCCGCCGCAGCCTCGGCGTAGGTGCAGCCCCGCACGCGGCGCAGGTGATCGATATGGCCGCGGCGTCTCCCCCGATCGCATTGCTGCTGATCCATTCGGCGAAACTCGTCGCGCGCAGCAGAATAATCCCGCGACTTGATCCGATCGTGCATCATGGCCACTTCCGCAGATGTGAAGAGCTGTAGCTGGCGCATGAAGAGGGCTTGCCACGAAACAGCGATCACTGCCGCCCCGGTAGGCTCATTCGGTCCACATGCGACCGTGCGTAATTCGCAATACGGGACCTTCCCCTCCCGGCGCCAAGGACCCGGGAAGCAAACTCGCCGGACCGAGGGGACGCTGGCGGTACTGGGCAAGGCCGGAGGCCGGCTCGCGGGATGAGGTAGCCGCGGGGCGGGTTGGCGGTGTGACGGAGACCCGGAGTTCGGAGGCGTGATGGCGGAAGGGGGAAGGCCGGGTGCGGGCTCGCAGCCCTCCCCCCGCAGGGATCAGATCTCGTGGACCGGTGGCATATCTCCCGGAGCGGGCCACCCGGACAGCCACGTGGCCCGCTCCGACCACACGTCCCCCCAGTACCCCGCACGCCCCGTCACCCGAGCCCCCGCCGCGCGCAGCGCGATCCCCGCCACCAGCAGCGCCCGCCCCATCCGTGCCCGCCCCGGGGACCAGCGCAGGCGGAGGTACGTGACCTTCCCGCGGAGGACCATGACGCGCTTGCCGACGCTGGTCGACGAGGCGCCGTTGACGTGCAGGACCTTGGCGTCCGGGACCAGGGTGGGTACTGCGCCGGCCGCGGTGGCGCGCTGGGACAGGTCGATGTCCTCGCTGTACATGAAGTAGTCGGGGGTGAAGCCGCCCAGCTGGCTGAAGAGCTCGCGGTCGATCAGGAGGAGGCAGCCGGAGCCGGCCGGCACCGGGCCGGGCCGGGTGCGGGGGTGGGCCGGCAGTTCCTCGGGGTTGAGGAGTGCGGAGCGGCGGAAGAGGGTGGAGAGGCCGGTGGCGAAGCAGAGGTAGCCCCAGAGGCTGGGGAGTGCGTAGACGGAGCGGCCGTCGTCGGTGCCGTGGACGTCGAGGGTGCGGCCGACGTAGACGCGCGGGGCGGGGACGGCGCGCGCGAAGGTCAGGAAGGCGCCGATCACGTCGCCGACCGGTTCGGCGTCCGGGTTGAGCAGCATCAGGTAGTCGCCGGTCGCGTGGGCGGCGCCGGCGTTGACGGCGCGGCCGAAGCCGACGTTCGCGGCCAGCCGGACCACGCGGACCTGGGGGAGTGCGGCGGCGATCGCGTCGGCGGAGCCGTCCGAGGACGCGTTGTCGACCACGATCACCTCGTACGACGCGAGGCTGGGCGTGCCGAGCAGGGTGCGCAGCCCGCGGATGGTGAGTTCGCTCGTGTTGTACGAGACCACCACGACGCTCACGTCGGTCATGCGGAGACTCCCGTCCGGCTCGACTCGTCCCGTTCCCAGGTGGTGCCCGGGGCGCGGCGGGCCTGGATGGCGGCGAGCACGGTCAGCCCGAGGTAGATGACGCCGGCCGGGGCCAGCCACGGCTCGCGCAGCACCACGTCGCGCAGCCAGGACCATCGGTCGGACTGCCGGGTGCCGGCCGAGGATGCGCGCAGCGCCGCGTTGCCGGAGCGGACCCGGCGCAGGCGGCGGAGCAGGTCGGCGGTGCGGCGCGGGGTGGCGACCTCGGCGGCTGCCTCGTCGACGAGCACGCGTTCGTCCGCGCGGAACAGCGAGTCGAGGAAGAGGTCGTCCGCCGTCACGGCCGGGAACTCGGTGAACCGTGACCGGCCGGTGGCGGAGAGTGCGATGACGCCGCGCCCGAACAGGCCGGTGCGGACCGCGGGCAGCCGGTTGTGGATCGCGTAGTACGCGCGGACGGCCAGCGGACGGCCGGTCAGGTCCAGGTCGCGGCGGGGGATCGCGACCGGCGCGCCGGTCCGGCGCAGCGCCTCGGCGAGCCGGTGCACCGCGCCCGGGGTCAGCACCACGTCACCGTCCACATAGATGCGCGGGAAACCGGTGGCGGCGCGGTCGCCCGCGTTCAGTGCCGCGGTCTTCGAACCCTCGGCCAGCTCGATCACGTGCACGTCGCCGCGGCGGCGGGCGATCGTGGCGGTGTCGTCGGTGCAGCCGTTCGGCACCACGATCACCTGCACCCCGGGGCCGGTGACGCGATCGAGGCACCGGTCGAGCATCGCCGCCTCGTTGTGAGCGGGTATCACCACGCTTATCACTCGGAAATTCCTTTCCTGCCACCGCGAACGCGTCAGCCGAGTCTTTCCGCGTGCGCCTGGAAATGGCAAGAAGCTCAACGTTGCGAAACGTGCCCGTCCGGTGCGGCATATCCGATTTTTCGCTCCGCAACGCGTCGCTTGTCGCTTAGCCGACACGCTGTTTGGCTTAGGTGACCTTGTAAACCCGCAGGCCAGGCGGCCAAAGTGGCGTGACGGCCGACAACTTTGAGAACCATCGAACGACGTTGTACGGCCTCGATTTCTACCGTTCGTGGGGAGTGGTTTACGTGGCCAGGGATCAGCGGCCGCACGTCGCGATCATCGTGGTGAATCTGCCCGTGGAACGGGATCGCCGGGTGATCCGCGAGTGCCTCGCGCTGGAGTCCGCGGGCTACCGGGTGACCGCGATCTGCCCGCGTGGACCACAGGCCCTGACGCGGCTCCCGGGCACCCGGGACACCGCGATCCGCTCGTTCCGCCAGCCGTTCGCCGGCTCCGGCGTGCTCAGCTTCGCCGGCGAGTTCGCCTGGTCGTTCCTCTGCGTCACGCTGCACCTGCTCCGGCTGCTGGTCACCGACCGGGTCGACGCGGCCCAGGCATGCAACCCGCCGGACGTGTTCTGGCCGCTGGCGCTGCTGATGCGCCTGATGGGCAAGCCGTTCGTCTTCGACCACCACGACCTCAGCCCGGAGCTCTACCGGGCCAAGACCGACACGCCGAACCCGGTGGTGCTGCGCATCCTCACGGTCTTCGAGCAGCTGTCGATGCGGTGCGCGTCCTGGGTGCTGTCGACGAACGAGTCGTACCGGGAGATCGCGATCGGCCGCGGCGGGCAGGACCCGGCGCGGGTCACCGTGGTCCGCAACGGGCCGGCCAGCAGCGAGATCACGCACGCGGCCGCACCGGAGGCCGGCGGCCGGAAGCGGATCGTCTACCTCGGCGTGATCAACCCACAGGACAACGTACGCGCCGCGGTGCTGGCGGCGTCCCGGCTGGCCGAGATGCGCGGCCGGGACGACTGGGAGATGGTGATCGCCGGGGACGGCGACAGCCTGCCCGAGCTGCGCAGCCTCGCCACCGACCTGGGCCTGGACGACGTGGTGTACTTCGCCGGCTGGCTCGGCGGCGACGAGGTGGACGCGCTGCTGGCGTCCGGCACGATCGGCATCCAGCCGGACCAGCCGGACCCGCTGTCCCACGTCTCGACCATGGCGAAGACCGTGGAGTACGTGGCCCGCGGCCTGCCGGTGGTCGCGGTCGACCTGCTGGAGACGCGGCGCACCGCCGAGGGCGCCGCGGTCTACACGCCGTCCGCGTTGCCGGAGGAGTTCGCGAAGGCGCTGGACGCGCTGCTGGACGACCCGGAGGGCCGGGCGCGGATGCGGGAGATCGGGTTGCAGCGCTTCCACAGCCGGCTGGCATGGGAGCACCAGGCGGCCGCATACCTGTCGGTCTGGTCCCAGCTGGTGCCGATGCCGGCCGTGGCGGAGATCCCCCGGCCGCGGGAGGCGGAGTGGTTCCCGTTCGGCGACGACCACGGCACCGACCACAGCGCCGGCACCGACCGGGCCGCCCGGGGATGACCGTCGGCAGACGACGTGCGCTGATCGTCGGGGTGCTTCTCGTGGCGCTGCTGGCGGTGGCCGCGGTGGCCTACGCCGGCCGGACCGGGTGGCTCCTCGGTGCCGAGGCCGGAGACCAGTACCGGCTGGCGAACCCGGTGCCGCCGTCCGGTGGTGCGACCACGCCGGGCGGCACCGGTGGGCTGGGCGACTCGCCCGCCACCACCGGCTCGCCGGACTCGTCGTCCACCTCGACGTCCGCGCCGGCGCCGTCCCCCGAGGTGGTACGGCCGGGCGAGGGCAGCACCGGGGTGCCGGACGGCGTGACGCTGACCGCCTACACCGGGCCGCTGCGGATCACCAAGGCCGGCACCGTGATCGACGGCAAGCGGATCGACGGGTGCCTGGACGTGCGGGCCCGCGACGTGGTGATCAAGCGGTCGAAACTGACCTGCGGCGGCATCATGATCAAGATCGAGCAGAAGACCGCGAACCTGACGATCGAGGACAGCGACCTGGACGGCGCGCAGACCGGCTTCGTGGCCGGGTACTGGAACTACACGCTGAGCCGGGTGAACGTCTACAACATCGAGGAAGGGCCGCGGGTCGGCAGCAACGTGATCATCGAGGACAGCTGGTTCCACTCGATGCACCCGGCGCAGTCGGACGAGGCGCACCAGGACCTGATGCAGACCAACGGCGGGTCCAACTCCACGATCCGCGGCAACGTGTTCGACGCGACCAGCACCGTCGCGGGCGTGTCGTTCAACGCGGCGTTCCAGGTCGGCGCGGAGTTCGAGCCACTCGAGAACGTGCTGGTCGAGGAGAACTGGTTCAACGGCGGCGGCTACACGGTCAACATCCGCAACGATCCGCAGATCAGCAACGTGCTGTTCCGGAACAACGTCTTCGGGTCCAGGCACGGGTACGGCGCGGTGTCCCGCGCGGACTCACCCGGGATCATCTGGGAGGACAGCAACATCTCCGAGGCCGGCGGCAAGCCGGTCTGGTAGCACGATCGCGTAAGGGCAGGCCCGTGGGTCTGCCCTTACGCGTGCCCGGCGACGGACGCTTCGGTCTGCGACACCACCGCGGAACCGGTGCCCGCGGGAGCACTGGGAAGGTGCCCACGCCGGAAGCGGGAAAATCCGGTTCTAGAAACCGAGGCCGGACGGCAGCGCCGAGGCCAGTTCGAGCGTCGCCCAGCTCAGGCCCATGCCGCCGCTGATCGCCGCGCCGCCGCGGCGCACCGGCCTCAGGTCGCGGGCGCTCTCCAGCGCGCCGCGCACCGCTGACCTCGCCAGTTTGCCCGGGTTCTGCACGGTCCAGCCGGCGAACGCGCGCTGGAGCCGCCGGCGCTGTGTCTCGTCGAGATCCGCGGCCTGGATCGCCTTCCACAGGTGACCCGCGTAATACCAGGTCAGCGCGCGTGGCGCCGGCTCCGAGGTGTAGTCGCGGATGTCCCGGCGCGCGGCCCGGGAGGTGAGCCGGCTGGTGTGCTGGCGGTTCCGGTAGAGCGGCGCCGGGTAGACCACGACCGGGCCCTGCAGCGCCAGCTCCGCGAGCAGCACCCGGTCCGCGTTCCAGAACGGCAGCAACCCGCGGGTACGAGCGATCGCGGCCCGCCGGTAGACGCCGAACACGCTGAAGCAGGAGTGCCGGAACGACGCCAGGTCGCCGAAGCGCACGGCCGGGTCCGGGTCGTCCAGCCGGATCAGCTCGTCCGGGACGCCGAGCGGCGCACCGTGCTCGTCGATCAGCGCGACCTTGGTGAACGCGCCGATCGCGTCCGGCCGCTGGTCGAGCAGCTCCACGCAGCGCTGGAAGTAGGCCGGGTCGTACTCGTCGTCCGCGGCCACCCAGGCGTACAGCTCGGCGCCGCTGAGCGCGAAGACGCGGTTGAAGTTGCCGGGCGCGCCGATGTTCGTCTCGTTGCGCACGTAGCGGAACCGCGGGTCCTCGGCCGCGACGGCCCGCACGATCCGCGCGGTCGCGTCGGTCGACGCGTTGTCACAGATCGTCACCTCGAAGTCGGTGTACGTCTGGCGGCGCAGGCAGTCCAGCACCGACGGCAGATATCGCTCGCCGTTGTGGACCGGCAGGCCGATTCCGAGCCGGGGCATCGTGCGGCCTCCTCGCGTTGGGTGTGGTGCGATGGTTCTACCAGGCGATTCCTAGCCGCCGGAACCCCCGTACCCGCTGGTCTGTCGGGTTTTTGCGGTGGTCCTGGCCGTTCGGCCCCGGCGATTCGCGACCCGGGGCCGCAGTCGCACTCCGAACCGGCATCGGACCTGCGGTTTTCCGCGTTCCCCTCTTAAGATCAACTGCTTACCGTCGTACGTTGTCGCTGCTGGGAGCCTTTCGATGAGTGAAGCCGGGCCGCACAGCAGCGGAACCATCCGCCGGGCCGTGGTCTGGTCCTACGTGCTCACCGGCGGTAACTTCGCGGTGACCGGTGTCGTGACGTTCGTGATGGCCGCGTTCGTGCCACCGGCCGAGTTCGGCGTGATGGCGCTCGCGCTGGTCTGGGTCACGTTCGCACAGATGCTCATGCAGCACGGTCCGGCGCAGGCCGTCATCCAGCGCGAGGACGTGACCGGCCGGCACTTCGACGCCGCGTTCTGGAGCACGCTCGGCCTGGCCACGGCGTTCGCGGCGATCCTGGCCGCGATCGCGCCGCTGTGGGCGATCTGGAACGGCACGCCGACGCTCGCGTACGTGTGCTGGGCGCTCGCGCCGGTGATCGTGCTGAACGCGCTCGGCGTCATCCCGGACGCGATCCTGCGCCGGCGGATGGACATGAAGCGGATCTCGCTGCGCGTGCTCACGGTGGCGCTGATCTCCGGCGTGCTCGGTGTCGGTGCCGCGGTGGCCGGGCTGGGCGTGTGGGCGTACGCGGTGCAGCAGATCAGCATGTCCGCGCTGACCGCGCTGGTGGTCTGGACCGTCACCGAGTGGCGGCCGCGATGGGGCGGCATCGGCCCGGCGCTCGGCGATCTGCGGCGGTTCTCGCTGCACTCGCTGTCCGAGGTGACCGCGTTCTTCGTGTCCAGCCGGATCGACGCGCTGGTGATGGGCGCGTTCTTCGGCCCGGCCGCGATCGGGCTGTACCGGTTCGCGGTGCGGATCGTGGAGATGGTCAACAGCGTGGCGGCCGGCGGGATCGGGCAGGTGTCGCTGGCGGACCTGTCCCGGCTCACGTCCGACCGGGACGCGTTCGGGCGGCGGCTGGGACAGTTCGTGCACGCGGCCGCGATGCTGATGTATCCGGCGCTGGGAATCCTCGCCGCGACCGCCGGGCCGTTGCTGCGGCTGGCGGGCGAGGAATGGGCGCCGGCCGCCGGTGCGCTGCGGGTGCTGTGCGCGGCCGGCGCGATCACGATGCTGGGCAGCATTCTGACGCCGGCCGTGCAGGCGGCCGGGCGGCCGGGCGTGGGTGCGGTGATCGGCTGGGTGGAGGCCGCGGTGGCCGCGATCTCGATCGTGGCGGTCGGGCTGTGGATGCGCGACGCGGCCGTGGGGAGCCAGGTGCTGGCGATCGCGTGGACGGTGTTCGCGGTGCAGGGCGTGATGACGGTGGTGTATGTGTGGGTGGCGCTCTACCGGGTGCTGCGGTTGACGGCCCGGGTGGTGTTGCTGCCATCGTTGCCGCCACTGGTGGCGGGGCTGGCGGCGCTCGGCGCGGGGCTGCTGATCGAGTCGCTGCTCGGCGCCGGCTTCAACGTCTTCCTCGGCCTGCTGCTCACCGGGTTCACCGCAGTGGGCGTGGCGGTGCTGCTGCTGACCGGCCTGGACAGCCGGGCCCGCGGCCTGGTGGTGTCGCTGGTACGCCGCGGCTGACCCGAATCATCGCGGCGCCGGAGGAGCCGATCCGGCTCGATCGAGCGGCGTCGACCGAGCCGAACCGTCAGTTGTACGGCCGGAAGACCGGGGCTACCGGTTTTCCGCGGAGGAAGCCGTTCACGCTGCCCGCGTCCAGCGCCTTCGCGTACACCGCCAGGGCCGCGTCGACCGCCTCGATCGTGCGGTCCACGTCGGTGTCGGTGTGGGCGTAGGAGATGCTGAAGGACGGGGCGATGATGCCGTTCGCGATGAGCTCCTGGAGGAACAGGGTGCGGAACGGCTGGGAGCGCTCGCCGGACGCGTCCTTGGTGAAGTAGATCAGATTGCAGTCGCGGCCCAGCACGCCGACGTGGTCGCTCACGCCGTGCCGGGCGGCGGCCTCGGTGACGCCGGCGGCCAGGCGGGCGCCCTGGCGGTAGAGCGTCTCCACGACCGGCTCGGACGCGTACGTGTCCATCACCGCGATCGCGGCGGCCAGCGCGTGCGTCTCGGCGCCGTGCGTGGTGGAGAGCAGGAAGACGCGTTCCCGGTCGTGCCGCAGGCCGCCGAGTTCCATCACGTCGGGGCGGCCGACCAGAGCGGAGATCGCGAAGCCGTTGCCCATCGCCTTGCCGTAGACCGCGAGGTCGCCGGTGATCTCGTGGACGGCCTGGGCGCCGCGGTCGTGCCAGCGGAAACCGGTCAGCGTCTCGTCGATGACCAGCAGCGCGCCGTGCTCGTCGCAGAGCCGGCGGACCGCGGCCAGGAAGCCGGGCGCGGGCGCGACGGTGGTCTCGGCCTCCATGACCAGCGCGGCGATCCGGCCGGGGTGCTCCGCCAAGACCGCGGCCACGCTGTCCACGTCGTTGTAGCGGAAGCCGGCCGTGAGCGAACGGACCGGGCCCGGCACGCCGCCGGGCATCGCGGTCGCGCCGATGAACCAGTCGTCGGTGGAGAAGAACGGGTGGTCGGTGCAGATCGCGACCATGTCCCGGCCGGTGTGCGCGCGGGCCAGCTTGACCGCGGCGGTGGTGGCGTCCGAGCCGTGCTTGGCGAACTTGACCATCGCGCCGTCGTGCCGGCCGACCAGGGCGAGCAGGCGTTCCGCGGCCTCGACCTCGATCGCGGCGGGGCGGGTGAAGTTGCTGCCGTGCGGGAGCGTGCGCAGCACGGCGTCGACCACCGGCGCGTAGCCGTGCCCGAGCGTGACCGCGCGCAGCCCCATGCCGTACTCGATGAACTCGTTGCCGTCCACGTCCCACACGTGGCAGCCGGCGCCGCGGGCGATGAAGCCGGGCGCGTCCTCCGGGTACTGGTCGTCGCCCTTGGCGTAGGTGTGCGCGCCGCCGGGGATCATGGCGTGCGCGCGTTCCCGCATCTCCCGGGACACGTCGAACCTCATTGCGACTCCTTCTTCAGGGACCCGTCCGCGTTCTCCCACGGCGGCTTCTCCAGCACGCCGCCGGTGACGCGCCGGCGGAGCCTGCCGAGCCGGATACGAGCGCGCCGGGACTGTGCGACCGCGCCGAACGTGGCCGCGCCGGCCACCCGCGTGGTCAGTGGCGCGTCCGCGGTGGCCAGGAACGTGCGCATCACGTCCGCGATCAGCACCTGATGGTCGGCGCCGGGCCGGGCACGCCGGGCCGCCTTGCGCGCCTTCATCGCGAGGCGCGGCTCGTGGTGCGCCATCACGTCGGTGCGGTCGCCGCCGAACGTCATGGCCGGATGCATCCGGCGATAGAACAGCCGCGACGGTACGACCTGGAAGCGCCCCTGCAGGACCAGCTCGGCCACGATCCGGGCGTCGCTGGACAGGTACTGCCCGAGCAGCTTCGTGTTCCGCAGCGCGTCCGTCCGGATCACGCCGAACAGCTCGTTGAGCAGCGACCAGCGCCGCGCGAAGTGGGCGAGCCGCCGGACCGGGCTCGGGTCGGTCAGGTCGAGCCGGTCGTCCCAGTCGCTGATCGGGTTGCCGTCCGCGTCGATGATCACGGTCTGCGGGTATGCGCACACCACGCCGGGGTCCGCGTCCAGCACGGCCACGCACTCGCTCAGCAGCGTCGGCGCCATCAGGTCGTCGTGCGCGGTGAGCCGGAAGTACTCGCCGCGGGCCAGCGACACGACGCGGGCGAAGTTGCCGGCCTCACCCAGGTTCTCGTCGTTGCGGTGGATCCGGAACCGGGGGTCGCGGGCCGCGTACTCCCGGCAGATCTCCCAGGTCCGGTCCGTCGACTGGTTGTCGCAGACCACGACCTCGAAGTCGGTGAAGTCCTGCGCCAGCACGGACTCGAACGCGAGCGGCAGGTACCGCTCCACGTTGTAGGTGGTGACCCCGAGCGTCAGCTTCATGCGATCAGCAGCTCCGCGTCCACGCCGAGCGCGGCCAGCTGCGCCGCGATCTCGGGCCGGTACGCCGGGTTCGTGATGATCACGGCTTTCGGCTGGAGCCTCACCAGCACGTCCGGCGTCTCCACCCGGTGTGCGGTGACCGGCAGGTAGCGTCCCCACTTGCGCGGGTTGACGTCGACCACGGCGGCGAGCTGCCGCGTGCGGTCGGCGAGCGTCAGGAACTGCACGCCGCGTGATCCCGCGCCCCACATGACCGGGTTCGCTCCCTCGGCCACCAGCCGGGCGATCCGCTGCTCCCAGCGGCCGCGCTCCTCGTGGTGCCGCTGGGCGAAACCGGAGACCGCCGCGAGGGTACGGTCCCGGTCGGTAAGCAGAGCTGCGGATGCGCCCGAACCGGGCTTGTTGGCGGAAAGCTCCAGATAGCGGAACATGCCGTGGAAGAACGTGCCGGAGTCCTCGACCGTCCACCCGGCCCGCTCCGCGATCGTGGTCAGCGCGTACGCGTCGAAGTAGGAGACGTGCGGATAGATCACCTCCCACCCGGCCGTGGACAGGTCGTAGCCCGCGTCCGGCACCTCGACGTACCCGTGCACCACCCGGTCGCCGGCGCGTTCACGCAGGTCGAGCAGGAACTCGTACGGGTCCGCGAGGTGCTCGAACCAGTGCCGCGTGGTGAACATGTCGAACTCGGGCAGCGCGGCACCGCGCGGCGCGTATCCGCTGTGGAACACCGCGCCGGACGGGTCCGGCCCGGTCACGCCCGCGTACATCGCGTCGAAGCCGTGCCCGGTCGCGCCGCTCACGTGGCACAGCTCGCGCAGGAACTCGCCCTGTCCGCAGCCGATGTCCAGGATCCGCTTGCCGCGCAACTCGTACCGCCGGGAAAGTCTTTCGCAGAGCTCCGCGGAGAACCGCTGGAACGCCGGCGAGTGGTGCAGGTTCGTGTCCATCGTGGTGTCGTAGACGAGCACCGCGGGATCGAACGCCACGTTCCGCACATAGCCGCAGTTCGGGCAGACCGCGAGCGTCATCTGGCCGACCGGGCTGGCCGCCGCCTCGGCCGCGTCCGCCCAGTGCACGCCGCACAGCACCGGGATCTCGCCGAGGTCGCCGAAGACCGCGAGGCCGGCCGCGCCGCACGCGTCGCAGGTCCTCACGCGGCCACCCAGCGCAGCTCGCCGTCCAGCCGGCCGGCCGCGGTCAGCGCGTTGATGCGCTTCAGCCGCTGGTGCCGCTCGCCCATCAGGTCCGCAAGATCAAGACCGTGCCGGCGGTACGCCTCGACGAGCTGCTCGATGCCCTTCGCGACCGTCCACTGCGGCTGGAACTCCGGCACCTCGGCCGCGACCAGGTCGCAGGTGACCCGGTAGTTGCGCAGGTCGGTGCCCGCGCCCTCGGCGAACGTGACGGTGCCGCCGACCAGGTCCCGCACCAGGTTCGCCACGTCCCGGATCAGGTAGTTCTCCGACGTACGGCCGATGTTGTAGGCCTTTGAGTGAATTCTGGTGCGGTCGACGGAGAGCAGCGCCTCGAACGCGGCCGCGATGTCGTCCGCGTGCACCAGCGGGCGCCACGCGGTGCCGTCGCTCTGCAGCCGCACCTGGCCGGTGTGCAGCGCGTGCCCGACCAGGTCGTTGACCACCAGATCGCCGCGCAGGCGCGGGGAGAAGCCGTACGCGGTGGCGTTGCGCAGGAACGTCGGCGAGAAGTCGTCGTCGGCCAGCCCCAGCAGCCCCTGCTCGGACAGGTACTTCGACTCGCCGTACGGCGTGACCGGGTTGAAGCCCGCGGTCTCGTCCAGCGGCGCGTCGTCCTCGCCCTTGCCGTACAGGCTGCACGAGGAGGAGAACAGGAAGCGCGTCGCACCGGCCGCCTTGGCCGCGCGCGCGAGGCGCAGCGTCGACCGGTGATTCACCTCGTAGGTGAGGTCCGGGTTCAGGTTGCCGATCGGGTCGTTGCAGATCGCGGCCAGGTGCACGACCGCCTCGATCCGCGCGTCGCGCAGCTGGTCCGCGGTGACGTCGCGCAGGTCGCTGCGGATCGCCGGGACCTCGGCCGGCGCCGGGCCGATCAGGCAGTCCGCGAAGAGCCCGACGTCCAGGCCGACGACCTCGTGGCCGGCCGCGACCAGCCGGGGCACGAGCACGCTGCCCAGGTATCCCTCGTGTCCGGTGACGAGGACGCGCATGCTGAACTCCCAGATATCGTCGTGATCTTCCGCAAACACGCTAGCTGCGGAAACTTCGTTTTTCATCCGCCTCAAAGTTGAGCGGAAATCAGTCGTTCGTCAGCCGGGGTGCGGAGCTTCGGACCATCCGGGCCGGATGCGTGAGGCGCCACACCGCGCCGGTCGCGCCGGTCAGCAGCGCCAGCATCGTGCTGTACGTGGTGAAGCCCAGCGAGTCGAACGTGGCCGCCACCGTCACCGCGATCAACTGCACCGCGATCAGGCACGCCGCCAGGTGCCGGTCCTCCGGCCGGGTGGCCCGCCGGTAGGCCAGCACGCCCAGCGTCAGCGCGGTCAGGTGCAGCCCGGCGAGCCCGGCCACGCCCAGCACGCCCATGGTGACCAGGTGCTGCAGCCACTCGTTGTCGACGAAGAAGTAGATCGTCGGGATGAACGTGCCCGGGCCGCGGCCGAAGAACGGTCGCTCCGCGAAGTATTGGAAAATGATCGCGTAGTCGTCGGTCCGGCCGGTGATGCTCGGATCGTCCTTCGCGCCGGTGAACATCGAGATGATCGTGCCGATCAGGCCCGGTTTGACCGCCATCAGCGCGCCGCCGAGCAGGATGCCGAGTCCGGCCAGGTTGATCCGCACCCGCCAGCTCCAGGCCGGCAGCATCGCCAGCGCGCCGACCACCAGCGCGACGATGCCGGTCCGGGACAGCGTCATCGGGATCGCCGCGCCCATCAGCACACCGGCCACGATCGCCCACTGCCGGATCACCTTGCGAGTGCCGAACATCGCGTAGTGCACGGCGAACGGCAGCAGGATCGCCATCACGGTGCTGAACTCGATGTAGTGCTGCGCCGTGCTCGCCACCCGGAAGAAGCCGTCGCCGCGGGACATGAAGCCGAGTTCCTCGCCGTGGTGCAGGACCAGGCCCGGGACCTTGATGTACTTCGTGACGTCGACCGCGAGGCCGGCCTGGAGCAGGCCGATGACCGCCATCACCATGCCGCACCAGACCGAGATCCTCAGCAGGCTGTCCAGCCGGTCCCGGTTCGAGACGCCGTCCGCGCAGACCAGCAGCACGCCGAGGAACGCGGCGGTGCCGATGATCGAGCGGTCGGCCGCGTTCGCCTCCAGCGACGGCAGGCCGCGCAGGTAGCCGGCCGCGTACGCGGAGAGCACCGCGGCCAGGTAGAAGATCGCGGCCCAGCGGACCGGCTGCGGGCCACGCAGCGCCAGGCGGGGGTGCAGCTTGGAGACCAGCCAGCCGAAGAAGAACACCATGCCGAGCAGCAGCGCGGGGCGGCCGAGCGAGCTGAGCTGCTGCACCACCAGGTCCTGCGGGAGCAGCAGGTTCAGCATGACCAGGAGGCTGAGCAGCGCGGCGCCGTCCAGCAGGTGGCGGCGCCCGCGGGTGGTGTAGGTCGAGCCGACCGTGCCGACGTCCTCGAGCAGCGACGGCTCGAGGTCGACCGGATGGTGCAGCGTGGCCGCGGGGCTGCTCAAGGCTTCGTGGCCTCGGTGGGCTCGGCCGCCGGGCGGGACCAGACGGCGTTGGAGAGCGGCAGCACGATCGTGGCGTCCTCGGGCATCGGGCGCGGCTTGCCGGCGGGCTTGGTGGCCTCGTGCGCGGGCTTGCCGCCGTTCGTTCCCGCGGTGGCGCCGCCGTTCGTTCCCGCGGTGGCGCCACCGTTGGTTCCCGCGGCGTTACCGCCGTTGGCCGCCGGGGTAGTCCCGCCGTTGGTTCCCGCGGCATCTCCGCCGGCGCTTCCGGCCGGCTTCTTCGCCAAGCTGATCTGCACCGCGGGCATGGCCGGGAGGGCCGGCTTGCGCATCGGAGGGCTGTAGGACGGCGCCGTGTTCCCGGCCGGGGACCGCTGGTCCTGCGAGGCCGAGGCGCCCGGCGATGCCTGTGTGCCGGCGGACGGCGACGCCGGCGTGGTGCTGTCGGGCGCCGTGGGGCCGCCGGCGGGTGCGGTGCCGCCGGGCGGTGTCGTGCCGACGGGCGGTGCGGTGCCGGCGGACGGCATGGGCGTTTCCCCGGCCGGGCGGCGCTGGCCGTACACCGCGCCGCCTGCCTTCTTCGCCGGCGCCGCCGGCGTCACCTTGACGATCGGGGTCGCCGGGCCGGCCACCACGACCGGCGCGATCCGCTGCGTGCTGGAGATGTCGGCGGCCGGCACCACCGGCGCGATCGGCATGACCGGCGCGATCGTGGTCACCGGCCCGGCCGGGCGCGGCGGGATGATCACCGGTACCGGCGCCGGGATCGCGGCCGCGCCCTCGACCTGCCGGCGGGCCCGGCGGCGAAGGATCGCGTCCACCGAGACCGCCACGCCGATGGTCAGGATCAGCCCGACGCCGAACACGACGACCAGCGCGCGCTTGAGCTTCGTGGTGACCTTCTCGACGCTGTCCGAGTTCTCCAGCGGCAGCGTGGTGATCTTCTCACCGTCCTGCAGCTTGTAGCCCTCCTGCTTGGTGGAGACCTCTTCCTGCACCACCCGGATCAGCGCGGACAGCGCGTCCCGGGCCTGCTGCTCGGTCGGCGAGACCACCTCGATCGAGATGATCGGCGCGTTCGTGTCCAGCGTGGTGACGGTCCACTCGCCGTCGAACCCCTGCGCCGCCAGCGAGTCCGCGAGCGCCTTGCTCTGCAGCCGGATCAGCGTCGCCTCGGCCAGCGCGGACGGCTCCCAGGGGTTGACCTCCTGGGTCGTACCGATCGCGGCCTGGGTGGAGACGGTCGGTGGGATCAGCGTCACGTTGCCGATCGCCTTGTAGTCCGGCTTCACCACGAGCGCCATCCAGACCATGGCGATCACTGTCAGCAGCAACAGCGGCGCGGTCAGGTACCAGCGTCGCCACAGCAGCTTGGCGACATCCGCGAAATCCATGGGGTCCTCTCGAGAATCGATCGGCCGGGGACCGCGTAAATATTTAAATTCCCGGACTCCCGATATGCGCACGGGCCGTGGTGCCTTGATGCCAGAACGCTCGTCAAAGGAGTCTGACCGCGATTCCCGGTCTTTGGCAACCCTCGACAATTCCCGTCGAAAAGGACGTTGTGGCGGTCCGGTGACGTTTCGGTGATCTTCTCCGTTCCACCCGCTTGTCACGTGGCACACTTGCGGCGGAACACTGCAGGTCACAGGCCTGAGTGACGGATTTCTTACTTCCCGTTCCGATGCCCTGGTACCGCTAATTACCGTTGCCGGGTCCTGGTCGTGATCAAGGTGGGAGTTATGGACGCTATCCCGTGCCGGCTGTGCGGAAACGCACTCACCGAGACGTTTGTCGATCTGGGCATGTCACCGCTCTGCGAAAGCTTTCTCCGGGCCGACCAGATCGACGCGCGGGAGTCCTTCTACCCGCTGCACGTACGCATCTGCGCCGAGTGCCTGCTGGTGCAGCTCCCGGCGTACGTGCCCGGCGAGGACATCTTCAGCGACTACGCGTACTTCTCGTCGTACTCCACCTCCTGGGTCGAGCACGCCCGCCGCTACGCCGAGGCGATGACCGAGCGGCTCGGCCTCGGGCCGGACAGCCTGGTCACCGAGGTCGCCAGCAACGACGGCTACCTGCTCCAGCACTTCGTCGCGGCCGGTATCCCGGTGCTCGGCGTCGAACCGGCCGCGAACATCGCCGCGGTCGCGCGGGAGAAGGGCATCCGTACCGAATCGGAATTCCTGGGTGCGGAGACCGGCGCCGCGCTGGCCGCGCGCTACGGCCGCGCGGACCTGGTGGCCGGGAACAACGTCTACGCGCACATCCCGGACCTGGTCGGGTTCAGCGCCGGGCTGGCCGCGCTGGTCAAGCCGGAGGGCCTGGTCACGCTGGAGTTCCCGCACCTGCTGCGGCTGATCGAGCGGAACCAGTTCGACACGATCTACCACGAGCACTACCACTACCTGACGCTGCTGACCGCGCAGCGCGCGCTCGCCACCGCCGGCCTGGCCGTGGTCGACGTGGAGGAGCTCTCCAGTCACGGCGGCTCGCTCCGCGTACACGCGCGGCACGGTGATGCTGCCGGTGAGCCGTCGGCGAACGTGAAGTCGGTGCTGGAGGCGGAGGCCGAGGCCGGGCTGCACACGGTCGCGGGCCACAAGGGCTTCGCGGAGGCGGTCTTCGACGTCAAGCGGGAGCTGGTCGAGTTCCTGCTCACCGCGCGGGCCGAGGGCAGGACCGTGGTCGGGTACGGCGCGCCCGGCAAGGGCAACACGCTGCTCAACCACGCCGGCGTCCGATCCGACCTGCTGGCGTACACGGTCGACCGCAACCCGCACAAGCAGGGCATGTTCCTGCCGGGCACGCACATCCCGATCCACGCGCCGGAGCGCATCGCGCAGGACAAGCCGGACTACGTGCTGGTACTGCCGTGGAACCTGCGCACGGAGATCAGCAAGCAGCTGGCGTACGTGCACGAGTGGGGCGGCCGGCTGGTCTTCCCGATCCCGCACCTCGACGTGGTCTGAGCTTCTCCCGTTACAGAAAGGCAGCACAGCGTGAAGGTCGTCCTCTTCTGCGGTGGTTTCGGCATGCGCATGCGGGAAGGCGCCGCCTCGGCCCCCAAGCCGATGCAGCTGATCGGCGACCGCCCGCTGCTCTGGCACGTGATGCGGTACTACGCCCACTTCGGGCACAAGGACTTCATCCTCTGCCTGGGCTACGGCGCGGCCGCGGTCAAGGACTACTTCCTCCGGTACGACGAGACGATCTCCAACGACTTCACGCTGACCGGCGGCGGCCGCGACATCCGGATGTTCTCCACCGACATCAGCGACTGGAACATCACGTTCATCGACACCGGCCTGCGTGCCACCATCGGCGAGCGGCTGATGAAGGTCCGCGAGCACGTCCAGGACGAGGAGATCTTCCTGGCCAACTACGCGGACACGCTGACCGCCTCGGACCTCTCCGCCAGCATCGCGTCGTTCCGGAACAGCGGTGCCGTGGTCAGCATGCTCGCGGTCCCGCCGGTCTCCACCCACCACGTGGTGGAGATGGGCGACGACGGCCTGGTCACGCGCGTCCGCGAGGTGCGCGACCTGATGCAGTACGAGAACGGCGGATTCTTCGTGATGAAGCCGGACATCTTCGACTATCTGCACGAGGGTGAGGACATGGTCCCGCACGCGTTCGACCGGCTGATCCCCCAGGGCAAACTGCAGGCCCAACGGTACGACGGGTTCTGGCGTGCCGCGGACACGTTCAAGGACCGCGCCGAACTGGAGGAGATGTTCGCCCGCGGCGACTGTCCGTGGATGCTCTGGGACGACAACCGCAACGGCGCCGCCCGTAAGCTCATCATCCCGAGCCAGCCCACCCGGGCCTCGTCGCTCGTGGCCGGCTGATGCGCCCGCTCGCCCTCACCGGCATCCGCTCGCTGGTCGCGCTCGGCGCCCACCCCGACGACATCGAGATCGCCGCCGGCGGCCTGCTCCTCCAGGTCGCCGCCGCCAATCCCGGGCTGGCCGTCCGCTACGTGCTGGCCACCGGCACCCCCGCCCGCCAGGCCGAGGCCCGCGCCGCCGCCACCGCGTTCCTCCCCGGCGCGGATCTCACGTTCGACCTCGGCACACTCCCCGACGGCCGCCTCCCCGCCCACTGGGACGCGGTCAAGGCGCAGGTCGAACGGGCCGCCTGCGAGACGGCACCCGACCTGGTCATCGCCCCGTGGTCCGGCGACGCCCACCAGGACCACCGCCTCCTCGGCGAACTGGCCCCCACCGCGTTCCGCGACGCCCTCGTCCTGAACTACGAGATCCCCAAGTGGGACGGCGACCTGGGCCGCCCCGCTGTCCACATCCCGATGCCGGACGACATCGCGCACCGCAAGGTCGCGCTGCTCCACGAGCACTTCCCCTCGCAGGCATCCCGCGACTGGTGGGACGACGAGGTGTTCCTGGGGTTCGCCCGCATCCGTGGCATGGAGTGCCGCAGTCGCTACGCGGAGGCATTTCATCTGCGGAAGCTCGTTATCCAGCTGCCGTAGGCGCGTACAATCCGACCTATTTGCTGTCTCCCGTCCGGCCGCTCGAGCCGGTAGCGTTCATCTGCCGCTCGTAGGCGTGTGCCGTGCGAGCCCGGCCGCCCGAAAGGTAGAGTTGGGGCGAATTGTGCGCATTAAATCGGGAGTGGGTTTCGTGAACGCCGTCGACATGGCCCAGGAGGCCGACCGGGCACTCCTCGATGTCCGTGCAGTGTCGATGGGCGACCTGGTGACACCGGCGACGCCGGACCTCGACAGTGCTCTCGACCGGGTGCTGCGGGATCTGCCGGCGACCGAGGAGAATCTGGCCGCTTTCGGCAGTGCGCCGTAGGGTTCGAGCCGCCGGACAGGCGTCGTCGCCGGGTGGCCGGCTGCGGCGCCTGTCGGCGTTTCGTGGCATGTCCTCGTCCGAACGGTGGAGTCATTCCGGCTGTGTGCCGCAAATGCGCGTCGTCGCGATCCCGCAGCGATGAAGAAATGCGGCGGCATGTCCAGTCGGCGCCAGTAGATGCACCATTCGTCGCCACGTGTTTACTCCTGTTGGGGCCGTGTAGTTCTATGGAATCCTGTCTCTGACAGAACCTGACGGTTGTTGGCACCGGCAGTGACGTGTTGGCAGTCGTGACCTGGAGCGTGACGAGTGGCCCAAGGAGATTTTGGAGCGGGCGGCTCGGACGGCCCGCGTGCCGAACTCGTCGCCGAGCTGCAGCTGCTCTACCGCGCCGCCGGGCGCCCGGCGTACCGGAGGGTCAGCGCCGCGATCGGTGAGCGCGACGACATGCCGGACACGGTCAGCCACGAGACGGTCAGCGCGATTCTCCGCGGCGAGTGGCTGTCCCGGTGGATCAAGGTGGAGTGCGTGGTCCGGCAGCTCGCCACCATGGCGGTGCACCGGCCGACCCTCGAGTTCGAGGTGCGCCGGTTCCATTCGCTGTGGCTGGCGGCCGACGACGCACAGCGCCGCCGCGATTCGGCCGGCACCGGAACGGCCCTGCCCGGCCCACTGCCCGGCGTGCACCTGCCGGAGGGGCCGTCCGGCGAGGGCCTGCCGCAGCGGAACCCGAGCTTCACCGGCCGGCACGAACTGCTCGACCGGGTGACCAGGGAGCTGGCCGAGGAACCGCTGCGGCCCGTCGTGCTCTACGGACTCGGCGGCATGGGCAAGACGCAGCTCGCGGCGGAGTTCGCGCACCGCCGCCGGACGGACTTCGACCGGATCTGGTGGATCCCGGCCGAGCAGCCCTCGTCCGCGCTGGCCGAGATGACCCGGATCGCGGACCAGCTGGACGTGCTGCCGAGCCGGTCCGCGCAGCAGACCGTGCGCACCGTGCTCAACCGGCTGGAGTCCGGCGGCATCGGGCGCTGGCTGCTCGTCTACGACAACGCGGGCCCGGTCGAGGAGATCGAGTCGTTCATGCCGCGGTCCGGCGGCGACGTCCTCGTCACCACCCGGGACGCCGCGTCCTGGCGGGACCGTGGCCGGCTCGTGGAGGTCGACGTGTTCCAGCGGCCGGAGAGCGTGGAGCTGCTGCGGGAGCGTGGTCACCGCATCTCGTTCTCGGACGCGGAGCGGCTCGCCGACTTCCTCGGTGACATGCCGTTGGCGATGGAACAGGTGGCGGCCATGCAGTCGTACACGCGCACGCCGGTCGGGGAGTACATCGCGCAGCTGGAGAACCGCGCCGCGGTGCTGCTGGCCCAGGGCCGGCCCACCGGCTACTCGGAGACGGTGGCGAGCGCGTTCGGGCTGGCCTACGAACGGCTCCGGCGTGAGTCGTTCGGTGCCGCGCAGCTGCTGGACGTGCTCTCCTGTCTGGCCGCGGAGCCGATCCCGCTGGTTCTGCTGAGCCGGGCGGGTGGCACCGCGATCCCCGACCCGCTCGGCCGGATCCTGGACGATCCGGTGGAGCTGGAGGCGGCGGTCTGGCGGCTCGGCCGATACGGCCTCGTCCGCGTGGGCGAGGACGCGCAACGGGTGGAGGTGCACCGGCTGGTGCAGCTCATCGTGCGGGACGTGCTGAGCTCCGAGGAACTGCGGCTGGCCCGGGCCAGCGCACACCGGCTGCTCAGCCTCGCCAACCCCGGCGAGCCCGGCGATCCCGTCACCTGGGACATGCATTCGCAGCTGCGGCGGCACGTCACGGTGTCCGGCCTGATCGAGAACATGGATCCGGACGCCCGGCGTACCGTGATCGACCAGGCGAGGTACCTGTCGCTCTACGGTGACCCCTCCGAGTCGGTGCGGCTGGCCGGCGAGGCCCTGGCCGCCTGGACGGCGGGCGGCGCCGCGCGGGACGAGCTGACCTACCAGTGTCGCCGTCGGCAGTTGGACGCGCTCTACATGATCGGCGACTACGAGGCCGCGACCGAGGTGGCCGACACGCTGTGGGAGGAGATCCGGGAGGACGGGGCGTTCGCCGCCGACAACGATCTTCGAATCGGCGTCATGGTGCAGGTGGCACGGCAGCGCCGGTCGGCCGGCCGCTACGTCGAGGCCCTCGAGCTGGAGCGCACACGCCTGAAGTCGATGCCCTCGGACGACCAGGCGCGTGTTCTCGGCGGCCGGAGCAACGAGGCGGTGAGCCTGCGGCTGCTCGGCGACTTCGCGGCCGCGCTGGAGATCGACCGGAGCGTGGCGGCGGAGCGGGAGCGGCTCTTCGGTGCCGTCAATTACTGGACGATGCTGTCAGAATCCAATGTGGCCCGCGATCTGTACGGACTCGGCCGGTACCGGGAGGCCCTGGAGATCATGGAGCGGGTCGTCCCGATGGTCCGGCGCGAGCTGGGCGCCCGGCACGACCACGCGCTCATCGGGGCCAGGACGCTGGCGATCGCCGCCCGGAAGACCGGTGACCTGGACCGCGCCCTGGCCGAGAGCCGCGAGCACTACCTCAACTGCCAGGGGACGTACCGGGCCGACCACGAGAACACCCTGGCCGCGGTGATGACGTACGCGAACACGCTGGCCGCCACCGGGCAGCACACGTCCGCCTGGGATCTGGCGACCATGGCGATCCACCGGTACCGGCGCAGCTTCGGCGACCGGAACCCGCTCTCGCTCGCCGCGTCGATAAACCTCGGCATCATCCAGCGGGCCCAGGGCGAGGCGCGGAAGGCGCGGCAGATCGACCGGCTGACGCTGGACGCGCTGCGCCAGACACTCGGGGCGAAGCACCCCTATGCGCTCGCTGCGTCGATGGGGCTGGCGAACGACCTCGCCATGGTGCACGAGGAGGAGTCCGCGGCGGGCCTGCTCGCGGACACGTTCGAGTTGATGTGCGAGGTGCGCGGCGAGGACCATCCGGAGACGCTGACCTGCGCTGCCAACCATGGGCTGCTGGGTGCGCGGTCGGAACGGGTGCCCGGGCTGGCGGAGACTCTCGGTAGGCTGGAGGAGCTCCTCGGGGCGGATCACCCGCACGTGTCGGCCTTGCGGCAGGGGCAGCGAGGCGAGTGCGATGTGGAGCCGCCGCCCACCTAACATTCGTCCGCGGGCGCGGGTCGAGCCGAAGGGACGAGGCGATGGACGGTCCCATTCCGGTCGTGACGAGGCCGCGCTGGCCGGACGCGGAGCTCGACGTCCCGGCGCTGCGGGCGGACGGGTGGCGGCCGACGCCGTTCCGGGACTTCGTGCTCAAGGTCCATCAGCGGTGCAACCTGGCCTGCGACTACTGCTACGTCTACACGATGGCGGACCAGAGCTGGCGGGACCGGCCGATGGCGATGGCGCCGGCGACATGGCGGGCCGCGGCGGGGCGGATCGCGGAACACGCCCGCGACCATGAGCTGTCCCGCGTACGGGTGATCCTGCACGGCGGCGAGCCGCTGCTGCTGGGCACGGCCGGGCTGGAGCCGCTGCTCGCGGACCTGACCGCGGCGATCGCGCCGGTCACGACGCTGGAGGTGCAACTGCAGACGAACGCGCTGCTGCTCGACGTGCCGACACTGCACCTGCTTCAATCCCACGGGGTACGGGTGGGAGTCAGCCTGGACGGGACGGCGGAGGCGAACGACCGTCATCGGCGGTACGCGGACGGGCGGGGCAGCAGCGCCGGCGTCGACCGGGCGTTGCGGCTGCTCACCGCGCCGGAGCACCGGGCGTCCTACGCCGGGCTGCTGGCCACGGTGGACATCACGCAGGACCCGGCCGAGTGCTACGCGCACCTGCGCCGCTACGCGCCACCGGTGCTCGACTTCCTGCTGCCGCACGCGAACTGGGAACATCCGCCGGAATCGCGCGCGGCCGCGCCGTACGGTGAATGGCTGATCAAGGTTTTTGATCTTTGGTACGCCGAGCGGCCGCAGCCGATCCGGATCCGGCTGTTCGAGGACCTGATCCGGCTGATCCTGGGGCGCGGTGGGCGGTCCGAGCAGGTCGGGCTGAGCCCGGTCGCGGTCGCGGTGGTCGAGTCGGACGGCGCGATCGAGCAGGTCGACTCGCTGAAGTCGGCTTATCCGGGCGCGTGCGCGACCGGGCTGACCGTGTTCGGCGACCGGTTCGACGCGGCGTTCACCAACCCCGGCGTGGTGGCCCGGCAGATCGGGCTGCGGGCGCTGTGCGATACCTGCCGGTCCTGCCCGCTGCACACGGTCTGCGGCGCCGGGCACTACGCGCACCGCTACCGGCGTGGAGCGGGTTTCCTCAACCCCACCGTGTACTGCGCCGACATGACCCGGCTGATCCGCCACGTGATCAGGGTGGTCTCGGACGACGTCCAGCAGAGATTGGCGGCCTCACACCGTGACTGACTTCCACCGTCTCAGCGACGACGACTTCGCCGCGCTCGCCACCGGTCTCGGCGGCGCGGACGCGGTCCGCCGGCTCGCGGAGAGCCAGCTGAGCCGCACGCTGCTGCTCCTGCGCTACGTGTGCACGCACTGGCCCGGCCCGGTGCAGCACCGGGACGCGGCGGTGGCCGCGCTGGCGGCGGCGCAGAAACGCAAACCGGAGGTGTACGAGCGGCTGCTCGGCAGCCCGCTGACCGGCGCGTGGGCCGCGGGCGCGGTGCGGCGGCTGCGCGCCCGCTCGGCCGTGGACGCGGACCTCGGCTATCTCGGCGCGCTGGCGGCCGCCGCGGCCGCGGAGACCGGGATCGACGCGTCGACCTGGGGGTACGCGACCGGCGGCGCGCTGACGCTGCCCGGCCTGGGCACGGCACGGCTGCCGGGCGGTCCCGCCGACGGCCCGGTGCGGATCACGGTCACCGGCGGCGCGTCGTCCGTGACGCTGGCGTGCGCGGGACGGCTGCTGCGGGTGCCCGGCGAGGGTGCGTCCTGGGAGCCGGTGCGGGCGCTGGGGGCCGGCGTGACGCTGGAGGACGGTGATCCGTACCGCGACTCCTACCACGCGCCACCGGCCGCGCGGCTCGGCGCGGACGAGGCCGCACGGTGGAGTGACGTGTTCGCGGAGGCGTGGGAGCTGCTCGGGCGGGTGCTGCCGGACCGGGCACCGGAGCTGGCCGCCGGGCTGCGCGTGCTGGTGCCGCTGCACGACGACGGCACCGGCGCGGCGCGCAGCGGCACCGGGCGGGACTCGTTCGGGATGGTCGGGCTGACCCGGCCGCTGTCCGCGGTGGACCTGGTGGTGACGCTGGTGCACGAGTTCCAGCACTCGAAACTGAGCGCGGTGCTGGCGCTGTGCCCGATGTACGCGCCGTCCGGCGCGGAGCGGCACTTCGCGCCGTGGCGCACCGATCCACGGCCGACCGGCGGGCTGTTGCAGGGGGTGTACGCGTTCCTGGGCGTGGCGGACGCGTGGTCGCGGCTGCGCGGGATCGACCCGGAGGCGGAGGCACGGTTCGCCACGTTCCGCGCCGAGGTGCGGGCCGGCTGGGAGGCGCTGGACGGGTCGGCCGAGCTGACCCCGGCCGGTCGGCGCTTCGTGACCGCGATGGGCGCCGCGATCGACGAGCTGGACGCGCGGCCGTTGCCCGTCGTGATCACCCAACGGTCGCGCGATGAGCTGGCGCGCAAACATGAGGCCTGGTCAGTCCGGAACGGACGGTCCTGATCGGAATCCCACGGGGTGCTATTCGTGGCGCAGCGTAGTGATGTTCGTCTGTGAAAGGTGTCGTACGGAGCGTAAGATACTGTCAGAGTGCGTACGAGGCCGCCGAGCACGCGGGGTGCTCCTCACTCGTAACGGCCTCTCGGCGACGATTGCGTCGCACCCGGATCGCGGCGCTTGCTCATGCCCCGGCCGCCAGTGTTGTCGACACCTGCGCGCGATCCCTGGCTCACGAGACAAGGGTGCGGAGGCCTGCATGTTCGAGAACGACCAGGACACGACGGACGATGCTTCGATGCTGGCCGACGTGCGCGCTTTACCGATCGGGGAGTTGGTGGCCGCAGACGCCGCGGACCTCGACGGCGCCCTCGACCACGTGCTTCGAGGGCTGTCGTCGACGGTCGAGAGTCTGGCCGCGTTCGGCAACTCACCCTGACCGTGAGCGGCTCAGGTCGGTGGCGGCTCGATGTCGCACTCGGCTCGCTTGCCGCGACCGATGTCCACGGTCTCCGGGTGGTCCGGGCCCAGCGCCTCGCTCAGTGCCAGGACCGTCTCGTCGAGCAGGGAGCGGCCACCGGCGTCGTTGCCCGTGGCGATACGGTCGAGCGCGGTGTTGGCGGCACAGGCGAGGGTGTAGGGATGCTGGGGCCCCCGAGCGGACCGCGATAGCGCGAGAGTCTTCTCCGACAGATCCCGTGCGGCGGCCAGTTCGTGCGCCTGTACGAGGTTGTTGGCATGGTTGGCGGCGACGCAGAGCGTGTAGCTGTGTTCGTCGCCGAGGCTGCCGGTGAGCGCGCCCAGCGTTCGCTGGTCCAGGTCGAGGGCGTCGCGGTGCTCGCCCAGGGCGCGCAGGATGATGCTCATGTTCGTCGCCGCCGCAAGCGTCAGCGGATGCTCGTCGCCGTAGAGGCGGCGGTATCGGTTCAGCGCGCCCGTGGCGAGATTGCGGGCCTCACCCGGCTGGCCCAGCGTGCGCAGCGTGTTCGCCAGCGTCATCGCGGCGCTCAATGCGTACTCGTGGTCCGGGCCGTACCGCGCCGACACGTCGCGGTAGTTGTTGCGCGCGTAGGTGAGCGCTTCTCCGAACGCACCGGTCTTCCGCAGGGCGATGGCGAGCATGCGGTGCGCCAGAAGCACGTGCGGGTGCCGCTCGCCGATGACGGCGGCGTGCAACGGAAGGAAGTTCCGCTGGAGCTCCAGCGCCTCCGAGTAGCGGCCGAGCCCGTAGAGGTCGCGCGCGAGATTCGACTGCATCAACAGGGTCAGCCAGTGGTTCTCGCCGACCGTTTCCTGCAGCGCGGACAGCACCTCCAGATCCACCTCGTAGGCTTCGCTGAAACGGCTCAGCATCCGCAGGCTGACCGCCCGGTTGCCGAGGACGCGAATGGTCTCGTAGTCGTCGTCGCCGTATGCCGCGCGGTGCCGTTCAACGGTGTCGTCCTCGGAGGCCAGCGCGCCTTGCAGATCGCCCGCGATGCGCAGATCGACGCCGATGCCGGCCAGCGTGAACAGCGTGTGCTCGTGCAGCCGCCCGAAGTCCGGGTTCTGTTCGAACCGGTCGAGGGTCTCGATGTCCAGCGTCTTGGCGCGCTCGGTCATGCCGAGTTGGCGCAGCGCGTTGGCGAGATGCCGGGTGGCGATGAGAGTGTGTTCCCCGTCCGGCCCCAGGTTGGGCGCGGTGCGGTTCTTCTGCCAGACGCTGACCGCGAGTTCCCCGAGCCGCCGCGAACCCTCGGCATCGCCGATGACGTACAGGTACCGGATCTGGTCGATGACCGCCTGGTGTGCTTCGCGCTCGTCGGAGTGCACCAGCCCGGCCGGTTGGAGATGCGGTTCGATCAGCGCGTACGTCGACCAGTTCTCCCGATTGCCCGGTGCCTCCGGATTCGCGGCCGCCAGGATCGCGTGGGCGTTCCGCCGGCTCTGCTCGGCGAGGTCCTCGCTGAGCCCTTCCCGGATGACCAGCTGGACCAGGCGGTGCACCTGGATCGCCTGATCGCCGCCGACCTTCGCCAGGCCGTACTGGCGGAGCGCGCGAATCGTACGGTTCAGTTTGATCGAGTCGCGCAGGACCGAGCCGAGCGGCTGGGAGACGGCGCTGTTCTTTGCGGCGCGAAGCAGGCTCACCGAGAGCGGCTCGGCCCCGAGATATGCGAACAGCTCCAGCAACTGCGCGACCGCGGGTGCCTCCGTACGCAGTCGCTCGAACGCGATGTTGACGAAGGCCGCCACGGTCGTCGGGTAGTTCGCCGGGCGTCCCTCGTCCAGCAGCTCCCGCACGTGGTGATCGAAGAGCTCCAGGTACTCAGAGACGGGCATGCGCGTGGCACGCTGCCAGGACGCCGCCTGATCGAGGGCGAGCGGCAAGTCGCCGAGTTTCTCCGCGAGCCGCTCCGCGTCCTCCCGGGTGATGACGTCGCCCCGCTTGCGGATGAGTTCGACGCTCTCCGGCCGGTCGAAGACGTCCACCTCGATGGCGTCCCACACGCTGGCCCAGGTCTGATTGCGAGAGGTGAGCAACACGTGGCCGCCCGCCGACGGCACCAGGCCGGTGATGTCGTCCGGGTTCAGCGCGTTGTCGTAGACGATCAGCCAGCGCAGACTCGTGGTGGCCAGCGCGTCCATCACCATGATCGCGCTCTGGCGCATGTCCTCGGTCTGCGGCAGGCCGAGCCGCCGGGCCAGCTCGTGCAGTGACTGAAGGACCAGCGACTGCTGCTCGGCGGCGATCCACCAGACCAGGTCGTACTGCTCCTGGTAGCGGTAGACGAACTCGACGGCGAGCTGGGTCTTGCCCACACCGCCCATGCCGTGCAGCGTCTGTGGCAGGACCGAGGCGGCGGATCGCGTCTCCAGCGCCTTGCGCAGATCGGAGAGCAGGGTCTCGCGTCCGGTGAAATCCGGGTTGCGAAGCGGGACGCCTCCCCAGATGCGCACGGGCTCCCGCGCGCCTCCCAGCTCCGTCTCGGTGGCGGGGAGTAGCGAGTGAGCGAGTGCGGGACTGGACAAGGGTTCGGCTTCTCCTTCGTGGCGCGCTGAAGGGCGTCCGATTGGCCCGGCATCCCCGTCAGTGTAGATCTGGTTACTTAACGTGCGCAGCCGAACGAGGTTCCGGAGGGTGGCGGAATGGATCTCCAGACGAGAACTCGGATCCAAGCCGGAGGCTGAGTCGAACCAGGCGTGCAACTCGGTGCCGTTCGGCACCGTCGGGTCGTGCGCCAGCCGCTCGGCGAAACAGGCCAACGGGGCCGGCGCGTCCACCGTGACCGGTAAGCCGTCGATCCACCTGACGATGCCCTCCACATCCGCCCAGTCGGGATCTTCGCTCGGTGAACCGAAGCTCAGGTCGACGGCGGCGGCGGCCAAGGATGCCGGTGAAACGGTGCGGAGAAGCGAGATGAGCCGGGCGTGGTCGGCCGATCCGGGAGAGCCCGGCGGATCAGTCACGATTCCTCCCGTCAGTCCGCTGGCACCCTCCACTCGAAGCGGCAAGAAGGGAACGAACGCGCCCGCGGTCGCCGCGGCCCAATTATCCACATCGGCTTCCATAGTGGATAGCCCGCGGTGCGGTCGTCTTGAGGACAGCAGTGCCGTTCGAATGTCGGAGCGATGATTGCGCAGGGGCCCTCGGACAGGCTCTCATAGCAGGTCACTCTGCACGAGGCGGCTCATCATGGCTGCGAATTCTGACAAAGCGTTGCGTGGGTGTGTCAATATCGGATGACTTATATGCAATTTGCATTGTGGGAGAACGCTGAATGATCACCCGAAGGGGTGCCCGCCCGTACGGTCAGCGGGTGGCCTGGCGGGGGATGAGGACCTCGCGGATGATGATCTGGAGGGCGGCGACCGCGGGAATCGCGACCAGCGCGCCGATGATCCCGAAGAGGGAGACGCCGAGAAGGGCGGCGACGATGGCGGCGACGTCGCTGACCTCGACCGAGCGGCGCATGACCTTGGGATAGATGAGATAGTTCTCGATCTGCTGGTAGAGCAGGAAGAAGACGATGCAGGCGATGCCGATGGGCAGCGACGTGGCCAGGCCGACCAGGCTCACCACGACGGCCCCGAGGGTGGCGCCGATCTGCGGGACCAGGTCACAGATCGCCACCACGATGGCGAGTGCGAACGGGTACGGCAGGCCCACGGTCAGCGCGAACACGAACGTGGACAGGCCGCACAGCAGCGCGATCGCGAGCGCGCCGACCAGGTAGGCGCCGACCTTGGCGAGGATCTCGTCGCCGATCAGCTGGACCCGGGCGCGGCGGGAGGCGGGGACGAGCAGGTAGCCGGCCCGCTTCATTCGCTCGAACGAGGCCAGGAAGTAGATGGTCAGGATGAGCACGGTGAGCACGTTGAAGACCGTGCCGAAGAACAGCCGGGCGCCGCCGAAGACGCCGCCGAAGACGCGTGAGGCGTTCTCCGTGCTGACCAGCGCCTGGACCTTCTCCACCAGGTCGTAGTCCTGGATCAGGTCGCGCAGCGTGCGGCTGCGCTGCAACGCCTCCACGTAGGACGGCAGCTGCTCGACGAAGCCGCCGACCTGGGTGACGATCGGCGGGACCAGCGCGGTGATGCCACCGACGATCAAGCCGACCACGAACAGCACGACCAGCGCCACGGCCAGGCCGCGGGGGACACGCCAGCGCTGCAGGCGCACCACGGCGGGGTGCAGGCCGACCGCGAGGAAGAGCGCGATGAAGACCAGCACCAGTACGGACGACGCGTTGCTGAGGCCGAGGAACACCGCGTACGCCACGGCCAGTCCGAGACCCCCGAGGAACCCGATCAGGAACGGGTTGCGGCGCAGCGGGCGGCCGGGCTCGCCGAACTTCGCCTCGCCGAACGCGCGCTCCGCGTCGGCCCGGCCCATCAGGTGCGCGGGCGCGGGATCGGACGGGATCGGCTCGGGTGGAGCGGTGAGAACCGGGCCGGCGTCCGCCGGGGGAGAAGGCCTCTCGTCCGTTGTCTCGGGCTTCTGGCTCACCTGCACACCTCCAGCGCGCAGCGTATCCGGCGCGCGGTGGCGGTGCCATGAACGACGCGAGGGGCGGCCGTGACCGGCCGCCCCTCGTCCGGTGAACGCTCAGACCGCGGTGGAGGAGTTCGCCTTGAGGCCCTCGGCGGCCTTGCCGTCGCGGGCGTCCGGCGCGGTGGCCCGGGCGGCGGCTGCGGCCGGCACGGTCGGCATGACCGCGGTCGGCGCGGCGGTCGCGTTGCTCAGCGACGCCGGCGGTCCGTCCGTCTGCTTCGGCGCTACCGCGGCGGCCTGCGCCTGCCGGACCGCCTCCGCGGAGATCACTTGCGTGGCGTCGGCCTCGTCCGTGACCCCCGGCGTGGTGCCGGCCCGGTTGGTGATCACCTGTGTGGCGTCCGCCTTGTCGGTGATCACCTGTGTGGTGTCGGCCGACCCGGTCGTGGCCGCCGGTGGCATGTCCTGCTTCGGTTTGCTCTCCCGCTTCGCCGCGGCGGCGGCCTCGGCCAGGTCCTGCTGCGTGAGCACCTGGGTCGCGTCACCGCTCGACGAGCCGTCGCCGGACGAAGTGCCGGCCGGAGAAGTACCGCCTGACGAAGCGCCCGTCTCGGAGGCGCTGGCCGCGTCAGCCGCCGAAGCCTCAGCCGCCGAAGCCTCAGCCGGGGACGCCTTGGACGAGTCGGCCTCGGCTGAAGACGCGGAGGCCGCCGACGGCGCAGACGACCTCGGCGAAGCCGGCGACGCCGAGGAGGCCGCGACCGGGGAACCCGCAGCCGGAGCCGTGGACGACGCAGCGGCCTCGGACGGCGACCCCCCGGCCGAAGCCGCCGGCGCTACCTCCGCGGAAGCCTCGACCTCACCCGCGGCATCGTCCGACCGGTCCGCCGCGTCCGCCGGACCGGCTGCCGCCGCGAGCACCGCCGCCGCCGCCAGCTCCGCCACCCGCTTCGCCTCGCGCTGCACCTGGCGGCGCACGTCGGACGCGTGCCGCTCGGCCGCCTCCGCGGAGCGCTGTGCGTCGGTGAGGCGCTTCAGTTCCGTGGCGAGCTGCTTCTGCACGCCGCTGAGCTTCTCCGCGACCTTGTCCGACTCCTGCTGCGCGGTGATCGTCTGCTCGCGCAGGTCGGCCAGCGCGGACTCGGTCGTGGAGATCTCCTCGCGCAGCCCGGTGAGCTGCTTCTGCGTGGCGGTGACCTCCTGCTGGACCGCGGTGAGCCGCGCGTGCGCCTCGGCCGCCTCCTTGTCCGCCGCCCGCCGGGCCTCGTTGAGCTGCCGTTCCGCATCCGCCCGCTGGTCGGCGATCTGCTTCTCGGCCTCGGCGCGGAGCTGGCTGAGCTCCTGCGCGGCCGCGGTGCGGCGCTGTGCGACCTCGTGCTCGGCCGCGGTGCGCAGCTCGGCCAGTTCGCGCTCGGCCGCGGCGTTGCGCTGGTTGATCTCCTGCTCGACGCTGCTGCGCCAGTGGCTCAGCTCCTGCTGCACCTGGGTGCGCGAGGACTGCACGTACGCCTCGGTCTCGGCGCGGGTGCGCTGCACGTACTGCTTGGTCTGCTCGGTGAGCTGGCGTGCCTCCTGCTGGGCGCGGGCCAGCGCGGCCTGCCCCTCGCTGCGGGCCTTGTCCGCCTCCTCGCGCGCCGCCGCGATCTCCGCCTCGGCCGTGCTCCGGCGCTGCGCGTCGACCTTGTCCTCCTCGGCGCGGCGGGAGGCGAGCGCGATCTCGAAGTCGCGGGCCGCTTCGTGCGCGCGGGTGCGGGCGTCCGCGACCATCCGGTCCGCGTCCTCCCGGGCCTCGTTCAGCACCCGGTCGGCCTCGTTGCGCCGGTCCGCGATGTCCTGCGTCGCCTCGGTGCGGATCGCTTCGGCCTGGTCCTCGGCGAGTGCGAGGATCTGCTCCACGCGCGGCCCGAGGTGCCGGAACGAGACCCGCTCCGGGGTGGCGGCCCGCCGCCGTTGCGCGGCGACCTCGGCCTTCAGCTGCTCGACCTCGCGGGCCATGCGCTGGATCTCGCCGTAGGCCTGCTCTCGCTCGGTGGCGAGCGTGGCGATCTCGGCCTCGGCGCGGGCGACGTACCGATCGACCTGCTTGCGGTCGTAGCCCTTGAACTGTGACTCGAAGGTGGGCTCCGGAGCCATGTTGTCGCCGAGATCGAAGATTTCCCCGCCGTGTGACATGGTTCCATCCTCACACACACGCCGTCCCGTCCGGCCCGGATACACACCCGGCCTGACGGGACGTATGCGCTTCTCAGTGTTGTCGCTTTTTTGGGTGAACTGTCGGGTTCTGCCAAACCCGGCGGACCTACCGTACCAACGAGCCGCCGTAGTCGCAGTTGTTGGAAGCGACGGTCAAAAGTGGTGGTCACACATATGCATCGTCCCGTCACGCGCGGAATTCAACCGGCCTGACGGGACGTATGCGGTGCCGTCCGGGTTCTGCCAAACCCGGCGCGGGGCGGTGCTCAGTTGCCGGCCTTGGCCGGAACCTTGTCGTCGGTGGCGTCGCCGGAGTCCGTGGCCTCGGCCTCGGGCTTGGCGGCGGCGGCCGGAGCGGCGGCGGGTGCGGCGGCGGCCGGCGTGGGGACGATGCCGGCCAGACCCGAGAGCATCTGACCGAGCTGGGACGTGACGGCGTCCTTCTGGCGGGTCAGGTCCTCGACCTCGCGGCGGGCGGCCTGCGTGGTGTGGTCGGCCTCGGTGCGGGCCTCGGTGACCAGGCGGTGCGCCTCGGCACGCGCCTCGTTGATGGTCTTGTCGGAGAGCGCCTTGGCCTTTTCGACGGTCTCGTTCGCGTTGCGCTCGGACTCGACGCGGCGGGCCTCGGCGCGCTGCTCGATCTCCTTGGCGCGGTCCTCGGCGGCGCGGGCGCGCTCCTCGGCCTCGGCGACCATCTTCTGCGTGGCGGCGACCTGGGCGGCGTGCCGCTGCGACTCCTCGCGCTCCGCCTTCTCCCGGCGCTCGGCGAGCTCCAGCGCGAGGGCCTGCAGGTCCTTGTCGCGCTTGTCGCGGGCGTCGGTGAGCATCTTGGTCGCCTCGGCCCGCTTCTCCTCGGCCTCGCGAGCCGCCTTCGCCCGGAGCTGGGTGATCTCCCGCTCGGCGGTGGCGCGCAGCGTGGAGACCTCGCGCTCGACAGTGGACTTCAGCTCCGCGACCTCGTGGGCGGTGACGGTGCGCAGCTGCTTGGTCTCGCGGTCGGCGTCGGCGCGCAGCGTGTCCGCCTCGCGGCGGGCCTGCACGCGGACCTCGGCGGCCTCGCGTTCGGCGTGCGTGCGGACCTGGCCGGCCTCGCGCTCCGCGGTCGCCTTCATCGCGGCGGCCTCGGCGCGGGCCTTGTCGGTGATCTCCCGGGCCTCCAGGCGGGCGGCGGAGAGGATGCCCTCCGACTCGCGCTTGGCCTCGCTGCGGTGATCGTTCGCCTGCTCCTCGGCGAGGCGGAGGATCTGCTCGACCCGCGTCCCGAGACCGGAGAGCGTCGGGCGGTTGTTCTCCTCGAGCTGCTTGTTGGTGTCGGTCAGCTTCTGCTCGACCGAGCTGAGTCGCTGCTCAGCCTGGCGCAGCCGGCGCTGCGCGTCGTTCATCCGCTGCTCGGCCTCGGCCCGCGCCTGCTCCGACTGGTTCAGGGCGGCGACCAGCCGGCCCAGGTGCGCGTCCACCTGGCCGCGGTCGTAACCGCGGAGAACGACCGTGAAGTCGTGCTCGGATTTCGCGCTCTCGAAGAACGCGAGGGAAGAGTCCTGCTGCTGGGGCATTGGGACATACTGGCAGACGTACCCTGGTGCTTCGCAAGAGCGTGCGGGGCATGTCCCGGACCGCTTTCATGGTCAACTCCGCTGGTCACCGGCCTGATCGCCGATTCGGTCCAACAGGGATCGACCACTCGGCGGACGGGGCCGAGCAGGCGCTGCGCTGACGTCGGATATCGGGCCTAATGCCGCACTAACCCCCGTAAGCCCCGACTCGTTGAACTTTGCCCCAAAAAAGAGAAGTTTGCAGACCGGGTGCGAGGCGCTGCGCACGTTAGCACACGGTTAGGTCGCAGGTACACGCCGTTCGGTCACGCCGTCCCGAGACTGGTTTATCTATATGCCGCGCCGCCGGTGCACCCAAGACCACGTAAAAGCCGATCTTCCCGCTTCCGGCGTGGCCACGTTCCGAGTGCTCCCGCGGGCAAACCTCGCCGCCCGGCAAGCCTCCGCTGGCGCTCCGCTTGCCGTCCGGCATCGGAGCCGGTCCCGCACGGCGCGGGAAACCCACGCGACCATCGCCGCACCCACCGTCCCGCGCCGCGCCTTCCACTGCGCCCGCGACGTCCGCATCGGCGGAAGGCCCGGTGCGCGGCGGCACCCGTGACGTGACGCGAGCCCCGCGGCACGAGCTCACGCGGTGCGGTGACGGATGTCGCCTATGAGGCCTGTGACGCAGCGCGGATGCCGCGATGCGAGATCCGCGGCGCGTCTCCGGACCTGCGGTGCGGCGCGGGTGCCGCGGTGGGAATCCGCGGTGCGGTGTGGTGCGAGGCCTGTGGTGCGGCGCGGGTGCCGCGGTGGGAACCTGCGGTGCGGTGTGGTGTGGTGGGAGGCCTGTGGTGCGGCGCGAAGGCTGAGGTGCGAGAGGTGAGGCGGCGGGGGCCGTGGTGCCGTTCGGTCCGGTCACGGCGAGACCCAACAGAGGGCGCCGGCGGCGACCGGCGCCCGCGGGGGCGACGCTGCTGCTTGCTCCCGCCGGGAGGCTGGCCGCGGATGGCCGACCGCGTATACCGGGACGCCACCGGTGCCGGACCGGCCCACGTGCCGGCGGGTGCCACACCCCCGCAATTCCCGGATAGAGCCTCGGCCGCCGCTGTGATTGCACCCGACGCTGGGTCGGTGACTGAATGATCACTCAGGGCTGAGTGGCATCGATCGATGACAGCGAGCTTCAGTCCGCAGGACAAGATTTCATGATATTTCCGGCACCAGCGTCCGGCGTCCGGCGCCCGGTGCCCGGTGCCCGGCTGCAACGGGCCGGTTGCGTGCGCCCGGCGAGCCCGTGGATGGGCGACGGGGTCGGATGCGCGTGGGCGGTAGTGCCGCGCCGGAAGTGGGGGAGTTCGCTCCTGGATGCTTTGAACTTCGGCGGCCGTGACGGGGCACTACTGGTGCGGGGGCGCGGGTTCGACGAGTTCGACCAGGACGCCGCCGGCGTCCTTGGGGTGGACGAAGTTGATCCGGGAGCCGGCGGTGCCGCGTCTGGGTTCGGGGTAGAGGAGGCGGACGCCGCGGGCGCGGAGGGCGGTGCAGGCGGCGTCGACGTCCGCGACGGTGTAGGCGAGTTGCTGGAGTCCGGGGCCGTTGCGGTCCAGGAACTTCGCGATCGTGGAGTCGGGCGTGAGTGGCGCCAGGAGCTGGAGGCGGCCGCCCTCCGGTGCCGGGCCGACGGAGAGCATGGCCTCGCGGACGCCCTGGTCGGCGTTTGTCTCCTGGTGGACGCATCGCATGCCGAAGATCCGGGCGTAGAACTCGACGGCGGCGTCCAGGTCGGCTACCGCGATGCCGACGTGGTCGATGCGAAGAATGCCGATGTCTCCGTGTGTGACGGATCCGGCATCGGGCTGTGAGGTCATGGACGATAGTCTTACCCGAACAAGCGTTAAGGTCAGCGTCGACCCACCCACAGGGACGGTAGCGATGGGATCGGTAATCGTCGGCGGAGCGCGGACCCCGATGGGCCGGCTGCTCGGCAACCTCAAGGACTTGCCCGCCACGAAGCTCGGCGGCGTGGCCATCCGGGCGGCGCTGGAGCGGGGCGGCGTCGATCCGGCCGCGGTCCAGTACGTGATCATGGGCCAGGTGCTGCAGGCCGGTGCGGGGCAGATCCCGGCCCGGCAGGCCGCGGTGGAGGCCGGCATCCCGATGTCGGTGCCGGCGCTGACCATCAACAAGGTGTGCCTCTCCGGGCTGGACGCGATCGCGCTCGCCGACCAGCTGATCCGCGCCGGTGAGTACGACGTCGTGGTGGCCGGTGGCATGGAGTCGATGACGAACGCGCCGCACCTGCTGACCGGCCAGCGGCAGGGCTACAAGTACGGCGACGTGGTGCTCAAGGACCACATGGCGCTGGACGGACTCACCGACGCGTGGGACTGCTGTTCGATGGGCGAGTCCACGGAACGGCACGGCGCCCGGCACGGGATCACCCGCGCGGAGCAGGACGCGTTCGCCGCGGCCAGCCACCAGCGGGCCGCGGCCGCGCAGAAGAACGGGCACTTCGCGGAGGAGATCACGCCGGTCTCGATCCCGCGGCGCACGGGCGAGCCGATCGTGATCAGCGAGGACGAGGGGATCCGGCCGGACACCACGGTCGAGTCGCTGGCCCGGCTGCGGCCCGCGTTCGCGCCGGACGGGACGATCACGGCCGGCAGCGCGTCGCCGATCTCGGACGGCGCGGCCGCGGTCGTGGTGATGTCCAAGGCGAAGGCCGAGGATCTGGGCCTGAGCTGGATCGCGGAGATCGGCGCGCACGGGAACGTGGCCGGTCCGGACAACTCGCTGCACTCGCAGCCGTCGAACGCGATCAACGCGGCGCTGGCCAAGGAGGGCCTGACCGCGGCCGACCTCGACCTGGTGGAGATCAATGAGGCGTTCGCGCAGGTCGGCATCCAGTCCATCCGTGACCTCGGGATCAGCCCCGAGATCGTGAACGTGAACGGCGGCGCGATCGCGCTCGGCCACCCGATCGGCATGTCCGGCGCCCGGCTCGCGCTCACACTGGCGCTGGAACTGCGCCGGCGCGGCGGCGGCGTGGGCGTGGCCGCGCTGTGCGGCGGTGGCGGCCAGGGCGACGCGCTGATCATCAAAGTGCCGTGACGTCACTGCGCCGCAGCCGCGACATCCCGCTGCTGGTCACGCACGCCCGGGACGGCGACCCGCGCGCGGTGGCCCGGCTGATCACGCTGGTCGAGTCCGGCGACCCGGCGCTGCCGGAGATGGCCGCGGCGCTGGCCGCGGACTCCGGGCGGGCCCGGATCGTCGGCATCACCGGCTCGCCCGGCGTGGGCAAGTCCACCACCACGAACGAGCTGGTCCGCGCGCTGCGCAAGCAGGGCCACCGGGTCGGTGTGCTGGCGGTCGACCCGTCCAGCCCGTTCAGCGGCGGGGCGATCCTGGGTGACCGGGTCCGCATGCAGGACCACGCGACCGATCCCGGCGTCTACATCCGGTCCATGTCCAACCGGGGTCATCTGGGCGGGCTGTCCGCCGCGACGCCGCAGGCCGTGCGCGTGCTGGAGGGCGCGGGCTGCGACGTGGTGCTGGTCGAGACGGTCGGTGTCGGGCAGGCCGAGGTCGAGGTCGCGTCGCTGGCGGACACCACGACGGTGCTGCTGGCGCCCGGCATGGGCGACGCGATCCAGGCCGTGAAGGCCGGCATCCTGGAGATCGCGGACGTGTTCGTGGTCAACAAGGCCGACCGGGACGGCGCGGACGCCACCTACCGCGACATCCAGGGCATGATCGCCCTCGGCGAGCGCGCCCCCGGCGAGTGGCGGCCGCAGGTGGTCCGCGCGGTCGCGTCCCGCGCCGAGGGCATCGACGACACGCTGGCCGCGCTGGACAAGCACCACGACTGGCTGGTCGCGCACGGTGAGCTGGACCGCCGCCGCGCGGCCCGCGCCGCCGCCGAGGTCGAGGCGATCGCGCTGGGCACGGTGCGCGCCCGGCTGTCCGCGCTGCGCGGCGGCACCGCGCTGACCGAGCTGGCGGCCGAGGTGGTGGCCGGCCGGCGCGACCCTTACTCCGCCGCGGCGTCCCTGCTGGGGGCCCTCTAAGCGAAACCGGCGCGGTATGCAGCTATGGCCCGCAGCCGGGCGGAGTCGTGCCCGGCTCCGGGATGCGCGGGGCGCGCGGTGGCTGGGATGCGCGGGGCGCGCGGTGGCTGGGATGCGCGGGGCGCGCGGTGGCTGGGATGCGCGGGGCGCGCGGTGGCTGGGATGCGCGGGGCGCGCGGTGGCCGGGATGCGCGGGGGCGCGGTGGCTGGGGCGCGCGGTGGCCGGGATGCGCGGGGGTGCGGTGGCCGGGATGGTCCGTGGGGCAGCGCTTCTGGGTGGGTGTGCGGCGGGTCGTAGGGTGAGGGCGTGCCGAGGCTGGTCGATCATGGGGAGCGGCGGGCCGAGCTGCTGGTGGCGGCCTGGCGGGTGGTCCGGGCGCGCGGCGTGGAGGGCACGACGACCCGGGCGATCGCGGACGAGGCCGGCTGCTCGCTGAGCGTGCTGGCACATTTCCTCGGCGGCAAGGACGACATCCTGGTGGCGGCGCAGGCCGCGATGTACGAGCGGATCGTGGCGCGCGCGTTCCGGCTGGGCGGTGCGCTGGCCGGGCTGGCCGCGCTGCGGGCGGCGCTGGAGGCGGCGCTGCCGTTCGACGACGAGCGGGCGGCGGACGCGCACGTGAACGTGGCGTTCGCCGGGGCGGCGCTGTCCCACCCGCGGCTGGCGGCGTCCCGGCGCGAGTCGCACGTGCAGATCCGGGAGTTGCTTCGGGTCTGCATGCGTGAGGCGCGGGAGCGGGGCGAGCTGCGGCCCGGCGTGATCGACGACGCGGTGATCGACGACTTCATCATCCTGGTCGAGGGCAGCGCGCTGCTCAGCCTGGTGGACGGGTGGGCGGAGGAGGGCCGCGCCGGGCGGCTGACCCGGATCGCGGCCACGTTCGTCGATCGACTGAGTAATCACACAGAAAGAGCTGAGCAGTAGCACAGTCGCTATGAACTGCGTGAACAGCGCATATTGAGCCGCGGGATAGACGCAACTGAGCGACCGCTCAAGGCTGGGCGGCGATCAGGTCGCGGAACCAATGCCAGGACTCCTTCCGGGTCCGGGCCAGCGTGGCCGGGTCGACGTGAATCAGGCCGAAGCGCTCCTCGAACCCGGCCGCCCACTCGAAGTTGTCCAGCGCGGACCACACGTAGTAGCCGCGCACGTCGACGCCGGCCGCCATCGCGTCCAGCACCGCGCGCAGGTGCGCGTCCAGGAACGCGACGCGCCGCCGGTCCGCGACCGGCTCCCGGAACGACGCGCCGTTCTCCGTCACCACCACCGGCGGCAGCGCCGGATACCGGTCCCGCAGCGTGGTGAGGATCGTGGTCAGCCCGGCCGGCGCGATCGCCCAGCCGAAGTCGGTGCGTTCCGCGTCCGGCACCGGCACCGGCGCGAACGGCATCCCGGCCGGGATGTCCACCTCCAGCACGCCGCGGTAGTCCCGGTCCGGCCGCGGCGCCTCGATCCGGGTCGGCTCGTAGTAGTTCACGCCGTAGAAGTCCAGTGGCTCCGCGATGATCGCGAGGTCGCCGTCGCGCACCGGCAGCTGCTCGCCGAACCCCTGCGGGTAGCCGCCACCCAGGACCGGGTCGGCGAACAGCCAGTTGGTCAGCGTGGCGAAGAGCGCGGCGGCCCGCACGTCGTCCTCGGACGAGGACGCGGGCGAGACCGGGAAGTGCTGCGCGGCCACGCCGATCGTGTCCGCACCGGCCGCGCGCAGCGCCCGCACCGCCAGCCCGTGCGCGAGCAGCTGGTGATGCGCCACCGGCAGCGCGTCGAAGCCGAGGCCGCGACCGGGCGCGTGCGAGGTCAGCGCGTACCCGTAGAGCGTCTGCACGCTCATCTCGTTCAGCGTGATCCAGTCGTGCACCCGGTCGCCGAGCCGGCCGGCCAGCACCGCGGCGAAGTCGGCCAGCGCGTACGCGGTGTCCCGGTGCAGCCAGCCGCCCGCGTCCTCCAGCGCCTGCGGAAGGTCCCAGTGGTAGATCGTCGGGACCGGCCGGACGCCGTGCGACAGCAGCGAGTCGACCAGCCGGTCGTAGAAGTCGAGCCCCGCCTTGTTCACCGTGCCGGTCCCGGCCGGCAGCACGCGCGGCCAGGAGAACGAGAACCGGTAGTCGTGCGTGCCGGCCGCGGCGATGTGCGCGACGTCCTCCGCGTACCGGTGGTAGTGGTCGATCGCGACGCGGCCGTCGTCGCCGTGCCGGACCGTGCCCGGCCGCGCCGTGAACACGTCCCAGACGGACGGGCCCTTGCCGTCCAGGTCGAAGGCGCCTTCCACCTGGTACGCCGAGGTGGCCATGCCGAACCGGAAGCCGGCCGGGAACAGCGGGAACGTCATGCACGAGCCTCTTCCCACATCGACACGTACGCCTCGGCGCCGTTCATCAGCTGGCTCCGCAGCCGCGGGCCGTCCGGGCCGGCCTGGCGGATCAGGTCGGTGACCCAGTCCGCGTACAGCCCGTACTGCGGTACGCCGTCGGTGTTCAGGTCGAACGTGCGGGTGCCGAAGACCTGCCGGTCGACGGTGGTGCCGTTGACCGCGGTGAACGGGTACGTCTGCGGCCCGGCGGGCGGGTTGAGCTGCGGCGGCGGCAGCGGGCCGAGGCCGTTGACGTCGGAGCCCATTCCGTACCCGCTGATGGTGTGGTCCTGGGTGTTGGCCCGCCATTCGTCGAGGAACGGGGTCTCGCCGTCGCCCGCGTCCGTGGCCGCGTGCGCGTAACCGGCGACGAAGCCGTCCAGCGCGATGATCCGGCCGACGATCGACGGGTCGGACCAGGAGTGCACGGAGACCACGCCCGGATAGTCCGCGGCCTCGGCGATGTCCAGCACGGCGCGCGCGGTCCGTACCCCCATGTGGTCGATGTGGATGATCATCCCGCGCTCGATCATGCGCTCGACCAGGTATCGGCCCATCGTGGTCAGGCCGCGCGTGTTGCAGATCGGGCCGCTCGGATAGACCGGCAGGATCGTGCCCGGCGGCAGGCCCAGCTCGCCGAGCCGGAGCAGCTCCGCCAGCTCGTCGCTGACCAGCGGCTGCTCGTTGTCGGACGCGCCGGTGCAGGAGTCCGCGGTCCACCAGCGGCCGGTGCTGATCAGGTTGCCGATGTTGACCGCGACGCCGGTCGCGCCGGAGTCGAAGCGGGTGCCGCCGAACGCGTTGTCGAACTTGTGCACCGGGTAGAGACCGCTGACGCCCATCGACTCCAGCTCGTCGAGCCCGGCGTCGACCGCGGCCGTGGTGCAGGTGACGTTGCAGCCGAACAGTTCCGAGCTCTCCACGCCGACCGTGACCGCGAGCTTGCCCTGCGCCGCGATCGCCCGGACCTGCTCCGGCGTGGCCGCGAGCCGGAACCAGCCCTGCCCCGGCCCGCCGCTCTGCGCGTCCACGTAGTCCTGCATCGAGCGCAGGTAGTGGTACTGCGCGCGGATCTGCTCGGTCTCGTCGCAGGACGTGTCCCGGGTCGGGTAGAGGCCGCAGATGATCCGGTTCGCCACCAGCAGCGTGTTGAGCACGCGCTGACCGGACCGCCAGGACCGCTCGATGCCGCGGAAGTACGACTGCTCGTGCAGCAGGCTGTTGTGCTGCGGCCAGTCGCCGAACGTGGGCCAGCCGTCCTCGCGCGAGTCGATCGGGTCGGTGCCCGCGATGATCGCCTCCAGCAGCGCGCCGATGCCGAGCGTGGCGTGCGACGCGCAGCCCTTCAGCGCGACCGCGGGCCCGCCGGCGGCGAACGCGTCGCCGCAGTGCAGGTCGCCGCCGAACGCGTCGGCCGCGGTGAGGTGCGCGTGGCCGTCGATCCAGCCGTTGAGTGTGCCGTCCGCGTTCACGCCGGGCGCGGCGGTGCCGGTCACGCCGGTCGCGATGTCCTGCACCGCGACGCAGCCGGTGGCCGGTGCGGCGGTGAGCGTGACCGGCGCGCTCGCGCCGCCGACCCGGCCCAGGAACGTGCCGAGGTGCTGGCCGGTCGCGGTCGCGGTGAGCTGGTAACGCCCGGCGCCGGTGGTGACCGCGGTCCAGTCGGCCCGGTCACCGTAGGTCTGGCCGGGAAGAACGAAACCCACGACGCTCTGGTACGGGTACGCGCCCGCGGCGTCGCGGACGGTGTAGCGGCCGAGCGCGGTGGCGTCGAACCGGAACCGCTCCGCGGCCGCGATCGAGCCGGTGAAACCGTACCCACCGGAGTTCTTGGTGATGTGGCCGTTCGGAGCGGTGAGCGTGACGCAGTCGTCGTCGAGGTCGTAGGCGGGCGTCGCGGCGGCGGCCCGGGCGGGCGCGGGGACCGCGACCACGAGCAGCAGGGCGGCGAGTGCGGCTTTCAGCGCGGTTCTCGGTGCGTGCGAGGACATGCGGCACCCCTGTCGGTTGGGAGATCATCTGATCCACCAAGGATCACCCAGCATAGGGGCGGCGACGGCCGTACGGAAGGGATAGGGTCCGGTCCATGTCACTGCCGTCCGTGGACGGCGTCACGCTCGGCTATCGCGGCGAGCCGGTGCTGGGCGACCTGCCCGTGACCGCAGGTGAGGAGCCGTCCGGTGGTCGGCGGCAGCGCACCGCGCCGGCCCGCGGGCCGGCGCTGGCCGGTGACGTGCTGCTGGCCGACGAGGTGACCAGTGAGCTGGACGCGGCGAACCGGGCCCGCGTGCTGGAGCTGCTGCGCGCGGAGGCGGAGCGCGGCGCCGCGGCCGTGTTCGCCACGCACGACGCGGAGGCGGCCGCGTTCTGCGACGCGGAGCTGCTCCTGCGGGACGGCAGCGCCGAACCCTTAGCGATCGTTAAGGTTGCGCCCTAGACTGTGCGGCATGGATGCCGAGCAGATCGCCGCCGGACGCGCCCGCTGGCAAGCGCGGTACGACGCGGCCCGCACACGGGACGCCGACTTCACCACGCTCTCCGGCGAGACGGTCGCGCCGCTCTACGGCCCGCCGGACGGCGTGCCCTACCCCGGCTTCGAGCGGATCGGCTGGCCGGGCGAGTTCCCGTACACGCGCGGGCTCTATCCGACCGGCTACCGCGGGCGGGCCTGGACGATCCGGCAGTTCTCCGGGTTCGGCAACGCGCGGCAGACCAACGAGCGGTACCGGATGCTGCTCGCGGCCGGCGGCGGCGGCCTGTCCGTGGCGTTCGACATGCCCACGCTGATGGGGTACGACTCGGACGACCCCAAGGCGCTCGGCGAGGTCGGGCACTGCGGCGTGGCGATCGACTCGGCCGCGGACATGGACGTGCTCTTCGACGGCATCGACCTGGGCGCGGTCACCACCAGCATGACCATCTCCGGGCCCGCCGTGCCGATCTTCTGCATGTACCTGGTGGCGGCCGAGCGGCAGGGCGCCGCGCTGTCCTCGCTGGACGGCACGCTGCAGACGGACATCTTCAAGGAGTACATCGCGCAGAAGGAGTGGCTGTTCGCGCCGGAGCCGCACCTGCGCCTGATCGGTGACCTGATGGAGCACTGCGCCGCGGAGATCCCGCGCTACAAGCCGCTGTCCGTCTCCGGGTACCACATCCGGGAGGCCGGCTCGACCGCGGCGCAGGAGCTGGCGTACACGCTGGCGGACGGTTTCGGGTACGTCGAACTGGGCCTGTCCCGCGGGCTGGACGTGAACCGGTTCGCGCCCGGCCTGAGCTTCTTCTTCGACGCGCACGTGGACTTCTTCGAGGAGATCGCGAAGTTCCGCGCCGCGCGGCGGATCTGGGCGCGCTGGCTGCGCGACGTCTACGGCGCGACCGACGAGCGGGCGCTGTGGCTGCGCTTCCACACCCAGACCGCGGGCGTGTCGCTGACCGCGCAGCAGCCGGTCAACAACGTGGTGCGGACCGCGGTGGAGGCGCTCGCGGCCGTGCTCGGCGGCACCAACTCGCTGCACACGAACGCGCTGGACGAGACGCTCGCGCTGCCCACCGAGGAGTCCGCGGAGATCGCGCTGCGGACCCAGCAGGTCCTGATGGAGGAGACCGGCGTGGCGAACGTGGCCGACCCGCTCGGCGGCTCCTGGTACGTGGAGGCGCTGACCGACCGGATCGAGGCGGCCGCGGAGGAGATCTTCACCCGGATCCGGAACCTCGGGGCGGACGGCACCATCACGTCCGGCATCCTGCGCGGCATCGAGGACGGCTGGTTCACCTCGGAGATCGCGGAGTCGGCGTTCGCGTACCAGGCGGCGCTGGAGAAGGGCGACAAGCGGATCGTCGGCGTGAACGTGCACACCGGGACGGTCGCGAAGGACCTGGAGATCCTGCGGATCTCGCACGAGGTGGAGCGGGAGCAGCGGCGGGTGCTGGCGGCGCGGCGGGCGGAGCGGGACGACGCACTGGTCCGGCGGGTACTGGGCGAGCTGGCGGCGGCCTGCCGGGCCGAGGGGAACCTGATCCCGGCGATGCTCGCGGCGGCCCGGGCGGAGGCCACGCTCGGCGAGATCTGCGGCGTGCTGCGGGACGCGTGGGGCGTCTACCGGGAGCCCGCCCGGTTCTGAACGTTATCCACAGGGGACGTCGCGCCCGCCCGGGATCGCCTATCGTCACAATCACGATCGGCGATCCATGGGGATGGGGGACGTGCTCGGCCCGCGGACCGCCGCGCGGTTCGGGGTGGCCGCCGGCGGTGTCGTCCCTGGTGACGGCCGGTTCGGCGATGTCCCTGCGACGCGCGGTGGAGGAGCGATAGAGGGACCCGCCGATATGTGGCCGGCCCAGCGGCGCGCGGCCAAGGTCCGGCCGGCCGACGTGGAGCCGTTCGAGCGGATCGTCGGCCTGGTCGGGCTCGGCGGCTTCGGCGAGGCCACGGTCGGCGAACTCCCGCCCGGCGCCCAGCAGCGTGCCGCGCTCGCGGCCGGCATGGCCGCCTCACCCGGGCTGCTGCTGGTCGACGAGCCCACGTCCCGGCTGGACCGGTCCGCGCGTGACGAGGTGCTGGACGCGCTGGAGACCGTCAACCGCGAGCGCGGACCGCGATCGTGATGGTCACGCACGACCCGGAGGCCGGCGCGCGGCTCGGCCGGGCGATCACCATCCGGGACGGGCGGATCGGCGCGGAGTGCCGCGACGGGCAGCAGTTCGCGGTGGTCGCGGGCGACGGCACGGTGCAGTTGCCACCGGCGATGCTGGAGAACTACCCGCCCGGCACGCTGCTCGCGGTGGAGAGCGTGGACGGGCAGGTCGTCATGGTCAGCGCGACGCACGAGCCTGTAGGGGACGGCACACCGTGATCGGCGTCCGGTCGGGGCGGCAGTGCGTGTTCGCGTGCGAGACTAGACAACCATGAGCGACCCACGGATCACCTCGTCGATCTTCACCCGCGGCGCGGTCGACCTCGGTGCGCTGCGGAGCACCCCGCAGCCGAGCGCCGCGCCCGCGCCCGCGGCGCGTCCCGCCGCCTCCGCCGCAGCCCCCGCCTCGCCGTCCGGCGCGGTCACCGTCATCGACGTGACCGACGCCGGCTTCCGGACCGAGGTGCTGGAGCGGTCCCTGACCACGCCGGTCATCCTCGACTTCTGGGCCGAGTGGTGCCAGCCCTGCAAGCAGCTGTCCCCGGTCCTCGAGCGGCTCGCCGAGGAGGGCGGCGGCTCCTGGATCCTCGGCAAGGTCGACGTGGATGCCAATCCGGGCCTGGCCCAGGCGTTCCAGATCCAGAGCATCCCGATGGTCGCGGCCGTGGTCGGCGGCCAGCCGGTGCAGGGCTTCCAGGGCGCACTGCCCGAGGCCCAGGTCCGGCAGTACATCGAGGTCGTGCTCAAGGCCGCCGGCGTGCAGGCGCCGCAGCACGAGGACCCGCGGCTGGCCGAGGCCGACGACGCGATGATGGACGGCGACCTGGACGCGGCCGAGGCGGCGTACAAGAAGATCCTCAACGAGTCACCGGCCGACGCGGCCGCCGAGTCCGGGCTGGCCCAGGTCTCGCTGTTCCGCCGGGTGCAGGGCGTCGACCCGGGCGCCACGCTCTCCGTCGCGGCCGGTGCGCCGGACGACGTCAAGGCCCAGCTGCTCGCGGCGGACGTCGAGGTGCTCAGCGGCAACGCGGCCGAGGCGTACGACCGGCTGATCAAGCTCATCCGCCGCGTCTTCGGCGACGAGCGCGAGACGGTGCGCCGCCACCTGCTCTCGCTGTTCACCGTCGCCGGCCCGGACGACCCGGCCGTCGCGAGCGCCCGCCGCGCGCTGGCGAACGCGCTGTTCTAAGAGGCCGCCGCCATGCGCCGGATCGCCGTCCTCGACGCACCCTCCAATCTCGGTCTGCGCCCGCCGACCGAGACGTCGGTGCCGGGCTGCGCCAAGGCGCCGGGCGCGCTGCGGGACGCGGGGCTGCTCCACCGGCTCCGCGCCCGGGACGCCGGGTGCCTCACCCCGCCGCGGTACGACCCGGGCGACTGGCGGCCCGGCGACGGCGTCTGCCACGCACCCTCGATCGGGGCGTACTCGGTGGCGCTCGCCGACCGGATCGGCGCGATCATCGACAACGGCGAGTTCCCGGTGATCCTGGGCGGCGACTGCTCGGTCTCGCTCGGCTCCGCGCTCGCCATGCGGCGTCTCGGCCAGTCCGTCGGCGGGCACGTCGGCCTGATCTTCGTGGACGGGCACTCCGACTTCCGGCATCCCGGCAACGCGTCCTACGTGGGCGCGGCCGCCGGCGAAGGGCTCGCGCTGATCACCGGCCGCGGGCAGGCGGACCTGACCGCGCTGGAGGGCCGGCGGCCCTACTACCGGGACGTCGACGTCGTGGTCGTCGGCATCCGCGCCAACGACGAGTACCGCCTCGACCTGCAGGCCGCCGGCATCGTGACGCGCCCGGTACCGGCGCTGCGCGCGGAGGGCGCACCCCGGTCCGCGCAGTGGGCGCTGGACCAGATCGCCGACTGCGCCGGCTTCTGGGTGCACATCGACGTCGACGTGCTCGACCCGGCCGTGATGCCGGCCGTGGACGCGCCGGAGCCGGGCGGGATCGCGTTCACCGAGCTGGAAGCGCTTCTCGAACACCTCGTGGGTACGCCGCACTGCCTCGGCATGGAGATAACGGTCTTCGACCCGGACTACGACCCGGACGGCTCGTACGCGGCCGAGATCGTCTCGACGGTGGCCGCCGGCATCGAGGCGGCCGGCCGGCTGCTGGCCGCGCCACGGCCGCGGGGCGAGGGCTCGGCGGAACCGTCCGGGCCGGCCGAGTCCGTGACCGCACCGTCCGAGGCGGCCGAGGGCGACCGGGCGGGGATGGAGACGTACGAGGCGCTGGTCGCCCGCGGTGCGGGCGGCTTCACCGGCCTGAGCGGTGCCGGAGGACCGGCCGGCCGGCGCGGCACCGACGGCCGGATCCGCCGGGGCGGCGCGGTCGGGCCGGCCGACCCCGAAGACGCCGCCGGACTCGCCGGTCAGGAGAGCGTCAGTGGGCTTGCCGGTTCTGGCGGTGCTGGTCCGGCGGGTGGTTCCGGTGGCGTCGGTGGGCTTGCCGGTTCCGACGGTGCCGGCTCGGGCGGCGGTTCCGGTGGCGTCGGTGGGTCCGCCGGATCTGGCGGTGCCGGTTCGGCCGGAGGTTCGGGTGGCGCCGGTGGGCCGGCCCGTGAAAGCGGCGGCGAGGCGTCGGCGCCGGTGGACTTCGCCGCCGGCGATGAGCCGCCGGGCGACGCCGGGGACGAGGAGAACGGCGGCGCGGGGCCCGCGGGCAACGAGCGGACCTCCGCGGTGACCACCGGCCGCATCCGCGGGGCGGTGCCGGCGCAGCCCGGCCCTCGCTCGGCCGGTGACTCCGTCCGATTCGGATCGCGCGCCGACGACGGTGATGCGATCGCGCGCGCGGCGGACACGGCGGCCGCGCCCGATCCGGTCGCCGACGCGAGTGACGTCGATCCGGTGGCCCGGCTGCGGTCGCGGCTGACCGACGACCGCGCGCCGCGGGCCCGGCTCAGCACGCGACTGCCCGACGATCACGGCCCGCTGGGGCGGCTCGGTGCACGGCTGACCGACGACGGTGATCCGGTAGCGGGCCTCGGTGCGCGGTTGACCGACGACGGCGGCCCGGTAGCGGGTCGCGGTGCGCGGCTGACCGACGACGGCGGCCCGGGGGCATGGCCAGGGTCGCCGCTGTCCGATGAATCGGACCGACCGGATGTCCGGGCTTCGACGGAAGCCGGGACGAGCGAGTTCTTCGGCGAGGACGCCGGAGACGACGACCACGCATCGGCCGGCGCGCACCCGGACGACGACACCGACGCGTCGATCGTGCCGAACACGATAAGGGCGGCACTGGCCCGCCGCGAGGCGCAGTCGCGCAAACCCAGCCCCACCTCCATAGCCGAGGCCGCGGCACTGGCCAAGGCCAGGTTCGCCGCGGCGGCCGCCGCCGCGGCCGCGAAACCCGAGCCGGAGGACCCGGGCCTGCCGCTCTCCGTCAGCGGGCCGGCGGGCGGCGTCATCCCGGCCCCGCTGACCATCGGCGGACAGCACGTGGACGCATCCCGCCGGACCAGCGGCCAACGCCCCGGAAAACCGGCCAAGCGCACCGACGCCCCCGCCCGCCGCACCGGCTGGGACCTCGACGACCTGACCAGCCGCTCCGGCCTGCTCTCCCCGCGCCGTCCGTCCACTCCCGGCGCCACCGACCCGGACGCCTCCCACCCCGGCAGCCTGCGCCGCCCACCGGCCGACGACGTACCCGCAGGTGAACCCACCAACAGCACCAGCGTCACCAACCCCGACGTGGTACGCCCCGGTGGCCTCCGCCGCCGCCCCCCGAAACAGGGCGGCTCCCTCCGCCGCCCCGCGACCGGCGAACCGGCCACCGGCCCGGACGACTCCGGCTCGGACCCTGAGGACCCCGCCCCGGCCACATCCCACGTCGTGGGCACCACTGCGTCCACGGCCGACGGCGATGCGCCCGCCGAGAGCGGTGCCGTGTCCACGGACAGCGGTGTCACGTCCGCGGCCGACGGCAATGTCCGCGTGGAGCACGGCACTCCGGATGCCATCGCGCCCACCGGCATGCCGGATACAGACCGGAGAACAGCACATAGCGCAGTCGGCGCCGGAACCGAAATCGACGACGACATCTCTTCCGTGCCCCAGCCCGAGGATCCCGCTTCGCGCACCGGCTCCGTGGTGTCCGCCGGAACCGAGGCGACTGCACGATCTCAGGCGGCCGGCGAGGCCGGATTGGCGGCCGAGTCGAAACCGGCCAGCGAAGCTGCGGAGGCCATCGGACCGCGGTCGGCCGGCGCGGCCAAGGCGATCGTCGAGTCGCAGCCGACCGGCGAAGCCGAGAGCGACAGCGGTCCCGAGACTGATCCGGTGGTCGGCGTTGATTCAGGTGCGGATGCCGGCTCTGCCGCGGATTCGTCTCCTAACGAAAATGTTCATCTTGATGAAGCCGAATCGGCGGCGGAGCCCGAGCCGGCCATAGAGCCTGATAGCACCGGGGAGGCTGCGGTGACCGCGGGTTCCGGCCCGGTTGCGGAAGCCGCGGTTGCGGAGCCGGATGCGGTTGCGGATTCCGGCCCGGCTGTGGAAACCGCTGCGGTCGCGGACGCCGATGCCGTGGGGGACGACGCTGCGGATGCCGGTGCAGCTGTGGCTTCTGCCGCGGTGGGGGATGCCGCTGTGGGTACGGAAGCCGATGTGGTCCCGGATGCTGCTGCAGCTGCGGAAGCCGATGTGGCTGACCACGCTGCTGCGGCTGCCGGAGCCGATGTGGTTGCCGACGCTGCTGCGGATGCCGACATGCCCGCGGATGCTGCTGCGGTTGCGGATGTCGATGTAGCTGACGCGGAGGCGGTTGCGGATGCCGATGTGGCTGGCGACGCTGCTGCGGCTGCCGGAGCCGATGTCGCTGGGCACGCTGCTGCGGTCGCTGAACCCGATGTGGTTGCCGACGCAGCTGCGGTTGCCGAAGCTGCCGCGGCTGCGGAAGATCCCGTCGCGGAAGCCGAGGTGGCGCCGACAATCGATGTGGCCGCGGACACTGCCGCGACTGCGGACGCCGCTGCACCTGCAAAACCTGATGTGGCTGCAGAAAGCGATGTTGCTGCGGAACGCGATGTTGCTGCGGAACCCGGTCTGGCTGTCTCCGACCCGGCTGCGGGAGCCGATCCTCCCACGGATCCCCGGCCTGCCACGGACATCGACCCGCAGGCGGAAAGCGACCCGTCCAACGAGGACGCTGCCGCGCAGCCCGACCAGGCGGTCCGAAACGATCCGGACGCGACGAACGGCGACTCGGCGACGGGCGATGCGCCATTGGCAGAAGACCAGGCCGGCGACCGGCCACCGCCTACGGTTCTAGGGCGTCTCCGACGCCTCATCGGCGCGAGTCCCACGCAACCCGGCCCACCGCCGACCGGCCCGGCGCGGCTCCGCCGCGCCAGCCCTGGTTCCGGCGACGCCGACTGACCCGAACCCCCGGCGCGGGAGCTCGAAGGAACCTTCAGCTGTGAAACTCTGGCGGAGGCACTTTCGGGTGCGAGAGCCCGTCGGAGAAGCCTCCGGTTGCGACGCCGTAGCAGAAACCTCCGGGTGTGACACCCCGGAGGAGCCTTCGGGTGCGACACCCTCGGAGGTGCTCGCCCGCGGGGCCGGCCCCCGAGATGGAACGTCGGCTCGGCCGGCGTCCCGCCGCCACTCCTTCATGACCCGAGGCGTCGCCCGCATCATCAGAACGACCGGAGCGACCACGAGACGACGCCCCCGCATCGCCCGCCGCTACAGAGCCGAGAAGAAGTTCTTGACCAGCGGAACCGCGGCTCCGCCGCCCGTGCCGCCCTCCTCGACGAACACCGCGACCGCGATGTCCCCCCGCCACCCCACGAACCACCCGTGGGTCTTGTCCAGGTCCGTGTCGTCGAATTCGGCGGTGCCGGTCTTGCCGTACACCGGGTCGCCCTTGACCGACTTGAGGTCGGTGGCCGTGCCGGCCGTGACCACCTCGCGCATCATCTCCTTCAGCGGCGTCACCGACGTCTCCTTGAGCGGCGCGACCGGTGCGGGTGACCCGGCCGGTGCCGGGTCGATGACGAGTTTCGGCGCGGCGAACGCGCCCCGGGCCACCGCGGCCGTGGCCGCGGCCATCGCCAGCGGGCTGACCACGGTCTTGCCCTGGCCGAACGCGGCCGCCGCGAGTTCGGCGGCGGGCGTGCCGGGGGACACCTTGCCGGTGTACGCCTCCGCGCCCACGTCCCAGGTGCCGCCGATGCCGAGCTGTGCGCTGGCCGCGGCGAGCCCGGGCGCGCCGAGTTTGGCGGACAGCGCGGCGAACGCGGTGTTGCAGGAGCGGGCGAAGCCGGTGTGGAACGGGACCGTGCCGAGCTGCATGTCATACGCGTTGTTGAAGGTCCGGCCGTCGACCGTGAACGTCTTCGGGCAGGCGACCGGGCTGTCCCTGCCGACGATGTTCGCGTCCAGCAGGCCGAGTGCGGAGACCATCTTGTACGTGGATCCGGGCGGCACCTGCGCGGTGAACGCGAGGTTCTCCGCGCCGCCGTTCGGGCCGTTCGCGACCGCCACGATCGACCCGTCCGAGATCTTGATGGCGACCAGTGCGGCCCGCTTCGCCTCCGTGGACACCGCGTCGTCCGCGGCCGTCTGGATCTTCGGGTCCAGCGTGGTCCTGACCGGCTTCCCGGCGGCCGGTTCGGCACGCCACAGCTCGGTGAACGTCGGTTCCCCGGCCGGCGCGGCCTGGGTGATCACCACGGCCTCGCCGGGCGTGCCGCGGAGCTGCTCGTCGTACCGTTCCTGGAGCCCGCCGTGTCCGGTCTGGTCGCCGATCTCGAACACGCCCGGCTTCGCGTCCATGTCCTCCTTGGTCACGTCGCCGACCGTGCCGAGCAGTGCGCGGGCGAACACCCGGGTCGGCGCCAGGAACCGGGTCTCCTCGCGGGTCTGCAGGCCGGGAAGGTTCTCGATCTTTGCCTTGATCTTGGCGTAGTCGGTGTCCCGCAGCGTGGCGACGACCACCTCGTCGTCCGGCTCGGCGGCCTCGACCTCGGCCTTGAGCCCGCTCAGGTCGACGCCGAACTGTTTCATCTCGGTGCCGAGCGTGGCGACGGTGGAGTCCAGCGAGGTGGCGAGCTTCGGGTGGATGCCGACCACGACCACCTTCCGGTCGCTGAAGATCGGGCTGCCGGCGGCGTCCAGGATGGCCGCGCGGGTGCCGGCGATCCGCTGGACGCGCAGCTCGTCCCCCTCCTTGAGCTGTGGGTGGACCACGGCCGGTTCCCAGACCACGCGCCACGCGTCGTCGCCCTTGCTGAGCCGGACCGGCGTCTGGTACTCCCACCGGTGCCCGCCCGGCAGCGTCCAGGTGACCTTCACGTCGCCGGTGGCCAGCGTCTTGTCCTCGGCCGGCTCGGGCGCGCTCAGCTCCGGCGGCGTGTCGGCGAGTTCGCCGGAGAGTGCCCGGATCGCGGCGTTCACGTCCGCCGCGCTCATCGTCTGCCCGGCCGCGGAGACGACGCCGACGCCGTCGAGGTTGCCGGAGCGCCAGCCGGCCAGGAACGCGTTCAGTGTGTCGCCGGGGCCGTCCGAGCCGGAGCACGCGGTGAGCGACGTGCTCGCGAGGACCAGAGCCGTCACGGCGGCCGTACGGAGCCTGAGCATGGTTACCTTCCGACAGGCCGGAATCGATGCCCGCAACGGTAGTGGAGATCGGTTTACAAGTGGTGGACGTCCGGGCGAACCCAAACGATGGGAAACGCGCATCCCCCGTACCCCCGGATGGGTTTGAGGGTTTTCACCAGCGGAAATCCCACTGTGGCAGAGGATGGACCGGTGGCCCGGCCCGATTGGCGGGACACCAGCACAGTCGGGCGGAAGAACTGACGTGCCGAGGGCCTAGGCTCAGGGTCGAGAAACAGACCCACAGCGTGGTGGGGCGAGGGGAGCTGCACCGATGGACCGGCGCCAGGTGACCGGCGGGGACGACAACACCCAGGACGACGAGGGGGCCGTCCCGGCACCCGGGTCCGAGGCGATCGAGTCTGGGGTGAGCGCCCGCGAGGTGGAGGACACCGAGCTCGAGGAGCCCTTGCCGAACGCGGAACGGCTGGTCGCGCAGGCGGTCGCGCTGGCCGGCGACGATCACGACACCGCGAGCCTGGTGGACCGCTTCTGGCGGTTCGCGGCCGACGAGGAGCTGGTCGGCTACACGCCGAAGTCGCTGCTCGACGCCGCGCTCAAGCACCGCGAGCTGGCCGCGCAACGCGTGCCGGGCGAGCTGAAGCTCACCATCGACGAGCTGTCCGAGCAGGGCCACACCGTGATTCAGGTGATCACGGACGACATGCCGTTCCTGGTCGACTCCGTGACCGCGCTGCTGGAGGGGTACCACCTCGACATACACCTGCTGGCTCACCCGCTGCTGGTGGTCCGCCGGGAGCCGCTGGGCGCGCTGACCGAGGTCGCGGCCGAGGTCGAGCCGGACGAGGGCATCGACGGTGACCTGGTCGAGAGCTGGATGCGGATCGACGTCGACCCGGTGCGCGACACGGTCACCCGCGACCAGCTCTACCGGGAGTTGCAGCGGGTGCTCACCGACGTGCGCGACGCGGTCGAGGACTGGCCGCGCATGCGGCAGCGCGCGCTCGACATCGCGGTCGAGCTCGGCGCGGTACGCGACACGCCGGACCGCCCGCCGGTGCCGGAGAAGGACCTGACCGACTCGATCGAGCTGCTGAACTGGCTGGCCGAGGAGCATTTCACGTTCCTCGGCTACCGGGAGTACGAGCTGGTCGACGGCGAGGGCGACGAGAAGCTGCTGCGGGCCACCATGGGCTCCGGGCTGGGCATCCTGCGGGCCGACCAGCAGGCGCCGCGGGTGCTATCCACGATGACGCCGGAGGCGTACGCGAAGGTGCTGGAGAAGCGCCTTCTGATCATCACGAAGGCGAACTCGCGCGCCACCGTGCACCGCTCCGCCTACCTCGACTACATCGGCATCAAGATCTTCAACGCGGCCGGCGAGGTGGTCGGGGAGCGGCGCTTCCTGGGTCTGCTGGCCACGGACGCGTACCGGACCAGCGTGACCGAGCTGCCGGTGGTCAAGCGCAAGGTGGCGGAGATCCTGGAGCGCTCCGGCCTGTCGCCGCGCAGCCACTCCGGCAAGGACCTGATGGCGATCCTGGAGACGTACCCCCGGGACGAGCTCTTCCAGATCAAGGTGGACGACCTCTACCACGCGGTGATCGGTGTGCTGCGGATGGCCGGGCGCCGCCAGCTGCGGCTGTTCCTGCGCCGCGACGGGTACGGCCGGTTCATCTCCTGCCTGATCTACCTGCCGCGGGACCGGTTCACCACGGTCAACCGGTTGCGCATGCAGGAGATCCTGCTCCGCGAGCTCAACGGCGTGGGCGTCGACTACACCACCCGGGTGAGCGAGTCGATGCTGGCCCGCGTGCACTTCATCGTGCGCACCGACCCGGCGAACCCGCCCGGCGTGATCAATGCGGACGCGCTCGCCGAGGACCTGGCCTACGCCACCCGCCTCTGGGACGACGACTTCCGCCTCGTGCTGGACCGTAAGCTCGGCGACGGCCAGGCGAAACGCCTCTTCACGCGGTACGTCGAGGCGCTGCCGGAGAGCTACAAGGACGAGTACAACCCGTACGATTCGGTGCAGGACCTGGCCAAGCTGGAGCTGCTCGAAGAGGCCGGCCAGCTGGAGATGCACCTGTTCCCGAAGGACGACGAGGTCCGGTTCAAGGTCTTCCGGTACGGCGAGCCGATGGTCCTCTCCGACGTGCTCCCGGTGCTGCACTCGCTCGGCGTCCGGGTGCTGGACGAGCGCCCGTTCGAGATCTCGCTCGACCCGGCCTCGGTCTTCCTCTACGACTTCGGCCTGCGGCTGCCCGACTCGCACCGTGCGCTGCAGGAGGTCCGGCCGCATGTGGAGAACGCGTTCGCGGCCGCCTGGCGCGCGGAGGCGGAGGTGGACGGCCTGAACGAGCTGGTGCTCCGGGCCGGCCTCACCTGGCGGCAGGTGGTGGTGCTCCGGGCGTACGCGAAGTACCTGCGCCAGGCCGGGGCGGTCTACTCGCAGGAGTACATGGAGTCCACGTTCGTGCAGTACCCGGCGATCGCGGCGCTGCTGGTCCGGCTGTTCGAGACCCGGTTCTCGCCGTGGCTGCAACTGGGCGAGGCGGAGCGCACCACGCGCGCGGACGCGATCGTCGCCGAGATCACCGAGCGGCTGGACGAGGTGAGCAGCCTCGACCAGGACCGGATCATGCGGTCCTTTCTCACCATGATGCTGGCCACCCTGCGCACCAGCTTCTACCAGCGCGGCAACGACAACCGGCCGAAGTCGTACGTGGCGTTCAAGCTCGACCCGCAGGCGATCCCGGACCTGCCCGCGCCGCGCCCGATGTACGAGATCTTCGTCTACTCGCCGCGGTTCGAGGGCGTGCACCTGCGCTTCGGCGCGGTCGCGCGCGGCGGCCTGCGCTGGTCGGACCGGCGCGAGGACTTCCGCACCGAGATCCTCGGCCTGGTCAAGGCACAGATGGTGAAGAACGCGGTGATCGTGCCGGTCGGCGCGAAGGGCGGTTTCGTCCTGAAGCAGGCGCCCCCGTCGTCCGATCGCGACGCGTTCCTCGCCGAGGGCGTGGCCTGCTACCGGCAGTTCATCGCCGCGCTGCTGGACGTCACGGACAACATCTCCGGCGGCAAGATCGTCCCGCCGCGCGAGGTGGTCCGGCACGACGGCGACGACCCCTACCTGGTGGTCGCGGCGGACAAGGGCACGGCCACGTTCTCCGACATCGCGAACGAGATCTCGGTCGCGGCCGACTTCTGGCTCGGCGACGCGTTCGCGTCCGGCGGCTCGGCCGGCTACGACCACAAGAAGATGGGCATCACCGCGCGCGGCGCCTGGGAGTCGGTCAAGAAGCACTTCCGCGACCTGGGCATCAACACGCAGGCCGAGGACTTCACCGTGGTCGGCGTGGGCGACATGTCCGGCGACGTGTTCGGCAACGGCATGCTGCTCTCCGAGCACATCCGGCTGGTCGCGGCGTTCGACCACCGGCACATCTTCCTCGACCCGACGCCGGACGCGGCCACCTCGTTCGCGGAACGGCAGCGCATGTTCGCGCTGCCGCGCTCCTCGTGGGCCGACTACGACACGTCGCTGATCTCCGCGGGCGGCGGCGTGTTCCCGCGGACCGCCAAGTCCATCCCGGTCTCCGCGGAGGCCGCAGCCGCGCTCGGACTTGCCGGCCCGGCGAATCTGAGCCCGCAGGAACTGATGCGCGCGATCCTGCTCGCCCCGGTCGACCTGCTGTTCAACGGCGGGATCGGCACGTACGTGAAGGCCGCGTCCGAATCGCACGGCGACGTCGGCGACAAGGCCAACGACGGGATCCGGGTCAACGGCGGCCAGCTGCGCGTGCGGGTGGTCGGCGAGGGCGGCAACCTGGGCCTGACCCAGCGCGGCCGGATCGAGTTCGCGCTCACCGGCGGCAAGATCGGCACCGACTTCATCGACAACTCCGCCGGTGTCGACTGCTCCGACCACGAGGTCAACATCAAGATCCTGCTCGGTGGTGCGGTCGCGGACGGCGAACTGTCCGTCGCCGACCGGGATGAGCTGCTGGCCGAGATGACCGACGAGGTCGCCGCGCTGGTGCTCCGGGACAACTACGAGCAGGCCGGTGCGCTCGGCACCGCGTGCGCGCAGTCCCGCTCGCTGCTCCCGGTGCACCGGCGGATGATCTCCGACCTGGTCGCGGCGGGACATCTGGACCGCGAACTCGAGGCGCTGCCCAGCGACGCGGAACTGGACGCGCGCGAGCACGGACTCTCCGCGCCGGAGTTCGCGGTGCTGCTCGCGTATACCAAGATCGTCCTGGAGAAGGAGATCCTGGAGGACCCGATCGCGGACGAGCCGTGGACCGCGGACGTGCTCACCAACTACTTCCCGACCGCGCTCCGCGAACGCTACGCCGACCGCATGCCCGGCCACCGGCTGCGCCGCGAGATCGTCACGACCGTCCTGGTCAACGAGGTGGTCAACCGCGGCGGCACGTCGTTCGTCTACCGCGCGATGGACGAGTCCGGCGCGTCCGCGTCCGACGTCATCCGGGCCTACACCGTGGTCCGCGACGTCTTCGGCCTGCGCGACCTGTGGGCCGCGATCGAGGCGCAGGACAACGTCATCCCGACGTCCGCGCAGATCCTGGTCTACCTGGAGGGCCGCCGGCTGATCGACCGCGCGGTCCGCTGGATCGTCGGCAACCGGCGCTCCCCGCTGGACGTACCCGGCGAGACCGCCCGCCTCCGGGCCGGCATCGCCGCGCTGCTGCCACGCCTGGAACGCCAGCTCCAGGGCGCCGAACTCCAGGCCTTCGAGGCGCGCGTCGCCGAGATGACCGAGCAGCAGGTACCACGCGACCTCGCGGTCTGGGCCACCCGCCTGGTCTACAGCTTCGGCCTGCTCGACATCGTCGAGACCGCGTCCGTCACCGGCCGCGACGTCAACGAGGTCGCCGAGGTCTACTTCGTCATCTCCGAACGCCTCCGCGTCGACGCGCTGCTCTCCAAGGTCTCCGCGCTCCCGCGCAACGACCGCTGGCAGACGCTCGCCCGGATGGCACTCCGCTACGACCTCTACGCCGCCCTGGCCGCGCTCACCGCCGAGGTCCTCCAGTCCTCCGACGACACCATCGCCGCCGAGGACCGCGTCAACGCCTGGGAACAGGCCAACTCCTCCGCGCTGACCCGCGCCCGCAAGTCGATGACCGACTTCGGCGAGTCCGCCGGCGACCTGGCCGCGCTCTCGGTCCTGCTCCGCCAGATCCGCACCCTGGTCAAAACCTCAGCCGCAGGCTGAAAACCTGGAAACCGCCCCGGGGGTACGCGCGTCCGCGCACATCCTCCGGGGCGGCTTCGCCGGTCCGGGGGCCGGACGGCTCAGTGGAGCGCCGATCTCCCGTCGCGGCGCACGTCCCGCCGCGCGCCGCCGCTCCCAGCTCACCGCGACTCCCGCGGTTCGCCATTGGCGGCGGCGCCACCGTTCCCGGCACGCCCCGGCCTTGGCCGCGTTGCTGGTTCCGGCCGAGATAACCGGTCCCGTTGGTGGCATGATCGGGCGCGTCGCGCCCGATATTTCGATATTTAGCGCGGTAGCCCGGCGATGTGCGTGGGCTGGGCCGGGGGCCAAGGGAGATCGACGACACTGAGGTCGTCTTCTGTGGCGTTGGTCGGCGTCGCTTGCATCGCCCCCGCGGTGCCGGAAAGCTGATTGACTCCACTCATCCGAGCATCGGCAAGGAGCGCCACAATGCTGGACAAGCGCCTCTATCACCATCTGGTGGCGTGGCTCGGGCAGTGGCCCCCGCGGCAGGGCCTGGCGGTCGTCGGATCCGAGCGCCGCACGCTCCCCGGCTGGGACGGCAAGATCCACCCGTTCCTCGGCGTCGGCTCACCGTCCACCGGTACCGTGCTGTCCGCCGCGGTACCGCGCGTGCCGGCCCTGCGCGCGCTCACCGACCTGCCGATCGAGGACCTGCTGGCCAAGGTGCCGGACGCGGTCGGCGCACCGGACCGGCAGGCGTTCCACGGCCTGTTCCGCTGGACCACCGACCCCGCCCCGCTGCCCGACGCCGGCGAGTGGACCTCGGTCGGTGACCCGGTGGTGCCGGAGTGGCTGCGCGTCTTCGCGCCCGAGGTGCTCATCCACCGCGATCCGGAGACCGGTGCCTACCTGGCCGGCGTCGGCATCAAGCGGCACGACCAGCACGGCAACGAGATCTCCGTCGGCACCGAGCCGGCCGCCCGCGGCAAGGGCCTGGCCCGCATGCTGGTCGCCCAGGCCGCCCGCCGAATTCTGGACGAGGGCGCGATTCCCACCTACCTGCACGACGTCAGCAACATCGCGTCCTCCAAGGTCGCCGAGAACGCCGGCTTCCCCGACCGCGGCTGGTCCTTCTACGGCTTGGAGGACTGACCGGCAGCGCCCGCACGCCGCCCGCTAAGAGTGATATTTCGGGCGCGGAGCGCCCGATCGCGTTGTAGTGCTGGTCGCGGGTGCTGGCGAGGACGCGAGATGCCCGCTCTGCCGATAAGCCGATATTTCGGGCGTGGAGCGCCGAGTTGAACGCTACGACGCGGGCCTCGGGCGCCGGCGACCGCGGGACTCGGCCGCGCCTGCGGGAGTCGGCCGCGCCTGCGGGAGTCGGCCGCGCCTGCGGGAGTCGGCCGCGCCTGCGGGAGTCGGCCGCGCCTGCGGGAGTCGGCCGCGCCTGCGGGAGTCGGCCGCGTGCGCAGGGTTCGGCCGCGTGCGCGGGGTTCGGTCGCGATGGCGGGACCGGCTGAGACCGCGGGATCCGGTCACTGACTTGCGCATTCAGCCGCGAGTCACCCGGTGAAACGGGCCGCGCCCGCCACCGGGCCATCGGGCCGGGGCAGGCGCGGAACGCGTACCGTGGTGGGTTCTCAGGGTTTGAGCAGCGCAGCTGCGGCCTTGGCCAGCGGCTGGGTGGCGCCGTGCGTGCGGATCACCGCGCACGCGCCGGCCGGGCGCCAGGAGGACGACGGCCAGCCGAGCTCGACGATCACGGTCGGGTGGGTGGCGGCGAGTGACTCGGCGAGCGCGCGGCTGGCCGGGAACCGGTGGATGTGCCGCCCGACCAGGATGATCGGCCGCGCTCCGGCCCGGTCGCACAGCGCCTGCGCCGTGACCTCGGCCGCCGCCACGTGGATGAGGTCGGCGTGCGGCAGGAGACCGCCGAGGCCCCACGGCACCCGGCCCTCGGCCATGTTCGAGGCGGAGCCGAGCTGCACCATGAGTGGCGCGGAGAGGTCCAGCCCGTCGACCGAGCCGTCGATCCGGACCGCGCGGCGGGCGACCGCGTCCGGCAGCGCCGGGTCGACCGGGCCGGTCGCGGCGGGCTGCGCGGTCCACGTGGCGAGCGCGGCGTTGCGGCCGGCCGCGTCCGCGAGCCGGTCGGGGGAGAGGCGGCCGTCCGCGACCGCGGTCACGATCTCGGTGACGATCTCCTCGACCAGGTCGGCGTCGACGTCCGCGCCGATGCAGAGCAGGTCGGCGCCGGCGGCCAGCGCGCGGACCGCGGCCGGTGCGATACCGCCGGCCGCGACGGCCGCGCCCTTCATCTCCAGCGCGTCGGTGATCACCGCACCGGTGAAGCCGAACTCGCCGCGCAGCAGGTCGTGCAGCACGGCGGGGCTGAACGTGGCCGGGTCGTCGCCGGTCAGCACCGGCACCCGGATGTGCGCGGTCATCACGGTCCGCGCGCCCGCGCCGATCGCTGCCTCGAACGGCGGCAGCTCCCGCGTCCGCAGCACGTCCAGCGGCACGTCCACGGTCGGCAGCTCGGTGTGCGAGTCCGCCACCGTGTCGCCGTGCCCGGGGAAGTGCTTGGCGCAGGCGGCGACGCGCGCCTCCTGCAGACCGGCGACCGCGGCCGCGGTGTGCGCCGCGACCAGCGCCGGGTCGGCGCCGAACGAGCGGGTGCCGATCACCGGGTTGTCGTCCGCGGAGTTCACGTCCACGGTCGGCGCGAGGTTGACGTTGATGCCGAGCGCGGCCAGGTCCAGGCCGATCGACCGGTAGATGGCACGCGTCGCCTCCACGTCACCGGCGGCGCCGAGCGCGGCGTTCCCGGGATATGGACTGCCGGTCGCGTGCGCGAGCCGGGTGACGTCGCCGCCCTCCTCGTCGATCGCGAGCAGCACGGACGGGCGGATCTTGCGCAGCGACGCGGTCAGCGCGGCCAGCTGCGCCGGTGTCTCCACGTTGTAGCCGAACAGCGTGAACCCGGCGAGCCCTTCGGCGGCCAGGTCACGGGCCCACTCCGGCGCGACCGGGCCCCGGAACGCCGCCAGCAGCGTGCCCAGCGCCAGGCGCCGCAGCCCGGGATCGATGGTGGTCATCAATTCCCCTCAGTGTCAGCCGGAGACAGCGGCGTCCTGACCGTACGTGGGACCAGGGTGTCAGGGTGTCACAGCTACGCTACGGCTTATTCCAGTCAAGGCTTGCCACAGTAATTGGAAAGTTTCCTAAATACTAGGGGGATGCATGGCCGTCACGCCGAGACCCGGCACGCCGCGGCTGCTCCGCGCCCTGAACGACCGCGCCGCGCTGGAGCTTCTGCTGGCCCGCGGACCGCTCACCCGCGCGCAGCTCGGCGAGATGACCGGGCTCAGCAAGGTCACCGCATCCCAGCTGGTGGAACGGCTGGAGGAACGCGGACTGGTCACCCGGGTGGGTGAGCAGGCCGGCGGACGTGGTCCGAACGCACAGCTCTACGCGGTCACGCCGGGCAGCGCACACGTGGTCGGCGTGGACTTCGGACCGGACCGGGTGGTCGCCGCGTGCGCGGACATCACCGGCGCCGTGATCGGCCGCGCCGAACTGTCCACCAAGGACACCGACGACCCGGTCGGCGTCGTGCACACCGCGGTCGTCCAGGCCGCGACCAGCGCACACGCGGAGATGGCCACGGTGCGCCGGGTGGTCCTCGGCACACCCGGCCTGGTCGAGCCGGACACCGGCGACATCCGGTTCGCCTGGGATCTGCCCCGCTGGCGGCACGGCCTCCGCGACGCGCTCGGCGAGGACCTGCACACACCGATCGCGTTCGCCAATGACGTGAACCTGGCCGCGATCGCCGAGGCGCACGTCGGCGCGGCCCGCGGCGTCGACGACTTCCTGCTGCTCTGGGCGGGCCGCGGCGTCGGCCTCGCGGTCGTCCTCGGTGGCCGGCTGCATCAGGGGTCCACCGGCGCGGCCGGCGAGATCGGCTACCTGCCGGTGCCCGGCGCGCCGATTCCCCGGGACACCGGCAAACGCGGCGCCAAGGGCGCGTTCCAGCTGCTCGCCGGCGCCGAGGCGGTCCGCGCGGCCGGCCGCGAACACGGCTTCCGGGGCGCGTCCGCCGCCGACGTGGTCCGCGCCGCCGTCGCGGCCGGCACCAAGGGCGGCCCGTTCCTGGACGACCTCGCGTCCCGGCTCGCGCTCGGCGTGGCCAGCGCGGCCGTGGTCCTGGACCCACCACTGGTGGTACTGGCCGGCGAGGTCGGCCAGGCCGGCGGCAGCGCACTCGCCGAACGGGTCCAGCACGAGGTCGCGGCCACCACGCTGGTCTCGCCGAAGGTCGTGGTCACCGAGGTGACCGAGGAACCGGTCCTCCAGGGCGCACTCCGGACCGCGCTGGACGCGGTCCGCGACGAGGTCTTCGGCAGCACTGTCTAGCCGCTGACAGTCCTCCGGTCAGCCCACAGCCGCGAGCTGTGGGCCAGGCCGGGGCCGGGCAGATCAAGGTCAAGGACTCCGGGCACCATTGCCCGCTTCCGGCGCGGTCGCCTCCCGCATGCTCCCGGGCACCGGTCGTCGCTGGCGCTCCCCCTGCCGGTGGGTGGGTGGCCGGTCCGGACCGGGCCCCACGTCGATACCGGCTCTAGGCCAGGTTGCTCGACCGCGGATAGGCGTCCGCCGGGTCGGTCAGCACGTTGACCAGGTACGGAACCCCCGCCGCGAACGCCCGCTCCAGCGCCGGCCCGAGGTCGCCCGCCTTGGCCACGGTCTCGCCCGCGCCGCCCAGCGCGCGCACGATGTCGTCGTAGCGCAGTTCCGGCTGGAGATCGGCGGCCACGTCGTACCCGTACATCGCGCGCATCGGGTGTTTCTCCAGGCCCCAGATGCCGTTGTTGCCGACCACGATCACCACCGGAAGGTTCTGCCGGACCAGCGACTCCGCGTCCATCAGGGAGAACCCGGCCGCGCCGTCGCCCATCAGCACGCAGATCTGCCGGTCCGGGTAGCTCACCCGGGCGCCCATCGCGTAGCCCATGCCGGTGCCGAGGCAGCCGTACGGGCCCGGGTCCAGCCAGGTTCCGGGCCGCGCCGGTTCCAGGTAGCGGCCCGCGTACGACACGAAGTCGCCGCCGTCGCCGATCGTGATCGCGTCCGGTTCCAGCACCTTGCGCAGCTCGCCGTAGACCCGGCCCGGCTTGATCGGGTCGCTCTCCGCGGTCATCTCCGCCGCGTGCTTCGCGCCCGCGGCGTCCTCGGTCTCGCGCAGCCCGCGCACCCAGTCGTCGTGCGGCGTACGCGCGCCGGCGTGGTCCGCGAACGCGGTGAGGATCGCCCGCAGGTCACCCGCGGGCGACGCGGCCGGGGTGACGTGCGTGGCCCGCTGCGACGGCGCGTCCACCACGTGCACCACCGTGGCCGCGCCGAAGTCGCCGAAGCCGAGCCGGAAGTCCAGCGGCGTGCCGATCACCGCGACCACGTCCGCGCCCTTCAGCGCGGCCCGGCGGGCCTTCGAGAACGCCAGCCGGTGGCCGGGCGGCAGCGCGCCGCGGCCCATGCCGTTCGTGAACACCGGCACGTCCAGTGCCTCGGCCGCGGCCCGCAGCGCGTCCACGGCGTCACCCGCCCAGACGTCGGATCCAGCGATGATCACCGGCTTCTCGGCGCCGGCCAGCAGCGCGACCGCACGGGACACCTCGTCGGCGTCGGCTTCGCCACGCGGGACGGACGCGGGCGAGATCTCCGCCGAGGCCACCGAGAAGACCACCTCCAGCGGCAGGTCAAGGAACGCCGGCCCGCGGTGCGGCGTCAGTGCCGCGGACAGCGCCGCGCCGATCGCGGCCGGGATCTCCGGCGCGGACGCCACCGTGGCCGCGTGCTTGGTCACCGGCGCCACGATCGGCACGTGGTCGATCTCCTGCAGCGATCCGGAGCCCCAGCGGAACGACGGCGCCCGCCCGCCCAGCACCAGCACCGGCGACCCGTTGAAGAACGCGCTGGTCAGCCCGGACACGCCGTTGGTCACGCCCGGCCCCGCGGTCAGCACGGCAAGGCCGGGCGTGCGGCGCAGTTTCGCCACCGCTTCCGCCGCGAACACCGCGGACTGCTCGTGCCGTACGTCGTAGATCGGGAACCCGGCCTTGTGCGCCGCGTCGTACAGCGGGAAGACATGCCCGCCGGAGAGCGTGAACATCTCCGTGACGCCGTACGCGCGCAGCGCCGCCAGTGCCAGTTCGCCGCCGTGCCCCTCGATCATCGTCATGTGACGCACGTTACCCCGAGGTAACGTCCTCAGGAACCGGTGAATCCGGGTTTCTGCTTCGCCACGAACGCGTCCATCCCGATCTTCTGGTCCCGGGTGGCGAACAGCGACGCGAACAGCTGGCTCTCCCAGGCGAGACCGGCCGCGAGGTCCATCTGGAGCCCGCCGTCGATCGCGGCCTTCGCCGCGCGCAGCGCCAGTGCCGGGCCGTCCCGGAACGCGGACACCAGCTCGACCGCGGTGGCGTGGACGTCGGCCGCCGGCACCACCCGGTCGGCCAGCCCGATCCGCAGTGCCTCGTCCGCGCCCACCATCCGCCCGGTGAAGATCAGGTCCTTGGCGCGGGCCGGGCCGATCAGCCGGGCCAGTCGCTGCGTGCCGCCCGCGCCCGGGATCACGCCCAGCTTGATCTCCGGCTGGCCCAGCTTGGCGTCCTCCGCGACGACCCGCCAGTCGCAGGCCAGCGCGAGTTCGCAGCCGCCGCCCAGCGCGTACCCGGTGATCGCGGCGACGACCGGCTTCGGGATGCGCGCGACCGCGTCGAACGCGCTGGAGAGCGCGCCGGCCCGGGCGCTCATCCGGGCGTAGTCCATGCCGGCCATCTCCTTGATGTCCGCACCGGCCGCGAAGACCTTCTCGCCGCCGTGGACCACCACCGCGCGGACCGTGCCGTCGTCGGCCGCGGCCGTGGCCGCCGCCCGCAGCTCCTCCTGGACCTGCGTGTTCAGCGCGTTCATCGGCGGCCGGTCCAGCCGGATCGTGCCGATGCCGTCCGCGATCTCCAGCCGTACGAACTCGCCCATGAGAATCCCTCCGTCGGGTACTGATCAGACTACGGACCGGAACATCGGGTAAACAGGAAGCATGGTCACGTACTACCGGGACCCGGCGGTGGAGGTAACGTCGGACCGGATAGCGCTCGGCGACCGGGCGTACCCGATCGCCGCCCTGCACCGCGTCTGGCACCGCCGCGGCGCCCGACGCTGGTCCGGCGTCGTCAACCGTGGCGCGCTCGGTGTGCTCATGCTCGGCCCGCTGGTCGCCGCCGCGTTCGGCATTCTGCTCGCGCTGCTGCTCGAGACGTCACTGATGACGACCGCCGCGATCGTTGCCGCGTCCGTGGTCGTCGGCCTGGCCGTCGTCCCGGTCGCCGACCTGCTCCTCGACCGGGTTGACCGCTCCTACGACCGGGGCACCCGCGACCTGGAACTGTGGGCCCTGATCGGCGGCGCCCCGGTCCTGCTCCTGCACAGCACGGACGCCCGCCGCTTCAACCAGATCTACCGCGCCCTCCAGCGCGCCGTCGAGAGCAGCACGGTCACCAGCCGGTAGGCCGCTCAGCCGGTCTCCTCCACCGCGCGCTGGACCGCGCGGTAGATCTGGCCGAACTTCGTCGCGTCGTGGGTCTGCAGGAGCAACACCTGTTCGCCGACGATCTGCGCCCACAGCTCGTGCTGTTCCACGCCGCGGTCGTTGATCCGGTCCAGCATGGTGAGCGGGACCTCCAGCAGCGGTGCGAGCGCGATCGCCAGCACCACGCAGGCGGCCACGCCGAGCGCCAGCACGCCGAGGTTCAGGTCGCCGTCGACCTGGATGAACGGCAGTCCGATCAGGAACAGCGCCAGCAGCACGCCGGGGACGGTGAGCGCCGTGACGATCAGCCAGCGGACCAGGCGCCGGGCCGCGCCGCGCGAGGTGAACCGGCTGCGCGTGTGCCAGACGTACTCCAGTTGCGAGATCGGGTAGGCGGCGGCCTCGACCCGGAGCCGGCTGGAGGTCACCTCGACGCTGTCGTCCCGGTAATAGACCGTCACGCCTATAAGGGAACCTCATTCGCCTACCGGCCGGAAAGTCTCCCAAACCCCCGTCAAGACGTCGCCCGATCGCGCACCATTCTCCTGAACGCTCTTTTCACGTGGGGGTGGTGAGGGCATGAAACGTACAGCCGTGCGGCCGACCGGCATCGAGCGGACGTTCGCCGATCACGAGATCATCGTGACCAAGACGGACATGAAAGGCCTGCTCACGTACGCGAACGACGTATTCTTGCGCCTCTCCGTCTTCGACGAGGAAGAGGTGATCGGGAAGCCGCACAACATCATCCGGCATCCCGACATGCCCCGCGTCGTGTTCAAGCTGCTCTGGGACACGCTGCGCGAGGGCCGGGAGATCTTCGCCTATGTGGTGAACATGGCGTCGGACGGCGCGGAGTACTGGGTGCTCGCCCACGTCACGCCGTCCCGGGACGCGTCCGGCCGGATCGTCGGCTATCACTCGTCCCGGCGCCGCCCGGACCGGTCCGCGGTCAACGCGGTCAAGGAGCTCTACGCCCGGTTGCGCGCCGAGGAGTCGCGGCACCGCAGCCCGTCCGAAGGGCTGGACGCGTCGTGGCGCATGCTCCAGGACGAGCTCGCCGCGCGCGGCCGCACGTACGAGGAGTTCGTCTTCGACCTCACGCTCGGCGCCGCCGGGACGACGCCGGCCACATCGAGCCCGAGCTCGCTGAGCCCGGGCTCCGCCCCGAAGGACGGCCGGCCCAACGCCGGGCCGGCGCACGCGCCGCGCACCGGCGCCACGAACAGGAAACCCATCAAGATCGTGCGGAACGTGACGTCCGGCAGGAACGCGTGAGGCGCCGCTCCAAGGGGCCGGCGCCCGCCGACGGGGAGGCGCTGGCCGTCATCGCCCAGATCTGTGACCGCGCCGCGGCCGGTGACCTGGAGGCGCGGATCCCGCAGCTCGGCGACGACCCGCGGGCCGAGGCCGCCCGCCAGGCCGTGAACCGGCTGCTCGACACCACGGACGCGTTCGTCCGGGAGTCCGGCGCCGCGCTCACCGCGTCCGCCGAGAACCGGTTCCACCGCCGTTTCCTGCCGCGCGGCATGCGCGGCTCGTTCGAGCAGGCCGCCACCACGATCAACCTGGCCAGCGACAACATGAAGGAGGGCGTGCACGCGGTCGACGCGGCCAAGGTGGGCCGGCTGGAGCTCGCCGACCAGCTGGAGTCCGCCGTGCTCACGGTCTCCGAGCAGGTCGCGACCGCGGCCACCGAGATGGGCGCGACCGCGAACAACCTCTCCACGTTCGCCCGGGACGCGGTGGCGGACGCGGAGCGCGGGCTCGGCTCGGTCAGTTCGCTGCGCGACGCGTCCGACCAGATCCGCCAGGCCGTCGACCTGATCACCCAGATCGCGTCGCAGACCCGGCTGCTGGCGCTGAACGCGACCATCGAGGCCGCCCGCGCCGGCGAGGCCGGCCGCGGCTTCAGCGTGGTCGCGAACGAGGTCAAGACGCTCGCCACGGAGACCGCGAACTCCAGCGAGAGCATCATCAACCAGGTCTCCACGGTGCAGGCGGCCGCGGTCGGCGCGATCTCCGTCCTGGAGCGGGTGACCGGCAACATCCGCGAGATGTCCGGCCTGGTCGAGGGCATCGCGGCCGCGGTCGACGGCAGTCACGACGCCAACCAGGCCGGCCTGTCGCAGCTGGCCGAGGTGCTGCGCTCCGAGGTCAGCCGCTTCGTGACCCTGGTCCGCGAGTCCTAGAAGATCAAAATCATCTCGAGGGTACGGATACCCGCGCTCCGTCCCGCTCCGAGACCGGCGACCCGCCCGTCCAGGTGCGCCCCGCGGCGACGCGTCATCAGGCCGGGCGGGCGAAGAGCGCGTCGATGTCCGCCCGGGTCGGCAGCGAGTTGCTGGCGCCGAGCCGGCGCACGCACGCGGCACCGGCGGCACAGGCCCAGCGCACCGCGTCCGACAGCTCCCGCCCCTCGCCCCAGGCCACGGCCAGCGCGCCGGTGAACGCGTCACCGGCCGCGGTCGAGTCCACGGTCTCCACCGCGAACGGCGGCACGCGCAGGTCGGTGCCGTCCCGGTCGACGAAGCAGGCGCCCTCCGCGCCCAGTGTGAGCACGGCCCGGGGCACGTAGTCGAGCAGCGCGCGCGGCTCGTCCCGGCCCTTCCCGGTGATCACCGCGGCCTCACCCTCGTTCACCACCAGCAGGTCCACCGCGTCCAGCAGCTCGGCCGGCAGCTGCCGGGCCGGCGCCGCGTTCAGGATCACCCGCGTGCCGGCCGCGCGCGCGGTGACCGCGGCCTCGGTGACCGTCTCGACCGGGATCTCCAGCTGGCAGACCAGCACGTCCGCGTCCCGGACCGCGGCCAGTTCCGGATCGGTGAGCCGGGTGAACGCCGCGTTCGCGCCGGGTGTCGCGATGATCGAGTTCTCACCCTTGGTGTCGACCATGATGACCGCGACGCCGGACGTGCCGTAGACGATCCGGACCCCGGATGCGTCCACGCCGGACGCGCCGAGCCGGGCCTTCAGCGTCACGCCGAACGCGTCCGACCCGATCGCGCCCAGGAAGCAGGTCTGCGCGCCGGCGCGCGCGGCCGCGATCGCCTGGTTCGCGCCCTTGCCGCCGGGCATCTGCAGGAACTCGGTGCCGAGCACGGTCTCGCCGGGTTGCGGCAGCCGCGGCGCGATCCCGACCAGGTCCATGTTCGCGCTGCCGGCGACGACCACCCGAGTCATCCGCGCACCTCTCGAGAGCAGGATCAGGCCGCGCGGGCGGTGTATCGCCCGGCGGAGCGCTCCACCACCAGCGGCAGGCCGAACGCCTTGGACAGATTGTCGCCGGTGATCACGTCGGTGATCAGGCCTTGCGCCACGACGCTGCCCTCGCGCAGCAGCAGTGCGTGGGTGAAGCCCGGCGGTATCTCCTCGACGTGGTGGGTGACCAGCACGGTGGCCGGTGCGTCCGGGTCCATCGCGAGCGTGGACAGCCGGCCGACCAGGTCCTCGCGTGCGCCCAGGTCCAGCCCGGCGGCCGGCTCGTCGAGCAGCAGCAGCTCCGGGTCGGTCATCAGCGCCCGGGCGATCAGCACCCGCTTGCGCTCGCCCTCGGACAGCGTGCCGAACGTGCGGTCGGCCAGGTGGCCCACGCCGAACTGGTGCAGCAGCGCCCGGCCGCGCGACTCGTCCTGCTTCTCGTAGCTCTCCCGCCAGCGGCCGACCACGGACCAGGCCGCGGTGAGCACGGCGTCGACCACCCGCTCCTCGCCCGGGATCTGCTGGGCCAGGTGCGCGGTGGAGATGCCGATCCGGGTGCGCAGCTCGTTGACGTCGGTGCGGCCGAGCCGCTCGTTCAGCACGTGGACGGTGCCGGTGCTCGGGTGCAGCCGGCCGGAGGCCAGGTTGAGCAGCGTGGTCTTGCCGGCGCCGTTCGGCCCCAGCACGACCCACCGTTCGTCCAGCTCGACCTGCCAGCTCACGTCCCGCAGGAGATGCGTGCCGGAACGCACGACGCTGGCCGACTCCAGGGCGATCACGAGATCCTCAGACACGCTTCCCATCCAACCACGCAACCCCGGCCGGGCCCCGGCTGGGGAAGCGGTCGTCACACCCGGATCCGGTGGTGGACGAACGTGCACGGGCGACGGCCGCCGCGCCGTAGGCTGCCCGCGTGACGACGAGGGGAGACGGATGCCTCCGGTGATCGAGATCGCGGGGCTCCGCAAGGAGTACCGCAGACTGCGCGGTGGCACGCATCGCGCGCTGGACGGGTTCGACATGCTGGTCGAGCCGGGCCAGGTGCACGGCTTTCTCGGGCCGAACGGATCGGGCAAGACCACCACGCTGCGTGCGTTGCTCGGCCTGGTCCGCGCGGACGCCGGCGAGATGCGGATACTCGGGCAGTCCTCGCCGGACACGCTGCCGCAGGTGATCGGCCGGGTCGGCGCGATCGTGGAGAGCCCGCGGTTCTTCGGCAACTTCAGCGGCCGCAAGATGCTGTCGCTGTTGGCCACCGCAGGTGGCGTGCCGCAGACCCGGGTCGAGGAGGTGCTGTCCCAGGTCGGGCTGCGGGACCGCGGCAAGGACCTGATCCGTACCTACTCGCTCGGCATGCGGCAGCGACTGGCCGTGGCGTCCGCCCTGCTCAAGGCGCCGGAGCTGCTGATCCTGGACGAACCGGCGAACGGCCTGGACCCGGCCGGCATCCGGGAGATGCGCGACCTGATCCGCACGCTCGCGGTGCACGGCGTCACGGTGCTGATCTCCAGCCACATCCTGGCCGAGATCCAGCTGATCTGCGACTCGGTCACCATCATCTCGCGGGGCCGGCGCGTGCTGGCCGGGCCGGTCAGCGACGTGCTGGCCAGCTTCGACCACGGCGACTTCCGGGTCCGGGTGGCCGACCTCCCACGCGCCGCGCAGCTGCTCGGCGCGGCCGGCGTGGCGGTCACCGCCGCGCCGGACCACCTGGTCGCGCACCGGGTCACCGAGCCGGCCCGGCTGACCGAGCTGCTCGGCGGCCAGGGCTTGTGGATCTCCGAGCTGGCGCCGCTCACGCCGGACCTGGAGAGCGTCTTCCTGCGGCTCACCGGCACCACACCGGCGCCGGACGGCGCCAATCAGGTGGACGACTCCGTGCTACCGCCGGCGCCGCCGCCCCCGGTCAACGAGTTCTCGTTCCAGCCCGATCCGGCTCCGGAGGTGCCCCGGTGAACCTGCTCCACGCCGAGGCCCGCCGCCTGGTCGCGCGCCGGTTCGTACAGCTGATGGTGGTGCTCCTGATCGGCACCTGCCTGATCGCGGTGGTCAGCACCGTGGCCAGTTCGCACACGCCGACCGATGCGGAGCTGCGCGAGGCCACCGAGCAGGCGGCCACCAACTACGGGTACGCCCGCCAGGACTACGAGATGTGCCGGACCCAGCGGCCCGGCGCGACCTGCGTGGCGCCGGATCCGGCCGACTTCCGGCCGGAGGACCAGCTCTACGGCACGTTCGTCTTCGCCCGCGAGATCAGCGGCCTGGTCTACTTCGTGGCCGCGTTCCTGTCGCTGTTCGGCTTCCTGGTCGGCGCGTCGTTCGTCGGCGCCGAGATGTCCTCCGGCGGCCTGACGAACCTGCTGCTCTGGCGCCCACGGCGGCCGCTCGTGCTGGGCGCGAAGCTGGCCGTGGCGGTAGGCGCGGTGCTCGCGCTCTCGGTCGTGGTGACCGTCGCCTACATCGCCGCGTTCTGGGGCGTGAGCACGGTCAGCGGCTTCTCCGGCGACACCTCCGGCACGTTCTGGCCGGACCTGGTGCTGATCACCGTACGCGCGCTGCTGCTGGTGCTGGGCGCCACCGTGGTCGGGTTCTCGCTGGCCGCGCTGGGCCGGCACACCGCGGCCGCGCTCGGCGTGGTCGCGGCGTACGTGGTGCTGTGGGAGATCGGCCTGCGGATCGTGCTGACCACCGTGGAGACCCCGAAGGCGGACCAATGGATGCTCAGCAGCTATCTGGCCGCGTTCGTGAACGGGCGGGTGACGCTCTGGAACTCCGCCTGCGCGACGCCGGACTGCACCGCCGAGTACGTGCTGACCTGGGTGGACGGCACGCTGGTCGGCGGCGCGGTGACGGTGCTGACCGCGGTGGCCGCGTTCGTACTGACCCAGCGGCGGGACATGGCCTGATACACGACGAGCGTCGCGTCATATATCCGTTTTGCCTGTTTTGGCCGTGCGTCCGGTCGGGCATCAACCGTTCAGCTATAACTGAGGGTCATCGTACGGTTTCTTTTAGTGAAGTCCGGAAAGTCCGACATGATCCTCTCAGTGCCTGATTACGGGCACTCTGAAGGGAGATGTCTGAGATGCGAAGTGTGAAGCGTTCCGTTGCCCTGGCTCTCGTCGCCGTCGCGGCCGGCGGTGCGGTGAGCCTGAGCGCGGCCGGTGCCGCCCAGGCCGCGCCGTCGTTCGAGGCCGCCACGATCGCCGCGGTACACCAGGACCGGGACCGGGACCGGGACCGGGACCACGACTGGGACCGCTGGGACCGCGACCGCGGCCACGGCTGGGGTCACGGGTGGGGCCACAAGCGGGCGAACTGGCAGTACGCCGGCAGCTACCGCAACAAGCGCGCCTGCGAGCGGGTCGCCTGGCTGGGCGAGCGCTCGGACCGCTGGGACGACTCGAAGTGCGTCGGCAGCGGCTGGGGCGTGAAGCTGTTCGTCAAGAAGTACCGCTGGAGCTGAGAAACGACGCGGCCGGGCGTACCCCTCGGGGTGCGCCCGGCCGTTCGGCGTTCCGTCAGGCGTCGCCGTTGCGCAGCTCCGGGTTCTTCGGGTCCTCGTCGCGGCGCAGCTCCTCCTCGCGCCGGCGGAGGTCCTCCTCCCACCGCTCGAACTGCTCCCGGTCGCGGCGTGCCTTGTCCGCGTCCAGCGTGCGCAGGAAGTCCGGGTCGTCGTCCGGCGCGAGCGGCCGGCGCGGTGCCTGTGCACCGCGGTCCGGCCGGGCCCTTCCGGCCATGAACCAGAGGACCGGGCCGGCCACCGGGAGCAGCACGATCACCGCCGCCCACGCCAGTCGCGGCAGGCGGCGGATCTCCTCCGGCTCCGCGGAGAGGCAGCTGATCAGGGCCACGACCGCCATCGCGATCTGCAGCAGGAAGACGAGCGCGAACAGTCGAGCCATGCCGCAATGATGCCGCGCAAAACGGCCGATCGGCAGCCGGAGGCATCAGAGGATCATCAGGACGGCACCGATCAGGGCGTATCCGACCGCCAGAATCGCGCACAGTAGCAGTGTGCGGCCGTTCAGTGAGGTGCGGCCGTGCCGCAGGTCCGCTACCCGGCGCCGCACCACGACCAGCGCGGTCGCGCACGCGGCGAGCGCGGCCAGCGCACCGGCCGCGGCCACCGGCACGCCACCGTCCGAGGTGAGCGCGAGCCGCAACGCCAGCAGCGTGACCGTGGCGAACGACAGCGCGGTCCGCCGCCAGGCCAGCCCGGTCCGGATGATCGGCACGCCCGGCCCGTGCACCGGCTGGGTCATCGGAACGCCTGGAGCAGCAGCGTCGCCGCGAGGACCAGCGCGCCCAGCGTGACGCCGCCGGCCAGCAGCGCCGGGAAGTGCGACGGCGGCAGGTCCTCGTCCAGGCGCATGGCCCGCTCGGTGCGCGTCCAGTGCCGCACCGAGTGGAACGCGACCGCGCCGCCGAGCAGCAGCAGCACCACCGCGATCGTCTCGCGCAGGTACGTCGCCGGCATTCGCGGCAGGAACTGGAACGCGGCCAGCCCGCCCGCCACCAGCGCCAGCCCGGTACGCACCCAGGCGAGGAACGTGCGCTCGTTCGCCAGCGAGAAGCGGTAGTCCGGGGTGGAGCCGACCCGCTGCACGTCCCGGGGATCGAACCAGCTCTTGAGCAGCGCGCGCACGCCACCGACCCTAACCGGCTCGCGTGAACAACCGGGCTGTGATGGGCTGATGAGCGTGACCACACCGGATCTTGACGCCGCCGCCCTGCTCGCCACGTACGACGCCCAGCTGCGGGCACACCTGCCGGACCCGTTGCCGGCCGGCGCGACCGTGGAGCGGGACGGCCCGCTGGTTCGGCTGCGCGGGCTGGACGAGGGCGGGTTCATCACGTACACCGACCTCGGCGGGCTGGACGGCCCGGAACTGGACGCGCTGATCGCCCGGCAGACCGCGCTCTTCACCGAGCTCGGCGAGAGCGTGGAGTGGAAGCTGCACGGCCACGACCTGCCGCGCGACCTGCCGGACCGGCTGACCGCGGCCGGTTTCGCGCCGGAGGAGCGGGAGACCGTGGTGGTCGGCGCGGTCGCGCCACTCGCGGCCGCGGTGCCGGTGGTGCCTGAGGGGGTACGGCTGCGCGAGGTCTCGTCGCGCGCGGAGCTGGACCGGATCGCCCGGCTCGGCGAGACCATCCATCCCGGCACGTCGCGGGAGTGGTGGGCGGACGCGATGGAACGAGAGATCGCGGCCGGTCCGCAGTCGGTCACGATCGTGGTGGCGGAGACCGACGACGAGGCCCGCACACTGGTCTGCGCGGCCTGGATCCGCTACGTCGGCGGCACCGCGTTCGGCACGCTGTGGGGCGGCGGCACGCACCCGGACCACCGGCGGCGCGGCATCTACAAGTCGCTGGTGGCGTACCGGGCCCGGCTCGCCGACCGGCGAGGGTTCACGTTGCTGCAGGTGGACGCGTCGGACGAGAGCCGGCCGATCCTGGAGCGGCTGGGCTTCACGGCACTGACCACCACCACGCCGTACGTCTTCCGGCCGTAACGAAGCTCAGACGCTCCAGAGCGCGCGGACGGCGTCGCGGACGCACTCGTCGCGGAGCCGTCCGCAGACGCAGCGATGATCGTCAGGGCGTTTGCGCCGGTGATGGCCGAACGAGACCAGGCTGTCGAGGAACCACGACTCCGGTGGCGCAATCCGTCGCACCGGGGCGATTTGCACTGACATATCACCACTCCTCCCGCTGGCTCGACTCTAGCGGGTTTCGGGTGCGCGGGGGTGAGGTGTGTCACTCTCCGTACCCGTATCCGACAACCTACTACTAAGTAACATGGGTCGTGGTCAGGTCCACACGCATGGTGGTTGACCCTGGAGACGCAGCCGAGCAAGCCTGAACCAGCCCCCGGCTCACCGCGGGCTCCGGTTCCGGACGAGAATTCGTGACGTCGGGCGAGAACCGTTTAACAGGAGGGTCGTCGAAGCGCGATGAACATTGTGGTACTGGTCAAGCAGGTACCGGACTCCGGTGCCGAACGGTCTCTGCGTGCCGACGACAACACCGTTGACCGCGGTGCGGCGAGCAACGTCATCAACGAGATGGACGAGTACGCGATCGAGGAGGCGCTGCGCCTCACCGAGGCGCACGGCGGCGAGGTCACGGTGCTGACCATGGGCCCGTCCGGCGCCACCGAGTCGATCCGCAAGGCGCTGTCCATGGGCCCGGCCAAGGCCGTGCACATCCTCGACGACGCGCTGCACGGCTCCTGCGCCGTCGCCACCTCCAAGGTGATCGCGACCGCGCTCGGCCGGCTGAACGCGGACGTCGTCCTCTGCGGCTCGGAGTCGACCGACGGCCGCGTCCAGGTGCTCCCGCACATGCTCGCGGAGCGGCTCGGCGTCGCCGCGCTCACCGGCGCGCGCAAGCTGACCGTGGACGGCAGCACGCTGACCGTCGAACGGCAGACCGACGAGGGGTACGAGGTGGTCACCGCCTCGACGCCGGCCGTCGTCTCGGTGTGGGACACGATCAACGAGCCGCGGTACCCGTCCTTCAAGGGCATCATGGCCGCGAAGAAGAAGCAGGTGGAGACGCTGTCCCTCGCCGACCTGGGCGTCGACGCGTCCGAGGTCGGCTTCGCGGGCGCCACCAGCACCGTGGTCGAGCACGCGCAGCGCCCGCCGCGCTCGGCCGGTCAGAAGGTCGTCGACGAGGGCGAGGCCGGCGTCCGGCTGGTCGAGTTCCTCGCCACCGAGAAGTTCGTCTGAGAAGGGGGTACCGAGACATGGCAGAGGTTCTCGTCGTCGTCGAGGCCGCCGCCTCGGGCGTGAAGAAGGTCACGCTGGAGCTGCTCACGCTCGCGCGGCAGATCGGCACGCCGTCCGCGGTCGTGCTCGGCGGGCCCGGCGCCGCGGAGGCGCTCACGCCGAAGCTCGCGGAGTACGGCGCGGAGAAGATCTACGCGGCGGAGAGCGAGGAGATCGACGGCTACCTGGTCGCGCCGAAGGCGACCGTGGTGGCCGAGCTGGTCAAGCGCGTCTCCCCGGCCGCCGTGCTGCTCGCCTCCAGCCAGGAGGGCAAGGAGATCGCGGCCCGGCTGGCGATCAAGCTGGACAACGGTGTGCTCACCGACGCGGTCGGGCTGGAGGCGGACGGCACCGCCACCCAGGTCGCGTTCGCCGGTGCCACCATCGTCAAGTCCAAGGTCACCCGCGGCCTGCCGATCGTGGCGCTCCGGCCGAACTCGCTGACCCCCGCGCCGGCCCCGGCGTCCCCGTCGGTCGAGCCGCTCCCGGTCACCGTGACCGAGACGGACAAGCTGGCGAAGGTGGTCGAGCGGGTCGCGGAGCAGAAGGGTGCGCGCCCGGAGCTCTCCGAGGCGTCCGTGGTCGTCTCCGGCGGCCGTGGCGTCGGCGGCGCGGACGGCTTCAAGCTGGTCGAGGAGCTGGCCGACCTGCTCGGCGGCGCGGTCGGTGCGTCCCGCGCGGCGGTCGACTCCGGTTTCTACCCGCACCAGTACCAGGTCGGGCAGACCGGCAAGACGGTGTCGCCGCAGCTGTACGTCGCGCTCGGCATCTCCGGCGCGATCCAGCACCGGGCCGGCATGCAGACGTCGAAGACGATCGTCGCGGTGAACAAGGACGGCGAGGCGCCGATCTTCGAGCTGGCCGACTACGGCGTGGTGGGCGATCTGAACAAGGTGGTCCCGCAGGCCGCTGAGGAGATCCGCAAGCGCAAGTAGGTCCGTCGGTGTCGGTCTGCCGACACTGATGACGTCCGATCACCGGCGTCCCGGGGCCGGGCACACCTGTCGTGGTGTGCCCGGCCCTTACGTATGTCCTGCTCCCGGCCGGGCTTTGTGGCCGGCGTCGAGTGCTCTTCCCCCGTACCGTGGCAGATCTTGGGTTTTGAGCGGCGGCGCGCAGACTGCGGTCCGGGCCGATGGAGCGAACGGTAAGGACCGGTAGGCTGAGGGGTGATGGCCTACCTGGATCACGCCGCGACCACGCCGATGCTCAGCGAGGCGCTCGAGGCATACGTCGCCACGGCCCGCGAGGTCGGCAACGCGTCGTCGTTGCACGCCGCGGGCCGCCACGCACGTCAGCGCGTCGAGGAGTCCCGGGAACGGATCGGTGCCGCGCTCGGCGCCCGGCCCTCCGAGGTGATCTTCACGAGCGGCGGGACCGAGAGCGACAACCTCGCGGTCAAGGGCATGTTCTGGGCACGCCGCGCGACCGACGCGGCCCGCACGCGGGTGGTCGCCAGTGGTGTCGAGCATCACGCGATCATGGACTCGGTCGACTGGCTGGTCGCGCACGAGGGCGCGGCCGCGGGCTGGCTCGACGCGGACCCGATCGGCCGGATCCGGCCCGCCACGCTCGAGGCCGAGCTGGACGCGTACGGCGACGCGATCGCGATGATCACCGTGATGTGGGCGAACAACGAGGTCGGCACCGTGCAGCCGATCGCGGAGCTGGCCGCGCTCGCGGCCGCGCGCGGCATCCCGTTCCACACCGACGCGGTGCAGGCCGTCGGCCAGGTCCCGGTCGACTTCGGCGCCAGCGGCGCGTCCGCGCTCACCGTCACCGGGCACAAGCTGGGCGGCCCGGTCGGCGTCGGCGCGCTGCTGCTCGGCCGCGACGTCGCGGTCACGCCGCTGCTGCACGGCGGCGGCCAGGAGCGCGACGTCCGCTCCGGCACGCTGGACGCGGCCGGCATCGTCGCGTTCGCGGTCGCGGTCGAGACCGCGGTCAAGAACCAGCAGGAGTACGCGGCCCGCGTCGGCGGTCTCCGCGACCGGCTCGTCGCCGGCGTGCGCGAGGCGGTGCCGGACGCGATCCTGAACGGCGCGCCCGAGGACCGGCTGCCCGGCAACGCGCACTTCTCGTTCCCCGGCTGCGAGGGCGACGCGCTGCTGCTCCTGCTGGACGCGCAGGGCATCGACTGCTCCACCGGCTCGGCCTGCTCCGCCGGTGTCGCGCAGCCGTCGCACGTGCTGGTCGCGATGGGCGCGGACGACGACCGCGCCCGCTCGTCCCTGCGCTTCACGCTCGGCCACACCTCGACCCCGGCGGACGTGGACGCGCTGCTCACCGCGCTGCCCGCCGCGGTCGAGCGGGCCCGCCGGGCCGGGGTGATCAAATCGGTTCTCGGCTGAGCCACTAGTACGGTTGAGCTGAGAGCCTTACCCGGGGAGGGTGTTTCACGTGCGTGTTCTGGCGGCGATGTCCGGCGGTGTCGACTCGGCGGTGGCGGCGGCCCGCGCCGTCGACGCCGGTCACGACGTGACCGGCGTCCACCTGGCGCTCTCGCGCAACCCGCAGACGTTCCGGACCGGCGCGCGCGGCTGCTGCACGATCGAGGACTCGCGGGACGCGCGCCGCGCCGCGGACGTGCTCGGCATCCCGTTCTACGTGTGGGACATGGCCGAGCGTTTCCACGCGGACGTGGTCGACGACTTCGTCGCGGAGTACGCGGCCGGCCGCACGCCGAACCCGTGCCTGCGCTGCAACGAGAAGATCAAGTTCGCCGCGGTGCTGGACCGGGCGATCGCGCTCGGCTTCGACGCGGTGGTCACCGGCCACCACGCCCGGCTCGGCGCGGACGGCCTGCTCCGCCGCAGCGTCGACCTGCCCAAGGACCAGTCGTACGTGCTGGCCGTGCTCAACCGCGCGCAGCTGGACCGGTCGATGTTCCCGCTCGGCTCGTCCACCAAGGCGGACGTGCGCGCCGAGGCCGCCGCGCGCGGGCTGGGCGTCGCGGAGAAGCCGGACTCGCACGACATCTGCTTCATCGCGGACGGCGACACCCGCGGCTTCCTGGAGTCGAAGCTCGGCTCCGCGCCCGGCGACATCGTCGACTCGACGACCGGCGAGGTGGTGGGCGCGCACGGCGGCGCTTACGCGTACACCGTGGGGCAGCGCAAGGGCCTGGGACTGACCGTGCCGGCCGCGGACGGCCGGCCGCGCTACGTGCTGTCGATCACCCCGAAGACGAACACGGTGACCGTCGGCCCGGCCGCGGCGCTGGAGGTGTCCACGGTGTTCGCGGGCAAGCCGGTCTGGACCGGGCTGCCCGGCACGCCGGCCGGGCCGCTGGACTGCGTGGTGCAGCTGCGCGCGCACGGCGAGACGTACCCCGCGCGGGTGTCGGTGACCGGCGACGGCGGCCTGGTGGCGGCGCTGTCCACCCCGGCGCGCGGCGTGGCGGCCGGTCAGGCGCTGGTCGTCTACCGGCCGGACACGGACGGCGACATCGTGCTGGGCTCCGGGACGATCACGCACACCTGAGCGCGCTCAGTAGAGTCGGCGGTATGAGCGACGCAGCGGTGTGGCCGTGGCCGGAAGGGGCGGCGACCGGGATCGGATCGCTGCCGGGAAGCGATGTCGCCGAGGCCCAGCGGGTGGTCCTCGGTGAGTTCCCCGACTTCCCGCACCTGCCGGAGCTGCCCGGGCGTGGCCCGGGCGCGGACCTGATCGGCCGCGGCGCCGGCTTCCTGGTCGAACTGCCGGTCGAGCTCTACGCCGGCCGCTGGCGCGTCGCGTCCCGGCCCGGCAAGGACCTCCGTCGTACGCGTGACCTGCTGGACCGCGACGTCGACCAGCTGACCGAGCAGGCCGGCGAGTTCACCGGACCGGTCAAGGTGCAGGCGGCCGGCCCGTGGACGCTCGCCGCGAGCATCGAGCTGCCGATCGGCGGCCGGCTGCTGCGCGATCACGGCGCGGTCCGCGACCTGACCGCGTCGCTGGCCGAGGGCGTGGCCGCGCACGTGCGGGACGTCGCGGCCCGGCTGCCCGGCGCCACCGTCGTGCTCCAGCTGGACGAGCCGTCGATGCCGGCCGCGCTGGCCGGGCGGGTGCCGACCGAGAGCGGGCTGGGCACGTACCGCGCGGTCGAGGCGACGCTCGCGGCGGAGCTGCTCCGCCAGGTGGTGGACGCGGCCGGCGTACCGGTCGTGGTGCACTGCTGCGCGCCGGACGTGCCGCTGGACGTGATCCGGTCGTCCGGCGCCACCGGCATCGCTCTGGACCTGTCGCTGGTCAAGCGGCTGGACCCGCTCGGCGAGGCGCTGGACGCGGGCCTGGGCCTGCTGGCCGGCGCCGCACCCACCCGGCCGTCGTCCGGCACCGCCGCGGTCTCGTCCGCCGCGGTCGCGGACCGGGTCCGGAAGGTGTGGCGCGAGCTGGGCTTCCCGGCCGCGCAGCTGGCCCGGCAGGTGGTGGTGACGCCGGCGTGCGGCCTGGCCGGTGCGACCCCGGCGTACGCGCGCGCCGTGCTGGCCGCCTGCCGCGACGCCGGCCGCCGGCTGCACGAGGACGCGCTGAGCTGATGACGGTCGCGCGGATCGACGGCGCCGAGGCCACGGCGGAGCAGCTGCGCGCGCTGGCGTTGACCAACTACGGGCACTTCACGTCCCTGCAGGTGCGCGCCGGTGCCGTGCACGGCCTGACATACCACCTGGAGCGGCTGGACCGGCAGTCGCACGCGCTGTTCGGCCGCGGCCTGGACGGCACGCGGGTGCGGGGATTGCTGCGCGACGCGCTGACCGGGACGCCGGACGCGTCGGTCCGGGTCACGGTCTTCTCCGGCGAGGGCCGCCGGCCCAGCGCGGTCGCGCCCGCGGAACCGCACGTGCTGGTCACCGTGGACCCGCCGATCCCGCCGCTGACGTCGCCGCCGCGGGTCCGCACGGTGCCGTACGAGCGCGACCTGCCCGAGGTGAAGCACGTCGCCACGTTCGGCCTGACCTGGCACTGGCGCCGCGCGCAGGCCGAGGGCTTCGACGACGCGCTGTTCGTCGACCGCAACGGCCTGATCAGCGAGGGTACGGTGTGGAACGCCGGCTTCTCCGACGGCGACCGGGTGATCTGGCCCGCGGCCGGCATGCTGCGCGGCGTGTCGATGCGGCTGCTCATGGACGGCCTGGACCGGCTGGGCGTGCCGTGGGAGGTGCGCCCGGTGCCGCTCGCGGACGTGTCCCGGTACCGGTTCGCGTTCGCCAGCAACTCGATCACCCCGGTCCGCCCGCTGGCCGCGATCGACGAGCGTGGCTTCGCGCCGGACGACGCGCTGACCGAGTTGCTGGAGTCCGCCTACCGCGCGATCCCGGCCGAGCCGCTCTAGAGCGCCTGTGGGAGCCCGGCCAGCGCGGCGTCCAGCTGGTCCGCAGGCAGCGCGTGGTCGGTCATCTCACCGGCCAGGTAGGCGCCGTACGCGGCCAGGTCGAGGTGGCCGTGCCCGCACAGCGCGGTCAGGATCACCTTCGGCTCGCCGGTCTCCCGGCAGCGCAGCGCCTCCTCGATGCAGGCGGCCAGCGCGTGCGTCGGCTCGGGCGCCGGGACGATGCCCTCGGTGCGGGCGAAGCGCACCCCGGCCGCGAAGCACTCGGACTGCGGGACCGCGACCGCCTCGATCAGGCCCAGCTCGTAGACGTGCGAGATCAGCGGCGACATGCCGTGGTAGCGCAGGCCGCCGGCGTGGATCGGGTCCGGGATGAAGTCGTGCCCGAGCGTGTGCATCTTCATCAGCGGCGTCAGGCCGGCCGTGTCGCCGAAGTCGTACGCGTAGCGGCCCCGGGTCAGTGACGGACAGCTGACCGGCTCGGCGGCGCGGATCGTCACGTCCAGCCGCCCGGCCAGCTTCTCGCGCAGGAACGGGAAGGTCAGCCCGCCGAAGTTGGACCCGCCGCCGGTGCAGCCGACGATCACGTCCGGGGTGACGCCGATCTTCGCGAACTGGAGCAGCGCCTCCTCGCCGATCACGGTCTGGTGCAGCAGCACGTGGTTGAGGACGCTGCCGAGCGCGTAGTTCGTGTCCGGGTGCCCCGCCGCGACCTCGACCGCCTCGGAGATCGCGATGCCGAGCGAGCCGGGGGAGCCCGGATCCTTCTCCAGCACCGCGCGCCCGGCCTCGGTCAGCGTGGACGGCGACGGATGGATCACGCCGCCGAACGTCTCGATCATGATCTTTCGGTACGGTTTCTGATCGTACGAGGACCGGACCTGCCACACCTCGCACTCCAGCCCGAACTGCGCCGCCGCGAAGCTGAGCGCGGTGCCCCACTGTCCCGCGCCGGTCTCCGTGGTCAGCCGCCGGATCCCGGCCCGCGCGTTGTAGTAGGCCTGCGGGACCGCGGTGTTCGGCTTGTGCGAGCCGGCCGGTGAGACACCCTCGTACTTGTAATAGATCTGCGCCGGTGTGCCGAGCGCCTTCTCCAGCCGGTGCGCCCGGTAGAGCGGGGACGGCCGCCACAGCCGGTACACGTCGAGCACGTCCTCCGGGATGTCGACGTACCGCTCGGCCGTGACCTCCTGCTCGATCAGCGACATCGGGAACAGCGGCGCGAGGTCGTCCGGCCCGATCGGCGCGCGCGTGCCCGGGTGCAGCACCGGCGGCGGCGCGGACGGCAGGTCGGCGACGAGGTTGTACCAGCGGCGCGGCATCTCCGACTCGTCGAGAAGCACCTTGGTGACGTTCCGGTCCATCACGTTGCCCGCCCCTGCGTCCGTGGCACCGCGCCGCGCCGGTGCACCCTGCCGCGACGCTAACCCGCCGACCGCGTCCGCACCCGCAGGCGCGGCGCCCGGCCATCCCAATGGATGATCTCGGCTCAGTCCTCCGGCGGCTCGCCGGGCTTGTGCCGGACGTACATCGCGTCGCCCTGATAGCCGACGATCAGCTTCTCCAGCTTGAGCATGTTGATGACCAGATTGAGCGTGCCGTACGAGACGCCGTACTCCTCCTGGAGCAGCCGGATCGGTGGCATCTTGTGCCCGGCCGGCAGGTCTCCGCTGACGATCTTCTCCCGGATGGCGTCGTACACGCGATCCTTCTTCGACGTGCCCATGAATTCGTCCAATCTCCTGGCTCGCAAAGCCAAGTAGATCACCGAATTCGAATTTTGGTCAATCAAGTCGACGTAGTTGATCTAGTCGATCAGGCTGGTATCCACGCTGATCACCGACCAATGTCGACATAGTCGGGCAAAATTCATAGTCGACATAGTCGATTATGTGGTCTAGGCTTACGGACGTCTCTCCTGGCTCGCAACTACGGAGAGACCTGAGCCCCGGCGTCGACTCCTCCGAGCGGCGTGGCGCCGGGGCTCCCCGTGCGGCCGGGGTGGCACATAGGGGCGGCTCGCCGTCCAGGTGGCTCAATGTGCCGCCCTGGCCTGTCCACATCGCGCCTGTCCGCCATCGCCATGTCGAAGGTCGAAAACGCCGGTCCTCCTCGTTACCGTGCTGGAGAAGGACGAGGGCGCGACGAGGTGGACGGGGGACGCGGCGATGGCGGCGGACGGGGTGCGAAGCGGCGGCGACACGCCGGAGATCGACGCGAGTGCCGAGGTCACGGCCGCGCAGATCGCGGCCGCCGGTCCGCCGCCGACGGCCGACGCGAGCCGTCGGCACGCCGAGCTGAGCGCTGAGCTGACCGACCATCAGTACCGGTACTACGTGCTGGACGCGCCCACCATCCCGGACGCGGAGTTCGACACGCTGCTGCGCGAGCTGGAGTCGATCGAGCGGCAGTTCCCCGCGCTCCGTACGCCGGACTCGCCCACCCAGCGGGTCGGCGGCACGTTCTCCACGCTGTTCACCCCGGTGCTGCACGCCGAGCGGATGATGTCGCTGGACAACGTGTTCAGCAAGGAACAGCTGGCGGCCTGGGTCGAGCGGGTCGTCCGGGACGCGGGCGGCCCGGTGCGGTTCATCTGCGAGCTGAAGGTCGACGGCCTCGCCATCAACCTGACCTACGAGCACGGCCGGCTGGTCCGGGCCGCGACCCGCGGCGACGGGTACACCGGCGAGGACGTCACGGCCAACGTCCGCACCATCCGGCAGATCCCGGAGCGGCTCGCCGGCACCGGCGTGCCGGACCTGATCGAGGTGCGCGGCGAGATCTACTTCCCGGTCGAGGCGTTCGCCGGGCTCAACGCGAGCCTCGTCGAGCAGGGCAAGGCGCCGTTCGCCAACCCGCGCAACGCGGCCGCGGGCAGCCTGCGGCAGAAGGACCCGCGGGTCACCGCGTCCCGGCCACTGCGCATGGTCGTGCACGGGATCGGCGCGCGGTCCGGTTTCCAGCCGGCCGGCCAGTCCGAGGCGTACGCGGCACTGCGGGCCTGGGGGCTGCCGACCAGCGACCGGTGGCGCCTGGTCGACTCCGCCGCCGAGATAGACGCGTTCATCGACGAGTACGCGAAGAACCGGCACTCGGTCGAGCACGAGATCGACGGCGTGGTGGTCAAGGCGGACGCGGTCGCGATCCAGGGGCGGCTCGGTTCGACCAGCCGCGCGCCACGCTGGGCGATCGCGTTCAAGTACCCACCGGAGGAGGTCACCACGGTCCTGCTCGACATCCAGGTCAACGTGGGCCGTACCGGCCGGGTCACGCCGTTCGCGGTGATGGAGCCGGTCCTGGTCGCGGGCTCGACCGTGGCGCAGGCGACGCTGCACAACGCGCGCGAGGTCGAGCACAAAGGCGTGCTGATCGGCGACACCGTGGTGCTGCGCAAGGCCGGTGACGTGATCCCCGAGGTGCTCGGCCCGGTGCTGGACAAGCGGCCGGCGGACGCGCGGGCGTTCGTGATGCCCGCGCGCTGTCCGTCCTGCGACGCGGAGCTGGCACCGGCGAAGGAGTCGGACATCGACATCCGGTGCCCGAACACCCGGTACTGCCCGGCGCAGCGGCGCGGCCGGCTGGAGTACCTGGCCAGCCGGGACGTGCTGGACATCGAGGCGCTCGGCAGCCGGTCCGCGGCCGCGCTGATCGACGACGGTGTGATCCTGGACGAGGGGGACCTGTTCGCGCTGACCGCGGACCGGCTGCTCACCTCGCCGTTCTTCGTCAACAAGGACGGCACGCTGGGCAGCAACGCGCAGAAGCTGCTGGAGAACCTGGCCGAGGCGAAGCAGCGGCAGCTGTGGCGGCTGCTGGTCGCGCTCTCCATCCGGCACGTCGGCCCGAGCGCGGCCAAGGACCTCGCCCGGTCGTTCGGGTCGGTCGACGCGATCGCCGCCGCGAGCGTGGAACAGCTGGTCGCGGTGGACGGCGTCGGCAAGACCATCGCGGAGAGCGTGGCCGAGTGGTTCCAGGTCGACTGGCACCGGGAGATCGTGGCGAAGTGGCGTGCCGCCGGCGTGGTGCTGGCCGAGGAGCGCGACCTGGACACGCCGCGTCCGCTGGATTCGCTCACCGTCGTGGTCACCGGCACACTGGCCGGCTTCTCCCGGGACGCGGCGAAGGAGGCGATCGAGTCGCGCGGCGGCAAGGTGAGCGGCTCGGTGTCGAAGAAGACGCATTTCGTCGTGGTGGGGGAGAACCCCGGCAGCAAGGCGGACAAGGCCGGCGACCTGAAGGTGCCGATGCTGGACGAGGCCGGCTTCGAGGTGCTGCTCACCGGCGGCCCGGATGCGGCCCGCGCGGTGGCGACGAACCGGGCTGCGAACGAGGAGGAGTAAGGATCATCCGTTGCCCCGATGATTGCATCCGCAACGGAGAGTCATGGCGATAGAACGCAAGGTGATCACGGTGGTCTGTGACGTATATCAAGTTAGTCACGGCCACGCCCGTTTCATGCCTCGCTGGGTCCGTCGCCCTATCGTGAATGCCGTCGACGCAGGCCTACGAGTCGACCGAGGCCTACAACACCGGGGAGGTCTCGTGGAGCCCGCATCGCTGCGCAACATGGTGCCGGCGGAGCGCGCGGTGCCGTTCCTGGGCTTCGTCTGGGCCGTGATCCTGGGCGCCGCCGCCGCGTCGGTGCCGGCCCTGATCGCGCTGCCCGGCCAGGTCGCCGGCCTCCCGCTCGCGTTCTGGGTGATGGCCGCCCTCGCCGTGCTGATAGACGCGCGGCCGTTCACCCCGGTCGGGCGCCGCCGGCTCGGCGCGGCCATTCTCGCCTCGGTCTCGCTCACGTTCGCGATCATGCTGGGCTGGGGCCTCGGCCCGGCGATCGTCGTGCAGGTGGCCGCGGTCGCGGTGTGCGGCGCGCGGATGGGCAGCACGATCTGGCGCACCGGCTTCAACACCGCCCAGCACGTGCTCGCGCTGGCCGCGGCCGCCGCGGTGCTCACGGCCGGGCCGGAGCTGGCGTTCCGAGCCGGTGGCAATCCCTCGTGGACGGACGTGCTCGCGGTCGTCGCCGCGTCCGCGGCCTGGTTCGGGGTCACCTACGGCACCGTCACGGTCGCGGTCTGGCTGCGGTTCGGCGGGCGCTGGCCGGCGATGTTCATCAGCGGTCTCGGCTTCGAGCTGCTGTCCGCCGGGTCGCTGCTGTTCCTCAGCCCGCTGCTGGTGGTCGCGGCGCACCTGAGCGCCGCGCTGATCCCGCTCATCCTGGTGCCGCTCTACGCGGTCTACCGGATGGCGCGGCTCACCACCGCGCACGAGAAGATCTCCCGGCTCGACCCGCTCACCGGCCTGGGCAACCGCAAGGCGCTGCTCACCGAGGTCGCGGACCAGATCGCCACGCACGCGGAACGCGCCGCCCGGGGCGACGCGCACCGGCACATGGCGCTGCTCGTGCTCGACCTCGACCGGTTCAAGCGGGTCAACGACGCGCTCGGCCACGCGGTCGGCGACCGCCTGCTCACCGAGGTCGCCAAGCGGCTCGCCACCGTGGTCCGGCCACCGGCCACGCTGGCCCGGCTCGGTGGCGACGAGTTCGCGGTGCTCGCGCCCCGGCTGCCGGACGCGGCGGCGGCCCGGCGGCTGGCGACCGAGATCGCCGCGGTGCTGGACGAGCCGGTGTCGCTCGACGGGCTGCCGCTCGACATCGGCGGGTCGATCGGCGTCGCGGTCTACCCGGAGCACGGCACCGACTTCGAGACGCTGATGCGGCACGCGGACGTCGCCATGTACGAGGCGAAGCAGCGCGGCGACGCGGTCGCGGTCTACGCACCGGAGGCCGACCACAACTCGCCGGAACGGCTCAGCCTGCTCGGCGACCTGCGCACCGCGCTCGAGGTGACCGGCGGCGTGCGCCGGGAGCCGGGCGGGACCGGCATGCCGCAGCTGCCCGGCGCCGGTGAGATCCGGATGTACTACCAGCCGCAGGTCGCGATCGACACCGGCGAGGTGGTCGGCGTCGAGGCGCTGCTGCGCTGGCGGCACCCGGAGCGCGGCATGGTGCACCCGGAAGAGCTGATCAAGGCGGCCGAGCACACCGCGGTGATGCGGCTGCTCACCCGCCGCGTCATCGACGACGTCATCGAGCAGCTCGCGGCGTGGCGGGACGCGGGCCTGCCGATGCGGGCCGCGCTCAACGTCAGCGTCCGGGACCTGCACACCGGCGACATCGTGGACCAGATCGAGGACCGCCTCACCCGGTACGGGCTGCCCGCGGACCGGCTGCAACTGGAGATCACCGAGAGCGCGCTGATGGCCGACCCGCGCCGGGTCCTGGTCACGCTGTCCCGGCTGTCCCGGCTCGGCATCGCGATCGCGCTGGACGACTTCGGCACCGGCTACTCGTCCATGCAGCACCTGCGCCGGCTGCCGCTGTCCGAGGTGAAGATCGACCGCTCGTTCGTGCTCGGCATGACCGCGGACGGCGACGACGCCGCGATCGTCCGCTCCATGATCGAGCTGGCCGGCGCGCTCGGCCTGCGCGTGGTCGCCGAGGGCGTGGAGGACGAGCGCACCTGGCGCATGCTGCACGCGGCCGGCTGCCACGTCGCGCAGGGCTGGTTCTACGGCCGCCCGATGCCGGCCGAGGAGTTCGGCGTCTGGCTGTCCCGCTACCGCCCGCCGGTGCTCCAGGAAGCCGTCCGCGCGCCGGAGAGTGCGGCGGAGAGCCAGCCGCGGCGGAACCGGCGGCCCACCAACCGGCGCGGGCACCCGTCCGACGGCGTGCCGGAGAGCAGGGCGGAGAGCGCACTGGAAGGCCTCGGCGACACGCCGGCCGGCAACTCCGCGATCGCGGGCCGGTCCATCCGGGGAGTCGCCCGGGCCGGTGCCGAGGGTGACAAATAGACTCGCACAGGTCACCGACCCGTGCGACGCTGCGCGCGAGCGTAAGTGCACGCCGGCCCTGCCCAGCGCTACGCCGGTCACAGGTCACCCGAAGAGCGAACTACCAAGGGGGCAATCCCATGGCCGCCATCTCCCGCGAGGAGGTCGCGCACCTGGCGCGCCTGTCGCGGCTAGCCGTGACGGAGCAGGAGCTGGACACCTTCGCCGGCCAGCTCGACGTGATCCTGCAGTCGGTCGCCCGGATCGGCGAGGTCGCCGCGACGGACATCCCGCCGACCTCGCACTCGGTGCCGCTGACCAACGTGTTCCGCGACGACGTCGTGGTCCCCGGCCTGACGCAGGAGGCTGCGCTCTCCGGCGCCCCCGACGCCGAGGACGGGCGATTCCGCGTCCCGCGCATCCTGGACGAGGAGGCCTGAGCCGATGTCCGATCTGACCAAGCTGACCGCGGCCGAGCTGGCCGCCACGATCGCGTCCGGCGACGTCTCCGCGGTCGAGGTGGCCCAGGCGCACCTGGACCGGATCGCCGCCGTGGACGAGCGCGTGCACGCGTTCCTGCACGTCGACACGGAGGGCGCGCTCGCCGCCGCGCGGGACGTGGACGCGAAGCGCGCCGCGGGCGAGGAGCTCGGCCCACTGGCCGGCGTCCCGATCGCGGTCAAGGACGTGCTCGCCACCAAGGGCGTGCCGACCACCGCGGCCTCCAAGATCCTTGAGGGGTGGCGCCCGCCGTACGACGCCACGATCGTCGAGCGGCTGCGCGCCGCCGGCACCGTGATGCTCGGCAAGACCAACATGGACGAGTTCGCGATGGGCTCGTCCACCGAATACTCGGCCTACGGCCCGACGAACAACCCGTGGGACCTCGGTCGCATCCCCGGTGGTTCCGGCGGCGGCAGCGCCGCGGCCATCGCCGCGTACGAGGCACCCCTGGCCATCGGTACGGACACCGGCGGCTCGATCCGGCAGCCCGGCGCGGTGACCGGCACGGTCGGCGCCAAGCCCACCTACGGCGGCACGTCGCGGTACGGCCTGATCGCGTTCTCGTCCTCGCTGGACACCCCCGGCCCGTGCGCGCGCACCGTGCACGACGCCGCGCTGCTGCACTCGGTCATCGCCGGCCACGACCCCCGCGACTCCACGTCGATCCCGCAGGCCGTGCCGGACGTGGTCGCGGCCGCCCGGCTGGGCGCCACCGGCGACCTGACCGGCGTGAAGATCGGCCTGGTCACCGAGTTCAACGGCGAGGGCGCGGAGCCCGGCGTGATGGCGGCGTACCGGGACTCGATCGAGGCGCTGACCAAGCTCGGTGCCGAGGTCGTCGAGATCTCCTGTCCGCACTTCCAGTACGCGCTGCCCGCCTACTACCTGATCGCGCCGAGCGAGGCCTCGTCGAACCTGGCCCGGTTCGACGGCGTCCGGTTCGGCCTGCGCACCGGCGACGACGGCCGGCACTCGCTGGAGGAGGTCATGTCGCTGACCCGCGAGGCCGGCTTCGGCCCCGAGGTCAAGCGCCGGATCATCCTGGGTACGTACGCGCTGTCGTCCGGCTACTACGACGCCTACTACGGCCAGGCGCAGAAGGTGCGCACGCTCATCACGCGCGACTTCACCTCCGCGTTCGAGCAGGTCGACGTGCTGGTCTCACCGACCACGCCGTTCGTGGCGTTCCCGTTCGGCTCGCGGACCGGCGACCCGTACCAGATGTACCTGGCCGACCTGTTCACGATCCCGACGAACCTGTACGGCGGGCCGGCGATCTCCGTGCCGTGCGGCCTCTCCGAGGGCCTGCCGGTCGGTCTGCAGATCATGGCGCCGACGATGGCCGACGACCGGATGTACCGGGTCGCGGCCGCGCTGGAGTCCACGGTCGGCGTGCTCACCCCGCCGGCGCTCTGACGCGGTAGAACACGGCGGGAGCCGACGCCGGCTTCCGCCGTACCCCCGCTGCTTTGTTTGGTTTTGAATGAAGAACCCGGGAGAGTTCATGACCACGACCGTGCTGCCGCCGTACGACGACGTCGTCGCGCGCTACGAGCCGGTGATCGGCCTGGAGACGCACGTCGAGCTCGGGACGAACACGAAGATGTTCTGCGGGTGCCCGACCGAGTTCGGCGCCGAGCCGAACACCCAGGTCTGCCCGGTCTGCCTCGGTCTGCCCGGCGCGCTGCCGGTGCCGAACCGCGCCGCGATCGAGGCGACCATCCGGATCGGCCTCGCGCTCAACTGCTCGATCGCCGACTGGTGCCGGTTCGCCCGGAAGAACTACTTCTACCCGGACATGCCGAAGAACTTCCAGACCAGCCAGTACGACGAGCCGCTGTGCGTCGACGGCTACCTCGACGTCGAGGTGGACGGCGAGATCGTCCGCGTCGAGATCGAGCGCGTGCACCTGGAGGAGGACACCGGCAAGACGCTGCACGTCGGCGGCGCGACCGGGCGCATCCACGGCGCCACCGAGTCGCTGGTGGACTACAACCGGGCCGGCATCCCGCTGGTGGAGATCGTCACCAAGCCGATCCCGGGCACCGGGGCCAAGGCGCCGCTGGTCGCCCGCGCCTACGTGACCGAGCTGCGCGACATCATCCGCTCGCTGGACGTCTCCGACGTGCGGATGGAGCAGGGCTCGATGCGCTGCGACGTGAACACCTCGCTGACCCCCGCGGGCGGGACCGAGTGGGGCACCCGCACCGAGACCAAGAACGTGAACTCGTTGCGCTCGGTCGAGCGCGCGGTCCGCGCCGAGATGATCCGCCAGGCCTCCGTGCTCGACGCCGGCGAGCGGATCTTCCAGGAGACCCGGCACTTCCAGGAGGACACCGGCGACACCCGTCCCGGCCGATCCAAGGAGGAGGCGACCGACTACCGCTACTTCCCGGAGCCGGACCTGGTGCCGATGGCGCCGGACCCGGCCTGGGTCGCCGAGCTCAAGGCCGCGCTGCCGGAGCCGCCGCGGGTGCACCGCAAGCGGCTGCAGGAGGAGTGGGGCCTGACCGACCTGGACATGCAATCCGTGGTCAACGCGGGCGCGGTCGAGCTGATCGAGGCCACCATCGCGGCCGGTGCGACCGCGGCCGGGGCCCGCAAGTGGTGGCTCGGCGAGCTGGCCCGCCGGGCGAACGAGGAGGGCCTCGACCTGTCCGCGGTCGGCGCCACCCCGGCCCAGGTCGCGGAGCTGCAGCAGCTGGTCGACGAGGGCAAGCTGAACGACAAGCTGGCCCGCGCGGTGCTGGAGGGCGTCGTCGCCGGCGAGGGCTCGCCGCGCGAGATCATGACCGCGCGCGGCCTGGAGGTCGTCTCCGACACCGGCGCGCTCACCGCCGCGGTCGACGAGGCGATCGCCGCGAACCCGGACGTCGCCGCCAAGATCCGCGACGGCAAGGTCGCGGCCGCGGGCGCGCTGGTCGGCGCCGTCATGAAGACCACCCGCGGCCAGGCCGACGCCAAGACCGTCCGCGAACTGATCCTCTCCCGCCTCGGCGCCCAGGGCTGACGTTCGTACCGTGACCCGGCCCGGCCGACACTGTTCGGCCGGGCCGGATCCGTATCCGGCCACGGCGAACAGCGGGCCGGTGCCGCGATCAGGACAGCGTCGTCGGCTCGGTCAGGAACGCCTCGACGCGCTCCGCGGGCGCCGGGCGGGACAGCCGGAACCCCTGGCCCCGTGCCAGCCCGGCCCGGACCGCCTCGCGGACCTGCTCCGTCGTCTCCAGCCGCTCCGCCACGATCTCCAGGCCGAGCCGCCGCCCGAGACCCACGATCACGTCGATCAGCGGCTGCCCGCCGGACTCCGGATCCACCGGACGGGAGATCAGCTCACCGTCCACCTTCAGCATGTCCACCGGCATCCGGCGCAGCTGCGCCAGCGACGCCTGGCCGGCGCCGAAGTCGTCGATCGCGGTGCGCACGCCCAGTGCCCGCAGCTTCGCGAACTGGGTGACCACGGACGGCATGTCGTCCGGGATCCGGTCCTCCGCGACCTCCATGCACAGCCGCTCCGGCGCGATCCCGTGCGCGTTCAGCATCGCCGCGACCCGGTGCACGAAGTCCGGCACGGCCAGCTCGCGCGGCGACACGTTCACGGTCAGCGTGAGCGCCGGATACCCCGGCGTCCAGTCCGCCAGCTGGCGCAGCGCGGTGGACAGCACCCACGTGCCGATCTCCGGCAGCACGCCGATATCCTCCGCGACCGGCAGCAGCTCGCCCGGGTGCACGGTGCCGAGTGCCGGGTTCCGCCACCGCAGCAGCGCCTCCACCCCGGCCGTGGTGCGGTCCGGCAGCGACAGGATCGGCTGATAGACCAGGTCCAGCTCGCGGCGCTCGATCACGCCGACGATCTCCCGCTCGACGTCCATCCGCCGGACGAGCTGCTCCTCCAGGTACGAGTCGTACCACTCGATCCGGTCCGGCCCCTGCTGGCGTGCCCGGCGGCGGGCCAGGTCGGCCCGGTTCAGCACCTCGTCGATGCTGCTGGAGGAGGACGAGCCCACCTCGGCCAGGCCGATGCTCACGTGCAGGTCGACGATCGTGCCGGGCAGCTGGTACGGCGCGGTCAGCACGGTCAGCAGCCGGGTACCCAGCGCGTACGCCAGCACCGGCCCTTGCACGGTCAGCACCGCGAACTCGCCGCCGCCGAGCCGGCCCGGCAGGTCGTCCGGCGTGAGCAGCGTCCGCAGCCGGCGCCCGGCCTCGACCAGCAGCGCGTCCGCGGTCTCCCGGCCGCGCTGGTCGCTGATGTCCGCGATGCCGAGCAACTCGATCACGAGCAGCGCGCCGGTGTGTCCCGGCACCGCGCGCTGCGCGGCCAGCGTCCGCATGATCTCGCGCCGGTTCGGCAGGCCGGTGATCTGGTCGGTGTACGCCACCTCGTGCAACTGCCGCTGCAACGCCACCCGGTCGCCGACGTCGCGCACGTGCACGACCAGCGCGTTCACCTCGGGCACGCCGCGCTGGTCGCTGATCGTCGACTCGGTGTCGCGCCACGCGCCGTACCCGTCCCGCAGCCGTGCCGTGACCAGCGGCGGCCGGTCCCCGGGCGGCTCCTCGAGCACCTCGTGAAGCGCGCTGACCACGTCGGACCGATCGTCCGGGTGCAGCAGCGCGGCGAACGAGTGCCCGACCACCTCCGCGTCGGAGAGCCCGAACAGCCGGGCTGCGGCCGGTGACTGCCAGCGGACGACCAGATCGGTGCCGAGCATCAGCGTGAGGTCGTTCGCGCCGGAGACCAGCGACCGGAACTGCGCCTCCTGCGCGGCGAGCCGCCGGCTGTACCGCCGGATGTCGACCACGGCCAGGATCTCCCGGAGCACCACGCAAGGGATGATCGACAGCCCGAGCAGCACGGCCCGGGTGTCGAACGTGTGGCCGGCGAGCAGGTGGTAGACCGCGCTGCCGAGCGCGATCAGCATCGGCACCGCGAGCACCGGATATCCGCTGAGCACGGACTCGGGCGTACCGGCCGGCGGGGGTGTGGGTCCCTGTGCCGAGCGCCGCGCGCCGGCCGCCGCGACCAGCGGCCCGGCCGCCACCACGAGCGTGGAGCCGAGCAGCACGTACGGATTCCCCTCGTACGCGTAGTGCACGATCCCGCCGAGCCCGAGGATGGCGGCGACCGCGCCGGTGCCGCACAGCCAGGCGGCCGGCCGGTACGTCGTGACCCGCAGCGCGGTGATCACGATGACCGAGAGCGCGGCCGCGGCCAGCAGCGTGGCGGCCAGCGCGGCCGGTGGCATCGGCTCGTCGCCGGGTATCAGGTACGCCGCGAACGCGAGGCTGGTGCCGACGCCCGCGCCGTCGATGCCGCGCCGCAGCCGGGCCGGGACCGTGGTGGCCGCGCCCGGCATCAGGATGATCCCGGACAGATAGACCAGTGCGGACGCGACCAGCCCGCCCATCGCCAGGTGCTCCCGCACGCCCGGCGGGGTGAGCAGCACGCCGAGCACGGTGCACCCGGCGGTGACCGCGCCCATGCCGAGCAGCCCGGCGCCGCGGCACGGCCCGAACGTGCGGGTCGCCGCGTGGATCTGCAGCGCCCGGCGGATCAGTGCACCGGCCGCCTGCGCGGTGACCAGCACGATCGCCCCGCCGGCCGCCGCCTGAGCGGGCAGCCCGGGCACGCCGAACAGCCCCGTGAGACCGGCGGTGAGCAGCAGCGCGCCGGCCGCGGGCAGAACAATGGACGTGGGCACCGGGATGGTCCTGTCGCCGAGGGAACGCGAAAGGTTGGATCCGCCGCACCACGGCACGGCCGCACCTATCCATCAGCAACGATTGTTGCCGCGGTGAGTTACGGCACAGTAGCCGGGCCGGCCCCCAACCTACCGGGTAGGCGCGGGCCGGCGCGCGTCACCCGCCCGCGACGGACGGAATGATCTGAATTTCCGCTCCCTCCGGCACGGGCGTATCGAGACCTTTCACCCGCCGGCACTCCTCGCCGTCGACGTAGAGATTGACGTACCGCCGCAGCTCACCCCGCTCGTCGCGCAGTCGCTTGGCCAGCCGCGGCCACCGCGCCGCGACCTCGGCGAGCACGCCGCGGACCGTGCCCGGCGCGGTCACCTCCAGCCGCGACGCGCCGGCCGCCTCCGGGCGGAGCACGCCGGGAAGCAGGATCACCGCGCCCATCAGATCACCGCCGCCCGCACGCAGAGCACGGCCGGCAGGTGCGCGGCCACCCGCGACCACGAGTCGCCCTCGTCCAGACTGGCGAACACCTCGCCGGACTTGGACCCGAAGTAGACGCCGGCCGGCTCGCCCGCGTCCACGCACATCGCGTCGCGCAACACGGACGGGTAGAACGGCTCGGTGGGCAGCCCGTCCGACAGCGGCTCCCAGGACGCGCCGGCGTCTCGCGACCGGTAGACGCGGCACCGATGATCGACCGGGTACCGGTCCATGTCGGCGATCATCGGGAAGTTGTAGATCACGCCGGGCTTCGACGGATGCGCCACGATGGGGAAGCCGAAGTCGCCGGGCAGCGGGTCCGCGATCGAGGTCCAGCTGGCCGCGCCGTCGTCGGACCGGTAGACGCCGTGGTGGACCTGCGCGTAGAACCGGTCCGGCTCGGCGCCGTCCCGCGCCACCTTGTGGACGCACTGCCCGTACTCCGGGAACGGGTCCGGCACGTGCACCGCCCTGATGCCGGTGTTGCCCGGCGTCCAGGACCCGCCGCCGTCCGCCGTCCGGTAGACGCCGCCGGTGGACATCGCGACCACCACGCGCGCGTCGTCGCGCGGGTCGGGCAGGACCGTGTGGATCGCCTGACCGCCGCCGCCCGGCTCCCAGGTCGGCCGGTGTGGATGGTCCCACAGGCCGCGGACCAGCGAGAACGAGCGGCCGGCGTCCTCCGAGCGGAACAGCGCGGACGGTTCCGTACCCGCGTAGACGACCTCCGGCCGCCCGGCCGGCCCCGGCGCCAGCTGCCACACCCGCTCCAGGGCGGCACCGGTGTCCGCCGGGAACACGATGGCCGGATCGTCCGGCTCGGCCCAGCTCTTCCCGAGATCGGAGCTGATCGCCACGCTCGGCCCCCAGTGCGCGCTCGACGCGCCGGCCAGGATCCGCGGCGTGTCACCGCGCGTGTCGATCGCGACCGCGTACACCGACTTCACCGCGAAGTGCAGCGGGCTCACGTGCCACCCACCACCGTCGTGGGTCGCGAGGAACAACCCCTTCTCCGTGCCGATCGCCACCAGTCGTGTCATGTCGATACCTCGATCTCCAAGGTCGGGTAAGCCCAGCTCATGACGGTTCCGCGGTCAGTATGCCGCGCACCTGCGACAATTCCGCGCACCCGCCTCCCACCGGCGGGTGACGCCGGTGGGAGGATGCGAGGGTGAGCAGCGGAAAGTCCACGGTGATCCGATACCGCCAGGCCGGCCCGATCGCGATCGCGGCCGCGCTCGCGACGGTCGGCTCCGTGCCGGTCGCCGCGGAGAACCCGTGGCTGCTGTTCATCGGGCTGATCCCGCTGGCCGTCCTGGTCTGGGCCGTGCGCTCCGGCACCGACGCCGGCCCGCAGGGCCTGCGCGTCCGCGCTCTGCTCGGCTCTCGCCGGATAGCGTGGCCGGAGGTCGCGGAGATCGCCCCGAACGGCCGCAACCGCGTCTTCGCCCTACTCACCGACGGCACCGTGATCCGGCTGACCGGGGTCCCGCCCCGGGCCGTCCCGCAACTGCTGAAGGCCGGCGAGCAGACGCTGACCACGGAAATTACGGAATAAGCCGTAAACCGGGCGCGGCCGCCATATCGTCCGAGGCATGCGCAGCCTGCTCCTCGCCGCCCTCACCGCCACCGCCCTCGCGGTCCCCGCACAGGCCGCGACCACCACCCCGGTGATCCTGATCCACGGCTACAACAGCTCCACCGCCACCTGGAACCCGCTGATCACCCGCCTGAAGGCGGCCGGCTACGACAGCGCCGACATCCACACCTTCGGCTACAACTTCCGCCAGTCCAACACCACCACCGCCGCCGCGCTCGCCTCCTACCTGGAGAACGTCCGGAAAGACCACGGCGGCACCCGGGTCGACCTGGTCGGACACTCCATGGGCGCGGTCATCGCCCGCTACTACGCCCGCAACCTGGGCGGCACCGGCGCCGTCGACGACCTGATCTCCCTCGCCGCCCCGCACCACGGCACCCACATGCTGTCGATCTGCCGCTTCCACACCTCCTGCCGGGAAATGCTCCCCGGCTCGACCTTCCTGCGCGCCCTCAACTCCGGCGACGAAACCCCCGGCCCCATCGACTACCGCACGTTCTACTCAAAATGCGACCTGATCGTCGTCCCCTACACCAGCGCACTCCTCGACGGCGCCCAGAACACCAACGCCGGCTGCCTCGGCCACACCGAATTCCGCCTGGTCCCATCGGTGGCCGAGCAAATCATCAAGGAACTGAAAGACTGAATTCTCCTCTTCCCACTTCCGGCGTGGTGCGGCCCGCATGCTCGGAGCGGGCAAACCGCGCGGCAGCCTCCGACTTCGCTGGCGCTCCGCTCCGGCCGCCGCGCCGGAGCCGGTCCCAGCCCACTAACCTGAAAACCACGCCATCCCACGACGGCCGCTTCCCGGCCGCGCCCTTCCTCCAGCCGCGCCGTTTCTCGGCCGCGCCCCTTTCTTCAGCCGTGTCGCCTTTCTGCCACGCGGCCTTTCTGCGGGCAGGTGATGTCGGGCGCTACGCGTCCGAAATTCGTATCATTGGTTGCGATGTAAGGATTTTTCTGCACCCACCGGCGTGGCTCCTCGGTCCGGTGGGGTGCGGCTTCATCCGCGCGTCGGTGTGGCTGCGTCGCCCGCCCACCGTTGCGTCGCCCGCCCACGGTCGCGTTGCCCGTCCGTGTTGCGTCGTTCGTCCACGGCTGCACGACCCGCTGATGCGCCACTACCCGTCCGCGGCATCCCTGGGGCCGAAATATCGCCAGCGGGCGGAATCCTTGGTCTTCGATCACGCTGGTGCCGCTACACATCGCCATGAACGACGAAATTTCGGGTGTGCGGCGCCGGGCACCTGCGCACCAGCCGAACGCTCCGAGCCACCCGGGGAAACCGGCGGTCAATACCCGTCGACCACCACGTTCTCCAGGGGGAGCCCGCCCGCGAACCGCCGAATCTGTGCCCCCACCAGCGCATAAGCCCGGGGATGCAACCCCCGCACCGACCCTGCCACATGTGGCGTGATCAGCACGTTCGGCAGCCCCCACAGCGGATGGCCGGCGGGCAACGGCTCCGGATCGGTCACGTCGAGCGCGGCCGAGAGGCGCCCCGAGGAAACCTCCGCCACCAGCGCGGCCGTGTCCACCACCAGACCCCGCGCCACGTTCACCAACAGCGCACCGTCCCGCATCGTTCCGAGGAACCCGGCGTCCACCAGGGCCCGCGTCGCCTCCGTGAGCGGCACCAGCAACACCACGACATCCGCCCGCGGAAGCAAGCCGGGAAGATCTTCGACCGCCCGCACGCCGTCATCCGGTCGCGGCCGGCGCGCGACCAGCGTGACCGTGACCTCGAACGGGCGCAGCCGGGCGGCCAGCGCGGTGCCGATCGAGCCGGCGCCGACGATCAGCACGTGCTTACCGGCCAGCTCGTCGGTCGGCGTGTTTCCCGCGTAGGCCCATTCACCCGCCGCCTGCGCACGGATGAACGCGGGAAACGATCGCAGATGTGCCAGGATCGCGGTCATCGCCCACTCCGCGGTGGACGAGTCGTGCACGCCGCGGGCGTCGCAGAGCGTCACGTGCGGGGGCAGCTGCCCGGTCCACACCTCGGCGCCCGCGCTGAGCAGCTGCACGACCTCCAGGTCGGGGAAGCGCGCGGCCAGCGTGGCGACGTCGTCGCGGGCCAGGAACGGCGGTACCCAGAAACGGACGCCGGCCGGTGCGGACGGCATCGGGGCGTCGGGGGCGGGCAGCACCTCCACGGTCGTGTCCGGTGGCAGTGCACCCAGCAATCCGGCGCCGTGCTCGTGCGGGACCCAGATCTTCATGATGATGACGTTATCCGGCGATCCGGGAACGCTCAGGGAGCGTGGTTACTCTGGACCGCGTGATCCGAGGCCACCGTCGACCGGCCACCCGCGCGCTGCTCGCCGGGGCGCTGGTTTTCCCGCTGCTCACCGCGTGTTCGTTCGGGCCGCCGAGCGAGGAGCAGGCGGGGTCGCCGCCACGCTTCCCGACACCGAGCGGCAGTGTCGCGCCGCGGGGCAGCGGCGGAGGCGAGGCGGCGGTGACGGTGCTGGCGCGCGGGCTGGACGTACCGTGGGGAATCGGGTTTCTGCCGGACGGCGGCGCGCTGGTCACGGAGCGTGACACGGGGCGGTTGCTGAAGGTGGGGCCGGAGTCGGACCGGACCGGGCCGCGGGTGCGCGCGATCGCGGATCTCAGCGATGCGATCGAGCCGGGCGGCGAGGGTGGACTGCTCGGCATCGCGGTGTCGCCGGACTTCAAGGCCGACAGCGCGGTGTTCGTCTACTACACGACGCCGGAGGACAACCGTGTCGGCCGGTTGACCCTGACGGAGAACCAGCAGGGCACCACCGAGGACCTGCCGAAGGTCACGCCGGAGCCGATCCTGACCGGCATCCCGCGCAGCGGTGTGCACAACGGCGGGCGGCTCGCGTTCGGGCCGGACGGCTTCCTCTACGCGACCACCGGCGACGGGTCGGACGGTGATCTCGCGCAGGACCCGAAGAGCCTCGGCGGCAAGATCCTGCGGATCACCCGGGACGGCAAGCCGGCCGAGGGCAACCCGGACGCGGCGTCGCCGGTCTGGTCGCTCGGCCACCGCAACGTGCAGGGGCTCGCCTGGGACGACCGCAAGCGGCTGTACGCGACCGAGTTCGGCCAGGACACGTTCGACGAGCTGAACGTGATCGAGCCGGGTAAGAACTACGGCTGGCCGGCCGTGGAGGGCACACCCCCGAGCCCGAACCCGGCGTTCACCGCGCCGCTGGTCACCTGGCCGACCGACGAGGCGTCCTGCTCCGGCCTGGCGATGGTGGAGCGCACGCTGGTCGCGGCCTGCCTGAAGGGCCAGCGGCTGTGGCTGGTCGAGACGACCGAGCAGGGCACCGTCTTCGGCAGCCCGTCCGAGGCGCTGACCGGGCAGTTCGGCCGGCTGCGCACCGCGATCACGGCGCCGGACGGTTCGGTCTGGATCAGCACGTCGAACACGGACGGCCGCGGCACCCCGGCCGCGGACGACGACCGGATCATCCGGCTGGTCTTCAGCGGCGGCGGCGCCGGGAAGATCTGATCCGGGAGAAGATCCACACCCAGGTTTCGCCCCGGCCGGAACCGGGCAGGCGAGAATCTGCACATGGACGGTCCGGAGAAGCAGCCCGACACCGCCGCCGGAGACGACCCCACGCCGGCGGCGCGGTCCCGCCTGCGCGGGCTGCTCCGCCGCACCGGCAGCGCGCTGGCGATCCTGGCGGTCGCGGTCGCCGGTGTCGCGCTCGGCCTGCTGCTGGCCGGCCGGGTGAACGCGGACATCGGCCCGTTCCGCGCGGAGCTGTCCGTCGGACCGTCGCTGACCGGCGACACGAAGGTGAACATTCCGCCGCTCGGCTCGCTGGTGCTGGACACGCACCAGGGGCCGTCCCAGCTCACGGTCAAGCTCGGCGAGCTGGACCAGGGCCGCGTCGAGGCGCTGATCGACGACCCGACCGGCATCACCCGCGCGACCCAGTCCGTGGTCGGCGACATCCAGCGCGGCCTGATGCGGCTCGGTTTCCGCGCGGCCGCGGTGTCGATGCTGGCTGCGATGATCCTGGCCGGGCTGATCTACCGGCGGGCGCGCCCGGTCGCCGCGTCCGGGCTGACCGCGCTCGCGCTGGTGCTCGGCTCGCTCGGGATCGGCGCGCTCACCATCCGCCCGCAGTCGATCGAGGAGCCGCGGTACGAGGGCCTGCTGGTCAACGCGCCCGCGCTGATCGGTGACGTGCAGAAGATCGCCAGCGACTACAACAAGTACGCGGAGCAACTGCAACGCCTGGTCGGCAACGTCAGCCGGATCTACGCCACGGTGTCCACGCTGCCGGTCTACGAGCCGCAGGAGGGCACTACCCGCATCCTGCACGTCTCCGACCTGCACCTGAACCCGGCCGCGTGGCCGGTGATCCGGACGATCGTGGAGCAGTACCGGATCGACGCGGTGATCGACACCGGCGACATCACGGACTGGGGCAGCGAGCCCGAGGCGTCCTACGTCGCCTCGATCGGCCTGCTCGACGTCCCGTACGTCTACATCCGCGGCAACCACGACTCCTCGCCGACCCAGGCCGCGGTCGCCTCGCAGCCGAACGCGGTGGTGCTGGACAACGAGATCGCGGACGTGGCCGGCCTGACCGTCGCCGGCATCGGCGACCCCCGGTTCACGCCGGACAAGGAGACCGCGGGCCGGGAGACCACCGAGGAGGAGCAGGCCCGCCTCGCCGCCACCGGCGCCCGGCTGGACGCGACCGTCGACGCGGCCGGCCGCCCGGTGCAGATCGCGCTGGTCCACGACCCGAAGATGGCCGGCCCGCTCGCCGGTGACGTGCCGGTCGTGCTCGCCGGGCACACCCACAACCGCGAGGTCCGCGAGCTCGAGCCGGGCCTACCCACGCTGCTGATGACGCAGGGTTCCAGCGGCGGCGCCGGTCTGCGCGGCCTGGAGTCGGAGGAGCCGGTGCCGCTCGCGCTCTCCGTGCTCTACTTCGACGAGACCAAGTCGCTGCAGGCCTACGACGACATCCGGGTCGGCGGCACCGGCCAGTCCCAGGTCACGCTGGAACGCCACCTGATCGGCGACACGATCGCGGCGCAGCCCACCCCGACCGGAGCGCCGAGTCCGTCCCCGGGCGGTTCCTGAGAGGCAGAACCGAAAGGCGGCTTCTCCACAGGCAAGAACCACAGGCAAGAACCACAGGCGGGTCTTCCCGCTTCCGGCGTGGTGCTGCCCGCACGCTCCCGCGGGCACCGGTCGGCCGCGGGCGGCCTCCCTTCCGGTTCCGCGGTGGTCACCACGGACCGGCCCCCTGTTCAGCCGGTGACCTGGTCCGCCGGGGGCGCGGTGACGACCACGCCGGTGCCGGCGGAGTGGACGGTCATGGTCAGCGTGGTGCCGTCCGCGTTGCCGGTGCCGGTCAGCTCGACCGCCGCGAGTGTCCCGTCGGACGCCACCGTGATCGAGAGCGTGTACTCCGGCAGGTCCACGCCGGTGGACGTGGCCAGCGCGTGGATCGCGGCGGTGAGCCGGTCACCCGGTGTGATGGCGTCGTCGAGCAGGAACCGTGTCACGTTCTCCGGCAGCGACTCGGTGGTGACCGAGGCGGACTCCACGTCGAGGTACTCCACCGGGTCGGCCACCGGCAGCGGGATCGCGGTGACCTCGCCGTCCGCCCGCCGGAACGTGCCGGCCGGCCAGCAGTACGTGCTCCGGTCCGCCCCGGTCGCGGCGGTCCAGGGCCGGCGGCCGGCGGAGTACGACGCGGAGTTCAGATAGCGCACGCCGCCGGTCTCCACCACCACCAGACTGTCCACCACGCCCAGTTCCGCGCCGTTCGCGCTCTGCGCGGTGACCTGCGTCCGGGCGTCCCAGGACGGCTCCGCGCCGCCGGTGCTGCGCAGCTCTCCGGTCCAGGTGAGCGTCGCGGCCGGGACCGGCGTGGGCTCGTCGGCCCGGATCAGCGACGTGGCCCGCCGGAACCGGAAACTCACCTGGTAGGGCCGCGCCCGCAGCAGCTCCCCGGCGGCGGCGATCTCGTCCAGGCCCTCCCGGCCGATCAGCCCGCTGCCGTCGACGCGGCCGGTCTGCCCCTCCGCCGCGACCGGCTGGCCGCCGCCCTCGTCCAGCAGCACGCCGGCCGCGCAGATGCCGAGCAGGATGATCGCGATCAGCGCGGCCAGCACGATGAACACCCGCGGCACCCCGGCCGTGTGGCTGTGCCGGTGGTCATGACCGTGCGTTCCGGCGCCGGACACCGGCGGTGGCGGCACCACGGGCGAGCCGGTCGGTGGCGGCGGGGGCCCGCCGAACTTGGGCATGATCCGGGGCGGGAACGGGCCACGCCGCCGCGGCCGGTTCTCCTGCGTGGCCTCGCCCTCCGGCCAGGAGCGGTCGGCGGAGGCCGGATCCCCGGGCCCATCCCAGTTGTGCGAACCCATCCGGTCATCGTAAGGACCGTGATCCACGCGCGGAACGCCCTCAGGGAGTACGCGGCGGCGCCGTACTTCCGCGTGGCGTCAGGTGCCCGGCCGGCGTCTGCACGCCCGCGGCCCGGGCGCCGGCCACCGCGTCCAGCAGCAGCCGGGCCGCCCGCCCGCCGTACGCCGGAATGTCCCTGCTCAGTGCCGTGAGCGGCGGCCGGACCAGCCGGCAGAGCGGCGAGTCGTCCCAGGCCACGACGGACAGGTCGCCGGGCACGGCCAGGCCCATCTCCTGGGCGACGGAGAGTCCGGCGATCGCCATCACGTCGTTGTCGTAGATCACCGCGGTCGGCCGCCGGGCCGCGCTGAGCAGTCGCCGGGTGGCGCGCGCGCCGTCCTCGCCGGTGTAGTCGGACGGCACGGTGACCGTGTCGGCCGGGTCCAGGCCGAGGCGCGCGGCGACCGCGTGGAACGCGTCCGTGCGCGCCCGGGTGTGCTGCAGTTCGGGCAGCCCGCCGACCCGGGCGACCCGCCGGTGGCCGAGCGCGGCGAGGTACTCCACGGTCTCGGCCAGCGCGGCGGCCTCGTCGGACCAGACGCCGGGCAGTGTGCCGGTCCCGTCCGGCCCGCCGATCACCACCGCGGGCAGTTGCAGCTGCTCCAGCACCGGCACCCGGCGGTCGTCGGTGCGCAGGTCACAGAGCAGCACGCCGTCCACCCGGCGCTCGCCCCACCAGCGGCGGTAGACCGCGATCTCCGCGTCCGGGTCCGCGACCACCTGGAGCGTGAGCGCGTACGACCGGGCGGACAGCTCGGCCTCGACGCCGCTGATCAGCTCCATGAAGAACGGCTCGATGCCGAGCGTGCGGGCCGGCCGGCAGAGCGCCAGCCCGACCGCGCGGGCGTTGGCGCCGGAGAGCGCGCGGGCCGCGCTGCTCGGGCTGAACCCGATCTCGTCCGCGATGGCCATGATCCGGCGGCGGGTGGCGTCGGAGACGCCGGGCTGGCCGTTCAGCGCGTACGACACCGCACCCTTGGAGACGCCGGCCCGGCGTGCGATGTCCGCGATGGTGGGTCGCTTCACGGATGCTGAGCTTGCCCGGTTAAGCGCACGTTCGTCAATGCAAACAACTGCACGTATTGACGATAATCGCTGTCTTCAATACGGTGGCTGCGCTTACTCGTTTCAGTCAACCCCATCGATATCCGCCCGATCGATCGGAGGCACGGTCATGCAGGCACGAACGCTGGCCGCGGCCCTGGCGACGATGCTCCTCGCCGCCGGCTGCACCACCACCGGCGCCGGCTCCGCGCCGCAGGAGGGCGCGGACGGCCCGGCCGAGCTGCTGTTCTGGAACACCGGCAGCGACGAGCAGGCGGCCGCGATGCAGGCCGCCGCGGACCGCTACCGGGAGCTGCACCCGGACGTCACGATCAAGGTGCAGGCGATCGCCTGGGACGACGGTCACGCGAAGGTGCTGACCGCCGCCACCTCGCGCAGCGGGCCGGACATCATCTCCGGCGGCCTCTCCTGGGGCATCGAGTTCGGCGAACTCGGCGGCATGATCGACCTGAACCGGTACGACGTGTCCCAGGCGAGACAGCAGACCCGCCCCGAGCTGTGGAACTCGATCACCTCACCCGGCGGCGCGGTCTACGGCATCCCGATGGACATGACGCTGTACGTCTTCTACTACCGCCCCGACCTGCTGCAGAAGGCCGGCGTCAGCACGCCGCCGGCGACCTGGGCCGAGTTGTTCACCGCGGTCGACAAGCTGAAGGCGTCCGGCGTGCCGACGCCGCTGGTCGAGGAGTGGGGCACGTTCGAGTGGCTGCCCTGGTTCAACTACCTGAAGCAGGCCGGTGGCTCGCTCTACTCGGACGACTGCACGCAGGTGACGATCAACTCGGAGCAGGCCGTGCTGGCCACCACCACCTGGGCCGACCAGTATCGCCGGTACGGCGTGCCGAAGGCGACCGTGGACGTCGGCGCCGGTCTCGCCAAGGGGGAGTACGCGATGGCGATCGGCGCGTCGTACCTGGCCGGTGGCTTCGACTCGGGCCAGCCGGCGCTGAAGGGCAAGTGGCAGACCGCGCCGCTGCCCACCGGACCGGCCGGGGCCGGCTCGTTCGTCGGCGGCAAGATCGTCGGCGCGATGTCGTACACGAAGTACCCGCAGGCCGCGGCCGACTTCGTGAAGTGGCTCTACACGGACGAGGCGGTGGAGATCCTGCAGCGCGAGGTGTTCACCCGCGGCGGCGAGCTCTACATCTCGCCGCGCCCGGAGCTGCTGGCCAAGGCGAACGCGAGCGACAACCTCAAGCAGACGCTGCAGACCACGCTCGACTCGGTGACCGGGCCGCCCAACTGCAAGGGCTGGGAGACCAGCGGCGCCGAGGTCAGCAAGCGGCTGCAGGCCGTGGTGAACGACGACGCCGACCCGAGGACCGTGCTCGCCGAGGCCGCCGCGGTCATGCAGGGCAACCTCGGCTGACGTCCCGGGCCGCCGGGCCGTGCGACAGCCCGGCGGCCCCGCATTCCAAGGAGGGACGTCATGACCGCCGTGCTGATCGACAAGCCGCCCACCGCCCGGCCCGCACCGGCCGGAAAGCGGGCGCGATGGCGCCGCGCCGTACCCGGATATGTCATGCTTCTGCCGTTCGCCGGGCTCTTCGTCGGCTTTCTCGTCTGGCCGCTGCTCAACGCGCTGTACTTCGCGTTCACCGACTTCAACGGCGTGCGGCCGCCGTCCTGGGTCGGCCTGGAGAACTTCGGCCGGCTCTGGTTCGAGGACCAGCGGTTCCGCACCGCGCTGGTCAACTCGGTGATCTACGTGGCCTGCACGGTCACGCTCACCACGGCCGCGGCGCTGGCCCTGGCGCTGGCGTTCCGCGGCACGTCGTGGCGCGACCGGGTGATGCGCACGATCTTCTTCCTGCCGTCCGTCACGTCCACCATCGCGGTCATGCTGATCTGGCGCTGGATCTTCTCCGGTGAGCGGTTCGGCCTGGCCAACACGGTGCTGGCCCGGTTCGGCGCGGACCCGGTCTCCTGGCTGTCCACGCCGCGCTGGACCATCCCGCTGCTGGTGCTCATGGCGGTCTGGGGCGGCTGCGGGTACGGCATGGTCATCTTCGTGTCCGGGCTGAACGCGATCCCGGAGGAGCTCTACGAGGCCGGCCGGCTGGACGGCGCGAACGCGTGGCAGCAGTTCCGCTACCTCACGCTCCCGCAGCTCAAGCCGGTCACCACGTACGTCGTGATCACCGGCCTGATCGGCGCGTTCCAGGTGTTCGAGGCCGTCTACATCGTGTTCCGCGCGGTGAGCAGCGTCGGCGGCGTGCAGGACAGCGGCCTGATGCTGGTGCCGTACCTCTACGACATGGGGTTCACGAAGTTCCAGCTCGGCTACGCGTCCGCGATCGCCTGGACGCTCTTCCTGATCATCTTCGTGATCAGCATGATTCAGCTGCGGGTCACCCGCGCGCTGCGGGAGCTGTGATGACCCGGCTTCGGGGCGAGCTGATCCGGCTGCCGCTCTACCTGGCCGGACTGACCATGCTGGTGCCGTTCTACTGGATGGCGTCGGCCGCGTTCAAGCCGGTGCCGGAGCTGACGAGGAACCCGCCCAGCTTCGTGCCGGGCGACCCCACGCTGGACGCGTTCTACGAGCCGGACTGGGACCCGGCCGTGCGCGCGGACCAGGTCGTCGCCGGGCTGTTCCAGCGCTACCCGGACGTACCCGGTGGATTCCTGCGGTTCATGGGCAACAGCCTGTTCGTCGCCGCCACGATCACGGTGCTGTCGCTGCTGATCGCGGCGCTGGCCGCGTACGCGCTGACCAAGATGGACCTGCCCGGCCGCCGGGTGATCTTCGTGGTGGTGGTCGCGTCCATGATGATCCCCTGGCAGGTCACGCTGGTGCCGAACTACCTGATCGTGCGCAACCTGGAGTGGCTGAACAGCTATCCGGGTTACATCGTGCCCGCGCTGGCCAAGGCGTTCGTGGTGTTCTTCCTGGTGCAGTACATGCGCTCGATCCCGGACGACCTGGTGCACGCGGCCCGGGTGGACGGCGCCGGTGAGTTCCGGATCTGGTGGCGGGTGATCATGCCGCTGATGCGCCCGGCGCTGGCCGCGATGGCGATCTTCGTGGTGCTGGCCGAGTGGAACAACTTCCTCTGGCCGCTGATCATCGTGCAGGACGACACGATGGCGAACGTGCCGGTCGCGCTCTCCCGGCTGAACGCGTCGAACGCGTTCAATCCCCACAACATGGCCGTGATCATGGCAGCATCGCTGTTGACGTCGCTGCCGACGGTGATTGTCTTCCTGGCGTTCCAGAAGCACTTCACCCGGGGCATCGCACTCTCCGGCATCAAGGGATGAGGCACATGGGCTCGTATCGCGCGCTGCACGACGGCTGGACCCTGACCGGGGCCGCTCACGAGATCGAGGCGGCCGTCCCCGGCTGCGTGCACACCGATCTGCTGGCCGCCGGCGTGATCGACGATCCCTTCCTGGACGACAACGAGGTGCGCCAGGAGTGGATCGGCCGCACCGACTGGGTCTACGAGACCACGTTCGACTGGCAGCCGGACGAGTTGTCGCCGCGCACCGACCTGGTCTGCGACGGGCTGGACACGATCGCCGCGCTGACGCTGAACGGCACCGAGATCGGCCGGACCGCGAACATGCACCGGAGCTACCGCTTCGATGTCGCTTCAACCCTGACGGAAGGGAGCAACACGCTGCGCGTCGCGTTCACCTCCGCGAAGAACCACGCGGAGGCGGAGCGCGAGCGGCTCGGCGACCGGCCCAACGCGTACCCGGAGCCGTTCCACTTCATCCGCAAGATGGCCTGCAGCTTCGGCTGGGACTGGGGACCCACGCTGATCACCGCCGGCATCTGGCGCCCGATCGGCCTGCACACCTGGGCCGGCGGCCGGATCGCCCGGGTCCGGCCGCTGGTCACCGTGACCGAGGACGGTGACGGCCGGATCGAGCTGCACGTCGACGTGGAACGGGCCGGCGCGGACCCGCTGGTGCTGGCCGCGTCCGTGGCCGGCGTCCGGGTCGAGCAGACGCTGCAACCCGACGAGGATACGGCCGTGCTGGTCCTGGACGTGCCGCAGCCCGCGCGGTGGTGGCCGCACAGCCTCGGCGAGCAGCCGCTGCACCCGGTCGACGTCGCGCTGACCACCACCGGCGGCACCTCGCTGGACGAGTGGCACCGCCGGGTCGGCTTCCGCACGGTCGCGCTGGACACCGCGGACGGCGCGTTCACGCTCGCGGTCAACGACGTGCCGCTCTTCGCCCGCGGCGTCAACTGGATCCCGGACGACGCGCTGGTCACCCGGATCACCCGGGGCCGCCTCCGGGAGCGACTCGGCCAGGCGGTCGAGGCCAACATCGACACGATCCGGGTCTGGGGCGGCGGCCTGTACGAGTCGGACGACTTCTACGAGATCTGCGACGAGCTGGGCCTGCTGGTGCTGCAGGACTTCCCGTTCGCGTGCGCGGCGTACCCGGAGGAGGAGCCGCTGGCGAGCGAGATCGCGGCGGAGGCCCGGGAGAACGTGGTCCGGCTCGCGTCCCATCCCAGCCTGGTGGCCTGGACCGGCAACAACGAGAACATCTGGGGCTGGCACGACTGGGACTGGCAACCCGCGCTCGGCGACCGCACCTGGGGCGCCGGCTACTACTTCGATCTGCTCCCGGAGATCGTCGGCACGCTGGACCCGACGCGCCCGTACTGGCCGGGCAGCCCGTGGTCCGGCGATCACGACACGCACCCGAACGAGCCGTCCCGCGGCACCACGCACATCTGGGACGTGTGGAATCAGGTCGACTACGCGCACTACCGCGACTACCGGCCGCGGTTCGTGGCCGAGTTCGGCTTCCAGGCGCCGCCCGCGTTCGCCACGCTGCGCCGCGCGATCAGCGACGAGCCGCTCACGCCGTCCTCGCCGGGCCTCGCCCACCACCAGAAGGCGATCGACGGGAATCTCAAGCTCGAGCGGGGCCTGACGGCGCATCTTCCGGCGCCGCGCGACTTCGACGACTGGCACTTCCTGACCCAGGTCAACCAGGCGCGCGCGATCACGCTCGGCGTCGAGCACTTCCGCTCGCTCCGGCCGTACTGCATGGGCTCGGTGGTCTGGCAGTTGAACGACTGCTGGCCGGTCACCTCGTGGTCCGCGATCGACGGCGACGGCCGGCGCAAACCGCTCTGGTACGCGCTCCGGCGCAGCTACGCGGACCGTCTGCTGACCGTGCAGCCGCGCCCGCACGGCCCCGCGGTGATCGCGGTCAACGACGGCCGGTCGCCGTGGACGTCCGAGATCGAGGTGACCCGCCGCGCGCTGGACGGCACGGTCCTGGCCAAGGCGGTCTTCCCGCTGTCCCTCGGGCCGCGGGAATCCGTCACCACGCCGCTGCCGCCGGAGATCGTCACTCCGGCCGATCCCGCCGCCGAAGTGTGCGTCGTCACCGCGGGAGCGGACCGCGCGCTCTGGTTCTTCGCCGAGGACAAAGAGATCAACTTCCCTGCTCCGGGGTACGAGACGGAGGTGGCCGCGGTCGAGGGTGGCTACCACGTCACCGTCACCGCGGGTACGGTGCTCCGGGATCTGACGCTGCAGGCCGATCGTCTCGATCCCGGCGCCGTGGTGGACACCGCGCTGGTTACGCTCCTCCCCGGAGAGACCACCACGTTCCGGGTGCGCACGGACGCCACGCTCGACGCCGCCGGGCTGACCGCGAGGCCGGTCCTGCGCTGCGTGAACGACGTCCGTCCCTGAGAGGCACCGCACCATGAGCAACCCCGTCCCGGGACCGGTACTCGCGATCGACGTCGGCGGCACCAAGCTGGCCGCCGCCGTGGTCACGCCCGACGGCACCGTCCGTGACCGCGCGGTGGTGCCCACCCCGGCGACGGACGACCCGGAGAAGGTCGGCGGCGCGCTGGTGGCCCTGGCCCACCAGGTCGCCGCCGCCGGCCCGGCGTCCGCGCTGCGCGGCATCGGCGTCGGCTCGGCCGGCCCGCTCGACCCGTACGCGGGCACCGTCAGCCCGGTCAACATCGTCGCCTGGCGCGGCTACCGGATCCTGGACGCGCTGCGCGACGTGCTGCCCGGCCGCCCTGCCTACCTGGGCGGCGACGGACAGTGCATGGCGCTCGGCGAGTACCGCTGGGGCGGCTACACCTCGGCCGCGTTCCTCGGCATCGTGGTCTCCACCGGCGTCGGCGGCGGCCTGGTCCTGGACGGCAAGGTCTACCAGGGCCCGACCGGCAACGCCGGGCACATCGGCCACATCCCGGTCTCGCTGGACGGCCCGGACTGCCCGTGCGGTGGCCGCGGCTGCGTCGAGGTGCTCGGCAGCGGCACCTCGATCGTGCGCTGGGCCCGCGCGAACGGTTGGGAGACCACGCACCCGACGGTCGACGCGATCGCACTGGCCGCGGACGCGCGTGCCGGCCACCCGATCGCGCTGGAGGCGTTCAACCGGTCCGGCCACGCGGTCGGCGCCGGCATCGTGGCCACCGCCGGCCTGTTCGACCTGGACGACGTGGTGATCGGCGGCGGCGTCGCGAACGTCGGCGGCCTGCTCTTCGACCCGATCCGCGCCGCGATCTCCGCGCTGGCCGGCCTGGACTACATCAAGCGTGTCCGGGTGCACCGCAGCACGCTCGGCGGCGACGCCGGCCTGCTGGGCGCGGCCGCGTTGGTCATGTCACACCTGTAGCAGGGCTTTTGTTCCTCCCGGTCGCTTTGTTAGGTTAGCCATACCTATCACCGGGAGGAACCGTGACCCTGACCGCCGAGCCCGCCACGACGGTCCGACCCTGGCGCTTCTTCATCACCGAGGTGCGCCGCGTCGAACGGCTCAGTCCGAGCTTCCTGCGCGTCACGCTCACCGGCGATGATCTGGACCACTTCGCGCCCACCGGCTACGACCAGCGGTTCAAGCTGGTCCCGCCGCTGCCGGAGACCGGCTTCGACACGCTGCCCACCGGCGCCGACTGGTACGGCGAGTGGCGCGCGCTCCCCGAGGCGCACCGCAACCCGATCCGGACGTACACGGTGCGCGAGGTCCGCCCCGACCTGCGCGAGGTGGACGTCGACATGGTCCTGCACGGCGACCACGGCCCCGCCTCCCGCTGGGCGCTGACCGCCCGCCCCGGCTCCCGGATCGCGCTGCTCGGCCCGAACGCCGACCACCCCGGCCCGCACGGCGGCTACGACTTCCGCCCGCCGGCGCACGCCGACTTCCTGCTGCTGGGCGGCGACGAGACCGCCGCCCCCGCGATCGCCGCGATCCTGGCCAAGCTCCCCGCCGACACCCGCGGCGAGGCGTTCATCGAGGTACCGGAGACCGACGACCACTTCCCGGTCACCGCCCCCGCCGGCGTCACCGTCACCTGGCTCCCGCGCAACGGCGCCGCCCACGGCACCTACCTGATCCCCGCCGTCGAGGACGCCACCGCCCGCATCCTCGGTGACTCCCGGGTCGCCGATGCCCCCGCCACCATCGAGGACGTCGACGTCGACCACGACCTGCTCTGGGAGGTCCCGGTCGACGCCGCCGGCGCCCCTCTCACCGACGCCAGCCGCCTCTACGCCTGGCTGGCCGGCGAGGCCGCCGTCATCAAGACCCTCCGCCGTCACCTGGTCACCGGCTGCGGCGTCGACCGCCGCGCCGTCGCCTTCATGGGCTACTGGCGCCTCGGACGCGCCGAGGGCAGCTGACCTTCTCCGCGATCGACGACGATCTCACTCCGTCTGCCGTCTGTCCGCCGACAGGCGGCTTTCGGTCGCCTGCTCGCTGAACACGCGGCCTCGGCGGAGATCACGCGTCAGGCGGTCGGCATGTCGACGGCCAGGCCGGCTGCCGACGCCGCTTCGGCCAGCCGGTTGTCGTAGGTCACGAACGACGTCAGCCGATTCTGATCGCACAGGCGCAGCCCTGTGGCCAGGTGAATGGCATCGAGGCTTCGCGCGGTGGGTGGGGCGACCGTCTGGGCGAGGATGCGGATTCCAGAGTCTGCCTCGGTGTGGACCAACTTCACTGCGGCTGCGCAAGAAGGCACGCTTCATTTCGGCGAGCCGCTCCCGGTGGACTGCTGCCTCCAGTACGGTTCCGGGCGCTATCGGGTGCTCAGTGCGGCGATGGCGTGCATGGCGATGTCGATGGAGGCGTGCAGGCTTTCGCGCGTGGCGCCGGCGGCGGCGTGGACGGCGTGGCCCTCGCTGAGGGACATGACGAAGCGGGCCGTCGCCCGTGGGTCGACGCCGGGGCTCAGGTCACCCTCGGCGGCGGCGCGGGAGAGGCGTTCGGTGATCGCGGCCTCGGTGGCGGCGCGGCCGGTGGTCAGCGCCTCGGAGATGCGGGTGTTTTCCGGTGAGCAGGCCAGGCCGCCCTGGATGGACAGGCAGCCGGCCGGGTGATCGTCCGCGGTGAGGCCGTCGGCGCTGGTGCGCAGGAACGCCTCGATCGACGCGTGGACGGTGGGCTGGTCGAGGGCGGCGCGGGCCCGGCCGATCTGCTTCTCGTGGTAGCGGGCGAACGCGCGCTTGAACAGCTCTTCCTTGCTCCCGAACGTCGCGTAGAGGCTGGGCCGGTTGATGCCCATCGCGTCGGTGAGCGTGCTCAGTGAGGTGCCGTCGTAGCCGTACCGCCAGAAGACCTCGGTGGCGCGGTCGAGGACCGCCCCCTCGTCGAAGGCGCGCGGCCGTCCCGCTGTGCTCATGCGCCCACTCTACCGCTCGGTACAAATTGTGACCCGGCGCACCTAACTGATCGGTACAAAATCTTGCTAGCGTGGGTGCAACCGAGCGGTACAAAACCGAGGAGTCCCATGGCCATCACCCTGATCACCGGCGCCAACAAGGGCATCGGGTTCGAGACCGCGAAGCGGCTCGTCGCGGACGGGCACACCGTCTACGCCGGAGCCCGGGACCGGGAGCGCGGCGAGCGGGCGGCCGCGGCGCTCGGCGCCCGCTTCGTCCAGCTGGACGTCACCGACGACGTCTCGGTCCAGACCGCGCTGGCCACCGTCGACGCGGCCGAGGGCCGCCTGGACATCCTGATCAACAATGCCGGCGTCCTGGCCGACGGGCCGATCACCGGGCGGTCCGCCAGCTACGCGTTCGACGTCAACACGGTGGGCGTCGTCCGGGTCACCGAGGCGGCACTGCCGCTGCTCCGGAAGGGTACGAACCCGGCGGTCGTCAACCTGTCCAGCAGCCTGGGCTCGTTCTGGGCGGTCACCAACCCGGAGCGGCCGGAGTCCGGCATGACGCTCGCGCTCTACTCAGCGTCCAAGGCCGCCGTCACCATGCTCACCGTGCAGTACGCCAAGGCGCACCCGGGCATCCGGTTCACCGCGCTGGAGCCCGGCACCGCGGCCACCGACCTGAACGCCGCCTACCACATCGGCCGCCCGGTCGCGGAGAGCGGCGCGGTGGTCGCCCGCGTCGCCACCCAGGCCCCGGGCACGCCGAACGGCTCCTTCCAGGACGAGCACGGCGCGCTGGCCTGGTAGTACCTCATGACCGACCACGATCTGCGCGACTGGTACCTGCGCTATGTCGCCGCGCTCAACGCGCACGAGTTCGACGGCATGGACCAGTTCATCGCCGACCGGGTGCTGCTGAACGGCGAGCCCGGCACCCGCGCCGACGTTCTGGCGGTGCAGCGGCACGACGTCGACGCCGTCCCGGACCTGCACTGGGAGATCCAGGAGATGCTGTTCGATCGCGACCGGATCGCGATCCGCGCGATCAACACCGGCACGCCGGTGACGGAGTGGCTCGGCGTCCCGCCGTCCGGCGCCTCGTTCGAGATCGTCGAGTATGCGATCTACCGCGTCGCGGACGGCCGCTTCACCCAGATGACCGCCCTGCACGACTCGGCGGAACTCCGCCGCCGGCTGACCGCATGACAGACACCGAAGGCGGGTTACCCTGAGCGGGTCACCCGCCTTCGGGAGCGGAAAGAGCAGGCCGTTACGGCACTCGCCGGTAGGCGCCGTCCGACGCGGACGTGGCCATCGACGCGTAGGCGCGCAGCGCCGCCGACACCGGGCGGTCGCGGTCGACCGGCGTGTACGGCTTGTCGCGCTTCTCCTGCGCGATCCGCCGCGCCTCCAGCACGTCCTCGGCGACGTTGAGGTTGATCGACCGGTTCGGGATGTCGATGACGATCTCGTCGCCCTCCTCGACCAGCGCGATCAGCCCGCCGGACGCCGCCTCCGGCGAGACGTGCCCGATGGACAGCCCGGACGTGCCGCCGGAGAACCGGCCGTCGGTGATCAGCGCGCAGGCGCGGCCGAGGCCGCGGCCCTTCAGGAACGACGTCGGGTAGAGCATCTCCTGCATGCCCGGCCCGCCGCGCGGCCCCTCGTAGCGGATGACCACGACGTCCCCGGCGACGACCTGCTTGCCGAGGATGCCGTTGACCGCGTCGTCCTGCGACTCGAAGACCTTCGCCGGCCCGGAGAACGTCCAGACCTCCTCCGGCACGCCCGCGGTCTTCACCACGCAGCCGTCCGGCGCGATGTTGCCGAACAGGATGGCCAGGCCACCGTCCGCGGTGTAGGCGTGCGCGAGGTCGCGGATGCAGCCCTCGGCCGCGTCCGTGTCCAGCGTGGACCAGCGGTTCTCGGTGGAGAACGGCTGGGTGGTACGGACGCCGCCCGGCGCCGCGTGGAACAGCTCGATCGCCTCGGGGCGGGCGGAACCGGACCGCACGTCCCAGTCGGCGAGCCACGAGTCCAGGTCGGCGGAGTGCACCGAGTGCACGTCCTTGTGCAGCAGGCCGGCCCGGTTCAGCTCGCCCAGGATCGCCGGGATGCCACCGGCCCGGTGCACGTCCTCCATGTGGTACTTCTGGCTGTTCGGCGCGACCTTGGACAGGCACGGCACCCGGCGCGACACAGCGTCGATGTCCGCCACCGTGAAGTCCAGCTCGGCCTCGCGCGCCGCGGCCAGCAGGTGCAGGATCGTGTTCGTCGAGCCGCCCATCGCGACGTCCAGCGCGACCGCGTTCTCGAACGCGGGCCGGCTGGCGATCGCGCGCGGCAGCAGCGACGCGTCGTCGCCGTCGTAGTAGCGCTTCGCGATGTCCACGATCAGCCGGCCGGCCTCGACGAACAGGTCCTTGCGGGCCGCGTGCGTGGCCAGCGTGGAACCGTTGCCGGGCAGCGCCAGGCCGATCGCCTCGGTCAGGCAGTTCATCGAGTTCGCGGTGAACATGCCGGAGCAGGAGCCGCAGGTCGGGCACGCGGAGCGCTCGATCGTGTCCAGCTGCTCGTCGGTGACCGCGTCGTTGACGGACGCCACCATGGCATCGATCAGGTCGAGCTTGGAGTGCACGACACCCTCGACCGCGACGGTCTTGCCGGCCTCCATCGGGCCCCCGGAGACGAACACGGTCGGGATGTTCAGCCGCAGCGCGGCCAGCAGCATGCCCGGCGTGATCTTGTCGCAGTTGGAGATGCAGACGAGCGCGTCCGCGCAGTGCGCGTTCACCATGTACTCCACCGCGTCGGCGATCAGCTCGCGGCTGGGCAGCGAGTAGAGCATGCCGGCGTGGCCCATGGCGATGCCGTCGTCGACGGCGATGGTGTTGAACTCGCGCCCCACGCCGCCGGCCTCGGCCACCGCGTCGGCGACCAGGCCGCCGAGGTCCTTCAGGTGGACATGACCCGGTACGAACTGCGTGAAGCTGTTCGCGATGGCGACGATCGGCTTGCCGAAGTCGTCGTCGGTCATTCCGGTGGCCCGCCAGAGAGCGCGGGCGCCGGCCATCGTCCGGCCGTGCGTAGAGGTCCTTGACCGCAGCTGGGGCATGAACCCCAGTGTTGCACCGGAGTAAACGCCACGGCAGCGTTAGGCGCCCCTTACGTCCACCACGCGGGACGACGTGTTAAACGACACCTGATTGCGTGACCGGAATACCACGCTTCGCACACGCTGTCCCCACGGTCCGGCATTTATCCGGCAGAGTGAATACGTGCACCTACCCCCTGGTGTCTGGATCGCCGCACTCGCCGCCGCTCTGTCGGCCGTGCCGGCCTCGGTCATGCTCGTCTCGTCCGCGCGCCGCCGGGCCGGTCGCCGCCGGCACGCGCACCACCTGCTGGCCGCCGGCAGCGCGCTCATCGCGCTGACCGCGGTGGCCGGGCTCGGCGTGGCGCTGACCGCGCACAGCCAGACCGCGGCCCGGCTGATCGCGCTCGGCATGGTGGCCGGGGCGGTGACGCTGCTGGCCGGGATGCTGATGTTGCCCGGCGCCGCGGACACCGGGGCCACGGCGCTGCAACACCTCCTGGACGGGCTGGCGATCGCCGGCTCGATCTGGTTTCTGGGCTGGGTGCTGGTCACCGCGCCGACCCGGCTGCTGGGCCCGCTCACGCCGGAGGAGTGCTGGCTGCTGCTCCTGCCGCTGGGCGTCGCCGGGCTGGCGTTCGGCCTGACCACGATGGTGTCGGTGCGCATGCCCCGGCCGCGCGGCGGCTCGGCCGGCGTCGGCGCCGGCATCACCGCGGCCGCGCTCGCCGGGGCCGGCATCTCCGGCGGCGTCTGCCAGCAGTGGTCCGGCGTGGTGCTGGCCAGCGCGCTGCTGCTACCCGCGGGGCTGACCGTGATCGCGGTCGCGGCCCGGGCCACCGACCGCGAGCCGGAGCCGGCCGAGGTGGACACCACCCGGCGCGGTGCCGCGGTGGTGTTCCTGCCGATGGTCGTGCTGACCGGCGCCACCGCCTATCAGACCCTGCGGACCGGAGCCATCGGTACGGCCGGCGCGCTGGCCGGCTGCCTGGTGCTCGTAGCGCTGGTCGGCCGGCAATATCTGGCGCTGCGCGACGTGCGGCGCGGCGCGCGGCGGCTGCGCGAGCGCGAGGCGCACTTCCGCGGCCTGGCGCACACCGATCCGCTCACCGGCTTGGCCAACCGGCGCGGCATGCTGCGCGTGCTGACCCAGGAGGCGTTCAACGGCGAGCCGTGCGTGCTGCTCGGCATCGACATGGACGGCTTCAAGAGCGTCAACGATCTCCGCGGTCACGATGTCGGCGACCGGGTGCTGATGGAGGTCGGCGGCCGGCTGCGCATGCACCTGCGGCCCGGCGACGCGGTGGCGCGGCTCGGCGGCGACGAGTTCGCGGTGCTGATGTGGGCCACCGAGGACGAGGCGGAGGCGGCCGCGCTCCGGCTGCTCGACGCGCTCGGCGCGCCGTACGAGCAGGGTGGCGGGGTGGTCTTCCTGTCCGCCAGCATCGGGATGGCCACGGCGGAGACCGCCGCCGGTGACGTGGAGACGCTGATGCGCAACGCCGACCTCGCGCTGCGCTACGCGAAGCTGCGCGGCAAGAGCCGGGTCGAGCGGTACCGGCCGGCCTATGACCGCACGCTGCGCCGCCGCACCACGCTCGAGCACGAGCTGCGCGGCGCGATCGAGCGGGACGAGCTCCGCGTGGTGTTCCAGCCGGTGGTGGCGCTGCCCTCGGCCCGCCCGGTCGGCGCCGAGACGCTGCTCCGCTGGACCCATCCGGAGCTGGGCCCGGTCGGGCCGGACGAGTTCATCCCGGCCGCGGAGGAGTCCGAGCTGATCGCGAAGCTCGGCCGGTGGGTGCTGGACCAGGCCTGCCGCCGGCTCGCCGAGTGGCTGCGCGACGGCCACGACGTGTGGATCTCGGTGAACGTGTCGCCGCGCGAACTGCACGCGCCGGACTACGTCGGCCAGGTGGCCGAGGCGTTGCGCACGCACCGGGTGCCGCCGCAGCGGCTGGTGCTGGAGGTCACCGAGCACGCGGTCGCGACGGACCGGGACGAGCTGTGCCGCCGGCTGCGCGCGCTGCGGGACACCGGCGTGCGGATCGCGCTGGACGACTTCGGTGCCGGCTACTCGTCGCTGGCCCGGCTGCGCGACCTGCCGGTGGACATCCTGAAGATCGACCGGAAGCTGGTGGTCGCGTCCGAGCCGCTGGTCGACGTGGTGGTCCGGCTCGGTCACCGGCTCGGCCTGGAGGTGCTGGCCGAGGGGATCAGCGCGCCCGCGCACCTGGCCGTGGTGACCGCGTCCGGCTGCCGCTTCGGCCAGGGCTTCCTGTTCGGCGGCGGCGTCCCGGCCGAGCACCTGGCGGCCCAGCTGCGGTCGCCTCGCGTACCGGCCGCCATATCCGCAGGTCAGTTCGACGCGGATGGCGCGGCCGGGTGAAAAGCGGAAGTCCGTGAACCAATATGTGGGATAGGTTGACTCAGCGCGTGAGATGAGTAAGGCTGTCATCATGTCCCTGTGCCTGACCGCCACGTTCGCGATCGCCCGCGACCTCCGGTCCTCTCGAGTACTTACCTGAGCGCACTCCCCTCGATTTGGGAGTGCGCTGGCCCCGTGTGATTTCCGCACGAGGGCCGTTTTTATTGGCCGGGTATGAAGCCCAGTAGCGGGCAGTTTCACAATATTCGAGATGTAGAAGCACCGAAGGTCCGAAAGGTCCGAACAGCCATGAGCAGACCCACGCCCGAGACTCTCGCCCACCGAGCCCACGCGTTCGCCGCGTCGACCTCGACGGCCACGTCCGCCACGCCGGCCGCGCCGGCCGTCGCCCCGATCCAGGTCACCGGCGCCGGCTCGCTCGTCAAGTCGCTCGAGGCGCTCGGCGTGGACGTGGCGTTCGGCATCCCCGGCGGCGCGATCCTGCCCGCCTACGACCCGCTCTACGACTCCTCGGTCCGGCACATCCTGGTCCGGCACGAGCAGGGCGCCGGGCACGCCGCCACCGGCTACGCGCAGGCCACCGGCCGGGTCGGCGTCTGCATCGCCACCTCCGGCCCGGGCGCGACGAACCTGGTGACGCCGATCGCGGACGCGTACATGGACTCGGTGCCGATCGTCGCGATCACCGGCCAGGTCGCCCGGCCGTACATCGGGACGGACGCCTTCCAGGAGGCGGACATCCAGGGCATCACGCTGCCGATCACGAAGCACAACTACCTGATCCAGCGCGCCGAGGACATCCCGCGGATCCTGGCCGAGGCGTTCCACCTGGCGATCAGTGGCCGGCCCGGCCCGGTCCTGGTGGACATCCCGAAGGACATCCTGCAGGCGCAGACCACGTTCAGCTGGCCGCCCACGTTGGAGCTGCCCGGCTACCGGCCGACGCTGCACCCGCACGGCAAGCAGATCCGCGAGGCCGCGCGCCTGATGACCGGCGCGCGCCGCCCGGTGCTCTACGTCGGCGGCGGCGTGCTCAAGGCACACGCCACCGAGAGCCTGCGCAGGCTGGCCGAGCTGACCGGCATCCCGGTGGTCACCACGCTGATGGCGCGCGGCGCGTTCCCCGACTCGCACCCGCAGCACATGGGCATGCCCGGCATGCACGGCTCGGTCACCGCGAACTACGCGATGCAGAAGTCCGACCTGCTGGTGGCGCTGGGCGCGCGGTTCGACGACCGGGTGACCGGCGACCTGGCGTCGTTCGCGGTCGGCGCGAAGATCGTGCACGCGGACATCGACCCGGCCGAGATCGGCAAGAACCGGGCCGCGGACGTGCCGATCGTCGGCGACGCACGGCACGTGATCGACGAGCTGATCGCCGCGATCGAGACCGAGCAGGCCGCGCACCGGACCGGCGACTACGCCGCCTGGCGCGACACGCTGAAGGAACTGCAGGCCAAGTACCCGCTCGGGTACGACGAGCCGGAGGACGGCACGCTCTCCCCGCACTACGTGATCGAGCGGATCGGCAAGATCGCCGGCCCGGACGCGATCTACGCCGCCGGTGTCGGCCAGCACCAGATGTGGGCGTCCCAGTTCATCTCCTACGAGAAGCCGTACACCTGGCTCAACTCCGGCGGCGCCGGGACCATGGGGTACGCGGTGCCGGCCGCGATGGGCGCGAAGACCGGCAAGCCGGACACGGTGGTGTGGGCGATCGACGGTGACGGCTGCTTCCAGATGACCAACCAGGAGCTGGCCACCTGCGCGCTGGAGGGCATCCCGATCAAGGTCGCCGTGATCAACAACGGCAACCTGGGCATGGTCCGGCAGTGGCAGACGCTCTTCTACGAGCAGCGCTACTCCAACACCGAGCTGGGCACGCACAAGCACCGCATCCCCGACTTCGTGAAGCTGGCCGACGCGCTCGGCTGCGTGGGCCTGCGCTGCGAGTCCGCGGACGACGTGGACCGGGTGATCCAGGAGGCCATGGCGATCAACGACCGGCCCGTCGTGATCGACTTCGTGGTCGGCAAGGACGCGATGGTCTGGCCGATGGTCCCGGCCGGGCTCAGCAACGACGACATCCTGTTCGCCCGGGACATGCGCCCGGACTTCCCCGACGACGCGGTCTGAGAGGCACCCCCGTCATGACCAAGCACACGCTCTCCGTGCTCGTGGAGAACAAGCCGGGCGTCCTCGCGCGCGTTTCCGGCCTCTTCTCCCGCCGCGGGTTCAACATCGACTCGCTGGCGGTCGGCGAGACCGAGCACCCCGAGGTCTCCCGGATCACCATCGTGGTCAACGCGGACGAGTCGCCGCTGGAGCAGGTCACCAAGCAGCTCAACAAGCTGGTCAACGTGCTGAAGATCGTGGAGCTGGACCCGGCCGCCGCGGTGCAGCGCGAGCTGCTCCTGGTCAAGGTGCGCGCCGACCGTACGGTCCGGTCCCAGGTCCTCGAGACGGCGAACCTGTTCCGGGCCCGCGTGGTGGACGTCGCACCGGACACCCTCACGATCGAGGCGACCGGCACGGCGGACAAGCTGGACGCGTTGCTGCGCGACCTGGAGCCGTTCGGCATCAAGGAGATGGTGCAGTCCGGGATGGTGGCGATCGGCCGCGGGTCGCGCTCCATCACCACCGGTCCCGCACTGCGCGCCGCATAAGAGCCAACACATCAAAGAACCGGCTTCGGCCGTACGAAAGGGAAGTCATGCCTGTCACGGTCTACTACGACGACGACGCCGACCTGTCGATCATCCAGGGCAAGAAGGTCGCGGTCCTCGGCTACGGCAGCCAGGGTCACGCCCACTCGCTGTCCCTGCGGGACTCGGGCGTCGAGGTCGTCATCGGTCTGCCGGAGGGCTCGAAGAGCCGCCCGAAGGTCGAGGAGCAGGGCCTGAAGGTGCTGACCCCGGCCGAGGCGTCCGCCTGGGCCGACGTGATCATGGTGCTCGCCCCCGACACCGTGCAGCGCACGCTCTACACCGAGTCGATCGCGCCGAACCTGACCGCCGGCAAGGCGCTGTTCTTCGGCCACGGACTGAACATCCGCTTCGAGCTGATCAAGCCGCCGGCCGACGTGGACGTGGCGATGGTCGCGCCGAAGGGCCCGGGCCACCTGGTCCGCCGCCAGTACGTGGACGGCAAGGGCGTCCCGGCGCTGGTCGCGGTGGAGCAGGACGCGTCCGGCGGCGCGCTGGCGCTGGCGCTCTCCTACGCGAAGGCGATCGGTGGCACCCGCGCCGGCGTCATCGAGACCACGTTCAAGGAGGAGACCGAGACCGACCTGTTCGGCGAGCAGGCGGTGCTCTGCGGTGGCGCGGCCGCGCTGGTGCAGACCGGTTTCGAGGTGCTCACCGAGGCGGGTTACGCGCCGGAGATCGCCTACTTCGAGTGCCTGCACGAGCTGAAGCTGATCGTCGACCTGATGTACGAGGGCGGCATCGCGCGCATGCGGTACAGCGTCTCGGACACGGCCGAGTTCGGTGACTACACCCGCGGCCCGCGCGTGATCAACGCGTCGGTCAAGGAGGAGATGAAGAAGATCCTCTCCGAGATCCAGTCCGGTCAGTTCACCCGTGAGCTGATCGAGGACGACGACGCGGGCCGCCCGGCGTTCACCAAGTACCGCGAGCAGGGTGCGGCGCACCCGATCGAGGTCACCGGCAAGAAGCTGCGCGACATGATGAGCTGGGTGGACCGGCCGATCACCGAGACCGCCTGACCGTCCGTGTGAAAGCGCGCCGGGCATCCCGGCGCGCTTTTCAATGCCCGGCGCTCCGGGTAAGGACCCGGCCATGCGGCTGGAGCAGCACCTTCGACATGAGCGCTTCGGCGCGGTCCGCATCCACGAACTGCAGCGCGTGGTGGAGCTGGACTCGGGCCGGCACGCGCCCGGCCCGTCCGGCGGCACCGAGGTGGTGGCGGACGAGGAGATCCGCGCGGTCATGCGCGAGCTGGTCGTCGTCGTGCCGTGCATGGACGAGCCGCGCCGGGTGATCGAGGGCGTGCTCGCCGGCATTCCGCACGACTGCCTGATCGTGCTGGTCTCGCACAGCGCGCGCCACCGGTACGCGGCCGAGGCCGGCAGCGTCGACGAGTTCTGCCGGCTCACCGGGCGTGCCGCCGTCGTGGTCCACCAGCGCGACCCCGGCCTGGCCGCCGCGATCAAGGCCGCCCGCCTGCCCGAGCTGCTCGACGACGACGGGCTGGTCCGCACCGGCAAGGGCGAGGCGCTGCTGATCGGCACCGCGATCGCCGCGATGAGCGGGCGTGCCTACGTGGGCTATGTGGACGCGGACAACCACGTGCCCGGCGCGGTCCACGAGTACGTGACCGCGTACGCGGCCGGGCTGCGCCTGGCCGGTGGCCCGTACGCGATGGTCCGGATCCCACGGCACCCGCGCCCGGTGGTCCGCGACGGCCGGCTCTTCCTCGACGTCCGTGGCGGCGGCGCCGAGGTCACCAACTACTTCCTGAACCGGGTGCTGGCCGCGCACACCGGGCTGGCCACCGAGGCGATCGCGACCGGCGACGCGGGCGAGCGTGCGCTCAGCCTGCCGCTCGCGCTGCGCCTGCGCGCGGCCGGTGGGCTGGCCGGTGAGGCGCACGAGTTCGCCGACCTGTTCGCGCAGTTCGGCCGGCCCGGTGCCGAGGCGGTTTCGGTGCTGCAGATCGAGATGCGCGACTCGCAGTCGCACGACGACGCGGGCGAGGAACGCGGGCCCGGCCGCTGGTCGGAGGCGCTCGGCGTGCTCTACCACGCCCCGGTGACGCCCCCGGCCGTACGCGCGGAGATCTTTGATTTCCTGGCCGGACGGGACGCGGAGCCCTCGCCGGGCTGGATCTACCCGCCGCTCGGGCAACTCGCGTTCGACCTGTTCAAGGACGTGCTGGTGCGCGAGGCCGGTACGTTCCGGGAGATCGACGGGCGGCCGGAGAAGGACGGCCCGATCCTGCCGAACCCGCTCGGCCTCGCGGTCGGGCGCGCGCCGGTGCCGGAGCTCGACGACGACCCTGTCCCGATTGACGCGGTCCTCGACTAACGATTTTTCGGCTCCCGCTATCGCGAAACGCGGGCGTAACCTCGCAGATCGGTATAGGTCGATCTTGTGAGGTGCCATGAGGCCCGTCGTGGTCGTCGCGGAGGAACTCGCCCCCGCGGCCCTGACCCAGCTCCGCCAGGACTTCGACGTGCGGCGGGTGGACGGCACCGACCGTGCCGCGCTGCTCGCCGCGCTCGCCGGTGCGGAGGCGGTGGTGATCCGCAGCGCCACCCGGATCGACGCGGAGGCGATCGCGGCCGGCCCGGCGCTGCGCGTGGTCGCCCGGGCCGGCGTCGGACTGGACAACGTCGACATCCCGGCCGCCACCGCGCACGGCGTCCTGGTGGTGAACGCGCCCACGTCCAACATCGTCTCCGCCGCGGAGCAGGCCGTGGCGCTGTTGCTGGCCGTGGCGCGGCACACCGCCAGCGCCAGCGCCGCGCTGAAGGCGGGGGAGTGGCGCCGGTCCCGGTACACCGGCGTCGAGGTGGCCGGCAAGACCGTCGGCGTGGTCGGGCTGGGCCGGATCGGCGTGCTGTTCGCGCAGCGGATGGCCGCGTTCGGCACCCGGCTGATCGCGTACGACCCGTACGTGCAGCCGGCCCGCGCGGCCCAGCTCGGCGTGCGGCTCGTCTCGCTCGAGGAGCTGCTCGGCGAGGCCGACTTCATCTCGGTGCACCTGCCGCGTACGCCGGAGACCGTCGGCCTGATCGGCGCGCGCGAGCTGACGCTGGTCAAACCGGGCGTACGGATCATCAACGCGGCCCGCGGCGGCCTGATCGACGAGCAGGCGCTGGCGGACGCGCTCGCCGAGGGCCGGGTCGCCGGTGCCGGCGTGGACGTCTACGCGAAGGAACCGTGCACGTCCTCGCCGCTCTTCGCGCACGAGAACGTGGTTGCCACGCCGCACCTCGGCGCGTCCACCGTGGAGGCACAGGACAAGGCCGGACTGGACGCGGCGCGCAGCGTACGGCTCGCGCTGCACGGTGAGTTCGTGCCGGACGCGGTGAACGTGCAGGCCGGTGGCGTGGTCGACGAGGAGGTGCGCCCGCTGCTGCCGTTGGCCGAGAAACTCGGCACGGTCTTCACCGCGATCGCCGGGACGCTGGCCGCGAGCGTGACCGTGGAGGTGCGCGGCCCGGTCGCCGCGCCGGAGGTGCTGCGGCTGGCCGTGATCAAGGGACTGTTCGCGACGATCACGGCGGAACGCGTCACGTACGTCAACGCGCCGATGCTGGCCGGGGCGCGCGGCCTGTTCATCGCGCTCGCCTCCGCGCGGCGCGAGCCGGCGGCGTCCGTCGAGGTGACGGTGCGCGGTGTGCTGCCGGACGGCCGGGCGCTGAGCGTGACCGGCACCGCGCGGGACGCCCTCAAAATCACCGAAGTGGACGGTTACGGCACCGAGCTGACCGCCGACGGCATTTTGCTCTTCTTCACGTACGTGGACCGCCCCGGCGTGGTCGGCACGGTCGGTTCGATCCTCGGCCGCGCCGGTGTGAACATCGCGGGCATGCAGGTGGCGCGGCGGGCGGCCGGTGGCGAGGCACTGATGACGCTGATGGTCGACTCGGCCGTCGGCGCGGACCTGCTCACCGCGGCCGCGGCGGCGATCGGCGCTGCCGCCGCGAGTGCGGCGGACCTGCGCGACGACGCCGTTACTGCGGGGGACGAGCCGTGGCCTGCGGCGGATAGACGGATCCGCCCTGAACGTCCAGAAGCATGAGATTGTGCGCGCCGGCCAGCTGCTCGATCAGCAGCAGCACCTCGTCCGGGCAGGTCTCCACCAGCTTCATCTCCACATGGTCCCGCGCCACGTGCAGCGGCTTCGCCACGAACGGGGAGGCGCCGCTGGCCACGCCCCGATCGGGATATCGGGCCGTCAGATCGGCGTAGAAGGCATTGATGCGCCGGTCGGGTGCACCCGCGGCGTGGATGCCCGCGACACACCTCTTATGACCGGCCGTCACGTCGGCAGGCTCACCGGTCCGGTCAAGCGCCCAGACCACCAGGTCGAAACTCACCGGGGAAGAATGCCATCCGTTCCCCCATCGGTCATCTCGGCCCCGACCGACACGCTGAGCCGCAATGCTTCCACCCGTTGACGGGCCTTGTCACGCGCACCGGCATCGCTATAGCGTATTTGATTGGTCACACAGGGCGATCGCCCGGCCGGGGCGGCCGTCCGTGGGGACCCGTCCTCGGGTGACGGTGTTCCCGGGTGCGGCCACCCGGGTGCGTTCTCCGCGACCTCGCCGGACCACCACCCGACACCGGCCGGCCCTCACATTCGTTGCCGAGCTTGTGAGGGCCCGCTGGAAGCCTCGCCGGCCTCCGCCCCGCTTTGCACCCCACCCGCCGTACCTCAGCTCCACCCGAATCCCCCGCCGCCCCGCGAACCCCTACGACCGCCCCGTGCGATCCAGTGCCCGATACCCGTCCGCCGTCGGGAACCACCCCAACCCCGTCGGACCCGCCGCATACAGCGCGATCGCATACCCGTTCGCCGCCGACAGTTCCGGCCCGATCACCGTGGTCAGCGCGAACCCGTCCGCCTGCTGCCCGGTATGCGGGTCGATCACATGGTCGTGACGGCCGGCCGCCCCCGTGGTGGCGACCGCGCCGGAGGTCAGCTCCAGCGTCTCGATCACGCGCCGCCCGTCGTACGGGTCACGCACCGCGATCCTCCACGGCCGCCCGGCCGGCGAGTGCCCGCGCACGGTGACGTCCGCGCCCGCGTGGATCGCGTAGTTCTCGATGCCCGCCGCCCGCAGCCGGGCCGCGGCGCGCTCCACCGACCAGCCCTTGACCAGCCCGCTCGGGTCGAACCCGCCGGGCACCGCCCACGCGTCGAACCAGCCGTCGGTGGCGGCGCGCATCAGGATGCAGCGGTCGACCAGGTCGGTGAGTGGCGCGTACAGGTCCGCGGAGATCTCGCCGCGGCGGAACCGGGAGACCAGGCTGCGCTCGCGCAGCGGGCCGAACGTGGTGTCGAGCGCGCGCAGCTCCGCGACCGCGTCGGCGAGCGCCTCGCCGGCGCCGCGTCGGTCCATCGCCGGTGGTGCGGTGAAGCAGAACGTGAACTGGTTCGCGCCGATCTGCACCTGGTGCCGGACGACGATGCCCGTGGCGGCCCGGACCCGCTCCGGCAGTACGACCGTGCTCATCGCGCTTCCCCCGTCGGTGACCAGGTGAACAACTGTGTCCACGACTCACCGTAAGCTCGCCGCCTGAACCCCGGATGGCCACCGGCTATTAGTTTCCTGTGTGTTACCGAACCGGAATGTGGGACGGCCGTACCGAGCATCGGGACAGAGGCGTAGGGTCGGCACAGTTCACGACGGTGTGGTGAGGAGTGCAGGCGTGGCACGGATCGCGGTGGTTGGCGGCGACGGCATCGGCCCGGAGGTCACCGCTCAGGCCGTCAAGGTCATCCAGGCCGTGCTCCCCGGTGTCGAGACCGTCGACTACGACCTCGGCGCGGCGCGCTACCACCGTACCGGCGAGGTTTTCCCCGAGGCGGTGAAGAGCGAGCTGGCCGGGTTCGACGCCATCCTGCTCGGCGCCGTCGGCGACCCGAGCGTGCCGCCGGGTGTGCTGGAGCGCGGCCTGCTGCTGAAGATGCGCTTCGACTTCGATCAGTACGTGAATCTTCGCCCCTCCAAGCTCTGGCCCGGCACCTCCGGCCCGCTCGGCGCGGTCAAGCCCGGCGAGATCGACTTCGTGGTCGTCCGCGAGGGCACCGAGGGCCTCTACGCCGGTGCCGGTGGCGTGCTGCACCGCGACACACCGGCCGAGGTCGCCACGGAGGAGAGCCTGAACACGCGGCACGGCGTCGAGCGGGTCATCCGCGACGCGTTCGCCCGCGCACAGCGCCGCGAGCGCCGCAAGGTCACGCTCGTGCACAAGACCAACGTGCTCACCCACGCCGGTGGGCTCTGGGCGCGCACCTTCGAGGCCGTCAAGGCCGACTTCCCGGACGTCACCACGGAATACCAGCACGTCGACGCGGCCGCCATGTTCATGGTCACCGCGCCCTCGCGCTACGACGTGGTGGTCACCGACAACCTCTTCGGTGACATCCTCACCGACATCGCGGCGGCCGTCACCGGCGGCATCGGGCTTGCGGCCAGCGGCTGCATCAACCCGGAGCGCCGCTTCCCGTCCATGTTCGAGCCGGTGCACGGCTCGGCGCCGGACATCGCGGGCAAGGGCGTCGCCGACCCGGTCGCCGCCGTGCTCTCCGCGTCCCTGCTGCTCGACCACCTCGGGCACCCGGACGAGGCCGCGCGAGTAACCGAGGCGGTCGCCGGTGAGCTGGCCGCCCGCACTCCGGGGGCCCCGCTGCGCACCGCCGACGTCGGTGACCGGCTGGCCGCCGCTGCCTCCTGAGCGCGCACAGTTCCAGTCCGGTCGCACCCGCATCGAGCAGGGTCGTCCGGATGCCATTCCACGGCCCTGCGTATCCCCGTGAACGACCGTCCGGGGTAAGTTTCAGCAAACCGTGGATATGGAGGTTCCAGCGCTATGAGCGGTGGTGACAAGCTCGACTTCGAGATTCGCCCGAATGCCAACCCGGTAGCCGCCGCCGATCGCACCGCGCTCCTGGCGAACCCGGGCTTCGGTCGCATCTTCACCGATCACATGGTCACCGTGCGGTACGCGGAGGGCAAGGGCTGGTACGACGCCCGCGTCGAGGCCCGCGCGCCGATCCCGATGGACCCGGCCTCGGCCGTGCTGCACTACGCCCAGGAGATCTTCGAGGGCCTGAAGGCGTACCACACGGCCGACGGCGGCGTCTCGATGTTCCGCCCGGACGCGAACGCCCGCCGCTTCAACCTGTCCGCCGACCGGATGTCGATGCCCGCGCTGCCCGAGGCCGTGTTCCTCGACTCGCTGCGCGAGCTGATCACGATCGACCGGGACTGGATCCCCACCGGCGAGGACGGCAGCCTCTACCTGCGCCCGTTCATGTACGCCAGCGAGGTCTTCCTCGGCGTCCGCCCGGCTCGGGAATACCTCTACGTGGTCATCGCGTCCCCGGTCGGCGCGTACTTCTCCGGCGGCATCAAGCCGGTCACGGTCTGGGTCTCGCCGGACTACACGCGCGCGGCCCCCGGCGGCACCGGCGCGGCCAAGTGCGGCGGCAACTACGCGGCGTCGCTGGCCGCGCAGGCCGAGGCGATCGAGGCCGGCTGCGACCAGGTCGTGTTCCTGGACGCGGTCGAGCAGAAGTACATCGACGAGCTCGGCGGCATGAACATCTTCTTCGTGTTCGACGACGGCACGCTGGTCACGCCGCCGCTGACCGGCACGATCCTGCCCGGCATCACCCGCGAGTCGGTCATCACGCTGGCCCGCGACGCCGGCCACGAGGTGGTCGAGCGCCCGATCAGCTTCGACGAGTGGCGCGCGGGCGCCGAGTCCGGCCGGATCCGGGAGACGTTCGCCTGCGGCACCGCCGCGGTCATCACCCCGATCGGCGAGGCCCGCTTCCCGTCCGGCGCGTTCACGGTCGGCGGCGGCGCCTCCGGCGAGGTCACCATGTCGCTGCGCCAGCAGCTGGTCGACATCCAGCGCGGCTCCGCCCCGGACACCCACGGCTGGATCCACAAGATCGCCTGAGCCGTCCCGCGAGGGCGCTTCCCGTACCGTGGGAAGCGCCCTCGGGCTTTTGGTGACTATTGATCTTCCCGCTTCCGGCGGCCCGGGTTCCGCACGTTCCCGCGGGCACCGGTCCGGGGCGGGGGTCGGGGCGGCAGCTGGGCTCCCTGCACGATCCGTGGCCGCAAGGACAGCGCGGCTTCCGCGGGCCGCCGGTCTCCGCAGTGCCGCCCGGTCCCGGCAAGATCACCGCTGGTCGCGGGACCGCCGCCGGTCAGATCAGCATGCCGCCGGAGGCCTCGATGCGCTGCGCGGTGACCCAGCCGGTGTCGCCGGTCAGCATCGCGACCACCACGCCCGCGATGTCGTCGGGGCGGCCGATGCGCCCGCGCGCGGTCTGCGCGCCGATGTGCGCGCCGACCTGCTCGTCGAGCAGCAAGCCGCCGCCGAACTCGGTGGCCGTGGCGCCGATCGCGATCACGTTCGCCGAGATGCCGCGCGGCGCGACCTCCTTGGCCAGGTAGCGGGTGAAGACCTCGACCGCGCCCTTCATCGCGCCGTACGCGGAGTAGATGCCGTCACCGGTGAAGCGGGACAGGCCGGTGGAGAAGTTGATGATCCGGCCCTCGTCCGCGATCAGCGGCAGCAGCTTCTGGGTCAGGAAGAACGGGCCGCGGAAGTGCACCGCGAAGACCTCGTCCACCAGCTCCACCGTGGTGTCCGCGATCGTCGCGCCCGGTCCCGTACCGGCGTTGTTGAGCAGGAAGTCGAAGGAGTCGCGTCCCCAGGTCTCGCGCAGCGCGTCGCGGACCTCGCCGGCGAACGCGTCGAACGACGAGACCTCGCGGGTGTCCAGCGGGATCGCGGTCGCGGTCCGGCCGAGACCGCGCACCGACGCGAGGACGTCCTCGATCGCGTCCTTCGCGTGCGTGCGGTAGGTCAGGATCAGATCGACGCCGGCCTCGGCCAGCGCGAGCGCGTAGGCGCGGCCGAGACCGCGGTTGGCGCCGGTGATCAGCGCGATTTTCGACATGGTGGTCCCTTCCTGGGGGTGGTGACAGGGAAGATTCAGAAGCGCTGGTCGCCGATCACCGACAGCAGTTCGAGCTTCTCGTGGCTCGCGCTGCCCGGCACCGCGGTGAACACCAGCAGCGTCTGGGATTGGCCGGGGTCGACCAGGGTCTGGCAGTGCACCTCGATCACGCCGAGTTCCGGATGCACGATCCGCTTGGCGTTCAGATGCGTGGCCGTGACGTCGTGCGCGGCCCAGATGTCGCGGAACTCGTCGCTCACCGCCAGCAGCTCGTCGACGATCTCCGCGGCACGCGACGACCGGCCGTCCCGGACGTACGCGTGCCGCAGCTGCGCCGCGAACACTCGCCCGTGCAGCGGGTGGTCCTCGACCGGGTAGACGCGCCGGTACTCCGGGTCGGTGAACCAGCGGTAGACCGTGACCCGCGCCCGCCCGGTCCACCGTGAGTCGTCACCGAGCAGCGCGATCGCGGGCCGGGTCTGCAGCAGCGTCTCGCCCAGCTCGTTGAGGACGATCGCCGGTGTGTCCGCCAGCCGGTCCACGATCCGCATCAGCCCGGGCGCGACGTGGTCGGAGTGCACGGTCCGGCGCGGCGTCGCGTGCCCGGCCAGCCGGAACAGGTGGTCCCGCTCGTCCAGCGAGAGCCGCATGCCCCGGGAGATCGCGGCCAGCATGTCCTCCGACGGCAACGGCCCGCGCTGCTGCTCGATCCGCGCGTAGTAGTCCGCCGACATCCCGCAGAGCGCCGCCACCTCCTCCCGCCGCAACCCACCGGTCCGCCGTCGCGGCCCGCGCTGCAACCCGACGTCCTCCGGTTGCAGCGCCTCCCGCCGGGTCCGCAGAAAGTCAGCCAGCTGCGCGCGATCCGTCATGCCTCCAGCTTGGCCCGTCCCCCACCCCGGATGAAGGACTCACGTATCCACGGACTACCTGTCTGTGGATATCCCCCTGCCGGCACTCACCCGGCGCCGCGCGGTCAGGCGCTGAGGAGGTGGGTGCGCATGGCGGTGACGGTGGCCGGGGTGACGCCGGCGTGCAGGGCGTAGGCCTCGACGGAGCCGTACTTCTCGCGCAGCTCGGACAGGAAGGTGGCGATCGTCTCCGGCTCGGAGCCGAAGAACGGCGTGGGGTACGCGCCGCTGCCGGCCCAGCTCGACTGCACGTGCGCGGAGAAGCGAGCCGTGGCCTCGGTGCTCAGCGCGTAGTCGGCGATGATGTCGTCGTCGGAGACACCGAGCAGGCCGAGCGTGAGCGCGATCGTGATGCCGGTGCGGTCCTTGCCGGCCACGCAGTGGACGACCACCGGCGCGGACGACTCGGCGCCGATCAGCGTGAGCGCGGCGGCCCAGCCGGCCGCGCCGGTCTCGGCCATGTCGCGGTAGCGGTCGGCCATCCAGCGCGCGTTCGTCAGCCCGCTGCCCTCGAACGGCGTGTCCTCCCACTCCGCGTGCTCCGGGTGGATGTGGTGGTAGTCGAGCCCGAAGTGCTCGGGCACTCGGCCGTCCCGGGCGATCTCGTGCGGGCGGCGGAGATCGATCACGGATCGCACGCCCAGCTCGCGGAACGCGGCCTCGTCCGCCGCGTCCAGCCGGTGCAGCGAGTCGGACCGGAAGAGCCGGCGCCAGCGGACCGTGCGGCCGTCCAGCCCGGGGTAGCCGCCGACGTCGCGGAAGTTGAAGGTGGCCGAGAACGGAAGGTTACGGGTCATCTCCACTCGGCGAAGAATAACGGCCGGTGGAGCTGCAGCTCCACCGGCCGTTCGTTGATCACTGACCGCCGTCACGCGTGTGGCGGCGCGATCTGACTCGGCGTGGTGTACGAGTCGCCGTAGTAACTACCGATCTTGTCGCGGTAGACCGGGTCACCGTGCCGTTCCTCGTCGAACTCCGGAGCAGACTTGATCTGGTCCTTCGTGCGGTCCACGTAGACCTTGTGGTCGTCGTGGTCCACGTTGTTGACGACGCCGGCCGGCAGCAGGACCTTCTTACCGAAGATCCACGGCCCGGTGTCGACGACCAGGTAGCCGGCGCCGACCTCGGTGGAGGCGGAGTCGACCTTGCCGATGTGACCGTCGGTGGCCTCGACCTTGTACCCGGCCAGGGCTGCACCGCTCACGCCGGAGTCCGCGCGGTAGTCCCACGCGGACCAGCCCGCGGGCCGGCTCTGCGCGAGGCCCGCCGGGTCCGGCGTCCGGAAGGTGTCCTGCGACTCGTACGGAGTCTGAGGTGTAGGGCCAGTCATGATGGCTTTCCTCCTCTGGATAGACCCTCGTGCTCTGTCATCCATCGACATACCCGAGTCCGCCCGGAACTAACCGGCCGCGTCCAGCGTGACCGCGGCCGCGTGCACCACCGCGGCGATCCGCAGCGCCTCGTGCACCGCGGCGGCGTCCAGTCCCGCCCGGCGTACCCCCTGGTCATGGTTCTGCAGACAGACGGCGCAGCCGGCGATCGCGGAGACCGCGAGGCACCACAGCTCGAAGTCGGCCCGGGTGACGCCGGCGGCCGCGAGCACCGGCGAGGTGATCGTCCGCATGCGCAGGCCGGCCGGGTGGCGCTCACCGCCGATCATGTGCTGCGCGCGGTAGAAGACGTTGTTCATCGCCATGATCGAGGCGGCCGCGCGCGCCTGCTCGACCGCGGGTGCGGGCAGCCGGACGGACGCCTCGGCCGCGAACGCCCGGATCACGTCCGGCTGCCGGGCCGCGATCGCGCACGCGAGCGCCGCACCCCACGCCTGCGCGTCGGTCAGCGGCGTCTCCAGCAGCGCCCGGCCGAGATTCACCCGAAGATCATCGGCGTACGGCGGAAGTGATTCCCGCAGCTCAGACAGATTCACCCTGAACGTCCGTCCCGGATTGTGGGTTTCTGCCACCGAGGAGTGGACAACGGTGGCAAGCTTCAACTCGTGACTTCCCTGATTATTGGCACCTAGCGCACCGGCATCCCCTCGCCGAGTGCGCAGACCTCCCGCGACCGCGGGGGGTCTTTTTGTTGGTCCAATAGAAACCAGACGAAGAAGGTATCGCCATGGATTACCAGGTGTTCGACACGACGCTCCGCGACGGCGCACAGCGCGAGGGGATCAGCTTCTCGGTCGCGGACAAGCTCGCGGTCGCCCGGCTGCTCGACGAGTTCGGCGTCGGCTTCATCGAGGGCGGCTGGCCGGGCGCGATGCCCAAGGACACCGAGTTCTTCCGCCGGGCCCGCACCGAGCTGGACCTCAAGCACGCGCAGCTGGTCGCGTTCGGCGCCACCCGCAAGGCCGGCACCGACGTCGCGGTGGACCCGCAGATCGCGGCGCTGCTCGACTCCGAGGCGCCGGTCGTCTGCCTGGTCGCGAAGTCCGACATCCGGCACGTCGAGCGCGCGCTGCGCACCACCGGCGACGAGAACCTGGCGATGGTCCGGGACAGCGTCGCGCACTTCCGCGCGCACGGCCGCCGCGTCTTCGTCGACTGCGAGCACTTCTTCGACGGCTTCCGCTTCGACCCGGACTACACCGCGTCCGTGGTCCGCGCCGCGCTGGACGCCGGTGCCGAGCGGGTGGTCATGTGCGACACGAACGGCGGCATGCTCCCGTCCCGGATCACCGCCGCCATCGAGGACCTCACGGCGCGGCTCGGCATCGAGGCCGACCGGCTCGGCATCCACTGCCAGAACGACACCTCCTGCGCGGTCGCGAACACGATCGCCGCGGTCGAGGCCGGTGTGCGGCACTTCCAGTGCACCGCCAACGGCTACGGCGAGCGCCCCGGCAACGCGGACCTGTTCGCCGTCGTCAGCAACCTGCAGCTCAAGCTCGGGCTCCCGGTCCTACCGGACGGGTGCCTGGAGAAGGCGGTGCGCGTCGCGCACGGCATCGCCGAGATCGCCAACATCGCCCCCGACACCCACCAGGCCTACGTCGGGGCCGCGGCCTTCGCCCACAAGGCGGGACTGCACGCGAGCGCGATCAAGGTCGACCCGGTGCTCTACAACCACGTGGATCCCGCGGTCGTCGGCAACGACATGCGCATTCTGGTGACCGAGATGGCCGGCCGGGCCAGCATCGAGCTCAAGGCCAAGGAGCTCGGTGTCGACCTGGCCGGTCAGCCGGAGGCGCTGTCCCGGGTCACCAAGCGGGTCAAGGAGCTGGAGGCGGACGGCTGGAGCTTCGAGGCCGCGGACGCGTCGTTCGAGCTGCTGGTCCGCTCCGAGCTGCCGGGCGCCGAGCCGGTCCGGCCGTTCGCGCTCGAGTCGTACCGGGTGATCGTCGAACACCGGGAGGACGGTGCGGTCGTCTCCGAGGCCACGGTCAAGGTCCGGGTCGGTGAGCAGCGGGTGATCGCCACCGCCGAGGGCAACGGCCCGGTCAACGCGCTGGACGAGGCGCTGCGGCAGTCGCTGTCCGCGCACTACCCGGCGCTGGCCACGTTCGAGCTGGCCGACTACAAGGTCCGCATCCTGGAGGGTTCGCACGGCACGTCCGCGGTCACCCGCGTGCTGGTCGGCACGAAGGCGGCGGTGGACGACGGCTGGACCACGGTCGGCGTGCACGAGAACGTCGTCGAGGCGTCCTGGCACGCGCTCGTCGACGCGCTCACCTACGGCGTCGACCACGCGGTCTGAAAAAACCCTTCACAAGCGGATTTTCCCGCTTCCGGCGTGGCCGGCTTCCGAGTGCTCCCGCGGGCACCGGTCAGGCGGGTGGCCGGCTTGGAACCCACGCGGCTCCCGCCGAGGTCCGGCGGGAGCCGCGTCGCACGTCCCGGCGCTATTGCGGGCGCGGGAGCCGGAGCGTGGCGAAGACCGGGCGGTGGTCGGAGCCGGGGAGGCGCAGCACCTCCAGCGACTCGACCCGGATCCGCCGGTCGGCCAGCACGTGGTCGAGCTGGACCGGCGGGATCGGGCTGCCGTCGTACGGCCCCCAGGTGCCGAGCAGGCCCCGGCCGGTCGCGTCCGCCGCGTCCCGGTAGCCGGAGGCGACCAGCGCGCGCAGCGGCGAGTGGTCCAGCGTGGAGTTGAAGTCGCCGAGCAGCAGCCGCACCGGGCCGTCCGGCGTGGCGCGGGGCAGGTTGCCGAGGTCGGTGCGCCAGTCGTCCAGCACCGGCATGCCCCACGGCGCCATCGGGTGCACCGACTCCGCCAGCACCGGCGCCGCACCCGGCACGTTCACCGTCCCGTACGCCTGGGTGAACTGCGACGAGTGCACGCGCACGCCCACGTCGGTGAGCGGATAGCGGGAGTAGAGCGCGGACCCGGCCGCCGAGTCGATCGCGTGCAGCTGCCGGTACGGCAACTCCCCGGCCAGCCCGCGCGCGTCCAGCGCGGCACCGACCGCGCCGGTGAACTCCTGGATCGCCAGCACGTCCACGTCATGCTCGCGGACCAGCGCGATCAGCGCGTCCGGCTGCGCGCCGCCGCCCAGCACGTTCGCGGTCAGCACGCGCAGCACCGGTCCCTCGGCCGCGCCCCGGTCCGCGTCCGGCACCGCGCGGGGCAGCACCATCGCGGTCAGCGCGACCGCGGCCAGCACGGCGAGCACGGCCGGTGCCCACCGGCGCAGCACCAGCGTGACCAGCGCGACGACGAGCGCGGCCCCGGTGACGTACGGCGTGAACGCGATCAGCTGAATCGCCGGCCCGTAGTCCAGCCCCGCCCCGCGCACCAGCGCCCACACCGCGAACGGCCCCGCCGCCACCCAGCACACCACGCTCAACGGCCGCCGGCTGCGCCGCGAAAGATCCACACTCACGCCGGGGACGCTATCGGCATCCCCGTTCGCCTCGCCAGAAAATGCCGTGTGCGTCATCCGACGCAACACCCGCACCGCCCACTCACGTCGGCCCCCGCTCAGCCGGCCGGCAGCGTCAGCGTCGCGGAGACCGCGTGGTGGTCGGAGCCGGGCAGCTCGTGCACCGCGAAGCCGTCCACCGCGATCCGGCGGTCGGCCAGCACATGATCCAGCGCGACCGGCGGCACCAGCATTCCGTTGTACGGTCCCCACGTCCCCACCAGCCCGAGCCCGCGGGCCGCCGCCGCGTCCCGGTACCCGGTCGCCAGCAGCTCGCGTAGCGGCGCGTGGTCGAGCGTCGCGTTGAAATCGCCGAGCAGCAGCCGCGGCGGACCGTCCGGCGTGGCCGCCGGAACCATGGCCAGGTCCCGGCGCCAGGCGCCGGCCATCCGGACGCTCCACGGCGCCATCGGATGTACCGACTCCACCATCAGCGGCATCCCGCCCGGGACGGTGACGGTCGCGTACGACGCGGAATGCCCCCGGTACGGCGGCACCGACGACGGCGACGGGTACCGGCGGGTGCCGCCGCCGGTCAGTGGTGACCGCGAGTAGAGACCGGATCCGCCGGTTCCCGCCTCCGGATTCGCCTCACGGTAGGGCAGCTCCGCGCCGATCCCGCCGGCCCGCAGCGCCGCGTCCAGCTCCGGCGTGTGCTCCTGCAACGCCAGCACGTCCACCCGCAGCTCGCGGACCAGGCCGAGGATCGCGGCCGGGTCGGCGTTGCCGCCGAGCACGTTCATGCTGAGCACCCGGATCCGTGGACCGGCGACCGCGGGCCGCGCGTCCGGGATCACCCGCGGCACGACCAGCGCGATCAGCACCGCACCGACGGCCAGCGCGGCCACGGCCGGGAGCCGGCGGCGGAGCAGCGCCGCGACCAGCGCGACCACCGGCGCGCCGGCCGCCACGTACGGCGTGAACGCCAGCAACTGCACGAACGGCCCGTGATCGAGCCCGAGCCCGCGCACCACCGCCCAGGCGGCGAGCACGGCGGCGGCGAGCCAGGCGACGACGGTGATCCACATGTGCCCGGACGGTAGCGGAAACCGTCAGCCGGCCAGCGCGCGGACGCGGGCCACCAGGTCGGCCAGCGCGAACGGCTTGACCAGGAACGCGGCCTCGCCCAGCCGCTGGTCAGCGCCGGGGCGCGCGGTCAGGAACAGCACCGCGGGCGCCGGGTCGGAGGCGCGCATCTCGTCCGCCGCGTCGAAACCGCTCTTGCCGGGCATCGCCACGTCCAGCACCACCACGTCCGGGTGCGTGGTCGCGGCCGCCCGGACGGCGCGCACGCCGTCCGGCGCGGTGACGACCTCGAAACCGGCCGCCCGGAGCGTCATCGACAGCAACTGCCGTACCTTCGCGTCGTCATCAGCCACAAGGACCCGCCCGGCCCTCTCCCCGCCCATGCCCGGACCCTGCCAAACCAGGCTGCGCTTGTGGTGAAGCCATGCTGTGAGACGTCTGTGAGCCACCCGCCAATAGGGTGGGAACCGGACACGGCCCCCACCCTTCGGGTGATTCAGGCGTCGACGACCTCACCCAGACCGGTGGCGACCAGGTCGTCGCGGATCAGCGCCGCGTCGCCCTCGACCACCATGGTCAGACCGTCCGGGTGCAGGTGCGTGGCCGCGGCCGCGGACACCTCGTCCACGGTCGCGGACAGCAGCGACTCGCGCAGCCGCGGGTAGTAGTCGTCCGGCAGCCCGTGCACGACCAGCGTGGTCAGCGCGCCCGCGATCGCGCCCGGCGTCTGCATCTCCACCGACAGCTGACCGGCCCGCCAGGCGCGCGCCACGGCCAGCTCGTCCTCGGTGACGCCGCCGGACCGCGTACGTGTCATCTCGCCGATCGTGTCGACCAGCGCCGGTGCGGTGAACTTCGTCTGCACGCCCGCGCTGATCAGCAGCCGGCCGAAGCGCCGGGCCAGCCCGAAGTCGCCGCGGATACCGTACGTGTAACCGCGCACCTCCCGGATCAGGTGGTTGAGCCGGGACGTGAACGCGCCACCGAGCACCGTGCCGGTCAGCGTCATCGGCACGTAGTCCGGGTGCGCCCGGTGCGGTGCCCGGTGGCCCAGCCGCAGCGTGGACTGCACCGACCCGGGCCGGTCCACCAGCAGGATCTTCCGCTCGCCGGGGATCGGCACGTCCAGCGGCCCGTCCGTGTCCAGAGTGGCCGGTTCGGTGCCGGCGAACGCGATCGTGGCCAGCGCGTCCAGGTCCAGCACGTCCAGGTCGCCGACCACGATCAGCACGCCGGGCCGGGTCAGCCAGCCGCGGTGGAACGCGAGCACGTCGTCCACGGAGACGGCCGCGACCGACTCCGGGTCGCCGTGCAGCGGCCGGCCGTACCGGGTGTGCGCACCGAACAGCGCGGCCCGCAGCGCCGCGTCCGCGCGCGGGCCGGGCGAGGCCCAGTCCATCTTCAGGCCGGTGACCTCGTCGTCGCGCACCCGCAGCACGTCCTCCGGGCGCAGCGCGGGCGTACGGGCCGCCTCCGCGACCAGTTCGAGCGCGCGCGGCAGCAGGTGCGCGGGCGCGGACGTGCCGACCAGGAACGTGTCCCAGTCGGCCGAGGTGGACAGCTCCGCGCCGAGCCCCTCCAGCGCCAGCGCGTAGCCGGTCGCGTCCCGCGCCGCGGTGCCCTCCTCCAGCGCCTTCGCCACCACGGACGCGAGACCCTCGCGGCCGGCCGGCTCGTGCCCGGCGCCGCCGTCCAGCAGCAGCGTCGCCACGGAGAGCGCCTGACCGGGCAGGTGCGCGGCGATCACCCGGCCACCGGCGACGTCCCGCCGGACGATCCGCGGGAACGCGTACGGCCGGGGCGCGCCGGTGCCGGGACGTTCGGAAACCAGCGTCACTTGTCGTTCTCCTCTGCAGAATCCGATGCGGTCTCCGATGCGGTCTCCGGCGACGGCAGGTAGACCAGCGTGACCCGGCTCCGCGCGGTCAGCGTCGCCGCGGCCGCGGCGAGTTCGTCCCGCGTGACGGAGAGCCAGGACGGCAGCTGGTCTCCGGTCCGCGCCGGGTCGCCGAGCTGCGTGGCGTACCGCCCGAGCAGGTCGGAGCGACCGCCCGCGGTCGAGACCTGCCGCCACCACTGCGTGGTGAGCAGCGCCTTGGCCCGCTCGATCTCCTCGTCCGTGATGTCACCGGCGGCCAGCTCGTCCAGCACGCCGGTCAGGCCGGCCTCCAGCGCGTCCGGGTCCACGCCGTCCTTGGCCGTCGCCGAGATGATCAGCGGCGCGGGCGCGTAGGCGAGGTCCACCCCGTACGCGCCGATGTTGTCCGGCTGGGCCAGCCGGGCCTCGTCCACCAGCTTCCGGTAGAGGCGGCTGCCCCGGCCGTTGCCGAGGATCCCGGCCAGCACGGTCACCACGTCGTACTCCCGGGTGCCGAACGGCGCGGTCCGGTGCGACAGGTAGAAGCGCGGCGCCGGTACGTCCGCGTGCACGACCTCGCGGGCCGGCTCGGGCAGGCCGCCGGGAAGCGCGGAGTCCGGCGGCGGGGGGACCTCGCCGGACTCGATCGCGCCGAAGTATTTCTCCGCGTACGCGAAGACCTCGGCCGCGGTGGTGTCGCCGACCACGGTCAGCACCGCGTTGTTCGGCCGGTAGTAGGTGGTGTGGAACGCCTGGAACGTGGCCAGGTCCGCCGCGTTCAGGTCCGCCATCGACCCGATCGTGGAGTGGTGGTACGGGTGCCCGGCCGGGTACAGCAGCGGCAGCAGGCGCAGCCACGCGTCACCGTACGGCACGTTCTCGTACCGCTGGCGCCGTTCGTTCTTCACCACCTCGCGCTGGTTGTCCAGCGTCTCCTGGGTGAGCGCGGGCACCAGCCCGCCCATCCGGTCGGCCTCCAGCCAGAGCGCCAGCTCCAGGTGCTCGGCCGGCACGGTCTCGAAGTAGTTGGTCCGGTCCGGGTTCGTGGTCGCGTTGAGCGAGCCGCCGGAACCCTGGATCAGCTTCATGTGCTCGGTCTTCGCCACGTGCGCGGACCCCTCGAACATCAGGTGCTCGAAGAGGTGCGCGAAGCCGGTCTGGCCGTCCGGTTCGTGGCGCGATCCGACGTCGTACCAGAGGTTCACGGCCACGACGGGCGCGGACCGGTCCTCGCTGACCACCACTCGCAGACCGTTGTCCAGCGTGGTGGTCTCGATGGGCCACGGAAACCCGGTGGTGGTCCCACCGGGCGCGTTTGCAGACGGCACGCAGCCTCCCTCTCAAGTCGGGGCAGGCTTCCCAGTATTCACCGCCGCCGCGCGAACGAGGGGCCAACCGCCGGGGGTACGCGCAGGGCGTACCCCCTCGGCGGTTCGTCGGGCGTCTGGGTCAGCAGGGCTGCCACTTGATCTGGAAGACGGTGGTGAACTTCCCGTCCGTGGTGTCGTGCGAGATGCTGCTCTCCTGCTTCTTCGCCTCCTTCGTCGTCGCCTTGACGCCGAGGTCGAGCTTGGCGTTGAGGTTGGCCGCGGAGCCGCAGGGGTGCGGGTCGAGCTTGACGGTCTTCAGCACGTCGCTGAAACTCCACGCGCCGTTGAACGGACCCCAGATGTTGCTCTCCGCGTACCCGGTCTGCGACTCGCCGGTCCAGTAGTAGGCCGCCCGCTGGTACGCGTACGCGCCCTTCACCACGTCCGCCGAGCCGCGGTGGGTGATGTCCACGATGGTGTAGGTGAAGCCGGGCGGGACGTCGACGTCGATGACCACCTGGCAGAACTTCTTCTGGTCGGGAGGCGTCGAGCCCGGGCCGGTCCAGGCGAAGAACTTGTCGTAGATGACCGAGAACCGGTTGTCGCCCGCGATGTCCACGGTCGTGGACCCGGCCGGGCAGCCCGATCCGCCGGCCTTCACGACCTGCACCTTGAACTGGTCCGGTCCGGCCGGTGCCGCGCTCGCGGCCGGTGCCGGGAGTGCGCCGAGCATGGTGAGTGAGAGCCCGGTAGCGAGAATCGCCTTGCGCATTGTGCTTTTCCAATCAGCTGTCCGCCGCGTCAAACGTGGCGGATAAGACGGTTTTCCAGACGAGTGTCAGCAGGGTTTCCAGGACACCCGGTAAGTGGACGGCGCATTTCCCGCGCCGCCGGCGGTCATGGTGCTGGTCCGGCGCCGATCGGCACCGGGCCGGGCCGACACCTCGGCCTTGATGTTGAGGTGTGCGCTCAAGCCGCAGGGCGCCCAGCCGAGCGGCTTGAGGCCGATCGTGTCGGCGGTCGTCCACGCGGTGTTACGCGGTCCGGTCAGGGTCTTGCTGTGCATCCCGGTCTTCGGCTCGCCGGTCCAGTAGTAGCTGAACCTGGCCGTGCCGACCGCGCCGCCGGCCAGCTGCGCGCGCCCGCTCTGCTCGACCCTGCTGAGCGTCCAGGTCCAGCCCCGGGCCGCGCGAACGGCCACCGTGACCTGGCAGAACTTGGTCCGGTCGAAGATCTGCGCCGGTCCGCCGGCCCGTGCGGTGATGCCCGGGTGCCGGATCGTGAACACGGTCGGATCCGCCGTTCCCTGTGCCGTGGCCATCGGGCGCCCCGGGCACCCGGAGCCGGCCACCGACACCACCTTCGCGGAGACTGCCCCTGGCGGTCGTGATGCGGCCCGCTCGGTGGCGAGGCCGGCCTCCGGCCCCCCGAGCAGCAGGGCTGACGCAGCCCCGACTGCCGCAATTGTGGAAATCATTGGAATTCCCCCTCGGCCTTCATGACGGATACATTTCTATCTGCATCATGAAGACAATTGACGCACCGCACTGAATCGCGCCGGTGCCACTGGGGAAAACCTAGAATCCGCCTTATCGGCGGACTGAGCGAATTCGCGGAAATTGGCCCTTCGGTTTTTTCTCGGTGAATCCCGCACACCCGCACCGCTGGTGTGCTAGGAGCATCCGGGGGTACGGCGCCGGCGTACCCCGGTCGTCAGATGCGGCCGTGGCCGGCGCCGGCGCGGGCAGCGAGGCGGGCGCGTCCGGTGTGTACGAGTCGTACGTGGACGGTTCGACCACGGTGTTGTAGACGTGCACCGGCTCGCCGAACCGGACCCGCGGGTGACGCTGGCGGCCGTGGTCGAACCAGTTGTGATGAATGCTGACCCGCAGGTGGCCCACGTCGGTGCCGGCCGCGCCGTCCGAGTGGCTGATCAGCATGCTCTTGTCCGAGTGGTCGAAGTGGTTCCAGGAGACCGTGACGAGGCCGGCGCCGTTCACCCGGACGATCAGCGGGCCGGCGGTGTCGATGTACGCCAGGAACTGGTCCGCGTTCGTCGCGGTGACGGTGGGCCCGCGCCGCCGGTGGTGCCGGTGCCGAGCGCGGCGAACCCGGTGGGTGCGGTGTCGGCGGCGTGTGCGGAGCCGGGGAACGCGGCGGCCGGGAGCACGGCGGCGAGCGGGGTGGCCGCGGCGGCGGTGAGAAGGGTGCGGCGTCGCATGGTCTGCCTTTCGACGGGTGACGGCGGCCCGGCGGTACGGCCGGGCCGGTCCTCGGGTGGCAGACCCCTCGGTGTCCTGGAGCGCGTCGTTACGCGCGTCAATGCATAGACGTAAACTGATTCGTCCGCATTTACCGCGCGGTGTGTGCACATTAGACGCGTGTTCACGTGAATCGCGTTTCGCCGCGGCACCGCCGTACCCGAGCATCGTGGGCGCAATCGATCCCACGTCGTATCGGGAGTGCGGACCGGCTGGTGCGATTTCATGTCCATCGAACTCGGGACGGGGGAGTCGTGTGGCGCCTGGTGGGCCCGAACAACCGCGTCGTCGCCGTCTCGCCGGGCGATTTCGCCGATGCCGATGCCGCCGTCGCGGCCGCTCGGCTCGTGCGTGACCGGGCCGCCGGCGGCCTGGTCGCCGTACAGTTGAACACCTCCCGTCAATGGTCCTGGTCGGTCACGGACGGTGAACTCGGGCTGCTCGCCGTCTCGGCGCACGGCTACGAGCGCCGGGCCACCTGCGAGACGGCGGTCCGGCGGTTCACCGACGGCGCCGCGACGGCCCGGATCGATCAGGTGATCGGCCGCCGCGGCAGATTCTGGCGCCCCTAGATCCCCCCGGCGCCCGCGCCCGCGGCCGCTGAAGCCGACGCGGCCCGGGCCGTCAGCTCCGTGTCAATCGATGCGAAAACTGTCGTACCCCGGTGTTTGACTGCGGGCATGATTGTTGTGCTGGGGCCCGGCGGCACGGTCGGGCGACGTGTGACGGCGCGGCTGCGCGCCACCGGAGCCGAGGTGCGGCCGGTCTCCCGGTCCACCCCGGTCCGCTTCGACTGGTCCGCGCCGGAGACCTGGGCGCCCGCGCTCACCGGCGGTTCCGCGCTGTTCCTGATGGCGCCGGACGGCGTGCCCGTCGACCCGGAGCTGATCGCGCTGGCCGCCCGCACCGGCCTGCGCCGGATCGTGCTGCTGTCCAGCCGTGCGATCGACGTGATGGGCGACGGCCGGCTGCTCGACGCGGAGCGCGCCGTGCGCGACGGCGGCCTCGAGTGGTCCATCGTGCGCGCCGACTGGTTCGACCAGAACTTCGACGAGGGCTTCCTGCGCCCCGCGGTCGAGGCCGGCACGGTCGCGATCCCGGTCGGCGGCGTGCGGCAGACGTTCGCCGACGCGGGCGACATCGCGGCCGTCGCGGTCGCGGCGCTCACCGGCGACGGTCACGCCGGCGCGACCCACGAGGTCACCGGCCCGGAGGCGCTGACCTTCGGCGAGGCCTGCGCGATCGTCGGCGCCGCCGCCGGCCGCCAGGTGCACTTCGACGGTACGACGGAGGCCTACCGGGCCGCGATGACGTCGTTCGGCGTCCCGGAGCCACAGATCGCGCGTGACGTCGCCGCGTTCGCCGCACTGGCCGCCGCCGGCGACTCGACCCCGCTGGACACGGTGGAGCGGCTCACCGGCCGCCCACCCAGACGATTCGCCGACTACGCCGCGGCGGCCGCATGGTGACTTGAGCCCCGGCGCGGCCGGAGCGGTGGCCGGCCCGGCGGCAGGATCCCTCCGCATGACCGACCGGCTTCGGCAGACTTCTCGGCGCGGCCGTGCGGGCTCGGTGCGGCCGGCGGCGCCGGTGTCCGGATCGGGTGGCTGCCCGGCCGAGCCGCCTCCACCCGACATCTCGTCATGTAGCAGCCGGTTCGGCCTGGTCGGCGGTTCGCGGTCAGGCCGGCGTGGTTCCGGACATGGTCATGCGGTCGGCGGCCGCCGGCCGGGGGAGTGCGTCGATCGCCGCGATCAGCCGGGCCCGCAGCGGCCGGGCGCGCTCGGCGAACGCGCGCTGCTCCGCCACGTACTCCGCGCGGCCCTCCGGCGTCTCGATCAGCACCGGCGGGTAGCCCAGGCCGGCCAGGTCGTACGGGCTGGCCCGCATGTCCAGGCCGCGGATGTCGCAGGCCAGCGCGAACGCGTCCGCCACCAGCTCCGACTCCACCAGCGGCCCCAGCTTGTACGCCCACTTGTAGAGGTCCATGTTCGCGTGCAGGCACCCCGGCTGCTCCAGCTCGGTCTGCCGTTCCCGGCTCGGCTGCAGCACGTTCAGCGGCCGGGCCGGCCCGGTGAAGAACCGGAACGCGTCGAAGTGACTGCACCGCACGCCGCGCTCCTCCACCAGCGCCGCGGTCGCGTCCGGCGAGAGGCGCAGCGGCCACGCGTTGTGCCGCACCTCCTCCTGCGTCTGCCGGTAGACCATCGCCCACTCGTGCATCCCGAAGCAGCCGAACTGCCCGGCCCGACCCGCGGTCGCGGCCAGCAGCCCGCGGATCCACGCCACCGACCCGGCGCGCTTCGCCAGCACCGCGTCGTCATCCGTGACCGGCCCGTTCTCCAGCGTCACGCCGTACCCCGGATGCCACCGCCGCAGCTGCGCGGGCCGGTGCGAGTAGTACGAGAACGGGATTTACAAGATCACCAACGTTCTCGTACGTTTGTGACCTGGGGAGATGGAGGCGTCATGGCTGAGCTTATCGGCGTGATACGTCAGTCGAGCACCGGTGAGGACTCGATCAGCGAGGTGATCCAGAAGACCGGAATCCTCGCGTGGGCAGAGCGAAACGGCCACACGATCGCGGACTGGGCGATCGACCTGAACACCTCCGGCTCGGTGAGCCCGTGGGACCGGCGCGGCTTCAAGCCGTTCCTGACGCATCGCGCGCAGGAGCACCAGGGCTTCGTGGCCTGGCGAGTCGACCGGTTCGCCCGCAAGGCGCTGAGCATCCACCGGTTGATCGAGTGGTGCGCCGAGCACCGGAAGTCGATGCACTCGACGAACGAGAACATCGACCCGTCGACGCCGGACGGCAAGCGGTTCCTCCAGATGATCGCGATGGTGGCGGAGTGGGAACTCGACGCCATCATCGAGCGCAACCAGGGCACCAAGGCCACGCTCCGGAAGTCGCCACGGTGGCCCGGCGGTCGGGTGCCCTACGGCTACGTAGCCGTTCCGAATCCGGATGAGCCGGGCCTGACGCTGGCGATCGACGAGGAGCCGGCCGCCGTCGTGCGCGACATCTTCAAGCGCGTCATAGCCGGGGAGACGGTCAGCGCGATACGGGACGACCTCAACGCCCAGGGCGTCCTCTCGCCCGCCAACTTTTACCGCAAGCGCCAGGGCAAGCCGCTCCGCGACGAGGTGTGGGGCTCGAAGACCATCTTCAACCTCATCCGCGAGCGCACGGTGCTCGGCCAGAAGGTCCACGACCCGAACTGGCGCAACGACGGCTCCAACGCCCTCACGCGGCGGGGCGGCGCGAGCAAAGCCGTCCGTGGAGGCGACGGCAACCCGATCCAGCAGGGTCCGCCGCTGGTCTCATACTCGGACTGGACCAAGGCCCGCAAGGCTGTCGACGACGCTGCCCGCCCGCCGGCCAAGCGGCACCCGCTCTACCTGCTCGCCGGTGTGCTCCGTTGTATGACCTGCAACTACTCCATGAGCGCCCAGACCAACGACACCGACAAGAAGCCGAGGCGCTACTACCGCTGCTCGGCATACTCACGCGGCCGAGTGTGCGACGCGAAGCTCGTCCGCGCCGAGGGCGTCGAAGCGGCTTTCGAGGAGTCCTTCCTCAGCCGCTACGGCGACCAGGAGGTCGAGGACTACGTCTGGCAGGAGGGCCAGGACCACTCCGACCGCATCGCCGAGATCGACGAGACCTTGGAAGAGCTGGCGGAGGACCGCCGCTGCGGCCTGTATCGAGGGGCCGAAGGCTCGGCGAAGTATCGCGCCATGTATGCCTCGCTGGAGGAGGAGAGAGCGCAGCTCGTGACGCTACCGGTGGAGATTTCCGGCTACGTGAGGCGCGGCACCGGCACGACCTACCGCGAACGCTGGACAAGCAGCAACATCGAGGAGCGCAATGCCCTGCTCGTCGAGCATCAGATCCGGGGAGAAGTGCGACGTGTAGGCGGAGGCCCCGGTTTCGAGCTTGAGATCTACGTCGGTGGTCCGGAAGCTTGACCGCGCTCGTTCCGCATCAAGGTTCGCCTGCATAACGCTGCCGGATGCAGTCTTGCTGGAACGAAAAGTGCACAACGATGATGTGTCCGCTGAATCGTCGAGGCGTCGTGAACTGTTAACCCTGTTCGCCATGCTCGAAGCGGGCGGAGCGGGCGCGCGTCAGGGCAGCTCCAACAGAGGGATGTGGTTGGAGGCGGGCTTCGTCACCCGACATCGTAGCCGTCTTGCACAGTTCCTCCATGAGGAAGGCAGGTTTGAATGAATCCATCTGGTCGGGCTGGAAGAACACTCCGCGACCGAAGGTCATCAACACCCAATCTGGGTCGAACGACTCCACGCCCGGCGTAAAGAAGGCCGAGCCGATGATCGCTAGGTTCGCAACCCTTGTGAAGGCCGTGAAGGTGGTCGCTCCGGTGCTTACGGGTATGTCCCCGAGAAGGAGGAGCCCGGGAGTCACAGTGATGTCCGGAGCCCGCGGCAACTCGACAGCGGCGCGGACCAGCACCTTGAGTTCCGTTGGACGCAGCGAGCCCTTCACTTCTACCCAGGTGTCAAGCTCCGGCAGGTAGAAGTCGGGCAGGTACTTCACCCCATTCGACAGTCGGTAGCCCTCAGGTTCGTAGCGCCACTCGATGCCGAGGTGGTCGAAGAACACCGCCCAACGTGCTTCAAGGCGAGAGCGGAACCGGCATCCAGCGTAGTTCGTCTGGATTGCTCTGATCTGAGTCAATATAGGCTCCAGCGCAGCCCTCGGCGCCAGAAAGTTGTGACCCCATCCATGTCCACCATTGTAGACGGCATTCCAGTCAGATTCCTCAACCGTTAGCCGGCCTCGACGACGCAAGTCACGCGCGTGGGTCGGTCGCGAGTTAGCCCACTCCGACCGCCTCAAGTGAGTTCGTCAGAGGACGACTAAGGTGGCTCGGGTCCCATCCGGGCATGGCTCGATGAGGACTGCGCCGAGAGGTGTTCTGCGCTTGGTGTTCCGGGAGCCACCAATCTCGATCGCCGTCAGCGTCCCTTCTCGCTCGTCGTTGAGCAGGTGTTCGGTGATCCGCGCGACCTGCGAAGTGCCCGCGCATATCACGGATCGCCGGAGGTGCCGCGCGTGCGAGATCGCGATTCCTCCCGGGAATGACTCCGGCTCGTTCTCCCGTGCGACGACCAGGGTCCAACCGTCAGCGAGACTCATGCCCTCAACCACCGCGAGGATGCGAACCCCGTCGGTGTCACTAGTGTTCGAGAACGTCGCATGGCCTGCTGACTCCCCATCGACACGGGGCTCCAGGGTCAAGATTGATTCGGCTCCTCGGTCCTTGGCGAGGCTGATGATCTTTCCCTGCTGCTCGGCGTCGAGCCGTCCGGTGAGGAAGCCCGTGGTGACAACGACACTTCCGTGCGCGGAGCCGGGGCTACCGACGAGCACGGGAATTCTCGACAGCGCCGATGTCATGAGCAGTGCGAGCTGCCTCTCGCGACACCCGGAGGTCTTCGGCGACACCATCGGCGAATATGGCTTGGCCCTCGGTGTGGCCGGTGTGGCTGTAGATCCAGTTTTTGTATCGGAGGACGTCTTTGTCGGCAGTGCGCCGGGCGTTCTCGCCTTGCTGGTGGTCGGCTCGGGCGTCGCGTAGTGCGGTGTAGGTGGTGGAGTAGGCGCGGCTCTTGGTGGCGGTGTGACCTCGGTAGCCGAGCTGGTGCGACCAGCGTCGGAGCTTGAGATCTTGGTGTTGTGGGCGTGAGGCGAGGAGCCAACAGGTCCACAGCAGCTTCCGGCTGTGTTCGGTGAGTCGGAGGGCCGGGATCATGGAGGCGTGCTCGACGGGCCGGTCGACCGTGATGCCGCTGAGGTCGGGCTTGGTGACGTACTTGGCGATGTAGGACGCCACGGCGCGTTCGGTGAGTTCGTCGCCGGTGGGGCTCGGGTGTATCGGGCGTACATCGAGCTGCTTTCCGAACTTCAGCGTGACGGCGGTGCCGGGCACGTGGAAGGCGACCCGGCGTGTTGCGGTCCGGATGGTGTCGGTGAGCAGAATGGTCGTGGCCCAGGCCGGTGGTGCGTCGGTGGGGCCGGTGGGTCCGTCGAAACGCATGATGGCGTGGAAATGGACCGCGCCGCGTCGTTGATATTCCGCGACTTTGGCGTAGGAGATACGGATGGTCTTGCGCATCTTGGTGCGGGAGATGCCGCGCACGCTGGCGAGGTGTTCATAGAGGTTGCGGTGTAGCCGTTGCCAGAGGTCGCGGGTATGGGCGTTGAACAGCACCGCGGATTCGTAGTCGTAGCAGTCCGGGCACAGTGGTGTGCCGTTCTCGGCCGCGTCGGTTGCGTGATGGAGCGTGCAGGACAGCGGCCGGCCGTGCGGGCAGATGGGCGCGTCGCGGCGCGGGCGGCAAGGCCTGTCGGTGGTGTGCCGGTGGACGGAGCCGAAACTCGGTGCGGTGAAGGTGACGAAGACGCGCGGGTGCTCGCGGACGCTGGTGGGGACGCTCTTGCCACCGGCGAGGCCGGAGACGACGAGTTGGTAGGTGTCGCCCTGGTGGAGTCGGGCGCAGGGTTCGCAGCGTGAGGCGCGGCTGTTACCGCAGGAGATGGTGAGCCGTCCGTGCGGGTGGTGGTCGGAGTCGAGCACGTCGAGGAGGCGGCCGGTGCGTGGTTCGACGGTGATGGTCCGGCCGATGAGGTGAACCGGATTGGCGCAGCCGCCGATGTGCCGCATCCGGGCCAGCCAGGCGCGGAAGTCCGGATGGGTCGCCGCGTCAACGATGTCTCGATCGATGAAGGGTTGGTCGGGGTGGTCGTGGTGCATGGCGGTCCTCTGTTCGTGGCTGGCATGGGTCCTCGGATGCGAGAGAGAGGAGTTCGCCTCAGTGGTCGAGGCGTGGCAGGCGCGGTGTGAGGGGTGCGGTCTCGGCCACAGCGGCGTCGAGGTCTGCCGGGTCCTGGTAGGTGGAGCGCGCGCGGATCCAGCCGCCGACGTCGGCGGTGGTGATGGCGACGCCCTGATCGTGGGGAGAGATGGCTTGCACGGCGTCGACAGCGTCGGGGTGGAGATCTCCGAAGGTCATGAGGGCGGTTTCGTCGTCGTTGACGCGCAGGCAGATGCGGCCGGCCAGTTGTGCTCGGAGCGCGGTGACGCCGGAGCCGAGGTCTGAGCCGACGCGCTGACCGGCGACGATGAGGTGGATGCCGAGGGCCGCGCCGAGCTGGCCGAGCCGCAGCAGGTTCGCGGTGGCACGCTGGGTGACTTCCTTCTCGCTGCGGTCGGCGATGAGGTACAGCTCCGCCAGCTCGTCGACGATCACGACTATCGGGACCGGCCGGACGGCGTCGGGGAGTTGCCAGATGTTGCGCACCCGGTGTTCGCGGCACAGCCGCATCCGGTCTTGGGCTTCGTCGAGGAGTCCGGTGAGTACGTCGGCGGCTTCGGTGCGGTCGCAGGCGAGGGCGGAGAGGCGGGAGGCGTGTGGGGCGAGTTCCATGCCGCCTTTGCAGTCGATGCCGACCAGGGCGATCGGCCGGGTTGCCCACTGGGCGACGGCCGCGTTGATCAGGGTGGACTTGCCGGATTGGGTGGCGCCCGTGATCAGCCAGTGCGGGAAGGTGCTCAAGTCGATCACCCAGGTCTGGCCGTCTTCACGTCGCCCGATTTCCGCGAGTAGGTCCGCTGCGACGGGTGCCCGCCCGGCCTCTGCCAGCGCGTCCCGATCTTCGTGGGCGCCGGTGCCGGTAAGGGGGTCATTACGGAGGACGGTGAGGTCTACAGAGCCGCGCCGGCCGGGGGTGATACGGACCGCGTGGACGCCCCAGGCGTGGGCCATGGCTTCGGCCGCCTTGATGAACGCCTCCGGGGTCTGACCGGAATGCATCCCGATGCTCGCCGTGACTCCGAACGCGCGTGGGCGGATCTGCCACAGGACCGGTATGAGTGGGACCGCTGCCCGGCTTCGTGCCGCGCGCGGGTCGTCGAACAGCCCGGCTACCGGCCGGTCGATGGCAGAGATGTCCGCGTTCAGGGCCAGCCGACGCCAGGTCAGCCGCATTCGCGCTGCCAGCAGCAGCCAGCCCAACGTGAACCAGTACACCCGGGGAGCGCTCAGCCGTAGCGTCACGGCGACCACGAGCAGGACCAGGGCTGCGCCAGCGGCCCAGGCAGCGATCAGCGGCAGGTTCTGCACCAGGTCGTAGAGCTGTTCGGGGGTGACCCCCGCCCCGCCAGGCAGGACGCCAGACGGAGCAGGGGACGAAGCCGAGACGATGGACGACAGATGGGCGGAAAGCCCGTTTCGGACCTGCATCAGGCCTCCGCCTTCCCGGAGGTCCGACCCGACACGGCCGCGCCCGAGGTCGACACCGGACGGGGCGGCTCCGCGTGAGGCTTCGCGAACACCGACGCCGCTCGGTAGGACAACCCGTGCCGACCGTCGATCTCCCACATCGAGGCGTCCAGCTCCGTCAACCCGACCGCCGCGCCCTCCACGACCCCGACCGGCTCCGCCGCTGTCTGCACATCGATCACCGACGCCCGACGCGAATCGGCCCGCCGCACCGCGATACCGGTCACCCACAACGTGTTTCCGTCACGGTCCTTCCGCACCGCACCATCCAGCGTCGTCCGCTGCTCCGGAGCCGCGATACAAATCAGGCCGGCCAGCCGCGACAGGTCCACAGGAATGGAATTCATGACATCTCCTCGTCAGAAAAAGGGCAGCAAGCATCATTCGAGCCAGTCGCCCGAATGCGTAGCTGATATTGGTTAACGCGGTTGCAAGAGCCGATTCCGGATGGGATGCAAAGCTTCCGCGATGTGATCAGTTAAGTCGCTCTTGACCTCAGCGGCAAGCTCGATATGATGTCCGCTTTTCAAGACAAACAAAGGCAACGCAATGGGCCTGAAAGTAGCCGCATTTAACCGCTGAAACGATTGTGGCTTAGATCACTAGAAGGGCCAGCCGGACGGTTCCAATCCTGTCCCGGCACTTGGCGCCCTCTTGTTGCTGCCAGCCTTCAAGGTGCTGTGCAGTGCTGGTGGGATGTCGCCGCCCCCGATGCTGTGGTGGAGTTTTGGCAGCTTGGGGTCGGGGTCGGCCTGATGGTGCGTACGAGTTTCCTTACTTGTTCAAGGCGACCCTGCGGGTCGCGGCAGCCAGAGATAGAAGGAAAGGGGGGAGGGTCGGGAGGGGGCGTGCGGCCTTCGGCCGGTCCCCCTCCCGCCCAAAAAGAGGAAACGCAAGACTGGCCGGCTATCCCGGCTGGCCATAGCCGCAAAATACGTGTCGCGGGATTGTCCACCGCTGTTGACCCACCTAGTCGCGTCAGACAGGGCCGCCATTCGCTGTTCAGTACGAACGCTGCGGCGGCCCGCCTCCCGACTCTGAGCACGTTCTGAGGTGCTGCCGCACCGGGCAAGCCCGGCTTGCCCCTGGATGACTCGGCTTGCTTCTTGGTTGTCCCCGGCGGGACTCTGCCGAGTGATATCTCGCTCTCAACCATCCCCATGCGGCAACGGTAGAAGTGAGTGCCTCGATATGCCAAGAGATTCGACTCGTATGGAACTATTTTGCCGAGTTCGGTGAGCCCCTGAGACTTTGCAAAGCAGAAGGCCCTCGCCTCCAGCGGGGAGACGAGGGCCTGGATGAGCTGGGCTTCTGCGATGCTGCCGCCGATCAAAGCACCGTGGTCGTCGACATCGCGCTCGGACTATCCATCGCGTGATTTGACTCGGTCGCGGTCAGCGACGCTTCAAGCTCGCCGTGAACGCGCCGAACGCGACCGAGCTGACGACCAGCGCCGGACCGGCCGGGTCCTTGCTGTCGCGGACCGCGACGATCCCGGAGATGTTGTCGGCGATCTCCACGCACTGCCCGTTGGCGTTGCTGCGGGTGCTCTTGCGCCATGCTGCGCGGTTCAGGTCCACGGGTCTCTCCTTGCTCCTTACGCCAGATCCTTGGCGATTGCCTCGATCAACGCCCGGCTCTTGCTGACGCTGAGCGCGGCGCTTTGCAGGTGGCTGAAGGAAAACATAACCCGCCGGACCTCCTGCTCTCGCTCCAGATACTGCTCACCGGCCGGAGTCTCGATGTAGACGATCGGCGAGTGGATCTCGGGGTCGAACTCCAGCACCACGAACGAGCCGAACGTGCCCGGATGCCAGCCCTCGGCGAACGGCACCACGAGGATGTTGACGTTCGGCAGTTTCGTCATGTCGAGCAGGTGGCGGAGCTGCGCCCGCATCACCGCCGGTCCACCGGTCGCTCGGCGGAGGACCGCCTCATCCATGATGGCCCACAGCTCCAACGGATCATCGTTCGTGGTCAGCGCCTCTTGGCGACGGACGCGCAGCGCTGTCCGGCGGTGCGCCTCGGCGGGATCGTCCGGTCGGTTCGCGCTGACGATGACCTGTGCGTAGTCCTCGGTCTGGAGCAGGCCAGGCACTACGGCCAACTCGAAGTTCTTGACGGTCTTCGCGCCGGACTCCAGCCCGACGTAAGCCGCGTGCGCATCGGGAAGTGCTCCGAACGATGCCCACCAGCCGCGTTCCTTGCTGCGGCGCTGGAGGTCGAGCATGGTCACCCAGAGGGCCGAGCCCTCGTCCACGCCGTAGTGCCGGAGCATGACCATCAAGTCGGACTTGCCGACGGCGATGTCTCCGCTCTCGATCTTGTAGACCTTCGAGACCGAGCCGCCGATCAGGTCTGCCGTGCTGGCCGGCTTCACTTCCTTGCCTTCACGGAGAGTGCGCAACTGTCCACCCAGTTGTAGCCGCGCGATCGTCGGGCCTGTTTCCCTGGGCACGTTGTCTACCTCCGAGTTCCGCTCCTGAAGCACGGCAATCCTCTCGCTCAGTCGCGCTCGTGCGCAACTCTCAGTGACAACCGTACCGGTGAGACTCTAAAAAGTTCCATGGAACTTTTTGGAGTGAAGGGATTGAATACTCAGAAGGTGGCGTGCAAGTCTGACTGGGCGACGGCTCGTTGGAATGCCTGAGCGTCGTACCAGCGGAGAGTGGTTGCAGGTGGTCTGCTCCGCCGCTCTCCGCTGGGCTGGATCGTCGGAGTGGTTACGAGCTGAGCAGCCGGCACACGGCTTGCGCCCTCCGATTCGTACCGACGGGAGACGAGTTGAAGACCCCACTGCACAGCGATCCCGCCGTATCTGGCGCGAGGCCGGAAGTCGTCCTCCCGCAGCGCGCCCGAAGGCTCACGGCGATGACCCCGGAGGAGGTCCGGCGCAAGAGGTTCGGCATCAGACGCTTCCGCCGTGGCATCGACGCCGACGAGGTGTACGAGTACCTCGACGTTGTCGCAGCCGCGATCGACGCAGCTCTCGCCGAGGCACGCGCTGCCCGAGTGGAGAAGGACCGGGTGACAGATGGCCTCCGTCGGTGGCAGTCCCAGTTCACGCCGGACCCGACGGCCCACCAGCCCGTACCGATGGCGGTCCCGCGTTACGCCGTATCTGAGGACGCGCTCAGATCGCCCGCATGGTCCGTGGCAACCGCGAGCTACCCGGCATCCGGCCGATACCGGGTGCAAAGCCACGAATAGGAGAAGGTGAAGGCTCATGCCGACCGTGCGGCAGCCACAGGCGCCAGCTCTGCCCGTCATCGAGCGAGGGGTACGACTCGCTCTGAAGCGCGATGACTACCTTTACGGCCCGTCCTACAAGCACGTGCTCAACGTCGAGGTGGTTACGGTCGGCGCGGATCTTGCTCAGTATCCGGTCATGGAGTGGCTGTGGCTGACCGTCACCGTCAACGGCTCGGCTTCCGACGCCGACCCGATCCCGCTCTGCGTCCGGGTCGCGGCTCTTCCTGACGCCGTCCGAAACGGCAAGCAGGAGCAGTAAGCGGTACGCCCGGCACGCTGGTCTCGGTAGCGCTTGTCCTCAGACGAGCGACCATCGCGGCGCCATGAAGACCCCCGCGCGCAGGGATTCCGCCGTGCATCCCCCCTGCACGACCCTGCGCAAGGGCGCAAAGAGGAAGGCCCCAGCATCTCCCCGCTGGGGCCTTCCGCGTCTCTGTTCGCTGCTCCCGCCGACCAGGACATCAGCTAAAGCCCACGACCTTGTGCTCGCTCAGCTCGATGCCGTACCGCCGGTAGACCTTCGTGGTGTTTTCGCTGGTGAGCTGTGATTCCTCGAACCCGAGCAGCGCCGCGATCCGCCGCACTTCCTCCGGAGACGACGCTTCGATCTCTAGATACGGCGGGATCATCGGCCACTCGTCGATCTCCAGCTCGGCACCGTCGAGCACGAAGCTCGTCCGGCGGTTCTCCTGGTACGACTTCGGATGGAAACCGAGGAACCCCAGGAGTTCGTTGGTCGCGTCGAGGCTGTCGACGGTCACCTCCACCTCGTACGTGCCGTCGATGCCGTCGTGCGAGATCTCCTTGACCGCGAGCGTGGTCTTCGTGCCGGTGTCGCGCAGGCGAATCCATTTGCTTTGGTCGCCCGGCGTGATGTCGTAGACGTAGCGGCGCTGAAGCGTCGGGCCGTTGACCTTGCGCCCGCCCTTGGAGATGATCAGCTCAGCCGTCGAAGCGGGATCGACATCAAGCTTCTTCGCCTCGTACTCAGCGGGCATGGTTTTCCTCTCACAGTGATCGACCTTCGGTTAGCTGGCGGTACTCGGCGTCTCGAAGCGCCAAGACCTCCCGGCACAGATCGTGCCGGACGAATTCCTCCACGGGCATGCAGAGGTCCATGCGCTGTATGCACACGCCGACCTGATAGCCGCCCGCGGCGTCCCGGTAGAGCCGGACGCCATAGAAACCCTCCTGGCAATCGGTGCCGTTGTTGAACCTGCACCCCGCGCAGGTCTCAGGCAACCGGACGCTCCGGATCTGCTTGAACCAGACCGTACGACCACCCGGAAGCTTGTACGCCGTCCGGCTTCCGGAGACGCCGGCCGTTACGTGGTGAGCCGTCGCCACCGCGCCCAGATCGTCGAGGACCTGGAGGATGGCATCCACCGACTCCGGGCCGTCGTCCAGCGAGTTCAAGAGCCGGACGGTGAGCCAGGGGGAGTAGCCCTCAAGGAGCCGCCGCACTCGCGGCGCGTGGCCTGCATCGGGCACAACGATGTTTGCGCTCGCCCGCAGCCCGGTCCGCTCTGCTGCCGCGATCGACTCCTTCAACGCGGCGATCTTCCGCTCGGCCCGCCGAACGTTTGAGAACCGCGAATTTTGGACTTGAGCGAGTTCCTGCGGCGTCGTACCGAACACGCTGAAGTTGACCCGATCCAACCCCGCCCGAGCGCAGTCCTCCAGTACGGCAGCGCCGCGCTCGCCGTTCGACGTGATGCCGACCCGGAGGCCGGCCGAAGCGGCGACGCGGACAATATCGGCGAGGTGCGGATGCAGCGTAGGCTCGCCACCAGTCAGATGCACCTCTTCAAGCTCCAGTGCGTGGCACAGACTCGCCAGCGCCGTCACGAACTCCAGATCCGGAACGACGGCCGCCGGAACGAAACGTGCGCCGTTGGTGGCGACGTAGATCGAGACTCGACCCGAGGCACCCTGCGGCACGAACCGGCCGGACGAGCGCGAGTTGTCCGCCGCGACCGGTGTTCCCTCGTTGTGGCAGAACGTGCACGTCATCCCGCAACTGTCGATGATCTTCACCCGCAGTGTTCGATCTCGATCCACTGACACAGGTACGGATGCGGCGCCCGCATCGAAGGCACGTTGAACAGGCACGACAGACATCACTGCACTCCCGTGGGCTCGGCTAGCGTCCGGGTACGGCAGCGCCACCCAACGGATGCGCCGCCGACCACGGCGGTTGACTCGCTCGGCCCATCCGGATGTGATGCATGACCGGTAGCGAATGACTGCTAGACAGAGCGTCAGCCATCGGCAAGGCTGACTGAAGATGCGAGCCGTTTCCCACCGTTGCCTCTTGGCGTGATGACTGAAGAAGCCCCGACCCTCGGCGAGATCCTGAGGACTGCCCGCGAGGCGGTCGGATGGAGCCTGTCCCGCATGGGCCAGGCCACCGGCTTCAGCAAGCCGTACCTCTCGAAGCTGGAGACCGGCGAGAAGGAAGTAAAGTCCTGGCACATCGATGCCTACGACAAGGCGTTGGGAGGTGACTCTGTGCGTCGCCGTGCGCTGCTGAAGATGGGCGCAGGACTCGTCTCGCAAGCAGTCTGGTCTGAGCTGGAAATCCCGGCCGCTACGCCGACGCGATTTGATCCACCCGACCTGGGTGCCCTGGATGCTTCAGTCGACATGCTGACCAGCCTTGGTTTGAAGCACGGCGGCAAGGCCGCTGCTGCGGCAGCCCGAGGTCAACTGCGATATGCCGCCGCTTTGCTCGACATGGATATGCCCGACAAGATCCGCGAGTCGCTGCTGACAACGGTTGGCAGACTTGCTGATAGAACCGCCTGGTCGATGGCAGACACCGGTCAGCTCGGTAGGGCCAGCCGGATCTACGACTTTGCGCTTCTCCTTACGCCTGACTCGGCTCAGCGCTGGCTGACGCTGGTGAACCTTGCGAGCTTGCGGCTCGACGAAGCCAGTCCGCAACAGGCCCTCAATCTGCTCGACCGGGCCGAGCCGGATGTGCCCGTTCTCCGTTTCCTATTGATGTCAACGCGAGCGAACGCGTACGCGCAGCTTGGCGACTTTTCGCGAACTATCCGGTGTATCGGTGAGGCCGATGAGGCTCACGACGCCGTCAACCTATCGGACCTGCCAGCCGCGGTTCGGCCTTATGCGTCCGGGCATGATGCGCATGCTCACGCGGCTGGAGGTAAGGCGCTATATGTGCTGGCTCGTGGAGGCCATCGTAAGGCTGCGCCGCTCGCCGGTCGACGGTTGGAGGCGGCGATAGACGCTTTCGGGGCGGAGCGTGCGCGCGCTATCACGAGTTGCCGCGATCGACTAAGTAGGTTGGCCTGACGATGTTACTCAATTCCGTGGTTGCGCTATGCCAGCTAAATGATGCCAAGGCACCGACCTGGCGGGGACACGGTGTGAACATCACGAATCTCTGGATCTGATCGTCGCACGCGAGGCCACTGCGACTGCCGTCCGCGAAAACTAATCGAGTAGCAGATCGAACCCGCCGCCGAGGTGGCCGTCATCGAGGTCGAGCTAGCCTTGCTGGCGCCCACCCGCCAGACGCCGACCAAGATCCTCAAAGATCGAGTGAGCGCAGCCGAGCCGGCCGGCATCAACGAGCCAGCTAACAGATCCTCACCGTGTCTCCAGCCACGGCTCTGCCCCGCGTGTGAAGGGCGTCTGCTTCGCGTAGGCATCGGCACCGAACCTAAGGACGCCGAAGGCATCCGGGCCAAGTCGTAAGGCCAGGCCAACGTCAATCCTGATTCGAGACTCAACCTGACTGCTGTCATCTCGACCTTAAAGGGCAAAAGCGCACGTATCACCCAAGCCTGGCGCATCCTGCCTCCCGATAAGACACACGGCCGAACCTCGTTGGAATTACCTTGATCGCTCCGTAGAATTTCCGGGTTCAGTCTGTGGATCTCGGGGGGACTCGTGGACAAGCGGCTCAGTGATCTCGCCAAGGGATCGCCGAACTTTGGACTTCTGTTCGCCCTCCAACCGCTGCTTGCGATGTACGGCGCCATGGCCGAGGCCACCGTCTTCACGAATCCAAACTCGTCGATGGTGCAGGCTGGACAGTTCGGTGAAGTCCTAGCCGAGGAACTGGTCACTCGAACCGGGATGCGTGTGGAGGGCGACCGGCAGATCGACCGCTTGACGGCCCTGACCCGAGCTGGCGTGCTCACACCGGCTATCCGTGACGCCTTCGACCAGGTGCGCCGCGACCGTAATAGGGCCGCACATCGGCACTTGTTCGACACCGCGGGTGCGCTCTCCGCAGTCCAGGTTTGCTACCAGCTAGGTCTCTGGTTTCACGACGCTATTGAGGGTCGCCGGACGGTCGCCCAGTTCGTCCCGCCGATCGATCCTGGTGAGAGCGCGCAGGTCACGGACCCGGCAGAACTAACCGAGCTGCGTGAGGCGCTGAACGGTCACCGGCAAGCGCTGACTCAGGCGCGAACGCGTCTGGCGGAGTCCACGAGCGCGTTGGAGGCTGAGCGCAAGGCACGCGTTGAGGCCGAGAGCCTCATCGCCAGCGCCGACGCCAACAAGCGTCAGCTACTTGAAATGATCGAGCAGCTGACGGCGCAAATTGGGGAGCTCCGTAGCGTACAGCAAGTCAAGTATGAGATCGCCCGCCACCAGCCACGCAAGGTCGACGCTCAGCGACGCGACGCCATCGTCCACCGGGCGCAGCGAGCCGCACCGCTCAATGAGGTGCAAGCCCGCGACGTTATCGACGAGATGCTCCGCGCGGCCGGCTGGGTTATCCAAGACCGTGATCAAATCAATCCCATGGCTGCGTTGGGCGTAGCGGTCAGGGAGTTCACCTTGGCTACCGGCCGAGCCGACTACGTGCTGTATGTCGACGGCAAGATCGTCGGCGTGGTCGAAGCCAAGCGTGAGGGCGACCATCTGTCCAGCGCCGTTCAGCAGAACGACCGCTACGCCGCTGGTGTGCTGAAGGAACACAGTCTCGCAGTTTGGCGACGGGACGAACCGTTCGCGTTCCGCTACGCCACGACCGGCACAGAGACGTACTTCCTTAACCGCCTCGATCCGGATGCCAGATCCCGCGAGGTGTTCTCTTTCCACCGGCCAGAAACGGTGGATGCTTGGATGCAGCGCGCCGACGGCGCAGCCGAGGTTCCGACCTTCCGGGCAGCCCTGCGGCGGCTCCCTGTGCTGGAGCCGAACGGGTTGCGCCTAGCCCAGATCGATGCGATTGCCGGCCTTGAAGAATCTCTCGGAGAGGACCGGCCGCGTGCGTTGATTGAGATGGCGACAGGAGCTGGCAAAACCTTCACAGCGGTGGCCCAGACTTATCGGCTTCTCAAGTACGCCAGAGCGCGTCGCGTCCTCTTCCTGGTGGATCGCACCAACCTGGGCAAGCAGGCACTCGACGAGTTTCGCAAATTCACGACACCCGACGACGGTCGCAAGCTGTCCGACATCTACAACATCGACCGGCTCGGTGCGGCCGGACTCCAAGACACCTCGTCGGTGGTCATCTGCACCATCCAGAGGATGTACTCGCTGCTGCGAGGCGAGACCGTCAGCGATGAGGACCAGGCCGATGAGGGCCAGGGCGAGCTGGCGTACGAGGATGCCTACGCTACAGATCTACCGATCGAGGTGTCCTACAACCCAGATGTCCCGATCGAGTCGTTCGACTTGATCATCATCGATGAGTGTCATCGATCCATCTACGGCCTTTGGCGGGGCGTTCTGGAGTACTTCGACGCCCACCTGGTCGGCTTGACTGCCACACCGACCGCCCAGACCATCGGATTCTTCAACCGCAATGTCGTTTCCGAGTACACCTACCCACAAGCGGTTGCCGACGGCGTCAACGTGGATTTCGACGTCGTCCGCATGCATACAGACCTGCGCGAGAGGGGGGCCGCCACTATCGAGCAGGGCACGACCGTGCGGGTTCGCGACCGTAAGACCCGCCGGCAGCGCTACCAGGAGTTGAACGATGACTTCACGTACACCACCCGGCAGATTGGCCGATCGGTGGTCGCGGTAGATGAGATCAGGGCGGTGCTGCTCGCGTACCGCGACAACTGGCGACGCTGGTTCCCTGGACGTGCCGAGTTGCCGAAGACGCTAATCTTCGCGGTGGGCGAGGACCACGCCGAAGACGTGCTCGCTCTGGTCAAGGAGGTGTTCGGCCGCGGCGACGACTTCGCAAAGAAGATCACCTACAAGAGTCGACAGGCCGGCGACGACCCAGAACAGCTCATCCGTGACCTGCGGACCTCACCTCGGCTGCGCGTAGCGGTCACTGTCGACATGATCGCAACCGGCACGGACGTCAAGGCGCTGGAATGCGTGATCTTCCTGCGCGAAGTGCGCAGCGCCGTGCTGTTCGAGCAGATGAAGGGACGAGGCGCTCGCACCATCGACCCAACCGAACTGCAAGAAGTCACCCCGGACGCTGACGATGCCGTGCGCAAGGAGCGCTTCGTCCTGATCGACGCGGTCGGCGTAACGGATTCCCCGCTCGTGGATGCGAAACCGCTCGTTCCTGCTGGTGAGCGACAGGTTTCCCTCGCGAAGCTGCTGGATAAGGCCGGAACCAAGTCGATCACCGCTTCAGAAGCAGAGATCCTCGCGGGGCGGCTCGCACGCCTCAACCAGCAGCTGACTAGCGAGGAACGCGACCAACTGACCAGGGCTGCCGGTGGGCGTACCCTGTCGGACATCGCTGGCGCCATCGTCAAGGCTGTCGACCCAGACCGGCAAGAGAAGGCCGAAGCCGATGGGGGTAGGAAAGCTGCCCGCCAGCTCATCGAGGACGCGATCGCGCCGCTGACTCAGTCTCCCGAGCTGCGTCGACACATCATCGAAATCCGACGGGACAAGGACTACGTGATCGATGAAGTCACCGCCGTGAATGTGACCGACGTCTACGAGGTCCCACGCGAGCAGCGCGCCCGGGAACAGGTTGGCCGCTGGCGACGCTTGCTGGAGGAAGAACGTGACCGAATCGCGGCAGTTCAGATTGCGTTAACCAGCCCTCGGGCAGTCTCCCCCGGCGAAGCGTACGGCGCGCTTAAGGAACTCGCGTCGGACATCCGGCGGCCGGACTTCTGGTGGACACCACAGACGCTGTGGGTGTACTACGAGGATCTCGGAGTCGCAACCCATCGCGGGGATCGTGAAGCTGGCATCCCCGACCTTATTTCCCTGATCCGGTACGAGCTTGGTGCCGATCAGGAACTGCGGCCGTATTGGGCGACGGTGGAGGAACGTTTCGAGGGATGGCTGCTGCGTCAGGAGCAGGCCGGGGCCGGCTTTACGGAGGAGCAGATGTGGTGGTTGCGCTCCATCCGTGACGTGGTCGCCAGCGACGTCGGAATCAGCCCTGCCGAGTTCAACGCCGAGCCCTTTAAAGGACACGGCGGCGGCCGCGGATTCGCCCACGCCTTCCCCGACCGAAACGTTCGATCATTGCTGAGTGAACTGAATCGAGAACTGGCTTGAGCGGCATGCATCAACCGGCACTTCCAATCGGATGGACCTGGGCTCCTTTAGGGGAAGTTGGTAGATGGTTTGGCGGTGCCACACCATCCAAGAGCCGTGACGAATATTGGTCTAATGGCTCTATTCCATGGCTTTCGCCTAAAGATATGGGACGTGATACGCTGCGCCATACCCGAGATCGCATCACGGACGTGGCAGTTGAAAAATCCCCAGTTACGGTTGTCCCCGCAGGATCTGTAGCTATCGTTGTGCGGTCGGGAATTCTGGAACGTACAATTCCCGTCGCTCTGGTTCCATTCAATACCACGCTCAATCAAGACATGAAAGCGATCCAAACTCATCCAGGGATCTCTCCGCGGTGGGTTGCGTGGGCGTTGCGCGCTTTTGCTCCGGAGATAATGCGGCAGTGTCGGAAGTCGGGCACGACCGTTGCGTCATTATCCACCGATGCGTTAATGGACTTCCGGATCCCGCTTGCTCCATCGCCGGAGCAGGGTCGAATTATCGAATTGATCGAAGATCATGTTTCCCGACTCGACGTTGCCGTGGATTATGTGCGCCGCTCGAAGGGGCAAGTAGCTAAGCTTAGGCAGGCCGCATTGACGCGTGCGTTGAAGGGTGAAGGAATTCCGCTATTACTGGAGGAGGGTACAGCAAGAGATTTGCTTCCTAGCTCGCCGGTTGTTCAGAGTGGCTACCCTTGGAAATTGCCCGAAGGTTGGCTTTGGGCTAAATTGGGCGACCTTTTCAAGGTCTATGTCGGGACCACGCCGAGCCGCAAGGAGCCCTCTCTGTGGTCTGGTTCCGTCCCTTGGGTATCCAGTGGTGAAGTGAATTTCAGTCGAATTTCTGAAACTCGTGAGAAAATTTCACCGAGCGCGGTGGGAAACTGGGAGACGAGGGTTCACCCGCCAGGAACGGTCATGATTGCCATGATCGGTGAAGGGAAAACGCGAGGGCAGGTCGGAATCCTTGATATTGAAGCGGCGCACAACCAAAATTGTGCATCGATCCGCGTTTCGGAAACCCGTGTCCTTCCCGAGTACGTTTTTCTGGCGCTGGAGCAGCGTTATCTTGAGTCGCGTAGAGCAAGTTCGGGAGGGAATCAACCCGCCCTGAACAAAGCAAAGGTGGAGGCCATTCAGATTCCTCTGCCACCCCTCGCTACCCAGCGCCATATCGTTGCTGCTATCGAAGAATTCAGCGTGATGGCCACCCACTTCCATTCGGTGATTGAAGGCTCTTTGAGTAAGGCATCCTCCTTGCGTCGCTCTATTTTGACTCACGCCTTCGGCGGCAAAATTGCACCCCAAGATTCCGCCGATGAGCCTGCGGTCAGTCTTTTGGGGCGTAGCGGTCAGCAGCATGGGATCCGGTTCAATAGACCCAAGCGTGCAGGTCGATCAACAGGGCCTGGGGGGCGAGAAGAGGTTCCACCTCCACCGCATTCAAGCCAAACGTCCGTTTTGGCCACTCAGCAGGAGTTGCCGCTGTGACGCTTCCCGCTTCGGCTGTCGCTCGTGCCAGAACAAATAACCTTGTTGCAAAATTGTGGAACTATTGCAACGTCCTCCGAGATAATGGTCTATCCACGATTGATTATGTGGAGCAGCTCTCATATCTGCTCTTCCTGAAGATGGTTGACGAGATTTCAACCGACCCGTTCACGGAGGATGAGGCAAAAGCGGTCGTGCCTTCGGGCTATAACTGGAGGTCACTGGCGAGCCTTAAGGGCTACGAGCTTGAAATGCATTATCGTAATATTCTAAACGAGCTGGCGAGGAATCCCGGAACCACGCTCGGCACTATTTTCGCGAAGGCCCAGAATCGGATCACCGAGCCGTCGCTACTTGAGAAACTCGTGATCGATTTAATCGGCCGGGAAGAATGGACCGTTCAGGGCGCTGACCTAAAGGGTGACGCTTATGAAGGTCTACTCGCCAAAGGTGCTGAGGATACCAAGACCGGCGCTGGCCAGTACTTCACCCCACGAGCACTGATCGACGCCATGGTCGATGTGATGCAACCGGGGCCGGACGACACAATCACCGATCCTGCATGCGGAACCGGCGGCTTTCTCATTGCTGCTCATCATTACATTCGCGAGCACCACATGCAGTACCTTTCGCGCGAGCGGCGTCTAGCGCTTGGAGCTGGGAGGATCTGGGGTAACGAGCTAGTCACCGGGACTGCACGACTGGCGGCGATGAACATGCTGCTGCACGGTATCGGCGACGCTGATGGGCCTTCATTGATCACTGTCGGAGACGCACTCGCCGAACCGCCCAAGAAGCACGCCTCCCTGGTTCTTGCCAATCCGCCGTTTGGCAAGAAGTCGGCCATCACGGTTATCGGCACGGACGGCAAGGCCGACAGGGAGGACATCTCCTACGACCGGCAGGACTTCCGCGCTACCACCACGAATAAGCAGCTCAACTTCCTTCAGCACATCATGTCGTTGTTGGAGATGAATGGGCGAGCCGCGGTCGTTCTTCCAGACAACGTGCTGTTTGAAGGCGGTGCCGGGGAGAAGGTGCGCCGACGGCTGCTCGACGAGTTCGACTTGCACACAATTTTGCGCTTGCCCACCGGGATTTTCTACGCCGGTGGCGTTAAAGCCAACGTCCTCTTCTTCGAGAAAAAGCCGCCGCGCAGCGGCGGAGTGCCCAACACAACGAAGCTCTGGGTGTACGACTTTCGAACGGCTAAGCACTTCACCCTTAAGCAGCACCCGCTCCGCCGAGCCGACCTGGAGGAGTTCGTTCAGGCATATTTACCAGGGAGGCCACGCGCCGGGCGTGAGGAGTCGGAGCGGTTCAAGTGCTTCGACTATGCCGAACTCATTGCCCGCGACAAGGTCAACCTCGACATCACCTGGATGCGCGATCCTGCGCTCGACGATGCCGACAGCCTGCTACCGCCCGATGTGATCGCTCAGGAGATCATCGAAGACCTCCAGGCCGCACTGAACGAGTTCGCCGCGATCGCGGAAGCGCTCGGTGCGGAGGTGCCGGCTGACGCCGAGATGATCGAGGAGCCAATGGCCTACTGATCCACAATGGACTTGCGCCCACCCCGCCCCAGCCGGAAGGCTGATTGCAGTCAATCGAAGGGCGGGGTGGGTCAGTGGTTCGTGAGTATCCGCAGACGCGTGAGTTCCAGGCGTTCAAGACCAACATCGAGTACGCCAGGAAGATGGTCGTAGCCGGGCAGAGCCTGGCAGCCTTCCAGTCCCCGATCCTTGACATCGGCGACTTCTACCGCGCCGCTTGGGTGCAGGCTGTCGGCGCTATCGACCATTGGTTTCACGAGGAGTTGTACCGGCGCGTGGCGGAACTTGCCGCTCAAGACGGTCCCGGAATGCCCTACCAGCTCACCGCCTTCGAGCTTCCGCTCAGGAGGGTGGAAGAGGTTCGGCGAGGAACCACAACCCTTGCCGATGCGGTGTCCGAGCAAGTGCGTTTGAAGTGGGGCAACGTCGCCCTGCAAAACCCTCGGAAGATCGGCGAGGCGCTCAAGCTAGTAACCGAGGAGAACGTCTGGGTCAAGGCAGCCGGCCAGATCAACGAGTGGACCCATGGCCGGACCGCGATGAACGAGCAGGCGCTGAAGAGGCGGTACATCGCCATCACCGAGCGTCGGAACAAGATCGCTCATGAGGCCGATCTGGTCGATGGAAGCCTTCATGAGCGGCGAGCCATCACCGACGCAGAGGTCACCGACGCGATCAATTGGATCGAGCGTATCGCTCTGGCCATCGCCACTGTTCTTGGGTAAGGGGAGGGGGGCGGCCGTGCCTACGCCGATCGTTACGGATGAATCGGAGCGCTTCACAAACCAAGCTGACCTAGAGCCTGTTCGCAACGGCCAACTAGCTGTTGCCGCAGCTCGCCTGCTCGCTCGAAGAAGTTGCGCTGGAACCGTACGTACTCCGCGCGGCCGTCGGGTGTCTCCACCATCAATGGTTCGAGATTGATTGTCGTGAGGTCATACGGGCTGGCGCGCATGTCCAGCGTGCGGATCTCCTTGGCCAGCTCGAAGCAGTCGGCGATCAGCTCGCTCGGGACAAGCGGGGAGAGCTTGTAGGCCCAGCGGTAGACGTCCATGTTCGCGTGGAGGCAGGCGGGCTGGTCGTGCTCGTGCTGTGTGTCGCGGGTCGGCTGGAGGAGGTTGAGCGGCTTCGCGGCGGGGGTGAAGAAGCGGAAGGCGTCGAAGTGACTGCACCGCACCGTGAGTTGGTCGACGACCGCGGCTGTTCCCTCCGCGCCAAGCCGGAGCGGCAGGATGTTGTGCCGGGTCTCCGCGGGCTGCTGCCGATAGACCATCGCCCACTCGTGCATCCCGAAGCAGCCGAAGTGTGGCGCCCGTGCAGCAGTTGAGGCGAGCAGGCGGTGAATCCACTCCAAGGACTCGCGCCGACGTTCCAGGACGGCGCCGACGTCGAGCCGGACCAGGCCGTCATCGTCTGCGACGTAGTACGGACCGAACTCCTCGGGAGTCGCGTCTTCGAGCAGGAAACCCGGACCGGGCTGCCAACGGCGAAGCTGCGCCGGCCGGAAGTTGTAGTACGTGAGGAGAAATTCCTCGATCGACTGGCGGCCGTGCTTCGCGCGCTTGGCGAGGTGGTCGCCGAGGAGGCTGTCGATCCGCGCGGCGTGAGCCGTCTGTCGAGCGCGCCACTCATGGTGGGGGAGCAGCGTGAGCGCGGAGCGATCGACGGCCGAGGTCATGGGTTCATTCTCCACGGGTACCGGGGAGCAGCGCGAGACCCGGTGTCCGCATAGGTTGACCTGCATGGATGTCAAACGCTAGAGTGTTGGTGATCTTGACTTTCCTGAACAGGAAGTCCAGCACCGGGTGCTTGATGCCACGGCGGCGGCGCTCCAGGTGCGGCACGATCCAGGTGTCGACGCGCGCCTGGTGGGCCGCCTCGCGGGCACGCCAGACGGACTCGTCGAGGAGGGGCATACGTCAAGCGTAGGACGATGGGCCGCATGAGAATGAGACGGGCCGTGGCCGAGGACGTTCCGGCGATTGTCGCGCTGCTGGCCGACGACGGGCTCGGCCGCCGCCGGGAGTCGGTGACGGACCTCACGCCGTACCGCCGTGCCTTCGAGGTGTTGAACGACGACCCCGCTCAGCTGCTCGCGGTGGCCGAGCTGGACGGTGTGATCGTCGGCACGCTCCAGTTGACCGTGATCCCCGGGCTGGCACAGCGCGGGCGGACGCGGGGCCTGGTCGAAGCGGTCCGGATCGCGTCCGACCGCCGTGGTCAGGGCCTCGGCGCGGAACTGATGCGCTGGGCGATCGCGGAGGCCCGGTCCCGTGGGTGCTCACTGGTGCAGCTGACCTCGAACGCCGCGCGGCACGACGCACATCGCTTCTACGAACGCCTCGGGTTCACGCCCAGCCACGTCGGCTTCAAGCTGGAGATTTAGGCTCGACCCATGCGCTTTGCTCGTTTCGTTCACGCCGGTGGGGTGTCGTTCGGAGTGGTCGAGGGCGAGGCCGGTGCCGGCGTCGCCGGACTGACCGTCGCCGAGATCGACCGGACCCCCTTCGAGCCGGTGACGTTCACCAACAAGCGGTGGGCTCTCGCCGACGTCCACCTGCTCGCCCCGATCTTCTCCAGCAAGGTGATCGGGATCGGCCGCAACTACGCCGATCACGCCGCTGAGCTGGGCAATGCGGTGCCCAAGGAGCCGCTGATGTTCCTCAAGCCGTCGTCCTCGGTGATCGGCCCGAACGACACGATCCGGCTGCCGGTCCAGTCCCAGCAGGTCGAGCACGAGGCCGAGCTGGCCATCGTGATCGGCGGCACCGGCCCGGTCAGCCGGATCGACCGCAAGGACGCCGAGAAGGTCATCTTCGGCTACACCTGCGCCAATGACGTCACCGCGCGTGACCTGCAGAAGAACGACGTCCAGTTCACCCGCGCCAAGGGCTTCGACTCGTTCTGCCCGGTCGGCCCGTGGATCGAGACCCGGCTCGACGTCTCCGACCTCGAGGTCCGCTGCGAGGTGGGCCGCCCCGGCGACGAGGTCCGCGAGGTCCGCCAGCTCGGCCGTACCAAGGACATGATCTTCGACGTCCCGTCGCTGGTGTCCTACGTCTCGCACGTCATGTCGCTGCTCCCCGGCGATCTGATCCTCACCGGCACCCCCGCCGGCGTCTCCACCATCACCGACGGTGACCTCGTCTCCGTCCGAATCGAGGGCATCGGCGAGCTCACCAACCCGGTCGCAGCCCGCTGACCTGCACCGTTGCCGCCGCCCGGGTATCTGCGGAAATGCCGGGCGGCGGCCCGATTTGGCGGGCAACATGGGGTCAGGTAAAGTTCTTTCCGGCGCCGCAAGCGGGGCGCCGATGGGGTATGGGGTAATTGGCAGCCCAACTGATTCTGGTTCAGTTAGTCTAGGTTCGAGTCCTGGTACCCCAGCAACGTAACCCGAAAGGGTCACGAAGCTGGATCTGGTAAGGTTCCAGCGGTCGCCCGCGAGGGAGACCGAGCAAGACCGCAAGGCAGGTAGGGCCCAGCAAGCCAGCTTGGCGGACCTGGTAAGCTAGAAAGCGCAAGATCAAGTAAGAAAGCAAGTCCGAGGTCCCGTCGTCTAGCGGCCTAGGACGCCGCCCTCTCAAGGCGGTAGCGAGGGTTCGAATCCCTTCGGGACTACAGCGAGGCCCGTCTCACGACAGTGAGGCGGGCCTTTCCCTTTCTCCCATACTTCCCGATCGGCCACGCCCGGGTGACCATTTCCCACAGAAATCCGTGCCGCTTCCAGGATGCGCCGCGCGCTCGGCCCTCCTGTGGCCCGCCGCACAGCCGCTGCCCGCCGCCCGCTGCCCGCCGCCGGCCACCGGCCGCCTGGTCCCGCCCGTGTCGCAGGCGACAGCGCTTCAAAGCTTCATGACTTTCCCGCTTCCGGCGTGGCAGAGTCCCGCACGCTCCCGCGGGCACCGGTCGGCCGCAGGCGGCCTCCCTGCGCGATCCGAGGCCGGCCCGGCAAACCCGACCCCGACGCCCTGACCTTAGACGGCCTCGTCGGCCCGGACCGCCCCACGGTCCTCCCAGCCGCATCCTGGCCACCCTGGAGCATGGCTTCTAGTGGGCGGTCCCACGCCGACGTGCGGTCCCGCGCTGCCGTGCGGAGTGGGATCCGCGGTGGCTCGCGGTTCCGCGGTGGCTCCCGGTTCCGCGGTGGCCCGTAGTTTTGCGCTGCCATGCGGTTTCGCGCTGCCATGCGGTTTCGCGCTCCCCTGTGGTTCCGCGGTTCCGCGCTTGCCACGCGGTTTCGCGGGCCGATGGTTTCGCGCTGCCACGCGGTTCCGCGGGTCGACGGTTCCGCGGTGCCTTGCGGTCTTGCGGGTGGCTCCGGTTCTTCGGTGGTGCGCAATTTCGCGGGGCCTGTGGTTCCGTGGTGGCCTGCGGTGTGGCGCTGGCGAATGGTTCCGCGACGCTTGCGATTCGCGGGTGGCCTGCGGTTCCGCGGTGGCACGCGGTTTCGGCCTGCCGCGCGGTTCCGCGGTGGCTCCCGATTCCGGTGGTTTGCGGTTCAGGGCTGGCGCTCGATTCTGACCAGGGCCGATCATCGTTCGGCATCTCCTGCGGATCCGAGCGGGCTGCCCGGAAGCCGGCGCATGTGCCGGTAGAGCGGTCGGCCGCAAAGTTGTCGGCCGCGGAGACTCGACGGGAACGGCCTGACCACCGGCCGGAAGAAGCATCCAGCCGGCTGGAAGCTCGTAGTCGGCAAGGAAGCCGGGACCTGCAAGCAGACGCGGATGCCAGGGGAGCCGTGGCCGGCCGGGAAAGTGGCTGGCTGGCTGGGAAGCCGTGAGCCGGCCGGGAAGCTGTAACCAGAGCCGGCCGGAGAAGCGGCCGCCTGGGAGCCGTGGCCGGCCGGGGAAAGCGGCCGGCCGGGGAAAGCGGCCGGCCGGGGAAAGCGGCCGGCTGTGAGACCGGCAAGAAAGCTGCGGCCAGAGCCGGCCGGAGAAGCGGCCGGCAAGAACCGCAGCCGGCAGGCAGCCCGCGGCCCGCCAGGTGACGCCGCCGGCAGGGAGCCGGCGGAAAGGATGGCCGCGAGTGAAACGCGTCCGCCGGCTTCCGGTCAGCCGGCGGACGCCGGCGTCCCTACAACCCGGACAACCGCTGCCCCGCCCGCACCACCGCCATCGCATGCCGGTCACCCGGCCGCCGTCCGAGGCGTTCGATCGGTCCCGAGATGCTCACCGCCGCGATCACCCGACCGGTCCGGTCCCGGATCGGGGCGGACACGCTGGCCACGCCCGCCTCGCGTTCCGCGACGCTCTGTGCCCAGCCGCGACGGCGGACCTCGGCGAGCGTACGGCCGGTGAACTTGCATCGCGGCAGCAGCGGCATCACCGCCTCGGGTGGCTCCCAGGCCAGCAGGATCTGTGCGGCCGAGCCGGCGGTCATCGGCAGCACCGAGCCGACCGGCACCGTGTCGCGCAGCCCGCTGGCCCGCTCGGCCGAGGCCACGCACAGCCGTTCGTCCGCGCGGCGCAGGTAGAGCTGTGCGCTTTCGCCGGTCGCGTCGCGGAGTGCGGCCATCAGCGGCTCGGCCGCGGTCAGCAGCACGTCCGGTGCGGCGTTGGCGAGTTCGCCCAGCCGCGGGCCCGGGCGCCACCGGCCCTGTGTGTCACGGACCAGCATCCGGTGGATCTCCAAGGCCTGCGCGAGCCGGTGTGCCGTAGCGCGCGGCAGCTTGGTGCGCTCGACGAGTTCGGCCAGGCTGGCGCCGTCGACACAGGCGGCCAGGATGACCACCGCCTTGTCGAGAACGCCGACACCGCTCATACTGTGTCCCACAAGCCGAAACATACCTCCCAGAATTTAGGATGTCCAGATGGTGGGAGCCAATCCACAACCCGCTGCTCCGCGGACCCTGGCCGAAAAGGTCTGGGACGCCCACGTGGTGCGATCCGCCGAGGGTGAGCCCGATCTGCTATTCATCGATCTCCATCTCCTGCACGAGGTGACCAGCCCGCAGGCGTTCGATGGACTGCGTCTCGCGGGGCGCGCGGTGCGGCGGCCGGACCTCACGCTGGCGACCGAGGACCACAACACCCCGACCGGGTACGCGGACCCGTCGTTCAACGCCCGCCGGGGCGACCTGATGACGATCCTCGACCCGACGTCGCGCACGCAGATCGAGACGCTGCGCAAGAACTGCGCGGAGTTCGGGGTGCGCCTGCACCCGCTAGGCCACGAGCAGCAGGGCATCGTGCACGTGATCGGGCCGCAGCTCGGCCTGACCCAGCCCGGCCTGACCATGGTCTGCGGTGACTCGCACACGGCCACGCACGGCGCGTTCGGCGCGCTGGCGTTCGGCATCGGCACCAGCGAGGTCGAGCACGTGCTGGCCACCCAGACGCTGCCGCAGGCTCGGCCGAAGACCATGGCGGTGACCGTGACCGGCGAGCTGAAGCCGGGCGTCACCGCGAAGGACCTGGTGCTGGCGCTGATCACCCAGGTCGGCACCGGTGGCGGCCGTGGCCACATCGTGGAGTACCGGGGCGAGGCCATCCGCAAGCTCTCCATGGAGGGCCGGATGACCATCTGCAACATGTCCATCGAGTGGGGCGCCAAGGCCGGCATGATCGCGCCGGACGAGACCACGTTCGAGTACCTGAAGGGCCGGCAGTACGCGCCGACCGGCACCGAGTGGGTCGAGGCCGTCGACTACTGGCGGAGCCTGGCCACCGACGAGGACGCGGTCTTCGACACCGAGGTGATCCTGGACGCGGACGCGATCAGCCCGTTCGTCACCTGGGGCACGAACCCGGGCCAGGGCGTCGCGCTGGACGGCGTGGTGCCGAGCCCGGCCGACTTCGCCGGGGAGAACGAGCGGACCGCGGCCGAGCGGGCGCTGGAGTACATGGACCTCACTCCCGGCACCCCGTTACGCGAGATCCCGGTGGACGTTGTCTTCGTGGGCTCGTGCACGAACGGGCGCCTGGAGGACCTTCGCGCCGCCGCGGACGTGCTGCGCGGCCACAAGGTGCACGACGACGTACGCATGATGATCGTCCCCGGCTCCGCCAAGGTGCGCGAGGCGGCCGAGGCGGAGGGGCTGGACAAGGTCTTCACGGAGGCGGGCGCGGAGTGGCGGTTCGCCGGCTGTTCCATGTGTCTGGGCATGAACCCGGACACGCTCAAGCCCGGTGAGCGCTCGGCGTCGACCTCGAACCGCAACTTCGAGGGCCGGCAGGGCAAGGGTGGCCGTACCCACCTGGTGTCCCCGCCGGTCGCCGCCGCCACCGCCGTCAAGGGCCGGCTCGCGGCCCCCGCAGACCTGTAACGAAGGGCCGACAACGCCATGGAGAAGTTCACCGTGCACACCGGCTCCGCGGTACCGCTGCGGCGCTCCAATGTGGATACGGATCAGATCATTCCCGCTGTGTACCTGAAGAGGGTGACGCGGACGGGCTTCGAGGACGGTCTCTTCAGCGCCTGGCGCGAGGACCCGGCATTCGTGATGAACAATCCCGCCTATTCGTCCGCGTCGATCCTGGTCGCCGGCCCGGATTTCGGCACCGGGTCGTCCCGTGAGCACGCGGTGTGGGCCTTGCACAACTGGGGATTCCGCGCCGTGATCTCGCCGCGCTTCGGCGACATCTTCCGCGGCAACGCGCTCAAGGAAGGGCTGCTGCCGGTCGAACTGGACCAGGCCGCGGTCGAGTCGTTGTGGGACCTGGCGGAGCGGGACCCGGCCGCCCGGATCGTGGTGGACCTGACCGAGCGGCAGGTGCGGGCCGGTGACAGTGTCTGGTCGTTCCCGATGGACGACTTCAGCCGCTGGCGCCTGATGGAGGGCCTGGACGACATCGGCCTGACGCTCCGGCACCAGGACGCGATCGCGGCGTACGAGGCGAAACGCCCGTCGTTCAAGCCGGCGCTCGCCTGAGCAAACCCGGCGGTACGCCGGGGAACCGGCGCCCGGAACCCCGATAACTGCGGGACTTTCACCCCCGCGTGACCCCTGTTTGCCGCGCCGAGGCGCCGATTCGGGGGTCACGCGGGGGTGATTCCGTTGCGACACAAGGACTTTTTTCCCACGGATGTTTGTATCTGCTGCTCCCAGGGCATACCGTGCGCGCAGAATCATTGTGTAACAGTCCATTCGCTTCATCGGGAGGGAAATCTCGTGAACAAGGCCGAGCTCATCGAGGCGCTCGCCGCTCGCCTGGGAGACAAGAAGACGGCGACGGCGGCGCTGGACGCGGTTCTCGCGGAGGTTCAGAACGCGGTCACCAAGGGCGACCGCGTCGCCATCACCGGCTTCGGAGTCTTCGAGAAGCGCGTGCGCGGTGCTCGAACAGCCCGCAATCCACGTACCGGCGAAGCGGTGAAGGTGAAGAAGACGTCCGTACCGGCCTTCCGGCCCGGCGCGGGCTTCAAGGAACTGGTCGCGAGCGGCAAGGTGCCGAAGGCGACCGCCGCCAAGAAGACCACCGCCACGGCGGCGAAGACCACGGCGGCGAAGGCGACCACCGCCAAGGCCGCGCCGGCCAAGGCCGCCACCGCGACGAAGGCGACCGCGACCAAGGCGACCGCCGCCAAGTCGACGGCGACCGCGGCGAAGAAGACGGCCGCCACCAAGGCCACCGCGGCCAAGGCCACCGCCACGAAGGCGACCGCCACGAAGGCGACCGCGACCAAGACGGCCGCGGCTCCGGCGAAGACGACCGCGGCCAAGAAGACCGCCGCCACCAAGGCGACCGCGGCGACCCCGGCCACCCCGGCCAAGAAGACCACCGCTACCAAGAGCGCGACCGCGACGAAGTCGGCTGCCAAGAAGGCGCCGGCCGCGAAGAAGACGGCCGCCAAGAAGCGCTGATCCCTGCCGAGAAGCACAAGGGAAACGCCGAGGGCGCCTCACCCCGCACCGGGGTGAGGCGCCCTCGGCGTCAGGCCTCGCGCAGGCCGTACCGCAGGTGCAGCGCGCGCATCGGCCGCGGCGCCCACCAGTTCCAGCGGCCCAGCAACGTCATGGTCGCCGGCACGAGCAGCAGCCGGACCACCGTCGCGTCCAGCGCGACCGCCAGCACCAGCCCCAGCCCGATCTGTTTGATCGGCGCGAACCCGCCGGTCAGGAAGCCGGCGAACACCACCACCAGGAGCAGCCCGGCCGACGTGATGATGCGTCCGGTCTGCTGCAGCCCGGCCGCCACCGCGCGATCCGGCGCGTCCCCGGCCAGGTGCCGTTCCCGGATGCGGGAGAGCAGGAACATCTCGTAGTCCACGGACAGCCCGAACGCGATCGCGGCCACCAGCACCGGCACGGTCAGATTGGTGTCGTACAGCCGCTCGCTGCCGAGCAGCCCGGCGAAGTGGCCCTCCTGGAAGACCCAGACCACCACGCCGAGCGAGGCCGCGATGCTGAGCAGGTTGGTGAGCACCGCCTTGACCGGCAGCAGGATCGAGCCGGTGAACGCGAACAGCAACGCCAGCGTGCCCAGCGCGACCAGCCCGGCCGCGATCGGCGCGCGCTCGCCCAGCATCGTGCGGTAGTCGGCCAGCCGCGCACCCTGGCCCGCCACCTGGAAACCCTGCGCGCGCAGCGTGGCCACCGCGTCCTGGGTGCTCTCCGACGACGCCCGTTCCGCCGGGAACGCCCGCACGACGCCGTCCGCCGCATCGGTGCGCGCGACGCCCGGAACGGCTGCGATCCGCGCCTCGTCCGCCGCGGACGCGGGCACCAGCAACGGCTCCGGGCCGTGCAGCGACGGGAAGTCCCGGGCCAGCGCCTCGTCCAGCGCGCGGGTCGCGGACGCGGCCGGCAGCGAGCGCGAGTCCCCGGTCCCGATGGTCAGGCCCGCGACCGGCAGCGCCAGCACCACCAGCACGGCCGCGGCACCGGCCAGCGTGAGCAACGGCCGCCGCTGCACCCGGGCCGCGAGCCGCGCGAGCACCCGTCCACCGGACGCGGCCGCCGGTGGGATCCGGTGACCCCACAGGGCGAGCATCGCGGGCAGCAGCGTCACCGCGGCCAGCATGTTGACCAGCACCACACCGGACGCGGCCAGGCCCAGTGAGCGCAGGAACGGGTCCGGGAACACCATCAGCCCGGCCAGCGCGACCGCCACGGTCAGGCCGGTGAACAGCACGGTCCGGCCCGCGGTCGCGGACGCGCGCCGCACCGCGCCGGGCACGGCCTGATCCACCGCGCGCTCCTCCCGGAACCGGCTCACCAGCAGTAGTGCGTAATCCACGGCCAGCCCCATGCTGAGCATCGTGGTCACCTGCACCGCGTAGACGGAGACGTCCGTGACCAGGCTGAACAGGTAGAGCAGACCGAAGTTGGCGGCGATCCCGACGATCGCCACGATCAGCGGCAGCCCGGCCGCGAGCAGGCTGCCGAACACCACCAGCAGCAGCACCAGCACCACCGGCAGACTGACCAGTTCCGCGCGCTGCACGTCCGCCCGTGCCTGGTCGTTGTACTCGGCGGTGGTCAACGGCCCGCCGGAGACCACGACGTCGGTGGCCGGCACGGCCCGCAGGATCGCGGCCGCGCGTTCCGCGGCGTCGCCGTCCGACACCACAGAGATCAACACCACCGAGGGGGTACGGGCCGCGGGCACCGGGCCGTCCACCGAGGCCACGCCGTCGAGCGCGCGGACCGCCGTCACCGCGTCCGCCACCGCCGGCGCGGACGCGCCGGCGATGACCGCGGTGATGGACTCCGGCACCGGGTGTACGGCGTCGAGCCGCTCCTGCACGACGGCGGACTCGCTGCCCGGCACGGTGCCGACCTCCGGGCTCAGCCGGCTGAACAGCCCGGTCGCGGCCACGACGCCGGCGACGAGCACCGCGGCCCAGAAGACGATGGTGAGCACGGGGCGGCGCACGGCGGCCCCGGACAGGAGAGCAAGCATGCACCGCAGATTTCCGGTCGGGGGCCTGGTCCCGGATCGCCGCCGGGAGTGGTCCCGCGCTCAGCCGGGAGAGTGACGTCCCGGCACGACCAGCCCGGACTCGTAGGCCAGGACCACCGCCTGCACTCGGTCGCGCAGGCCCAGCTTGGTCAGCAGGTTGCTCATGTGCGTCTTGACCGTGTGCTCGGTGACGTGCAGCCGCGCCGCGATCTCCGCGTTGGACAGGCCCTGCGCGACCAGCCGCAGCGAGTCCGTCTCGCGCGCGGTCAGCGACGCCAGCGCGGTCGCCCAGCGCCCGGCCGGGCCGGCCGGTGCGCCGCCGCGCCCGGCCATGTCCGCGATCAGCCGGCGGGTGACGCTCGGTGCCAGCAGCGAGTCACCGCCCGCGATCGTGCGCACCGCGCTGACCAGTTCGGCCCGGCGCATGTCCTTGAGCAGGAAGCCGCTGGCCCCGGCGTGCAGCGCGTCGTAGACGTACTCGTCCAGGTCGAACGTGGTCAGCATCAGCACCCGCGCGTCGGTGGCCGCGCAGATCTCCGCGGTTGCCTCGATGCCGTTCTTCCGCGGCATGCGCACGTCCATCAGCACCACGTCCGGGCGCAGCGCCAGCGCGGCCCGGACCGCCTCGTTGCCGTCACCGGCCTCGCCGACCACCGCGATGTCCGGCTGCGCGTCCAGGATCACGCAGAAGCCGTCCCGCACCAGCGCCTGATCGTCCGCGACCAGCACCCGCAGCTCCGCGCTCACCGGGACCGCCCGCCATCCGCCGCGGACGGCCGCCCGGCCCGGCCCGCGCCGCGCCCGCCGGGCACGCCCGGAGCCGGGCACGCCGAGCCGCGTGCAGCCGGGCCGCCCCGCCGGAGTGTGCACCGGGGCCAGGCTCGGCGTCGTTCGTCAGCCACGGGCGGCCTCAGCCCGGCCGCCGGCCCGCCCCACGGCCGAGTCACCGTCGGTGGAACCGGCCCGGCCGACGGCCTCCCGCTCAGCCGGCTCGGCGGTATCAGCGCTCCCCCGCCCGGTAGGGCCGATGACAGCGGCGGGCGCCGGGTCCTGCGGCGGACCGGCGGCCGGTCCGGGGACGGAAGCGGGGGAGTGCCGCCGCTCCGGAGCGGCCAGCGGCATCGTGGCGGTCACCGTGAAGCCGCCGCTCCCGGCCGTACCCGCGCTGAACGTCCCGCCGCACGCCGAGACGCGCTCGCGCATGCCGATCAACCCGTGTCCCGCCGGGTCCCCGGCACTCGCGGCACCGCGGCCGTCGTCGGTGATCTCGACCCGCAGCGACGCCGCCGACCAGGTCAGATCGATCCTGGCCGCGGCCGCCCCGGCGTGCCGGATGACGTTGGTCAGCGACTCCTGCACCACGCGGTAGACCGCGACTGCGACCTCGGCCGGCACCGCCGCACGCTCGCCGTGCTCGGTGACCCTGACCGCCAGCCCGGCCTCCCGCGCCCGCGCGGCCAGCGCGGGAACGGCGTCCAGCCCGGGTTGCGGCGCACGGTCGTCCGGGCCGCCGCGGAGCACGCCGAGCGCGCGGCGCAGCTGGGTGAGCGCGTCGCGGGCGGTGCCGGAGATCGCGTCGAACGCGCGCGCGGCCCGGTCCGGATCGCGGTGTACCAGCAGCGGCCCGGCCTCGGCCTGCACCGCGATCATGCTGATCGAGTGGGCCAGGATGTCGTGCATGTCGCGGGCGATCCGCTCGCGCTCGCGGGCGGCCACCGCGGCCCGCTCCTCCGCGTGCCGCAGCGCGCGCTCCTCCAGCAACGCGATCCGGTCCCGGCGGGCCCGGGCGCCGGTGCCGAGCGCGAACGCGGCCACGAAGACGCTGCTGGACGTGAGCACCGAGCCGACCGGCTTGTCCAGTGTCTGCTGGGTGAAGACCAGCCCGGCCACCGTGCCGGCGACCAGCACGGCGCGCGCCGCGAACGGGCTCGCTGCGGCGACCGTGTAGGTGGCGACCAGCTGCCCGTACGGCCAGTCGATGAAGCCGTGCACCGCGATCAGCCCGATCGAGCCGGCCCCGCAGACCGCGGCGACCGGGAACGGCGCCCGCTGCCGCCAGACCAGCGGCAGCGCGGAGACCGCGGCGAAGACGAGCACGATCGGCCGCGGGTCCTCGACCGCGCCGTGCCCGCCGATGGTCAGCAGGAAGCAGGCGATCGCGACCGCCGCGTCCACCGCCGCCGGATTGCGCCTCGCCCGCGCCTTGGCCCGCTCCCACACGCACGCAGTATCCGCCGTACGGCCGGGTGCGCGCCTCCCTCTCAGGAGCGAGACGACGCCTGGACCACGCGGGAGTCGGACGGCAGGAGACGGTCCCAGCCGATCAGCCGGTCGCCGGCGAAGGCGAGCAGCCAGCCGGTCCCCTTCGGGCTGTGGAAGTCGCGCGGTGTGCCCTGCCCGGCCACCCGGCACAGCGCATCCGGGATGATCTTGCCCTGGCTGCAGACCACGACCGGCTCACCGGCCGCGGCCAGCGCGCGGATCCGCTCGGCCGCGACCTCGTGCCGCTGCTCGGGCCGGTCGCCGGAGCGCGGCTCGTCGAACGACGCGTCCACCTCGACCGGCAGGTCCACGGCAGCGGCCAGCGGCGCCAGCGTCTGCTGGCAGCGCCGCGGCGACGCGGAGATCAGCCGTTGCGGGCCGAGGTGCGCGCACAGCTCGGCCAGCTCGCGGGACTCCAGCGCACCCGCCTCGTCCAGCGGCCGGGCCGAGTCCGCGCCGGGCCAGGCCTCGCGGCGACCGGCGTGCCCGTGCCGGACCACGGCCAGCACGGCGGTGATCGGCGGCAGTGCGGCGAACGCGTCGACCACCCGGCCGTCGTGCGGATAGCTGAGCAGCTTCCGGGCCTCCGGGACCGGCAGCCAGCGCAGGTCGTCGACCTCCGCGTTCGGCGTGAACGGGCCGGCCTCGACGTCCGGGCGGGGCCGCATCGACCAGTACTCGACCAGTTTCGCGGCGTCCCGGGTCTCGTACCGGATGGCGGGCAGGCGGACCTGGGGGACCGCCGGTACCGCGGTCTCCTCGCCGACCTCGCGCACGGCCGCGGTCAGCGGGTGCTCGCCCGGGTCCAGCTTGCCCTTGGGCAGCGACCAGTCGTCGTACTTCGGACGGTGGATCAGGCAGATCTCCGGTCCGCCGGCGGCCGGGCGCCACAGGACGCCGCCGGCCGCCCGCACGGTTCTCAGCGCAGCCAAGCGGTCTTCTTCGGTCGTACCGCGTTCTCCCACGCCGCGGGGAATGCCCCGCGAACGGCGTGGATAACCGCGCGTTCCCGTTCGGCCAGCCGGCCGGCCGTCACTGCCATGCCATGATCATCCGGCTTCTCGGCCGCCAGGTCCAGCCACGTCTGGGCGGCCATCGCGGCGTCCTGGTGCTCGCCGAGCAGATTCTGCACCTTGGAGAGTGCCTTGCCGAGCGCGGCGGCCGGCCCGCCGAGCACCGGGGCGACGGCCTCCACCGCGTACCGGGCGCGCTTGCCGTTGATCCGCACGCCGTGCCAGCGCTCGTCGGAGTCGCCGGTGTGCAGGTCGGCCGCGCCGGCCACGCCCTTGCCGCCGTTGACCAGCACGTCCCACGGGCGGGCCACCAGGTGCGGCAGCACCTCGGCCGCGGGCGCGTCCGCGTCCGGCGACAGCTTCGGCTCCCGTGCGGCCTCGACCAGCAGGTCCACCAGCTTCCGGTAGCGCGCCGTGCGCAGCGCCGCGTCCAGCTCGGCCAGCGCCTTGCGCTGCCGCTTCGCCAGCCGGGCGTCCAGCCGGTCCACGGCCCGCTCGTCGAGCGGTGCCAGCGGGTCCAGCGCGGCGGTCCGGCGCAGCCGGGCGCGCAGCACCTCGGCGTCGCGGGCCGCGCCGAGCACCCCGGCGATCCAGCCCAGCTCGTCCCGCAGCGTGCGCGCCCAGGACGTCTTCACCAGCACGCCGAACGTGCGCAGGTCGCTGCGCAGCCGGCGGCAGCCGACCCGCATCTGGTGCACCGCGGTGTCGCCGTCCGGCAGCGGCGTGCCGAGCCGGACCAGCGGGTCGTGCGCCAGGATGCGGCCGATGCCGTCCCGGATCGCGGCGGTCACCACGTCGCCCGCGGTCGGCGCGTCCGGCAGGTCGCCGGCCGGCACCAGGTCAGGTGCCGCGCTCGCGGCCGCGCCCATCGCCCGCGCGTGCTTCGGCGTGAACGTCCCGGCCGTGGCGCCCGCCTTGACCAGCAGCGCCTCCACCTGGTCGAGCAGCGCCGGGTCGCCGTCCGCGCGCTCCACCTCGACCTCGCGGAACGTGGACCGGACCTTCTCGCCGTCCAGCACCTCGACGGTGTCGTCGTCCAGCTCGGCCAGCACGGTGCCGTCGCCGGACTGCAGCAGGTACGCCCGGCGCGCGCTGCGGACCACCACGGCCGGGACCAGCTCCTCACCCCGCGCGTACGGCGTGACCAGCGCGGACATCTCGGCCGGCGGCGTCTTTGCCTTCTTGCCGGCCCGGGAGATCTCGTGCCGGGTGCCGGGCACGTCCGCCGGGAGCTTCACGGTCCACGGCTCGTCGTCGCCCTTGCGGAACCGCAGCGAGACGCCGGCCCGGGCCAGCCGCAGATCCTCGGTGTCGAAGTAGGTGGCGGTCAGCACCTTCGGGTCCTTGGCCACGACCCGCCCGCCGGAGGGCAGGGCGCCGGTCAGGTCCGGCAGGTCGAATTCCGGGGCCACCTCGTACTTGCGCTCTTCCTCCAGCATGGTCGTCACGATAACCGCCGAAAGTTAACCGCCTCGTCGGAACGCGTTCAGCCGTTGGACCGGATCGTGCGCCGCAGCAGCACCGACTGCAGGTGGGTGAGCGGCTTGTCGACCGTGGACACCCGGCGCAGCCAGGTGCCGTCCGGCTGCAGGTCGAAGCCCTCGCACTCGTCGCTCATCGAGATCCGCAGCACGGTCTCCAGCTCGCGGGTGGCGACCGGGTCGGTCACCTGCACCAGCGCCTCGACGCGACGGTCCAGGTTGCGGTGCATCATGTCCGCGGAGCCGATCCAGAACTCGGCCGGGTCCTCGTGCCGGCCGGCCTCCGCGTCCGCCCGGGACGGCCCCGGGCCGAACCGGAAGATGCGCGAGTGCTCCAGGAACCGTCCCACGATCGAGCGGACCCGGATGTTCTCCGACAGGCCGGGCACGCCGGGCCGCAGCGCACACATGCCGCGCACCACCACCTCGATCCGCACGCCGGCCCGGGACGCCCGGTAGAGCGCGTCGATGAACTCCTCGTCGACCAGCGAGTTCACCTTGATCTGGACCAGCGTCGGCAGGCCGCGCTGGGCCCGCTCGATCTGCCGCTCGATCCGCTCGATCAGGCCCCGGCGCACGCCGTGCGGTGCCACCAGCAGCCGGCGGTACGCGGTCTGCCGGCTGTACCCGGTGAGCACGTTGAACAGGTCGGTGACGTCCGCACCCACCTCGGGGTCCGCGGTGAGCAGCCCGAAGTCCTCGTACAGTCGCGCGGTCTTGGGGTGGTAGTTGCCGGTGCCGATGTGGCAGTACCGGCGGATCTGCGCGCCCTCCTGCCGTACCACCAGGGAGGTCTTGCAGTGGGTCTTGAGGCCGACCAGGCCGTAGACCACGTGGCAGCCGGCCCGCTCCAGCTTCCGCGCCCAGCCGATGTTGGCCTGCTCGTCGAAGCGTGCCTTCAGCTCGACCAGCACGACCACCTGCTTGCCCGCGCCGGCCGCCTCGACCAGCGCGTCCACGATGGGCGAGTCGCCGCTGGTGCGGTACAGCGTCTGCTTGATGGCCAGCACGTTCGGGTCGGCGGCGGCCTGCTCGATGAACCGCTGCACGCTGGTGGAGAACGCGTGGTACGGGTGGTGCACCAGCACGTCGCCGTCCCGCAGCGAGGCGAAGATGCTGCGCGGCACCTCGCCGTCGATCAGCCGCGGGTGGGTGGCCGGCACGTACGGCTTGTCCTTCAGGTCCGGCCGGTCCACCGCGCCGTAGATCTGCCACAGCGCGGACATGTCCAGCAGGCCGGGCACCCGCAGCACGTCGTGGCTGTCCACGTCCAGCTCGCGGACCAGCACCTCGAGCATGTGGTCGGAGATGGACGCGGCCACCTCCAGCCGCACCGGCGGGCCGAACCGGCGCTGCGCCAGCTCCCGCTCCAGCGCCTTGAGCAGGTCCTCGTCCCGGTCCTCGTCGACCTCCAGCTCCGCGTTGCGGGTCACCCGGAACAGGTGGCACTCGACCACCTGCATGCCGGAGAAGAGCTGGTCGAGGTGGACCGAGATGAGGTCCTCGACCGGCAGGAAGCGCGCGGTCTGGCCGGGGGAGTTGACCACCACGAACCGGGGCACGTTGTTCGGTACCTTGATCCGGGCGAACAGCTCCTGACCGTTCTCCGGCGCCTTCACCGAGACCGCGAGGTTGAGCGAGCGGGACGAGATGTACGGGAACGGGTGCGCGTGGTCCACGGCCAGCGGCGTCAGCACCGGGAAGATGTGCTCCCGGAAGTACGTCCGCAGCTCCTCGCGCTCGCCGTCGTCCAGGTCGGCCCAGTGCACCAGGTGGATGCCCTCGGCCGCCATCTTCGGTGCGACCTCGTCGCTGAAGCAGGCCGCGTGCCGGGCGACCAGGCCGGCCGTCTTCTCCAGGATCATCCGCAGCTGGGTGCGCAGCGGCAGCTGGTCACCGCCGCGGACCGGGATGCCGGCCTGTATGCGCCGCATCAGCCCGGCGATCCGCACCATGTAGAACTCGTCGAGGTTGCTGGCGAAGATGGCCAGGAACTTGGCGCGCTCCAGCAGCCGGGTGTCCGGGTCCTCGGCCAGCGCCAGCACCCGGGCGTTGAAGTCCAGCCAGGACAGCTCGCGGTTGAGGAACCGGTCCTCCGGCAGCGACTCGTCCGGCACCGGGTCCGCGCCGAGCAGATCCTCTATCGGCATCTCCTGCACCGGCGGGATCTCGGTCGCGGTGTCGGACATCTGGTCCTGGCTCATGTCAGCCACCTCTCCGGCGTCGGTCGTCACGGGCGATCCGGCTTCATCGGCGGAGGAGTCGCGGCCCGCGTGCAGCGGTTCGTGATCGTCGCTGCGCGGCACCTCGACCCTAGCAGCAGGAACATCGGCGCGAATGAATCTGCCGTCGGGGCCTCGGTGGCGGACGGTGCCTGGCGCGGTGTTCACCGAATCATCATCACCCGAAAAAAGTTACTGAAACGTGAATTCCGCTTCGGAACGGTCAGGTCAGGCCGGGAAAGGTGATCGAGATTACCTCGCCCTGATCATCGCGGTCGATGGTCATCCGCTGGCCGAGCCGGAGCAGCCGCAGCCCGGACGCGGCGAAGGCGTCCGCGCCGAAGGCCACCTCGCTCCCGTCGTCCAGCAGCACCGTGCCGTGATGGGTGTCCTCGTCGAAGCGCGCAACGGTCCCCTGCATGGACCAAACCCTAAACCCGGCGCGGGTACGAGGTGATGCACTTCAGGCGGCTGAGGCGCCGGGCGGCCGGGGTCAGCGGGGCGTCGATGCGGGGCCGCACGGCGCCGGGACCAGCGCGCCGGTGTGCGTGCCCACGCCGAGGCGGTGCGCCGCGTCGAGGTCCGCGCCGGTGTCCACGTCCCGGCGCAGGCTGGGCCAGTCACCGCTCAGCGCGACCGCGCCGGACGCCGCGTGCGCGGCCGCGGACGGGCCGCCGAAGCGCGGGTCCAGCGGCACGCCGGGCGGCGCGGTCAGCAGCACGGTGCCGACGCCGGGCGCGTCCGCGGCGAACCGGCGCCGGGCCGGCGGCTCCGCGGCCGCGCGCAGTGCCGCGGACAGCTCCGCCGGGCGCAGCGCGGGCAGGTCGGCGGTGATCGCGGCACGCCAGGACCGGGCGGGCAGGCCGCTCTCCCCGTACCGGATGGCGGGGTTGAGACCGGCGGCCGGCGTGTCCGGCGCGACCCGGGCGCCGAGCCCGGTCACCACCTCGGCCACCGCCGGATCGTCCGTGACCACCAGCACCTCGCCGACCTCCGGGCAGGACAGCACCGCGGCCACGGTGTCCCGGGCGAGCGCCAGCGCCAGCCGCTCGTGCGCCGCCGCCGGGACCGCACCGCGCAGCCGGCTCTTGCCCACCGACACCGGCTTGACCGGGATGACGACCGCCCACCTCTGCACCGATTCATCGTGCCAGCTCGGCGTGCCGCCATCGACCCGCGGTGCGCGGCCGGGACGGCCGGCGGTGTGGCGCATCCGCCCCGCCCTGGTCTGACGGACTCGGGGCAGGCATGATTTCGCAACAGGCCGTGCACGGTCTCCGGCCTGCGGGATACGGCGCAGGCGGCCGTGCCCCGGAAGGGACAGGGGGATCCGCCGTGGCACCGCACAGACTCGGTCTCCTGCAGAGGCTGGCCGCGTGGATCGTGATTCCCACCATGCACGTCTGGACACGGTCGACCTGGCGTGGCGCGCACCACATGCCCAAGGACCGCGGCTTCATCCTGGTGGTGAACCACTCCTCGCACTTCGACCCGTTCCCGGTCGCCGACTTCCTCTACAGCAACGGCGTCTGGCCGCGGTTCCTCGGCAAGGCCAGCCTGTTCCGGCTGCCGGTGATCGGGCCGTGGCTCGGCCGGATCAAGCAGGTCCCGGTCGAGCGCGGCAGCGCGGAGGCGGCCCAGTCGGTGGAGACGCTGGCCGTGGCGGTGCGCGAGGGCGGCGCCGTGGTGATCTACCCGGAGGGCACCACCACCCGGCACCCCGACCTGTGGCCGATGCACGGCAAGACCGGCGCGGCCCGGCTGGCGCTGCTCACCGGCGCCCCGGTGATCCCGGTCGCCCAGTGGGGCGCGCACCGGGTGTTCGACCCCCGGGACGGAAAGTTTCGCCTTACCCTGCGGACACCCGTGACCGTGGTGGCCGGTCCGCCGATGGACCTGAGCCGGTGGGCCGGCGCGGTGCCGACCCGCGAGGTGCTGGACGAGGTCACCGAGGCGATGATGACGGAGGTCCGCGACCTGCTCGCGGAGATCCGCGGTGGCACCCCGCCGCCGCTGTGGCAGCACTCGGCAGCGCCGCGCCGCGGCCGGCCCGAGGCGGCGAGCGAGCCCGCCGGACGCGTGGGCGAGCGGGAGGGAAAGGCCTGATGCGGGCAGCCGTGCTGGGTGCCGGTTCCTGGGGGACCGCGTTCGCGAAAGTGCTGGCGGACGCCGGTACGGACGTGACGGTGTGGGCACGCCGGGAGGAGGTGGCCGCCTCGATCCGGGACCGGCGGGTGAATCCGGACTACTTCCCGCAGACCCGGCTGCCGGACCGGATCACCGCCACCGCGCACGCGGGCGAGGCGATCACCGGCGCGGAGGTGGTGGTGCTCGCGGTGCCGTCGCAGACGCTGCGCGGCAACCTCGCGGAGTGGGTACGGCACCTGGAGCCGGACGCGTCGCTGGTGTCCCTGATGAAGGGCATCGAGCTGAGCACCACGAAGCGGATGAGCGAGGTCATCGTGGAGACCTCCGGCGTCGCCGCGGAGCGGGTGGTCGTGGTCACCGGCCCGAACCTGGCGCCGGAGATCATGCTGGAGCAGCCCGCCGCGACCGTGGTCGCCTGCACCGACCTGGACCGTGCCAAGGCGGTGCAGAAGGCGGTCACCGCGCCCTACCTGCGGCCGTACACGAACACCGACGTGATCGGCTGCGAGCTCGGCGGCGCGGTGAAGAACGTGATCGCGCTCGCCTACGGCGTGGCCACCGCGATGGGGCTGGGCGACAACACGAAGGCGACGCTGATCACCCGCGGCCTGGCCGAGACGCTCCGGCTCGGCGTGGCGCTCGGCGCGGACCCGCTCACGTTCGCCGGTCTGGCCGGCCTCGGTGACCTGGTCGCCACCTGCTCGTCGCCGTTCTCCCGGAACCGGACGTTCGGCGAGCACCTGGGCCGCGGCGAGACGCTGGAGGAGGCGCAGACCTCGACCCGGCAGACGGCCGAGGGCGTGAAGAGCTGCCTGGGCATCCGGGACCTGGCCCGCAAGCACGGCGTGGACATGCCGATCACCGAGCAGGTGGAGCGGATCTGCCACGAGGGCGTCGCGCCGAAGGTGGCGATGCTCGCACTGATGAACCGCGAGCTGCAGCACGAGGTCCGTTAGGCGGATCATGGGCGACATGAGTCTTGACGGTGACGGCACCCGGGTGGTGCACGCGGGCCTGCCGGATCCGGTGCCGGGCGAGCCGTTCCTGCCCGGTCCGGTCTTCGCGGCGCCCTACCACCTCGACCCGGTGGCCGGTCCGGCCGCGGCGGCCGACGGGTACGGGCGGCCGGACAACCGCACCCGGCGCGCGCTGGAGACCGCGATCGGCGAGCTGGAGGGCGGCGACACGCTGGCGTTCGCGTCCGGCCAGGCCGCGATCACGGCGGCGCTGCTGACCGTGCTGCGGCCGGGCGACGCGGTGCTGCTGCCGTCGGACGGCTACTTCGCGGTGCGCGCGTTCGCCGCGGCCACGCTCGCCGAGCTGGGCGTGGACGTGCGGACCGCGCCGACGGCCGGGCCGTACCCGTCGTTCGAGGGCATCCGCCTGGTGCTGCTGGAGACGCCGGCCAACCCGGGCCTGGACGTCTGCGACGTGCGCGCGGTCGCCGAGGCCGCGCACGCCGCCGGCGCGCTGGTCGCGGTGGACAACACCGCGGCGACGCCGCTCGGCCAGCGCCCGCTGGAGCTGGGCGCGGATCTGGTGGTGGCGTCCGGCACCAAGGCGCTGACCGGCCACTCCGATCTGCTGCTCGGGTACGTCAGCACGCGCGACGGGTCCCTGCTGTCCCGGCTGACCACCTGGCGCGCGCAGACCGGCGGCGTGCCGGGCGCGTTCGACTGCTGGCTGGCGCACCGCTCGCTGGGCACGCTCGACCTGCGGCTGGCCCGGCAGACCGGGAACGCGGCCGCGCTCGCGCCGGTGCTGGCCGCGCACCCGGCGGTCACCGGCGTGCGCTGGCCCGGCCTGCCGGACGACCCGGCATACCCGGTGGCGAGCGCGCAGATGCGCCGGATCCCCGGCCTGATCGGCTTCGATCTCGGCTCCGCGGAGCGGGTGGCCGCGTTCCTGCGCCGGTCCCGGCTGGTCTTCGCGGCCACGTCGTTCGGCGGGCTGCACACCACCGCGGACCGCCGCGCGCAGTGGGGCGACGACACCACCGCCGGCTTCGTCCGCCTGTCCTGCGGCATCGAGGACCCGGACGACCTGATCGCGGACATCACGGCCGCGCTGGACGGTTAGCTGAAACTCATCCCCATAAAGGGGGTGAATGGGACACTGGCGTCGTGGGTGGTTGGCACGGTCGCCGGGGTGCGCTTGCGGTCGCCGGCATCGTGCTGGCGGCCGGCCTGGTAGCCATGGCCACCATCGCCACGGCACTGCACCGGCAGGACATCGCGGCCGCCGACCGCATCATGGAGCAGCGCACGTCGCTCGCCCAGACCGCGGTGAGCGTGGAGACCCGCCGGTACGTCGACCTGCTGCGCACCGCCGCGACCGGGCTCGGCGAGGCGTCCGTGCTGGACGCGCGCACGTTCCAGGCCGGTACCGCGCCGCTGTCCGGCACCGAGCTGCCCGGTGCCACCTCGGTCGTCTACGTCGCGCCGGTGCCGGACGGCGAGGTCGCGGTGGCCCAGGCGCGCTGGCGGCGGCTCGGCGCCGGCACACTGACGCTGACCCCGCACGCCGGCAGCGCGGAGCACCTGTTCACGATCTACTCCCGCACGCTGGACGGCGGCACCGCGCCCCCGCTCGGCGTCGACCTGACCCGGGCCCGGGAGCCCACGGCCGCGCTCTCCGCGGCCCGGCGCACCGGGCGGGCCACGGTCTCCGACGCGTACGTGCTGCTCCGCGACGAGCACCTGCCCGCGGCGCAGCGGCAGCGGTCGTTCGTGTTCGCCACCCCGATCCACCGCGGCGGCGCGTTCGCCGGCTGGCTGGTGATGGGCATGCGCGGCCAGGACTTCCTCGGCGACGTGCTCGTCTCGGCCGGTCAGGAACTGCTCGGCGGCAGCCTGTCCGCGACCGACGGCACCGGCATGCCGGTCACGGTCGCCACCGTGCCCGCGCCCGGCCGCCCGGACCTGCACCGCGAGCGTACGGTCGGCGTCGCGGACCGCCGCTGGACGCTGGTCACCACGGCCGACTCGTCCCGGCTGCCCGGCGGGCACAGCGCGCTGCCGCTCACCACCGGCCTGGCCGGGAGCGCGATCGTGGCGCTGCTGGCCGGCCTGATCTACCTGCTCTCCACCGGCCGGGCCCGCGCCGAGGCCCGGGTGGTGGCCGCGACCGCGGAGCTGCGCCAGGCCGAACGCGAGGCACGCCGCCAGTCCGGCCTGCTGAACGCCGTGATGAACAGCATCGGTGACGGCGTCGGCGTGGTGGACGAGCACGGCGCGTTCCTGCTGCACAACCGCGCTGCCCGGGCGCTGCTCGGCGTCAAGGAGGACATCGCCGGACTGGAGGGCTGGCAGGCGCACTACGGGATCTTCCGGCCGGACGGCACGCCGTTCCCGGCCGCGCAGCTGCCGCTGGCCCGCGCGCTGGCCGGTGAGTCGTCGGATGGCGTGGAGATGGTGATCCGCAACGCCAGCCGCCCGGACGGCGTGCTGATCAGCGTGGACGGCCGCCCGCTCGATCCGGCCGCCGGGCAGCGCGGCGCGGTCGCGGTCTTCCGGGACATCACCGAGCTGCGCCGGTACGAGTCCGATCTGGCCGCGTTCGCCGGTGTGGTCGCGCACGACCTGAAGTCCCCGCTCGCGATCGTCTCCGGGCACTGCGAGGCGGCCGACGAGATCCTCGCGGACGTGCTGGCGGACCTGCCCGGCGGCAGCGACAAGGGCGCGTGGCGGCCGGCGGCGGACGAGGCGCGCGAGGCGATCGGGCAGGCGGTCCTCGGCGTACAGCGGATGGGCGTGCTGATCGACGACCTGCTGGCGTACACCACGGCCCGGGACGCGCCGCTGCGGCTGCGCGCGGTGGACCTGGCCGCGCTGGTGGCCGAGGTGGTGGCGGAGCGGACCAGCCGCGCCGCGGTCGGCGACCGGCTCCCGCCGCGTATCTTCGTCGGCGATCTGCCCGAGGTGATCGCGGACGCCGGCATGCTGCGCCGGGTGCTGGACAACCTGATCGGCAACGCGATCAAGTACGTGCGCGCCGGTACGGCCGCGCACGTGGACGTGACCGCGACCTCGGACCCGGTCGGCTGGGCGCACGTCCAGGTGGCGGACCGCGGGATCGGCATCCCGGACGCGGACAAGCCGCACGTGTTCGACTCGTTCCACCGCGCGCACGAGGGCACCGGATACGCCGGGACCGGCCTCGGCCTGGCCATCTGCCGCCGGATCGTGGAGCGGCACGGCGGCGCGGTCGCGGTCGCGGACAACCCCGGCGGCGGTACGCGGTTCTCGTTCACGCTGCCGCTCGCCACCGCGCTGACCGGCCCGGTGTCCGCTCCGCACCGGTCCGGCGAGCGGATCGCGTCATGAGCGGCCGCCTCGGGCTGGTGATCCGCGGGCCGAGGTCAACTAGGCTCGGGGCTGGACGATCGCGACGTGTTCGTGACACACCGCGCGGTGATCGCGTGGACGGGAGGAGCGTGGATGGCTGGCGACAGTGCCGGAGCGGGCCTCCTCCTCGACCTGCCCTTCACCGCGACGGAGGTCACAGCGCTGCGCCACCGCATCGCTGATCTGGCGCGGGTCGCCGGGCTGGGCGGGGACCGGCTGGACGACTTCGCACTGGCCGCCTACGAACTGCTGACCAACGCGGTACGGCACGGTGGCGGCACCGGGCGGCTGCGGCTCCTGCACGCCCCGGACCGGCTGATCTGCCAGGTCGCGGACGACGGCGCCGGCTTCACCGCACCGGGCCGCAAGCCGGGGGAGCGGCCACCGGAACCGACCTCGCCGGGCGGGCTCGGGCTGTTCCTGGCGGAGCAGCTGACGGACGGCATCGAGGTCGTCAGCGGCAGCGGGGGAACGACGGTCCGGATATTCATCACTACAGAAAGCGCACAATCGGAGTCGTCCTACCCGATGTCCATCGGCTGACGGATTACCCTTGTCCGACGGCAACCATCTGGACCAGGATCGAGATGCGGGAAGAGAATCCCGGCGGAGCGGAGGAAGTCTCTTGACGTTCACCGTCACGCCGGAGACCGGCGACAACCGGACAGCCACCGTGCGACTCGCCGGTGAGCTGGACATGAGTACCGTCCCCGAGCTGGACACCGCGATCAGCGACCTGGTCGGCACCGGCCGCAACCGTCTTGTCGTCGACCTGGGCGAGCTGGCGTTCTGCGACTCCACCGGGCTTGCCTGCCTGGTCCGCGGCGACAACCGGTGCGCCGCGCTGGGCGGCTGGCTGCGGGTCACGAACCACCGCGGCCACGTCGCGCGTGTGCTCGCGGTCAGCGGCCTCGACGAGTTCCTGCGATACCAGCCGTGAGGGCGGTCCGTTACGCGGAGACCGGCCCGTCGTCCGTGCTGCGTGTGGACGACGACGTACCGGAGCCGCACGCCGGCCCGGGCCGGGTTCGGATCGCGGTGGTGGCCGCCGGTGTGAACGCGTGGGACTGGAAGGTCCGCTCCGGCCTGGCCGGTATCGCGGTGACCGGGCCGCGCATCCCGGGCGGCGACGCGGCCGGCGTGGTGGACGAGGTCGGCGACGGCGTGACCGGCGTGTCGGTGGGCGACGCGGTGTTCGGCGTGTCGGCCGGTGGCGCGACCGCGGAGCACGCGGTGCTCACGCACTGGGCGGTCACGCCGGCGGCGCTGTCCTTCGAGGTGGCGGCCGGACTGCCGACCCCGGCCGAGACCGCGGTCCGCGCGCTGGACGCGATCGACGTGCGGGCGGGGACGCTGCTGATCAGCGGCGCGGCCGGTGGCGTCGGGCTGGTCGCCGCGCAGATCGCCCGCGAGCGCGGCGCCCGGGTGATCGGCACCGCGAGCCCGGCCCGGCACGACCTGCTGCGCCGGCTCGGCATCACGCCGGTGACGTACGGCGACGGCCTGGCCGCCCGCGTGCGCGAGCTGGTGCCGGACGGTGTGGACCGGGCACTGGACGCGGCCGGGCACGGCGTGGTGCCGGTGCTGATCGAGCTGACCGGCGACGCCACGCACGTGATCTCGATCGCGGACTTCTCCGGCCACGGCGCCCGCACCACGGACGGTGGCGAGGGCCGCTCCTGGCACGCGCTCGGGGAGGCGGCCGCGCTGATCGAGGCGGGCCGGCTGGAGGTGCCGGTCGCCGCGACGTTCCCGATGGCCGAGGCCGCGGCGGCGCACGACCTGAGCGAGAGCGGGCACGCCGGTGGCCGCGTCGTCATCCGCGTCCGCTGAACCGTTCGCGCGCTCCTCTCCGTACCCCGCCGACGGCACGACCTGCGAATATGCCACGTCGGACGTGACCTTCACATAGATCTGTCCGGTTCTGCGCGGCCCCCGCCCGATATGGGCGGGGGCCCGATTTTCATGCTTCCGCGGGCTGGTTCGTTGGTGCTAGGGTTCATTACATAAGTAATGAACCAACGATGCGGCGCGAGAGGACGAGGCGGCGCGAGGGGGCGAGGCGGTGTTCGACGACCGGAGCCCGATCTATCAACAGATCGCCGACAAGATCAAGGACGAGATCCTCAGCGGGGCGCTCAGGGAGGACGAGCAGGTCATGTCCACGAACCAGTACGCATCCTTCTACCGGATCAACCCCGCCACCGCGGCCAAGGGATTCCAGCAGCTGGTCGACGAGGGCGTGCTGTACAAGAAGCGGGGGATCGGCATGTTCGTCAGCCCGCAGGCCCGCGAGCAGCTGGTCGGCCAGCGTCGCGAGCGGTTCTTCGCCGAGGTGGTGGACGCGATGATCGCCGAGGCCCGCATGATCGGCATCCCGCTCGACGAGGTCGTCGCGCGGATCGCGGCCGCGCAGGTCCCGAGCGGGGAGGCCGGGCGATGAGCATCCCGGTCTCGGTGCGCGATCTGCGGGTGCGCTACGGCGACACGGTCGCGCTGGACGGTCTCTCGTTCGACCTGGCCGGCGGCAAGATCTACGGCCTGCTCGGCCGCAACGGCTCCGGCAAGACCACGCTGCTCTCCGTGCTGGCCGCGTTCCGCCGTGCCTCGGCCGGCACCGTGCTGGTCGACGGCGAGGACCCGTTCGAGAATGCGCGGATCACCCGGCGGGTCTGCCTGGTCCGGGACAACGTGGACGCGGAGGACACCGACCGGGTCGGCGCGGTGCTGGGCCTGGCCGCCGAGCTCCGGCCGGATTTCGACGCGGACTACGCGGCCCGGCTGGCCAAGCAGTTCGACCTGCCGCTGCGCAAGCGCGTCTCCGGGCTCTCCCGGGGTGGCCGGTCCGCGCTCGGCGTCACGATCGGCCTCGCCACCCGCGCGCCGCTGACCATCTTCGACGAGTCCTACCTGGGCCTGGACGCGCCTTCGCGATACGCGTTCTACCAGGAGCTGGTCGCGGACTACGCGGAGCACCCGCGCACCATCATCCTCTCCACGCACCTGATCGAGGAGGTGGCGAACCTGTTCGAGGAGGTCCTGATCATCGATCGCGGCCGCCTGCTGGTGCACGAGGAGACGGACGCGCTGCGCCGCCGCGGCGCCACCGTGACCGGCCCGGCCGACGCGGTCGACGCGTTCGTGGCCGGCACCGAGCTGGCGGCGCTGGGCGAGAAGCGGCTCGGCGGCACCAAGGCCACCACGATCTACGGCGCGCTCACCGAGGACCAGCGCCGGGACGCCACCGCGGCCCGGCTGGAGATCACCCCGGTCGGCCTGCAGGAGCTGTTCATCCAACTGACCGCCGCCGGGAACCGGCGATGACCACCGTCGCCGTCTCGCTGTTCCGGCGCACAGCCCCGGCGTACGCGGCGTTCGCCGCGCTGCTGATCGCCACGGTCGCGCTGGTCGGCACGCTGATCGCGGTCCACGGGTCGCTGACCGAGAGCGTGTGGCACCTCGGCGCCGCGTCCACGGTCAAGTGGTTCGTCGGCCCGGTGGCGATCCTGCTGATCCCGGTCCTCCTCCGGCACTACGTGGCGCTCGGCGTCACCCGGCGGCAGTTCCTCGGCGGCGCGCTGCTCTTCGGCGTCGGTTCCGCGGGCGCGTTCGCGCTGCTCTTCCTCGCCGGGCTCGGTGTCGAACGGTTCGTCTACGGTGCGGCCGGGCTGATGGACGGCCTGACCGACGCGTACCCGGTGGACTCCGTCGGGACCGCGTTCGCGGTGCTGATCCGCGCGTTCCTGATCTACCTCGCCCACTTCTGCTCCGGCTGGCTGATCGGCGCGGGCTTCTACCGGTTCGGCCCGTTCGCCGGACTGTTGCTGATCGCGCCGTCGATGATCCCCGCGCTCGGCTCCGAGCTGCTGTTCGGCACCGAGTGGAGCCCGATCGGCGCGGCCACGGTCGCCGGTCTGCGGCTGCCCTTCGCGGTCTCCGCGCTGCTCACCGTCGTGCTGGTGACGGCCGGATGCGCCGTGGTCCACGCGTTCGGCCGCACCGTCACGATCCGCGGCAAGATTTCCTGAGGAGGGTCGACGATGAACCGCCACCCCGGCGTCCTCAGCGTCCTCGTCCGGCGACTGTTCCGTCGCATCGGCCTGATGGTCTCCATCTACTGGGCCATCCTGATCCCGGTCTACCTGGTGGTGGCCGGCTCGGTCGGCCTCTTCGGCACGCTCGACGTGAGCATGTGGCTCAACGTCGGCGGCGCACCACCCCGCTACTGGCTGCTGTCCATGGGCATCGTCACCGTGCTCGGCGGCCGCCCCTACATCGCGCTGGGCGTCACCCGGCGCCAGCTCGCCGAGGCCCACCTCGTGCTGTACGCGGCGATGGCGCTGCTCTTCGCGGTCGTCCAGGTGGCCGGCTATCTGCCCGAGCATGCGGTGTACGCGGCGACCGGCCTGCTCGACCGGCTGGCCGAGCCGTACCCGGTGACCGGCGCCGGTGACGCCGCCCGCGCGCTGCTCACCGGCACCGTCCTCAACCTCGTCTACCTCGCGGCCGGTGCGCTGATCGGCCTCGGCTTCTACCGATACCGGCTCGGAGGCGGGCTGGCGATCATCCCGGTCGCCGCGCTGGCCCCGATCGCGGCCGAGGCCGCCTTCGACATCCAGTGGGCCGGCCGCGGCATCAACCACCTGTTCGGCCTGCCGCCCGCCGCGCTGCCGCTCGGCCTCGCGATCGCGGCCGCGGTCCTGCTCGGCACGCTCACCGCCACCTACCGGATGTACCGCACCATGCCCGTCCGCCCGGCCTCGGCCCGCTGACCCCTGGGAGCCACCGACATGTCCGTCATCGAACTGCGCAACCTGACCAAGCGGTACGGCGACACGGTCGCCGTGCGGGACGTCTCGCTCACCGTCGAGCCGGGCGAGATCTTTGGCATCATCGGCCCGAACGGCGCCGGCAAGACCACCACGGTCGAGATGGCCGCCGGGCTGCGCCGCCCGGACGGCGGCTCGGTCCGCATTCTCGGCCTCGACCCGCGGCGGGACCGCACCGAACTGCGCCGCCGGCTCGGCATGCAGCTGCAGGAGAGCGCGCTGCCGGACAAGCTCCGGGTCGGCGAGGCGATGCGCCTCTACGCCTCGTTCTACCCCGCGCCGGCCGACTGGCGCGAACTGCTCGACCTGCTCGGCCTGGGGGAGAAGCGGAACACGCCGTTCGCCAAGCTCTCCGGCGGCCAGAAGCAGCGGCTCTCGATCGCACTCGCGCTGGTCGGCAACCCGCGGGTCGCGTTCCTGGACGAGCTGACCACCGGGCTGGACCCGGCCGCCCGCCGCGAGACGTGGGACCTGATCGAGTCGGTGCGCAACCGGGGCGTCACGGTCGTGCTGGTCAGCCACTTCATGGAGGAGGTGGACCGGCTCTGCGACCGGATCGCGATCATCGAGGCCGGCCGGGTCCTCGCGGTCGACTCACCGGCCGGGCTGATCGGTACGGCCGCGGCGGACCAGCAGCGCATCCGGTTCGTACCGGACGCGCCGCTGCCCGCGGACTTCCTGGCCGACGCGCCCGGCGTGACCGTCGACCGGTCCGGCCGCACCGTGGTGATCACCGGCGGCGGCGACCTGCTCTTCACGGTGGTGTCCGCGCTCGCGGTCGCCGGGATCCGTCCCCGCGAGCTGCGCATGGACCAGGCCACGCTCGACGACGCCTTCCTGGCCCTGACCGGCCGCGCCCTCCACCAAGACTGATTTTTCGGGAGATTTCATCATGCGACCGCTTCTCGCGCTCACCGCGACCGAGGGCAGGCTCTTCGCCCGCGACGGCATGTCCGTCGGCTTCGGCCTGCTCTTCCCGTCCGTGCTGCTCTACGTCCTCGGCGGCCTGATGCCCGGCTTCCGCGAACCCGCCGAGGACATGGGCGGCATCCGCCCGATCGACATCTACCTGCCGATCGTCGTCGCCATGGCGATCGCCACCATCGCGATCAGCACACTCCCCGCCCAGCTCGCCGGCTACCGCGAACGCGGCGTCCTCCGCCGGATGGCCACCACCCCGGTCGGCCCCGGCCCGCTCCTCGGCGCGCAGCTGCTGGTGAACCTGCTCGCCATGCTGATCTCCGTCGTGGTCGCGGTCACGATCGGCATCACGCTCCTCGGCGTACCGTTCCCGGCCGCGCCCTTCCACTTCACCGGCATCGTGCTGCTGGCCACGATCACCATGTTCTCGATCGGCCTGCTGATCGCCGCGCTGTCCCCCACCACCAAGACCGCCAGCGGTATCGGCATGCTCGTCTACTTCCCGATGCTCTTCTTCGCCGGCGTCTGGACCCCGGGCCCGATCATGCCCGAATACCTGCGCCGCATCGCCGAGTTCACCCCCCTCGGCGCCGCCTCCCAGGCCCTCTCCGACGCCTGGTCCGGCACCGGCGTCGCGCCCACCGCGCTCGCCGTCCTGACCGCCTACGCGCTCCTCGTCACCCTCCTCGCCACCCGCCTCTTCCGCTGGTCCTGACCGGCCGGCCCGCGGACCGACGGGGGCCACGGGCCGCTCACGACCCTCGCCTGCGTGGCGAGGGTCGTGAGCTACCTTCCTGCTCGCTTCCGGCGGCTCGTTCTCCGCACGCTGCCGACTCTGTCGGCTCGTGCTCGCCGTACCCGGACGGGCCTGTCGCGGCAAGCGGGCGCTGGTCGCCGGAAATATGGCGATATATCTTACGTATCTGCCGCGCCGCCGGCGAACGACGCCACTCAAGCCTGTGTGATCAATCAGTGGAGCGTTTGGGATATCAACTTCGCTAAATGACCTCCTGTTTGCTCCACTGATTGATCACACAGGGGGTTCGACCCGCGGCGGATGGGATCACTAGATACGGCGCCGGAAATCTTTATCCGGAAATTTCGGGCGGTTGGCGCACCTGGCCGTGACGTAGGCCGATTCGGTGCCGGTGGTGTGCGGCCCGCCTGGCCGCGTGGCCGGCTATGCGCGGCCAGCGCCTCGGCGGGAATGGGCAACGGAGTCGCTCCCACGGGCACGGGTCGTCGCTGGCGCTCCTCCGCGTCCCGGCGCCAAGCCCTGCCGTCTGCGTTCGGGCGCTGGGTCTGCCGTTGCGTGTTTCCGGGCGTCGGGTCTGCCCTGTCTGCTTCGCGGTGCCGGGGTCTGCCGCTGTCCGCTCGCGGTGCCAGGTCTGCCGGCTGGCTGCGTCGCGGTGCCGGGCCCGTCGCCGTCTCCTTCCCGGCATAAGTCCTCCGCCCGCTTCCCGACGCCAGGCCCGCTGCCGCCTGTTCTCAGACCGGCGTCCGTCGCTGTCCATGTCCGCCTCGGCGGCGTTACGCTTCGCCGCCACGCGTGCGCCGCTCGTCTCCCGGTCCCGGACCGGTTGCCGTGTCCGGAAGCGAGGGGCCAAGACCGTTTCCGCGCTTCCGGGCGCTGGATCGTCGTCGTGCGCTTGCAGTCCTGTCGGCCTCCGCAGCTGATCTCTCCGGGATGCTCACTGATCTATCGGGCGCCCGGCGCCCGATATTTCGGCATATCGGTGGCGTCTGTGGGTGCTGTGGTGTGGCGGGTTGCGTTGTCCGGCGGTGCCTCCGGCGGGTCTCGGGACTCCGGTGCATGGCGAGGCTTCCCGCGGGTGCGGGGTCCGTGGGGTCGGCTGTTTTTCGTGGGTGGCATGGGTTGCGTCTGTGGGCCGGGATGCACCGCCTGCCGTCGCCCGGGCGAAGCCGAGCAGATCTTCGGCAGCGCCGCCGGCCTGCGCCGAGGTCGGCAGGGGCGTCGCTGCGCGCCGTCCATGCCTTCGCTGCGGCCGCGTCGTTCGTGGCGGCCCTGTCGAAGATCTGCACCCCAAGGGTGGTGCGTCCCGGCGGTGCCGGTTCTGTGCTGGCGCACGTAAGCGAAACCACGACGGCCCGCCACCGCATCAATGCCAGCAGCCTATTTGATCTTGAAGTCGGTGCGGCCCGGATACCGCCTGCCGCCCGCTGCCCGGCTCGCCGGCGGGTATCCGGCCGTTCGGCTCACGTCACGCGCCTCCTGCTTTCCCGCAAGCAGCAGGATCGACGTACAACCGTTATTTACTGGAATTTCGCCCCGGAGTGGCGATGCGTGGGGGGTCGGCGGAGGTGGGAGTAGGGTCACGGCCGTGGCCGGGGCGCGGAGGATACGGGTTGCCGTCGTGAATGACGGGCAGCCGGGGGCGGACGCTCTCGTGGCGGCACTCGATCCGGGTGAGTTCGAGGTGACGCCGGTCGAGATTCACGACGCGGGTGCGGCACCCGGGATCGCGGGTGCCGCGGCGGGGGCGATCGCGGGTGCTGACGTGGTGCTGCCCGGCCGTCGCGTCGAGGTGCTCGGGCTGCTGGAGATGGCCGGGATTCCCTATGCCGGGTCGGGCACGCTGGCGTCCGCGATCGGCGCCGACCGCGCGTTCACCCGTCAGCTCGCCACCGCGGCCGGGATTCCGGTCGCGGCCGGGCAAACGGCCGGCGGGCACCGGTTCGCCTGCGGGTTGCTGGCCGACGATCCCGAGCCGGCCTGCCCGGACGGCGTGCCCGACTCGGTACGGCGGCTGGTGCGGGCGGTCCGCGTGGCGTTCGACCTCGCCGGGCCGGCGGTCGTCACCGTGCTGGTCCCGCCGGCCGGCGACGTGTGTCTGGACGAGATCGACGCGATGCCCGATCTCGCGCCCGGCGCGGCGCTCGCGGAGGCGTGGAGCGCCGCCGGTCTTCGCTACCCGGCGCTGATCGACCGGGTGGTCCGGACCGCGTTGCGCCGCGGGCCGGGGCTGCACTGACGCGTCGGGCGGCGGTACGGATCAGGATCGGCAACCGGTCGGGACGTCCTCACGGGAGAGCAGCGTGGAAAGCACGGTCGTGGAGAACTCAGTCGTCCACTGGCCGGGCGAGTCGTAGCTCTTCGGGATCGTCACGGTCACCGGAACGCGGCGGTCCACGGTGGTCCAGATCGAGGCGTCCGGTGTCTCGGTGGCGTGCCAGCAGACCTTGTTCAGCGGGTAGACCAGGTCCGTGGCCAGGAACGACGGCTGTTCGCCGCCGCACGCGACGGTGATCGCCGGGTCGCCGTAGGCCACGTTCTGCTCCGGGCCGGCCGAGACCGGCCGCTGTGCCAGGTTGCGCACCGTCACCGGCAGTTGCGAGGTCAGCGCGCGGCAGGCGACGGTCTCGTCGTCGTCCAGCGCGGGCGCGGCCATCTCCACCGGCACGGTCGACGCCGGTTGCGGCGCACCGGACGCCGGGGTCGCGGACGGTGTGGCGGAGGGCAGCGACGAGACGGCGATGATGCCGACGGCGAGCGCCGCGGGCACCGCGACCGCGGTGGCCCACAGCGCCGCCGTACGGGTGGTGCGATCCTTCTCGGCGGGCATCTAGAGCCGCACCACCGAGCAGGTGACGGTGCGGGTGATGCCCGGGACCAGCTGGACCTTGCTCACGACGATCTTTCCTAGTTCGTCCACCGTGGTGGCCTCTGTGAGCACCACCACGTCGTAGGGGCCCACGACCGCGTCGACCCTGATGACGCCGGATATGTTGCTGATCTGCGCGGCCACGTCACGCGCGCGTCCGACCTCCGTCTGGATGAGGATGTACGCCTGGACCACGACACGACTCCTATCCGCCGCCGCCGGCGGCTCGATTGGTGAAACTACCGTACGGAAGTGCTGGTCCGTGTGCAGGAGGAGCGCAGGGTGACTGAGGGGATGTCAGTGGCACAGGATGGTGAGTTCGGGCTGATCGCCCGGGTCACCGCGCGGCTGACCGCCGGCCCGACCTGCCTGCTGGGACCGGGCGACGACGCGGCGCTGGTCGCGGCGCCGGACGGGCGGGTGGTCGCGTCCACGGACGTGCTGGTCGACGGCCGGCATTTCCGGCGGGACTGGGGCAGCGGTAACGACATCGGGCACCGCGCCGCGGCCGCGAACCTGGCCGACATCGCGGCGATGGGCGCGTACCCGACCGCGCTTCTGGTCGCGCTCTGCGCGCCGCCCGATCTGGACGCGGCCTGGGCGGAGGAGCTCGCGGACGGGCTGTCCGAGGAGGCGGAGAGCGTCGGCGCGAGCGTGGTCGGCGGCGACATGTCGGCCAGCCCGACGCTCACGATCGCGGTCACCGCGCTCGGCGACATGCACGGGCTCCAGCCGGTGCTGCGCAGCGGCGCGCGACCGGGCGACGTGCTCGCGATGGCCGGGCGGGTCGGGTTCGCCGGCGCGGGCTACACCGTGCTGTCCCGCGGCTTCCGCACGCCGAAACTCCTGGTCGACGCGTACCGCCGCCCGCAGGTCCCGTACCAGCAGGGCCCGATCGCGAACCGGCTCGGCGCCACCTCCATGATCGACATTTCCGACGGCCTGCTCGCCGACCTCGGCCACATCGCGAAGGCCAGCCGGGTCGCGATCGACGTCCACCGCGACGCGTTCGACCTGCCCGACCAGATGCGCGACGCCGCGACCGCGCTCGGCGTCGACCCGTACAGCTGGATCCTCGGCGGCGGCGACGACCACGCGCTCTGCGCGACGTTCCCGGCCGGCGTGGCGCTGCCGGCGGAGTGGCGGCAGGTGGGCACGGTCCGCGAGGGCGCCGGCGTGACGGTGGACGGCGACGCCTGGGAAGGCCGCCTCGGCTGGGACCACTTCAAGAGCTGAGATCCATTTTCCCGCTTCCGGCGGGGTTGCGTTCCGAGTGCTCCCGCGGGCACCGGTCAGGTGGGCGGTCGCCTTCCGGAAAACCGGGAACACGGCCGTACCCGTGCGGACGGGACCGCTTCGACCCGGACCGCGGCGAGCTGCTGCCCTGGCTCTACGGCATCGCCACGAACGTGCTCCGCCGGCACCGCCGGGTGGAGATCCGTGCGCTGCGCGACGCCGCCCGCGGCGAGGCCGCCCCGCACCGGAGCACGCGAGGCCGCCGCCTCCCGGGTCGACGCGGCCCGCGACGTCGCCCGCCTCTCCGGCGTCCTGGCCCGCCTGCCCCGCCGGCAGCGCGACGTGCGGATGCTGTTCGCGGTCGCCGAACTGGAGTACGGCGAGATCGCCGCCGCGCTCGGCATCCCGCTCGGCTCCGTCCGGTCCTCGCTGCACCGGGCGCGCACCAAGGTCCGCGCCGGTGGCGGTCCGGCTCAACGACAATCCCATGCGGGAACCGGAACTGCTCTTCGACCGCTCGACGGGCTGGCGGGTGGGCAGCCAGGTGTCCCGGTTCGGCCCGGCCCGCCGGACGGTGCCACTCGACCCGGCGGTGGCCGGCTGTCCGCTGGAACCTGGATCGCGGAACGGACGCTGGACACCTACGGCCTGGTCGAGGAGCCGGGACAGGTGCCGTAGCGGGAATCTCATTTGCCGGATGACCTCTGGGTTTCGGCTCGTCGTGGTCGTACCCTCTCGCTCTGTGAAGGATTTTGAGGTGCGGTCGGTGGGCTATGACGAGCCGGCGGCGCAGATCGTCATGCGGGCCGCGCTCGCCGAGCTGGCCGGCCGCTACGGCGGCACCGGCGACGACACCCCGATGGACCCGGCCGAGTTCGTCCCGCCGCAGGGCGACTTCGTGGTGGCGTTCCTCGACGGCGAGCCGGTCGGCGGTGCGGGCTGGCGTGCGCACGGCGACGAGGACGCGGAGCTGAAGCGGATGTTCACCGCCGCCACCGTGCGCGGCCGCGGCATCGGCCGTCGCGTGCTGGCCGCGGTCGAGGACTCGGCGCGGGCGCGGGGCCGCCGCCGGTTGATCCTCGAAGTCGGCGATCTTCAGCCGGAGGCCATCGCGATGTACAACGCTTGTGGGTATGACCGGATCGAGAACTTCGGCTTCTACCGCGACGCGCCGGGCTGCCTCTCGTTCGCACGCGTCCTCTAGGGCGTGGTTGGCGGCGGCCGCGGTGCTGCTGGCCGCCACCGCGTTCGTGCTGGTGGAGACCGTGCACCCGGGCCCGCCGGGGCTCCCGGCCGCGCCGCAGCGGAAGGTCGGCCGGCTGGACCTGACCGCGCCCGCGAAGAAGGAGATCGCGATGAAGCTGGTCTCCAGCGCGGAGAACTCGTCGCTGAACTGGCGGGCGCAGTACGGCTACATCGAGGACATCCGGGACGGCCGGGGCTATACCGGCGGCATCGTCGGTTTCACCTCCGGCACCGGCGACATGCTTCCGGTCGTGCGCCGGTACGTAGCGGCCCGGCCGAAGAACAACCGGCTGGCCCGCTACCTGCCCGCGCTGGGCCGGGTGAACGGCACGGCCTCGCACGCCGGCCTGGACCCGGGTTTCCCGGCCGCATGGCGGGCCGCCGCGACCGACCCGGCGTTCCGGGCCGCGCAGGACGCGGAGCGGGACCGTGTCTACTTCAACCCGGCGGTCGGCCAGGCGAAGAGGGACGGGCTGCGCGCGCTGGGCCAGTTCGCCTACTACGACGCGATGGTGATGCACGGCCCGGGCGCGGACCCGGCGAGTTTCGGGGGCATCCGGGCGGCCGCGATGCGCCGGGCCCGGACGCCGGCCCAGGGCGGTGGCGAGGTCGCCTACCTGACCGCGTTCCTGAACGCGCGCGCGGCCGCGATGCGCCGCGAGGAGGCGCACCGGGACACCAGCCGGGTGGACACCGCCCAGCGCGTCTTCCTGACGGCCGGCAACCTGGACCTGAACCCGCCGCTGCGCTGGTCGGTCTACGGCGACCGGTACGCCGTCACACGCTGACCGAGAGCACGTTCTCGACCGCGGAGATCAGCTCCTGCTTGCGGAACGGCTTCTGCAGCAGCACCATGCCCGGGTCGAGCGTGCCCTTCTCGGCCAGCACCGGCGCGGCGTACCCGGACATGAACAGCACCGGCAGGCCCTCGCGGAGTTCGCGCAGCTGCTCGGCCAGCTCCGTGCCGGACATCTCGGGCATCATGATGTCGGTGATCAGCAGGTCGATGCGCCCGGTGTGCGCGCCCGCCTTCTTCATCGCCTCGTGCCCGTCCGCCGCGGTGATCACGTCGTAGCCGGACTTGCCGAGCATCCGGCGGACCACCTCGCGCAGGTCCGGCTCGTCGTCGACGACCAGGATGGTGCGCCGGCCATTCGTCTCCGCGCCGTTGCCGGGCACGGCCTCGTCCGGGCTCCGGCGCGGCTCCAGCAGGTCGTCCGCGGGCAGCATGATCACCACGGTGGTGCCCCGGCCCGGGTCGGACGAGATGTTGATCTCGCCGCCGGCCGCGTTCACCATGCCGTGCGCCACGGCCAGCCCCATGCCGGCGAACGAGACCGGGTCCTTGGTGGTGAAGAACGGCTCGAACGCGCGCTCCAGCACCTCCGGCGGCATGCCGGAACCGGTGTCGGTGACCCTGATCTTGACGTGCCGGCTGGGCCGCGCGCCCGGCGCGCTCTTCGTGCACGGCTCGGCCGTGATGCTGAGCCGGCCGCCGTGCGGCATCGCGTCGCGCGCGTTCAGCGCCAGGTTGACCAGCGTCTGCTCCAGCTGGCCCGGGTCCACCACCACCGGCGGCAGGTCCTGGTGCGTGTGCGTGGTGAGCGTGATGTCGTCGCCGAGTGAGTGGCTGAGCAGCGCGTAGACGTCCGCGACGGTCCGCGAGATGTCGTGCCGCACCGGCCGGGCCACCTCGCGCCGCCCGAACGCCAGCAACTGCCGGGCGTACTCGCTGGCCCGGTCCACGGTCTTGCGGATCTGCGCGATGTCGGTGAGCGCCTCGCGCACGCTGGCGCCGGTGACCGGCCCGCCCAGCTCCTCGGCCACGAACCCGGCGTGCGAGTCGATGATCGCCAGCAGGTTGTTGAAGTGGTGCGCGACACCACCGGCCAGCTGGCCCACGCTTTCCAGCCGCTGCGCCGCGTTCAGCTCCTGCTGCAGGCGGGCGTGCTCGGCGTCGGCCGCGATCCGCGCGGTGGTGTCCACCACGGTGGCGGAGATCAGTGTCTCGGAGCCCACGTCGATCGGGGAGAGCGAGACCTCGGCCGGGAAGCAGCTGCCGTCCTTCCGTACCCCCTGAAGGTCTTGATCTGTCGATTCGGACCGGGGGAGCAGGTGCTCGACCGGCAGGCCCAGCACCTCCTCCGCGTCGTAGCCGAAGAGCCGTTCGGTCTCCGGGTTCACGAAGCGGATCAAGCCGTCCTCGCCGATCCCGATGATCCCGATCGGCAGCGCGTTCAGCAGGCCGCGGAACATGCTCTGCGCCCGGTTCGTCTCGCCGATGTCCCGGGAGAAGCCGGCCACGCCGATGATGTGGCCCTGCGCGTCCGCGATCGGCGAGATGGTGGCCGCGACGGTGATCAGCCGGCCGTCCTTGCACCGGCGGACCGCGGAGAACATCTCGACGTGACTGCCGGTGAGCGTCCGGCGGAACCGTTCCTCCTCCAGCTCCAGGCCGTCCGGCGGGAACAGCGTGCTGCGCGGGCGGCCCAGCATCTCCGCCGCGGTGTAGCCGTAGAGGCGTTCGGCAGCCGGATTCCAGATCGTGATCATGCCGTCCTGGTCGGCCGCGATGATCGCGTCGTGCGAGGACCGGACCAGCGCACCGACCAGGTTTATCGCGCCGGCGAGCTTGTCCTCCGTGCTCAGCCGGCGGATCGCGGCCGTGATGGTGAGCCCGTGCTCCTCCATGCTGTGCCACACCGTGACCGCGGCCGGGAACACCGTGCCGTCCGCGCAGCGGCAGCTCAGCTCGAAGCGGGCCGACCCGTTGTGCATCGTGGCGCCGAGATCGTGCCGGGGGCCGCCGAGCAGTCCGCCGGGCTCCGGGATGACGTCCTCGACCGGGCGGCCGAACAGCTCCTCCGGGCGGTAACCGAGCAACGTGCGTGTGCCGGCACCCGCGTCGGTGATCCGGCCGTCGAGCGAGAGTGAGAGCACGGCCTCGTCGCTGCCAGGCTCGGTGGTCCTGCCCATCTGCACCCCGCGCTCGTATCGTCGCAGTCAGTTACCTCAGGATAGGTACGGAAAGCGAGCCGATACGCGAAAAACGCAGATAAACGCACGTACGCCCGGCCGCCGGGGCGACAGGGCGTACGTCGAGCGAACCGGGAGATTACGCCCGGGTGACCTTGCCGGCCTTGATGCACGAGGTGCAGGCCTGAACCTTGCGGGTGTTGCCGCCACCGGCGGGGGTGCGCACCGTCTGGATGTTCGGGTTCCAGCGGCGGTTGGTCCGCCGGTGCGAGTGGGACACGTTGTGGCCGAAGCCCGGCCCCTTGCCACAGACGTCGCAGACGCTAGCCACGGAAGTCTCCTGCTGTCGATCGATTCGATGCTCTGCTCATGACGACAGAACGCCACGAACAAGTCCCGCGGCGCGGGCCGCAGACATGAGGTCACCCGCGCACTAGGCCTAGGCAACCCGACCAGGCTACCCGACGCGCCCCCCGACCAGCGAATCGGGTCTCGGGGACCTTCCTGCCGCGAAACTGTCGGTGGCCGACTATAGGCTTTTTCCGTGCTCGACACCCTGGACGCGACGGTCGTGCGCCGCTGGAGCGGCGCCGGGCTGACCGCGCTCCGGGCACACCAGCGCGAGATCGACGAGCTGAACGTCTATCCGGTGCCCGACGGTGACACCGGCACCAACCTGGTCCTCACGCTCACCTCCGCGCAGCGCGCGCTCGCGCTCGATCTGGACAACTCGGCCGAGGCCGGCCGCACCGCGCACGGTCACGCGCTGCACCTGTTGGCCCGCGGCGCGCTGCTCGGCGCGCGCGGCAACTCCGGTGTGATCATCTCCCAGGTGCTGCGCGGCCTGGCCGACTCGCTGGCCGACGAGCCCGAGGTGCGCGGCCGGCAGCTCGCCACGGCGCTGCGCGCGGCCACCGCGGCGGCCTACTCCGCCGTCGCCGAGCCGGTCGAGGGCACCGTGCTGTCCGTGCTGTCCGCGGCCGCGGACGGCGCCGCCCGCGCCGATACCGACGACGTGGCCGCGGTGGCCCGCGCCGCGTCCGAGGCCGCCGGCGTCGCGCTGGCCCGCACGCCGGAGCAGTTGCCGGTGCTGGCCCGGGCCGGTGTGGTCGACGCCGGCGGCCGCGGCCTGTGCCTGCTGCTGGACGCGCTGGCCGAGTCGTTGCGCGGCGACCCGGCCCCGGTCGAGGAGCCGCCGGTCCCGCCGTCGCCGCACCCGCGCCCGCCGGCCACCCCGCGGGAGACCGGCTCCCCCGACTTCGCCTACGAGGTGCAATACCTGCTGGACGCGGAGCACGACGCGATCGACCTGCTCCGGCGCACGCTCCGCGGGCTGGGCGACTCGCTGGTCGTGGTCGGCTCCGGCGGCCGTCCGCCGGTCTGGCACGTGCACGTGCACGTCAACGACGTGGGCGCCGCCATCGAGGCCGGTGTGGTCGCCGGCCGCCCGCACCAGATCACGGTCACCCGCTTCGCCGATCACGTCGCCGCGCTGCCCGCGCCACCGGCCCGCGCCCGCGCGGCCGTGGTGATGGCCGACGGGCCCGGCCTCGCCGCGCTCTACACCGGCGAGGGCGCGATCGTGGTCGGCGGCAACCCGTCGCCGCGCGAGCTGCTGGCCGCGATCGACGGCAGCGACGCCGAGGAGATCGTGCTGCTGCCGAACGACGGCGACACCCGCGCGGTCGCGGTCGCGGCGGCGCGCGAGGTGTCCGGCCCGCGGGTGACCGTGGTGCCGACCCGTTCGCCGGTGCAGACGCTGGCCGCGCTCGCGGTGCGCGACGACGCCCGTCGCTTCGAGGACGACGTGATCGCGATGGCCGAGGCCGCCGGTGCCTGCCGCTGGGCCGAGGTGACCAGGGCCAGCCGGGAGGCGCTGACCATGGCCGGGCGATGCCGGGCCGGTGACGCGCTCGGCCTGATCGAGGGCGAGGTCGCGCTGATCGGGGCGGATCTCACCGCGGTCGGCACCGAGCTGCTCGACCGGCTGCTCGGCGGCGGCGGTGAGTTGATCACGCTGCTCTTCGGCGCGGACGCGCCACCCGGGCTGGAGCCGGCGCTGCGCGCACACCTGGCTTCCCGCTGGCCGTACGTGGAGGCGCGCGGCTACGACGGCGGCCAGCCCGTCTACCCCCTGCTGATCGGCGTGGAGTGAACGCATGACGGAGACGGCCGTCACGGTCGACACCCCCTTGGAGAAGGTCCTCGGCGCGAAGTCGGCGAAGCCGCTGGCCGAGAAGCTCAATCTGCATACCGCGGGTGACCTGCTCTATCATTTCCCCCGCCGGCACGACCAGCGCGGCGAGCACACCGACATCCGCGGGCTGGAGGTCGGCGAGGACGTCACGATCATGGCGCAGGTCAAGCGGGTCGAGTCGCGCCAGATGCGCCAGCGCCGCGGCTCGCTGCTGGAGGTGCTGGTCGGCGACGACACCGGCAACACGATCTCGCTGACGTTCTTCAGCCAGCCGTGGCGGCAGCGCGAGCTGAAACCGGGCGTGTGGGGCATGTTCGCCGGCAAGGTCACCGACTTCCGCGGCAAGCGCCAGCTCAACAGCCCGGAATACCTGCTGCTCGACGGCGACGGCGAGACCGGCGACGTGGAGGACTTCGCGGGCGCGTTCATCTCGGTCTACCCGGCAGCGGCCGCGGTGCCGACCTGGACCGTCGCGAAGGCCGTGCAGACCGTGCTCGACGTGATCACCATGCCGGAGGACCCGCTGCCCGCCCGGGTGCGCGGCGAGCACGGCCTGATGGGCCTGGATCGCGCGCTCCGCGAGATCCACAAGCCGACCGACGAGTCCGACCTATACCGCGCCAAGCACCGCCTGAAGTGGGACGAGGCGTTCGCGGTGCAGCTCACGCTGGTCCAGCGGAAGGTGCGGGCCGCGTCCTGGCCGGCCCGCCCGCGCCCGCGCCGCGCGGGTGGCCTGCTGGAGCGGTTCGACGCCGCGATGCCGTTCGAGCTGACCGAGGGCCAGTCCAAGGTCGGCGAGGAGATCGCGTCCGACCTGGGCACGCCGCACCCGATGCACCGGCTGCTGCAGGGCGAGGTCGGCTCCGGCAAGACGTTGGTCGCGGTGCGCGCGATGCTCCAGGTGGTGGACGCGGGCGGCCAGGCCGTGCTGCTCGCGCCGACCGAGGTCCTGGCCGCGCAGCACTACCGCGGCATCGCGGAGCTGCTCGGCCCGCTCGGTCGCGCCGGCGAGCTCGACTCCGACCCGGACGCGACCCGGCTCACGCTGGTCACCGGCTCGCTCGGCGCGAAGGCGAGACGCGCCGCGCTGGCCGAGGTCTCCTCCGGCCAGGCCGGCATCGTGGTCGGCACGCACGCGCTGCTCTACGAGGGCGTCGACTTCAAGGACCTGGGCCTGGTCGTGGTGGACGAGCAGCACCGCTTCGGCGTCGAGCAGCGGGACGCGCTGCGCGCCAAGGCCGCGCAGCCGCCACACGTGCTGGTGATGACCGCCACGCCGATCCCGCGCACGGTCGCGATGACGGTCTTCGGCGACCTGGAGGTGTCCGTCCTGGCCCAGCTGCCGCGCGGCCGCTCCCCGATCGCGTCGCACGTGGTGCCGACCGCGGAGAAGCCCGCGTTCTTCGAGCGCGCCTGGCGGCGCATGCGCGAGGAGGTGCAGAAGGGCCACCAGGGGTACGTGGTGTGTCCGCGCATCGGCTCGGAGGACGGCGACGACGACGTCGAGCCGCCCGCCGACGGCTCGGACGCGAAGCGCCCGCCGATCGCAGTGCTGGAGGTGGCGCCGATTCTGGCGGAGGACTTCCTGAAGGGCGTGCGGATCGGCATCCTGCACGGCAAGCTGCCGGCCGACGAGAAGGACGCGGTGATGCGCGCCTACGCGGCCGGTGACCTCGACGTGCTGATCGCCACCACGGTGATCGAGGTCGGCGTGAACGTGCCGAACGCGACCGTCATGATCGTGCTGGACGCGGACCGGTTCGGCGTCTCCCAGCTGCACCAGCTGCGCGGCCGGGTCGGCCGGGGCAGCGCGGCCGGCCTCTGCCTGCTGGTCACGGACGCGCTGGAGGGTACGCCCGCCCGGCAGCGGCTGGACGCGGTCGCCTCCACCACGGACGGTTTCCGGCTGGCCGAGCTCGACCTGGAGCAGCGCCGCGAGGGCGACGTGCTGGGCGCCGCACAGTCCGGCCGCCGCTCCCACCTGCGGCTGCTGTCGCTGCTGCGGGACCAGAAACTGATCGCGGAGGCCCGGGCGGAGGCGCTGTCGCTGGTCCGGGACGATCCGGAGCTGGACCGGCATCCCGCGCTGGCCGCGTCCGTGGCCGCGCTGGTCGACGACGAGCGCGCCGAATACCTGGAGAAGGGCTGACCCATGATCCTGCACTTCTGCACCGCCACCGCCTGGGCGGCCGCGCAGCGCACGGGGGATTACACGGCGGACTCGCTGGCCACCGAGGGCTTCATCCACTGCTCGACGGCCGCGCAGGTGCACGTGCCCGCGACCATGCTGGCCCGCGGCCGTACCGACCTGGTGCTGCTGGAGATCGACGAGTCCCGGCTGCCGGAGCCGCCGCGCTGGGAGCCCGGCGAGGGTACGGACATGGAGTTCCCGCACGTCTACGGCCCGATCCCGGTGCATGCGGTGATCGCGGTGCATCCGTACCCGCCGGAGCCGGACGGCTCCTTCGCACCCCCGAAGGGACTCGTGTGACCAGGATCGTCGCCGGTGCGCTCGGCGGGCGGCGGCTCACCGTGCCCACCGGCTCGCACACCCGCCCCACCTCCGACCGGGTACGCGAGGCGCTGTTCAACACGCTGGAGACGCTGATCGACCTGGACGGCGCGCGGGTCGCGGACCTGTACGCCGGCTCCGGCGCGGTCGGCCTGGAGGCGCTGTCCCGGGGCGCCGCGCACGCGCTGCTGATCGAGCACGACGCGAAGGCCGGGCGGATCATCCGGAGCAACATCGCGGCGCTCGACGCGCGGGACCGGGCCGTCCTCCAGTCCGCGAAGGTCGGCACCGCGCTGGCCGCCGGGCCGGCCGGTGAACCCTACGACCTGGTGTTCGCGGACCCGCCGTACCCGATGACCGATCTTGAGGTGCTGGAGATGCTGGCCGCGCTGCTGGAGCACGGCTGGCTCGCGGAGGACGCGCTGGTGGTCGTCGAGCGGTCCAGCCGGGGTGCCGGCCTGGCCTGGGTGGAGGGCATCACTGCGGTCCGCAGCCGGAAGTACGGCGAGACTACTCTTTGGTACGGTCGCCGATCATGACGAGCGCTGTGTGCCCCGGATCCTTCGATCCCGTGACCAACGGCCATCTGGACATCATCGGCCGCGCCAGCCGGCTCTTCGACGAGGTGATCGTCGGAGTGCTGATCAACCAGTCCAAGCTCGGCCTCTTCACCATCGAGGAGCGCATCGAGCTGCTCACCGAGGTGACCTCCTCGTACGGCAACGTGCGGGTGGCGTCGTTCCAGGGTCTGCTGGTCGACTTCTGCCGGGCGCAGCAGGCGGGCGTGGTGGTGAAGGGCCTGCGCGCGGTCAGCGACTTCGACTACGAGCTGCAGATGGCTCAGATGAACATCGGGCTGGCCGGCGTGGAGACGCTGTTCATGCCGACGAACCCGCTGTATTCGTTCCTCTCGTCCAGCCTGGTCAAGGAGGTGGCGAAGTGGGGCGGCGACGTCTCCGCGCACGTACCCGACCTGGTGGACCGTCGGCTGCGGGCACGTTTGCGCCAGGTGTGACTTCTGGCAAACCGCCCCTACCGGCGAACAGCGCGAACGGTAACGAGATGGCGACGGATCCGACGCGCCGATGAGCGGGGTTTCGCCGCAACGGGCGCCGGGGCCGCATGATGGTGAGGCAGAACGGCGGAGTGGCCGCAGTCAGTGACAGGAGTGAGGCGCCGGTGGACCCGTCCGACCGTATGGACCCGCTCGACCGCATCGACGAGATCATCAACATCGTGGAGCAGGCCCGCTCCGTGCCGATGTCCCGGACGAATTGCATGGTCGAGCGCGGCGAGATGATCGGCATGCTGGAGGACCTGCGCGCCGAGCTCCCCACGGATCTGCGCAAGGCCGCCGCGCTGCTGGAGGAGCGCGACCGGATAATCGACAAGGGCCGCAGCGAGGCCGAGCGGATCATCTCGGAGGGCGAGGCCGAGCACGCCCGCCTGGTCTCGGTGAACGAGATCACGGTCTCCGCGGAGCACGAGGGCGCCCGGATCGTCGCGGAGGCGCGCGCCGAGGCGCAGCGGCTGCGCGAGGAGGTCGACGACTACGTCGACACCGCGCTGGCCAACTTCGAGCAGTTCCTGACACGCGCACTGGCGTCGATCGAGCGCGGCCGGGACAAGATGCACGCGCTGCGCGAGATCGGCTCGTTCGCCGGACCCGACGAGGGCGAGCGCCCACTCCCGTTCTAGCCTGGGGCGATTCGACGCTGGGGTTGCCGGTCGGGTAACCTTTTTCGTCGGCTGTCCGCACGGCCGGAGACCGCTGTGCCTCCAGCTGCGCTACAGAGGGTCGCCTACAGAGAATCGCCTACAGAGAATCGCCATGCCTAAGAACCCTGAGAATCACCTCGACCCCCGGTCGCCGCTCGTGCTCGACACCGTCGAGCTGCCGCGCCGTCCTGGTGCCATGCGTGAGATCAGCCGGGTGGTCGAGGCGCCGGCGGATCTCGGCGTGGAGATGATCGGTGTGCCGAAGGGCGCCGAGATCAGCCTGGACCTGCGGCTGGAGTCGGTGTCCGAGGGCGTGCTCGTGTCCGGGTCCGTGTCCGGGCCGATCACCGGCGAGTGCGGCCGATGCCTCCGCACGATCGACGACTCGCTGACCGTCACGATCCAGGAGCTGTACGCGTACGAGAACAGCGTCACGGACGAGACGACCGACGAGGATGAAGTTGGCCGGATGCAGGGCGATCTGATCGACCTGGAGCCGGCCGTGCGGGACGCGGTGGTGCTGGCCCTGCCGACCAACCCGCTGTGCCGCGACGACTGCCCAGGGTTGTGCTCCGAGTGCGGGGTGCACTGGGACGACCTGCCCGACGATCACAATCACGATCAGGTCGACCCACGCTGGGCCGCCTTGCACAACCTGACCAACACCGAGGAGTAATTACCGTGGCCGTCCCGAAGCGCAAGATGTCGCGCAGCAACACCCGGTCGCGCCGGGCGCAGTGGAAGACCTCGGCGGTCGCGACCGTTGCCTGCCCGCAGTGCCGCTCGCCGAAGCTGCCCCACACGGCGTGCAACACCTGCGGCACGTACAACGGTCGTCAGGTCCTCGAGGTCTGACACCGCGCGGTGACGCATCCGGCCATCGGTCGGACCGCGCCTGCACAACGGCGACTGCCCGGTGCCTCGGCTCCCTCCGCGGAGCCGGGCACCGCGCGGATCGCCGTCGACCTCCTCGGCGGGGATTCCGCACCCGCCGTCGTGGTTGACGGCGCTCTGCGAGCGTGCCGGGTCGATCCCGACCTGCATCTCCTGCTCGTCGGCCCCTCCGAGGTGGCCGACGAGATCATCCATGCCCTCCCGCCGAACGATCGGGACCGGGTCGCCGTTCGCGGCGCCCGGCGCGCGGTCGCGATGGCGGACGCCCCGGCCAGCGGGGGCCGCGCCGACACCACGGTGCGGGCGGCCGCTGCCGCGGTCGCGGAGGGCGAGGCGGACGCGATGACGTCCGCCGGTCCGAGCGGCGCCATCGTCACGGCCGCCGTGCTCGGCTTCGGGCGCATGCCCGGCATCCGCCGTCCCGCGCTGGCCGCCACGCTGCCGGCCGCGTACGGCCCGGTGCTGCTGCTCGACGTGGGCGCCTCGATCGAGGCCAGCCCCGCCACGCTGGTCCAGCACGGCCTGCTCGGCGTCGCGTACGCCACCGCCGTCCTCGGCGTGCCCGCGCCCCGCCTGGGCCTGCTCTCCATCGGCACCGAGCCCGGCAAGGGCGATCATCCCCGGCGTGCCGCCGACCTCGCGCTGGCCGGGCGTGCGCTGCCCGGCGACGCGCGGTACGCCGGCCTGGTCGAGGGCTACGAGATCGCCACCGGCGAGCTCGCCGACGTCGTGGTGACCGACGGTTTCACCGGCAACGTGCTGCTCAAGGGCGTCGAGGGCGTCTACGGCTCGACCGCCTCCGACGAGACCCCGCCCCGCGCCGCCGCCCTGCTCGGCGTCGGCGGGACCGTGGTCGTCTGTCACGGCGCCGCCTCCGGCGCCGACCTGGCCTCGGGCATCGCCCTGGCCGCCGACCTCCATCGACGCGCCGCCACGGCGGCCATGTGCGCACTTGTAGGAGATGCCCATGAGTGAGCTTGCGAACGAATCATCGGCTCAGCGCCGGCCACGGCGTGACCGCAGCGAAGTGGAGAGCCCGGCATGAGTGAGCTTGCGAACGAATCATCGGCTCAGCGCCGGCCACGGCGTGACCGCAGCGAAGTGGAGAGCCCGGCATGAGTGAGCTTGCGAACGAATCATCGGCTCAGCGCCGGCCACGGCGTGACCGCAGCGGATCGGGGTGCCCGGCATGACCGACCGGGAGAAACGGCGGCGGCCGTCGGTCGGGCACCTGGAGTCCGCCTTCGGTGTGTCGATCGATCCTGAGCTGCTGGAACGCGCGCTGACCCACCGGTCGTACGCGTACGAGAACGGCGGCCTGCCGACCAACGAGCGGCTGGAGTTCCTCGGTGACTCGGTGCTCGGCGTCGTGATCACCACGGCGCTCTTCACCGACCATCCGGACCTGCCCGAGGGCAAGCTCGCGAAGCTGCGCGCCAGCGTGGTCAACATGACCGCGCTCGCGGACGTGGCCCGCACGCTCGGCCCGGACGGGCTCGGCGCGTACCTCTTCCTCGGTAAGGGGGAGGAGACCACCGGCGGGCGGGACAAGGCCAGCATCCTCGCGGACACGCTGGAGGCGCTGCTCGGCGCGATCTACCTGCAGCACGGCCTGGACGTCGCGGCCAAGGTGATCCACAAGCTCTTCGACCCGCTGATGGCCGCGTCCTCGAAGCAGGGCCCGAGCCTGGACTGGAAGACCAGCCTGCAGGAGTTGACCGCGTCGCTCGGCCTGGGTGTGCCGGAGTACCGGATCGACGAGGCCGGACCGGACCACGCGAAGACGTTCACCGCCTGGGTCGTGGTGGCCGGTGAGCGGTACGGCGGCGCCGAGGGCCGGAGCAAGAAGCAGGCCGAGCAGCGCGCCGCGGAGGCCGCCTGGCGCAACCTGTCCGATCAGGGCCCACACGCGTTGAGCACGGACGCCGACGGGTCACCGTGACCCGCACCGCTCAGCCGGTCGCCCCGCCGGGGAGAACTCTCTGGCACATCACGGTCGTGCTCGGCCTGTTCGTGGCGATCCGCGGCCTGCAGTCCGCGGCCGTCTCCTGGCTCGCGCTGCCCGGTGCCTCGGTCGCGGACAGCCTGCTCTCCTGGGACGCGGGCTGGTTCGTCCGGGTCGCCGGTGAGGGTTACCCGACCGGCTACACGTACGACGAGGACGGCACGCTGGTCGGCAACGGCATCGCGTTCTTCCCGCTCTACCCGGCGCTGATCCGGCTGCTCTCGTTCACCGGGCTCAGCCTGCCGGACGCGGCGCTCGCGGTCACCTGGGCCTGCGGCGCCGCGGCCTCGGTCGCGCTGTTCCTGCTCGGCGAGCGCCTCTACGACCGCCGCACCGGGTACGTGCTCACCGTCCTGGTGATCGCCCAGCCGATGTCCGTGGTGCTGAACATGGGCTACTCCGAGGGCCTGTTCCTGGCGCTCGCGGCCGGTGCGCTGCTGGCCGCGCACCGCCGGTCCTGGGTCTGGATGGGCGTGCTCGGCCTGGCCGGTGCGCTGACCCGGCCGACCGGCTTCGCGCTGACCGTGGCGCTCGCGGTCGCGGCGCTGCTGGCCTGGCGCACCGAGGACCGCCGGGGCCGGATCACCGCGCTCGGCGCGGCCGCGGTCGCGCTGGCCGGCACCCCGGCGTACCTGCTCTGGGCCGGTCACCGGATCGGCGACTGGGACGCCTGGTTCCGGGTGCAGACCGCCGGCTGGGGCTCCACGTTCGACTTCGGCCGAAGCACGCTGGCGTTCCTGGACGACACGCTGCGCACCGGCAACGGCTGGGTGCAGGTCAGCGTGGCGTGGATCCTGATCGGCGCGGTCCTGCTCGCGATCACCGCGGTCCTGCACCGGCCGTGGTGGCCGCTGGTCGCCTACGGCCTGGTCACGCTGGTGCTGGTCGTCGGCCAGGGCGGGTACTACCATTCCAAGCCGCGTCTGCTCGTACCGGTGCTGTTGATCATGCTGCCGCTCGCGACCGCGCTGGGCCGGGCCCGCTGGCGCACGATCGTCCCCGCGCTCGCCGGCTACGCCGCGTTCGGCCTCTGGTACGGCGCCTACCTCGTCACCGTCTGGCCCTACACGATCTGAGGATCCCTTGCCCGAACTCCCCGAGGTCGAGACCGTCCGCACGGGCCTGACCCCCTGGGTCGTCGGCCGCCGCCTGCACACGGTCGAGGTCCGCCATCCACGCGCGATCCGCCGCCACGTCCCCGGCGCCACCCACTTCGCGGACGTGCTGGCCGGCCGCACCATCACCGACGTCCGCCGCCGCGGCAAGTACCTGTGGCTGCCGCTCGACTCCGGCGACGCGATCATCGGCCACCTCGGCATGTCCGGCCAGCTGCTGATCCAGCCGGTGGAGACGCCGGACGAGACGCACCTGCGGGTGCGCTTCGGCTTCGACGACGACGGCCCCGAGCTGCGCTTCATCGACCAGCGTACGTTCGGCGGCCTGTCCGTCTCCACCGGCGGCGCCGAGCTGCCGTCCGAGATCGCGCACATCGCCCGCGACCCGATGGACCCGCTCTTCTCCGACACGCAGTTCGCGGAGCGCCTGCGCCGCAAGCGCACCGAGATCAAGCGCGCGCTGCTCGACCAGTCGCTGATCTCCGGCGTCGGCAACATCTACGCCGACGAGGCGCTCTGGCGCGCGAAGCTGCACGGCGCCCGCCCCACCGACGCGCTCACCCGGCCCGCCGTCGCGCGCCTGCTCGGCCACGTCCGCGACGTACTGTCCGCCGCGATCAAGGAGGGCGGCACCAGCTTCGACGCGCTCTACGTCAACGTCAACGGCGAGTCCGGCTACTTCGACCGCGCGCTCAACGTCTACGGTCAGGAGGGCCTGCCCTGCGCGCGCTGCGGCACCGCCATCCGCCGCGAGTCCTTCATGAACCGGTCCAGCTTCAGCTGCCCCCGCTGCCAGCCGAAACCCCGATAAAAGCCGATATTCCCGCTTCCGGCGTGGTGGCGCTGGGCGTGCTCCCGCGGGCTCACGTCTCGCGGTGCTCACCCACAAGCAAAATCGGGGTGTCCCGCACGCCGTGCGGGACACCCCGATCGCCGATGTCAGCTGCCGGCGCCGAACATCTGGGTCCAGATCGGCGTGTTGCCGTCGTAGGCGAGGCCGACGCCGGTCTCCTTGGCGTCACAGTTCAGGATGTTCTTGCGGTGGCCGTCGCTGTTCATCCACGACTCCATGACCTGCTCCGCGGTCCGCTGGCCCTTCGCGATGTTCTCGCCGATCGCGTTCTGGTAGCCGGCCGCCTTCGACCGGTCCCACGGCGTACGCCCGTCCAGGCTGGTGTGGTCGAAGTAGTTCTGGCCGGCCATGTCCTGGCTGTGGCCACGGGCCGCGGTGCGCAGCTTCTCGTTGTTCGTGACCGTGCCGCAGCCGGCCTCCGCGCGCCGCGCGTTCACGATCTCGGTGACCGCGTTCTCCATCGCGGTGATCTCGTCGGTGGCACCGCCGCCGCCCGGGTTCCCGCCGCCGCTGTTGCCGCCACCCCCGGTGTTCCCGCCGCCGCTGTCACCGCCGCCGTCCTGCTCCGGCTCGGTCTCCCTCGGCGCGGCCGGTGCGGCCGGAGCGCTGGTCTTCGGTGCCGCGGACGGCGACGCACTCGGCGACGGGGACGGGTTCGCGCCGAACATCGCCTCGCCGCTGATCTCACCTTCGGGGCGGTCGGCGCCGCGCGCCGCGGCCGGGTCGGCGGCCAGGTCGTCCCGGTTCGCGCCCGCGGCGTCGACGGTGTCGTCGGTGCGCCCGCCGGAGACGCTCGGCGGCAGCATGTAGGCGGCCAGACCGAAGATCGCCAGCACGGCCGCGACCAGTGCCACCAGCCCCGCGGTGCCGCCGGGCAGCCGACGCGCCCGCTTGACCCTCTTCGCCTTGTGCCGCCCACCGGAGGTGATCTCCTCGGCCCGGGGCAGCTCTCGCTGGCTCGTCGCTCGCTCGGCTCGCCGTGACACGGGGTGAACGCCTCCACAGACGGAAGAACCGCCTGCTCACGCAGAGCGGTCGATGGATGCAGACTGCCGATCGAACGTAAACGGGTGACCAGGGCACTTCCAACAGACCTAAGGAAGACCTAGGGAAGACCTAAGAACCGTCGGACCGTCCGCAAAATGCTAATTACCGGGCGTGATCGACGTGGCGCGGGACACGCCGCGCTTGACTCTTTTGGCGGCTCGGCGGACTATGGAGGTGTCGCCAGTCGCGCCCGATCACGCCCGTGTGTGCCCATGAGCGTGGAGTCGCGATTTGCTGGGCGCGCGTTGGCCGGCCTTTCCGGCAGCGCATTATGAGGAGACAGAAATGGCGAAGGCCCTCTACGGCCACGTCGGCATGGCGCAAGACCGGCGCCTCGTCGACGAGGTCACCCGTCTGCGTGCCACGGTGCAGGCACTGGAGTTCGAGATCACGCGGTTGCGTGCCGACAACGATCGGCTCGCCGCTGCCGCCGCCGAGGCGGACGATCTGCTGAGTCTGCGCGAACCGGCGCTGACCTGATTCCCGGGCGTCGGCCCGCCGGCGCCCACAGCAGTAACGCCCCCACCGGGTACGCCCGAATGGAACAACAGAATCCCTGAGCGCGCCGACACACACTCTTCGTGGCGGCGCGCAGCCCTTTGTCTGGGGGCGTTTCAGCGGCTAGCGTGAGACGTTCCCGAGAGCCTGGCCTGCTCGTTGACCACTCGGGGCAGCGGCGGGGACGAGGGCGCCGCGTGATGCTCGTCTACCGCGGGTTACCCTGCGGAATCGCTTGCCCGCCGGCCTCCCTGCGGCGGGGCGCCGGGGTGAGGATACGGATTCGTGCATCTCAAGAGCCTGACGGTGAAGGGCTTCAAGTCGTTCGCCAGCGCGACCACCATGCGCCTGGAGCCCGGCATCACCTGTGTGGTGGGCCCGAACGGCTCCGGCAAGTCCAACGTCGTGGACGCGATCGCCTGGGTGCTCGGCGAGCAGGGCGCGAAGGCGCTGCGCGGCGGCAAGATGGAAGACGTGATCTTCGCCGGTACGGCCGGTCGCGCGCCGCTGGGCCGCGCCGAGGTCACGCTCACGATCGACAACACGGACGGCGCGCTGCCGATCGACTACACCGAGGTCTCGATCACCCGCCGGATGTTCCGCTCCGGTGAGTCCGAGTACGAGATCAACGGCAACGGCTGCCGGCTGCTCGACATCCAGGAACTGCTCTCCGACTCCGGCATCGGCCGCGAGATGCACATCATCGTCGGCCAGGGCCGGCTGGACAGCATGCTGCATGCGAAACCGGAGGACCGCCGCTCGTTCATCGAGGAGGCGGCCGGTGTGCTCAAGCACCGCAAGCGGAAAGAGAAGGCGATCCGCAAGCTGGACGCCATGCAGGTCAACCTGAACCGGCTGACCGACCTGACCGCGGAGCTGCGCCGCCAGCTCAAGCCGCTCGGCCGGCAGGCCGAGGTGGCCCGCCGCGCCGCCGGCATCCAGTCCGACCTGCGCGACGCCCGGCTCCGGCTGCTCGCCGACGACCTCACCACGCTGCGCACCACGCTGGAGAAGGAGATCGCGGACGAGGCCGCGCTCCGCACCCGCCGCGGCGAGCTGGAGAAGGAGAACGAGATCGCCCAGCGCCGGCTCGCCGCGCTGGAGGCCGCGCACGCGGAGGACGCGCCGCTGCTCGCGGCCGCGCAGGACGCCTGGTACAAGCTGTCCGCGCTGCAGGAGCGGTTCCGCTCCACCGAGCAGCTGGCCGGTGAGCGGCTGCGGCACCTGTCCGCGCCCGGCGAGGAGGAGCGGCCCGGCCGCGACCCGGAGATGCTGGAGGCGCAGGCCGAGGAGGTCCGCGCGCAGGAGGAGGAGCTCCGCGAGGCGCTGGAGGAGGACAAGGCCCGGCTGGCCGAGGCGATCGAGGCCCGGCAGGAGATGGAGCGCCAGCTCGCGGACGCGGAGCGCGCGCTGCGTACCGCCGCGAAGGCCATCGCCGACCGCCGGGAGGGTCTGGCGAAGCTGACCGGCCAGGTCAACGCGGCCCAGGCCCGGTCGTCCACCGCGCAGGAGGAGATCTCCCGCCTGGTCGCCGCGCACACCGACGCGGCCGAGCGCGCCGAGCGGGCCCAGGCCGCGGTGGACGCGGTCTCCGCCGAGTCGACCGAGGCCGACCGGGACAACGCGGACCTCGACGCCCGGCACGCCGAGGCGGTCGCCGCGCACGACGCCGCGTCCGCCGTGGTCCGCCGGCTCTCCGAGGCCGAGCGCTCGGCGGAGAAGGACGCGGCCAGCTGGAAGGCGCGCGAGGAGGCCCTCGCCATGGGCCTCAAGCGCAAGGACGGCGCCGGCGCGCTGCTCGCCAAGGCCGGGCAGGTACCGGGCCTGCTGGGCAGCCTGGCCGGCATGCTGAGCGTGCGCCCGGGTCACGAGGCCGCGCTCGCCGCCGCGCTCGGCGTGCTGGCCGACGCGGTCGCGGTGGCCGGTGTGGATGAGGCCGTCGAGGCGATGCGCACCCTCAAGATCGCCGACGCCGGCCGGGCCGCGATGCTGGTCGCGGGCGAGGCCGGCCCCGGCGACCTGGGCTCGCTCGACGCGCTGCGGCCCGCGCTGCCGGACGGCGCGCTCTGGGCCCCCGACCTGATCACCTGCGCGGAGCAGGTGCGGCCCGCGGTACACCGGGCGCTTCGCGACGTGGTTTTCGTACCCGACCTGGAGTCCGCGGCCCGCGTCGCGGCCGGCAACCCGGAGCTGCGCGCGGTCACGCCCGAGGGCGACGTGCTCGGCGCCTTCGCGGCCGCCGGTGGCTCCGGCAAGGCGGTCAGCTACATCGAGGTGCAGGCCGCGGTCGACGAGGCGAAGGCGAACCGGGAGGCGGCCGAGGAGACGATCGCGGGCCTCCGCGCGGAGCTCGGGGAAGCCCGGGAGGACGTCGCGGGGAAGAAGGAAGCGGTGCAGGTCGCGGCCGCGGCCAAGCGCGAGGCGGAGAGCCAGCGCAACGCGGCCGCCCGCCGGCTGGCCGAGCTGGGCGCCGCCGCGCGGTCCGCCAAGGCCGAGACGGAACGGCTCGCCGCGTCCCGCGCCAAGGCCGAGCAGGCCCGCGAGCAGGACCTGATGCGCCTCGAAGAACTGGAGGAACGGCTGCGCGTCGCGGAGGAGATGCCGCTCGACGAGGAACCGTCCACCGAGGAGCGCGACATACTGGCCGCGAGCGTGCCCCAGGCCCGGCAGAACGAGATGGAGGTCCGGCTCGCCGTCCGTACCGCCGAGGAAAGGGTGTCGTCCATCTCCGGCCGGGCCGACTCGCTGCTCCGGCAGGCGAACGCGGAACGCGCGGCCCGGGAACGCGCGGCCGCTCGCAAGGCGGCCCGCGCCCGTGGTGCGGCGATCGCCCGAGCCGTCGTGACCGGCGCGGGCCAGGCGCTGGCCAGGATCGTCGCGTCGCTGGAGACGGCCGCGCAGAGCCGCGACGAGATCGCCGCCACCCGGTCCGCGCGCGAGGCCGAGTTGCAGGAGGTGCGCTCGGTCGCCAAGCAGCTCTCCGGCGAACTGGAGCGGCTGACCAGCGAGGTGCACCGGGACGAGGTGGCCCGCGCGGAGCAGCGCCTGCGCCTGGAGCAGCTGGAGGCGAAGGCGGCCGAGGACTTCTCGCTCGACGTCGAGACGCTGACCACCGAGTACGGCCCGCAGAACCCGGTGCCGCCGAGCCAGGCCGACGTCGCCGCCGCGGAGAAGGACGGCAAGCCGGTGCCGGAGCCGGTGCCGTTCCACCGCCCCACGCAGGAGAAGCGCGCGGCCAAGGCGGAACGCGACCTGACGCTGCTGGGCAAGGTCAACCCGCTGGCGCTGGAGGAGTTCGCCGCGCTGGAGGAGCGGTTCAAGTTCCTCTCCGACCAGCTGGAGGACCTCAAGGCCACCCGCAAGGACCTGCTCACCGTGGTCAAGGACGTGGACGACCGGATCCTGGAGGTCTTCACGTCCGCGTTCGAGGACACCGCGCGCGAGTTCGAGCACGTGTTCCAGGTGCTCTTCCCGGGCGGCGAGGGCCGGCTGATCCTGACCGACCCGGAGGACATGCTCACCACCGGCGTCGAGGTCGAGGCACGCCCGCCCGGCAAGAAGATCAAGCGGCTGTCGTTGCTGTCCGGCGGCGAGCGATCGCTCACCGCGGTCGCCATGCTCTGTGCGATCTTCCGGGCCCGCCCCAGCCCGTTCTACATCATGGACGAGGTCGAGGCCGCACTGGACGACGTGAACCTGGGCCGCCTGATCACGCTGTTCGAGCAGCTTCGGGAGCGTTCGCAGCTGATCATCATCACCCACCAGAAGCGGACCATGGAGGTCGCGGACGCGCTCTACGGCATCACCATGCGCGCCGGCGTCACCGAGGTCATCAGTCAGAAGCTCGTCAAGGAGAGTGCGGATGCGTAGACAGCGGGCACGTGCCCTGCTCGTCGACCTGGACGGCGTGCTCCGGCACGTACCGGAGATCAAGATCCTTGAGATCGAGCAACGGTACGGGATGGAGCCCGGCCGTCTCCGGGACACCGCGACCGTGTGGGGGCGCATGCAGCCCGCGCTGGTCGGCGAGGTGTCGCACGCACAGTGGATGTCCGTCGTCGCGGACGAGCTGACGTTCGCGGCCGGCGGTCCGGAGCGGGCCCGCGCGGCCGTCGGGGAGTGGCAGGCCGAACGCGGCACCGTCGACCCGGACGTGCTGGCGTTCCTGCGCGACGTCCGCGCCGCCGGCCTGCCGGTCGGCATAGCCACGAACGGCACCGACGCGCTCCCCGCCGACCTGGACGCGCTCGGCCTGACCGGCGAGGTCGACGTGGTGGTCAACTCGTCCGTGGTCGGCACGCACAAGCCGGCCAAGGAGTTCTTCATCGCGGCCTGCCAGGCCCTCCAGCTGCCGCCGTCGCTGGTCTTCTTCATCGACGCCGACGACCGCGCGGTCCGTGGCGCCCGCGCCGCCGGCCTCTCCGCCCTCCGCTGGAGCGGCGCGGACGACCTGCGTTACGTCCGGGCGGCGCTGGACCTCTGATCCGGTCACAAGGCATTCACGCCGAGTTATGTGTGCGCGATCGCGATGGGCGGCATCGGGGTCGGCAACGCCGTCAACGCCAGTACCCCCGGCACCGTCGTGCGCAAGATGGAGGTCTTCTCCCCGACCGGCACCGGTCTCGGCTTCGTCCCGATCTACAGCGCGATCTCCTGACGCCCCGGCCGGCGGCGTGGCGGGGGCTCAGTCGCCCGTCACGCCGTCGATCCGCTCGCGCAGGAAGTCCGCGTGGCCGTTGTGCCGCGCGTACTCCTCGATCATGTGAACGTAGATCCAGCGCAGGTTTTTCTCGGTGCCGTTCGTCGGGTGCCGGTAGATGTGGTCCAGGTCCACGCCCTTGACCGCGGCCCGCGCCTCCTCGGTCTCCGCGATGAACGTGGCGAAGTCCCGCTCCGCGTCCGCGTCCGCCACGTTCTCGAAGTCACCGTCGCGCTGCTCCGGCGTGCAGTAGATGTCCTCGAGATCCGGCGCCACCCCGGTGAACACGCGAAACCACCAGCGCTCCACCTCGGCCATGTGCCGCACCAGCCCGAGCAGCGTGAGAATCGACGGCTCCACGCTCGCGGTCTTGAGCTGCTCCGCCGTCAGCCCCGCACACTTCGTCAGCAACGTCTGCCGGTGCCAGTCCAGCCACCCTTCCAGCATCTGCCGCTCCGGCGCGACAAAGGGCTCCGACGCGCGCTCGATAACCGGTGCAGTCCAATCGGTCGTCATGCGCCCGATTCTGCCCGACCGACCCCGTGACCTCCCGCCCGTCCCCGCCTCCGCTGGCGGTTCCCGGCGCCTGCCCGGCGCGGCGATCGGGTCTCGGGCGGCGATCACGCCTCCGCATGTGGCGAGCATGCGGGCCGCACCACGCCGGAAACGGGAGATGACGGTGAACGGGCCGGCCGGCAGCCGCCGGCCGGCCCGTCGAGCGGTGCTTACGTGGCCGAGATGGTGTTGGTCGCGACCAGGGCGAGCACGATCGTGCCCAGCACGATGCGGTAGACGATGAAGATCGTGTAGCTGTGCTTGGCGACGAACTTGAGCAGCCAGTTGACCGCGAAGTAGGCGACGATGAAGCTGACCACGGTGGCGACCAGCGTGTTGACCCAGCCGACGCCGTTGGAGATGTTGTCGAACTCGGTGACGACCTGCAGCAGCGTGGCCGCGGTCAGCGCCGGGATGGACAGGAAGAACGACAGGCGGGTGACCGTGACACGGTCGAGGTCACGGAGCAGGCCGGCGGACATGGTGGCGCCGGAGCGGGAGACGCCGGGGATCAGCGCGAGACACTGGGTGACGCCGATGATCAGCGTGTCCTTCCAGGTCACGTCGGCCTCGTGGCGGGTCTGGGTGGCCGCGCGGTCGGCGAACCACATGACGAAGCTCCAGACGATCAGCGCGGTGCCGACGAACCAGAGGCTGCGCAGCGTGGTCTCGATCTGGTCCTTGAAGAGCAGACCGATGATCGCGATCGGGACCGAGCCGAGGATGACCGCCCAGCTGAACCGGTAGTCGGGGGTGCCGCGGTTCTCCGCCTTGAACAGGCCCAGGAACCAGGCCTTGATGATCCGGAGGATGTCGCCGCGCAGGTAGAGCAGCGTGGCCAGCACCGCGCCGGACTGGATGATCGCGGTGAACGCGGTGATGTCCGGTGCGTCGATCTGGTAGCCGAGCAGCTTCTCCAGGATCGTGAGGTGACCCGTGCTGGAGACCGGCAGGAACTCGGTGAAGCCTTCGACGGCGCCGAGCAGCACCGCTTCGAGGATGTTCACGGACTGGCTCTTCCCTCCACCGGCGCGCGTGCCGGCCAATCAGCGGAATGACAACTGCGGGGGGTGACGAGCGATCAAGATAGCGCGTGCTTGAGGTGCAGGGTGACCCGCGCCCCGCCGAGCTCCCCGCGGTCGATCCGGACGCCGCCGCCGAGCTCGGTGGCGACCCGGTGCACGATGGACAGGCCGAGTCCGGTGGAGCCGCCGCCGCTGTGCCCGCGTTGCAGCGCGGCCCGCGGATCGCGGATGCCGGGGCCGGCATCGGACACGGTGAGCGCGTCATCCGACACCGTGACCAGGAACGGCGTGCCCTGCGGCGTGTGCTCGAAGACGTTGCCGATGAGCGCGTCGACCACGCCGATCAGGTCCTCCTCGGGCACGTTGACGAAGACCGGGCGGTCCGCGCCGACGACCTGCCAGGGGCGGCCGTGGTCGTCCGCGAGCACGGCCCAGAAGGACAGCCGGTCGGCGAGCACCTCGACCAGATCGGTCTGCGCGTCGGTACGCTCAGTGACCGGCCGTCGCGCGCCGCCGATGATCTCGTCGATCTCGTGTTGGAGATCCGACACCGCCTGGCGCACCCGGTCCGCGACCGGGCCGGGCGGGATCCGGTCCGCGTCCAGGCGCAGCGCGGTCAGCGGCGTGTGCAGCCGGTGCGACAGGTCGGACGCGAGTTCCCGCTCCTTGTCGATGAACTGGATCATGCGGTCGGCCATCGTGTTGAACGCGCTCGCGGCCTCGCGCAGCTCCGGCGGACCGGCCGGGGTGACGCGCGCGGAGAGGTCCTTGGCGCCGAACGCGCGGGCCGCGCCGGCCAGCGAGCGGGCCGCGCGGACCAGCCGGACGCCGATCCGGTCCGCGACGAAGACCGAGCCGGCGACCAGCACCAGCGACATGCCGGCCATCGCGGCCCAGGCCACGTCGACGCCCCGGCGCAGGTCCGCGTCGGGCACGAAGACCTCGATCACCGCGGTACGGTTCCCGTCGATCGCGGTGGCCTGAAGGTAGACCTGGCCGCCCGGCACGACCGCGGTGGTCGCCTGCCGGCGTGACTCCACCAGCTCCACGTCGCCCGCGTCGGCCACGCTGGTGCCCATCGGCGGCTGACCGGGCAGGTGCACGGCCAGCCGGTTGTCGGCCCCGGCCGCGGTCGCGGCCATCGCGCGGGTGAGCACGTCCGGATCGTCCGTCACGGTCAGCGCCGCGACCATGCCGACGGCCTGCTGATGCGCGTCCGCGAGCGCGCGGTCCTCGGCGATCTCCATGACGACCAGGGCCAGCGGTACGACGAACGACAGCGCGACCATCGACGTCACGGCCAGCGCCAGCCGGGCGAGCGCGGCCCTCAACTGTGATCGGCCAGCATGATGCCGACGCCGCGGACGGCGTGCAGCAGGCGGGGCTGGGCGGCGGTCTCGCCGAGCTTGCGGCGCAACCAGGAGATGTGGACGTCGAGCGTCTTCTCGAAACCGGCGTACGGCGCGCGCCAGACCTCGGTCACCAGCTCCTTGCGGGTGACCACCTGCCCGGCGCGGCCGGCGAGGTACGCGAGCAGCTCGTACTCCTTTCGGGTGAGTTTCAGGACCTCGCCGTCGAGCGTGATCGTCCGGCGGGACGGGTCGACGCACAGCCCGCCCACCCGCACCGGCTCCGAGCTGCGTTCCGGCGCGGCCGGACGGCCCCGGCGCAGCACCGCGGTGACCCGCGCGGCCAGGTGCGCGGTGGAGAACGGCTTCACCACGTAGTCGTCCGCACCCGCGTTGAGCAGGCGGATGATGTCCAGCTCGCCGCGCCGCCCGGTGGCCACGATCACCGGCACGTCGCAGATCGTACGCAGCATGCGCAACGCGTCCGCGCCGTCGATGTCGGGCAGGCCGAGGTCGAGAATCACCAGGTCAGGCTGATTGTGGGTGATCTCCTGCAGCGCCTCCATGGCGCTGCCGACCGCGCGGACGGCGTGTCCGAGGTCGGTCAGCGTATGCGCGATGGCGCCGCGCACCGTGGGGTCGTCGTCGACGAGCAGGACGAGGGGCATGGCAGCACGCTATCCCGAGTTGGCACTATGAGTCCCGTGCGGATCTGGCAGCTGGGCGGCGGGGCGATGGCATGGGTGCTGGCCACCGTGCTCGGGGCCGTGACGGTGTGGGTGGGGTTACGCCCCGTGTTGAACACGGCGCTGCCCGATCGCGCCATTCCGCTGAGTGCGTCGGATCTGCGCAGGTTGTCGCCTGCTCCGGCGCCGCCGGTGGTCACGCCGTCGCCGTCGCCGACACTCTCCGTGACGCCATCGTCCTCCCCGTCGCCGCCCGCGGTCCGTGAGAGCGCCGCGGCGCCGGTCCCCACCGCGGCCCGTAGTAGCGCTCCCACGCGTGAGGCCGGGCCCGCGGCGCCGAAGCAGTCCGTCGTGAACGGCTGGACCGCGACCGAAACCAACGGCAAAGTCACATATGTCCGAAGTTTCAAGGTTGATGGTGGGCAGGCCGTCATCCAGATCGTGGACCAGGTGGTCAGCCTGGTGTCCGCGACGCCCGCGACCGGGTTCGCCACGGACACCGCGCAACCGTCGCCGGAGCGCCTCGTGGTGCGGTTCACCGGCGGCGGCCGGGCCTACACGATCGACGCGCTCTGGTTCAACAACGGGCCGTTCCACGAGGTCACGGAGTCGTGAGCAACACGTCCGCGACCGTGTCCAGCCGGCCGTCCGGCGTGGTGCCCTCGATGATCACCCGCGCCTGGCGGCCCCGGTGGGTCAGCGTCGCGACCGCGTTGCCGAAGTAGGGGTCGTCCTCGCTCTTCCGCCAGCGCAGCGACGACGAGCGCACGCCCACGCTGAACGCCAGGCCGCGGGCGACCAGCCCGGCCCAGCGCGCCCAGCCGATCCGCATCAGCGGCCGCATGAAGCTCGGCACCTGGTTGTGTATCGGCGAGCAGGTCAGCTGGTGCACCGGGGTGATCACACCGGGGCCCAGTTCGGCCTTGGCCACGTACGAGTGGTGCACGTCGCCGGAGAGCACCGAGATCGACGCCGGGCCGGTGCTGCTGCGGCCGAGCACCCGGAACAGGTCGGCCAGCGCCTCGAACGAGCTCTGGAACGCGGCCCAGTGCTCCAGGTCGACCGCGCGCCGCACCTTCTCGCCGAACGCGGCCACCCGTGGCCGCCTGGACGCGCTGATCCGCTCGTTCCACGCCTCCAGGTAGTGGATCGCGGGCGGCATCAGCCACGGCAGCGACGAGCCGACCACCAGGTGGTCGAAGGTCGACCCGTGCGCCTGGTCGAGGAACCAGGACCACTCCGCGGCCGGCAGCATCGCGCGATGGTCCGGGTCCAGCACCCGGCTGCACCGGTTGTCCAGGACCACCAGCCGGGTACGCCCGAGATCGACCGCGAAGCTCCACTGGTACTGCCGCGACCTCCAGCTCTCCGGGTCGTGCCCGAAGTCCGCCTCCTGGTCCACCCGGGCGGCGAACTCGCGGAGGATCTCGGTCGCGTCCGCGGCGCCGGCCACCTTCGGGTAGAGCGCGTCCTCCTGCAGCCGGTCCGGCGGCAGGTTGCCCATGTGCTGGTAGACCCAGTAGGAGGCGAGCCCGTTCATGATCCGCTCGGCCCACCAGGGCTCCCGCTGCATGTCCGCGCGCCACGATGCCGACGAGTTCCAGTCGTCGATGATCTCGTGGTCGTCGAACATCATCACGGACGGCACGGTGGAGAACAGCCAGCGGATCTCCGGGTCGCGCCAGGACTCCTCGTAGAGCTTCGTGTACTCGTCGAACGTCTGCACGTCGTCGCCGGTGCCGTGGTGCGGCTTGGTACGCGCCGTGAGCTGCTTGCGTACCGTGTCCGAGGTCTTGTCCGCGTAGACCTGGTCACCGAGCAGCACCAGGAAGTCCGGCCAGGCCTCGTCGTCCGGGCCGGCCGGCATCAGGCGCCGCGCGTAGGCGTCCAGCGCGTCCGGCGGCAGCCGCCGCGTCGTCGCGTGCTGCGTCGTCTCCCGGCAGGAGCCGAACACCAGCTTCGCCTCCGTGTCCCGCTCCGCGCCGCCGCGGGTCCGGATGACACTCCTCGGGTACGGGTAGTCCGCCGGCGGCCAGACGTGCGCCCCGTCCACGTACACGTCGTAGGGGGTGACCGCACCCTCGGCCAGACCCTCCACCAGGACCAGCGCGTAGTGGTGACCGAACGCGGAGAACGTGGCCGCGCGCCCACCGGCCGCACCCGCGCGCACCTCGACCTCCGCCGCGTGCGCGGTCTCGACCCAGACCGTGGCCTTCGTGCCGGCGACGCGGCGCAGCAGCGGGCCGATGAGCAGCGCTTCGCTCGGCTGATCGGTCGTCATTTAACGGACCTCCGGGGGATGGTGGGCTTCATCCTGCCCACCCGGATCACCGTGGCGCCAGCGGGGTGCGTGTCACTCGTCACCGCATCCGGAAAGTGTTTACACCGTTTAGGGGTGGGTGACCGGGGCGGGAGCCGGGGTTCACCGGCCGTTACCCCGTGGGTGACCGGGGGAGTTGGACAACCGACGGCCCGGTAAGGGGTGGAGCGGTCGGCGGGACGCCTGCGGGCCCATCTGACAGGATTCGGTCATGGACTACGTGGTCGTCGCTCTGGTGATGCTGGGCGTGTTGGTGCTCGGCGGGCTCGGTCTGGTGGTGCCGCGGCTGCGCCGGCGGCCCCCGGTGCCGCCCGTTACGCCCTCCTCTCCTCCGGTGATCACCGAGAAGCCGGTGCCCGAGGCTTCTCCGGTTTCCGTGGCGCCGGCTCCGGTGGTGGAGGCCCCGCCCGCCGTCGTCGAGGAACCCGCCGTCGAGGAACCGGCCGTCGAGCGGCCGGAGCCGTCGGCCGGGCGGCTGGTGCGGCTGCGCGCGCGGCTGTCCCGCTCGCAGAACGTCTTCGGCAAGGGCCTGCTCGGCCTGCTCTCCCGCGACCACATCGACGACGACACGTGGGAGGAGATCGAGGACAGCCTGATCGGCGCGGACGTCGGCATCGAGGCGACCACCGCGATCGTCGAACGGCTGCGCGAGCGCACCCGCGTGCTGGGCACGAAGACCGCCGCGGACGTGCGCGCGCTGCTGGCCGAGGAACTGGTCGCGGCGCTGGAGCCGGGCATGGACCGGACGCTGCGGTCCGCGCCCACCGGCGACACCCCGGCGGTGATCATGGTGGTCGGCGTGAACGGCGCCGGCAAGACCACCACCTGCGGCAAGATCGCCCGGGTGCTGATCGCGGACGGGCGTACCGTGCTGATGGGTGCGGCCGACACGTTCCGGGCGGCCGCCGCCGAGCAGCTCGCCACCTGGGGTTCCCGGGTCGGCGCCGAGGTGGTCCGCGGTCCCGAGGGCGCGGATCCGGCGAGTGTCGCGTTCGATGCCGTGAAACGGGGTATCGAGACCCGGGTGGATACCGTGTTGGTGGACACCGCGGGCCGGCTGCAGAACAAGGTCGGCCTGATGGACGAGCTGGGTAAGGTCAAGCGGGTCGTGGAGAAGCACGGGCCGGTGGATGAGACGCTGTTGGTGCTCGACGCCACCACCGGGCAGAACGGCCTGGAGCAGGCGAGGGTCTTCACAGAGGTGGTCGACGTGACGGGTGTCGTGCTGACCAAGCTGGACGGCACGGCGAAGGGGGGGATCGTGATCGCGGTGCAGCGCAAGCTGGGCATCCCGGTCAAGCTGGTCGGCCTGGGCGAGGGCCCGGACGACCTGGCGCCCTTCGAGCCCGTGCAGTTCGTCGACGCGCTGCTCGGGACCGGCGCGTAACCGCCGTGACGCACCCACACCGCGCGCCGGGCATGTCGTGGCCGCCCCCGGGCGGGTCCGGCCAGCCGCAGCACTACACGCAACAGCCGCCGCCGGTCTACCACCAGCCGCCGCAGCAGCCCCCGCCTGTGCACCAGTACCCGCCGCAGACACCGCAGCAGCCCGGCCGGCCGTACGTGCCGCAGCTGCACCCGGAGCCCGGGTACGAGGAGGTGCCGCTGCGCGGCGGCAACGTCTCCACCGTGCACCGGGTCGGCGACACCGTACGCCGCAACGCGGGACCGTGGACGCCCTCGGTGCACGCGCTGCTGCGCCACATGGAGTACGTCGGCTTCAGCGGCTCGCCGCGCGCGCTCGGGATAGACGACAAGGGCCGCGAGGTGCTGTCCTACATCGACGGCGAGTGCGGCGAGTACCCGCTGGCCGAGCACTGGGTGACGGACGAGGCGCTGGTCACCGTGGCGACCATGCTGCGGATGTTCCACGACGCGCAGTACGGTTTCCAGCCGCCGCCCGGCGCGGTGTGGCGCTCGTTCGGGCCGCCGCCGCCGGACACGGAGGTGATCTGCCACCACGACGCGGCGCCGCACAACGTGATCTGGCGGCCGGACGGCACGCTCGCGCTGATCGACTTCGACCTGGCGTCACCGGGGGCGCGGATCTACGACGTGGCGTACGCGGCCTGGACCTGGGTGCCGCTCTTCTCCGACCGGGACTCGCAGACGCTGGGCTGGAAGCGGCCGAACCGGCCGCGCCGGCTGCGGTTGTTCGCGGACGCGTACGGGCTGATCCCGCGCGACCGGCACCGCCTGGTCCGGACCATTCGCAAGCGGATCGTCGACCACGTCGAGGGCATCCGGCGGATGGCGGCGGCCGGTGATCCCGCGTTCGTGACCATCGTGCAAAAGGGACACCTGCGTCGCCCGATGCGCGATCTTCGTCTGCTCGACTACGAGCGGAACGCACTTGAGTACACTCTGCGATAGATGATCGGCTGATACGCCACCCTCTGTTCAGGGATGGTGAGTGTTTCTTCACACGTTGGAAACAACCCGTGACTCTCAAGAAACGGACTGGAGACCCAGCGCGAAACAGCGGCCCGTGAAGCTCTCGTCCAACCGGCGACGGGGCGATGCTGCCTTGCCACCGGGAGGGAGGAATTCAAACCGAGAGGAGGCAGCGTGCCGGAGATTGCCATCGATTCCGGGCACACCGCCTGGTTGCTTGTTTCGTCCGCTCTTGTGCTTCTCATGACTCCGGGTCTGGCGTTCTTCTACGGTGGCATGACCAAGTCCAAGGGCATCCTGAACATGATGATGATGAGCTTCAGCTCCATCGCCATCGTGTCCCTGCTCTGGGTCTTCTACGGCTTCTCCATCGCGTTCGGTAAGTCGAACGGCTTCTTCGGCGACGTCACGCAGTACGCGTTCATGACGCAGGACCTCACCGGCGCCTGGTCCGAGCTGGTCCCGGTCCCGACGTTCGTCTTCGCGGTCTTCCAGATGATGTTCGCGATCATCACGGTCGCGCTGATCAGCGGCGCGCTCGCGGACCGCGCCAAGTTCGCCGGCTGGATCGTCTACGCGGTCGCCTGGGCCACCCTCGTCTACTTCCCGGTCGCGAACTGGGTGTGGGGCGGCGGCTGGATCTTCGAGATGGGCGCGTTCGACTTCGCCGGTGGCACCGCGGTGCACATCAACGCGGGTGCGGCGGCGCTCGGCCTGGCGATCATCCTGCGCAAGCGGAACGGCTGGCCGTCCGGTGCGTACAAGCCGCACAACGTGCCGACCATCGCGCTCGGCGCCGGTCTGCTCTGGTTCGGCTGGTTCGGCTTCAACGCCGGCTCCGAGGGCGCGGCCGACGCGATCGCCGGCATCGCGTTCCTGAACACCCAGGTCGCCACCGCGGCCGCGGTCATCGGCTGGCTGGTCGTGGAGTGGATCCGCGACGGCAAGCCCACGCTGCTCGGCGCGTCCTCGGGTGCGATCGCCGGCCTGGTCGCGATCACCCCGGCCTGTGCGTTCGTCGAGCCGATCGGCGCGATCGGCCTCGGCATCGTCACCGGTGCGATCTGCGCGCTGTCGGTCGGCCTGAAGTACAAGCTCGGCTTCGACGACTCGCTCGACGTGGTCGGCGTGCACATGGTCGGCGGCCTGATCGGCGCGCTGTCCATCGGCCTGATCGCCACCCAGAAGTTCTACGGCGAGGCCGGCCCGCAGGGCCTGTTCTACGGCGGCGGTGTCGAGCAGCTCGGCAAGCAGGCCGCGGGCGCGTTCGCGGTGCTGGCGTACTCGCTGATCATCTCGGTCATCCTGGGCTTCGCGATCGACAAGACGATCGGCATGACCGTCTCGTCCGAGGCGGAGACCGAGGGTGTGGACCAGGTCGAGCACGCGGAGAGCGCGTACGACTTCTCCGCCCCCACGGGTGGCGGCGGCGCGTTCGCCCTGGCCGGGATCGCCCCGTCGAGCGGCACCCCCGCGGCCGCGGCACCCGCCACGCCCGCCACGGCCGACGAAAAGGTCGCAGGCTAACAGGTCACCGGTTACGTTGCCACGATGGAGGGACTGAGCATGAAGCTGGTGACCGCGGTCATCAAGCCGTACCAGCTCGACGCGGTGAAGGAGGCCCTGCACGCCCTCGGCGTCGCCGGGCTCACCGTGAGCGAGGTGCAGGGCTACGGCCGGCAGAAGGGACACACCGAGGTCTACCGCGGTGCGGAGTACACGGTGGAGTTCCTGCCGAAGATCCGGGTCGAGGTGCTGACCGACGAGATCGACGTCGAGAAGGTCGTCGACGCGGTCGTCACGGCGGCCCGGACCGGGAAGATCGGCGACGGGAAGGTCTGGGTGACGTCCGTGGACGACGTCATCCGGGTCCGGACCGGCGAGCGCGGCCTCGACGCGCTGTAACACACGGATATGAGTGACATCGGCGCCGTCGCACGCACCACGCGTGCGGCGGCGCTCGACTCGTGGCTGACCACGCTGATGCCCGCCGGTGTGCCCGGCGTCGCGCTGGTCGCGGTGGGTGGGCTCGGCCGGCGTGAGGTCGCGCCGTTCAGCGACCTGGACCTGGTGCTGGTGCACGCCGGCGTGACCGGGATCGACGAGCTGGCCTCCTCGATCTGGTACCCCATCTGGGACGCGAAGCACAAACTCGACCACTCGGTCCGTACCGTCGATCAGGCTATCGAGGTGGCGGCGTCGGACGTCAAGGCCGCGCTCGGCATGCTCGACGCCCGGCACGTCGCCGGTGACCGTGCGCTGTCCGAGCGGCTGATCACCGAGTCCGCGGACCTCTGGCGGCGCACTGCGGTCCGCAACCTGGAGGCGCTCCGCGAGATCACTCGCGCGCGCTGGGAAACCCACGGCGAGCTGGCGTTCCTGCTGGAGGGCGACGTCAAGGAGGCGTCCGGCGGGCTGCGCGACGTGACGATCCTGCGCGGCATGGGCCGGGCCGGCATCGCGGACGCGATGCGCCCGGCGGTCCGGGCCGCGAACCTGCACATGCTCGACGTCCGGGACGCGCTGCACCTCGCGGTCGGCCGCCGGGTCGACCGGCTGGTCGCCCAGGAACGGAAGTCCGTGGCGCTGGCGCTGGGCCTGGACGACGGCGACGCGCTGCTGCGCCGCGTCTCCGGCGACGCGCGGACCATCGCGCACGCGGTCGACGACGCCTGGCGCGCTGCGGACCGGCTCCGCGGCCGTCGACGCCTGCTGACCGCGGGCACGCCGGTACGCCGCCCGGTCGCCCGGGACGTGGTCGAGCACGACGGCGAGCTCGTACTGGCACGAACCGCGATCGGGCCGCGCCCCGACCCCAGCCTCTCGCTCCGCGTCGCCGCGGCCGCGGCCGTGCACCGGCTGCCGATCGCGCGCGCCACCTGCGAATGGCTCGCCACCTACTGCCCGCCGCTGCCCGCGCCCTGGCCGGAAGCGGCCCGGTCGGCCCTGATCACGCTGCTCGGCGCCGGTCCCGGCCTGCCCGCGACCTGGGAGACCTGCGACCGGTACGGCCTGGTCGACGGCTGGCTGCCGGAATGGGCGCGCATGCGCAGCCTGCCGCAACACAACGCGGTGCACCGGTTCACGCTGGACCGGCACCTGGTCCAGGCCGCGTCCGAGGCCACCGCGTTCACCCGCGACGTCGACCGGCCCGACCTGCTGCTGCTCGCCGCGTTCCTGCACGACGTGGGCAAGGGCCTGCCCGGCGACCACAGCGCGGTCGGCGCGCCGATCGCGGCCGGCATCGCGCAGCGCATCGGGCTGCCGCCGGCCGAGGTCGCGCTGATCGAACGCCTGGTCCGGCTGCACCTGCTGCTGCCCGAGGTGGCCACCCGCCGCGACCTGAGCGACCCGGTCACCATCACCCGCGTCGCGACCGCGGTCGAGGACCCGCTCACGCTCGACCTGCTGCACAGCCTGGCCCGCGCGGACGCGATAGCGACCGGCCCGGCCGCCTGGTCCGACTGGAAGGGCCGGCTGATCCGCGAGCTGGTCGCACGCGTGCGCACCGCGCTGGACACCGGCGCGCTGCCCAAACCTGCGGAGCCCGACCCGGAACTGCTGGACGCGCCGCTGCCCGTGGTGCACCTCGACGGCGACCGGGTCGCGGTCGCGGCCGCGGACCGGCGCGGACTGCTCGCGGCCGTGGCCGGCTGCCTGTCCATGCACCGGCTCGACGTGCTCGCCGCGGACGTCACCACGGTGGGGGAGCGGGCGGTGCTGGAGGTGCGGGTACAGCCCCGGTACGGCACACCGGCCGAGCCGATCGCGCTCACCGCCGATTTGCGCCGGGTGCTCAACGGCGACGTGTCCGTGACGCAGCGGCTGCGCGGGCGAGTGCCTCCCACGCGTACCGGCGCCGCTCCGAAGGTCGTCTGGCACCGCGACGTGGCCACGGACGCGGTGGTGCTGGAGGTGCGCGCCGCGGACTCGCCCGGGCTGCTCTACCGGCTGGCGTCCGCGCTCGAGGACGTCGGCACGTCCGTGCGCGCCGCCCGGATCTCCACGCTCGGCGGCGACGTGGTCGACGCGTTCTACCTGGTCGGTGCGGGTTTCGACGACGCTGCCCGGGAGAAGGTGGAGGCCGCCGTGCTGGCCGCCGCCGCGCACGCCTGACTCGCCGGGTTACCCTTGCTGTTGGCCTCTTCGCGCCGGTGCGTTTTAGACAGAAACGGGATGTTGCGCAGTGTTTGACACCTTGAGTGACCGCCTCTCCGGGATCTTCGGCAAGCTCCGCGGCAAGGGCAAGCTCACCGACGCCGACATCGACGCCACCGCGCGCGAGATCCGTCTCGCCCTGCTGGAGGCGGACGTCGCGCTTCCCGTGGTCAAGGCGTTCATCCACACGCTCAAGGAGCGGGCGCGCGGCGCCGCGGTCTCCGAGGCGCTCAACCCGGCGCAGCAGGTCATCAAGATCGTGCACGAGGAGCTGATCGGCGTCCTCGGCGGCGAGGGCCGGCGGCTCCAGTTCGCCAAGAACCCGCCCACCGTGATCATGCTGGCCGGCCTTCAGGGTGCCGGTAAGACCACGCTCGCCGGCAAGCTCGCCCGCTGGCTCAAGGCCCAGGGCCACCAGCCGCTGCTCGTCGCCGCCGACCTCCAGCGGCCGAACGCGGTCAACCAGCTGCAGGTGCTCGGCCAGCGCGCCGGCGTCGAGGTCTACGCGCCCTCCGGCGGCAACGGCGAGGGCGACCCGATCCAGGTCGCGCGCGACTCGATCGAGCACGCGAAGCGCCAGGCCCGCGACATCGTCATCGTCGACACCGCCGGCCGTCTCGGCATCGACGAGGAGATGATGGCGCAGGCCGCCGGCATCCGCGACGCCGTCGACCCGGACGAGGTCATCTTCGTCATCGACGCCATGGTCGGTCAGGACGCGGTCCGCACCGCCGAGGCGTTCCGCGACGGCGTCGGCATCACCGGCGTGGTCCTCTCCAAGCTCGACGGTGACGCACGCGGTGGTGCCGCGCTCTCCGTCCGGCACGTGACCGGCCAGCCCATCCTCTTCGCGTCCACCGGCGAGAAGCTGGAGGACTTCGACGTCTTCCACCCCGACCGGATGGCCAGCCGCATCCTCGGCATGGGCGACGTGCTGACCCTCATCGAGCAGGCCGAGGCCGCGTTCGACGAGGACCAGAAGGAGAAGATGACGGCGAAGCTGCTCGGTGGCGAGCAGTTCACGCTGGAGGACTTCCTCGACCAGCTGGTCGCCGTCCGGCGGATGGGCCCGATCGCGAACGTGCTGAGCATGATGCCCGGCATGGGCCAGATGAAGGACCAGCTCGCCGAGCTCGACGACAAGCACTTCGACCGGGTCACCGCGATCATTCGCTCGATGACCCCCGCCGAGCGCACCAACCCCAAGATCCTCAACGGCTCCCGCCGCGCCCGCATCGCCAACGGCGCCGGTGTCCAGGTGATGGACGTCAACCAGCTGCTCAACCGCTTCGCCGACGCGCAGAAGATGATGAAGCAGATGGGCGGCATGATGGGCCTCCCCGGCGGCGGCAACCGCCGCAAGGCCACCAAGAGCCCGAAGAACAAGCGCAAGGGTACGAAGGGCGGCGGCAACAACCGTCCGCGCACCGGCGGCATGCCGGGCGGCTTCCCGGGCATGGGCGGCATGCCCCAGCTCCCCCCGGGCATGGACCCGAACACGCTGGGCGGCGGCGGCATGCCCGGCTTCAAGCTCCCCAACATCGACTTCAACAAGCTGAACAAGCCCAAGAAGCGCGACGAGGACTGATTTGTCCTCACCCGTTCGGGTCAGGCGACGCCTATCAGATCGAGACCCGAACCGAGGACTTTCATCGCGAGACGACCCTGCCCGGTGACCGTCGATCTTCCTGCCTGTACGGCGCGGCGTGACCGGCCATTCGGTCCGTCCGGGAGCGGTCGGTAAGACTGGGCGCATGGTGCTGCATGTGCGTGGGGTGTTGCTGCCCGAGGACGAGGTCCGGGATCTGTGGCTGGTCGGGGATCGGGTCACGTTCGAGCCGCAGCCCGGGGCGGAGACCGTTGTGGACGGTGGGTTCGTGCTGCCCGGGCTGGTCGACGCGCACTGCCACCCCGGGATCGCGCCCGGTGGTGGACCGGTCGGCTCGCTGGCGCAGGCGCGTGAGCTGGCGTTCCAGGACCGTGACGCGGGCGTGCTGGCGATCCGGGACGCGGGATCGCCGTTCCCCTACGCGGAACTGGACGACGATCCGGAGATGCCGCGCCTGATCCGGGCCGGGCAGCATGTCGCGGCGCCGAGGCGCTATCTGCGGGACACCGCGGTCGAGGTCGAGCCGGTGGACGTGCCCGCGACCGTCGCGGCGCAGGCCAAGGCCGGTAGCGGCTGGGTCAAGCTGGTCGGCGACTGGATCGACCGGGGCGCCGGCGATCTCGCACCGAGCTGGGACGCGGCCACGCTGACCGCCGCCGTCGAGGCGGCACACGCAGCCGGCGCGCGGGCGGCCGTGCACACGTTCTCCGAGGAGGCCGTGGAGATCATGGTTCGGGCCGGCGTCGACTCGGTCGAACACGGCACCGGCCTGAGCCCCGACCTCCTCGACGAGATGGCCCGCCGCGGCACCGCGCTGGTCCCCACGATGATCAACATCCTGACGTTCGACGGCATCGCCGCGCGGGCAGAGACCAAATTCCCCGGGTACGCGGCTCACATGCGCACACTCCGCGACCGCAATCCGGAGCTGGTCCGCGCCGCATACGAGGCCGGCGTCCCGATCTACGTCGGCACCGACGCCGGCGGCGGCATCGCCCACGGCCAGGCCGCCGAGGAGATGCTGCTGCTGCACACCCGGGCCGGCCTGCCCGCCGAGGCCGTGCTCGCCGCCGGGTCGTGGGGCGCCCGCGCCTGGCTCGGCCTCCCCGGCCTGACCGAGGGCGGCCTCGCCGACCTGGTCGCCTACGACACCGACCCGCGCCACGACCTCACGGCGGTCCGCACCCCGCGCCGCATCATCCTCCGGGGCCGCATCCTCCGCTGACCGTACGTCCGCTCCACACACGCTCGTGCCGGCCGACCGGACCTCGCCGGGAGGATCATTGACCGGTACGAAAGGTAGATCAAACATCGAAGTTGACCTACCTTGTGCATCGGTCGATGATCCTTGTGGAGTCAGGGCCGCGGAGTTCGCCGGCGCGGTGGCCGACGCATCCGACATGTCGGATGCGGTCAGCTGCGCGCGACGTCCTCTCGCCGAGTCGGCACCTGCGGTGTCGTCCGTTCGGCCGGTGTCCGCCGCGTTTTCCCGTCCACCCGCTTCCGGCGTCGGCGCCCGGCTCTTCGTCGGCGTGCGACGCAACCCGCGCCGACGAGACCAGCCGATGGTGTCGATCGCGGGGTCGGGACGGGGCCGCGGCAGCGCGGTGAACCGGACCGGCGTGGTTTTCGGTGACCACCCGGGGACCGGCTCCGACCGGCGGACCGGAGCGGAGCGCCAGCGGAGTCGGAGGGAAGCCGGAGGTTTGCCCGCGGGAGCACGCCCGAAGCGCCCACGCCGGAAGCGGGAACATCGAATTCGGGATTGTCCCGGGCCGGCTGAGCACCCGCACGCGGACGACGCGACCCATCGGTATTGGACAGGGGATTCGATCTTCGGGTCCCGCGGTGCTGCCCGTCGCGCGACGGCGGGGGAACCCCGAGGCCTAGGATGTGCGGTTATGGCTCGTGTGCTGACTCCCCGGGCGGAGGATTTTCCCCGCTGGTACCAGGATCTGATCGCCAAGGCGCAGCTGGCCGACAACGGGCCGGTGCGCGGGACGATGGTGATCCGGCCGACGGCGTATGCGATCTGGGAGCGGATCCAGTCCGAGATGGATGCGCGGATCAAGGACGCGGGCGCGGAGAACGCGTATTTCCCGCTGTTCATCCCGGAGAACTACCTGACCCGGGAGGCGGAGCACGTCGAGGGTTTCTCGCCGGAGCTGGCGGTGGTCACGCACGGTGGCGGCAAGCAGCTCGCGGAGCCGGTCGTGGTGCGGCCGACCAGTGAGACCGTGATCGGCGAGTTCATGGCGAAGTGGATCGACTCGTACCGGGATCTGCCGCTGCTGCTGAACCAGTGGGCGAACGTGGTCCGGTGGGAAATGCGGCCCCGTGTCTTCCTGCGGACGAGTGAGTTCCTCTGGCAGGAAGGCCACACCGCGCACGCGACCGAGCAGGACGCGCGGGCCTACGCGAAGAAGATCCTGCACGAGGCGTACGAGGACCTGATGGTCAAGGTGCTCGCCATGCCGGTGCTCGTCGGGCGCAAGACGGACCGCGAGCGGTTCGCCGGTGCGACCAACACCTACTGCCTCGAGGGCATGATGGGTGACGGCAAGGCGCTGCAGATGGGCACCTCGCACGAGCTGGGGCAGAACTTCGCGAAGGCGTTCGACATCGCGTTCTCGGCGCAGAGCGGCGCGCGCGAGCACGCCTGGACCACGTCCTGGGGCACCTCGACGCGGATGGTCGGCGGCCTGATCATGTGCCACGGCGACGACAGCGGGCTGCGGGTGCCGCCGGTGCTGGCGCCGATCCAGGCGCACGTGATGATCGTCAAGGACGGGGAAGGCGTCGCCGTCGCGGCCGCGAAGATCAAGGACGATCTCAAGGCCGCGGGGGTACGGGTCGGCTTCGACGATCGGGTCGACACCCCGTTCGGGCGGCGTGCGGTGGACGCGGAGCTGAAGGGCTACCCGATCCGGATCGAGATCGGGCCGCGGGATCTCGCCAACGGGAATGTCACGGTGGCCCGGCGGTTCGACGGCAGCAAGTCGAGCGTGCCGCTGGCCGGCGTGGTCGACGCGGTGACCGCGGCGCTGACCGGCGACCAGCAGGCGCTCTTCGACCAGGCGCTGGCGCACCGTGAGGCGAACACGCACGAGGTCAAGACGCTGGGTGAGGCGATCGAGGCGTCGGCCACCGGCTGGGCGCGCGTGCCGTGGTCCGCGGTCGGCGTCGAGGGCGAGGCCGAGGCGAACAAGTCCGCGGTGACCGTGCGCTGCCTGATCCGCGCGGACGGCTCGGTGCCGGAGTCGGAGACCGAGCCGGACCTGATCGCGGTGCTCGGGCGTTCGTACTGAATTCCGCGCGGTGGTGGCCGCGTCGTAACGACATGGTCACCACCGGCGGTTAACCTGGCTCCTCGTGGGATTCGCACCTGGCCGACTGATAATGCACCGGAACGTCCGTCACCACCGGATCGGCTGGGTACGCCCGGTGCGGGTAGTGAGCGACGACGAGCGCGGCCTGCTGGTCTGGCTGGACCGCGGCACCCGGGTGCTGAACGAGGTCGCGACGGATGGGCGCGGGCTGCGCGCGATGCCGTTCAGCGAGTGGGTCGGCCTGGACTACCGGCTGGACGAGACGGTCTGGCAGGGGCCGGGCGTGCTCAAGTTCATGCCGCCCGGCGAGGCGCACTCGGTCTGGTGGTTCCGGGACGACGCCGGGACGTTCAGCGGGTGGTACGTGAACCTGGAGGCCCCCGTGCTCCGCTGGGACGACGGCGCGGTGGCCGGTGTCGACATGGTCGACCAGGACCTGGACATCGTGGTCGCGCCGGACCGGACGTGGCGTTGGAAGGACGAGGACGAGTTCGCCGAGCGGCTGGCGTTCCCGGACCACTACTGGGTGCCGGACGCGGACGCGGTGTGGGCCGAGGGCAAGCGCGTGGTGGAGCGGATCGAAGCGGGCGAGTTCCCGTTCGACGGCACCTGGACCGACTTCGCGCCGGACCCGGCGTGGACTCCCGGCGTGCCGCTCCCCGGCTGGGACCGGCCGGTGCTTGAGCGCCTTTAAAGACCTTTTGCCCGATATGTGTACGGGATGCGGGGTCGTTTCATACGCGGGCCCCGGATCTGGCACAATGGTGAGCTGGTATCCGGCACGCGTTTGTTGCCCTCTAACTACGAGCGCGGCGCCAATCCTCGAAGCATCGGATCCCATGCCCCACGTGGGAGCCCGCCTGCTCACCCGCGCACCGGTCGTCCAGACCGGTGTAGATCGCAACAGGAGCGAACAGACAGTGGCCGTAAAGATCCGGCTCCTGCGGATGGGCAAGATCCGCAACCCCCAGTACCGCATCGTCGTGGCCGACTCGCGGACCAAGCGCGACGGCCGGGCCATCGAGTACGTGGGCATCTACCAGCCGAAGGAGCACCCTTCGGTGATCGAGGTCAAGTCCGACCGGGTGCAGCACTGGCTGTCGGTCGGCGCGCAGCCGTCCGAGGCCGTGCAGCGCATCCTGGAGAAGACCGGCGACTGGCAGAAGTTCAAGGGTCTGCCGGCCCCGCCGCCGCTCCTGGTCGCGGAGCCGAAGGCGGACCGCAAGGCCGTCTACGACGCCGAGTCGCAGGCTGCCGCGGGCGTCACCCCGGCGAAGTCGGCCTCGAAGAAGGCCGAGCCGAAGGCCACCGAGGCCAAGGCCGAGGAGTCCTCCGATGCGGGCGCCGGCGACGCGAGCTGACGGGGCGCTCCGGCCCGCGCTGGAGCACCTCGTCAAGGGCATCGTCGACCACCCGGACGACGTGCGCGTCCGGCTCGTCGACTCGCGCCGCGGTAAGCGGCTGGAGGTGCGCGTCCACCCCGAGGACCTGGGAACGGTCATCGGGCGTGGCGGCCGCACCGCCAAGGCGCTGCGTACCGTGATCGGGTCGATCGGCGGGCGTGGCGTGCGAGTCGACATAGTCGACGCGTACTGAATCGATGCTCCTCATCATCGGGCACATCGCTCGCGCGCACGGCGTGCGTGGCGAGGTCGCCGTGCACGTCCGCACGGACGAGCCCGAGGCGCGTTTCGTCCCCGGGGCGGTGCTGACCACCGAGATCTCCTCGAAGGTCCGCACCGCTCCGGCGGACGGCGCCCCGGTTCCGGCCGGCGCCGTGCGCTTCGAGGTGCCGAAAAAACTGACCATCGAGACGGTACGGCCGCATCAGGACAAACTGCTCGTGACGTTCGAGGGCATCCTCGACCGGGACGAGGCGGAGGCCATGAAGGGTGTCCTGCTCTGCGTGGACAGCTCCGAGGTCGCGCCGCTGGACGACCCGGACGAGTTCCGCGACCATGAGCTGGTCGGGCTGACCGTGGTCGACACCGCCGGCGAGAAGCTCGGCGAGGTGCTGCGGATCGACCACGCGGCCGCGTCCGACCTGATCGTCCTGAAGCGGGCGCAGGGCGGTACGGCGCTGATCCCGTTCGTCCGGCAGATCGTCCCGACGGTGGACGTGGCCGGCGGCCGGGTCGTGGTCGACCCGCCGGAAGGCCTGCTGGACCTGTAGATGCGCGTCGACGTACTGACGATCTTCCCGGACTACTTCGCCCCGCTCTCGCTCTCCCTGATCGGGAAGGCGCGGACCACGGGGTTGCTCGACGTGGGCGTGCACGACCTGCGGGAATGGACGCACGACGTGCACCGGACCGTTGACGACACGCCCTACGGCGGCGGGCCCGGCATGGTCATGCGGCCGGAGCCGTGGGGTGCCGCGTTCGACACGCTCCTGCCCGTACCGCCGGAAGATCTTGATGTTGCTCCGGTGTTGATCGTGCCGACGCCGGCCGGTGAGCGCTTCTCCCAGGCTCTCGCGGCCGATCTCGCGGCTGAGCAGCGGTTGATCTTCGCCTGCGGACGGTACGAGGGGATCGACCAGCGGGTGCTGGAGGACGCCGCGACCCGGATGCGGGTGCGTGAGGTCTCTCTCGGCGACTACGTGCTGTTCGGCGGCGAGGTCGCGGTGCTGGTGATGCTGGAGGCGGTCGTGCGGCTGCTCCCTGGCGTGATCGGGAATGCGGATTCACTGACCGAGGAGTCACACGCGAACGGCCTGCTGGAAGCGCCGCTCTACACGAAGCCGGCGGTCTGGCGCGGGCGCGAGGTGCCCGAGGTGCTGCGCTCCGGCGACCATGGCAAGATCGCCAAATGGCGGCGGGCGCAGTCCCTTCTGCGCACGGCCGCGCAGCGTCCGGATATGCTGGCCAGTGCCGCACCGGAGACGCTGGACAAGCACGATGTCGCCACGTTGACCGGGGCCGGATTTCCGGTGCCCGAGGCCGGTGTGGCAAAGTAGAGAGGTTGCCGCGATCGGGGCACGTCCCCGCATGCGCAACGGATAGTTTTCTTTCGCGCCGCCACTGGCCATGGCGCGGGGATTCGCCACGAGCCTTGAGGATGCAGCAGCGATGAACACGCTCGACGCACTGGACGCCCAGTCGCAGCGGACCGACATCCCGGACTTCCGCGCCGGTGACACCCTGAAGGTGCACGCGCGCGTCGTCGAGGGCAACCGCTCCCGTGTCCAGGTCTTCCAGGGTGTCGTCATCCGGCGCCACGGTGCCGGCCTGCGCGAGACCTTCACCATCCGGAAGGTGAGCTTCGGCGTCGGCGTCGAGCGCACCTACCCGCTGAACAGCCCCGCGATCGACCGCCTCGAGGTCATCACCCGCGGTGACGTTCGCCGGGCGAAGCTGTACTACCTCCGTGAGCTCCGCGGCAAGGCCGCGAAGATCAAGGAGAAGCGCGAGGCGGTCACCCGCTGACGTCCCCCGTCCGGGTAAACCTTCTCTCGCTCCGACAGCAGCCGTAGCGCCGAACGCGACCTAAGCTTGCTTCTGTGACGTACGGGCGCTACGACGGCGACAGTCGAGAAACATCGCCCTACCGCTCGACGCCTCCCCCCGCGGATTCCGACGGGGACGGGGCTCGGGCGGTAGTGCTGTATCCGGGGTCCGGCGGGTCGTTCTTCGACGGGCCGGAGCCGGACGATGCCGAGCGCCCCCGCCGCCGTCGCGGCTCCGCGGGTTCGGCCGGCCCGGTCGCTGCGGGTGCCGCCGACGAGAAGCCCCGGCGTCAGGTGAAGCAGATGGCGCTCTGGCTGGAGCTGCCGATCCTGCTGGTGGTCGCGTTCTGCCTGGCCGTGCTGATCCGCACGTTCCTGGTGCAGGCGTTCTACATCCCGTCCGGGTCGATGGAGAACACACTGCTCGTCGGCGACCGGGTGCTGGTCAACAAGGTCGTCTACGACGTGCGTACGCCGGAGCGCGGCGAGGTCGTGGTCTTCCGCGGCACCGACCGGTGGGCGCCGGAGCACACCGACGACACGTCCGGCCTGACGTTCATGACCAGGCTCAGCCGTACGATCGGCGACCTGGTCGGCGTCGGCCGGCCCGGCGAGAAGGACTTCATCAAACGGGTGATCGGCGTCGGCGGCGACACCGTCTCGTGCTGCGACGAGCAGGGCCGCATCCTGGTCAACGGCACACCGATCGACGAGCCGTACATCTTCGAGGACTCGCCGCTGGACGACACGGTCGGCGACGGCAACGACTGCCGCTCCCGCCGCTTCCAGGAGATCGTCATCCCGGAGGGCCAGATCTTCGTGATGGGCGATCACCGCTCGGTCTCCCAGGACGCCCGCTGCCAGGGCCCGGTCCCGGTGGAGAACGTGGTCGGCCAGGCGTTCGTGATCGTCTGGCCCCGGGACAGCTGGGCTGGGATTCCCGTGCCGGAGGTGTGGGACGACGTGCCGGCCTCCTCCGCCGCGCCTCAGGACACGACGCCTGACACTCAAGGAGGATTCGTGCTCACTGTCCCCTTGTTGGCATCTCTGGCGCTAAAGGCGCGTTCCCGGTCTCGGTTCTCAGCCGGTCGTCGTAGGCTGCCTTCGTGATCGACGAGCAGACCGACAAGCCACGCAGTTCGTTCTGGAAAGAACTCCCCATCCTCCTCGGTGTGGCGCTGCTTGTCGCCATCCTGGTGCGGACGTTCGTGCTCCAGACGTTCTACATCCCGTCCCCCTCCATGGAGCACACGCTCAACGTCTACGACCGGGTCCTGGTCAACAAGCTCGTGTACAACTTCCGCGACCCCGCGCGCGGCGAGATCATCGTGTTCGAGGCGCCGGAGGGCTGGCGCAGCACGCCCAAGGGCGAGGACTTCATCAAGCGCATCATCGGCGTCGGCGGCGACCGGGTCATGTGCTGCGACGCACAGGGGCGCCTCCAGGTCAACGGCGTCTCCCTCGACGAGCCGTACATCTACTCGGAGAACGGCGTCCAGGACCCGCCCGCCTCCACCGAGTTCGACATCGTGGTGCCGGACGGCCGGCTCTGGGTGATGGGCGACCACCGGTCGCAGTCCGGCGACTCACTGGAGCACTGGACCACGTCGGACGGCGACATGGCCAAGTCGACGATCTCCGAGGAAGCCGTCGTCGGGCGCGCGTTCGTGCTGTTCTGGCCGTTCTCCCGGGTCGACTGGCTGTCCGCGCCGGAGACGTTCGAGCAGGTACCGTCCGGCAGCGGCGGCTGAGGGTCTCCTAGGCTGATGTGATGGTGGACTTCGTGCCGCGCCGGGCGGCTCGTGTGCTGCTGGTCGACGAGGCCGGGCGGGTGCTGCTGTTCCGGGGCGTCGACCCGGGGCGGCCGGGCGAGCCGTACTGGTTCACGATCGGCGGAGGCCTCGACGCAGGCGAGACACCGGCCCAGGCCGCCGCGCGCGAGCTGCGCGAGGAGGCCGGGCTGGACCTGCCGGTGGCCGCGCTGGGCGAGCCGGTGCACGCCGAGGTGACCGAGTTCCCGTTCGACGGCGTGTGGTACCGGCAGGAGCAGGAGTTCTTCCTGGTGCGCTCGTCCGGCGCCGAGATCGACACGAGCGGGTTCGACGAGGTCGAGCGGGGCAGCATCACGTCGTACCGGTGGTGGTCCCCGCCCGAGCTGGAGTCCGCGACCGAGCCGGTCCATCCCGCGGACCTCGTGGACGTGCTGCGGCGGGTGACCGCCGGTGCTTAGCCCGCCGAAGACGATCGTGCGGCGTGAGGGCGGCATCTATGCGCTGGAGCGTGCGCTGCAACGCCGCGGGTTCACGCTGGTCGCCGGCGCGGACGAGGCCGGGCGCGGTGCCTGCGCAGGCCCGCTGGTCGCGGCCGCGGTGGTGCTGCCGACCGGCAAGCGCGGCGAGATCGACGGCCTGACCGACTCGAAGCTGCTGACCGCGGCCGCGCGCGAGCGGATCTACGCGGAAGTGGTCAAGCGGGCACTCGCGTACTCGGTCGTGGTCATACCGCCCACCGAGGTGGATGCGCGCGGCCTGCATGTGTGTAACCTCGCGGCCATGCGCCGCGCGCTCGCCTCGCTCGCCGTCCGCCCCGAGTACGTCCTGACCGACGGCTTCGCGGTGGACGGTCTCGGCGTGCCCGGGCTCGCCGTGTGGAAGGGCGACCAGGTCGCCGCGTGCGTGGCGGCGGCGAGCGTGCTCGCCAAGGTCACCCGAGACCGGATCATGGTGGAGCTGGACGCCGAGTTCCCGGCCTACGGCTTCGCCGACCACAAGGGGTACGTGACCGCCGAGCACAACGCGGCACTGGCGCAACATGGCCCGTGCGTGGAGCATCGGTACTCGTACGCGAACGTGGCTGCCGCCTCCGGCCGCGACGGCAGCCCGCCCCGGGCCCGCCGCCCGGTCTCCGCGGAGTCCGATCGCCCGTCGGTCGTGTCGTCCGGCGGCACCGGTGCCGTGCTCGCGGGTGCCGAGGCGATGGCGCAAGTCGCCGCGGGCTGGAGTACCGTCGGCGTGGCATCGGAGCAGCAGCCACGACCGCCGACGTGGGTGGGGGAAGATGGCCAGATGAAGGGCGGACAACGATGAGCGCAGAAGATCTCGAGAAGTACGAGACCGAGATGGAGCTGCAGCTCTATCGGGAGTACCGCGACATCGTCCGCCAGTTCTCCTATGTGGTCGAGACTGAACGGCGCTTCTACCTCGCCAACCACGTCGACCTGCACGTCCGCAACTCGGACGGCGAGGTCTACTTCGAGGTCGAGATGCAGGACGCCTGGGTCTGGGACATGTACCGGCCGGCCCGCTTCGTCAAGAACGTGCGCGTGATGACCTTCAAGGACGTCAACGTGGAGGAGCTGGAGAAGCCGGAGATCTCGCTGCCGACGGACACCGGCTTCCCCAGCTGACCTCCTTCCCTCCCTCCCGGCCCGGAGCCGCGGCGATCGCGCCGCTCTCCGGGCCTTTTCATGTTGTGGGACCGGCAGGCCCGTTCGGTGCGCCACGGGTGCGCCGGTAGGTCTGGTTTCGCAGGTGGTGCGCGTGCGGCGTTTGTCGCTTGTGGCTATGGGCGCGAGAGGCGTGCCGGGAGTGCGCGACTTCGCGTGGCGGAGCAGCCGGTTCTCGTAGAGAACCGCGCTGTGCCGCGCTGGCGTGCTGTGCTGTGCCGATCCGCGTGCTGGCCTGCTGTTGCGTACCGCGCCGTTGCGCGCGGCACCGTTCCGGCTTTCGTGCTGGGCGGCGTTCGTGCCGCACCACCATGGGTTCGTGCCGCCCGGCATTCTCGACTCGGTCGCTCTCGCGCCGTGCGGTCGAGCGATCCGCACCGCGCCGGCCTTTCGTGCCGCGCCGGCTCCCACATCGCATGGTGTTTTTGTGGTGCGGCGGTTTGCGCGTTGCGGGATTCGCGCGGTGCGCTGGTCACCTGCGTGGCGGTGTGCCCTGGGACGGCTGTGGCGTCGTCGCGGTAGGCGGTGCGGGTCTCGGCGGGGACAGCGCGGCCAGCGTTGCGGTGTGGCCTGCGGAGAGCGGCACGGCGGTGGCGGTCAAGGGCTTGGCCGTCGTGGGAGGAGGCGGACTCGGCCGAGCGCGAGGAGCGTCAGAGGGTCGAGGTAGTCGGCTCCTCGGCGTAGACCCCAGTGCAGGCAGGCTGCGACGGGACAGCCGGGATGACCGGTGGTCAGCGCGCCTAGCGGAGTCCCGGCGGTCACGAGCCGGCCGGGCGCGATTGCGATGTGGAGCGGCTGATAGGTAGTGCGCAAGCCACCGGGATGCTCGACACTCACCACGCCCTTGCCCGCGACCTGACCGGCGAAGATCACCCTTCCGGCTCCGGCGGAACGAACGACCGTGCCGGGAAGAGCGCCGAGATCAACACCACGATGGCCGGAGAGCCAACGCTGCGGCGGCGGATCGAAGCGGCGGACGATCGGCGGAAACGTTCCGCTCAACGGCCAGACATACCTGCCCTCGGCCGGCGCGGAGGCACCAGGAGACGGTCCGCGGGCCGACGCTTCCCGGCCGCCGGCGGACGGTGGTGCGGTTGCCGACGGTGTCTGCGGCGAGCTCGATCCGGTGTTCGGGAACGGTGCCGCCTGAACCGGCACGGCCCGCGCGACCGGAGAATCCGGTGCTGCCACCGGTGTGATCTGCGCGTCCAACCGCCGAGTTGCTGGCATCGGTGCCGGCTGCGCACTCCAGGGTGGAGGCGCGGGCATCGGTGTGCTCTCCGCGTCCGGCGGCCGAGTTGCTTGCGCCGGTGTCGTCCGGGCGCCGGAGGAGCGCGCCGTTGACACCGATGCGGTGTGCACGCCCGAGCGAGCGGGGGAGCGGGAAGGAACAGCTGCGCTGCCGGGCGGCAGGAGCGCCGCCACGGTGAGAATGATGAGGGAGGGCGCGGTGGAATTCATGCGCCGAGGATCGCGCGAACACCATGCCTGTCGAATGCCGAGTCTCGGATCTGTGGACGAACTTTCTGCCTGTGGATAACCCGTCGCAGACTGGCGTGCTGCCACAGACTGGACCCGTGACGGAGCCACGGAACATCCCCGGTGATCTGTCCGGTGCGGAGGTGTGTGTTGCGGTCCAAGAGACGCGCAGACCTCGTGCGGCCGGGTCTCGGGCTCCCGGCTGCCCGATCGAGGAACCGGAGCACGTCGTCCGTGTGCGAGAGGGAAACCGGTCTTGCGGCCACGGATCGTGCAGGGAGGAGCGCCGGCGACGACCGGTGCCCGCGGGAGCGTGCGGAAAACGACCCGCCGGCAGCGGGAATGCGATTGTGGTCCTGGTCAGGTCCCTGTCGTGAGCAGTGCGGGGAGGCGCGCGGCGAGGCGGTCGTACTCGTCGGGTTGGTTGTAGACCTGGGCGGAGATGCGCAGCCAGCCACGGGAGTTCCACGCGTTGACGCCGACCGCGGCGCCGAGTTTGTCCGCGATGCGGTGGCGGAGGGCGACCGCGTCCGCGTCGGTGCTGGCGATGCCGCGCGGCAGCGGGACGACGCGCATCGCGATGCCGGCGCCGCCGGGGTCGGGCAGATCGGTGGCGCGCAGGCCGAGCGCGGCGCCGATCACCCGCTGGCCGTAAGCGGCGAGTGCCGCGTTGTGGGAGCGGACCCGGTCGTGACCGAGTGTGCGCAGTACGAAGAGGCCGGTGGGCGCGGACAGCCACGGACTGTAGTCGAGCGTGCCCTGGGATTCGACGTTCGCGGGGAAGCCGTCGTCGTGGTCCCAGGAGACGGCGAGCGGTTCGATGCGATCCCGCCAGCGCGGTGCCACCGTCAGCATCGCCACCGAGCGTGGCGCGAACGCCCACTTGTGCAGGTTGCCGACCCAGAAGTCGGCGCCGATCTCGTCGACTGCCAGTGGCAGCATGCCCGGGGCGTGCGCGCCGTCGGCCAAGACCGCCACGTTCGCGCGGTGTGCGGCTTCCACGATGGGTACGAGCGGGAACAGCTTCACCGTGGAGGATGCGATCTGATCCACGATCAGCAGGCGGGTGCGGTCGGTGAACGCGGCCCGGAGCAGCGACACCACCTCGCCGTCACCGGCGTTCAGCGGCACGGCCACCGTGCGGGCCACGGCACCGGTCCGGCGGCATTCCCGCGCGACCGCGATCGCGACCGAGCCGTAGCCGTGGTCGGTCAGCAGGATCTCGTCGCCGGCTCGCAGGCCCATCGACTGCAGCACGATCGCGATGCCGGCGGTGGTGTTCGGGATCAGCGCGGTGCCGTCCGGGTCCGCGCCGAACTGCGTCGCCAGGTGCCGGCGGGTGTGTCCGACCCGATCGCGCAGGCCCCGGGTGTAGAACCGCATCGGATCCAGCTCCACCTCGTCGCGCAGGCGCTGCTGGGCGCGCTGCACCGCGATCGGGGTCACGCCGACCGTGCCGTGATTCAGGTAGGAGACGGCCGGATCCAGCGAGAAGAGCAGTCGTGCACCGGCGATCGAGTCCGGCGGCCGTACGTCACCAGTGCCCACCCGTCGATCGTAAGGCGCAGATCGGCGTGGACGCTGCTTTTCAGGCGCGGGGATGAGCCTGACGGTACGCGGCGCGCAGCCGCTCGACCGACACGTGCGTGTAGATCTGCGTGGTCGCCAGCGACGCGTGTCCCAGCAGTTCCTGTACCGAGCGAAGGTCGGCGCCGCCCTCCAGCAGGTGGGTGGCGGCCGAGTGGCGCAGCCCGTGCGGTGTCGTGTGCGGCAGGTTTTCCGCCCGCGCGTAGGCCGCCACGATCCGGCGCGCGATCGTCGGCTGCAACCGGCCCCCGCGCGTGCCGAGCAGCAGGGCCCGTCCGCTGCCCGCGGTGGCCAGGACCGGGCGCGCGAGCCGAAGGTAGACGTCGAGTGCCTGTTCGGCCGGGACGCCGAACGGTACCGAGCGCTCCCGGTTGCCCTTGCCGAGCACCCGGACGAGGCGGCGGGCCCGGTCCAGATCGGAGAGGTCCAGGCCGCACAACTCACTGACCCGGATGCCGGTCGCGTAGAGCATCTCCAGCACGAGACGGTCGCGCAGCTCCACGGCAGTGACGGGTCTCCCACCGGCATCGGCACCGGCACCCGGATCGACGCCCGAGCCGGCGCCCGTCCCGGCTTCGGGGCCGGCCGGCGCCGAGCCGGCGCCGGGCCCCGCCGATCCCGCTGCGCTGCCGGGGCCGGCCGGTTCGGCAGCGGTACCGGCCTCTGCCGGCCCGGCAGCGGTACCGGCCTCTGCCGGCCCGGCAGCGGTACCGGCCTCTGCCGGTCCGGCTGTGGCGCCGGTTCCGGGGAAGCCGGATGCGGTTGGTCCTACAGCTCCGGTCACGGCGGCGTGCCCTGCGGTTCCGGGGCCGGCCGCTCCGGCTGCGGTACCGGCCTCTGCGGGTCCGGGAGTGGCGATTTCCGCCGTGCTCGCTGTGGCGGTTTCCGCCGTGCCACCGGTGATGCCGGTTCCGGAGGATCCGGACGCGGCGGGTCGTGCCGGTCCGGTTGCGGCGTCGGATCCCGCCGGTGCGGCGGCGCCGAGGCCACCGAGCCTGGCCGTGAAGCCGGGCCCAGCCGGTGCGGCCGCGGTGCCCGCGCCTGTGGTGCCCGCGCCTGTGGTGCCCGCGTCTGTGGTGCCGGCGTCTGTGGTGCCGGCGTCTGTGGTGCCCGCGTCTGTGGTGCCGGCGTCTGTGGTGCCGGCGTCTGTGGTGCCGGCGTCTGTGGTGCCGGCGTCTGTGGTGCCGAAGCCTGTGGTTTCGGCTGTGGCGCTGGGTCCTGCCGGTGCGGTGGCGGTGCCGTGCCAGGGGGTTCCGGGTGCGGCGGGGCCTCTGGTTCTCGATGCGGAGGTGGGGGAAGTGACCAGGATGGCTGCCTGGTCGGCGCGGAGTGCTCCGGGCAGCGTGCGGTGTGCCCGTGGGCTGGCCAGCTGCGCGCCCACGTCGTGCTCAAGGTGGCCGGCGCGGTGTGCCCAGGAGGTGAGTGCCCGGGCCGAGGCTGCGCGGCGGGCCATCGAGGTGCGGGCGGCGCCCCGGGTGCGCTGGCCGGCGAGCCAGCTGCGCAGCTCGGCGATGTCCAGGTCGGCGAGGGTGGTGCAGCCGGTGCCGGCTGCGTGGCCGAGCAGTGAGACCGCGTCGCCGACGTAGGCACGGACCGTGTGGGCGGAGCGGTCCTCGACGGTGGCCAGGTGGTGGGCGAACTCGTCGACGACGGTGCGCATGGCGGCCGGCAGGCTCTCGTACACGGCCTGTGTCGCGCGCGTGCGCGTGCTTTCCATCCGTCGACGGTCCGCCGCGGAGGGCACGGCGTCAAATCGGCACGCGTGTGCGGAGCGGCGGTGGTCATGGCGAATCGCGGGACGGCCGGGCCAGGGCGTAGAGGCCGTCGCGGGCGGTGATGAAGCCGAGTTCGGTGAGCAGGGCGAGGCGGCGCAGGGTGGCGCGGGGGTCGGAGCCGGTGCGGGCGGAGAGCTGGTCGGGCGTGACCTCGCGGCCGGCCGGGAAGGCCTCCAGGAGGCGGGCGGACTCCTCGTCGAGGCGGTCGCGGTCGCGGGTGCCGCCGCGCGGTCGCGGGGCCAGGTCGGTGCCGATCGTGCCGACCTCCTCCAGGATGTCGGCGGCGCCCGTGACCAGACGGGTGCCGGGCTGGTGGCGGAGCGCGTCGTGGCAGCCGACGGACATGGCGGAGCCGACCGGGCCGGGCACCACCATGGCGACGCGGCCGGTCAGGCCGCACGCGCGGCCGAGCGTCTGGATGGCACCGCTGCGAGCGGCGGCCTCGACCACGACCGTGCCACGCGTGGCGGCTGCGATCAGGCGGTTGCGGACCAGGAAGCGGTGCCGCAGCGGGTCCTCGCCGGGTGCCCACTCGCTGACCAGCAGGCCGGCGTCCGCGATCTGCTCGAAGAGCCCGGTGTTGCCGGCTGGGTAGGGCCGGTCGACGCCGCACGCGAGGACCGCGACGGTGACGCCGCCGGCCCGCAGCGCGGCGCGGTGCGCGGCGCCGTCGATGCCGTACGCGCCGCCGGAGACGACGGTCCAGCCGCGGCCCGCGAGGTCGAAGCCGATCTCCGCGGCCATCCGGTTCCCGTACTCCGTGGCGGCCCGGGCGCCGACGACCGCGACGGAGCGGGTCAGCGTCGCGGCGAGCGGCAGAGGCCCGCGGACCCACAGGCACAGCGGCGGCCGGGTGTCCCGGTCGACCCGGCTCGGCCCGCCGTGCAGGTCGATGGCGCGCAGGTCGGCCACCTGGTCCGGCCACTCGGCGTCGCCGGGGATCACGAGCCGGGCACCGACCTCCCGCGCACGTTCCAGCTTCTCCTCCGCGGTTCGCAGTGGGTCACCGGCCCGCAGGCGCGCGGCGGCCGTGTTCCGCGTGCGGGTGTGGCAGGACGGGTCGTGCAGGATGCGCCAGAGGGCCTCGGGCGCACCGAACGCCCGGACCATCTCCCAGCCGATCAGGTGCCCGGGCTCGAGCAGCCAGTTCAGCGCGACCCGGGCCAGCCGGTCCTCCCGCGTGCTCATCCGTGCTCCCCGGCGCGCAGCTGGCTGGCCTCGGCGACCTCGCCGGCGCCCGGCCGGTCCAGGCCGTCCAGGTCGGCGATGGTCCAGGCCAGGCGGAGCGTGCGGTCGAAGCCACGGGCGGTGAGCGAGCCGCTGTCCAGCGCGCGCTGGAGGTGATCGACGTCCGGCCGGGGCAGTTGCCAGGGTGGCCGGCGCAGCGCGGCGCCGGGCACCTCCGCGTTGGTGCGCCAGCCCTGCGCGGACCAGCGCGCCCCGGCCGCGGCGCGGGCCCGGGCCACCCGGGCGGCGACGGTGGCGGAGGTCTCGCGTGGCGCGTCCGTACCGACCAGGTCGGCCGCGCGCATCGGGTGCAGCCGGACGCGCACGTCGAGCCGGTCCAGCAGCGGGCCGGAGAGCCGGCCGAGGTAGCGGCGGCGGGCCACCGGCGTGCACTGGCAGGCTGAGTCCCCGGCGGGCTTCGCGCACGGGCACGGGTTCGCCGCGATGACCAGCTGGACACGGGTGGGGTACTCGGTGGTGCCGCCGGTGCGGTTGAGCGTGACCCGGCCGGACTCCAGCGGCTGGCGCAGCGAGTCGAGCACGCGTGCGGCGAACTCCGGCGCCTCGTCGAGGAAGAGCACGCCGCGGTGGGCCAGAGAGAGCGCGCCGGGCCGGGCCAGTCCGGAACCGCCGCCGACCAGCGAGGCCAGGCTGGCGGTGTGGTGCGGGGCCTGGAACGGCGGGCGGCGGATGAGGCGGCCGCCGGGCGGCAGCGTGCCGGCGATCGAGTGCACCGCGGTGACCTCCAGCGCGGCCTCGTCGTCCAGCTCCGGGAGCACGGACGGCAGGCGCTCGGCGAGCATGGTCTTGCCGGCCCCGGGCGGCCCGATGAGCGCGAGGTGGTGCCCGCCCGCGGCGGCGACCTCGATGGCCCGGCGGCCGACGGCCTGCCCGGCCACGTCGGCCAGGTCGGGGCCGGGCGGTGCCGGGGGCGCGGGCGAGCCGGGTGGCGGGAGCAGCGTGCCGCAGCCGCGGACGAAGCCGATCAGCCGCTGCAGCGTGTCGACCGCGCGGACGTCCATGCCGGGGACGACGGTCGCCTCGTCCGCGTTGTGCAGCGGGACGACGGCGCGGGTGAGCCCGGCCCGCGCGGCGGCGGCGACCATCGGCAGGATGCCGCGGATCGGGCGCACGGTGCCGTCCAGCCCGAGCTCGCCGAGGATCGCCACGCCGTCCAGGCCGACCGACGGCAGCTCACCCGCACACGCCAGGATGCCGGCCGCGATGGCCAGGTCGAAGGCGGACCCGCGCTTGGGCAGTGTGGCGGGCAGGAGGTTGACGGTGAGCCGCCGGTTCGGCCACTCCTCGCCGGAGTTGACGATCGCGGCGCGGACCCGGTCGCGGGCCTCGTTGAGCGCGGTGTCGGGCAGGCCGGTGAGCGTGACCCCGGGCAGGCCGGGCGCGATGTCGACCTCGACCTCGACCAGGTGGCCGGCCACCCCGACCAGCCCGACGCAGCACACCTTGGCGTAGCTCATCGCGGCCGTCAGAACGCGCTGCGGACGTGCTCGACCGAGGCCGCGCCGCGCCGTTGGGCGGTCACCGCGACCACGTCGAAGCGGACGTGGTCACCGTGGCCGGGTGCACCGGCGAGCCAGCGCGAGGCGATGCGTCGCAGCCGCTGCTGCTTGCGCCGGCCGACGGCCTCGGCGGGCACGCCGAACGTCGTGGACCGGCGCGTCTTGACCTCGCAGAAGACGACCTCGTCGCCGTCGGAGAGGATGATGTCGACCTCACCGTCGGGGCAGTGCCAGTTGCGGGCGACCGGGGTCATTCCCGCCTCGACCAGGTGCCGCAGTGCCACTCGTTCTCCGTAGGCGCCGACCGCGCGGGTTGTGGTTGTCATGGATCCACCGTGGTGAAAGGGTGCGGTGGGGGCAACGGTGCAAGCTCGGGGTGTGGGGTGGGAAACCGCCTGTGGAAACGCGGATGATCTCGCGGTGGTCGTGGTACGCGAGCGCGTGTGGAGTAGCGCCGGAAGTTTCGGTGACATACGGTGCCGACCGTGGATGGACGTCGGTTTGCAGATGAACCAGAACCGCAGTGGTACGGCGACTGGCGCACCCCCGCCGCCGACGAGCCCGCGGACGACCCCCGCGCGGCCACTCGCCCCCGCCGCGCCTCGGACCCGCTGACCGACCCGACCGGGTACAGCGACCACTGGAACGTGCCCCGCACCCGGACCCCGGAGACGCCGGACCCGGCCGAGCCCCGGTCGCGGTACGGCCAGGAGCGCGGCTACGAGCACGACGCCGTCACCGGCCGCGGACTGGAGGCACTCCCGGTGGTCACGCCGGCCTCCGCGGCCCCGGCGGCCCCCGAGTTCACCGCGCCCGCGGACCCGCTCGGCACCCCGGATGCGAACCGCACCGCGGCCTACCCGCTGACCGGCGACATCCCCCGCTTCCGCACCGAGGCCCTGGACCGCGCCGCCCTGCGCCGCCCGCCCACGAGCCCGGCACCGGCGAGCCCGGACCCGGCGAGCCCGGACCCGACCAGCCCGGCCGCCGCGACCCCCGGCACGCCGCTCATCCCCGCCGCCACCACACCACCCGCCGCACCGGCGTTCATCCCGCCCGCCGGTGAGCCGGCCTACACCGACCCGCCCTACCGCACGGCCCCGGCCGAGCACCCGTACAGCCCCGCCGCCGGCGACGCGCCCTACCCCGCCCCGGTCGGCGAGCGCGTCTACACCACCCGGCGGCCGATCCTCGCCGTACCCATCGGCCTGGTCGCGCTGCTCCTGGAGATCCCCGCGTTGCGCCTGCTCCTGGACGGGTTCACCGGCGGCACCGCCGCGGTCGGCAACCTGGTCAGCGGCCTCGCGCTCGCGCTCAGCCTGCCGCTCACCGGCGTCGGCCTCTACGCGCTGCTGACCACCGGCCGGGCCGCCGATCACCGCACGTGGTGGCGCCCACCGCTGGCGTACCTGCCGCTCGGGATCGTCCTGCTGCTCGCGGCCGCGATCGCGGCCAGGTAGAACGCGAAACGAGAGCCCTCCCGGGGCGGCACCCCGGGAGCGGCGTATGCTGGTCCACGGCGACCGCCACCGGCGGTCGACCTCGCGCGCCTTCTTCACGGCGGCCGGTAATCACCGAATGTGATCACCGACTCCCCGTCGTGGGGCGCCGGCCTCCCTGGTCCCGTTCTCGGCGCAAGCAGAAGCGACGGGCCCACCCTGGCCGGCGACCGGGCGCCAGGCGCCGAGCCGACTGGCTTCGGCGGCACAACCAGGGACGACGCAGGGAGCATTTCACCATGGCTGTAGTCAGCATGCGCCAGCTGCTGGAGAGCGGCGTGCACTTCGGGCACCAGACCCGTCGCTGGAACCCGAAGATGAAGCGCTTCATCTTCACCGAGCGCAACGGCATCTACATCATCGACCTCCGCCAGACGCTCGACTACATCGAGAAGGCGTACGACTACATCAAGAACACCGTCGCCGAGGGCGGCAGCATCCTCTTCGTCGGCACGAAGAAGCAGGCGCAGGAGGCCATCGCCGAGCAGGCGACCCGGGTCGGCCAGCCGTACGTGAACCACCGCTGGCTGGGCGGCATGCTGACCAACTTCCAGACGGTCTACAAGCGGCTGCAGCGGATGAAGGAGCTCGAGGCTCTGGGTGACCTGACCGGCACCGCCGCGGGTTACACCAAGAAGGAGACCCTGCAGCTCTACCGGGAGAAGACCAAGCTCACCAAGACGCTGGGCGGCCTCCGGGACATGCAGAAGGTGCCGTCGGCGATCTGGGTCGTCGACACCAAGAAGGAGCACATCGCGGTCGACGAGGCCCGCAAGCTGGGCATCCCGGTCATCGCGGTGCTGGACACCAACTGCGACCCGGACGAGGTCGACTTCCCGATCCCGGGCAACGACGACGCGATCCGCTCCGCCGAGCTGCTGACCCGCGTGGTCGCCGCCGCGGTCGCCGACGGTCTGATCGCCCGTTCCGGCCGCGCGGGCCGTGGCGGCGACAAGCCGCAGGGCACCGCCGTGGGCGCGGACGAGCCGCTGGCCGAGTGGGAGCGCGAGCTGCTCGAGTCCGGTGAGAAGAAGGCCGCCGACGCCGAGACCCCGGCCGCCGCCGAGGCCCCCGCCGCCGAGCCGGCTCCGGCCGCCGCCGAGTAAAGCCGAGGAAGACGGTGCGGGCCGGAGACGGCCCGCACCGCACCTGCCGCCAGCCGACACAGACATCGAAGAGAGAGTCATGTCCAACTTCACCGCCGCGGACGTCAAGAAGCTGCGCGACCTCACGGGCGCCGGCATGATGGACAGCAAGAAGGCCCTGACCGAGGCCGAGGGCGACTTCGACAAGGCCGTCGAGCTGCTCCGCATCAAGGGCGCGAAGGACGTCGGCAAGCGCGCCGGCCGTACCGCCGCCAACGGTCTCGTCGCCCACTCCGGCAAGGCCCTGCTCGAGATCAACTGTGAGACCGACTTCGTCGCGAAGAACGCCGACTTCGTCGCGTTCGCGCAGGAGCTGGTCGAGCACGGCGCGACCGCCGGCGTCACCGACGCGGAGGGCCTGAAGGCCTCCACGCTGGCCGACGGCCGCACCGTCGACGCCGCCGTCCAGGAGCTCTCCGCCAAGATCGGCGAGAAGCTGGTCGTGAACCGGTTCGCCGTTCTCGACGGCACCACCGCGGTCTACCTGCACCGCAAGGCGCAGGACCTGCCGCCGGCCGTCGGCGTGCTGGTGGAGTACACCGGCAAGTCCGACGAGGCCGCCGACGCGGACGCGCGCGCCGTCGCGATGCAGATCGCCGCCATGCGCCCGAAGTACGTCACCCGCGACGAGGTCCCGGCGGACGTCGTCGAGTCGGAGCGCCGGATCGCCGAGCAGACCGCCCGCGAGGAGGGCAAGCCGGAGGCGGCGCTGCCGAAGATCGTCGAGGGCCGGGTCAACGGCTTCTTCAAGGACACCGTGCTGATCGAGCAGGCCTCGGTCGCGGACAGCAAGAAGACCGTGAAGCAGGTTCTCGGCGAGGCGGGTATCGAGATCACCCGGTTCGTCCGGCTCGAGGTCGGCCAGGCCTGATACCGGGCTCACGCACGACACGGCGCCGGCTCCCAGGCCGGCGCCGCAGGCCATGACACGAGGAGGCCGTTGGTGTACTGCGACAGGCACCGCGGTCTCCTCGTCGCATATGGTGCACACCGCAACGGTCGTGTGTCGGTGTGGCAGCGCCGGCGGGTAAGTCAGAGACAACAGGTTGAGGGAAGGCGGGTCGCATGACGGTGGTGACCGAGCAGGTCGTTCCGGTGGAGGACGCGGCGGGCTCACCGGCGGGCGGCAAGCCCCGGCGGGTCGTGCTGAAGCTCTCCGGTGAGGTCTTCGGCGGCGGCAGCATCGGCGTCGACCCGGACGTGGTGTCCGCCATCGCGCGCCAGATCGCCACGGTGGTCCGGCGCGGCGTCCAGGTCTCCGTGGTGGTCGGCGGCGGCAACTTCTTCCGCGGCGCCGACCTGCAGAAGCGCGGCATGGACCGCAACCGGGCCGACTACATGGGCATGCTCGGCACCGTGATGAACTCGCTCGCGCTCCAGGACTTCCTGGAGAAGGAGGGCGTCGAGACGCGCGTGCAGAGCGCGATCACGATGGCCCAGGTCGCCGAGCCGTACATTCCGCTCCGCGCGATCCGGCACCTCCAGAAGGGCCGCGTCGTGATCTTCGGCGCCGGCGCCGGCATGCCGTACTTCTCGACGGACACCGTGGCCGCCCAGCGCGCGCTGGAGATCAAAGCCGATGTGGTGCTGATGAGCAAGAACGGCGTCGACGGCGTCTACACCGCGGACCCGCGGACCGACCCGACCGCCACCAAGCTCGACTTCGTCACGTTCGCCGAGGCGCTCCAGCAGGGCCTGCGGGTGGCCGACGCGACCGCGTTCAGCCTCTGCATGGACAACGGGATGCCGATGCTGGTCTTCGGCGCCGAGGGGCCGGACACGATCATCAAGGCCGTGGGCGGCGAGAAGATCGGCACCCTGATCACCGCCTAGGGCGGGAAAAGCAAGATCAAATCTAAGAGCATGATGGGGTACGGGAGGCGCCGCGCCGCATGCAGCGCGGAGTTCTGCCGGACCAGTGGATGACCCCGGGTATTGGACGCAGCACCCGCCGAGCAGGAGTGAGGAGGCGACGGAGCGGTGATCGACGATACGCTCCTCGAGGCCGAGGAAAAGATGGAGCGTGCCGTGGAGCACGCCAAGGACGAGCTGGCTTCCATCCGCACCGGTCGCGCCACACCGGCGATGTTCTCCCGGATCGTCATCGACTACTACGGCACGCCCACGCCGCTCCCGCAGATGGCCTCCGTCGCCATCCCGGAGCCGCGGATGGCGATCATCAAGCCGTACGACGCCTCGCAGCTGAGCGCCATGGAGAAGGCCATCCGCGACTCGGACCTCGGGGTCAACCCGTCGAACGAGGGCTCGATGCTGCGCATCCTGCTGCCGCAGATGACCGAGGAGCGCCGCCGCGAGATGGTCAAGGTCGCCCGTGGCAAGGCCGAGGACGGCAAGGTGGCGGTGCGTAACGTGCGCCGCCGCGCCAAGGAGGAGCTGGACCGGATCGTCAAGGACGGCGAGGCCGGCGAGGACGACGGTCGCCGCGCCGAGAAGGAGCTGGACGACCTCACCCACCGGTACGTGGCCCAGGTTGACGAACTGGTCAAGCACAAGGAAGCCGAGCTCCTCGAGGTCTGATGCCGCACCTCGACCCCTACGACGACGCGCGCGACGCACGGCAGCGGGCGCGGCACGGTGGTGCCGCGCCCGACCCGTACCGCCCGGACCGCGACCCCCGCGGTGACCGGCCAGGCGGCCGGGAGCCGATCGCGCCCGGCTACGCGCCGCCCGGCACGGAGGCGGGCGCCACCGCGGAGTTCGTGCTGGACCGCCCGTCCGGCCCACCACCCGCCGTGGTCCCCGGCCGCCCGGGCGCCCCTGTGCACCCGGGCCCCGACGTGCGCCCGGGTGCCGACACGCGTCTCGGTCCGGACACGTCGGCGCGTTCCGGTCTCGGCGTTCCGGTGCGCCCGGGGGGCGATGGCCCGGTGCGCCCGGGGGGCGACGGTCCGGTGCGCCCGGGGGGCGACAGTCGCCTGCGCGCAGGGGCCGAGAGCCACCCGCCTTCCGGAGCCGGTGGCCCGGTGCGCCCGGGTGCGGGCGGCCCGGTGCCCTCCGGTCCCGGAGCCGGTGTGTCCGGTGGCCGTCCGCACGGCATGCCGCCCGCGGGGCCCGCAGAGAGCGACGCGCCGGACCTCGGCGATCTGCCCGAGCCGCCGCGCCGCCGGGTCAAGGGGCGCCGCCGCGCGACCTGGACCGGTGCGCCCGCGGCCGGCAACGCGGTCCGGCAGGCCGCCTACGAGTCCGGTGACGACGAGATCGCGAAGGGGCGCAGCCTGCCGTCGGCCGGCCGTAACCTGCCGGCCGCGATCGGCGTCAGCCTGGGCCTCGGTGCCGTCGTCGCCGGTTCCCTGTTCTTCTGGCGCGAGGGCTTCCTGCTGCTCATAGCGGCCCTGATCGCGGTCGGCATCTGGGAGATGACCCGCGCGCTCGCGGTAGGTGGTGCCCGCGCCCCGCAGATCCCGCTGACCATCGGCGGCGTGCTGATGGCCGGCCTGGCGTGGTACGCCGGCCCGGACGCGCTCGCGCTCGGACTGCTGGTCACGGTGCTGGCCAGCATGCTGTGGCGGCTCGGCGACGGCCGGGCCGGGTTCCTCCGGGACGCGGCCGCGGCCACGCTGATCGCGGTCTACGTGCCGTTCCTCGGCGGCTTCGCGGCGCTGCTCGCCTATCCGGACGACGGCGTGGCCCGTGTGGTGGTAACGGTGGTCGCGGTGGTGCTCACCGACACCGGCGGGTACGCGGCCGGCGTCTTCCTCGGCAAGCACTACATGGCGCCGTCGATCAGCCCGAAGAAGTCCTGGGAGGGCTTCGCCGGCTCCGCGCTCGCGTCCGCGCTGGGCAGCGCACTGCTGGTCTATCTGCTGCTCGGCGTGGCACCCTGGTGGGGCGCGCTGTTCGGAATCGGCGTAACGATCTCCGCGGTGCTCGGTGATCTGGCAGAGTCGATGATCAAGAGGGATCTCGGCATCAAGGACATGAGCAATCTGCTCCCGGGCCACGGCGGCCTGATGGACCGCCTCGACTCGATCCTGTTCGCGCTGCCGACGGCATTCCTGCTGCTCTCCGTGCTCGCGCCCGGCTCCTGAGCGCGCCGCGGGGGCCGGCCGGCTCTCGCGGCGAGGGGGTAGGGGTGAGCGATCACGCAGCTTTGGCACCCTGTGCGGCATTAAGACCGGCCGTACCGTGGGAGACTGGACAGGTCGCGGCCGTGTTCCCACCCTGGTGAGATTCCCGCCGCGAGAAATGACCCGACGTAGTGAGGCAGCTGCAGACACCGTGATGGGCCCGACTCTCCCTCTCATCCCCGTCGTTCCCAGCACCCCGGAGACGCCCGACGACGCCGTGCCCGCGCAGGCCGGCCCCCGTCGCCGTCGTCCGGCGATGCCGCCGCGCCACCTGGCCGACCTCGACCCCGAGGCCCGTCGCGCCGCGGTGAAGGAACTGGGCCTGCCCGAGTTCCGGGCCAAGCAGCTCTCCACCCATTACTTCGGGCGTCTGGTGCGCGACGTCGCGGAGATGACCGACCTGCCGGCCGCCGCCCGGGAGAAGATCGGCGCCGACCTGCTTCCGCACCTGCTCACGCCGGTGCGCGAGCTGTCCTGCGACGACGGCGCCACCCGTAAGGCGCTCTGGCGGCTGCACGACAACGCGCTCGTGGAGAGCGTGCTGATGGGCTATCCGGACCGGGTCACCGCGTGCGTGTCGAGCCAGGCCGGCTGTGGCATGGCGTGCCCGTTCTGCGCCACCGGCCAGGCCGGCCTCACCCGTAACCTCTCCACCGCCGAGATCGTGGACCAGGTCGTCTACCTGGCCGGTGTCGCGGCGAGCGGCGCGGTCGCCGGTTCCCCGCCGCGGCTGTCCCGCGTGGTGTTCATGGGCATGGGTGAGCCACTGGCGAACTACCCGCGGGTGATCGCCGCGGTCCGGCGCCTGACCAGTCCCGCGCCGGATGGTTTGGGGCTTTCCCAGCGGCATATCACGGTTTCGACCGTCGGTCTGGTTCCGGCCATGCGCAAACTGGCCGATGAGGACCTGTCGGTGACCCTTGCGCTGTCCCTGCACGCGCCCGATGATGATCTGCGCGATGAACTCGTTCCGGTCAACCAGCGCTGGAAGGTGGCCGAGGTGTTGGATGCCGCGTGGGAGTACGCGGCGCGCACGGGGCGGCGCGTGTCGATCGAATACGCGATGATTCGGGACGTGAACGATCAGCCGTGGCGTGCCGACCTGCTCGGCCGTTTGCTGGCCGGGAAGCTGGCGCACGTCAACCTGATCCCGCTCAACCCCACGCCGGGCAGCCGGTGGGACGCGAGTCCCAAGCCGGTGGAGCGCGAGTTCGTCCGCCGTCTGCGCGCGGCCGGTGTCTCCACCACGGTCCGCGACACGCGCGGCCAGGAGATCGACGGCGCCTGTGGCCAGCTGGCGGCGAGCACGGTCGACGGCGCGGAGGCACGATGAACCCTCCGTCTCGCGGGTATGTACGTCTTGGCGTCGCATGGATGGACGCTCTTCACGGCCGCCGGGCCCGGGGCCGCGATGAACGAGGTTCACTGACGGCCGCGTGTGCGGAGGCGCCCGCCGGCGCCGAGCGAGCGAACCAGGACCAGGAGACACAGTGACGAGTCAGGGTCAGCGCTTCCGGAGGCGTGCGCTTCGCCGCGGGTACAAGGTGGAGGAGGTCGACTCCTTCCTCGACCGCGTGGAGGCCACGCTGGCGGGCGAGCAGAGCGGCCCGCCGGTCACCGCTCAGGAGGTGCACGACGTGGTCTTCCGCGTGCGCTTCGGCGGGTACGACGAATGGCAGGTCGACCTGCACCTGGACCGGGTCGAGCGGCAGCTCGCCGAGCTCGACGAGCGCGGCGGCGCCCGTGGGCCCGAGCGCGTCCCGGCCGGCGCGGATCGGATGGGCCCGCCCGACCGGATGAGCGGCGGCCCCGGCGCGCACAGCGGCCCCGGCGGCGGTTTCGGGCCAGGCGGCTTCGACGACCCCGGCGGCTTCGACGGCCCCGGTGGTTTCGACGGCCCCGGTAGTTTCGACGGCCCTGGTGGTTTCGACGACGGCTTCGATGAGCCCCGCACCGGCGGTTTCGACGCCCCCGGCCGCCCGGACGGTCCCGGCTTCGGCCCGCCGGACCGGATGGGTCCTCCGGATCGCATGGGCCCCCCGGACCGGATGGGCCCGCCCGACCGGATGGGCCCCCCGGACCGCATGGGCCCGCCCGACCGGATGGGCCCGCCGGACCGGATGGGCCCGCCCGGGCGCGTCCCGGCCGGTGCCGGCCGCTTCGACGACGGCCCCTCGTTCGGCGGCTTCGACGAGCCGCGCACCGGCGGTTTCGGCGGCCCGCCACAGCGCGATCCCCGCGATCCCCGCGATCCCCGCGACCGCGGTGGCTTCGACGAGCCGCGCACCGGTGGTTTCGGCGGCCCGCCCCCGCGGGACCCCCGCGACCGCGGCGGCTTCGGTGAGGACCCGCGCACCGGCGGCTTCGACGTGCCGCCGCGCGACGACCCGCGCACCGGCGGCTTCGACCTTCCGCCCCGCGGCGGACCGCAGGGTCCCGGCCCCGGCGCCCCGCAGGGCCCCGGTGGCATGGGCCCAGGCGGCATGGGCCCAGGCGGCCCCGGTGGCATGGGCCCGGGCGGCCCCGGCCCGCGCGGACCTCAGGCCCCCGGCGGCATGGGCCCCGGCGGTTACGACCAGCACCCGTACGACGACCCGCGCGACCGCGGCGGCTTCGACGCACCCAGCGGCGGCTTCCCCGGCTTCGAGCCCGGCAGGCACGGCAAGATGGACATGACCGCGGAGATCCGCCTGCCCGAGCTGGAGCGGCGTCCCCGCACCCAGCCGCAGTCCGGCCCGCCCGGGATGGGCGGGGGCCCGGGTGGCCCACCCCCCGGCCCCGGTGGCCCGCCCCCCGGCCGTGGCGGTCCACCGCCCGGCGCGTTCGGCGGCCCGCCCATCCCGCCACCCGGCGGCGGTTACGACGACGGTTACGGCGACGGCCCGGGCGGCTTCGGCGGCCCGCCGCCGATGGGCCCCGGTGGCCCCGGCAACGACCTGCAGCGCGTGGATCACCTGCGCCGCACGTTCCAGCCGCGGCGGTTCGGCAGCGGTTACGACCCGGACCAGGTGGACCGGCTGTTCGAGGGCATCCTCACGGCGATGTCCGGCCGCGGCCCGATGCCGGTGAACGAGAACGACCTGGACACGCTGCAGTTCGGCCTGGTGCCCGGCGGCTACTTCGAGGCCGAGGTGGACGCCGCGCTCAAGGAGGTCAAGGACATCCTGCTGGGCCACTGAGCGTCCGGCGCCATACATGGATCAGCCCGCTTCCCCGGCGTACCGTGGGAGCGGGCTTGATCTTCGGGTCCTGAGGCGGGTGCCTATTCGCGCAGACCCGCGCGGCGCAGTACGACGTCGCCGATCAGCGTCACCGCGATGCCGGCCGCGATCACGACCAGGAAGATGTTCTCGATGTTGCCCTCGTGGTTCCCCAGCGTGCAGGCCAGCAGGGACAGAATGGTCAGCACCCCGAGGATGCGTCCCGCCCTGCGGTTGCCGGGCTTGAGCTGATCGGGTGCGACCACCGGCTCGCTATCCGCCACTGTGGGTCCTTCCTCGCGCTGTGCGTTCACATCCGCGGTTAGTCTGACATGCGGCGGATGCCGGGACGCAGCAAGCCTCCTGTGACGCATCCAGCCTCTCCGCCGACGCACCGGCGATGCCCCGCGCGGGTCCGGTAACGTCTGGCCGGAACCACCGACCGTCGTAGCTTAAGGGAGCAGTGCCGTGCGAGTGACGGGAACCGGTCATGCGAGCATGCGGATCGACACCGCGGCCGGAAGCATCCTCACCGATCCGTGGGTGAACCCGGCCTTCTTCGCGTCGTGGTTCCCGTTCCCGGACAACTCGCAGCTGGATTGGGAGTCGCTCGGCAAGGTCGACTATCTCTACGTCTCGCACCTGCACCGGGACCACTTCGACGCGGAGAACCTGAAGCGGTACGTGTCGAAGAAGGCCGCCGTGCTGCTCCCGGAGTATCCGACCAGCGAGCTTGAGGACGAGTTGCGCGAGCTGGGCTTCCGCAGCTTCATCAAGACGAAGAACGAGGAGGTCGTCGAGCTCGACGGCGGCCTCAAGATCATGATCCAGGCGCTGATCTCGCCGACCGACGGCCCGATCGGTGACTCCTCGCTCTGGGTCGAGTACGACGGCGTCCGCCTGCTCAACCAGAACGACGCCCGCCCGTCCGACCTGTCCCGCTTCGCCGAGCTGGGTCACGTGCACGCGCACATGCTGCAGTTCTCCGGCGCGATCTGGTACCCGATGGTCTACGAGCTGCCCGAGGCCGCGAAGCGGGCGTTCGGCAAGCAGAAGCGCGAGCGGCAGTTCGACCGCACCTGGCGCTACATCGACGACCTGAAGGCCGACCACGTCTTCCCGATCGCCGGCCCGCCGTGCTTCCTGGACGACTCGCTCTACCAGTTCAACGACATCTTCGGCGACGAGGGCGCGATCTTCCCGGACCAGAGCGTGTTCCTCACCGAGTACGCCAAGGTCGGCGGCACCAACGGTGTGGTCCTGCTGCCCGGCTCGGTCTCCGAGCTGAACGCCGAGGGCGGCATCACCACGGAGCACCCGGTCCCGGTCGACGAGTTCTTCGCGAACAAGGCCGCCCACCTGGAGGAGATGCGCGAGCGCAAGCGCCCGATCATCGAGGCCGAGAAGGCGTCCTGGCGGCACCCGGAGATCGACGTCCTGGCCGAGATGAAGCGCCGGATCGAGCCGCTGCTCGAAGAGTCGATCTACATGGCCAAGGGCGTCGGCGGCCCGGTCCGGTTCGACCTGGTCGGCTACGACGGCGAGTCGGTCGAGTCGATCGTGGTCGACTTCCCCGGTAAGCAGGTCCGTCCGTACGCGGACGAGAAGGTCCGCTACCGCTTCAAGACCGAGCGCGCGCTGATCGAGCACCTGCTCTTCACCGGCGAGGTCGACTGGGTCAACTCGCTCTTCCTGTCCTGCCGTTTCTCCGCCGCCCGGATCGGCCAGTACAACGAGTTCGTCTACGCGTTCTTCAAGTGCCTCTCCACCGAGCGCCTGCAGTACGCCGAGGGCTGGTACGACGAGCATGAGCGTGCGGTCGAGGCGGAGAGCATCGAGCTGGGCGACTGGGAGGTGCAACGCCGCTGCCCGCACCTCAAGGCCGACCTGAGCCGCTTCGGCATCGTCGACGGCGACCAGCTCACCTGCCAGCTGCACGGCTGGCGCTTCGACCTGCCGTCCGGCCGCTGCCTCACCTCGGTCGGCCACAAGATCCGCGCGGACCGCAAGGCCTCGGCCTCCTGATCATCCCGGCTCCGTGCGCGGCGAATTCGCTTGCCGCGCACGGAGCACGCCGCGAAGATCACGACCGTGGCGCTGCACGAGGACGAGATCCCGGTCGATGAGCCGGTCATCCGGTCGCTGCTGGCGCGGGACCGGCCGGAGTGGGCCGGGCTGCCACTGAGACGCGCCGGCGCCGGCACGGACAACACCATGTTCCGCCTCGGCGACGAGCTGCTGGTCCGGGCGCCGCGCAACGCGTACAACGCCGGCATGCTGGCCAAGGAGCGCACCTGGCTGCCCCGGCTGGCCCCGCTGCTGCCGCTGGCCATCCCGGAACCGGTGCACCACGGCTCGCCGTCGGACGCGTACCCGCTGCCCTGGGCGGTCTACCGCTGGATCGACGGTGCTGAGCCGGGCCCGGACACCGTCGACGACTGGGCCGCGTTCGGCCGTGATCTGGCGGGCTTCGTCCGCACGCTGCACGGTCTGGACATCTCGGACGCCACGCTGACCGGTTACCGCGGCGGCCTGCTGCGCGACGCCGGCGCCTGGGTGGACCGCAGCTTCGCGGCGTGCGCCGGCCTGATCCCCGGCCTCGGCACGCTGGAACGGATGTGGCGGGACGCGCTCGCGCTGCCCGACCCCACCGGCCCCCGCGTGCCGCTGCACGCGGACCTCAAGCCCACGAATCTGCTGGCCCGCGACGGCGCGCTGCATGCCGTGATCGACTTCGCCGGTCTGATCGTCGGTCACCCGGACGCCGAGCACGCCACCACCTGGGACCTGCCGGCCGAGGCCCGCGAGGCATACCGGGCCGCGCTCGACATCGACGACGAGACCTGGCAGCGGGCCCGGGCCTGGGCGATCGTGGTGGGCGTCAGCGGCGTCGCCTACTACCGGAACACGTTCCCCGAGTTCGTGGCCGAGTGCCGCGCGCGCCTGGCGGCCGTTCTCGCCGCTTCGTAGGCCGGCCCGTGTTCCGTGAGGCGACGGCGGCCGGCTTCCGGCTGCACCCGGACGACCCGATCCTGGACGGCAGGACGTCGTGCGTGCTCCGGCCCGTGGGGACTTCACGAGCATGAGACCTTGTGCCCGCTTCCGGCGTGGCCGCTTCCGAGTGCTCCCGCCGATCACCGTCGCCCGGCGATACCGCGCTCCTACCGGGAGCTGCGCACCGCCAGGTCGGCCAGGATCGCCTGAGCTGCGTTGTGCCCCGCGGCGCCGATCACGCTGCCGGCCGGGAACGTCCCCGCGCTCCCCGCGTACAACCCGTCGAGCCCGGTCGCATACGGCATCCGGTCGGTGAACGACACCGTGTTGTCGACGTGGTGGATGTGCCCGCCGGTGATCCCGAAATGCGCCTCGATGCCCGGCGGCGTCAGCGGCACCACGTCCGCGACCAGATCGCGGGTGCCGGGCGCGTACGCCTCACAGATGTCCAGCAACCGCTCCACGTACGACGGCAGCGCCGCGTCCCAGCCGCCGGCCGGCGCGTACGGCACCGACTGCACGAACAGCGCCGACGAGTGGTGCCCACCGGCGTCCTGCAGCGACGGGTCGACGGTGGTGTGCAGGTACCACTCGATGGTCGGCTCGGCCGGCAGCTCACCCGCGACCACGGAATCCCACATCTCCCGCAGCGCCCGCATCGGCGTGCCACCGGCCGCCGACCCCGGCAGCAGGTGGATCGTGGCGCCGAACGGGCTCGGCGAGCCGGTCGGCAGGCAGGAGAACTCTGGCAAACCGGACAGCGCGAGGTTGACCTTCAGCGTCGTACCCGGCCGCCGTACCGCCTCCATCCCGGTGACCAGCGACGACGGCAGCGCGCCGGGGGGCACGAGCGACATCAGCCGGTACGGATCACACGCACCGAGCACGACCGGCGCGGCCACCGACCGCCCGTCGGCCAGCGTCACGCCGGACACCGCGCCGCCGTCCACGGAGATCGCGCTCACGGCCGTACCCGGGAAGATCTTTGCTCCGGCGGCCCGCGCAGCGGCCGCGAACGTGGCGGAGACCGTGCCCATCCCGCCCTCGGCGATCATCCAGGTGCCGTCCGCGCCGGGCAGCCGGCACATGTTGTGCACCAGGAAGTTGTGGCCGGTGCCGGGATCGTCCGGGCCCGCGTTCAGCCCGGACAGGCCGTCGGTCACCGCGTACATCGAGACCAGCAGCTCGGAGGCGAAGCCGAACCGGGCCAGGTAGTCCGCCACCGAACCGCGGACCAGGTCGGTGAACGCGGTTCGCAGCGCCGGGCGGATGTAGCGGTCCGCGGTCTCCTCGACCGGCAGCGGCGGGGCCAGCCAGGCCGGGGCCAGGTCGTCGCGGAGCGCGGCCAGCTCGGCCTGCATCGCGTCGTCCGCCGCCACGTCCGCGGCGGAGAAGAACGCGGTCATCTGCGCGCGGGTCGACGCACGGTCGCGGCCGAACAGCAGGTACGGTCCGTCCGGCGTGGGCAGGAAGTAGTGCGGGTCGCGGCACAGCACCGGGATGTCCACGTCCAGCGTGCGCAGCAGCTCCGGCGGCATCAGGCCGAGCAGGTACGAACCGGTCGAATGCCGCAGGCCGGGCACGCGCGGGAACGGTGTCTCGGTGCGCGCGGCGCCGCCGATCACGTCCGACGCCTCCAGCACCACCACGTCCAGGCCCGCGCGCGCCAGCAGGATCGCGGAGACCAGCCCGTTGTGCCCGGCACCCACGATGATCACATCGGCCCGCGAGGTCGTCATGGCCGCGAGCCTAACGCCTCCGCGAGCAGCGCGAGCTCCCGCGCGAACAGCGGCTCCATGTCGCACCGGACATGACCGAACACCTCCAGCGCGACCAGCCCGAACACCCGGCTCCACGCGAGCACCAGCAGGTCCGCCGGCCCGGACAGCTCGGCCAGGAACAGCGTCGCGAACCCGGAGCTGCCGCACTCCTCGCGCACGCCGCCGAACATCAGCGCGAACTCCCGCGGATGCGCCAGACTCCACCGCCGGAACTCGTGCGCCATCCCGGTCAGCCGCACCGTCGGCGGCTCGCCCGCGCGCGCGTCCCGCACCGCCCGCACGGCCGCGGCCAGCTCCGCGAACAGATCCGCCGACAGCGCGTCGACCAGCGCGTCCAGCCCGGGGAAATACCGGTACAGCGCGGGCGCGGTCAGCCCCACCTCACGCCCGATCGCGCGCAGCGAGATCGCCGCGGGCCCGCCGGACACCAGCAGCCGCCGCGCCACCGCCTTGATCTCCGCGACGGTGGCGGTCCGCACCCGCTCCCGCCGGGTCGGCGCGGCGCTCATCCCCACATCCTAAAACCAGATCAAAATCATTCAAGGGTACGGAAAGCGGGCACTCGCCCCGCTCCGAGACCGACCGCCGTGGCGGTCCGGGACCGCCCGTGACCGGCGCCGTTCGTGGCCCGCCGTTCGGTCGTCACCGCCGGCGCCGAACCCGGCATCGGCCGGCTTCCGCCGGCGCTGTGCGTCCGCCGGCTCGGCTTCCCCGGGCTCTGCTCCCGCCGGTTACGCCGCTGCTGCTCGCGATGCCGTCTCGGCCCGCGGCACCGGCGTGGTCGACGACTGCTCTCCCGCCGGTTGTGCCGCATCGGCCGGCGTCGTCGTGGCCGCCGGTTCCGGCGTGCTGCCCGGTTCCGGCGTGTTGGCCGGCGGCGCGTGCCGGGAGCCGCTGCGGGTGGCCGCGAACCCGGCCAGCACGATCACGTGGAACAGGTACAGCCACAGCCCCACCGCCACCACGCCACCCACCATGTCCAGCCCGCCGAACGGCAGCCCCAGGTCCAGCGGCAGCGCGCAGAACAGGATGAACCCGTGCAGGAACCCGGACAGGTTCGCCGCCGTGAACGACCCGACCAGCACGGTCCGCACCCACCCCGGCGACCGGCCCGGCGCCAGCCCGCGGTACACCCAGATCAGCACCGGCGTCAGCGCCACCCACACCGCCGCGAACGACACCACGATCCCGCCGAACCGCGCCCACCCGCCCTGGTCGAACAGCCGCGCCGCGAACGGTACGCACGCCAGCGTCGCCGCCAGCAGCCCCGGCGACGCCACCACGATCGGCAGCAGCAGCACCCGTCCCCGCCACCCGGCCAGCGACTCCCGCGGCCCGGCCACGGACACGAACGCCCGCCGCAGCCCTTCGCCGTAGAACGTGGCCGGCAGCAGCGCGGCCAGCGCCAGCCCCGGCGTCAGCCCCAGCCCCGCCGCCAGCAACCCGGCCGCCGCCCGGTCCGCCCCGATCCGGTCCGGCAGCGCCTCGATCGCCGGCATCGCCAGCGCCCGCATCCCGTCCGCCCCCGCGATCAGGCTCGCCGCCCAGATCGCCAGCAACGCCACCGGCACCACCGCGATCCCGCCATAAAACGTGATCGCCGCCGCGTGCAGCGCCAGATCCCGCCCTTTCAGCGGCCGAAAGATCCCCATGGCATCACTGTTTCCCCGCTTCGGTCCCGCGCACGCACCGCGCCGGGTAGCGGCCCGGTCACGAAGCGGCGCATGCATCCGCACGGACGAGTGGCGTCGCTTCCACGGGGCAGCGCCGATAGGCTGACTTCGGCATCATGTTCCGCGGAGAGGGGAGGGCGGGTGGGAGCCATCCCGATCGAAGAGTTCGAGCCCATCGCCGAGACGCCGGCCGGACCCTCGTTCCAGTGGCTCGGCATCCGTGACGAGCCCTGGACCCCGCAGCTCGCGTTCGAGCTGCTGCCCGAGACCAACGGGCCACGGGTTGAGGTCTTCCGCGGGAGTGTCGTCGTGAGTCCGCATGCCGGAGTTGATCATCAAAGCATCGAGTTCAATCTGGCATCCCTGCTCAAGCCGCCCGCTCGGCGGGCAGGGTGCTTCCTTTATCACGAGATCAACGTGGTCTCCGGCGACGACCTCTTCATTCCCGACCTCGTCATCCTCCGCGAGTCCGGTGCGGGCCGAACTAGTGTCGCCATCGAAACCGTGATGCTGCTCGGCGAGATAGTCTCGGCCGGAAATCGCCGCAAGGACGTCATCGACCGCCCCAAGGAGTATGCGGCGGCCGGTGTGCCCTTCTTCCTCCGGGTCGACTTCCGCAACCGGGTTCCGGCGATCACGCTGTTCGCGTTGGAGGACGGTGAGTACCAGCCGCTCGTCGCGGCTGCCGCCGGAACCATGTTCGTGATGAAGGAACCCTTCGCCGTGGAGTTCGACCCGGCTGAGCTGCTGGACGAGTAGGCGGCGGGCGGTCGGCGGGCTTCCGGGAAGCGTGGGGGATGATGGGGGCGTGAGTTCGCCTCGGCACATTGTTCTGCTCGGCTCGACCGGGTCCATCGGTACGCAGGCCATCGACATCGTGGAGCGCCACCCCGAGCGTTTCCGCGTCGTGGCCGTCGGCGCGGGCGGGGGCAACGTCGAGTTGCTGGCCCGGCAGGCGCTGCAGCTCGGCGTCGAGGTGGTCGGTGTGGCGAAGGCCACGGCCGCGCAGGACCTGACGCTCGCCTTCTACGCGGAGGCCTCCCGTCGCGGCTGGACCAGCGGCGACTTCAAGATCCCGAAGATCGTGGCCGGGCCGGACGCGATGGCCGAGCTGGCCGCGTTGCCCTGCGACATCGTGCTCAACGGCGTGGTCGGCTCGCTCGGTCTGGCGCCCACGCTGACCGCGCTCAAGCACGGCCGCACGCTCGCGCTGGCGAACAAGGAGTCGCTGGTCGCCGGTGGCTCGCTGGTCCGGGCCGCGGTCCAGCGCCCGGACCAGATCGTGGCGGTCGACTCGGAGCACTCCGCGCTCGCCCAGTGCCTGCGCGGCGGCGCCGCGGGCGAGGTGCACAAGCTGATCCTGACCGCGAGCGGCGGCCCGTTCCGCGGCAAGAAGCGCGACGACCTCCGGAACGTCACGCCGGAGCAGGCGCTGGCGCATCCGACCTGGGACATGGGACCGGTCATCACCATGAACTCCGCCACACTCGTCAACAAGGGCCTCGAGGTGATCGAGGCGCACGAGCTGTACGGCATCCCGTACGACCGGATCGGGGTCGTCGTCCACCCGCAGTCGATGATCCACTCGATGGTCGAGTTCGTGGACGGCTCGACGCTCACCCAGGCCAGCCCGCCGGACATGCGGCTGCCGATCGCGCTGGCGCTGGGCTGGCCGGAGCGGGTGCCGGGCGCGGCGAAGCCGGTCGACTGGAGCGTCGCGAGCGCCTGGACGTTCGAGCCGCTGGACGACGAGGCCTTCCCGGCCGTGGAGCTGGCGAAGCAGGCCGGGCGCGAGGGCCGGTGCCGTCCGGCGATCTACAACGCGGCGAACGAGGAGTGCGTGGCCGCGTTCGCCGCGGGCGATCTGCCGTTTTTGGGCATCGTGGACACCGTTCGTGACGTTCTCGCGGCGGCCCCCGATTTCGGGGAACCGGGTACCGTCGACGACGTACTTTCCGCTGAGTCGTGGGCGCGCACGCGTGCCCGAGAGATCATCGCCGGTAGCCCGGCGTCCCGTACCGGGGGAGCTGCATGAGCTGGATGTTCTGGGTCGGCGTGCTGGTCTTCGCGATCGGCCTGATCATTTCGCTGGCCCTGCACGAGGCCGGGCACATGTGGTCGGCGCAGGCCTTCAAGATGAAGGTCACCCGGTTCTTCATCGGCTTCGGCCCGACGCTGTTCTCGTTCCGCCGCGGTGAGATCGAGTACGGCGTGAAGGCCATCCCGGCCGGTGCGTTCGTGAAGATCGTCGGCATGGTGCCGCAGGACGACGACGTGGCGCCGGAGGACGAGCCGCGCGCGATGTGGCGCCAGGCCCTCTGGAAGCGGACGATCGTCATGTCCGCCGGCTCCGCGATGCACTTCGCGCTCGGCACCGTGCTGCTCTGGGGCACGTTCGCGTTCATCCCGTTCAGCAACCCGGAGCGGGCCGACGAGGTGCGCCCCGAGGTCGCCGCGATCAGCGAGTGCGCCACCCCGAAGATCGTGGTGGTGGACGGCCGGCGCGTCGACTGCGACCCGGCGACCGGCACGCCCAGCGCGGCGAAGCAGGCCGGTCTCCAGCCCGGTGACGTGATCACCGCGGTGAACGGCACGGCGGTGACCGGCTGGGGCCAGATGAGCGGCCTGATCCGCGCGGCCGGCGGCAAGTCGACCACGATCACCTGGGAGCGGGCCGGCGCGGCGCAGTCCGCTACGGTCGTCATCCCGCTGGCCGAGCGGGTCAAGCCGGACTCCGGCGTGGAGACGGTCGAGGACATCACGCCGGACGACATCGAGACGGTCGGCGTGCTCGGCATCAGCCCGGTGATCCCGAAGACGGTGGCCGGCCCCTCGGCCGCGTTCGGGCTCACCTACCACGGCGTGATCACCATGGTGCAGAACACGTTCGAGTCGCTGAAGCGCATCCCGGAGAAGATCCCGCTGCTCTGGGCCGCGATCATGGGCGAGGAGCGCGACCCGGAGACGCCGATCAGCGTGCTCGGCGCGACCCGGCTCGGCGGCGAGCTGGTCGAGCGCGAGGAGTACGCGATCGCGCTCAACCTGCTGGTCGTGCTCAACTTCTTCATCGGCATCTTCAACCTGCTGCCGCTGCTCCCGCTGGACGGCGGGCACATCGCGATCGCCTGGTTCGAGCGCATCCGGTCCTGGCTCTACGCGCGCCTCGGCAAGCCCGACCCGGGCCGGGTGGACTACTTCAAGCTGATGCCGGTGACGTACGTCGTCATTCTCATCTTCGGGGCGTTCACGCTGCTCACGCTGACCGCCGATATCGTCAACCCGATCACTCTGAACTGAGTCGAAGGACAGCATTGTGACCGCCATCAGTCTCGGAATGCCCGCCGTTCCCCCACCGCCGCTGGCCCCCCGCCGGGCCAGCCGTCAGATCATGGTCGGACCCGTCGCGGTCGGCGGTGGCGCGCCGGTGAGCGTGCAGTCGATGACCACCACGCTGACCGCCGACATCAACTCCACGCTTCAGCAGATCGCCGAACTCACCGCGGCCGGCTGCCAGATCGTCCGGGTCGCCGTACCGTCCCAGGACGACGTGCTCGCGCTCCCCGCGATCGCGAAGAAGTCGCAGCTGCCGGTGATCGCCGACATCCACTTCCAGCCGAAGTACGTGTTCGCCGCGATCGACGCCGGCTGCGCCGCGGTCCGGGTCAACCCGGGCAACATCCGGCAGTTCGACGACAAGGTCAAGGAGATCGCGAAGGCGGCCGGTGACGCCAAGGTCCCGATCCGGATCGGCGTGAACGCGGGCTCGCTGGACAAGCGCCTGCTGGAGAAGCACGGCAAGGCCACGGCGGAGGCGCTGGTCGAGTCCGCGCTGTGGGAGTGCTCGCTGTTCGAGGAGCACGGTTTCCGGGACATCAAGATCTCGGTCAAGCACAACGACCCGGTCGTCATGATCCGGGCCTACCGGCAGCTCGCCGAGCAGTGCGACTACCCGCTGCACCTGGGCGTGACCGAGGCCGGACCGGCGTTCCAGGGCACGATCAAGTCCGCGGTCGCGTTCGGCGCGCTGCTGGCCGAGGGCATCGGCGACACGATCCGCGTGTCGCTGTCCGCGCCGCCGGTCGAGGAGATCAAGGTCGGCAACCAGATCCTGGAGTCGCTGGGTCTGCGCGAGCGCGGCCTGGAGATCGTCTCCTGCCCGTCCTGCGGCCGCGCCCAGGTCGACGTCTACACGCTCGCCGAGCAGGTCACGGCCGCGCTCGACGGCTTCCCGGCGCCGCTGCGCGTCGCGGTCATGGGCTGCGTGGTGAACGGCCCCGGCGAGGCCCGCGAGGCCGACCTGGGCGTCGCGTCCGGCAACGGCAAGGGGCAGATCTTCGTCAAGGGCCAGGTCATCAAGACCGTGCCGGAGTCGCAGATCGTCGAGACGCTGGTCGAGGAGGCGCTGCGCCTCGCCGACGAGATGGGCACGGAACTCCCCGAGGAACTCCGCGACCTGCTGCCCGCCACGAAGCCGATCGTGACGGTCCACTAGTAATCTTCAGGGCGACGCCCCGGGCCTGCTTCCACCAGGCCCGGGGCGTCGTCGTCGTTCGTCCTCACTCGGATTCGGCGAGGATCGCGTACAGCTTGCGCTTGGTCTCGTTGAGGATCTCCAGCGCGGCCTGCCGCTGCTCCGGCGTGCCGCTCACACCGACCTCCTTGAGCGCGCTCATGATCCCGAACGCGGCCTGCCGGAAGTCCTGCGCCTGGGACACGTGCTCGTCACCGAACTCGGCCCACGGCGGCGTCTCCGCCGCGCTCGCCGCCGCCGCCCGGCCGGTCTCGGTCAGCGTGAACCGCTTCCGCCCGCCGTCCGTCTCCGCGACGATCAGCCCCTCGTCCTCCAGCAGCTGCAGCGTCGGATAGACCGACCCCGGGCTCGGCCGCCAGATGCCACCGGTCCGCTGCTCCAGCTCCTGAATGATCTCGTAACCGTGCATCGGCCGCTCGATCAGCAGCGCCAGCACGGCCGCGCGCACGTTTCGCCCGCGCCCGCCGCGCCCACGCCCGCGATGCCCGCCGGGCCCGTGATGCGGCCCGCCGTGCCCCCACGGCCCGAACCCCGGCCCGCCGGGCCCGAACGGCGGGAACCCGAACCCGCGGCGGCGCCCCTCGTCCTCGAAGAATTCCCTGGCGAAGCCCTTCATGGTTGCTCCTCGTCCCGCCGATCAGACCGTCGGCGTGTTGTCGTTGATAGTTCGACGATATATCGAAAGACTATCGACGCCAACCCCGAGAAAAACCCCGAAGATCAACTGCTTGCTTTCCCGCTTCCGGCGGCGCGAGTTCCGCACGCTCCCGCGGGCCAACCGCGCCGACGGGCTCAACTCCGCTGGCGCTCCGTTCGCCCGCCGCGGCGGAGCCGGTCCCGCGTCACCCGAGCCGGCCCCCGGGACTGTTCAGCCGCCGCCCGGCAGCCGTACCGTCACGGTCAGCCCGCCGCCCGCGCGGGGTACGGCGGCCCACTGCCCGCCGTGTGCGTCGACGATCGCGTCCACGATGGCCAGTCCCAGCCCGGAGCCGTCCGGACCGCCGGTGCGTCGTCCCCCGCGCTGGAACGCGCGGCGCAGCAGCGGGACGGTGTCCGCGGGCACCTCCGGGCCGGTGTTGGCCACTTCCAGCACGACCTCGTCGCCGTCCGCACGGGTGCGCACCCATACCGTGCCGCCGTCCACGTTGTACCGGACCGCGTTCTCCACCAGGTTCCGGACCAGCAGCTCGGCCAGCACCGGGTCCGCGGCCAGCGGCGCCGGTGCCAGGTCGGCCCGGATGGCCGGCCCGGTGGCCGCCCGGACGCCCTCGGCCACGACCACGGCCAGGTCGGCCCGGTGCGGTACGGCCGGCTGCTGCCGGACCCGGGCCAGCGTGAGCAGCCCGGACAGCAGCCGTTCGCTGCGGTGCGCGGCGGTGACCACCGTGGTCAGCGCCTTGCGGTAGTCGGCCTCGTCCCGGTGCGGGCGGGACAGCGCCCGTTCCGCGGCCGCCTGGATCACGGTCAGCGGCGTCCGCAGCTCGTGCGACGCGTTCGCCACGAACAGCTTCTGCGCCTGGAACGACCGGTGCAGCCGGTCCAGCATGGTGTTGAACGTCTGTGCCAGCGTGAACAGCTCGTCGCGCGGCCCGGACGCGACGATGCGGTCCTCCAGCGTCTCGTGCGACAGGCGTTCCGCGGCCGCGGTGATGGTCCGCAGCGGGCGCAGCGCGCGGCTGGCCACGAACCAGCACAGCACCAGCGCGGTCGCGGTGGCCACGGCGAAGACGACGCCGGACTGCACCAGCATCGCGTTCAGCGCCTCCGCGCGCGCCTGGTCGATCGCCGCGTACACGTCCGGCGCCCAGGTCTCACCCGGGCCGGTCACCGGTCCGGTGGGTTCCGCCCCCTGCACCGGCATCGCCGCGGCCCCCGGGACCGCGGCGAGCGCGCTGACCCGCGCGTACAGGCCGGCGTCGGCGGAGGAGAGCGAGCGGTACGCGACCAGGTGGCTCACCGGCAGCAGGAGGCCACCGGTCGCCGCGAACAGCGCCGCGTAGGAGAGCGTCAGCCGGGTCCGGATCGAGAAGCGTGGCCACCGCACGGTCACGGGATCCGGTAGCCGCGGCCGATGACGGTCACGATCGGGTCCGGGTCGCCGAGCTTCTGCCGCAGCGTCTTCACCGTGGTCCGGACCGCGCCGGTGAACGGGTCCGCGTGCTCGTCCCACACCGTGTCCAGCAGCCGTTCCGCGCTGACCACCTCGCCCTCGGCCCGCAGCAGCGCGGTCAGCACCCCGAACTCCTTCCGGGTCAGCTGCACCGGCCGGTCGCCGCGGCGCACCTCGTGCCGGCCGACGTCCAGCGTGATGCCGCCCCGGCGCAGCACAGTCGGCCGGCGTGGGGGAGTGCGGCGGCCGAGCGCGGTCACGCGCGCGACCAGCTCGATGAACGCGAACGGCTTCGGCAGGTAGTCGTCGGCACCGAGCATCAGGCCCTCCACCCGGCTCTCCACCGCACCGGCCGCGGTCAGCATCAGCACCCGGGCCGGGGAGCCGGACCGCACCAGGGCGCGGCACACCTCGTCGCCGTGCAGGAACGGCAGGTCCCGGTCGAGCACGATGACGTCCGGCCCGATCTGCCGCGCCCGCTCCAGCGCCTCGGCGCCGTCGTGGGCCACGTCCACCACCAGGTCGTGCTCCCGCAGCCCGTCCGCGATGACGTCGGCCAGCGCCTCGTCGTCCTCGACCACCAGTACCCGCATGACCGCCTAGTCTGCCCGGCCGGTGTGGCGTCTTCGTGAGGTGCCGGCACACCGGGACGCCACCGCCCGGCTGTGATCGTCCGAGGCATGGGACACCTCAGAACCGTCGTACCGGTGCTGCTTCTCGCCGGTCTCCTCGCCGCGTGCGGCGAGGATCCGTCACCGAGCGGGACCGGCGACGACCACGGGAAGCGGCTGGCGTACGCGAAGTGCATGCGGGACAACGGCGTCGACATGCCCGACCCGGAGCCGCCGAACGCGCTCGGCGTCGCACCGGCCGAGCGGGCCGTGCCGGGCGAGGACGCGCAGGCCGCCCGAGTGGCCAACGAGAAGTGCCGGCACCTGCTGCCGAACGGCGGCGTGCCGGAACCGATGTCGGCCGAGCAGCGCGCGGCGGCGCTGGAGTTCGCGCGCTGCATGCGTGAGCACGGCGTCGAGGACTTCCCGGACCCGGGGGCGGACGGTCAGCCCGGCCGGTTCGACCCGCCGGTGCCGGACGACCCGGACTATCCGGCGGCGAACCGGGAGCTGACCGAGGCGTCCGAGGCGTGCAGCGGCGCCGGCGACTCGGTGCCCGCCGCTCCCATGGCGCCGACCCGGTGATCGTCCGGGGACCGCTGCGTTCCCGCCGCTGGGTGCTGGCCGGCGGCCTGGGCGCGGCCGGCCTGCTCGCCGCCGCCGGGACCGCCGCCGCGGAGTACCGCGACCGGAACCGGCCTGGCCGCCTGGAGCCCGCACCGGTCGCGGCGACCGCACGGGTGGAGCGCACCACGCTGACCGAGGGACAGGTCTTCCCCGGCGTCATCCGGTACACCGAGGCGCCGCCGCTGCCCGGCCGGCTGGCCGGCACGCTGACCTGGCTGCCGCCCGAGGGAACCGTGCTGCGACCGGGCGACGTGGCCTACCGGGTGGACGACGTGCCGGTGGTCCTGCTGACCGGGGCCACGCCGGCGTTCCGGGCGCTGGTGCCCGGACTCAGCGGCCCGGACGTGCGGCAACTGGAGGAGAACCTGGCCCGGTTCGGCTACACCGGGTTCACCGCGGACCGCGCGTACACCGCGAACACCGCGGCCGCGGTCAGCCGGTGGCAGCAGCGGATCGGCGCACCGCGGACCGGCACCGTGCCGCTCGGCCACGTGATCTTCACGGCCGGCGACGTCCGGGTCGGCCGGCACACCGTCCGCCTCGGTGAGCAGATCGGCGCCGGCTCACCGTACGAGGTCACCGCCGGCACCCGGTCGGTCTCCTTCGGCATGGAACCGCGGTATCAGCGGCTCGCCCCGGTCGGCGGTCCCGCCACCGTGCTGCTGAGCGGCGGCCGGCAGCTCGGCGGCACCGTCGCCGCCGTGGTGCGGCCGACCGAGGCGGACGGCCGCACCACGGTCACCGTCACGGTCCCGGACCAGGCGGCACTGGACGGCGACGAGGCCGACGTGCGCCTGGTGGCCCAGGAGCGCCGGGACGTGCTGGCCGTGCCGGTCGTGGCGCTGGTCGTCCTGGACGGCGGCCGGTACGGCGTGGAGGTCGTCGGCGACGGCGGCGCGGTCACGGTCGTGCCGGTCGAGACCGGCCTGTTCGCCGACGGCAAGGTCGAGATCCGGGGCGCCGGCCTGGCCGCGGGCACCGTCGTCAGCGTGCCCGCCGGATGAGCGCCGCCATGCTCCGGCTGACCGGCGTGTCCCGGTCGTACCCCGGCGGCGTCACCGCGCTCGACGACGTGTCGCTGACCGTCCGCGAGGGCGAGCTGATCGCGATCGTCGGTCCGTCCGGCTCCGGGAAGTCGACCATGCTGCATCTGGCCGGCACGCTGGACCGGCCGACCGCCGGCCGGGTCGAGGTGGCCGGGCACGACGTGTCCGCGCTGACCGACCGGCAGCTCTCCGCGCTGCGCGCCCGGCGGATCGGGTTCGTGTTCCAGCAGTTCCACCTGGCCGCCGGCGTGAGCACGCTGGACAACGTGGCCGACGGCCTGCTCTACGCCGGCGTGCCCCGCCGGGAGCGGCGGGCCCGCGCGGCCCGCGCGCTGACGGGCGTGGGCCTGGCGCACCGGCTCCGGCACCGGCCGCACGAGCTGTCCGGCGGCGAGCGGCAGCGCGTCGCGATCGCCCGCGCGGTCGTCGGTGAGCCGGACCTGCTGCTGGCCGACGAACCGACCGGCAACCTGGACTCGGTCTCCGGCGCCGAGGTGCTGGGCCTGCTGCGTCGCCTGCACACGGCCGGGACCACCGTCGTGATCATCACGCACGACCGGGAGCTGGCGGCCGGCCTGTCCCGCGTGGTGACGATGCGCGACGGCCGGGTGCACGCGGACACCGGGGTGACCGCATGAGCCGGCCGCCGCGCCCGGCGCGGATGCCGGCCGTGGACGTGGCCCGGGCCGGTGCGGCCGGTCTGGTCAGCCGGCCGCTGCGCGCGTTCCTGGCCGCGGCCGGCATCGCGATCGGCGTCGCGGCGATGGTGGCGGTCGTCGGGATCTCCGCGTCCGGCCGGGCCGGGGTGGAGCGGGAGCTGTCCGCCATCGGCACGAACCTGCTCACCGTCACGCCGGGCCGGACGCTCGGCAACGAGCAGGCCCGGCTGCCGGACGAGGCGGTGGAGACGGTCGCCCGGCTCGGCGGCGTCGTCTACGCGTCGGCCACCGGCCGGGTCGACGCGCACGTCTACCGCTCCGACCGGATCCCGCGCGGCGAGACGAACGGCCTCGGCGTGCTGGCGGTCCGGTCCGGCCTGCTCGAACCGGTCGGCGGCACGCTCGCGCACGGCAGCTGGCTGAACGAGGTGACGCTGCGCGGCCCGGCGCTGGTGCTCGGCGCGGAGGCGGCCCGGCTGCTCGGCGTGCACCGCCTCGACCCGGACGTCCGGGTCTGGCTCGGCAACCGCTGGTTCGTGGTGACCGGCGTGCTCGCGCCGAACCGGCTCGCACCGGAGCTGGACACGGCCGCGCTGGTCGGCTGGGACACCGCGGAGACGCTGCTCGGTTTCGACGGCGACATCGGCACGCTCTACGCCCGGACCGACCCGGACCGGGTGACCGAGGTGCAGGCGCTGCTGGCCCGGGCCGCGCATCCGGCACACCCGAACGAGGTGCTGGTCGAGCGGCCCTCCGACGCGATCCGCGCGCAGCAGGTCACCGGCCGCGCGCTCTCCGGGCTGCTGCTGGGCCTCGGCGCGGTCGCGCTGCTGGTCGGCGGCGTCGGCGTGGCCAACACGATGATCGTCTCGGTGCTGGAGCGCCGTGCCGAGGTCGGGCTGCGCCGCGCGCTCGGCGCCACCCGCTCGCAGATCCGCACCCAGTTCCTCGCCGAGTCGCTGCTGCTGTCCGCGCTCGGCGGCGCGGCCGGGCTGGCCGCCGGCGCGGCGGTCACCGCCGGATACGCCTGGGCCCGGGACTGGCCCACGGCCGTGCCGGTCTGGGCACAGCTCGGCGGTCTCGCGGTGACCGTGCTGATCGGCGGCCTGGCCGGCCTCTATCCGGCGGTCCGCGCCGCCCGTCTCCCGCCGGCTGAGGCGCTGTCCACCCCCTGATCGGTGGCGGGGCGCGGTGCGCGCCCCGCCACCGGACTCAGAAGTGGGTGAAGACCTTCAGCGCGGGCAGCGCGCGCCCGTCGTCGTCGAACAGCGCCTGGTTCTCCCAGCCGTCGCCGGAGGCCGGATCCGCCGGGTCCCAGCCGGCGCCGGGCACCGCGGTCCAGGTCGGCTCCCAGTAGACGACGCCGAGCGCGCCCGGCACGCCCGCGACCACGGTCAGGATGTCGCGCAGCGCGTCCGCCTGCCCGCGCGGCGTGGCCGGGTAGCCGCCGGCCGCGGCCAGCGCGGCGGTGAAGATGTTCGTCTCGTGGTCGTTCTCGTCGAGCGTGAATCCGTAGGCCGTCTCGACGACCATGACCGGCTTGCCGTACCGCGCCGTGAGGTCCATCAGGTTGGCCTGCAACGCGCCGAGCGGGCCGTGCCAGTAGACGTAGTGCGACACCGCGATCACGTCGAACGGCACGCCACGGGCCACGGCCTGGTCGAACCACCAGCGGTGCCCGCCGTTGTCGCCGCCCTCGGCCAGGTGCAGCACGACCTGGGTGGAGGGTGACGCGGCCTTGACCGCCGCACTGCCCGCGGTGAGCAGCGCGGCGAGCCCGCCCCAGTTGTCCCAGCGCCCGTCCGGCCACAGCATGCCGCCGTTGATCTCGTTGCCGACCTGCGCGTACGCGGCCGGTGTGCGCTGTGCCCGGAGCGCGGCGAGCACCGTGAACGTGTGGTCGTAGAGCGCCTGCGACAGCTCGGCGAAGGACAGCGAGGCCCACGCGGCCGGCTTGTTCTGCTTGCCCGGATCGGCCCACGCGTCCGAGTAGTGGAAGTCGATCAGCAATCGCTGCCCGGCTGCGTGCGCCCGGCGTGCCTTCGCCAGCGTGTCCGCGAGATCGTTGTACCCGTCGGCCGGATCGACCCAGACCTTGAGCCGGATGAGGTTCACGTCGTGCGCCGCGAGCAGCCGGAACGGGTCGCGCCGTGGGCCGGGGAAGTCCCGGTAGACCGCGCCGTGATCCTCGTTCTTCGTGATGTGCGAGACGTCCGCGCCGCGCACCGCGATCCCCGGCGCCGCGCCCGGCCCGAACGAGACCGCGTCGAAGTGTGTCCACTGACCGGCGGTGGCCGTGGAGTGCAGCACGATCGTGCAGCGGCCGCCGGTGACGGTGACGGAGACGGCCAGCCGCACCCACCGGTCGCCGGTGCGCGGGATCGCGGCCCGGCGTTCCGCGGAGCCGCAGTGGCGCAGCGACACGTACGCGTCCGGCTGGTTGCCGTCCGAGCGGACCCGCACGCTGAGCGTGTGCGGTCCGCGGGCGAGCCCGGTGACGGCCTGCGTGGTCTCCACCCGGTAGGCGACCGGCGCGTAATGGGTGAGCCGGGTGTCGCCGTCGAAGCCACCGGCCTCGATGAACGACGCGTCCCGGCTGCCACCGGCCGACCAGCCGGACAGGCCGGTCTCGAAGCCGCCGTTGGTGACGCCGGCGGTGGGGGAGGCGAGCGCGGGGGCCGCGGCGCCGAGGACCAGGCCGAGCGAGAGGAACGGAATGAGAACGGATCTGCGAGACATGCAGGGCTCCTACGATTCTGTGAGCGCTCACAGAGGTACTGACAGGCAACAATCGAAAGCCGTCGACGATACACTGTGAGCGCTCACGCAACCATTCACGCCGGTCGCTGTCAAGGGTGCACGCGCAGCACCCGCACCGCACCGGCCGGCACCGGCACGCCGTCCACGTGCGACGCCCCGGTCAGCAGGTCCACGCCCGCGCCCGGCACGGTCGCGTCCGCGTCGGTGTGGTTGAGCGCGATCACGAAGCCGCCGCGCCGCACCACTTCCACGCCGGCCGGCAGGTCGCGCGCGGGCAGCCCGAGCGAAGCCGCGAACGCGTCCAGCGACGCCCCGGTCAGCCGGGTGGAGACGTAGACCGCGCGCCCGGCACCGTACGCGTGCGACGTGATCGCCGGCTGCCCGGCCGCCGGGCCGTCCAGGTAGGACGCGACCACCGTGGCGCCGTCCAGCAGCAGCCGCTCCGCCCACACGTCGCCGGTCGCGCCGGTGGACAGCGACACGGTCTCGCCGTCGTGCAGCGGCAGGAACTCCTCGACCCGCAGGCCCAGCACGTCGCGCAGCGCGCCCGGGTGCGGCCCCGGGTGCACCGCGTCGTTCTCGTCCACGATCCCGGAGAAGTACGACACGACCAGTGTGCCGCCGCCCGCCACGTACCGGCCCAGGTTCTCCGCCGCGGCCGCGGTCAGCAGGTAACCGGCCGGCAGGAACACCATCGGGTACGCCGACAGTGGCGCGTCCGGCCGGGCGAAGTCCACGGTCACGTGCCGCCGCCACAGCGCCTCGTAGAACGCCTCCTGCCGCTCCCGGAACGACAGCTCGGTCGACGGCCGCCACGGCAGCTCCAGCGCCCACCAGGACTCCCAGTCCCAGATGATCGCGGCGTCCGCGGTGACCGGCGTGCCGCGCACCGGGTCCAGCGCCGGCAGCCGGCCGCCGAGCGACACCACGTCCCGCCAGATCCGGGTGTCCGTCCCGCCGTGCGGCAGCATCGCGGAGTGGAATTTCTCCGCGCCGTACCGGGAGGCCCGCCACTGGAAGAACATGATCCCGTCCGCGCCCCGGGCCAGGTGCGCGAGGCTGTTGCGGACCAGCTCGCCCGGCTTCTTGGCGATGTTGCGCGGCTGCCAGTTGACCGAGCCTGTGGAGTGCTCCATCAGCAGCCACGGCGTGCCGCCGGCCACCGACCGGGTCAGGTCCGCGCACATGGCCAGCTCGATGTGGTTGTCCGGACGCTCGGCCTGCAGGTAGTGGTCGTTGGAGATCAGGTCGACCTCGCCCGCCCAGGTCCAGTAGTCGATGTTCTTGCAGTTCGCCAGCATGAAGTTGGTGGTCACCGGGATGCCGGGCGACAGCGTGTGCAGAATGTCCCGCTCACGCCGGAAGTTCGCCAGGTGCGCGTCCGAGGAGAAGCGGAAGTAGTCCAGTTCCTGCGCCGGGTTGACCGCGGTCGGCGCCTCGGTCGGCGGCTCGATCTCGTCCCAGTCCGCGTACCGCTGGCTCCAGAACGTGGTGCCCCAGGCGGTGTTGAGCGCGTCCAGCGTCCGGTACTTCGCGACGAGCCAGGACCGGAACGCGGCGCCGGACGCGGGGCAGTAGCAGATCCCGTTCGCGCCGCCGTACTCGTTGTGTGCGTGCCACAGCACCACGGCCGGGTGTGAGCCGTAGCGGCGGCCCAGCTCCGTGGTGATCGCGGCGGACGCAGCCGCGTACGCCGGCGCGCTGGGGCAGAACGTCTGACGCGCGCCCCCGCCCAGCGGCGTGCCGGAGCGGGTTAGCGGCCGGGCCGACGGGTGGGCGCGCAGGAACCACGGCGGCGGCGCGGCGGTCGGCGTGGCCAGGTCCGCCGCGATCCCGTTCGCGTGCAGCAGGTCCAGCAGCCGGTCCAGCCAGTCGAACGTGAACACGCCCGGCCGCGGCTCCAGCATCGCCCAGCTGAAGATGCCGACGCTGACCAGGTTGACGCCGGCCTCGCGCATCAGCGCCACGTCCTCGGCCCACACCTCCTCCGGCCACTGCTCCGGGTTGTAGTCCCCGCCGTAGGCGATTCGGTCCAACCCGGGGATGAGCGGCGCGACCTGGGGTACCGCCAGCTGAGACACCTGGACCATGCACGGCTCCGAACTGTGAACGCTCCCAACGTATGAGCCGCATGATTGCACAGTCTTAACCTGCAGATACAGGTATTGACAGGTTACAGGTCGCGCGCCAGGCTGTGAGCGCTCACAGTTGTCTCCACCCAGTCACGCGCCGGTAACACCAGCGCCGCCGCGCCGCCACGCCACGGGCACCCGTGAAGTCGGCCGGCCCGTCGTGCAGGGATGCCGCCCGGGCGAAGGGCGAAACCGCACGCGCTCACGACTTTGTACGAAACGTCGAAGAGAGGCTCCCGATGAGGCCTTCGATAGGCAAGATCGCCGCCGCCGCGGCGCTCGCCACCACGCTGCTGGCGACGGCCGCGTGCTCCGGCTCCGGTGACGACGCGACCGAGGAGCCGGCCGGCCCGGTCGAGCTCAGCTTCTGGTCCTGGGCTCCGGGCATCGAGAAGACCGTCGACCTGTGGAACCAGCAGAACCCGGACATGAAGGTGGTGTTGAGCAAGCAGGCCGGTGGCGGCGACATCGTCACCAAGCTGCTCACCGCGGCGAAGGCCGGCAACCCGCCGGACCTGGCGCAGGTCGAGTACCAGTCGCTGCCCACACTGGTCAGCAACGACGTGCTGGCCGACATCGCGGAGCAGACCACGGACGTCGAGGGCAAGTTCCCCGAGGGCGCCTGGCAGCAGGTCACGCTCGGCACCGACGCGGTCTACGCGATCCCGCAGGACTCCGGGCCGATGATGCTCTACTACCGCGCGGACATCTTCCAGGAGATGGGCATCGCGGTGCCGAAGACCTGGGACGAGTTCGCGGCCGCGGCCCGCACCGTCCGGCAGAAGGACGGCACGAAGTACCTGACCACGTTCTCCGCCGCGGACCCGGGCTGGTTCGCCGGGCTGGCCCAGCAGGCCGGCGCGTCCTGGTGGGGCATCGACGGCGAGACGTGGAAGGTGTCCGTCAACGACGCTGCCACCCGGAAGGTCGCGGACTACTGGGGCAACCTGGTCAACGAGGGCGTGATCTCCGGCAACCCGATGTACACGCCGGAGTGGAACAAGGCGCTCAACGACGGCACGATCATCGCCTGGCCGAGTGCGGTCTGGGGCCCGGGCGTGCTGGAGGGCAACGCGCCGGACACCAAGGGCAAGTGGGCGATGGCGCCGCTGCCGCAGTGGGCCGCCGGTGAGAACAGGACCGGCAACTGGGGTGGCTCGTCCACCGGCGTGACCGCGGCGTCGAAGCACAAGGCCGCCGCGATCAAGTTCGCCACCTGGATGAACACCGACCCGGCCGCGACCGACTCGCTGATCACCTCGGGCGCGATCTACCCGGCCGCCACCGAGGCGCAGTCCAGCCAGTACCTGCAGAAGCCGCCCGCGTTCTTCCCGGAGCAGACCGGCTTCTACACGGCCGCGAAGGCGATCGCGGGCGGCGCGGCCGGCTTCACCTGGGGGCCGAACACGAACGTCACGTACGACACGTACAAGGACGCCTTCGCGAAGGCGATCACCGGCAGGACGCCGTTCTCCGCCGCGCTGGACGTGATGCAGTCGGCCACCGTCGCCGACATGCAGAAAAACGGCTTCACGGTCGCCGGCTGAGATGAACGCACCGGCCACCACGGGCCGGACGCGGAAGGGTACGGCGCCCCGCGGGGTGCCGTACGTCTTCCTCGCCCCGGCGATCATCCTGTTCACGCTCTTCCTGCTGCTGCCGATCGGCTACGCGATCTACCTGAGCTTCCGCCGGGTGAAGGTCAGCGGGCTCGGCCTCGGCAAGGGCGCCCGCACCGAGATCTGGGCGGGCCTGGACAATTACGCGACCGCGCTCGGCGACCCCGAACTGCTCGGCAGCGCGCTCCGGGTGCTGCTCTACGGCCTCGTGCTGATCCCGCTGATGCTCGGGCTGGCCCTGCTGTTCGCGCTGCTGCTGGACGCGCCGCGGGTACGGTTCGGCCGGTTCGCGAAACTGGCGATCTTCCTGCCGTACGCGGTGCCCGGCGTGATCGCCAGCATGCTCTGGGGCTTCCTCTACCTGCCCGCGGTCAGCCCGTTCAACTACGTGCTCGACGCGGCGGGCCTGCCGGAGCCGAACATGCTGAGCGGCGGCTCGGTCTTCCTCGCGATCGTCAACATCGCGGTCTGGGGCGGCGTCGGCTTCAACATGATCGTGCTGTTCACGTCGCTGCGCGCGGTGCCCGGCGAGATCTACGAGTCCGCGCAGCTGGACGGCGCGTCCGACCTGCAGATCGCGCTACGCATCAAGATCCCGCTGCTGATGCCCTCACTGATCATGACGACGGTCTTCTCGCTGATCGCCACGCTGCAGGTGTTCACCGAGCCGCTGACCATCCGCTCGCTGACCAACTCGATCTCGTCCACCTGGACGCCGCTGATGAAGGTCTACCGCGACGCGTTCTCGCAGAACGACATCTACTCCGCCGCGGCCAGCTCGGTCGTCATCGCGCTGGTGACGCTGGTGCTCTCCTTCGGCTTCCTGCGCCTGGTGTCCCGTCAGGCCTTCGGAGGTGAGAACCGGTGACGCTGCTTCAGGAGCGGAAGACCACCATCCCGGTACGACCGGGAGCACGCCACCGGCCGTCCTGGCTCGGCACCGCGATCCTGCTGGTCGGCGCGATCTACTGCCTGCTGCCGATCGCCTGGGTGGTCGCGGCGGCCACGAAGAACGGCTCGGACCTGTTCACCACGTTCACGTTCGCGCCCGGCACCGGGTTCGCCGAGAACCTCGGTGACCTGTCCGCGAACGGCGGCGGCATCTACTGGCAGTGGCTGGCCAACACCGCGATCTACGCGGGCGTCGGCGGTGCGCTGTCCGCGCTGGTCTCCGGCATCTCCGGTTACACGCTGGCGAAGTACCGGTTCGCCGGGCGGAGCGCGATCTTCAACGTGCTGCTGGCCGGGGTGCTGGTGCCCGGCATCACGCTGGCCGTGCCGCAGTACCTGCTGCTGGCCAAGGTCGGGCTGACCGACACGTACTGGTCCGTGCTGCTGCCGCAGATCATCAGCCCGTACGGCATCTATCTCGCCCGCATCTACGCGGCCGCGGCCGTGCCGGACACCGTGGTCGAGGCCGCGCGTACGGACGGCGCCGGCGAGTTCCGGATCTTCGCCCGGGTCGCGCTGCCGATGATGGTCCCCGGGCTGGTGACCGTGTTCCTGTTCCAGTTCGTGGCGATCTGGAACAACTTCCTGCTGCCGTTCATCATGCTCTCCAGCGACGACAAGTTCCCGGTCACGGTCGGCTTGTTCACGCTGCTCAACCAGGGTTCCACGGTGCCGGCGCTGTACAGCCTGGTGATCATCGGGTCGCTGCTGTCGATCATCCCGCTGATCGTGCTGTTCCTGACGCTGCAGCGTCACTGGCGTACCGACCTGATCTCGGGAGCGGTGAAAGGTTGATGCGCCCGTACCGGAGAATGTGATCCGTGGCCGAGCCGAACCGTCCCCGCAGCACCCGCCCGCACCGTCGCCGCCCGACGATGGACGACGTCGCCGCGGTCGCGGGTGTCTCGCGGGGCACGGTCTCCCGCGTGCTCAACGGTGGCCACAACGTCAGCGGCCCGGCGCTGGAGGCGGTCGAGCGCGCGATCCGCAAGACCGGGTACGTGGTCAACCAGCACGCGCGCAGCCTGGTCACGCAGCGGGCCGACTCGGTCGCGTTCATCCTCGCCGAGCCGCAGGACCGGCTCTTCGAGGACCCGAACTTCAACAACCTGCTGCGCGGCTGCACCCAGATCCTGGCCGAGCACGACATCACGCTGCTGCTCACCGTGGCCGGGACCAGCGCGGACCGCAAGCGCATCGGCCGCTGGGTGACGGCCGGGCACGTGGACGGCGCGCTGGTCGTCTCCAACCACCTGGGCAGCCCGCTGCTCGACGAGCTCAAGGGCCGCGGACTGCCGTTCGTGGTCTGCGGCCGCCCGCTCGGCCACGAGCGCGAGGTCAGCTACGTCGCGGCGGACGACCGGGACGGCGCCCGGCAGATGGTCACCCATCTGCGCTCCCGTGGGTACCAGCGGATCGGCATCATCACCGGGCCGCTGGACACGTCCGGCGGTGTGGACCGGCTGGCCGGCTATCGCGACGTGGCCGGTGACGTGGAACCGGCGCTGATCGAGGCCGGCGACTACAGCCAGGCATCCGGCGAAGCCGCGATGGAACGGCTGCTGCGCGCGAGCCCGGACCTGGACGCGGTGTTCGTCTGCTCCGACCTGATGGCCGCCGGTGCGATCACCTACCTGCAGCGGATCGGCAAGCGGGTGCCGGGCGACATCGCAATCGCCGGCTTCGACGACTCCAAGGTCGCCACCACGATCACGCCCCGCCTCACCACGATCCGCCAGCCGTTCGGCCGGGTCAGCCAGGAGATGGTCCGCCTGCTGCTGGCGCACATCGCCGGTGAGCAGCACGCCGCCGTCATCCTGCCCACCGAACTGGTGATCCGCGAGTCCGCTTAGGGTTGATGGTCCCGATTGCGGGTAGCCTGCGGTTGTAGCGATAAATGTCGATGCATTCGAGGAGGTTCGTGCCATGCGCAGAACCGCTGCCCTGACCTCGGTGATCGCGATCGGGCTGGCACTCGCCGGTGGGGTGCGCGCGCACGCGGATGCCGTACCGTCCGCCGAGGGTTTTGATTTCGGTGCTCCTCAGATGGTGGCGCAGGGGCTTCCGGCGCCATGGGGGCTGACCTGGCTGCCGAACGGCGACGCGCTGGTCGCGGAGCGGGGAACCGCGCGCCTGCTGCGCATCCCGGCCGGTGGCGGCACGCCGCAGACCGTCGGCACCGTGCCCGGCGTCTCCCCGGTCGGCGAGGCCGGCCTGCTCGGCCTCGCCGTCTCCCCGGACGAATGGGTCTACGCCTACCTGACCAGCGCGACCGACAACCGGATCGTGCGCTTCCGGCTGGACGCGATCGGCGTGCCGCAGCCGATCCTGACCGGCATCCCGCGCGGCAGCATCCACGCCGGCGGCCGGATCGCGTTCGGCCCGGACGGCAAGCTCTACGCCGGCGCCGGCGCCGGCGACGCCGGCACCACGGCCAACGCCCAGAACCCGGCCAGCCTCGGCGGCAAGATCCTCAGGCTCGACCCCGACGGTACGGTGCCGTCCGACAACCCGACGCCGGGCTCATTCGTCTACTCGCTCGGCCACCGCAACGTGCAGGGCCTGGCCTGGGACGCGGCCGGCCGCCTCTACGCCTCCGAGTTCGGCCAGAACACCTGGGACGAGGTCAACCTGATCCGCCCGGGCGCCAACTACGGCTGGCCGGTCGTCGAGGGCGACGGCAACGACTCCCGCTACGTCGACCCGCTGGTCGTCTGGTCCACCGCCGAGGCCTCCCCGAGCGGCGCCGCCATCTTCGGCTCCACGCTCTACGTCGCGGCGCTGCGCGGCACTCGCCTCTGGACCGTCCCCCTCACCGCGGACGGCACCACCGGGACCCCGGCCGCCGTCCTCCAGAACCAGTTCGGCCGCCTCCGTACCGTCGAGGTCGCCCCGGACGGCTCCCTCTGGGTCGCCACCAGCAACCGCGACGGCCGCGGCTCCCCCGGCCCGGCCGACGACCGCATCCTCCGCTTCGCACCTACCGTGGACCCAGGAGACCGGTCGGCCGGGGAGTGAGCCGGGCGAGGCCGTCGACGAAGGCGGCCCAGGCCTGCGGCGCGAACTCGAGCACCGGGCCGGCCCGGTCCTTCGAGTCGCGGACGAGGACCGGGCCGTCCGCCTTCGTCACCTCGACGCAGTTGGCGGTCGACCCGCTCCGGGACGACCGGAACCAGGAGAGAGGTACGCCGGTCGCGGACCGGCGTACCGGCATTGCCGTGGCCATGGGTGCCTCCCTGCGTGTCGGTGTCGGTGCGCGCCCGGCCGCCGTCACCGTTCCGGCGGTTGTTCGCGCTCATACTGCGCGCGGATCTCCTCCAGCAGTTCCCGGGACTCCCCGGGCGGCAGTGCGGCGTCCGCGGCGCGCTGGAAGACCTGTCGTGCGTTGTCCACGTCCTCCTGCCGTTCGAGCTTCATGTCCCCGAACACGTCCTCGACGTGGACGACCGGCTTCAGCGGCGTGCCCGGCGGGAAGTCGAGCACCGTGAACGTCGTGTCCATGGCCGCGTGCGCGCCGTGCCGGAGCGACAGCACCTGGATCGTCGCCGACGACAACTCGTCAGTGATCGCGAGCAGCCTGCCCAGTTGCTCCTCCATGACGACCGGGCCGCCGACGACCCGGCGCAGCGCCGCCTCGTCCAGCACGAAATGCATGTCCGGCAATGGATCCCGCCGGAGGACCGCCTGCTGCCGCTCCATCCGCACCGCGACCAGCTGATCGATGAGCGCCGGGTTCGCGGGCAGGAAGTACGAGCTGATGACCTCGCGCGCGTACTCCTCGGTCTGGAGCAGGCCGTTGACCGTGCTCGACTTGAAGTCCCGCATGGACGACGCCGCCGCCTCCATGCCGATCAGGTTGCTGTATCCCCGGGGGAGCTCGTACTCGTCCCACCAGCTTCGTCTGCGTCCGTCCTGGGCAAGGGCCATCATCTGCTCCCGTTTTTCGGTATCCACCGAATAGTGGTCGCAAAGGTCCCGGACGTCGCGCTGACTCGCCGGGCGCTTGCCCGTCTCCATGCGCGATATCTTCGCCGGTGAGCAGAGCAGGTGCGCTGCCACCTGATCGATGGTCATCCCGGCGGCATGCCGTGCCTCGCGCAGCATCGAGGCCAATTGCTGCCGCATGACCACGGGATTGGGGTGTTCGGACAATGTTCCCTCGCAAGGGTCCGGTATTCAAGATCGCCTTAGACGTTGCATCCGCGCCCCGGGCACTTGCCGGTGTCACGTGACCTCATGATTGCACTTGCCAGTGGAATCGGCCAGGGGCAATAGCTGTGAGGTAAAGGCCGCGGGTCCGTGCCGTCGGGCAAGTGTCAATGTTGAGTGCCCGACGGCCAGTGCATGGAGCACCGGCCGGCCGCAATTGCTAAGGGAAAGAATGCGTGTCACATGCGGCCGGAGGAGTATTTCCGAAGCGAGTGAGGGTGATTCACCGGAAGTCGCTCTTGATTCGACTTGGTGTCATTCACCGAGTAGTCTGATGTGCGATCGGAGATGTCCGTCATTGTTCCGCGATGCTCACCATTCACGGGAACGGAACTGGGCCGGTGCGCCAACACCGACCCAGCAATGGCGATCACATCATCCGTCGAACGGCCTGTCGCGAGCGGAAGGCAATTGCCATGAGCAACGCTAGCACATCAAGTGCCAAACGTGCCCGACCATCTGTTCCGGCGCAGTCCCCGGATGCCTCCGGCAATTCTCTGCGCCATTTCCGTCGAGTGTGCAACCCACGCGCAAGTCGCATCGTGCGCCGGATCGCGGCCCTCCTGAGAGACCGCGGCGTACGGCGATTCTGCATGCTGCTCCTGCTCGGCCTCGCCTGCGTCGCCGCCGGAGATCTCGGCCTGGTGGACCTGGGTGGCCTGGCCGAGACGCTCGCGCCACTGATCGTGCTGGCGGAGGTGGTCCGGCTGCTCTGTGCCGGCGAGGGCGCCGGCTGCCTCCGCGACTCTGGTCGCGACGTCGACGGGAGCCGGTCGGTGGCGGCGGACGCCCGGCGGGCGGTCACGCGGTCGGGCGCCGGAGCCGCGCGACCGCGCCGCCCCCGGCCGGCCGTCCGGTCCTGCGTGCGTCACCGGTAGCGGTCGGTCTGCGCCGGTCACCCATAGGTGGCCGGCCGGCGCAGGTCATCGTCAGGCGGCCCGCGGTTCTGGTGATCGCCGACTGGATCGATCATCAGAACCGGGCCGGCCGGGCCGGTCGGCCGTGGGCTGTCGGCAGTACCGCCTCGACCAGGTCGACCGCCCGCTCCACGCCGCTCTCCGCGCGGACCTGCCGGCTGAGTTCCGCGCAGCGGGCCGCCACCGCCGGGTCCGTGGTCAACGCCAGCAGCGCCGACCGCAGCTCGCCCGTCGTGACCGTCTCCGAGGAGATCACCCGGGCCACGCCGAGCGCGGCCAGCCGGTCCGCGTTCGCGAACTGGTCGGCGGCCTGGGGCGCGGCGATCATCGGGACGCCGTGGAACAGGCCCTCGCTGCTGCCGCCCATGCCGGCGTGGGTGACGAACGCGTCGGCCTCGGCCAGGATCGCCGGCTGCGGCACCCAGCTGTGTATCTCCACCGACGCCGGCACGTCACCCAGCGCTGCCGGGTCGACCGAGCGGCCGATCTGCAACACGGTGTGCCAGCCGGGCAGGCCGCCGAACGCGGCGATGCAGCGCCGGTAGAAGCCGGGGCGGTCGGTGAACGCGGAGCCGAGCGAGACCAGCAGCACCTTCTCCGCGCCGGCCGGGCGCGACCACGAGCCGGACGTGGACCGGCCGCCGAGCAGCGGCCCGACGAACGAGAACACATCGCGGTCCACCAGGTCCGCGTGCGGCTGCAACGCGCGCGGGATCAGCGCCAGCCCGCGGTCCGGCCGGCCCAGGAACGTGGGGCCGTCCGTGATCGGGGAGCCCTGCGCGGTGAGCCATTCGGTGAACCGGCGGTAGTAGTCCGCGCCGCGCGGGCCGGCCCGCATCGCCTCAATGGCCGGTGCCATCTCCACCTCGTAGCCGTTCCACGGGACGAACGTCGGGGTGAGCTGTACGGACGGGATGCCCCACGCGGAACCGAGCAGCCGCGCGGGCGAGCCGGCGATGTCGTAGAGGAACAGGTCCGGGCGGTCGTCGGCGTAGGCGGCGCGCAGCTGCGGCAGCATCGCGATCGCGTCGTCCAGGAAGAGCGTCAGCTGATCGATACCGTCCAGGTCCGCGCCGCCGTCCCCGGGCAGCGTCGACGCGTACGGTCTCAGCTCCGCGCCGGTGGCCCGCACGGTTCCGGCCCAGGACGGATCGTTGGCGTAGGTCACCCGGTGGCCGCGGGCGACGAGCGCGCGCACCAGGTCGAGGCTCGGGTTGACGTGCCCGTGGAACGGAATGCTGACCATGGCGACGTGCGGCACGGTATACCTCCGGAAGCTAAGCGAGACGAGACGACTCGTCTCGCTGAACACAATGACGACCCGCGGCGGCACTGTCAAGACGAGACGTCTCGTCTCGCCGCGCTAGGATGACGCGGTGCCCGACCCGAACCGCCGCAACGAGAGTTCCCGCCGCGCGATCCTGGAAGCGACCCGCGCGCTGCTCGCCGAGACCGGATACGCCGATCTGACCATCGGCGCGATCGCGGCCCGGGCCGGTGCCGGCAAGCAGACGATCTACCGCTGGTGGGGCGGCAAGAGCGCGGTCGTGCTGGAGGCGCTGGCCGACTCCGTCGCCGAGGCCGGCACCGCGCTGCCGGACACCGGGGACCTGCGCGCGGACCTGCGTGCGGTGCTGCGCGCCACGGTCGCCGAGTTCGCGGACCCGCGGCTGTCCGCCACCACCCGCGCACTCATGATCGAGACGATGGGCGACGACGCGCTGGCCGGGCAGGTGCGCGACCGGCTGCTGCGCCCGCAGCTCGACGGCGTCAAGGACCGGTTGCGCGCCGGCGGCGTACCCCCGGCGATTGATCTCGATCTGGTGGTGGAGTTGCTCTTCGGGCCGCTCTACCACCGGTGGCTGCTGCGCACCGGTCCGCTCGACGACGGCTACGCGGACGATCTCGTCGATCTCGTGATGGCCGCGATAGGCGAGCGCGCTTCGGGGTAACGCACAGACGGGTCGTTGATTCAGGTACGCCGGGCGGGCTGCCCCGCATGCCCGTCCGGGTGGAACGAAAGGGCGGGGAGTTGATGCACGCGAAGACCCGTGGATCTGGCAGGCTTGAGGGCGTGCTGACGGTGCCGGTTCGCCAGCTCGGCGAGACCGAGCGTTCGGCGGTGATGAGAGTCCTCGACTCGGATCCGTACGCGACCGCCCAGGTCGCCGAGCGCATCGCCGCCCACGGCCTCTCCTGGTGGCGCAGCGACGGCCGGATCTACGGCTACGGCGCCCGCCGCCACCTGGAGTCGCTGCTCTGGTCCGGCGCGCACCTCACGCCGATCCTCGCCACACCGCCCGCGGTGGAGGCGTTCGCCGAGCTCATCGCGGGCGAGCACCGGATCTGTTCCTCGATCGTCGGCCGCGCCGACGCTGTGCTCGGCCTGTGGGACCGGCTCGCCGGCGCCTGGGGCCGGCCGCGCGACGTCCGGCCGAACCAGCCGATCCTGGCCACCGGCGACCTTCCCGCGATCCGCACCGACCCCGCCGTCCGCCTCGCGGAGAACTCGGAGATAGACATCGTCTTCCCGGCCGCGGTCGCGATGTACACCGAGGAGGTCGGCGTCTCGCCGCTCGCCGACGGCGGCGGCAGCGGCTACAAGCGCCGGGTCGCCGAGCTGGTGCGCTCCCGCCGCACCTACGTTCGCGTCGAGAACCGCCAGGTCGTCTTCAAGGCCGAACTGGCCGTCGTCACCCCGCACACCGCCCAGGTGCAGGGCGTCTGGGTCAACCCCGCCTGGCGCGGCCGCGGCATCGCCGCCCCCGCGATGGCCGCCGTGGTCACCGACGCACTCGGCCGCGTCGCCCCGACCGTCAGCCTCTACGTCAACGACTACAACCACGCGGCCCGCCGCGTCTACGCCCGCTGCGGCTTCCGCTCGGCCGGCACGTTCGCCACCATCCTCTTCTGACGATCAAGAACACAGAAGCGGATCTTCCCGCTTCCGGCGTGGCCGGGGTCCGCACGCTCCCGCGGGCCACGGTCGTCGCTGGCGCTCCTCCCTTCCGGTCCCGCCGCCGGTCACCACGACCCCGCGATCTTTCGCACCGGCGCCGGTCCCGGCCGCGCTTCCGGCCGCGTCGCGGTGATGCCGCGGTTGTCGTCGCGCCGCTGGTCCGGCCGGACTTCGGGTTTCGCCGCCGATGGCCGGGAGCGGGGTTGTCGTGGCGGCGCTGTTCTGGGCCGGGTTTCGGGTTCGTCGCCGGTGACGAGGGGCCGGCATTTGTCGTGGCCGTGCTGTTCGGGGCCGGCCGTGGAACGCTTCCGCCGCCGCGGCGGGCGCCGGCCCCGGTGATCACGTCGCCGCCGTGCCCGGCATCGGCGCGGAAGCGCCAGGTTTTCGGTGACCGGCGGCGAGACCGGGGCCCGCGGGAGCATGCGGATCGGGACCACGCCGGGAGCGGGAGAGCAAGGTCTTGGGCTGTTCCTGGGATTCGGTTCGTCCAGCGCCGCCGATGATTACGATCGGTGACGTTTGAGTCATGACTCAGCGGGGGTGGGACATGGGGCAGATCGTGAAGCAGGTGTCGGAGACCACGACGAAGTACTACTGGTATCCGGGGGAGCGGAAGGAGTGGCTGCGGGCGCTGCTCGCGCTGGCCACCGGTGCCGGCGTGTGCGGGGTGCTGTGGCTGGCGACGCGGGATCTGCTGGTGGCGATGGTGGCCGGTACGTCGGTGGCGGCCGCGGTGGCCGGGGTGAACTTCGGGCGGCGGGACGCGCGTGCGCTGGACGGGTTTCCCAAGCTCGGCGACAAGGCGGCGCGGCGCGCGGCGGTCGGGCACACCGGCCGGGCGGCGTGGCGCGGGCTGGCGCACGGCTTCGGTGGTGCGGCCGCGGCCGTGCTGATCCTGAATCTGCCGGACCACGGGCTGCTGGCGGACTGGGTGCTGCCGGTGGTCCCAGCCGTGGTGGGCGCGCTCGGGCACCAGGCGGGCATGCTGCACGAGCGGCTGGGCGTCTCGGTCTCCACGGTCGGGCCGGCCAAGCGACTACTCGAAACATCCTAAAAGCCGAAATTTCCTACTTAAGCTGTCGGGGTGGCGAGCGTAGGCAGGCGAATGGTGGCGGCGGGGGTCGCCGTGGCGGCGCTGACGGCGGGCGGGTGCGGCGGGGACGACGACCCGGGCGAGTCACCGGGCACCGACGGCGGCTACCGCGTCGGACTGCTGCTGCCGGAGTCGAAGACCACCCGGTACGACACGTTCGACCGGCCCTACATCGAGGCGCGGATCGGCGAGGTGTGCGCGAACTGCGAGGTGCTCTACCGCAACGCCGACTCGGACGCGGCCCAGCAGGCGACCCAGGCCGCTGAGCTGCTGGCGCAGGACGTCCGGGTGCTGATCCTGGACGCGGTGGACGCGGCCGCGGCCGCGTCCGTGGTGACGGACGCGGACGCGCGCGGCGTGCCGGTGGTCGCCTACGACCGGCTGGCCCGGGGCCCGGTCGACTACTACGTCTCGTTCGACAACGAGAAGGTCGGCCAGGTCCAGGCGCAGTCGCTGCTGGACGCGCTGGGCGGCGAGCGTGCCCGGCCGATCGTCATGATCAACGGGGCGCCGGCCGACCCGAACGCGGCCGGGTTCCGGAAGGGTGCGCACGCCGTGCTGGACGGCAAGGTGACCATCGGGCGCGAGTTCGACGCGGCCGACTGGTCGGCGGAGTCGGCCCGGACCGGGATGGCCGCGGCGATCACGGCGCTCGGCGCGGACCGGATCGCCGGCGTGTACGCGGCCAACGACGGCACGGCCGGTGGCGCGATCGAGGCGCTGAAGGCCGCGGGCGTGACCGACCTGCCGCCGGTCACCGGGCAGGACGCGGAGATCGCCGCGGTCCAGCGGATCCTGGCCGGCGAGCAGTACTCGACGATCTACAAGGCGATCAAGCCGCAGGCCACGGTCGCGGCGGACATGGCGGTGGCGGCCGCGACCGGCACCGCCTACGCCGGGCACGCCACCACGGTCATCGACAACGGCGCGGCCAAGGTGACCTCGGTGCTGCTGCCACCGGTCGTGGTGACCAGCGCGAACGTGAAGGACACGGTGATCGCGGACGGTTTCTACACCGCGCAGCAGCTGTGTACCGGCTCCTACGCCGCGGCCTGCCACGCGGCCGGCATCTTCTAGCGAAGGACGTTTCTAGCGGTAGACGCGGGTCCGGGCGAATGCGGTGAAACCGGCCGTCGGGTAGACCGTGCGCGGCACCGGGTAGCCGTCGTCACCGCGCGCGTAGACGATCGCGGTGTCGCCACCGGCCGCCCGGAACGCGTGCAGCGTGGCCAGGATCGCGGCCCGGGCCAGCCCGCGGCGGCGGTGCCGGGCCAGCGTGCCGATCGGCTCCAGCAGCCCGGCCCGGTTCACCTCGTCGTACCAGCCCAGACAGTAGGCGACCAGCTCGCCGTCCGGGTCCTCGACGACCGTGTCGAACTCCGGCCGGTACGGCGGGCGCGCGGCCATCGTGCGGTAACGCGCGTCGGTGACCGAGGACGGTGCCCAGACCGCCCGGTGCAGCCCGGCCCGCCGCGGGATCTCGTCCGCCCCGCGCAGCGGACGCACGGTGTAACCGGGCGAGTTCACCGCGGGCAGCGTCCCGTCCAGCGTGACGCGGTGCGCGAGGAAGAACGGGCCGTCGTCGCGCGGGTCGGTCCGCAGCCCGGCCCGGGCCAGCGCGGCGGCCAGGTGGTGCTCCGTCTCCAGGATCCACACGCTCATCTCCGGGTACACCGTCTTCGCCCAGCTCAGCGCCGTATCGGCGGCGTCGGGCCGGGCCTGGTCCGCGTGGAACGTGAGCGTGGCGCCGTCCTGGCGTTCCGCCCCGAACGCGGTGATCGCGGCCAGCGTGCGCCCGTCCTCCCGCCACATCGACGTGCGCGTCCCCGGCGCCGGGCCGTCGAACTGGCCGAACGTCCACGCGATGTCGCCGACGTGCCAGCGGGAGACCGCGGTCCAGGTCCGCCGGGTGAACTCCAGCAGCGCGTCCACCCCGTCCGGGCCGTCGAGGTCGTGCCGCTCCACCACCATCCGCGGATCTTCGCAGGCCCGCACGCGGGGGTCCACTGTGTTTAGCTGTCCGGCCCGCGTCCCGAGGAGGAGCCGTGCAGCAGCCCCGCCGTCGCGCCCGGGACCTCGGCGTGGCCGTCGGACCGCTGCCCACCGGCCCGCACAACGCGATCACCGACGTCGGCGGCGTGCTGGTCGGGCACACCACGGTCGACGGCGACGCGTCGCTGCGCACCGGCGTGACCGCGATCGTGCCGGTCGGGCTCGGCCCCGGCCGGTGGCCGCGGCCGGCCGCCTAGCCCCGGGCGGGTGACCTGGCCGGTCAGGGCAGCAGGAACAGGGCGGTCAGCGCGGCGGCGAGCACGGCGGAGAGCCCCGTGCCGGTCCACCGGGCCGCCGCGTTGCCGCCCTCCTTCAGCGTTCGCAGCCCCCGCCAGCGCAGCGCGGCCAGCACCGCACCGGCGGCGGACAGCCCGGCCGCCAGCGCCCACAGCCACGCCGGGACGAGCTGCCAGTCGCCGGTCAGGCGCACCACGGTCAGGCAGCCGGCCGAGATCAGCGCGGCGTCCGTGATCTGCAGCCGGTCCGGTGCGTCCGTGCCCCACACGCGCCGGCCGCGGAACCGGATCGGTGACGCGGCGGTGGTGAACAGCGACGTGCCCGCGGACAGCAGCAGCACGGTGACCACGGTGACGCTCCACTCCGGCAGTGACCGGCTCTCGTCCGCCGCGTTCACGCCGAGCAGCCGCAGGCCGAGCGGGTCGACGCTGCGCGTGGTGTCGCCGAGCACGGCCACGCCCCGGCCGGTCGCCGGCTCGAATCCGACGAACGCCCGGAAACCGCCGGTGCCCCCGTTGTGCCAGACGATCCGCCGGCCGTCCGCGGTGCGGGTGAACCAGCCGTACCCGACACGCTCGTCCGGGCCGGCGTCGAACCGGTCCGTGATCGCGGCCTGGCCGGGCGCGGTGCCGGCCAGCAACGCGGTGAGCAGCCGGCCCAGGTCGGCCGCGGTGGACCAGGCGCCGGTGCCGGCCGGTGCGGTGCCGGACGCGGTCCACGGCGCGGTGGACCGCCCGGACGGTGTGCCGCCCCCGGCCGCACCCGCCGGCGGCGCGGCCCCGTCCAGCGTGAACACGGTGCCGGACATGCCCAGCGGCGTCAGGATCCGGTCGGTGACCAGCCTCGGGTACGGCACACCGGCGCGGGTGGCCAGCGCCAGCCCGAGCACGGACACGCCGTAGTTGGAGTAGGCGACCTTACCGCGCCCGTCCAGCGACTCCGTCCCGGCGACGTCCCGGCCGATCCGCTCCGGCGTGATCCCGGCGTACGGGTCGGCCGCGCGCGCCTGCCGCAGGAACAGCGTGGCCGGGTTCTGCGGTGGCAGCCGGGGCAGCCCGGACCGGTGGCTGGTCAGCTCCTCCGCGGTGATCGACGCGGCCGGGCCGCCGGTGCCGGGCAGTAGCGTGCCGAGCGTGTCCTGCGCGCGCAGCACGCCGTCCTGCTCCAGGTCGGCGAGGAGCATGCCGGTCAGCGCCTTGGTCACCGAGCCCATCTCGAACGCGGTGTCCGGCGTGATCCGGTCGTCGCCGACACCGGCGAACCGCACCGCGCCGTTCTCCACGAGGGCGACGGACAGTCCGCGATATCCGCCGGGGTCGCCCGCGGCGTCCCGGACCCGCGCGGCGAGCGCGGCGTCCCCGGTCTGCTCCGGCCCGAGCGACGGCGGCCGTGGCCCGGCGAGGAGAGCGGCCGCCGCGGCCAGGATCGCCACCAGCGCGGCGACCGGCGCCCTCATCGGACGCTCGCGGTCAGGATGACCAGCAGCGGTACCACGCGGTCGCCGGGCACCTCGTAGACGCCGCGCGCGGGCGAGCGCAACCACCCGGCGCTGACCAGCTGTTTCAGGTGATGGTAGAGCTGACCGGTGGTGCCGAGGCCGTCCAGTGCGCCCAGCTCGGTGGCGCCCCGGGTGCCGAGCAGTACCTCGCGGAGCAGGCGCAGCCGCACCGGGTTCGCCAGCGCGCTGAGCACGCCGACGGACGCGGACCAGTCCGCGTCCAGCGTCACCGGCAGCGGCACCGGGCCCCATTGCCAGTCGTAGACCTCGCCGGTCGGCAGCTCCACGTGCCCGGCGTAGACGGTGCCGGCGCCGATCGAGTCCTTCACGCCGTTCAGCGCGAAGAAGCGGTCGCCGGGCGCGGGCGCGGGCGCGGCCGGGCCTTCGAGCGCGGCAAGCCGACCTTCGATCAGCGTCAGGCGCTCGGCGATCTCAGAATTCTCCATAACTCCATTGTTACGTAAATCTGATGTGGCGCAACCCGCTTTTACGCGCAAGTGCCATGGAGGTATGTTTTTGGACCGACTGGTCAGTCCAAATACGTGGGAGTCGCGATGCCGGTCGTCAAGGCGCGCGGGCTGATCGGGAACGTGGTGGACGGGCGGACGCGGCGGCCCGGGCGTTCGCCCAGCTGCTGCTCTCCGAGGTGTGGCGGACGAACCGGGAGTGGCAGCAGACGCTCACGCTGCTGCACGAGGAGGCGATCTCGGTGATCGCGGAGACCGTCTCGCGCGGTGTGGACAGCGGCGACCTGCCGGCCGACCTGGACGTGCGGGTGGCGTCGTCCGCGCTGTTCGGCGTGGGCCTGGTGGTGGCGGTGGACTGGCTGGTGTTCACGCCGGAACGCCCGGTCGAGCATGTCGAGGCGTCGCTGCTGGCGATCGTCCGAAGGGTCCCGCTCTCCGAATTTTGAGTATCTCGGGCGACAAAGCATCGTTTTACCCGGCGTGAACAGCCGGCCGATCTTCGTCATGGGATGTCCGCGGTCCGGTACCACGATGCTGCAGCTGATGCTGCACGCGCATCCGCGGATCGCGATCCCGCCCGAGACCCGTTTCGTGCTGTCCGGGTACGGCCTGCGGCACCGCTTCGGCGACCTGCGCAAGCCGGAGCGCCGCCGCGCGCTCGCCGACTGGATCTTCACGGCGGAGACCAAGGTCGCCGACCTCGGGCTGGACCGGGACGAGGTGACCGCGCGCATCGTGGCCGGCCCGCCCACGCTCGGCTCCGCGATGGGCGCGGTCTTCCAGGCGTACGGCCGGCGGTTCGGCAAGCCGCGCTGGGGCGACAAGCGGCCGTCCTACATCCACAACGTGGACGTGGTGCTCCGGCTCTTCCCGGACGCGCAGATCGTCACGATCACCCGGGACGGCCGTGACTGCGTGGCGTCGCTGCTGGAGATGCCGTGGCACCGGGACGGCATCCACAAGGCGATCTCCGCCTGGGCCCGGTCCGTGGACAGTGCCCGCCGTGCCGAGCGCACGCTCGCGCCGGACTCGTACTTCGCGCTGCGGTACGAGAGCCTGGTGCAGAGCCCGGACACCGAGCTGCGCCGGCTCTGCGCGTTCCTCGGCGAGGACTTCGACGACGCGATGACCCGGCCGGACCAGGTCGCGTCCGTGGCCGTACCCGAGCGCAAGAAGTGGCACGTCCGCACGCACGCGGAGGTGGGCGACGACCGCGTCGGCACCTGGCGGGAGCGCCTGGAGCCGTGGCAGATCGCGCTCTGCGAGGACGCGCTCGGCGACCGCCTGGCCGCACAGGGCTACGCGCTCTCCGGCATCGGCACCGCACCCCCGGCCCAGCGCGTGCGCTACGCCACGGTCGCGGTCCGGCACCGCCTCGGCGCGGTCCGCCGGCACGCCTCCAACGCCTACCACCGCGTCCGCCCGGACGCCCAGCTCCCGGCGCGGCTGTAGATTTCCGCCGTTCCGCCACGGACGGAGCGGCCCGCGGCGTACCGTTGAGGCAGCAGGGGAAGACCGGGGCGATGGTTCCGAGAGGAACGACGGCGCCGGAACCCACTGTGGTTCACGGCCGGGGCGCGGTGCGAACCGCGAGACCGCCGTGCATATAAGAGGCCCCCAGGCATCGGCCTGGGGGTTTCTTGTCGTGCGCGGGAGCGGGAGCGGGCCCGGGCGAGAGAGAGATGGCCGGGCCCGCCTCGCGCCGCCGGGGCCGGCCGAATGGCCCCTGGTCACCCGTCCAGGATGCGGCGGGTGCCGGTACGCCGCAACGCAATTCCGCCGGACCGAATCTTTAACGTTCCCTGTATTGACCGGCGTGATCCTCCGGGTCGAGACTGGCGCGCAGTCGCCGGATCGACGATCTCCTCTGCGTGCCGGCGAAGGTCCGTGTCTGGAGGTGTTGCGTGAGCACCGAAACCGACGACGACGCCCGCCGATTGGCCGAGCTCGGCTACAAACAGGAACTCAAACGTACGTGGAGCGGGTTCTCCAACTTCGCCATCTCGTTCTCCATCATCTCGATCCTGGCCGGGTGCTTCACCACGTTCGGCCAGGCGTGGAACAACGGCGGGCCGGTCGCGGTCGCCTGGGGCTGGCCGCTGATCTCGGCGTTCATCCTGATCATCGGCTTCTGCATGTCGGAGCTGGTCTCGGCGTACCCGACCGCGGGCGGCATCTACTGGTGGGCCGCGACGCTGGGCCGGCCGGTGCACGGCTGGTTCACCGGGTGGCTGAACCTGATCGGGCTGATCGCGGTCACCGCGTCCGTGGACTACGGCGCCGCGACGTTCCTGAACCTGACGCTGTCCGCGCTGGTGCCGGGCTGGGCCGGCACGCTCGGCCAGGCATTCGTCCTCTTCGTGATAATCCTGGTGCTGCACGCGGCGATCAACGTGTTCGGGCACCGGTTCATCGACGTGCTGCAGAACGTGTCGGTCTGGTGGCACGTGTTCGGCGCCGCGGCCGTGGTGCTGATCCTGCTGCTGGTGCCGGAGCGGCATCAGAGCTTCGAGTTCGTCTTCACCGAACGGTTCAACAACTCCGGGTTCGGTGACGGGGCGTACTGGTTCTACGTGCTGCCGCTGGGCTTCCTGCTCACCCAGTACACGATCACCGGGTTCGACGCGTGCGCGCACGTGTCCGAGGAGACCAGGGGCGCGTCGACGGCCGCGGCGCGCGGGCTCTGGCAGTCGATCTTCTACTCCGCGATCGGCGGCTGGATCCTGCTGCTGTCGTTCCTGTTCGCCGCGACCGACGTGGCCGCCATCAACGACGCGTACGGATTCTCCGGTGCCATTTTCCAGACCGCGCTCACACCGTTCTTCTACAAAGCTGTGATCATCATCTCCACGGTCGGCCAGTTCTTCTGCGGCATGTCCTGCGTGACCTCGGCCTCGCGGATGGCGTACGCATTCAGCCGGGACCGCGCGGTGCCGGGCTGGCGGCTCTGGTCGCGGGTGGACCGCAACGGTACGCCGACGATGGCCGTCCTCGCGGTCTGCGCGGCCGGTCTGCTGCTCACACTGCCCGCGCTCTACCAGCGCGAAGGCGTGCCGATCGCGTTCTACGCCGTGGTCTCGGTCGCGGTGATCGGCCTGTACCTGGCGTTCCTCATCCCGATCGCGCTGCGGCTGCGGATGGGCGCTGCGTTCCGGCCCGGCCCGTGGACGCTCGGCCGGCTCTACAAGCCGCTGTGCTGGATCGCGGTGCTCGAGATCGCGGTCATCTCGGTCTACTTCGTGCTGCCGATCGTGCCCGCCGGTGTGCCGTTCACCGACGATTTCACCTGGTCCGCCGTGAATTACGCGCCGATCGCGGTCGGCGGCGTACTGCTGCTGGTCGCGCTCTGGTGGTGGGTCTCCGCCCGCCACTGGTTCACCGGCCCGCGCCGTAACGTCGACTCCACAGTGGCCGTCGATGGGTAGTCTTTGAGCGCCCTGGATCGATGTGCTGAACAGCGATTCGGGGTAAGAGTGGGTCGATGTCGGCTGACCTGGTTTCGCGCGCCGGATTCCCGGCGGGCGGGGCCCGAACGTACCAGGAGGTCCACACGTGGTTTCTCGACGGACACTGCTCACCGGCGCGACGGTGGTGGGCGCGGGCGCCATCGCGGCGGCGGCCGGTGGTGTCGCCTACGCGGCGAACGAGCCGCGCCGCATCCCGCGCACGCTCGCTCACCAGCGCGGGCGGGTGGCGAGCCGCGAGCAGAACGACGTCGCGGAGTTCACGCTGACGCACCTCTCGGTGACGGCGTCGGCCGCCGCCGCGGTGCGGCTGCGGGACGCGAACGGTTGGGGCGCGTGGCTCGAACTGGCCGGCTGCCACGGCGGCCGGGACGGCATATCAGCCGCGGCCGGCAACCGGTCCATGGTGCTGGCCCACGGTGTCACCGGTTACGAGGTGCAGACCGCGGACGGCAGCCCGGCCGTGGTGCGTGAGCTCAACACGATCGACGGTCCGGCCGGCCAGATCGCGGCGGTCGCGAAGAACGCGCTGCCGTTGCGCGGCACCCAGGCGCTGGCGCTCAACCGCTACCTGCCCCGGCAGGCGTGGGGCGCGGACGAGTCGCTGCGGCTGAACCCGGACGGCACACAGAAGTGGCCGGCCGAGTTCTACCCGGTGCAGACGCTGACCGTGCACCACACCGGCGTGGACGCGCACAACGACGACCCGAACCCGGCCGCGACGGTCCGGGCCATCTACTACGACGACACGATCGCGGACGACTACGGCGACATCGGCTACCAGCTGCTGATCGACGAGGCGGGCGCGGTCTACGAGGGCCGCTGGTCCGGCACCGACGGCGTGCCGGTCTACGGTGGCACGGCCGGTCCGGACGGGCGGCCGAAGGCGGTCAACGGCGCGCACGTGGGCGGCTTCAACGCCGGCAACGTGGGCGTCTCGCTGCTCGGCCGGTTCACCAACCGGCAGCCGACCGCGGCCGCACGGGAGTCGCTGGTCAAGGTGCTGGCCGGCATCGCGGGCCTGGTCAACATCGACCCGACCGCGCGGGTCACCTACCGCAACCCGATCTCCGGCGCGGGCGGCCTGGTCAACACGATCCTCGGCCACCGTGACTGGCAGGCGGTCGGCGCGGGCGCGACCGAGTGCCCGGGCAACGCGTTCCACCCGACGCTCGCCGCGCTCCGCCAGGAGGTCGCGGCCGAGCTGAGCTGACGCCGGAAACACGATGCCCGGGCCGGGAAAAGGCCCGGGCATTGTTGTGCCCGAATGGGTTTGGTAGTAGACCAGATCACCATGGGACTCACCCTGGACGGGCTGCGCGCGGCGATCGACACCGGTGAGGTGGACACGGTCGTCCTGGCGATCACGGACATGCAGGGCCGGCTACAGGGGAAGCGGTTCCACGCCGCCCACTTCCTCGACGAGATAGTGGCGCACGGCAGCGAGGGCTGCGACTACCTGCTCGCGGTGGACGTGGAGATGAACACCGTCGGCGGGTACGCGATGTCCTCCTGGCAGCGTGGCTACGGCGACCTCGCGATGGTGCCGGACTTCGGCACGCTGCGCCGGGTGCCGTGGCAGCCCGGGACCGCGATGCTGCTGGCCGATCTGGCCTGGCTGGACGGCTCCGGCGACGTACCGGCCTCGCCGCGGCAGATCCTGCAACGGCAGCTGGACCGGCTCGGCGAGTACGGCTACACCGCGTGGGCCGGCACCGAACTGGAGTTCGTGCTCTACCGGGACAGCTACGAGGCCGCGCAAGGCCGGGGCTACCGCGACCTCACGCCGGCCAATCTGTACAACGTGGACTACTCGCTGCTCGGCACCGCGCGGGTGGAGCCGCTGCTGCGCCGGATCCGCAACGAGATGTACGGCGCCGGCCTGGTCCCGGAGAGCGCGAAGGGCGAGTGCAACCTCGGCCAGCACGAGATCGGCTTCCGGTACGCGGAGGCGCTCACCGCCGCCGACCACCACGTCATCTACAAGAACGGTGCGAAGGAGATCGCGGCCCAGGAGGGCATGTCGATCACGTTCATGGCCAAGCCGAACGCGCGCGAGGGCAACTCCTGCCACATCCACTTCTCGCTGCGCGACCACACCGGCGCACCGGCCATGCCGGGCGACGGGCCGGGCGGGCTGTCCCGGGTCGGCGGGTACGCGGTGGCCGGGCTGCTGGCCACGATGCGCGAGGCCAGCCTGTTCTACGCGCCGCAGATCAACTCGTACAAGCGCTACCAGCCCGGCTCGTTCGCGCCGACCGCGGTGCGCTGGGGCGTGGACAACCGGACGTGCGCGCTGCGGATCGCCGGGCACGGGCCGTCCACCCGGGTGGAGAACCGGGTGCCGGGCGCGGACGTGAACCCGTACCTGGCTATCGCCGCACTGGTCGCGGGCGCGCTGCACGGCATCGAGCGGGAGCTGCCGCTGGAGGACGCGTACCCGGGCAACGCGTACGCGGACGAGGACGCGCCACGGGTGCCGCCGACGCTGCGGGACGCGCTGGAGCTGTGGGAGTCGTCCGCGTTCGTGCGCGCGGCGTTCGGCGACGACGTGGCCGCCCACTACGCCAACAACGCCAGGGTGGAGCTGGCCGCGTTCGACGCCGCGGTCACGGATTGGGAGCTGCGGCGTGGCTTCGAACGGCTGTGAGAAGTGGCGCCTCAGTGAAAGGCTGTGAGAAGTGGCCAGCTCAGTGAGAGGCTTTGGCGTCATCGACCCGGCCGACGGGTCGCTGATCACCGAGATCACGCTCGCGGACATCGAGGAGACGGACGCCGCGATCGCGCGCGCCGCGACGGCGTTCGAGAGCTGGCGGCGGGTGGCACCCAGCGACCGGGCCCGGCTGCTGCGCCGGTTCGCGGCCGTGGTCGACGCGCACGTCGAGGAGCTGGCCGGGCTGGAGGTGCGCAACGCCGGGCACACCATCGGCAACGCGCGCTGGGAGGCCGGGAACGTCCGGGACGTGCTCGACTACTACGCCGGTGCGCCGGAACGCCTAGCCGGCCGGCAGATCCCGGTCGCCGGCGGCCTGGACGTCACGTTCCACGAGCCGCTCGGCGTGGTCGGCCTGATCGTGCCGTGGAACTTCCCGATGCCGATCGCGGCCTGGGGCCTCGCGCCCGCGCTCGCGGCCGGCAACACCGTGCTGCTCAAGCCCGCGGAGCTGACGCCGCTGACCGCGCTGCGCCTGGCCGAGCTGGCGCTGGACGCGGGCCTGCCGCCGGACGTACTGACCGTGCTGCCCGGTCGCGGTGACGTGGTCGGGGAGCGGTTCGTCACCCATCCGGCGGTCCGGAAGGTCTGTTTCACCGGCTCCACCGCGGTCGGCAAGCGGGTGATGGCGGGCTGCGCCGAGCAGGTCAAGCGCGTGACGCTGGAGCTGGGCGGGAAGAGCGCGTCCATCGTCTTCGCGGACGCGGACCTGGAACGCGCGGCCGCGGCCGCACCGGGCGCGGTCTTCGACAACGCGGGCCAGGACTGCTGCGCGCGGTCCCGGCTGCTGGTCGAGCGCGCGGTGTACGACGAGTTCATGGCGCTGCTGGAGCCGGCCGTGCGCGCGTTCCGGGTCGAGGACCCGTGGCTGCCGACCGCGCAGATGGGCCCGCTGATCTCCGCCCGGCAGCACGCCACCGTGTCGTCCTACGTGGACGGCGCCGAGACGCTGTTCACCGGCGGCGTACCGGCGGAGTCGTCCGGGGGTTTCTGGTTCCCGCCGACCGTGCTGCGCGCGGACTCCCCGCGGGACCGGCACTGGCGGGAGGAGATCTTCGGGCCGGTCGTGTCGGTGCTGCCGTTCGACGGCGAGGACGAGGCGGTCCGGCTGGCGAACGACACCGCGTACGGTCTCTCCGGCTCGATCTGGACCCGGGACCTGGGCCGCGCGATCCGGGTCGCGCGCGGCGTCGAGGCCGGCAACCTGAGCGTCAACTCCAGCTCCTCGGTCCGCCACTGGACGCCGTTCGGCGGCATGAAGCAGTCCGGTCTCGGCCGCGAGCTGGGCCCGGACGCGCTGCTCTCGTTCACCGACGTCAAGAACGTCTTCATCAACACCGAGCAATAGGGGTACGCATGGAGCGGCTAGCCGGGCGGGTCACGGTCATCACCGGCGCGGGCAGCGGCATCGGGCTCGCCACCGCGCGCCGGTTCCGCGACGAGGGCGCGTTCGTGGTCTGCGTGGACGTGGACTCCGACGCCGGCAAGGCTGCCGCCGAGGCGGTGGCCGGCGAGTTCGTGCACTGTGACGTGGGCGACGAGGAGCAGGTGCGGGCGCTGTTCGACGGCGTCGCGGCGCGGCACGGCCGGGTCGACGTGGCGTTCAACAACGCCGGGATCTCTCCGCCGGACGACGACTCGATCCTGGAGACCGGACTGGACGCGTGGGAGCGGGTGATCCGGGTCAACACCACCAGCGTCTACCTGTGCTGCAAGTACGCGATACCGCACATGCGCCGGCAGGGCAAGGGGTCGATCGTCAACACCGCGTCGTTCGTGGCGCTGATGGGCGCGGCCACGTCGCAGATCGCGTACACGGCCAGCAAGGGCGGCGTGCTCGCGATGACCCGGGAGCTGGGCGTGCAGTTCGCCCGCGAGGGCATCCGGGTGAACGCGCTCTGCCCGGGCCCGATCGCCACGCCGCTGCTGCTGGAGCTGTTCGCGAAGGACCCGGAGCGGGCCGCGCGCCGGCTGGTGCACGTGCCGATGGGCCGGTTCGGCGAGCCGTCCGAGATCGCGGCCGCGGTCGCGTTCCTGGCCAGCGACGACGCGTCGTTCATGACGGCCAGCCAGTTCGTGGTGGACGGCGGCATCACCGGGGCCTACGTCACCCCACTGTAGGGAGGCGGGGAATTCCGGGTTTGGGGATATCCCACCCCGGGCAGTGTCCTACGTAACAACTCGTCGCCGGCGTTTCTCCCGGCCGGGGCGGGACACAGAGAAGGGCCACAGGCCCCGCTGACGTACCGCCGCGAAGCTGCGTCGACGGGTGCGGGCCGCAGGACAGCCGGGCACCACGGCAGCGACACCGCCGTGGTGCCGGCGCCTGTCCGGAGCCTGTATCGACGTGGGGCCAGGCGGCGCCTGGGTCTCGCCGTAGCCCGCCATCCCACGTCGATACAGGATCTAGGCTGTGATCCCATGCGACTTCCTGACCTGGGCGTGGGTACGCCCGCGCCGACCGGTGGGCCACGGCTGCTGGGCGAGGTGCTGAGCAGCGGGCTGGCCGACCCGGCCGTGTGCGAGGCGGCCGGCCGGGTGCTGATCGTCAGCAGCCGGTTCAACGCCTGGGCCGTCGGCGACGGGCTGGCCGAGGCCGGCGGCGGCGAACTGGCCCGGATGAGCGCGGACGTGGACGCGGGCTGGTCCGCCGTGCACGCGGCCTGGCGGGACCTGGTCCGCCGCCAGGACGAGTCCGCGGCCGCGCGCCGGGCGATCACCACCGCGGTCGGCATGTCGGTGCCGGAGCGGATCGCCGCCTACCGCACCGCGGACGCCGAGGCCGGGCTGGACGAGGCCCGCAACGCGCTTACCACCGAGCTGTCCGCGCTCGCGGCCCGCTACGAGGCCCTTCCGCACCGCGACTCCTGGGACCCCGCGCACGCGGGGTAGCCGTCCCGTGGTGACCACCGCGGAACCGGTGCCCGCGGGAGCACTGGGAAGGTGACCACGCCGGAAGCGGGAAATCGGCTCTGGGAATGTCCGCTCGTGGGCCGAGCCGGTCCGGACGGACCTCGATGGGCGGACGATCGCGGCCTAGGGTGGCACGATGCGACCGATCATCGGCATCACGGGCTATCGGGAGCCGGCGTCCTGGGGCCTCTGGCGGGACACGGCCGCGGACCTGATCCCGCACACCTACGTGCGCGCGGTGACCGAGGCCGGCGGACGCGCGGTGCTGCTGCCGCCGGACGACGGCGACGCCGGCGTGCTGCGCGCGCTGGACGGCCTGCTGCTGGCCGGCGGCGCGGACATCGGGCCGGGCCTCTACGGCGAGGAGCCGGCCGCGGTCACCGACTCCCGGCCGGACCGGGACGCGGGTGAGGTCGCGCTGCTGACCGCGGCGCTCCGCACCGGCCTGCCGATCCTCGGCGTCTGCCGCGGCATGCAGTTGCTCGCGGCCGTGCACGGCGGGCGGCTGCACCAGCACCTGCCGGACGTGCTCGGGCACGAGAAGCACCGGCCGGCGCCCGGCGTGTTCGGCACGCACGGGCTGCGCTGCGCCGCCGGGAGCCGGATCGCCGCGCTGCTCGGGCCGGAGGCCGAGGTGAACACGTACCACCACCAGGGCGTGGCGGACCCGGGGCGGCTGACCGCGACCGGCTGGGCGGACGACGGGCTGATCGAAGCGGTCGAGGACCCGGCGCATCCGTTCCTGCTCGGCGTGCAGTGGCACCCGGAAGAGGCCGGTGACCTACGACTGTTCGCCGCGTTGGTCAACGCGGCGAAGGCCTAACCGAACCGCAACCCGGTGACGTGCGGGCCGAAGCCGGCGCCGCCGATGAGAACGACACGCGAGGAACAGGGGAGGACCGCATGACGCGACCGCTGATCGGACTCACCACGTACGCACAGGACACCCGCTTCGGCACGGTGGACGTCCCGTCCGCGGTGCTGCCGCTGACCTATGTGCGCGCGGTGCACGCGACCGGCGGGCGAGCCGTGCTGATCACCACGGACGATCCGGGTGACGACGTGCTGCACGGTCTGGACGGCATCGTGTTCACCGGCGGCTCCGACGTGAGCCCCGGTTACTACGGCGCCGAGCCGCACCCGCTGACGGTCAGCGTGCCGGAGCGCGACGAGGCCGAGATGCTCCTGATGCGCGCCGCGCTGGCCGCGCCGGACCTGCCGGTGCTCGGCGTCTGCCGCGGCATGCAGCTGCTCACCGTCGCGTCCGGTGGCCGCCTGCACCAGCACGTGCCGGACGTGGTCGGGCACACGGGGCACATGCCCGGCGACGACCAGGACGGCTTCCACGGCGTACGGCTCGCGCCCGGCTCCCGCGCCGCCGCGATCATGGGCCTGGAGGCGCCGGTCAACTCGTTCCACCACCAGGCCGTCGCGGACCCGGGCCGGCTGGTCGCCACCGGCTGGGCCGAGGACGGGCTGATCGAGGCCGTGGAGGACCCGGACGCCGGGTTCGTGCTCGGCGTGCAGTGGCACCCGGAGCGCACCGACGACCTCCGGCCGTTCGCCGCACTGGTCGAGGCCGCCCGGCACCGCGCCGGCGTCACCCGGGCGCGGATCGCCGCGTGAACCGTCCCGGTGGCGTCCCGGCCGCCGTGTTACGCGCCGGTGCCGGGCGGGTATAGGGCGGTCCGAATCGGGGGACGCGTCGGGAGGATGCTGCATGGGATCCGCCTCGGGTGAGGGAACGGCGGTCGGTGACCTCCCTCCGGAACTGGCGCTGGCGTTCGCAACCGGCGGGGAGATGGGTGCCCGCATGCGCGACCTGGACTGGTCCGCGACCGCGCTCGGTGCGCCCGCGTCCTGGCCGCCGGTGCTGCGCAGCGCGGTCGCGCTGATGCTGGCCTCGCGCGCGCAGATCATCATCTTCTGGGGCCCGGAGTACGTGGCGCTGTACAACGACGCGTACATCCCGGCCATGGGCAGCAAGCACCCGGACCACCTCGGGCGGCCCGGCCGGGAGATGTGGAGCGAGGTCTGGGAGCTGATCGGCACTCTCTTCGACGGCGTGGTGGCGAGCGGCGAGGCGTACTGGGCGCCGAACCACCGCTTCATGCTGGAGCGGCACGGCTACCTGGAGGAGACGTACTTCGACATCTCCTACGACCCGATCCGCCGGCCGGACGGCACGGTCGGCGGCGTCTACTGCATCGTCACGGACACCACCTCGCGCGTGGTCGGCGAGCGCCGGGTCACGGCGCTGAGCGCGCTCGGTTCCCGGCTCGGTGAGATCGCGAGCCAGCCCGAGCTGGCCGCGGAGGTGGTGCGGGTGCTCGGCGAGTTCCCGGCGGACGTGCCGTTCGCGGTGGTGCGCCTGGAGTCCGACGAGGCGCCGATCGTGGCGGTCGGCGGCGCCGCTGCGGCCGACGTGCTGCCGGTGACCGTCGACGCGGAGACGTCGCTGCGTACCGTGGACGTGCTGGTGGAGCCCCCGGACTCGGCGGCCGCGGAGGCGTTCGCGATCCCGGTCACGGCCGGGCACCAGACCGTGGGCGTGCTGGTGCTGGGCCTGAGCCGGCACCTCGCCCGGGACGACGCCTACCTGGGCTTCTGCCGGCTGGTCGCGGCGCAGGTCAGCAACGCGGTGGCGAACCTGCGCGCCTACGAGCACGAGCGTGCGCAGGCGGCCGCGCTGGCCGCGCTGGACGAGGCCAAGACCAGCTTCTTCTCCAACGTCAGCCACGAGCTGCGGACGCCGCTGACGCTGATCCTCGGCCCGCTGGAGGACGCGCTCGCCACACCCGGCCTGGCCGAGGACGCGCGGGAGCGGCTCGAGGTCATGCAGCGCAACGGGTTCCGGCTGCTGAAGCTGGTCAACACGGTGCTGGACTTCTCCCGCATCTCGGCCGGCCGGCTGCGCGCCGCCTACCAGCCCACCGACCTCGCGGACTACACCGCGCGGCTGGCCAGCACGTTCCGCTCCGCGATCGACCGGGCCGGGCTGCGCCTGGTGGTGGACTGCCCACCGCTGCCCGCGCCGGTCCACGTCGACCGGGAGATGTGGGAAAAGATCATCCTGAACCTGCTGTCGAACGCGCTGAAGTTCACCTTCACCGGCGGCGTCACGGTCCGGATGCGGGCCGCCGGGCCGGTCGCGGTGATCGAGGTCGCGGACACCGGCGTGGGCGTCCCGGCTGACGAGATCCCGCAGCTGTTCGAGCGTTTCTACCGGGTGCCCGGGGTCCGGTCGCGCAGCCACGAGGGGACCGGCATCGGTCTGGCGCTGGTCCGCGAGCTGATCGAGCAGCACGGCGGCACCGTCGCGGTGACCAGCACACCCGGCGAGGGCAGCGTGTTCCGGCTGACCGTGCCGTTCGGCACCGCGCACCTGCCCGCGGACCGGCTGATCGCGCCCGCGCCGCCGGTCGAGCAGGTCGACGGCCGGCAGTACCTGGAGGAGACGCGGCAGTGGCTGGCCGAGGAGCCGCCACCGGCCGCCGGCCCGGCGCCGCGGGTGCCGGGGCGCGGCCGGATCCTGCTCGCGGACGACAACGCCGACCTCCGCGACCACGTGGCCCGGCTGCTGCGCCCGCACTGGGACGTGGTCGCGGTCGCGGACGGGCGGGCCGCGCTGGACGCCGCGCTCGGCACGTCGTTCGACCTGGTGCTGGCGGACGTGATGATGCCCCGGATGGACGGGTTCGCACTGGTCGAGTCGCTGCGCCGGGACTCGCGGACCAGTGGCGTACCGGTGATCATCCTGTCCGCGCGGGCCGGCGACGAGGCGTCCGTCGAAGGGCTGGCCGCCGGTGCCGACGATTACCTGGTCAAGCCGTTCACCGCGCGTGACCTGGTCGCCCGGGTCCGGGCGAACCTGGAACTGGGCCGGATCCGCGGCCGGATCACGGCCCGGCTGCGCGCGCTGGTCGACGCGGCCGCGGACCTGAACGCGGCCCGCTCCACCACCGCGGTGATCGAGACCGCGGCCGGGCATGCGCTCCGCATGGTCAACGCGGGCAAGGTGGTCGCCACCGTGCGCGGCACCAGCTTCGAGACCCGGCGAGTCGAGGACACCCCGGAGCTGCCGTCCGCGGTCGTGCCGCTGGCCGGTGCGACCGGCGACCCGCTCGGCGAGCTTGCCGTCTGGCGCGACGGGCACGACCCGACGCCGTTCGACGAGGCCGTGCTCGCCCAGCTCGGCCGCCTGGTCGGGATCCGGCTGGAGAACGCGCGGCTGTACGAGGCCGAGCACCGGATCGCCACCACGCTGCAGCACAGCCTGCTGCCCCGGTCGCTGCCGAAGATCCCGGGCGCGGTGACCGCCAGCCGTTACCTGTCCGGCAGCGCGGAGGCCGAGGTCGGCGGCGACTGGTACGACGTGATCGCCGGCCCGGACGGCCGCCTCGACCTGGTCATCGGCGACGTGGTCGGCAAGGGCGTGCACGCGGCCGCGGCCATGGGGCAGCTACGCAACGCGCTCCGGGCGTACCTGCTGGAGGGCTTCGACCCGGGCGAGGCGCTGACCCGGCTCAACCGGCTGGTGGACAACCTCGGGCGCCGGCAGTTCGCGACCGTGGTCTGCGTGCGCTACGACCCGGTGCGGCGCGACCTGTGGTTCGCCAGCGCCGGGCACCCGTCGCCCGTGGTGATCACTACTGAGCTGGACGCCGCATTCCTCCACGGGTCCGCACTCGGGCCGCCGATCGGTGCGTTGCCGCAGGCCACGTACCGGACCGAGAGGGGGCGGCTGTCGGTCGGTTCCCGCCTGCTGCTCTACACGGACGGGCTGATCGAGGACCGGCGGCAGGGCATCGACACCGGCCTGCAAACGCTGCTGGTCGACGCCGCGCGCCCCGCCGACCACGTGGAGGACCTGATCGACGCGATGCTGCGCCGCGTGGCGGACCAGCCCCGGCACGACGACATCGCGCTGCTGGCGCTGGAGGCGGCCCGGGCGGACCGGATGGATCTGCGCCTGCCGGCCGACCCGAACCGGCTGTCCGTGCTGCGCCGGCGGCTGGACGACTTCCTGGGCGCGCACGGCGTACCGGAGAACGAGATCTTCGACCTGACCGTCGCGGTGTCCGAGGCCGCGGCGAACGCGATCGAGCACCCGGTCGCGCCGCGCGAACCGGTCATCGACGTGACCGTGCGGATCGAGCCGGGCCCGCACGGCACCCCGGCCGCGGTGGAGGCGACGATCCGGGATTCCGGCAGCTGGCGGCCGGAGGGCGAGGCCGGTTTCCGCGGGCGGGGCCTGGCGCTGATCCGGGCACTGGCCACGCTGACCGTGGAACGTTCCGAGTCCGGCACCGCGCTGACGCTGCGCCGCACGCTGCCGCCGGGCTAGGTCGTCAGCCAGGGCTGGTCGCCGAGGCCGGAAATCTCCAGCACGCGGCGGACCTGGCGGGACGGCAGCACGGAGAGGCGCCCGGCGTAGTGCTCCGCGATCCGGACCAGCGCGTGGATCGCGGCCGAGTCGAAGAACGAGACCGGCCGCAGGTCGAGCGTCAGGAACGCGGCGCGGGACCCGGTCGCGGTCGCGTAGAGCCGGTCGGCCGTGGACATGTCGACCTCGCCGGACACGCGGACGCTGAGCTGTTCTCCGTCGACCTCGGTGACGGCGGAGAACGTCGGCTCGGCGCCCTGTTGATCCACGCCAGTTACGATTTCACAGGGCCGGGAGCGGGGCAACAACCTCCCACCCCATCCAGTGAACCCACAGGTTTCCGCGTTCGGAGGACACCGGCGATAGGCTTCCGGCATGACCGATCGCGCGCCTCTCACCCCGGGCACCGTCACGCCGCGGCGTCAGGTGCCCTCCCAGATCCCCCGCCCGGAGTACGTCGGTAAGGACCGGCCGCGGCAGTGGACCGGGTCGCACGTGCAGACGCCGGAGACCATCGAGAAGATGCGCGTGGCCGGCCGGCTCGCGGCCCAGGCCACCCAGCTCGCCGGTGAGCACTGCAAGCCCGGTGTCACCACCGACGAGATCGACCGCGTGGTGCACGAGTTCCTGCTCGACCACGGGGCGTACCCGTCCACGCTCGGCTACAAGGGCTTCCCGAAGTCGTGCTGCACCTCGCTCAACGAGGTCATCTGCCACGGCATCCCGGACAGCACGGTGCTGGAGGACGGCGACATCATCAACGTCGACGTCACCGCGTTCATCGGTGGGGTGCACGGCGACACGGACGCGACCTTCTGCGTCGGCGACGTCTCCGAGGAGGCGCGGCTGCTGGTCGAGCGCACCCACGAGGCGATGATGCGCGGCATCAAGGCGGTCGCGCCGGGCCGGCAGATCAACGCGATCGGCCGGGTCATCGAGTCGTACGCGAAGCGGTTCGGCTACGGCGTGGTCCGCGACTTCACCGGCCACGGCATCGGCGAGACGTTCCACAGCGGCCTCTACATCCCGCACTACGACAACCCGTCGCTGGACGTGGTGATGGAACCGGGGATGACGTTCACCATCGAGCCGATGATCACGCTCGGCACCCACGAGTACGAGATGTGGGACGACCGGTGGACCGTGATCACCAAGGACCGGAAGTGGACCGCCCAGTTCGAGCACACGCTGGTCGTCACGGACTCCGGCTACGAGATCCTCACACTTCCCTAGGGGCGTGTTCGGCGGATCCCGGCGGGCTGCGGCGCGGACCAGGTGTCGACGCAGGCTCTAACTGTCGAACATGGTCTCCGGGGTCGCGTCCACCGGGCGCCCCCGGCCGGCCAGCTCGGTGGCCAGTTCGCGCAGCACGCGGCCGAGGTCGGCCATGTCCAGGCCGGCGAACCCGGTCCGGCGCACCGCGTCCGCGCCGTCCCGGAAGTAGGTGCGGCTGAGCAGGCCGGTGACCAGCGCGGCGTGCAGCCGGACCTCGCCGAGCTGCTGTAGTGCGGCGTCGGTCTCGTACCACTCGGCCAGCCGGACCGCGCGGGCGTGCGCGGCGGCCGCGGACGCCCACGCCTGCCGGGCCAGCGCGGTGAACTCCGGCGGGCGGGCCTGCGCGAGCCGGCTCAGGTGGGTGTCGCGCACCCGGCGCAGCCAGCCGTCCGGGTCGTGCAGCGCGCGTGTGGTCACGTACCGGTCCGCGGTCAGTGGCCACCGCGGCGTCAGCGTGCGCGCCGCACGCAGGTGGTCGTCCGCGCCGGTCGCGCTCAACCGGACCAGCACGCCGTCCACCCGGCGGCTCACGCCGGGTGGCCCGCCACCCGGCCGGTAGGTCGCCACGATCATCTCGACGCCGTCCCCGTCGCCGTCGTCGCCGTGCGCGAGGCTGCCGTGCACGGCGACGCTCAGCACGTGCGCCGGGTACCGCCGCCGGACCGCGTCACCGACCCGCTCCGCGACCACCCAGCGCGGATTCACCAGATACGGATTCGCTCCGGTCACCCGGCCGATCCTCGTCCTTCGGGCCGATCTTTCCCGCCCTCCGCGCACCGCGCGCACAATCACCCAAAAACCCCATCCACGGTACGGGGTGAGAGGCCCTGTTCCGGGTATGTCCGGGGATCCTCCCGGCGGTGCCCGCCAAAGCGGCGGGAATCGACGCCGCGCCCATTCGGTGCGGTTGTGGGAATGGCGCCGGACCGAACGGGAAAGCGTCGCGGAATGGCATCGCCGCGCTTTCCCGTACCGCCGCGAAAGCCTGTCCACGGCCGCGCCGGCAGCGTGCCCGGTCAACGGGGAAACGCGGCCGTGGCCGCGACCCGCCACGTTCGTCGCGACTCGTCCGTCAGCACCCGCGGACCGGCTCCGCCGCGGCGGCCGGAGCGGAGCGGCAGCGGAGCCGGAGGCCTCCGCGTGGTCGGCCCGCTCCGCGCATCCCCGGCGTGACAACGCCGGAAGCGGGATGATCGCGCTCTTGATCGTCGAGGTCAGCCCTGGCGGCCCGGGAACGGCACCGTGACCGGCGTGACCCCGGCCGAGACCCGCCACCGGGTGGCCCGGATCGCGCAGTCGGTCAGCGCGTTCAGCGCCAGGACCCGGTCCGAGCCGGTGACCGGCGGCAGTGCGGCACGCCAGATCGCGGCCGCGCGCTGCTCCACCTCGATCGCCAGCTTCAGCGCGGTGGCCTGGTCGGTGAGCGGGTAGGGCAGCGCATAACCGGCCGGTGGCGGCGCCGCGGACGCGCCCAGTTCGGCCGCCCGGGCGAGCAGCGCGTCGCGCAGGTCGCGGTGCGCGGCCTCGGCCTCGCGGGCCGCCGTGACCAGCTTGTCCCCGGTGAGCCGGACGCCGATCGGGGCGTACGCGAACACCGCGGCCTCCTCGGCCGCGAGCGCGGCGGCGAGTTCCGGCGGGAAGCTCATGCCAGCACCTCCGCGTGGGTGGCGCGGGCGGCCGCGATCGAGCCGAGCAGCATGGCGCGCCCGCCCGGTGCCTCGGCGCACGCGGTGGCCGCGGTCTTCCGGCCGTTCTCCTCCGCGGCCCGGAGCGCGGCGAGCGTCTCCCGCGCGGGTGTGGTCGCGGTCACCGTGGGCGTGCTGTTCGGCGCCGCGGACGCGGTCGCGCGCGCGGACGGCGGCGGGGACATGATCTCGGTGAGCGCGGTGACGTGCGCGGTGTGCGCCTCCAGCAGGGGCGTCAGCCGGCCGGCGAGCTCCGGGTGCGCGACCAGCGCGGCCCGGTACCGCTCGGCCAGCGCGCGGGTCTCGGCCAGCAGCGGCTCCAGCGCGTCCGGCGGCGGTGGCGTCGGTGGCGGCTCGTCCCCGCCGGTGCACCCGGCGAGCGCGACCGCGGTGCCGGCCAGCGCCGCCGACCCGGTGATCAGCCGGCGGCGGGTGAGTTCGCGCGTGGACCCCATCGTGTAAGTCCCTCCCGTAAGGCGCGTCACAGCGAGGGCCAAGTCAACACCACCGAGTGCCGATCGTCGCGGCGGCATCCCCGACGGGTGCGGAACGGATCGTACGATCCCTCGTTGTATCGGAGGGTATGCGTAGCGTAATGGGTGTCGCGCGCCGGAAGGACAGTTCGGAGCGGCGGCCCGCCACCGAACCGGCCGTCGCGTTACGCTCAGCGCAACCGCTGGGCGTTTCTGGCCCAGCGGACCACTGGCGTGGCCGCTTTCAATAGGTTTGCGGCTGATCGCCGCCGGTGGCCGAGCGCGAGGGGGTATGCCGGATGACGCAGCGTGGCCGAGGTGCCGGCCGCTCGGGCCCCGGGGGCCGGGGCGCAGCCGCACCCGACCGGCGCAGGCCGTCCCCGGGTCCCCAGCGGCCGCGGGTGGACACCGTGGCGCTCCGTGCCCGGTTGGAATCGATCGTCACGCCGGTCGTCGCGGACGCGGGTTGTGACCTGGAGGACCTGACCGTCTCCCGGGCCGGTCGCCGCCAGATCATCCGCATCCTGGTGGACGCGGACGGCGGTGTGGGCCTGGACGCGATCGCGGAGGTCTCCCGCGCGATCTCCGCCGCCCTGGACGCGGCGGAGGAGACCGGCGGCGAACTGGTCCCGGGGGAGTACCAGCTGGAGGTCAGCTCGCCGGGCGTGGACCGCCCGCTGACCCAGCCCCGGCACTGGCGGCGCAACGTGGGCCGGCTGGTGCAGGTGACGGCCGGGGACCGGCAGGTGACCGGGCGGATCACCGCGGCGGACGAGGACGGCGTCGTCATCGACACCGCCAAGGGCATCGTCGAGGCGGAGTACGCCCAGCTCGGTCCGGGCAAGGTGCAGATCGAGTTCAACCGGGTCGACGAGGCCGAGTTCGGTCCCGACGACGAAGAAGACGATGAAGACGACCTCGATGACGAGGAAGACGACGAGGAAGTGGAGGGCGAGGAGAGGTGAACATCGACCTCGCGGCGCTGCGTGCGCTGGAGCGCGAGCGGGAGATCCCGTTCGAGACGATCCTCGCCGCGATCGAGACCGCGCTGCTCACGGCATACCGGCACACGGACGGTGCCGAGTCGCACGCCCGCGTGCAGATCGACCGGAAGTCGGGCGCGGCGTCGGTCTATGCCCAGGAGATGGACGCGGACGGCGTCGTCACCCGGGAATGGGACGACACCCCGCACGACTTCGGGCGGATCGCCGCGATGACCGCCAAGCAGGTGATCCTGCAGCGGTTGCGCGAGGCGACCGACGAGGTGCACTTCGGCGAGTACGTGGGGCGCGACGGTGACCTGGTCACCGGCGTCATCCAGGCGCACGAGGCGCGGGCCGAGAAGGGCATCGTCACGATCGACCTGGGCAAGCTGGAGGCGGTGCTCCCGCAGGTGGAGCAGGTCCCCGGCGAGCAGTACGAGCACGGCCAGCGAATCCGCTGCGTCGTGGTGCACGTCGCCAAGGGCTTCCGCGGTCCGCAGATCACGCTGTCCCGCTCCCACCCGAACCTGGTGAAGAAGCTCTTCGCGCTGGAGGTCCCGGAGATCGCGGACGGCACCGTGGAGATCGCGGCGATCGCACGTGAGGCAGGTCACCGGACGAAGATCGCGGTCCGGTCCACGGCCACCGGCGTCAATGCGAAGGGCGCCTGCATCGGCCCGATGGGCCAGCGGGTGCGCGCGGTGATGAGTGAGCTGCACGGCGAGAAGATCGATATCATCGACTGGTCGGACGACCCGGCGCAGTTCGTCGGAAACGCCCTTTCGCCGGCAAAGGCCCTGCGTGTCGAGGTGGTCGACGCCGGAAGCCGCACCGCCCGGGTCACCGTGCCCGATTTCCAGCTCTCGCTGGCGATCGGCCGCGAGGGGCAGAACGCGCGTCTCGCCGCGCGGCTGACCGGCTGGCGGATCGACATCCGGCCGGACAACGAGGCGTCGCCGGGCGGCGGCCGGGATCGTGCGGATCACCCCGCCGAACCAGGCGGCGCCGTCGCGGGCGCTTAGGAGTAGACTTCTCTCCGTGGGGCGAAGGGTGGATGAGATTTCACCCTTGGTGCCTCCAGTTCGCACGTGTGTCGGTTGCCGGCACCGCGCATCCGCATCTGAAGTCCTGCGGTTCGTCAGGGTCGGTTCCGAGCTTCGGCCCGACCCGCGCCGCAGGCTGCCGGGCCGGGGGGCGCACCTGCACCTCGATCCGGCTTGCTTCGCGCTGGCGGAGCGGCGCCGGGCCTACGGCCGGGCGTTGCGGTTCACCGGTGTCCTGGACACCGCGCCGCTGGCCGAGCACATCCGTGCGGTCATCGCATCGCATGGGACTACTGGTGGCGGGGCCTCGCCCCGCCCGGACCAGCAAGGTGGACGACCAACATGAGCACACGATGAAGTCCCTGAGATGACCAGGCTTCAAGTGCACGAGTGAGGTCGCTGCGGGCCGTGCCCGCACGACCTCGGAGTGAGGAGTGCAGTGGCAGGCAAGGCCCGCGTACACGAGCTTGCGAAAGAGCTCGGGGTCGAGAGCAAGACCGTTCTCGCCAAGCTCAAGGAGATGGGCGAGTTCGTCAAGTCCGCATCCAGCACCGTCGAGGCGCCCGTCGCCCGTCGGCTCCGGGGTGCGATGGCCGCAGGTGGCTCGGCGCCCAGTGCGCCCGCCGCTCCGGCCCCGTCCGGTTCCGGTGACGCGCCGCGTCCCGGCCCGTCCGCGCGTCCGGGTCCGCCCAGGCGCCCCGGTCCGCCGGCGCCCGCTCCGGGCAACGCCGGCACGCCGGCTCCCGGTGCTCCGGCGCCCGGCGCCTCCGCGCCGCGCCCGTCGGGTCCGGCTCCGAGCCCGGCTTCGTTCCGTCCCAAGGCGCCCGTTCCCGGCCCGCCGGCTCCGGTGGCCAAGCCGGCCAGCGCCCACGACATCGAGGTGGCCGCTGCCGAGCAGCGCGCCGCCGCGCTGAAGGCCGAGCAGGAGGCCGCCGTCAAGGCGGCCCAGCAGGCGGCCCGTCAGCGTGAGGACAACCGCCGCGAGGGTGGGGCTCCGGGTGCGCCCGGTGGCCCGTCGCTGCGGCCGAAGTTCGGCCCCGGCGCGATGCCGCCCCGGCCCGGTTCGCCCGCGGCCCGCCCGCAGGGTGGCCAGGGCGGTCAGGGCGGCGGTCCGCGTCCGGAGCGCCGCGACGGCGACCGTCCGGGTCGTCCGGGCCCCGGTGGCCAGGGTGGCAACCGTCCGCCGCGCAGCGGTGGCAACAATCCGTTCGGCATCACGCCGGGCGGCAACCGTCCGCAGGCTCCGGCGGCGGGCCCCGGTGGCGCGCGGCCGACTCCGGCCGGCATGCCGCCGCGGCCCAGCCCGGCGTCCATGCCCCCGCGGCCCAGCCCGGCCTCGATGCCGAGCCAGCGCCCCGGCCGCCCCGGTGGCGGTCCCGGTGGCGGTGCCGGCCGCCCGGGTGGCGGCGCCGGCCGTCCCGGTGGCGGTGGCGGTGGCGGTGGCTTCCGCGGCGGTCCCGGTGGGGGCGGCGGCGGCGGCTTCCGCGGCGGCCCGGGTGGCGGCGGCGGTGGCGGTGGCTACCGTGGCGGTCCCGGTGGCGGCGGTGGCGGTGGCTACCGTGGCGGCCCCGGTGGCGGCGGCGGAGCTCCGGCCGGTGCCGGTGCGCCGGGTCGTCCCGGTGGCGGCGGCCGTGGCCGTGGCGGCGGCGCCGCGGGTGCCTTCGGGCGTCCGGGCGGCAAGCCGGCCCGCGGCCGGAAGTCGAAGAAGCAGAGGCGTCAGGAGTTCGACAACCTGTCGGCCCCGACGATGAGCTCGGGCGCTCCCCGGGGCAACGGCCAGGAGATCCGGCTGTCCCGTGGCGCGTCGCTCTCCGACTTCGCCGACAAGATCAACGCCAACCCGGGCACGCTCGTCCAGGAGATGTTCAACCTGGGCGAGATGGTCACGGCGACGCAGTCGTGCTCCGACGACACGCTGCTGCTGCTCGGCGAGCACCTCGGCTTCGACGTCAAGATCGTCAGCCCGGAGGACGAGGACCGCGCGCTGCTGGCGCAGTTCAACATCGACCTCGACGCCGAGATCGCGGAGGACCGCCTGGTCACCCGTCCGCCGGTGGTGACCGTCATGGGTCACGTCGACCACGGTAAGACCAAGCTGCTCGACGCGATCCGCAAGGCGAACGTCGTGGCCGGCGAGGCCGGTGGCATCACCCAGCACATCGGTGCCTACCAGGTGCACGTCGACCACAACGGCGACGAGCGCGCGATCACCTTCATCGACACCCCGGGTCACGAGGCGTTCACCGCCATGCGTGCGCGTGGTGCCAAGGTGACGGACATCGTGATCCTGGTGGTCGCGGCGGACGACGGCGTGATGCCTCAGACGATCGAGGCGCTCAACCACGCCAAGGCCGCCGAGGTGCCGATCGTGGTCGCCGTCAACAAGATCGACAAGCCCGAGGCGAACCCGGACAAGGTGCGCCAGCAGCTGACGGAATACGGCCTGGTCGCCGAGGAGTACGGCGGCGACACGATGTTCGTCAACGTCGCGGCCAAGCCCGGCATCGGCATCGACGACCTGCTCGAGGCCGTGCTGCTGACCGCCGACGCGTCGCTGGAGCTGACCGCTCCGATCGACGGGCCGGCTCAGGGTGTCGCGATCGAGGCGCACCTGGACAAGGGCCGCGGCGCCGTCGCGACCGTCCTGGTGCAGAAGGGCACGCTGCGGGCCGGCGACTCGATCGTCGCGGGTGGTGCGCACGGTCGCGTGCGGGCCATGCTCGACGAGAACGGCAAGCCGATCCCGGAGGCGGGCCCGGCCCGTCCGGTCCTGGTGCTCGGTCTGACCGCGGTGCCGTCCGCCGGCGACACGTTCCTCGCCGCCGAGGACGACCGCACGGTCCGGCAGATCGCCGAGCAGCGGCAGGCCCGCCGCCGTGCGGCGAGCTTCGCCAACTCGCGTGGCCGCGCCACCCTCGAGACGCTCATGGAGCAGATCAAGGAGGGCGAGAAGACCTCGCTCAACCTCATCCTCAAGGGTGACGGTTCGGGTTCGGTCGAGGCCCTCGAGGACGCGCTCTTCAAGCTCGACATCCCGGAAGAGGTTCAGCTCAAGATCCTCGACCGTGGCGTCGGTGCCATCACGGAGAGCAACGTCATGCTGGCGAGCGCGTCCGACCCGGCCGCGACGATCATCGGCTACAACGTCCGTGCCTCGAACAAGGTGCGGGAGATCGCCGACCGCGAGGGCGTGGAGATCCGGTACTACTCGGTCATCTACCAGGCCATCGAGGAGATCGAGGCGGCGCTCAAGGGCCTGCTCAAGCCGGAGTACGAGGAGGTCGAGCTCGGTACCGCCGAGATCCGCGACGTCTTCCGCTCCTCCAAGGTCGGTCTCATCTCCGGCTGTATCGTCCGGTCGGGCCTCATTCGCCGCAACGCGAAGGCCCGGGTCATCCGCGACGGCGCGGTCGTGGCGGACAACGTCACGATCAGCTCGCTCAAGCGGTTCAAGGACGACGCGACCGAGGTGCGCGAGGGCTTCGAGTGCGGTCTGACGCTGGGCGGTTACAACAACGTCCAGGTCGGCGACATCATCGAGACCTTCGAGATGCGCGAGAAGCCGCGCGCGTAAGCGCGTAGCGATGTGACCAGCGCCTTTCCCCGGGTGTCACGCTCGGGGAAAGGCGCTGGCTCTCGTCTTCCGCCCGGAAATGGGATGGGTGGCGGGGCGGTGGCTGGGGCATACTTCCGGCGATGTTCACCGGAACCATGATTTTCGACCTGCTCCTGCCGGGTGACTCGCGATCGCTGAAGGCGAAGCGCGCGTACGTCCGGCCCATCGTCGCCGCGTTGCGGCGTTTCGAGGTCTCCGCCGCCGAGGTGGGGGCACAGGACCTGCACGGCCGCGCCGAGATCGGCGTGGCCGTCGTCGCGGCCGAGCCGAGTCACGTCGGCGAGGTGCTGGACACCTGCGAGCGGCTGGTCGCCGGTCGCCCGGAGGTGGAATTGCTGTCGGTCCGCCGCCGCCTGTACGGCGACGACGACTGACGGGTTTGACGCACGGGTAATGTCAGCGTGGAGGTGGACGAGATGACTGATTCGGCCAAGGTGCGCCGGCACGCCGAGCGGGTTCACAAGCTGGTGGCCTCCGTGGTGCGCTCGCAGATCAAGGACCCGCGGCTCGGGATGATCACGATCACCGACGCCCGGATCACGGCGGATCTGCGCGAGGCGACGGTCTTCTACACGGTGCTCGGCGACGCCGAGGCACAGGCGTCGACCGCTGCCGCGCTGGAGAGCGCGAAGGGCCTGCTCCGCAGCACGGTCGGCAAGGCGCTCGGCATCCGCCACTCGCCGTCGCTGGCCTTCGTGCTGGACGACGTCCAGGACCAGGCCAAGCACATCGACGACCTGCTGGCCCAGGCGCGTCAGGCGGACGCGGAGACGCAGAAGCTCGCGGCCGGTGCCACGTACGCGGGCGACGCCCAGCCGTACAAGGAAGACGACGAGGACGAGGACGACGAGTTCGAGGACGACGACGAGCTCGTCGAGCAGGAGAAGCGGTGACGGCCGCGCCGGCCCGCAGCATCGTGCCGCCGCCCCGGACCGCCGCGGAGGGCCCGGTCGGCCCACCGCGGGAGACGGACTGGGCGGCGGCCGTGGCCGCGGTCCGGCGCTGGCTGCCGGACGGGCGGATCCTGCTGGTCTGTCACGTCAACCCGGACGGTGACGCGCTCGGCAGCATGCTCGGCTTCGCGCACGGCCTGCGCCGGCTCGGCGCACGCCACGTCCAGGCGACGTTTCCCGGCCCGTTCGACGTGCCGGAGCCACTGCGCGAGGTCCCCGGCGTGGACCGGATGATCCCGGAGACCGAGGCGTGGACGGATCCGGACCTGCTGGTCACGTTCGACGCGGCCAGCACCGACCGGCTCGGCGCGCTCGCGAGCCGGCTGAGCACCGCGCGCGACTCCGTGGTGCTCGACCATCACGCCTCCAACCCCGGCTTCGGCGCGGTGCGGCTGGTGGACCCGGCCGCCGCAGCCACCTCCGTGGTGGTCGAGCAGCTGCTCGACCGGCTGGACGTGCCGCTGGACGCGGAGATCGCCGAGTGCCTCTACACGGCGCTGACGACGGACACCGGCTCGTTCCGGTTCGCCGCCACCACCCCGGCCGTGCACCAGATGGCCGCGCGGCTGGTCGCGACCGGCATCCACCCCGGCGAGATCGCCCAGCGGGTGTTCGACAGCCGCCCGCTCGGCGCGGTCAAGCTCTTCGGTGAGGTACTCGGCCGCTGCGAGCTGGACCAGGACGCGGCAGCCGGCCACGGCCTGTGCTGGACCACCGCGACGCTCGCCGACCTGGAGAAGCACGGCCAGCGCCCGCACGTGCTGGAGGCACTGATCGACTCGGTGCGCTGCGTGGCCGAGGCGGACGTGTGCGTGGTGCTCAAGCAGATCGCCGAGGACACCTGGTCGGTCTCGATGCGCAGCAAGGGCGCGGTCGACGTGTCCCGGGTGGCCGGTCTGCTCGGCGGCGGCGGTCACCGGGCCGCGGCCGGCTTCACCGGCACCGGCAGCCCGGCGGACGTCCTCGCCTCGATCCGGTCCGAACTGGACGGGTCCGTCATCCGCTAGCCGTCTGGTCAGCGCGCCTTCGTGGCGGTGACAATCGATGGCATGGAGGCTCCCCGGGAAGTCGCGGTCGACGCTCCGAGAGCGTGGGACCGGCCGCTGGTGGTCATGCCCGTCTTCGCCGTCGTCTCGCTGGTCGGTGGCCAGCTGCCGTCGTTCTCCACGGCGGCCAACATCTACTCGCTGAGCGTCGGCGGCACGCTGATGTGGTTCGGCCTGTCGCAGCGGGTGCCGCGCCGGCCGGTGCCGGGCCGGCCCGGTCGCGGCTCGGTGTGGTGGCTCGCGCCCGCCGTGGTGTTCGTGGCGTTCGAGGGCTCGACGTTCCTGACCGGGTCGGCGTACTCGTACCCGACACTGTCCAAACTGGCCGATCCGCTGCTGGCCGACCCGGCCGTGCGCGCCGCCGGGTTCTTCGGCTGGCTGTGCGCGTTCTGGGGACTGGCCCGCCGATGACCCTCCGGGCGCTCGCGATCGGTGGCTTCGTGCTGGCCGGGCTGTTGCTGATGGCGGTGGAGGCGGCCGCGCGACGGGAGGGGTCGCGCGTACCCACGTTCGGCGACCTCTGTGCGTACGTGATGCGCTACCAGGTCGGCCGGGTGCCGGTGGGGCGGATCGGTCTGCTCGGCTTCTGGTGGTGGCTGGGCTGGCACTTCTTCGCCCGCTGAGGCCTTTGCATAGATTCGCGCGGATCGGTTACCGGTCCGTATGACGGGAAGTGTCGGCTTGACGGCGTCGACTTAACGTTAATTTGGGTAGCGTGCAGGTGGTCGCGGGTCACTGCTGTCCCGTACCGCTTCGCATTGCTTTTGCACAGTTGCTCCAGGGTCTGACCGACTCGGGGCTCGCGCGCCGCCGCGGCAGCGCTCCGGTGATCCCGGAGGGCCCGCTGGCGTGTCGCAGAGGCACCGCCAGTCACGGGTGCGCCGTCGTGCGCCCCGAGCCCGACCATGGAGGACCGTCACCATGACCATCACCGCCACGCGTCCCGCTCCGGCACCGGTCGTCACCACTGCCGTCCCGCCGTCCGCCGCCGCGGTCGCCGAGCCGTCGCCGGCCCGGCCGGTCGACGACGCCCGCGAGCAGGCCCGCCGCGCGCTGCAGGTCTCGCTGGACGTGCGTCAATAATCCTCGGGGGTTCGGGGGCTCAGGGGTACGTGTAAGTAGCGCACCTTCTTGAAGTCCTTACCCGGCATGTGTCACCATGCGCGGCGATGAACAACCCCGTCGCCGCCGATCGAGTGCCGCTGCGCCGGATCGCCGCCCTCGCCCTCCCCGCGCTGGTGGTGCTGGCCGCCGAGCCGATCTACGTGCTGGTCGACACCGCCGTGGTCGGCCACCTCGGCCGGGTGCCACTTGCCGCGCTCGGCATCGGCGGGACCGTCATGTCGTTCGCGGCCTGGCTCGGCACGGTGATGGCGTACGGCACCACCGGCCGGTCGGCCCGCCGCTACGGCGCGGGTGACCGCCGGGCTGCGGTCGAGGAGGGCGTCCAGGCGTCCTGGCTGGCGCTGCTCGGCGGCCTGGTCATCATCGCGGCGGTGCAGGTGCTGGCCGGTCCGCTGGCCCGCGTGCTGGCCGGTGGACCCACGCCGGTCGCGCAGGCGGCGGAGGAGTGGCTGCGCATCGCGGTGCTCGGCGCGCCCGGCCTGATGCTGGTCGCGGCCGGCAACGGCTGGATGCGCGGCGTCCAGGAGACCCGCCGGCCGCTCGCCATCGTGGTGGTGGCGAACGTGGTGTCCGCCGTGCTCTGCCCGCTGCTGGTCTACCCCGCGGGGCTCGGCCTGCACGGCTCCGCGATCGCGAACGTGATCGCGCAGCTCGGCTCCGGCGTACTGTTCGTGGCCGCGCTGCTGCGTGAGCGGGTGTCGCTGCGGCCGCACCCCGCGGACATCATGGCCCAGCTCGTGGTCGGCCGCGACCTGCTGATCCGCGGTGCCGCGTTTCAGGCGTGCTGGCTGTCCGCCACGTCCGTCGCGGCCCGGTACGGCGACGCCGCGCTGGCCGCCCATCAGATCGCGATTCAGCTGTGGTTCTTCGCCGCGCTCGTGCTGGACGCGGTGGCGATCGCGGCGCAGTCGCTGGTCGGCGCCGCGCTCGGCGCCGGTGACGAGCCCCAGGCACGCCGGCTGAGCCGCCAGATCGGGCTGATCGGGCTGGTCTCCGGCGTGCTCTTCGCGGTGTTCTTCGGCGCCGGTGCGCGGTTGATCCCGGCGCTGTTCACGCCGGACGCCGCGGTGCACGCGCAGGCACTGGTGGTGTGGCCGTGGTTCGTCGCGCTGCTGCCGCTGGTCGGCGTGGTCTACGCGCTGGACGGCGTCATGATCGGCGCGGGCGACGTGGCGTTCATGCGCAACATGACCATCGTGGCCGCGCTGTGCGGCTTCCTGCCGGGCATCTGGGTGGCCTATGCGCTGGATCTCGGGCTCGGCGGCGTGTGGACCGGGCTCGCGCTGTTCACGCTCATGCGATTGGTCGCGCTGTTACTGCGTGTGCGCTCATCGGCATGGTCGGTGGTCGGCGCCACGCGCTGACCCCTTGGCGCGACCTTTCTACATGTCCGTTCTTGCTGGCCGGGACATCTCCCAGGACTCCACCGGGTAGCTGCATGGCATCTGTTGTGCCTGCTGAAGGCGCCTATGATGGGCCCGTTGCGGCCTGTCGGACCGGTCCCGACAACTGCGCCATCACTGAGACGCACCCTAGGAAAGCGACGCCGCGCCTGGCCGGCCCGAGTGGGTCCCGCAATGGATCCGGGATCTCCCGCACGTCTCGGCCGACGACCAGGCGCGGCGGCAGGGGGTGGAGCCGCTGAACTCCGCAGCCGACCTCGCCGTACCCGGCTTCTTCGATTCCGACGAGGAGATGGCGGAGTTCATCGCCGATCTCTACGCGTCCCGGCGCCGGGAGCCGCGGTGCCTGCGGCACCACCGTGACGTCTCATGATCAAGGTGGTCCTGGACACCGACGTCACGTGAGGGCAGCCGTGGGGCCGTGGCCGTGCGTCCGGGATAATCGTGCGTCCGGGTTCGTGGTGAGACATGGGGTGGCGCGTGGAAGGTCTGGTCGTGGTGGACAAGCCGGGTGGTATGACGTCGCACGACGTCGTGGCGCGGATGCGGCGGCTGGCGAGGACGCGCCGGGTCGGGCACGGCGGCACGCTGGACCCGATGGCCACCGGTGTGCTGGTGATCGGTGTGGGGCGCGGGACGAAGCTGCTGACCTACGTGACCGGCGCGACCAAGAGCTACGACGGCACGATCCGGCTGGGACAGACCACGGTGACGGACGACGCCGAGGGCGACGTGACCGCGACCGTGCCGGCCGGACACCTGAGCGACGACGAGATCCGGACCGCGCTGGCGTCGTTCGCCGGCGAGATCGATCAGGTGCCGAGCTCGGTCAGCGCGATCAAGGTGAACGGTGAGCGCGCCTACAAGAAGGTCCGCGACGGCGAGGCGGTGACGCTCGCCGCCCGGCGGATCACGATCTCCCGGCTGGACGTGCACGGAATCCGCCGCGACGGCGACCTGGTCGACGTGGACGTGAGCGTCAGCTGCTCGTCCGGCACCTACATCCGAGCCATCGCCCGTGACCTCGGCGCGCGGCTGGCCGTCGGCGGCCACCTGACCGCGCTCCGCCGCACCGAGGTGGGCGGCTTCCCATTGGCCGAGGCACTGACGCTGGAGCAACTCGAGGCCCGCTCACCGGACGTGGTGACGCTCCCGATGCCGGACGCGGCCCGCCGCTGCTTCCCGGTGCGCGAGGCCACGCCCGAGGAGGCCCGCACGCTCTCCCACGGCGGCCCACTCGACCGCGCCGGTATCGACGGCCCGTACGCGGTGCTGAGCACCGAGGGCACGTTGCTGGCCATCGTCAGCGAACGCGAGGGCAAGGCACGCCCGGAGATCGTCCTGGCTCCGGCCTGACACCCCACCACGACCGGCCACTCCCGGAGCCGGTCGCGCCGGCTGCCGTAGAGGACCGGATCGCCGGGCCGCGGAGGTCGCGGGCTTTTCTCAGCCGCCCACCTGACGTGCAGGGAGGAGCGCCAGCGACGACCGGTGCCCGCGGGAGCACTCGGAACGCGACCACGCCGGAAGCGGGAAGAAAGGTTCCCGGCCGGTGGGCCGCGGTTCCGGTCACCGGTCGGGCAGGTGGTCGGCGATCACGGTGACCAGGTCGGCGGCGGCGTAGGGCTTGTCCAGGAAGCCGTCGCAGCCGGCCTCGATCGCGGCGGCCCGGTCGCTGGGCAGCACGCTCGCGGTGAGCGCGATGACCTTCGGTTTGCCGGTGGTGGCGATGGCGGCCAGCTCGGTGGCCAGATCGAGGCCGCTGCCGTCCGGCAGGTTCATGTCGAGCAGCACCACGTCGACCTGGTCCGGGTGTCGCAGCACGTCGCGGGCCGCAGCCAGGGTGCCGGCCTCGACCAGGCGGGCGTCGCGGACGCCGGGGTCGTCGGCGCGGGCCAGCACGGCCCGCACCAGCACGCGGTTGAGTTCCTCGTCCTCCACCAGCAGGATGCGCGCGGTCATCGGTCACCTCGTTCGACAGTCTCGATCTCGTTCCGCCGGGCTGCGGCGGTGCCGCTGGCCAGCGCGACCAGGTTGTCCCACTCCTCGGTGCCGTGGATGGCACGGGCCAGCAGCTTGCCGCTCATCACCGGACCGTCAGCGCCGGCCGTGGCGGTGGACGCCAGCGCGACCACCGGCACGTCCGCGTTCGCCGGGTCCTCGTTGAACGCGGCCAGCAGCGAGAACCCGTCCAGGTCGGGCATGCGCAGGTCGCAGACGATCAGGTCGAAGTGCTGGTTGCGGCTCATCTCCAGGCCCTCGGCGCCGTCGGCGCAGGACACCACCTCGGCACCGGCGGTGCGCAGGCTGGCCTCGACCGAATGCCGGCTGTCCGCGTCGTCGTCGACCACCAGCACGGTCGGCTGCTCGGCCGGGCCGGTGTAGATGTGCCGGGCCAGCGAGCCGACCAGCTGATGGTCCGCGACCGGCTTTACCAGGAAGTCGGCCGCGCCCATCGCGATGCCGGCATGCCGCTCGTCGACGACGGAGATGAACAGCACCGGGATCGAGGCGAGCAGCCCGTCCTGCTTCAGCTCGCGGATCACGGCCCAGCCGTCGATGCCGGGCAGCACCACGTCCAGCAGGATCGCGTCCGGCGGGTTGACCCGGGCCGCGTTCAGACCGGACTCGCCGCTGGTCGCCATCTCCACCCGGTACCCGGCCTTGACCAGGTAGGTCCGGAGCAGCTCCGCGGACCGCACGTCGTCCTCGATCAGCAGGATCCGGCCGCGTTCCCGGGTCTTCGGCTCGACCACCACGGTGTCGGCCGGGTGCGGGACCTCGGTCGCGTCCGGCAGCGTGATCGTGAAGCGGCTGCCGGTGCCGAGCGCGGACGTGACCGTGATGTCGCCGCCGTGCGCCTGCACCAGCCGGCGGGCCAGCGCCAGCCCCAGCCCGGTGCCGGCCTGGTGGTGGGTGCGATCGCCGACCTGCTGGAACTCCTCGAACACGCGCGGCAGGTCCTCCTCGGCGATGCCGATGCCGGTGTCGCCGACCGCGAGCGCGACCATCGGCCGGCCGTCGTCGGTGAACGCCTCCGCGTCGAGCGTGATCGTGCCGCCCTCCGGGGTGAACTTGATGGCGTTGGAGAGCAGGTTCTCCAGGATCTGCCGGAAGCGCAGCGCGTCCGCGCGAACGGTCAGCTCCGGCAACCGCGACTCGACCGTGAGCGACTTCCGGTCGATGAGCGGGCGCAGGCCGGTGAGCAGCTCCTTCGCGGCGTTGTCCACGCGTAGCGGCGCCGGGTGCAGGTCGATGCGGCCGGCCTCGACCTTGGCCAGGTCCAGGATGTCGTTGATCAGGCCGAGCAGGTGACGGCCGCTGTTGTGGATGTGGTCCACCCAGTCGGCGGGTACGCTGCGCCGGTCGTCGATCGGCTGCTCGCCGCGCATCAGGTCGCTGAACCCGATGATCGCGTTCAACGGGGTACGCAGCTCGTGGCTCATGTTCGCCAGGAAGTCGCTCTTCGCCTGGCTGGCCAGCGTCAGCTTCTCCACCGACGCGGCCAGCTCCTCGGTCAGCCGGCGCTGCTCGGTCAGCACGACGCCGCGTTCGGCCAGCACACCGGCGTGCCCGCCGAAGTCGGCCAGCAGCCGCAGGTCGTCCTCGCTGAACAGCCCACGGAAGCGGTGGAAGATCAGGACCGCGCCGGCCTCGGCCGGCGGCACCCGCATGTACAGCGTGGTGAGGTAGCCGCGTTCGCCCTGTCCGGCGTAGTGAGTGGCGAGCGTGGGCTGCTGCGGGGTGCGGTGGAACCGGGTGACGGTGGCCAGCGGCACCGGCTGCGGTGCCTTCAGCAGGTCGATCAGGTCGTCCTCGTCGAAGCCGGTCAGCGGCGCGTCCACCTCACCCGCGTAGGCGGTCTGCTCCAGGTGCCCGTCGGGCTTGCGGACCAGCACCGCGACCGCGTCCGCGGCGGACTCCTCACGCATCATCTCGGCGTACCGCTGCCAGATCTGCGGGCCGGTCTCGGTCGCGGGCGCGTCGAGCAGCCGAACCGTGACGGCCTGCAGCGCGGTCGCCGACCACATCCGGCGCAGCCAGCCCGGTGGCAGGAACGCGGCGGCGTACCCGATGCCGCAGGCGACCGCGAGTACCCGGGCCGCGGCGCTGAACGGCGACGCGCCCGTCCCCGGGCCGACCGGGAACAGCGCGGCGAACCCCATCAGCACCACCACACCGGCGAACGCGAACGTGGAACCGGCCGCGATCGACAGCCGGATCCGCGGAGAGCCGGTCCGCCGGCGCGCGGCCGAGGCCAGATGGAACGCGGGGACGTTCTCCGCGATCGCGAAGAACGTCATCGCGATGATCAGCACGACCGGGCGCATCGGCGTGCCGGCCCGCACGGTCAGCAGCCCGGCGCCGATGATCAGGGCGCCGGCGAGCAGCGCCGTGGTCAGCTCGCGCCGGACCGGCCGCAGGAGCGAGATCAACCGCATCGTGAGGTACGGCTGGAGGAGCAGCACCGGCAGGAACAGCGCGTTGATACGGATGCCGCCGACCGCGAACGGGTTGCCGAGCACGCGGTTCAGTGAGTCCACCAGGAAGATCACGGTGGGCGCCGCGAAGATCAGCGTGACCGCGCGCTGCAGTGGGTCCGGGCGGCGGACCAGGTGATAGAGCACGCGCAGGAAGAGCGCCGCGAAGACCAGTTCCGCCGCGATGACCACCATCTGATTGCTCTCAATCTTCATTGCATTACGCACTGTAGTTGCGCTCGGTGGCGGCGCCGGGCGTTTGGCGGCGAAGGTTCCGGGGGTCGCGCGCACGGCCGTACCCGTGATGTCTTCATTGTGCAGTTATATGATGGAATGACCGCATGGCAGACTCCCAGCCAACACCCGGGCGCCTGGAGCGCGATGCCAAGAGCGGGCATCCCGCACAAGACTCCCGGCCAACACCCGGGCGCCTGGAGCGCGATGCCAAGAGCGGGCATCCCGCACAAGACTCCCGGCCAACACCCGGGCGCCTGGAGCGCGATGCCAAGAGCGGGCATCCCGCACAAGACTCCCGGCCAACACCCGGGCGCCTGGAGCGCGATGCCAAGAGCGGGCATCCCGCTCCAGGCTTGGCGGACGAGGTCCGTCAAGGCACGCACGATCTGGCGAACCTGCTCGGGATCGCCGCCAACTACCTTCAGTTCCTGGAGGAGGACCTGGACGGGGTGGCCGGCGTCGACGAGGCGCGCGGCCACATCGAGCGGATCTCCGCCGCCGTCGACCGCGCGACCGAGGTCACCCGGAAACTGGCCTCCGCCGCGGTCACCCCCTCCTGACCGCGGCCGCGCGCTTGCATAGGCTTGCGGCATGCAGCGGTGGCGGGGATACGACGCGGTTCCGGGTGGCTGGGGCCGATCGGTCGTGACGATCGGTGTCTTCGACGGCGTGCACCGCGGTCACCAGGCCACCATCGGCGACACCGTGAAGCGCGCCCGTGACCTGGGCGTCCGCTCGGTGGTCGTGACGTTCGACCCACACCCGTCCGAGGTGGTCCGGCCCGGTTCGCACCCGGCGGTGCTGACCGAGGCGGGCCGCAAGGCCGACCTGATCGAGGCGCTCGGCACGGACGCGCTCTGCGTGCTGCCGTTCACCCAGGACTTCTCCCGGCGCTCCCCGGAGGAGTTCGTGCACGAGGTGCTGGTCGAGCACCTGCACGCGGCCCAGGTCGTGGTGGGGGAGAACTTCCGCTTCGGGCACCGCGCGGCCGGCGACGTGGCGCTGCTGCGGCGGCTCGGCCGCACGTTCGGTTTCGCGGTGGAGGACGCGCCGCTGATCTCGGCGGAGGAGGGCACGGTCTTCTCCTCCACGTACATCCGCGCCTGCGTGGACGCGGGTGACGTCGCCGCCGCGGCCCGCGCGCTCGGCCGCCCGCACCGGCTGGAGGGCGTGGTGGTCCGCGGTGATCAGCGCGGCCGTGAGCTGGGTTTCCCGACCGCGAACCTGCTCGCCGGGCGGTACGCGGCGATCCCGGCGGACGGCGTCTACGCGGGCTGGCTGGTCCGCCGTGACGAGCGGCTGATGGCGGCGATCTCGATCGGCACCAATCCGACGTTCTCCGGCAGCGAGCGACGTGTCGAGGCTTACGCGCTCGACTTCACCGGCGACCTCTACGGCGAACGGCTCGGCCTGGACTTCGTGGCCCGGCTCCGGGAGACCCGCGCCTACCAGGGTGTCGAGCCACTGGTGGCGCAGATCACCGAGGACGTCGAGCAGACCAGAGGGCTTCTGCGCGCCGGGTGAGGCGGACCGGTTGCGGGCGGTGTTCGGCCGTGTTGCTGTAGTGTGGTTGAGACTTCGGGTCTCCGAGGTTTCGCTCCGCCTGCCTGCTCGACGCCGCGGGCCGCGGATCAGCGACAGGTTGCAACCGACAGGATTTGATGGAATGGCGCTCGACCAAGAGCAGAAGAGCAAGATCCGCGCGGACTTCGCGACCGCCGAGGGTGACACCGGTTCTCCCGAGGTTCAGGTGGCCGTGCTGACCAAGCGGATCGCGGACCTGACCGAGCACCTCAAGGTGCACAAGCACGACCACCACAGCCGTCGTGGTCTGCTGCTGCTGGTCGGCCGTCGCCGCCGGCTGCTCAACTACGTCCAGAAGAAGGACATCGCCCGCTACCGGACGCTCATCGAGCGCCTCGGCCTGCGCCGATAGCTTCTTCGACGGGCGGCGGAAACGCCGCCCGTCTCGGTAACACCACAACACAGACAGCTGGGCCGCACTGACCACCGCCGGTCAGCGCACCGGTCCTCGGTAGTGGCCTCCGGGCCGGCGCACGCCGCCGCCCCGGGCGCTTCGATCGAAGACCGGCCGACTGAGCAGCCGCCCCCATTCGTCGGGTGGCGCTCCGGCACAGGTGGTCGTGGCCCACGACCGAAGGAGTGCAACACCGCTTATGACCGAGCAGAACAACGCTCTCGGCACCCAGCACAGCACCGCAGTGATCGACAACGGCGCGTTCGGCACCCGTGAGATCACCTTCTCCACCGGCCGCCTGGCCAAGCAGGCCGCCGGCTCCGTCATCGCCCAGCTCGGCGAGACGGTCGTCCTCTCCGCGACCACGGCCAGCAAGTCGCCGAAGGAGCACTTCGACTTCTTCCCGCTGACCGTCGACGTCGAGGAGCGGATGTACGCCGCGGGCCGCATCCCCGGCTCGTTCTTCCGCCGCGAGGGCCGGCCCAGCGAGGACGCGATCCTCACCTGCCGCCTGATCGACCGGCCGCTGCGCCCGTCCTTCACCAAGGGCCTGCGCAACGAGGTCCAGGTCGTCGAGACCGTGCTGGCGCTCGACCCGGCCCACCCGTACGACGTGGTCGCCATGAACGCGGCGTCCATGTCCACCAAGCTCTCCGGTCTGCCGTTCTCCGGTCCGATCGGCGCGACCCGGGTCGCGCACATCGACGGCCAGTGGGTGGCGTTCCCGACGCTCGAGGAGCTGGAGCGCGCCACGTTCGACATGGTCGTCGCGGGCCGCACGCTGCCCGACGGTGACGTCGCGATCATGATGGTCGAGGCCGAGGCCACGCCGAACGCGGTCAAGCTGATCGCCGCCGGTGCCACCGCGCCGACCGAGGAGATCGTGGCCAGCGGCCTGGAGGCCGCGAAGCCGGCCATCCGCGAGCTCTGCCGCGCGCAGAGCGAGCTGGCCGACGTGGCCGCGAAGCCGGTCGTCGAGTTCCCGGTCTTCCTGGACTACCAGGACGACGTGTACGAGGCCGTCTCCACCGCCGCGCGTGGCGAGGTCGCCGAGGCGCTCAAGATCGCTGGCAAGGCCGACCGCGAGGAGGCGCTCGACCTGGTCAAGGCCAAGGTCGCGGAGCAGCTCGCCGGCCAGTTCGAGGGCCGCGAGAAGGAGATCTCCGCCGCGTTCCGCTCGGTCACCAAGTCCGAGGTGCGCAACCGGGTGCTCCGCGAGCAGGTCCGCATCGACGGCCGCGGCCCGCGCGACATCCGTCCGCTGCACGCCGAGGTCGGCGTGCTGCCGCGGGTGCACGGCTCCGCGCTGTTCGAGCGTGGCGAGACCCAGATCATGGGCGTCACCACGCTGAACATGCTGCGCATGGAGCAGGCGCTGGACACGCTGGCGCCGGAGAAGTCCAAGCGCTACATGCACAACTACAACTTCCCGCCGTACTCGACCGGTGAGACCGGCCGGGTCGGCTCGCCGAAGCGGCGCGAGATCGGCCACGGCGCGCTCGCCGAGCGGGCGCTGGTGCCGGTGCTGCCCAGCCGCGAGGAGTTCCCGTACGCGATCCGCCAGGTCTCCGAGGCGCTGGGCTCGAACGGCTCGACCTCGATGGGCTCGGTCTGCGCGTCCACGCTGGCGCTGCTCTCCGCGGGTGTCCCGCTGAAGGCGCCGGTCGCCGGCATCGCCATGGGCCTCATCTCCGACGAGGTCGACGGCAAGACGGAGTACGTGACGCTGACCGACATCCTCGGCGCCGAGGACGCGTTCGGTGACATGGACTTCAAGGTCGCCGGTACGCCGGAGTTCGTGACCGCGCTGCAGCTCGACACGAAGCTCGACGGCATCCCGTCGGACGTGCTCGCGGCCGCGCTGCAGCAGGCCCACGAGGCCCGCGGCACGATCCTCGGCGTGATGCAGGCCGCGATCGAGGGTCCGGGCGAGATGTCCGACCACGCGCCGCGCGTGACGACGGTGAAGATCCCGGTCGATAAGATCGGCATGGTCATCGGCCCGAAGGGCCAGACGATCAACGCGATCCAGGACGAGACCGGCGCCGAGATCTCCATCGAGGACGACGGCACGATCTACGTCGGCGCCACCAACGGGCCGTCGGCCCAGGCGGCGGTCGACCGGATCAACGGCATCGCGAACCCGACGCTGCCGAAGGTCGGCGAGAAGTTCCTCGGCACGGTCGTCAAGACGGCCGCGTTCGGCGCGTTCATCTCGCTGGTCCCGGGCCGCGACGGCCTGCTGCACATCTCCAAGGTGGGCAACGGCAAGCGCGTCGAGAAGGTCGAGGACTTCCTCAACGTCGGCGACAAGATCGAGGTCCAGATCGCGGACATCGACCAGCGCGGCAAGATCTACCTCGACAAGGTGCGCGCCGAGGGCGAGGAGGCCCCGGCGGCCGAGGCCGCTTCCGGCGACCGCCCGCCGCGCGGTGACCGTGGCGGCGACCGTGGTGACCGCGGCCCGCGTGGTGACCGTGGCGGCGACCGTGGCGACCGCGCTCCCCGCGAGCCGCGCGCCGAGGGCGAGGGTGGCGGCGAGGGCGGCGACGGCCCGCGTCGTCGCCGGACGCGCCGCGACTGATGACGAACCCCGTTCAGCGGGGCGCTGACCCACTGGGCGGCACGGTCAACAAGACCGTGCTGCCCAGTGGGCTGCGCATCGTCACCGAGTCCATCCCGACCGTCCGCAGCGTCTCGATCGGGATCTGGGCCGCGATCGGCTCCCGCGACGAGTCGCCGGAGTTCTCCGGCGCGTCGCACTTCCTGGAGCACCTGCTCTTCAAGGGCACCGAGCGGCGCACCGCGATGGACATCTCCGCGGAGATCGAGGCGGTCGGCGGCGAGACGAACGCGTTCACCGCCAAGGAATACACGTGCTACTACGCGCGCGTGCTGGACGAGAACCTGCCGCTCGCGGTCGACGTGCTCTGTGACCTCGCGGCCAACTCCGTGCTCGCGGACGCGGACGTGGAGACCGAGCGTGGCGTGATCCTCGAAGAGATCGCCATGCACGACGACGAGCCCGGCGACCAGGTGCACGACATCTTCACCGAGCTGATCTACGGCGACCATCCGCTGGGCCAGCTCATCTCCGGCACCGAACAGACCATCGGCGCGATGACCCGCGCGCAGATCGAGACGTTCTACCGCGAGCGGTACACCGCGCCGCACCTGGTGATCGCCGCGGCAGGCAACCTCGACCACGACGCGATCGTGGCCCAGGTGCGCGCGGCGCTGGCCGGCACGCCGCTGGACGGCCCGCCCGCCGAACCCGCCGGTCGCCGCGCGTCCACGCCGGTGCCCGCGTACGCGCCGCCCGCGCAGGTGGTGGAGCCGAAGGACACCGAGCAGGCGCACGTCGTGCTCGGCGCGCCCGGCCTGGCCCGGCTGGACGACCGCCGGTTCACCGCCGGCGTGCTCAACAACGTGCTCGGCGGCGGCATGTCCAGCCGGCTGTTCCAGGAGATCCGGGAGAAGCGCGGCCTGGCCTACTCGGTCTACTCCTACACCACGCAGTACGCGGACTCCGGCCTCTTCGCGGTCTACGCGGGCTGCGCGCCCGGCAAGGTCGAGGAGGTGCTGGAGCTGTCCCGTGCCGAACTGGCCCGGGTCGCCCGTGCCGGCCTGACCGCGGAGGAGCTGGCGCGCGGCAAGGGCATGACGAAGGGCGCGTTCGTGCTCGGCCTGGAGGACACCGGCTCCCGGATGACCCGCCTGGCCAAGGCCGAGCTGCTCTACGACGACCTGCTGCCGGTCTCCGGCTTCCTGGAGCGGGTTGACGCGGTCACCGCGGACGAGATCGCGGCGCTCGCCGAGGACCTGCTCACCCGGCCGCGGTCACTCGCGGTCGTGGGCCCCTTCGACGAGGACACGGTCTGGCCTCTGGGATAGTGGCGCGGTGAGCGAGACTATCCCAGTCGCAGTCCTCGGCGCCGCCGGCCGGATGGGCACCGAGGTGTGCAAGGCGGTCGGCGCCGCCCCCGACATGGAGCTGACGGCCACGGTCGACGCCGGCGAGCCGCTGGACAAGGCGGCCGCCGCGCGGGTGATCGTGGACTTCACCACGCCCGGCGCCGTGATGGAGAACCTGCGCTGGGCGATCGGCCGGGGCATCCATGCGGTCGTCGGCACCAGCGGCTTCACCGAGGAGAAGTTCGGGCAGGTGCGCGCGTGGCTGGCGGAGAAGCCGGGCGTCGGCGTGGTCGTCGCGCCGAACTTCGGCATCGGCGCGGTGCTGATGATGGAGTTCGCGGCGAAGGCGGCCCGTTACTTCGAGTCCGTCGAGATCATCGAGCAGCACCACCCACGCAAGCTGGACGCGCCGAGCGGCACCGCCACGCACACCGCGCGGCTGATCGCGGCCGCGCGCGCCGAGGCCGGCCTGGCCACCATGCCGGACGCGACCGCGGACGAGATCCCGGGCGCGCGCGGCGCGGACGTGGAGGGCGTGCGTGTGCACGCGGTCCGGGCCACCGGGCTGATCGCGCACCAGGAGGTGCTGTTCGGCGCGCTCGGCGAGACGCTGACCATCCGGCACGACTCGCTGGACCGGGCGTCCTTCATGCCGGGCGTGCTGCTGGCCACCCGCGAGGTGCTGACCCGCCCCGGCCTGACCGTCGGGCTCGCCCCGCTGCTCTAGGCCTAGAGCGGTGCGTCCGCCAATGAGACGTGCAGGCGGAGCTGGGGGATGAGCAGGTCGTCGACGTCGAGCGCGCGGGAGGCACCGTCCGGCTCCCAGCCGGCCGAGCCGAGGAACTTCCGGGTCGCCGCGTCCGCGTCGTACGCCCAGGCGATCGCGGTGCCGAACATGTCCTCCCGCCACAGGTCCACGGCGGCCGACAGCAACCGGCTGCCGTGGCCACGCCGGCCCCAGCGCGGCTCGACCAGCAGATCGGTGACGGCCGCGACGTCCGGCCCGAGCGCGCCCGGCTCCTCGCCGGGCGCGAGTGCCTGCTCATCGGCCGGACCTGCCGCGGCGAAGCCCACCAGATACGATTGTTCGGCCTGCTCAACGGCGACCAGAACCCGGTGCCGGGGTGTCGGTGGGGCCTCGATGGACTCCCGCCAGCGCTCCGTCAGCCAGGTGACGTCGACCGAGTCGAGCACCTGCTTGGGCAGCAACCGGCGATACGCGACCCGCCAGGTCGTGAGCTGGATTCGCGCGATGTCACCGGCGTCCTGCGAGCCGGCCGGGCGAACGTACCCGAGTGCCATGGTTGGCAAGAGTACGTGTACACACTCGATCTCTGGGGGACACTTCCGATGCGGACGCTCTGGCGGGTCGCCGGCGTGGTGCTGTTCGCCGTCGCCGTCGCCGTCTTCGACCTGGTCACGTCCGCGCGGCACGGGTTCTTCGACCTGAAGGTCTATTGGGGAGCGCTGAACTACTGGGCCAACGACGGCGGCATGCTCTACGACTATCTGAACCCCAACACGCTGTACGGGTTCACGTACCCGCCGTTCGCCGCGTTCGTGATGCTGCCGATGGCCTGGGTGCCCTGGGGCGCCGCGATGACGATCAGCGTGATCGCGACCGTGGTGGTCACCGCGGTGCTGGTCTGGTGGCTGATCCGGCCGATCGCGCAGCGCCAGGGCTGGACGCCGTGGCTGGCGTTCGCGATCGCGGCCTGCCTGGTCGCCGCGTACGAGCCGATGCGCGAGACGGTCAACTTCGGCCAGGTCAACATGCTGCTGCTGTTCGTGGTGGCGGCGGACGTGCTGTTCGCAGTCGCGCGGAAGAGCCCGTTCGGCGGCGTCGGCATCGGCCTGGCCACCGCGATCAAGCTGACGCCCGGCGTGTTCATCATCTATCTGCTGGTCACCGGCCGCTGGCGGGCCGCGATCACCGCGTCCGGCACGGCCGCGTTCGTGACGCTGGTCGCCGCCGTGATCGCACCGGACGCGTCCCGCGAGTTCTGGACGTCCGCGCTGTGGAACACCGACCGGGTCGGCGACCTCGGCTTCATCTCCAACCAGTCGCTGCAGGGCGTGGTCGCGCGGCTCTTCGGCGACGACGTCAAGCCGCTCTGGGCGCTGCTGGTGGTGGCCACGCTGATCTTCTGGGGCTGGCGCTGCCGGCTAGCGATCCAGGCCGGTGACGAGCGCGCCGGCCTGGCGTTGACCGCGGTGCTGGGCTGCCTGATCAGCCCGGTGACCTGGGTGCACCACCTGGTCTGGCTGCTGCCCGCGCTGTTCCTGATCGCGGGTGACGGGTTCCGGTCGGCCGGCCGGCGCAAGAAGATCATGCTGTCCATCGCGTTCCTGAGCTGGGCGATCCTGTGCAGCCGGCTGGTCTGGGTGTGGACGTACCGCACCGGGGGCCTCGGCGGCTTCCTCGGCGGCAGCGCCTACCTGTGGGTCAGCATCGTGCTGCTGCTGGCGATCCCGATCGCCCGCGCGGACCACCCCGAGGATCAAGATCTGTCCGAGGGTACGGAGGAAGCCCGCCCGTCCCTGGTGGCCTGAGAACTGTCGGAGGGTCCGGGTAGCGTGCGGCCGATGGACGATCTCTCGCTCGCCCAGGCCCGGCGCGTCACGCTGGCCGCACAGGGCTTCACCGACCCCGCGCCGGCCGGGGCGGTCACGGCACGGCACCTGCGGCGCGTGCTGGGCCGGGTCGGCCTGCTGCAGATCGACTCCGTCAACGTGCTGCAGCGCGCGCACTACCTGCCGATGTACAGCCGGCTCGGGCCGTACCCGACGGACCTGCTGGACCGCGCGTCCGCCCGGCGCCCGCGCACCCTGTTCGAGTACTGGGGGCACGAGGCGTCGCTGATCCCGGTCGAGCTGCAGCCCGCGCTGCGCTGGCGGATGGCGGAGGCGCACACGTCCGCCTGGGGCGGCATGCGGCGCATCGCGCAGGAACAGCCCGGCCTCGTCTCCTGGGTGCTCGACGAGGTGCGTGCCCGCGGCCCGCTGACCGCGGCCGAGATCGAGCACGACGCGCCGCGCGAGACCGGCAACTGGGGGTGGAACTGGTCGGTCGTCAAGCGCGCGCTGGAGTGGCTGTTCTGGTCCGGCGAGGTCACCTCGGCCGGCCGCAACTCCGCCTTCGCCCGCCTCTACGACCTGCCCGAGCGCGTGCTGCCCGCCGCGGTGATCGACGCGCCGACACCCCCGGTCGAGGACGCGCACCGCCGGCTGGTCGAGATCTCCGCCCGTGCGCTCGGCGTCGCCGCGGAACCCGAACTGCGCGACTACTTCCGCCTCCCGGTCGCCGGCGCCCGCCGCGCGATCGCGGAGCTGGCCGAGGCCGGCACGCTCCGCCCGGTCCGGGTCGAGGGCTGGAGCAAGCCGGCCTACCTGCACGCGGACGCGCGACTGCCGCGCCGGGTGCGGGCCAGCACGCTGGTCAGCCCGTTCGACCCGATGGTCTGGGAGCGGGCCCGAGCCGAACGGCTGTTCGGCTTCACCTACCGGATCGAGATCTACGTGCCCGCGGCGCAGCGCCTCTACGGCTACTACGTGCTGCCGTTCCTGCACGGCGACCGGTTCGCCGCCCGCGTCGACCTGAAGGCCGACCGCCGGGCCGGCGTGCTCCGCGTGCCCGCGGCCTGGCGCGAGCCACACGCGGCCGAGCCGGAGACCGCACACGCGCTCGCGGCCGAACTGCGCCGCCTCGCCGCCTGGCTGGGCCTGACGTCGGTCGCACCACCGGAGCGCGGCGACCTGGCACCCGCGCTCGCCTCCGCCCTGGCCACCACACCCGACGCCGAGCCGGTAGCGTCCGCCGCCGGTCCTTGACGGCCGGCGCAGGCCACCGCACCCCGCCCCGGCCGTGCCGGCTGCCGATGAGGTCCGGCGGCCTGCCGCGGTCGGTGGTGCCAGTTGTCTCCGGCTGCCGGTCAGGTGCGGCCGCCGGTCAGGTGCGGCTGCTTCCTGCGGCCGGCCGGGTCGGCGGTCTGCCGCGGTCGGTGGTGCCGGCTGTCTCCGGCTGCCGGTCAGGTGCGGCTGCCTTCGGCGGCCGGCCGGTGTCGCTGCCTCCGGCGATCGGCGGGGTGGCCGTCTCCGGCGACGGCCTGCGTCCGGCAGCCCGACGGTATCGGCCGTGCCGGCCGCTTACCGTCGAGCCGGCTGGCTCGGGCGGCCGGCCGGGTCCGGCGGCGCCCGGTGGCGTCGTCGGGGTCGCGGGGCGGGGGTAGGTTGGGAGGCGGATTCGGCGAGACGGGAGACAGGGCATGAGCGGCGAGCCGTCGCAGGCGGATTCGAGGTCCGTGGACACCGCGTCGCCGCACCCGGCCGACGGCACCGGCGTGGCCGCGCAGACCGCGCCGGGCGGAACACACCCGCCCCAGCAGCCGGCCACGGACGCGGCCTATCCGGCGTACCAGCCGAACGTCGAGGGAACTTATCCGATATATCGCCCCGGTCCTGACGGAACATATCCGTCGTATCCGGTCTATCCACCGGGATACGTGCCACCTCAGCCGGACCGGCTCACCCGGCTCGTCACCCGGGTCCACGCGCGCACCCCGCGCTGGCTGGCACCGCTCGCCGTGTTCGGCTGTGTCTCCGCCGCCGCCGGTTACGTGCTCTGGGCCGACCCGGCCGCCGCCGACGCGAACGCGACGCCGACCTGCATCGTGAAGTACCTGACCGGCTTCGACTGCCCCGGCTGCGGCGGTACCCGCGCGGTCTGGTTCATGATGCACGGCGACATCGCGAACGCCGCCCGCCACCACGCGGTGCTGCTGTTCGCCACCCCGTTCGTCGCCTACCTCTACCTCGCCTGGGCCGGCAAGGCCCTGTTCGGCTGGCGCCTTCCCAGCTGGGAGCCGTCCTCCCGGTCGCTGATCTGGTTCCTGGCTGCCTGGGGCATCTTCTCGGTGGTCCGAAACCTCCCGTGGGAACCCTTCACCTGGTTCTTCGTTTGACCTTCGGGTAGACTGCGCGGGTTTTTGCAATCGAGGGGGTCGCATGGCGGAGATCGTGCCGCAGCAGGTGCAGTTGATCGCGTGGACGCAGTTCCAGGCGCCGGAGGGCGTGGCGTGGTCGACGGACGCCGAGGGCGGGCAGGCGCTCGCCGAGTTCGCGGGCCGCGCCTGCTACCAGTCGTGGAAGAAGCCGAACCCGAAGACCGCCACGAACGCGGGCTACCTGGAGCACATCCTGGAGACCGGGCACTTCAGCGTGCTGGAGCACGGCTCGGTCAGCTTCTACTTCTCCGGCATCTCCCGGTCGCTGACGCACGAGCTGATCCGGCACCGGCACTTCTCCTACTCGCAGCTCTCCCAGCGGTACGTGCCGGAGCGCGACGCGGCGTTCGTCGAGCCGGACGTGATCGCGGGCGACCCGGAGCTGCACGCCATGTTCGCCAAGGCGGCGGACGCGAGCCTCGCGGCGTACACCGAGCTGCTGGAGGGCCTGGAGGCCAAGTTCGCCGACGTGGAGAGCCCGACGCTGCGCCGCAAGCAGGCCCGCCAGGCCGCCCGCGCGATCCTGCCGAACGCGACCGAGACCCGCATCGTGGTGACCGGCAACTACCGCGCGTGGCGGCACTTCATCGCGCTGCGCGCCACCGAGGCGGCCGACGTGGAGATCCGCGAGCTGGCCGTCGAGTGCCTGCGCCAGCTGACCGAGAAGGCGCCGAACGTGTTCGGTGACTTCACGATCAGCACGCTGCCGGACGGCACCGAGATCGCGCACAGCCCGCACGCCGAGCGGTCCTGAGCAGAAAGTTTTTTCGCACCGTCCGGGCCGCTCCGGCGACAAAGCATCACGCCGGGGCGGCGGCCGGACGAAAGAAGCCCCTCGCCGTACCCTTGAGGGTTGAAAAAAGACGGCCGGCCCCGAGCGGGAGGCGAAGAGGCCTTCGGGCCGCTCAGCGGCCGTCCGCTAGGTTGTGTGCATGACGCACGACCACGGCGCCGCCCGGCGGCCCTTCGGACGAGTTATCACGGCCATGGTGACGCCGTTCCGCCCGGACGGCTCGCTCGACGCGGACGGCGCGCAGACGCTCGCGGCGCACCTGGTCGATGTGCAGCGCAACGACGCCCTGGTGCTCAGCGGCACCGGCGGCGAGTCGCCGACCACCACCGAGGCGGAGAAGGAGACGCTGATCCGCGTCGTCCGCGAGGCGGTCGGCGACCGGGCGCAGATCATCGCCGGGGTCGGCACGAACGACACCGCGCACACCGTGGAGCTGGCCCGCGCCGCCGAGAAGGCCGGGGCGAACGGTCTGCTGGTCGTCACGCCGTACTACAACCGCCCGCCGCAGTCCGGCGTCGCCCGGCACTTCAGCACCGTTGCGGACGCGACCGGCCTGCCGGTGATGCTCTACGACATCCCGCACCGGGCGGGCATACCGATCGCGACCGAGACGCTGCTCCGGGTCGCCGAGCACCCGAACATCGTGGCCGTGAAGGACGCGAAGGGTGACCTGGCCGCGACGTCCGAGGTGCTGGCCCGGACGGACCTGGCGTACTACAGCGGTGAGGACGCCGCGACGCTGCCCTGGCTGTCGATCGGCGCGGCCGGCGTGGTCGGCACGTCCACCCACTTCGTCGGCGCGCAGACGCTGGAGCTCATCACGGCGTTCGAGCGCGGCGACGTGGCCGGGGCGCTCCGCCTGCACCGGCAGCTGCTGCCGATCTACACGGGCATCTTCCGCACCGCGGGCACCATCCTGGTCAAGGCCGGGCTCAACGCCCAGGGCCTGCCGGCCGGGCCGGTGCGATCGCCGTTGGTGGATGCCACCGAGGACGAGACGGCGCAGCTGCGCGCCGATTGCCTGGCCGCCGGCGTGGAGTTGGCGGCATGATTATTGACGCACCGAGGTGATTGCATGACGCTACGTACGACCGCACCGGGCGCCCGGCACCGGGTGGTGGGGGTGTGACCACGGAACAGACCGCCGTGCACGTTCCGCCGCTGGCCAAGGGCGCCCTCCGGGTGATTCCGCTGGGTGGGCTGGGCGCCATCGGCCGGAACATGACCGTCTTCGAGTACGACGGAAAACTGCTCATAGTCGACTGCGGGGTGCTCTTCCCCGACGTGGACCAGCCCGGCGTCGACCTGATCCTGCCGGACTTCTCCCCGATCCTGGACCGGCTCGCCGACGTGCAGGCGATCGTGCTCACCCACGGGCACGAGGACCACATCGGCGCCGTGCCGTACCTGCTCGCCCACAAGAAGGACATCCCGCTCGTCGGGTCCCAGTTCACGCTGGCCCTGGTCGAGGCGAAGCTGGCCGAGCGGCGGATCGACCCGTACACGCTGACCGTCAAGGAGGGCCGGAGCGAGAAGCTCGGGCCGTTCGAGTGCGAGTTCTTCGCGGTCAACCACTCGATCCCGGACGCGCTCGCGGTCGCGATCAAGACGCCGGCCGGCACCGTGCTGCACACCGGCGACTTCAAGATGGACCAGCTGCCGCTGGACGGGCGGATCACCGACCTGGCCGGGTTCGCGCGGCTCGGCGCCGAGGGCGTCGACCTGCTGCTCTCCGACTCGACGAACGCGGAGATCCCGGGCTTCGTCTCCCCGGAGCGGGAGATCGGCCCGGTCATCGACTCGATCTTCGCCAAGGCGACCGGCCGGATCATCGTGGCCAGCTTCGCCTCGCACGTGCACCGCGTGCAGCAGGTGCTGGACTCCGCGCACGAGCACGGCCGTAAGGTCGCGTTCATCGGCCGCTCGATGGTGCGCAACATGGGGATCGCCCGCGACCTCGGCCTGCTGCACATCCCGGACCGGCTGGTCGTCGGCATGGACGAGGCGATGAACCTGCCGCCGGACGAGATCGTGCTGATGTCGACCGGTTCGCAGGGCGAGCCGATGAGCGCGCTCGGCCGGATGGCCACCGGCGACCACCGGCACGTCACGATCACGCCCGGGGACACCGTGGTGCTGGCCAGCTCGCTGGTCCCGGGCAACGAGACCTCGGTCTACCGGGTGATCAACCGGCTGTCCCGGGCCGGCGCGACCGTGATCCACAAGGAGGTCGCGCGCGTCCACGTCTCCGGCCACTCGCCGGCCGGTGAGCTGCTCTACCTGCTCAACGTGGTCAAGCCGCGGAACCTGATGCCGGTGCACGGCGAGTGGCGGCACCTGCGCGCGCACGGCCGGCTCGGCATCGAGTCCGGCATCAAGCCGGAGCACGTGGTGCTGGCCGAGGACGGCGACATCGTGGATCTCGTCGGCGGCCGGGCCCGCGTGGTCGGCCACGCCGGTAACCGCTACGTCTACGTCGACGGCCTCGCGGTCGGCGACGTCGGCGAGTCGCTGCTGACCGAGCGCAAAATCCTCGGGGACGGCGGCTTCATCGCCGCCACCGTGGTGGTCGACTCCGTCACCGGCAAGGTGGTCGGCGGCCCGGCGATCTCGGCGAAGGGCTTCTCCGAGGACCCGCAGGCGTTCAACCCGGTGCTGCCGCTGATCACGGACGGCCTGAATCGGGCCGCGAACGACGGCATCACCGACCCGCACCAGTTGCAACAGATCGTGCGCCGCATCGTCGGCCGCTGGGTGAACGAGGCGTACCGCCGCCGCCCCATGATCGTCCCCAACGTGGTCGAGGTCTGATCGACGGCCGGTGCGGGGGTTTCCGCACCGGCCGACTGCTTTCCCGCTATCCGCTATACCGCAGATAGACCTATGGCGATCACGGGCCGTTACTGCTTGACTCGACCTCAGTGGGGGGAACCACACTGGGGGGAACGATCGGCACCCGGCGCCCGCACGGGCCCGGGTGCCGATTCGGGGGGAGCTGTCGCCATGCCCGTGCTGCTGCGTCTCGCGACCGGTGCGCCCACGGCCGTCGCCGTCGCCGTCGTCTCCGCCGCCGCTCTCGGCGGCGCCTGCCTGCGCATCCGTCCGCGTTGCCGGCTGCCGCGCGCGGTCGGCCGAGGCTCTCCGGCCCGCTCGCCGCGCCGGTGCGCGCCGGCCCGCGCGCGCCTGACCGGCGAGAGCTGAGCCGGTGCAGACTGCGGTGTCCCTACCGGCCATACGGCAGACACGTCCGGTGTCGGCCGGTGGGGGCGCCGCTCGGCGGTCCCGATGACCGCCCAGGACCCACCCGCCGTCGCCCGCCGCCGGGTCCGGCTGGCGCTGCGCCACGCGCGCCAGCGCCGCAAGCTGACACAGCAGCAGGTGGCGGACGCGTTGGAGTGGTCGCTCTCCAAGGTCCAGCGGATCGAGAGCGGCGACGTCAGCATCTCCCCCACGGACCTGCGCGCCGCGCTCGCGTTGCTCGGCGTCGTCGATCCGCGGCGGGTCGCCCAGCTGATCGAGGACGCGAAGGCGTCCCGCCGGCAGCGCTGGTGGACCACGGCCGAGTACCGCGAGCACCTGAGCCCGGCGATGCTGCAACTGCTGCAGTTCGAGTCCGAGGCGACCGCGATCCGGGTGTTCCAGGCGACGCTCATTCCGGGCGTCCTGCAGACGCGTGCCTATGCGAGCTGGATCCAGCATTTCTGGGCCGGTGACATTCCGCATGCGGACATGAAGGTACGCGTCGAACTTCGCACCCGCCGCGGCGAGAGCCTGTTCGAGGTGCCGGACCCGCCGAAATACCTGCTGATCCTGGACGAGTCCGTGCTGCATCGTGAGGTCGGTGGCGCCGAGGTCTTCGCGGAGCAGCTCGAATACCTTCTGGAGAGGATTCGGCAAGAACGCGTCACGGTACGTTTCGTGCCCTTCTCCGACGCGGTCAAGCTGGTGATGCTGGGCTCGTTCACCATCCTCGAGCTGCCGGACGAGGAGGACGTCTTCCTCTATCAGGAGGAGGGCTGGGGCGACTCGATGCATCACTCGCTGGCCACGATCCACCGGTACCGGGAGATCTTCGAACAGGCGTGGGAGGCGAGCTTCCCGCCCGACGTGTCGGCTCGTTTGATTGAAAGTTGTGTGCTGAGGCTCCGGACCCTGCTAGACAGGCAGCGGCACTCTGCCTAGTGGCCGAGTGGAAATTCCACGGAGGGGTCCATATGGAATCAGCTGCACAATGGCACAAAAGCACCTATTGCGACACCGCATCGTGTGTCGAGGTCGCTGATCTATCGCAAGGTGTGGTCGGTCTGCGCGACGGGAAGAATCCGTCCGGGCCGGTCCTGCGTTTTTCCGCCGCCGAATGGCATGCGTTTCTCGATATGCTCAAGCTAAAGAATATGGTCTGACGGGGAATCCCGGCGAAAGGGTGCGGTCGCATGATGCGGCCGCACCCTTTCGCGTTCAGTAAGCAATTCACTACATTGAGTTCTCTGATTGGAGGAGGCCGACATGGCGAGCGTTGACATGGCCCACATGACCTGGCGGCGGAGCACTCGATGCGACACCAGTTCCTGCGTGGAGGTCGCGCGTGGGAATTCCGGAGCGAGAGTCCGGAGCAGTGTGGATCCGGCCGGTCCGGTGCTGATCTTCTCGGCGGAGGCGTGGCGCGCGCTCCTCGAAAAGATCCACCGTTCTGCTGACCGGGATCAAGCGTCCGTGGTACGCGTTTCGGGCCCGCACGGTTCAACGAAAGGCCGGTGACTTTCCCCACGATCGATCCGTTAATCCATTTCTGACGCCACCCCCGTACCCCCGCCTGACGTCGTCGCGGCGTCCCGGCGGGGGAGTCAGGTAAGGAGAAGACGGATGAACCGACGACGAGCACTCACCACGGCTGCCGTCATCGTTACCGCGGGCGCCGCAGTCGCGCTGACCTTCCCCGCGTTCGCCGGCACCGGCGGCCGGGAACGGCCGGACGGCGCCGCCGCCGAGCGCCCGCTCGCCGGGCCCGAGGTGCTCGCCGCGCTCTCCCGCGACTTCGGCCTGACCACCGAGCAGGCCACCGACCGGCTCGCCGCCGAGCGCGAGGCCGCCGCGGCGGTGCGCACCGTCAAGGCCGAAGCCGGTGCCGCCTGGGCCGGTGCCTGGCTGAACGACGCCGCGGACACGCTCACCATCGCGGTGACCGACCAGGCGCTGGCCGACGACATCCGGGCGGCCGGCGCCGAGCCGAAGATCGTGCCGCACAGCTCGGCCGCGTTGGAGCAGGTCAAGGCCACGCTGGACACGAACGCGGACGAGGCCGCCGAGTCCATCCCCGGCTGGTACGTCGACGCGGCCGCCAACACCGTGGTCGTGCTGGCCCGCACGGACGTCCCGGACGCGGAGGCGGCCGCGGCGGAGTTCGCCGAGGCCAGCGGTGTGGATCCGGCGACGGTACGGGTGGAGGCCAGCCAGGAGGCGCCGAAGCCGCTCTTCGACATCGTCGGCGGCGACGCGTACACGCTCGGCAACGCGCGCTGCTCGATCGGCTTCGCGGTGACCGGCGGCTTCGTCACGGCCGGTCACTGCGGTCAGGCCGGTGCGGACACCCGCGGCGTCAACAACGCGCCGCAGGGCGAGTTCGCGGTCTCCTCGTTCCCGCAGGACGACTTCGCGGTGGTGCGGACGAACGCGGACTGGACGCCGACCGCGTCGGTCAACGACTACAACGGCGGCGTGCTGCCGGTCGCGGGCGCCGAGGTCGCGCCGGTCGGCGCGTCCGTCTGCCGCTCCGGCTCCACCACCGGCCTGCACTGCGGCGAGGTCCAGGCGCTGAACGCCACGGTCAACTACGCCGAGGGCACGGTCACCGGCCTCACCCGGACCAGCGTCTGCGCCGAACCCGGCGACTCCGGCGGCGCGTTCATCGCCGGCGACCAGGCGCAGGGCGTCACGTCCGGCGGTTCCGGTGACTGCACCCGCGGCGGCGTCACGTTCTTCCAGCCGGTCGCCGAGATCCTGGAGCGGAACAACCTGACGCTGGTCACCACGGGCGACGCCGGCACGCCGCCGGCCACCGAGCCTCCCGCCACCGAGCCTCCCGCCACCGAGCCTCCGGCGGAGGCCGACTGCGCGGCCGAGGGCGGCGTGCGGCGCGAGGGCACCATCACCCGGCCCGGTCAGCGCCGCGACGCGGTGCGCTTCCGGGCCCCGGCCGGCACGCATGCGGCCTGCCTGACCGCGCCCGCGGGTGCGGACTTCGACCTCTACCTGCAGCAGCAGGTGAACGGCGGCCGCTGGGTGACCGTCGCCCGCGCGGCCACCGGCTCCGGCACCGAGACGCTCACGTTCGAGGGCGCAGCCGGCAACTACCGCTACCGGGTCGCCTCCGCCTCCGGCACCGGCGACTTCGGTCTCCAGTTCGCGGTGAACTAGCGGTCACCGCACAGGCGTCGGCGCGAGGCGGTCAACGGGTCAGCCGCCTCGCGCCGATTTCTCCTTTTCCGCGGAACCCGCCGGTGATGCCTCGGTCACGGTGCGCGTGCCGAGGTGGGGTGAGGCGCTACCGTGGCGGCGTGGGCTATGAGGCGCTGGTCGTGGTCGCTCTGGTGCTGCACGCGGGCTTCCTGGCGTACCTTGCGGTGGGGGGTTATCTCGCGTGGTGGTGGCCGCGGACGATCTGGCTGCACCTGATCACGGCGGCGTGGGGAGTGACCGTGGTCGCGGCGTCGCTGACCTGCCCGCTGACCACTCTGGAGCGCTGGGCGCGGGCGGGCGCCGGTCAGTCCGTCCCGGATGCCGGGTTCATCGACCGCTACCTGACCGGGGTGATCTACCCGGAGGATCACCTGTGGACGGCCCGGATCGTGCTGGGGGTCGTCGTCGTTGTCTCCTGGACCGGGTTCGTGATGCGGTGGCGGCGCCGGCGGGCGCAGCAGCGAGCGAGCATTTCGGGGCAAGCCGCGACATATCGGTGAGAGTGAGATCTCGTCGCGAGTGACACGCGGCGAATAGGCCAGCCGGACCGGCGCGGCGCCGTTACCGTGACCTCATGGCAGGTCGTACCTCTCCGGCGAAGCGGCGGACCACGCCGGCGGCGCGGACGGGCACATCCTCCTCGCGGACCCCGGCGTCGTCCCGCGCCCGCACGCCCGCGGCCCGGAAGCCGGCCGCCCGGCGGCCCGCGCCGCGTGCCCGGGCCAAGCGCGGCGGCGTCAACCCGCTGCTGATCGCGGCCGGTGGGCTCGGCGCACTGTGGATGCTGGTCGCCAGCGGCCTCGGCTGGAGCGTGCGGCAGGTCGGGCGCGGCGCGGCCAGCGCCCGCGATCTGGACCCGGCACACCGCCGGGACGGCACCGGCCTGCTCATGTTCGGCCTGGCGATCCTGATCGCGGTCGCGGTCTGGTTCGAGTCGGCCGGTCCGGTCGGCGCGTGGCTGGCGGACTCGATCCGGCTGTTCTTCGGCGCGGTCTCGATAGCGATCCCGTTGCTGCTCTTCTACGGCGCGGTCCGGCTGATGCGCGAGCCGTCCGATCCGGAGCACCGGGGCAGTGGCCTGGTCGGCTGGACCGCGGTGCTGGTGGCCGCGGACGCGCTGCTGCACGTGGCCCAGCGCCCGGTCAGCGACCAGCAGCTGGACTACGCCGGTGGCCTGATCGGCTACGGCGTGGGTGGCCTGCTGGTCGCGGCCGTGACGCCGTGGGTCGCCGTACCGCTGCTGGTGTTGCTTCTGCTCTTCGGCGTCCTGGTGGTGACGGCCACGCCGATCAACAAGATCCCGGAGCGGCTCGGCGACCTGTTCGAGGCGTTCGCCGGTGGCCGGCCGGCCGGTGGCCGCGGGCGCCACGACCTCGACGACGACGAGGTCCTGGACGACGACGAGGCCGAGGAGGAGGAGGAGCCGCCGCGACCGGCCCGCCGCCGCGCCGCCCGCCGCAAGGCCGCCTCGCACGTGGACGCCGCGGCCGACGAGCCGATGGACGCGCCGCCGCCACCGCCGGTCCCGGACGACGGCTTCGACGAGCTGCTCGACGACATGCACGACACGGTCGCGCTGCCGAAGATCACCAAGCTGAAGAAGGCGTCCGGCAGGATGGTCCCGCCGGAGCACTCGCCCGCGCCGCCGACGCGCGCGGAGCAGCTGGCCATCACCGCGATCGAGGGCGACTACAAGCTGCCACCGCCGGAGCTGCTCAAGGCCGGCGCGGCCGCGAAGAAGGCCAGCAAGGCCAACGAGGAGATCACCGCGGCGCTGGAGGGCGTGTTCGACCAGTTCGGCGTGGACGCGCAGGTCACCGGCTTCACCCGGGGCCCGACCGTCACGCGGTACGCGGTGGAGCTGGGCCGCGGCGTCAAGGTCGAGCGGATCACCCAGCTGTCCCGCAACATCGCGTACGCCGTGAAGTCCGCGGACGTGCGCATCCTCAGCCCGATCCCGGGGAAGTCCGCGGTCGGCGTGGAGATCCCGAACACCGACCCGGAGAACGTGGCGCTCGGCGACGTGCTGCGCTCCTACAACGCCACGTCGAACGATCACCCGATGCTGGCCGCGCTGGGCAAGGACATCGAGGGCGGGTTCGTGGTGGCGAACCTCGCGAAGATGCCGCACATCCTGATCGCGGGCGCGACCGGCGCGGGCAAGTCGTCCTGCCTGAACTCGCTGCTGGTGTCGATTCTGACCAGGGCCACGCCGGACGAGGTGCGTCTGCTGCTGATCGACCCGAAGCGCGTGGAGATGACTTCTTACGAGGGCATCCCGCACCTGGTCACGCCGATCGTCACCGACCCGAAGAAGGCGGCGACCGCGCTGGAGTGGGTCGTCGGCGAGATGGACATGCGCTACGACGACCTCGCGGCGAACGGCGTGCGGCACATCGACGACTTCAACCGCAAGGTGCGCAACGGCGAGATCACAGCGCCGCCCGGCGTGGAGCGGGAGCTCAAGCCGTACCCCTATCTGCTGGTGATCGTGGACGAGCTGGCCGACCTGATGATGGTGGCGCCGCGCGACGTCGAGGACTCGATCGTGCGCATCACCCAGCTGGCCCGCGCGGCCGGCATCCACCTGGTGCTGGCCACCCAGCGCCCGTCGGTGGACGTGGTGACCGGCCTGATCAAGGCGAACGTGCCGTCCCGGCTCGCGTTCGCCACCTCGTCGCTGGCCGACTCCCGGGTCATCCTGGACCAGCCCGGCGCGGAGAAGCTGCTCGGCCGCGGCGACGGCCTGTTCCTGCCGATGGGCGCGTCGAAGCCGACCCGCATCCAGGGCGCGTGGATCACCGAGGCGGAGATCGCCGCGGTGGTGAAGTTCTGCAAGGACCAGCGCGAGCCGGAGTTCCAGCAGAACGTCACCGAGGCGGTGCCGGACCCGCGGAAGCAGATCGACGAGGAGGTCGGCGACGACCTCGACCTGCTGCTCCAGGCGATCGAGCTGGTGGTGACCAGTCAGTTCGGCTCCACCTCGATGCTGCAGCGGAAGCTGCGCGTCGGCTTCGCCAAGGCCGGCCGCCTGATGGACCTGATGGAGTCGCGCGGCATCGTCGGCCCGTCCGAGGGCTCCAAGGCCCGGGACGTGCTGATCAAGCCGGACGAGCTGGAAGAGGCGCTGGCCGCGCTGCGTCCCTAGCCGCCTCGGGGGCCGGGAACGGCGAACGGAACGTGAACGCGTCCGGCCCCGGGCCGTTCGCGCCGAGCAGGCGGAGCCGGGCGACGCCCTCCTCCGGCGACGGGATCGTGCCGGCCGGGACCCACCACAGCACCATCGACGCGCGGTAGCCGAGCGGGACGAACCAGTCGCGCCGTTGCCGCAGGTAGTCGAGGTGCTCGCTGTGGTACGTGAACGCCCGCAGCGCCTCCAGCGACTCCCACACGGACAGCGTGACGATCACGTCCGGCTCGGTCGGCCGGACCGTGGTGGCGTCGCCGGCCGGTCCCTCGGCCAGCCGCCAGACGAAGCCGGGGGAGCGGTCGGCCAGCGCGTTGATCGGGTCGAGGCCCGCCACGAACCCGGCGGTGGCCGGGTCGTCCAGTGGCGCGCGGAGGCGGGCGGCGTTGAAGTGGGCGAGGTGATAACCGGTCATGGGGTGTAGCCCATCACCCGGCGGCATCTAAAGTCAATCAGTTTTGTTTTTAGAGCTCGTGAGCGTGACGCAGCAGCGGCCCGGCGCCGCGTCCATCCGCGCGTCCCAGGTCGCGTCCAGCCCGTGGCCGTCCAGCAGCCCCTGCACCATCGCCAGGTTCATGCCACAGATCAGCGGCGGGAACTGCGCGGCCAGCCGGTGGAACGGGCAGTTGCGCAGCTCGATCCGCCCGCCCTCCTCGTGCGGCAGGTAGCCGTGCGCCGTCAGCACCTCGGCCGCGGACGTGGACGACGCCGGTGCGGCGCGGCCGTGTGCGCGGGCCGCGTCGAACAGCGCCAGGTCCGCGCCGGTCCGCTCGACCGCCTCGGCCAGCAGTTCGGCCGCCGTGCGGTAGGCGCGCGGCGGCACGCTCACCTCGTGCTCGGCCGAGGCCGCACGGTAGAGCTTCGCCGGTCGGCCCGCGCCCGGACCGGAGCGGCCGGAACGGCGTGCGTAGGTGACCTCCAGTAGCCCTGCGTCCACGAGTTTGTCCAGGTGGTGGGCCGCGAGCGTGCGGCCGACGCCGAGCGCCGCCGCCACCTCGTCGCGGCCGACCGGCGCACCGCCCGCCGCGATCACCTCGCGGTAGGCGGCGTGCCGCACGCCGTCGGCCAGCGCGGACACGGCGGTCAGATCAGCGTCATCGTGCATCGCGCCATCGTATGACCAACGTGCGTTGGTGTTAGTGGAAGAACTTGAGCCCCGCGACGCCGCAGATGACCAGCATCAGACAGAGGACGCGGGGCAGCGAGGCGGACTCACCCAGCACCGTCATGCCGACGATCGCGGTGCCGACCGCGCCGATCCCGACCCAGACCGCGTACCCGGTGCCGACCGGGATCGTGCGTAGCGCGTAGCCGAGACCGGCCATGCTGAGCACCAGCGCGACGCCGAAGATCGTGGTGGGGAGCCAGCGGGAGAAACCGTCGCTCTTCTCCAGCGCGATCGCCCAGACCGTCTCGAGCAGACCGGAGACGACGAGAACCAGCCAAGCCATGACGAGTCACCACTCCAGCGGCCGTCTTTGCAAGACCGGGTACGACCGCACTCGTCCGGGACGGCCGCGGTGCTGCGGGCGTCACGTCAGCGACGGTAGCAACGCCGATCGCCCGCCGGCCACCCGTCGGTGGCCCACCTCACCGGGCGACTTCGAGGTATCGGCCGACATGCCGGTACCCTCGGGTGGTGTCTGTAACACCTTCTTCTCCCAGCCGGCGCGTCGCCATGCTCACCCTGGGCTGCGCCCGTAACGAGGTCGACTCCGAGGAGCTGGCCGCCCGTCTCGACGCGGAGGGCTGGCAGGTCGGCACGGACGCGGAGAACGCGGACGTCGTCCTGGTCAACACCTGCGGCTTCGTGGAGAAGGCGAAACAGGACTCGATCGACACCCTGCTCGCCGCGCACGAGACCGGCGCCAAGGTCGTCGCCGCCGGCTGCATGTCCGAGCGGTACGGCAAGGAGCTGGCACAGAGCCTGCCCGAGGCGTCCGCGGTGCTCGGCTTCGACGACTACCCGGACATCTCCGCCCGGCTGAACGCGGTGCTCAACGGCGAGAAGCTGGACGCGCACACGCCGCGGGACCGCCGCGAGCTGCTGCCGATCACGCCGGTGGCCCGGCGCGACACCACCGTCGTCGTCCCCGGTCACGCGGTGGTCGACGCGGCCACGCCCGCGCACCTGCGCCCGGTGCTGCGCCGCCGGCTGGAGAACGGGCCGGTCGCCTCGCTGAAGCTGGCCAGTGGCTGCGACCGCAAGTGCGCGTTCTGCGCGATCCCGGCGTTTCGCGGCGCGTTCGTCTCCCGTAAACCGGACGAGCTGCTGGCCGAGGCGGAGTGGCTGGCCGGCACCGGCGTCCGCGAGCTGGTCCTGGTCAGCGAGAACTCGACGTCGTACGGCAAGGACCTGGGCGACCCGCGCCTGCTGGAGAAGCTGCTGCCGCAGCTGGCCGCGATCACCGGCATCGTCCGGGTCCGGGCCAGCTACCTGCAGCCCGCGGAGACCCGGCCCGGCCTGGTCGAGGCGATCGCGAACACGCCGGGCGTCGCGCCCTACTTCGACCTGTCGTTCCAGCACTCCAGCGAGCCGCTGCTGCGCCGCATGCGCCGGTTCGGCTCCACCGACCGCTTCCTCGACCTGCTCGCGTCCGCGCGGCAGCTCTCGCCGGAGGCCGGCGCGCGCAGCAACTTCATCGTCGGCTTCCCCGGCGAGACCCGGGCGGACGTGGACGAGCTGATCCGCTTCCTGTCCGAAGCCCGGCTGGACGCGGTCGGCGTGTTCGACTACAGCGACGAGGACGGCACCGAGGCCGCCGGCCTGCCCGGCAAGGTCCGGAAGAGCACCATCAAGAAGCGGTACGACGAGGTCGTCGCGCTCGTCGACGAGCTGGTCAACCAGCGCGCCGAGGAGCGGATCGGCAGCACGGTCGAGGTGCTGGTCGACTCGGTCGAGGACGGCGAGGTGGAGGGCCGCGCCCACCACCAGGCGCCGGAGGTCGACGGCTCGACCATGCTGGTGGCCGGCGACGCGGGGGTGGACCTCGCGGCGCTGCGGCCCGGCGACTTCGTGCGCGCGACCGTGACCGGCACCGAGGGCGTGGACCTGGTGGCCGTACCGACCGAGATGATCTCAGCGGCGGCCGCCCGGTGACGCCGTCGGGTGACCCGACGCAAGCCGCCACGGACACCCCCGAGGCGCCGATCCACAACCCGGCCAACATCCTGACCCTGGTCCGGCTCATCCTGGTGCCGGTCTTCGTGGTGCTGGTGGTCTGGTCCGGGTTCGACGAGTCGTTCCTGCAGGTGCTCGCGGCCGTGGTGTTCCTGGTCGCGTCGCTGACCGACTTCGTCGACGGCTGGGTGGCGCGGCGGTTCGGTTACGTCACCCGGCTCGGCAAGGTCGCGGACCCGATCGCGGACAAGGCACTCACCGGCGCCGCCCTGGTGCTGTTCTCGCTCTACGGCCTGCTGCCCTGGTGGGCCACCGCGGTGATACTGGTCCGCGAGTGGGGCATCACGCTGCTGCGGCTGTGGGTGATCCGGTACGGCGTGATCGCGGCCAGCCGGGGCGGCAAGGTGAAGACCGCGCTGCAGACGCTGGCGATCGCGCTGTATCTCTGCCCGCTCCCGGCCTGGCTCGATACGATCGCGGCGTGGGTCATGTGGACGGCCGTCGCGGTCACCGTGATCACCGGTGTCGACTACGTGCGCCAGGCGGTCCGGCTACGCCTCGCCGCCCGCCGGCCGGTCCGGCCGCGCGGCGTCGTCCGGGAGGGAGATCTGGGTGCCTGAGGGTTCGTCCGTCGCCGCGACCGTGGTCGCGGCGCTGACCAAGGCCGGCCAGACCGTCGCGTCGGCCGAGTCGCTCACCGGCGGGCTGGTCGCGTCGACGCTGGTGGACGTGCCCGGCGCCAGCTCCGCGTTCCGCGGCGGCGTGGTGGTCTACGCGACCGAGCTGAAGGCGACGCTGGCCGGTGTGTCCGCGCCGCTGCTGGCCGAGCGCGGCCCGGTCGACCCGGACGTGGCGGCCGCGCTGGCCGAGGGCGTGCGGGAGCGGTGCGGCGCGGACTGGGGGCTGGCCACCACCGGCGTGGCCGGGCCGGAGCCGCAGGACGGCAAGCCGGTCGGGCTGGTCTACGTGGCGGTTGCCGGGCCGGGCGGCACCGAGGTGCGGCGGCTCGACCTGAGCGGCGGCCGGGTGGTGATCCGGGTGACCACCGTCACCGAAGTGCTGCGGCTGCTGGCCGACCGGCTGCGGGTGAGCGTGCTCCCGGCCGCCACCGCATAGCGAGCGCCCGGCGTCAAGGGATCACGCTTGTAGCGAACGCACGCGCACCTTCCGTGACGATCCCACGCGTGAGCTGGGCGGTTCGCGACGCGTGCGCCCGGATGCGGCCGGGGCCGGCCGGGCGGGCGGGCGGCTCGGGTCTCCAGCGTCACACGCTGCTCGTACCCGGGAATGATCTTTGTGTGCCGGGGGTTCCGGTTTTTCGCGGGTGGTTGTCCGCGCGGGCCGAAAAGCCCTCGCGGCGCTCCGTAGACTGGGGTCTTCGCCGTGCACCCTCCGGGGTGGGCCCGCCGATTCGGCGGCGGGGTGAGATGTCAGTACCCACGACCAACGGGTACGGTTGCGGGAAGCCTCCGGCGCTTGCCGGCGGCCCTCGCAGGAGGAGGTGCGATGGTCCTGCTACGCCGGGTGATCGGTGATGCACTTCGTGCGCGCCGACAGGGACAGCACCGGACCCTGCGCGAGGTGTCGACCGCGGCCAACATGAGCCTGGGATACCTCTCCGAGATCGAGCGAGGGCAGAAAGAAGCGTCCAGCGAGCTGCTGGCCGCGATCTGCGACGCGCTCGGCGCTCAGCTCTCCGAGGTGCTGCGCGAGGTCGCCGACACGATGGCGCTCGCCGAGCAGATGCAGGGCGTGCTCGTGCCCGTGCAGGACGACGCGAAGGCGCCGGCCGACGAGCACCCGATCCGCCAGGTGCACGCGGAGGGCGACGTCTCCGTCTCGGTCCGGCAGGACACGCCGCTCAAGGCGACACTCCGTGCCACCCGCAAGCCCCGCCCGGGCGACCGCGGCCGCGACGTGATCTACGCGGCCTGACCGCCTCCGACCGCTGCACGCCTGGTCCCCGCTTGGAGACCAGGCGTAATCTCGTGGGATCGGGGGCACCCTGATATCCCCCCGAGGTCGCATGACGGGCTGGTTTTCACCTGCCACGATGGAGACCGTGCCGCACTGCGCGGCCGCCGTCGTGTCGGACCGGGAACCACCCGGCCCGTGCGGGCGAGACGTGAAGACACCGAGGGGATAGCGCGATTATGGCGAACCCGTTCGTCAAGGGCTGGCGATACTTTCTGGCGCTGTTCGGCGCCAAGATCGATGAATATGCCGATCCCAAGGTGCAGATCCAGCAGGCGATCGAGGAGGCCCAGCGCCAGCACCAGCGGCTGGTCCAGCAGGCCGCCGCGGTGATCGGCAACCAGCGCCAGCTGGAGATGAAGCTCTCCCGGCAGATGTCCGAGGTCGAGCGCCTCCAGGGCATGGCCCGGCAGGCGCTCGTGCTGGCCGACCGCAAGCGCGCCGAGGGCGACGAGGCGGAGGCGCAGAAGTACGAGCAGACCGCGCAGACGCTCGCCACCGAGCTGGTCTCCGCCGAGCAGACCATGGAGAGCACCAAGACACTCCACGACCAGTCGCTGGCCGCGGCCGGTCAGGCTCGCCAGGCGGTGGAGAACAACGCCATGATCCTGCGGCAGAAGCTCGCCGAGCAGACCAAGCTGCTCAGCCAGCTGGAGCAGGCGAAGATGCAGGAGTCCGTGGCGAAGTCGCTGGAGTCCATGTCGTCGCTGCAGGCGCCCGGCAACACGCCCTCGCTGGACGAGGTCCGCGAGAAGATCGAGAAGCGGTACGCGACCGCCATGGGCCGCGCAGAGCTCGCGTCCAACTCGGTCGAGGGCCGCATGCTCGAGGTGCAGAAGTCGACGCTGGACCTGGCCGGCGAGTCCCGGCTCGACCAGATCCGCGCCAGCATGGCCGGCAACCAGCTCGGCGGCGCGTCCGGGCAGACCGCGACGCCGGCCCCGCAGGCCGCGCCGACCGAGAACCAGGCGCACGTGGCCCGGCTGGACGAGATCCGCGCCAGCATGGCCCGGGAGAAGAAGACCGGCGACACGAGCGCCGCGGGCTGATCGAGATGGCGGCGGACGAGCGGTCTCGGTACCTGCGGCAGTCGCGCAAGCTGCGCGGCGCCGCCCGCCGGTGGAGCGTGCTCGGCGGCACGCTCACCGGCGCGGCGGCGATCCTCACGCCGTACGCGGGTCTCGGCCTGCCGGACGCCGCCTGGGCCGCGGCGGCCGGTGGTTCGGCCGTGCTGGCCGCCTGGCGGTGGGCGGACCTGCGCCGGCACGACGCCGAGCCGCTCCCGCCCGCGCCCACCCCGGCCGCGATCGCCTCGGCGCGGCAGGCCCGGCTCGTCGCGATGGTCGAGCAGATCCCGGCCGGCCGCACCGCACTGCAGGAGCTGCGCCGCCAGCGGGCCCGCGCGGAGCTGAAGGGCTCGGCCGCGGTCGACCCGTGGCTGCGCCTGGACCGGGCGGCCGGCACGCTGGCCGGTCTCGCACCGCGGCTGACCGGCCACGGCGCCGCGGTGCTGCCGGAGGCCGAGTCCGCCGAGGCCTCGCTGCGTGACCTCGCGCACCGGCTGGCCGGCGTGGAGCGCGCGCTGCGCTTCGCGCCGCCGGACGGGCGGGCCGGGCTGGAGGAGGCCCACCACACGCTGCTGGGCCAGCTGACCGACGGCGTCACCGCCTACGAGACACTGGTCGCGGCCGCGGCCGGTTACGTGGCGGAGGACGCGCGGGCCGGTGCCCACCTCGGCGACGCCGGCACCGCGAGCCGGCTGACCGAGGCCGCCGATCTGCTGCGCGGTGTCACCGACGCGTTGACCGAGCTGCGTCCGCCGGGCCCGGCCCCGGCTGGCAGCGGGGGCACCAGTAGGTGATGCGTTCCGCCGCGGTCTCGCCGTCCGGCGCGTGCTTCGCGATCGCGGTGCCGCACCGGCGGCACGGCTGGGCACGCCGGCCGTAGACGTAGTTCGCCTCGTTCTTGCGCATTGAGCCGGTGGTGGTCTGCAGCCACCGGCCCCGGTTCGAGGCGAGCAGGCGGTGTGCGAGGTCGGCCATGCCGGGCAGGTCCGGCACGTCCCGCACCGGCGTCCACGGGTTCACGCCGCGCAGGAACAGCAGTTCGCACTTGTAGAGGTTGCCGATCCCGGCCAGGTTGCGCTGGTCCAGCAGCGCCTCGCCGATCTCCCGGTCCGGTGCCGCCTCGATCCGGCGGACCGCCTCGGCCGGGTCCCAGCCGGGCCCGAGCAGGTCCGGGCCGAGGTGGCCGACCAGGTCGTCCTCCCGATCGGTCGGGATCAGCGTCAGCTCGTGCAGGTGGTAGCCGACCGCGACGCTCTCCGCGGTGCGCAGCACCACCCGGATCAGGTGCGCGGGACGGCCGGCCCAGCGCTCGCCGGTCGCGTAGACCCGCCAGGCGCCGTCCATCCGCAGGTGGGAGTGGAGGGTCAGCGTGCGGCCGTCCGCGGCCTCGCGCAGGCGCAGCAGCAGGTGCTTGCCGCGGGCGGCGGACTCGGTCACGGTCCAGCCGGCCAGCGACTCGGTGGCGAGCGCGGGCACCCGGAAGTCCGAGGCGGTGAGCAGGCGGCCGGTGAGCGCGCGGTTCAGCACGCGGGCGGTGTTCCACACGGTGTCGCCTTCGGGCATTGCCGCATTCTTTCGCACCGGCGGCCGGGCCACCCATCCGGCGTCCGGATCACCGGCGGGTCAGGCGCGGGCCACCCGGATGAGATCGCCGGGGACCACCGAGAGCACCACCGCGGCCCGCCCGCCGTGCACCGCGACCGCGACCCGGCCCGCGGAGTCGACGTAGACCACCAGGCCGCCGCGCGGTGCGTCCGAGATGGTGGTGCCGCGGACCGCCTGGACGCCGCCGACCACCAGCCGGTCGGCCAGCGTGCCGATGGCGTCCGCGCCCGCGGCCAGCTGCACGTTGCCGAACCGGTCGATCGTGGTCACCTCCGCCTCCAGCCAGCCGTCGCCGCTCGCCACCACCGGGTCCGGCAGCCGGGCCAGGTCCGCGAGCGGGATCCTTGGACCGGCGTCGGTGAGCGGGGCACCGGCCGCGATCCGCGCGGCGACCGGCGCGTAGACGTCCCGGCCGGGCAGCGTGCCGGAGATCGAGGGCAGGAACCAGTCCGTGTTCGTCAGCATCACCGCGGTCTCGGCGCCGCCCAGCGCGTCCGCGGCCCAGGGCAGCAGGCCGTTGTCCGGGCCGACCAGCACGCCGCCGGGCGTGCGCAGGCCGATCGGGCGCAGCGTGCCCGGCCCGGCCACCGCCACGTGCACGGCCGGTGGCAGGTGCGGCACGGTCTGGGCCAGCACGGACGCGGCCCGCCGGACGTCGCCGGGCGCCACCGCGTGTGTGACGTCGATGACCCGGGCCGCCGGTGCGGTCCGGGCGATCACGCCGTGGCAGGAGGCGACGAAACCGTCGGAGAGCCCGTAATCGGTGGTGAGGCTGATCCAGTCATAGCCGGCCATGCATGGACCGTAATCCCGGGTCAGGGCTCTTGCACAGGGGATGAGCGGCCGGTCGGACGATCCTGGTGGCAGAGTAAGGCGCATGAGGCTCTGTATCTTCACCGAACCGCAGCAGGGCGCCAGCTTCGCGGATCAGCTGCGGGTGGCCCAGCGCACCGAGGAGAACGGCTTCGACGCGTTCTTCCGCTCCGACCACTACCTTTCGATGGGCGGCACCGGCCTGCCCGGTCCGACCGACTCCTGGGTGACGCTGGGCGGGATCGCGCTGCAGACGTCCCGGATCCGGCTCGGCACGCTGGTCACGTCCGCCACGTTCCGGCTGCCCGGACCGCTGGCGGTCAGCGTGGCGCAGGTGGACGAGATGAGCGGCGGCCGGGTCGAGTTCGGCCTGGGCAGCGGCTGGTTCGAGGCCGAGCACACCGCGTACGGTATCCCGTTCCCGGCGGTCGGCGAGCGCTTCGACCGGTACGAGGAGCAGCTGGAGATCATCACCGGGCTGTGGGGCACGCCGGCCGGTGAGACGTACTCGTTCTCCGGCAAGCACTACCGGCTGACCGACTCGCCCGCGCTGCCGAAGCCGGTCCAGTCGCCGGTCCCGGTGATCATCGGCGGCAACGGGAAGAAGCGCACGCCCGCCCTTGCCGCGAAATACGCGGCCGAGTTCAACGTGGCGTTCAACAAGGTCCCGGACGCGGGCAAGGCCTTCGACCGGGTACGCGCCGCGTGCGCCGAGGTGGGCCGGGCCGAGCTGCCCACGCTCTCCGCCGCCGTGGTGCTCTGCGTCGGCAAGAACGACGCCGAGGTGCGCCGCCGGGCCGCCGCGATCGGCCGGGACGTCGAGGAGATGCGGGGCAACGGCGGCGCGGCCGGCACGCCGGACCAGGTCATCGAGCGCATCCAGGAGTACAAGGCGCTCGGCGCGACCCGGATGTTCCTGCAGATGCTCGACCTGTCCGACCTGGACCACCTGGACCTGGTCGCGTCAGAGATCGCTCCGCACGTCTGAGACCGTCTCCGGGCTCGCCGGCTGCCTCGGCGGGCCCGGGGCCGGCTCCTGGGCCGCCGCCGGCAGGACGATGTCGCGGACCGCGAGGTAGACCGCGCGGACCGCGAGCGTGCGCTCCACCTCGTCCAGGATCGGCGCGAAGAACTGGCGGCGATGCTCTGTGTCGCTCATCGACGTGACCGCGAAGTACATGCTGCCGAACGCGGCCAGCAGCAGCGCGTTGCGCAGCAGCGCGACCGGCACGCCGAACGACGCCGCGGACGTGCGCGGTGGCGCGCCGATCCACTGCTCCGCGGTCTCCGGCAGGACCACCAGCAGGCCGAGCGTGAGGAAGAACGTGAACAGGCCGACGCCCACCACGGTCGCCTGGATCAGCTGCCGGGTGGCCAGCATCAGCAGTAGGTTGCCGATCTGCTGCCCGGTGAGCGGCGCCGGCCGTAGCGCACCGTCCGGCGCGATCTCCTCCATCGGCAGCTCGGCCAGCGGCGTGCGGCGGCACTCCTTGCTCAGCCGCGCCGGGTGCAGCTCCTGCTCCACCCGGCCGACCTCGTCGCGCAGCCGTGCGGCCGTGGCCAGCACGGTCACGGCCGCGAACAGCAGCACCACGGCCCAGACCCGGACCCAGGGCAGCCGGTCCATCGCCTGCCACAGCTCGCCGGTGAAGAAGAAGAACAGCGTGACGAAGAGCAGCGTGGGCAGCGCCCGGCCCTGGATCCGCACGCTGTTGCGCATGTCGTGCACCGCGTGCCGCAGCCCGCGCCGGATCAGCGGCACCACGCCGTACGACGTGGCCAGCCAGGCGGCCGCGAACACCACCGCGAAGATGCCCAGGAACGCGGCCACCGCACCGGCGAACGTGGTGCTGTGCGCGCCGATCCGCTCGCCCACGCCGACGTCCGGTGACGAGTTCGACCGCGAGATCAAGAACTCCAGCGACGGTACGACCAGCGGCATCACGGCGTAGCACACCAGGATGGCGCCGGCGGTCCGGCGGGAGAACCGGGGCAGCCGCCGGCCGAACGCGGTCAGCCCGGTCCACACCGCCACGCCCACGGCCAGCGTGCCGGCCAGCACCCACCACCAGTACGCCTGGTCGGCCCACTGCCGCACCAGCCAGAGCAGGCTGGTGACCGAGACGAACGCCAGGAACGGCAGCATGCGGGGGAGCACATGCCGCCGGAAACCGTAATCCTCGATCATGAGCGGGACGCCCCGGCGGACGAACCAGCGCTCGGTCTGCCGGACCAGTGCCCGCGATGCCGTCAAAGCCACGCCGCGCATCCTCCCAGACCGCCGGCGTGCGGGTGGTCAGCCGAACGTGTCCTCGCACACGCCGGCCACGAACGCCCGCCACCCCGCCGGCGAGCAGAGCAGTATCGCCCCGGACGGCCGGCGGCTGTGCCGGATCGCGGCCCGCCCGTCCGCCGCCCGGCCCACCTCGACGCAGTTACCGCCCGCGCCCTGGCTCCGGCTGCTGGTGTGCCATCCGGTGATCTCGTTCCCACGCATGCGCGCGCGCCTCTTTCCGATGATCGTCAGCTTTTGAACTCGTCCGCTATGTCCGCGATGAGGCGGGTGGAGTCGGCCGGTTCCAGCGCGGCCTCGCGCAGCGTGCGGTAGGCGGACGCGAACCGGCCGGTCCGCGGACCCTCCTGGAACGTGCGGCCGGCGATCGTCTCCGTGTACGCCACGTCCGGGAACGGGTCCGGCATCTCGAACAGCAGGAACGCGCCGTCCAGGCCCGGGTGTGCGCCCGCCCCCGCCGGGAGCACACTGATCTCTATGTGCCGGCGCCGGGCCAGCCGGCCCAGATGCATCAGCTGCTCGCGCATCACGTCCGGCCCGCCGACCGGGTTGCGCAGCACGGACTCCGCCACTATCGCCGCGACCCGGGTGGGCTTGGGCCCCTCGATCGCGCGCTGGCGGCGCAGCCGCAACTGCACCCACCGCGCTATCCGGTCGTCGTCCGCGTCCGGCCCCTCGACCGTACGGATCATCGCCTCCGCGTACGCCGGGGTCTGCAGCAGGCCGAGCACGTACAACGCGTCGTAACTGCCGACCCGCTTCGCCCGCTGCTCCAGCCAGATCAGATCGCAGAATGTTGGGTCGTAAATCACATCGGAGAATTCGTCGATCCAGTCGTCCCGGCGCCACACCTCCTCGCTCAGCCGGGTCAGCCGGGTCCGTTCCCGTCGCTCCGAGACGCCGTACAGATCGAGGAGCATCTGGACGTCGTGCCGCGGGATCGGCCATTCCGCGTTCTCGAACCTGCTCAGTGCGGAGAAGTTCCGTTTCAGGTGCTCGGCGACCTGACGAAGCGTCAGGTTGCGCCGTTCGCGCAGGTCGCGCAGCTCCCGGCCGAGCCATTGCGCGCGTAACGTGGGCACTTTACGGCCCTTCGAGTCGAGCATCGCCCCCCCAGGTCGGACGAAAAAGTGTGATGCCCCTTCATTTCCCTCCATCGATCGGTGGGAGAAGTCGGCCGCGATGTAGACAAACATCACGGACCACGGCATCGATCGGCGCCAACGCGACACCGTACCGGATGATCGGTAAGCGATCCAGCACGCATTGCCACCAAACCCTTGTCAGGCAGGCCTTACGGCATGGGCCAGTCTGGTGTGGATGGTGCCGATTTTGCGCTTTAGCGGCCGATTCCCCGCGGGTCAGAACACCCTGCGTGCACTCTGGACCGGTCCGGTGTGCTGGGTGGGCACGTCCGCGGTGACGATCAGGTCGGCGCGGCCGAGGTGCTGCGCGGTCTCGTTGATCACCCGCTGGTCCGCCGCGAGCGAGCGGACCGGCAGGCGGTCGTGGCGGGCGTCGCGGCGCAGCACGAAGTAGTGCACGGCCGCGCGCACCCGGGCGCGGTCGGCCGCGCACGCGTGCGTGGTGGCGCGCAGCAGGTGGCGGAGGCTGGCGGCCAGTCGCTCGGCGAGCGCGAGGTCGTGCCGCCCGCGTGCGGTGCGCAGCGTGGCGAGGTGGCCGTCCACCTGGCGGATCAGGACCTCCGTGTCGTGCTCCAGGCCACGCTGCACCTCGACCCCTTCCGCGACTTTGCCTGAAAAGTTACTTTATTAACGCTTTTCGCCGCAAAATGGCGACGCCTCGGGTTTCGGTCACCGGCCTCGGGGCAATGCTGCGGCGGCCGGCCGCAGAAAATGTCGTACCCGGCGGGCAGGATGGTGGGCATGGCTACGGCGCTGGCGGAGTTCGGCGCGGCGACCCGGGAGTGGTTCGCCGCCGCGTTCGCCGCGCCCACCCCCGCGCAGGACGGTGCCTGGCGTGCCATCGCGGCCGGCCGGCACGCGCTGGTCGTGGCGCCGACCGGTTCGGGCAAGACACTGGCCGCGTTCCTCGCCTCGCTCGACCGGCTGTCCCGCTCCGCGCCGCCGGAGGATGCGCGGCAGCGGTGCCGCGTGCTTTACGTCAGCCCGCTCAAGGCGCTCGCGGTCGACGTCGAGCGCAACCTGCGCGCGCCGCTGACCGGCATCCGGCACGCCGCGTCCCGGCTCGGGCTGCCCCCGCCGGACATCACGGTCGGCATGCGCACCGGCGACACCCCGGCGGACGAGCGTCGTGGCTTCGCCCGTACCCCGCCGGACATCCTGATCACCACGCCCGAGTCGCTGTTCCTGCTGCTCACGTCCGCCGCGCGGGAGTCGTTGCGCGGCGTCGAGACGGTGATCATCGACGAGGTGCACGCGGTCGCGGCCACCAAGCGCGGCGCGCACCTCGCGCTGTCGCTGGAGCGGCTCGACGCGCTGCTGCCGAAGCCGGCGCAGCGCATCGGGCTCTCCGCCACGGTCCGGCCGATCGAGGAGGTCGCGCGCTTCCTCGGCGGTGCCGCGCCGGTCGACGTGGTGCAGCCGCCGTCCACGAAGACCATCGAGGTCAGCGTGCAGGTCCCGGTGGAGGACATGACCGCGCTCGGCGACGACTTCGGGTCCGGGCCGGAGCCGGACGGCGGCCCGCCCGACCCGGGCCGGTCCCGGCCGTCGATCTGGCCCGCGGTCGAGGAACGGGTCTATCAGCTGATCACCGAGCACCGGTCGACCATCGTGTTCACCAATTCGCGGCGCGGTGCGGAGCGGCTCTGTGCCCGGCTCAACGAGCTGGCAGAGGAACACGCGGTGCCGGGGGAGGGCGCTCCCGGCCGTACCGATGCCGGTGCTGGAACTTCCGCCGGCAAGGTGGCGGGGATGCCGGCGGAGATCATGGCGCAGTCGGGTCAGTCGCACGGCACGCCGACGATCATCGCGCGGGCGCACCACGGCAGCGTCTCGCGCACCGAGCGCAAACAGATCGAGGAGGCGCTGAAGTCCGGCGACCTGCCCGCCGTGGTCGCCACCTCCTCGCTGGAGCTGGGCATCGACATGGGCGCGGTCGACCTGGTCGTGCAGATCGAGGCGCCGCCCACGGTCGCGGCCGGGCTGCAGCGCGTCGGCCGGGCCGGGCACCAGGTCGGCGCGGTCTCCCGCGGCGTCGTCTTCCCCAAGCACCGCGGTGACCTGCTCTCCTGCGCCGTGGTCGCGGAGCGGATGACGGCCGGCGCGATCGAGGAGATGCGCTACCCCCGGAACCCGCTGGACGTGCTGGCCCAGCAGATCGTGGCCATGGTCTCGATGGACGCGTGGACCGTGGCGGACCTCTCCGGCCTGCTGCACCGGGCCGCGCCGTTCGCCGAGCTGCCGCCGTCCGCGCTGCACGCCACGCTCGACATGCTCTCCGGGCGGTACCCGTCGACCGCGTTCGCCGAGCTGCGCCCGCGCCTGGTCTGGGACCGCACCGGCGACGTGCTCACCGGCCGCCCCGGCGCGCAGCGGCTCGCGGTCACCAGCGGCGGCACCATCCCGGACCGCGGGCTGTTCGGCGTGTTCCTGGCCGGTGGCGAGCGCGGCGCCCGGGTCGGCGAGCTGGACGAGGAGATGGTCTACGAGTCCCGGGTCGGCGACGTGTTCCTGCTCGGCTCGTCCTCCTGGCGGATCGAGGACATCACGCCCGACCGGGTACTGGTCTCGCCCGCGCCCGGCCAGGCCGCCCGCATGCCGTTCTGGAAGGGTGACTCGCCCGGCCGCCCGATCGAGCTGGGCCGGGCCATCGGTGCCCGGCTGCGCTCGCTGGTCAAGGCCGGTGACGAGGCCGCGGTCGAGACGTTGCGCAGCGAGGGCCTGGACGAGTGGGCCGCCGGCAACCTGGTGACCTACCTGCGAGAGCAGCGCGACGCGGTCCGCGCGCTGCCGGACGACCGCACGGTCGTGGTCGAGCGCTTCCGCGACGAGCTGGGCGACTGGCGGATGGCCGTGCACTGCGTGCTCGGCTCCAAGGTGAACGCGCCGTGGGCGCTGGCGATCGGACGCCGGCTGACCGAGCGGTACGGGGTGGACGCGCAGGTCGTGCCGTCCGACGACGGCATCGTGGTCCGGCTGCCGGACACCATGGACACGCCGCCCGGCGCCGACCTGATCGTCTTCGAGCCGGAGGAACTGACCCAGCTGGTCGAGGAGTCGGTCGGCACGTCCGCGCTGTTCGCGTCCCGGTTCCGCGAGTGCGCCGCCCGCGCGCTGCTGCTCCCGCGCCGCGACCCACGCCGCCGCCAGCCGCTCTGGCAGCAGCGCCAGCGCGCCGCCCAGCTGCTCGACGTCGCCCGGGAGTACGCGGACTTCCCGGTCACGCTGGAGGCCGCGCGCGAGTGCCTGCAGGACGTGTTCGACCTGCCCGGCCTGCTCGGCCTCGCCCGCGACCTGGCCGGGCGCAAGGTGCGCGTGGTCGAGGTGGAGACGCCGCGGCCGTCGCCGTTCGCGCGGTCGCTGCTCTTCGGGTACGTGGGGGCGTTCCTCTACGAGGGCGACGCGCCGCTGGCCGAGCGCCGGGCTGCCGCGCTCGCGCTGGACGCCACCCTCCTCGGCGAGCTGCTCGGCCGCGTCGACCTGCGCGAACTGCTCGACCCGGCGGTGGTCGCGGAGACCGAGGCGCGCCTGCAGTGGCTCACCGAAGAACGCCGTCCGCGCGACGCGGAGGACGTGGCCGAGCTGCTGCGCCTGCTCGGGGACCTGTCCCCGGCCGAGCTGGCGCTGCGCGGCGCCTTGCCGGAGTGGGCTTCAACTTTGCGCGACGCGCGGCGGGCCGTGCCGGTGCGGATCGCCGGCGAGGAGCGGTGGATCGGCATCGAGGACGCGGGCCGGGTGCGGGACGCGCTCGGCGTCGCGCTGCCGGTCGGCCTGCCGGAGGCGTTCCTCGCGCCGGTGCCGGACCCGCTCGGCGACCTGGTCGCGCGCTACGCCCGGACGCACGGACCGTTCTCCGCGGCCACCTGCGCGGCCCGGTTCGGCCTCGGGGTGTTCGTGGTCGAGCAGGCGCTGCGCCGGCTGGCCGCCGCCGGGCGCGTGGTGACCGGCGAGTTCTCCCCGGTCGCCGGCGGCGCGGCCGGCACCAGCGAGTGGTGCGACGCCGAGGTGTTGCGACTGCTCCGCCGCCGTTCGCTGGCCGCGCTGCGCCGCGAGATCGAGCCGGTCCCGGCCCGCGCGCTGGCCACGTTCCTGCCCCGCTGGCAACAGGTCGGCGGGGCTGCCCGCGGCGTCGAGGCGGTCGCCGCCGCGATCGACCAGCTGCAGGGCGTCGCGGTCCCGGCGTCCGCACTGGAACGGCTGATCCTGCCCGCCCGCGTCGCCGACTACACCGCCGGGCACCTCGACGAACTGTGCGCCACCGGCGAGGTGATCTGGTCCGGTGCCGGCACGCTCCCCGGCAACGACGGCTGGATCACGCTGGCGTACGCGGACGCGGCCCCGCTCGTCCTCCCCCCGATCGACGACGCGCTGCCACTGACCCCGCTGCACCGCGCGATCCTGGAGACGCTGGCGGACGGCCAGGCCCTGTTCTTCCGCTCCCTGTCCGACCGCGCGATCCAGACGCTGGCCGCGAACACGGCTGCGTCGTCCGCTGCGCCGGATGAGGCCGCCGTCTCTCCGGACCGGTCGCCGGCCGGCGCCGACGGCCGGAGGGTGCCGGGCGGGCAGGGGCGCGGCCGGGCCGGGAGATCACGCGGCGCCATCGCCGCATCCGCGACCGACGTCGTGACCGGCTCGCCGGCTACTGACGCGGCCGGTTCGCCGGTCGCCGGCGAAGGGCTGGCGGAGGCGTCACTCGCCGCATTCACGACAGCTGCCGCATCGCCGGTCGAGGGTGACGAGGGCACGCCAGCCAGCCGGTCACGCCGCCGGGGCCCCGGGTCCGGCGGCGCGGTATCCGCGGCGGACGGCGCGGCATCCGTGGCTGGGGGCGCGGTATCCGCGGCGGACGGCGCGGCATCCGTGGCTGGGGGCGCGGTATCCGCGGCGGACCGCGCCGCATTCACGGACGGCGGCGTGGCTTCGGCCAGTGGTGCGGGACTGGCGGCGGAGGGCGCCGATGCCGCCACGACGTGGCGGTCCGGGCGGCCGGTGGTCTCCGGGCGGCCGGTGATTCCCGGACGGCGGCCGACCGGCCGGGAACTGCTCGGCGGCCGGGAGGCGGCCCGGCCCGGGAGCGCGGTGGTCGACGACGCGGAGATGGCGGCCGCGGTCTGGGATCTGGTGTGGGCCGGCTACCTGACGAACGACACGCTGGCGCCGCTTCGCGCGCTGCTCGGCTCCGGCGGCGCGCACCGGGCGAAGCCGGTCGCGTCGCGCGGCCGGTACCGGCGGCCGGGCCGGGTGGCGATGCCCGCCCGCACCGGTCCGCCGACCATGGCCGGTCGCTGGTCGCTGCTGCCGGATCGCGACCCGGACCCGACCCAGCGCGCCGCCGTGACCGCGGACCTGCTGCTGGAACGGCACGGCGTGGTCACCCGCGGCGCGGTCGCGGCCGAGGGCCCGCCCGGCGGTTTCGCCGGCGTCTACCCGGTGCTCGCCGCGATGGAGGAGCGCGGGGCAGCCCGGCGCGGCTACTTCGTGGAGGGTCTGGGCGCGGCGCAGTTCGCGGTGCCGGGCGCGGTCGACCGGCTGCGGGCATTGGCGGACAAGGCCGAGGACCCCAGTCGGCGCACCTCGGCCGGCCCGGCGCTGATCCTGGCCGCGACCGACCCGGCGAACCCGTTCGGCGCGGCCCTCCCGTGGCCGGACCGCGCGGTCGACTCGGGCGACGGATCATCCGGCACCGGTCCGCCGCAGCCCACCCGATCCGCCGGCACCGGGGACGCGCCCGCCGACACCCGGGCTGGCGTACGGGACGGTGCGGCCGAAGCGGTCCGGCGCGATGCGGAGACCGCGGGCGGCGCCGAGCCGCCCGCCGGCCCGGCGGCCCGGGCCGGCGGCAGCGGTCACCGGGCCGGGCGCAAGGCGGGCGCGCTGGTTGCGCTGGCCGGCGGCGAGCTGGTGCTCTACGTCGAGCGCGGCGGCCGGACGTTGCTGTCGTTCACCGAGGACCCGGACGCGCTCGCGGCCGGTGCCAAGGCGCTCGCGGACGCGGTGCACTCCGGCGCGCTGGGCGCGCTGTCGGTCGAACGCGCCGACGGCGAGACGCTTCGCGCGTCCCCACTGCGCGACGCGCTCACCGCGGCCGGTTTCCGCGCCACCCCGCGCGGCCTGCGCCTCCGCTCCTGAGCCGGAACGACCTGACGCCGCCCCCGGCGTGCCGCGAGCCCCGCGGTCGCGCGTCACGTCGCCGGCGGCGACGCGCGATAAGCCGCCGGCACCGGGCCTCGGCTGCGGGTTCCGTAGGCCGTCGCGTCCCCGGCTGGCGGCGGTGGGACCTGGTGGAGTCGGTGTTCGCCGCGTCGGTTGACGGCTGCCTGGGGTGTCACGGCCGAAGCGGCTCCGGGTCGCGACTCCTGAGTGAAGCGGTCGCCTGCCGAAGCGCCGGCGGAACCGAAAGGGTTGCCGGTGTGACGCGATCTGGTGACAGGCGCAGATCGGGGCGATTTCGGGCAACTGGCACGCCGGGGAAAAGTGCTGGTCGTGGCCGAGGTGCGGGCTCATTCCGTACCGGCGAGGGATTTGATCTTGAATTTGTCTCACAGCGCGTGCCCAGCATGCGCTGATAGGGTGCCTGCATGATCGACCCCAGCCCAGAGGGCTGTAGTCCCCAGCCGGGAGAGCCCCGGCCTTTGTATCGAAGCCCAGCGCGCACCGAGGGTGACTCGTCGTGCTGATCGCGTCAGGGCTTGTGCTGATTCTCGTGGTGACCGCCGCTACCGGGTACTTCGTGGCCCAGGAGTTCGGTTATGTCGCCGTCGACCGTGGCAAGTTGCGCCAGGAGGCGGAGGCGGGCGACGCCGCCGCCGCGCGGGCGCTCAAGGTCACGGAGCGACTCTCGTTCATGCTCTCCGGTGCGCAGCTGGGTATCACCGTGACCGCGCTGCTGGTCGGCTACGTGGCGGAACCGTTCCTCGGCGGTGGCCTGGCCGAGCTGCTCGGCGTGGCGGGGGTGCCCGCGGCGGTCAGCTATCCGATCTCGATGGGTCTGGCGCTGGCGTTCGCGACCGTGGTGCAGATGATCTTCGGTGAGCTGGCTCCCAAGAACCTCGCGATCGCGCGGCCGGAAGCGCTGGCCAAGGCGCTGAGCCGGTCCACGCTGATCTATCTGACCGTGTTCGGCCCGGTGATCAAGCTGTTCGACCTCGCGGCCAGCCGTCTGCTGCGCAGCATCGGCATCGAGCCGGTCGAGGAGCTGCCGGAGGGCGCGACCGCGGAGGACCTGACCCAGATCATCGCGGAGGCGCAGAAGGAGGGCCACCTCGACGCCGAGACGTCCGCGCTGCTCGACCGCGGCCTGGACTTCCGCCGGCTGACCGCCGGCGAGGTGATGGTGCCGCGGGTGGACGTGGCCAGCGTGAGCGCGGCCGAACCGGTCAGCCGGGTGGTCGAGCTGATGGCGTCCGGGCACTCCCGCTTCCCGGTGTGCGGCGCGGACGGCGTCGACGACGTGATCGGCGTGGTCGGCATAAACGACGTGCTCGCGATCCCACCGGCGCGCCGCGCCGAGGTGCCGGTCCGCGAGATCACCTCGCCGCCGCTGATGGTGCCGGAGTCGCTGCCGGTCCCGGCCGTGCTGGACCGGCTGCGCGCCGGTCACCGGCAGCTCGCCATCGTGGTCGACGAGTACGGCGGTTTCGCCGGCGTGATCACGCTGGAGGACATCGCGGAGGAACTGGTCGGCCCGATCCGTGACGAGGACGACCTGCCCGAGGCGTCGCCGGTCAAGCAGGACGACGGGTCCTGGCTGGTCCCGGCGCGCTGGCGGATCGACGAGGTCGCGGACGCGACCGGCATCGCGCTGCCCGAGGCCGACGAGTACGACACGGTCTCCGGCCTGATCATGCGCCAGCTCGGCCGCATCCCCGAGGTCGGCGACGCGCTGGAGTTGCCCCTCCCGGGCGTCGACGTCGAGGAGCGGGCACTGGTCAGCGTGGTCTCGGTCGACCGGCACGTGCCGGGCACGGTGCGGGTGATGGTCCAATGAACGAGCTTGCGAGTGAATCAGCGGCTCAGTGCCGCCCACCGCGTGACCGCGGCGTACGGGTGGAATCCGGCGCTCGTGAGCTTGTGAGTGAATCGTCGGCTCAGTGCCGCCCGCCGCGTGAGCGCGGCGTCGAGGGGACGGTGGCGTCATGAGCACCGGATGGGCGATAGCTTTTGCGCTTCTGCTGCTGGCCGGTAACGCGTTCTTCGTGGCGGCCGAGTTCGCACTGATCGCCAGCAAGCGGTACCGCCTGGAGCAGGCCGCGGCCGGCGGTGACGCCGCGGACCGGGCCGCGCTGGCCGGCAGCCGGGAGCTGACCGTCATGCTCGCCGGTGCGCAGCTCGGCATCACGCTCTGCTCGCTCGGCCTCGGCGCGCTCGCCGAACCGGCGATCGAGAAGCTGGTCAGCCCGCTGCTGCACGATCTCGGCCTGCCGGACGCGCCGAGCCACGTGATCGCGTTCCTGTTCGCGCTGATTCTCGTCACGTTCCTGCACCTGGTGGTGGGCGAGATGATGCCGAAGTCCTGGGCGATCAGCCACCCGGAGGACTCGGCCCGGCTGCTGGCGCTGCCGTTCCGCGGGTTCGCCCGCGTGGTGCGGCCGCTGCTGACCGCGCTGAACAGCGCCGCGAACGCGATCCTGCGGCTTTTCAAGATCGAGCCACAGAACGAGCTCGCGCAGGTGCATGATCCGGAGGAGCTGCGCATGCTGCTGGAGCAGTCGCGCGCGCACGGCACGCTCCCGGTGGATCAGCACGCGCTGCTGACCAGCATGCTCGCGTTGCAGCGGACCACGGTGGCGGAGATCGCCACACCGGCCGCCCAGATGGTGAGCGTGGCGCCGGGCGATACGGCGTTCCGGATCGAGGAGGTCTCGCACGCGACCGGCCGGTCCCGCCTCGCGGTGATCGACCCGGCCGAGCCGGGCGTGCTCGGCATGGTGCACGTGCGGGACGCGGTGCGCGCCACCGCCGGCACGAAGGACGGCGCGACCGCGGCCGACCTGATGTCGGCGCCGTTCACGCTGCGCGCGGACGAGACGCTGATGCAGGCCGTGGGCCGGATGCGGGCCGAGCGGGCGCAGTTGGCGCTGGTCTCGGACGCGGGTGCGACGGTCGGCTTCGTCGCGCTGGAGGACCTCCTGGAGGAGGTCATCGGCGAGTTCGACGACGAGACCGACGCCGTGCCGCGCGGCCGCCGCCTGCGCTGAGCCGACGCACAGGTAACACCCAGTTTCGTACGGATATAACGGACTTTTCGGATAAGGAGGTCGAGGCTCATGGTCTTCAAGAAGATGCTCAGCGCCCTCGGCGTCGGCGGCCCGTCCGTCGACACCGTGCTCGCGAACCCGAACACCCGTCCCGGACTGACGCTCGACGGTCAGGTCAACATCGTCGGCGGCACCACCGCGGTCGACATCGAGCACGTCGCGCTCGGCCTGGTCACCCGCGTCGAGGTCGAGGGGCACGACACCGAGTGGGACTCCGTCATGGAGTTCCACCGGGTGGTCGTCGCAGGCGCGTTCCGCCTGGAGGCGAACGAGCATCGCCAGCTGCCGGTCCGTTTCCCGATCCCGTGGGAGACGCCGGTCACCGACGTCTACGGCCAGCGGCTGCGCGGCATGACCATGGGCCTGCGCACCGAGCTGTCGGTGGCGCGCGCGGTGGACAAGGGCGACCTCGACCCGATCTACGTGCACCCGCTGCCGATCCAGGAGAGGATCCTGGACGCGTTCATGCGGCTCGGCTTCCACTTCAAGAACGCGGACCTGGAGCGCGGCCGGATCACCGGAGTCAACCAGCAGCTGCCGTTCTACCAGGAGATTGAGTTCTACCCGCCGGCGCAGTACCAGGGCACGATCAACGAGGTCGAGCTGACCTTCGTGACGAACCCGCAGGGCATGGACATCGTGCTCGAGTTCGACAAGCGCGGCGGCTTCTTCACCGAGGGCCGCGACACGTACGGCCGCTACCAGGTCTCGCACGCGCAGGCCGACAGCACCGACTGGGCGCAGGTGGTCGACGGCTGGATGCAGCAGGCCGCCGGCAGCTACTCGTCCCTGCGCTCCAGCCACGGCGGCTACGGTGCTCCGGGCTACGGTGCTCCGGGCGGTTACCCGCCGCCCGGCTACCCGGCACCCGGCGGCTACGGCCACGGCGCTCCCGGTTACGGCGCTCCCGGTCACGGCGGCTACCACGGCCACTACCGGCGCGGTCACGGCGGCGGCATGGGCGGCGTCGTCGCGGGTGCGGCCGGCGGCCTCCTCGGCGGCATGATCCTCGGCGAGGCCATGGAGGACATGTTCGAGGGCGACGAAGGCGACGAGGGCTAGATTTTCGCATCGACTCGGGGCGCGGGGTTTCTCCTCGCGCCCCGAGTCGTCTTCGGGGCACCGGACGGCAGCGCACGCAACCGCAGAAGTGGAGTCCCGCTTCCGGCATGGGCATTCTCGAGTGCTCCCGGCTCTGCTGCTCTTTACCGCCGAGGCGCCGGCCGCGGATGGCCGGCCGCGACGCGGGCGGCCTCGCTGTCTGTTCGTGGCTGGTCACCACAGACCTGGCTGGGTTCGGGTGCGAGGCCCCGCGCCAGGGGTTTCCGGTGATGGGTGCGGAACGGACAGGGAGGAGCGCCGGCGACGACCGGTGCCCGCGGGAGCATGCGGGACCCGGCCACGCCGGAAGCGGGAATATCCGCTTCTAGATCGTCGCCGTGGCGAGCTTGGCGCCGAAGGTGACGAAGAGCGCGCCGATCGCGGTGGTGCCGGCGCGGGCCAGCAGACGGCGACGGCGGAACTGTGCGGCGAGGTAGCTGCCGGAGAGGATCAGTACGGTCAGGTAGAGCGCGCTGCAGATCTGCACGATCGTGCCGAGCAGCAGGAACGACAGTTCTGGGTAGGGGTAGCCGGGGTCGACGAACTGGATGAAGAACGAGACGAAGAACAGGATCGCCTTCGGGTTCATCAGGCTGATCAGCAGCGCCTTCCGGAACGGCTGGGTGACCGGCGGCGGGTCCTCGGCGACGGTGGCGGGGGAGCGCCGGCGACGCCAGGCACCGCGCAGCATGGACAGGCCGACCCAGCAGAGGTACGCCGCGCCCGCATACTTGATCACCAGGAACAGCGGGGGATAGGCGCGCAGCAGCGAGGCGACGCCGGCGGCGGACAGCACCATCAGCACGGCGTCGCCGGCGAAGACGCCGCACGCGGCCCGGTATCCGGTGCCGACGCCGCGGCGGGCCGCCACGGAGAGCACGTACAGCGAGTTCGGGCCGGGCAGCAGCACGATCGCCACCGTGCCCAGCACGTAGGTCCAGAGGTCGGTCACTCCCAGCACGCCCTGCATCATGCGCGCTCCGGGTGGTGCGCCCGCAGCCGATCCCGCAGTGCGGCGCGTGCGTTCGGCCACTCCTCGGCGGTCATCGAGTAGAGCACGGTGTCGCGCCAGGTGCCGTCCGCGCGCCGCTTGTGCCGGCGCAGCACGCCCTCCTTGACCGCACCGAGGCGCTCGATCGCGCGTTGTGACCGTACGTTCCGGTTGTCCGTCTCCCAGGCCACCCGGACCGCGCCCAGCTCCTCGAACGCGCGGGTGAGCAGCAGCAGCTTGGACTCCGTGTTCGCCCCGGTCCGCCAGTGGCTCTTCGCGAAGTACGTGTGCCCGATCGCGACCGTACGGTGCCGTTCCTCGATGTCGTAGTACGACGTGGTGCCGATGACCGCGCCGGTGCGCGCGTCGCGCTGCAGCCACGGCACGGTCGGCGTCGCGGCCAGCCGGTTGCGCAGGTAGGCGCGCATCTCGTCGAGCGTGCGCGGCGCGCTGACCGGCAGGTGCTCCCAGATCTCCGGATCGCCGCAGGCCGCCAGCAGGTCGGCCGCGTGCACGAGGTCCAGCGGCTCGAGGAGCACGTGCTCACCGCGCAGCGTCACCGGCGTCTCCCACGCGCCGCGCGCCGGGCGCAGATAATCCGGCACCGGTACGGTCAGCGCGTCGTCCGGCTCCGGCAGGCCGCGGACCCGGCGCAGCGGCAGCACGCCGGCCCAGTGGGGCAGCGTCTCGTCGCCCGGCTCCTCCTCGCCCACGCCGTGCGCGCGGATCTTCGCCGACACCTCGGTCAGCGGCAGCGCCAGCACGGTGGTCTGACTCAGTTCCTTCTTCGTACCGGGCCGGCTGTCCGCGGACCGGCCCGCCGCGACCTTCTCCACCAGCGCGGTGAGCGCACGCTCCTTCTCCGCGGCGACGATGACCGGGAGTGCGGTGCCGTGCGCGATCACCGACCGGTAGTTCGCGCTGTGGTTGAACTGGGAGCGAGCCAGTACCAGCCCGTCCAGGACGGTGGCCTCGACGCAGACGGCCAGGCCGGCGTCGCGCGCGGCCAGCATCGGCCGGCCGCCGGTGGAGCCGTGCAGGTACAGCGTGTCGCCGACGCGCGCGATCAGCTGGGGGAGCACGCGCGGCTCGCCGTCGACGACGAACGCCATGTGCGCCTCGAACGTCTCGTCGAGGATCTGGTACGCCAGCTCCCGGTCATAGCGAATCCGCCCCTTGCCGCGGAGCGCCGTGGTGCGATGAGTGGGTGTGAAGTCGTCCCCCATGTTGGCAGATCTCCTTTGTGCTAGTACAGTAGGAAAACTGTGGCAGAACATTATCAGATCAGCGGATCCACGGCGGCCGAGATCTCGGAGAGCGTGGAGGCCGGCGTGCGCGCCGGTGACCTCGGGCCGGGCGCGGCGCTGCCGCCGGTCCGCACCCTGGCCAAGGCGCTGAGCTGCAGCCCGGCGACCGTGGCCAAGGCCTATCAGACGCTGCGGCAGCGCGGCCTGATCGAGACCGCGGGGCGCAACGGCACCCGGGTCCGCGAGCGGCCGCCGATCGCGACGTCCGGCCGGTCCGCGCTGCGGCTGCCCACGCCGCCCGGCGCGCTCGACCTCTCCACCGGCGAGCCCGACCTCGCGCTGATGCCCGCGCTCGGCCCGCGCCTGGCCCGGCTCGCGGCCGCGGAGTTCTCGCCGACCAACTACACGGACGCGGGCGCGCTGCCCGAGCTGGTCGAGCTGGCCCGGGTGCGGTTCGCCGGGGACGGCATCCCGGTCGACGACGCGGAGATCACGGTCACCAGCGGCGCGCTCGACGCGATGGAACGGCTGCTCGCCGCGCACCTGCGGCCCGGCGACAAGGTCGCGGTCGAGGACCCGGGCTGGGCGAACGCGCTCGACCTGATCGCGGCGCTCGGCCTGACCGCGGTGCCGATGCCGGTCGACGACGAGGGCCCGACGCCGGAGGGCCTGCGCACCGCGCTCACCTCCGGCGCCGGTGCGGCCATCGTCACCACCCGCGCGCAGAACCCGACCGGTGCCGCGGTCAGCGCGGGCCGCGCGGCCGAGCTGCGGTCGGTGCTGGCCGAGTTCCCGTCCGTGCTGCTGATCGAGGACGACCACGCGGCCGAGCTGGCCCCGGTCACGCTGCACGCGCTGGCCGGTGCGACCGGTTCGTGGGCGTTCGTCCGGTCGGTCTCCAAGCCGTACGGTCCGGACCTTCGCCTCGCCGTGGTGGCCGGGGACGAGGCCACGATCGCGCGCGTGGCCGGCCGCATGCGGGTCGGCGCCGGCTGGGTGTCCACGCTGCTCCAGCACGTGGTGCTCTACCTGTGGCGGGACGACGAGGTGATCAATGGGGTGATCCGCGCGCGGGACAGCTACGTCACCCGGCGGCTCGCGCTGCGCGCCGCGCTCAAGGCACACGGGCTGGACGCGCGTGGGCGCACCGGGCTCAACGTGTGGGTCAGCGTGCCGGACGAGACACGCGCGGTCGCGGCGCTGCGCGATGCCGGGTACGTGGTGGCGCCCGGCTCGCTCTTCCGGCTCGCGTCGCCGCCCGCCATCCGGATCACGATCAGCCCGCTGGCCGAGGACGACATCCAGCCGCTGGCCGACGCGGTGGCCGCGGCGGCTGCGCTCGACCCGGTGCCGGCCCGCTCGTCGATGGCGCTGACCGCGTGACGAATTCTGTCGTACCGGTGGGGTAAACACTCCGGTATGCAGACGGCTGCCCCTTTCGTTCCCGCCTCCGCCTCGAGCATCGCGGAGCTGCGCGATGCCGCCCCGGCCTGCCGGGGCTGCGAGCTGTGGGAACCGGCCACCCAGGTGGTCTTCGGCCGCGGCGACGAGCACGCCAAGGTGATCTTCGTGGGCGAGCAGCCCGGCGACGTGGAGGACCAGAAGGGCCTGCCGTTCGTCGGCCCGGCCGGGCACCTGCTCCGGCGCGCGGTCGACGACGCCGGCCTGCCGGTCTCCGACCTCTACATCACGAACTCGGTGAAGCACTTCCGGTTCGAGCGGCGCGGCGCGCGGCGCATCCACAAGACGCCGGACCAGCAGCACATCACGGCCTGCCACCCGTGGCTGGTGAGCGAGTTCGCGCAACTCCGGCCGTCGCTGGTGGTGCTGCTCGGCGCGACCGCGGCCAAGGCGGTGCTCGGCCCGTCGTTCCGGGTCACCCGGCAGCGCGGTCAGCTGATGCCGTGGCCGGCGTCCGCGCAGCACCCGGCGGACTTCCCGAGCGGCCACGAGGCGAAGGCGCTGGCCACCATCCACCCGTCCGCGGTGCTGCGCGCGGACGACCGGGAGGCGGCGTACAACGGACTCGTCGCGGACCTGCGCGTGGCGGCCACCGCATTGACATGATCAATTGTCCGGCTACCGTGAGTGTCTCGCACCGTGGTCGGGGGTTGTCATGAACGTTACGGCGTCGGCCGGCCGGGTGCAGCGGCGCACGCTCGCGTTGCTCGTCGCCACGCAGATCATCGGCGGGATCGGGGTGGCGATCGGCATCACGGTCGGCGCGCTGCTGTCCGCGCGGATGGCCGGCGTCGGGCTGTCCGGCCTGCCCGGCAGCGGCGCGGTGATCGGCGGCGCGCTGCTCGCGGTGCCGGTCACCCGGATCGTGCAGGCGCGCGGGCGGCGGCCGGGCATGGCGCTGGCGTACCTGGTGGGCGCGCTCGGCGCGGTGCTGGTCGTGCTCGCGGTCGTGGCCGGTTCCGTACCGCTGCTGTTCCTGGGCATGTTCCTGTTCGGCGGCGGCACGGCGGCGAACCTGCAGGCACGGTACGTCGCGGTGGACCTCGCCGCGCCCGCGCGCCGCGGGCGGGACCTGTCGCTGGTGGTGTGGTCGGCCACGATCGGCTCGGTGGCCGCGCCGAACCTGGCCGACCTCGCGGACCGGGCCGTGACCGGGCTGCACCTGCCCGCGCTGAGCGGCGCGTTCGTGGTCAGCGCCGTGGCGTTCACCCTGGCCTCGCTGGTGCTGTTCGGTCTGCTCCGGCCGGATCCGCTGCTGCTCGCCCGTACCCTCGACGGCTCGTCCGCTCCTGACTTCCGGCGGCCCGCCGGCGTACGGGCCGGTGCGCGCGTGGTGGCCCGGCTGCCCGAGGCGCGGCTGGCGATCGCGGCCGTCGCCACCGGCCACCTGGTGATGGTCGCGGTGATGTCGATGACACCGGTCCACCTGGGGGAGGGGCACGCGGACGCGGACCTGCTGCGCGTCGTCGGCATCGTGCTCAGCGTGCACATCGCCGGCATGTACGGTTTGTCGCCGGTCACCGGATGGCTCGCCGACCGGTACGGCCGCCGGCCCGTGATCATCGGCGGGCTGGTGTTGCTGATCACGGCATGCGCGGTCGCCGGTACGGCCGGGCACGACACCCCGCGGCTGACGCTCGGCCTGGCGCTGCTCGGGCTGGGCTGGTCGGGCACGATGGTGGGCGGCTCGACGCTGCTCTCCGAGTCCGTCCCGGCCGCCGGCCGGCCCGCGGTCCAAGGCCTGTCCGACCTGGTCATGGGCGTTGCCGGGGCGGGTGCGGGCGCGCTCAGCGGCGCGGTCGTGGCGCTGGCCGGATATGGCACGCTGACCGTGCTGGCCGCGATGGCCGCGCTGCCGGTTCTGGCGCTAGCGTTGCGGTCCAAGGGTGCTGTTTCGGTCAAGGAGACGTGAGTGCGGCTGACAGATTTCTGGCAGCGGATGGACGAGGTTTTCGGTGCCGGCTACGCGCCGAGCCTCGCCAGCGACCAGGTGCTGACTACGCTGGGTGGTCGGACCGTGCGGGAGGCGCTCGACTCGGGAGTGGCCACCGTCGTGGTCTGGCGGGCCGTTTGCGCTGCTTATCCCGATCGCGTGCCGGCGAAGCTGCGCTGAATAGAACACCCGTTCGGGCGTGTCGTGTGGATCTCGTACATGTGTTCGGCTATCGTGCGTTCCCGGGTAAGGGTTCGGCATCGGCGGCCCCCGGAGGCTGTTTTTGTCATACCCAGCGCCTAGCGTGTTGCGCGTGACGAAAGGTTCTTCGAAGACGCCCGCGAAGTCGGCGAATGTAGGGGTGGGGTCAATGGCGGCAGGTCCTGACCGCGAAAAGGCGCTCGAGCTTGCTCTGGCGCAGATCGACAAGCAGTTCGGCAAGGGTTCCGTGATGCGGCTGGGCGAGCGCCCGGTCGCCCAGATGGCGGTCATCCCGACCGGCTCCATCGCGCTCGACGTGGCGCTCGGCGTCGGTGGTCTGCCCCGCGGCCGAGTCGTCGAGGTCTACGGTCCGGAGTCCTCCGGTAAGACCACGGTTGCACTGCACGCCGTCGCGAACGTGCAGAAGGCCGGCGGCATCGCCGCGTTCATCGACGCCGAGCACGCGCTCGACCCGGAGTACGCACGGGCCCTCGGCGTCGACACCGACGCGCTGCTCGTCTCCCAGCCGGACACCGGTGAGCAGGCCTTGGAGATCACGGACATGCTGGTCCGCTCCGGTGCGCTCGACATCATCGTCATCGACTCCGTGGCGGCCCTGGTGCCCCGCGCCGAGATCGAGGGCGAGATGGGCGACAGCCACGTGGGTCTGCAGGCCCGCCTGATGAGCCAGGCGCTCCGCAAGATCACCGGTATCCTCAACAACTCGAACACCACGGCTATCTTCATCAACCAGCTCCGCGAGAAGATCGGCGTCATGTTCGGCTCGCCGGAGACCACGACCGGTGGCCGGGCGCTCAAGTTCTACGCCTCGGTCCGGCTCGACGTGCGCCGCATCGAGAGCCTGAAGGACGGCACCGACGTGGTCGGTAACCGCACCCGCGTCAAGGTCGTGAAGAACAAGGTCGCGGCGCCGTTCAAGCAGGCCGAGTTCGACATCATGTATGGCAAGGGCATCTCCCGCGAGGGCTCGCTGATCGACGTCGGCGTGGAGCAGAGCATCATCCGCAAGTCCGGCGCGTGGTACACGTACGACGGCGACCAGCTCGGCCAGGGCAAGGAGAAGGCGCGCGAGTTCCTCAAGGAGAACCCGGACGTCGCCGCCGAGATCGAGAAGAAGATCCTGGAGAAGCTCGGCGTGGGTCAGACCAGCGGCGACGCCGCCGGCGGCCCGGAATTGCCGCCGGTCGACTTCTGATCGCGGGCTGACGAATGGCAGGCCGACGCGGAGCGCGTTCGGGGCGGGGCTGGGATGCCGCACCGCCCCGGGCGCGCCGATCGTCCACACGTCCCGCCGAACCTGAGTACCAGGTGTTCGGCTCGGACAGTTCCGCCCACGACGACTCGGCGTCCCCGGATGTTCCCGGCGATGCCGAGTCGGGGTCCGATCCCGGCGAGGCCGGTTCCGGCGGCTTCGGTTCCGGGCGCTTCGGTGGCTCCGGTTCCGGGCGCTCCAGGGGCTCCGGGTCCGGCGCCGGTCGCGCTGGTGGCTCTGACGGCGGTAGTTCCGGTTTCGGGGGTTCCGGTTTCGGGCGTGCTGGTGGTTCCGGGGTCGACGGGTCCGATTCCGATGGCTCGGGTGCAGGCAACCGTGGATCCGGTGGGTCCGGTCGTGCCGGGCGACGGCAGCGCCGGGGCGTGGCAGCGGCCGGGTTCGGGTCCGCGGAGAACTTCCTGGCCGGTGACGGCCCGGCGGAGAAGCCGGCACCGAAGCCACGCGACGAGGCCGAGGTGGCCCGGGAGATCTGCCTCCGGCAGCTCGCCACCCGCCCGCGCACCCGCGCCGAACTGGCCGCCGCCCTGACCAAACGGGAGATCTCCGCCGAGGTGATCGAGTCGGTCCTCGCGCGCTACGACGAGGTCGGCATGATCGACGACGCCGCCTTCGCCCGGGAGTGGGTCACCACCCGGCACCGCGGCCGTGGCCTGGCCAAACGTGCCCTCGCCGACGAACTGCGCCGCCGCGGCGTCGACTCCGAGACGGCCGGTGCCGCCCTCGACGAACTCGACCCGGAGACGGAGGAGGCAACGGCGTTCGCCCTGGCCGAGCGGAAGGTGCGCACCGCTCGCGGCGAACCGGACGCGGTCTTCCGCCGGGTCGTGGGCATGCTCGGCCGCAAGGGTTACCCGGCGGGCCTGGCGATCCGCGCGGTCAAGGCCGCGATGGAGGCACAGGCCGCCGAGGCCGAGGACCTCGACGACGGCTACGCCGAACTGGTTGACCAGATCGACCCGGACGCCCTCGCGGATGCAGCGAGGGGCGACTCGGACCCGATCTGAGTCGGTTGCGCTTCATCGCCAGCGCCGCGCAGCCCTCGTCACCCGCGGCGCTGCCTTGCGCCGCCTTGTCCGCCCAGCGCCGCGCAGCCCTCGTTACCCGCGCGCTGCTTGCGCCGCCTTGTCCGTGGAGCGCCGGGCGGCCGTCGTCACCCGCGGCGCTTCCTACGCCGTCTTGTCCGTGCAGCGCCGCTGAGTCGCGCCTGTCGGACGCCCTACGAGGCTGCTGTGCGCGCGACACGCGCCGCCCCACCGGTCACACCGCGGTGTCCGTTGACGTCGGCCGCTCGATCTCGCTGCCGGCCCGGCGGAAGCAGTCGCGGTAAGCGGCGACCGAGCCCGTCCCGGCCGTCACCGCCGCCCCGGCCTCCCCGAAGACCCGCCCGTCATCGGCCGCCGCGACGCGGTCAACCTGTCGCCGGCACCCCGCCGTCCCGCCGTCGATCCAGCCCGGCCGATTTGTCCATGATCGGCGGAAACCCCCCATGCGTGCGGTCGTTAACCACTGGGTAGTATGAGCTGGGCGTAAGCACACGTGTGCCGTGTGTCCCACCTGCTTCCGGATGAGGTCTTCTTGACCGAACGGCCCTCCGCGACCTAGCCTCGCGTACAAAGAGGATTGCCCGACCATTGCAGGCTAAGCGCACAACATAGATCGCGTAACAACACGGCATCATTTCAAGGTTGCAGCCCTGTCATGACGTCTTCCACCGTCGGCCCGGCCGCGCCGACGGTGGCCTGACATACCTCGGCCTGCCGGAGCGTGCCCGAAGGGATGCGCCCGGTGGGTCGTACCCACGGCCAGCCGCCTCGGTCGGGCAAGTCCGTGAGCCGCAAGACGGCGCATGTGCCGCTGCAGAGCGTCCATGCGGGCGAACGGTGAGGGGAGGCGGCGGTGACGATCGAAACGCACGCCGGAGAGGGCGCCGACGAGGCCGGGAAGCGGGCCCGGCGATGACGGCGTGGACCGTGGCGCTGTTCGGCGTCGTGCTCGTGCTGATCGTCCTCGTGGCGGGCGGAATAGCGTACGTCGTCCGAGTCCTGCGCCGCCTGCAACCGGTTACCCCCGCGCGTCCCGCCGAGGACGACCCCGCCTTCCTCGCGCAGAAGGACAAGCAGGAACGCTCGCTCGCCAAGCTGCAGACCGCCGCCGCCGAGGCCACCTCCGCGGTCGAGGAGGCGAAGAACGAGACCGCCGCCGCGCGTACCGACGCCGCCGCCGCCCGCGCCGAGGCCAGCTCGGCCCGGGCCGAGGCACGCCGTGTGCTGGACGCCGCGCACGCGGAGGCGGACACGATCCTGGACCGCGCGCACCGCCAGGCCGAGGCCGATGCCGAGCAGGTCCGCGCCGCGGCCCGGCGCAGCGGCGAGCGCGAAGTCGCGCTGCTCAACGCGACCGTGAAGGAGCAGGCAGCCGAGGTCGAGCGCCGCGCCGCCCGGATCGACGAGCGGGAGCGGCAGCACACCGAGGAACTGGACCGGCTGATCGAACGCGAACGCCGGCTCGCCGACCGGGAGAGCGATCTCACCGCGCGGGAGAACTCGCTGGCCGAGCGGGAGGCCGCGGTCGCGGCCGCCGAGGAGGTGCGCCAGCGCGAGCTGGAGCGCGTCGCCGGCCTCACCGCGGACGCCGCCAAGACCGAGGTGGTCGAGTCGATCGAGGCCCAGGCCAAGCGCGAGGCCGCGATCCTGGTCCGGGACATCGAGAACGACGCCCGCAGCACCGCCGAGGACCGCGCCCGGCACCTGGTCGTCGACGCGATCCAGCGGGTGGCCAGCGAACAGACCGCGGAGAGCGTGGTCAGCGTGCTGCACCTGCCGAGCGACGAGATGAAGGGCCGGATCATCGGCCGCGAGGGCCGCAACATCCGCGCGTTCGAGTCGGTCACCGGCGTCAACCTGATCATCGACGACACGCCCGAGGCCGTGCTGCTCTCCTGCTTCGACCCGGTCCGCCGGGAGATCGGCCGCCTCACGCTGGACAAGCTGGTGCTGGACGGCCGCATCCACCCGCACCGGATCGAGGAGGTCTTCGAGACCGCGAAGGACGAGGTCGAGCGCCTCTGCCTGCGCGCCGCCGAGGATGCGCTGGTCGAGGTCGGCATCACCGACATCCACCCGGAGCTGGTCACCTATCTGGGCCGGCTGCGCTACCGCACCAGCTACGGGCAGAACGTGCTCAAGCACCTGGTCGAGACCGCGCACATCGCCGGTGTGATGGCCGCCGAGCTGCGCCTGGACGTACCCACGATCAAGCGGTGTGCCTTCCTGCACGACATCGGCAAGGCGCTCACCCACGAGGTCGAGGGCAGCCACGCGCTGATCGGCGCGGACCTGGCCCGCAAGTACGGCGAGTCCGAGGACGTGGTGCACGCGATCGAGGCGCACCACAACGAGGTCGCACCGCAGACCATCGAGGCCGTGCTGACCCAGGCCTCCGACGCCTGCTCCGGCGGCCGTCCCGGCGCCCGCCGGGAGAGCCTGGAGGCCTACGTCAAGCGCCTCGAGCGGATCGAGGAGATCGCCGGCGGGAAGGGCGGCGTCGACAAGGTCTTCGCCATGCAGGCCGGCCGCGAGATCCGGGTCATGGTCCGCCCCGAGGACATCGACGACATCGCGGCCGCGGTCCTGGCCCGCGACGTGGCCAAGCAGATCGAGGAGGAGCTGACCTACCCCGGCCAGATCCGCGTCACGGTCGTCCGCGAGTCCCGGGTCACCGAGATCGCCCGCTGAGAAACCGATTTTCCCGCTCCCGGCGGCTCCGGTCCCGCATGCTCCCGCGGGCACCGGTCGGCCGCGGGCGGCCTCCCTGCAAGCCGGGTGGGTGGTCACCCTCGCGACCGCTCGGCCACTCACCCGGTCATCGCGGCTCCCGCCACGCGGCGGCACCGAACCGGCGCCGGAATCCGGGAGCCGTGCGGACCTGCGGGCCCGGCCTGACATCAACCCCAGGGCCCGGCAGACACCCGGCAGCCAAGCGGGCACCGGCCCACGGGCGGCAGTCGGCATCGCGGACAGTGCGAGCGGCGCCAGGTTCGCGGGCAGCAGTCAGCATCGCGGCCGGTGACCGCCACGAATGCGGCACCCAGCCAGCAGGAGGTAGGCGCGAAGCGGAGAGGACGCCCCGAGGGGCGCCCTCCGCGCTGCTCGCGATGGGTGGCGGCCGCCGCCGAGGTTGCCGAAGGGCGTGGTACCTCGGGTGATTGTGGTCGGGTGGCAAAGCAGAGAGGGCGCCCCGAGGGGCGCCCTCCGCCGGTGAATCGGGTGCTATGCGCCGACGGCTCCGCCGCCCATGCCGGCCGGCATGGCGACGTTCTGTGCGGCGGTGCGGACCGGGTTGGCGCCGTTGCGCGGGACGCGGATGCCGCGGCGGCGGGTGCGGCGCTCGATGAAGCTGGCGAGGGAGGTGAGGAGGAAGTTGATGACGATGTAGATGGCGGCGGCGACCAGCGCGGCGGCGACGATGTTGGCGCGGTTGGCGCCGAGGTCGTTGACGCCGCGCTGCATCAGCTCGGGGAACGCCACGATGTAGCCGAGTGCGGTGTCCTTCACCAGGACGACGAGCTGGCTGACGATGACCGGGAGCATGGCGCGGGCGGCCTGCGGGATCAGGATGAACCGCATGACCTGGTTCTTGCGCATGCCGATGCCGTACGCCGCCTCGGACTGGCCGGTCGGGACGGCGCGGACGCCGGCCCGGAACGCCTCGGCGAGCACGGAGCCGTTGTAGAGCGTGAGGCCGACGACCACGGCCCAGAACGCCGGGATCGGGACGCCGCCGTTGACGTACGGGAGGCCGTAGAAGATGAAGAAGATCATCAGCAGCAGCGGTACGGCCCGGAAGAACTCGACCACCGCGCCGGCCGGCACGCGGACCCACCAGTGGTCGGAGAGCCGGCCGACCGCGAAGACGATGCCGAACGTCAGCGACAGCACCATCGCGACGAGCGCGGCGGCCAGCGTCTGCTGCAGGCCCGGGATGATGAAGTTGACCCAGGTGTTCGCCTCGAGGAACGGCGTCCAGAGCTCGGCCGCCCACTGGTTCTTCTGGTCGAACTTGACGTAGATCCAGTAGAGCAGCGCCAGCAGCCCGAGGCCGAAGACGACCGTGAGGACCAGGTTGCGGATCTTGGCGCGGGGGCCCGGGTGGTCGTAGAGGACCGCGTCGGTACTCATGTCAGCGCTTCACCGCCAGTCGGTTCGCCAGCCAGCCGAAGAGGTAGCCGGTAGGGATCAGGACCGCCGCGAACGTACCGGCGAAGATCAGGAAGATCAGGATGGTCTGGCTGCCGTAGTCGTTGATCAGCGTCTTCATCGCGTTCGACGACTCGGCGAGGCCGATCGTGCCGACGATCGTGGAGTTCTTCGCCAGTGCGATGAAGATGCTGCCCAGCGGCGCGATCACGGCGCGGCCGGCCTGCGGCAGCACGATCATGCGCAGCACCTGGAAGAACGACAGCCCGATCGCGCGTGCCGCCTCTGCCTGGCCCGCCGGCACCGTGTTGATGCCGGAGCGGATCGCCTCGCAGACGAACGCGGCCGTGTAGACGGAGAGGCCGATCACGCCCAGCCAGAAGTTGTTGACGTCGATCTCCTCGGCGAGCGACAGGCCGAGCGTGGAGAACAGACCGAAGTAGCAGAAGAAGATGATCAGCGTCAACGGGGTGTTGCGGAAGATGTTCACCCAGGCGGCACCGAAGCCGCGCAGCACCGGGATGGGGGAGACCCTGAAACCGGCCAGGATCACGCCGAGCACGAGTGCGCCGAGCGCACCGGCGCCGGTGAGACGCAGGATCCAGCTGAAACCGGTGAGATAGAGGTCCAGGTTGTCGGGATCGCTCAGAAGATCCATGACTCGCTTCCTAGCCGGGGTACGACGCGGGGCCGGCCAGGAAGAGGGCCGGCCCCGCGGATGGTGTGCGGATTGTCAGGCAGGGCAGTTGGACAGCTTGGACGCGTCGAAGGTCGGCGCGGGCGTGCCACCCTTGCCGAGCGTCGCGTCCCACGCGGCCTTGTAGGTGCCGTCGTCCACCGCGGCCTTGAGGATCTCGTTGATCTTGGTGCAGCCCGCGGTGTCGGTCTTCTTCAAGCCGATGCCGTACGGCTCCGAGCTGAACGGCTTGCCGACGACCTTGAACTTACCGGCGTACTCCGCCTGCGCCGCGTAGCCGGCGAGGATGATGTCGTCCGTGGTGACCGCGTCCACCTGGCCACCGCCGAGCGCCGTCACGCACTTGGAGTAGGAGTCGAACTCCTGCAGCGCGACCTTCGGGTACTCCTCCTTGATCCGCTTGGCCGGCGTGGAACCCGCCACCGAGCAGACCTTCTTGCCGTCCAGGCCCTCCGGCCCGGTGATCGTGGAGTCGGTCTTGACCAGCAGGTCCTGACCGGCCACGTAGTACGGCCCGGCGAACGCGACCTTCTTCTTCCGGTCGTCGTTGATCGTGTAGGTGGCGATCACGAGGTCGACCTGGCCCTGCTCGATGAACGGCTCACGGTTGGCGGAGACCGTGGTCTTCCACTCCACCTTCGCCGGGTCCAGGCCGAGGCCCTTCGCCACGATCTTGCCGACCTCGATGTCGAAGCCCTCGTACGTCGTACCGGTCTGCAGGCCCAGGCCCGGCTGGTCGGACTTGACGCCGATGATCAGCTTGCCGGACGCGGCCTTGCCGATCACGCCGTCGCCGGAGCCCCCGCCGCCGCTGCCGGCGTCTTCCCCGCCACCACAGGCGGCGACGGAAAGGGCCATGACCGCGGCCGTGGCGACCGCCGCCATCCGCGAAACACGCATCTGAATCTCCTTCTTCGTCACGGGGTGCCGTGCGACGGCCCCTCCGCAGTGGACGTATCTCAGTGGGTCAGGATCTTCGACAGGAAGTCCTTGGCACGGTCGCTCGTGGGGTTCGCGAAGAACTCGGTCGGCGCGGCCTGCTCGATGAGCTGACCGTCCGCCATGAACACGACCCGGTTCGCCGCGTGCCGGGCGAAGCCCATCTCGTGCGTGACCACGACCATGGTCATGCCCTCCTTGGCGAGCGACGTCATCACGTCCAGCACCTCGCCGACCATCTCCGGGTCGAGTGCGCTGGTCGGCTCGTCGAAGAGCATCGCCTTCGGGCGCATGGCCAGCGCCCGCGCGATCGCGGCCCGCTGCTGCTGCCCACCGGAGAGCATCGCCGGGTACTTCTCCGCCTGGTTCGCGATGCCGACGCGGTCGAGCAGCGCCATCGCGCGCTCCTTCGCCTCCGCCGGCTTCTCCTTGCGGACCTTGATCGGCCCGAGGGTCACGTTCTCCAGGATCGTCTTGTGCGCGAAGAGGTTGAACGACTGGAACACCATGCCCACGTCGCTGCGGAGCCGGGCCAGCGCCCTGCCCTCCGCCGGGAGCGGCTGCCCGTCGAACGTGATGGTGCCGCCGCTGATCGGCTCCAGCCGGTTGATCGAGCGGCACAGCGTCGACTTGCCGGAGCCCGACGGGCCGATCACCACGACCACCTCGCCCCGGTCGATCGAGAGGCTGACGTCTCGCAACACGTGCAAGGGCCCGAAGTGCTTGTTCACCCGGTCCAGCACGATGAGCGGCTCGCCCTCTGCCACGCTTGTCACCGTCCCCCTCGTACCTCTGATCGCTTCTGACCTGTGGGCAAAACCTTAAGGGTGCCCTTGTGTCAGGAAGCAGCCTTGTTGGTCACGGAGAGGCAACACTTGACCGCATCCCCGCGCAAGCGGCACCGATGGTAGCCACCCTCCGCACCCGGCCGGGCCGGGCCGGATTCACCGGTCGCCGGGTGCGCCGGATACGCTGGTCATGCCATGACTACCGCAGCCCTTCCCGCGCCGTCCGAGGCCCGCACCTACGAGGTGCGCACCTACGGCTGCCAGATGAACGTGCACGATTCGGAGCGCATATCCGGCCTGCTCGAGGCGGCCGGTTACGTGCGCGCACCGCAGGACGCCGACCCTGATGTGGTCGTCTTCAACACCTGCGCCGTCCGGGAGAACGCGGACAACCGCCTCTACGGAAACCTCGGCCACCTGCGCCCGGTCAAGGACTCACACCCGGGCATGCAGATCGCGGTCGGCGGCTGCCTGGCGCAGAAGGACCGCGGCGACATCGTGGCCAAGGCGCCCTGGGTCGACGTCGTCTTCGGCACGCACAACATCGGCTCGCTGCCCGCGCTGCTGGAGCGCGCCCGGCACAACGCCGACGCCGAGGTGGAGATCCTGGAGTCGCTGGAGGTCTTCCCCTCCACGCTGCCGACCCGCCGCGAGTCGACGTACGCCGGCTGGGTCTCGATCTCGGTGGGCTGCAACAACACCTGCACGTTCTGCATCGTGCCGTCGCTGCGCGGCAAGGAGAAGGACCGCCGTCCCGGCGACGTGCTCTCCGAGGTGCGCGCGCTGGTCGCGGAGGGCGTGCTGGAGGTGACGCTGCTCGGGCAGAACGTCAACTCCTACGGCGTCGAGTTCGGCGACCGCTACGCGTTCGGCAAGCTGCTGCGCGCGACCGGCGAGATCGAGGGCCTGGAGCGGGTCCGGTTCACCAGCCCGCACCCGAAGGACTTCACCGACGACGTGATCGCCGCGATGGCCGAGACGCCGAACGTGTGCCACTCGCTGCACATGCCGCTGCAGTCCGGGTCCGACGCGATGCTCAAGTCGATGCGCCGTTCGTACCGGCAGGAGCGCTACCTCGGCATCATCGAGAAGGTGCGCGCCGCCATGCCGGACGCCGCGATCACCACGGACATCATCGTCGGCTTCCCCGGCGAGACCGAGGCCGACTTCCAGGCCACGCTCGACGTGGTCCGGGAGGCCCGCTTCTCGTCCGCGTTCACGTTCCAGTACTCGAAGCGCCCCGGCACGCCCGCCGCCACCATGGACTCCCAGGTGCCGAAGGAGGTCGTCAAGGAGCGCTACGGCCGCCTGATGGAGGTCGTCGAGGAGATCACCTGGGCGGAGAACCGGGCACAGGTCGGCCGCGAGGTCGAGCTGCTGGTCGCGGTCGGCGAGGGCCGCAAGGACGAGCGCACCGGCCGGATGTCCGGCCGCGCCCGCGACGGCCGCCTGGTCCACTTCGACACCGGTGACCTCGGCGCCGCGATCCGCCCCGGCGACATCGTGCACACCGAGATCACCTACGCGGCACCGCACCACCTCAACGCGGACGGCGCACCGATCAGCCACCGCACCACGCGCGCGGGCGACGCCTGGGCGGCCGGCCGCTCGCCGCGCACCCCGGGCGTCAACCTCGGCCTCCCGACGATCGGCGTCCCGGCGCCGCTCCCGGTCGCGGTCAGCGCCTGCCAAACCCATTAGGAGCTGATATACCCGCTTCCGGCGAGGGCTCGGCGTTCACTCCTGATTAGGGGCGGGGGCCGGGGCGGCAGCAGGGGTACGCTCCCGCGGGCAACGGTCGTCGCTGGCGCTCCGCCCTGCGGGATCCGTGGCCGCAAGACCGAGAGGGCATCCCCGCTGACGCGGGGATGCCCTTCGGCATGATCAGGCGCAGCCGGCGCCGTTGAGCTGAAGCGAGATCGGTGGCGTGGCGGTGCCGTTCGCGGTGAAGCCGATCGAGACCGACGCACCCGGTGCCAGCGACGGTGACCAGGCCGGGCCCGCGGCCGTGACCGTGGTGCCGGACTGGCTGACGGTGGCGTTCCAGCCGCTGGCCAGCGTGACACCGGCCGGCCAGGTCCAGCGCGCCTGCCACGGGTTGACCGCCGCGGTGCCGGTGTTCGTCACCGTGATCGCGCCCTGGAAGCCGCCCTGCCACGCGTTGTCCTGCCGGTAGGTGACCGTGCACGCGCCGGTCCCGGTGCCCGGCGTCGGCGACGCGGTGCCGGTCGGCGACGCGGTGCCGGTCGGCGTCGGCGTGCCGGTCCCGCCGCCCGGCGACGGCGCGATCAGGTAGGGCTGCAGGATCGCCTGTTTCGCCTGGTTGACCGTGGTCCAGTCGTCGTTCGCGATGCCACCGGTGTCACCCGAGTTCGGGTTCCACGACCAGTACGTGAACGACATCCCGGTCACGCCGGTGCCGGTGTAGCGCATCAGTTCGGTCAGCCAGACGCGGTCGATGTCGTTCGCCAGCGTGGTACCGAACTCGCCCATCATGATCGGCGCGATGTTCTGCTTGTACAGGTAGCCCCAGTACCGGTCCCAGATCGCCGGCATGTTCGCCGGGTACGCCGGGTCGTCGAACCAGTCCTGGTGGTAGACCGAGGTCGCGTACTCGTGCGGCGAGTAGACCAGCCGGTTCGCCACGTCCAGCCGCACCGGGTGGGTGCCCGCGCGGGACAGGTTCCCGCCCCACCAGCCGCAGTCCTCGTCGTTGCCGGGATCGCCGTCCCACACGTCGGACAAGCCGCCGCTCGGACAGGACACGCCCTCCACGAAGATCAGCCAGTTCGGCTGTACCGCCAGGATCGCGTTCCCGGCCCGCTCGGCCGCGAGCCGCCAGTCCCGCAGCGGATCGCCGCAGCCCCAGCACGCGCCGGTCGCGGCCGGATTCGTACCCTCGGCATGGGGTTCGTTGTGCAGGTCCGCACCGATCACCGTGGTGTTGCCCGCGTAGCGGCGGGCCAGCATCAGCCAGTCGTCGATCCAGGTCTGTTCCGAGACCGTGGGCGTGTACCAGAGCGGCGACTGCCCGGCCGCGGTCGGCCGGTGCCGGTCCAGGATGACCCGCATGCCCTTCGACCCGGCGTACTCGATCACCTTGTCCAGGATCTGCAACGGGCTCAGGCCGGCCAGGTCCGGGTTGACGAAGTCGTTGACGCCGGACGCGGTCGCGCCCGCCTTCAGCGCGTCGTTCGAGTACGGGATGCGCAGCGTGTTGTAGCCGAGCCGCGCCATCGTGTCCACCTGGCCGCGCCACGGGTTGTTCGACCAGAGACCGTGGAACGTCTTGTTGTCCGTCTCCATCCCGAACCAGTTGATGCCGGTGATCCGGACCGTGGCGCCGGTCGAGTCGACGATGCGGTTGCCGTCGGTGTGCAGGTACCCGGTGCCGGTGGACGCGTTCGCGGAGGGCACGCCGATCAGCGCGACGAGCAGCCCGGCGGCGGTGACGACGGCCGCGCCGAGCGCGGTGAACCGTCTGCGTGACATGTAACGGAGCTCCATTCATGAGGATGCCCGGAATCACTGGGGCTGCCCTCGGCTCCGCGATCGATTCTCATCGACGGACACGGCAAAGACAAGAGCGCCGCGGGTACGGACGGCCCGTACCCCCGGCGCTCCTGGATCGTGCTCTTCTCAGCCGGCTTGCTCGGCGAGCTTCAGGAACTGCTGCTTGCTCTCCAGCGCCTTCTCCGCCTCGCGGATGCGCTTGGCGTCGCCGGCCGCCTTGGCCCGCTCCAGCCGCTGCTCGGCCTCGGAGACCTGGTCGCGCATCTGGGCGAGCAGCGGGTTGGCGGACGGCTCGGTGCGGCGCCACGCCGAGTCCATCGCCTGGCGGAGCTTGTCCTCGATCGCGCGCATGCGGCGGTCGAGACTCGCCATGTTCTCCCGGGGGACGCGGCCGATGTCGTGCCACTGGCCCTGGATCTCGCGGAGCTTGTTCTGCGCGCCCTTCGGGTCGGCGTCGACGTCGACCGCCTCGGCCTCGGCCAGCAGCGCCTGCTTGCGCTCCAGGTTGCCCTTGAGCTCGGCGTCCCGCGCGGAGAAGACCTCGCTCCGGCGCGAGAAGAACGCGTCCTGCGCGGCCCGGAACCGGTCCCACAGCCGCTGCTCCGCCTCCTTCGAGGCGCGGGGTGCGGCCTTCCACTGGGCCATCAGGTCCTTCAGCCGGGCGGCGGTGTCGGCCCAGTCCTCCGACGAGGCGAGCGCCTCCGCCTCCTTGACCAGGTCTTCCTTCGCGCCCTGGGCCTGCTTGCGCTGGCCGTCGAGCGTCGCGAAGTGCGCGCCGCGGCGCCGGGTGAACCCGTCCCGCGCGGCCGCGAACCGCTTCCACAGCTCACCGTCGGTCTTCTTGTCGATCCCCCGAATGGTCTTCCACTCGTCGAGGATCTCCTTGAGGCGGTCGCCCGCGGCCTTCCACCCGGTCGACTCGGCGGCGATCTTCTCCGCCTCCTCGACCAGCGCGACCTTGCGGGCCTGCGCCTCGGTCCGGGCGGTCTCCTTCGCGGCCTTCGCCGCGGCCGCGCTCTCCTCGGCCTGCGTGGTCAGCCGGTCGAGGCGGGCGGCGAGCCCGTCCACGTCGCCGACCACGTGCGCCTCGGCCAGCTCGGCCCGCAGCCGCTTCACGCTGGCCAGCGAGTGCGCCGCGTCGGCTGCTCCGGACTTCAGCCGCGCCTCGATGAGGTCGACCTCGGTAACCTTGTCCGCAAAGCGGCGCGCGAAGTGGGCGAGGCCCTCCTCGGGCGTTCCCGCCTGCCAGGACCCGACCACGCGCTCGCCATCGGCGGTCTTGCAGTAGACCGTGCCGTCGGCGTCCACCCGACCGTAGGCGGTCCAGTCGCTCATCTGCCCATCCTCGTTCTTCCCGGCGCCGGAGGGAAAGCCAGTTTCCCCTCGGTCACCGCCACCGCGCAGTAGGTTGCCTATGAACTTCTCCCGGCATTGTCACAGGTCCTCCCCCGTGTCCGTCGAGTGCCTGTTGACGACCGTGACCATACGGTGTTCTAGGTCGGCCGTGCGGCGGTCGCACACGCCCGTGCAGTTACCGTAGGTCGCGTGTCGTCACCCGCCGCATCCAGGGTCTTCCCCCGCAAGGGTCGTGTCGTGGCCGTGCTCGGCCCGACCGCGGCCGGAAAGTCGGATCTCAGCGTCGCGCTGGCCGAGGCGCTCGGGGGAGAGGTGGTCAACGCCGACTCCATGCAGCTCTACCGGGGCATGGACATCGGCACGGCCAAGCTCACCCCGGCCGAGCGCCGCGGCGTGCCGCACCACGTGCTGGACATCTGGGACGTCGCCGAGCCCGCCGCGGTGGCGGAATACCAGGCGCTGGCCCGCGCCGCGATCGACGACATCCTGGCCCGCGATCGGGTTCCGCTGCTGGTCGGCGGCTCCGGCCTCTACGTCCAGGCGGTCCTGGAGGAGTTCTCCTTCCCGGGTACGTCGCCGGAGCTGCGCGCCGCGCTGGAGTCGGAACTGGCCACTGTCGGATCCGCGGCCCTGCACGAACGGCTGCGTGGTCTCGACCCGGTGGCGGCCGGCGCGATCCTGCCCAGCAACGGCCGCCGGATAGTCCGGGCACTGGAGGTGATCGCGCTGACCGGCAAGCCGTTCACCGCGTCGCTGCCGACCACACCCAAGCCCTTCTACGACAGCGTACGGATCGGCGTGGACCGGGAGACCGCCGCGCTGGACGCGCGCATCGCCCGCCGGGTGGACCTGATGTGGGAGCGGGGCCTGGTCGACGAGGTCGCCGGGCTGCTGCCGCACGGCCTGCGCGAGGGCCGGACCGCGGGCCGTGCGCTCGGCTACCAGCAGGCCATCGACCAGCTCGACGGCGCGTGCACGGCGACCGAGGCGCGCACCCGGACCACGGCAGCGACCCGCCGGTTCGTCCGCCGGCAGCGCTCCTGGTTCCGCCGGGACGCGTCCGTGCACTGGCTGGACGCCGCGGCGCCCGATCTCGTGGATTCCGCGCTGCGGTTGGTGGATCTTCCGGTGGGTGCGGAATGATGGTCCGGTGCAGTTCACCAAGGGCCACGGCGCCGGCAACGACTTCGTCATCCTCGAGGACCCGGACGGGCAGCTCCCGCTGACGCCGTCACTGGTCGCGGCGCTCTGCGACCGGCACCGGGGCATCGGCGGCGACGGCGTGCTCCGGGTGGTCCGCACCGCGAAGCACCCGGAGGCGGTGGACCACGCGGCCGACGCGGAGTGGTTCATGGACTACTGGAACGCGGACGGCTCGATCGCCGAGATGTGCGGCAACGGCGTGCGCGTGTTCGCCCGCTACCTGGCCGCGTCCCGGCTGGTCGAGGGCGCGTCGTTCCCGATCCTGACCCGGGCCGGGCTGGTGCGTGCCGTGCTCGTCGGCGACACCATCGCGGTGGACATGCCGACGCCCCGCCTCGGCGCGGCCGGTGCGGCCACGATCGTGCCGCTCACGTTCCCCGGCACCGCGGTCGACGTCGGCAACCCGCACCTGGTCAGCGTGCTGCCGGACGGCGTCGACCTGGACTCGCTGGACCTCACCCGGCCACCCGGCTTCGATCCGGCGCTCTTCCCGGCCGGTGTCAACGTCGAGTTCGTGACGCCGCAGCCGCCGCTCGACGGCTTCGACCTGCACGTGCGCATGCGGGTCTACGAGCGCGGCTCCGGCGAGACGCTGGCCTGCGGCTCCGGTGCGCTGGCGGTCGCCGCGGTGGCGCTGCGCGACGCCGGCCACGAGACCGGCACGGTCGCGGTCGACCTGCTCGGCGGCCGGCTCACCGCCACCCGCACCGGCGCGGGCTGGACCCTGGCCGGTCCGGCCGTGCTGATCGCCACCGGCGAGGTCGACCCGAGCGCGCTGACCCCGGCCGGCTGAGCACGGCGACCGGCACCGGTCCGGTCGTCCGGCCGCCACCTGATCACCAGGACCGGCGGTTCGTGACTGCGGGGCGATGCGCGAGTGAACGTCCCGTTCTGTCACTTCTTCCGTGCTGAGCTGCGTGTTAGCGTCCGCGGGGTGCAGAACCGGCCCCTGATCATCGCCCACCGTGGCTACTCCGCCGTCGCACCGGAGAACACCATCGCCGCGCTCGTCGCCGGTGTCCGCGCCGGGGCCGACCTGCTGGAGATCGACGTGCACGTCGCCGCGGACGGCGTGCCGGTGGTCATCCACGACTACACGCTGGAGCGCACCACCGACGGCGGCGGCCGGGTCGCCGAGCACACCTCGGCGCAACTGGCCGCACTGGACGCCGGATCGTGGCGTGCCCCGGAGTTCCGCGGCGAGCCGGTGCCGGTGCTCAGCCAGGTGCTCGACCTGGTGGCGAAGGAGCGGACCGGCCTGCTGCTGGAGGTCAAACCGTTCCAGACGCGCGCGCAGACCGCCGCCGTGATCGCCGAGATCACCGCCCGCGACCTCGCACCGCGGGTGCTGCTGCAGAGCTTCGACGAGAACGTGCTCCGCGACGCCCGCGACCTGGCCCCGGCCACGCTGCGCCTCGGCCTGCTCCGCGAGTCCCTGGACGCGGACCCGGTCGCGGCCGCCCGCGCGCTCGGCTGCGTCGCCTACAACCCGGGCGTCGACGCGCTGCTCACCGCGCCGGCGGTCGCCACGACGCTGCTGGCCGCGGGCCTGCGGGTGATGGTCTGGACCACGGACGACGAGACGCAGTGGCGCGCGCTGACCGAGCTCGGTGTCACCGGCATCATCACGAACGTGCCGGCGGAACTGCACGCCTGGCAGTCCGCCGGCTGACCTGTCCCGCCGCCGCCCGGCTCGGCCCGGTCGCGTTCGGCCGGCTCGGCTGTGAGCGGCGAGGTTCAGCGGCGGCCGGCGGTGCGGTAGCGGCCGGGGGCGGTGCCGTGGGCGCGGGTGAAGGCGCGGCTGAACGCGGGCACCGAGTGGTAGCCGACACCGGCCGCGATCGTCTCCACCGGCTCGTCCGTGGTGTGCAGCCGGGCCGCCGCCAGGTCCATCCGCCACTGCGTCAGGTAACTGCCGGGGCTCTGCCCGATCGCGGCCGGGAAGCGCCGGCTGAGCGTGGCCCGGGAGACCGCGATCGAGGCCGCGAGCGTACCGGTCGTCCAGTCCTTGGCCGGGTCGGCGTGGATGTGCTCCAGCGCCCGCCGCACGACCGGGTCGCCGAGCATGCCGAACCAGGTGCCGCGGTGCTCCGCCGCCTGCGTGGGCAGCCAGGCGCGCAGCAGCTGCACCAGCATGATGTCGACCAGGCTGTTCAGCACCGCGGTGGTGGCGATCTGCGGATGGGCCAGCTCGCGGCCGAGCATGCGCACCGTGTCGTCACACTCGGCCCCCGACCCGGCGGGGACGTGCACGACGTCGGGCAGCGCGAAGAGCAGCTGGGTCCGTACCGTGTGATCGCAGTCGTAGAGGATCGTGACGACCCGGACGTCGCCCGGCTCGCTGCCGACCCGGATCGCCTCGCCGGTCCGCTGGGCGCGCGCGGTCGCGGCCCGGTCGCAGCCGGCGTCCTCGTTGTCCGGCGAGTCGGCCAGCACGTGCGGGGTGCGCGACCCGACCAGCACGACGTCGCCCGCGGCCAGCCGCACCGGCTGCTGGCCGGGCCGGATCAGCCAGGCGCTGCCGGCGGTGACCGCGTGCAGCGCCGCGCCGGGCTCGTCGATCTCCACGGCCCAGCGCCCGCCCGCCTCCATCCGCGCGCCGAGCGAGCCGCGGACACCGGACACGTGCATCACGTCGCTCACCACGTCCATGAGACAGAAGGATAACTTCCTGCGTCAGGTGGGCATCGACTGACGCACTCGATCTTCCTAGCGTGGATGTCATGACCGACCACACGATGCGGGCGCTCGTCGCCACCGAGTACGGCGAGCCGGAGCGGCTCACCGTCGCCGATCTGCCGGTGCCGCGCCCGGGACCGGGCCAGATCCAGGTGCGGATCGCCGCCGCCACCGTCAACCCGCCCGACCTGCACGTGATCTCCGGCGCGTTCGGCGACGTGCTGTCGCTGCCGTTCCCGTACGTACCGGGCACCGAGTTCGCCGGCACCGTCACCGAGGCGGGGGCGGGCGTGACCGCGTACCGGGTGGGTGACGAGGTGTTCGGCTCCGCGCTGCCGCGGCCGTTCGCGCCGATCCTGGCCCACCTCCCGCGCCCGTCGCTGGGCACCGGCGCGCTGGCCGAGTACACGGTGTGCGAGGCGGACACGCCGCTGATCGCGCACCGCCCGGCCGGTGTGCCCGCGGAGCAGGCGGCGGCGCTGGCGATCGCCGGCTCGACCGCGCAGGCGCTGCTCGACGTGTCCGAACTGAAGCCCGGCGAGACCGTGCTGGTCATCGGCGCGACCGGCTCGGTCGGCCTGACCGTGCTGCCGCTGCTGGCCGCGGCCGGCGTACGGATCATCGCGACCGCGGCCCGGGAGGCCGGTGCCACGCTGCTCCGCCGGCTCGGCGCCCACGAGATCATCGGGCACGACCCGGCGGAGTACCCGGCCGGTGCCGACGTGGTGTTCAACCTGGTGCTCGGCGCGGAACGGCTGCCGGACGCGGCCCGCGCGGTGCGGCCCGGCGGCCGGCTGGTCTCGATCGTCTATCCGGAGCCGACCGCGGAGCAAGTGGGCCGCGACGACGTACGGGTGCACTTCGTGTGGGACGTGGCCGGTGAGCACGGCGGCATGCGGCGGGTCGCGGACGCGGCCGCGGCCGGCGAACTCACCGCGGTGATCGCGAGCCGTTACCCGCTCACCGACGCGGTACGAGCGGTCGTCGACTACGCCCGCACGCACCCGCTCGGCAAGATCGTCGTGACCGGAGCGGAGCTGCCCGCATGACCACGCTTCGAGTCGCCCGGGACCGCGGCGTCGTCACGGTCGTCATCGACAACCCGCCGGTCAACGTGCTCAGCCTGGCGATGATGTCGGAGCTGACCACACTGTTCGCCGCGCTGCGCGACGACGACAGCGCCCGGGTCGTGGTGTTCGAGAGCGCCGACCCGGAGTTCTTCATCGCCCACGTGGACATGACGCTCGCCGACGACCCGGACCTGGCCGCCGCCGCGACCGCCGGTGCGCCCGCGGGACTCAACATGTTCCAGGCGGTCGGCGAGGCGCTGCGTACGCTGCCGCAGGTCTCGATCGTCAAGCTCGCCGGGCTGGCGCGCGGCGGCGGCGCCGAGTTCATCGCGGCGGCCGACCTGACGTTCGCGGCGATCGGCCGTGCCGGGCTCGGCCAGATCGAGGTACTGGGCGGCATCGTCCCCGGTGGCGGCGGCACCCAATACCTGCTGCACCGCGCCGGCCGCAACCGCGCGCTGGAGATCATCCTCGGCGCCGACCTGTTCGACGCCCAGACCGCCGAACGGTACGGCTGGATCAACCGCGCGCTCCCGGCCGATGAGCTGGACACGTTCGTGGACCGGCTCGCCCGCAACATCGCCGACCTGCCGGAGGGCTCGATCGCCGCGATCAAGCACGCGCTCCCGGCGGACGACCTGGCGGCCGGCCTGCTGCGTGAGCACGAGGCGTGGGCCGGCCAGTTCGCCCGCCCCGCCGCCGAACACCTGCTGCGCGCCGTCCGCGCTGCCGGCGCCCAGACCCGTGCGGGGGAGCGGCACATCGAGGAGCTGATGCGCGCACTCCTGGCGGCGTGACGGACTTCTGAGCCGATGACCGCGTCCTGGGCCGCCGATGCCGAGGTGGGCGCGGCGGGTCCGCGATTGACCGTCTGACAGTGTCCGGCAGCCCCGTTCCCGCCGAGGCGGCGGCCACGTACGGCCGGCCGCGCGACGTGGGCGGCCCGCGCACCAGCGGCATCGGACCGGGGAAGATCTGCCTCCGGGAAGCCGGGCGCGGCCGCGAACGTCATCGCGGCCGCGCCCGGATCGGTCACTGCTCCGGTGCGCCGAAGCTGGTGTCCTCGTCGGCGTCGACGCCGCCGAAGTTCGCGCTGGTGCCGTTGCTGGCGGCGGCGCGGCGGACCGCGGCCGCGACCGCCGGGGCGACGCGCGTGTCGAACACGCTGGGGACGATCACCGTCGGGTTGATCTTGTCTTCGCCGACCACGTCCGCGATGGCCTGGGCGGCGGCGAGCGCCATCTCCTCGGTGAAGTTCTCCGCGTGGGCGTCGAGCATGCCGCGGAAGACGCCGGGGAACGCCAGCACGTTGTTGATCTGGTTGGGCTGGTCGCTGCGGCCGGTCGCGACGATCGCGGCGTGCTCACGGGCCGCCCGCGGGTCGACCTCGGGGTCCGGGTTGGCCAGCGCGAACACGATCGAGCGGTCGGCCATGGTGGCGATGTCGTCGCCGGTGAGCAGGTTCGGCGCGGAGACGCCGATGAACACGTCGGCGCCGCGGACCGCGCCCTTCAGATCTCCGGCATATCCGGACTTGTTGGTGTTCTCCGCCAGCCACTGCCAGGTCGGGTTCAGGTCGGCCAGACCGCGGTGCAGCGCGCCCGGCCGGTCGTACGCGATGATGTCGCCGACCCCCTGCCGGAGCAGCAGCTTCATGATGGCGGTGCCCGCGGCGCCGGCGCCGGAGACCACCACGCGCACGTCCGCCAGGTTCTTGCCGACCACGCGCAGCGCGTTGGTCAGCGCGGCCAGCACGCAGATCGCGGTGCCGTGCTGGTCGTCGTGGAAGACCGGGATGTCCAGCAGCTCGCGCAGCCGGGCCTCGATCTCGAAGCAGCGCGGCGCCGCGATGTCCTCGAGGTTGATGCCACCGTAGCCGGGCGCGATCGCCTTGACGATGTTCACGATCTCGTCGGTGTCCTGCGTGTCCAGCACGACCGGCCAGGCGTCCACGCCGCCGAACCGCTTGAACAGCGCGGCCTTGCCCTCCATCACCGGCAGCGCGGCGGCCGGGCCGATGTTGCCGAGACCGAGGACGGCGGACCCGTCCGTGACGACCGCGACCGTGTTCCGCTTGATCGTGAGGCGGCGCGCGTCCTCCGGGTTCTCCGCGATCGCGAGGCAGACCCGGGCGACGCCGGGCGTGTACGCGCGGGACAGCTCGTCGCGGTTGCGCAGCGCGACCTTGGACGTGACCTCGATCTTGCCGCCGAGGTGCAGCAGGAACGTGCGGTCGGAGACCTTCCGGACCTCCACGCCGTCCAGCTCCTCCAGGGCCTTGACGACCTGGTCCGCGTGGGTGGAGTCGGCGGTGTCGCAGGTGAGGTCGACGGTGACGCGCGAGGGGTCGGAGTCCACCACGTCCAGCGCGGTGACGATCGCGCCGGCCTCGCCCACGCACGTGGTCAGCCGACCGATCGCGGAGGCGTCGGCGACGACGCTAACCCGGATGGTGATCGAGAACCCTGCACTCGGCAGGCGGGTCGGGGACAACGGTCCTCCCAGGTTGTACGGCGATGTACCGGTCCTGATTCTTGTCCTCTACCCGAACGGGATCGTTTCGGGGTCGTACCGGCGGGTAGACGCGCGGGGGCGATTTATGAGTGCACTGAGCCGGGGAGCGTGCAACCATCGAGGTCTGAGGAGGGAATTACTTGCCTAGCAACCGCACAGCGTCAGCCTCTGAGTCCGACTTCGACGAGATCGACCTGTGGGACGACGAGGATCAGAACACCGACGACGACGTGACGACCGGTGAGCTGGAGCTGGAGGACAGGCACGCCCTGCGCCGCGTGGCGGGCCTCAGCACCGAGCTCACCGACATCACCGAGGTCGAGTACCGCCAGCTCCGCCTGGAGCGGGTCGTGCTGGTCGGCGTCTGGACCGGCAGCTCCGTCACCGAGGCGGAGAACTCGCTGACCGAGTTGGCCGCGCTGGCCGAGACCGCCGGGTCGCAGATCCTGGAGGGCCTGATCCAGCGGCGCAACCGGCCGGACCCGGCCACGTTCATCGGCCGTGGCAAGGTCGAGGAGCTGGGCGCGGTCGTCCGGGAGACCGGCGCCGACACCGTCATCTGCGACGGCGAGCTGTCCCCGTCCCAGCTGCGCAACCTGGAGCAGCAGGTCAAGGTCAAGGTCGTCGACCGTACGGCGCTGATCCTGGACATCTTCGCCCAGCACGCCAAGAGCAAGGAGGGTAAGGCGCAGGTCGAGCTGGCGCAGCTCGAATACCTGGTGCCGCGCCTCCGGGGCTGGGGTGAGTCGCTGTCCCGCCAGGCCGGTGGTGCCGGCGGTGGCGCGAGCGGCGGCGGCGTCGGCCTGCGCGGTCCCGGTGAGACGAAGCTGGAGATCGACCGGCGGCGCATCCGGACCCGCATCGCCCGCCTGCGGCGGGAGATCAAGGCGATGAAGACGGTACGGGAGACCAAGCGCGCCCGTCGCACGCGGCGCTCGGTGCCGGCCGTCGCGATCGCCGGTTACACCAACGCCGGCAAGTCCAGCCTGCTGAACAAGCTGACCAACGCGGGCGTGCTGGTGGAGAACGCGCTGTTCGCCACGCTCGACCCGACCACCCGCCGGGCGTACGCGTCGGACGGCCGGGTCTACACGCTCTCCGACACGGTCGGCTTCGTCCGGCACCTGCCGCACCAGATCGTGGAGGCGTTCCGCTCCACGCTCGAGGAGGTCGCGGAGGCGGACGTGGTGGTGCACGTGGTGGACGGCTCGCACCCCGACCCGGAGGAGCAGCTGCGCGCGGTGCGCGAGGTGCTGGCCGAGGTCGGCGCGGACCGGCTGCCCGAGCTGCTGGTGGTCAACAAGACCGACGCGGCCGACGAGGAGACGCTGCTCCGCCTCAAGCGCGAGTGGCCGGACGCGATCTTCGTGTCCGCGCACACCGGCCGCGGCATCGACGAGCTGCGGTCCGCGATCGAGTCGCGGCTGCCGCGGCCGGCCGTGGAGATCCGTGTCACGGTGCCGTACGACCGTGGCGATCTGGTGGCGCAGGTGCATCGCCGCGGCGAGGTGCTCAGCACCGCGCACACCGGCGACGGTACGGAACTGCACGTCCGCGTCGATGAAGCCCTTGCCGCCGAGCTGTCACCGTGGGTAACCGGCTGACGTTTCCTATTGTCCTGATTTGTAGTTGTCTGTGGGTGCGATGCGGCGCGTAAGGGCGGCATCGCACCCGGTGTGTGTCAGTCGGCTTTGATCGGCGTGTAACCAAGGTTCGAGGATGGCGTGCGAGACTAGCCGGATGCGGCGTGCGGTTTCATCGATTGTTGTGGCGTTCGGGCTGGTCGCTGCCATGCCGTCGAACGCACTCGCGGCGGCGGCCGCGGAGCCCGCGAAGGGCCAGGAGGTGTGCAAGCTCTCCGACGAGGTGCTGTCCGAGCTCTCCGGCATCGCCGCCTACGAGGACGGCTACTTCGTCATCAACGACGGCTCGGACAACCCCGCCGAGGCCACCAAGGTCTTCTACCTGGACGGCAAGTGCAAGCTCCAGGGCAACCGGACCATCGAGTACCCCGGCGAGCCCGCGGACACCGAGGACATGGTGCTCTCGCCGGACGGAAAGACGCTGTGGGTCGGCGACGTCGGTGACAACGAGGGCAAGCGCGCCACGATCGGGCTGTTCAAGATCGACCTGACGGCGGAGAGCCCGGAGCCGGTCTATTACCCCGTGCGTTACCCCGGCGACAACGCGCCGAACGCCGAGGCCCTGCTGGTCAACGGCGACGGTACGCCGATCGTGGTCACCAAGGAGGCCGCGGTCGCGCACTTCTGGATCCCCGCGGCGCCGCTGGAGAAGACCGCGGACGGCATCGAGCTCAAGCAGGCCGGCGAGTGGAAGATCCCGCTGACCGAGACCAGCACCTGGCTCGGCGTGCCCGGCCGGCTCGCGGTCACCGGCGGCGCGGTCGCGCCCGGCGGCGCGAAGGTGGCACTCCGTACGTACGCGGACGCGTTCGAGTGGGACGTGCAGAACGGCGACGTCATCGCGGCCGTGACCGGCGGCGAACCACGCATCACCGGGCTGCCCGACGAGTCGTTCGGCGAGGCGATCACGTACGCGGCGGACGGCGCCTCCTACATCACCGTCTCCGAGGTGTCACCGGGCCAGACGTTCGCCAAGGACACGCCGAAGCTGCTGAAGTACGCGCCGACGCACAACGCGGTCCAGGCGCAGGACGCGGGCGGCGACGGCCAGGGCGACGACCGCGCGCTGTGGGAGAAGCTGTCCCTCGGCCAGATCACCGCCGCGGTCGTGTCGGTCGGCGTCGTCGGCCTGCTCATGCTGATCGGCGGCATCCTCGGCATCGTGATGTTCCGGCGCCGCAACCCGGTCCCGGACGAGGAGGAGCCCAAGGTCAAGGCCGCATCCGCCGCCGGGCTCGGTGACGGCGACTCGCCCGAGCAGAGCGGCGGCTGGAACGGCGCGGAGTCCTCGGGCGCGAACCGCCGTGAGCCGGCCGCCGCGGGCGCCGTGTACGGCGCGGGCGGCGCGGCCCGGTCCGGCGGCGTGTACGGCGGCGGCCCGGCCGGTATGAACGGCGGCGGCTCCGGCGCGGTCTACGGCGCCGGCGGAAACGGCGCCGGCGGTGGGGCGGCGCGCGGCGGTGGCGGCGTGTACGGCGGTGGCCCGGCCGGTATGAACGGCGGCGGCTCTGGTGCGGTGTACGGCGCCGGCGCTGGTCCGGGCGACGGCGGCAAGGCCGGTGCCGCTAAGTCCGGCGGCGTGTACGGCGGTGGCCCGGCCGGTATGAACGGCGGCGGCTCCGGCGCGGTGTACGGCGCCGGTGGCGGCCGCGCGGCCGGCCGGCCGGACGGGTCCGGTCAGGGCCCGCGCGGCGGCGGTCGCGGTCCGCAGGATCCGCAGCAGAGCGGCGGCGTGTACGGCGGTGGCCCGGCCGGTATGAACGGCGGCGGCTCCGGCGCGGTCTACGGCGCCGGTGGCGCCGGTGGCCAGGGCGGCGGCGGTCAGGGCGGCGGCGGTCGCGGGCCGGGCGGCGGCGGTCGTGGTCCCGGCGGCCAGGGCGGTGGCCCGCGCGGCGGCGGTCAAGGCGGCCAGGACGGCCCTCGCGGCGCTGGTCAGGGCGGTCCCGGCGGGGGTCCGCGCGGTGGCCAGGCCGGCCCCGGCGGCGGTCCGCGCGGTGCCGGTCAGGGCGGTGCCGACGGCCCGCGCGGCGGGGCGCAGGGTGCACGCGGCGGGGCGCCGGCTGGGCCCGGTGGCCCGCGCGGCGGGCAGGGCGGTCCCGGCGGCGGTCCGCGCGGTGACGGTGGTCCGGGCGGCGGCGGCCGGCGTGGCCCGCAGCAGAGCGGCGGAAACCCGCAGCAGGGCGGCGGAAACCCGCTGCAGAGCGGCGGCATCCCGCAGGCCGGGCGTGGTCCGCAGCAGGGCGGTCGCGGCCCGCAGCAAGGCGGGCGTGGGCCGCAGCAGGGTGCGCGCGGTCCGCAACAGGGCGGCGGCGTCCCGCAGGGCGGGCGCGGTCCCCAGCAGGGCGGGCGCGGTCCGCAGGACGGTGGGCGGGCTCCGCAGCAGGGCGGTGGCGGTCGCCCGCCGCGCCAGGGCGGGAGCGGCGTCTACGGCGGCGGCCCGGCCGGTATGAACGGCGGCGGTTCCGGTGCCGTCTACGGCGGCGGGGACGGCGAGCGGAGCGGCGGTCACGATCGCCGCGACGACCAGCGCGGCGGTTACCCGCAGAACCCGCCCTACGACGACCGCCGGCGCTGATTCGCGGGCGACGATCAGAGGTTTCCGGGGTGCGGCCTCCACGGCCGACGGAGCCCACACCCCGGACGTCTTTCGCGGCGATCCGATTTCGGTGTGACGGCCCGTGCCGTGACCGACGAGCCCGCATTCCTCGGGCGTCGCCGGAGGAATGCGGATATCCGGCTCGGCTCGCCGGGCTGGGCGAGCCGAGCCGCTTGCAGCGCGGCGCCGCCGGATCGCGTGTGGCGCTGTTGCGGGATCCGGTGCTGCGCCGCGACCTCAGATCCGCCGGAGCACCGCCACGACGCGGCCGATGATGGATGCGTCGTCGCCCGGGATCGGGTCGAACGCCGGGTTCGCCGGCATCAGCCAGACGTGTCCGTCGCGGCGCCGGTACGTCTTCACCGTGGCCTCGCCGTCCAGCATCGCGGCGACGATCTCACCGGAGTCCGCGTTCGGCTGCTGCCGCACCACGACCCAGTCGCCGTCGCAGATCGCGGCGTCGATCATCGAGTCGCCCTTGACCTTCAGCATGAAGACCTCGCCCTCGCCGACCAGCTCGCGCGGCAGCGGGAAGACCTCCTCCACCGCCTGCTCGGCCAGGATCGGGCCACCGGCCGCGATCCGGCCCAGCATCGGCACGAACGCGGGCGTGGGGCGCTGCGCGCGGGCCGCCTCGTCGTCGATCATGTCGGCCGGCGGCCGGACGTCGACGGCACGCGGCCGGTTCGGGTCGCGGCGCAGGAAGCCCTTCCGCTCCAGCTCCTTCAGCTGGTACGCGACGGAGGACGGGGAGACGAGGCCGACCGCCTCGCCGATCTCCCGGACACTCGGCGGGTAACCGTACTTCTCCACCCACTCGCGGATGAACTCGAGAATCTTGCGCTGGCGTGCCGTGAGGTCCGCGGAGACCAGATCGGGGAAACTGCTGACCGGCTGCACCGGCCGCAGGTGCGGGGCCGCGGCCCGTTGCCGCCCGGCGCCGCGCTTGCCCGCGGAGGGCGCGCTCTTGCCCTGCTGCTCCTGCTCCGGATGCTTGCTCCGGTCGTCGGTTGACACGTCCGTCCTCCCTGGTCGGTGAGTGCCGGGTGCGGCACCTGGTCGCCGGTGCGCGGTGGGGAAGTGCGCAACGGCGGCCGTTAGGTACGGGAGTGCGCCATGCGGACCGCGGCCGGACGTCACGTCGCCCGGTGGTGCGGCCCCGCCGAGCCGGTTTGGGGAAGTCCGGTTCGGCGTGGTGACCCCTCTGTGCGCAAACGGTAATGGTGAAATCCCACTTCTTCAAACATCTGTACGAGATTTAGGCGGCGTGTCGCGCTTTCGAGCCTCGACATCCGTACGCATGTTCTGGTAGACCTTCGTACGTCCGTTCTATCGAACCCTTGTTCGAGTAAGATCATTATTACTGGGGGGTCCCGTGGCCGGGACGGCAACGACGACGGCGTTCTCCGCATCCGCGGTGAGCGCCCCCACCAGGGCGGCGATCGGTTGGGGGACCGATCGCACGGCCCGTCCGGCGCAGCGGCCGCCGAGGAGGCCGCTGCGCCTCACCCGGCGTGGCCGGATCGTCCGCATGATCGCGCTGATCGCGCTGGCCTGGGTCGCGGTCGGCCTGGTCGCCGCCACCGCCTCGCACGCGGAGAAGGACGCCGGCCCGCTGCCCACCGCCGTGGTGCAGAAGCACGACACGCTGTGGGACATCGCGGCGCGCTACCGTCCCAGCGACGACCCGTTCGCCATGGTGGAGGAGATCCGGGCGCTGAACGATCTGCCCGGCTACACGATCCGTCCCGGCCAGGAGTTGCGGCTGCCGCGCGAGCGCTGAGATCGTCCCCCGGGAGCCGAAACCCGGTCAAAAGCAACGACTTCCGCGCCGCCGGTAACCACCGTCCCACGACGCGTGTTGAGACCGCAGGCACAGTTGTGACCGATGCGGCGGGTGAGCTTGCACCCGTGGCGTGGGGGGCCTAGGGTCACAACATCTAGTAGTGACACGGGTGTAAGTCATCAACTGGTAGGGGTCCTCACCCCCACCTTCCCAGCCTGTTCACCACAGCGGCCGCCCGGTGCAACCGGGCGTTTTCGCTGCGGTTCGGCGTGCGCGGGGTAAGGCTGGAGGGGAGCCGGCCCAGCCGCGGGGGAAGGGGACGCTCGACATGCGCTGTCCGTATTGCCGGCACGCCGACTCCCGGGTGGTGGATTCCCGCGAGGCGGACGACGGGCAGCTGATCCGCCGGCGGCGGTCCTGCCCCGAGTGCGGCAAGCGGTTCACCACGGTCGAGGAGGCGGTCCTCGCGGTGGTGAAGCGCAGCGGCGTCACCGAGCCGTTCAGCCGGACGAAGATCGCCAACGGCGTGCGCAAGGCCTGCCAGGGCCGCCCGGTCACGGAGGACGCACTGGCTCTGCTCGCGCAGCGGGTGGAGGACGCGGTCCGGTCGCGGGGCGCGGCGGAGATTCCCAGTAACGAGGTCGGTCTCGCGATCCTCGGCCCGCTGCGGGAGCTTGACGTCGTCGCCTACCTGCGGTTCGCCAGCGTCTACCGGTCGTTCGACACGCTGGGGGACTTCGAACGGGAGATCGAGGCGTTGCGCCAGGAGGCGCTGGCGCGTGAGGCCGCGATCGAGCAGGGCGCGGACGCGAACGGCGCGGCAGCCGTACCGTCCGATCGCTCTGGGGTCTGAGCAACGACAGTAGTGAGAGTCGCGGCTACGAAAGCCGCGCTGATCGAGGGGGAAGCACATTGGCCGGGGACAACGCGTCCACGAGCAACGCGACGACGGGTAAGGGGCGGATCCGGGCGACGCAGGGCAACGGCTCGGCTCCGAAGGAGTCGAAGGAGCTCAAGGGCCTCACCGTGGAGCGGGTCTGGACGACCGAGGGCGTCCACCCGTACGACGAGATCGAGTGGGAGCGCCGGGACGTCGTCATGACGAACTGGCGGGACGGCTCGATCAACTTCGAGCAGCGCGGTGTGGAGTACCCCACGTCGTGGAGCGTCAACGCGGCGAACATCGTGACCACGAAGTACTTCCGGGGCGCGGTGGGGACCCCGCAGCGTGAGTGGTCGCTCAAGCAGCTGATCGACCGGGTCGCGAAGACGTATCGCGCCGCGGGCGAAAAGTACGGCTATTTCGCGACGTCGACCGATGCCGAGATCTTCGAGCACGAGCTGACCTGGATGCTGCTGCACCAGGTGTTCAGCTTCAACTCGCCGGTCTGGTTCAACGTCGGCACCGCGTCGCCGCAGCAGGTCAGCGCGTGCTTCATCCTCTCCGTCGACGACTCGATGGACTCCATCCTGGACTGGTACAAGGAGGAGGGACTGATCTTCAAGGGCGGTTCCGGCTCCGGCGTGAACCTGTCCCGGATCCGTTCCTCCAAGGAGCTGCTCTCCAGCGGCGGCACCGCCTCCGGCCCGGTCAGCTTCATGCGCGGCGCGGACGCGTCCGCCGGCACCATCAAGTCGGGCGGCGCCACCCGCCGGGCGGCGAAGATGGTCATCCTCGACATCGACCACCCGGACATCGAGGAGTTCGTCGAGACCAAGGCGCGCGAGGAGGACAAGATCCGCGCGCTGCGGGACGCCGGCTTCGACATGGACCTGGGCGGTGCGGACATCGTCTCCGTGCAGTACCAGAACGCGAACAACTCGGTCCGCGTGTCCGACGAGTTCATGACCGCGGTCGAGAACGGCACCGAGTTCGGCCTGCGCAGCCGCCTGGACGGCAGCGTCATCGAGACGATCGACGCGAAGGGCCTGTTCCGCAAGGTCGCGCTGGCCGCGTGGGAGTGCGCCGACCCGGGCATCCAGTACGACGACATCATCAACGACTGGCACACGAACCCGGAGACCGGGCGGATCACCGCCTCGAACCCGTGCTCGGAGTACATGTCGCTGGACGACTCGTCCTGCAACCTGGCCTCGCTGAACCTGATGAAGTTCCTCAAGGACGACGGCGGCTTCGAGATCGAGAAGTTCGTCAAGTCGGTCGAGTTCATCATCACCGCGATGGACATCTCGATCTGCTTCGCCGACTTCCCGACCGAGCGGATCGGCGCCACCACCCGGGCGTACCGTCAGCTGGGTATCGGCTACGCGAACATCGGCGCGCTGCTGATGGCCTCCGGCCTGCCCTACGACTCGGACGGCGGCCGCACCGTCGCCGCGTCGATCACCTCGCTGATGACCGGTACCGCGTACCGTCGCTCGGCCGAGCTGGCCGGGATCGTCGGCGCGTACGACGGCTACGCCCGCAACGCCAAGGCGCACCAGCGCGTCATGCGCAAGCACGCCGCGGCGAACGACGACATAAGGGCGTTCAGCACGGTCTCCGACGCGATCCGCGAGGCGGCCGGCGAGCAGTGGACGCTCGGTAACAAGATCGGCGAGAAGAACGGCTGGCGCAACGCGCAGGCGTCCGTGCTCGCGCCGACCGGCACCATCGGCCTGATGATGGACTGCGACACCACCGGCATCGAGCCGGACCTGGCGCTCGTCAAGTTCAAGAAGCTGGTCGGCGGCGGCTCGATGCAGATCGTCAACCAGACGGTCCCGCGCGCGCTGCGCAGCATCGGCTACCAGGAGGAGCAGATCGAGGCGATCGTCGAGCACATCGGCGAGCACGGCCACGTGATCGACGCCCCGGGCCTGAAGACCGAGCACTACTCGATCTTCGACTGCGCGATGGGCGCCCGGTCCATCTCCCCGATGGGCCACGTCCGGATGATGGCGGCCGTCCAGCCGTTCATCTCCGGCGCCATCTCCAAGACCGTCAACATGCCGGAGGACGCGACGGTCGAGGAGGTCGAGGAGGTCTACTTCCAGGGCTGGAAGCTCGGCCTCAAGGCGCTCGCGATCTACCGCGACAACTGCAAGGTCGGCCAGCCGCTCTCCGCCATGAAGAAGGAGGCTCCCGCCGAGGAGCCCAAGGCCGAGGTCGAGAAGGTCGTCGAGAAGGTCATCGAGTACCGCCCGGTCCGCAAGCGCCTCCCGAAGAAGCGCTCCTCGCAGACCGTGTCGTACTCGGTTGCCGGCGCCGAGGGCTACCTCACCGCCTCCGGCTACCCGGACGGCGGCCTCGGCGAGGTCTTCCTGAAGATGTCCAAGCAGGGCTCCACGCTCGCCGGCGTGATGGACGCCTTCTCGGTGGCCATCTCGATAGGGCTTCAGCACGGCGTCCCGCTGGAGACGTTCGTCAACAAGTTCACGAACATGCGCTTCGAGCCGGCCGGCATGACCGACGACCCGGACATCCGGATGGCGTCCTCGGTGATGGACTACATCTTCCGTCGCCTGGCGCTGGACTACCTGGACTTCGAGACCCGCTCCGAGCTGGGCATCCTGACCGCGCGTGAGCGCGCGGCCCAGGTCGCCGCGGAGCAGGAGGCCGCGGTCGACCTGGCCGGCATGGCCGCGTCCGCCCCGGTGCCCACCAAGGCCCCGGAGCCGGTCGTCACCGCCGCCGCGGTCACCGAGCCGGCCAAGCCGGCCGACGCCAAGGTCCCGGCCCAGCCCGCACCGGTCCAGGCCCGCACCTCGACCGAGCTCCTCGAGCTGGTCCAGGGCCGCTCCGCCGACGCCCCGCTCTGCTTCACCTGCGGCACCAAGATGCGCCCGGCCGGCAGCTGCTACGTCTGCGAGGGCTGCGGCAGCACCTCCGGCTGCAGCTGAGGATCAACAGCAGGATCAAGGGCCTCCCGCGCGGGTACGTGCGGGAGGCCCTTGCCTGTGTCACGCGTCGTAGGCGGCGCGGTGGGTCAGGACCTCGTCCATGTGGTCCTGGGCCCACATCTTCAGCCCGCGCATCATCGCGTGCAGCGAGAGCCCGAGCCCGGTCAGCTCGTACGTCACCGTGACCGGAACGGTTGCCTCCACGCTGCGGGTGATCAGCCCGTCGCGTTCCAGCGCGCGCAGTGTCTGGGTGAGCATCTTCTGGCTCACGCCGGCCAGCAGCCGGGACAGTTCCGAGTAGCGCATCGGACGCGGCTCCCCGGTGCAGTCCGGCCCGCTGCCGAGCGCGGACAGGATCAGCGCCACCCACTTGTCGGAGATCCGATCGAGGAGCTGGCGGCTCGGGCACGCTGCCAGGAACGCGTCGTACTCCACCTTCGCCAGGGCCCGCCTCTCGGCCGCCGTCATCGTCGCCATCGCCTGCTCCTTCGGTGCCTTACGTACCTTGAGGTGCGTACTTCCCAACAGGAAGTTACCCCACCAGCATGGAGTGCGTACATCGACAGAGAGGCACGCACATGTCCACGACCCTTCCCGGCGGCACCTGGACGCTCGGCGACCTGACCGTCACCCGGTTCGGCTACGGCGCCATGCAGCTCGCCGGCCCATGGGTGATGGGCCCGCCCGCCGACCGTGACGGCGCGCTCGCGGTCCTCCGGGAGGCCGCCGCGCTCGGCATCACGCACATCGACACGGCCGAGGCGTACGGCCCGCACGTCACGAACCAGCTGATCCGCGAGGCGCTGCACCCGTACCCCGAGGGTCTGCACATCGCGACCAAGGTCGGCGCCGACCGCGACGCGCAGGGCGGCTGGCCACCGGCCCGCGAGCCGGCCGCGCTCCGCCGCGCCGTCCAGGAGAACCTGCGGTCGCTCGGCCTGGACGCGCTGGACCTCGTCAACCTGCGCCTCGGCAACGCGGAGGGCCCGCAGCCCGGCTCGCTCGCCGAGGCCTTCGAGACGCTGGCCGAGCTGCAACGCGACGGCCTGATCCGGCATCTCGGCGTCAGCAACGCGACCGCCGGCCAGGTCGCCGAGGCCCGCTCGATCGCGCCCATCGTCTGCGTCCAGAACATGTACAACCTCGCGGTCCGCCACGACGACGACCTGATCGACACGCTCGCCGCCGACGACATCGCCTACGTCCCGTTCTTCCCGCTCGGCGGCTTCACCCCACTCCAGTCCTCCGCGCTCACCGCCGTCGCCACCCGCCTGCACTCCACCCCGATGGCCGTCGCGCTCGCCTGGCTCCTCCAGCGCTCCCCGAACATCCTGCTGATCCCCGGCACGTCCGCCGTCACCCACCTGCGCGAGAACATCACCGGCGCCGCCCTCCACCTCTCCACCGACGACCTCACCGAACTCGACAAGATCGCCCATTGACCCCCGCAACCTGGCTTCCCGCTCGCGGCGTGGAGCCGCCCGTACGCTCGGAGCGAGGGCCGAACACACCGGTTCTGCTGTCACCGAAGGTGACGGGCGCCACCGGGGTTGCGGGACTGTTCTAGCCTGCGTGGAGTTGATCTGGATGCAATGCAGCTACGGGGAGTTATGTACGTGAAGGCTCTGAAGACCATCGTCGTCGCTGTCTCGGCGGTTACCGTGCTGGGTGTCGCGGCCGGGTGCGGGGGTGCCGGGGACTCCGGTGCGACGAGTGCGCCCGCGCCCGGTGGGGCGGCCACGGCGGCGCCGGAGGTGACGCCGGCGGATCCGAAGGAGGCGTTCCTGCAGGCGTTCACGGCGGTGAAGGCGGGGCACTACGCCTACACGGTCAGCGTGGACGGTACGGAGGCGTCCGGCGTCGTCTACGCACCGGGGAAGTCGTCGAGCAACTCGACGTCCGGTGAGCTGGAGGGCACGAAGTTCAGCACCGACATGGTCTACGTGGACGGCAAGGCGTACGCGAAGATGGACTTCGGGTCCGGCAACAGCGGCCTCGGCATCGACCCGGACGCCTGGTACGAGATGGATCTGTCCGTCGCGAAGCAGCTGGACTACTCGTTCGAGCAGCAGGCGCCGTTGCAGCCGGCCTTCGAGACGTCGATCGCCTCGGTGGAGCGGGACGGCGATGCCGCGTTCACCGGCGTGTTCGACTTCGCGGCCGCGTCCGAGGGTAGCCCGAATGCGCAGACCGCGACGCTGTTGAAGGCGATCGGCGACGCCGCGAAGACGGCCACGTTCGCGGCGGAGCTGGACGGTGCGGGCAACGTCTCCGAGCTGGTGCTCACGATCGCGAAGACGGACAAGACGCCGGAGATCAAGCAGTCGCTGACGTTCTCCGAGTTCGGTACCGCGAAGGCCCCGGAGGTGCCGGCGAACGTGCAGCCGGCGCCGGCCTCGCTGAACAACATCTACAAGTGACGCCGCGGTGGCGGAGGCCGGATTCCGGTCTCCGCCACCTTGGCCGTTCGCGCGCGATCCCGTCGCGGAGCGGTCCCGGTCGCGGTCCGGCGCCGCGGCGGGCGGGCGTAGGGATCCCGCTGCCGGTCGCCGGGCTCGGCCTGCTCGCGATCACCACCTCGCAGCAGCACCGCCGGCGATTCCCGCGCTCGGCTGCTAGCCGATGGGCGGAGCAGCCGCCGCACGCCGCATATCATGAGCGGCGTGCCACAGCTCACGATCATCATCGCCAGTACCCGCCCAGGCCGCGCCGGTGCGCCGGTCGCCCGATGGCTCGGCGGCCGCGCGACCGCGCACGGCGGCTTCGACCTGCACATCGCCGATCTGGCCGAGATCGGCCTGCCGATGATGGACGAGCCGAACCACCCGCGGCTCCGCAAGTACGAGCACGCGCACACGAAGGCGTGGAGCGCGATCGTGGACGCGTCGGACGCGTTCGTCATCGTGACGCCGGAGTACAACCACGGGTATCCCGCGCCGCTCAAGAACGCGATCGACTACCTGTTCCAGGAGTGGGCGCACAAGCCGGTCGGTCTGGTCAGCTACGGCGCGGTCGCCGGTGGGGTGCGGGCGGCGCAGGCGATCAAGCCGGTGTTGCAGTACCTGAAGATGATCCCGGTCAGCGAGTCGGTGATCATCCCGTTCGTCGCGAAGCACATCGTGGACGGCGAGTTCCAGGCCACGTCCGCCATCGACGCGTCCGCGACCGTGATGCTCGACGAGCTCCAGCGCCTGGAGGCGACGCTCCGGCCGCTGCGCTGACCCACCTGGTGAAATCCGGCTGTCCGGTGACCTGCTGTTCCTCTAGCGTGCCGGTCATGCGTCTCGTCGTGTGCTCCCCGCCGGTCGCCCGCTGAGCGGGCGACCGTAAGGGCCGTCTTTCCGGCCCGGTGATGCCGCAAGCGCCTCGATGCGCGCGGCGGGTGGTCGCTGCCCTCACTCCGCAGCCCTGATCCGACCATCCGCAGTGGAGCATCCGCATGTCCATCGATACTTCCGCACCCGCATCCGTCGCCTCCCCGGCCGCGCGCGGCACGAATCCCCTCTGGCGCGGCATGGCGTTGATCGCCCTGGCCGCCGTGGCCTGGGGCACCGGCGGCGCGGTGGCCGCCGTGCTGTACCGCACCGGCGGCCTCGGCCCGATCGCCGTCTCCTACTGGCGTTTCGTGATCGGAGCGCTCGCCCTCGCCGGGTATCTGGCCACACGCACCGCCCGCCACCGGGCGTCGGCACGCCGGGCCTCGGCCCGCGATGAGCACGGCGAGGCCGGCCTCGCCGTCACCGACGGCTACGCGGCCTTCCACGGCGGCGCCGGCCCGGCCGTCGCCGCACATGGCGATGCCCGTAGAGCCGCCGCGCACGGCGATGCCCGTAGAGCCGGCGCCGCGAGCGCACGCCGTCGCCGGTTCCGCCGCCTGCTGATGGCCGTCGCGACCGGCGTCGGGCTCGCCGTCTACCAGTCCGCGTTCTACGTCAGCATCGCCGAGACCGGCCTCGCCGTCGCCACCGTCGTCACGCTCGGCGCCGGTCCGATCCTGATCGCCGTCGGCGCCCGCGTCCTGCTCGCCGAACGCCTCGGCCACGCCGGTGCCGCCGCCATCACGCTCGCGCTCGCCGGCCTGGTCGCGCTGTCCCTGGACAGCGGCGCCACCGGCCCGAACCCGGCCCTCGGCATCACCTGCGCGCTCTTCTCCGCGTTCGGCTACGCCGTGGTCACGCTGATCGGCCGCACCGCCGACGGCGCCGGCGACCCGTTCCGGACCTCGCTGACCGGTTTCCTGGTGGGCGGCGTCGTCCTCACCCCGTTCGCGCTGGCCGAGGGCGTACTGCCGAGCGCTGCCGGTCTGCCGGTGACCATCGGCTGGCTGCTCTACCTGGGGGTGGTCGCGAGCGCGCTCGCCTACGGCCTGTTCTTCGCCGGCCTGGCGCAGGTGAGCGCCACCACCGCGGCCGTCGTCACGCTGCTCGAACCGGTCGCGGCCGCATTGCTCGCGGTCGTGTTCCTCGGTGAGCGCCTCACCCCGGCGGTCCTCACCGGCATGCTCCTGTTGCTCGGCGCGGTCGCCGCCCTCGCCTACCCGGCCCGCCGCTGACCCGCGCCCGCCTCCCGCCCGGCCCGGGGCGGGAGGCGGCCGCGCCAGCCCCCCGTCTGATCACGGCCGGGCTTCGGCGGCGTCAGCTGGCCGCCGGATCCCGGCCGAGAGGCGGCCACGTCGGCCGCCGCCCGGCGAGGTGGGAGTCAGCCTCGTCGACCGGGCGCCGATGGAGCCGGCCGGCGGTCTCGTTCACCCATCACGAGTCGCGCCTACTCCTGCCCGGGCGCCTTCGCCGCTCCGGCGTCGCCCAGCGCCCGTGGCCGCGACGCGTCCGTGATCCACTCGCTCCACGAGCCGACGTACAGCGCCGCGTCCTTCCGTCCGGCCAGATGCAGGGCCAGCACCGTGTGTGCGCCGGTCACCCCGCTCCCGCAGTACGCGCCGACCAGCTCGGCCTCCGGCGTCACGCCGGCCGCGGCGAAGCGATCGCGCAACTGGCCCGCCGCCAGGAAGCGGCCGTCCGGCCCGGTGTTCCCCGCGGTCGGCACGTTGACCGCGCCCGGGATGTGCCCCGGAGCCGCGTCCACCGGCTCGACCTCACCGCGGTAGCGTTCCGGTGCCCGCGCGTCGATCAGCACGCCACCGGCCGCGACGGTCGCGGCACCGGCCGCGTCCAGCACCGGCAGGCCGCCGGTCCGGACCGTGAAGTCGCCCACGTCGGTTCCCGGCACCTCGGACGTGATCTCGAATCCGCCGGACCGCCAGGCCCGGAACCCGCCGTCCAGCACCCGTACGTGCGGGTGCCCGGCCCAGCGCAGCGTCCACCAGGTGCGCGCCGCGGCCCACTGGTCGCCGTCGTCGTAGACGACGACCGGACGGGACGCGGACACCCCGGCTGCGCGCAGCGCGTCCTGCAGCACGGTGGGGTCGGGCAGCGGATGCCGGCCGTGCTCGCCGGGCGGGCCGCTGAGCGAGGCGTCCAGGTCGACGAAGACGGCGCCGGGCAGGTGGCCGGCCAGGTAGTCGTCGCGGCCGGGCGGGCCGGTGAGCCGCCAGCGCACGTCGAGCAGCGTCGGGGCCGCTCCGGAGCGCAGGAGCGCGGCGAGCGCTGAGGCATCGATGAGAAGTTCGTCCGGTAGGGTCACAAGTCCCTAGTCAACACCACCCTTCGGCACTTGCCCTTACCATTCTGCGGCCAAGTCTGGTGCCGGGTTCGCAAGGTAGAATCGCCATCCAGGGAGGGCTGCCGTCGTGAACGACCTAGTCGACACCACCGAAATGTATTTGAAGACCATCCTCGAGCTCGAGGAGGAGGGCGTGCCCGCGCTTCGCGCGCGAATCGCGGAGCGTCTGCGCCAGAGCGGCCCCACCGTGAGTCAGACCGTCGCCCGCATGGAGCGGGACGGACTGCTGCGGGTCGAGAACGATCGTCATCTGCACCTGACCGAGGCGGGGCGTCAGCACGCGGTCTCCGTCATGCGCAAGCACCGCCTTGCCGAGCTGCTGCTGGTCAACGTCATCGGCATGCCCTACGAGGAGGCCCATGAGGAGGCCTGCCGCTGGGAGCACGTGATGAGTGACGCGGTGGAGAAGCGGGTCTTCGAGCTGCTGAACCGGCCTAGCCGCTCGCCGTACGGCAATCCGATCCCGGGCCTGGAGGCGCTGGGTGACGACCCGTCGACGGAGGAGCGGCCGGGGGAGCGCAACCTCGCGTTCCCCGGCCTGTCCGGCAGCGTCGTGGTGTCCCGCATCTGCGAGAGCGTCCAGACGAATGCGGATGTGCTGCGTCAACTGCACGCCGCGGGCGTCGATCCGGGCGCGACCGTGACGGTGGCGCAGGATCGGGACGCGGTGACGATCGACCGCTCCGGCGACAAGATCAAGCTTCCTCGTGAGGTCGCGTCGCGGGTTTTCGTGGCCGCGGCATAAGCGACAGACACAAAACCCCCGGCCGTACGGCCGGGGGTTTTTCGTGGGAAAGCGACAATCAGGCCGAGACCAGCGTCGCGTCCAGGTCTTTCGCCATGTCGACCAGGATCGGCGCGATATCCGTCGCCGCGGCTTTCTGCTGATCCTTGGCGAACGTGTATCGCAACATCAGAATGCGACCGTTCGACGACAGCCAGCCGATCTCCGCGGACGGCCCGTGCTCCTTTGTCGAGTCGGAGACGATCTGATAGGCGGCTTTTCCGAGTCCCTTGACCGCTTCCGCGCCGTCCGGTTTCACGTCCGACGCGAAGATAGCCGGATCGGCCGACGTCTCACTGACCGCCAGGCTCAGATCCGGCCACGGCGCGTCGCCCTGCTGCAGCACGCAGGTGATCGTCTCCTTCTGCTCCCCGGCCGCGGAGACGTTGAACTCCACGTCCAGGAAGTCGTGCACCACGCCGAAGTTCAGCAGCTCACAGGCGCCGCCGGCGATCTCGGCCTGGGCGTCGTCGACCCGCGCCTTGACGGGCGGGCCGGAGCTCTCCGGTGTCTCACCGTTGTTGCAGCCGGTGACGGCCAGCATCAGGCCCAGCGTCACCGCCATCAGCCGGTTACGCACGTCCACTCCTCGAATTCACGGTCCGACGCCGGAAACCGTACGGGGTGAGCGCCCCGGGCGAAAGCCCCGCCACTCCGCTAATTCGGCGAAATCGCTCCGAGCTGCGCGACGATGTGTTTTGCGATCTCCAGGGAGCTGGTCGCGGCCGGTGACGGAGCGTTCAGCACGTGCACCTGTCCGTCGCGAGACTCGATCAGGAAGTCGTCGACCAGCTCGCCGGACGGCAGGATCGCCTGCGCCCGCACGCCGGCCTCGGCCGGCACCAGGTCCGCCTCGGTGATCTCCGGAACCAGCCGGGCCAGGCTGCGTGCGAACAGCGGCCGGGACAGCGATCGCCGCACCTCGGTCAGCCCGTACCCGAGATGCCGCCGGGCCAGCCGCCACATCCCCGGGAACGCGGCCACCTCGGCCAGGTCGCGCGCGCTGAACCGGCGCCACGAGTAGCCCTCGCGCGCGGTGGCGAGCACCGCGTTCGGCCCCGCGTGCACGCTTCCGTCGATCATGCGGGTGAGGTGCACGCCGAGGAACGGGAACCGCGGGTCCGGCACCGGGTAGATCAGGCCGTTGACCAGGTGCCGCCGGTCCTCGCGCAGCTCGTAGTACTCGCCCCGGAACGGCACGATACGCGCGCCCGGCCGGATCCCGGCGAGCCGGGCGATCCGGTCCGACTGCAGCCCCGCGCAGTTGATGACGAAGTCCGCCGGGATGTCCCCGGTGCTGGTCTCGACGACGCCGTGCCGGAACCCGGTGACCGCGGCACCGAGCCGGATCCGCCCGCCGCCGTCCGCGATCAGCCGCGCGAGCACCTCGCACACCGCGGTGTAGTCCACGATCCCGGTCGACGCCACGTGCATCGCGGCCAGCGCGGACACGTGCGGCTCGTACTCCGACGCCTCCGCGGGCGACAGCATCCGCACCGGCAGCCCGTTCGCGGTGGCGCGCTCGAACAGCGCGGTCAGCCGGGGTAGCTCGTCCGCGGCGGTGGCGACGATCAGCTTGCCGCACGTCTCCACCGGGATGCCGTGCTCCCGCGCGAACGCCACCATCGACGCGCTGCCGGCCCGGCTCAGCGTGGCCTTCAGGCTGCCCGGCTTGTAGTACACGCCCGCGTGGATCACGCCGGAGTTGTGCCCGGTCTGGTGTGCCGCGACGCACGGCTCCTTGTCCACCACGGTCACCCGCGCGCCGGGGCGGTCGAGCGTCAGCCGATGCGCGGTCGCGAGCCCCACGATGCCCGCCCCGATCACCACGTACCGCGCCATACCGAGATCCCCCCGACGTCCCCGACCGGCGAGGCTACCCGCGACGAACCGTTCTGAACAGGCAAAAGATCAAAATCAAGATCTTTCAACGGTACGGGTGACCACGCGCCACGCCTGTGCTCCGAGACCGTACGGGCCGCGGTCGCGGTCCGGCGTGGGGGAGGACTCGGCCACCACGACCCCCGGTTCCACGGCCGGGAACTGGTACGGCGCGTCGTCGAGGTTGAGCAACGTCACCACGACCTGGCCCTCGTGCTCGGCCCGCAGCGCCAGCTGCCGGTTGGTCACGTGCGCCACCGTCGTCTCCGCCCGCGCCAGCCACGGGAAGCGCCGCCGCAGCCCGATCAGCCGCTGGTGCGTCCGCAACACCTCCGCCCCGAACGGCGCCAGCTCCGCCGGGGAACCCGGGAACGCGGGCCGCACCGCGTCGTCCCCGCCGGCCCGGTCCTCCTTGACCCCGCGGAACGCCTGCTCGTCCCCGTAGTACACGCTCGGCACCCCGGCCACCGTGAACAGCACGGCCAGCGCGTGCCCGAGGTGCGCCGGGTTCGTCAGGCGGGACGCGATCCGGGTCACGTCGTGGTTGCCGACGAACGTGAGCGTGTCCGGCGAGTGCCGGTCCAGCGCCCAGGACAGCTCGAACAGGTTCCGGTCGTTGAGCGAGCTCCAGATCGCCTTCCACAGCTCGTACTGGGTGACCGCGTCCAGCCCGGCACGCTCCCGGTAGTCCAGCCCGTGGATCACCTCGCCGACGATCCACGCCTCCGGGTGCCGCTCACGCACGGCGGGCAGCACCGCGCGCCAGAAGTCCGGCGGCACCGCGTACGCCGCGTCCAGCCGCCACCCGTCCGCGCCGCGGTCCAGCCAGTGGTTCATCACGGTGATGACGTGCTCGCGTACCGCCTCGGACCGGTGGTCCAGCACGACCAGCGCGTCATGGCCCTCGAACGTCGCCGAGCCGAACCAGGCGGCCGGCCGGAACGCGCGCCCCACGTGGTTGAAGACACCGTCCAGCAGCAGCCGGATCCCGCGCTCCCGGCAGGCCGCGATCAGATGGTCGAAATCGGAATCGTCGCCCAGGCGAGGATCGATCGCGAAATGATCGACGGTGTCGTACCCGTGCGTGGAGGAGGCGAAGACCGGCCCCAGCTGCAGCCCGTTGCAGCCCAGCTCGATGAGGTAGTCGAGCCAGCCCTCGAGGTGCTTCAGCCGGTGCACCACCGGCTCGCCCGGCTCGGCCGCGGGCGGTGCGCCGGTGAAGCCCAGTGGGTAGACGTGCCAGAAAATCGCGTGCTCGGCCCAGCTCATGCGGTGGCCCCCTCGGCAATGTGAGCGACTTTACTGAGCCTAGCTCACTAAAGCGGTAGAGTGGGCCGCATGACCCGCACCGATCGACGCCCCCGGCAGCGGCTCGGCGAGGCGGCCCGCCGCGAGGCGATCCTCACCGCGGCCGGCCAGGCCTTCGCCGGCCACCCGTACGACGAGGTCGCCGTGGCTCGCGTCGCCGAGGCAGCCGGTGCCTCCGAGGCGCTCGTGCACCGCTACTTCGGCAGCAAGAGCGGTCTGTACCTGGCGGTCGTACGGCAGTCGGTCCGCCTGCTGCTGGACCGGCAGCGCGTCGCGGATGCCGCGCTCCCCGCGGACGCCACGCCGCGCGACCGGCTCGCCGAGAGCGTCCGCGTCTACCTGGACACGGTGGCGGTCTGGGCGGTCGGCTGGCTGGCGCCGCTGCAGTCCCCCGGCGGCGAACCCCCGGCCGCGGCGGAGCTGCGCACCGAGAGCCGGGCCTACTACGTGCGCCTGATGCGCGCCATGCTGGAGACCGAGGACCCCGCGCTCGACTACGCGCTGCACGGCTACCTGGGCTTCCTGGACGCGGCCTGCCTGGCCTGGGCCGGTCAGGACTATCCGGAGACGGCCCGGCCCGCGATCACCGCGCAGGCGCTGGGCGCGCTCGACGGCGCGCTCCGCGCGGCCGGTCACCGCGGCCTATAGACAGAAGTCTCACAGCTGGTCCGCTGAGTCGCCGATCCGCGTGGGACGATGGCCGCATGGAGAGCCCGACATCAGGTTCAGCCGGCACGGTCGTCGTCTGGGACGAGTCCCTCCTGCAGTACGACCTCGGCGACCACCCGCTCAACCCGGTCCGCGTGGAACTCACCATGGCCCTCGCCCGCGAGCTCGGCCTGCTGCGCCGCCCCGGCGTGCGCGTGATCGCGCCGTCGATCGCGGAGGACGCGCTGATCGAGCGCGTCCACACGCGAGACTACGTGCAGGCGGTCCGCACCGCCCCCGACGACCCCTTCTTCTCCGGGTACGGGCTGAACAGCCCGGACAATCCGGTCTTCGCGAACATGCACGAGGCCAGCGCGCGCATCGCCGGTGCCACCGTCGCCGCGGCCGAGGCGATCTGGAAGGGCGAGGCCGTCCGGGCGCTCAACGTGGCCGGTGGCCTGCACCACGCGATGCCGGGCCGGGCCGCCGGCTTCTGCGTCTACAACGACCCGGCCATCGCGATCGCCCGCCTGCTCGACCTGGGCGCGGAGCGGGTGGCCTACGTGGACGTGGACGTGCACCACGGCGACGGCGTGCAGGCCGCGTTCTACGACGACCCGCGGGTGCTCACGATCAGCCTGCACGAGACGCCGCTCGCGCTGTTCCCGAACACCGGCTTCCCGGACGAGACCGGCGTGCCCGGCGCGGAGGGCTACGCGGTCAACGTCGCGCTGCCGCCCGGTACCACCGACCCCGGCTGGCAGCGCGCGTTCCACGCGGTGGTGCCCGGCCTGCTGCGCGCGTTCCGGCCGCAGATCCTGGTCACCCAGTGCGGCGCGGACGCGCACCGGCTCGACCCGCTGGCCGACCTGCGCCTCTCGGTGGACGGGCAGCGCGCCACCTACCTGGCGTTCCGCGCGCTCGCCGACGAGCTGTGCGAAGGCCGCTGGCTGGCCACCGGCGGCGGTGGGTACGCGCTGGTCGAGGTGGTCCCGCGCGCCTGGACGCACCTGCTGGCGATCGCCACCGGCGAACCGCTCGACCCGGCCACGCCCACGCCGCCGGACTGGCGCGCGTTCGCGGCGCAGCGCATCGCGCAGGGGCACCTGGGTCAGGCCGAGATCCCGGAGCGGATGACGGACGACGTCGACCCGAGCCACACACCGTGGGAGCCGGAGGGTGAGCCGGACGCGGTGGACCGGGCCGTGATGGCCACCCGCCGCGCCGTCTTCCCGCTGCACGGCCTGGACCCGCACGACCCGAGGGACTGATGACCGAGACGGTTTCCCGGACCGACCGGGACGCGGACGTGCTCCTCAGCGACGGCACCACGGCGCACCTGCGGCAGATCCGGCCGGAGGACGCGCCCGCGATCGTCGCCATGCACTCGCGGTTCTCCGAGCGCACCCGCTACCTGCGCTACTTCAGTCCGTACCCGCGGATCCCGGAGCGCGACCTGCGCCGTTTCGTCACCGTCGACCACCGCGACCGTGAGGCGCTGGTGCTGACCAGCGGCGGCGAGATCTTCGCGGTCGGCCGGTACGAGCGGCTCGGCACGGACTCGCCGGAGGCCGAGGTCGCGTTCGTGGTGGAGGACGCGCACCAGGGCCGCGGCATCGGGTCCGTGCTGTTGGAGCACCTGGCCGCGGCCGCCCGGCAGGAGGGCATCACCCGGTTCGTGGCCGAGGTGCTGCCGTCGAACGGCACGATGCTGCGCGTCTTCGCGGACGCCGGTTACTCGATCGCGCGCAAGTACGAGGACGGCGTCGTTCACCTGACGTTCCCGATCGCACCCACCGAACTGTCCCGCGAGGTGCAGGAACGCCGCGAGCACCGCACCGAGGCCCGCTCGATCGGGCCGCTGCTCGCGCCGCGCGCGGTCGCGGTCTACGGCGCCAGCGCGAGTGGCCAGGGCATCGGCGCGGCGCTGCTGGCCCACCTCCGCGACGGGGGCTACGCCGGTCCGGTGCTGCCGATCCACCCGTCCGCGGCGCGGGTGGCCGGCCTGCCCGCGCTGCGCAGCGCGGTGGACGCCGGCCTCGAGATCGACCTGGCGCTGGTCGCGGTGCCGCCCGGCGCGGTCCGCGCGGTGGTGGCGGACGCGGCCCGGGCCGGCGTGCGCGGCCTGGTCGTGGTCTCGGCCGGCTTCGCGGAGACCGGGCCGGAGGGCGCGGCCGCCGAGCGCGAGCTGCTGCGCGCGGCGCGGGACGCCGGCCTGCGCCTGATCGGACCGAACTGCCTCGGCATCGCGAACACGTCGTCCGACGTCCGGCTGAACGCCACGCTCGCACCGCGGCTGCCGGTCGCCGGCCGGGTCGGCTTCTTCAGCCAGTCCGGCGCGCTCGGCGTGGCGCTGTTGGATGCGGCGGACCGGCGCGGGCTGGGCCTGTCCAGCTTCGTCTCGGCCGGCAACCGCGCCGACGTCTCCGGCAACGACCTGTTGCAGTACTGGCAGGACGACCCGGCCACCGACGTCATCCTGCTCTACCTGGAGACGTTCGGTAACCCGCGCAAGTTCGCCCGGCTGGCCCGCCGGATCGGCCGCACCAAGCCGGTGGTCGCGGTCGCGTCCGCGGCCCGCCCGGCCGCGCCGGACGTGCCCGGCCTGGACCCGGCCGCGGTCACCGCGCTGTTCGCCCGGTCCGGCGTGATCCGGGTGGACACGGTCGCGGAGATGTTCGACGTGGGCATGCTGCTCGCGCACCAGCCGCTCCCGGCCGGCCGGCGGATCGGTGTGGTCGGCAACTCGTCCGCGCTGACCACGCTCGCGGCCACGGCCGTGCACGTGTCCGGCCTGACGCTGGCCGAGAGCTACCCGCACGACGTGCCACCGGCCGCGAGCGCACACGACTTCGCGGACGCGCTCGCCGACGCGGCCACCGACGAGCGGGTGGACGCGCTGGTCGCGGTGTTCGCGCCGCCGCTACCCGGCCAGCACGCGGACGAGGACGCGGACTTCGCGTCCGCGGTGGCGAGTGTGGCGCTGGCCGGGGAGAAGCCCACGGTCGCGATGTTCCTGGCCGGCACGCTCCCGGACCGCATCCCGTCCTACCCGTCCGTGGAGGAGGCGGTGCGCGCGCTGGCTCGCGTCGTCATCTACGCCGACTGGCTCCGCCGTCCACCCGGCACCGTCCCCGACCTCCCCGGTATCGACCCGCTCAAAGCCAAGAACCTGATCCGGGGGTACGGCCGGAAGCCGCGCGATCCGGCGCTGCCGGGTGCGGAGCCGGGCGATCCGGGACCGGGCGTGCCGGAGCTGCTGGCGGCCTACGGCATCCCGGTGGTGCCGTCGGACACCGTGCAGTCCGCCGCGGACGCGGTGGTGGCCGCCGGCCGGCACGGCTATCCGGTCGCGCTGAAGGCGGCCGGTGGGGGACTGCGGCACCGGATCGACCTGGGCGCGGTCCGGCTCGACCTGGGCTCCGCGGCCGACGTGGAGCGCGCCTACCGGGAGCTGTCCCCGTTCGGCACCGGCGTGATCGTCCAGCCGATGGTGGCGCCCGGCGTCGCGTGCGTGGTCGAGATGGTGGAGGACCCGCAGTTCGGCCCGATCGTCGGCTTCGGGCTCGGCGGCGTCGCGATGGAGCTGGTCGGTGACCGGGCCTGGCGTGCCGCGCCGCTCACCGATCTGGACGCGGCCGCGCTGGTCGACGAGCCGCGCGGCGCACCGCTGCTGCGCGGCTTCCGGGGGGCCGCGCCGGTCGACCGGGCGGCGCTGGCCGAGCTGCTGGTCCGGGTGGGCCGGCTGGTCGACGAGCACCCGGAGATCCGCTCGCTGTCGCTCAACCCGGTGCTCGCCCGGCCGGACGGCTTCGCCGTGCTGCACGGATCGGTACAGGTCGGCGACCCGGGTGAGCGCGGCGACCCGGGCCCGCGACGGCTGCGCGGCGGCGCGTGACCCGGACGCGTGAGTGCAACCTGCAACTTCCATGCCGTCTGTGCACTTGGCGCTCAAAGTCGCATTGATCGACTCTTGGTGACCACTTGTTTACGCGGAAGAGTCAGTCAATAGTGGACGGAGAGATCTCCGCCGTACCGTGACGAACGGCCGATGCCGGCAATCCCGGCCGTGACCGCTCCCTCCCCTCACGGACGACATCGTTATGTGCATCGGCCTGCCCGAAGGACGACGCAATGATCGACCATGATGTCCGGATCGAGTTCGACCTGCGCCTCCCGGCCCCCGACCACCCGCTCGGCACGGGCGACATCCTCCGGATCAAGCCTGCGGACTACTGCTACGGCAACGGTCCGCTCACGCTGCGCATCACCCGGCTGGGTGCCGACCCCGCGGAGTTCCCGGCGCTCGAATGGCTCGGCCTCACCGGCATCGAGGTCGACCCGTCCGGCGCCGAGGGCGAGCTCCGCCACGTCCTGGTCCGCGCCGAGTTGATCCGCGGCGTCCGCGTCCCCGGCCCGGCCCCCGCCGGTTGACCTCGCACTCCCCGCATCCGCGGCCCTGGGCGTTCGCATCCCCCCGCGATCCCGCCCGGAACGCCGCACCCGGTGCCGGCCGCCGGTCCGATCACTCCCCCCGATCGGTCCGGCGGCCGGCGCACTTCCCCCCAGCTCTGCCGCGCCCCCGGCCGGTCCGGCACCCCCATGCCGGACCCGCACTCGCAGAGACGTCTGGATCATGTAGTTGGGTTCGCGCGGTTCTCGGTGACCCCACGAGGGCGGCAGGGAGCCCGGCTGCCTCCCCGGCCCCCCTGACCGGAGTGAACGCTCTGCCTCTGCGGCCGGCCGGTGCTCGCGGGAGCACGCCCGACGCGCCCCGGAAGCGGGCGAACGACCCTGTTCTTGATCTTGGGTCAGCGTGACAACGCGTAGGCCTCGAGGCGATTCGCTCGGCTCGGGTCGCGCAGCTTCAGCAGCGTGACCTTCTCGATCTGGCGAATGCGCTCGCGGGAGAGGCCGAACTCGCGGCCGACCTCGTCCAGCGTGCGCTGCCGGCCGTCGTCCAGGCCGAAGCGCAGGCGGATCACGGCCTGCTCGCGCTGGGAGAGCGAGGAGAGCACGATCTCGACCTCGTTGCGCAGCTCGCCGGGCGTGGTGCTCTCGCCGGGCTGGACGCTGTCCGCGGCCACGAAGTCGCCGAGCGCGCTCTCGCCGTCCTCGCCGACCGCCTGGTCCAGGCTGACCGGCTCGCGATCGTACGAGATCAGCTCGATGACCTGGAACTCCTCCACGCCCATCGCGGTGGCGATCTCCGCTACCGAGGGCTCGCGCCCCAGCGACACGGACAGCTCACGGCGGGCTCGGACCATGCGGTTGACCTGCTCGACCATGTGCACCGGGATGCGGATGGTGCGGGCCTGGTCGGCCATGGCGCGGGTGATGGCCTGGCGGATCCACCAGGTGGCGTACGTGGAGAACTTGTAGCCCTTGGTGTAGTCGAATTTCTCGACCGCGCGGATGAGGCCGAGGTTGCCCTCCTGGATCAGGTCCAGGAACGCCATGCCGCGACCGGTGTAGCGCTTCGCGATGCTGACGACCAAGCGGAGGTTCGCCTCCAGCAGGTGGTCCTTGGCCTTGCGGCCCTCCGCCACGATGATGGTCAGCTCGTCGCTGTGCGTGGTGGTGAGCAGCTCCTCCGCGTACAGGCCGGCCTCGATGCGCTTGGCGAGCTCGACCTCCTGCACGGCCGTGAGCAGCTTCGTGCGGCCGATTCCGTTCAGGTACGCCCGCACCAGGTCGGCCGAGACACCTCGCTCGTCCGTGGCGTCCAGGTCGGCAACCGTCTCCAGGGCGTCGTCCACCGCCGGAGTGTTCCCACCGGCCGCGACGGCCGGGCTGGTCACGTTCTCCATCACCATCTGCAGGACCACCTTGAGTCCCCTCCCCGCTTCCAACAAGTGGCGCGTTACCAACACGTCGTGCCGGTGAGAGACAGCTTTCTCCAAACCCCGTTAAGCGGAGGTAAGGCGAACCCCTTGTGGCACTAATCCGGGAGATGTTCTCTGCGTTCGCCGTAGATGAGGAGTCCTCAGTCGGCTTTATGGCAGGGTGGCGGCCATGCGAGCGGTGATTCAAACGGTGAGTAGGGCAAGTGTGACCGTGGGTGGGGAGGTGGTCGGGTCCATCGGGGAGGGCCTGCTGGTGCTGCTGGGCGTGACGCACACGGACACGCCGGCCCTCGCGGAGACGATGGCCCGGAAGATCCACGAGCTGCGGCTGCTGCCGGGGGAGCGGTCCGCGGCCGACCTCGGCGCCGGAATCCTGGTGGTCAGTCAGTTCACGCTCTACGGCGACGCCCGCAAGGGACGGCGGCCGACCTGGTCGGCAGCGGCTCCGGCCGAGGTCGCGGAGCCGCTGTTCACCGCCGTCGTCGATGCGCTGCGTGACCGTGGGGCCAAGGTGGAGACCGGCCGGTTCCGCACCCACATGCTGGTGGAGAGCGTCAACGCCGGTCCGAACACCCTGATCCTGGACCTCTGAACGATCTAGAAGAACAGGCCGCGGCGCTGGGCGGACTGGCGTAGCCAGTTGTCCAGCTGCGCGACCCAGTTGGTCTGGTCCGCGGTGGCCCAGTCGACCGTGAACCGGCCGAACGCGTCGTGACCCTCGGTGAAGAGCCCGCCCCGCTTGTCGATCTCCAGAACGACCTGCAGGTGGCGGGCGGTCGCCACGAACGTCAGCTCCAGCTGGTTGATGCCGGACGCGTACTGCGGCGGCGGGTAGAACTCGATCTCCTGGTAGAACGGCAGCGTCTGCTCGACGCCGTAGATCCGGCCGCGCTCCACGTCGGCCCGGGTGAACCGGAAGCCGAGCTGCTGCAGCGCGTCCAGGATGCGCTCCTGGGCCGGCAGCGGGAAGATCGCCACCTGGTCCAGGTCGCCCTTGTCGACCGCCCGCGCCACCTCCAGTTCGGTGCGCAGGCCCATGGTCATGCCGTGCAGGTACTGGTTGTAGACGTGGGTGATCGGCGTCTCCCACGGCACGTCGAAGCGGAACGGGATGTCGTGGCGCTGCCCGGGCTCCAGGCGGAACGCGCCGGTCAGCCGCGACCGGTGGAACTCCTGCGTGGTGTCGTACTCACTGTCGCCGCTCTCCACCTCCACGCGGGTGACCAGGCCGAGGGAGACGTACTCGATGTCGGTGGCGTGATCGCCGCCGGTGATGTGGACCTGGCCCTCCAGGTAACCACCGGGGCGGGCGTTCGGGTTGGCGAGGACCGTCTCCACCGACGGGCCGCCTACGCCAAGGGCCTGCATGAACCGCTTGAAGACCACGACGTCCTCCGTAGGATCTCTGTCTGGGGCTCAGTCAGGGACAGTATCCGCCGGTCGCAACGTCTTCGCTCGTTACTGCTCCGGCGTGACCAGGCCGCGCTCGACCAGGTGACCGATCAGCGGCAGCGCGGCATCGACGAGGTCCTCTTCCGGGGTGTCGTGCGCCATCGCCAGCACGGACAGTTGCTCGCGCAGCGGCACCCGGCCGTCCGCGCCGCTCACCAGTGCCAGCACCAGCGGATCGACCTCCTCGGACCAGCGCAGCCCGTGTGCCATCCGCAGCACCTGGCGGTCCACCAGCCAGCCCTCGTCGCCCATGGTCGCCTCCTGCAGCAGCGCGACGCCGTCCGCGAGCCGGTACCGGGTGGCGAGCAGCCCGGCGCGGTCCCGCGCACGCAGCCAGTCGTGCCGGGCGAACCAGTCCCGGACCTGTTCGCCGAGCGTGCCCTCGACCTGCTGGCGAAGGTCCTCGACGCGGACCACCGGGTCGGCCGCGCCGGTGTGCCGCAGGCTGATCAGGCCGAAGCCGATCGCCTCGATCCGGTGCGCGTCGAACCAGTCCAGCCACGCGGCCTTCCGGTGCGGGTCGCCGCCGTCGGACGCGTCCGCCAGCCACAGGTCGACGTATGACATCGGGTCCGCGACCTCGCGCTGGATCACCCACGCGTCCAGCCCGGTCCCGGCCACCCAGCCGGCGACCCGGTCCTCCCACTCCTCGCCGGCCACGTGCACCCAGTTCGCCAGGAACTGCATGGTGCCGCCCTCGTTCAGCAGGCTCGGCGCCGTCCTGGTGAGTTCCTCGCAGATCCCGTCGCCGGGCCGGCCGGAGTCGCGATACGTGTGCGTCGCCACGCCCGGCCCGACCACGAACGGCGGGTTGCTGACCACGAGGTCGAATTGCCGGCCGCGTACCGGCTCGGCCATGTCGCCGCGGAGCAGCTCCCAGTCCTGACCGTTCAGCGCGGCCGTGGTCGCGGCGAAGCGCAGCGCCCGCTCGCTCAGGTCGGTCGCGGTGACGTGCTGCGCGTGCTCGTGCAGGTGCAGCGCCTGCACGCCGCAGCCGGTGCCGAGGTCCAGCGCGGTGCCGACCCGGCGTCGCATGGTCGCGGCGGCCAGCGTGGTCGACGCGCCACCGACGCCCAGCACGTGATCCGCCGGGAGCGGACGGCCCGGGCGGGCCGGGACGTCCGACACGACCCAGTAGTCGTCGCCGTACGGTTCCAGGTCCACGCCCTGGCGGAGCCCGTCGCCGTGCTTCTCGACGATGCCGGCCTCGAGCGCCTCCGCCAGCGGCAGCGCCGCGGCGACGTGCTTCTCCGGCTCGGTCTGGCCGCAGACGAACAGCCGGATCAGCGTGGCGAGCGGGTCACGCTCCCCGGTCACCCGCAGCGCGGCCCGGAAGTCGTTGCGCCCGACCGCCGCGGTCGCGTCCGGCCCGAGCCGGTCCGCGATGCCCTTGGCCGTGTAGCCGGTGCGCGTGAGCGCCTCGCGCAGCCGCTGGACGCCGTCGTCGGAGAGGAGCATGTCGGTCACGCGCCCATTGTTCCCTATGGGAGTTCTGCGCTACGCGAGGCGCCAGTCCTCGTACTCGAAGCCGGGCGCCACGATGCAGGTCACCAGCGCCGGCTCGTGCCCCGCCGGTGCCGCGGCCTGCCAGGTTCCCGCCGGGACCAGCCCCTGGGGCCGCTGCCCAGCGCCGAGATCGGCGCCCAGCACCAGCGACCGCACGAACTCGCTCGGCCGCTCGCCGTCGCCACCCATCCGCAGCGTCATCGGCCCGCCCGAGTGCCACAGCCACAGTTCGTCCGACCGCACCCGGTGCCAGCGCGCCTCCTCGCCGGGATGCAGAAGGAAGTAGATCGCAGTCGCGGCCGCCCGCACCCCCGGATATCCCTCCGGCGTGAACGCGTGCCCGCTCCGCCACGTCTGCCGGAACCAGCCACCCTCCGGATGCGGCGACAGATCCAGCTCCGCCACGATCGACGACCTGCTCATGCCGCCATTCTCCACCGCCGCCCGGCCCCCGGCACGCCAGATCCCCCGGATCCTCGGCGCGGTGGTACGGAGCGTCGCTTCCATCGGCCCGCGGTGATCCGGCCGCGTACGAACGGGCCGGCCGATTCGGTGGTGACCGCGGCCCTCGCGTACGGCAGCGGCCGCGGGATAGCAAGATGACGGTATGACGTTCTCGCTGCCCATCGACGCCGAGGCCAACGCGCTGCTGGACCGTGACCCGCTGGCCGTGGTGATCGGCCTGACGCTCGACCAGCAGATCACCATGGAGAAGGCGTTCACCTCGCCGTGGGTGCTGGCGCAGCGGCTCGGGCACGAGCCGACCGCGGCCGAACTGGCCGGCTTCGACCCGGACGCGCTGATCGCGATCTTCGCGGAGCCGCCGGCGCTGCACCGGTTCCCGAAGGCGATGGCCGCGCGCGTACAGGAGGTGTGCCAGGCGCTGGTCGACGACTACGACGGGGAGGCGGCCAACCTCTGGACGGGCGTGGCGACCGGCGCGGAGCTGTTCGCGCGCATCGTGGCGCTGCCCGGTTTCGGCAAGCAGAAGGCGCAGATCCTGGTCGCGCTGCTCGGCAAGCAGCTCGGCGTGCAGCCGCCCGGCTGGCGCGAGGCGGCCGGCGGCTACGGCGAGGCGAATTCGTTCAGATCCGTCGCCGACATCGTCGACGACGAGTCCCTGGTCAAGGTCCGCGAGTACAAGAAGCAGGCGAAGGCCGCGGCCAAGGCCGCCAAGGCCTGATCACCCGCCGGCGCGTACCCGGGCCGAGGGCCCGGCACTGGACGTGCCGGGCCCTCGGTGGGGGATGCATCGATCACTCAGGGGATCGAGTGGTCAGTGCTTCTTGACCTTGAAGTTCTTGAACAGCAGCTTGTTGAGGATGGTGCTGCTGGACGACGGCGAGCACTCCGAGATCTGGTTGTTCTCGATGATCTGCGTGAGCACGTTGACGTTGATCCCGCACAGGCCGGCCGCGACCGGGATCTGCACGTTCTGCAGCAGCGTGACCTCATTGCCGTTCAGGATGTTGACGCCGGTGATGTCGACCAGCGCCGGGCTGGTCGAACCGCCGGCCATGGCGGGGGAGGCCATGGAGAAGCCACCGAACGTGGCCACACCGGCCAGCGCGACGCCGGCGACGATCTTCTTGATCTGCATCTGAATGCTCCTATATATGTGTTAACGACCATTCTTCCGGCCGTGACCAATTTGTACCGACAGCCCGGCAAGATCAGAACTGCAAAACGCGCATAAATCGGGTAAGTCGGTTTTTGGACAGGGAAGCGGAGATTCACTCGCGAAAATGTCATGAAAGCGCGGAGTGTCGAAGAAACTTTCAGCCGCCCGTGCCGCGGCCCCGATGTAGCGCAGATCGCGCGCGACCCGGCCGGTGCCGCGGTGCGGAAAGTGCGAGGATGGACCATCGGGGGCACGAACGCCCCCGGGAATGAGGATTTTCGGTGAGACGCCAGGAGCGCGGGCCCAGCCTGATCACCGACGCGCCGCGCAGCCCACAGGAGGAGTTCCGCAGCCGCCAGATCCGATACGTCGTGATGATGCTGATCCGCACCCTCTGCCTGATCGCCGGCGCCGTCCTGATCAGCCTCGACGTACCCCTGCTCTGGCTCTGGCTCTCGCTCTGCGCCGCCGGCATGGTCATCCTGCCCTGGCTCGCCGTCATCCTCGCCAACGACGGCCCGCCCAAGGACCGTCACCGCATGCGCCGTCCCACCCACCGCATCGACCCCGGCCCGTCCGCGCTCCCGGCCCAGCCGGCCGCCCCCACGATCGACCACGAGCCCTAAAGCCTTCCCAGGCGGATATTCCCGCTTCCGGCGTGGCCCGCCCCGCATGCTCCCGCGGGCCAACCGCGCGGTGGCCTCCGACTCCGCTGGCAGCTCCGCTCCGCCCACCGCGGCGGAGCCGGTCCCGCCGCCGGTCACCGCGCCCCGCATGCCCCGCCGTCGGCGATCTCCCGGCCGCGCCGGCAGTCCCCGCGCAACCGCCGCGACGTCACGGGTGACGCGGAGCAAGCCTCGGCCCCACCGCAGGGTGGCCGGTCCCGCCGCTGGCCATCCAGATCCTGCGACGCGCACCGCCGGTCGCTTTCCGGCCACGTCGGCGGCCACCCGCTCTGAATGATCGGCCCACCATCGCGGCCTCACCCGCGGCAAGCAGAGCAAGGCCGCGATTGACCTGCGTAAACAGAGCAAGGCTGTGGCCGGGCTGCGCGGTCAGCAGAGCAACACTGCGGCCGGGCTAGGGGGGTGAGCAGAGCCGGGCTGCGGAGGTAAGCAGAGCAGGGTCCCGGCTGAGCTGCCGGGTGAGCAGAGCGAAGCTTCGGCCGCGTTGCCGCGCGAGCTGCGCGAACGTGAGCCGGCGGCCGGGGTGAAACAGAGCGGAGCCTTTGCCGCGCTGCCGGGTGCCCGATCCCGGCGCTGGTGACCGAAACCGCGTACCCGCGCCCGCCGGTCACCTCCGCCGGATGGGGACGCTGCCCGGCCGGACGCGGTGGCACGCCCACCCGCCGATCATCCCCGGCCACGTCGGCGGCCGCTCCGCGATCACCGGTTCGAGTGCGCGGTACTCAGCCGGTGCGGCGTCTCCTCCTGGGCGGGCGGCACTCGGCCGGTTTGGGGTCACGTTCGAGCGAACGGCATTCAGCCGGTGCGGCGTCCCGGGTGGTAGCGCAGAGATCCGGCTAAAGCGGCCGGGAGGAATCGGGCGAGGCTCCGGCCGCATTGCCGCGTGACCGGCGCACGAGGTGGGTCCCGCCGCCGAGGTAAGCAGAGCAAAGCTGCTGCCACAGCGCCGGGAGAAGCGAAGAAAAGGCGCAAATACGACTAAACAGGGCGCAGGCGCGGCCGCCGGGCGGGATGACGTGCGGCGGTTCGGGGTCAGGAAGCCGGGGGACGGGCGCCGATCGTGGTGACGGCGCGGGCGCCGAGGGTGTGGGCGGCGGTGAGCGCGTCCAGCGGGGTGGCGCCGTGGACCAGGGCAGCGAGCAGGCCGGCGGCGAACGCGTCGCCGGCGCCGGTGGCGTCGACCGGTGTGACCGAGGTGGCCAGCGACGGTGGCAGCTCGGTCATCGCTCCGTCCGCGGTGGCCCACACCGCGCCGGCCGCGCCGCGCTTGACCACGGCGGCGCCACCGGTGGCGGCCGCGAGTGTGCGGGCCTGTTCCCCGGGGCTGCCGGGGCCGGCCAGCACGTGTGCCTCGTCCGCGTTGGCGAGCAGCAGGTCGCAGCCGCGTACCCAGGAGAGGAAGGTTTTCGCACCCACCTGCCGCAGCGGCTCCGCGGAGGCCGCGTCGATGCTGGTCGCGACGTCCTGGCGGAGGGCGTGCCGGGCGGCCGGGCGGGTGGCCTCGTCGAGGAGTGCGTAACCGGACAGGTGCAGACGTGTCACGTCGGGCGTGCGGGCCGCGTCCACGTCCGACGGGCGCAGCAGCAGGTTCGCGCCCCGGTCGGTGATCATCGAGCGTTCGCCGCCGGTGCTGAGCACGATGATCGTGCCGGTGACCGCGTCGGTGGCGCGGCGGACCGCGGTGGTCACGCCGGCGGCGGACAGCTCGGCCAGCCGTGCGTCGCCGGCCGGATCGTAACCGGCCACGCCGGCCAGCGTGACGGGCACGCCGGCGGCGGCGAGCCAGGCAGCGGTGTTCGCGGCCTGGCCGCCTCCGGCGACGCGGATCGCCGCCGGAGTGTCCGAGCCGGGGGCGAGCGCGCCGCCGAGTACGGCCACGACGTCGGTGATCACGTCGCCGACGACCAGGACGCGAGCCACGGTCAGGACCGCGCGGCGGACGCGACCGCGATCTGCCCGGCCAGCGTGGCGTTGCGCAGGATGATCCGGACGTTGGTGGCCAGGCTGGCGCCCTCGGTCGCGGAGTGGAAGTAGGAGAGCAGGAACGGCGTCACGGCCTTGCCGGTGACCTTGTCCCGTTCCAGGAGTGCGAGGCCGTCCGCCAGCGTGCGGTCGTGCAGCGCGGTGTCCAGCTGCTCGTCGGCCGGCAGCGGGTTCGCGACCACGGTGGCGCCCTGGGTCGCGCCGAGCGCGGACTGCGCCGCGACCATCTCGGCGATCTGCTCCGGCGAGTCGACGGCCCAGTCCAGCTCGTACCCGCTGTCGGTGATGAAGAACCCGGGGAACCGGCGGGTGCGGTAGCCGACGACGGTGACGCCGAGCGTCTCCATCCGCTCCAGCGTGGCCGGGACGTCGAGGATGGACTTCACGCCCGCGCAGACCACCACGATCGGCGTCCGGGCCAGCGTGGTCAGGTCCGCGGACTCGTCGAACGTGATGTTCGCCTCGCGGTGCACGCCGCCGAGCCCGCCGGTGGCGAACACGCCGATGCCGGCCGCGGCCGCGACCGCGCTGGTCGCCGCGACCGTGGTGGCGCCGTCCGCGCGCCGGGCCGCCGCAACCGCGAGGTCGCGGACCGAGAGCTTGGCCACACCCTCGGCGCCGGCCAGGTGGCTGACCTGGGCGTCGTCCAGGCCGACGACGAGTTCGCCGCCGATCATGCCGATCGTCGCGGGCACCGCGCCGGTGGCCCGGACCGCGTCCTCGATCTCGCGGGCTACCCGGATGTTGTCCGGATGCGGCAGCCCGTGCGAGATGATCGTGCTCTCCAGGGCCACCACCGGGCGGCCGTCGCGGAGCGCGTCCGCCACCTCGGCGCCGTAGCGGAGTGATGAGTTTTTCACGATCACCACGGTACGGACCTGCGGTTGCGCGGAGTCCGGTGGACCGGTATCGAGTGAGCTGTCAAACTGGGACCTTTGGAGGTGTGAGGTTATGACGACCCAAATCCTTGAACGCCCAGAGGTCAAGGAGTCCGATACCGGACCGGAGATGTTCCACTACGTCCGGAAAGAGAAGATTGCGGAGAGTGCCGTGATGGGTACCTTCGTGATCGCGCTGTGCGGGGAGAAGTTCCCGGTCACCAAGGCGCCCAAGCCGGGCTCGCCGGTGTGTCCCGCGTGCAAAGAGATCTACGACTCGCTGCAGGACTGATCAACGTCCACCTGACCGCGCCGGCTCGTCGGGGGACGGGACGTGTCTGTGACCGGCGCGGTTATTCGGTGCGCCCCGCGGAGTTGATCTAACCTGCGGCGGTGAGCACCCCCAGCGCCCTTCTGATCGCCGACCTGACCGGCGTGGCCGTGTTCGCCGCGTCGGGTGCCTCGGCCGCGATCGTCAAGCGCCTCGACCTCTTCGGCGTCATCTTCGTCGGCTTCGTGGCCGCGCTCGGCGGCGGCATCGTGCGCGACGTGGTGATCGGCGCCGTCCCGCCGCTCGCGTTCGCGGACTGGCGATACGCGATCACCGCGGCCGTCGCCTCCGGCGCGACGTTCTGGCTGCACCCGCAGTTCTCCCGGCTGCGCTGGACCGTGCTGCTGCTGGACGCGGCCGGCCTCGCACTGATCACGGTCACCGGCACGCTCAAGGCGCTGGACGCCGGGCTCCCCGCGGTCGGCGCCTGTCTGGCCGGCATGATCACCGGCATCGGCGGCGGCGTCGGGCGCGATCTGCTGCTCGGCGAGATCCCGGTGGTGCTGCGCCGCGAGATCTACGCCGTGGCCTCACTGGGCGGTGCGGTGCTGGTCGCCGTGCTCGTCCGGTTCGGCATCCACGACGGTCTCGCGCTGGTCGCGCCCGCGGTGCTCATCTTCGGCATCCGCATCGTCGCGCTGCTGCGGTCCTGGTCGGCCCCGGTCCCGCCGGAGACCGCGTGACGGCATGCGGTGATGTGTCTCCTTCCGGCCATCCCGGCGGTCGGCACGCCGCTATGCTGGATCGGGCCTCCGCGCCGGTACGTATTGACGCGGAGGACTTTTTGTGTAGTCGAATCGTCACGGAGGGGGAGCGAGCGGTTGAGTCCGACTGCGCCGGTGCTGGAGACGTTCCCCCCGCTGCGAGCCTGGCAGCGCAAGGCGCTCGTCAAGTACCTCCGGCAGGGCTCCGAGGACTTCCTCGCGGTCGCGACGCCGGGCGCCGGCAAGACCACGTTCGCGCTGCGCATCGCGGCTGAGCTGCTGGTCGACGGCACGGTCGACGCGGTTACCGTGGTCGCCCCGACCGAGCACCTGAAGACGCAGTGGGCGCAGGCCGCCGGCCGGGTCGGCATCCACCTGGACGCCGCGTTCCGCAACGCCGACCTGCACTCGGCCGCCGACTTCCACGGTGCCGTGGTGACCTACGCGCAGGTCGGCATGGCCCCGCACGTGCACCGCCGGCGCACCATGACCCGGCGCACGCTGGTCATCCTGGACGAGATCCACCACGCCGGCGACTCGCGTACCTGGGGTGACGGCGTGAAGGCCGCGTTCGAGCCTGCGGTCCGCCGCCTGGCGCTCACCGGTACGCCGTTCCGCTCGGACGAGAACCCGATCCCGTTCGTGGTCTACGAGCGCAACGACGCCGGGCTGCAGCAGTCCCGGTCCGACGCCGCCTACGGCTACTCGGACGCGCTGCGCGACGGCGTGGTCCGGCCGGTCATCTTCCTCGCCTACTCCGGCGAGACCCGGTGGCGGACGAACGCGGGCGACGAGCTGGCCGCGCGCCTCGGCGAGCCGATGACGCAGGACCTGGTCGCGCAGGCCTGGCGCACCGCGCTGGACCCGGCCGGTGACTGGATGCCGGCCGTGCTGCGCGCCGCGGACAACCGGCTCTCGGTGATCCGCAAGCACGGCATCACGGACGCGGGCGGCCTGGTCATCGCGAGCGACCAGCAGACCGCCCGGTCGTACGCGAAGGTGCTGGAGAAGATCACCGGCGAGCGTGCCGTGGTGGTCCTCTCCGACGACCCGGACTCCTCGAAGCGGATCGCCACGTTCTCCGCCGGTGACCAGCGCTGGATGGTCGCGGTGCGGATGGTGTCCGAGGGCGTCGACATCCCGCGCCTCTCCGTCGGTGTCTACGCGACCAGCGCGTCCACGCCGCTCTACTTCGCGCAGGCGATCGGCCGTTTCGTGCGCGCCCGGAAGCAGGGCGAGACCGCGAGCGTGTTCCTGCCGAGTGTCCCGCACCTGCTCGGGCTGGCCAGTGAGATGGAGGTCCAGCGCGACCACGTGCTCGGCGCGCCCAAGGACAAGGACGGGCTCGACGACGAGCTGCTGGAGCGGGCGAACAAGAAGGAGGACGCGTCCGGCGAGCTGGAGAAGCGGTTCCAGGCGCTGTCCGCCTCGGCCGAGCTGGACCAGGTCATCTACGACGGCGCCTCGTTCGGCACCGGTGCCCAGGCCGGTACGCCCGAGGAGGAGGAGTACCTCGGCCTGCCCGGTCTGCTCAGCCCGGAGCAGGTCACCACGCTGCTGAACAAGCGTCAGGCCGAGCAGCTCGCCGCGCAGAAGCGCCGCAAGGCCGCGCAGAAGGACGACGAGCCCAAGGTGCCGGCCCAGGCCGCGCCGCTGACCGCGGGCGAACGCCGGGTGACGCTGCGCCGGAAGCTCAACACGCTGGTCGCGGCGCACCACCACCGCACCGGCCTGCCCCACGGCAAGATCCACGCTGAGCTCCGCCGGCTCTGCGGCGGCCCGCCCAGCGCCCAGGCGACGATCGAGCAGCTCGAAGAGCGCATCGCCACCATCCAGTCGTTCTGACCACGGCCATGGCCGGCGCGTCGTTCCTGATGACATCGCCGTGGCGACCGGCGTCTCCAAGTCGACCGTGCACCGCATCCTGCAGGCGCTGGTGCTGTGGGGCTTTGCCCGGCCGGACGGACTCGGCAGCCACGAGCCCGGCCCGCGCATCCTGACGCTGGCCGGCCGGGTGATGAACCGCTTCGACCCGGCCCGCCAGGCGTCCGGCGCGCTCCGGGCGCTCCGCGAGGCCACCGGCTACACCACGCATGTCGCGATCCGCAGCGCGGACGAGGTGGTGTACGTCGACAAGCAGGAGGGCCGCCGCCCGTACCAGATGCCCTCCCGGATCGGCACGGGCGTCGCACCGCACCACCGCGATCGGCAAGGCGATCCTGGCCCAGTTCAGCGACGAGGAGGTGCTGGCGATCCGTCGCCGCACCGGCCTTCCGCAGCGCACCCGCGCCACGCTGACCAGCGAGGAGGACCTGCTCACCCGCCTGGCCCGGGTCGCGCACTCGGCTACGCCGTCGACGACGAGGAGAACGAGCCGGGCATCCGCTGCGTCGGCGCCCCCGTCTTCGGCCACACCGGCCAGGTCCTCGGCGGCATCTCCATCTCCACCCTGGCCATGGACAGCACCATGGCCGACCTCAAGGGGACCCTACGCCCCCCGACGTCATCGCCTCCGCCCACGACGTCTCCACCGCCCACGACGTCTCCACCGCCCTCGGTACCGCCATCCCCGCGGTCTGACTCGGCGGAAACAGGCCGAAGCGAACTTCTGGCTTCGACTTCCGGCATGGTCGCCTCCGCGGGCGCTGTGCTTTCCCGGGGCCGGGCCCGGGACCCACGTTGCGGTCGGCTGCGGAGTGCGAAGCTGCTGTCCCCGCTTCCGGCGTGGTGCTGCCCGCATGCTCCCGCGGGCCAACCTCGCCGTCCGGCAAGACTCCGTTGGCGCTCCGCTTGCCGGCCGGCGTCGGAGCCGGTTCCGGCGCCGGTCACCGAGGAGCACGCGAGACGAGCGGTGGTCGCGGCTCGGCCGCGGTCGCACGGACGCGGGGGAAAGTCGACACTCCGCGACGCCCGACGCGGGCCGCGGGCTTCCGGCGGACGGTCATCGGCCGGCCTCGGACGTCGTCAGAGGTGCGGTGTGGCGGGAAGCAGGCGGCGGGCGAGCGTGGAGCCGCCGGGGCGGTGGAACGCCGGCGGGGCCGGATCATGCGCCGGTGAGGCTCGCGGGTCTGCCGGAGCACCATGAAACGTGCAGGGAGGCCGCCTGCGGCCGACCGGTGCCCGCGGGAGCATGCGGAACCCGGCCGGGCCGGAAGCGGGAAGATCTCGCTCTGGATGCTTTTCGCCCCGAGGTGTGGAAACGGGGACGCCCCACACCTGGGCGTCCCCGTCATCGGGTCGACTCGTTCGGTTGTGCCGGGTTCCGCCGGGGCCGGCGGGACCAGTGTGACGTCGGCAGGATCAGCTGCGCATCATGTCCGCGCCGCGCCAGGTGAATTCCGGCTCGGTCGCGTACTGCACTGCGATCTTGACGAGATCGTCGGCGTACTTGTTCGCGTGGTGTCCGCAGAACACCAGCTCACTGCCGCCGGCAATGGTCACCCGCAACTTGCCCGCCGCGCTGCAACGATCGCAGCGTTCATCGGCGGCTGGGGGCGCCGCCGTTTCTGGCGGCGGCGTGAGGGTCGGGGTCATCGCCTTCCTCCTCGGGTCGTCACCGATGAACAGGTTCTTCGGTAGTGCTTCACCCATTGTCCAACACCCGTGACGGGTGCGGCCTTCCCATGGTGCCCCCGGGGGACCGAGGTCACACCTGGTATGGACAGTGTGCCGTGCTCCAAGGGTGCCACGTCAACGATCACATCCCCACAACTCTTTGATCACCACCGGGGGATGTACGGGTGGTGATCAAACGGGCACGGAAAGTTGACTCTGAAGTCAGCATCCGGATAATTGATCGTTGGGTGACCAGCCGGGCCGGGTGATTCTCGTGGCCTTCCGGTCTCTTCTGCGGCCGATTGCACCCTTCGTCGCATTCGCGGGCTTGGTCTGTTCGGCCATAAGGAATCGCCCGTTCGGGTGTCCCCCACAAACAGGACGCAAACGGACGTCGGCCGCACCCTCAGCGGGGATGCGGCCGACGTTCTGCGTTCTGCGGGTGATCAGTCCAGGTAGTCGCGGAGCACCTGGGAGCGCGACGGGTGCCGCAGCTTCGACATCGTCTTCGACTCGATCTGGCGGATCCGCTCCCGGGTCACGCCGTAGACCTGGCCGATCTCGTCGAGCGTGCGCGGCTGGCCGTCGGTGAGGCCGAACCGGAGCCGGACCACGCCCGCCTCGCGCTCGGAGAGTGTCTGCAGCACCTGCTGCAGCTGGTCCTGGAGGAGCGAGAACGAGACCGCGTCGACCGCCACGACGGCCTCCGAGTCCTCGATGAAGTCACCGAGCTGGCTGTCGCCCTCGTCGCCGATCGTCTGGTCCAGCGAGATGGGCTCCCGGGCGTACTGCTGGATCTCCAGCACCTTCTCCGGCGTGATGTCCATCTCCTTGGCCAGCTCCTCCGGCGTGGGCTCGCGGCCCAGGTCCTGGAGCAGCTCGCGCTGGATGCGGCCGAGCTTGTTGATGACCTCGACCATGTGCACCGGGATGCGGATGGTGCGGGCCTGGTCGGCCATGGCGCGGGTGATGGCCTGGCGGATCCACCAGGTGGCGTACGTGGAGAACTTGTAGCCCTTGGTGTAGTCGAATTTCTCGACCGCGCGGATGAGGCCGAGGTTGCCCTCCTGGATCAGGTCCAGGAACGCCATGCCGCGACCGGTGTAGCGCTTGGCCAGCGAGACCACGAGACGGAGGTTGGCTTCCAGCAGGTGGTTCTTCGCCCGCTCGCCGTCCCGCGAGATCCACTTGAGGTCGCGGGTGAGCTGGAACGCCAGCTTTTCCTCGCCCTCGTCGGCCGCGCGCAGGCGCTCGGCGGCGTAGAGCCCGGCCTCGATCCGCTTGGCGAGCTCGACCTCCTGCTCCGCGTTCAGCAGCGGGACCTTGCCGATCTGCTTCAGGTACGCGCGGACCGAGTCGGCGGACGCGGTCAGCTCCGCGTCGCGGCGCGCCTGCTTCAGCGCCTCGGACTCCTCGTCGTCCCACTCGAAGTCGTTGCTGTCCGCCTGGGCGTCGGCGGTGGCGGCCGCGACGGCCTCGACCGGCTCGTCGACCACGACGTCCTCGATCTCGGCCGCGAGCTCCTCGGGATCGATGTCGTCCTCGAGCGGCTCGCCGTCCGGCCCCTTGGCGCCGGCCTTGGCGGCCTTCGCGGGCGCGGTCTTCGCGGCCGGGCCGGTCTTCGGCGCGGCCTTGGTGGCGGCCTTCGCGGCGCGCTTGGCCGGTGCCGCACCGTTCGCGTCGGCCGGGGCCGCCGGCGCGGCCTGCTTCGGCGTGGCGGCGGGCGCGGCCTTCTTGGCGACGGCCTTGGTCGCCTTGGCGGTGGTGGCCTTCGAGGCGGGCGTGGCCGATCGGGCGGCGGCGACCCGCGGGCGGCGGGTGCTGGCCGAACCGTCCACCACGACCGTGACGCCGGCGTCCGCCAGCGCCCGCAAGATCTTCTTAGCTTGGGCCGGGGTCACCTCGGCAGCCTCGACGCTGCGCGCGAGCTCGGCCGACGTCAACTGTCCACCCGCGCGCTCGGCACTGGCGATCAGGGTGTCGGTGAGCGAGCGTACGTCGGCGCCGGTGTGGCGGGCTTCTGACACGAATGACCTTCCGGAGGCGAAGAACGAGCACGGCCGATCCGGCGGGCAGCGCGAGCAGACGTTGCGGGCCGGTGATGTAGTGGCCCCCGAGCCGCGGGCCGATCGGCGTGGCGACCGTCCGTGTCACGTGGGCAGCGTGAATTGTAACGCTGTCTGAGGCAAACAGCTTGCGCCCCGCGCCGCGGAGAGCGGTGCGAGAGGCGCGAAGTAGGTGATGACGGGGGTTTGCCAGCGATGCTACCCCGCCGGACGGGCATCCGGTGCGGGCGGGACGGCAGTATGGATCTCGTGCAACGAACCTCTTCAGAGCCCCTGGACCTGCTCGAGACGGCCGTCGAGATCGCCCGCCGGGCCGCGGACACCGCCGCCCGGATGCGCGCCGAGGCGGTCAGCTCGACCATCGACACCAAGAGCACCGACACCGACGTGGTGACCGCGGCGGACCGCGCGGTCGAGCGGCAGATCGCCGAGGAACTGCGCACGCTGCGGCCCGGCGACGCGCTGCTCGGCGAGGAGTACGGCTCGGCCGGTGAGGGCGCGGCCGTGCGATGGATCGTCGACCCGATCGACGGCACCGTGAACTACCTGTACGGCCTGCCGCAGTACGCCGTGTCGATCGCGGCCGAGGTGGACGGCGTGGTGCTGGCCGGTGTGGTGCGCAACGCGGCCACCGGCGACGAGTGGACGGCGTCGCGCGGCGGCGGCGCGTTCCACGACGGGCGGCCGATCCGCGGCTCCCGGCAGACCGTGCTCGCGCAGGCGCTGGTCGGGACCGGCTTCGGCTACGACGCGGCGCGGCGCACGCACCAGGCCGCCGTGCTGTCCGGGCTGCTGCCGCACGTGCGGGACATCCGCCGGTTCGGCGCGGCGTCGCTGGACCTCTGCTTCGCGGCCGAGGGCCTGATCGACGCGTACTACGAGAAGGGTCTGAACCCGTGGGACCACGCGGCCGGCGGCCTGGTGGCGCGGGAGGCGGGCCTGACGGTGGCCGGTCTGGACGGCGCGGAGCCGGGCCTGCCGATGGTGATCGCGGCCCCGCCCGCGCTCTTCGGCCCGCTGCACGACCGCCTCTCCGCGCTGGACGCCGCCGGCGGGGCCTGACCGGTCAGGCCGGGGTCACGCCGCGAGGGTGCCCGGGAGCGCCCGAGCCGCAGGAGCGAGCGACGATCGGCTATGCCGCGCACGCTCCCGGTGGGACCTCGGCCTGACCCAGCTCGACCAGGGACTGGTTGACCTCGGTCGTGGTGGCCAGCTGCTCGAAACCGGTGCCGATCACCACGTCGACGATGTCGCTGTCGCGGCCCTCGTCGTACTCGGTCAGCGCGTTGTCCAGGAAGTACGCCCGGAGCAGGTGGGCGGCGCCGACCGTCTTCGGGCCGTACCGCAGGATCGCCACGTCGTCGCTGGTGCGGTCGCTGTTCTCCGGCTTCTCCACCTGGAACTTGCGGTTGCTGAAGTCCGTCGAGACGCGGGCGCCGAGACCGTTCTGGCCGGCCGCGTTGAACACCTTCAGCTTCACGTCCTTCGGCTCGGGCAGCGCGACGTTGGCGAGCACGTAACCCTCGGGGCACTCCTCGACGGTGGTGGCCTCGGTCTGCGTGTCCTGCACGAGCGCCACCGCGACGAACACGATGGCGGCGACGGTCAGCACGCTCAGGACGATGAGCGCCCGCATGCGCGCATAGCTCATGTTGGTGACGGCTCCCCGCAGGTGGGTGGGTTTGGCGGTGTCCCGCTGAGGTTAACGCGTGGGGGCCTGCGCCGGGAAAGTGACGAGGGTTCCCGGCGTGCCGACGATGATCGGCGCAACGGACCCCCTACCTTGGTGTCGCCTGAATCACATTGGGAACATCTTGGCGGGCCGGGGCGTACAAGCAACGCACGAGAGCGGTAAGGTACCGCGCTCGCTGGGGGGAGTTTCTTGGTGAGCCGCCGTCGTGGTGCCACCATCAGCATCGTCGCTGAGGGTGACGTCACAGGTGCAAAGTGTGCCAACGTTGGCCGCCAGGGAACCGAACATCGCCGTCCGGCGTTACAGACGCCGGACGACACATCGATACGGGAGAGTGACAACCGATGGCCACCGACTACGACGCCCCGCGTCGCGACGAGGTCGACCTCGGCGAGGACAGCCTTGAGGAACTCAAGGCACGTCGCGTCGACTCGCAGTCCGGCGCCGTCGACGTGGATGAGGCCGAGGTAGCCGAGAATTTCGAGCTGCCCGGTGCTGACCTGGCCGACGAGGAACTGACTGTCAAGGTGCTGCCGATGCAGCAGGACGAGTTCCGCTGCTCGCGGTGCTTCCTGGTGCACCACCGCAGCCAGCTTGCCCACGAGCGCAACGGTGAGCTGATCTGCCACGAGTGCGCCTGATCCCCACCGACGGGTGCACGAATACAACCGAATAGGGCACACAACCACCGCGTTGCGGGCCGAGGGTGGTCGGTCCGCGACGCGGCGATGCCCGGGATCTGCGTTACTCGATCGACCCGCCATGGCCGGCGTACCGCACCCTCCGGATGGGTAGTACCGGTCAGCGGATCGAGGCAGGAGGCGAGATGACGGACGCCAGCAACGAGCAGCGCACCACCGCGGAGGACGTCGTGCCGGCGACCGAGCCGGGCGTGCCGGCCGCCGGGACCGGCGACCCGGAGCGGCTGAGTCAGGCCATCGCCGGTCTCGCCGAGGAGGAGCTGCCCACGCCGGTGCGCCGGCGGCTGCTGGGCCGGCTCGTCCAGTCGGTGCGCACCAGCGGCGCCGGGCGCATGATCCGGCCCAAGGTGGCGATCCAGTGGATGGTCGACACGGTCCACCAGATCGCGCCGTACGTACCGATCCGCGACCTGGAGACGCTGCGCCGGCACCACCCCGGGCTGACCGACGAGGAACTGGCCGAGCGCCTGGTGCGCAACGCGTCCCGGGCCACCGCGGGCATCGGTGCGGCCGGTGGCGGCGTCGCCGCGATCGAGTGGGCCGTGCCACCGACGTTGCTGTCCACGCCGGTGCTGCTGGCCACCGAGACCGTGGCCGTGGTGTCGGTCGAGCTGAAGCTGATCGGCGAGCTGCACGAGATCTACGGGCAGCCGGTGACCGGGAGCGCCACCGAGCGCGCGGTCGCGATGCTGCAGTCCTGGTCCAGCCAGCGCGGCGTGAACCCGCTGCTGCCCGGCGCGGGCGTCGGCGCGGTGCTCGGCACGGCCGCCCGCCGTGAGCTGCGCGACATGCTGTTGAAGCGCTTCGGGCGCAACCTGACCACGCTGGGGCCGCTGCTCACCGGCGCGGCGGTGGCCAGCTACCTGAATCGGCGTGCCACCCGCGGGCTCGGCGACCGGCTGCGCGAGGACCTGCGGACCAGCCGCGCCAAGCTCGGCGGGCACGCACCGCGGAGCATCGGGAAGTCCTAGACCTCGCGTTGTCCCCGGGCGTCCAGCACCGCCTGCGCGAGCGCGATCGGGTGGCGCGTGCTGACCACCCAGTACGGCGTGGGGTCGGCCGGGTCGTCCAGCAGCACCTGGACCGCGCCGGAGATCCACGGCCGCTGCACCACGAAGGCCAGCGGATCCGCGGCCACGCCGAGGATCTCGCGGCGGCCCTCCGCGTCCAGCGGGATCACGTCGGAGACGAACCGCACCGGCAGGTGGGCGTCGTCGACCAGCAACGCGTCCTCGCCGTCCGGGCCGGGGCCGACCTCGACCCGGATCCGGCCGAGTGCCCAGAGGCCGAGCGCGGTCAGCGGCAGCAGCACCGCGAACGGCAGCCACGCGCGCACGCCGTCCGCACCCAGCCAGACCTCGAGGGCCAGTGCGGCCGCGGCCGCGAAGCCGAGCAGCCAGAGCCACCAGGTGACGGTCAGGCGCTCTCGATAGGGGGAGGTCTGCGATGTTCCGGTACCGGGGGGTGCCACGCCAGTCAGGGTACGAGTGCTTCCCGGGGCGCGGCACGGCAGGATATGCAGGGTCCGCGAAACGCCGTCGACGATGAGGACCCGAACCCGTGACCGAGACCGTGCCCGTGCCGCTGCTGCGACTCGACCCGGACCTGCCGATGCCCGCCTACTCGCACCCGGGTGACGCGGGCGCCGATCTGTACGCCGCGGAGGACGTGGACCTGGCGCCGGGCCACCGCGCGCTGGTCCGGACCGGGGTGGCGCTGGCGCTGCCGGAGGGTTTCGTGGGGCTGGTGCACCCGCGGTCCGGCCTGGCCGCCCGCCTGGGCGTGACGCTGCTGAACGCGCCCGGTACGGTCGACGCCGGCTACCGGGGGGAGATCCTGGTGAATCTGATCAACCACGACCCGTCCGCGACCGCGAAGATCGCGCGCGGCGACCGGATCGCGCAGCTGGTCGTGCAGCGCGTGTCCCGGGCGGTCTTCGAGGTGGTCGACGCGCTGCCGGAGTCGGTGCGCGGCATCGGCGGGCACGGGTCGACCGGCGGGCACGCGGCTCTTTAATCTCGGTATCTACGACATTTCGGTTAATCCGGAAAGGTAATCATGGCGATCTTCAATCGGGGCGGGCGTCACGCACGTGCCGAGGACACCCCGATTCCGACCGAGGCGGCCTCGGGCGCGACCACCGGGCCGTACGACGTGACGGACGCGCCGGACGGCGTGCAGCGTCTTGACCTGGGCAGCATGCAGATCCCGGCGGTGCCCGGCGTCGAGGTGCGGGTCCAGGCCGGTCCCGAGGGCGTGGTGCAGCAGGTCGTGCTCGGCGAGGGGCCCAGCACGCTGCAGCTGATCGTGGTCGCGGCACCGCGCAGCGAGGGCATCTGGGACGAGGTGCGCGAGGAGGTCGGCGAGTCGCTCCGCAGCCAGGGTGCCCAGCTACAGGAGGGCGAGGGGCCGTACGGCGTCGAGCTGCTGGCCCGGGTGCCCACCCCGAACGGCCCGGTCGACCTGCGGATCGCGGGTGTCGACGGGCCGCGGTGGATGGTGCAGGCCGTGTTCCAGGGGCCGGTCGCGACCACGCCGGCCAGCGCGCCGCTGCTCGGCGAGTGCCTGCGCGGGCTGGTCGTGGACCGCGGCAACGAGGCCAAGCCGGTCAAGGAGCCGCTGCCGCTGCGACTGCCCAAGGAGGTGGCCGCTCAGGGGCAGGCCGACACCGCCGCCGCGGCCCCGGAGCCGCCGTCGGACGAGCCCCGCCGCCGCCCGTCGCCGCGGCCCCGTTCGTAGCGGCGGCCGGGGCGTACTCTGGTCGCCACAGCGCGTGCTGCCAGGAGGGGAATCCATGACGGTCGACGAGCGCCGGTCGCCGCTACGCCGGTTCATTCAGCGGCTGACGGCCTCCGAGGCCGAGCTGGACGCGGAGGAGCTGCAGCGGGAGAGCGCCGAGTGCGGTGCCACCCCGGCCGGCACCTGCCGGCGCGGCCAGGTCGCCTCGGTCTCCGGCCGGCTGCGCACGGTCGTCTACACGCCCCGCACCAACCTGCCGACGCTGGAGGCCGACCTCTACGACGGCAGCGACGTCGTCACGCTGGTCTGGCTCGGTCGCCGGCACATCGCCGGCATCGAGCCGGGCCGGCAGCTGACCGCCCGTGGGCGGATCGCTGTCCGGGATGACCGTAAAGTGATGTACAACCCGCATTACGAGCTGGAAGCGCCCAGGTGAGCATGACCGGTCCCGACAGAGCAACCGATCCGTACTCGCCCGACGCCGTTCGGGAGGCCGTGGCGTACTCCGCCGAGGCCCGGAGCGAGGAGGAGGAGCCGGCGGAGGAACGCATCCCGACCATCTCGGAGCAGATGGCGGAGCAGCTCGGCGGCGTCCGCGGCCTCATCGAGTCCAGCATCCCGGTCTGCGCGTTCGTCGTCCTGAACCTGCTGTGGGACCTCTACCCGGCGATCTTCGGCGCGGTCGGCACCGCGGTCGCCATCGCGATCTACCGCCTGATCCGCAAGCAGCCGGTCCGGCACGCGGTCAACGGCCTGGTCGGCATCGCGCTCGGCGCGTACCTGGCCGCCCGTTCCGGCGAGGCCCGCGACTTCTACCTGCCCGGCATCCTGCTGACGTTCGCGCAGGCCGCGGTGCTGATCATCTCGGTCGGCATCCGCAAACCGCTGATCGGGTTCGCCTGGGCGATCATCGCGGCCGGTGGCAAACACGACTGGCGCCGCCACCCGGCCCTGTTCCGCACGTTCCAGTGGCTCACCCTGGCCTGGGCCGCCTCCCTCATCATGCGTGCCGGCGTGCAGGCCGCCCTGTGGGTCGCCGAACAGCCCGACCTGCTCGGCATCGCCCGCATCGTGATCAGCTGGCCCACCTACATCGGCATGCTCGCCCTCACCGTCTGGGCGGTCCGCCGCACCCTCAAGCACTCCCCGATGCCGGCCCCACTCCCGGACCCGGACCGCGCCTGATCCGCCGGCCGCGAACACCGAACACCAGGAACCGGAAACCCGATCTTCCCGCTCCCGGCCACGCCGAGACCGGGAAGATCGGGTTTCAGAGGTTGTGGGCCGCTGTCGGGCCGAGGATGACGGCGCGGACCGAGTCCTCCGCCTCGGCGATGCAGACGAAGATGAGTTCGTCGCCGGCCTCGAGTGGGTCGTCGGGGGTGGGGACGAGGACGCGTTTGCCGCGGAGGATGGCGGTGAGAGCGGCGTCGCGGGGGAGCGGGACGGCACGGACGGGCTGGCCGACGTAGGGGGCGTCGGGCGGGAGGGTGATCTCGACGAGGTTGGCCTCGCCCTGGCGGAACGTCATCAGGCGGACCAGGTCGCCGACCGTGACGGCCTCCTCGACCAGGGCGGCCATCAGGCGAGGTGTGCTGACCGCGACGTCGACGCCCCACTGGTCGGTGAAGAGCCACTCGTTCTCGGCGCGGTTTATCCGGGCGACCACGCGGCCGACCGCGAACTCGGTCTTGGCGAGCAGCGAGACGACCAGGTTGACCTTGTCGTCGCCGGTGGCGGCCACGACCACGTCGCACTGGGCGATCTCGGCCTCCTCCAGGCTGGCGACCTCGCAGGCGTCGGCCAGGATCCACTCGGCCTGTGGTACGCGCTCGGGGCGGAGCATCTTCGGCTCGCGCTCCAGCAGCATCACCTCGTGGCCGTTGCCGACCAGTTCCTGGGCGATGGACCGGCCGACGTTGCCGGCTCCGGCGATGGCGACGCGCATGTCAGTGCGCTCCTTCCGGTGCGGCGCCGGTGCGCTGACGCACGGAGGCGGCGATCTCGTCGGTGACCAGCATGAAGACCTGATCGCCGTCCTGGATCATGGTGGACGCGGTGGGGAGGAGGCCGAGGCCGAAGCGCATCAGGTACGCGGTGCGTGCACCGGCTGCGGTCTCCAGCGCGGACAGCTTGCGGCCGATCCAGCCCTTGTGCACCGGCACCTCGATGATCGAGACGGTACTGGTCGGGTCGCGGAAGACCTCGAGGTCGCCGGTGGCGAGCACCTGACGGAGCACCCGGTCGGCGGTCCACCGGACGGTGGCGACCGTGGGGATGCCGAGCCGTTCGTAGACCTCGGCACGCCGCTGGTCGTAGATGCGGGCGACCACGCGCGGCACGCCGAACGTCTCGCGCGCCAGCCGGGCCGAGATGATGTTCGAGTTGTCGCCGCTGGAGACGGCCGCGAAGCCGTCCGCACGCTCGATGCCGGCCTCGGCGAGCACGTCACGGTCGAACCCGGCGCCGGTGACGACAGCGCCGCCGAACTCGGGCCCGAGCCGCCGGAACGCGTCCGCGTTCTGGTCGATGACGGCCACCGAGTGGCCGCGGTTCTCGAGGCTGTGCGCGAGGGTCGAACCGACCCGCCCGCAGCCCATGATCACGATGTGCACCCGTTGGCCCCCTGTCGCGAAAGACGCGTGCAGTGAGAGCGTGCCATGCCCGATCACCCGATCCGCGCTGGCCGTACTCTTACCCGTTGTGGCCCGTCCCACCTCACTCGTCAAGCGCCTGCTGCTCGGGCGCCCGTTCCGGTCCGACCGGCTGCAGCACACGCTGCTGCCGAAGCGGATCGCTCTGCCGGTGTTCGCGTCCGACGCGCTGTCCAGCGTGGCGTACGCGCCGGACGAGATCCTGCTGACGCTGTCCATCGCGGGCGCGACCGCGTACATGTACTCGCCGTGGGTGGCGCTGGCCGTCGTGGTCGTGATGCTGACCGTGGTGGCCAGCTACCGGCAGAACGTGCACGCGTACCCGTCCGGCGGCGGCGACTACGAGGTGGCGACCGTCAACCTCGGGCCGAGGTACGGCGTGGCGGTGGCGAGCGCGCTGCTGGTCGACTACGTGCTGACGGTGGCGGTGTCGGTGTCGTCCGGCGTGGCGAACCTGGGCTCGGTCGTGCCGTTCGTGGACACCCACAAGGTCATGATCGCGTTACTGGCGGTGGCGCTGCTGACCGCGATGAATCTGCGTGGCATCCGGGAGTCCGGCACCGCGTTCGCGATCCCGACGTACGGCTTCATGATCATCATCGTCGGCATGATCCTTACCGGGCTGGTCCGGATCGTGGTGCTCGGCGAGCCGCTGCTGGCGCCGTCCGCGACGCTGGAGATCCACGCGGAGGAGGACCACCTCAGCCAGTGGGCGTTCGCGTTCCTGCTGCTGCGCACGTTCTCCTCCGGCTGCGCCGCGCTGACCGGCGTCGAGGCGATCTCCAACGGTGTGCCCGCGTTCAAGGAGCCGAAGAGCAAGAACGCGGCCACCACGCTGTTGCTGCTCGGGACGATGGCGATCGTGATGCTGGTCGGGATCATCTGGCTGGCCCGGGCCACGAAGCTGCAGTACGTGGAGAACCCGACGCTGCAGATCGCCGGCGGCCCGCCGAACTACGTGCAGAAGACGGTCACCACCCAGCTCGGCGAGGCGATCTTCGGGTCCGGTTCGATCATGCTGTACGTGGTGGCCGGTGCGACCGCGCTGATCCTGTTCCTGGCCGCGAACACCGCGTACAACGGCTTCCCGGTGCTCGGCTCGATCCTGGCCCAGGACCGGTACCTGCCCCGGCAGCTGCACACCCGCGGCGACCGGCTGGCGTTCTCGAACGGCATCGTGTTCCTGGCGATCGCGGCCGTGGTGCTGATCGTGGCGTTCCAGGCCGAGGTGACCCGGCTGATCCAGCTCTACATCGTGGGCGTGTTCGTGTCGTTCACGCTCTCCCAGGCCGGCATGATCCGGCACTGGACGCGGCACCTGCGGACCGAGCGGGACCCGGCGCAACGGCGGCGTATGCACCGGTCCAAGGCGATCAACACGGTCGGCATGTTGCTCACCGGCGCGGTGCTGATCATCGTGCTGATCACGAAGTTCCTGCTCGGCGCGTGGATCGCGATCGCGGCGATGGCGTTCATCTTCGTGCTCATGCTGGGCATCCGGAAGCACTACGACCGGGTCGCGGCGGAGTTGGCGCCGACCGTGGAGCGGTACGTGCTACCCGCCCGGAACCACGCGATCGTGCTGGTCAGCACCGTGCACATGCCGACGCTGCGGGCGCTGGCCTACGCGCAGGCGACCCGGCCGGACACGCTGACCGCGGTGACCGTGGGCGTGGACCCGGCGGACACCCGGCGGGTGCAGGACGAGTGGGAGGCGCGGGAGATCCCGGTGCCGCTGACCGTGGTCGACTCGCCGTACCGGGAGATCACCCGGCCGATCATCGACTACGTGAAGGGCGTGCGCCGCAGCTCGCCGCGGGACGTGGTGACCGTGTTCATCCCGGAGTACGTGGTCGGCAAGTGGTGGGAGAACCTGCTGCACAACCAGAGCGCGCTGCGGCTGAAGACCCGGCTGCTGTTCGAGCCGGGCGTGATGGTCACCAGCGTGCCGTGGCAGCTGCGGTCCAGCGCCGACCGGGATCTCGCCCGGCTGGACCAGGCGCTGGTCCGCGGCCCGGCGCGCGGGCCCCGCGCGTCCTCTTCTATCTCGGAGCACAACGAGTGACACAGGTGGAGATGCCCGGCGAGGGCGAGCGGGTCGAGGTGCTGGTCGGCGCGGTGGCGCACGGCGGGCACTGCGTGGCCCGGGTCGGCGGCGACGGCGGGCCGGTGCTGTTCGTGCGGCACGCGCTGCCCGGCGAGCGGGTCGTCGCGCTGGTCACCGAGGTGCACCGCGGGTTCGCGCGGGCGGACGCGGTGGAGATCCTGACGCCGTCCGCGGACCGGGTGACCGCGCCCTGCGTCTACGCGCGCCCGGACGGCTGCGGCGGTTGCGACCTGCAGCACGTGGCGCCGGCCGCGCAGTCGGCCTGGAAGGCGTCCGTGGTGACCGAGCAGCTGCTCCGCCTCGGCCGGCTGACCGAAGATCAAGTTCAGGCGCTGGGGGTACGCGTCGCGCCGCTCGACGGCGACCGGCTGGGCTGGCGCACGCGCGTGCGGTACGCGGTCGACGGGCGGGATCAGGCCGGGCTGCTCAAGCACCGGTCGCACGAGGTGGTGCCGATCGACCGCTGCCTGATCGCGCACCCGCTGGTGCGGGAGGCGCCGGTCACGTCGCGGTCCTGGCCGGACGCGGACGAGGTGCACGTGGTGGCGTCCGCTGCCGGTGACGTGCTGGTGACGCCGCGGCGCGCGCCGGTGCGCGCGGACGAGCAGGACATCCTGGACGGTGCGGCCGCGGCCGGGGAGATCCGGGAGAAGGCCGTGGGACGCGAGTGGGTGCTGCCCGGCGACGCGTTCTGGCAGGTGCACCCGGCGGCCGCGGACACGCTCGCGGCGGCCGTGCTGGAGCTGCTGGCGCCGCGGCCGGGCGAGGCGGCCTGGGACCTCTACGGCGGCGCCGGTCTGTTCGCGGCCGCGCTGGCCGGTGCGGTCGGGCCGACCGGGCCGGTGACCGTGGTCGAGTCCGCGCCGCAGGGCGTGGCCGCGGCCCGGCGCAACCTGACCGACCTGCCGGGTGTGGCCGTGATCGAGGCGAAGGTGGAGGCCGCGCTGCGCCAGGGGCGGCTGCCGAAGCCGGTGGACCTGATCGTGCTGGACCCGCCGCGGTCCGGCGCGGGCGCGGCGGTGGTCAAGGCGATCACCCGGACCGGCGCGCGGGCGGTCGCGTACGTGGCCTGCGACCCGGCCGCGTTCGCCCGGGACGTGGCCACGTTCCGCGCGCACGGGTGGCGGCTGGCGGCGCTGCGGGCGTTCGACCTGTTCCCGATGACGCACCACGTGGAGTGCGTCGGCCTGCTGTTGCCGGCCGCGCGCTGACCGGGGCCTCGCTCAGCCGCGGCGGTCGCGGAGGCGGATCCAGATGATCACCGGGATCGCGATCGGGGCGAGCAGCACCGCCAGCAGCCCGATCGCGATCATGCCGAGCACGTGCGCGGCGCCCGGCGCGCCGCGCAGGTCGCGCGGGACCGGGTGCGGGTCCCAGCCGGGCTGCTGGTCACTCATGGAACGCGTCTCCTGCGACGTGCGCGGCGTGATCGGCCGCCGGCTGGGCAGGGGGAGGTTCGGTGAAGGTTGCGAGGACGACTGGGCGTTCATGAAACCGACCTTCTGCATAAAAGCTCCGGCTCATCGTACCTCTTTGGGTGTTTTGTAGGTTTTTGGTCATCCGGTCGGGTGATGCGGGTCGCGGCTGCTGTTGATCACGCCATGGTCTCGGATCGCGGGACAGGTGCCCCCTGCCATTAGACTGGCGCGTCATGAGCGTTGAAGAGGATCAGGTCACCGACGGCCGCTTGCTCAGCTCCGTCACCGGGCCGCAGGATCTGAAGCGTCTGACGGCCGACGAGATGTCGGTGCTGGCGGCGGAGATCCGCGACTTCCTGGTGGCGAAGGTGTCCCGCACCGGCGGGCACCTCGGACCGAACCTCGGCGTCGTGGAGCTCACGCTCGGCATGCACCGCGTGTTCGACTCGCCGCGCGACCGGTTCCTCTTCGACACCGGCCACCAGGCCTACGTGCACAAGATCCTGACCGGGCGTCAGGACGGCTTCGACCTGCTGCGCCAGCGCGGTGGACTTTCCGGCTACCCCTCGCAGGAGGAGAGCGAGCACGACCTGATCGAGAACTCGCACGCCTCGACCGCGCTCTCCTACGCGGACGGCATGGCGAAGGCGTACGCGTTGCGCGGCGAGGACCGGCACGTGGTCGCCATGGTCGGCGACGGCGCGCTCACCGGCGGCATGTGCTGGGAGGCGCTGAACAACATCGCCGCCACCGACAACAAGCTGGTCATCATCGTCAACGACAACGGCCGGTCGTACGCGCCGACCATCGGCGGCCTCTCCGACCACCTGGCGACGCTGCGGCTCAACCCCGGCTACGAGAAGGTCCTGGACCTGGTCAAGGACTCGCTCGGCGCGACCCCGGTGGTCGGCAAGCCGGTCTACGAGGTGCTGCACGCGGTCAAGCGCGGCATCAAGGACGCGGTCGCGCCGCAGTCGATGTTCGAGGACCTGGGCCTGAAGTACGTCGGCCCGATCGACGGCCACGACCAGGCCGCGGTGGAGACCGCGCTGCGCCGCGCCAAGGGCTTCAACGGGCCGGTCATCGTGCACGCGGTCACCAAGAAGGGCTTCGGCTACCGCCCGGCCGAGGAGGACGAGGCGGACTGCTTGCACGGCCCCGGTAGCGCCTTCGACCCGGAGACCGGGAAGCTGCTGGCCCCCGCCTCGGTCAAGTGGACCCACGTCTTCGCGGACGAGCTGGTCGCGATCGCGGACGAGCGGCCGGACGTGGTCGGCATCACCGCGGCCATGGCGGAGCCGACCGGCATCGCGAAGCTGGCCCGCAAGCACCCCGAGCGGGTGTACGACGTGGGCATCGCGGAGCAGCACGCGGCGACGTCCGCGGCCGGCCTGGCGCTGGCCGGGCTGCACCCGGTGGTCGCGGTCTACGCCACGTTCCTGAACCGGGCGTTCGACCAGGTGCTGCTGGACGTGGCGATGCACCGGCTGCCGGTCACGTTCGTGCTGGACCGGGCCGGCATCACCGGACCGGACGGGCCCAGCCACTACGGCGTCTGGGACATGTCGGTCTTCGGCGTGGTCCCGGGCCTGCGGATCGCGGCCCCGCGGGACGCGGCGACGCTGCGCGAGGAACTGCGCGAGGCGATCGCGGTCGACGACGGGCCGACCATCCTGCGCTTCCCGACCGGCTCGGTCGCGGCCGACCTTCCGGCGCTGCGCCGGGTCGGCGGCGCGGACGGCGTCTCCGGCGGGGTGGACGTCCTGGCCGAGCACGAGTCCGCCAAGGACGTCCTGATCGTCGCCGTGGGCGCGTTCGCGCACCTGGGCGTGGAGGTGGCCGAGCGGGTGGCCGCGGAGCAGGGCTACGGCGTGACCGTGGTCGACCCGCGCTGGGTCCGCCCGGTGCCGATCGAGCTGGTGGCACTGGCCCGCGAGCACCGTCTCGTGGTCACGCTGGAGGACGGCGTGCGCAACGGCGGCGTCGGCGACGCGGTGGCCAAGGCGCTGCGCGACGCGGAGGTGGACGTGCCGCTGCGCGACGTGGGCGTGCCGAACGACTGGCACGCGCACGGCACGCGGGCGCAGATCCTGGCGGATCTGGGGATCACGGCGCAGGACGTGGCGCGTGACGTGGCGGCGTGGGCGTCCCGGGTGGTTCCGGCCCGTACCCACTGACGGTTTCTGATCGGAAAGGGCCTCCTCGTGGGGGCCCTTTCGCGTTACTTGAAGGTCACGTCCGAGGTGGTGTATTTGCAGGTGGTGCCGTCGGGGCCGGAGCCGGTCTTGGTGGGTTCCTTGCCGGTGGAGTTGCCGGTGAAGCGGGTGCAGACGTCCATGGTCTTGTCGCCGACGATGGTGACGTTGCGGAAGGTGGCGGTGTCGCCGTAGTTGGCGTTGACGCCGGCGAGCAGGTCACCGGGGGCGGTGGCCTTCACGTTCTCGACGACGAGAGTGCGCTTGTACTGGGTGGAGCAGTTGCCGCAGGAGCGGTAGAGCTTGCCGAAGTCGGCGACCTGGAAGTTCTTGATGGTCAGGGTGCCGCCGCCGTTGTGCTGGAAGACCTTGTCGTCGGCTTTGCGGGCGCCGCCGCCGTCGACGGTGAAGACGGCGTTCGCGCCGCCGCGGAAGGTGGCGGCGTCCTCACCGACGTCCTCCCACCAGACGTTGATCAGGGTGCAGGTCCCGGCGCAGTGCACGCCGTCCGCGGCCGGGGAGCCGAGGATGACGTTCTTCAGCGTGGCGCCGTCGGCGAGATCGAAGATCGGGTCCTGGCCCTCGTCCTGCCCGGACCCGCCGAGCGCGCCGGTGCCGTAGTAGCGGGCCATGCCGCCGTCGAGCGTGCCGGTGACCTTGACCGAGGCGGCGACCGGCTTGCTGCCGGTCGCGGTCGGCCACGGCGCGTCCGGGCTGGTCGAGCCGCCACCGGTGGCCGGCGGGACCGTGGTCGGGCTCGGTGCCGCGCTCGCGGTCTTGCTCGGCGTCGGGCCCGCCGTCGTCGGAGCGGCGGCCGGTGCCGAGGCCGTGGTGGCCGGCGCCGCGGTGGTCCTGGCCGGGGTGGGTTCGGTGGCGGAGCCGGCCGTGGTGGCGAGCACGTCGTCGAACGACGCGGACGCCCGCGACGTGACCAGGCCGAGCCGGCCCTTGGCCGTGACCGTGCCGGTGCCGGAGCCGACCGGCGTGCCGTCCACCCAGCCCTTCACCGTCGTGCCGCCGGCCTGGATCTGCAGCGTGTGGAACGTGCCGGTGGGCGACGTGACCGGCACCGAGCCGAGCACCGTGACCGCGCTGCCCTTGACGGTCTGCAGCTCCGCCGTGCCGGCCGAGGTGAGCACCAGCCGGTAGAGCGTGGTCGGCCCGGAGGCACGGGCCGCCACGCCGGCGAAGCCACCGGCGCCCACCTCGACCACCTTGACCCGGGCCTGCACCGCGTAGTCGGTCCAGGACGCGTCACCGGCGAAGACGCGGGCCGCCTCGCTGGCCGCCTTCGACTGCCGGTAGGCCTTGGAGCCGTCGTCGACGACCGACCAGTCACCGCCCGACCTGGACCAGCCGCTCGGCGTACCGGCCTCGAAGTCCTCGGTGAACAGCGTGGACGCGTTCGCGGACGGCACGGTCAGCGCGACCGCGGCGGCCGCGATCCCGGCGACGCCGGCCGCGGCGAGACCGGCGTACAGGCGCCGTCTCCGGGGTTTCCCTGTGGGCATTTCTCCTGCTTCCTGCGATCCGTGGGCACGGCGCGTCAGCCGCTGAAGGGGGCGGCCGTGGGCGTGCGCTCGTGACAAGATCAAGAAACCACGCGCGCGCGGCGGACTCCATTGGCCCGCGGTTAGTTGTCCCTTAAGTTCTCCTTCGCACCATCGGATCCGTTACTTTCGATGCGATGTCATCCGCGGGCGGTACATTCGGCTCGTGCCCGCTGAGGTGACCATTGACCTGGGTGTTCCGGCCGATGGCGAGCCGGACGGGCCCGGGGCCACGGACGAGCCGGGACCACGGTCGCGCGCGGCGGCCGCGGTGGTGCTGGCGCTGCTGCTCGCGTTCACGGCCGCCGGTTCCGCGCCGATGAACGACTCCGGGTGGCGGGCCGGGCAGCTGCCGCTCGCGGCCGGTGACGACTTCGCGCTGGCCGCGGATCTGCTGGTGGTGGCCGGTCGGTCGACGGTCACGGCGTACCGGGTGCCGATGTTGACCGTGATCTGGACGCTGCCGGTGCCGGCCGCGGAAGGCTACTCGCTGACCGCGGCCGGCGACCTGCTGGTGATCGGCGCACGCAACGGCGTCGGCCGCCAGCAGGAAAGCCTGGCGGTGACCGCCGCGACCGGACGGCTGCGGTGGCGGCACCCCGGCCGGCTCGTCCCGGTGCCCGGCTCGGACGTGCTGCTGGCCGTCTCCGACGTGCGCAGCAGCTCCGGCTCGGGCCGCCGGGTGACCGGCACGATCGAGGGGATCGACACGTTCGGCATGCGCCGCTGGGCGCTGCGGCTGCCGTCCAGCGCGGTCGCGGCACCGCTGCCGGGCGGGGAGTTCCTGCTGGTCCACGACGACGGCACGACGCAGATCCGGCGCGCGTCCGACGCGGTGCCGCGGGCCACCGGTGAGCTGCCGCCCGCGGCGTACGCGCCGGACAACCCGCGGCTGGTCGGCGGCACGATCGTGCTCCGGCACCCGGGCGACAACACCAGCCGGATCAGCGGGTACGACGGGCGGACGCTCGCGTATCGCTGGTCGCGCACGGTCGGCGGACTGCAGAGCGTGGACGAGTGCGGCGTCCTGCTCTGCCTCGGCACCACGATCGGCGTGCGCGCGCTCGACCCGGCGGACGGCTCCAACGCGTGGGTCAGCCAGTCCTGGCGGCGCGCGCTCAGCTGGGGTGATCTGACCGTGGCGTACGGGCGCCCTACCGGGGTGGACGCGGAACTCGCGCTCGTCGAGCCGATGACCGGCGGGTCACTGCTCGACCTCAGCGCGTGGCAGCAGGTGACTAGTGTGACGGATGACGTCGTGTTGGCTCACCCGGACGCGGCTCGCGGCGTTACGCTCGTCGCCACGGTGGCCTCCGACCGGCGGTCGGTGCGGGTCCGGGGCGCGATACCCGCGGCCTCGGGCGGCTGCCGGGCCGGTGGCGGCGTGCTCGCCTGCCGGCAGGGCGGCGGGATCTTGGGAGTGTGGGCGCTTGACTGAGCGCGGGGGTGCGCCGGCGTGATCGAGCTGGACCTGCGGGCGGATCCGGTGTACGAGACACCGGCGCCGCGGGACTGGATACATGGATCACGCTGGGTGGCTGTCGTGATCACGCTATGTCTACTGGCGACGGTGGCCGCGTCCGTGCCGCTGCACCGCGCGCTGAGCCTCACCGGCGCGGTGACGGTGCCGGCCGGCACCGACTACACGCTCACCGACCGGCGGCTGTACACGATGCAGAACGGGCGGGACCCGGTCGTGTCCGCGTTCACGCTGACCGGTCAGCGGCTCTGGCAGGCGCGCTCCCGGTTCACCGGCGACGTGTCGTTCCAGGAGGCCGGCGACGTGCTGCTGGTCACCGGCGTCAACCGGTCCGGGCGGCCGGAGACGCTCGGCGTCGACGCGCTCACCGGCGCGCAGCGATGGACCCTGCCCGCGCAGGTGGTCCCGCTGGCCGACGGGCGCACCGGGCTGATCACCACGCCGCTGTTCCACGGTGACGTACCGTCCGGCGGGGGTGTGGTCATCGCCCCGGCCGACGGCAGGGTGATCAGCGTCGCGCCGACGTCCACCGCGCTGCGGGCGGTCGACCTGACGGACGGCCGTGACCTCTGGAGCGGGACGTTCGGCGGCAGCGCGCGCCGCAGCACGCTGCCCGGCACCGCCGAGGTGGTGGTCGCGGAACCGGCCGGCGTGCGGGTGCTGGACGCCCGGACCGGCGCGGTGCTGAGGTCGGTGCCGCTGGACGGCGGATTCGCCATCGACGAACTGCTGGTCTCGCAGCAGCTGATCATCGTGCAGCAGGCGCGGCGCGGCGGCGGGCACACGTACGCGTTCCGGCCGGACACGCTGGACCAGGCGTGGCGCATCCAGCTCCCCGGCAACATGGCGCTCGGCTACGGCTGCGACGACGTGCCCTGTGTGACCGACATGTCCACGGTCGGCGTGCTCGACCCGGCGACCGGCGCGGTGGCGTACCGGATCCCCGCGGCCACCCTGCTGCGCCTCGGCGGCCACACGCTGATCAGCCCGCAGTCCACCGGCCTGGACCTGAGCGTCGTCACCGCGCCGGACGGCACGGCCACGCCGCTGCCCGGTTGGAAGTTGCTGCTGCCCAACCTCGGCCCGGCCGAGCGGGCCACCGCGCCCGCGCTGCTCACCCGGGTGGGTGACGGGCGGGCCTGGCTGGCCACGCTGGACCGGGCCGGCACCCCGAAGGAGCTGGGCAGCCTCGCACCCGAGATACTCGATTGCCAGTCCGCGTCGGCCACGGTCGCGTGCCGCACCGGACGGCAGGAGATCAAGACCTGGCAGCTGCGGGGGGTACGGCCGTGACCGTCACCGGCTCGCCGCGCGCCGCGCGGACCGTCGGCGAGATCATCGACGCGCGCGCGGTCACCACACTCTTCCAGCCGCTGGTCGACCTGGAACGCCGCGAGCCGGTCGGCTACGAGGCGCTCAGCCGCGGCCCGGCCGGCACGCCGTGGCAGGCGCCGATCGCGCTCTTCGAGGCCGCCCGGGAGATCGGCCGGGCCGCCGAGTTGGACTGGATCTGCCGGGTCCGGGCGTACCAGGCGGCGCTCGCGGCCGGGCTTGACGACTCGATGACGCTGTTCGTGAACATCGAGCCGATGGCGCTGCGCACGCCCTGCCCGGACGACCTGTTCCCGGCCACGGTCGCGGCGCAGGGGAAACTGCGGGTGGTCACCGAGATCACCGAGCGGGCCATCGCCGGTGACCCGTCCGCGTTGCTCAGCACGGCCGCGGCCTGCCGGGCCGTCGGGTGGGGCGTGGCGTTCGACGACGTCGGCAGCGACCCGGCGTCGCTGGCGCTGATGCCGCTGGTGCGGCCGGACGTGGTCAAGCTGGACATGGGGCTGCTGCACGACCCGCACCGCGCCGAGGTCGCGCACGTGGTGAACGCGGCCATAGCCTACGCGGAGCGGACCGGCGCGGTGATCCTCGCCGAGGGCATCGAGACCGAGGAACACCTGGAACTCGCCCGGACCATGGGCGCCACGCTCGGGCAGGGCCTGCTCTTCGGTCCGCCGGCGCCGCTCCCGGCACCGTCCGTGACCTGCGGGACCAGCGTGCCGCTGCTGCCGGCGGACGGGGTGCCGCCGGTGGCCGTACCGCCGCGGTCGCCCTTCGAGATCGTCGCCGCCGCGAAACCGGTGCTCCGGGCCACGAAGGCGCGGCTCGCGCCGATCAGCCAGTTCCTGGAGTCGAAGGCGCGCGACGAGGGCGAGCCGCCGGTGCTGCTCGCCTGCTTCCAGGAGGCCCGCTTCTTCACACCCTCGATGGCGCAGCGGTTCGCGGACACGGCCACCACGGCCGCGTTCGTCGCGGTGCTCGGCGTCGGGCTGGACGAGCGGCCCGCGCCCGGCGTACGCGGCGCCCGGCTCAGCGAGGACGACCCGCTGCGCGGCGAGTGGAACGTGATAGTGGTCGGGCCGTACTTCGCGGCCGCGCTGACCGCCCGGGACCTGGGCCTGAGCGGGATGACCGAGGAGGAACGCCGCTTCGAGTACGCGCTCACCCACGACCGGGAGCTGGTGCTGGAGGCGGCGCGGGCACTCATGTACTGGATATCACCGGCCTGACGGTCTAAGACTGTCTGATGGTCTCCATCGATCTCGGCGTGGTCTCCGACCTGCGGCCCGAGCCGGCCCCGTCCGTGCCGCGCCCGCCCCGGACCCGCCGGGCGATCGGTGCCGTGCTCTGCCTGGTGCTGACCGGTGCGTTGCTCGGCGGGTCGGCACGGCCGGCCGCGAACGTGCTGCCCGAGGTGCGGGTGCCGATGAAGCCGGCCGACGCGTTCTTCCTGGCCGGGGACCGGCTCTACGTGGTCAGCCCGCAGACCGGGGCGTCCGGGCCGACGAACCGGACCATCTCCGCCTACACCGCGCCCGGCGGTGAACCGGTGTGGCAACGGTCGCTGATGCTCGACGGTGTGATCAACGGGATCACCGCCGCCGGTGACGGGCTGCTGCTGCACCTGAGCAGCGCGGACTACACCGAGAGGATGCTGCTGCTGGACGCGGGGACGGCCGTGCCGCGGTGGAGCGTCGAGGCGGCGTGGCCGCTGCTGTTCGACGGGGACACCATGGTGATCAGCTCGGCGGGCGATGCGCTGACCTGGCGGGCGGTGCGCATCGCGACCGGCGAGCAGCTGTGGCGGCGGGAGTTCCCGGCCGGGGCGTTCCTCCTCTGGGCGAGCTCGGGCGACGGGCAGACCGTCGTGGCGCTCCCGGACGACCGGATCGAGTTGTGGGACCTGCGCGCCAACCGGCTGCTGGCCGGCACCCGGGTACCGGACACGGAGTCGGTCACCGTCACGGACGGCGTCGTGCTGGCCATGACGTACGGCGTCGGCGGCGTCGACGTGGTCGCCTATTCCCGGGCGGACCTGCGGCGGCTGTGGCAGCGCGAGTTCCCCCGCGGGTTGCTGCACACCGCCGGATGCGGCGTCCAGATCATCTGCACCTCGGACGAGGAACGGGAGCGCATGGTGGGGATCGACCCGGCGACCGGGGACCGGATCTGGGAGCAACCGGCGTTCGGCTGGTACACCGAGATCGGGCCGATGCTGCTGGCCGAGGGGGACATCCGGCACGAGGGCGGCGGCACGGTCGTCGACAGCGGGCCGATCGTGGCAATGGACAGCCGGACCGGCACGACGATCCGGGACTTCGGGCGCTGGCGGCGGATCCGGCACGAGGAGGTGCCGGCCGCGCGGCGCACGATCGTCGCGCACTTCGACCCGCTGGCGAACACCGCGCTGGTCGCCGAGATCGACCTGGACCGGATGGCGCTGCGGGTGCTCGGGCGGGTCCGCGGCGTCGGACCGGACTGCACCGTCCAGCGGACCGTGATGACGTGCATGATGCTGGACAACTCGGTCGGCATGTGGAACCTGCCGGTCGCCTCCTGACCGCTCCTCACGGCGGTTTAACATCCGGGCTGGTTGGCTTCGGGGCAGTGCGGGTCGAACGGGATTGGCGGGATCATGCGGGTTCTGGTCGTCGAGGATGAGCGGAACCTGGCCGACGCCATCGCGCGTGGCCTGCGCCGCAAGGGCATGGCGGTGGACGTGGCCTACGACGGCACCGCCGGGCACGAGATGGCGTTCGTCACCCGCTACGACGTGGTCGTGCTGGACCGCGACCTGCCCGGCGTGCACGGCGACCAGATCTGCGCCGACCTGGCCGCGTCCGGCGCGCTCACCCGCGTGCTGATGCTCACCGCCAGCGTGACGATCGCGGACCGGGTCGAGGGACTGCAGCTCGGGGCGGACGACTACCTGCCCAAGCCGTTCGCGTTCGACGAGCTGGTCGCGCGCGTGCAGGCGCTCGGCCGCCGCGCCACCCCGCCCGCGCCGCCGGTGCTCAGCGCCGCCGACCTGGTGCTCGACCAGGCCCGCCGGGTGGTCACCCGGGCCGGTGGGCTGCTGCAGCTGACCAACAAGGAGTTCGGTGTGCTGGAGGAGCTGCTGAAGGCGCGCGGCGCCGTGGTCTCCACCGAGGAGCTGCTGGAACGCGTCTGGGACGAGAACACCGACCCGTTCACCACCACCGTACGGGTCACCATGAACACGTTGCGCCGCAAGCTCGGCGACCCGCCGCTGATCGAGACCGTGGTGGGGGCCGGCTACCGCATCGCGTCGTTCTCGGACGCCGCGTCATGAGCCCGCTGATGCGGCCCACGCTGCGGCTCCGGCTGACCGTGCTGAACGGGATCCTGCTGGTCGGCGCCGGCGCGATCATGCTGGTGCTGGCCTGGATGCTGATCGACAACGTGCTGCACCCGGCCGACTCGCTGCTGCCCGGCACCGAGGTGGCGCTCGCCGACGGCAGCCGCCTCCCGGTGGAGGTCTGGCAGGACCGGATGGTCGCGAGCGCGCGCGCCGAACTGCTGGCCAAGGGCCTGCTCGCGCTGATCGCGATCGGCATCGCCGGGGTTGCCGGTGCGTACGTGGTCGCCGGCCGGGCACTGCGCCCGCTGCACCGGGTCACCGCGACCGCGCAGCGACTCGGCGGCGAGACGCTGGACCAGCGGATCCGCTACTCCGGCGCGAACGACGAGGTCGCGGAGCTGGCCGCCACGTTCGACGCGATGCTGGACCGGCTCACCGAGTCGTTCGAGTCGCAGAAGCGCTTCGTGGCGAACGCGTCGCACGAGCTGCGCACGCCGCTCGCGGTGATGCGGACCGAGATCGACGTCACGCTGAGCGACGACGAGGCGGACATCCAGGAGTACCGCCGGATGGCGATGGTGGTGCGGGACGCCTCCGAGCGCGCGAACGGTCTGGTCGACGCGCTCCTCATCCTGGCCCGCAGCGAGGCACAGTCGGGACGGCGGCTGGCTCGGAGGGTGCCGTTCGACCTCACCGACGGTGTGCACGCCGCGCTGTCCGCGCAGAAGAACGAGATGGCCCGGCTGAAGCTGGACGTGGCCACGGACCTGCGGCCGGCCGTGGTGGCCGGTGATCCGGGGCTGCTGGAGCGGCTGGCCGGCAACCTGATCGAGAACGCGGTGCGATACAACCACCTGCACGGGCGGCTGTGGGTGCGCACCGACGTACCGGCGCCCGGCGTGGTTCGGCTGGTGGTGGGCAACACCGGCTTCGAGGTCGACCAGGCGGACGTACCCGGCCTCTTCGAGCCGTTCCGCCGAGGCGGCCGGGAGCGGACCGGTGCGCGCGGCAGCGGCCTCGGGCTGTCGATCGTGAACGCGGTCTGCGAGGCGCACGGAGCCACGGTCGGCGCGGTGGCGCAGCCCGGCGGCGGCCTTGAGGTGACGGTGACGCTGCCGGGCGCGGTGTAGCTTCCGGCGGTCAGCGTCCGGCGGCCGATCGGTCACGCTGTCCGGCGGTTATCCACAGGCCTGGTGGCACGCCCGCCGCGGACGGCAGCGTAGATGACGTGTTCGATGGATGGGTCAAGCGGCAGCGCGGCGTGGTCGCGCGCTGGCAGGCCCTGGCCGGAGGCTACACCCGGTCGGGGATCGAGCGGCAGCTGATCGACGGGCAGTGGCGGCGGCTCGCCAACGGGGTCTACGCGACCCGGCCCGGCAGCCTCTGCCGACGGGGTGAGTTCTGGGCCGCGGTGCTGGCGGCCGGCAACGGCGCGCTGCTCAGCCACTACTCGGCCGCCGAGGTCCTCGGCTGGACCGCGGGCGGCCTCGGCCCGATCCACATCACGGTGCCGGCCGGCCGGCACCCGCAGGAGATGCCCGGGGTGGTGATCCACCGGTCTCGGCGCGCGGCCTTCGTCCGCCATCCCAGCCGTTCTCCGCCGGTGACCCGCGCCGAGGAGGCGGTCCTCGACCTGTGGGAGGTCGCGGCGGACCTGGACGAGGCGCTCGGCTGGGTCGCGGTCGCCTGTGGCATGGCCTCGACCTCGCCGGAGCGGCTGCTGGTCGCGTTGCAGTCGCGGCTGCGGGTGCGGTGGCGGGTCGCCTTGATGGCCGCGCTGCGGGACGTCGGGTTCGGCTGCCGGTCCCTGCTGGAGCTGCGGTACCTGCGCGACGTGGAGCGCGCGCACGGGCTGCCGGAGGGGGAGCGGTGGCCGTGCGGGGACCGTTCGCCGCGCGAGGTGCCGCCGGAGGAGGTGACCAACGGGGTGGTGCTCTACCCGGCGTTCGGCACGAGCGTCCATCTCGGGAATCGGAAACGGGACGGTGCGGCCGAGGGTTCGCCCCCGCGGACGTCGTCGGACGGGACACTACAAGGAAGGGTGTTGCGCTATGCCGAGGCGGATGTGCTGGAGCGACCGTGTCATGTCGCTGACGAGGTGGCGGAGGCGCTGCGCCGGCGCGGCTGGCGGCGCTATCCCCGCAGCTGTTCTCCGTCGTGCGGCGCACTCACCGCGTGACACCGGCGCCGATCGCGCGGGCGAGACCGGCGGGCGCCGCCGGCCTCGCCGGTCCGGCAGACGTGACGGATCAGCTCGGAGCGACAAATCAGGTATGCGCCACGGGCCGGGCGAGGGCGGCGCACCGGGCCGGCGTGACCGCTCGGGTCGGCGTGACCGGTCGGGCGTGGGTGGCGGATCAGGCCGTCCGCGTGTCGGTGACCCGGCGAACCTCGCGGAGGCGGCGCGGGGTGATGCCGAGCTGGCCGGCCACGGCGGCCTCCGAGATGCCGGGGTGGCGAGCCTCTATGTCGGCGGCCAGCGCGGCCGTCTCGGCCGTGGACCGGCGAGGGCGGGCGGCACCGGTGCCGTTCGGCGCGGTGCCGTTGTGCCCGGTGCCGTTGTGCCCGGTGCCGTTGTGCTCGGTGCCGTTGTGCGGGATGCCGGCCGCGTCCGCGGTCGGCGTGCTGTCGTTGCCGTCAGCGCGGGTGCCGGTGACGCGGCCGGGGCCGGTGCGGGCGGTGACCCGCCCCGTGGCGGTCTGCCGGGTGGCCGAGGTGGCGGCGGACGTGCGGGCCGGTGTGCGGGTCGCGGCGGTCTCGGCGCGCGGCGCGGGCGGCCGGGATGGCTGTCCGTTCTGGCGCGGCTCGTCCGGATGGCTGTTCCCCGGCGCGACGGAGGGCCCGGGGACCAGCGCGCCCGAGCCCGCGTCATCCGGCCCGGTCCCGCGGCCGGTCAGCGAACCGCTGGCCGCGGAGATGCCCGCGCGGCTGCGCGGGCTGGCGCCGCCGCGCACGCCCCGGGCCACCGGGCGGCCGTTCAGCGCGGCCTCGACGGCGGCGGCCACGTCGGAGGCCAGCATCGGCTGGGAGCCGGTCGTGGTGAGCGGATCACGATCGCGGCGCGCACCTGCGGCCACCGCCATCGCGCCCCCGGCGGCGAGGCGGTCGGCGGTGCGCCGCCGGTCGGCCGCATCGGTCAGGTGGTGATCGTCGGCGGCGTAGCCGTGCTCCGGCACCGCGCCGGTGAACTGCGAATACGTGTCGGCGGACGCCGCGGCACCGGTGAGCGGGCGCGGCACCAGCGCCGCGATGCCGGGGACGTCGTCGTCGGTGAGCCGGTCACGCTCGCCGAACCACTCCTCGCCCGCACCCGAGTGCGGGGCCCGTACCACGGGAGCCGATGTGTCCGTCCGCCCGCGCGCGCCGATCGGGGCGGCGGTGTCCGCGCCGGGCCGGGCGGTCGGAAGCCCGTCCGGTCCGAGCACCGGCTCGCCGTCGGCCGCTCCTGCGGCGGTTGCGGCGGCGGTGCCCGCGATGGCCGCCGTGTCACCGACGGTTGCGGTACCTGCGATGGCGGCGGTGGCTGCGGTCCCGGCCGCGGAGGTACGCACGGCGCCGGCGGCGGTCGGGGTGCCCGCGGTGGCAGCGGTGCCGGCCGCGGCTTCCGCGGCGGTGGCCTCGGTGGCCGCGCGCTTCGCCGCCTGCGCCTCGGCGATGCGGCCGCCCAGCTCGATCAGGCAGATGGAGGCGACCACGATCAGGCCGTCCACCGAGATCGGCAGCAGATAGGCGCTGGCACCGGTCTCGCCGTACTTGGCGGCCACCCCGGCCATGTGCCAGTAGGAGATCCAGGCCGCGATGCCGGCGATCGCCGTCGTCGCGACCATCCGGATGAACGCCAGCGACCTCCGGTGCACGGGGACGCGCGAGATGAGTTCGACCGTGAGCAACAGAGCGAAGGGAGGCCAGGCGGCGATGGCTTGGCTGATCGGATTGTCGACGGCATGCAGAACGTTGGCGACCACCGAGGCGGCGACACCCAGCAGCAGGGTTGCGCGAACGGCCCAGCGGATGCGGAGAAGCTGGGGGAGGGTCACCGGTATCGCTCCATTCGTCGGCGACAAGATCCGTGATTATGTCGCAGACATCCTGAACCGAGAATGTTTCCTGACCGAGTATCTCCGGAACGTTCGGCGTGTCGCTCTTGACGAACTCGGATATCGTCACCTTCCGTTCCATCGTGGAGTCTTGCGTGGGTCGCCGGACGACGACCGCCCGCCTCCGCGCCGGTGGCGTGGAGACGGGCGGCCGGAAGACCGTGCGTCAGGCGAGCGAGGCCGTGCCCTTCGGCAGGAACCGCCGCCCGGTGACCGCCTCGGACGTGCCGGTGCGGTCCAGGTACGGCGTGATGCCGCCGAGGTGGAACGGCCAGCCCGCGCCGAGGATCATGCACAGGTCGACGTCCTGTGCCTCCGCGACCACGCCGTCGTCGAGCAGGGTGCGGATCTCCTCGGCCAGGCCGTCGAGCACCTTCTGACGTACCTCGTCGGCGGAGAGCGGCGCGTCACCCACGGTCAGCAGCGCGGTGACCGCCGGGTTGACCTCGTCGTCCACCAGCAGCGGCAGGCGGGCGTCGGCGAGCGCCTTCAGGTTCGCGCTGAGCGGGAACCGGTCCGGGAACGCCGCGTGCAGCGTCTCCGTCACGTGATAGGCGATGGCCGGCCCGACCAGCTGCAGCAGCGCCAGCGGCCGCATCGGCAGGCCGAGCGGGTCGATCGCCGAGTCCGCGACCTCCAGCGGCGTGCCGGCGTCGATCGCCGACTGGATCTCCGACAGGAAGCGGACCAGCACCCGGTTGGCGACGAACGCAGGCGCGTCCTTGACCAGCACGCAACTCTTCCGCAGCTGCTTGCCGACCGCGAACGCGGTGGCCAGCGCCGCGTCCGAGGTCTGCTCACCACGGATGATCTCCAGCAGCGGCAGCACCGCGACCGGGTTGAAGAAGTGGAAGCCGACCACCCGCTCCGGGTGCTCCAGGTCCGCGGCCATCTCGGTGACGGACAGCGAGGACGTGTTCGTGGCCAGCACCGCCTCCGGGGAGACGATCTTCTCCAGCTCCGCCCACACCTGCTTCTTGACGGACAGCTCCTCGAAGACCGCCTCGATGACGAAGTCGGCGTCCGCGAAGACCGACCGGTCGACCGAGCCGGTGACCAGCGCGCGCACCTTCGCCGCGGTGCCGGTGTCCATCCGGCCCTTGCCGACCGCCTTGTCGATCTCGGCGTGCACGTACGCGACGCCCTTGTCGACGCGCTCCTGATCGAGGTCGGTCAGCACGACCGGCACCTGCAACCGGCGCGCGAAGAGCAGCGCCAGTTGGGAGGCCATCAGACCGGCGCCGACCACGCCGACCTTGGTGACGTCCTTCGCGTGGACCGACGACGGCGCACCGACCGGCTTCTTCGCGCGGCGCTGCACCAGGTCGAACGCGTACAGGCCACTGCGCAGCTCGTCGCTGAAGATCAGGTCGGCGAGCGCCTGGTCCTCCAGCGCGGTGCCCTCCGCGAACGAGGCGCCCTTCGCGACGCCGATCAGCTCCAGCGCCCGGTTCGCGGCCGGGACCGCGCCGTGCAGGCGCTTGTCCAGCATCGCCTTCGCGAAGTAGAGCACGCCGTCCCACGAGTCGCGGTCGACCTGGGGACGCTCCACCGTGACCGTGCCGCCGACCACGCCCGCGGCCCAGGCCAGCGACCGCTCCAGGAAGTCGGCCGGCTCCAGCAGCAGGTCCGCGATGCCCATCTCGGTGGCCTGCTTCGGCTTGAGCATGCGGTTCTGCGTGAGCGGGTTCTGGATGATCACCGTGGCCGCGTTCGCCGGGCCGATCAGGTTCGGCAGCAGCTGCGTGCCGCCCCAGCCCGGTACCAGGCCGAGCGAGACCTCGGGCAGCGCCAGCGCGGCGGCGCCGGACGAGAGCGTGCGGTAGTGGCAGTGCAACGCCAGCTCCAGGCCGCCGCCCATCGCCGCGCCGTTGATGAACGCGAACGTCGGGACCGTGCTGTCCTTCAGCCGCGCGAACACGCGGTGCCCGAGTCGGCCCAGCTCCAGCGCCTGCGCGTGCGTCTCGAGCAGCGGCACGCCGGTGAGGTCCGCGCCGACAGAGAACACGTACGGCTTGCCGGTGATCGCGATGAACGCCGGTTCGGCCGCGAGCGCCTGGTCGATCGCCTCGGACAGCGACGCCAGGCCGCCCGGGCCGAACGTGTTGGGCTTCTTGTGGTCGAACCCGTTGTCCAGCGTGATCAGCGCGACCTGGCGGTCGACGCCCGGCACCCGGATCAGCCGGAGCAGCGACTTCGTCACGACCTCGGAGGGAAAGGCGATGTCCGTCATTTACTTGTCACCCTCCCAGGCGGGGTTCTCCCAGATGACCGAGCCGCCCATGCCGATGCCGATGCACATGGCGGTGATGCCGTACCGGACCTGCGGGTTCTCGGCGAACTGGCGGGCCAGCTGGGTCATCAGCCGGACACCGGAAGAGGCCAGCGGGTGGCCGACCGAGATCGCGCCGCCCCACGGGTTGACGCGCGGGTCGTCGTCGGCGATGCCGAAGTGGTCGAGGAACGCCAGCACCTGCACCGCGAACGCCTCGTTCAGCTCGAACAGGCCGATGTCCTCGATGCCCAGGCCGGCCTTGCGCAGCGCCTTCTCCGTCGCCGGGATCGGGCCGACGCCCATCACCTCGGGCTCGACGCCGACGTACGCGTAGGAGACCAGCCGCATCGCGACCGGCAGGCCCAGCTCACGGGCGACGTCCTCGGCCGCGATCAGTCCGGCGGTGGCGCCGTCGTTCAGGCCCGCCGCGTTACCGGCGGTGACCTTGCCGTGCGGGCGGAACGGGGTCTTCAGCGTGGCCAGCTTCTCCAGGCTGGTCTCGCGCGGGGCCTCGTCGGTGCTGGCCAGCCCCCAGCCGGTGGCCGGGTCGCGGACGGCCATGGTGACCAGGTCCGGCTGGAGCTTGCCGTTCGCGTACGCCTTGGCGGTCTTCTCCTGGGAGGCCAGCGCGAACGCGTCCGCGCGCTCCTTGGTGATCTGCGGCGCGCGGTCGTGCAGGTTCTCCGCGGTCGAGCCCATGACGAGTGCGGACGGGTCGACCAGCTTCTCCGCCAGGATCCGCGGGTTCGGGTCGACGCCCTCGCCCATCGGGTGCCGGCCCATGTGCTCCACGCCGCCGGCGATCGCCACGTCGTAGGCGCCCATGGCGATGCCACCGGCCACCGACGTCACCGCGGTCATCGCGCCGGCGCACATCCGGTCGATGGAGAAGCCGGGCGTGCTCTTCGGCAGGCCGGCCAACAGCGCGGCCGTGCGCCCGATGGTGAGGCCCTGGTCGCCGATCTGCGTGGTGGCCGCGATCGCGACCTCCTCCACGCGGTCCGGCGGAAGCTGCGGATTACGGGCCATCAGCTCCCGGATGCAGCGGATCACGAGGTCGTCGGCGCGGGTGTCGGCGTACATCCCACCCGCCTTGCCGAACGGAGTGCGGACACCGTCGACGAAGACGACGTCCCGGACTTGACGGGGCACAGCAGGCCTCCTCGCGAAATCATGTCGTGTGCGGCAATGCTACTCGTCGGTAACCAAAGGTCGCAGTCCGACGCCCCTATGGTCCAGGCCACACCTGGACCACCGCATGATTTCGCGAGGAAGCCCGTCAGCTCAGTCCTGTGCCGGCAGCGCCTCCGCCAGGCCGGTGGCCAGCAGGTTCACCTGCCAGTTGCGGGCGTTGTAGCCGCGCAACGTGTCGCCGACCGTCGCGACCGTGACCTCCTCCGGTGGCGTCCACGCCAGCCGGCGGATCGAGTCCGGCGAGATCAGGTTCTCCGGCGGCAGGTTGTGCTGGGCCGCGATCTGCAGCACCACCTCGCGGCAGCGGGCCAGCCGGGCCGCGGCGGCCGGATCCCGATCGGCCCACCGGTGCGGTGGCGGCGGGCCCTCTATCGGCGGCGAGACCGGCAGCTCCGCGTCGGGCAGCGCCCGGGCCTCGCGCAACGCCTCCAGCCAGGTCTTGGCCAGCCGGCGCACCGAGCGCCCGCCGAATCCGGGCACGGTGAGCAGCGTGCGCTCGTCCTGCGGGTCCAGCTCGGCCGCCGCGACGATCGCGGCGTCCGGCAGCACGCGGCCCGGTGCGGAGTCCCGGCGGGAGGCGACGGCGTCCCGGGCGTACCAGAGCGCCCGGACCCGCGCCTGGGCACGCTGGCCGCGGATCCGGTGGATGCCGGAGGTGCGCCGCCACGGGTCGGTCCGCACCTTCGGCGGCTGCCCGCCGGAGGCGACCAGTGCGGCGAACTCCTCCGCCGCCCACTCGGCCTTACCCTGACGCTGCAACTCCTCGGCGAGCACGTCGCGAAGGTCGGTCAGCATCTCCACGTCGAGCGCGGCGTAGGTGAGCCACGACTCCGGCAGCGGACGGCTGGACCAGTCCGCGGCCGAGTGGTGCTTCTCCAGCGAGTAGCCGAGCAGCGATTCGGTGAGCGCGGCCAGGCCGACCCGCTCGTACCCGCCCAGCCGGGCCGCGAGCTCGGTGTCGAACAGCCGGCGGGGACGCAGGCCGAGCTCGGCCAGGCAGGGGAGATCCTGGTTGGCGGCGTGCAGCACCCACTCCGCGTCGGCGATCGCCGCGTCCAGCGCACGCAGGTCACCGAGGGGCAGCGGGTCGATCAGCACGGTTCCCGCGCCGGCCCGGCGCAGCTGCACCAGGTAGGCACGCTGGCTGTAGCGGTAGCCGGAGGCGCGCTCCGCGTCGACCGCGACGGGCCCGGTGCCGGCGGCGAACCGGGCGACGGCGTCGTCCAGTTCCTTGCCGCTCTCCACGGGCTTCGGCGTGCCGTCTCGGGGCACGAGCAAAGGGACCGCCCCGCCGGGGGAGGGGTCGGGCCTCACGTCTGACTCCGCCGCCGGGCGGTCGTCGGCTGGGTTGTGCGGTCCGTCCCCTGCCTGGCGTTGCGCGTCCCGACGGTGCAGGGGTGATTCGTCGGTCACCTTGTAACCCTACGGGTTGCCGGACGTTAACCCGTCGCTGCGCCTGCGTCGGCGCGTCGGAACGCGCATCAGCGGCCGAACGGGGAGATGGCGGTCACGCCCGGCGGCGGCAGGCCGGCCGTGGAGGAGAGCAGCGCACACCAGCCGAGGAGATGGACGGTGAGGGCGTGTTCCGAGTCGTCGAGCGGGGTCCAGGACGCCCGCAGCTCGATGTCGGCCGTGGCCGGCGGCCCGGCCAGGTCGCCGAACCGGGTGGAGGTCGTCTGCGTGACCGTGCCGGCCAGCGCGGCGTGCGTGGCCCCCTGGGTCTCCAGCGCGTCGGTCAGCCAGGTCCAGGCCACGGCCGGGAGCAGCGGGTCCGCGGCCAGCTCCGGTTCGAGCTCCGCGGTGACGTAGCTGACGAGCCGCAACCGGCCCTGCCATGCCTCGTGACCGGCCGGGTCGTACAGCAGGACGAGGCGTCCGGTCGCCACCTCGTCGCCGTCGCGCAGCACCGTGGCGCTCAACGCGAACGCGTAAGGAGCCAGCCGCTGAGGGGCGGTGACCTCCTCCAGCAGGATCTCCGGGCGGGGGGTGGCGGCGCGCAGGCCGGCTACGGCACGCGCGAACGTCTCCGGGAGAACGGTCGAGGGTGCCATGCCCGCAGCCTAAGCGCGGGCCTTACGCGTTCGGCGCCCGGCACGCCGGGGCCATCGGCGTCGATCGTGTCGCGGCCGTGGGTCGTGCGTGGTCCCGGTGACGCCCCGGCGAGCCGTCAGGTGTGCCGGAACCGGTTGCCGCCAGGCGTGCGAGCATGGAGGGGATGACGACCACAGCATCGGGCGCCACCCGCGCCTCCTCCCAGGTCCCGGCCACCGCAGACTCCGCGTTCGTGCGCGCGGCCCGGGGCGGGCCGGTGCCGCACACACCCGTGTGGTTCATGCGTCAGGCGGGCCGGTCGCTCCCCGAGTACCGCAAGGTCCGCGAGGGCATCCCGATGCTGGAGTCCTGCCGCCGGCCCGAGCTGGTGGCGGAGATCACGCTGCAGCCGGTCCGCCGGCACGGCGTGGACGCGGCGATCTTCTTCAGCGACATCGTGGTCCCGATCGCGGCCGCCGGCATCGATCTGGAGATCGTGGCGGGCACCGGCCCGGTGATCGCCGAGCCGGTCCGCACCGCCGCCGACGTGGAGCGGCTGCGGCCGATCACGATCGACGACGTCTCGTTCGTGGACCAGGCGGTCCGGCTGCTCACCGCCGAGCTGGGCGCGACGCCGCTGATCGGGTTCGCGGGCGCGCCGTTCACGCTGGCCAGCTACCTTATCGAGGGCGGGCCGTCACGCACGTACACCCGCACCAAGGCCATGATGTACGGCGCCCCCGACCTGTGGAACGCGCTGCTGGACCGGCTCGCGGACATCACGCTCGAATTCCTCCGGGTGCAGGTCGCGGCCGGGGTCTCCGCGGTCCAGCTCTTCGACTCGTGGGCCGGTGCGCTGTCCGAGGCGGACTACCGCCGGCACGTGCTCCCGCACTCCCGGAAGGTGCTGTCCGGGCTGGCCGGCGCGGGCGTGCCGCGCATCCACTTCGGCGTCGGCACCGCGCTGCTGCTCGGCGCGATGGGCGAGGCCGGGGCGGACGTGGTGGGCGTGGACTGGCGCACGCCGCTGGACGTCGCCGTGACGCAGATCGGCGCCGGCAAGGCCGTGCAGGGCAACCTCGACCCGGCTGTCCTCTTCGCACCGTGGCCGGTCGTCGAGCAGCACGTGCGCCGCATCCTGGACGAGGGCCGCGCCGCACCCGGTCACGTCTTCAACCTGGGCCACGGCGTGCTGCCGGACACCGACCCGGACGTGCTGACCCGCGTCGTCGAGCTGGTCCACACGGTCTCCGCACGGTAACCGCGGCCATGGTGGAGCTGCCGCGGGTCCCCGACGACGAGCCGGCGCTGCGTGCCGCGTTCTCCCGGTTCCCCAGCGGCGTCGTCGCGGTCGCGGCACTGGTCGACGGGGCACCGGCCGGCATGTCGGCCAGCTCGTTCACGTCCGTCTCGCTCGACCCGCCGTTGGTCTCGGTGAACGCGCACGTCAAGTCCGTGACCTGGGCCCGCCTCGCGGACCGGCCGCGCCTCGGGCTGAGCGTGCTCGGCGAGGACCAGGCGGACATCTGCCGCCGCCTCGCCACCCGCGGCCTCGGCGACCGCTTCGCCGGCGTCCCCTGGGCGGCCACCGGCAGCGGCGCGGTCTTCGTCGAGGGCGCGACCGCCTGGCTGGAGTGCGAGATCACGCAGCGCGTGCCGGCCGGCGACCACGAGATCATCGTGCTCGGCCTGCACGCGGTCGCCACCGTGCCGGACCGCCCGCCGCTGATCTTCCACGCGAGCGCCTTCCACCGCCTCGCCTGATCTCCCCCGCTTCCTCGCGTGCTCCGGCCGCGCGCACGGCGCCGCCCGGGGAATCGACCACGAACCCGATGTCCCGCTTCCGGCGTGGTGCGGCCCGCATGCTCGCGCGGGCGAACCGGGCGGTCCGCTCATCTCCGCTGGCCCCGTTCGCTCCCCGCCGCGGAGCCGGTTCCGCGGGGCAAGATCGGCGCGGGTTCCGCCCGATGGCCGCTTCCGTGCCGCGGGTCCGATCAGAACCCGAGGTCAGTGCCGTGATCACCGCAACCGGGCGCGGTCCGATCGGTCACGGTGATTCCGGGTTGTCCACAGGCCTGGTGAGGCATGGGTGGCGCCGGGCAAGGTGGATTCGTGGTCGCGGAGCGCCGGTGACGCATGCACCGTTGTGACGCGGTCGTGTCCGGCCACCGGTGGCCGGGAGGGCGAAGGTCAGGTGGGAGATGGGCCACCCGGCCCGGTGAGTCGGCGAGGCGAGGTGGCAGGCTGGTGAGCATGGGCAACGAGCGGGTCGCGGTGGTGGGCGGCGGCATCGCGGGGCTCGCGGCGGCGCTGCGGCTGCGGGAGCGGCTGGGGCCGGGCGCGACCATCACGATCTTCGAGCAGGGCGCGGTGCTCGGCGGGAAGCTGCGCACCGGGGAGCTGGCCGGCGGGCCGCAGGAGCTGGGGGCGGAGACGTTCCTGGCCGGCGATCCGGGCGGTGGCGAGTCCGCGGCCGTGTCGCTGGCCCGGCGGGCCGGTCTGGGCGACCGCCTGGTGCATCCCGGCACCACGCAGGCCGCGCTGGTGATCGGCGGCACGCTGGCCGACATCCCGGGCGGGACGCTGATGGGCGTTCCGGAGGACGCGGCACAGGTCGCGTCCGTGGCCCGGGTCGTCGAGGAGCGCGACGCCGATCAGGGCCGGCCGCTGCTGGCCGACGGCGAGGACACGGCGATCGGCGCGCTGATCCGCCGCCGGTTCGGCGACGAGGTCGTGGACCGGCTGGTCGATCCGCTGCTGGGCGGCGTCTACGCGGGCCGCGCCGACGAGCTCTCCCTGGAGATGACGGTGCCCGCGCTGGCCCGCGCGGCGCACACCGAGCGCACCCTCACCGCCGCGGTCAAGGCCGCCAAGGCCGCTTCGGCACGCGCCCGGGCCGCGCGCACCGGGAGCGGCAACGGCGCTGCCGGGCGGCCGGGTGGACCGCCGATCTTCGCCACGGTGGACGGTGGGCTGACCCGGCTTGTGGAGGCGGTGGCGGACGCGGCGAAGGCGGAGGTGCGGCTGGGGCTGCCGGTGCGGGCGCTGGAGCCCACCGGTGACGGCGGCTGGGTGCTGACGGTCGGTGCGGCCAACGCCGGTGACGCCGCGGAGCGGCACCGGGCGGACGCGATCGTGCTCGCGGTGCCGGCGAAGGCGGCGGCGCGGCTGCTGACGGGTGTGGACGCGAGCGTCTCGGGCGTGCTCGGCCGGCTGGACTACGCCAGCATCGCGCTGATCAACATGGCGTTGCCGGCGGCGGCGCTGCCGAACCTGTCGGGCCTGCTGATCCCGCCGGTCGAAGGGCTGCTGATCAAGGCGGCGACGTTCTTCGGCGTGAAGTGGCCGCACCTGCGACGGGCGGACGGCGTGGTGCAGGTGCGTGCGTCGGTGGGCCGCCACGGCGAGGAGCATCTGCTGCAGCGGGACGACGCCGAGCTGGTGACGGCCGCGCACGCGGAGCTGTCGCGGCTGCTGGGCGGCGCGCTTCCGGCACCGGTGGACACGCTCGTGCAGCGGTGGGGCGGGGCGTTGCCGCAGTACGCGCCGGGGCATCGAGCACGGATCACATCGGCCCGGGAAACTCTCCGGGCCGCGCATCCGACCATCGCGCTGGCGGGTGCGGCCTACGACGGCGTGGGCATCCCACTCTGCGTGCGGTCCGGTGAGAACGCGGCCGACGACGTGGCGGACGTTGTGAAAGCAAGCGACATGAGCAGGGAGAACGCATGAGCGATCAGACGAACGCGGCGCGGATCAAGGAACTGAACGCGAGCATCCGCTACACGATGTGGTCCGTGTTCAAGGCCGAGACGCCGCTGCCGGCGCTGCGCGACGACGTGAGCGCGGAGGTGGACGCGCTCTTCGAGCAACTGGAGGCGAAGGGCGTGGCGATCCGGGGCACGTACGACGTGTCCGGCCTGCGCGCGGACGCCGACCTGATGATCTGGTGGCACGCGGAGTCGAGCGACTCGCTGCAGGAGGCGTACTCCCTGTTCCGTCGCACCGCGCTGGGCCGGCACCTGAGCCCGGTCTGGTCGCAGATGGCGCTGCACCGGCCGGCCGAGTTCAACCGCAGCCACATCCCGGCGTTCCTGGCCGGCGAGGAGGCCCGGCCGTACCTGTGCGTCTACCCGTTCGTGCGGTCCTACGAGTGGTACCTCCTGCCGGACGAGGAGCGGCGCGACCTGCTGCGCGAGCACGGGCAGATGGCGCGCGGCTACCCGGACGTGCGGGCCAACACGGTCGCGTCGTTCGCGCTCGGCGACTACGAGTGGATGCTGGCGTTCGAGGCGGACGAGCTGTACCGGATCGTGGACCTGATGCGTGACCTGCGCGCGTCCGGGGCCCGACGGCACGTCCGCGAAGAGGTGCCGTTCTACACCGGCCGCCGGCGCTCGATCGCGGAGATCGCCGCGTCCCTGCCGTAACACGGCGACGGGGGTACGGGCGGGACCCCGTACCCCCGAAGGCTCTTGATCTAGATCTTGCCGGTGCCGGCTTGCGCGGTGACGATGGACTTCACCGAGCTGGGCGTGTCACAGGTGTAGGCGTAGGGGATCGAGGCGACGCTACCGCCGGTCTGACCGGCGCCGGAGTTGACCTTGTGGTTGTTGCGCGCCACCAGCGAGCCCGCGTCGGACGAGCCCTCACCCAGGTGGTACGGGTCCTCGACGTTCTCGAAGTAGTTGCACTCGACGAGCACGCCCGCGTTCTCGGTGGACGCGACGCCGTAGTCACCGATGTTGCTGTAGTAGTTGTTGAACACGTGCACCGGGTTGCCGAACCGGACCCGCGGGTTGCGCTGGCCGGTGCCGTCGAACCAGTTGTGGTGGTACGTCACCTTCAGCTTGCCCGTGTCCTCGGCCGCGTTGTCGTCGCTGTGCCCGAGCAGCATGTTCTTGTCGTGGTCGTGGCTGTGCACGTACGACACGGTGATGAAGTTGCTGGTCCGCTTGATGTCCAGCAGCCCGTCGTACCCGTTGGCCATGTCCAGGTGGTCGAGCCAGACGTTCGTCGAGTACTGCACGTTGATCGAGTCGTCGGACGCGTTCCGGAAGTTCAGGTTCTGGATGATCACGTTCTTGGCGTTGGCGATGTTCAGGCCGCCGCCGGTGATCGTCGCGTTCGATCCGACACCGCGGATCGTCTTGTTCGACGCGACCTTCTGCATGCCGCTGATCGAGATCGTGCCGGACACGTTGATGACCGCGGCGCTGCTCGACTGCATGGCGCTGATCAGGGCGGACGAGGATGTGACGGTGATCGGCGGAGTGCTGCCGCCGCCGGTGGTGCCACCGTTCTGCGTCGCCCAGCCGACCAGGGCGGGAGCCGCGAGGGTGCCCGTGCCGGCGTCGGCCTGAGGCGTCTCCGCCGCGTTGGCGATCGCGCCCATGCCGACCACGAGCGCGGCGGCCGTGAAACCGGCGCCGATCGCGAGGGGCAGGGTGCGGCGCCGCGACGAGCGGTGCCGGGCCGGAGAGTTGTCCTGCATGTGCCGTTCCTCCTTCGGTGGGGAGTCCGGGGTGGGCTCCCCTCGACGGGAGGCGGTGACCCTGGGCGGCCGTGGGCGCGGCCGGATCCGGGCGGTTCGGGTGCGGTAGGGCCACCGCCTGGCGCGACCGGGGCTTCTGCCTGCCCGGCGCCGCGCCATGGGCGATATTTCCGATCCCGGAGTCATGGGCCGTTGGCCGGTTGTGTTAACGACTCCGAAACCTTCTGGCCCCACCGTAGGCAGCGGCAACGATGAGGGTCAATGCGCCGGATTTGCAGGTTTATTGCGGCAAATCCGGACAGGCGACACTGGCCGGTGCGCGAATGGTTCGTGATGCGCCCGGTTCGGTCCGGTTTCAGCCTAGCGCCCGGCCGCGGGCTTTTGCAGTTGATGCGCGTGGATATGTGCAGGGGTGGCATGATGCGACGCATGCTCGACCGGCTCGACGACGTCCCCTGGCAGCGGCTCGGTCACGCCTACGGTGCTGCGACCGATGTGCCGGGACAGCTGCGTGACCTGCTCTCCGACGACGTGGAGACGCGGCGGGTCGCGATCTGGCAACTCGGTGGCAACATCGTGCATCAGGGCAGCCGCTGGCAGGCCAGCGCCTATGCGGTGCCGTTCCTGCTGGAGATCCTGGCCGGGCCGTCGCCGCTGACCGCGAGCGAGCGGGTCCGGCTGATCGAGTTGCTCGGCGAGCTGGCGATCGGCGATCCGTCGTTCTACGCGTCGGACGAGTTCCCGCTGGACGAACTCCGCGCGGACGCCGCCGCCGGCGCGCATCTGATGGCCGCGTTCGAGACCGGCCCGTACGGCGGCGACGACTTCATGGATTTCCTGTCCGACCTGGACGAGCCGGACCAGGAGCGGCTCGGCGCCGTGTTGCTGCTGCGCGTCCACGAGGCGGTGCGCGCCGGAAAGCCGCTGCTGGAGCGCTTGCGCGACAGCGATCCCGCGCTGCGCGAAGCCGCCACCGGCACGCTGCGCTGGCTGTAGACCGGCGCCGCCGCAGGCGCGCTGCGCCGGACGTTGGCCGGTTCGTCGCGTGCGCTGTTGGCCGGTTCGGGACCGGGCGGGCTGCGCCGGACGTTGGCCGGTTCGTCGCGTGCGCTGTTGGCCGGTTCGGGACCGGGCGGGCTGCGCCGGACGTTGGCCGGTTCGTCGCGTGCGCTGTTGGCCGGTTCGGGACCGGGCGGGCTGCGCCGGGTGTCGGCCGGTTCGCTGCCTGCAACGGGAGGCCGGACTGCCACCGACAGCGCTGCACCTGGCCGTAGGCCGGTCGACCGGGGCGGGCGCGCAAGCCCGCACCCGGTCGACCGGCCTACGGCGACGGCTCAGGCCCGGCGGCTCCGGCGTTGGACGATCAGCAGCGCCACCAGGTAGACGCCGCCGATCACGCTGGTCACGATGCCGACCGGGAGCTGGACCGGCAGTGCGTGCTGGGCCGCGAAATCGGAGGCGACCGTGAGCAGTGCGCCCATCACGGCCGCGGGGAGCACGTTCGGGCCGGGGTGCCGGGTGAGCCGGCGGGCCAGGTGGGGGCCGGCCAGCGCGACGAACGGGATCGGCCCGGCCATCGAGATGGCGGCGGCGACCAGGCCGATCGAGGCGAGCAGCGGGACCAGGCGGGTGGCGAACACGCCGACGCCGAGCGCGGTGGCGGTGTCGTCGCCGAGTTCCAGCATGGACATCCGGCGGTTGAAGGCCAGGATCACCGGTACCAGGACGGCGACGGCGATCACCATCAGCGTCACGTGTTCCCAGTTGCGTCCGGAAAGGTTGCCGACCTGCCAGGCGACCGCGCGCTGGGCGTCGTTGAGGACGGCGCGGGTGAGCATGTAGCCGTTGACGGCCATCAGCACGGTGGAGATGCCGACACCGACCAGCACCAGGCGATATCCGTTCAGCCCATGCCGTCCGACCAGCAGCAGGATGACCAGCGCGGTGGCGAAGCCGCCCGCGGCCGCGCCGATCGACGTGCCGACCGTGCCGCTCGCGGTGAGCAGGATGGCCGTGACGCCGCCGGTGGCCGCGCCCATCGAGAAGCCGATCATGTCAGGGCTGCCCAGCGGGTTGCGGCTGAGGCTCTGCATGACCGCACCGGCCGTGCCGAGCCCGGCCCCGGCCAGGATCGCGACCAGCAGCCGCGGCAGCCGCAGCGTGTTGACCACGAACTCGGCGGCCGGTGGCGCCTGGCCGACGATCGCGGTGACCACGTCGCCGATCGGCACCGCGAAGTCGCCGGTGGTGAGCGTGAACCCGGCCGCGACCAGCAGCATCACGGCCATGCCGAGAGTGACCCAGAAGGACCGCAGCGGTACGACCCGGAAGGCGCTGCGGACCGGAGCCGGTGAGGTCGTCACAGGTGCACCACCCGGCGCGCGCGGACGATGGCGATGAACACGATTCCCCCGATGACGTCCATGACGATTCCGACCTGCAGCTCGGCCGGCCGGGCGAGCACCCGGCCCAGCACGTCCGCGCCCAGCAGTACCACCGGCGCCAGCAGCATGCTGAACGGCAGCACCCACCGCTGATCCGGCCCGGTGAACGACCGCACCACGTGCGGCACCATCAGCCCGACGAACGCGAGCGGCCCGCATGCGGCCGTGGCGGCACCGCACAGCACGGTGACCGCGATCAGCACCAGGATCCGGGTGGTGGCGACGCCGGCGCCGAGCGCGCGGGCGGTGTCGTCGCCGAGCGCAAGCGCGTTCAGGCTGCGCGCCAGGACCAGGCTGAGCAGGATGCCGCCGATGAAGAACGGCGCCAGGCTCCACAGTGTCGCGGTCTCCCGGTTGGCCAGCGAGCCGACCACCCAGAACCGCATCTGGTCGAGCGCGCCGCGGTCCGCCAGCTGCAACGCCTGCACCACACCGGCCAGCGCGAACTGCACCGCGATGCCGGCCAGCGCGAGCCGGGCCGGGTTGGTGCCGGCCCGGCCCGCGCTGGCGCCGTAGACGACCAGCATGGCGAGGACCGAGCCGAGGAACGCGAACCACACGTACCCGGACGGTGCGGTCACGCCGAAGATCGTGATGGCCAGGACCACACCGGCCGCGGCGCCGAGGTTGATGCCGAAGATGCCGGGGTCGGCGAGCGGGTTGCGGGTGAGTGACTGCATGAGCGCGCCGGACAGGCCGAGCGCCGCGCCCGCGACGATCCCGAGCACGGTACGCGGGATGCGCATCTCCCGGACAGTCAGCACGTCGTCCGGGTTGCCGCTGCCGCCGAGCGCGTCGAGCACGTCGCCGAGCGGGATGAAGCGGCTGCCGACCGCGATGCTCAGCGCCACCGTGACCAGCAGCAACACGACGACGAGCAGGAGGCCGGCAAGGCGTTTTCGCACCGATGACTCCCTGATGAAAGACCCTGCGTTTCACGTTTACTGAGGGAAGGCTAGCCTTACCTCTCATGCGACACGTTCTTGGTGCCCGTACTTCCCGCCGCAGCCTCCTGACCGGAGCGCTCGGCCTCGGCGCGACCGCCGCGCTCGCCGCCTGTGGCGGTACGAACGACGACACTCCGTCCGCGTCCGGCAGTGCCGCCGCAGCGGGCCCGTTCACCTACACCGACGGCCGGGGCAAGCAGATCTCGCTGCCCAAGGTTCCCACGAAGATCGTCGCCCAGGTCGGCGCGGCCGCCGCGCTGTGGGACTTCGGCATCCGCCCGATCGGCATCTTCGGCCCGTCCACGAAGGCGGACGGCACCAAGGACCCGCAGGCCGGCAGCGTCGACCTCGCGGCCGTGACCTCCGTGGGCAACGTCTACGGCGAGTTCAACGTGGAGAAGTACCTCTCGCTCGCGCCGGAGCTGCTGGTCACCTGCATGTATGACCCGAAGCTGCTCTGGTACGTGCCGGAGGAGAGCCAGCCGCAGATCGAGCAGATCGCGCCGACGCTCGGCATCCAGCTGTCCGAGGTCGCGCTGCCCAAGGCGATCGGCTACTACGAGGAGCTGGCCGGCAAGCTGGGCGCGGACATCAAGACGCCGGAGATCACCGCCGCGAAGGCCGCGTTCGACACCGCGGACGCGGCCCTGAAGACCGCCGCTGCCGCCGCGACCGCCGCCGGCCTGCGGGTCGCCGCGTTCTCCGGGAGCAAGGACACGCTGTACATGTCCATCCCGAAGTACAGCCCGGACCTGTCGCACTACCTGGCGCAGGGCGTGCCGCTGACCGTGCCGACCAAGCCGGACAGCGAGGGCGCCTGGTGGGAGTCGCTGAGCTGGGAGAACGCGGCCAAGTACCCGGTCGATGTGATCCTCTACGACGCTCGCACCCAGGCGCTGCCGAGCGCCGAGCTGATCAAGACGCAGCCGGCCTGGGCGCAGCTTCCGGCCGTCAAGGCGGGCCAGATCGTCGACTGGTACTCCGAGGCGCAGTACAGCTACCAGGGCTACACGCCCGCGCTGACCGAGCTGGCCGCCAAGCTTCCGACGTTCAAGAAGGTCGCCTGATTTCGTACCCCCGTCTGGCTCGTTGATCTTATGAAGGAACCGAGCCAGGCGGGGGGGCCACGCGTGATCAAGCGCAGCAGGTTGTTCGGCGGTAAGACCAGGGTCACGTTCTGCCTGCCCGCGGACCACCCGGGCGGGACGGTCAGCGTGGTCGGCTGTTTCAACGGCTGGGAACCCGGCCGGCACGAGCTGCTGCCGCGGCGCGGTGGCATCCGGTCCGTGAGCCTGCCGCTCGGGCCCGGCCGTTACCACTTCCGCTACCTCGCCACCGGCGGCGTCTGGCTCGACGACGAGCACGCGGACGCGGTCATCGACGGACTCGGCTGCCGTCTGGATCTGTGACGTTCGCTCCGGCCGTTCCCGGGGAAACCCGATCGTGCGGCAAGATCGAGGCTGACGGCCCGACAAGGAGAGCGCGATGGTGCGGTTCGGATACAAGGCTTCCGCGGAGCAGTTCAGCCCGACGGAACTGCTCGACTTCACGGTCCAGGCGGAGGAGTCCGGTTTCGACTCCGTCTTCATCAGCGACCACCTGCAGCCGTGGCGGCACACGCACGGCCACGCACCGGCCGCGCTGCCCTGGCTGGGCGCCGCACTTGCCCGGACCAGCCGCGTCGCCATCGGCACCAGCGTGCTGACCCCGACGTTCCGCTACCACCCCGCGATGATCGCGCAGGCGTTCGCCACGCTCGGCCTGATCGCGCCGGGCAGGGTGATCCTCGGTGTCGGCAGCGGCGAGTCACTGAACGAGGTACCGCTCGGCACCGCCTGGCCGGAACCGAAGGAGCGCTTCGCGCGCCTCAAGGAGGCGGTCACGCTGATCAAGCAGCTGTGGGCCGAGGACCGGGTCGATTTCGAGGGCACGTACTACCGCACCGAGAAGGCCACCGTCTACGACAAGCCGGACACGCCGGTTCCGCTCTACATCGGCGCGTCCGGGCCGGCCGCCACCCGGATGGCCGGCCGCGTCGCCGACGGCTTCATCACCACCAGCGGCAAGGGCCACGATCTCTACACCGGTACGCTGCTGCCCGCGCTCACCGAGGGCGCCGGCAAGGCCGGCCGCACGCTCGACGACCTGGATCTGATGATCGAGGTCAAGGTCTCGTTCGACCACGACGCCGACCGCGCGCTCAACGACACCCACCACTGGGCCGCGCTCGCGCTCTCCCCCGAGGAGAAGACCGGCGTCGAGGACCCGATCGAAATGGAACGCCTGGCCGACGCGCTTCCCGTGGAGCGCTCCGCGAAGCGCTTCATCGTCTCCACCGACCCGGACGAGCACGTGGCGAAGATCCAGGAATACATCGACATGGGCTTCAAGCACCTGGTCTTCCACGGTCCCGGCCCGGACCAGTCCCGATTCATCGACGTCTACGGCAAGGAGATCCTTCCGCGCCTGCGCACGAAGAACGCGTAGAAAGGCCTTCCCGCTTCCGGTGCGGGAACACGCGGGTTGCGTCGCTGCCCGGGTACCCCGATCGAATGGTGGCCGCCCCGCAAGTCCCTCATAAGACTTGCGGGGACCCACCGTCACCCTGTGCCCCGCTAGGGTTACGACCGCACCTACGGCGCGTGCTTCGCGACGGCCAAGGGGCACGGTCGGGCGAGCGGCCGGGCCGCCGCACGCGAGGGCCGCCTGACGCCGAGGAGGCCTGTGCAGGTGTCGGGAGCTCGCACCCTGGGCACGTTGTTGCCCTTCATCGTTCCGCTGGTCGCCGACCGGGTCGCGGGTGGCTTCGGCATCGTCGCCGACGCCGTCCGGAAACGACTGGCCCGCCGGGGCTCGCTGCGCGCCGCCGTGCTGGAGCGGGAGGAGCTGATCGCCCGGCTGCGGGCCCGGGAGCGGGAGCTGGAACGCGCCGCGTTCTACGACCACCTGACCGGGCTGCCGAACCGCACGCTCTTCCTGACGCGGCTGCGCGACGCCATGGCGCGCGCCACCGTACCCGGCGTGCTGTTTTTTGATCTTGATGGGTTCAAGCGGGTCAACGACGTGTACGGCCATGACGTCGGGGATCAGCTGCTGGTGCAGGTCGCCGGGCGGCTGCGGGACGAGCTGCGCGAGCGGGACGTGGCGGCGCGGTTCGGCGGAGACGAGTTCCTGGTGCTGCTGGACGGGGTGGATCACCCGAGCCGGATGGTGCAGATCGCCCGGCGGATGCGAGTGGCGGTGTCCCGGCCCTACCGGCTGGACGGCGTGGCGGAGGACGTGGTGATCGGCGCGACCGTCGGCGTCTGTGCCGGTGCGGAGCACTACCCCGATCCGGCCGAGTTGTTGAAGGCCGCGGACGCCGCGATGCTCAGCGGGAAGGCGCGCGGCAAGGGCACGGTGGTCACGTTCACGCTCTCCGGCCGGATGACCATGAAGGAGCGCCGGCGGATGGAGCAGGACCTGTGGGACGGCTTTCACGCCCACCGGTTCGACCTGTACTACCAGCCGATCGTGGATCTGCGGAGCCGGCGCACGGTCGCGTTCGAGGCGCTGCTGCGCTGGCGGCATCCGGAGCGTGGGCTGCTGGAGGCGGCGGAGTGGGTGCGGGTCGCGGAGGAGGGCGGCACGCTCGACGGGATCGCGCTCCGCACGATCAGCCAGGTCACCACGCAGGCGGAGAACTGGCGGCGGGCCGGGGAGGCGCCGGCGACGGCCGGGCTGCGGTACAACGTGGGCGCCGGTCAGTTCTGGGACCGGAACCTGCACGAGGACGTGGCGGCCTGCCTGGCGTATCACGGGGTCGACCCGGCGCGGTTCGCGATCGAGGTGACCGGGGACGTGCTGATGCAGGACCCGGAGGCCGCGGTCGCGGTGCTGGAGCGGATCCGGGCGATCGGCGCCGAGGTGCATCTGGACGATGTCCGCGCCGGGTGCGCGTCGCTGGAACTGCTGCCCCGGCTGCCGGTCGACGCGCTGAAGATCGATCGGTCGGTCATCGCCCGGATGGGCCTCGACGCGGCGGCGGACGACGCGGCGCGCACGCTCGTGCGGCTCGGCCGGGACCTCGGGCTCGGGCTGATCGCGGTGGGCGTGGAGACGGAGGAGCAGCGTGCGGCCCTGCTGGGGCTCGGCTGCCACCTCGGTCAGGGATACCTGTTCGCACCCGCGGTGCCGGCCGGCCGGGCCGGCACCGTGATGTCGTTCTAGCCCTTCGGCTCCAGCCGCACCGAGATCGAGTTGACGCAGTGGCGCGTGTTCTTCGGCGTGAAACCCTCGCCGCGGAACACGTGGCCCAGATGTGAGCCGCAGTTCGCGCACTGGATCTCGGTGCGCAGCATGCCGAGCGACCGGTCCTCGATCTCCACGACCGTGCCCGGGATCGCGTCGTCGAAGGACGGCCAGCCGCAGTGGCTGTCGAACTTGGTGTCGCTGCTGAACAGCTCCGCCCCGCACGCGCGGCAGTGGTAGACACCCTCGGTCTTGGTGTTGACGTACTCACCGGTCCACGGCGCCTCGGTGCCGGCCTGCCGCAGGACCCGGAACTCCTGCGGGTTGAGGCGGACCCGCCATTCCTCCTCGGTGGTGGGCAGGGCGCTCTTGTCGATCGTCATGTGTCCACGGTACTTCCGGGCCGGTCGAGCGCCAGTGTCCTCGGACTCACCTGCACCGTTAGGCGGGGAGTGCGCGTGTTGGTCCGTTTTGCCCCTGGAGGAGCGTAGGATCCAGTAGCAAAACGGTCTTTAACTGTAAAAATCCATATAAGCCTCACCAGCCACCCTTTTGAGGAGAACACAGCGTGACGAGCATGAAGCGGCGCATCATCGCGGCGGCGACGCTGCCGGCCGCCGGATTCACCATGTTCGCGGCGGCGCTCGCGCTGACCGCGCAGCCGGCGAGCGCAGCACCGGACGACACCAACGGCATCGCGAACGGCGCCAAGGTGCACCTGCCGATCAACGCGCCGGTCAACGTGTGCGGCATCGCGGCCGGTGTCCTCGGCGACGCCACCGCGCAGTGCGCCGCGCCGCGCGTCGCGCCCACCTCGGGCTACGGCGACGAGGGCCCGGACCGCGGCAAGCCCGGCTACGGCACGCCGGGCAGCCCGGGCGCGGAGACGCCGCCGGCCACCCCGGAGGCGCCGGAGACGCCCGAGGCCCCGGAGACGCCGGAGGTCCCGACGCCGACGCCGACCGGCTCGGTGCCGTCCGCCGGCCAGCAGGAGGTGCCGCCGGGTGGTGGCGTCTCCAACGGCTCGCCGGAGGCGCCGGTCCCGACCGGCGGTGTCCAGGGCGAGGGGGGCGAGGGCGAGCTGCCGGTCACCGGTCTGCCGCTCGCCGGGCTGGTCGGCGCGGGCGCGCTGGTCACCGCCGGCGGCGCCGCGCTGCTCTACACCGGCCGGCACCGCCGCCGCTTCGAGAGCTGATCGAGATTGCCGTCCGGGGGCACCTCTGCGACCCCCGGACGGCGTAGGGTCGCGACCATGGCGTCGAAAGCCGAGGAGATCGAGGTCGCCGGCCGGGCCGTGCGGCTGACCAGTCCCGACAAGGTCTACTTCCCCGACCGCGGGTTCACCAAGCGGGACGTCTTCGAGTACTACCTGGCGGTCGGCGACGGCATACTGCGCGCGTTGCGCGGCCGGCCGACCACGCTGCAGCGCTTCCCCGACGGTCTCGCGGGGGAGACGTTCTTCCAGAAGCGGGTGCCGACCCGCGGCGTACCCCCGTGGATCGAGACCGCCAAGGTCACGTTCCCGAGCGGCCGGCCCGCGGACGAGCTGTGCCCCGCGGACCTCGCGCACGTGGCCTGGGCCGCGCAGATGGGCACGATCGTCTTCCACCCGTGGCCGGTCCGCGCCGCGCACGTGGACTCGCCCGACGAGCTGCGCATCGACCTCGATCCGCAGCCCGGCACCGACTTCGCCGACGCGGTCGAGGTGGCCGGCACGGTCCGCGAGGTGCTCGCCGAGCTCGGCGCGACCGGCTACCCCAAGACCTCCGGCGGCCGCGGCGTCCACGTCTACGTACGCATCCAGCCTCGCTGGTCGTTCGTCGAGGTTCGGCGTGCCGCGATCGCGTTCGCCCGCGAGGTCGAGGCCCGCCGCCCCGACCTGGCCACCACGAACTGGTGGAAGGAGGAGCGCGGCGAGCGCGTCTTCCTCGACTACAACCAGATGGCCCGGGACCGCACGATCGCCTGCGCCTACAGCCTCCGCGCCAACGCCCGTGCCACCGTCTCGACGCCGGTCACCTGGGCCGAGCTGCCCGAGGTCGAGCCGGACGACTTCGACCTCCGCACGGTCCCGCCCCGCGTCGCCGCGATCGGCGACCCGCACGCGACGATCGACGACGACGCGTTCGACATCACGCCGCTGCTGGAGAAGGCGGCCCGCGGCGACCGCGGCGACCTGCCGTACCCGCCGGAATACCCCAAGATGCCCGGCGAGCCGATGCGCGTCCAGCCCTCCCGCGCCAAGCAGCCGAAGAACCCCTGAGGTCAAGAGCCAGATCTTCCCGCTTCCGGCATGGCCCGGCCCGCACGCTCCCGCGGGCAAACCGCGCGGAGGCCTCCGACTCCGCCGGCGCTCCGCTCCGGCCGCCGCGGCGGAGCCGGTCCCGCCGCTGGTCACCACGAGCCGCCCGGGCCGCCGCCGTTCACCTCCCGGCCGCGTCCCGCTCAGCTGTCAGGATACACACTGGCTTATTTGGGATACAATTATTCGCGTTGAGGATGCGAATGACGCGAGGAGAGAGCGGATGATGGCCCTTGCCCGGATGGCCGCGCTCCTCGGCTTGGCCGGTGCCGCCGTGCACCTCGCTCTGACCGGCGCGCACGTGACCCACGCGCCCCTGATCACGCTCGCGCTGATCATGCTCGCGTTCGTCTGCGTGCCGTGCAGCATCCGGCTCTGGCGCACCCCGTACGACCGCGGTGCATGGCGCGGCGCCCTGGTGGTAGCCGGCGTCATGGCGATGCTCCACCTCGCGATGCGCCCCGGCGGTGCCATGCTCGCCGCGGTCCTGTCCGTGGCCGCCCTCCAGGCCACGATCGGCGCGACCGCCCTCTGCCGCCCGGCCCCGCTCCACTCCGACGCCTGACATCGTTTCTCCGCACGGCGCACGGCTCGCCCGTTCCGATTCCCATGCCGGCTCGAGCGGCGGTGCCGACTTGCGAGCGGTGCCGGTTTGCGAGCGGTGCCGGTTTGCGAGCGGTGCCGGTTTGCGTCGCGGTGCTGGGGCACGCGCCGGCTACCGGGTTACGTCGCATGCTGGTTCGCGCGCCGGTTGCCGGTTTGTGCGGCGCCGACCGGTTCGCGAGCCGGTGGGCGGTTCGTGCGCCGGCTGTTGGATGCCTGCCGAACGCGCTTCGCGATCGGCCTCCGGCGGGTCCGCGTCCCGGCGTCCGGAACCGGTCTCCGCACCGGGTCTCGTTCCTGCCGCCGGATTTGGTCCTCGCATCGGACGCCGACCTCAGGAGTGAGCCGCCGCCCGGGGTGTTGCCTCGCCGGCGATGAGCGTGCCGAGGCGCACCAGAGCGTGGCCGGCCGTGCGGCGGAAGCTGGGTGTGCGGTGGAAGCCGGTGGCGCGGAGCGAGCCGGCAGGGCGGCGCGCGGTCGGTCGGCGGCTTGCGGTGGCCAGGCGGGTACGACGGGCCTCGGCGAGCATTTCGGCCTGGCGGGCTTTGATCCAGAGTGCGGCGAGCGTGGGGTGCATGGCAGCTCCTTCGACGACCGAGTGACCGGCTAAACGGTTTTGGTGGTTGCATGTCGACGGTAGTACCGTGCATGTGACCGGTCAAATGGAATTGCCGGTGTTTCACGAATGGTGCGAGGTGGTCCCGGTGCGTGAGGAGATCCCGGACGGGTTGGCTCTCGTCACCGCGTTCGCCAACACGGTCGACGTGGAGGCGGGCACGGACGAGCTGGCCGACGTGGACGGCCTGCGCCGCTGGCTGGCCGCGCACGGGCACGCCGGGCCGGCCGGTGAGGCGGAGCTGGCCCGCGTGCGTGACTTCCGGTCCGCGCTGCGCGACGAGATCGCCGCCCACCACGACCAGCTCGCCGTCCACCATGACCGGACCGCCGTCCCCCGGGATCAGGCCGCCGATGACGGCGCGGCCGGTGCGCGTGTCCGGCTGAATGCGTACGCGCACGACGTACCCGTGCGGATTGCTCTTGATCGTGCTGGTCTGCGGCTGGAGGCCGCCGGTGCGGACGGTGTGGCGTCGCTGTTCGGTGCGCTGCTGGTGGAGATGCTGCTGGCCGAGCGGGACGGAGTGTGGCGACGCCTGAAGATCTGTGACGCGGAGACGTGCCGGGAGGCGTTCTACGACTGGTCGAAGAACTCGTCGCGGCGCTGGTGCTCGATGGGGGTGTGCGGCAACCGCAGCAAGACCCGGGCGTACCGGGAGCGGCGCCGGGAAAGCTGACCCGCGACGCGCCCCGCCCGGGCCAGGATGATCGGATGCTGACGTTGTTGCTGGCGCCGTTCCGGCTGGTCTACCGCGGGCTCGTCCACCTCGCCAACTCGCCCCGGACGCTGATGGGCTCCTACCTCGGGCTGATCGTCATCTGCGGCACGCTCTACAGCCACTTCGAGCGGGCGAGCGTCGGCGACTCGATCTGGTGGGCGGTGGTCACCGCGTCCACGGTCGGGTACGGCGACATCTCGCCCGAGTCGTGGCAGGCCCGGGCCATGGCCGCGCTGCTCATCTCGATCATGGTGCTGCTCGTCATCCCGCTGATCACCGCCCACTTCGCCAGCAAGCTGATCGTGGACGCGGACGCGTTCCGGCACGAGGAGCAGGAGGAGATCAAGAACAACCTGCGCGCGGTACGGGCGCTGCTCGAGGCTCAGATCAGCCGGCCGGGCAGCGCAGATCCTTCGCCGGGACCTCCAGGTCGATGAGGTAGCCGTCCACCGCCTGCGTGATGCAGCGGGTGTTCGGGTACGCCGTGTGACCCTCGCCCTCCCAGGTCAGTACCTGCCCGGTGCCGAGCATGCCGGCCAGCACCGCGGTCTGCTCGTACGGCGTGGCCGGGTCACCGACCGTGCCGACCACCACGATCGGCGGTGCGCCCTGCGCGGCCCCGGTCGGGTACGGATCCCGCGCGCCCGGCCAGAACGCGCAGCCCAGCATGCCCATCGCCAGCGCCGGCCCGAACAGCGGGTACTTCTTCTCCCACTCCAGCTGCAGCGTGCGCACCTGCTCCGCGGTGACCTTCTCCTCGCTGTCCGCGCAGTTCACCGCCAGCAGCGCGTCGGCCTGGTTGTCGTACTCGCCCTGGTCGGTGCGGCTGGTGTACGTGTCGGCCAGCTCGAACATCGGGTCCGGGTCGCCGTCGCGCAGCGCGCCGAGTGCCTTGCCCAGCTCCGGCCAGTACAGCTCGGTGTAGAGCGCGGCCACGGCCGAGTAGAAGATCCAGCCGGCCGTCGCCTCCCGGCCGTCCGCGCCGCGCAACGGGTTCGCCCGGGCCTTGTCCAGCAGCTCGTTCAGCGTGGCCCGGGCGTCCGGCGCGATCGGGCACTGCGCCGGGGTGGCCCGGCACCAGGCGGAGAAGTTGTCGAACGCGCGCTCGAAGCCCTTCGCCTGCGACTCCGAGCCGGCCACCATGCCCTGCTGCGGGTCGACCGCGCCGTCCAGCACCATCGCGCGGATGTTCTGCGGGAACAGCTGCGCGTAGGTGGCGCCGAGCAGCGTGCCGTACGAGTAGCCCAGGTAGGTCAGCTTCTCGTCGCCGACCGCGGCCCGGATCGCGTCGATGTCCCGCGCGGCCTGCTCGGTGGAGAAGAGCGGCAGGTCCGCGCCGTACTTCGTGCCGCACTCCGCGCCGATCCGCTGGTTCAGCGCCACGATCTCGTCGAACTCCGCCTGCGTCTCCGGGTCCGGCTCGGAGCCGTAGCTGGCGTCCAGGTCCGCGTCCGAGATGCACTTGACCGGTGACGACCGGGAGACGCCGCGCGGGTCGAAGCCGATCACGTCGAACCGCTCCAGGATCTCCGTCGGCAGGCCCTGCACCTGCGGGCCGAACGACAGGTACGCCGCGGTGTCGATGCCGGAGCCGCCCGGCCCGCCCGGGTTGATCAGCAGCGAGCCGATCCGGTCCTTCTGCTGGGTGGAGCGCACCCGCATCAGCGCGAGCTCGAACGTCTGCCCGTTCGACGGGTTGTTCCAGTCCTTCGGCACCGGGATCGTGGCGCACTCGTAGCGCATGCGCGGCGCCTTCTGCCCGTACAGCTGCTGCGGGATCTCGGCGCAGTTGCGCCAGGCCAGGCTGTCCGGCCCGGTACCGCCCCCGGGTTGCTGCCGCTCCCGTGCGCTGTTGTCCCCGCCCGGTGAGAAGACCGGCAGCGAGCAGCCGGACACCGCCAGCATCGTGGCGGCCAGCGCGGCCAGCGCGCGGTGAGGTGTGCGACGCACGGGGGTCATCCCTCTCGTCGGGGCGGCTCGGTCGCATCGAGGTTAGCCGGTCGGGCGCTCCCCGGACCGCCGTGACGGCCGTCACCAGGGATGATCTTAGGAATGGGCGGGGTACTCAGCGGATTCGCCGCGATCTGGGTAATCGCCACGGTGGGTTACCTGCTCGCCCGCGGGCGGGTGCTCGGCGAGGCCGCACCCGAGGTGCTGGGCCGGCTGGTCTTCTTCGTCGCCACGCCGGCGCTGCTGTTCGTCACGCTGAGCCGGACCAGCCTGGACCGCATCGTCACCGGTGCGCTGCTCGTCTTCGTGGTCGCGACGATCCTGGCCGCGCTGATCCACACGCTGGTCGCGCGGCTGGTGTGGCGGCGGGGCGCGGGCCGGACCACGATCGGCGCACTCGGCGCGTCCTATGTGAACGCGGCCAACCTGGGCCTGCCGATCGCGGCGTACGTGCTCGGCGACGTCTCTCTGGTCGTACCGGTGCTGCTGTTCCAGGTCCTGCTCGCGGCGCCGTTCGCGCTGACCGTGCTGGACCTGGCGAGCGGTAGGGGCCGGCCGTCGCCGCGATCCGTGGCGCTGCTTCCGGCCCGCAACCCGATCATGATCGCGTCGGCGGCCGGGATCGCGGTCGCGGCGTCCGGGTGGACTCCACCGGCGCTGCTGCTGGAGCCGTTCGAGCTGGTCGGGGCCGCGGCGGTGCCGGGCGCGCTGCTGGCGTTCGGCATGTCGGTGCCGGGCGCGCGGCCGCTGCACCCGGGGCCGGAGGCGCCGGACCGCTACCTCGCGGTGGCGCTGAAGGTGATCGTCCAGCCCGCGCTGGCGTACCTGATCGGGCGGTTCCTGTTCGGCCTGGACGACGCCGCGCTGTTCGCGGCCGTGGTGACGTCCGCGCTGCCCGCTGCGCAGAACGTGTTCGTCTTCGCGCTGCGCTACCGGGAGTCCGAGACGCTCGCCCGGGACGTGGTCATGCTGTCCACGCTCGCCTCCGCGCTCACCATGATCGTCGCCGCGGTGTTCCTCACATGACCGGCGGCCTTGACTCGGATCCGTACCGTCGGGTGGTCATGGACAGTGATGATCTCTTCGCCGCCCGCGAGGCCGCCTGGCAGCGGGAAGCCGTGCGCCGCAAGCCGGTCGACGACGACGTGCCCGGCTGGGTCCGTTATCCGGCACGCGCGATCGCGCTGGTCTTCGTGGTGCCGATCCGCTTCCTCTGGGAGATCGTCAAGCGCACGGTCCTGCTGATCGGTGCGGCGCTGAGCTGGGCCGGCGTCTACCTGTTCTGGCTGCCGCTGCGCTGGGTCTGGCTGAACATCATCTGGCTGCCGCTGCGCTGGGTGTGGCTGAACGTGATCTGGCCACCGGTGCGCTGGACCGGCGTGAACCTGATCGGCAAGCCGCTGCGCTGGCTGTTCGTCCACCTGGTGGCGCTGCCGGTCGGCTGGGTCACGGTCACGCTGATCTACCGGCCGCTGCGCTGGCTCGCGCGTGCGCTGCGCCCGGCGGCGTCCGCGGTGCTGCGCGGCCTCGCGTGGACGGTCGAGGCGTCCTGGTCGCTGATCGAACGCTGGGTGTTCCGCCCGATCGGCTGGGCGCTGCGCGTGCTGGCGGACGCGCTGGCCTGGGCCTGGCGGCACTCCGCGGTGCCGTTCGGCCGCGGCATCGCGTGGCTGTGGCGGCACACCGTGGTCCCGGTCGCGCGCGGCGTCGCGTGGATCTGGTCGCACACGGTCACGCCGGTCTGGCGTTTCGTCCGCGACGACGTGTGGCGCCCGATCGCCGATGCCACCCGCGACGTGCTCCGCGCGCTGAGCGGCCGCTGACCGGTCAGCGGGTGCCGAGCACGTCCGCCAGCTGGAACCGGACCGGCCGTTCCAGCTGCTCGTACGTGCACGTCTGCGGCTCCCGGTCCGGCCGCCACCGCTCGAACTGCGCGGTGTGCCGGAAGCGGACGCCCTCCATGTAGTCGTATCGCACCTCGACCACCCGCTCCGGCCGCAGCGGCGTGAACGACAGGTCCTTGCCCGCGTTCCACCGGCTCTGCTCGTTGCGCCGCGGCGTACGCTCGCCCTGCTCGTGCGCGGCCCAGTTCCACGGGTGTTCCTCGAACGTGGTGACCAGCGGCTGCAACTCGTGGAACAGTTCCTGCCGCCGGGCCATCGGGAACGAGCCGATCACGCCGACCGACACCAGCGTGCCGCGCTCGTCGTAGAGACCGAGCAGCAACGACCCGATCCGGTCCGCGCCCGACTTGTGCACCCGGTACCCGGCCACCACGCAGTCCGCGGTCCGCTTGTGCTTGATCTTCGTCATCACCCGCTTGTCCGGCTGATAGGTCAGCTCCGGCCCCTTGGCGATCAGCCCGTCCAGCCCCGCGCCCTCGAACTCCGCGAACCAGCGCCGCGCGGTCTCCAGATCATCCGTTATCGGCGTGACGTGAACCGGCGCCGACGCGTCCGCCAGCGCCTCCACCAGCCGCCGCCGGCGCTCCGCGAACGGCCGCTCCGTCAGATCCTCGTCCCCGAGCGCCAGCAGATCGAACGCGACGAAGCTGGCCGGCGTCTCGGTCGACAGCAGCTTCACCCGGCTGGCCGCGGGATGGATGCGCTGCTGCAGCGCCTCGAAGTCAAGCGTGTTCCGCTCGGTGTCCGCGACGATTATCTCGCCGTCGATCACCGCCCGCTCCGGGAAGTTCCCCAGTACCGCCTCGACGACCTCCGGGAAGTAACGGGTCATCGGCTTCTCGTTCCGGCTCCCGATCTCCACCTCGGCCCCGTCCCGAAAGATGATCGACCGAAACCCGTCCCACTTCGGCTCGTAGAACTGCCCGGCCGGGATCTCACCGGTCGGCTTGGCGAGCATCGGCTTGACCGGCGGCAGCAGCGGAAGATCCATGAGCCTATGCATACACCCTGATCACATACAGTCAAAGGGACACGTCGGCATTGACCGCGCAGGCCCAACCCGAAGATCAAATTCTTGATCTTCCCGCTTGCGGCGTGGTGCCGTCCCGAGTGCTCCCGCGGGCACCGGTCCAATGCCACTTAGCTTATTTTGATCTTGATGGTGGGTGGAGGCGGATGGTGGCGGGGCCGGTGTGTCGGGTGCTGGCGGGTTCGTCGCGTCGTTTGGGCCGGTACATGTTGCGGCGGCAGCGTTTGACGGCGCGGGGGCAGGTGCGGTGGCGTCGGGTGGGGTTGAGTTCCCGGGTGATGTGGGTCCAGATGGTGGGTAGCTGGGTGGTCCAGTCCTCAGGGGGAAATGGCCGCTGAGCCGGTGGCTGAGCGGCGGACGAGGCGCAGGGTGTCGGTGAAGCTGATCCGGTCGGGGTCGATCGCGGCGGCGTCGGCGGCGGCGGTGATCAGGACGGTGAGTGCGTGCTGGACGAGCAGCCAGGCCCAGATTTCCTGGTGGACGAGGTCGGGCAGTTTCGAGCGCAGGATCCGGCCGGGCCCGCGGAGGTGGGTTTTGAGCTGGTCGTTGGCGGTTTCGTGTTCCCATCGCAGGTGGTATGCCTCGGCGAGTTCGTCCGGGCCGGCCTGGGCGGGGTCGGTGATGGTGGTGGCCAGGGTGATCAGCTCACCGGTGCCGTTACCGGCCCGGTCCGGGACGTCGTACTCGACGATCCGGACCAGGTGGGCGGCGGGCAGGCCACGGTCGTTGATCGCGTCGTCGCAGGTGTCCAGGGTCCCGCCGGCCGCGGCGGCCAGGATCCGGTCCCGGCGGCCACCGCGGATCGTCTTGTCCATCAACACGGTCAGATAGGTGCCGTCGCCGAGGATCTCGATCACCGGGAGCCTGATCCCGGCCTGGATCCGCCACAGCAGGTCCGCGCCGGTCGCCTGCGCCCGGTCCCACGCCGTAAACGAGTAGAAGGCACGGTCGGCGGTCAGCAGTTCCCCGCGTCGCAGCCGCGAATACAACGGCATGGCCAGGGTCTGTTCGGCGACCGCATACGCGCCGACCTCCGCCGCCAGGAACGCGTGTGTCCCGCACTCGGTCAACGCCACGACCCGGGCTTTCGGGAACGCCGACGGGCCACCACCGGTCCGGGAGTACCCGAACTCGGCCGCGTTCTCCATCGTGTCCGGCACGTCCACGTCGAACCCGTCGATGGCAAGGACCCGCCGGTCCCGCAACCACGCACCTGACGTGACCGGTGACGCGACCGGCCGGGCGACCCGCTCGAACACCTCCGCCAGCACATCCCGGCCCAGCCGCTTCCTGGCCTGAGAAATCCCACCCGGCGTCGGCGCCAACCAGCCCGCATCCCAGCACCCGAACCGGTCCAGTCCACCGGTCACCTTCTTCGCGACCTCGGCATAGTCATCATCCGCGAACAGCCACAACCCCATCGTCAGATACGCCGTCACATGCGGCGGCAACTTCCCATCCGACCGTTTCGCACCCACACCGCACTGCGCCACCGCCCCATCAACCGCATCCCGCGGCACCGCCGTCACCAGCACACCGACCGACACCTGATCCGGCCGCACCCCCACACCCGACACCACACCATCGAAGCAGACAAAGCCACCAGACCACCCACCAGGCAACCAAGATCAAAATAAGCTAAGTGGCATTGGGCACCGGTCGTCGCTGGCGCTCCTCCCTGCGGCTTCCGCGGCTGGTCACGCGAACCCTCACACCGATCGCGGACGTCTCCCGACGCTCCCGCACCGCCTCGGCGGCCCGGCACCTGCTCACCCGGCCCCGTTCGCGGGCCTCGGTGTTGCCCGGCCGCCGCTGACTGCCGCCGCCGGCCGGGCCGCCGCGCGAGGCCGGGAATCCGGGAGTCAGCTACGCCATCGGATGCGGCCGGTGAAGGAGAGCGGCGCGAGGAGGGTGAAGAATCCGGCAAGGCCGAGGAGGAGCCAGGTGACCACCGGGTCCGGCGCGGACCGGGCCTCCGCGATGCTGAACGCGGGGTTCAGCGGGTCGTAGACGACTTTCGCGGTGCCGCCGGCCACCGGGGCGGGGTTCCAGCCGAGCGTGCCCACCTCCGCGGTGATCTGCTGTCCTCCGGTGGTGGTGAACCGGAGCAGTGCGTTGCGGTCGTCGCCCGCGCGCAGCACCTCCGCCCGGGCCTGGATGCCGCGTTCGCGCAGCGTGGCCGCGTGCCGGTGGGCGGCGGACGCGGCGGTCAGGCAGAGCAGCGCGGCCAGTACGCACAGCGCACCGGTCACCGGCGGGCTGTTCGCCCACGCGAGGAAGCCGTCGCGCGGCGTGAACGGATTTCGGTGCAGGCCACGTGGACGCCGGCGGTTCGCTGACACCACACCCCTCCCGCCCGGTACAACGAATGCCCGTATTTCTTGATTACATCCGCGTCTCGCCGGAAGAGGCGGCACTTTCGCCGAATGCCCGTGGCCGGTTACGCCCTGGGGGCTTCCACCCGTGGCCCGTCACGCCGTGGTGGGCCGGTGCCGGTTCGTCCGGGGCCGGTTCCCGCACGGCGGCACGGTCGCCGACGGCCGGCGGCCGTGTCGCCCGCCGCCGGTCACGTCGTGGTGGGCCGCGCCGGCGCCGGTTCGTTCGCGGCCGGGCGGCCCGGGTAGGCCGGCGGCGGGATCTCCTCGTTCGCGGCCGGTGAGGCCGGAGCCGGTGGGGTGGCGGGCGAGCCAGGTGGTGCGGAGCGGCGGAAAGGGCGGAGGAGCAGCAGCAGGAGGGTGCCGGCGATCAGGCCCCAGAACGCGGAGCCGACGCCCAGGAACGAGACGCCGGACGCGGTGACCACGAACGTCACCACCGCGGGCTCGCGGCCGGCCGGCTCGGCCACCGCGGAGGAGAGCGCGGCGGCCAGCGCGGACAGCAGTGCCAGGCCGGCGACCGCCTCGATCAGGACCGGCGGCGAGAGCAGGACCAGCGCGGTGGCCAGGCCGGCGCCGAGGCCGAGCAGGATCATGAAGCCACCCGCGCTGACCGATGCGATCCAGCGCCGGCTGGGGTCCGGCGACGCGTCCGGGCCGGCGGCCAGGGCGGCGCTGATCGCGGCCAGGTTCACCGCGTGTGCGCCGGCCGGTGCGCCGATCGCGGTGGCGACGCCGGTGGTCAGCAGCACCGGCCGCAGCGGTGCCCGGTAGCCGAAGCCGGCCAGCACGGCCATGCCGGGTACGTTCTGCGAGGCCATGGTGACCAGGAACAACGGCAGCGCCAGCGAGATCAGCGCGGCGGGCGTGAACATGGGCGCGGTCAGCGTGACCGTGGGCCACAGCGGCACCGCGCCGAGGCCGCCGGCGGGTGCGGTCAGTGCGATGCCGGCCGCGGCGACCACGAGCGCGACCGGCACGGCCCAGAGCCGGGCGAAGCGGAAGAGCAGGGCCCAGACCACGATCACGGGTACGGCCAGCGCCGGTACCTCCGCGATCGCGCGTACCGGTGCCAGGCACAGGTCGAGCAGCACCCCGGCGAGCATCGCTCCCGCGATCGGCTGCGGGATCGCCGCGATCCACCGGCCGAGCGGTGCGAACAGCCCGGCCAGCACGATCAGCAGGCCGGTCACCAGAAACGCGCCGACCGCGGCCGGCCAGCCGCCCTCGGGGACGCCGGTCGCGACCAGCAGCGCGGCGCCGGGCGTGGACCAGGCGATCGCGATCGGCAGGCGGTGCCGTACCCCCAGGAGGATCGCGACCAGGCCGACGGCCAGGCACCCGGCGAGCAGGCCGGACGAGGCCTGGGCGGGGGACGCACCGACCGCGCGCAGTCCCGCCAGCACGATCGCGAACGAGCTGGCGAACCCGACGACGGCGGTGACGGCACCGGCCACGACCGGCTGCACGAGCTTGGACACCACGACCCCCGATGATGATGGCAGCGTTCCGTATACGGAACGATGAGCCATCGTGCACCATGTCACGGTGACGACGCCAGGGGGAATCGGCCGGCGCCTGCGCGAGCTGCGCGAGGCGAGCGGGCTGTCGCTGTCCGAGGTGGCGCGGCGTGCCGGAATCGGCAAGGCGACGCTGTCCGGCCTGGAGACCGGCAGCCGCAATCCCACGCTGGAGACGCTCTACGCGGTGACCGCGCAGCTCGGCGTGCCGCTGGGTGCGGTCCTCGCGGCCGACCCGGCGCAGCGGGTGAGCGGCGCGGCCGTGACCGCGACGCTGCTGGAGACGTTCGAGGAGCCGGGCGCGGTGTTCGAGCTGTACCGGCTGCGGGTGGCCGCGGGCGCACACCAGTCGTCGCCGGCGCACCAGGCGGGCGTGACCGAGCACCTGACCGTGTTCGCGGGCGCGCTGCGCACCGGTCCGGCGGACGCGCCGTTGCTGGCCGGGGCCGGTGAGCACGTGTCCTGGCGGGCCGACGTCCCGCACGTCTACCAGACCGTGGGCGAGGCGGACGCGCACGCGTCGCTGCTGATCCGGACGCCGCGCGCCGGATAACGGAACGGTCACGGTCGTCTCGGCCGCCTTGAACGCCCAGCGCGCCTTATGAATAGTGGTCTCGCCCCGATCGAACGATTCTTTTCGATTGATTAAGGAGTTCTTAGACGACCTGTAATCCTCTGCGAGAACACGCCAAGAATCAATTGGCAGTGCAGGCTCCCGGATCGGGCGCCGGCTGCGACCATGCCGTTCACCAGCCCAGTGAGCTGCTCAGACAGTGGTCGTCCCGGATGTCGCCGGCGCACGACGAATCGGCCGGTACGTGCTGTGTCACATCGCGTACCGGCCGATTTGCATGAATCGCGGCCAGCGGTGCGCCGTCGCGCGGCGGATCCCCGCGCCCGTGATGGATTGTTGGGTCTTAAGTCGTCCCAAAGTCTGAAATGTGACCCGATGCACAGCGTCAGGGATCATTTGTGCAAATCGGACCGGTCGCACTGCCGGGTGACCGAGGCCACACAGATTCACGGATTTCTCCTCGTCGGATTGATCCAACGAGCCCTGCCTCCGCGTACCTACTGGCGATCGAGTCGAGCAGCGACCGTAACCGGATGAGGAGGTGGCGATGCACCAGGTAGCCAGCGGTGGTCGTGGAACGGACACTCTGTGTGCCCCTGGGCAGCCGCGATCAATAAACCGGTGGCTGACGCTCGACGGCAGCTCGATCAACCGCAATGATGGGCCGGTGACGCCACGACCGGCTCCCCGGCACGAGGCCAGGCCTGCCGCGCACGAGGCAACTCCTGACTTCTCGCGCCCTGCCATGAACCCAGCACCCTCCCCTCGCATCCCCGGCAGCACCACCGGACCGGTCGACCCTCGCGGAAGAGGGCGACGCGGTGGCGGCGGCGACGGCGGCGAGGGCACCGGAGGCTTCGGCCCGACCGGCTCCGCCAAGAGCGAGGACGCGCTCGTCCGCACGCTCTACGAGGAGCACGCCGGACCGCTGCTGATGTTCGTGCTGCGACTGACCGGTGGTGACCGGCAGCGCGCCGAGGACATCGTGCAGGAGACGCTGCTGCGGGCCTGGCGGAACGCGCACCGGCTGGGTGCGCAGGGACAGACTTCGCTTCGGCCGTGGCTGGTCACGGTCGCCCGGCGGATCGCCATCGACGATCACCGGAGCGAGAAGGCCCGCCCGACCGAGACCTACGACCGCGAGCTGGAGACGTTCCCGACGACATCCGACGAGACCGATCGGCTGTTGCAGGAAATGACCGTCTCCGACGCGTTGCGCACGCTCACCACGGCGCATCGGGAGATTCTGGTGGAGACTTACTTCAAGGGGCGCACGGTGCAGGAGGCCGCATCTGCGCTCGGGCTGCCGCTCGGCACCGCGAAGTCGCGCGTCTACTACGCGCTGCGGGCCCTGCGGTCGGCGCTTCAGGAGCGGGGGGTGACGGGGTGAACGACCGATTCTCGACGTCGGCCCCGGAGGGGGCGTCGCCCCACACGGACGTGGGGTCGTACGCGATCGGCGCGCTCGACGAGTACGAGACGGCGCGTTTCGAGGAACACCTGATCGACTGCGACGAGTGCGCGGCCGAGCTGGAATCCCTGATGCCGGTCGTCGACGTGCTCAGCCGGGTGGATCCGCCGAGCTACGTGGCCGCGGAGCAGACCCACCGCGAGGGCCGGGTGCTGCAGCGGATGATGGGCACGGTCGGCAAGGAGCGCCGCCGGGCGCGCCGCCGACAGCTGGTCACCAGCGCGGCCGCGGTGGTGATCCTGGCGGTGGTGACCACGCTGTCGCTGTTCGCCGGCGGTCAGATGTTCGGCGGCGACGGGGGCAGCACACCCGAGGCGCTGCCGTCGCAGCAGGGTGAGCTGCCGCCGGACCCCAACGGTCCCGGCATCGGCGGCCCGAGCGGCGGTGACCAGTTCCAGGCGACCGACCCGCGCAGCGGCGTGCAGCTGCTGGTGGACTTCCGGGAGAAGGACTGGGGCACGCAGGTCAACTTCATCGTCCGCAACATCAAGGACGTGGAGGAGTGCCGGCTGGTGCTGATCACCACGAACGGCAACGAGGAGGTCGTCACCAGCTGGAAGGTGCCGGCGGCCGGTTACGGTACCGCGGAGAACCCGAATCCGCTGGAGCTGTCCGCGCAGACCGCGCTCGACCGGTCGGACATCGCGTTCGCCTCGGTCCGCGCTATCTCGGACGACGACAAGAGCACCACGATGGTGACCGCGCCCAACTGATCACGCTTATCCGAAGAGCCGGGGCCCGTACTTCACGGGTCCCGGCTCTTTTTGGTTCAACGGCTTGGTGTGAAATTGTCCACCGCCGATCCCCGATCCACTTCGAGGCGACGTGCGTATTCACCGGCAGAACGGAAAAGCGGACGAACCCTCAGGGAGATCAACGTGGTTACCCAGAAGCGAACCCTTCTCGCCATGACCGGCACCATGGGTGCGCTCGCCGCGGCGCTGATGCTGGCGTCGGGTTGCGCCCCGGTCAGCTACGACACCGCTGGAGAGGGGAACCAGGTCCCCGCGGCGAACTCCGTGAGCGAGTCCGCGGACCCTGAGGCCAGCGCCGACCCGGAGGCGTCCGAGGCGCCCGAGGAGGAGGAAGAGGAGGTCGAGCTCGCTCCCGAGCAGCTGACCGAGAAGCTCATCAAGCAGTCTCCGGACCAGATGGGTGACGTGGTCGCGAACGAGGAGGGCTACCTGCTCTACCGCTTCGACAAGGACAGCAACAAGCCGGCCATCTCCAACTGCAACGGCGACTGCGCGCTGGTCTGGCCGCCGGCGCTGACTGACGGCGAGCCGGAGCTGGAGGGCATCGACGAGGAGCTGGTCGGCACCGTGCTCCGGTCGGACGGCACCCGTCAGCTGACGCTGGACGGCTGGCCGCTGTACACCTACATCGGTGACGAGAAGCCGGGCCAGTGGAAGGGCCAGAAGGTCGGCGGCACCTGGTTCAACGTCCAGCCGGACGGCAAGAAGAACCTGAACTGCCTCCCCGAGGGCACCCCGAAGGCGGTGCCGGTGCCCAAGAAGGAGGACGGCAAGGGTGGTGCCGCACCGGCGCCGAGCGCCTCGGGTTCCGCCTCGAGTGACTACGACTACTGATCGCAATTAGGCGATAACGGAAAGGGCCGGCCGCGTTGAATGCGGCCGGCCCTTCGCATTCGGCGGGTCTTTTCGGAGCATCACCCGAACGGGTGAAGATCCAGGTTCAGAAGAAATTCGATTAATCAATTTTCGATGGCTTGAACCCTCCGGACCCCGAAATCCGTGAAGCGTGATGTGTCGACTAGTGGAGGTGAAGTGATGGCGGCTGTGCGGCTCCGGCGCCGGGGTGCTCGCGCGGTTTCCACCCTCGCGATCCTGGGGGCTGTCCTGTTCTCGGCGCCCGCCGTGGCGTTCGCCCAAGCGCCGACCCCCGAAGTGGTGGATCCGGCCGCGCAGGACCCGTCCGGCCCGATCACGTCCGCGGACGAGCAGTTCGTGATCGCGGTGCGGCTCGCGGGTCTGTGGGAGATCCCCGCCGGTGACATGGCCTCCGAGAAGGGCGAGTCGCAGCGGGTGAAGGAGGTCGGCGAGGCTCTCCGTGAGCAGCATAAAGAGCTCGACGGACTGGCCGTGGACGCCGCCGCGAAACTGAACATCCAGCTGCCGAACGAGCCGAACCAGGACCAGTCGAACTGGCTGGCTGAGATGGAAGCGGCCGAAGGGGCGGAGTTCGACGAGATCTTCGTGGCCCGGTTGCGCGCCGCACACGGCAAGATCATCCCGGTGGTCAGCACGATCCGCGCCGCGACCCGTAATGACGTCGTCCGCGCGCTGGCCCAGCAGACCAATGCCTTCGTCATGACTCACTTGACGCTGCTGGAGAGCACCGACCTCGTGAACTACGCCGGACTGCCTGCCGCGCCCAACGCGCAGGCCGACCCGGTCACCGGTGCCAACGCGCTGCTGGCGGCGGCGCAGGCACGCGGTGCCACCGGCGGCTTCGACACGACCGCCATCTGGCTGGTCCTGGTCGTGGCCGTGGTGGCCGGCGCGTTCGGCGCCGTTCGCATCATCCGAAGTCGATAAAAGCGCTGCCTCAACCCCAACCCGGCAACGCTCGATCTGCAGTAAGGAAGGTTGCCCGTCATGCCCAGGTGGACGGATAAGCTCAGGTACTCCCTGGCAACGCGGAACAGGAAGATCGTCGCCGCTGTCGCGACCGTCGCGGTGTTCGGTGGCATCATCGCCGTCACCCAGGTGTCGAACGCGGCGACCAACCGGCGCAACAACCCGAACCGGGGACAGGCCTGCCAGGCGGCGCCACAGCCGCAGGTGAGCGCCACGACGTACCCGCGCAACGGTCGTGGCTCGTTCATCGACGAGAACGGGCGCCGGCAGAACGTCGGTGACGGCCAGGCCTCCGAGCAGGAGATCAACGAGGCCCGTCAGCGCAACCGCCGGAACCGGGGCTGCCGGCCGGCCTCGCCGCCGCCGGCCGCGACCCCGTCCAGCACCACCGGCAACAACAACGGCGGTGGCAACAACAACGGCGGTGGCAACAACAACGGCGGTGGCAACAACAACGGCGGTGGCAACAACAACGGCGGCGGGAACAACAACGGCGGTCAGAACCCGGGTGCCGGTGAGGGTACGGTCCGCGAGGACACCAACGGGCTCGCGATCCTCGGCGACGACTGCGGCGAGAGCCAGCTGCAGCCGCACACCGGTTTCCAGGAGGGCAATCGCTGCGTCGACACCGAGTTCGGTGAGGTCGGCAGCGCCGCCAACAACCCCTCGCTGCTGATCACCGACATCCCGGACAACGTGGGTGTGAACCAGCCGTTCACCATCTCGGTCTCCACCCGCAACCTGGTCCGTGACCGCTTCCTGGGTGCCGCCGCCGGTGGTTACTACCTGGAGAGCTCCTTCCTGAACGACGACGGCCTGGTCCGCGGTCACTTCCACACCGCCTGCCGGATTCTGCAGAACAACAACGAGGCCCCGGACGCGGCTCCGGCCCCGGCGTTCTTCGTCGCGACCGAGGACGGCGGCGGCGGCCGCGCCCCCGACACCGTGCAGATCAACGTGCCGGGCCTCCCGGCGGCCGGTGAGTTCCAGTGCACCGTCTGGGCCGGTGACGGCTCGCACCGCACGCCGATGATGGAGCGCGCGAACCAGACCCCGGCGATCGACTCCGCCCGGGTGCAGGTCGGCTGACACGTCCCGAGGTACCGGCCGCCGTCACTGGACCTACCCCCCTCGTGACGGGCGGCCGGCGCCAAGGGCTCTGAAGAGGCGGTGCCGGGGCATGTGAAGGGATGCCCCGGCACCGCTTCTTCGCGTCCCGGTCCGGTGGCACACTGGCGACGTGCTTCGTCTACCGCTGCCCGAGGGCTACCACCTCCCCGGCTCGACGCGGTACCTCGGACTGGGGCGTTCCGACCCGTCCGCCCGGTTCGTCGACGGTGTGTTCTGGTTCGCGGCGCACACGCCGGACGGCCCGGGCTCGCTCAGCCTCACCCGGGACGGCGCGGCGCTGACCGCCCGCGCGTACGGGGCCGGGGCCGGGTGGCTCCTGACGCATGCCGGTGCCATCGCCGGGCTGGACGACGACGTCACCGGATTTCCCGCGGTTGCCGCCGGGCATCCGGTCGTCGCGGAACTCGCCCGGGTGCATCGGGGCGTCCGGCTTCCCGCCACCGGGCTGGTCTTCCCGCGGCTGGTGCGCGCGATCCTGGAGCAGAAGGTCACCGGCAAGGAGGCGTTCCGCGGCTGGTCCGGCCTGGTCCGCCGGTACGGGACACCGGCGCCCGGACCGTGCCCCGACCTGTGGGTGCCGCCGGCCGCCGACGTGGTCGCCGGCCTCGCCTACTGGGCGCTGCACCCGCTCGGCGTGGAACAGCGCCGCGCCCAGACCGTCCTCCGCGCCGCCACGCTCGCCGCGACGCTGTCCCGCTGCACCGACTCGGCGACACTGACCCGGCGCCTGCTCGACATCCCCGGCGTCGGACCGTGGACCGCCGCCGAAACGGTCCGCACCGTGTGCGGCGACGCGGACGCGGTCAGCGTCGGCGACTTCCACATCCCGAACACGGTCGCATGGGGCCTGGCGGGGGAGGCCCGCGGTGACGACGCGCGCATGCTGGCGCTGCTGGCCCCGTTCGCCGGCCATCGCGGGCGGGTGTGCGTCCTGCTGGAGGCCGCCGGCATCGCGGCGCCGCGCTTCGGGCCCCGGATGCCGATCCGGTCGTTCGCCCGGTTCTAGGTCCTGTATCGAAGTGGATGGCCGGGCTGCGGCGAGGCCCACTTCGATACAGGAGCTAGGGAAGATCCTGATCGGCGGCTGACCGCTCCGGCGCGGAGCGAAGGACGGCCCGCGCCTGGTCGGCGGCCCGGGTGATGCTCTCACTGATGAAATCCAGGAAGCGGGCGACGTTCTCCAGGCGGGCCGCCGCGGACGTGTCCGGACCGAGCACGGCGGCACCCTGGCGGGCGACGGCGACGAGCTGGTCGTTGGCCCGCGCGCTGGCGACGGTCGCCTGGTAGAAGAGTTCGTCGTCGACGATGTAACGGTCGCGGCGGCGCTCGTCCCGCTCGCGGCGGACCAGGCTCTGACTCTCCAGGAAGGCAATCGCCTTGGAGACGGACGCCGGGCTGACCCGCATCCGCCGGGCCAGCTCGGCCGCGGTCAGGCTGCCGCTTTCGGTGATGAAGAGGCAGGTCAGGACGTGGGCGCCCATGCGGGACAGGCCCGAGGCCATGAGCACGGTCGTGAGCGTCTCCGCGTACTCGGTGACGGCGGCGGTGTCCCGCCCGTCCGGGCCGGCCGATCCGGGACCGCGGGCGGCCGCACGACCGCGGTGCGCGCGGCGTTCGGTGGCCCGGTGCGCCAGGTCGGCGCGGTACCCGTGCGGGCCGCCGTTGCGCATCACCTCGCGGGTGACCGTGGAGGTCGGCCGGTCGAGGCGCCGGGCGATCTCGGCGTAGGGCAGATCGTCGGCCAGGCCCAGCGCGATCTGCTGACGCTCCTGCTGGGTGAGTCTGCCTCCGGGCATCACGGACTCCTCGATAGGTCGGTCGCGACCGGGCCACGATAGCGTTCACCGTCCGTCATTGCAAAGGCCGCTCGATCGCGCATTGCGTTACCGCTCATTTCGTTGCAACGATCTAAGCGTCTTGAGCTGGTCTTATGCCAAACGATTGCAATCAGATAGTTGCCGCTTCGTGGAAAGCAACGTAGCGTTTCCCATGTCAGAAACGAGGCACGAGCACTGGAGAACACCATGCAGACCTTCGTCACCCCCGCCCCGATCGCCGCCGTCCTCGACGTTCCGGCCGGGCGCGTCCAGTTCATCGCCGCCGCCCGCGCCGACACCGTCGTCGAGGTGCGCCCGGCCGACCCCGGCCGGAGCCGCGACGTCCGGGCCGCCGAGCAGACCACCGTCACGTACGCCGACGGTGCGCTGCGGATCCAGTCCGCCCAGTCGTCGCACAGGCTGCTCGGCCCGGGCGGATCCGTCGAGGTCACGGTCCAGCTGCCGGCCGGCTCGCGGATCGAGGGCAGGACCGCCGGCACGGAGGTGCGGGGCGTCGGCCGGCTCGGCGACGTCAGCTTCGAGGGCGCCCACCGGCGCATCAAGATCGACGAGGCGGCGAGCGTACGGCTGACCGCGACCGACGGTGACGTCGAAGTCGGCCGCCTCACCGGACCCGCCGAGATCAGCACCGGCCGCGGTGACATCCGGATCGCCGAGGCCGTCCGGGGCACTCTCCTCCTCACCACCCAGCAGGGCGACATCACGGTCGCCGCCGCCACCGGCGTCTCGGCCACGCTGGACGCCGGCACCGGTCACGGCCGGGTCAGCAACGCCCTCCGCAACGACGGCACCGCCGCTCTCGACATCCGCGCCACCACCGCGCTGGGCGACGTCACCGCCCGCAGCCTCTGACCCCTCCGGCCGCGCGGGTGCGCGGTCGCACACCCCTCGAACACTCGCTAAGGAGCACGACATGACCAGCACCGGCACTCCGTGGACCGGCATGATCCCGATCGACGACACCGCTCTCGCCTGCACCGACACCGGCGGCACCGGCATTCCGGTCGTCTACCTGAACGGGCAGTTCGCGACGCAGGGCTACTGGCGGAGGGTCATCGCCGGCCTCGGCCCCGCCTGGCGGCACATCACCTACGACGAGCGCGCCCGCGGCCGGAAGTCGAAGACGTCGGCCGACTACTCGTTCGCGGCCGGCATCCGCGACGTCGACGCCGTCCTCGCGGCCCGCGGGGTGGACCGGGCGCTGGTGGTCGGGTGGTCCTACGGCGCTTTCCTCGGGGCGCACTGGGCCGCCCGCAACCCGGACCGCGCGATCGGTGCGGTCCTGGTCGACGGCGCGATGCCGCACGACTGGCTGGACGACGCCATGGAGGAACGGATCCGGACGATGTTCCGGCGGATGGCCTGGTTCATGCCGCTGCTGCGCCCGACCGGCCTGGTACCGCGACTGAACGCCGAACAGCAGGCGGCGAGCAACATCGAGCTCGGGAGGCTCTCCCGGGAACGCGAACTCGGCCCGGTCATGGACCGCATCACCGTCCCTACCCGCTACGTCCTGGCGTCCGGCACGTCGCTCGGCAGCAGGGGTGACGAGCAGGAGGTGATCCGTGCGGGTCTGGACGAGGTGGTGGCGCGCAACCCGCACATCCGGATCAGCGCCAAGGTCGCCAGCAACCACAGCATGATCCTGCGCAAGGATCACGCGGCCGTGGCCGCGGCGGTCCGGGAGGTCGCGGGTGCGGCGCAGGGCTCAGCGGTTGCGGGTGGCGGTCTCGTACGCGGCGCGGGCGGCTGACTGGGTGAGCGCGCGGTGGAGCAGCCGCGAGTCGCCGAGCATGGCGCGGAGGCGGCGCTCCAGGCCGGCGATCGGGATCAGGTTCTGCGGCGCGCGCGGGTCCTTGTACGCGGTCGACGCGAACCGGGGCAGCGTGACCAGCGCCAGGTCGGCCAGGGCGAACGCGGCCGCGGGCGGCAGGTCGGCGGAGCACTCCGCGCGGACGATGCCGGCCCAGGGGGCGCCCGGACGGCCGGGGAGACGCAGGTACCAGGAGTAGGCGCCCCAGGTGGTGCCGGTCAGGAAGACGGGGGAGCGCTGGCCCGGCTTGAGCGAGGTGACCACGGCGGCGAGGCGCGGCGGCAGGTACTGGCGGTGCTGGGTCTTGATGTAGCCGATGGTGCGCGCCAGCTGGCGGCGGTTGCGGAGCGGGCCGTCCACGACCAGCAGGTCGTCGTCGCCCGCGCCGGCGCGGGCCTCGGTGGACACGTCGACCTCGAGCGCGGTGAGCGGGGCCTGGATGGCGGCCGGTAGCTTGCTCTGCTCCCCGTTGCCGGTGACGCGCTGGATCGCGTACCGGATCGACCCGGCGACCGCGTCGGTGGCGCTGGGGCTGGCGGTGAACAGGCCGCGCTGGACGCGGGCGCCGGCCAGCTCGGCGGCGCCGCGATCGAGGTCGCAGCGGACCACACCGGCGGCGTACGAGGCGGCGAGGCCGGGGTAGGACCCGCCGTCCTCCTCCTCGGTCCACAGGCCGGCGTCGATCCGGCGGACGCCGTCGACCAGCAGGATCACCCGCGGTGGGCGCAGGCCGGGCGCCGGCAGGAGCGGCTGCCAGGCGTCCGATGGCACCTCGACGTCCGCGTCGACCTGAGCGGTGCTCTGCTCGGACGGACCGGCGAACCCGCCGTCGGGCTCGATGTTCGAGCCGTAGGCGGGGTCCCACGCGTCGATGAAGTAACGGGTCACAGGCCGCTCCGGGTCACTCGCGCGCTACGGGCATCCTTGCGCACCTCGAAGCGGACCGGGATCCGCTCGGCGAGCGCGCCGACATGGGTGACCACGCCGACCATCCGGTCGCCGCGGGCGGCCAGGTTCTCCAGCGTGGCGGCGACCGAGTCGAGCGTGACCGCGTCCAGCGTGCCGAAGCCCTCGTCCAGCACGATCGACTCGAGGCTGGCCGCGGTGGTGGACATGCCGGCCAGCTGCTCGGAGAGCGCGAGCGCGAGGGCCAGCGACGCCTGGAACGTCTCGCCGCCGGAGAGCGTGCGCACGCCGCGGCGCAGGCCGGCGTCGTGGTGGTCGACGACCCAGAACTCGCCCTTGTCGTGCACCAGCTCGTACTGCCCGCCGGACAGTTCGCGCAGGATCCGGGAACCGCCGTCGACCAGCAGATCCAGCGCCTCCTCCAGCAGCCATCGCTCGAAGTTGTTGGCACGCAGGTGGCCGGCCAGCGTCTTCGCGACCCGGCCGTCGCGCTCGTGCACGGCCCGCTGCTCGCGCAGCTCGGCGGCCTGCTCGCGGCGCTCCTCGATGCGCCGCAGCGCGCCCTCGGCCCGTTCGGTCGCCACGGCCGCGGCCCGCAGATAGTCGGCCTCGCCGCGCTTCGCCGGCGCGGTCAGGCCGACGGCCTGGAAGAGACCCTCGATCCGCACGTGTACGTCGTCCGCCTCGCCGCGCGCGGCCAGCAGCTCGGCCTCGGCCGCGGTCCGTGCGTCCGCGCGCCGCGCCACCTGCTCCGCCGCCCAGCCGGCCAGCCCGGTCCAGGCCGCGGCCACGTCCTCCCGGTCCGGTGCCGGTGGCCCGAACGGCGCGACCGTGTCGCGCGCGGTGTCGAAGCCCTGCCAGGCGGCCCGGAGTCGCTGCTCCGCGCGGTCCGCCTCGGTCTGCGCGCGGCGCTGCGCCTCCCGGGCCCGGCGGACGGCCGTGCCCGCGGCGTCCAGCCGCTTCCGCAGCGCCGCGATCTCGTCCAGCTCGCGCCGGAGCGCGTCCGGTCCGGGCGACCCGGCGATCTTGGCGGTGGCCGCGGTGAGGCGGTGCTGGAGGTCGTCGTGGCGGGCCCGCGCGCGGTCCAGCGTGCGCTCCAGCTCCCGGGCGGCCTGCTCGCGCTCGGTGACCAGCTTCGCGGCCCGGTCCGCGGCGGCTCGCGCGCTCTTGCCCTCGGCCTCGGCCGCCGCGACCGCGGACCGGCCGGCGGCCCGCTGCGCGGCGGCATCCACCGGCCCGGAACCGGACCGGCCGGCCTGGACGGGCGTGGACCGGCTCGGGACGGCCTCACCGCGCGGCCGGGGCGTGCCCGCCCGGTTGCCGGTCTGCCCGGTGCCGTGGGCGTCGGTGCCCCGCGCGTCCGTTCCATGGCCGGCGGCATCCTGGCCGCCGCGACCACCGGGGCCCGGCTCGTCGCGGGCGCCGGGGCCGTGCCGGTGGTCGATCGGGCGGCCGGCGGCGTCGACCGGCACCGTGTACCCGGTGGGGGTCTCGATCGGCAGCGCCGTGACGGTCCGGGCGCAGACCGGGCACGGGTCACCGACCGTGAGGTGCAGGCGGAGCGCGGTGGCGCGGTCGGCGTTCTGCGCGTCCTGGTATGCCTGGCGGGCCGCCTCCAGCGCGGCGGTGGCGTGCTCGTGATCGGTGCGGGCGGCGGCGACCGCGGCCGCCGCCGTGCCGTGCTCGCGTTCGGCCGAGGCCAGCAGCGCGGTCAGTTCGGCCGCCTGCTCGGTGAGCGTGTGCGTCTCCGCATGCGCCTCCAGCAGCAGCCGGAGCGCGGCCGGGTCACCGCTGCCGGCGACTTCGCCGCGGACCTTCTCCTCCTGCTCCTCCGCGGCGTGCACGGTCTGCACGGCGTCGGCCGCGGCGGCGCGGGCGGCGGCGGCCGCACCGGCGATCGCGGCCACGTCCGCGGGCGCGCGCACGCCGCGCAGCTTGGCGATCTCGGCGTCCAGCGTGGCGACCGCGGTGCCGGCCGCGGCGGTGCGCTCGGCGGCCGCGCGCAGGCCGGGCAGCGCGGCCTCGACGCCCTCGGCCAGCTCGATCACCCGGTCCAGGTGGTCGGCCGCGGCCGCGAGGTGCGCGTCGTCCGTGTCGTCCAGGCCGGACAGCAACTGGTCGACCGCGGACAGCTTGGCGTCGGCCGCGCCGGCCCGCGCCGTGGCGCGGCGCTGGACCTCCTCGTAGACGCCGAGGTCGAGCAGGTTGACCAGGATCTGCTGCCGGGTCGCGGGCTTTGCGTGCAGGAAGTCGGCGAACTGCCCCTGCGGCAGCACCACGCACGTGGTGAACTGCTCGTACGGCAGGCCGACCGCCTCCTGCACGGCCTTGTCCATCTCCGCGGGCGTGCCGGCCAGCACCTCGCCGAGGTCCTCCGGGGACAGCCCGGTGTCCAGCTTGGTCACGTCGAAGCCGCGCGGCATCAGCTGCAGCCCGGCGCCGCTGGTGTTGACCCGGCCCTTGCCGTCCCGGCGGACCACGCGGGTCGCCACGTACCGCTCGTTGGCGGACTCGAAGACCAGCCGGACCCGGGCCTCGACCGCGGACGGGGAGAGCGCGTTGACGATGCCGCGCGCGGTGCCCCAGCGCGGGACCTGGCCGTAGAGCGCGAACGTGATCGCGTCCAGCACCGTGGACTTGCCGGAGCCGGTCGGGCCGACCAGCGCGAAGAAGTCCGCGTCGGTGAAGTCGACCGTGGTCTGCTCGCGGAACACGGTGAACCCGGACATGTCCAGCCGCAGCGGCCTCACGACGCGCCTCCCGGAATCTCCTCGTAGATCTCGTCGAACAGGTCCTGCACGCCCTCGTCGTCGTGCCCGCGCACCTTCAGGTAGTCGGCGAACAGCGTGCTCGGCGAGCGGCCGGCCCGCTGCGCCGCGGTCGGGCTGGTGCGGGTGGGCAGCATGTCCGGGTCGATCCGCACGTCCAGCGCGTTCGGCAGCAGGTCCTGTACCTCCTCGCGGAGGCCGGCGCGGGGCATCTCGCGCACGTAGACGCGCAGCCAGCCGGCCGCGTCCGTGTTGCGCTCGGCGAACCGCTCCAGGTCGGGCAGCGTGCCGCGGACGGTGCGCAGCGGCGTCGCGGAGGAGATCGGCACCGTACGGGGACGGGCCGGCCGGGTCGCGGTGACCTCGACGATCGTGACGGACGGCGTGTTCTCCTCCTCGCCGAAGTCGACCGCGAGCGGGCTGCCGGAGTAACGGATCGGGCACGGGCCGAGGATCTGCTGAGTGCGGTGCAGGTGACCGAGCGCCACGTAGTGCGCGGTGGACGGGAACACGCTGGCCGGGACCGCGTAGCCGAGCACGGTGTGCGCGTCCCGCTCGCCGCCGCCCATCTTCGCGCCGACCACGGTGAGGTGCCCGGTCAGGATGTTGACCGCGCTGCGGTCCGCGAAGTCCTCGGTGAGCTTCGCGATCAGCCGGCCGATGTGGTCCGCGTACGTCTGCTGCGCCTCGGACGCGGTCAGCTCGTACATCTCCACCGCGCGCACCGCGTACCGCTGGGAGAGGAACGGCAGCGCGACCAGCCGCCACGTCTCGCCGCCGGCCGTGGTGCCGGTCAGCACGTGCTCGGCCGCGGTCTCCCGGACCGTGCCGCGCAGCTTGATGCCGGCCGCGTCCGCCCACGGGCGCAGCGCGTCCAGCGCCGGGCCGTTGTCGTGGTTGCCGCCGATCGCCACCACCTCGGCGCCGGTGGCGCGCAGCGCGGTCAGCGCGCGGGTGACGATGCGCGTCGAGTCGGGCGTGGGCGCGGCCGTGTCGTACAGGTCACCGGCCACGATGACCAGGTCGGGCCGCTCCTTCTGGGCGATCTCGACCAGGTCGCGGAGCACGTTGATGTGCTCCTCCACCCGGGTGTGTCCCTTCAGGACCTTCCCGACGTGCCAGTCCGAGGTGTGCAGGATCTTCATGGGGCGGTCCGGTCCTAGAAGGGGATGTCGTCGTCGGAGATGCGGGAGCCCGCGCCGGCCCGGCCGCCGACCACCGCGAACGGGTCGGCGGACTGGACGATGGAGCGCAGCGTGCCGGTGGGTGCGGCGCCGGCCTCGGAGACGCGGGTGGCCCAGGCCGGGAACGGGAATTCCACGCAGAGCGGTACCGGGATGTCCGGCTGGTTGACGAACATGGTGCCGGGCTTGGCCAGCAGCACCCGCTGCCGTTGCGCGGGCGGGAGGAAACCGTACTCCGGGCGGCCGGCCTCGGCCGGGTCGAGCCGCCCGACCACGCGGATCGCCGAGTTCGTCACGATGCGGCGCTCGACCTCGCTGGCGGTCTGCTGCGCGCCGATCAGGATCACGCCGAGCGACCGGCCGCGCTCCGCGATGTCGAGCAGCACCTCCTTGATCGGCGAGGTGCCGTCCCGCGGCGCGTACTTGTTCAGCTCGTCGAGCACCACGAACAGCAGCGGCTTGGCGGTGCCGGCCTTCTCCTTGCGCTCGAACTCGCTCTTCAGCGTCACACCGACCACGAACCGCTGTGCGCGGTCCGGCAGGTTGTGCAGGTCGACCACGGTGACCTGGGCGCTCTCCGACGTGTTGATCGAGTGCGGCCGGCGCTGCGCCAGGTCGCCGCGGATCAGCCGGGACAGGTCCTTCTTGCTGGAGATCAGGCGGCGGGCGAACGCGTTCGTGGTGCCGATGCCGACCGCGGAGCCGGCCCAGTCGCGCCGGGTGTCCTCGTCGCTGAGCTGCTCGACCAGGAAGTCGACCAGGTCACCGTAGGAGCCGATGCGCCGGCCCTGGATGCTGACGCCGCCCTCGGCCGGGACCGCGACGCGCTGCAGGTGCGCGGTGACCGCGTGGACGACCATCGTGTACTGCTGGCGCTCGTCGTCCGCGTCGGCGAACACGTACGGCAGGAGACCGGTCTCGCAGAACTCGGCGAGCGTCCAGTAGAACGCGTCCACACCGGTCAGCCGGCTGCTCACGTCCGGCGTGCCGGAGGCGTCGCCGATCCGTGGTGGCGCGTAGACCCGGACATCCGCGAACGCGTCCGCGGGGAGACCGAGCTTGCCGTACGCCTCGGTGGTCCTCTCGTCCAGCCGGGTGTTCGGGTGGTCGAGGAACAGCAGGTCCTCGCCCTTCACGTTGAAGATCAGCGCCTTGGAGTTGACGCTCTCCGCGCCGAGCACGCCGGACCGGAACACGGAGTAGAGCAGGAACGTGGCGAAGCTGGTCTTGGTGGCCACGCCGGAGATGCCGGAGATCGAGACGTGTGCGCCGCGTGTGCCGTCCAGAAAGTCCGCGTTCAGGTAGACCGGGACGCCGTCGCGGCCGGAACCCATCGGGATCGGCCGCTCCATCCGGTCGAAGTGCAGCGCCTGCGCGCGGGCGACGCCCTCGGCCCGGAACACCGGCGCGCCCGGTGCGGGCGGCACGTAGAGCTCCGGGTCGACGCGGGTGGTGGTGATCTCCGCCGCCTCCTGGATCAGCGCGGGCAGCGTGCCCTCCGCGATCGCGAAGACGTCGGAGTCGAACTGTGCGCCCTCGTGCCGCGCGCGCACCTGGGTGACCACGCCCGCGATCGTCACCGGCTCGCGGTCCGGCAGCTCGCGCCGGGTCACCACCACGTCGTCGAGCTGCAGGTAGGCCCCCGGGGTGACGGCGGTCCAGAACTGCAGCGGCGTGGCGTCGGCGGTGCCCAGCACGCGGCCGACGGCGGGGCCCGGGTCCGGGGGGTCTACTGGCACCCGATCATCGTGCCCCACGGGTACGACAACAACGGAAGCCACGCCGCGGTCGGCACCCGCTGTCCCCATGTTATCCACAAGATCTTGTGGTTACCCACAGGGTTATCCACAACCCGTGGGCGCTCGGTCCACGGACGGGTGACGTCGGACATAGCGAACCATCAGGTGGTCCCCGCCGCGCAGCACGTGCGCCGGCCGCATGTCCCGCGGCGGGGAAACCGGCCCGGCCGTGATCCGGGAGGCGCCCGCCCCGGCCAGCACCGGTGCCACGGTCAGGCACAGCTCGTCGACCGCGTCCGCGGCGAGCAGCGTGCCGAACAGCCGCGGGCCGCCCTCGCAGAGGATCTGGTCCAGCGCTCTCGCCCGTACCGGTGACAGAAGATCTTGATCTTCGAAACGGACCACGTCGGCCACCCGGAGCAGGTCGGGACGGTGCGCGCCGGACGAGGTCAGAATGATCGGGCGGACCGGTGCGTCGGCGAGCGCGGGCATCGCCGGGTCGAGGTCGAGCGAGTGCGAGACCGCGACCAGCGTGGGTACGTCCGGCAGGCCGTGCGCGCGCCGCCACGCGACCCGCGGCGGGCTGAGCCGGATCGGGCGGTAGTTCTCCCGGCGCAGCGTGCCGGCGCCGACCAGCACCGCGTCCGCGAGCATGCGCAGCACGCCGAAGACGCGCTTGTCGTCCGCGCCGGAGAGCGCGGTGGAGAGCCCGTCGATCTCCATCGCGCCGTCCGCGCTGGACACGAAACTGACCCGCAGTGTCGGCCGGGCGGGCCGGGCGTAATGCGCGATCAGTGTCTCGTCGTCCAGGTCAGGGCCGGTAACAAGCTCTTTCACGAGCGAAAGCCTAGTGCTGGCACGGTTTTTCGTGAGCCACGCATCGCGGGCGGTAACGAAATGGGAACGCTCCCATCGGCCCCTTGACACTCATGTAACGTGTCGGCAATCTCATGGGAGCGCTCCCGAGCAAGCAGTGGGCGGCACCACACCACGCGGGCCGGAGGGCGTGCTCGTCGATCCTGGGCATCGATCGACTTTGACGTTCAGGGCACATAGAACGACCCACCACTTCCACCATCACGACCTGAGAGGGGTCAGGATGAGCGTTCCGAGGCGCCGCCTGCGCGGCATCGCGGCGGCGGCTCTCGCCGCCGGCATGGTTTTCTCGGCCGCGGCGTGCAGCGCGAGCGACGGCGACAGCGGCGGCGAGGGCGGCGGCACCGTCGTCCTGCAGTACTTCGGCAGCCCCGGCTTCGATGCGGCGGTCGCGGCGTTCCAGACCGCGAACCCGGACATCAAGGTCGACGCGCAGAACATGGGCGAGCTCAAGGACTTCACGCCGAAGCTGAACCAGTGGCTGGCCACCGGCCAGGGCGCGGGCGACGTGGTCATGCTCGAGGAGGGCACGCTCCTGGGCTACCTGGAGACGCCGGACAAGTGGACCAACCTGCTCGACCTCGGCGCGGCGTCGCTGGAGCAGGACTTCCTGCCCTACAAGTGGGCGAACGGCTTCACCGCGGACAAGTCGAAGCTGGTCGGTCTCGGCACCGACATCGGCGGCCTGGCCATGTGTTACCGGACCGACCTGTTCGCCAAGGCCGGCCTGCCGACCAACCGGGACGAGGTCTCCAAGCTCTGGCCGACGTGGGAGCAGTACGCCGCGACCGGCAAGAAGTTCAAGGAGTCGCCCGCGGTCAAGGATGTCGCGTTCATCGACACCGCCACCGCGGTGATGCAGCCGTACATCATGCAGAACTCGCAGACCTGGTTCTACGACACGAACAACAACTACATCGTCGAGTCGAACCCGGTCGTCCGGGAGGCCTGGGACTTCGGCCTGCAGATGGCGGCGGACGGCCTGACCGGCAAGCTGCAGCGCTGGCAGCCGGACTGGAACGCCGCGTTCGCCAACGCCGCGTTCGCGACCGTGCCGTGCCCGGCGTGGATGACCGGCTCGATCGCGGAGCGCGCCGGCGACGCCGGCAAGGGCAAGTGGGACATCGCCACCATCCCCGGCGGCAGTGGCAACTGGGGCGGCTCGTACCTGGCCATCCCGGAGCAGAGCAAGAACAAGGAGGCGGCCTACAAGCTGCTGACCTACCTGACCGGCAAGGACGGCGAGCTCTCCTCGTACAAGGAGAAGGGCAACATGCCGTCGAACGTGAAGGCGCTCGACGACCCGGCGTTCGCCTCGTCGACGAACGAGTACTTCAGCAACGCGCCGACCGGCCAGATCTTCGGCGCCAGCGCCAAGAGCCTGAAGCCGATCTACCTCGGCCCGAAGCACCAGGGCATCTGGGAGAACCACTTCGAGACCGAGATGCGCAACGCGGAGCAGGGCAAGAAGACGTCCGACGAGGCCTGGAAAACGGCCGTGGCGGACGGCAAGAAACTGGCCGAGGGCTGATCGACCGGTAACGCGTCACGGTGGCGTCCACGCTCGATGAGCGGCGTGGGCGCCACCGTCTCACGGTCTGACCGGCCGCCGGCCGGGGAAGGAAACCCCACCACATGAGCATCGACACCCACGCCGCGGGTGCGCCGCGGCACTCGGCGGGCCCGCCGCCGCTGGATCCCGGAGAGCGCCGCAAGCAGGCGCGCCAGGTGCGGCTCGGACGGCTCGACCTGAAGGCGTCGCCGTACCTCTACGTCGCGCCGTTCTTCGTCCTCTTCGCCGTCTTCGGCTTCTTCCCGCTGCTCTACACCGGTTGGGTGTCGCTGCGTGACTGGGGTCTGATCAAGGGCGACCAGGGCTTCGTCGGCCTGCAGAACTTCCAGGAGGTGCTGACCGACGACAAGTTCTGGAACGCGATGTACAACACGGCCGGCATCTTCGTGGTGGCGACCGTGCCGCAGCTGCTGCTCGCGCTGGCGCTGGCCAACTGGCTGAACCGGAAGCTGCGCTTCCGCACCGCGCTGCGGATGGGCATCCTGCTGCCGAACATCACCTCGGTCGCCGCGGTCGGCATCGTCTTCGGCTTCATCTTCGCCGACCGGTACGGCCTGGCGAACTGGATCCTGCAGTCGCTGAGCCTGGACCCGATCTCCTGGCGGGGCAGCCGGTTCGCGTCCTGGACCGCGATCGCGTTCATGGTCGACTGGCGGTGGACCGGCTACAACGCGCTGATCTACCTGGCGGCGATGCAGGCCATCCCGCGCGACCTCTACGAGTCGGCCTCGCTGGACGGTGCGTCCCCGACCCGCCAGTTCTGGCAGCTCACGGTGCCGCTGATCCAGCCGACGATCCTGTTCACGGTGATCATCTCGACCATCGGCGGCATGCAGCTGTTCACCGAGCCGCTGATGTTCAACTACGGCGCGGCCGGCTCCGGCAGCGGCCTGGAGAACTTCCAGACCATCGCGATGTACATCTACTACACAACGTTCGAGGGCAACTTCAAGTACGGCCTCGGCTCCGCGATGTCCTGGCTGCTCTTCCTGCTGATCATCGGGTTCGCACTGATCAACTTCCTGATGGTCCGCCGTTCGCTGAAGGGGTCGAAGTGACCGCGCTGACTACCCGGCCCGCGCCCGACAACGCGCCGGCCACGCACAAACCCGCCCGCCGCGGCCGCCGTCCCGGCGCGAAGCTGTGGGAGGCGAGCCCGCTCACCTACGTCGCGCTGATCATCGCGGTGCTGCTGGCGATCTTCCCGATCGCCTGGTCGTTCATCGTGGCGTCGCGCGACAACTCGGCGGTCTACAAGATCCCGCCGCCGCTGACGCCGGGCGGCGAGTTCCTGGCCAACACGACCCGGCTGCTCAACAACGACCAGGCACACTTCCTGATCGGCCTGGCCAACTCGATCTTCGTGTCCAGCGTCGTGACGATCTCCGTGGTGCTCTTCTCCACGCTGGCCGGGTTCGCGTTCGCCAAGCTGCGGTTCAAGGGCGCGAACCTGCTGCTGCTGATCATCATCGTGACGATGATGATCCCGACGCAGCTGGGCTACATCCCGCTCTACATCATGATGATCGAGCTGGGCTGGCTCGGCTCGCTCCAGGCCGTGATCGTGCCGTTCCTGGTCAAGGGCTTCGGCGTGTTCATGATGCGGCAGTACGCGATGTCCGCGGTCCCGGACGAGCTGATCGAGGCGGCCCGGATGGACGGCTGCTCGACCTGGCGGATCTACTGGAACGTCGTGCTCCCCACGCTGCGCCCGGCCGCGGCCGTGCTCGGCCTGCTGACGTTCATGGAGACCTGGAACGAGTTCCTCTGGCCCTACCTGGTTCTGGACGGAGACACTCCGACCATCCAGTACTCGCTTAAGATCCTTGCGACGGGCAACTACACGACCGACTACGTGCAGGTCTTCACCGGGACCGCGCTGGCCATCGTGCCGCTGCTCCTCGTGTTCCTCGCGTTCGGCCGCCAGATCATCGGCGGCATCATGGAAGGTTCCGTCAAGGCGTGACGACTCCACAATTCCCGCCGGACTTCCTCTGGGGCGCCGCCACGGCGGCGTACCAGATCGAGGGCGCGGCGACCGAGGACGGCCGTGGCCCGTCGATCTGGGACACGTTCAGCCATACCCCGGGGCGCACGGTCAACGGCGACCACGGCGACGTGGCCTGCGACCACTACCACCGGCTGACCGACGACGTACGGCTGATGGCCGAGCTGGGCCTGAAGTCGTACCGGTTCTCGCTGGCCTGGCCGCGGATCCAGCCGACCGGCTCCGGCAAGGTCAACCAGGCCGGCCTGGACTTCTACCGCCGGCTCGCGGACGAGCTGCTCGAGGCGGGCATCCTGCCCTGGGCCACGCTCTACCACTGGGACCTGCCGCAGGCGCTGGAGGACGCGGGCGGCTGGCCGGCCCGGGACACCGCGGCCCGGTTCGCCGACTACGCGCGGCTCACCGTGGACGCGCTCGGCGACCGGATCACCAACTGGACCACGTTCAACGAGCCGTGGTGCAGTTCCTTCCTGGGGTACGGGTCGGGCGTGCATGCGCCCGGCGTCCAGGACGGCGGCGCGTCGGTCCGGGCCGCGCACCACCTGATGCTCGGCCACGGGCTCGCGCTGCAGGCGGTCCGGGCCAGCACGCCGGAGGTCAATCTCGGCATCACGCTCAACCTGTACGCGACCTCGCCCGCGACCGAGTCGGACGCGGACCGGGACGCGGCCCGCCGGATCGACGGCCTCGCGAACCGGTTCTTCCTCGACCCGGTGCTGCGCGGCGAGTACCCGGCGGACGTGGTGGAGGACCTGGCGGAGGTCTCCGACTTCGGGCACCTCCAGGACGGCGACCTGGCGACGATCAGCCAGCCGCTGGATTTCCTCGGCATCAACTACTACAGCCGGCACGTGGTCGCGGCGCCGGCGCCGGACGCGGTCAAGGAACCGTCCAACTGGCCGGGAAGCGAGACGGTCCGGTTCGTGCACCGCACCGGCGTACCGGTGACGGACATGAACTGGGAGATCGACGCGCCCGGGCTCGTCGAAACGCTTCGCGGTGTTGCGGAGAACTACCCGCCGGTGCCGCTCTACGTCACCGAGAACGGTTCGGCGTTCGTGGACAAGGTGGTGGACGGCGTGGTCGACGACCCGGAGCGGGTCGACTACTTCGACCAGCATCTGCGCGCCTGCCATGCCGCGATCGAGGCCGGCGTGCCGCTCAAGGGATACTTCGCCTGGTCGCTCATGGATAATTTTGAGTGGTCCTGGGGTTACACGAAGCGTTTCGGCATGGTCTACGTCGACTACGAGACGCAGGCGCGAATCCCCAAGACCAGTGCCAGGTGGTACGCCGACGTGATCCGACGTAACGGTCTGGCCGCACAGTAACGCGTGGTCGTACCGTAGCGGGGCGTGCCCATGCCGGCACGCCCCCGGCCCTTGGAGCAGACATGACTACCCAGCGCACGCGGTCGCTCGGCCGGCCCACCCTCGACGCCGTGGCCGCGCGGGCGGGGGTCGGCCGCGGCACCGTGTCCCGCGTGGTCAACGGGTCTCCGCAGGTCAGCCCGGAGGCGCGCGCTGCCGTGCAGGCCGCGATCGACGAGCTGGGCTACGTGCCGAACCGGGCGGCCCGCGCGCTGGTCACCCAGCGAACCGACTCGGTGGCGCTGGTCGTGTCCGAGTCCGGTGACCGAGTGTTCGGCGAGCCGTTCTTCGCCGGCATCGTCCGCGGCATCAGCTCCGGTCTGCTCGAGACGCAGATGCAGCTCTGGCTGGCCATGGCGCAGTCGCCGGCCGAGCGCGAGCGGGTCGAGCACCACCTCACCAACCAGCATGTGGACGGCGTCCTGCTGCTCTCGCTGCACGACTCCGACCCGCTGCCGACGCTGCTCGAACAGCGCAACCTGCCGGCCGTGCTGGGCGGGCGCCCGGCGCGCATGCTCCAGCCGGGCGCGCAGGCGGCGTACTTCGTGGACGTGGACAACGCCGGCGGCGCGCGGCTGGCCACGGAATACCTGATCGCGGGCGGCCGGCAGCGGGTCGCCACCATCGCCGGCCCGCAGGACATGGGCGTGGGCGTGGCCCGGCTCGCCGGCTACCGCGAGGCGGTGCGGCTCAGCGGGCGGGCGCCGGCCGAGGACCTGATCGCGTACGGTGACTTCTCCGAGGGCAGCGGCACCGCGGCCATGCGCCGGTTGCTCGAGCTGGCGCCGGACCTGGACGCGGTCTTCGTCGCGTCCGACCTGATGGCCTGCGGTGCGCTGCGCGCGCTGCGCGAGGCCGGCCGCCGGGTGCCGGCCGACGTGGCCGTGGTCGGCTTTGAGGACTCGCCGATCGCGCGCCAGGCCGACCCGCCGCTGACCACCGTCTACCAGCCGGTCGAGGAGATGGGCCGGCAGATGGCCCGGCTACTGGTCGCGCGCATCCGCCGGGAGCCGATGGAGCGGCCGTACGTGCTGCTCGACACGCACATGGTGCCGCGGGCCTCGGCGTAACCGGTCCCACCTGCATTTTTATGCACGGACACGGGTAGGCAACGATCGCGAAACGGACACCCCTCACACTGGTCCGGTAAGCCAGTGTTTCTCTGCTGTTCGCCGGGGCCGAGGGGAGCGTCAATGTTGCTGCGGGTACGGGTCACGCTTCCGGACCGCCCCGGCGCGCTGGGCCAGGTGGCACGCACGCTCGGCGTGGCCGGTGCCGATATCGTCCAGGTCGTGGTGCTGGAGCGACTCGGTGGCCGCGCCGTCGACGACTTCACCGTCGTCTGGCCCGGCGCCGCGCGCGTCGAGCGCCTGATGGCCGGCCTGGCCGCGATCCCGGGCGTGCAGGTCGACGGCGTCTGGCGTGCGATCGGCGCCCCGGTCGCCGGCGGGCACGACGCGGAGCTGCTCGCCCAGGTAGCGGCGAACCCGGCGGACGGTCTCGCCACGCTGGTCGACGCGGTCCCCGGCCTGCTCGCCGCGGACTGGGCCGCGGCCGCCATGGTGCCGGCCGACTGGGCGTCCCGCGCCGCCGCACCACGCACCGCGGGCGCCGAGGACGAGGCCGGCCGAGAGCCGGACGTCGCCTACGCCAGCTGGCGCGCGCCGGAACCGCCGCGCCTGCCCGAGGTCACGCCGCTGCGCGCCCGGTCCCTGACCGGTCCGGACGGCACCCGTTACGCGGTGGCGCCGTTCGGCCGTGCCGGCCTGGTGCTGGTGGTGGCGCGCACGGACGGCGACAACCTGTCCGCCGCGTCCTTCCACGTCACCGAGGTCGACCGGATCTCGCAGCTGGTCCGCGCGGCCGCGGTCATCCTCGGCGACCGCCTCGACCTAATCACCCCGCAGACGGTCTAGCCGTGGATCCGCCCGGCGTGCGGGGGCGGATCCACGGCACTTCCCGCATCGAGGCCGGCAACGCGTACCGGTGCGGCTCCGATCCTCCCGGATGAAGTCTCCGGGAGAATCGCCTCCTGGCTCCTGAGCCGTCGATGGTGCGAACGGCGACGGCTCAGGAGAACGGGGACGAGCGCGGGACCGGCAGCGGGGCGAGGCCGTGTTGTGCCGCGTAGATGTTGAGCCACTGTTCCAGGGGCGGTGCGGAGTTGGCGATCCAGACGTCGCTGCCGTCCTTGAGCACGATGATCGGGCCGGCCGGCACCAGGTCGGAGAAGGCGTTCGTCCGCAGGTAGCGCACGGAGTTGTAGGAGAACGCCCACGCCCACGGGAACTCGCGCGGCGATTCCGGGTCGGTGAGTACCAGGGGCGTGGCCGGGTCCTCGATCTCGCGGACCCGGGCCTCGGCGAGCGTCCGCGCCTGACTGACGTCGATCATCCTGCTCCTCGTCACGGGATACGGGTGAACCAGAGCTCGCTGCCCTGGCTGGTGAGCGGCGGCAGGTATCCCAGTCTGCCGGTCTGCCCGTCGACGAACATGATCCGCCCGTCCCGGTTCCAGACGTTCATGACGTGGCCGTCGGTGGTGCCGCCGATCTTGTAGCCGATGATGCCGACCGTGCCGGGTGGCGAGGCCGCCATGTCCGCCACCACCCGGCCGTAGTCCGCGCCCGGTACCTGGTGGAACGTCATGCCGGGGTAGTTCGCCTCGATCGTGGACAGCGGCCGGGTGGCCGGGATCTTGTGTGCCACGGTGACGGTGTCGTGCTTGATGTAGTCGTCGACGCGCTGCACGCAGATCGTGCAGTTGACGTCCGTCGGCACCTTGTTGACGTTGATCTGGTCGAGCTTCGGCAGGTTCTTCTCGATCACCGTGCCGAGGTCGCCGGGCAAGCCGTACGGGGAGCCCTCGTGCAGCACCTTGACGTTGCCGACGTTCTCGCCGAGCGCGTCCAGCATCTGGTGGTTGAGATGCGTGTTCGCGGCGTCGAACTGGAGGTCTAGGTCCTTCGTGAACGCGTTGATCTCGGCCAGTTCGGCGGCCTGATGGGTCTGGAGGCTGTTCGCCAGGTCCAGGTTCTTGGTGATGTCGGCCTGGGCCTCCGCGGCCTTGACGTCGGCGAGACGGGTGTTCTCGATCCCGGTGGTCACGTTCTGGAGGTCCAGGTCGCGCTGCGCCTCCAGGTTCTTGGTGAGCGCCGCGACGTCCGCCGTGACGCCGTCCGCGGACGCCTTCTCCGCGAGCCTGATCTCGTCGAGCCGCTGGACGTCCAGCTCCCGGATCGCAGCGGCCTGGTCATCGGCGAGCTTCGTGGCGGTGTCCGTCCGCAGCGTGCCGAGGTCGGTGGCCAGGTCGGCCTGCAGATTCGCCTTCTCCGTGGTGAGCCGGCTGTACTCCAGGTCCAGGTGCTTCATCGCATCGCCGTAGACGGCCTGGAAGCGTGCCGGGTCGGCCTGCGCGGCCGGCGACTGCGCGACCGTCTTGATCTCGTCGGCCTGGTCGGTGATCCGCTTGAGGTCCGCGTCGATCGGGTCGATCCGCCCGGCGTACGAGTTCTGGACGGCCAGCTCGTCAGCGTGGAGTTTGCTGTCCGAGGCGTTCCTGAGCTCGTCCGGTCTCGTGGTGCGCAGCCCGTCGAACCGCATGTCGATGTCGTTCTTCGCGATGCTCAGATCCGCAGCGGCGTCGATCTTGACGCGGTCGGACTGCGCCGCCAGGCCGGTCGTGAAGTCGTTCTCGATCCGCAGCTTCTCCGCGTTCAGCTTCGCTGCCGCGTCCGTGTTGATCTTGTTGATGGCGAGCTGGAGGTCGGCCTTGCTCGCCTGTTCGATCCGCAGCGTGTCCGCGTTGACCCGGTTGGCGAAATCGTTCCTGATCGCCTGGAGGTGCGCGGTCTCGGTCTGGGTCCGGACCGCGGCCAGGTCGTCGAAGTGCTGCTTGAACGTCTTGCCCGGGGTGACCGTGACCGGCGGCAGCTTCGGGACCGGCAGCGCGCCGAAGCCGCCGCTCGTGAGCCCGGCCGGGATGTAGTCGCCGACCTTGCCGGTGTCGATCGCGCCGGTCACGACCCGGTTGACGTTCTTCAGACCGGCCAGCGCCGCGGCCGAGCCGTCGCCGAGCGCCTTGACGATGGTGAGCGCGCCGGCGCCGGCCGCCTTGACGACGGTGACCATGTCCTTGGCCATGGTCTTCATGCCCTGCAGCGCGGCCTTGCCGATCTCCTTCATGCCGCCGGCCTTGTAGAGCGCGGACAGCTTGGAGAGCGAGGTGAGACCTTTGACGCCGGGGATCACGCCGAGGATGCCGAGGACGAGGTCCATCACGGAGCCCTTGCCCTGGCTGAAGTCGACGATGGCTTTGATGAGCAGGATCGCGCCGGCGGCCAGCGCGATCCAGGCGAGGGGTCCGCCGATGATCATGCCGATGATGCCGGCGACGAGGGCGACCCATTGGGCGACCTCGCAGATGATGTTCCAGATCTCCTTGAACGCGTCGCCGAGTTTCTGCCAGAAGTTCCGGGGCTGGATGCCGGCGTCGGAGGCGTCCTCGATCTGCCGCACGCACGTGTTCGAGGCGCTGTCGCGCATCTGCTTGGCCTGCATGGCGAGCTGTTTCGCGAGGTCGAGCTCGCTCTGCGCGCCGTCGACCCGGTCCTGTGCCGCGTTTCGCTTGGCCTGGGCGGCGCCGGCGTCGCGTACCGCGGCTGCGACCTGGTCCGGATCCGGTCTGACGGTTTCGGCCCGGGCGGCCTCGGCGGCCTTCGCGGCGCCGGTGAAGTCGGCCTCGGCGATGGACAGCGCGCCCTTGAGCGAGGTCAGCTTCTCCGCCGCGATCCGGCCGTCGGCGAGGGCGCGGTCGGCCTGGGCCTGGGTGCGTTCCAGTTCCGGGGCGAAGGCCTCGAGCGCGTCACCGGCCATCAGATGTGAGCGGTAGAGCTTGTTGACCTGGTTCGGGAAGTCGCCGAACTGCTCCCGGAACGCGTCACCGGACTTGCCCACCCATGCCAGCAGCGCGCCGTCGCCCTGTAGTGACTCGACCGCGAGCCGGGCCCGGTTCGCGGTGTCGGCGAAGTCGTGGAACCGGGCGGCGAGCTGCCGCACTCGCGCCGGGTCGCCGGGTGTGGGGTCACCGTCCATGTCCAGGACGTGCCAGTCCGTCGGCCGTGTCATCCGCTCCCCAGGTCCGGTGGTGACTGTACGTATAGTGGGGCGCCAACGGTACCTTCGGGTACCGTCGGGGTCAACGTTGAGCATGATCTTGCGCGTGCCGCGTAGGCTCGCCATCGCCCGGCGACACGGATAGAGATAGGTACCTATGGCATCCGACCGTTTGACAGTCAATCTGGACGGATTGACGGACTTCGCCAATCAGCTGGAGACGATCCGCGGCGGCATGGACTCCGCACGTTCGTGGATGAATGAGTTCTCCGGCGAGCTCGGCGGGCCCGATGTTGACGGCGCCATAAGTAACTTTGAGTCACATTGGCGCGACGGGCGCGGCCGGGTCGACAAGAACTGCGAACAACTGATCAAGATGGCGAACCAGGCGGTCGAGGCGATCCGCAAGGCCGACGACGACCTGCGCGACCAACTGCGCACCGACGGCGAGGCCTGATGTCCGCCGCCGGCTTCTCGATCACGATCCCGGACTCCTGGTTCGAGATCGAACTGCACCCGGACGCGCGTAACGCCGCCATCGGCTCGCTCGTCGAGGAGCGCCTGCGCGAGGTTCCTGAGCTGCGCGAACACCGGGCCGCGCTGGCCAGGGTGCTGCGCGAGACGGCCCGTCGCGCGTATGACAGCGGCGCCCGGTTCTGCGGCACGCTGGTCGCCGGCCTCGGCGGCGCGGTGATGACCGCTACCGTCACCGTGACGATCGTGGACGCGCCGAACGAGGACGCCGCGGTCGCGCAGTACCTGACGGCCGTACCGAAGCGCGGCCCCGACTCGATCTGGCGGCAGGTCGAGTCCACCGAACTGCCCGGCGCCGGCCGGGTGCCGCGCACGCGCGGCGTCGACGACGTGACGCTGCCCGACGGCGCCGGCTGGATCCGGTCGCTGGTCATGCAGACGTTCGTGCCGTTCCCGGGCCCGAACCCGGTCCGGGTCGCACTCATCACCGGCAGTTCCCCGTTGCTGGCACTGGAGTCGGAGCTGTTCGACGTCTTCGACGCCATCACCGGCACGTTCCGATTCATCACCGACCAGGAGGCTTGAGATGGCGAACGTCAATGTGACGTACCAGGAGATGCGTGACGCGGCCAACCGGCTCACGCGTGGCAAGGAGGAGATCTACAGCAAGCTCACCGAGCTGCAGAACATGGTGAACAACCTGGTCAACGGCGGTTACGTGACGGACGCCTCCTCCAAGCAGTTCGACGAGTCCTACCGCGAGTTCAACGACGGTGCCCAGAAGATGGCCGAGGGCCTGGAAGGCATGGGCAAGTACCTGACGGCGGCGGCCGACACGTTCCAGCAGGCGGACGACGAGCTGGCGAAGGCACTGCGCAAGTAGCTTTTTCGCAACGGGGGAGGGGCGGCCGTGGGTGGTCGCCCCTTTTTGCGTGGGCTGTCGAGTGCAGGGATCGCTACGAGCGGCATGCCTTATGTGCCCGCTTCCGGCGGGGCGAGGTCCGCATGCTCCCGCGGGCACCGGTCGTCGCTGGCGCTCCTCCCTGCACGATCCGTGGCCGCAAGGTCAAAGGCCGTGTTCAGGGCCCGGGTCGGGCGCTGTCGCGCCCGAGATCGCGGCGTATGAGTGCCCGGAGCCGGGCAGCCCGCAGCGGCTCCGGGAACGGCGGGCTTCGCCGATGCGGAACAGAGCAGCTGCGGAGACCGCCGGACGACTGGATGCCCGATGCGGCACGACGCCGGTCGGTGACAGAACGCCGGTGGAGCCCACCGGACGGCTGGATGCCGCGGCTGACCGCATGACGCCGGACGCCGGCGGCGCCGGAACGCCGGGTGCTGACCCGCGGATCGCGCCGGCCGGGTGTTACTCGGGGACCTGGACCGTGATCGGCTCGCCGTCGCCGAGGTGGAGGAGGGCTCGGCCGGGACGGATCGGCTGGCCGACCGAGGTGCGCTGGAGGCGGAGGCCGATCAAGTCGCCGTCGGTGCGGCTCTGTGGGGAGAGCAGTGCGCCGCGGCGGCTGCGGCGGGCGTCGACCAGCCAGCCGCTGAAGCCGACGCTCAGGTCCTCCGGGTCGCCCGCGTAGATCAGCGCGAGCCGGCGGGCCTCGCCGTTGCGGATCACGTCGCGCAGCTCGGCCGAGGCGGCGGCGTCGCGGAGCGCGGCGGCGTCGTCGACGACCAGCAGCGCGCGGCCGGTGACCTGTGCCAGCGCCGTGGTCAGCTCCTCGGACGTGACGTCGCCGCCGGTGAAGACCGCTATCACGCCGGGGTGTCCAGCCAGGTCGCGGACCGGGGACGTGCGCGGTGCCAGCACGATCACCTGCTGGCCGGCGTCCAGTGCGGACCGGGCCATTGCCACCAGCATGGTGCTGCGGCCGGACTTCGCCGGGCCGCCGACCGCGAACGACGGCACGCCGGACGCCAGATCCGGGCCGAACGCGGTCAGCTCCTCACCGCCGACCCCGGCCAGCACCCATCCGGCCCCCGGATCAGCGCCGCTCCCGGTGCCCGTGCCGGCCCGCGGCAGGCGTGCGGCCTGGTCGTACGGGATCTGGCTGGGTACCTCGCCGAGCCGGAACGCGCGCCGGGACTGCGGGACGTCCGCGTCGCGGCCGGCGGCCCGACGGCCGATCTCGGTCAACGCGGCCGCCTGGGCCGCGCCGCTCGGGTCCGGGGCCAGCAGCGCTACCTGCACCTCGATGCCCGTCTCGGCGCGGAACGCGCGACCCGGCGCGGTGTTCTCCGGCAGGTTGCGCGGGTGCAGGCCGATCATGGCGAGGTCGCCGCGGTCGGCCAGCCGGAACGCCAGCTTGTCCTCGGTGAGCGTGGCGATCCGGCCGCTGAGCACGGACCGGTCGCCGGTGATCACCACGTGCACGCCGACGCTGGCGCCCTCGCGCAGGAACGTGAAGATCTGATCGGTCAGCGTGCCCGCGTCCAGTTCGCCGAGCGAGCTGAGGAAGCCCTCCCAGCGGTCCAGCAGCAGCACGATGTGCGAGAGCGGCTCAGCCGAGGCGCGGCGCTGCTCCGTCACGTCCGCGAAGCCGCCCACGGCCAGTACGGCCTGGCGGCGGCGGATCTCCTCGCCGAGGCGGCCGATCAGCCGGACCGCGCGTTCCACCTCGGTGCGTTGCACCACCGCGCCGGTGTGCGGCAGGTGCGCCATCGGCAGCAGCGCGCCGTTGCCGCAGTCCAGGCCGTAGAGGTGCACGTCGGCGGCGGAGTGCGTGCGGGCCAGCGCGCCGGCAAGCGTGCGCAGCAGCTGTGACCGGCCGGTGCGCGGCGCGCCGGCCACGATCAGGTGGCCGAACGTGTCCAGGCGCAGCGCCGCGGTCCGCTGTTGCTGCTGCTTGGGCAGGTCCTCGACGCCGTACGGGACCGTGCCCGGCTCCGCGGTCAGCGCTTCCAGCAGCACCGACTCCGGCAGCGGCGCCAGCCACGGGCTGTGCTGCTCCGGTACACCGGCCAGCCGCGCCGCGCCGCGCAGCGCCTCGACCAGCACCTGCAGGTCGGTGACCTCGTCCTGCACCGCGGTGTTCCGGGCGGCCGGTGCGGTCTCGATCGGCCGGGCCAGGTCGGCCCAGTCCAGCACGCGCATCTCCGGCGGCGGGACCGTGTTCGCGGCGGTGCCGTCCGTGCCGGGGCGGCGCCCGCCGACCCGTCCGGCCTGGAACGGCACCAGCGAGGCGTGGCCGAGCCGGACGTACGCCCGGCCGGGTGTGCTCTTCGCGATCCGGGCCGCGTCCGGCGCGTTCAGCACGTCCTGGCTCTCGGCCGCGTCGGTGACCCGCAGCGCGATCCGCAGGTTCGTGTTCGCCCGGATCTCCGGTGACACCACGCCGCTCGGCCGCTGCGTGGCCAGCAGCAGGTGGATGCCGAGCGACCGGCCCCGCTGGGCCACGTTGACCAGGCCGGTGACGAAGTCGGGCAACTCGCGGGCCATCGACGCGAACTCGTCGATCACGATCAACAGCCGCGGGAGTACGCCGCCGGCGCGCGTGTAGTCCTCGATGTCCTTGGCGCCGGCCGCGGCCAGGATGTGCTCGCGGCGGCGCAGCTCCGCGGAGAGCGACTCCAGCGCACGGCGGACCAGGTGCTCGTCCAGGTCGGTGACCATGCCGACGGTGTGCGGCAGCCGCACGCAGTCCCCGAACGCGCTGCCGCCCTTGTAGTCGACCAGCACGAACGTCATCGCGTCCGGCCGGTTCGCCATGGCCAGCGACGCCACGATGGTCTGCAGCAGCTCGGACTTGCCGGAGCCGGTGGTGCCGGCGATCAGGCCGTGCGGGCCGTCCCGGCGCAGGTCGATCTCGAACGCGCCGTCGAACGACTCGCCGACCACGGCCGCGGTGCTCGCGCCGCGCAGCGCCCAGCGGGCCACGATGTCGTCCGGCCGCGGCGGGTCCAGCGAGAGTACGTCCAGCAGCCGGCTCGCGCCGGGCAGCGCCGCGTCCTCCTCGTCGTCGCTGACGTCCCGGATCGGGGCCAGTGGCCGGGCGACCGCGGCGCACCAGGCCGGGGAGACGAAGTCCGGCCGCACGCCGAACAGCTCCTCCGCGCCGGTCCGCAAGATCCGCAGCGTGCCGCCCTCGACCACGGCCACGGCCTGGCACTCGGCCGGGAGCAGCCGCTCGTCCGCGTCCAGGCAGATCGCGTACACGCCGACCGCCGGGCCCTCGCGGAGCAGCTGGATCACGCCGGGCAGCGAGCGCAGCCGCCGCGAACCGTCCAGCACGACCAGCATGTCCGGCTCGCGGAAGCCGGCCTCGCCGGTCTCCTTGCGCACCACCAGCCGCGCCTCGATCAACTCCAGCAGGCTCGCCACCCGGCGGCCGACCGACTCCGCGTCCAGGCCGATCAGCACGGCCGGTGCGGACGGGCCGCCCGGCCGGGTGTGCGGCAGCCAGCGGATCCAGTCCCAGCTGTCCCGGCCGGCCGCGTCGGTGAGCACGGTGATCTGCACGTCGGCCGGGCTGTGCAGGACCGAGGTCTGCACCACGGCCCAGCGGCCGAGCGCGCGGGCGGTGTCACCCGGGCCGGCGAAGCCGATCACGCCGTGCTCGCGCAACGGCATGGTGACCGGTACGTCCGGGATGGACCAGTGCACCGTACGCCGGTGGTCGTCCTGTTCCGGGTCGTCGAGCGCCACCTCCGCGGGCTGGTCCCCGGTGCCGGCGCGGATCAGCAGGTGGTCGGTGTCCCGGCGGCGCCGCTCCCAGAGCCGCCGCCGCGGCCCGGTGGCGATCACCGCGATCAGGCCCGGGTCGGGCGCGGCCGTACGCCGGTCCGTCTTCTCGATCTCCAGCGCCGCGCGGGCGTCACGTTCGATCCGGTCCCTGGTCTCGACGTACTCGCGGCGCAGGTCGCCGAACGTCCGCTTGCCCTGCCGGCGGGTCCAGAGGTGGTTCGCGACCAGCGAGACCGGGCTGAGGAACGCCAGCAGCAGCATGGTCCGGTTGCCGGTGAGCAGCATCAGCGCGAGCGCGCCGATCAGCGGGACCAGCGCGATCAGCCACGGCAGCGGGTTGCGCGGCGGCTCCTTCGGCGGCGCGGGCAGCCGGAACCTGGTCTGCCGGCGCGGCGCGCGGATCCGCGGCGGGCGGTTGTAGTCCAGTCCGGCCTTGTCCGCGGACGGGGCCAGCGCGGCGTCCGGCCGGGTGTATTCGGCCAGCTCCAGCACGCTGTCGCCGACGTGCAGCAGCCGGCCCGGCTCCCACGCGACCGGCTCGGTCACCTCGTCGCCGTCCAGCCGGACCGGGGTGCCGCCGGCCGGCGCGACCCGACAGCGGGCCTGGACGTCCACGCTGACCGTGACCGCGGCGGGCGGCAGCGAGGGATCCGCGACCGGCACCCAGCAGCCCGGGTCGCGGCCGATGTCGCCGCTGCCGGCGCCGAGCCGGACGAACATGCCGGCCGCCGGTCCACCGGCGACCCGTACCTCAAGCAGGCCGGTCTGCTCCGGTGGCGGGCCGGCGGGCGCGCCGAGGCCGAGCACGGTGCCGTCCCGGAGACCGGACTCCGCGACCGTGGCGGCCGGGTGCAGCGGGCGGCCGTCGGCGAAGAGCGGAAGGTCGCCGCGCATGCGTGCGTCGCGCATCAGACGTTGCGCAGCGTAACCAACGGAGGCGACGGTTGCCTGTCCGTCGACGGTCAGAGACACGTGTGCTGCGTCGTTGTTCACAGCATCGACGACGGTGAGTATAAGCTGCACTGTGCCTCCGAGCGGGGATTTTTCGCACGGGTTTCGGCCCCGCGACGGTGCCATTCAATGTTGAGCGGGACGCGTGGATGGTGGGCACACGTTATCGCACCGCGTAAGGTGTCCGTGTTTTCAGTGATCTTCGCGCGAGGAAGTGGACCGATGTCCCGTCACCCTGTCCGGCGAGTCAGCACCGTGCTGCTGCCGCTGCTGCTCGCCGTCACGGTGGCCGGTCCGGCGCTCGCGGCTCCCGCGCCGGCGGTCCCGGTCGTCGCGGCCACCGCGTCTCCGTCCGTCGAGGACCGTGACCTGCTGAAGTGGTACCAGGTGCAGCCGAGCTTCAACGGTGAGCCGGAGTTCCTGCACGCGATCGCGGAGCGGCTGCTCGGCGACGGCAACCGGTACACCGAGATCTTCGAGCTGAACAAGGGCCGGGTGCAGGCGGACGGCACGGCGCTGGAGAAGCCGGAGGTGCTCGCGCCGGGCTGGGTGCTGTTCCTGCCGGCCGACGCGAACGGCGACGGCGTCGAGACCGGCCAGCTCTGGTACCGGGTGCAGGACAGCTTCAACGGCGAACCGGAGTTCCTGCACGCGATCGCGGAGCGGCTGCTCGGCGACGGCAACCGGTACACCGAGATCTTCGAGCTGAACAGGGGCCGTACCCAGCCGGACGGCACCGCGATGGAGGCGCCGGAGCGGGTCGCGCCCGGGTGGATCCTGGCGCTGCCCGCGGACGCGAAGGGCGAGGGGATCGGTGCGGGCCCGATGCCGGTGGGCGCGGCGGTGCCGTCCGCACCGGCCGGCACGGCCGCGGTGCAGGTCCCGGCCGCGGCGCCGACCGGTGGCTTCCCGGTGCTGCTCGTCGTGCTGATCGTGCTCACGGTCCTGCTCGTGGTGGGCGCGATCGTGGGCTTCCTGTTGTTCCGCAAGCGTGGTGCCGCGCCTGGCCCGGCCTCGGGCCGAACGGTCCACGGCGCCGGTAACGCCGGTGCCGGTAAGGCCGCTTTCGGCAGGGCCGCGAAGGGGCGACCGGACGTCGCGCCACCGGCCCGTACGTTCGACACCGCCGCCTCCTGGACCATCGACCGCGCGCTCAGCGTGCTGGTCGCGGCCGCCGGTGCGGCCGGTCGCCCGGTCCCGCCGGTCTACGGCGTCTCGCTGGACGAGCACCACATGTCGCTGCGCCTGGCCGCGCCGGACGTGGACACGGTGGAGCCGTGGGAGCCGGCCGAGAACGGCCGCGTCTGGCGGGCGCAGCTGCGCGACCTGCAGGCGCTGCCCGCGGTCACCGTCGGCAGCCCGACGCCGCGCCTGGTCACGCTCGGCACCGCGGGCGGCACCCGCGAGCTGATCGACCTCGGCCAGGCCACCGGCGTCATCAGCATCACCGGCGACGCCGCGGCCTCGCGCGCGCTGATCGGCGCGTGGGCGGAGGAGCTGACCGGCAGCCCGTGGTCCGGCACCGTACGCGTGGTCGCCGGTGACATTCGCCCGCACCTGGACGGCGGCGAGCGGCTGATGTCGCTGGGCAGCGTCCGGGACGCGATCACCGCGGCCGAGGGCGACCGTTCCGCGGACGCGTTCGCGCTGCGCGGCAACCCGTCCGGCGAGGGACCCGGCGTGCTCATCCTCGGCTCCGTGCCCGGCGCGAAGGACCTGGAGCGGGTGCAGGCGCTGCTCACCGGCCCGCACGCCACCTGGGTCGCGGTCGTGCTCGGCCAGACCCGCTACGACCGGTGGCGCTTCACCGTCGCGGCCGACGGCCGGCTGGACGCGGGTGCGCTCGGCCTCACGGTCTACACGAAGGGGCGCTGATTTTCCGCCGGACCGCCGTCCGGTGGACGTGATGAGGGGCACGCACCGAAGTTCGCGCTGAGCAATAGGTCAGTAACAGCAGCGTGCGACGCTGAGGTCTCGGCGGAAAGGAGCTGAGGCGTCGTGGGGCTGTGGCGAATCAGGGCGACGGTGGACGACCGTCCGGGCTACCTGTCCGTGCTCACCGCGAGCCTGGCGCTGAAGGCGGTGAACATCCTGGCCGTCCAGGTGCACACCACCGAGGGCGGCGCGGTGGACGACTTCCTGGTCGACGCGCCCGACGCGATGACCGAGCGCGACCTGCTCGCCGCCGTCGAGAAGGGCCGCGGCCGGGATCCTTGGATCGCACCGGCCGAGCCGCAGGCGCTGGCGGACGCACCGACCAGCGCGCTCGGTCTCGCGGCCCGGCTGGTCCGCGACCCGGACTCGCTGGGCGACGCGCTCGGCGGCATGCTCGGCGCCACCGAGGTCACCTGGCGGGCGGAGCTGCCGCGCACCACGCCGCCGACCCGGTTCGGGCTGGCCCGCTCCGCGATGCGGCTGGCCGACCCGGCCGGTGGCGTCTACGAGATCGTCCGGACCGAGCCGGCGTTCACGCCCGCGGAGTACGCGCGGGCGCAGGCGCTGGTCGAGGTGGCGGCCGCCGCGCTCCGCGCCGCCGAAGAGCCGGTCACGCTGCTGCTCCCGGACGGCGACGAGATCACGATCCGCCCGGCCCAGAGCGAGGATCTTCCCGCGGTACGGCGGATGCGCGCCTGCCGGCTGACCGCCGGACCGTCCCGGGTGCACCGGCTGATCCCGCACGGCATGGTCGCGCTCGCCGGCGAGCGGGTGATCGGCCTGGCCGGTCTGGTGCCGGAGGGCGACATAGCCGAGGTGGGCCTGCTGGTCGACGACGCCTGGCGCGGGCGCGGCATCGGCGCCACGCTGCTCCGCCGGCTGCTCGCGATGGCCGGACGCGCCGGGCTGGCCGCGCTGGTCGTGCACGTGCGGGCGCGCGAGGAGGCGATGCTCTCCACGCTGGAAAGCCTCGGCCCGGCCTCCGCGCTGGAGCGCGACGCCGGCCTGGTCACGGTCACCCTTCCGATCACCCCGACCCGGGCGGCCTCACCGGCGTCCTAGCCGGCGGTGCCGCGGCGCAGCCGCGTGATCTTCGCTCAGCTGCCGGTCCGTGGCCGCAAGCCCTCCACCGTCATCGCTTTGCTCTGCTTACCTGACCACCCGCCCTACCCAAGCACCGACATGTCCCTTGCACCCCCTCACCCCCCAGGCAGCCAGTCGATATACCTCGCAACCGGATTCGGCGCGAAGGCGCGACCCGGCCCGGAGGCGCGACCCGGCCTGGTACGGGCGCGCGCCGGGCACCACACGAACGCGCGAAGCGCAGCGTCGGGCCGCACTGCGCGACGCTGCGCGGTGGCTGCTTCGGAGCGTGCGTGAGGCCCGCGTCCGAAATGTCGGCATATCTCGCGCCGTCTTCGAGTGTCCGTGTTCGCGGGAATCCCGCCTGCCCGGCTGAGCGATCAATCAGTGGTGCAGAAAGGAGGTCAACTTCGATGTTTGATCTCCTTTTCGCTCCACTGATTGATCACTCAGCGCTGGCGATGCCGCCTTCGGGCCGGCCCGGCGGAGAGCCGCCGGGCGCCTCGCCCCGGATATGGCGATATTTCGGGCGTGGGGTACGGGCGGCCGCCGGCTCGGTCGTGCGGTGCGAGATGTGCACGCCGGTGCCGGCTGCTTCGATTCGCGCGAAGCGGCCACCACCACATCTGGATCTTCGATCCCCCACGGATGGAAGATCGCCCCGGGCATCGGCCCACCCGCGGCGGCGAGCGAATCACGAGCACCACGACCTGCACCGCCGGCATCAATGCGAGACCAGCGGCGCACGAAACACCCGCATCACGGCCGCGTTGGTTCGGGACCGGTGGCGTGCGAAGCGCGCGCGACCACCGAGAGTGCGGGCATGCGCTGCGGGCATCGGTCCGGGACTGATCGCATGCGAAGCACGCGACCAGGGGTCAGCGTGGGTGTGCGCTGCCGGTGTTGAGACAGGACCGGCAGGCAGGAGCGCCAGCGACGACCGGTACCCCTGCCACTCAACTTAAGTTGATCACGGGTCCTGACCTGGGTTTGACCACGTACACCACCGCGTCCGCTCCCTGCCCGCCGCACCGCACGGGACGGCATCTGCGCCGGCCAGGGACTCGCTGCCCCACCAGGTCCGCGTCGAGATCAAAATAAGCTGAGTGGCGTTGGACCGGTGCCCGCGGGAGCACGCGGAACTCCGCCACGCCGGAAGCGGGAAGATCGATTTCGATTTCCGGCTCTTCGTAACGCGTTACATGGGTGAGGGGACGGATGCGCCCACATCCGTCCCCTCGGTGTCCTCCACTACGCGTAGTCGCGCGCGGCTCCACGGACAGGAGCGAGTGTAATGCGTTCGGGCAAGGAATCGTGCCCGCCGATCGGCCGAACGGCGTGGCAGGGCTCACGGCGTAGTCCGGCCGCCGTCATACCGGCGGCACTCGACGGCGTGCGTCGAACATCGGTTTGACCAGCGTGCGGCCGGGTAGGGGTACAGGCGTTCGAGAAGATCGCGGAAGGGGCCCGGCATGACCGACCAGCAGCAGAATTCGGCGCAGAAGGACCCGGCGGACTGGACCACCGGTGACGAGCCGGCGACCGGACCGCAGGAGTCCTACCTGCACACGCTGGCGAACGAGGCCGGCGAGCCGGCGCCCGAGGGCCTGACCAAGGCGGAGGCGTCGCAGCGGATCGACGAGCTGCAGCAGAAGACCGGGCGCGGCGTCAGCTGAGCTCCTCCGCCAGGAGGTCCATCAGCAGGCCGTCGTGCCAGGAGCCGTCGGGGGACCGCTCGTACCGGCGCATCACGCCGACCGGGCGGAACCCGGCCTTGGCATAACACCGGATCGCGGCCGTGTTCGCGGCGGCCGGATCGATCACCAGCCGGTGGTGGCCGTGCGCGTCGACCAGGTGCCGGGCCAGCGTGCGGATCGCGTCCGGGCCGAGGCCACGGCCGCGCACGGCCGGGTCGAGGAAGATGTCGATGCCGGCGTGCCGGTACATCGGGTCCGTCTCCTCATGCCACTGGATCATGCCGGTCACCGTGCCGTCGACCACGATCGCGAACGTCGGCGTCTCCGCGTCCAGGTGGTCGTCGGTGACCTCGGCGGCCAGGTCGTCCCCGCCACCCCACCAGCGCCGCACGTCCGGGTGGCGGCGGATCGCGGCCAGCGCCGGGATGTCCGCCGCCTCGGTCGGGCGCAGCAGCACCGTCGCGCCGTGCAGCACGGCCGCGCAGGACGGACCGCAGAGGGCGCCGGGCGCCGCGATGACGTTCATCCCGCCATCATGCGCGTTCCGTGCTCCGCGCACACCGCGCTCCAGCCGGACGGGAGGACCTGCACCTTCATCCTGCGCCGGCAGTCCGGGCAGAACCGCGGCGGCTCCAGCCGGCGGGCCGCCGCGCACGCGGTGTGGTCTGCGCCGGACAGCGCCTCACCGCACCGGTCGCACCAGGTCATCGGCACCTCACTGCGGTTTCGGACGGGACGGGCGGGTCTTCGGCGGGTGCGCGCCGGGCGGGCGGGTGGTGCCCGGGCGCGGGTTCGGCGGGCGCGGTCTCAAGCTGTCACAGGGTCGCGGACAGCGCCTTGACCGGCATGCTCAGCTCGTTCAGCAGCTCCAGGTCCGCGGTGGCCGGACGGCCGAGCGTGGTCAGGTAGTTGCCGACGATCACCGCGTTGATACCGCCGAGCAGGCCGTCGCGCGTGCCGAGGTCGCCGAGCGTGATCTCGCGACCACCTGCGTACCGCAGGATCGTCCTCGGCATCGCCAGCCGGAACGCCGCGATCGCCCGCAGCGCGTCCCGCGGCGCCAGCACCGGCTGGTCGGCCAGCGGCGTCCCCGGGCGCGGGTTCAGGAAGTTCAGCGGCACCTCGTGCGGGTCGAGCGAGGCCAGCTGCGCCGCGAACTCGGCCCGCTGCGCCACGCTCTCGCCCAGGCCGATGATGCCGCCGCAGCAGACCTCCATGCCGGACTCACGCACCATCCGCAGCGTCTCCCAGCGCTCCTCCCAGGAGTGCGTGGACACCACGTTCGGGAAGTACGACCGGCAGGTCTCCAGGTTGTGGTTGTAGCGGTGCACGCCCATCTCGACGAGCTCGTCGACCTGCTCCTGGGTGAGCATGCCGAGCGACGCGGCGACCTGGATGTCCACCGCCGCCCGGATCGCGGCGACGCCCTCGCGCATCTGCTTCATCAGCCGCGCGTCCGGCCCGCGCACCGCGGCCACGATGCAGAACTCGGTCGCGCCGGTCGCCGCGGTCTGCTTCGCGGCCTCGACCAGCTGCGGGATGTCCAGCCACACCGCGCGCACCGGCGAGGTGAACAGGCCGGACTGCGAGCAGAAATGACAGTCCTCCGGGCAGCCACCGGTCTTCAGCGAGACGATGCCCTCGACCTCGACCTCCGGCCCGCACCAGCGCATGCGCACCTCGTGGGCGAGCTGCAGCGCGGCGGGGAGGTCCTCGTCCGGCAGGGTCAGCACCTCGAGGATGTCGCTCTCGCCGAGCCCGATGCCGTTCTCCAGCACCTGGGTCCGGGCGCGATCGAGGATGTCAGCCATGGTCCGTACCCTACAAGGCGGTTTGGTGATGACTCACAAGACGCAGGGGGTGCCGTGGTGACACGCTGGCTGGACGCCCTGGACCGCAAGGCCGGCCTGCGCGCGCGGGCCGGGCTGACCCGGCGGCTGCGTCCGCGCGGCGTGTCCGACGAGGTGACCGACCTCGCCGGCAACGACTATCTCGGGCTGTCCCGGGACCCGCGGGTGATCTCCGCCGCCACGTCGGCGCTGCGTCGCTACGGTGCCGGCGCGACCGGATCGCGCCTGGTCAGAGGCTCGACGGAGCTGCACGCCGCGCTTGAGGCCGCGCTCGCCGACTGGCTCGGCACCGAGTCCGCGCTGGTCTACTCGTCGGGCTACCTGGCGAATCTGGGCGCGGTCCGCGCGCTGACCCGGCCGTCCACGACGCTGATCACGGACGCGCACAACCACGCGTCGCTGGTCGACGGCGTCCGGCTCACCGGCAACGCGCCGCAGATCACACCCCACAACGACCTTCCGGGGGTACGGGCGGCGCTCGCCGCCGGGCCGGCCGTGGTGATCACGGAGTCGGTGTTCTCGGTCGACGGTGACCTGGCACCCCTGCGTGAGCTGCACACGCTGGTGTCCGCGCACGACGGGCTGCTGCTGGTCGACGACGCGCACGCGCTCGGCGTGCTCGGGCCGTCCGGCGCCGGCGGCGTCGCGGCCGCGGGCCTGGCGGGCGCGCCGGACGTCGTGGTGACGGCCACGCTGTCCAAGGCGCTCGGCGCCGCGGGCGGGGTGATCGCGGGGCCGGCCGCGCTGATCCGGCATCTGATCGACACCGGGCGCACGTTCATCTACGACACCGCGCTGCCCCCGGCGACGGCGGCGGCGGCACTGGCGGCGCTGGAGCTGGCCCGAGCAGACGACGCGGGGCGGGCGGAGCTGGCGGAACGGGCCGGGCTCGCGTACGCGCGCCTGACCGGAGCCGGTCTGTCCGCGGCGCGGCCGGCCGCCGGTGTGGTGTCGGTCACGGCGCCGGGGGCCGCGGAGGCCGTGGCGTGGGCCGCCGCCTGCTTGGACGCCGGGGTGGCCGTAGGCTGTTTCCGCCCGCCGACCACACCGGACTCCCGGTCCCGGCTGCGGTTGACCATCAATGTGGGCGTTCCACGACCTGATTTCGAGCGAGCCCTGGACGTGATCGTAAAAACCGCACCTGAGCCGGTCCCCGCCTCATGATCTCCACCGACGAACCGGTCACCGAAGCCCGCGTCCCGGCCACACCGGCTGTCCCATCGGCGCCGACGGCGCTGGCGGCATCTGCCGCTCCGGCGGCGTCTGCCGGGTCTGCCGCTCCGGCGGCGTCTGCGGGGTCTGCCGCTCCGGCTGGGTCTGCCGCGTCTGCTGCCCCGGAGGGGTCTGCCGCCCCGGAAGGATCTGCCGCGGATGCCGAGGAGAGCCGGTCGCCGGCCGGTAGCCTTCCGCCGGCCGAGGTGACCGAGCCCGAGCCGGCCGGTGTGCCCGCCGCGGAGCCTGGCGACGCATCCGACGCGGAGATGGCTGGTGCGGTCGCCGCGGTGCCGGCAGAGGCGGGGGAGTGGCGCGGGATCGTGCTGGTGACCGGCACGGACACCGGGGTCGGGAAGACCATCGCGACCGCCGCGATCGCCGCCGCCGCCCGGCACGCCGGCCTGCGGGTCGCGGTGATCAAGCCGGGCCAGACCGGCACCGCGACCGACGAGCCCACCGACGCCGAGGTGATCGCGCGACTCGCCGGCCCGGACACGGTCCGCACGCTCGCATCGTTCCCCGACCCGCTGGCCCCGCTCGCCGCCGCCCGGGTCGCCGAACTGGAGCCGATCGAGCTCTACGCGGTCGTCGACGAGATCCGCGCCGAGGCCGGTAAGCACGACCTGGTGCTGGTCGAGGGCGCCGGTGGCCTGCTGGTCCCGATGGGCCTGCGCCCGTCCGGCGAGCCCTGGACCGTCGCCGACCTTGCCGTCACGCTCGACGCCAAGGCCGTCGTCGTCGCCCGCGCCGGTCTCGGCACGCTCAACCACACCGCGCTCACGCTTGAGGCCCTGGACCGCCGCGGCGTCCCCGCCCGGATCGTCATCGGCGCCTGGCCCGCCGCTCCCGAGCTGGTCCACTGGACCAACCTGACCGACCTGGTCCCCCAGCTGGCCGGTGCCATCCCCGACGCGGCCGGCACCATCGACCCCGGTGTCTTCCGCCGCTCCGCCTCCGGCTGGCTCACCCCCACCCTCTACGGCGTCCTCGACGACTGGCGCACCTGGGCCGAGGAACTCTGACCGGTCCGCGGCTGATTCGTCCGGGGTTTGCCGGACCCACCGCGGAACCTGAAGGGAGGAGCACCAGCCACGACCGGTGCCCGACGCCACTCAGCTTATTTTGATCTTGAAGTGGACCCGGTGGGGCCGGAGTCCCTGGCCGGCGCAGATGCCGTCCTGTGCGATCCGGCGGGCAGGGAGCAGGCGCGGTGGGGTGCTTTGCGAAACCCGGGCCAAACCGCCCACTAGGTGGGTGTATGAGCTTTTTGAGGTGCCACCACGAACGCGTCCGGCATGCGGAACGTCAGGTTGTCCGGTGCCCACGGTGCCCGCAGCACCGTTACGGAACGTAACATTTCGCGCGTCTCCTCCGTGACCACCTCCGCCTCCATGCGGGCCAGGCTGGCGCCGACGCAGCGGTGTGCGCCCGCGCCGAAGGCCAGGTGACGACGGCTGCCGGGCTGGCCGGGACGGAAGTCGTGCGGGGCGGCGACCACGGACGGATCCTGGCCGGCGGCGGTCAGCCAGAGCAGCAGACTACGGCCGGCCGGCACATGGACGTCACCCAGCGTGGTGTCTCGTGCGGCCACCCGCCGCCACGTGACGATCGGGGTGTCCAGGCGCAGCGACTCCTCGACGATGTCGGCGGCGCGGGCGTCCGGCGCCACCGCGGTGGTGGCGAGCCGGTGCATGAGCAGCGTCAGGAACTGGGACGTGGTCTCCTGGCCGGCCACCAGCAGGAAGAACAGCGCGCCGGCGACCACGTCGCGACCGTGACCGGCGGCGCGGAGGCGGGCGGCGAGGCCGTCGCCGTGGGCGGCGAAGTCGCGCAGGACGGTGTGGAACTCGCCCACGACGGTGGCGAGGTGTTCCTGCCGGCCGGCCGACAGGGGCGCCCAGAAGAGCTCCAGCGCCGCGCGGGCGAACGTCTTGACCGCGGCCGCCTCGGCGTCCGGCAGGTCGACCAGCCGGGCCAGGACCAGCAGCGGAAGGTCGGCGGCGATGGTGGCGTGCAGGTCGACGGACTCGCCGCGGGACAATGCCGACCGGGCCGACGCCACCCGCGCGCGGACCACGGACGTCAGCCACGGGCGCTGACGCGCGACCGAGTGCGGGTGCAGCAGCTCGGCGACCTCGGCGCGGATCGCGGGGTGACTGGCGCCGCCGTTGTTGGCGAGCGTCGGCGGCAGCCGGAAGCCGTGCCGGACCAGGATGCGCAGCGCGCTCGCCGGCATCGGGGTGACCGCGTCGAGCGCGTTGTCCGGGCGGTACGTGTCCGGGTCGGCCAGCACCGCGCGTACCTCGGCGTGCCGGGTGATCAGCAGGTGCTCGCCGCCGACGCCGTCGGGGACGAGACCGGAAGCCGGCGATTCCCAGAGTCGAAACAGCACGGGATCACGCTACTCAGGCGCGGCTGGTGCCGTTTTCCCTCATCCGCGCCGGAAGCGCGCCGATTGTCCGATAGGCGGGAGAGGCAGTGCTGGGGGGTCGCGGATGTCGGCACGACGGGTGAGCGTCGGCTTCACCGTCTGGCTCGCCGTGCTCACCGTGCTGTTCTACGCGTTTCCGCAGCAGAAGGCCCTCACCTGGGTGCTGATCGGCCTGTCCGGCGCGGCTGCGGTGGTGACCGGCGTCCGGCTGCACCGCCCCCGCCGCCGGCTGCCCTGGTACCTGCTGTCCGCCGCGCTGGTGGCGTTGACCATAGGTGACGCGTACTACAACTGGCTCGTCGAGGTGGCCCACGACCCGGATCCGTTCCCGTCGTACGCCGATGCGGTCTATGTCGTCGTCCCGGTGCTGTTGGCCGCCGCGCTGCTCCGCTTCATGGCGGCCCGCACCGTCGGCCGGGACCGGAACGCGCTGCTCGAGGCGCTGATGGTGACGGCCGCGCTGGCACTGCTGGCGTGGATCTACCTGGTCGCGCCGTTCATCCGTGACTCCGGCATATCGGTCACCGAGCGGGTTGCCGCGATCACCGGGCCGGTCGGTGATCTGGTCTGCGTGGCCGCGCTGACCCGCCTGCTGGCGACCGGCGGGCGTCGTCCCGCGTCCGCGAACCTGCTGGTCCTGGGCGTGCTGTCGCTGCTGGTCACGGACTGCCTCTACTCGATCGGCCTGCTCTGGAGTGACTGGCGGGCCGGTGGCCCGGTCGACCTCGGCTGGGTGATCTTCTACGGCGCGTCGGGCCTGGCCGCGCTGCAGCCGTCGATGCGCTGGCTGACCGAGCCGATGCCGCGCCTTCCCGGGTACGCGTCCCGCGCCAGCGCCTTCCAGGGCTCGATGCTGCTGGCCGTGAGCCTGGTCGGGCCGGTGGTGCTGCTGGTCGAGGCGATGCGCGGCAACGTGACCGAGGTCCCGCTGATCGCCTGCGTCACGTTGCTGATATCGATGTTCGGCGTGCTCTGGTCGACCGGCTCCCGCGCCCAGTTCGTGGCGACGCTGGACCGCGAGGCCGCGCTGCGCGAGGCCGGCGCCCGGCTGGTCTCCGCGACCACGGTCGACGCGGTCGTCGAGGTGGTCCGCTCGACCGTCACCCGGCTGCTGCCGCCGGACGCGCCGCATGCGGTGGTGTTCGCCGACGGTTCGGCCGCCGACCACGATGAGGACGGCGAGATCGGCGACCTGGACCGGGAGCCGTCCCCGCCGGGCCGGCGCCCGTGGCTGGCCGACGGACGCGAGCAGACCGGCTTCGAACGGATGCTGTGCTGCCCGCTCGGTGCCGAGCCGGTGCACACGCTCTACCTCGGCGCGGCGGAGGAGCAGCTGCGCCTGCTGGCCGGCTCGATGGAGGTGCTGGCGTCGCAGACCGGGCTGGCGATGGCCCGGATCGCGCTGACCGAGGAGGTGCACCGCGCGCAGAGCGAGGCGTACTTCCGGACGCTGATCCTGCACGCCTCCGACGTCATCATGATCGTTGACCCGGACGACACGATCCGGTACGCCAGCCCGTCCGCGCACGCCGTGCTGGCCGCGCCGGACCTGGTCGGCGCCGCCCTGGAGACCGTGATCGACCTGGCCGACCGCACCCGGTTCCGGCACATGCTGGCGCAGGCCCGGGCCGGCGTCGGCCGCCATGACGGCATGGATTTCACCGCGGTACGCAAGGACGGCGTCCGACTGCAGATCGAGGTCAACTGCCGGGACATGCGCGACGAGCCGACGGTCGCCGGCCTGGTGCTGACGCTGCGGGACGTCACCGAACGGCGCACGCTGGAACGCGAGCTCACCCACCAGGCGCTGCACGACTCGCTGACCGGACTGGCCAATCGGGTCCTGTTCACCGACCGGGCCCAGCACGCGGCCGCACGAGCCGGCCGGGACGGCACTCTGGTGGGCGTCCTGCTCATCGACCTGAATGGATTCCGCCTGATCAACGAGGCGCTCGGCCACACCGTCGGCGACCGCCTGCTGGTCGGGGTCGCGGAACGCCTGACCGAGGTCCTGCGGCCCGGCGACACCGTGGCCCGCCTCGGCGCCGACGAGTTCGCCGCGCTGATCGAGGACGTCAGCCACCTCGCCGAACTGGAGGAGATCGCCGGCCGGGTGACCACCGCGCTGACGACGCCGTTCACCATCGAGGGCGAGCAGATCGGCGGCATCGCCAGCGTCGGCGTCTCCACCACCGCGGAGGCTCGCGACGCGAACGAACTGCTCCGCCAGGCCGACCTGGCTCTCAACATCGCGAAGGCCGCCGGCCGCGGCCAGTGGCGCCGCTACCAGGCCGAGGTGCACTCCGCGCTGGTCGCCCGCCTAGAACTGCGGGCCGCACTGGAGCAGGCGGTCAGCGGCGGCCACTTCGTGCTGCAGTACCAGCCGATCGTCGACCTGCTCACCGACGAGGCCGCCGGGTTCGAGGCCCTGGTCCGCTGGAAACACCCGACGCGCGGCGTGATCCCACCGGACCAGTTCATCAACCTGGCCGAGGAGACCGGCCTGATCGTCCCGATCGGCCACTGGGTGCTGGAGGAGGCACTGCGCTCCGCCGAACGCTGGAACCGGCTGGTGCCGTCGGACCGCCCGCGCTACGTCAGCGTGAACGTCTCCGCCCGCCAGTTCCGCAACCCCGGCTTCATGGACTCGGTGCGCCAGATCCTGGCCGACTCCGGCGTACCCCCGCGCGCCCTGCTCCTGGAGATCACCGAAAGCCTGCTGCTGCGCGACGACGAACAGGTATGGGCGGACCTGGCCGCACTGCGCCAAACCGGCGTCCGCATCGCCATCGACGATTTCGGCACCGGCTATTCGTCATTGAGCTACCTGCGGCACATGCCGATCGACGTCCTGAAAATCGACAAATCCTTCATCGACGACATGGTCCACAGCCGCAAACAACGCGCTCTGGTCTCCGCGATCGTCCAGCTCGCGGACACGCTCGACCTGCGGGTGATCGCCGAGGGCATCGAGGAACCGGTACACCGCGAGATGCTGGCCAGCATGGGCTGTCCCTACGGTCAGGGTTACCTTTTCTCCAGGCCGGTCAACGCGGCCGACATCTACGGCTGGCTCGCGTCCCGCAGCAAGGCCGCCAAACCCGCACCGGCGTGATTCTCCCCGCCGGCCTGCCTGAACCGCCGGCGGGTGCGGCCGGCCCGGCGCGCGGTGCGACGACGACGTCCGGATCGGCGGGCGCCACCTCGACGGCCGCGTCGACAACCGAACGGCGGGTCACGACCGGGAGGGGCGTGCCCGGTTCGTGAGTCCGTCCATGAGCAGAGCGAGGAGGCGGGCCGTGCGCCCGTCGTCGGCCACCGGGTCCGCAACCACGAGGATTCCGCTGAGAGCCGCGACGATGTCGTCCGCGCGCACGTCGCTCCGGAGAATCGACGACGCTTCCCCGGCGTCGAGGATCACCTGAACCGCATGCGTCAACAGCGTTGCCGACTCTGATTTCGTCACCGAACCCGACGACGTCAGTGACTTCAGGACATCGGACATGCCCTGCTTCGTGGCGACGAAGGCGGCCCATCGGCTCATCCACTCCCGCAGCGCCTCGTCCGCCGGCAGCGCCGCGACCAGAGTCGCGGCGTCTGCGCAGAGCGTCTGCAACTCGGTGCGGAACACCTCCTCCACCAGCGCTTCCCGGGTCGGGAAGTGCCGGAACATCGTGCCGATGCCCACGCCGGCGTCGCGAGCGATGTCTTTGAAGGTCGGCGCGGCGTCTCGCGCGAACGCCGTCGCCGCCGCGGCGAGGATCCGCGCCCGGCTGCGCCGCGCGTCGGCCCGCTGCGTCGGGGAACTGCCCGTCTGCGTCATGTGGAGTCGGCTCCGTTTTGTGCTACCGTCGGCTCAGGCGGAGCCGACTCCGGTAATGCTACTGGTTCCTCAGGAGCGCATCATGCGAGCAGTCACGATCAGCAAGAACAACGGTTCCACCTCGATCTCGATCGGGGACCGCCCTGCCGTCGAGCCGGAATCCGGGTCGGTGCGGATCCACGTGGCGGCGGCGAGCGTGAACCCGTCGGATCCGTTCCTGTGGCACGCCGTCGAGAACGGCCCGGATGGCGTTTCGGTCGTCCCGGGCCTCGACGCGGCCGGCACGATCACCGCGGTAGGGCCGGGCGAGCGCCGGCTGAGCGTAGGCCAGCACGTCATGGCGATCGTGAACCCGCGTCGGCCCGAGGGCGGCGCGCAGGCGGAAGAGATCGTCGTCCCGGCGGCATCGGTCGTCCCGGTTCCCGGCGGCATCGGCATCACCGAAGCGGCGACGCTGCCCATGACCGGCCTGACCGCGCTGGAGGGCCTCCGGCTGCTCTCCCTGCCCGTCGGCGCCGTCCTCGCCGTCACGGGCGGAGCGGGACTGCTGTCATCGTTGCTCATCCCGCTCGCGAAGCGGCAAGGCCTCCGGGTGATCGCGGACGCGAAGCCCGCGGACGAGGAACTGGTGCGGAGTTTCGGCGCTGACGAGGTCGTTCCCCGTGGCGAAGCATTCAACGGAGCGGTTCTCCAGCTCGCGCCCGGCGGCGTCGACGCCGTGTACGACACCGCGAACCTGACGCGCGCCGTTCTTCCCGCCATCCGCCCAGGGGGCGCCATCGCAGTGATCCGCGGCTGGGACGACAGCGGGGATCCGGAGCGTGGCATCACCGTCCACCCGGTCAGCGTCGGCAAGGCGTTCTCCGACACGGCGGGACTCGAACTCCTCGCCGCGGAGGCGGCCGCCGGCCGCATTCGTCTGCGCGTCGCTGAGACGTACGCCCCGGAGAACGCACGAGCGGCGTACGAGCGAATGGAAGCGGGCGGGCTGAGGGGCCGCCTCGTCCTCACTTTCTAGAGGTTTTCCGCACCGGATGCGGGCCCGCGTCGCCGGCTCCCGGCGACATCGCCACGCCGTACTCGTGATTGGCCGCGGGCCCGGATCAGCCGCCGGTGTTCTCCCGGTGCGCGCGGATCTCAACCTGGTGGTCGCCCGCCCACCGTACGAGCGCGGAAGCCGTCTCCAACAGGCTTTCTCCCAGGGGTGTCAGCGAATACTCCACCCGCGGTGGCACCTCGGCGTAGGCCTCGCGCCGCAGTAGTCCGTCCTCACCGAGCAGCCGCAACGTGACGGTCAGCATGCGCTGTGAGATCCCCGGCACGATCTGCATCAGTTCGGAGTAACGGCGAGGGCCGTCGCGCAGGTTGCCGATCACCAGCAGACTCCATTTGTCGCCGACCCGGTCGAGTATTTCACGGACGAATTCACCGTTGTCGGCCAGCAGGTCACCGCAATCCTGCGCACGCGCCGCCCCGGTACCGCTCATGACGCACATTCTCCTTCGCTACGCACATGGATGTGCGCGCTGATACGCACACGAAAGTGCCTTTTGTAAGAGCCGAAATTGCGGCGCATGATCTCACCACGCGCCACTCCCGCGCACTCCCACGAGAAGGAAACCATGTCCTATTTGCTCCACATCGACGGTACCCTGTTCGACTCCGAGTCGATCTCCCGCCAGGTCGCCCGTACCTTCCGCGAGAACTGGAACGGGCGGGTCGTGCACCGCGATCTTGCCGCTTCTCCGGTGCCACACCTTACTGCTCCCGGCCTCACTGCCCGCCTCACCGATCCGGCCACGCACACGTCGGAGATCGCCGCGGCGCGAGGCATCCAGGACGAACTCATCGACGAGTTCCTGGGCGCCGGCGGCTACCTGTTCACGGTGCCGCTGTACAACTACGGCGTACCGTCGGCCTTCAAGGCCTGGATCGACCAGGTTGCCGTCGTCGGTCGCACCATCGCCATTCCGGATGGCGTTCCGGCGCGGGGACGTCCGGCGCTCGTGGTCTCCTCCCGCGGCGGCGCCTACATGGAGGGAGCGTCCCACTACGGCCGCGACCACCTGGTCCCGCACCTGGAGACGATCCTCGGCCTGGAGATGGGCCTGGACCTCACCTTCATCACCCCGTCCTTCGGCCTCGCCCCGGTCGTCCCGCCGATGGCCGACCTGATCCCCATGCACGAAGCCTCCCTGGCCGAGTCCCACGAGCAGGCACGCAAGCTCGGCGAGTCCTTCTCCTTCCGCCCCGGGGCCGCCGCATGACCTCGTTGGGGGACCGGGAGGTCGGGCGGGCCGGCTACGGCGCGATGCGGCTGCAGTGGCCGCTCGACGACCGTGGCCGCGCCCTTCCCGATGCCGGCCCAGCGACCGGACGAGCTGCGTGCCCAGGTGGAGTCGAACCGCATGGCCCTGGGCGTGGAGCAGCTGCCGCTCGTGTACCTCCGTCGCTACGACGTCGGTCCCGGCCGGAATCGTCCTCACCCCGGAGGCGGCCGGCCTGCTCGACCGCGCCCTGTGACCAGCGGCCGCTCGTCAACGGCAGCCGGTGAACTCCTCGCGCACCAGTAAACGCAAAAGGCCCCATCTTCGTTGCCGAAGATGGGGCCTGAGCTGGTGGGCGATACTGGGTTTGAACCAGTGACCTCTTCCGTGTCAAGGAAGCGCGCTCCCACTGCGCCAATCGCCCTGGGCAAAACTACTGCCGAGGTGGAGACGGGATTTGAACCCGTGTACACGGCTTTGCAGGCCGTTGCCTCGCCTCTCGGCCACTCCACCGAGGTGACCCCCGCGTGTTGTGGTGGCCGTCTCCGAGCGGACGACGGGATTCGAACCCGCGACCCTCACCTTGGCAAGGTGATGCGCTACCAGCTGCGCTACGTCCGCGTGCTATTCAGTTGGTTCGTACTGCTTGTCTTTCGTGTCGCTCAGGTCCCGTTTCCGTTCCCCGCTGACGAAGAGAACTTTAGCGGACCCCGGCGCCCACCTCCAAATCAGGGTCCCCCCGCGCGTCGCGCGGGGGGACGTGGACCGCGGGGAACTATCCCCCGAGCAGCGTCAACGCCTCGGCGGCGCCGCGGTGGAGGGGGACCGGGTCGGTCTTGCGGGCGTTGGCGACGTTCAGTTCGGCGGCGGCGGGGGAGGCCTGGGTGATCTGGTCCTTGCGGTCGAAGAGGGCCCTGGTGAGCGCGCAGGCGACGTTCGCGTCGAGGTCGTTCTTCACCAGCAGGACGTTCGGGACGACGACGGTCGGGGTGTCGGCGGGCAGCTTGTACGTCGCGGCCGGGATGACGCCCTGCTCGTACACCGGGTTGACCTGCTTCATCGCGGGGAGCAGCGGCGTGATGTCGACGAATCGCACGGACGAGGCGGACGTGGTGAACAGGTCGGTCAGGTTGGGGGTGGGCAGGCCGCCGGACCAGAAGAACGCGTCGATGCTGCCGTCCTTGATGCCGTCGACGGTCTTGGTGAGGTCGAGGCGCTGGGCAGCGATGTCCGTGGCGGGGTCGAGGCCGGCCGCGGTGAGCAGGCGGTTGGCGATGACCTCGGTGCCGGAGCGCGGGGAGCCGGTGGAGACGCGCTTGCCGCGCATGGAGGCCACGTCCGTGATGCCGGCGGACGTACGCGCGATCACCTGGGTGTAGTTGGTGTGGATGCGGGAGAGCGCGGCGACCGGCTGGGGCGAGGAGAAGGCGCCGGCGCCGTTGACCGCGTCGGCGGCCGTGTCGGCCAGCGAGAACGCCACGCCGTACGTACCGGCGACGAGCTGTTGGATGTTCTGCACGGACGCGCCGGTCTCGGCGGCGGTCGCCTTGACGGTGCCGCCGGTGGCGGTCGAGATCTGTTCGGCGAACGCGTTGCCCATCGTGTAGTAGACGCCGCCGACGTTGCCGGTGGCGATGCCGATTCGGGTCTCGGCCGCGACCTGGCACGTCACCTCGCCGCCGGTGTCCGTGGCGGCCCGGTCCTGCCGCCCTCCGCACCCGCTGGTCACCAGCAACAATGCCAGAGCAGACCCCACAACCGCTTCGACGGTACGCATCAAGCCTCTCCTCCCCGTTCGGACGACCCGGCGGACGTTTCAGCAGAAGAACGAGCCGGCACGGCGGTGAGCACCACGGCGGCCACGACGAGCACCGCCCCGGCCGCGATGCCGGCCGGGTCGAGGTAGAGCAGCAGCAGCCCGCCCAGCGCGGCGCACACCCGCGCGGGCACCCCGGCCGGGCCGGCGCCGAGCACCCACCCGCCGGTCGCCACGGCCAGCGCGGCCACGCCGGCCAGCGCGGCGGCCGTCGCCCACAGCACGTTCAGCAGTGGGCCGCGGCCGAGCAGGTACGACCCGGCGGGCGTCAGCACGAACGCGATCGGCACCAGGAACGCGGGCAGCGCGTACCGCAGCGCCTGCCACATGGTGGGCACGATCCGCCCGCCGGTGATCGAGGCGGCGCCGACCGCGGCCAGTGCGGTCGGTGGCGTCACCTCGGAGAGCACCGAGTAGTAGAAGACGAACATGGCGACGGCCGGTGCGGGCACGCCGAGCTGGAGCAGCGCGGGGCCGACGATGACCCAGCCGATGATGAACGACGCGGTGACCGGCACGGCCAGGCCGAGCAGGCTGAGCGCCACGGCCGCGGCGAGCACGGTCAGTGCCAGCACCACGGCCGGGTGGTCCGCGATCGCCTGCGCGGCCCCGATCAGCCAGGCGGCCAGCTTCGTACCCAGGCCGGTCTTGGTGGTGGTGGCGGTGATGACGCCGGCGGCGGCGCAGACCGCGGCGACCGGCAGCACCCCGCGGGTCCCGGCGGCGAGCGCGGTCGCGGTCGAGCGCACGGTCGGCCGGGTGCGCGGGTCGAGGAACGCCAGCGCGAACGCGGCGAGCGTGGCGAACACGACCGCGCGGGTGGCGGTGACGCCGGCGGCGAGCAGCACCACGATCAGGATCAGGGACGAGAAGTGGTAGCCGAACCGGGCCAGCAGCCGCCACGGCGACCCGGCCTCGACCTCGACCGGGCGGGTGCCGAGCCTGCGGGCGTCGATCTCGACCGCCAGCAGGATGCCGAGGTAGTACAGGATCGTCGGGATCATCGCCCAGCCGAGCACGGTCAGGTAGGAGACCTGGGTGTACTCCGCGACGATGAACGCGGCCGCGCCGAGCGTGGGCGGGGACAGGATCGCACCGACGCCGGCCGCGGCGAGCATGCCGCCGGCGCGTTCCGCGGGGTAGCCGGCGCGGCGCAGGATCGGCCAGGTGACCGCGCCGACGCTGACCGCGGTGGCGGTGCCGGAGCCGGAGACCGTGCCGAGCAGGAAACCGGCGGTGACCGCGGTGCGGCCGGCGGCGCTGCGCGAGCGGCGGAACGCGGCCACGGACAGGTCGACGAAGAACCGGCCGGCGCCGGACAGGTCGAGAACCGCGCCGTAGAGCGTGAACAGCACGATGTACGTGGCGGCGACGTCCAGCGGCGTGCCGTAGAACCCGCTGCCGGAGTTGTAGAGCGCGTCCACGATCTGCGCGAAGTCCAGCCCGAGGTGCGCGATCGCGTAGTCCTGCGGCAGCAGCCCGCCGTAGTAGCCGTACGCCAGGAAGACAAGGCAGACCACGGGCAGGGCCCAGCCGGTGGTACGCCGGGCGGCCTCCAGCACGAGCAGCAGCAGCGCGGCGCCGAGCAGCACGTCGACCGGGTCGAGCAGGCCCTGCCGGTCGAGGAAGCCGTCGTACCCGCCGCGGAACGGCAGCACCGGGTAGAGGCAGACCGCGGCCGCGAGTACGGCGAGGACCCAGTCCGCGATCGCGGGCCGGTCGCCGCCGCCGAGCAGGGCGAGGCGCGCGCCGGACCGGTAGGCGACGAAGACCAGCGGCAGCACACCGGCCAGGAAGACGATGAGGTAGAACTGACTGCCCTGGGGCATCGGCCGGAACACCTGCCACAGCGCGAGCAGCGAGATCGCGAGCGCGACGCCGCCGACCGCCCGCGCGGGACCGCCGCGCAGCTCCCGGGAGGGGCGTTCCTCGTCGTCGAACGCGGGTTCCGGAACGGGGTCGCGCGCGACGGCGGGACGCGTGGCCGGGCCTCCACCGTCCAACATGATCGGACTTTACCGCGCCATTTCCCGTTTGTAACGGTCGATCCCGAGAACACATTTCTCGACCGTGGTAATCCCATGGTGGGAATTTGCGGGCCAACGGTAGCCCGAAAGCGACACGGCGCCGGTATGAGTGACGTAAAGGGGGCATCCGTGAACTGGTATTCATCGGCTACGGTGTGTTTCGTGACCAGACGCCTAGCCGAGGTGCGCCTCGACGCATTACTGCGCACAGCCTGCGACGTCATCGCCGAACGCGGCCTCGCGAACACGCGGACCGCCGATGTCGCACGTGCGGCCGGTGTCAGTCAGGCACTCGTCTTCTACCATTTCGCCACCAAGGAACGACTGCTCGCTCAGGCATTCGCCTATGCGACCGAGCAGGACCTGCAGAAGCTCGATGCCATCCTGAAGTCCGCCGCGCCGCCGCTGGACCGGCTGCGCAAGCTGGTGCGCCTTTACACGCCCGGCACGCGCGCCAAGGCGTGGACCATGTGGATCGACGGCTGGTCCGAGTCCCCGCGCACGCCCGAGCTGGAGAAGATCTCCCGCCGTCGCGTGCTGCGCTGGCGGGAGGCGGTCCGCGAGGTCATCTCCGACGGCGTCCGGGACGGCTCGTTCACGTGCGAGGACGCGCAGGGCGCCGCCTGGCGCATCACGTCCCTGATCGACGGTCTCGCGGTCCAGGCCTCCGCGCACCCGCGAATAGTGCCGAAGGCCGCGATCGGCGGCTGGGTCAATGAGGCCGTCGCCCGCGAGCTCACCCTCACTCCGGAACAGCTGGCCTGACGGTCAGTCCCATCAAAGGCTGTGCGCACCGGTTCCACCGGACCGGCCACATGCCGGTACGGGCGTGCCGGGCGCGCAGCGTGCACCAGACCGTGTCATGTGTGCCGCGGGGCAGATCGGCGCTGAGCACCGGGACCCCACCGGCCGTGACCGCCTCGCGAATGCCGGTGAGACCGAGTCCGCCGAGATCCGCGTGGCCGAGGAGATCGGACATTCGCGCGCTCCAGGGCTGGGACCGGCGGATATGCGGCGGCCAGATTAGCGGTCGGGCGCCGGAGTGGGATAACGATTTACCGGTGAGGATCACCCGTACCCGTGCCGTGGCTGTCGGTCTAGTGGTGTTGCTGGCCGCGATCGTGGGCGGGGTAGTGGTCGCGCGGCAGGAGAGTCGGCCGGTGATCGCCGCGGAACCGTGGGAGGCGGCGGCGCCGACGGTGCTGGACCCGATGCCGGGCGGGGCGTTCCGGCATCCGGGGGTGCTGGTGGGGGCGGACGACCTGGCGCGGGTCAAGGGAGAGATCGACGGCGGGGCGGAGCCATGGGCGTCCGCGTTCGCGCAGATGGCGGGCACGCGCTACGGGAACGCGGACTGGCGACCGAGGCCGCGCGCGGTGGTGGAGTGCGGGCCGTACTCGAACCCGGATCTAGGCTGCGTGGACGAGGCGGAGGACGGCGTCGCGGCGTACACCCAGGCCCTGCTCTGGCAGGTGACCGGCGACGAGAGGCACGCGCGGGCCGCGATCCGGATCATCGACGCGTGGGCGGCCGTGCTGGAGCGGCACACGAACGTGAACGGCCCGCTGCAGTCGGCGTGGTCGGCGGTGCCGATGGTGCGCGCGGCCGAACTGATCCGGTACGGCTACGACGGCTGGGACCCGGCGCCGGCCGCGGCGATGTTCCGGGAGGTCTACCTGCCCGAGGTGATCGGCGGCGCGACCTGGACGAACGGCAACTGGGAACTGATCATGATGGAGGCGGCGACCGGGATCGCGGTCTTCCTGGACGACCGGGCGTCGTTCGACCGCGCGGTGGACCGCCTCCGCAGCCGGATCAAAGCCTATGTATACCTTGAATCCGACGGTCCGCTGCCGGTTGCGCCGCCCGGGGAGACGAACGTGCCGGAGGAGCGGCTGATCTCGTACTGGCACGGGCAGCGCGACCTCCGGGACGGCGTCACGCAGGAGACCTGCCGGGACTTCGGGCACGCCGGCTGGGGCCTGTCCGCGGCGTCGCACGTGGCGGAGACCGCGCGGCTGCAGGGTGTGGACCTGTGGTCGGAGATCGCGCCGCGGATGACGGCCGCGCTGGAGCTGCACATGCCGTACGCGCTGGGCGAACCGGCACCGTCCTGGCTGTGCGACGGCGAGCCGGACACCGAGTCCTACGCACCGCTGCCCGAGGCGGCCCGCCACCACCTGGTGGACCGCCTCGGGCTCGAGCTGCCGGCCACCACCGCGTACGTCCGGCGATATCGCCCCGCGGAGGCGGCCTACTTCTTCGCGTGGGAGACCGTCACCCACGGCGGCTGACTCACGGCTCGGTCACCTCGGCCGGGCCCGGGCCGGATCCTCGCGGTCGTAGGAGGTGAGGACGGCGGCGAGCTGACCGAGCAGACGGTCCGCGTCCAGGCCGGTGAGGCACTTCTCCAGCAGCCGGCACGTGCGGCGGATCCGCCGGGGCGGCGTCCCCTGGACGATGGCGGTATGACGGACGTGACGGTGGTGGGTGGCGGGATCATCGGGCTGACCGCGGCGCGGCGGCTGCACGAGGCCGGTGCGCGGGTGACCGTGATCGCGGCGGATCCGCCGGAGGAGACGGTGTCCACGGTGGCGGCCGCGGTCTGGTACCCGACGCATCAGGACCCGGACCCGCGCGTGCTGCGCTGGTCCGCGGAGGCCTATGCGGAGTTCACCCGCCAGGCGCACGACGGCGTGCCGGGCGTGCTGCTGCGCCGCACCCGGATGCGGGCCGCGGCGGAGACGCTGCCGTGGTGGGCGCCCGCGGCCGGTGACGTGGCGTACCGCGACGGCGAGCTGCACTTCACCGCGCCCCTGGTGGAGATGTCGCCCTATCTCGCCTGGCTGGCCCGGGACCTGCGGATCGTCCGCCGCCGCGTGACACACCTGAGCGAGCTGGACGGCCCGGTGGTCAACGCGACCGGCCTGGCCGCCCGCGAGCTGGCCGCTGACGACGCGGTGGAGCCGGCCCGCGGCCAGGTCGTGCTGGTGAAGAACCCGGGCCTGGACGTCTCGATCCGCGACGAGTCCCGCTCGCTCTACATCCACCCGCGCAGCCGGGACGTGGTGCTCGGCGGCACGTTCGAGCAGGGCCGCGGCGACCTGACGCCGGACCCGGCCGAGGCCGCCGCGATCAGGGCCCGCTGCGTGTCGGTGGAGCCCGCACTGGCCGGGGCCGAGGTGCTCGGCACGAGGATCGGACTGCGCCCCACCCGGCGCGGCGGCCCTCGCCTGGAACGGGTCGGCGACGTGATCCACTGCTACGGCCACGGCGGCGCCGGGATGACGATGTCCTGGGGATGTGCACGGGAGGTCACCGAGGCAGCTCTCAGAGTATCCTGACGCTTTCCCCAGCCAGGTTGCCCCGGAGCAAGGTGGTGGAATGCGGGTGGCGGGTCCGACGATCAGCATCCGGGACGTGGCACTGCACGCGGGTGTGTCCGTGGGCACGGTCTCCAATGTGCTCAACCGCCCGGACATCGTCGCACCGAGCACCCGCACCCGTGTGCTGGACGCGATCACCGTGCTCGGCTTCGTACCGAACGAGTCGGCCAGGCAGCTGCGCCGTGGCCGTGGCCGTTCGCTGGGCCTGGTGGTGCTGGACGTGGCGAACCCGTTCTTCACCGACGTGGCCAAGGGCGTGGAGGAGGCGACCGGCCCGGCCGGGCTCCCGGTGATCTTCTGCAATTCGGACGGCGACGCGGCCAAGGAATCGGCCTACCTGGACCTCCTGGAGGAGCAGCGGGTGCAGGGCGTGCTGATCACCCCGGTCGACGACGCGAACGCGCGGCTGCTCCGGCTGCGCGAGCGCGGCGTGCTGGTGGTGCTGCTGGACCGGGTGTCGCCGCGCGCGGAGCTCTGCTCGGTCTCGGTCAACGACGTGCACGGCGGCGAGCAGGCGCTGCGCCACCTGGTCGAGATGGGCCACGAACGGGTGGCTTTCGTCGGCGGGCCGTGGGCGCTGCCACAGATGCGGGACCGGTTCCGGGGCGGCGTGCGGGCGCTGGCCGAGGCCGGGCTGCCGGCGGACGCGCTGCGCCGGTGCGAGACGCCGAGCCCGACCGTGGCCGCGGGCCGGGACGCGGCGGCGCGCATCCTCGGCGTGCCGAAGGGGGCCCGGGCGACCGCGGTGTTCTGTGCGAACGATCTGCTGGCGCTGGGCGTGCTGCAGGGCATGACGCGGCAGCGCATTCGCGTACCGGAAGAAATCGCGCTTGTCGGATATGACGATATTGACTTCGCGGCCGCGGCGGCCGTGCCGATCTCGTCGGTTCGGCAGCCCCGTCAGCGTCTCGGCCGGACCGCCGCCGAGCTGCTGCTCGACGAGGCCACCGACCCGGGGTCGCACGTACACCGGCAGGTCGTCTTCGAGCCGGAGCTGGTCGTGCGCGAGTCGAGCCAGTTCACCCGCGGCGCCGGGACGACGTAATTTAACGATCAACGAGTAAGCTGTTCTCAGCCCGCAGACCCGCCGGAACGCCCATAAGGCCCCGGTCGGCCGGCACCGCCGTGACATCGGCTCCCGCTGCGTGTGAGCTGAAGCGTTACCGGCGGTCGGCCGCTGATAACGGTTGAGGGCGCCCGCCTGGTGGGGACGGGCGCCGACAGTTCGGAGATCACGCTGACTACCGACGTCTCGGCCCACGGTGTCCCCCTGGTGGGGCGCGCGGCGCTGCTCGGTGCGATCGAAAGCCGGCTGCGCGCCGGCGGCGGCGTGGTGCTCACCGGCCCGAGCGGCATCGGCAAGACCGCGATCCTCGACGCGGTGGCCCAGCGCGGCGACCGCGTGCTGCGGCTGGCCGCCACCGCGGCCGAGCGCTTCCTGCCGTACGCGGGAATGGCCGAGCTGCTCGCCCAGGTGCCGGACGACGTGGTCGAGCGGCTCCCCGGGCCGCAGCGCGCCGCGTTCGACACCATGCTGGTGCGCCGCGGCGACTCCCGCGGCCGGGGCGGGCGTGCCGAGCTGGCCCGCCGGCTGGCCTGGCAGAGCTGCCTCGAGGCGCTCAGCGAGCAACCGGTCCTGCTGATCATCGACGACGCGCAGTGGCTCGACGGCGCGTCCGCGGACGTGATCGGCTACGCCAGCCGCCGGCTCGCGGACCGGCCGATCCGCGCCGTGATCGCGCAGCGCTCGCCGGAGAGCCCGGCGATCCGCGCCCGGGTGGCGCACCTGAGCCCGCCGCCGGTGCAGGAGCTGACCGTGCCGCCGCTGGCCGAGGAGGACGTGACCGCGCTGCTCGACGCGCACGGCCTGAACTACTGGGCCGCGGCCCGGCTGCACGCGGACAGCGGCGGCAATCCGTACCTGGCGCTGGCGCTGGCCGGCGCGTTCGCGTTCGACGACCCGCCGACCGGCGACGCCCGGCCGTGGCGCCCCTGGCGGCTGCCGGAACAGGTGCGTGACGCGCTCGTCGACCGGCTCGACGCGCTGCCCGCCGCGGTCCGCGAGACGCTGTTCGCGGCCGCGCTCGCCACCCGGCCCACCGCGGCCCAGCTGCGGATGGCCGGCCGGCCGGACGCGGACCGCGAGCTGCGCGCCGCCGAGGCTGCCGGGCTGATCGCGGTCGAGCACGGCGTCGTTCACTTCACGCCGCCCGCGGTCGCGACCGTGCTGGCCGAGGAGGCGCCGGCCGACCGCCGGTCCGCCACGCACCGGCAGCTGGCCGCGACCGCGTCCGACCCGGTCGAGCGCATCCGGCACCGCGCACTGGCCAACGAACACCCGAACGCGGAGATCGCCCGCTCGCTGGTGTCCGCGGCCGAGACCGCGCTCCAGCGCGGCGCACCCGGCCTGGTCGCCGACCTCTACCTGCTGGCCGCCGACCGGACCGGCGGCGACCTGCACCCGGAACGGACCGAGTGGCTGGTCGCCGCCGCCGAGGCCGCCGCCGCCGCGGGCCGCCGCGAACTGTGCGTGCAGGCCGCCGAGTCGGTCTTCGCGGCGGACGCGACACCGGCCCAGCGGGTCCGCGCCCGGATCGCCGTGCTGGACGGCTCCGGCCAGGCACTCGGCGGCATGGAGGAGATGCTGGCCGCCGCGCTGGTCGACGCCGGCGACGACCCGGCACTGCTCGCGCCGCTGCGGCTGCGGCTGGCCTGGCAACGGCACCACCAGGGCAAGACCGAGCTGACCGAACGCGAGGCGAAGGCCGCGGTCCGGCTGGCCCGGATCGTCGGCGACACCGCGGTGGAGAGCATGGCCGGCGCGATGCTCGCCCAGGTGACCCGCGCGTCCGGCCGGCCCGACTACCTCCAGGTGCTGGCCGAGGCGCTGGCCGTACCGGAGGAGGCGGGCCGCGGCCGGCTGCACCACTCGCCGCGCTTCCTGGCCGCCCGGTTCGCGCTGTTCGACGACCGCCTCACCGAGGCCCGCGCGGAACTGCTCCGCATGTTGCCCGAGGCGGAACGCAGCGGCCTGGAGGAGCTGGTCGACATCCTGCGCAGTCTGGCCGAGGTCGCCAGCCGTGACGGGCACACCCGGGACGCGCTCGACTACGCCGCCCGCGCCGCCCGCCTGTTCCAGGAGAACGACCTGCCGCTCGGCCCCAGCTGGTACGCGATGGCCATCGCCGAACTGGCCGGCGGCAGCCCCGCCCGCGGCCTCAACTACGCCGAACGCGGCGTCCGCTCCTCCGAGGCCGACGCCGACATGATCTACCTGACCCGCAACCTGCACGTGCTCGGCCAGGCCCAGCTGGCCACCGGCGACAACGACGCCGCCCTCGCCACCCTGCGCCGCCTGCAACGCCTGGAGGCCGACCGCGGCTACACCGACCCGTCCACGCTGCGCTGGCACGGCGACCTGGTCACCGCGCTGGTCAACGCCGGCGAGGCCACCGCCGCCGCCGCGGTGGTGACCGAGGCCCGGGAGGCCGCGCAACGCCTGAAACGCTCCCGCGGCGTCCTGGCCGAACTGGACCGTGCCGAGGCCCTGATCCTGGTCCACCAGGGTGAGGCCGCCGCCGGGGCCGCGCTCGCGGCCGGCGCCGCGAAGACGTTCGCCGACCTCGGCCAGCCGATCGCCCAGGGCAACGCACTGCTGGCCCTCGGCCGCGCCGAACGCCGCCGCCGTCGTTACGCCGCCGCCCGCACCGCGATCGAATCCGCCCGGGACATCTTCAGCCGCGCCCACGCGACCCCATGGACCCAGCGGGCCCAGCGCGCCCTCGCCACCCTCACCGTCGGCGCCCAGCGCCGCGCCCCGGAGGAGGAATCCACCGGCGGCGGCGAGGTCCTGACCTCGACGGAGGCCCGCATTGCCACCCTGGTCCGGCAGGGCGCCAGCAACCGCGAGATCGCCACCCAGCTGTACCTGAGCGTGAAGACCGTCGAGGCCACGCTCACCCGTATCTACCGCAAGGTCGGCGTCCGCTCCCGCACCCAGCTCGCCTCCCGCCTGACGGAGGGTTAGGGCCGACAAGGGTTTCCTCGGTTTCGCCGCCGGGTTTCCACTACGTAACGTGGTCCTCAGCAAGTCACGAGGTGCCGCCCCGCGGTCCCCGGAACCGCCCGCCGACCAGCGGACGGATCCGCCCGCGTGTCCGACCAACACCCCGAGTACGGACCGGGAGGATTACCCCGCAAGGGGGACCTGGCCCCATATCCTCGGCACCCCCATATTCCGCACCGCCCGGCTCCGACCGCACCCCCCGCGGGCAGCCGGGCGTGTGCTCTTTCCAGCCCCCCTCGCGGGCCGCTGAAGACCCGGATCAAATACTTGATCTTCCCGCTTCCGGCGTGGTGCGGCCCGCATGCTCCCGCGGGCACCGGTCGTCGCTGGCGCTCCTCCCTGCCGGTCGAGTGGGTGGCCGACGGAAACCCCGGACGGCACGCGGCCGCGTCGAAGCACCCTGCCCGGCCGGTGAAGCATCAGGTCCCGCCGATGCCCGCTGCTGCCGCTGCGGCTCCGCGCGTCCGCGTCCGTGCCACGAGTGGGTGCGGCGTGAGGTGGTGGATCGAGCCGGCGCATGGGTGGCGGGCGGTGGGGTACGCGGGTGCCACGACGGAAGGGGTGTGTGATGACGAACGTGCAGCAGCCGGAGTTGCGGCGCAGTGGTGAGACGGCGACGACGAAGCAGCGGATCGAGGACGCGGATCCGGTGGAGGCGCCGGGTGGGGCCCATGACAAGTCGGACAAGCGGCCGGTGCCGGAGGGGCAGGTGTCGCCGTACGGTCCCGGCGAGAAGACGGCCGGCGACCACTCCTGACGGGGGCGGCTAGCGATACGGGAGCCGGGCCGAGACCGTGAAACCGGCCGCGGTGGCCGTGGCGGTGAACGTGCCGCCGAGCGCCTCGGCCCGCTCCCGCATGCCCAGCAACCCGTGACCCGGGCCGCCCTCCGGCGCGGGCTTCGACGCCGGCCCGTTCGTGACCGTGACCCGCAGATGCTCGCCGGCGCACGACACGCTGATCCGCACCGGAGCCCCCGGTGCGTGCCGCCCGGCGTTGGTGACGGCCTCCTGGACGATGCGGTACGCGGCCAGTGAGACCGGCTCCGGCGGTTCCGGCCGCACGGGATCCATCGCCAGCGTGATCGGCATGCCCGCGGCCGAGGCGGCGGTGACGAGGGCGGGCAGGTCGGCCAGCGTGGGCTGCGGCGCGCGTGGCACGTCGTGGGACGTGCGGAGGACGCCGAGCAGGCGACGCAGGTCGGTGAGCGTGTCGCGGGCGGCGTCGGCGATCGCGGCGAACTCTTCCTTCGACGGGGCGGAGACGTCGGCGACGCGGTACGGGGCGGTCTCGGCGCGGACCGCGATCATGGACATGTGGTGCGCGACCACGTCGTGCATCTCGCGGGCTATGCGGGCGCGTTCCTCGAGGACCGCGCGCTGCGCGCGGGCCAGGTCGGTGATCTCCTCCTGCACCTCCAGGATTTTCTCGGCGTGGGTGCGGCGGCGGACCTGGTCGCCGAGGATCAGCACGCCGGCCAGCGGCAGCCAGGCCTGGACGGCCTGGCCGGCTGGCGCGAGAAGCAGGCAGGGCAGCGCGACCAGCACCCCGATCCAGACGGTGACGCCGGCCGTGGTGCGGGCCGCGGCGATGCCCAGAACCAGCATCACGACGGTCACCTGGATCACGGTCCACGGCCACGGGTCCGTCGCGTGGTCGAGCCACAGCGTGCTGGTGAACGCGCCGGCGTAGGCGATCCGGACGGCGATCAGCGGACGCCAGAGGACGAACAGCAGCGGCGCGGTGGCCACCGTCGACAGCAGCGTCGCCTCGGCCGCGCCGGACGTGTCGCGGCTCGTCTGCAGGTCGGCCACGTTCACGGCGGTCAGTACGGCGACCGCGAGCACGCCGAGCGGGGTGAGCCACGGGCGCAGGCGCGCGAGGCGCGTGCCCGGCGCGGGCGGCGCGGTGGGGAAGTCCGCGCCGGCCAGCAACCGCGCGAGGTCGCGCAGCGGCGTGAACGAGCGCCGGGATGCGGGCGTTGCGGGCATTCGCGCAGAGTATCCGCCGGGTCGGCGGGCGTCGTGGCACTCCGGTAGTCATACCGGGGTATGACGGCATCCCGGCAGAAGCGGGCCGGAACCCGCAGAGGACCGCTCCGACGGTACGGGCGGGCGCGTGCTCCGACTTTCGGCGGAGTGAGCCCGGCCGGTTTCTGGCTCCCTGGGGTGATGCGGCCCGGCCACCACAGGCGCGAGGCTTCGCCACCGAACAGCCCCGCCACCGAAGGGAAAATCGACGATGATGCTCGCCTGTCAGGCTCACGACCTGGTGAAGGTCTACGGCCGCGGCGATACCGCCGTCCGCGCGCTGGACGGCGTCTCCGTGGGCTTCGGCCGCGCCGAGTTCACCGCGATCATGGGCCCGTCGGGTTCCGGGAAGTCGACGCTGATGCACTGCCTGGCCGGCCTGGACCGCGCGACCAGCGGCGCGGTCATGCTCGGCGACGTGGACCTGACCCGCCAGTCCGACAAGGTGCTGACCAAGGTCCGCCGGGAACGGATCGGGTTCGTCTTCCAGGCGTTCAACCTGCTGCCGCAGCTGACCGCGGCACAGAACATCACGCTCCCGCTCGACCTCTCCGGCACCAAGCCCGACCCGGCCCTGTTCGGCCGCCTCGTCGACGTGCTCGGCCTGCGCGACCGCCTCAAGCACCGCCCGAGCGAACTCTCCGGCGGCCAGCAGCAGCGCGTCGCCCTGGCCCGCGCGCTCGTCTCCCGCCCGGAGGCGGTCTTCGCGGACGAGCCGACCGGCAACCTCGACTCCCGCACCGGCGCCGAGGTGCTGTCCTTCCTGCGCAACGCGGTCCGCGAGTACGGCCAGACCGTCGTCATGGTCACCCACGACCCGGTCGCGGCCTCCTACGCCGACCGCGTGATCATGCTCGCCGACGGCCGGATCTCCGGCGAGATCCTGCACCCGACCCGCGAGTCCGTCACCGACGCGCTGCACCAGCTGGCCGGTGCCCGATGACCGTGCTGCGCACCCAGCTCGGTCATCGGGCACCAGCTGGCCGGTGCCCGATGACCGTGCTGCGCACCCAGCTCGCCGGCCTCGCCCGCCGCCCCGCCCGGCTGCTGCTCACCGGCCTCGCACTCATCGTCGCCGCCACGGTCGTGTTCGGCACCGTGCTCGCCCAGCGGATCATGACGCAGACGATCCTGGACACGTTCAGCGGTACGTCGGCCGCCGCGGACATCGTCGTCGGCGACGGGACGGGCACCTCGGCCGCGGCGCTGGACGTGGTCCGCCGGACGCCCGGCGTCGAGTCGGCGACCGCGCGCAACGAGGCGTTCTACGACGTACCCGCGGTCGCCGGCACCTGGTTGCAGGTCATCGGTGACCCCGGATCCGGGCCGCTGTCCGCGGTAACGCTGGCCGAGGGCGCCTATCCGTCGGCACCGGGCCAGATCGCGGTCACGCCCCGCACAGCCGAACGGATGGGCCTGGTGGTCGGCGGCACGCTGCGGATCCGGGCCGGCTCCGAGGCGCCGCACCGCACGCTTACCGTCACCGGTATCGTGCGCCCGGCGTCCGGCGAGGGCTTCGCGGGCAGTGCCTACACCACGAGTGAGCTGGTCGACGCGATGCTGGTGGCGGACGGCGCGGCGTCGCTGTCCAGCCGGATCGAGGCGCACCTCGCGCCCGGCGCCGACCCGGCCGCGGTCGCCGGGGAACTACGCCGCACGCTGCCGCGGGTGCCGGACCAGGGCGGTGGTCAGACCGTGACCGCGGGCGGGCAGCAGTCGTCCACGATGGTCACACCGGACGTGGTGCTCGGTGCGGAGCTGCGCGACCGGGAGGCCCGGGCCGCCGCCGACTCGATGGGCGAGCTGTTCTACCTGGTCGGCTTGTTCGTCGCGATCGCGGCCGCGGCGGCCGCGCTGGTCGCCACGGCCACGTTCCGGATCGTGTTCGCGCAGCGCATGCGGCAGCTGGCGCTGATGCGCGCGATCGGTGCCGGACGCGGTGCGCTGACCCGCGCGCTCGCGGCCGAGGGTGCGCTCACCGGCCTGGTCGCGGGCGTGACCGGCGTGCTGATCGCCTACCTGCTCGGTCTCGCGGCCGGTCCGGCGGCGCGTGTGTTCCTGGACGCGCGGCTCGCGTCGCCGGGCCTGCCGGTCGTACCCGCGTTGCTGGTGGTCCTCGGCACGACGCTGATCGCGCTGGTCGCGGTGCTCTCCCCGGCCGCGACCGCGAGCCGGGTGTCGCCGCTGGAGGCGCTGCGCAGCGCGTCCGTCACCGGGGCGCAGAGCGCGCTCGGCCGGGGCCGGTGGGCGTTCGGCCTGGTCCTGACGGTGCTGGCGGTGCTGCTGCTCGGGCTCGCGGTCGCGGGCCTGCCGGAGGCGGACGTGCCGGACAGCGGCAGCCCGGAGCTGTCGATGACCGCGACCGTCGCGTCCGGCACGGTCGCGTTCTTCTCGCTGATCGTGCTCGGCCCGACGATCCTGCGCCCGGTGCTGTGGCTGGCCGGCCTGCCGCTGCGCGCGTTCGGGCCGGCCGGGCGGCTCGCGGTCGGCGGCGTCGGCGGCGCGCCGAAACGGGCCGCGTCGGTCAGCGTGGTGGTCGCGCTCGCGGTCACGCTGACCGCGGCCGCGCTGATCGCGGTCTCCACCACGCGGATCACGATGGAGCAGGAGCTGGCGCTGAGCGCGCCCGCGGACCTGCAGATCGCGGCGCCGGAGGGCGAGCCGATCCCGGTCGGTGCGCTGCGGGCCGCGCCGGAACTGACCGGCGTGCTGCCGTTCCGGGTGGCCGAGGTGGCGTCCGGGGCGTCGACGTTCACCGTGGCCGACCTGTCGCTGGCGTCGCTGCCCACCGGCGACGACATCCGGGTCTCCGCGGGCTCGCTGGCCGACGCCGGGCCGGGGAGGGCGATCGCCTCGGACTGGTCGGCCGGTCTTCTCGAGGCCGGTCAGGGCCGGCAGGTCACGCTGAGCCGGAACGGCAGGACCGTGACCGTGACCGTGGTGGCGACGGTCGGCGGGCTGCCGATGGAGTCGATGTTGCTGCTCGACCCGGCCGACCTGACCGCGCTCGGCACACCGGCGGAGCCGACCGTGGTGCTGGCCGACGCGGCCGGCGACCGCAGCGCCGCGGTCCGGGCCGCGCAGGCGATCGTCGCGGGCGGCGGCGTGACCGTGCTCGCGGACGCGCGCGACGATCTCGCGGAGCAGCTGCTGCTGATCACGGTGGTCGCGCTCGGTCTGGTCGGGATGACGGTGGCGGTCGCGGTGGTCGGCGTGGGCACCACCACCGCGCTGTCCGTGGTGGAACGTCTGCGCGAGGCCGGTCTGCTGCGCGCGGTCGGGATGAGCCGCGGGCGGTTACGGGCGACGCTGCTGCTGGAGGCGTCGCTCTACGGCGTGGTCGGCGCGCTGCTCGGCCTGGCGCTGGCGGTGCCGTTCGCCTGGCTGCTGCTCGCCGCGGCCGGGCTGGACGCGCCGCTCGCGCTGCCCTGGGGTCAGCTGGCGCTGGTGGTGCTGGTCCTGGGCCTGCTCACCGCGGTGTCCGGGGTGCTCCCGGCCCGCCGCGCGTCCCGGGTCAGCCCGACCGCCGCGCTGGCGATGGACTGACGGTCCGGGGGCCCGTCGCCCGGGGCCCCCGGGACACCGGTCAGGCGCCGGTGATCAGGTGCTTCGCGAGCGCGGGGTCGAACGTGCCGGCCGGCGTGGTCGGGGCGATCCCACACGTACCGTCGGAATTGCCCGGGTTCTTGATCCAGAGTTGCAGCGCGGCCGGGTTGCCGGTCGCGCGCGCGCCGAGGCGGCGGCCGGCCGGGTTGCACCAGCCGTCGCCGTAGCCGTTGCCGTTCCGGCTGGTGTCGATCACGTACGGCGTGGTGCTGCCGAGCCGGTCCTGGATCATGCGGGAGTAGTCCGTGGCCCACGCGGTGTCGATGTAGTTGGAGACGTTGACCGCGAAGCCGTGGACGCGGGAGACCCCGGCCGCCTTCAGCCGCTGCGCGATGACGGTCGGTGTCACCCACTTCGGGTTCGCCGCGTCCAGGTACGCCCAGGTGTTCGGTGCCTTCTCGGCGAACATCCGGCCGGCGAAGTTGAGCAGCGTGTTGCGCTCCGCGATCTGGGCCGCGCTCATGCACTCGAAGTCGCCGAGCGAGTCCGGCTCGATGATCACGATCGCCGGCCGGTTCCCGATCGCGGCCGCGAACGTCGAGATCCACTGCATGTACGCCTCGGCGTCCGCGGCGCCGCCGGCCGACTCCTCGCCGCACGCGTCCCGGCCCGGCAGGTTGTACGCGACCAGCACCGGCAGTTTGTTCCCGGCGTCGACCGCGGTGCCGGTGTAGGCCGCGACGGCCGATCCGATCTGCGCGTCGCTGGTGCCGGTGAACCAGCGGGCCATCGGCGCGGTGGCGATGTTCGCCCGGATCGACGCGGTGTCCGGGTGAGTGGGGTTGGCGGCGACCCAGCGCGCGGACGGCGACGTGGGATTGACGAACAGCCCGTTCGTGATCGCGAACGGGTCACCGGCGACCGCGGCGTCCGCGGTCATCAGGGGGCCGGTGGCGAGCGCACCCGCGGCCACTCCGACGGTGACGGCTATCGACATCAATCGGCGCATGGCCGCAGACCCTAACCGGCCCCGGGGCCACCGCTGCCGGTGGCCCCGGGGTAGATCACGCGTTGAGCGCGGTCTGCTTCGCGCGGATCGAGGCGAACATCGGGTCGGTCAGCCGGCCCTGCAACGGGCACGGATCCTGCGCCGATACCGGGTTGTAGAGCACGACGCCCCAGATGTTGACGCCGGCCACGCCGGTGTAGGCCAGGTACGCGTTCAGCTTCCGGGTGACCACCGAAGCGCGGGCGGTGAGCGTGGTGCGGCAGCCGGACGCCGCCGCCTGCAGCCCGGACTCGCCGATGATCAGCGGTTTTCCGATCGACTGCATCTTCGCGAGCGCCGGCGTGAGGTGCCCGGTCACGATCGCGTTGCTGTTCTGCCAGTCGTACTCGTACTCGTGGATCGAGGCGATGTCGACGTGCGGGCCACTGTGGACGTACGCGAAGTCGGACGTGCCGTAGAACGCCTGGTACATCGTGCCGGTCGCGACCAGATGGTTCGGGTCGGCGGCCTTGACCGCGGCCGCGGCCTCGTCGAAGAACGCCTTGATGATCGCGTCGGTGTAGGCCGGGTCGGTGAACGAGCCCGGCTCGTTGATCAGCTCCCACCAGGCCACCGCGGTCGCGTCCCGGAACCGGGACACCACGGACGTCGCCCACGGCAGGTAGTTCGCCCGGAACCCGCCCTGGTACCAGGCGAGCGTCTTGTCCGCGCCCTCCTTCGAGCCGTTCATGCCGTCGTGCTCGCCGCAGTAGTTGCGCCCGTCCGCCAGTGTGAGGCTGACCCGCTGACCGTGCCGTTCCGCCGCGGCCACGATCCGGTCCAGCACCGGCAGCCCGTACGGCTGGAACGCCCAGGTCCTGGTCACCGTGTTGGGCGCGAGCTGCCCGAAGTAGGAGTCCAGCTGCGCGTCGGTCCACGGCACGCTGCCGTTGTCGCAGCCGCTCATGCCGAACGCGTTCAGGCCGGCGAACGTGTAGGGGCGCCCGCCGAGCATCAGCTGCGCACCGGCGCGGGTGACAAAACCGAGATCCGAGGAGACACGGTACGTGTCCACCTCCAGGAACCGGTCGCAGGTGCCGTCGCCGTACTCGTTGAGGAAGCGGAACGAGATCGAGTGGCTGCCCGCGGCCCACGACCCGGTCCACTGGTAGCGGCTCCACGCGCCGGTCACCGCGGTCCGGCCGACCACGGTGCCGTCGACCGCGACCTCCATCCGCGGTGCCGCGTCGGTGCTACCGCAGACGCCGCCCATCGAGCTCACCGACAGCGTGGTGAACGGCGCGGCCGCGGTGAAGCCACCGGTCGCGGCCGCGTTGTTCCAGATCGCCAGCGCCCAGCCGCCGGACGCGACCGGATCCTGGTAGGCCGATCCGTACGCCGGGTCGATGGTCAGGGTCTCGGCCTCGAACCGCGTCGCGGCGTGCGCGCCGGGCGCGGGGACGACGACCGCGGCGAGAAGCGCGACACCGAACGCCGCGACCCTGGCCGACAGCCCGCGTGCCGTCGTACCTGTTCTGATCATGGCGGTCATGCTGCCACGGCGCGGCCCGCCCTGTCAGTCCCGTTCATCGATGGATCGCGGGTCAGCGCGAGTTCGCAATATATTGCGGGTGCTCGATCAGGAAGGTGCTGAGCGTGCCGTCCTTCGCGGCCGCGAGCATCTGCAGCGACTCCGCGTCCAGCTGCTCGGCGCCGGTCTCGGCGGACGTGTTGAACGTACCCGCGTTGGTCTTGATCAGGGTCAGGTCGTTCGCCGCCACACCCTTGAGCGTGAAGAAGAAGTCGGCCACCGGCGTGCCCCGGGTGTCCAGGATGAATGCCTCGCCGGCCGCCTTGACCAGCTCGTTCAGCTTGCCGAGATCGGTCAGCACGCCGGACGAGGTGGCCTTCTTGACGATCGCCTTGATCAGCTGCTGCTGGTGCTGCTGCCGCCCGTAGTCGCCGTTGTCCAGGCTCTTGCGGATCCGCGCGTAGTCCAGCGCCCGGGTGGCGTCCATCGACCGGCACCCCGGCTCGTGCACCAGCGGCCGGCTGCCCGGCGGCAGCCCTTCCAGCCGCGGCGGGAAGACCTGGTCGTTGTACCAGCCCTGGACCAGCTTGCCCTTCGCGTCGATGCCGAGGTGCGCGGACTCGGCCGGCTCGGCGATGCACATGTCCACGCCGCCGAGCGCATGCACGATGCTGTGGAACCCACCGAAGTCGATCACCGCCGCGCCGTTGAACTCGATCCCGGTGTGCTTGCGCAGCGTCGCCGCCAGCACCTCGGTGCCGCGCCCACGCTTCTCCAGCGCCGTGCCGGGCAGCCGCGAGCCGTAGTAGAACGCCGCGTTGATCTTCTCCGTGGACCCGTCGAACTCGAACTCCTCGTTCGGCGGGATCTCCACCATCCAGTCCCGCGGTATGGAGATCAGATAAGCCTGATCATGCGTCTTCGGGATGTGCAGAATGATGATCGTGTCGGCCCGGAAGTCCTGGTCGCCCTCCCGCGCATCGATGCCGACCAGCAGCAGATTCACCGCCCCGTCGATATCGTTGCCCTCGGCCCGCGCGGCGTCCCCGCCGCCCCCGATGAGGTCGGTCTGCGTGATCGACTCCTCCGCCTGACCGATCAGCGTTTGCGCCGCCACCAGCGTGCCTCCGCTCGAGACCACCAGCACGGCCCCCGCCACCAGCAACAGCCGCGCCCACAGCGGATCCTTTCTCCGTCTCACACCCCGAAGACCCCGCGGGGGTACGTCCGGTGGCAGCTGAGACTCGGGTCACAGCGCCCCGCGGACCAGCAGCCCGGCCAGGATGACCAGCTGGAAGACGATCGAGACCAGCACCGCGAACCGCCCGAGGCCGGGCCGCGGGGTGCGGTGGCGCGGCTCGGAGAAGACGCGGTAACGGTCGAGGAGGTCGAGGATCTCCTCGACCCAGTAGAAGGACACCTGCGTCACCAGCCGGTGGCTCCTGGTCCGTGCGACGGCCGCCGCGGTCATCAGCCTGGCGACCAGCGGTTCGTCGAGCGAGTAGGTCCGGACGAACCAGTCCGTCCCCCGCGCCGCGGACTCGTGACCACCGTCGCCGCCGAGCAGGCACAGCGCCTCGATGGCCTGCAGCGTGCAATAACAGGTCGTCTCCCACGGCCCGGGCCCCCAGCTCCCGTCCGTGGACTGGGTTCTCGCGAGCCACGCGTACGCCCGCCTCACCCGGTCCGGCGCCAGCGGGACCGGCCCGGACGACCGGAGGCCGGACAGCGCGCAAGCGGTCTGCCAGACGGCCGGCGCGGAGCTGTCGTAAAGATTCGCCGGGGACCGGAAGCAGGCCAGGTCGTCGTCCCAGAACTCCCAGATCTGATTGCAGGTGCGGAACGCCGACTCACTGTCACCGAACCGGTTGAACGCCTGCATGGCGGCGCCGAGGAAACCGGCACCGAACCAGTACGAGTCCCGGTCCGGCCACCCGTGCGCGACGTTGAACCGCAGCCGGCCCAGCCCGCGGTCGATGCAGGGGTCGCCCGCGCGGTAGCCGCAGAGGTGCAGAGCGAGCAGCACGTGCGAGGTGTCCCAGGCGTCCTCGCCCCAGCCCCCGTCGGCCCGCTGCACGGTCTCCAGCCACGCCGCGGCGCGCTGGACGATGTGCCCGGGGCCGAGCGTCTCCCGGCCGCCGTCGGCCGTCCGGCAGTACCGGATGCCCACGCGGGCCAGCATGACTATCGTCTGCGCGGTGAAGCTCGGCTTCTGTCGGGGCACGTCGTCCGGGCCCCAGGAGCCGTCCGGGTGCTGGGCGGACAGCGCATCCGCCATGATGCGGAGCAGCGCGTGCGGTTCCGCACCGGTGTGCGGCGGACATACGGCCGCGAAGAAGCCCCGCACGCGGGTGGCCCGCTCCCGGAGTGCGGCGGCGGTCGCCGCGGGATCGTGACCGGCAGGGCGGATGCCCGTGTGCCGTACGCCGGGATGCATGGCGACTCCCTTTGCCGGGAGTGACTTCCGGATCAGGGGCCGAATCGCGGTGACACTCGTGGTCCATCAGGCCGTCTTCCGCCGGGCCTGCTTCGTCGATGCGGCTACTGTAGGCGACGACCGTCGATGCGCCCCGGTTCACTCATTCATCACTCCCGGCGCGCGGCGCCGGGTCAGGAGAGGGCGAGGATGCGGGCCGGGCCGCCGGAGCCCTGTTCCCACGGGATCAGGCCGACCACGAGGGTGGCGCCGCGGGCCGGGACGGTTTCCAGGTGGGCCAGGTTCTCGACGCCGTAGCGGTCGGCGCCGAGCAGGGTGAAGTGGACCGGGTACGTGGTGGAGCGGCCCGGGTCGAGGCTGAGCGTGTCGATGCCGAGGCAGCGGACGTGGCGGGCGCTGAGCAGCCATTCGCAGGCGTCCGCGCCGAAGCCGGGGAAGTGCATGGTGCCCTGTGCGTCCGGGTTGCGGTAGTGGGCGGCGGAGGTGGCGCGGCGGTCCCAACCGGTGTGCAGCAGGACGGCGGCACCGGTGGGGATGCGGCCCCACTCGCGTTCCCAGGCGCGCAGGTCGGCGACCGTGAGGACGGTGTCGGCGTCCCGGGTGGCGCGGCGCGCGAGGCTGATCGTGACGGCGGGCAGGATCAGCTCGTCCGGGGTGAGCTGGGTGGCGGTGCGGCCGCCGGGGACGAAGTGGACCGGGGCGTCGACGTGCGTGCCGGTGTGTTCGACGATCCGCCACTCCTGCATGTAGTAGCCGTCGTCCGGGATGGTCTTGTACGGGCCGCGGCGTGCCTCCTCACCCGGTGCGAACGTGGGGAACGCGGTGCTGAACGGGTGCGTCAGGTCCCGTACCGTGTGCTGCCTCCGGGAAGCGACCGCGGGCTGGGACGGGCCGAGGGTGAGCGCGGCCGCGGCGAGACCGGTGAGCGCGGCCCGGCGGGAGACCTCGGCCTGTGGGGATGCGGCGTGACGCAGGCATTCCTCGGTGCACATGGTGACTCTCCCATCGTCGGGTCCTCACTCAATGTGGCGCACCGTGTTAGCAGCGCGGGCACGACACGCCACATCCCGACAGAGTGAAACGTCAGTCGACCGAGACGCTGTAGATCACCACGTGGTGGTCGGAGTAGGCGGAGTCGCCGACCGCGCACCAGCGCTTCGTCTCCGTGCTGAACACGTAGTCGAGCTTGCCGCTCTGGTTGTTCCCGGTCCAGGTATCCCGGCCGTCCCGGACCGCGCCGGTCTGGTCGCACTCGCGGTAGCCGGGCGTGCCGGCGTCGGTGGCCCAGAAGCCGTCGGCCCACAGCCACTTCCGGGCGTTACCGGGCCGGTCCTGCGGCTGCACGTTGAAGTCGCCGCCGACCACCAGCGTGGGGAACGCCGCGACGATGGTCTGGATGTCCTTCATCTGATCGTCGGCGTACTCCCAGTCGGGCTGGTCGGGGTTGTTCTTCGCCGGGTCGAGGTGCACGTTGCAGAGCCGGGTGTCCCAGTACGTCGCGGTCACGCAGTGGAACGGCCGGGCGAGACCGTTCCAGGCGTGCGTGATCTCGTAGTTCTGCGGGCTGGACATGCCGGCCTTGACCACGATCGCGGTGCCGATCCGGTCGGTCCGGGTACCGCCGCAGACGCTGGTGCGGCGCACGCCGTCCGTCGAGTGCTGGTACGGCGCGAACGACTTGCTCCAGCCGCTGCCGAGCTGGTTCATCAGCAGCGTGAGGTCGTTCTCGCAGACCTCCTGCAGCAGTGCGGCGTGCACGTAGTTCGTCTCCACGTGGTACTTCACCACGTCGATCTTGTCCTGCGGGCCGCCGTAGGCGTCACATCCCCAGTTCAGCGACCCGCACATGTTCCACGACATGACCTGCAGGTTCTTCGGGGCGGCCGACGCCGCGGTGGCGGGGGCGAGCACGGCGATCAGGACGGCGGCCAGTAGCGAGGCCAGTCTGCGCACGGTGGGACTCCTTCACACGGAGCGGAACGGGCCCGGCGGCAGCACCGCCGGGCCCGCAGGACGAACGAGAATCAGGCGAGGGCCTTGAACGTGCTCACGTTCACCGGCAGGACGATCTTGACCTCACCGTTGGTGTTGACCTTGCTCGGGTAGTAGACGCGCACCTGGCCGTCGCTGGCCCGGCGGACCCACATGTCCGGGATGGCGTCGCCGTTCTGGTCCGGGATCGAGACGACCGCGGTGATCGCGGCCTCGGACCAGCCGGTGCCGTACTGCACGTCGCCCTGGCGGGACGCCGCGGCGGACTTCAGCGAGGCCAGGTCGACGCTCTTCGCGATCGTGCCCGGCTTGCCGTGCCGGATCGACATGATGCCGGTGTCCAGGTGGCGGAAGAGCAGGTCGGGCGTGCCGTCGAGGTCGATGTCCGCGACGTTGACGATCTCCCGGCGGTCCCAGCCGGTCGTCTCCATCTGCACGGCCTCGGCGAAGCTCGCGCCGGTGTACCCGGTGAGCGTCCAGAACGCGGTGCCGGACCGGACGAACAGGTCGGGGCGGCCGTCGCCGGTGACGTCACCGACCGCCTTGATCTGCGTCCAGGTGGACGGCGCCGGCGTGCCGGACGGCAGCATCACCGAGATCCGGTCGTCGACGTCGAAGCTGCCGTACCCGTCGCCGGGGTAGAGCCAGAACTTGCCGTCCGGGGTACGGGCGAACACGTCCGTGATGCCGTCGCCCGGGTACGCGTCGCCGAACTTGGCGATCAGCGCGGCCTTGCCGGACGAGTCCGTCCAGTGCCCGGCCGGGTTCAGCTCGGTGCCGTTGCGGTAGCCCGCGGCCAGCGACGAGTCCACCTCGCCGGTCATGCCGCCGGGGTAGCTGCGCAGGTTGCCGCCGCCGTCGATGACCAGCAGGTCGGCGCGCCCGTCACCGGTGACGTCACCCGGGCCGTCCGCCTCCGGGCGCGGCGGCACGTAGAACGAGTAGACCGTTGGCTGGCTGGGGTTGCCGACCGAGTCGTACGCCTTGACCGTCATGTTGATCGGCCCGGCGTGCGGCGGCTTCAGGTCCGTGACGGTGACCGCGTTCGCCGACGTCTTGGAGACCTCGGTGACGCCCTCGAACGCGTACGTGAACCGGGCCGCGCCCTGCGAGGTGAACGTGACCGTACCGGCCTGGCCGAACGGCTTCGTGGCCCAGGTGGCGCCGTCGTCGGTCGCCTCCGGGAAGTCCACGCTGGTCACCTCGGGCGCCGGCGGGCCGGACGCGTCGATGGTCACCTTGCACGGCGTGCCGGGGGTGGCGAAGTTGGGGGACTTGGCCGGCGTCGAGTTGCTGTCCTCCGCGTACGCGTCCCAGAGGTAGACGGTCTTGTCGACGAGCGTGGTCGAGGCGATGGTGACGGAGGCTTTTCCGCTGCTCAGGGCCGTGTGCGGGGTGCCGGCCGTGGGCATGGTCGAGCCCGACTTCCAGAAGCGGAAGTACACCGTCTTGAGGTTGCCGTCCGGGTCACTCGCGGTCGCGTTCAGCACCAGGTTGGTGCGGGCGACCGTGATACCGGCCGTGGAGCAGCTGCCGCCCGGCGTGCTGGCGAGCGCCGAGGGGTTGGCCGGCGGCCGGTTGTAGACCGCGGACAGCGAGGCCGACTTGGCGGTGAACTTGCGCCAGGTCTGCGTGTCCCCCTCGGAGGTGGCCCGCATGCCCATGGTCAGGTTGTTCGCGCCCGCGTTCGCGGCCTGCTGGGCGAACGCCTTGGCGTCGAACGAGGCGTAGTCGTCCTTGCAGGCGTCGCGGCCGTGTGCGAAGTTGCGCTTGTTCGCACCGGGGCTCGTGTTCCAGGTCGGCTGCTTGTTCCAGGTGGTGGCCGTGGAGATCGGGCCGGTCCACGCCAGCTGGAACTCGCGCGTGGTGCACGACCAGGAGTGCACGTTGAGCACCTTGAACGTGGCCGACTCGATGGTCGCGCCCTTGATCGCGGCGTCGAAGCCCATCCGCCAGAACGAGCGGGCGGTCATGCCGGTCTCGTCCTCGTGGCCGACGCGCGCCTCGGACGTACCGTTGTTGAAGTTCGTGCCGTTGTTGAAGTTGCTGTTCGGGTGCTGCTTGGAGACGAGCGTCCAGGCCAGCGTGGCGGTGTTCATGGTCGGGTCGAGGAAGACCGGGAAGCGCACGTCCTTGCCGGTGAGCAGGCCGGTCGCGCCCGCGTCGAGCCGGAGCGTGGCGTTCCCGGTGTTGTCACCGTCCAGCTTCACCGGCAGCTGCGCCGACTTCGCGCCCGGCTCGATGCCGCTGAGGCCGGAGAGACGCAGCACGTCCGCGCTGGTCGCGACGGAGGTGCGGGCCGCGGCGCCGGGCGGCAGCTCCGGGTCGGTGCCGGCCGAGTCCCAGCCGAACGGCGTCGGGATCGCGGTGATTTCCTTGCCGGCCTTGTCCAGCACCTGCACGCCGCCGGTGACCTTGTCGGACTTGAAGACCGCGGTCGTCGAGCGCAGGCCGTAGGTGACGGTGCGCACCGCGGCCTGCTTCGCGGCCTCGGGCGTCTTGACGATCAGCAGGTTCGCGAAGCCGCCCTCCTCGCGCGCGACCAGCAGCAGGTCCGCACCGGGCAGCACCTCGGGGTAGAGCGCGCGCGGCCCGTCCAGCACCGCCTTCGGCAGCGGGCCGGGCCAGGTGTACGTGATGGTGTGCTCGCCGACCTCCGCCTCGGCGAGCACACTCTCCGTGCCGCTGGTCCCGCCCTCGGCGAACCGCACCGGCGCCGGCGCGTTCGCGGGCCGCACGACGCCGCCGGAACCGGCCAGCGTGATGTCGATCGGCGCCCACTGGCCCGAGGCGTTCTTCGCCCGGGCCGGCACCGCGGTGATATCGGTGCGCAGCTTGCCGGTCGGCAGTGCCCAGGTCTGCGAGGTCTGCGTGGTCGCGGTCTCGACCAGGACGTCAGTGCCGGTGCTGGCCGCCTCCGCCATCGCGGCCTGCTCGTCGCGGGGCGCGGGGACCGGTGGTGCCGGCGGGGCGGCCACCGGTGTCTCGTCTCGATGTATCCACAGTGGTGACAAGGCGGCGACGAGCACCGCGGCGAGCGCGCCCGCGGTCAATGTTCGCCGCGTGCGCGTGCGCACGAAAGGGACGGTCACAGCGTTTTACTCCCCAGGGGCCAGGCGACGAATTGGACAGCCCGAGCGGTCCCGGCCGGGTCCGCGGGGCAGAGAGCGGGCACACGATCGCATACCCAGTGTGTTCTCAGGGTGTTATGAGGCCGTTATATAGCTCCATGAATCGATTGCGTGACGACCGGTTATATCCGCTCTGGCCGTTTTGTGCGTGGGATTTGCGCCTACAACGTTGAGTACCCCTTTTGGGCGCTCCGTCGGTAAGGTCCAGCTTTGGAGCCAAACATCGTGTGATCTAAATCTCTCGACCGAACGTTCGGTGACTGTCCGTGTACTTGTCCGGATGATCGTCGTGCCGCACAGTGCCCAGGCACGCGCCTTGAGTGGCGTGTCTTTTGTGGTGCCTACACGGGGAGACGCACCGATGCATGGTGGTATGGGTCCATTGTGGCCGCGGAAACGCGGTCGACGCTGGTCAAGGCCGGCACGCGCGACACTGATCGCGCTCCTGTCGACCACGCTGGTGGTCGCCGGGACGGGAACGCAGGGACTGGCGGTGCCGCCGTCCGGCGCCGACCGCAATCAGCAGGTCGACCTGCCGCCGCTGCCGGAGACCGCACCGGTCGACCAGGACGAGTCCGCGGACCAGACGCTCGAACCCGCGCCCGAGGTGCCGGTCGACCCGTACGCGCCGACCAACGTCGCGCCGTGGAGCGAGGGCACCGGCACGGTCGACCTGACCGACGTCGACCCCGGTGAGCTGGTCAAGGTCGCGGACCTGCCGGTGTCGCTGGGTGTGCCGCAGGGCGTCGAGCCGGAGGCGCTGGACGGACAGTGGACCGTCGACCTGGCCGCGCCCGAGGCGTCGCAGGACGCCGGCGTACCCGGTCTGATCATGAAGCTTTCGGCGCCGGCCACGGCGGACCCGGCGGCGTCCGTCGCGCTGAGCGTCGACTACACCACCTTCGCCGACCTGTACGGACCGCAGGCCGCCGACCGCTTCGGCCTGATGCTGCTGCCCGACTGCGTCTACGACGCGGTCGGCACCGGCGACTGCGCCCCCAGCGAGGGCGAGGAGGAGCCGGCCGAGCCGACTCAGCTGCTCTCCAGCGAGGTCACGGTCGCCCCTGCTGCCGCGAATGCTCGCTCCGCTTCGGGTTCGTCGGCCGAGCGCCGGATCGTGACCGGCACCGTGCCGGTCTCCGGCCTGCTCGCGGCGCCCGCTCCCAACGCCGGCGCGCGCGCCGCCGCCGCGGCCGACGCCGGCGGGGTCGTCGGCGCGCTGGACACCGGTGCCTCGGTCTCCGGCGACTTCACCGCGACGCCGCTGCTCTCCTCCGGCTCCTGGGCCGCCGGCTCGTCGTCCGGCGCGTTCACCTACTCGTACCAGGTCACGGTCCCGCAGACCGGCGGCGGCATGGCGCCGCAGATCAACCTGGGCTACTCGTCGCAGTCGGTCGACGGCCGCACCTCGTCGACGAACAACCAGGCCTCCTGGATCGGCGACGGCTGGGACTACAGCGCCGGCCAGATCACCCGCACGTACGCGGGCTGCCGGCACGACTCGAAGAAGGCCGGCTCCAACAACGCCAAGCACAAGACCGGCGACATGTGCTGGGGCTCGCAGAACGCCACGCTCTCGCTCGGCGGCACCACCACCGAGCTGGTCTACGCGAACGGCACCTGGACCACCGCGAACGGCGACGGCTCGAAGATCGAGCAGAAGTTCGACACCAGCCGCGGCAACGGTGACAAGAACGGCGAGTACTGGATCGTCACCACCCGCGACGGCACCCGCTACCACTTCGGCCTGAACAAGCTCCCCGGCTGGACCGACGGCAAGGCGGTCACCAACTCGGTGCTCACCATGCCGGTCTACAGCAACCACGCCGGCGAGCCCTGCTACAACAGCGAGTGGACGAAGTCCTGGTGCACCGAGGCGTGGCGCTGGTCGCTCGACTACGTCGAGGACCTCCAGGGCAACGCGATGAGCTTCTGGTGGACCAAGGAGGACAAGGGCTACTACGCCCGTAACTTCAACTGGAAGGCCCCGGTCTCGTACGACCGCGCCGGCTACCTCTCGCGTATCGACTACGGTCAGCGCAAGGACTCCATCTTCACCGCGACCGCACCGGCCAGCGTCTCGTTCAGCGTGGCCGAGCGGTGCTACGCCGAGGGCAGCCTCACCTGCTCCGCGGAGAACTTCAAATCCAAGGACCCGGGCAAATACCGCATCTGGTACGACACGCCGGCGGACCTTCGCTGCGAGGCGAAGAAGATGTGCTGGAACGCCGCACCCACCTTCTGGTCCACCAAGCGTCTGGACAAGATCACCACGTCCGCGCTGCGGGTCTCCGGCAGCACCACCCGCCAGGTCGTCGACGAGTACAAGCTCGACCAGACCTTCCCGGTCCTGAAGACCGGCCCGAACACCGCGCTGTGGCTCAAGTCCATCACGCGCACCGGTTACGGCCTGAACACGGCCGCGAACGAGCACATCACGCTCAACGCGGTCAAGTTCGAGTCCAACACCGAGGACATGCCGAACCGGGTCAAGAACGACAACCGGCCCGGCTTCTCCCGTCTCCGCATCGGCCGTGTGATCAACGAGTACGGCGGCGAGACGGTCATCAACTACAAGAAGCCGGAAGGTGACTGCGCCACCGGAACCGGCCTGCCGGGTAAGACGGACACGGCCGCGCTGAAGAACAACACGCGGTTGTGCTACCCGTCGTACTGGCACCCGGATCCCGAGGCCGAGCAGATCGACTGGTTCCACAAGTACGTGGTCGACTCCGTCGAAGAGCTCCCGAACGTCGACGGCAGCTCGAACACGGTCACCCGCTACCAGTACAACGGTGCCGGCTGGAAGCTCGCCGAGCAGGAGTTCACCAAGAAGTCCACCCGGACGTACTCCCAGTTCGCCGGATTCCAGCAGCTCACGGTGCTGACCGGCGCGGATGAGCCGGACTTCGGCGGCAAGGCCAGCAAGTCGGTCACCCGCTACTTCCGCGGCATGGGCGACGACGTCTCGATGAAGGACATCGCTGGCGTCGAGATCGCCAAGGACCGGGAGCCGTTCGCCGGCCGGATCGCGGAGGAACTTACCTACCCGACCGCCACCTCGGACACGGCGACGGAGTGGCTGACCCGCTCGGTCACCGTTCCGGCAGCGCAGGAACTGGCCCGGCGTAACCGCGACGACGGGCTCAGCCCGCTGATCGCGTGGCGGGTCACCGAGCCGCGTGCGATCTCCTACACCCGCTCCTCCGGCACCGGCGACGACACCCGCACGCTGCGCGTGCTCGAGACCAAGACCACCTACGACACGGTGTACGGGCTGCCGACGCTGGTCGAGTTCGCCGGGGATACCGGCAAGGCCGGCGACGAGACCTGCACGAAGCTGGAGTACCTGCACCGTGAGGACAAGAACCTCATCGGTCTCTCCAAGCAGGTGCTCGTGCTGCCGACGCTCTGCGGTGCCAGCCCGGACTTCTCCGATCTGAAGAAGCTCAGCTCCGCGGCCCGCACCGCCTACGACAGCGCCGGTTACGGGGTCGCACTGACGGCGACCACGCGCGGCCTGGCCAGCCAGACCTTCTCCCTGAAGGCGGACAGCACCGGCTTCCAGTCCGACGGCACCACCGGCTTCGACGCTATGGGCCGGGTCACCTCGACGACAGACGTCGACGGCAAGACCTCGACCATCACCTACGAGCCGGCCTCCGGGCAGGCCTTCAAGATCACCGAGAAGAACTCGCTCGGGCACGAGCAGATCAAGGAGATCGAGCCCGGCCGCGGCGTCAGCGTGCGCGTCACGGACGCGAACAAGCTGGTCAGCGTCTCCTCCTACGACGCACTCGGACGGCTGGTCAGCGGCTGGGCGCCTGGCCGTACGCCGAGCGCCACCACGCTGCCGGACTTCCAGGCGACCTACAGCACAAAGGCGGGCGAGATCCCGTACGTGACCACGCTCACTCGCGGCCACGACAACAAACTACAGAGCTCGATCACGTTCTTTGACGGTCTCGGGCGCGAACGCCAGTCGCAGGAGGAGGCGATTGGTGGCGGTCGGCTGATCACTGACACGCTGTACAACGGCTCAGGTGAGGTCTGGCAGACCAACAACGCGTACTACACCACCAGGAGCCCCGAGCCGAAGCTGTTCTGGCCGGACGCGGACACGGCCGTGCCGAATGCGACTCGTTACACCTACGACGGTCTCGGGCGAGTGCTCACCGAGATGCCGGTACTGAACGGTGCCGACAAACCGGACCGGGCCACCCGGTACGAGTACGGCGCTGACTGGTCGACGGTCATCAACCCGGCCGGCGCCCCGTCCTACCGTGTATTCAGTGACGCGAACGGGCTGACCACGCGGATCGACACTTTCAAGGACGGCAACCGGGCGGCGTTCACCAGCCTGCGGTATGAGTTCGACGACCGCGGCCAGATGGTGAAGGCGTCGCACGGGAGCAACGCTGGCAAGCAGTGGTCCTGGACGTACGACCAGCGCGGCCGCATGGTCACCGCCACCGACCCGGAAACCGGCACCACGACCACCACGTACGACCACCAGGACCGCCCCCTCACCACGACGAACGCGCGCGGCGTGACGCTGTGGAATGGGTACGACCAGCTGTCCCGGCCGACTCAGCAGCGGCTCGGCGACGCCAATGGCACGCTGCTGGCGTCGTACACCTACGACACCGCGGCGAGGGGCATCGGCCTGCCGGCATCGGTCACGCGGTATACCGACGGGCTGCCTTACACGCAGGCGATCGGCGGGTTCACCACCGACTACCAGCCGACCTCCACCACGCTGACACTGCCGGAGAGCATTGCCAACGAGTGGGGCCTCAAACCCACCTACACGTATAGCTACGACTACACCGACACGGGTCTGCCGGAAACGATGCAGATGCCGGCGGTCGGCGGCTTCCCCGCCGAGAAGCTGCTGGTGCGCTACACCAAGGACGGTCTGCCGCTGACCGTGTCCGGCCAGGACTGGTACGGCAGTGAGACCGCGTACTCGCCGTACGGGCAGGTGCTCCGCTCGACGATGGGCACGCATCCGTACCGGGTCTGGGCGCAGTCGACCTACGACGAGGCAAGCGGCGCGCTGACCGCGCAGCAGGTCTACCGGGAGAACGCCGGAAACAAGGCGCTGGTCGGTGGCAATCTCGCGAGCAACCGTGAGTACAGCTACGACCCGGCCGGCAACGTCACCGCGATCCGCGAGCGCGCGGACGGCATCGCGGAGCGGCAGTGCTTCACCTATGACGGGATCGGGCAGCTCACCAAGGCCTGGACCGCGAAAGATCAGCAGGCATGTCACGCCGGTCCGGCCAACGCGGACGGCACGAACAACATCGCGCCCGGGCAGGATCTCTCCGGCTACTGGCAGGAGTACGGCTACGACGATCTCGGCAACCGGAAGTGGGTCGCCAACAAGGACATCACCGGCGACCGGGCCAAGGACGTCGCGACCGAGTACTCGTACGGCAAGGCCGACGGCAGCCAGCCCGGCACGCTGACGAAGATCAAGAAGCGGTACACGACGCCCGAGGGTGCCGAGGTCGCCGCGGAGGCCGAGCGGCTCTATGAGGTCACCGGCGAGACGAAGACTGTCACCTCGCTGGACACGGGTGACAAGCAGGAGCTGTCCTGGACGTACGACGGGCAGATCGAGCGGATCACCGGTCAGGGCGAGAGCGGCAAGACCGCCTACTACGGGCTGGGCGACAAGTGCTTGGACCTGCAGTCCGGGCTGGCTCAGGCTGGTCAGCCGCTTCAGCTGTACGCGTGCAACGCCTCCATCGCGCAGAAGTGGACGTTCAAGGCCGTACCAAATCAGAACGACCCGAACCTGGGCACGCTGTCCGGCTACGACTCGTGGTGCGTGCAGCCGTCCGCGAACACCGCCGGCTCGGCCGTCGGCATGCAGAAGTGCGACAGGTCGGCGGCGCAGCGGCTGAAGCGGAATGCGTCGGGGCAGCTCACCCACGTTGCGTCCGGGCTGTGCCTGGCGGTCAAAGACGGCACCAACGCCAACAGCACGCCGATCGTGCTGGCCGCCTGTGATGCGGCGGCGGCCGGCCAGAAGTGGGACCCGCAGAACCACACCCGGTACATCTACGGGCCGAGCGGGACCCCGCTGCTGAGCATCCAGGGCAAGCAGGCCACGCTGGACCTGGGCGAGGCTCAGGTAACGGTGAACCGCGGCGGCGGGCTGGTCAAGACGCACCGCGGTTACGCCACGCCGGGTGGCAGCATCCTCCGATACGCGTACGGCGCGGGCGGATCGTCGCTGGTGGCCATCGCAACAGATCAGCAGGGTACGCCGTCAGCGGAGATCGTGCTCAAAGAGGGCATGGAGACGCGGATCCGCAAGCAGGATCCGTTCGGCAACCCGCGTGGTTCCGCCGCGATGACCGCCAACATGCAGACCGGCGCCGGGTTCGTCGGTGCCGGAAGGGACGACGCATCCGGTTACACCCGGCTCGGGGCGCGGCTCTACGATCCGGCGATCGGACGCTTCATGTCCGCTGACCCGATCGTCGACCTGCAGGATCCGATCCAGTCGAACGGATACGCGTACGCGCACAACAACCCGGTTACCTACTCGGACAAGTCCGGGCTGTCCGTCTCGCTGACCCCGTCGGAGATGGCGGCGGCGCTTGCCGGCGCCGGGCTGTCCGCAGCCCAGGTCTCCCAGGCTCAGGCGACGATGAACCAGTCGCTGATGTCGGTGATCCTCTCGGCCGCCTGGGGCGTCCTGGCCGAATTCATCGGCATCAATGACGCGATCGGCTGCTTCGGCGGCGACATGTGGGCCTGCGGGAGCCTGATCATCGGGGCCATCCCGTGGGGCAAGGTCGCGAAGATCCCGGGTGTGATCAAGGCGGTCAACCGGACCATCAACGCCATCCAGGCGTGGATCACGGCCAAGAAGACGGCCGAACGGGTGCTGGCCGCGGCGAAGATCGCCACCAACCAGGCGCTCGCCGCCAAGAAGGCGGCGATCGAACGAGCGAAGAAGGCCGCGGAGGCGGCTCGCAAGAAGGCCGCCGAGAAGGCCAACACGACGAGCAACAAGGCGGTCAACGAGGCCAAGAAGACCGGTGCGCCCGTCCACAAGGACGCCCAGGCGAAGGCGGCGCCGAAGTCGTCGTCCGCAGCCGGCGCAAGACCCGCCGCTGGCAAGACCCAGTCGTCGAAGCCCAGCGGCAGAGAAGGCGGTGCTTCCCGGGCAAAGGGCGGCACCAGCGGCGACAGCGGCGCGGGCCGGGCCGGTGGCGGCAGCTGTAAGACCAATAGCTTCATCCCCGGCACCCAGGTGCTGATGGCGGACGGATCGGCAAAGCCGATTGAGGACGTCAGGCCCGGCGACGAGGTGCGTGCCACCGACCCGAACACGGGTGAGACCACGACCCGGACGGTCACGGCCACCATCACCGGCGAGGGGGTCAAAAAGCTGGTCAAGGTCGTCGTCGACACCGACGGTGACCGGGGCACGGCGAGTGCTGAGGTCACCGCGACCGACGGCCACCCGTTCTGGGTGCCGGAACTCGGCGAGTGGATCGATGCGGCCTCCCTGCAGACCGGTCAGTGGCTGCAGACAGGCTCGGGCTCATGGGTGCAGATCGCCGCGGTCGAGCGCTGGACGGTGCCGGACGCCACCGTGCACAACCTGACGGTCGGCGAGGTCCACACCTATTACGTGCTCGCCGACGCCGAATCGGTCCTCGTACACAACTGCGGGCTGGCGGAGATCGCGGCGGACCATCGCACCAATGCGAACGGCGGGCTGGGTGTCAAGGAAGGTAAGAACATCGCCGTCATGCACACGCAGATCGACGGGCAGTCGCCAACGGTGGGAGTGGCGACCAGCGGCAAGCATGTCAACCCCGGTGAGGTGGGCATGCCCAAGACCAGGCAATTCGTGCCGCCGAACCCGTCGAGGCAATTCGATTCCGAGGTGTTCCTCTTCGAGGATCTTGCCACCCGTCTCACTCCGACATCTACCGGAACCGTCAATCTCTACTCGGAGCGGATAGTCTGTCCCAGTTGTGGAGACGTCATCGATCAGTTCAAGGCGAGATTCCCTGGCATCAAGGTCAATATCACGACCGGGCAGGACTGAGCAATGCACTCAATTTCTGAGCTGGCGGATCTGATTCGTCGCGAGGATCCCGAAGCTGTGCGAGGTGTGACGGCGCAGCAGGTCGCCGAGATCCAGGAGGCGTGGGGCGTCCCGCAGCTGCCGGCGGTGTATGTGGATTTCCTTACCCACATGGGGTTCGGAGCGGGCAGGGTGCTTCGCGGTACCGACGCGTTCTTCCCGGCCGTGCGCCAGATGAAAAAGTGGGGAGACGATTTCTTCCACGAGAACTCAGGAATTTCGCGGCCGGGCGAGGCAGTTGTGTTCGCAATGCATCAGGGCTATCTCGTCTACTGGATGTCGGATATTTCATCGCCCGACCCTGAAGTTGTGCTCTGCGCGGAAGGCGACCCGTCGCCATCGCGCGTCTGGCCTTCTTTCACGGCTTTCCTCAACTCGCACTACGAGGATGAGCCGGGGGTGAAATAGGCGCCTTCCCGGTTGGTCGTCCGGAAGGATTGATATTGTGAGCGGGAGCCGGATCGCGAGATCCGGCTCCCGCTGTCGTTCGTCAACAGTGCAGCGAGGCACGCTGGAGGGAATCGACGGCAGTCGTGTGCATGACGACCCTCGGGCTGCCCTGTCGACTCTGTTCGCCTTTCCTCCGGACGGTCAGGAGAGGCGACGGATAGATACGAACGATTCGGCCGTAGTAGTTCTCCGAGCGCTACTCCATCGGCGAGAGGGGAATTGCCGGACGTGCATCGGTTGGGGCGGAATGGAGGTCCCGCTCGAAGAAACGCCAGTGCTGCCGCATGTGCGCCGGGATCTCCGTCTCCTCGTAGGGGCCGCGCTCGACGAAGCCACGCGACAGGTAGAGGCGCTGTGCGTCGGTCATGAAACGGCAGGTGTCGAGCCGGATCGTGGTCGCGCCGAGCGTGCCGTGGGCCTCGGTGAGCAGCCGATCCAGCAGCGCGGCGCCGAGTCCGAGGCCGCGGCCGCGCGGGTCCACGTACATCCGCTTGACCTCGGCCATCTCAGGGGTGAGCGTGCGCAGCGCGGCGACGCCTACCGGCTCACCGTCGCGTTCCGCGACGATCAGAAGCCCTTTCGGCGGTACGAACGAGGGCAGCGATTCCCGGATGGCGCTCAGGTCGGTGGGGGAGTCCTCGACGCCGTACTCCTCGCGCAGCCGTCCCACGGCCCAGCTTAGATAGTCGCTCATCAGTGCGGTTACCGCGTCCGAGTCGGTGCTGAGATCTGCGTGGCGAAGGATGGTGGCGCTCATGACCCGAAGCCTAGAACGGTCTCAAGGTACGACGGTGACCGGCCATTTCGCGGTCCGGACCAGCCGTATCGCGACCGACCCGGCCAGCCGGCGCCCGAGCCCGGCGGAGGCGCCCACGATGATCCCGCTGGCCTTGACCTCCGTGGCGACCTCGCCCAGCACGCGCAGCGGATCGCCCGGCCGGACCACCAGGCGTGCGTCGACGCCCCACTCGCGGGCCTGCTGGTCGAGCATCTCCAGTAGCTCGGACTCGACCTCGCCCTGCGCCTCGACCAGGGCCTGCACGGCCGTCCCGCCGAAGGTGAGGAACGCGCCGGGCTCGCGCCGGACGTAGACCGCGAAGAGCCGCGCGCGCTGCCGCCGGGCGAGACCGAGGGCGTAAGCGGCGGCGCGCAGTGAGCTCTCGGAGCCGTCGACGCCGACGACCAGGGCCGACGGGCCGTCGGTGCCGAGTTCGAAAGCGCCCACGATCGCGGCCTCCTGGCTGTGCCGAAAGTAGGCGCGATTCTATGGCGACGGCCCGGGGAACGCGATATCCCCGGGCCGTCACCGAAACAAGACCTACAGCGCCCGCGCGAGGCGGTAGTAGGCGCTGTTCCAGCGGACGCGGTCGGCGAAGTCGTGCGTGGTGGTGTTGCCGTCGATCAGCAGCAGTTCGGTCTGCAGCATCGTGGCGAAGTCGCGCAGCGTCTCCGTACCGATGGCCTGGGTGAGCACCGTGTGGTGCGGGCCGCCCGCGGTCAGCCAGCACTCGGCGGAGGTGGACAGCGACGGCGCCGGCTTCCAGACCGCGCGGGCGACCGGCAGCTTGGGCAGCGGCTCGTCCGGCGCGGTCACCTCGATCTCGTTCGCGACCAGCCGGAAGCGGTCGCCGAGGTCGGCCAGGCCGACCACGATGCCGGCGCCGGGGGCGGCGTCGAAGACCATCCGGACCGGGTCCTCGCGGCCGCCGATGCCGAGCGGGTGGATCTCCAGGCGGGGCTTCGCGGACGCGATGGTCGGGCAGACCTCCAGCATGTGCGCACCGAGGATCTTCGGCTCGCCGGGGCCGAAATGGTACGTGTAGTCCTCCATGAACGAGGTGCCGCGGCCGGTGCCGGTGCCCATCGCCTTGAACGTGGCGACCAGCACGGACGTCTTCCAGTCGCCCTCGCCGCCGAAGCCGTAGCCGTCCGCCATCAGCCGCTGCACCGCGAGGCCGGGGAGCTGGCGCAGGCCGCCGAGGTCCTCGAAGTTCGTGGTGAACGCGCCGAAGTCACCCTCGGTGAGGAACGTGCGCAGACCGGCCTCGATCCGGGCCGCGTAGCGCAGCGACTCGTGCCGCTCGCCGCCGACGGCCAGCTCCGGCGCGATCTCGTAGGTGTCGGCGTACTCGCCGATCAGCGCGTCGATCTCCTTGTCCGAGGCGCCGTCGACGACCTCGACCAGATCGTTCACACCGTACGTGTTGACCGAGACACCGAACTGCAGCTCGGCCTCGACCTTGTCACCCTCGGTCACCGCGACGTTGCGCATGTTGTCGCCGAACCGGGCCAGCCGCAGGCTGCGCAGCTTCGTGACACCGGCCGCGGCCCGGATCCACTCGTCCACCCGGCGGACCACCGTCGGGTCGGACGCGTGCCCGGCGATCGTCTTGCGCGGCACGCCGAGCCGGGCCTGGATGAAGCCGAACTCGCGGTCGCCGTGCGCGGCCTGGTTCAGGTTCATGAAATCCATGTCGATGGTCGACCACGGCAGCGACACGTTGTGCTGGGTGTGCAGGTGCAGCAGCGGCTTGCGCAGCGTGTCCAGCCCGGTGATCCACATCTTGGCCGGCGAGAACGTGTGCATCCAGGCGATCACGCCGATGCAGTCGCGGTCCGCGTTCGCGTCCAGCATCACCTGGCGGATCGCGCCGGAGTCGGTCAGGACCGGCTTGCCGACGATCTCGGCGCTCAGCCCGCCGGCGGTCAGCTGGTCCTGGATGTCCCGGCTCTGCGCGGCCACCTGCTCCAGGGTCTCGGGTCCGTAGAGATGCTGGCTGCCGGTGAGAAACCAGATCTGATGCGTCATCGCAGGTTCCTGTCTGCCGTGATCGTGTGGATGGTGGGCTTTCCGCGGAACGATACGCACTCCCCGTCGCCGTCCGCAGGGTCATCGGCGGAGGACGCACCGACCCGCGCACGGCGAAAGTGAGCGCTCACATCTTGGATCATGGCACAGCCCCGTGCGGCTCAGGGGGTCCGCGTCTTCCCCGCGGTGCGCGGCCGCCCCCGGCCCGCCACCGCGACGCAGATGCCGTAGACGCGGGCGTGGTTCGTCCAGCCGTTCACCCGGCCCCGGTTGTTGCCGATCTGCACCCGCCCGTTCGCCGCGTCGACCGCGGACACGAGGTGCAGATAGACCGCGCCGGCCACCCGGGCCAGCACGATGTCACCGATCTCCACGCGCGCCGGATCCACCGGCGCCACGGTGACCAGGTCGCGGCTGTGGATCAGCGGCACCATCGAATTGCCGGCCGGCCGGAAGCTCACGGTCGCACCGGCGGCCACCCGCGCAGCCACGCCGTCCAGAACACCCATCGCGGGTCAGCGTGCGCCTCCCGGCCCGGCCGCGCCACCGGATGTCGGCGCCACGACCCCACTGCGAAGAGCGATGACCGCCAGCTGGGTACGGTCGCGAGCGCGGAGTTTCGCCAGCAGGCGGCTGACGTAGGTGCGAGCGGTGGCCGGGCTGATGAACAGCGCGGCCGCGATCTCCGGGTTCGTCTCGCCGAGGCCGACCCGGCCAGGACCTTCAGCTCCCGCTCGGTCAGGCCGGCCAGCCGCGGGTCCGGCGGCGGGGGCGGGTCCTGGGCGGCCAGCCGATCCATCACGTGCCGGGCCACCGTCGGTGACAGCAGGTTCCCGCCGGCCGCGACGGTGTGCACGGCGCGGCCCAACTCCTCGGCGCCGGTGTCCTTGAGCAGATAGCCGGCCGCGCCGGCCCGGACCGTGGTGTCGATCTCGCCGGGCTCGTCGAACGTGGTGAGCACCAGCACGCGCGTGCCGGGCAGCCGGGCGGTGATCTCGGCAGTCGCCTCGACGCCGTCGCCGCCCGGCATGCGCAGGTCCATCAGCACCACGTCCGGGCACAGCCGGCAGGCCTCGGTCACGGCCCGGCGCCCGTCGGAGGCCTCGCCGGCCACCTCGATGCCGGAATCGTTGCTGAGCAGCGCGCGCAGCCCGGCCCGCACCAGAGCCTGGTCGTCGACGATCGAAACCTGGATCATGCGGTACGCCCCAGCGGCAGCTCGGCCTGGACGGTGAAGCCCGCGGCGGTGTGCGCGGTCCGGAGCGTGCCGCCGAGCGCCCGGGCCCGCTCCGCCATCCCGGCCAGCCCGGCGCCGGCACCGGCGATGCCGTGCGGCGGGCCGGCGTCGCCGTGTCCGGTGTTTCTCGAAGGCGGACCACGCCACCGCCGACATCGCCTACCACGCGCCGAGCGGCTTCACCGCGACGTTCGTCAACGACGGCGCCGGGAAGTGGCGCACGCCGCCGGCCATCGACGCGGACCTGACCCGGGACACCGGAACCGGTGAGCTGCGGCTCAAGTTCGACAAGAGCGAGGGCAGCTTCTACTTCGCGGACTCGACCGGGCGCCTGCTGCGCAGTGTGCACAAGAACAACAACAAGATCACCTTCGGGTACGACGGGGGCGGCAACGTCACCACGGCCACCGACACCCAGGGGCGCGTGGTCCGGTTCGCGTACGCGAACGACCGGCTCGCCACGATCACCGACCCGGCGGGGCGCGAGGTCGGACTGACCTACACCACCGCGAACAACCTGCAGACCGTCACGGACGCGGCCGGTGGTGTGACCCGATACGACTACACGTCGGACCGGCTGTCGAAGATCACCACGCCGGAGGGGCGGGTCGTCGACCTCGGGTACGAGCCGGACACCTCGCGGATGCTCGACTACTACGAGCAGACCAACCCGGGCGGTACGCCGAGCGTGGCGCGGTACACCTTCACGTACCACGCCGGGCGGACCGAGGTGACCGACCCGAACGGCTCGGCCACGTCCTCGACCACGGACGGGATCACGACGCATACGTACGAGGTGCGGGACCGGGTCAAGGAGGTCAAGGACGCGCTCGGGCATAAGCAGGAGCGGAACGCGGCAGGCGACTCGTCGAGGCCGGGCGCGGAGACGCCGGGGGCACCCTCGTGCTACGGCGGGGCGGCGTGGACGAAGCCGGCTTCCTGACGTGGATAAAGGTGAAGGTCGACGGGAATCTGGTGGCGTTGCTCGCCTTCGCTGCCGAAACCTCTGTGCATCTCGCACCGGGGGAGTACGAGATTTCCGCCGAGTTCAGCCGTTACCACGGCGGGCCGTTGCGGATCGCGGTGAACGAGGGCGAGACGGACGCCGTGCGCCTGCAGACCGAGATGCCCATGGACCTCGGATTCGGGTACGGGTCACGTCGTGACGTGATTCGGGTGGAGCGGGAGTAGCGCGGTTCAGGCGCCCAGCGCGGCGGCCTCCGGCGGGGTCAGCGTGCCGTCGGCGACGACGGCGGTGTGGCGGCGGGAGATGGTGCCACCGGCCGGGATGAGCAGCGGCTTCTCCCAAGCCAGCGCGACGCAGACGCCGGGGTAGATGCCGGTGCGGGCGAACCAGTGGTCGCCGTCGCCGAGGCCGGAGAAGACCAGGGTGTGGTCGGCGGCGGCGAACGCGACCCAGGGGGCGGTGCCGCCGTTGACCACGGTCTCGCCGCGAGCGCCGGAGGCGTCGAAGACCTCGGCGGGGCCGGGGGCGCAGCGCCAGAAGAAGCCGCCGTAGCCCGCGGCGTCCGGCCGGCCGTTCGTGGCGGGGCTGCCGAGCGGAATGTCCCGGGACGGCGGCGCGGCCAGCGTGTAGGCCACCTCCAGCGCCCACGCACTGTCCGACACCGGCCGTACGGAGATCGTGCGGTCCTCGGTGATCAGTAGTGTGCCGTCGCGATCGAGCCAGTGCAGCGTCGAGGTGAACGCGTCCTCGGCGGCAGTGGGGGAGAGCCGAGAGGTGACGATCCGGCCGTGGTCGTCGAGCCAGGTGTAGCCCTGGCCGCGGACGTACGTGCGGCCGCCCCACAGGTTGGTGCCGGCCACGTCCTGCATGGCGACGGACGCGCCGAGGTGCCAGCGGTGGTCCTCCGGGAACGCGTCGGTGACCGGGACGCCGGTGAGCGTGGTGACGGGGTGCAGGTAGGGGCGGGGGCCGAGTGTCGGGTCCACGTCGGTGCCGTCCTGGAGGCGGGCAACCACGGTGCCGCCGACGGTGAGCCGGGCTGATTCGGCCATGAGTGCCACCTCCGGACATAGGTGGGAAAGCGCTTGCCACACCCTAGCGGTCGTCGATGGGCGCCGTCACCCTTCTCAGGTTCGTCACAGCGGGCGACGGCCAGGATCGGTCGCATGTTGCAGCGGTCTCGCGTGCGTACCCATCGGGCGGTCGTTCTCGCGGCGGTGTCGCGGCCGTGGTTCTGGCCGGTGTCCTGGGTGCCGGCCTACCTCGGGCTGGTGCTGGCCAGCGGCGAGCTGTCGCCCCGCGACCCGTGGCGGGCCGGGCTGACGCTGCTGGTGCTGGGGCCGCTGATCTGGGGTGCGGTGCTCGCCCACAACGATCTGCACGATCTGCCGACCGACCGGCTCAATCCGCGTAAGACGAGCGCGGGTGCGGTGTCGCCGCGGAACCTGCGCGTTTACTCGGCGATCGCGGCTCTTGCGGCCCTGGGGACGGCCGCGCTGGTCGGGCCGCTGTTCGTGCTCGGTGTGGCCGGGGTGCTGGCGCTCGGCTGGGCCTACAGCGCGCCGCCGCTGCGACTCAAGGCCCGAGCGGGCGCGGACGTGCTGGTCAACGCGTTGGTCGTGGGCGTGGTCGCGCCGCTCGGTGGCTGGTCGGTGGCACGCGAGCCGTGGGATTTCCCGTGGCAGATGGCGTTGCTCGGGCTGCTCTTCGCGGCCGCGTTCTACATCCCGACCACGGTCGTGGACCGGCCCGCTGACCTGCGGGCCGGATACTCCACGATCGCGGTGCGGTTCGGTGCGGGTGGCGCCTACCGGCTGGGGCTGTCACTGTGGACGCTCGCGCTCGGCCTGTCGCTCGCCTGCGCCAGCGCGAACGTGTTGATCCCCGCCGCGACGCTGCCCTACCAGCTGGTGATGGTGCCGGTGCTGCTCGGTGCCTACGCCTGGCTGACCAGATCACCGTCGATTCCCCGGCTTGCCGTGCTCGCGCTGCTCTTCGCGCTCCCGTCGACCGGCTTCGCCCTGTCGATCACCTGAGCGCCGCCGGTCACCTGAGCGCCGCCGGTCACCTGAGCGCCGCCGGTCACCTGAGCGCCGCCGGTCGCCGGGGCCGACGCCGGTTGCCGGGGCGACGCCCGGTTGTCGGGGCGTTGGTCGCCTGAGCGACGCCACCAACGTCCGCCGGGAGGTCCAGAAGATCGAGGCGCTCCAACGACTTGAATGACGCCTCGCTCACCAATAGTCGCTGGTCAGGCGACTGAAGCGCCGCCGGCCACGGGAGGCTCGGCGCGGTGGCGGTCACCAGCGTACGGATGTGTTTCGTGGGCCGGCCGGTGTCGCGAAGCGGTGCGGGCGGGCGTGCGTCGGGACGCGGCGGCGGGCGGGGGCCTCGTGGTGCAGCAGCTCGGCCAGCCGGGTGCGGAAGCGGCGCGGAGAGAACGGCTTGACCAGGTAGTCGGTCGCGCCGGCCGCGTAGCCGGCCTCGATGTCCGCGTCGTCGATCGCGGCCGACACCATGATCACTGGCAGGTCCCGGAGCTGCGCCTGCGAGCGCACCAGGCGGCACAGCTCCAGGCCGGTCATGGCCGGCATGCCGACGTCCGTGATGATCGCCCGTGGCGTCGCGGTCTCCAGGATGCGCGCGGCGGTGATCCCGTCCGTGACACAGACCGCGCGCAGCCCCGCGCCCTCGACCGACATGGCGATCAGCTCACGCAGATCCGGGTCGTCCTCGGCGACGAGGACGAGGTCGGTGGCGGGTGCGTTGATCATCTGCACTCCTGGTCTCGGTGGGCGGTGCGGGTCTCATGCTGTGCGCCCGCCGGAGCAGCCGCGGGCCGCTACGGGTTGCCGTTGAGGTGCTTGCGGCTCCGGTGGGCGATCATGTTCATCCGGTTGCCGCACCGCACGCTGCAGAACCGCTTGGACCCGTTCTTGGACAGGTCGACGAAGACGCCGGTGCAGTCGGTCGCGCCGCAGACCCGCAGCCGGCCGGTCTCGTCCATCCGGATCACGTCGATCAGCGCGAGCGCGGCCTCGACCCGCATGCGCACGGCCAGCGGCGCGTCCGGGTCGGTGGCGTGCAGGTGCCAGTCCAGGTCGTCGTGGCGGGCCAGGTAGGGCAGTGCCTTTCCCTCGCGCAGCATCCGGTTGACCACCTCGACCGCGGCGTCCCGGTCCAGCGTCCACACCTCGCGCAGCAGCTCCCGGGTGCGCCGCACCGCGCGCAGCTCCGCCTCGTCGTAGTCGATCCGCCCGGAGTAGGTATAGCGCCCGATCAGCGCCCGCAGCTGTGCGATCGTGGCCAGCTCGTCGGTGCCGGACCGGGACGCGCCGGCCTCGGTGTTCATCAGCGCCACGATGAAGTCCAGCGCCTCCTCGGTGTCAGGGGCAAAAAGCAATTTGACTCCTCACGGGTACGGGCCTAGCGTCAGGGTCATACGAACGTTAACCCATGACAGGGGTGCATCGTGAAGCAGTCCACCGGCCTGGTCGCCGCGCTCGCGTCGGCCGCGTCCTTCGCCACGTCCGGCGCCTTCGTCAAACCACTCCTGGAAGCGGGCTGGTCCCCGGCGGCCGCGGTCTCCGCCCGTACCCTCTCGGCCGGTCTGCTGCTGTTGCCGTTGGTGGTGTGGTCGCTGCGCGGGCGCTGGGGCACGCTGTGGGCGGGGCGGTGGCGGGTGCTCGGCATGGGCGCGATCGCGGTGGCGTTCACCCAGTTCGCGTACTTCGCGGCGATCTCCCGCATCCCGGTCTCCACCGCGCTGCTGGTCGAATATCTCGCGCCGCTGCTGCTCGTGCTCTGGGCGTGGGTGAGCACCCGGCGGGCGCCGCACGCGATCGTGCTGCTCGGCTCGGTGCTCGCGATCGGCGGCCTGGTGCTGGTGATCGGGCCGGGCGCGGTGCGGGCGGTGGACCCGGCCGGGCTGACGCTGGCGTTCGCGGCGGCGGTGGGGTGCGCGGTCTACTTCGTGGTGGGTGCGCGCCCGTCCGCCGGACTGCCGCCGGTGGCGCTGGCCGGTGCCGGGCTGCTGCTCGGCGGGCTGACGCTGGCGCTGATCGGGGCGGTGGGGCTGCTGCCGTTCACGGCGGACTTCGGAGACGTGACGCTGCTGGGCTCCGCGGTGCCGTGGTTCGTGCCGCTGGCGGTGGTGGCCGTCTTCGGCACCGCGATCGCGTACGCAACCGGGATCTTCGGCGCGGGGCGGCTGGGGTCGCGACTGGCGTCGTTCATCGGACTGCTGGAGGTGGTGTTCGCCTCGATCTTCGCGTGGCTGCTGCTCGGTGAGAATCTCACGGTCATGCAGATGGCCGGTGGTGTGCTGATCCTCTTCGGGATCGCGGCCGTGCACGCGGCCCCGCCGCAGACCGTTCCGGCCACCGTCGGCACCGAGGCGGGCGGTGCGGCTCAGGTCGCCGAGACCGTCCCGGCCGGCGGCGAGACGGAGGCCGCCGGCATCGCTCCGGCCGCGCTCGGGTAGGCGTGCGGCTTCGTGATCAGGGCGTCCCTCGCTCTGTGTGAACAGCTTGCGGGGCGCCCTGATGGCGCCACGGAATATGTCCGCGCGCCCGTGAGCGCCGCCGCGTAACCTGGCGCGCATGGCGAAGCGGGAGGACGGCGACGGGCGCACGCTCGTCGCGTCGAACAAGAAGGCCCGGCACGAGTACACGATCGTGAAGACCTACGAGGCCGGGCTCGTGCTGTCCGGCACCGAGGTCAAGTCGTTGCGTGCCGGCCACGTCTCGCTGAACGAGGCCTTCGCCCAGGAGCTGAACGGCGAGATCATGCTGCACGGCATGCACATCGCCGACTGGGGCTTCGGCGACTGGACCCGGCACGCGCCGCGCCGCACCCGAAAGCTGCTGCTGCACCGCGTGGAGATCGACCGCATCCTGACCAAGCTGCGCGAGGGCGGCGGCCTGACGCTGGTGCCGCTGTCGCTCTACTTCGCGAACGGGTGGGCCAAGGTCGAGCTGGCGCTGGCGAAGGGCCGCCGGTCGTACGACAAGCGGCAGGCGATCGCGGAACGCGACGCGAACCGGGAGATCGCCCGCAACCTGGGCCGGCACCTCAAGGGTCAGCTCAACGATCGGCGATCCGCACCGCGGCCTCGATGATCTCCAGCCCGGCCAGCGACTCGGCCGGGTCGACCGGCATCGGCGTGCCGCCGGTCAGCGCGGCCGCCACGCCCGCGTAGAAGCTCGGGTACGCTCCGGCCTCGGTCGGCACCGGCTCGGTGGCGTCGCCGGCGCCGAGCAGGCCCCAGCGGGACGACGGCTCCGTGCCCCAGTCCGGCGCGGCCGGGTCGCCGTCGGCCGCGAGCGCCGGCTCCTGCCCGTCCAGCCCGTGCTTGACGAACGCACCCGCGGAGCCCAGCACCCGGAAGCGCGGCCCGGGCTGCGCGGCGAGGCGGCTCATCCACAGGTGCGAGCGCACGCCGGTGAGGTGCCGCAGCGCCACGAACGCGTCGTCCGGCACGGCCGAGCCGGACCGGACCACGCCCAGCTCCGCGTGCTCCACCTCGGCCGGGCCGAAGAGCAGCAGCGCCTGATCGATGACGTGCGAGCCGAGGTCGTAGAGGACGCCGGCGCCGGGCGCGGTCTCCTCCTTCCAGGAACCCTCCTTCAGCGCGGGCTTCCACACCTCGAACCGCGACTCGAAGCGGTGCACCGTGCCGAGCGCGCCGGAGTCCAGCAGCTTCCGCACGGTCAGCAGGTCGCCGTCCCAGCGCCGGTTCTGGAACACGGTGAGCGGCACGCCCGCGGCCTCGGCCGCCTCGATCAGGTCCCGGCCCTCCGCGGACGTGGGCGCGAACGGCTTGTCCACCACCACCGGCAGCCCGGCGTCGATCGCGGCGCGCGCCTGCGGCACGTGCTGCGCGTTCGGCGAGGCGACCACGACCAGGTCGACGGCGCCGGAGGAGAGCAGCGCGGGCAGGTTCGGGACGATCTCGGCGCCGGGATGCGCGGCCCGGGCCTGCGCCGCGCGGTCCGGGTTCCCGGTCACGATCGCGGACAGTTCCAGGCCGGGCGTGGCGGCGATCAGTGGCGCGTGAAACACCCGTCCACCGAGTCCGAAACCGACCAGACCCACGCGAATCGCCATGAAAGCCGCCTTACGTCGTACCGTCGGATGATCTTGATCTTAGAGAGGGAACTCCTGCGGCGTGCCGGAACCACCCGCGGCCGAGTGCGGGGGTGGCGGGCGCTCGACACCACGCGCGAACACGCCCGGACGCGGCCTGGTCACCGCGAGCGGCACCAGGTGCACCGGCGGACCCGGGTCCTTGATCGCGCCCGGCGACCAGCGCACCCAGAGCGCGACCCGGCCGGCCGCGGCCTCGGCGCGCAACTTGTCCACGGTACGGCGGCGATCCGTGTGGTCCACCTCGATCGCGATCGGCAGCGCGCCACCGGGCCGGGCGCAGGCCACGTCCAGCACCGACTTCTGCCGGTCGAGCGGCGGCGGCAGCGACACCACGCTCGGCGCCCGGCGGTAGACCCGCCAGCCCTGCTCGGCGGCCCACGCCACGATCTCGTCGATGACCAGCGCGGTCACCTGATCCGCACCGAGGCCGTCGAAGGTCACGCCGTCCAGGCGCGCGCCGAGCGCGGCGGCCAGCTCCACCCCGTCGTCCATGGCGACCAAGCCTAGTTTCCTCGGTGGCCGGCGAAGCGTTCACCCATACGTGAACGAGACCTACACGGTACGGGTAGGACAGTTCGGGCATCCGGCGCACGCGCTGCACCTGGCGCTGTCGTTCCTGACGCTCGGCTGGTGGGTGGCGGTCTACGCGGTGCACGGCCTGGTCTGGTCGCACCGCCGGGAGAGCGTGACGATCACGGTGCCGGAGGGGTGCCGGGTGGAGTGGCGCGGCGGCTACCCCGAGGTGCTCGAACCGGACGAGTGGCTGGAACCGCTCACCCCGGCCGAACGCCGCCGCGTCCTGCGCCCCTACCTGCTGCCGGCCGCGATCGCGGCCGTGGTGATCGCGGTGCTGCTTCTTCGGTGACCGGTGGATCACGGAGCCTGGGGTGCGGCCGCGGCCACCCGTTCCAGCAGCAGCGTGCGCTCGCCCCGGGAGACGCGCTGGCCGATCGTGGGCGACGGCACCAGGAACGCGCGGGGCGATCTCGTCCGTGCTGAGGCCGCCGAGCAGCCTGAGCGTGAGCGCGGTGCGGGATTCCCGGGCAGCACCGGGCGACAGGCCGTGAAGATCAGCGCCAGCAGGTCGTCTCCGATCTCCCGTCCGCCAGCGCTCCGGCGACCCTAGCCGCCGGCCGCGCGCTCTCATGCTCCTCGAACGGCGGGACACGCTCTTCGACACCGGCGAAGTTCTTCCAGAGGATTCCCTGGACCGAGTGCTATGCCACGAAATTTCGGACATGGTCGCCTCGCTCCCGGCAGGGTCAGAATCCTTTCATAACGTATGAAAGGATCTTTCGCCCCTAGGACGGCGATGCCGGTGCGAGGCCCGTTTCCGGCATCCGGCGGGGACGACGGAGGGGCGTAGGCTGCGGCCGTGGTCGATGGGGAGTGGGCTGATCAGCGGAGACGGGCGATCCAGGCGCATGCGACGGCGGCGGAGGCGAAGCGGGAATCCGAAGTGGCGGAGGCCCGCGAGCTGATGCGGCAGTTCGTCGGCGAGGCCGAGGCACGGGGGATTCCGGCGGAGGACCTGACCGCGGTGCCGTTCGGCGGCGGAAAAGGACGGCTGCGAACCGGGTTGCGCGGCTGGTACCTGCGGGCCGACCGGTCGGTGGCGGTCGGTACGGACGGCGAGTTCTACTCGCTGACCGCGCCCGGCGGGCTGCTGGCGCGGCTGACCGGCGTGACCGTCACCCCGTCGCGCCCCCGGCTGATCGTGGGCGAGGGCGGCCGGGACGGTGAGTCGATGCCGCTGGCCGAACTCCTGCGGCGACGGCTGGGCGAGCGCCGTGACGCCGGCGAGCGCCGTGACCTCGGCGGGCACGGCCGGCACGGCGTAGGGTGGGACGGATGATCGAGCTCGACATCACCCCCGGCAACGACGGCAGCGACGGCCGGGCGAAGCGGGAGCCAGGGCTGCGGGAGCGGCTCTCCGCGTACCCGCGGCCGGTGGTCGTCATGGGTTTCGTTCTGGCCCTGGTCGCGGCGAGCGGCGTGGGCTATCTGGGGCTGCGCGACACCGGCGGCGCCCGCGGGCAGGACCTGACCGCGCACGTCGCGGTCGGTGATGACGAGATGGCGATACTCGGTGACGAGGCGCGGCTGCGTGGTATCGCGACCGTGACGAACGTGGACGACGAACCGGCCGTGGTGCACGCGGTGAGCGCGGAGTGGCCAGGCGTGCGGATCACGGTGACCGACGAGCGGGTGCACCGGGTGGCGCCCGGCGCGACCGCGCCGATGGGCGTGACCATCACGTTCACGTGCGCGTACGACGCGCTGCGCGGCTTGCACGGCCGGGCGCTGGTGGACACGCCGGACGGCGGCCGGGGCGAGGTCGAGCTGCCGATCACGGCGGTGCGGCCGTGGCACGCGATGCGGCACGGCGCCTGCGAGACGATCCAGAGCCGCCCGGCGAACTGACCCCCGCGAACCGGCCCGCGCGGGAGTAGGGTGGCCCGGTGATCGAGCTGGACGTCACCCCGGAGCGCGCCGCCGAGCCGTCGCCGCGTTCCGGCTGGCTGGCCTATCAGCGTGGCCGGATCGGCGCGGTCCCGTTCCTGATCGCGGCCTTCGTCGCCGGGCTGCTGGTGGGCGGCGGCGGCGTGTACTACGCCGGGGTGCTGCGCCCGCAGGTGGTGGCGGCCCAGGAGGCGGAGGCGCAGGCCCGCGCGGCGCCGCAGCTGCTGGTCGCACGCGATCCGAACGTCTTCGAGACCACGCCGGCCGTGCACGCGGTCCGCGCGGCGAGCCGGATCCTGGTGTCGAACACCGGGCAGTCCGACGTCGTGGTGCACGCGGTGTCCGCGCAGTCCGGCGGCATCCGGATGACGACGGACGTGGAGAAGCCGCGCTGGCTGCAGCCCGGCGGCACGACCGCGCTGGACGTGACGATCGTGTTCGACTGCGACGTCGAGGCACCGGCGCCCCCGGCCACGCGCGTGCTGGTCGAGGCCGCGGACGGCACCCGCAGCGAGATCACCTCCGCGGTGGATCTGACGTCCGCGGACTGGCCCCTGACCTACCTGTCGACGTGCAAAGAGGCCGAGTAGCGGATGTTCTCGCTGGATCTGGGCGACGGGCTGCGGCTGACGCTGGCCGAGGAGCGGCACGCCGGGGCGATCACCGAGCTGATGGTGCGCAATCAGGCGCGGCTGGCGCTCTGGCAGCCGTGGGCCGCGTACCGGCCGACCGTGGAGAGCACCCGGTCGTACATCCGCGGTGGTCTGGACCGGTTCGCGGAGGGGCGCGAGCACTACCTGATCATCGAGCACGCGGGCGTGCCGGTCGGCGCGTGCGGCATGCGGCGGGACCCGCAGACGCTGATCGCGGACGTCGGCTACTGGCTGGACGCGGCCGCCGAGGGGAAGGGCCTGGTCACCCGCGCGGTGACGGCGCTGACCGAGGCCGCGTTCGGCACGTACGGCATGCGGCGGGTGGAGATCCGCACGATGGTGGCGAACGCGCGGGCCCGGGCGGTAGCGGAGCGCTGCGGTTACGAGTTCGAGGGTGTCATGCGGCGGGCGATGCGGTTCGCCGACCGCAACGAGGACGTGGCGCTCTACGCTGCCGTAGAGCGCCACCCGTAGGAACTACGCGCCCCAGCCGGCCTGCTGGCCACCGACCCGGTCGGCGACGATCTTCTTCTGGTAGCCGCTGCGCTTGTACGCCGCGATCGGGTCCGGGTCCAGGCCGGCGTCCTCGCGGACCTCGCGGAGCAGCGGCCGGACGTCCGTGTTGTACGCGTCCATCAGCACCGAGTTCGCCTCCAGCACGTCCCCGGCGGCCTGCGCGGCGAACAGCGCGTCCCGGTCCACCAGCAGCGCCTTCGCGGTCGCCTCCTGGATGTTCAGCACCGACCGGATGATCGCCGGGATCTTCGCCTCGATGTTGTGGCACTGGTCGAGCATGAAGTTGATACCGGCGGCGGTCAGAGCGTCGGCCCGGACGATCTCGTACATGATCCGGAACAGCTGGAACGGGTCGGCCGCACCGGCCATCAGGTCGTCGTCCGCGTAGAACCGGCTGTTGAAGTCGAACGCGCCGAGCTTCCCCTGCCGGAGCAGGAACGCCACGATGAACTCGATGTTCGTGCCCGGCGCGTGGTGGCCGGTGTCGATGCACACCGTGGCCTTCGGGCCCAGTTCCACGCAGTGCGCGTACGACGTACCCCAGTCCGGCACGTCGGTGGCGTAGAACGCCGGCTCGAAGAGCTTGTACTCCAGCAGGATCCGCTGGTCGCCGCTCAGCCGGTCGTAGGCCTCGCGCAGCGCCGCCGCGAGCCGGTCCTGACGCAGCCGCAGGTCGTCCTGGCCCGGGTAGTTGAGTCCGTCGGAGAACCACAGCTTCAGGTCGCGCGAGCCGGTCTGGTCCATGATGTCCACGGCTTCGAGCAGGTGGTCGGTGGCCTTGCGCCGGACCGCCGGGTCCGGGTTGGTGACCGAGCCGAGCTTGTAGTCGTCGTCCTGGAAGACGTTCGTGTTGATCGCGCCCAACTGGATGCCGTTCTCCGCGGCGAAAGCGGACAACTTCGAGTAATCCGCGACCTTGTCCCACGGGATGTGCAGCGCCACGCTCGGCGCCACCCCGGTGAACCGGTGCACCGTGGCCGCGTCCGCGATCTTCTCCTCCGGCGTGCGTGGCACCCCGGCCTGCGCGAACACCTTGAACCGGGTGCCGGAGTTGCCGAACGCCCAGGACGGGGTCTCGATCCGCTGCTCGCGAAGTGCCTGCTTCACCGCGTTCAGGTCAGCCATGTCACTCACTTCTCCGTGATGGACGCCAGTTGGTCGTCCAGGTTGAACACCTCGGTCAGCAGCACGAACCCCTCGTCCGGCGGGCGCCCGTCGATGCCGGTGAAGAACTCCGACATCTCCGCCTGCCAGCGCGCGTTGACCTCGGTCCGTGCCATCGCGGCCTGCGCCGCGGCCAGGTCGTCCGCCTCGACGTATCCGATGAGGAGCCCGTCCGGGCGCAGGAACAGGGAGTAGTTGCGCCAGCCGGTGTCCCGCAGCGCGGCCAGCATGTCCGGCCAGACGGCGCGGTGGCGCGACACGTACTCGTCGATGCGATCCGGCTTGACGTGCAGTTCGAAGCAGTACCGCGGCACAACCACTCCCTGATCAGATGGTCAGAAGTCGAACTGGTCGATGTTCTGCGCGGTGAACTCGGTGGGCGGGCCGAGCACGATCTCGCCGTTCGCCGCGATCGTGTACTCGCCGAGCTTGCCGGCCGTGAACGTCTCGCCCTCCGCGCCGGTGATCCGGCCGGACGCGAGCGCCGCGCCGGCGTACGCGGCCAGGTAGCCGATGTCCGACGGGACCCAGAGCGCGAACTTCGAGACGGTGCCGTCCTTGACGTACTCGCGCATCTGGTTCGGCAGGCCCAGGCCGGTGATCGCGACCTTGCCCTTGTAGCTGGAGGAGGAGACGTACCGCGCGGCCGCCGCGATGCCCACCGTGGTCGGCGAGACGATCACCTTCAGGTTCGGGTACGACCGGAGCAGACCCTGCGCCTCCTGGAACGACTTCTGGTCCTCGTCGTTGCCGTAGACGGTCTTGACCAGCTTCAGCTTGCTGTACTCCGGCTTCTTCAGCTCCTCCTCGACGACCTTGATCCAGGCGTTCTGGTTGGTCGCGTTCGGCGTCGCGGACAGGATCGCGATCTCGCCCTCGCCACCGGCCAGCTCGTTCGCCATCGTCGCCAGGCTCTCGCCGATGCCCTGTGTGGTGGCCTGGTTGATGAAGACGTCCCGGCAGTCCCTGGACGCGTCCGAGTCGAACGAGACGATCTTGATGCCGGCCTGGCGGGCCTGCTGCAGCGACGGGCAGACCGCGTTCGGGTCGTTCGCCGCGATGCCGATCACGTCCTGCTGCTGCTGGATCAGCGTATTGATGTAGCTGACCTGACTGGACGCGGCCGCGTCGTTCGGTCCGACCAGCTTGTACTCGCCCTTCAGCTCGCCGACCGCGACCTCGCCGCCACCGGCCAGCACGTCCGAGTACGGGTTGTTCAGCTGCTTCGGCAGGAAGGCGATCTTCAGGCCCTCCTTGAGCGCGGCGTTCGGGTCCGCGGTCGCGGTGGACGCCGGTCCGGCCGCGCCGCTGTTGTCGCCCTTGCTGGTGCCACCGCACGCGGCGATCCCCAGCGTCAGCAGCGACGCGGTGGCCACGGCCAGCGCGCGCGTGGTGTGAGTCCTCATGGGTGCCCTTCCTCTGTTGCCACGGGAGATGTGAAGATCAAGAACTTTTCGCGGGTACGGCCCGGAGGCGCCGCCGGCGCAGCGAGTCGCGGACGCCGGCGATGACGTTGGGGAGCAGGACGGACGCGATCAGCAGCACGCCGGTCACGATGTTCAGCGCCTGGCCGGACACGTCCCGCAGGCGCAGCGCGTTCTGCAGCGTGGCCAGCAGCAGCACGCCGGAGAGCACGCCCCACAGGCTGCCCCGGCCGCCGAAGATCGAGACACCGCCGAGCAGCACCGCGGCCACCACGGCCAGTTCCAGCCCGGCGCCGTTGTCGGCCCTCGCACTGGAGTACCGGAGCGTCCACAGCACACCGGCCAGGCCGGCGATCGCGCCGCTCACCACGTACAGCCAGAACTTGGTCCGGGTGACGTTGATCCCGGAGAAGCGGGCGGCCCGGTCGTTCGCGCCGATCGCGAACAGCGACCGGCCGACCGGCGTGGCGTGCAGCACCAGCCCGAACAGCACCGCGAGCACGACCAGCACGATCAGCACGTTGGGGATCGGGCCACCGCCGATCGTGCCGGTGACCCAGCCGGTGAACGTCCACGGGAAGTCCGCGACCGCGGCGTCGCCGAGCACCACCAGCGCGAGCCCGCGGTAGAGCGCGAGCGTGCCGATCGTGACCGCCAGCGACGGCAGGCCGAGCCGGTTGATCAGCACGCCGTTGACGGCGCCGAGCAGCGCGCCGATCAGCACGCAGAGCGGGATGATCGTCTCGATGGTCAGCCCGCGGTTCCACAGGTCACCCATGATCGCGCTGGTCAGGCCGAGCGTGCTGGCCACGCTCAGGTCGATCTCACCGGTGATCACGATCAGCGTCATCGGCAGCGCGATCAGCGCGATCGGCAGCAGATCCAGGATCAGGAACGTGAAGTTCGTGCTGTTGCCGAAGTTCTCCACGCCGATGCTCGCGGCGACGACGACCACCGCCGTGACTGCGATGATCACGCTGTCCCAGCTCGCGAGCCGGCCCCTCAGCTCAGACATGCGAGTCCCTCTTCCGAAGCGTCCGGGCGATGCGCACCGCGACCAGCCGGTCCGCGCCGATGGCCAGCACGATCAGCGCGCCGACGATGGCCTGCTGCCAGAACTGGTTGATGTCCAGCACGGCGAGCGCGCTGCCGATCACGGTGAGCAGCAGCGCGCCGAGGCCCGCGCCCCAGATCGTGCCGCTGCCGCCGAACACCGCCACGCCGCCGACCACCACGGCCGCGACCACCTGCAGCTCGAAGCCGTTGCCGGTGGCCGCGTCGACGGTGCCGAACCGGGACGCGTGCAGCACGCCGCCGAGCCCGGCCAGTGCACCGCTGATCATGAACGCGATCAGCGTGTTCCGGGCGATCCTGATCCCGGCCAGGCCGGCCGCCTGCGGGCTGGAGCCCATCGCGTAGAGCTCGCGGCCGATCCGGTAGTTGCGCATCATCAGGCCGGCGCCGGCGATCACCACCAGCGCGATCAGGACCGGCCACGGTACGCCGAGGAACGCGCTGTTCGCGAAGGCCAGGAAGTGCCGGGGCACCTCGTCCGCGGTGACCTGCCGGCCGCCGGCCCACGAGTAGGTGAGGCCGCGGTAGGCGTACATCGTGCCGAGCGTGACGACCAGCGCGGGCACGTTGCCGAAGTGCACCAGCACGCCGTTGACCACGCCGGCCACCGCGCCGATCAGCAGGCCCAGCCCGAGCGCGGCGACCATCGGCAGGCCCGGGTTGCCCTGCATCACGGTCGCCACCGTGAACGCGCTCAGGCCGAGCACCGAGCCGACGCTCAGGTCGATGTGCCGGGTGATCACCACGACCGCCGTGCCGGCCGCGAGCACGGCCAGGATCGCGGTGTTGAGCAGGATGTCCGTGATGCTCTGTGTCCCGAGGAAGCGCGGCTGGTTGATCGCGGTGTAGGCGACCAGGAGCAGCAGCGCGAGCACGATGCCCATCTCGCGCTGCCTGAGTGGATTGCCCAACCTCGGGGGCCTCACTGCGGTCACGGACGTCACGATGCCGGGCTCCCGTCTGTACTGCGGTTCCAGCGCGGTCGGCGCTGAGCCGATGATTCAGTGGCAAGCTCCCTCATGACACCCGCTGTCCCATCGCGGCGTACATCACGGACTCCTCGGTGGCCTCGGCGCGGGCGAGCTCCGCGACCAGGTGGCCCTCGCGCAGCACCAGCACCCGGTCGGCCATGCCGAGCACCTCGGGCAGCTCGGACGAGACCATCACCACGGCCATGCCGTCCGCGGCCAGCTGCGACATCAGCCGGTGCACCTCGGCCTTGGTGCCGACGTCGATGCCGCGGGTCGGCTCGTCCACGATCAGCAGCTTCGGCGCGGTGGCCAGCCACTTGGCCAGCACCACCTTCTGCTGGTTGCCGCCGGAGAGCGTGCCGACCAGGTCGGAGAGCCGGCCGAACTTGGTCTGCAGCTTCCGCGTCCAGTCGGTCGCCTCGCGCCGCTCCGCGCCGCCGAACAGCAGGCCCAGTCGGGCCAGCGCGCCGGAGCGGGGGAGCGTCACGTTCCGCTCGATCGACAGGTCCATCACCAGACCCTGCTGGCGGCGGTCCTCCGGGACCAGCGCCAGGCCCGCGGTCATCGCGGCGCGCGGGTTGCCCGGCCGGAGCCGCTTGCCGAGGAACGTGACGGTGCCGCTGTCGTACGGGTCGACGCCGAACACCGCCTGCATCACCTCGGAGCGGCCGGAGCCGACCAGCCCGGCCAGCGCCACGATCTCACCGGCCCGCACCTCGAACGAGATGTCGCGGAAGACGCCGGCCCGGGTGAGCCCGTCGACGGTCAGCACCACGTCGCCGGCGGTCACGTCCTGCTTCGGGAAGAGCGCGGAGAGGTCGCGGCCGACCATCCGGCGGATCATGTCGTCCACCGTCAGGTCCTCGACCCGCTCGGTGCAGACGTGCCGCCCGTCCCGCATGATCGTGACGCGCTGGCAGAGCGCGGTGATCTCCTCGAACCGGTGCGAGATGAACATGATCGCGGCGCCCTCGTCGCGCAGCGACCGGACCACGGAGAAGAGCCGGCCGACCTCGACACCGGAGAGCGCCGCGGTCGGCTCGTCCATGATCAGGACTTTGGCGTGCGTGGCGAGCGCCTTGGCGATCTCGACGATCTGCTGGTCCGCGATGGAGAGGCCGCGGGCCGGCCGGTCCGGGTCGATCCGCACGCCGAGCCGGGCGAACAGTCGCTCGGCCGTGGCCCGCATGGCCTTCCGGTCGATCTGGCGCAGCCGGGTCAGCGGCGCGTTGCCCATCGCGATGTTCTCCGCGACCGAGAGGTCCGGGAACAGCGTGGGCTCCTGGTAGATGACCGCGATGCCGGCCGCCTTCGCGTCGGCCGGGGAACCGAACGCGACATCCGTGCCGCTCGCGCGCAGCGTGCCGGTGTCCGGCCGGTGCACACCGGCCAGCATCTTGACGATCGTGGACTTGCCGGCGCCGTTCTCCCCGACGAGCGCGTGCGCCTCACCGGCGTGCAGCGGGAAGGAGACGCCCTGCACGGCGGCGACCGCGCCGAAGGACTTGCTCACGTCCAGGGCCTCTAGTAACGCCGGGCCTGACGACGTGCTTCGATCTGTCGTCACGGGCCACCTCCGCGTCTCGTCGATGTAGTTGAAACATTTCAAGCGAGTTAGGGTGACGCTAGGTGGCGTCGGTCACACGTGTCAAGGCTGCGCGGGAAATCGTTAGGAAACATGACGTCCGTGTGGAGGTGCGTACCGTAGGGTGTCTCTACAACGTTTCAAAGTCCCCAGGAGTTCGCCTTGGTGAGCCAGCAGCGTGCCCGGCCGGGTTCCCGCACGCCCTCGGTCAAGGACGTGGCGGCCGCCGCGGACGTGTCGCTCGGCACCGTCTCCAATGTGCTCAACCGCCCGGAGCGGGTCAGCCCGTCCACCCGGGAGCGGGTCGAGCGCGCCATGGCCGAGCTGGGCTTCGTGCGCAACGAGTCGGCCCGGCAACTGCGTGCCGGGACCAGCCGCACGCTGGCGTACGTGATGCTGGATGCCACCAACCCGTTCTTCAACGACGTGGCGCAGGGCATCGAGCTGGCCGCGGAGGACGCGGACCTGTCGCTGTTCATCTGCAACAGCAACGGCCGCGCCGAACGCGAGGAGGCGCACCTCGACCGCCTGCTCCAGCAACGCGTGCAGGGCATCCTGATCACGCCGGTCAACGCGGACGCGCCGTACCTGGACGAGATCTCCCGTCGCGGCATCCCGGTAGTGATCGTCGACCGGCACCGCGACTCCGGCGGCTTCTGCTCGGTCGGCGTCGACGACGTGCTGGGCGGGCGGATCGCGGTCGAGCACCTGATCGAGCAGGGGCACCACCGGGTCGCGTTCGTCGGTGGGCCCGACTCGATCGGCCAGGTGCGCGAGCGGCTGGAGGGCGCCCGGCAGATCTGGGCCGAGTTCGGCCGCGACCCCGCCGACCTGGTTCACCTGCCCACCGAGGCGGTCACGGTCAGCGAGGGCCGGTCCGCCGGCGAGCGGCTCGCCGGGCTCGCGGCCCGCCGTCGGCCCACGGCCGCGTTCTGCGCGAACGATCTACTGGCGCTGGGCCTGCTGCAGCAGGCCGTGAGCGCGGGCGCGCGGGTGCCGGAGGACCTGGCGATCGTCGGCTTCGACGACATCGAGTTCGCCGCCGCGGCCGCGGTGCCGCTCACCTCGGTGCGCCAGCCGCGCCAGGAGCTGGGCCGCGCGGCCGCGAAGCTGCTGCTGGACGAGGCGATCAACCCGCAGCACCGGCACGAGCAGGCCACGTTCATCCCGGAGCTGGTCGCCCGCGCGTCCACCGCGAACCGCTCCTGACCGGGTGGGCGACGTGATGGGACCGGTGATGCCGGCTGCCGGCGCCGCGTCCACCCGCCGGGGCGTCCGGCGTCGCTCGCGAGCGCGGCAGCGGCCGGTCGAGGATGCGATATGGCGAAATGCCGGTCGCGGTGCGCCGTGATGCCGGTCGCGGTGCGCCGTGATGCTGGTCGCGGTGCGCCGTGATGCTGGTTACGGTGCGCCGTGATGCCGGCGCGGAGCAGCGAAACGCCGAGCCTGGAGCGGCGAAACGCCGGTCGCGGAGCGCCGAAATGCCGGCGCGGAACGGCGAGACGCCGGGAGCGGAGCGCCGGGTGCCGATGCCCGCGCGCGCGACCGTGTGCCGGTCGGCAGCGGCCGGCTCGTTGAACGTTTCATCCGATGCGCCGGGGTTGACCCGGCCCAGTCGCGCGACGTAGCCTGTCCGTGACTCATGAAACGTTTCACGTCGGCCGGACCATCGGCACGGCGTGTCCGGAAGTCCCGACCACCTCCGCGAGAAGGACACCATGACGAACCCCGCAGTGCGTGACCTGCTGGACCGCAGCAACCGGCTGGGTGCGGACCCGCGCAACACGAACTATGCCGGTGGCAACACGTCCGTGAAGGCCGCCGGCACGGATCCGGTGACCGGTGCGCCGACCGAGCTGCTCTGGGTGAAGGGGTCGGGAGGGGACCTCGGCACGCTGCGGGAGGAGGGGCTCGCGGTGCTGCGGCTGGACCGGCTGCGGGCGCTGGTGGACGTCTATTCGCGGGGTGCCGGCGGAGGCGGCCCGGTCGGCTCGGCGCGCGAGGACGAGATGGTGTCCCTTTTCGACTACTGCCTGCACGGGCGTGGTGGTGCGGCGCCGTCGATCGACACGGCGATGCACGGTCTGGTGGACGCGGCGCACGTCGACCACCTGCACCCGGACGCGGGTATCGCGATCGCGACCGCGGCGGACGGGCCGGCGCTGACCAAGGAGATCTTCGGTGACCGGGTGGTCTGGGTGCCGTGGCGGCGGCCGGGGTTCCAGCTGGGGCTGGACATCGCGGCGGTGCAGGCGGCGAACCCGCAGGCGATCGGGTGCATCCTCGGCGGGCACGGGATCACGGCGTGGGGGGCGACCAGCGACGAGTGCGAGCGCAACTCGCTGACCATCATCGAGACCGCGGCGGCGTACATCGAGGCGAACGGGCGGCCGGAGCCGTTCGGGCGGCTGATCGTCCCGGCGCTGGGCGAGGAGGAGCGGCACGCCCGGGCGGCCGCGCTGTTCCCGGTGCTCCGTGGGCTGGTGTCGACCGACCGGCCGCAGGTCGGGCACTACACGGACGTACCGGAGGTGCTGGACTTCGTGGGCCGGGAGCGGCTGGCCGAGCTGGCGGAGAAGGGGACGTCCTGCCCGGACCACTTCCTTCGTACCAAGGTCAAGCCACTGGTGCTGGATTGTGGTCCGGACGTGTCGATCGAGGACACCGTCGCGCGGCTGACGGAGCTGCACGAGGCGTACCGGGAGGACTACCGCGCCTACTACGAGCGGCATGCGACCGGCGACTCGCCGGCGATGCGCGGTGCGGACCCGGCGATCGTGCTGGTGCCGGGCGTGGGCATGTTCTCGTTCGGGGCGAACAAGCAGACCGCGCGGGTGGCCGGTGAGTTCTACGTCAACGCGATCAACGTGATGCGCGGCGCGGAGGCGCTGTCCGGCTACGCGCCGATCGACGAGTCGGAGAAGTTCCGGATCGAGTACTGGGCGCTGGAGGAGGCGAAGCTGCGGCGCATGCCGAAGCCGAAGCCGCTCGCCACCCGGGTCGCGTTCGTGACCGGCGGCGGGTCCGGCATCGGCCGGGCGATCGCGCTGCGGCTCGCGGCCGAGGGCGCCTGCGTGGTGGTCGCGGATCGCAACGTCCGCACGGCGCGGACGGTGGCGCACGAGATCGGCGGCACCGATCAGGCGATCGCGGTGGAGGCGGACGTGACGGACGGCGCCGCGGTGGCCACGGCGCTGGCCGTCGCGACCCGGGCGTTCGGCGGCGTCGACCTGGTCGTCAACAACGCCGGCCTCTCCGTCTCCAAGCCGCTGCTGGAGACCACCGAGGCGGACTGGGACCTGCAGCACGACGTGATGGCGAAGGGTTCGTTCCTGGTCTCCCGGGAGGCCGCGCGGATCATGGTCGCCCAGGGCATGGGCGGCGACATCGTCTACATCTCCTCGAAGAACTCGCTGTTCGCCGGGCCGAACAACGTGGCGTACGGCGCGGCCAAGGCCGATCAGGCGCACCAGGTCCGGCTGCTCGCGGCCGAGCTGGGCGGTTACGGGATCCGGGTCAACGGCATCAACCCGGACGGCGTGGTCCGCGGGTCCGGCATCTTCGCCGGTGGCTGGGGCGCGAAGCGGGCCGCGGTCTACGGCGTGCCGGAGGAGGAGCTGGGCGCCTACTACGCGCAGCGCACGCTGCTCAAGCGCGAGGTGCTGCCGGAGCACGTGGCGAACGCGGTGTTCGTGCTGACCGCGGGCGAGCTGTCGCACACCACCGGCCTGCACGTCCCGGTCGACGCCGGCGTCGCCGCGGCCTTCCTCCGATGACCGCACGGACCTTCGCGGCTGTCGACCTCGGCGCCTCCTCGGGCCGGGTGATCAAGGCGACGCTCGACGGGGCGACGCTGAGCCTCGACGAGGTGCACCGCTTCCCGAACGAGCCGGTCCGGGTCAACGGCACGCTGCACTGGGACATCCTCGCGCTGTACCGCGGCGTACTGGACGGGCTGCGCAAGGCCGGGCCGGTGGACAGCATCGGCATCGACTCGTGGGCGGTCGACCACGGCCTGCTGGACGCGACCGGCGCGCTGCTCGGCAACCCGGTGCACTACCGGGACGCGCGCACCACCGGCGTCTGGCGGGACGTGGCCGAGGCGATCGGCGAGGAGCGGCTCTACGGCATCACCGGGCTGCAACAGCTGAACTTCAACACGCTCTACCAGCTGTCGGCCGCGCGTGGCACGCCGGTGCTGGCCGCGGCCCGGCACGTCCTGATGATCCCGGACCTGATCGCGTTCTGGCTCACCGGCGAGATCGGCGCGGAGATCACCAACGCGTCCACGACCCAGCTCTACGACCTGAACAAGCGCGCCTGGTCCACCGAGCTGATCACCGAGGCCGGCCTCGACCCGGGCCTGTTCCCGCCGCTGCGCGAGCCGGGCACGGTGATCGGCCGGGCCCGGGACCTGGCCGGGCAGCCCGCGGTCGTCGCGGTCGGCTCGCACGACACCGCGTCGGCCGTGGTCGCGGTGCCGGCCGCGGACCCGCACTTCGCGTACATCTCCTGCGGCACCTGGTCGCTGGTCGGCGTGGAGCTGGACCGGCCGGTGCTCACCGAGGCCAGCCGCGCCGCGAACTTCACCAACGAGGGCGGCGTCGACGGCACGATCCGCTATCTGCGCAACGTGATGGGCCTCTGGCTGCTCCAGGAGTCCTGCCGCACGTGGGGTTCGCCGGATCTCGCGGAGCTGCTGGACGCCGCGGCCGCACGGGAACCGTTCGTCTCCGTGGTCGACCCGGACCACGAGGACTTCCTGGCGCCCGGTGACATGCCGGCCCGGATCGCGGCGTTCTGCCGCCGCACCGGCCAGCCGGTGCCGGCCGACCGGCCCGCGGTGGTGCGGACCGTCATGGACAGTCTCGCGCTCGCCCACCGGCGGACGGTCCGGGAGGTCGCCGCGCTCTCCGGCACGCGCGTCGACGTGGTGCACATGGTCGGCGGCGGCGCCCGCAACACGCTGCTCTGCCAGCTCACCGCGGACGCCACCGGCCTGCCGGTGCTGGCCGGGCCGGTCGAGGCAACCGCGCTGGGCAACGTGCTGGTCCAGGCGCGGGCTGCCGGTGCCGCCGGTCCGGACCTGGCCGCGCTGCGCGCGCTGCTGCGCGACACGCAGCGGCTCACCCGCTATCAGCCGGCCGGCGACCCGGCCGCGTGGGCCGCCGCCGTCGCGCGTCTGGGCTTTTCCTGACCTGCCCCGGTACGAACGGCGACCGCGGCCCGCCCGGCACCGAGACCGAGCGAGCCGCGGTCATTTCATCGACGTCTGCCGTTGCGTAGGCGAAGGGCGCGTTCTATAAACAACGTTATGTGAAAGCGCTCTCTCGTTACCCCACCACTGGGAGCAGGCCGATGAAGAAGGTCCTGACCTGGCTGGCGACCGCCGTCCTGGCCGCCGGTTCCGCGATCCTGATGTATCCCGGCGCCGCGAACGCCGCGTACATCCCGAAGACGCCGCCGCTGTCCACGCCGTGGACCTCGCAGGTGTCGCCGACCCACCCGCTGCCGGAGTACCCGCGCCCGCAGCTGACCCGGCCGGACTGGCAGAGCCTGAACGGGCAGTGGCAGTTCGCCGCGTCGACGCAGATCACCACGCCGCCGGCCGGGCAGACGCTGGCGGAGACCGTGCTGGTGCCGTACCCGATCGAATCCGCGCTCTCCGGGATCATGCGGCACGAGGACACCATGTTCTACAAGCGCACGTTCACCGTGCCGGCGTCCTGGGCCGGGCGGCGCGTGCAGCTGAACTTCGGCGCGGTCACCTGGCGGGCGAACGTGTGGGTGAACGGCGCCGCCGCGGGCTCGCACACCGGCGGGTACGACGCGTGGTCGCTGGACGTCACGCCGCACCTGAACGGCGGGACCAACGAGCTCATCGTCGGCGTGCACTCGCCGGTGGACGCGGCCGGCATCCCGCTCGGCAAGCAGCGGCTCAACCCGGGCGGCATCTTCTACACCGCGGCGTCCGGAATCTGGCAGAGCGTGTGGCTGGAGCCGACCACGCCGGGGCGGATCACCCGGCTGGACACCACTCCGGACGTACCCGGGCAGGCCCTCGACCTTGATGTGCGGACCGTGAACGCGACCGGTCAGACCGTCACCGCGACCGTCTCCACCGGCGGTACCACGGTGGCGACCGCGTCCGCGCCGGCCGGCACCCGGCTGCGCATCCCGCTGCCGGGTGCGCGGCTGTGGAGCCCGGACGACCCGTTCCTCTACGACCTGCGCGTCACGCTCTCCGGCGGCGACAGCGTGGGCGGATATTTCGGCATGCGGTCCGTCTCGACCGCGGTGGTGAACGGGTTCCTCCGGCCGGTGGTGAACGGGCGGTTCTACTTCCAGATGGGCACGCTCGACCAGGGCTACTGGCCGGACGGCATCTACACCGCGCCGACCGACGAGGCGCTGCGCTTCGACCTGGAACGGCAGAAGGCGCTCGGCTACAACACGGTCCGCAAGCACATCAAGGTCGAACCGGCGCGCTGGTTCTACCACGCGGACCGGCTCGGGCTACTGGTCATGCAGGACATGCCGTCGATGCGTACCGGGGTCACGCCGTCCGCGTCCGACCGGGCCAATTTCGAGGACGAGCTGCGGCGGATGATCGACCAGCTGCGCGGGATCACGTCGATCGTGCAGTGGGTCCCGTTCAACGAGGGCTGGGGCGAGTACGACGAGGCGCGGATCACCGACCTGGTCAAGGCGTACGACCCGACCCGGCTGGTGAACGGCAACTCCGGCTCGAACTGCTGCGGGCGCGATCCGGGCAACGGCGACGTGGTCGACGATCACATCTACGTCGGCCCGGGTCTCACCCAACCACCGAGCACGACCCGGATCGCGCAACTCGGCGAGTTCGGCGGGCTCGGGCTGCGGGTGGCCGGGCACGAGTGGTCGCCGGGCAACGGCTTCGGCTACGAGATGGTCGCGGACACGACGGCGCTCAACCGGCGGTACGTCGAGGTGACGGACACGCTGCAGGGGCTGATCCGGTCGCGCGGGCTGTCCGGGTCGATCTACACCGAGCCGACGGACGTGGAGAACGAGGTCAACGGCCTCTACACGTACGACCGGCAGGTCTTCAAGATGAATGTCGATCAGATCCGGGCCGCGCACCTGGCCGTCCAGGGTGCGGCGGCGTGGCTGCGGCCCGGCGAATCGATCTCGCTCGGCGTGACCACGCCCGGTTTCACGGACCGCTACCTGCGTCACGCGAACTCGCTCGGCGTGACGTCCCCGGTCTCGTCCGACGCGCTCTCCCGGCAGGACACCACGTTCCGCGTCCGGGCCGGGCTGGCCGGCAGCGGATGCTGGTCGTTCGAGTCCCGCAACTACCCCGGCCGCTACCTGCGGCACGCGAACTCACGGATCCGGCTGGACGCCACCGACGGTTCCGCGCTGTTCGCCGCGGACGCGACGTTCTGCGCGCGGACCGGGCGGACCGCCGCGGGCATCTCGTTCGAGGCGTACAACCAGCCCGGCCGGTTCCTGCGGCACTACAACGGCGAGGTGTGGATCGCCGGCCCGGCCGAGAACCCCGCGTCGTACGCCGCGGACACCACCTGGCAGATCGCGTCCCCGTGGTGGCGCAGCGGCGCCGACCTGACCACCGGCGCGCGGATCTCGCTCGGCGTGACCACGCCCGGCTTCACCGACCGCTACCTGCGCCACCAGGACTCGCTCGGCGTCACGTCCGTGGTCACGTCCACGTCGGACGCGACCACCCGCGCGGACGCCACGTTCACCGTCCGTCCCGGCCTGGCCGACCCGTCCTGCTACTCGCTCGAGTCGGTCAACTACCCCGGCCGCTACCTGCGCCACTCCAACTTCCGCCTCCGCCTCGACGCCACCGACGGCGGCACGGTCTTCCCGTGGGACGCCACGTTCTGCGCGGAGCCCGGCACCGGCGGGGTGACGCTGCGGTCGTACAACATGGCCGGCCACGCGGTCCGCCACTACTCCGCCCAGGTCTGGATCGCCACCTCCGGCGGCCCGCACACCCCTCAGGACGCCGCAGCCGGCTTCCCCGCCGACACCACATGGCGGATCGCGGCGCCGCTCGGCTGACCCGCTCGTAGCTCCGGGCCGCACCCTGTCGCGGGCCGGAGCTCCGTGAGGCCGATGGGTCAAAACCCGTCGCGGGGACGGGCGGGGGACGTTAGCGTGCGGGGGAAGCTCGGAGCGGGAGTGTGGTGACCTATGACCGTCGTCGGTGTGTTCTCAGGGAAGCGATCAGGAGACCGAGACGACGTGAGGAAGCATGACCGTGGATCTACCGAGGCATTTTGTCATTCGAGAGAGTAGTCATCGGGTTCTGAACCCGATCGAGCCGGCGCAGCTGGCGACGCTGGGGGCGGCGCTGCGGCTGCCGGTGGGCGGTACGGTGCTGGATCTGGCCTGTGGCAAGGGCGAGCTGTTGTGCACCTGGGCGCGGGATCACGGGATCACCGGCACCGGCGTGGACATCGGCACCGCGTTCCTGGCCGACGCCCGGGAGCGGGCGGCCGGCCTGGGTGTCGCGGACCGCGTCGCCTTCGTGCACGGCGACGCCGGGGAGTACGTGGCGGCGGAACTGGTGGACGTGGTGGCGTGCATCGGCGCGACCTGGATCGGCGGGGGTACGCCGGGCACGGTGCGGCTGATGGAGCGGAGCCGGAAACCAAGCGGGATGCTGCTGGTCGGCGACGTGTTCTGGCGGGTGGATCCGCCGCGCGAAGCGGTGGACGCACTGTTCGGGGATCTGCGCGGCGTGGACTGCCTGCCGCTGCCGGAGTCCGTGGAGCGGTTCCACGCGCTGGGGTACGACGTGGTCGAGTTCGTCGCGGCGGACGAGCGTGGCTGGGACCGTTACGTGGCCGCCGGCTGGCTCAGCATGCGGCGGTGGCTGGACGCGAACCCGGACGACGAGCTGGCGCCGGAGATCCGGGCGGAATTGACCCGATCCCAGCTGCACCATGTGCGCTGGCAGCGGCCGTACCTGGGCTGGGGGACCTTCGCCCTGATGCGCCGGTAGGCGCTCGGCCGCCGGACGCGGGATCACGGCAACCGGCCGTCAAGATCGGTCTGCTAGCCTCTGCGCCGTTCCATTGTGGAAGACCTGGAGGACCCATGGCAGTCACCGGTGATCTGAGCAAGATCGTCGACAAGGAGTACCAGGACAAGAGCCTCGAGGAGATCGCGGCCGCGCCGGTCGCGGCCCTCGCCGGCATCAGCGAGACGGGTGCGAAGTACCTGCGCGACGCCCTGGGCATCAAGACGATCGGCGAGCTCGGCCGGAACAAGTACTTCCGCGCCTCCGCGGCGATCGTCGACCTGCTCGACGCCAAGTAGGAAGAGCACGAGGGGGTACGTGTCCGTACCCCCTCGTGTGTCTCACAGCAGAGCCGTGTTCCAGACCTCCGAGGCCTTCTCGTGGGAGCCGACGCCCTCGTGGAAGGCGTCCGCGATCTTCAGGAACTCCTCGCGTTCGACGTTGTCGAAGCCGAGGAACCGCGGGCGGTGCACGGCGAAACCCTCCCGGTCGGTGTGCGGGCGGTACGGGATGGCCACCGCCATGGCGCTCCGCTCCGGGAAGTAGGAGACGGCGCGCACGATCAGCGCGTCGATGCGCGGCGTGGCGGCGAGGTGGATGAAACCCTCGACGACGAGGGCGGCCCGGGTGGCCGCGAACTCGTTGGACTCGAGCGCATCCTGGCCGTTGCGGACCGAGATGCCCGGGTCGTCGCCGGCGAAACGGGCCATGGCGCGGTCGCCGTCGGCCTGCTCGTATCCCATCAGCGGGACGAGCTTGTCGCCGGTGGACACGCTCCAGATGGCGTGCGCTGCGAAGAACCCAGCTAAGCGGGCTGTCTCTTGCATGGCTCGAAAGGATACGGGACCCCGGCTACACCTGACGTTGCGCGCGTTTGTCAAGATGCCGATCCGGGTGAGGTCGAGATCACAAGTGGCTGACCTCGTTGAACGCCATCAGCGCGGGCGGCCGGCCGGGCCGGTAGAGGATCGTGGTGAGCCCGCAGTTGACCGCGTTCAATCCGAGCCAGCGCGGCTCCGGCGCGTCCAGCGCGTCCCGGACGAACCAGCCCACGGTGAACGCGTGCGTGACGATCAGCTCGTGCGTCTCGGTCTCGGCCGGCCGCGCGAATCTGGCCAGGGCCGCGCGGGCCAGTGCTTCGCCGAGCGCGTACTCCTCCTCGGTGACCTCCGCCAGGAAGTCCTGGAACACGCGCGGCAGCGCGGCCCGGTCACCGACCGGCGGGACGTAGTCACCACAGACATCGAGTTCCCGCACCGGTACGCCGGGCAGCCGCGACGCGATGATCCGGGCGGTCTCCGCGGCGCGCGGCAGCGGACCGTGGTGCAGCGACGCGATCGGTAACGCGGCCAGCCGGTCGCCGGTCGCCGCGGCCTGCCGCCGCCCGGTCTCGGTGAGCGCGCCGTCGGCCGCCTCACCGTGCCGGACCAGGTGCACGTAACGCGCTGTCATGATGTTGTCTTCATCCCTTTCGGACGGTGGGGTGCACGAAAAGTGACGGCCGCGACCGGGGATGATGACTCTGGGTATCTGAAAGCCGAGTTTTCTGTAACCCCCGGTATGACTTTCGGTAGATTGAACCCGATGGCCGGTCACTCTACGGTATGTCGAGTGAATGCCGTGAGATCAATGAGCGCCCTCCCGATCCGCTCCGTCGCGGACCGGCTGCGCCCGTCGTACCGGGCGGCGTTCCTGGGGCGGCAGCCGGAGATCACGGCGTTCCACGAGCTGCTGCGGCCGGACAGTCCACACGCGCTGCTGATGGTCGAGGGACCGGCCGGGATCGGCAAGACCGCGCTGCTGGCCCGGTTCGCCGACGAGGCGCGCGCGGCCGGCCGGCCGGTGCTGCGCGTCGACGGCCGGGACGGCGACGAGGAACGCGCGGGTACGGCCGGGCCGGGCGCGCCCGTGGTGCTGGTCGACGACGCGGACCGGATCCCGGCGCTGGAGGCGTGGCTGATCGACCGGCTGCTGCCGCGGCTGCCGATGGACGCGCGCGTGGTGCTGGCCGCGCGGCGGTCGCCGGTCACCCGGTGGAGCGCGGACCCGGGCTGGTTCCAGGCGATCCGTCCGCTGCCGCTCGGCCCGCTGAGCCGGATGGACTCGAGTTCGCTGCTGCACCGGTTCGGCGTCGCGCCGCAGCTGCGCCGGGAGATGATCGCGTTCGCCGGTGGGAACCCGTCCGTGCTCGCGCTCGCGGCCCGTACCGTGCAGACGTCCGGCCGGGACGGTGACGGCTGGGTGCCGACGCTGGAGCTGCTGGACCGGGTGGTCGAGGCGTGCGCCGGCCCGTTCCCGTCCGGCACCCACCGGCGTGCGCTGCAGGCCGCCGCGCAGTCCATCGTGATCACCGAGGATCTGCTGCGCGCGGTGGTCGGCGACGAGGCCGCCGCGATGTTCGAGTGGCTGCGTACCCAGTCGTTCATGCACGCGTCGCCGTTCGGCCTGCTCCCGAACGGCGCGGTCCGCGCCTCGGTGGACGCGCAGCTGGCCCGGCGGGACCCGGACGGCCACCGCGCGCTGCACGACCGGATCCGCGACTACCTGTTCGCGCGCGCCCGGGTCGCGGCCGGTGACGCGATCATGCCGGCCATGGTGATGCTCGGCTACCTGCACCGCCGGTTCGGCGCGACCGCGTTCTACGACCGGATCCTCGGCATGCCGACCGGCGCGCCGGAGGACTCGGCCACGGGACCGGCGACCAGCGGCGTGTACGAGGACGCGGTCGACCCGGCCGAACTGCCCGCGCTGCTGGCGCTCAGCGACGAGCCGGAGATGGTGGCGTTCTGGTTCGCCCGGCAGCCGTCCGCGTTCCGGGCGTACCGGCGGGAGGACCCGATCGCGCTGCTGGACATCGCGCGCGCCGGGCCGTTCCACCCGCTGGAGCCGCGGGCCCGGCGCGGCGAGCTGATCGGCTTCTCCGCGCTACTGCGGCTCGGCGTGGAGGACGTGGCCGCGTGCGAGCACGACCCGGTGCTGGCGGCGGCGTGGGCGTACACGCACACGGCCGCGCCGCTGACCGCCGGTGAGGAACTGGACGTGCTCCGATTCGTGGCCCGGCCCGCGACCGGCGCACCGGCGGCCCAGCGCCCGGCCGGTGAACGCCTGGCCGATCCGCTGGAGCGCCGCCGCGCCGCCGCGGTCCAGGACCTCGCGGTCTACCGGGTGCTCGGCCGCGTGGTCCGGGCCGATCATCCGGCGTGGACGTTCCTGGCGACCGCCGACCCGGCGCCGTGGGCCGGCGCGCTGCGCTACTTCGACATGCCGGGCACCGGGCTGACCGTGGCCGGCGGCGGCCGGGACCGGCACCTGTTCGCGCACGACTGGCGCGCGGCGCCGCCGGCGGAGTGGCTGGCCGCGAACTCCCGGCGCCCGGTCGAGGAGCTGCCGCCGCGCGCGGGCACCGGCCTGGCCGTGCTGACCCGAGCCGAGTTCGACACCGAGGTCCGGTCCGCGCTGCGCGCCTGGCGCCGGCCGGAGCGGCTGGCGGACAGCCCGCTGCTGCGCACCGGCCTGGTCCGCGACGCGGACGACCCGGTCGAGGCGCTGCGCCGCACGCTGGCCTCGGCGGTGGAGGCGCTCGGCCGGCAGAGCCGGACCGCGAAACAGCACCGCGTGCTGACCACCACGTTTCTGAGCGGCGCGCCGACCCAGGAGGCGGCGGCACGCCGGCTGGGGCTGCCGTTCAGCACGTACCGACGTCACCTCACGGTCGGCCTGAGCACGCTCTGCGACCGCCTCTGGCTCGGCGCGGACTGACGGCGGCGCGTTCGAATAAATGCTTGCTATTCTCCGCGGCGGGCTATTAACGTATTAACCAGCTTCGGCGAGCCGGAGTGACAGCTGTTTAAGTGACAGCTATTGAAGTGGCAGCTGTTTGAGTGACAAAAGCTGAGGGAGACGGTCATGTCGGGTCAGGTGCTTCGCGCGGCGCGGTCCGCGGTGGCGTTCCCGGCCCGGTCCTGTCCCGCGGCCCTTGGCTGTCTATATCTCTCCCTCCTTGCGCCTCGGGGCGGTTGTCCGAGCTGACCAGCGTCAGCGCGCGACCACGCCGCCCCTCCCGCAACGGGATCGGGCGGTTTTTCTTTGCCCGCCCACATTCACTTTCCGCAATCCTCTATTTCATCATGCCTTCGTATCCCAATTGGTAGAGGAACGGCGTTGAGGGCGCCGGTGTTGCGCGTTCGAATCGCGCCGGAGGCACGTAACAAAAGAGGGCCCGGGTAGCCCAACTGGCAGGAGGCACGCCGTTCAGGGCGGCGACAGTGTGCGTTCGAATCGCACCCCGGGCACGTACCACCCCGCGCGGGCGCGCCGACGCTGGAGAGTCGGGGGCGGCTGTAAACCGTCCGCATCGTCTGAGCAGGTTCGAATCCTGCCGCCCGCACGTACGTCCCCGCGTCCGCATGTCCGAGAGGCCAGGAGCGCGACTGCACATCGCGTCACACCGGTTCGAATCCGGTTGCGGACTCCAGTGCGCCCGCCGCGTGTCAGCGGGTGCGGAAGGGCTCGTCGATGATCATGCCGCGTTCGACGAGGAAGGTCTCCAGGGCCTGTTCCTGTTCGTCGGTGAGCGGCTCGCGCGGTACGTCGAAGGAACGGCCGCCCTCCTCGGCGCGGAAGAAGTACGCGTGCGGGATGCGGACCGCGTAGCGGATGGCGGCCCAGTTCCAGGTGGTGCTGCCGATCGGGGTGGTGGACTCGAGGGCCTCGTCGGTGATCAGCCAGTCGCGCGGCGTGCACCAGGAGGCGGGTACGGTCAGTTCGTCCTGCCAGATGTCGTGGGCGCGGATGCACAGGCCGATGCCGATCAGGATCAGCGCGAGACCGGCCAGCGCCAGCTCGTCCTTGATGCCGGTGGACAGCAGCGCGGTGAGGCCCCAGGCGGTCCCGGCCGGGATCAGCAGTACGCCGCCGAGCAGGCTCGGTGCGGCCGCGGCGCGGCCGGCCTGCGTGCGCTGCTCGCGGAAGTACTCCTGGGGGCGCGCGTACGTGAACTCGATTCGCACCGGTTGATCGTAGGGTGTCGCCCCCACGGGACACTGTGGAGGCGGCACCGGCGCGCGGTCGGCTGGCGGACCGAGTGATTGATCTGATCTGTCTTCGTCGATAGCCTGCCGCGCATGGACGTGGTGACGGCGGAGCGGATCATTCGGGTCGGTCGCGGGTTCGCGCTGGCCAAGGCGCTGTTCGTGGCATCGGAGGCGGGCCTCTTCGAGGCCGTCGGCGCCGGTGCGACGCTGGAGCGGATCGCGGAGCGGGTCGGCATGCCGGAGCGTTCGGTACGGCGGATCTGCCAGCTGCTGGCGGACGGCGGGCTGCTGGCCCACGAGGACGGGCGGTACCGCAACGCGCCGGACGCGGAGGCGTTCCTGTCCGGCCGCGGGCCCGCGGACCTACGGCCGATGCTGCGGTTCTGGGACGTGGTCAGCTATCCGGGGTGGACGGAGGCGGAGCGGGCGTACCGGACCGGCGAGGGCGTCTACCCGCCGCTGTCGCCGATGCAGGTGGAGGCGTACGAGTCGGGCGTGGCCGTGGTCACGGCCGCGGCGGCGGGCGCGCTGGCCACGTCGTACGACTTCGGCGCGCACAAGCGGGTGCTGGACGTCGGCGGCGGGCTCGGCACGTTCTTGCTGCCGATCCTGGCGCGCGCGCCGCACCTGACCGGCGTGCTGGTCGACCTGCCCGAGGTGGCGGAGCTGGCGGCGCGGCGGCTGGCCGGGGAGCCGCGGATCGAGGTGGCCGGTGCGGACGTGCTGACCGATCCGCTGCCGGCCGGGTGCGACGTGATCGTGGTGGCGAACGTGCTGCATCTACTGACCCCGGAGCGCTGCGTGGCGCTGCTCGGCCGGTTGCGCGAGGTGGCCGAGCCGGGCGGTCGGCTGTTGCTGGTCGACTGGTGGCGGGACCCGGTGGAACCGCACCCGGACAGTGTGAGCGGCGCGTCCGAGTTCCTGATGTTCAGCGGCGGCGACACGTACGAGGCGAGCGAGGCGGCGGACTGGCTGACCGGCACCGGATGGCGGCCGCTGGAGGTGCGCGAGGTGCTGCCGCCGACCGGCGTCCTGATCGCGGAGCCGGTCATGTGACGGTCAGCCCGCGGGCGCGGAAGACGTCGCGGGCCGCCTCCACCGCCTCGTGCGCCGGCGGCACCGTGTCACGCAGTGGGAACTCCACGCCGATCGCGTCGTACTTGTGCCGCCCGAGCCGGTGGAACGGCAGCACCTCGACGCGCTCGACCGTGGGCAGCTCCGCGACGAAGTCGGCGATCCCGGCGACGTTCGCCGGCTCGTCGGTCAGGCCGGGGACCAGCACGAACCGTACCCACATGGGCTTGTGCAGGGAGGCCAGCCGGCGGCCGAAGCGCAGCGTCGGCGCGATCTCACCGGTGCCGGTGACCCGGCGGTAGGTGGCCGGGTCCCACGACTTGACGTCCAGCAGCACCAGGTCGACCGCGTCCAGCAGCGTGTCCGAGGCCCGGTCGCCGTAGAAGCCGGAGGTGTCCAGCGCGGTGTGCAGCCCGTGCATCTTGCACGCGTGCAGGAACGCCTCGGTGAACCGGGCCTGCTGCAGCGGCTCGCCGCCGCTGAGCGTCACGCCGCCGCCGCTGACCTCGATGAACCGCTCGTAGCCGCGCAGTACGGCCATCAGCTCGTCCACGGTCATCAGCGTGCCGCTGCGCCGGTACCAGGTGTCGGGGGAGTGGCAGTAGAGGCAGCGCAGCGGGCAGCCGGCCAGGAACGCTACGAACCGGGTGCCGGGCCCGTCCACGCCGATCGACGTGTCGAACGAGTGGACGGACCCCTGGATGTTCACAGCGACCCGTGGAACGTCCGGGAGACCACGTCCTGCTGCTGCTCCCGGGTCAGCCGGACGAAGTTCACCGCGTAGCCGGAGACCCGCACCGTGAGCTGCGGGTACTTCTCCGGGTGCTCCATCGCGTCCTCCAGCGTCGCGCGGTCCAGCACGTTGACGTTCATGTGGAAGCCGCCGGTGCCGGTGTAACCGTCCAGCACGCCGACCAGGTCGGTGATCCGGTCCGCGCGGGTGTGCCCGAGACCGTCCGGCGTGACCGTGCAGGTCAGCGAGATGCCGTCGCGGGCCGAGGCATACGGCAGCTTCGCCACCGAGAGCGCGGCCGCGACCAGGCCGTGCTTGTCCCGGCCGTTCATCGGGTTCGCGCCCGGCGCGAACGGCTGACCGGCGCGGCGGCCGTCCGGGGTGTTGCCGGTGTGCTTGCCGTAGACCACGTTCGACGTGATGGTCAGCACGCTCATCGTCGGCTCCGCGCCCCGGTAGGCCGGCTGCCGCCGGATCCGCGACATGAACTCCTCGACCAGCCAGGTGGCCATCGCGTCGACCCGGTCGTCGTTGTTGCCGAAGCTCGGGTAGTCACCCTCGATCTCGTAGTCCACGGCCAGGCCGGTCTCGTCGCGGATGACGCGGACCGTCGCGTACCGGATCGCGGAGAGGCTGTCCACCGCCACGCTCAGGCCGGCGATGCCGGTGGCCAGGAAACGGTGCACGGGGTAGTCGTGCAGCGCCATCTCCAGCCGCTCGTACGCGTACCGGTCGTGCATGGCGTGGATGACGTTGAGCGCGTCCACATAGGTCTCGGCCAGCCAGTCCAGCGTGTGCTCGTACGCCGCCACCACCTCGCCGAACTCCAGCACGTCCGATTCGACGGGCCTGGTGGCGGGCGCGACCTGCTCGCCGGACATCTCGTCCCGGCCGCCGTTGATCGCGTAGAGCAGCGCCTTCGCCAGGTTCGCCCGCGCGCCGAAGAACTGCATCTGCTTGCCGACCCGCATGCCGGAGACGCAGCAGGCGATCGCGGTGTCCTCGCCGTACTCGGCGCGCAGCGCCTCGTCGTTCTCGTACTGGATCGCGCTGGTGTCCAGCGACACCTGCGCGCAGAACCGCTTGAAACCCTCGGGCAGGGTACGGGACCAGAGCACGGTCAGGTTCGGCTCCGGCGCCGGGCCCAGGTTGTAGAGCGTCTGCAGGTAGCGGAAGCTGGTCCGGGTGACCAGCGGCCGGCCGTCCACGCCCACGCCGCCGATGCTCTCGGTCACCCAGGTCGGGTCGCCGGAGAACAGCGCGTCGTACTCCGGCGTGCGCAGGAACCGGATGATCCGCAGCTTGATCACGAAGTCGTCGACCAGCTCCTGCGCCTCGATCTCGGTCAGGTCACCGGCCGCGATGTCCCGTTGCAGGTAGACGTCGACGAACGTGGCGGTCCGGCCGAGCGACATCGCGGCGCCGTTCTGCTCCTTCGTCGCGGCCAGGTAGGCGAAGTACAGCCACTGGATCGCCTCGCGCCCGTTCGTGGCCGGCCCGGAGATGTCGTACCCGTAGGACGCGGCCATCGCCTTCAGCTCGCGCAGCGCCCTGACCTGCTCGGCCAGCTCCTCCCGGTCGCGGATCACGTGCTCGGTCGAACGCGCCTGGTCCAGCGCGGCCTTCAGCGTGATCCGCTCGGTGATCAGCCGGTCCACGCCGTAGAGCGCGACCCGCCGGTAGTCGCCGATGATCCGGCCGCGGCCGTAGGCGTCCGGCAGGCCGGTGATGATGTGCGAGCGCCGGGCCTTGAGCACCGCCTGCGGGTACGCGTCGAACACCGCGTCGTTGTGCGTCTTGCGGTACTTCCCGAACGTCTCCCGCACGGCCGGGTCCAGCTCGTACCCGTAGGCCTTCAGCCCGTTCTCCACCATCCGCAGGCCGCCGTTCGGCATGATCGCCCGGCGCAGCGGCGCGTCCGTCTGGAGGCCGACGATCAGCTCGTTGTCCCGGTCGATGTACCCGGGCGCGTGACTGGTGATCGTCGACGGCGTGCGCGCGTCCACGTCGTAGACGCCGCGCTCGCGCTCCACCGGGAACATCGCCTGCAGCTTCGCCCAGACGTCCAGCGTCCGGCAGGTCGGGCCGGTGAGGAAGTGCTGGTCTCCCTCGTACGGCGTGTAGTTGTCCCGGATGAACCCGGCCACGTCGACGTCCCGCCGCCAGTCCGAACCGGCGAACCCCCGCCACGCGTCCGCGGTCGACGTCCGCGCCTGCACCTGTGCCGTCATCGCCGGCCTCCCCTCTCACCGTTCCCGCCCAGCGTCGTCCGGCGAGCGGCGCACGGACAGGGCCGGAGGTCCCGGCCGGTCCGGGCCCGAGGGCCGGCCTCGCGGCTCAGGTGATCTTTGTCAGGACGTCGTCGATGGTGGCGTCGGCGGCGCTGGTGAGGAGCAGGTCGGCGGCCGTGAAGCGGGAGCGGTCGGCGTGCGGGTTCGGGATCGCGACGCAGCGCAGGCCGGCCGCGTGGGCCGCGGCGACGCCGTGCGGCGTGTCCTCGAACGCGAGCGCGTCCTCCGGCGGCAGGCCGAGGCGGGCCAGCGCGAGGCGGTAGACGGCCGGGTCGGGTTTGTGCGCGGCCACCTCGTCGCCGGTCGCCACCGTCTCGAAGCGGTCCAGCAGGCCGGCCTGGTTGAGCATCGCGGCCACGTGCGGGCGCGGTGAGCTGCTGGCCACCGCGAGCCGCAGGCCCAGCTCGGCGGCCCGGTCGAGCCAGGCGACCACGCCGGGGGCCGGGGTGAGTGCGGCGTTCAGCGTGAGCCGGTAGGCCTGCCGGCGGCGGTGGCTGCTCTCCCGGTCGAAGCCGGCGCCGACCGCGGCGGCCAGCGCGTCGTAGCGGGGCTCGTTCGCGTCGCCGCCGTGGTCGGCGAAGAAGCCCGCCGGATCCAGTTCGAGACCGTGCTGCCGGTACGCCCAGCGCCAGCTCTCCAGCAGCGTGGTCTCCGTGTCCATCAGCAGTCCGTCGAAGTCGAAGATCAGCGCCCGCATGGAGACGAGTATCCCAGTTGCATGATCATGCGTGTGTCTGCATATACTTTCAACGTGTCCAAGGTGCTTACGTCATTGCCCGCCGGCGAACGTGTCGGCATCGCCTTCTCCGGTGGTCTCGACACCTCCGTGGCGGTCGCGTGGATGCGCGAGAAGGGTGCGGTGCCCTGCACGTACACCGCCGACATCGGTCAGTACGACGAACCCGACATCGCGTCCGTCCCGGGCCGTGCCGGGCAGTACGGTGCGGAGATCGCCCGGCTGGTCGACTGCCGCGCCGCGCTGGTCGAGGAGGGTCTGGCCGCGCTGGCGTGCGGCGCGTTCCACATCCGCAGCGGCGGCCGGGCGTACTTCAACACCACGCCGCTGGGCCGCGCCGTGACCGGCACCATGCTGGTCCGCGCGATGCTCGACGACGGCGTGCAGATCTGGGGCGACGGGTCGACGTTCAAGGGCAACGACATCGAGCGCTTCTACCGGTACGGTCTGCTGGCCAACCCGTCGCTGCGCATCTACAAGCCGTGGCTGGACGCGGCGTTCGTGGAGGAGCTCGGCGGCCGGCACGAGATGTCGGAGTGGTTGCAGGCCCGTGACCTGCCGTACCGGCACAGTACGGAGAAGGCCTACTCCACCGACGCGAACATCTGGGGCGCCACGCACGAGGCGAAGTCGCTGGAGCACCTGGACGTCGGCCTGGAACTGGTCGAGCCGATCATGGGCGTCAAGTTCTGGGACCCGTCCGTGGAGATCCTCCCGGAGGACGTGACGGTCCGGTTCGAGCAGGGCCGGCCGGTCGCGATCAACGGCAAGACGTTCGCGAACGACGTCGACCTGGTGCTGGAGGCGAACGCGGTCGGCGGCCGGCACGGCCTCGGCATGAGCGACCAGATCGAGAACCGGATCATCGAGGCGAAGTCGCGCGGCATCTACGAGGCGCCCGGCATGGCGCTGCTGCACATCGCGTACGAGCGGCTGGTCAACGCGATCCACAACGAGGACACGCTGGCGACGTACCACAACGAGGGCCGCAAGCTGGGCCGGCTGCTCTACGAGGGCCGCTGGCTGGACCCGCAGGCGCTGATGAGCCGCGAGTCGATCCAGCGCTGGGTCGGCGCCGCGATCACCGGTGAGGTCACGCTCCGGCTGCGCCGCGGCGACGACTACTCGATCATCGACACGTCCGGCCCGGAGTTCAGCTACCACCCGGACAAGCTGTCCATGGAGCGCACCGAGAACGCCGCGTTCGGCCCGATCGACCGGATCGGCCAGCTCACCATGCGCAACCTGGACATCGCGGACTCGCGTGCCCGGCTGGAGCAGTACGCGCGGATCGGCATCGTCGGTGGCACTCAGGTGATCGCGGCCCAGCCGTCCACCACCACGCTGATCGGCGCGATGCCGGCCGGTGGCGCCGAGGCCATCGCGGCCAGCCCGACGGTCCCGGCCGAGGACCAGCTGCTCGACGCGGCAGCCATGGAGTTCGGCACCGACTGAGCGGTCTTTCTGACGGAAGCCGGTCGCGGGGGTCCCGCGGCCGGCTTCGTCGTGTTCCGGCTCCCGCTCAACCATCGGCGGGGTACGGAGCGTTTGCGATGTGTGATGTCGATTGATTCGGGTCGAAGACCCCCCGACGACGGATTCCGCGAGTTCGTCCGGGCGCAGTGGGGGCCGCTGACCCGCACCGCCTACCTGCTCACCGGCGACCGCAGCTACGCGGAGGATCTGGTCCAGACCGCGCTGGAGAAGACGCACCGCCGGTGGCGGCGCGTGTCCGCGATGGACGCGCCGGTCGCCTACGTGCGCCGGGTGATGGTCACCACCGCCATCTCCTGGCGGCGGCGCCGCAGCCTCGGCGAGATACCCGCGCAACCGGCCGACCGGGTGCAGACCGGCGACCCGTACCAGCAGGTGGTGGAGCGCGACCACCTGCTCGCCGGACTGCGGGAACTGCCGCCGCGGATGCGCGCGGTCCTGGTGCTGCGCTACTTCGAGGATCTCAGCGAGACGGACATCGCGGCCGCGCTCGGCTGCTCGACCGGCACCGTGAAGAGCCAGGCGTCGCGCGGCCTCCAGCGCCTCCGCGACCGTGCCGGCACCGCCGACGCCGACCTGACCGTCGTCCTGAAGGAGAGCCGGGCATGAACGTCGAGACCATGCTGCGCGACGGGCTGGCCGGCCAGGCCGCCTCGCTGGAGCTGCCCGAGGACCCCTGGCCCGGATTCGCCGGCCGGGAGCGGCGGCACCGCCGTCGCCGTCGCGTTCGCGCCGGTGCCTTCGCCGTGGTGCTGACCGCGCTGGTCGGTCTGCAGTCCGGTGTGCTGCCGATGCCCGGCTGGGTGCCCGGCATCGCGATCGCGGCGACGAACAGCGCGCTGCTGAACAGCCCGCCCCGGGGCACGCTGGCCGGCGACGCCGGCTGGCAGGACGGGATGCGCGCCCTGATCGAGGTCGGCAACGTACCGGGCGAGAACTGGGAGATCACCGACCGGCGCGACATCACGTTCCTCTACGCGTCGGACGTCGGTGACCGGCGGCTCGCGCTGGTGCACGTGCCGCTGCGCCTCGGTTTCCTCACCGACCAGCAGCTCGCCTGGTACACCGGCCCGGCCGGCGCCGCGCCCGCCGAGATGGTGCCCGACAGCTTCAGCCGGGGGGTGGAACAGGCCCGGAGCACCATGTACGCCGCCGCGGACGCGCCTGGTGCCATCGCGGTGGTCGGCCCGGTCGGCTGGACCGCGTCGATCAGCAACGGTCACACGTTCGGCGCGGACGGACGGGTACGGCACGCCCCGCCGGTCACCGGTGCCGTCGGCAGCGGATTCGTCGAGATGGTGGTGCCGCCCACGCCGGTCATGCCGAGCCCGGTCATGACGCTCAGCCGCGGCGACGAGGTGATCACTCTCGACGTCAGCGGCTGGTACGACGGACCGGCCCACGATCCGGACGCCTACCGGGCGGTGGCCGCGGACGCGCTCGGCGACCGGGACTTCGACCCGAACCTGCTCGGCGAATGGATCAGCAACGCGATCGCCGTGCAGGGCCTGGCACTGGACGGACTCCGGGTCGAGGTGCGCTGGACGGGCATGATCGACGGGCAGCCGACGGCGTTGTTCACGGTGCAGCAGCGGCCGGGTGACGGCGTGCTGGCGTTCGCGGTGAGCGCCACCGGCGAGGGTGCGTCGCTGGAGACGCTGCGGCTGCTGCTCCCCGAACAGGGTGCGGCCCAGCGGCCGATCGGGTGGCGCAAGCACACCAGCACCTCCGAGCGCACCGACCGGATGGTCCTGGTCGGGCCGCCCGGCGCGACCACCGTGACCGTGGCCGTGGACGGCGGGACACCGGCCCGGATCACGCTGGACGACACCGGTCGCGGCGAGACGACGGTGCCGCTGGACGCGACATCGGTGCTGCTCGTCGCGTATGCGGCGGACGGCACGGAGATCGCGTCGTCGCCGGTGCCGCCGTTCGAGGGCGGGCCGGGCATCATCGGCGACTCACCGGCGACCCGGGTCGTTCCCTGACCCACGCGGCCGCCGAACGGGTGCCGTCCCGTTCGGCGGAGGCGGGACATGATGCGGCCGCAGCGGCTCTGCGGGGGCAGGAGGGCCGCTGCGGCCGGCGAGGAAGGGCGCCATCCGGGGGAGGATCGCGTGTCCTCTGTGTACCCGCGGCGGCCGGCGGGCAAACCTCCGGTCAGCCTCGGGTCTGGGTGCCGGCGGTGACCGTGGTGACCTGGGTGCCGGAGAGGGTGCCGCCGGTGTAGAGGCCGCCGCCGACCGCGGTGCCGGAGACGGCGCCGCCGGTGCGGATCGCGTAGGTGGTGCCGCGGGTGATCTGCGCGGAGGAGAAGACCACGCTGCGGAACGCCTTCGTGGACTGGAACGCGGCTAGCTGCGTGCCGGACGTGGTGGCCAGGTGCACGATCGTGCCGGCCGCCTGGTTCGCGGAGAACGTGACCTGCACCCATCCCTGGCCGGAGCTCGGCAGCGTGCTGGTGCTGGAGCTGATCCCGGCGGAGAGCAGCACGCCGGCGGTGATGGTGAGCGCGCCGTTCGCGTCCAGGCCGCCCTCTCCGCCGCCGCGGGTCGGTGAGCCGTTGACCACGACCGTGCCGCCGCCGACGGCGAGCGCGCCGTTGGAGTCGAGGCCGTCCGTGCCGCCGCTGACCACCACGGTGCCGCCGGTCACCGAGATCAGCGCGTTCGGGCTGTTCTGCATCTCGCCGGTGGCCGGGTCGGACGCGTTGACGGCGTCGTCGGTGGCGGTCGCGGAGATCGTGCCGCCGGACAGGAAGACCTTCAGGCCCTCGATTCCCTCGTACGACCGGGAGACCGTGACCGTACCGGCGCTGATCCGCACGTCCGTCTCCGCGTGCACGCCGTCGTCGCCGGTCGCGATCGTGGTGGTGCCGCCGTCGACCGTGACGCCGCCGTCCGAGTGCAGGCCGTCGTCGGAGGCGTCGATCGTGGTGCGGCCCTCGCTGATCACGGCGAGTACACCGGCCTTGACGCCCTTGGTGCTGGCGGTGCCGGGCGTGACGGTGCTGCCGCCGCCGGCCTTCGCGGTCACGGTCCCGCCCGTGACGATCACGTCGGTCTCGCCGTTGATCGCGTCGCCGGCGGTGGAGGTGGCGTTGACCGTGCCGGCGCCGACGTAGACGTACCCGCGGGTGGTGTCCTCGTCGTTGTCGGCGGTCACGCCGTCACCGGCGGACGTGGCCGTGATCGTGCCGCCCGCGACGTACACGTAGTCGCGGCCGCGGATGCCGTCGTCCTTCGCGGTCACGGTGATCGTGCCGGAGTCGATGTACAGGCCGTCCTTGCTGGCGATGCCGTCGTACGCGTTGCCGGTCACGGTCAGCGTGCCGGTGCCGGTGATCGTGGTGTCCGCGGCGGAGAACAGCGCGGCGTTCGGCTCGTCCACGCCGCTCGGGTAGCTGTAGACGCTCGCGTCGCTGAGCCGGTTCGTGCTGCCGGCCTGGAGCACCACCATGACCTCGTCCGCGGCGATCACGTTGACGGCCGAGGACGTGCTGTTCGCGACCGTGACGCCGTTCAGGATCAGGCGGACGAGGCCGGTGCCGGGGCTGTTCACCGCGATCTGGCCGTTGGTGAGCGAGCCGGAGAAACGGTACGTCCCGGCCGCCGTGACCGTGATCGTCTGGCCGGAGACCGTGACGTTCGGGCTGGTCGTGGTCGCGCCGGAGCCGGTCAGCGAGACGGCGGCGACGTCCGCCTCGGTCCAGGTGTGGTCGGCCGCGCTGTCGTGGTGCGGCTGGTTCGCGGCGAGCGCGGCCGCGGCGGCCGGACCGGCGGCGAGCACGGCGGCGCCGGCCGCCGCGGTGGCCGGGACGACGGCCGCGTGCGCCGCGGGCTGGGCGACGGTGGCGAGAAGGCCGAGTGCGGCGGCGGTGCCGATCGCGAGCGCGGCGGCGGCCGGCCGGCGTTTGTCGGGTGCGGAGCGTGACATGCGAGGAGTCCTTGTCGTGACGGGTCGGCGCGCTGGCCGATCGGGGTTCCCGCTGGTGGGTGCGGCTGGTCACCGTCCGGACCCGAGGCGGTCCGGCCGGGCGTTGCGTTATGTGGTCGTGCGATCGGGGTCGAGCCGGGGATCGGTCCGGTGCGAGGCTGGCCGGCGTCCTGGCCGGCCGTTGCCCTGCGCCGGCCGCACCCTGTTGCCGGTTTCGGTTCGGCCGGCCACCGGCCGGCTCTGTCCGTGCGCCCACTCGACGTGCAGGGAGGAGCGCCAGCGACGACCGGTGCCCGCGGGAGCAAACGGACTGGAGCCGCCGGAAGCGGGCATATCAGCTTTTGACCGGTCTTTCGTCAGACCGGCTTGAAATGGCGGCGAAGTGTGCGGCGCCAGGGGGCCGACGGCAGGTCCGGTCGCAGTGCGGCCAGGCCGGTCGCGTATTTGGAGATCGAGACCGGGCGGTGGCCGTGTGCCCAGAGCAGCCGGTCGACCGGGCAGGCGCCCGCACCGGTCTTCGTCTCGACGACCGCCACGTGCGGCAGTCGCAGGCCGCGCCCGTCCGTGTCCTCCCAGGTCAGGTCCGTGTCGATGGTCGCCCGTGCGGTCCCGGCCGGGTCGAGCAGCGTGCTCCGGCGGTAGCGGGTGACCAGCGTCGGCGCGAAGCTGGTGGCGTCGCAGTCGCCGAGCACGCCGGTCACGAACGAGGCGCCGGGCGCGACCGTGGCGTGGTCGTCCGGCAGGTACGGGAGGCGGTTCTTGACCGTGCCGCCGCGGCCGCCCTCGGTCTTCACCTCCAGCCAGCAGAGCGCGGACTCCACGTACAGCCGGGTTCTGATCTTGAATCGGTGCCGCCGCCGATGCGCGGTGAGCCGGAAACTGCGCAGGTCAGGCGTGTCGAAATAGACGGACTCGTAGCGGAACACGCGCCCGCCGTCGATCTCCAGCACCCGGGTGCGCGGGTCGAGCCGGGGGAGCAGCGTGCGCACGTCGGCCAGCGGCAGCACGTACTTGCGGTCGACCCGGGTCTGCAGCGCGGCCGTCGCCAGCAGTTCGGCCAGGCCCACCGGTTCCAGCTCCGCGATCATGCGGGCACCTCCACCAGCGTGGTCCGGTGCGAGTAGCGGACCTCGACCACGGTCGTCTCGTTCACCAGGTCGAGCCGTTCCACGGTCGCGGAGTGCACGCGCGCGCCGCCCAGGATCCGCTCCAGGTGGGCGACCAGCGCGGTCTGGTCCGTGATCGCGCCGTCCAGGACCATCACCTGCCGGCGGTACGTACGGAGCAGCCGCGGATGGTCGCCGACGTACATGACCACCAGGATCAGCGCCATCAGCGCCGGCCCGAGCCAGAACGGGCCGCCGCTGAGCGGGCCGAGGATGCCGAGCGCGAGCGCGGAGAAGTAGTACGCCACCTCGTGCTGGTCCAGCTCGGTGGAGCGGAGCCGGATGATCGACAGCACGCCGAACAGCCCGAGCCCGAGGCCCGCGCCGACGCTGCTGGAGCTCAGCGCGCCCGCCACCGCCAGCACGCCGACGTTGACACCGAGGTACGCGACGACCAGGTCGCGGCGCCGGTGGCGGGGGAAGTAGAGCCCGAAGACCAGCAGGTTCACCGCGATCAGGTCGATCGCGAACAACGCGAGCCGGGACATGAGATAGCGTCCTTCCGAGGTTGCCAGCCGGGGTGCGTCAGGTGAACGGCGCCCGACGTGCCGATGACATATTTATCGACACCGATGGCCAGAGTAAGCCTTAATTCGGGCTTTTCAACCTCAGAGTTACCTCAAAGTCCGGGCGTGCAGGCCCGCGACGCCGCGTCGTCCCAGCCGGTGCCCTTCAGCCCGAGCAGCTGCCGGGTCTGCCGCGTCACGCCGTCGTCGGTGGTCACCCAGACGTCCACCGGCACCGGCGCCAGCGGCACGCCCGGGTTGCAGTCGACCACCGCGACCGCCTCCATCGTGGTCGCGACGCCCGGCGCGATCCGCCGTTGCCGCTCGATGCCGGTCAGCGTGATCCCGGTCGCGGCACCCTGGAACGCCCGCACCTCGACCGGCAGCGGTCCCGCGTTGATCAGCAGGACCGGGCCGGTCAGCTGGGTGCGCAGCAGATTGCCGCCGGTGTGCCGCGGCGTCTCGCCGGGCTGGAGCACCAGCGTGACCACGGCGCTCCGCTCCCGGCGCGTGCGGTCGTGCTCCCATCGCGCGCCGAGCACCGCGCCACCGGCTGCGCCGGCTACCAGGACAACGGCCACCAGCGGTACGGACACGCCCGCTCGCCTGCGGTCGGCCCGGTCCTCGTCCGGCGGGCCGATCTCGATGATCCGCGGATCATCCGTCATGGTGTTCGGCTCGGGCGATCTCGTCGAACGCCATGGTCAGATAGTCGCCGAACGGCCGTGTGGCCAGCAGGCTCGCGATCAGCAGCGCACCGTGCCGGGCCTGGGCCGGCGCCTTCGGCGGCGCGTCGTCACCCTCCGGGTCGTAGACGCCGAGCGCACCGGCCAGCAGCACCAGCACCACCTGCGGATCCACGTCGTCCTGCCAGGCCATCGCGTCCCGCACGCAGGCGGCCAGCACCGCGCGGACGTCGTCGCTGTCCACGCCGTCCTGATGCGACTCCTCGACCAGCATGCGCACCACCGCGCCGAGCACCCGCCCGGTCCGCTCCTGGTCCTGCGCGGCCAGCGCCTCCACCGCGGCGCCGAACGCCTCGGCGTCCCGCGCCCGCGCGGCCTCCACCGCGTCGGTGGCGGGGACGGCGATCGCGCGGGCGGTGGCGGGAAGCTTCATGCCCCGGAGCGTAGTACGTCGCTACACCAGCACCGTCGCGTTGCGCAGATAGAGCGGAGACCAGGCCGGCGCGCCCGCCGTACCGTGCCGCGGGTCCACGCCGATGAACGGCATCCGCTTGATCATCGTGGTGGTGTGCCGCGCGTCCCGGTCCACCGTGGTCCGCTGCCGCAGCCGTTCGGCGCAGCGCCATTCCCCGCTCGTGAAGTCGACGATCGTGTCGTGCCCGTGCACCTGGCCGAACGGCGGGAAGTCGGTGCCGGTCAGCCACCCGTGGTAGAGATCCGGGCCGGACTCCGCCCAGAGCGGACCGCGGAGGCTGCGCAGGAGATCGTCGGGGCGGGTGTTGAGCAACTCGGCCGCGGTACTCGCGGTCACCGGCTCACCGAGCGCGCGCCAGGACTCGACGGTGAGGCCGGCGTGGGTGACGAGCAGGTCGTCGCCCTGGGCGGTGCGGACCGCCGCGGCGACGCGCATGCGGTCGCGGAGCCACCAGCCGGCGATGAGGCCGGCGTCCGCGTCGGCGAGCGGGTCGGGCCAGAACGGGGCGCTCAGGCCGGCGTAGGGGGCCTCGTGGTTGCCGATGAGCTGGATCCAGCGGGCGGGGGCGGCGTGCAGGCGCTCGGCGACCAGCTTGAGGACGCCGGCGCTGTCCGGGCCGCGGTCCACCAGGTCACCGACCTGGATGACGGTGATCTCCGGATCCTCTGTCAGCGCGGGAAGTACGGCGGCCAGCTGATCAGCACATCCACCCACATCCCCTACGATCACCACGGTCGACATCCGCCAAAGGTACCCACCCGGCCCGGTTACGGGTTTCATGGTCCGCTTTCGAGGGACAGGACGTCACCCCCCCGGCGCCGAATATGCCGGACAGGGCGACCCGGCGAAGAAAGAATGCCGCGCTGTGGGGCGCTATTTCGGATGGCCCGTTTCCCTTCAGTGCACGTGGCTTCCGGAATCACAAATCAATGAAGACGCACATTGCTTGCATGGTCCCCATGTCAATCGCCGAGTGGCGAGGCGTGGCGCACCCGGCGTGGGGCTGTTTAAGAAGTTTTGCCAACTTTATCCGCTTTTGCGCCTTTGCTATAAGTAAGTCCTCGGTAACCCTCCGCAATAATGAGTCTCTTTTATATCGCATCGCGGTATTTGTGGTAATCGACTGTATATAGACGTTGCAGAATGTTGATCAAGGCTTCTAGGGTGCGGCGAATCGTTTTTCAGGCGCCTGGGAGGAGCCTTCGTGCAAACAACATTCCGTTCATCAGCTGTTTTCCAACGATGGCGACCGGCAAACCCGTATCTCATCTCGTTCACGGCGGCGGCGCTAACCGCAACGCTGCTGATGGCAACCCCGGCGGCGGCCGCTCCGCTGTCGTCGGATCCTCGGATCGGTGACCGTTCGGTCACGGTGTCCGAGGTGAAGGCCACGTCGGTGACGCCGCCGAGTGCCGACGAGTGGAAGCCCGGCAAGGTCTCGCTGCCGAAGGCCGGCACCGCCGACCTGACGGTCTCGGGTGGCGACCGGGCGGTCGCGGTGGGCGGCCTGCCCGTCACGGTCGCACCAGCCGCGCTGGATGCGGACGTGCCCGGCCGCCGGGCGGAGGCGGAGGAGCGCCGGCAGCCGTCGAAGGTGCGGGTGACGGTGGTGGACCCCGCGGTTCTCGAGAAGATGGGTGCGGTTACTGCGGTGCGGGTCAGTCGTGCCGACGGCGACTCGGCGGCCGGTGCGATTCGGCTGACCGTGTCGTACGCCGGGTTCGCCGGGATGTACGGCGCCGCGTGGGCGAGCCGGGTGCGGATGGTGCAGATCCCGACCTGTAGCGATCTCGCTATGTCGGCCGGCGGCTGCCAGATCACCAGGACCGATCTGAAGGGCATAGCCAGGGACGGTGAGGCTGGCACGGTCACGGCGGATGTGCCGTTGGCCGGTGACGCCGCGACCACGGTAGCGCTGATGGCCGATGCCGTCTCGGACAACGGCACGTTCGCGAAGACGTCACTGGCGCAGTCCTACAGCTGGGCCGCCGGTGAGTCGGCCGGCGACTTCAACTGGTCGTACCCGATCACGGTGCCACCGGCGCCGGGTGGGTTCAACCCGCAGATCTCGCTCAACTACAACTCCGGCTCGGTCGACGGCCAGACCAACGGCGAGAACACCCAGACGAGCTGGCTCGGTGAGGGCTGGAGCTACGAGCCGGGGTATGTCGAACGGTCGTATCGTCCGTGCAAGGACGATCTGGCCGGTGCCACACCGGTGCACAACAATGCCACGAGCGACCTGTGCTGGCGTGACTACAACTTGACCATGGTGCTCAACGGCAGGGCCACCGAGCTGGTCCGGGACAGCACCACAGGTCAGTGGCGGCTGATGGACGACAACGGCGCGAAGGTCGAGTACGTCACCGGCAGTGGCAACACCGGGAACTGGCAGAACGAGCGGTGGAAGATCACAATGCCGGACGGTACGAAGTACCACTTCGGCTGGAGTCTCATCGACAACCGGGCGACCAACTCGGTGCTCGGCGCACCCGTATTCGGCAACCATGCGGGCGAGCCGTGCCTGCAGACCAGTAGCTTCGCGGCGTCGTGGTGCTCGATGGCGTACCGATGGAATCTGGACCTGCTCGAGGACCCGAACGGCAACGCCATCACGTACTTCTACTCCAAGAGGTTCAACTACACGGCGCTGGCTAACAATCCGAACCAAACCCATATCTACGACCGTGCCAGCGTGCTCAATCGCATCGAATACGGCGCCAAGGGATGGCCGCTGCCGGCGAGCCCGCCGATGCAGGTCATCTTCAAGACCGATGTCCGGTGCCTTGCCACCGCATGTGGGACCGAGGCCAGCCCCATCACCGCGGCTTGGCCGGACACGCCATGGGATTTGCGCTGCGGTGCGGGCAGCAGCGTCTGCAGCAACAACATCGCACCGTCGTTCTGGTCCACGGACCGGCTGACGGAGATCACCACCGAGGTCGCGGTGGGGTCGTCCTTCCAGAAGGTCGACAAATGGACGCTGGGGCATCAGTTCCCGGTCACCGGAGAGAACGAGAGGACCACCTCACCGGCCCTGTGGCTGGCATCGATCTCCAGAGAAGGCTTGACGAATGGGGCGACCACTTATCCGCTGCTGACATTCCACGGCACCCCGTTCGGTAACCGCACCGACTACAACGTTGCCTTGGACGTGCCGCAGACGAACAAGTACCGGATCACGCAGATCCGGACCGAGACCGGTGGGGCGATCGACGTCACCTACGAGGGCCCGGACTGCACTATCACCTCGCTACCGGCTGAGGTGGCCGAGAATACGATGCGGTGCTTCCCGCAGTACTACGCACCGCTGGCGAGCCCTGGCGGCTGGTCGTGGTGGAACAAGTACCGGGTCCGGAGAGTCGTCGAGCGAGATCTGGTGGGCGGCTCACCCGATGTCGTGCACGCCTATGACTACAACACCAGCGGCTCGTCCACGAATGTGCTGTGGGGTCACAACGACAACGCCTGGAGTGCGTCGCTGTCGTACCGCAGCTGGTCGGACTTCCGCGGTTGGCGGACCGTGATCGAGACGACCGGTGCGACCACGGAGACGCAGGAGAAGACGGTCCGCACCTATTTCCGCGGCCTGCACCAGGGCCGGACCGACGCGGGTGAGTTCGCTCGTACCGCGACCATCACGGATTCGCGCGGCACGGTCTGGAACGACGAGCTGCCGTACCGCGGTTTCCTGCTGGAGGAGCAGACGTTCGACAGCGTCACGGCCACGACACCGGTCCGCAAGGAGCGCAACCAGCCGTGGCTGCACCAGACCGCGCAGCGCAACCAGGCCAACTCGGCGCCGAGCGTGTTCAAGGCCAACTATCTGGAGACCGGCGTCGAGGAGACGTGGGACTACGTCGCCGCGTCGAACTCCTGGCGTAAGACCGAGGTCCGGCACGAGTTCGACACCACGTACGGGCAGGAGACGAAGACCACCGATCTCGGTGATGTGGCGACGGCCGCGGACGACACCTGCACGACGTACGCGTACGCCCGCAACACCACCACCTGGCACCTCGACTACGTCTCCGAGGAGATCACGACCGACTGCGCCACGCCGGGAACGGTGCTCTCCGGTACCCGGTCGCAGTACGACGGCGGCGCGCTGCATGCGGCACCGACCGCGGGCAACGTCACCAAGGTCGACGAGCTGACCACGGCCGGCGGAGGCTGGGAGACCACCGCCCAGACGACCTACGACCTGATCGGCCGACCGCTGACCGAGACCGACGGTCTCAACCGGAAGACGGAGACGACCTACACCCCGGCGGGCGCGAACCGCACCACGTCCATCAAGGTCAAGAATCCGGCCGGTCACGAGGTGGTCCGAAACCTCGACGTGCGTGGGCAGGACACGACGGTGGTGGACGAGAACTCGAAGACCACCACGACGCAGTACGACGCGCTCGGCCGGATCACGAAGATCTGGCTGCCGGGCCGGGCCACCAGCGCGTCGGCGAACGTCGAGTACGTCTACGGTGGCTCGAAGACGGTCGCGAACTGGGTGCAGACGATCGAGCTGGGCCCGAACGGTAACGCGATCAACTCGTGGGAGATCTACGACGGCCTGCTGCGCCTGCGGCAGTCGCAGAGCACCGCGCCGGACGGCGGCCGTACCATCTCCGACGTCCGCTACGACACTCGCGGCTACGAGGCGAAGAAGTCGGAGTTCTACAACGCGTCCGCGCCCTCGGACACGCTGCAGACCTTCTCCGATGCCGAGGTCGGCTCGCAGACCCGCTATGCGTACGACGGGCTCGGCCGGGTCTCCCGTGAGTCGCTGTGGTCGCTCAACGTCGAGAAGTCGGCGATCGTGACGACCTATGACGGCGACCGCGTCCACGTCGACCCGCCGGCCGGCGGCACCCCGACCACGACGCTGCTGGACGTGACCGGTAACCCGACCGCGCTACGGCAGTACACCGGCGCCGCACCGGCCGGCACCTACGACGAGACCACCTACGCCTACGACCGGCTCAACCGTCTCGTCACCGTGACGGACCCGGCCGGCAACGACTGGACCAGCACCTACGACCCGCGCGGCCGGGCTCTGACCCGCACCACGCCGGACGCGGGCACGACCAGCTACACCTATGACGCCGCGGACCAGATGGTGACCCGCACCGACGCCCGCAACGTCACGCTGACCGACACTTACGACAATCTCGGTCGTATCACCGAGCGGCGGCAGGGTACGACGCTGCTGGCCGCGTGGACGTTCGACACCGTCGCCAAGGGACAGCCGTCGACCAGTACGCGCTACAGCAACGGCAACGCTTACACTTCCGCCATCACCAGCTACGACGACGGCTACCGTCCACTGTCGACGACAGTGGCGATTCCGGCTGCCGAGGGTGTGCTGGCCGGCACGTACACCAACCAGTTCACCTACAAGCCGGACGGTTCGCCGAACACCGTCGTCACCGCGTCCGCCGCGGGCTCGCCGGTAGGCGGTCTGCCGCTGGAGACGCTGCAAGTACGGCTACAGCAGCGCCGGTGACGCGGTCTCGGTGTCGTCGCAGTCCGCGACCTATGTCTCGGGCACGTCGTACACGTTCGACCGGCTCGTCGCCCAGCAGATCCTCGGCGTCACCGCGAACCAGCGGCTGCGGGTCAGCAACACCTACGACCCGGCCACCCGGCGACTGACGAACCGGCAGATCGACGCGGAGAACGCCACCACAGCCAACTCCTGGGACGACAAGTTCACCACCGAGTACGGTTACGACGCCACCGGCAACGTCACCGCGATCGCCGGAAAGACCGCCGGCGCCCGCGACCAGGTCGAGTGCTACAGCTACGACCACCTGCGGCGCCTCACCCAGGCCTGGACCGAGGCCGACTGGGGCTGCACCACTCCGCAGCGCACCGGCGCCGACCCGTACCGGCTGTCCTGGACCTACGACAAGACCGGCAACCGCACGACGCAGACGGCGTACGGCGCCTCGGGTAACACCACCGACGTCTACACCTATCCCGCCGCCGGAGGCGCCAAGCCGCACGCCGTCACCAGCATCACCGACGGCTCCGGCACCGACTCCTTCACCTACGACAACGCCGGCAACACCACCGCTCGCACCGTCGACGGCGTCGCGCAGACGCTGACCTGGGACGCCGAGGGCCACCTGGCCACCGTCACCCAGGGCGCCGACCAGCACGGGTACGTCTACGACGCCGCCGGCAACCGCCTGCTGCGCCGCGCGCCCGGCACGGTCACGCTCTACCTGCCCGACGGCACCGAGCTCAAGCTCACCACCGCCTCCGGCCAGGTCGACGGCTCCCGCTACTACACCCACAACGGCGAGACCGTCGGCGTCCGCACGGTCACCGGCCTCACCCGCCAGTTCGCCGACCACCACGGCACCAGCAACGTCGCCGTGGCCGCCAACGGCACCATCACCCGCCGCCGCTCCCTGCCGTTCGGCGAATCCCGCGGCACCGACCCCACCTGGACCGGCGACAGAGGGTTCGTCGGCGGCACCAGGGACTCCACCGGCCTCACCCACCTGGGCGCCCGCGAATACGACCCGGCCACCGGCAGATTCATCAGCCAGGACCCGGTCATCGACTTCAACGACCCCCAGCAAACCAACGGCTACGCCTACTCCAACAACAGCCCCGCCGCCTTCACTGACCCCGACGGTCTCCGCTCTACCGATATCGTCACCAAGCGCGTCGTCAAGAAGGCCATGGGCTCAATCGCCAAGAAACCGACGGCAACCAAGACCGTCGCCAAAATCGGCACCAAGAAGCCTGTCGGTGGCAGCATCGGCAGAAAGGCCATCGTCACGCCGGTGAAGAAGACTGTCGGCAAATCTGGCACCAAGAAGCCCGCCGGTGGCAGCATCGGCAGAAAGGCCACCGTCACGCCGGTCAAGAAGGCTGTAGGAAAAACCGGCCGCAACGTAGGGGCGAGAGGCGTTTCAAAACCTCCGGCCTTCAGGGCGATAAAGAACCCATCGCCATCACCAATGCCAAGTCCCGGTGATGGTCCCGTCCAAAATTGCGCGGAACAAAGCAACTGCAATTTCTATAACTGTATGCCAGGCAGTATCTGCAACTTCAATCAGGGGAACCCGGTGCCTGTTCCGAACCCGTCCCCTGCGCCGGCCGCACCTCGGGACGGTGATGAATACTCACTCGATGAGTTGATCACGGACATTGGCATTATCCTCGCGGGTGCGGGCATTGGCCTCTTCCTGGGGCCTGTCGGTGCTGTGGCCGGCGCAGTTGCTGGGCTTGGTATTGTGCTGATGATTCGAGGCTGTGAGGCGACTAAGAGCCGCTGTCGTTTTGGGTCGCAATAATGAAAGTTGGATTAAGCTATGGGAACATTTAAGGACATTGTAAGCATTGCGGTGGACCGGGGTGCTGCATTGAGGCTGGCGCAGGAGGCGATTTCTAGCTTGCCCAACCTGAAAACCCATGTCCATGTTGGCGAAAGTGTTGTATCGGCTAGAACCAAGGTAAGCATTCTCTCTTGGGAGGAGGAGGTCATGTGCACCGCGTATGCGAGCTCGGTCGGTACGGACTTGCACGTAGAGAGTCGATCGTCGTTCCATCTGACTGCCGTTGATTACGGAGTCAACCGGAAAAATGTGGAAGCGATAGTCGAGCACATTCGCAGAATTGGCGCAATAGGCAACTGAAATGATAGCGTTCAATCTATCGATCTAGTTGATGATCAGATAGTATAGGAATGCATTGGATGTCGTCGCGGTCTGGTGAGATTAGTCGCCGGGCCGCGACGCCGATCTATCTGACCGTAGATCGTCATCCGCGGGAGTGCAGTGAGATGCAGAGTAGCCACCGCGCGCTCATCGTCAAAAGCCGGATCGATCGGGCTTTCGCTCCGGCACCGGTACCACTTGAGGTCCGATCTGCGAGGCCGCAGACGTTGGAGGCTGACGGTGGTCTGAGCTTCCCCCTAGAGCCACCCCCGCCGGGCTGCCTGGAAGGCTAGGCCGGTGCGGGTGTCGACGCCGGCGATGGACATCAGGCGGTCGAGGCGGCGTTGGACGGTGCGGCGGCTGACGCCGAGCTGGGAAGCGATCGACTTGTCCGGCAGGCCGGCCACGAAAAGCGACAACAGATGCTTCTCGGTCGCGTCCGCGTCCGCTTCCTCGATCAACCCGCCGGCCAGCCGCAGCGGCGTCGCGCGTTCCCAGTGCGACTCGAACAGCGCCAGCAGCGCGTCCAGCAGCTCGCTGCGGTGCACCAGCGCCGCGGTCGGCTCGACGAATCCGCGCTCCCCGTCCGGCACCAGCGGGCAGATCGCGGTCCGCCGGTCCGCGATCGCCAGCCGGACCGGCAGCGCGGGCAGCGTGCGGGCCTCCTCGCCCAGGCGCACGCTCTCCGTGATCCCGGTCAGTTCGCTCGGGTCGGTGAGCAGGTCGCGTTCGTATATCGCCCGATACCGCACCCCGCGCTGCAACGCGCCGGGCTCCTCCGTGTTCTCCGTACCGGGCATCGCCAGCGGGTTCGCCCGGCAGAACCACAGGATCTCCTCGCGCGCCTCCATCTGCACCGTGTGCAGCCGGGCGCGCAGTGCGGCGCGGCCGTGCACGATCTCGACCAGGCGGTCCGCGTCGCGGCGGCGGGTGATGTCGCGGAACTCCTCGGACAGTGCGGCGACCGAGCGGCGGGCCTCCTCCAGTGCGGCCTGACGGCGCAGCAGGCGGTCGCCGAGCGCGACGTCGGGGGCGAGTGCCACGTAGACGGCGCCGTCGCCGGTGCGTTCCGCGGCGAGGCCCTGGTCGCGCAGCGCGTGCAGGGCGCGGGCGGCCTCGTCGTGCCGGACCGACGCCCGCCGGGCGACCTCATCGACGTCGGCGGAGCCGAGCCGGATCAGCGCGCGGTAGACGCGGTCGTGCTCCGGATCCAGCAGTGCCCCGTCCTCCATGAGCACACTCTACGAAGGGGACATGAAATTCGGTCATACTGCCCCGGTCATCATGTGTCTGTATGGTGCATCCAGGTCCGGGTGCCGAAGTGCGCGCAGGCCCGCGACGCGGTGCGGGCCGCGGCGGCCAGCAGCGACGGGAAGCCGGCGAGCCCGCGCGCCGCGATCCCGAACGTGAGCGCGCCGTGGAACACGTCGCCGGCGCCGAGCGTGTCCACGACCGTCACCGCGGGCACCGGCACCTCGCCGGACGTGTCGCCGGGTCCCCACCAGCGGATCGGGCGCGCGCCGTCGGTGACCGCGAGCCACGGCACGTCGTACCGTCGAAAAGGAAAGTCGGCCGAGGCCGCGAGCACGTCGACCAGTGGCAGCAGCCGTTCGGTGCCGTCCTTCCAGCTGCCCGCGTCCATGATCGTGACGATCCCGCGCCGCCGCGCCTCGGTCAGCGCGGCCTCGGCCAGCGCCGGGTGGTGCCCGTCCACCTGAAGGGCCGACACCCCGTCAAAGTCAAAATCATCCGGCGGTACGAGGTGCGCGCCGGACGCGTTCGTGGACGCCACGGCCCGCGCGCCGGTCGCGGCCGTGACCAGGATGCTCGATACCGACGGCGGGCCGTCGTGGTCCGGCGTCAGGTCCCGCACCGCGACCCGGCAGGACGCGAGGTCGGCCCGGATGCCGCCCGCGAGCGGATGCCGGCCGATGCCGGTGAGCAGCGTCGCGGTGCCGCCGAGGTGGGCGAACGTGACGGCCGCGTTGGTGGCCGGGCCGCCCGCGGCGACGGTCTGCCGCAGCGCGGTCACCTTCTCGTTCGCACCGGGCACCCGGGTCACCGACTGGATCACGTCGAGCGTGCACAGACCTGCGAAGACGGCGTGGGCCACACCTGCGCACCCTACGGCCTGGGACGGCACCCGCAGTAGCAGGGCGTGCCGGGCGCCGGGCGATACCACGTGCGGGACGCCCATGGCCGCCGCGGCGCGAACGAGCGGCGCGGCACCGGCGGCGCATCATCGTCGATCGGCGTCGCGGCGGACGGCGTCCACGGCTCGTACTCGTCGCCACTGAAAGGGGTCACCGCGCTCACCTCCGCGTCCAGGAAGAACACTCACAGTCTGTAAGTGCGAGCCCGGCAGCGCCCACCGCAGCGGCTGCCGCGAAGGCGACATGGCGACATGTGGACACTCGCAGCATTTCCACGAGCCGGCGCGTGACAGGGTGACCCGTTCTTCACGCCGACAGGAGCGCGCCGATGGCTGACCCCCCTCCCGAGGAGTTCGCGGAGCTGTATCGCGGGCACTTCCACCGGCTCGCCGTGCAGCTCTACGCGTACCTCGGAGATCACGCGGAGGCCCAGGACCTGACGCAGGAGGCGTTCGTCCGCGCGCTGGAGCGGTGGGACACGATCAGCGGGTACGACGATCGCGCCGCCTGGGTCCGCCGGGTCGCCTGGAACCTGGCCACCAGTCGGCTGCGCCGCGTCCAGATCGCGTTCCGGCACCTGGCGCGGCAGCGTGAGCAGCACGTCGCCGGCCCGGAGCCGGATCACGTCGACCTGGTCCGCGCGCTCGCCACGCTGCCCGGCCGGCAGCGGCGCGCGCTGGTCCTGCACTACCTCGGCGGCCTGAGCACGGCGGAGATCGCGGTGCAGGAGAGCGTGGCCGAGGGCACGGTCCGCTCCTGGCTGACCCGCGGTCGGACCGCGCTCGCCGCCCGGCTCGACGACCCGATCCTGATCCTGCCGGAGGTGCGCCATGGCTGATCGCCTGGACGAGGCATTCGCGCGGTTCGAGGCGTCCGCGACGCCGCTGTTCCGGCCCGCGCCGGTGGCCGCGCTGTCCACGATGGCCCGCGCGCGGCGACGGCGGTGGCCCGGCCTGCTGGCCGGCGCGCTCGTGCTGCTGGTGGGCGGGCCGGCCGGCGCGCTCGCGGTGGCCGGCGGGGACCTGCGGGGGATCGCACCGGAGCCGCCCGGCATCCCGAACCGGGAGCATCTGCGGGAGCCGCAGTTCGGCTTCGCGCCCGGCATCGTCTGGACCTACGCGAACGGCAGGTGCGTCGAGACCGGGTGCTGGCCGTCCCAGCTGGCCTCGTCCGTGGATCAGGGCCGGACCTGGCAGGTCCGGACGGGCGCCGAGGGCTTCCAGGACGCGGAGCTGATCGTCTCCCCGCGCGGCACCGTCTTCCTGCGCGAACCGGGCGACAGCATCCATCGGGTGCTGCCCGAGACCGGTGCCAGCATCGTGACCGCGGCGCTGCCCGGGCCGCCGGAGCTGCTGCTGGAGAACGGCGGCGATCTGATCCTGGCGTGCCCGGGCCAGGAGACCTACGGCGGCCCGGACGCGCTCTCCTGCGACCGGCCCGAGGTGACCGACCTGACCACGGTCGTCACACCGGCCGTCCCCGGCGGCATGGGCCGCCTCACCCAGCTGGCCCGGGCCGGCGACGGGCGCGTCTGGCTGCTGGGACGCGACCCGGACTCCGGGACGTTCTGGCTCAGTTCCTCGGCGGACGACGGCGCGACCTGGGACCCGCCGGTGCGCAGGGACGGCGATCCGGCGGGCGTCCGTCTCACGGTCTCCCCGGTGGACGGCGACGCCTGGGTCGTGGCCGGCGGCCCGGTGCGCGTCTGGCGGCTGACCCACGACGGCGACACGGTGATCGTCGAGGACGGCGACGGCCGGAGCGTGGCGGATCACGCGGGCGGGGTCGCGGCGGAGGGCGAGAGCACGCAGTTCGACGCGGCGGAGCCGTCGATGGTCCGCGCGCTCGGCCGGGGCGTGCTCGCCGCCGCGACGCCGGACGCCGGCCTCTGGATCTTCCAGCCGGGCGACGGGCGGATGCCGATCGACGAGGACCTCGCCGCGGTGAGCGTGGACGTGCTCGCGGACGGCGCGCTGGTCGTCCGGGACGCGGCGGGCCGGTTCGGCATCGGTACCGGCGACGGCTGGGACCGCACCTGGACCTGGTCGGAGCCGTGACGGGGGCGGGCGGGGCGGTGCGCCCCGCCCGCACGATCAGCTGATCCAGCGCACCGCGGAGTTGAACACGCCGGTCCAGTTGAAGACCGCCATGTTGTCCCAGCCGTCGCCGGAGTTCTGGATGTCGTGCGGGTCCCAGCCGTTGCCGGGCACCGCGTACCAGGTCGGCTCCCAGTAGAAGACGCCGACCGCACCGCCCGCCTTCGCCGCGTTCTGCACCGCGGTGAACGCGGCGCCCTGGCCGGCCCAGGTGGCCGGGTACCCCGGGCAGGCGGTGGTGATGCTGTTGCCGGTGCCGTCCGCGTTGTTCAGCGTGAACGGCGCGGCCGTCTCCGCGAGGACCACCGGCTTGCCGTACCGGCTGATCATGTCCTTGATGACGGTGGTCAGGTTGGTCATCGTGCCGTGCCAGTTGCAGTAGTACGACAGCGCGGTGATGTCCCAGGGCACGCCGGCCGCGCGGATGCCGTCGTAGAACCAGCGCGCGTTCGCCAGGCTGTCCGAGTTCGCGGTGTGGATCAGCACCTGGGTGCCCGCGTTGCACGCCTTGACCGCGTTGTAGCCGGACTTCAGCAGCGTGGCGAGCGGGCCGAAGTCGTTGTTGACGATCCTGCCGTCGTTCCACAGCATGCCGACGTTGATCTCGTTGCCGATCTGGATCGTGTCCGGCGTCGTACCCTGCGCCTTCAGGCTGTTGCACAGCCCGTACGTGTGCTGGTAGACGTCCGTGGCCAGCGCGCCGAGCCCGTGGCTCGCCCAGGCCGCCGGTTTGGTCTGCACGCCCGGGTCGGCCCAGGTGTCCGAGTAGTGGAAGTCGATCAGCAGCGCGAGGCCCTTGGCCTTCACGGTCCGCGCGTAGGCCAGCACCTTCGCCGCGTTGTTGTAGCCGCTCACCGGATTCACCCACACCCGGAGCCGGATGTAGTTGACGCCCGCGCCGGCCAGGATGTCCAGCGGGTCGGCCGGCACGCCGGCGGCCGTGTAGTACCGCGCACCGAGATCGGTGGCGCGTTGCAGCGTGGAGACGTCCGCGCCGCGCATGGACAGCGTGCTCGCCTGCGCCGGTGACGCGACCCCGGCCAGCACGGCGGCACCGAGCACGGTCGCGGCGAGGGCGGATCGCAACGACATGGAGCCTCCTCGATTGAAGCTTTTCGATGGCTTGTGAGCGCTCACGGTAGACCGTCCGGACCAAAACCAAAAGACCTTCACGGTACGGTGGGAGCGCTCACAAGCGTGCTCCGAGACCGGCGCCGGGTACCCTCGCCTCCGCACAGTGCACGAACGCGAAGGTGAGGAACCCCATGGACGTCGGTTTCATCGGGCTCGGCGGGATGGGCCGGCCGATGGTCGCCAACCTGGTCAAGGCCGGTCACACGGTCCGGGTGTGGAACCGGTCGCCGGAGCCGGTCGCGGCCTCGGTCGCGGACGGCGCGATCGACGCCGGCTCGCTCGCCGAGGTGTGGCAGGCCGACGTGGTCATCTCCATGCTGGCCGACGACGCGTCCGTGCGCGCGGTGCTGCTGGACGACGTGCTGCTGGCCGGCGCGCGGGCCACCGTGCACGTGAACATGGCCACGGTCTCGGTCGCGCTGGCCCGCGAGGCCGCGGAACTGCACGCCGCGCACGGCATCGGCTACGTCTCCGCGCCGGTGCTCGGCCGGACCGAGGTGGCCGCGGCCGGCGAGCTGAACATCCTGGCGTCCGGTCCGGCCGCGCTGCGGGAGCGGGTCGAGCCGCTGTTCGCCGCGATGGGCCGGCGCACCTGGCCGCTCGGCGACGGCCCGGAGCAGGCGGTGATCACGAAGATCTCGGCGAACTTCATGATCGCGGCGGCGATCGAGTCGATGGGCGAGGCGGCCGCGCTGACCGAGGCGCACGGCGTCGACCCGGGCGCGCTGATCGAGCTGCTGACGAACAGCATCTTCCCCGGCGTGGTCTACACGGTCTACGGCAACATGATCAAAGAGCGGCGGTACGAGCCGGCGAACTTCCGGCTGCCGCTCGGGCTCAAGGACGTCACGCTCGGCCTGACCGCCGGCTTCGACGCGCGGGTGCCGATGCCGTTCGCCGGTGTGCTGCGCGACCAGTTCCTGGACGCGATCGCGCACGGCGACGCGGACCAGGACTGGGGTGCGGTCGCCGAGGTCTCCCGCCGCCGCGCGAACCTGCCCCGCGAGTCCTGAGCCGGACGGCCGCTCAGCGGCGGAGGCGGCGGCGCAGCAGCACGGTCGCGGTGCCGGCGACGGCGCCGGCCGCGGCGGTGGCCAGCACCGGCATCAGCGCCTTCCGCCGCTGGGCACCGCTGGTCCGGGCGAACTCCTGCTGGTCGTTGATGTGCGGGAACGGCTCGTCCGGCGGCGTGGTGCCGAGGAAGTCGCAGAGCGGCTTCCACCCGTCCGCCACCTCGAAGACCAGCAGGCGGTCGGCCGGCACGGTCGCGATCACCTCCGCCGTGTGCTCGTCGAACAGCCGCGCGAACCGTTCCGCGCCACCGCCCGGGTCACCGTGGAACGACCGCTGCACGACCAGCCGCTGGGTCATCTCGAAGAACGCGCCCATGTCCGGCCGCAGCCACCCGCCGAGCCGCATCAGCGGCCCGATCACCGGGTGCCGGGCCTGGCGCAACGCGCGCAGGATGGTGGCGTCCATGCTCCGGTACCAGCGGTACGGGTCACGCACGGTCAGGATCACGCGCGCGTCCGGGTACGCCTCGACCAGCTCGCGCCAGAACGCCACGCCGGGCCAGTCGAGCGTGCTGTCGAACCCGTCGAAGATCTCCTGCCACGGTGGGTCGACCGCGCCGTCCGCCGCGTCCGCGGCCTTCGCGGCGGCCAGCCAGCCGCGCGCACGGGACGGCTTCTCCAGCACCGCGAGCATGTGGTAGCACGGCCCGTAGCCCAGTCGCTCCAGCGCGACCTTCAGCGACGCCGTACCGGTCCGCCCGAATCCCACCCCGATGACCCGCATGCGTCGGACGCTACGCGCCGTGAGCGTGACGCGGATCGATTCGCCTTCTTTATTTCATCGACCGAAAAAGTCTCAGTCCGCGGCCGGGTCCTCCTCGACCAGATAACCGTGATCGATCAGCCAGTCGACCGAGATCTCGTCACCGGCCTCCGGCAGGTAACGGCCGTCCAGTCTGTACTGCAGGCCGAGGCCGGGCTGGCCGAACCAGGGCGCGATCGGGCCGGCCTCGACCGTGAACGGGCGCAGCACGCAGTACACGTGGTAGTTGCTCTGCGGCGTGCCCGCGGGCGTGTTCAGGTTCTGCGGCGGCAGCGCCCGCTGGAGGTAGAGCGTGTCCACCGGTGCGAGGAACCGCCCGCCGTCGTACCCGAACCGGTCGATCCGGCTGCCCGCGATCATGGTCTGCTGGTAGCGGACCGCGACGCCACGCAGGATCAGGAACCCGTCCTCCGGCGGGTACACCCAGCCCTGCGCCGTACGGTAGCGCGCGGTGAACGCCGCCACGCTCATCCCGCCGAACCGCCGGTACCCGGTCATCAGCGACTCGGCCGGCTCGCCGTCCGGCAGCTGCTCCGGACCGAGCTCGCCGCGGTCGGCGTAGAAGTCCGCGGTCGGTTCCGCGGCCGGCGGCGTACCCGGGCGGCAGGGGCCGGCGATCGCGGCGGCGGCCGGCGTCGGTGCGGCGACCGCGACGAGGACGGCCGTGACCACGGCGGTGGCGAGCGAGCGAATCTTCACCGGTACCCCCAGACGAAATGTCTCCAAACAGGAGCATTCTGGGCGGCGGTCGGCCGTGATGAGCCGGAATTCGGCAAGATCGCCCCGACCCGGCCACTAGCGGGTATGGTCCCGGAACGCCGACCGGTACGCGGCCGGGCTGGTCCCCACGGTCCGCCGGAACCGCTCCCGGAACGCGGTCGGCGACCCGAACCCGACCTGATCGGCGATCCGGTCCACCGGGTGCCCGGTCGTCTCCAGCAGGTGCTGCGCCCGCCGGACCCGGGCCCGCAGCAGCCACTGCAACGGCGTGCTGCCCAGCTGCTCGCGGAAGTGCCGGTTCAGCGTGCGCGTGCTCATCCCGGCCTGCCGTGCCATGTCGTCCAGCGTCAGCTCGCGGTGCGCGTGCTCCTCCAGCCAGCGCAGCAGCGGCTCCAGCTCCGACCCGCGCGGCGTGGCCGGCAGCGGCCCCACGATGAACTGCGCCTGCCCGCCCTCGCGCTCCAGCGGCATCACGGACAGCCGCGCCGCGTCCGCCGCCACCGCGGAGCCGTGATCGCGGCGCACCAGGTGCAGGCACAGGTCCAGCCCCGCGGCCGCGCCCGCGGACGTGAGCAGCTGGCCCTCGTCCACGTAGAGCACGTCCGGGTCGACCGTGATCTCCGGGTGCCGTTCCGCGAGCGTGGCCGCGGCCAGCCAGTGCGTGGTGGCACGCCGGCCGTCCAGCAGCCCGGTCCGCGCCAGCACCAGCGCGCCCGAGCAGATCGACGCGATCCGGGTGCCGCGCGCGGCCGCGTCCCGCAGCGCGGTCAGCGCCGCCGCCGGCACCGGAGCGTCCGGGTCGGCCAGCCCCGGCACGATGATCGTGTCCGCCGTCGCCAGCGCGTCCAGCCCGTGCGGCGCCCGCAGCGTGAACGCACCGGCCTCGACGTCGCGCGCCGGACCACAGACCAGCACACGGTACGGCGTGCGCCCGTCCGGCAGACGGGTGCGGCCGAACACCTCCAGCGGCGTCGCGAGATCGAACGGGACGACGCCGTCCAGCGCCAGCACGGCCACCGTATGCATGGCTGGAATTCAACCATGCGCGGGTCGGCCGCCCACCGTGTGACCAGCTGATTCACGGTTGGCGAGAATCCGTTGGAACATGGCAACTTCGCCACTGCCGCGGTGCGCCGGGCACGCCTACCGTCGTCGCGGTGACGAAGTTCCTCCTCGCCGTGCACGTGCTGGCGGCGATCATTGCGATCGGGCCGATCACGGTGGCGGCCAGCATGTTCCCGGCCATGATGCGGCGCGCGCTCGCCGTCCCGCCGGACCCGCAGGCCGCGTCCTGGGCCCGGCTGCTGCACCGGATCTGCCGCGTCTACGCGGTCGCCGGCGTGGCCGTCCCGGTGTTCGGCCTGGCCACGGCCAGCAGCCTCGGCGTCCTCACCGACGCGTGGCTACTGGTCTCGATGGCGCTCACCGTGGCCGCGGCCCTGCTGCTGACGCTCGTCGTGCTGCCCCACCAGGCCGCGCTGACCGCCGGCCTGGACGCGCCGGAGCCACCGGCCGGCCGCGCGATCCCCCGGCTGGCGATGGTCACCGGCATGTTCAACCTGCTCTGGGCGGTCGTCACGGTGCTGATGATCGTCCGGCCCGGCTCGACCACGGGGGCGTGACCATGGCACGCCCGCTGCGCTTCGCGGCGGCGGTCGAGGCACTGTCGCTGCTGGTGCTGCTGCTCAACCTGGCCACCGTGCACATCGACGCGGTCGCGTCCCTGACGGGCCCGATCCACGGCTGCGCCTACCTCTTCGTCATCATCGCCGCGTTCCGGCTACCCGGCCTCACCCGCGCCGGCCGGCTCCGCTCGCTCGTACCGGGGATCGGTGGTCTTCTGGTCCTGCGGGCCGGATCGACCTGAGACCAGCGTTAGAGCGGACCCGCCATGACCGCGAGCGTCATCGCGGGCCGGACGAGGGGCTGGTGCGTCGCGGACCTCAAGGGCCGCGACGAGGTGCTGGCCTACACCGGTGGGATCTTCGCGAGATTCGATCCGCTGGTCTGGCGCGGCCACGAGTGGACCGTGTCGCCGGACGGGCGGGCGGTGTTCTTCCACGGCGTCGGCGACATGGTCGTCGCGCGCATCGGACGGCCGTACCGGAACACGTACACGATGCGGTTCGACGTCGAGGACGGCCGGGTCGTCCGGATCGCCGAGTACGGGAACGCGCTCATGTTCGCCGGCCTGGATGTCCGGCCGAACCGCACGGAACTGCGCGCCCTGCTCCGGGCGGTCCGGCGTCCGGTTCGCTGACCGTCACCGTTCCGCGGCGACGGCCGCGAGCATGGCGTGCGGGCGGTGGCCGTCCTCGGCGGGGCGCTGGAGGCGGTCGGTCTCGGTGAAGCCGGCGCGGGCGAGGCGGTCGGACATCTCGTCCACCGGGTAGCGGTAGGCGGTGGTGACCTTGTGGTCGAACGCCTCCGTCTCCGGGCCCTCGAAGAAGCCCAGCACCAGCGTGCCGCCGGGCGCCGTGACCCGGCGGAATTCGGTGAGCACCCGGTGCAGGTCCGGCGGCGGCAGGTGGATCAGCGAGTAGAACGCCAGCAGGCCGGCGACGGAGTGGCCGGCGGCGTCCAGCGCGTCCAGCGAGCCGAGCCGGTAGCGGCCGTCCGGGTGGGTGGCGCGCGCGTGCGCGATGAACGCCGGGACCAGGTCGATGCCGGTCGCGTCCGCGCCGAGCGCGCGGAGGTGGGCGGTGAGGTGGCCGGGGCCGCAGCCGAGATCGAGCACCGGGCCGCGGTGACCGGCGAGGTGCCGGCCGATGAACGCGAGGTCGTCCGCGTGCACCCGGTCGGCGGCACCGAAGAGTGCGATGTAGAGGTCGGCGACGGCCGTGTACGACCGCCGGATCCGCTCGGTGTCCACGGCCGGACTATATCGGCGACCATGGGGCGATGGATCCGATGAAGGACGCCGGAGATCTCGTCGCCGATCGTTTTCCCGGAGCGACCTGGGCCATCCTCACCGGCAGCGTGCTCGGCCCGTACCGTACCCCGGGATCTGATCTTGACGTGGTGGTGATGCGCGGTGACGGGCCCGGCTATCGGGAGAGCCTGTACTTCCGCGGCTGGCCGGTGGAGCTGTTCGTGCACACGCCGGCGAACCTGGAGCGGTTCATGGCCCGGGAGCTGGCGGCGCGCAAGCCCAGCACGCACCGGATGATCGCGCACGGCGCGGTGCTGCGCGGCGATCCGGGTGACCTGCCCGCGCGGTGCGCCCGGGTGCTCGCGGCCGGGCCGCCGCCGTTGACCGGCGCGGAACGGGAGCGGATCCGGTACGGGCTGACCGACCTGCTCGACGATCACGCGCACGCGACCGACCCGGGCGAGCGGGCCGTGATCGGCACGACGCTGTGGCTGGAGACCGCGCGGGCGGCGCTGGCGTTCGCCGGCCGGTGGCTCAGCACCGGCAAGTGGCTGCTCCGTGACCTGCGGGAACTCGATCCCGCACTGGCCGCCCGCTGGCTGGCCGCCCGGGACGACCCGGCCGCGGTCGCCGGGCGGGTGCTGGCCGCGGCCGGTGGCCCGCTGTTCGACGGCTACCGGGTGGCGGCGCCGGACTGACGGCGTTTCGAGTGGATTTGCGCGGGTATGCGATAGCGCTGTCCACGGAACATTCGGGGGAAAGGCGTGGCTCATGGACGCGGTTGACGCGATCAAGCAGGACCACCAGCGGATGGAGGAGGTCTTCGCGCGGCTGGAGGCCGGGGACGGGGACCGGCGGGCGCTGCTGACCGAGGTCGAGAACCGGCTGGAGGCGCACTCGCTCGCGGAGGAGCAGGAGGTGTACCCGGCGATCAAGAAGGCGGCGCCGGACGAGGCTGACGAGGTCGACCACGGGTACGACGAGCACTCCGAGGCCGAGTCGCTGCTGCACAAGGCGCAGAGCCTGGTCGACTCGCCGGACTTCGACGACGCGCTGCAGGAGTTCCTCGAGGCGGTGCGGCACCACGTCAGCGAGGAGGAGAACGAGATCCTGCCGGCGCTGGCGGACGCGGTCGACGACGCGGAACTGGAGCGGCTCGGCGCGGCCTTCGAGGCGAAGCGGCGCGAGGAACTGCGCGAGTCCGGCCTCGACGAGGACGACGAGGAGCACGGCGCGGCCACGGATCTCGACGAGATCAGCGGCACGGCGTCCGGCATCACCGCGGCCGGCGGGGACGGCGCGTCGGCGGATCTGGGCGAGATGACGCGGGCGGAGCTCTACGAGGAGGCGAAGCGCGCGGAGGTGCCGGGGCGCTCGCACATGAGCAAGGACGAGCTGAAGGACGCGCTCCAGCACACGTGACCCGGCCCTACCGCCGGCGGCGGTAGGCGGCGGCGATGAGCTCGGCCAGCGCGTCGGTGGCCCGGTCGGCGGCGGCGGTGTCCCAGCGGGCACCGCCGCCGCTGCCGTCGCCGCCGTTGCCGTCGGGCGTCGCGGAGCGGCCGGCGAGGTAGGCGCCGGCCAGGCGGGTGGCCTCGGCGACCTCGGCGATGGTGGCCTCGACCAGGGGGAGGGCGAGCAGGCGGTCGGTGAGGTCCTGGACGGCTTCGGGATGGTCCCGCCGGTGCGGCCGGCCGTCGATCAGGAGACCGGCGGCGCTATCGGCACCACCGCTGCCCGCGCCGTCGATCAGGAACCGGGCGGTGTTGCCCGCGCTGCCGGTATCGGCAGCGCCGAGGCCCTCTACGCCCCCGGCGCCGATGGCGTAGGCGGCCCCGGTGGGAATCGCGGCCAAGGAGAACCGGGCGGCCCGCAGCGGCACCGGCGCCTTCCCGTCCGGCGCTTCCCCGTCCGGCGGCGGCACCGGCTCGATCGGCGTCCGGGCCGCGGTCAGCGCCCGGTCGTAGCCGCTGATCCGCAGCAGCGGCGCCGCGCCGACCGTGAGCGTGGCCTCGTCGCCCGCGTGCGCGACCGTCCCCCGGGAACCCGGCGCGATCGCGGCGCGCAGCTCGTCCGTACCGGCGAGCAGCTCGCGGTACGACTCGTGGGTCAGCACGTCGACGGCGTCGACCGCGGGCACGCCGACCCGGCGGCCGTAGGGCAGGCGCAGGCCGCGGCCGAGGACCTGTTCGGTGAGCGTCTCCGAGGCGAGCGCGCGCAGCGCCAGGATCACGCCGACATTGGGCACGTCCCAGCCGGAGCTGAGCTTGTCGACCGCGACCACCGCGCGTACCGGTGAATCTGTCTCCGACACGCGGGCCAGCGCGCGCAGCGCGTCGTCGCTCGACCTCGACGTCACCAGCAGCACCCGCCCGTCGCCCGGCAGCAGGCCGGCCAGCACGTCCGCGACCTGCGCGGCCTCGTTGACGACCCGGCACACCACGAAGATCAAAGGCGTCACCGGGGGTACGCCGTGCGCCGCCGCCCACGCGTGCCAGGCGACCTCCTTGGCCGCCCGCAGCCGACACGCCTCCCACAGCCGCCCCTCCCGATCCGCCGCCGCGGGATGATCCGGTGCGGCGGGGCGGTCGGGCGCCGTGGGGTGGTCGGGCGCGGCGGGGTGGTCGGGTGCGCCGACGAGCACCGGCACCGAGACCAGGCCGTCGGTGATCGCGGCGGCGAGCGGGTAGCGGAACACCACCCGGTCCCGGTCGGCCCGGTCCGGCGTGGCGGTGAAACCGATCAGCGCGCGCGGCGCCAGGTCCCGGACCGCCGCGCCGAACGCGCGTGCCGCCTCCCGGTACACGTGGTGCTCGTCCGCGACCACCACCAGGTCGTCCGTCTCCGCGAGCCGTTGGTAGAGGCCGGCGCCGAGCGTCTCGTCCACCGCGCGCAGCCGGCGGTTGACCGTGGCGCCCGGCCGGATCAGCTGCTGCACCGTGAAGACGTATAGCGTCAGCCCGTCTTGCGGCGGCGCCGGCCCGGTCACGACCGAGACCGGATGGTCCGCGCCCGGCACGAAGCGCGGATGCCCGGGCGTGAAGTTGCCGATCGTCTTGTCCCGGATCGCGGTGCCGGGCGTGACGATCAGGACGTGCCGAACGCCGCGTTCGGCCAGGTAGTCCACCAGCGCGGCGCTCACGTAGGACTTGCCGACGCCGGTGGCCAGCTCGCAGACCACCTCGCGCCCGTCGCCCGGCGCCACCGCACGGGCCGCCGCGGCCAGCGCGGCCGCGTTCGGCGCCCGCAGGTCCATCGCGGCCGCGATCTGCGCGACCAGCCCCGCGTCGTACGGCAGCCAGTCGCTCACCGCACCACCCACCGGCGCCAGAGCAGGCCGGCCCGCCGGATGCCGGTCATCGGGTCACCCGCCGGTGCCTTAACAGATCGTCCGGTGCCTTCAGCACGCGTGAGCCCGGCCGCAGCGTGCGCAGCAGCGCGGCCGTGCCGGGGAGCACGGCCCGGCCGACGATGGTGACCGTCTCGTCCGCGCGCAGTGCTGCCACGGCGTCCGCCGCGACCCGGTCGTCGACCACGCCGTCCGCGACCGCGAGCCGGGTGCGTCCGCGGACGCCGCTGAACGGGCCGTGCGGCAGCACCCGGAAGCCGAGCTGTGCCGCGACGAACTCCGGCGGCAGCGCGTCCAGCAGCAGCCGCCCGCCGGCGAGTGCGTAGCGCGCGGGGGCGACGGCCAGCGCCCGGAAACCGCCGCCGCCGGACCACTCGCGCACCACCGTGCGGCGGGTCCGGGACGCGTGGCCGAGCCGCCGGTGCAGCACGCCGAGCGCGTCCGCGCCGACGCCGTCCAGCAGGCCGGCACCCGCGAGAGCCGCCACGGTACGCCGTGCGGCCGCCACCTCGGCGGGCGTGACGCCGTCCGGCAGCGGCTCGGCGGGCGAGACGATCTCGTCGCGGGTGACGCCGCCCGGGTCCGCGCCGTCCACCACGGTCCGCAGCCGGGGGAGTGTGAACGCGGCGACCGTGGCCGCGCTCTGCTCGACCGCGACCCAGCGGCGGCCCAGCTTGTGCGCCACGGCCGCGGTGGTGCCGGAGCCGGCGAACCCGTCCACCACCAGGTCGCCGGGGCAGGTGGCGATCTCGATGATCCGGCGCAGCAGCGGCTCCGGCTTCGGCGTGGCGAACGGTTCCGCGCCCGGGAAGAGCCGGCGCAGGTGGTCGCGCTTGGCGTCCTGGTTCGTGCCCACCTCGTCGGCCGGCCACCAGGTGCGTGGCACCAGGCCGGGCTGCACCTCGTGCCGGTACCGCTTGATCACCGGCAGGCTGTCGCCGGTGCGGCCGAACCAGACCCGGCCCTCCGCGCGGGCCCGGTCCAACGTGGCCGGGCTGAACCGCCAGTACGACCCGGCCGGCGGGCGGACCACGCGGCCGGACGGCAGCTCGACCGCGAACCGGTTGCGCTCGCTGCCGCTCTTCGCGGTGCCGTTGTCGCCCTGCAGCCACGGACCGCGCGGGTCGCCGTCCGGGTTCCGGTACCGCCCGTCGACCAGCGCGGTGCGCGGCAGCAGGTTCCGTACCGTGCGCCAGCCGGGGCCGGACGGTGCGTAGACGTGGATGTAGTCGTGCGCGGAGGACAGGTCGGTGTCGTTGCGGCGGCCGCGGTCCTTCTCCCAGACCACGGTGCCGACGAACGCGGACCGGCCGAGGACCTCGTCCAGCAGCACCTTGCAGTACGCGCTCTCCGCGTCGTCGAGATGCACCCAGAGTGAGCCGTCCGGCGCCAGCAGGTCGCGGGCCAGCAGCAGCCGTTCGCGCATCATGGCCAGCCAGATCGAATGGTCGAGGCCGTCGTCGTACTGCGCGAAGGTCTGCCCGGTGTTGAACGGCGGATCGAGATAGACCAGCTTGGCCGCGCCCCGGTAGGCCGGTGCCCACTCCGGGATGCGGGTCAGCGCACGCAACGCGTCCCGGCAGTCGCCCTGGATCAGCAGGTTGTCGCGCGGCCCGCCGGTGACCTCGCCGACCCGCGCGGTCTCGCCGAGCAGCCGCACCTCGGCCAGGCGCGGATCCCCCGGATCCACCCACGAGTAGCCGCCGTTTCCGTCGCACAGCAGTGCCCGGTCCCGATGGACCCAGGAAAGGTGCAGGCGACCGCTCACAAATTGATTACCCTAGCCGTACCAGCGGCAGGTTTTTGCCCGGAAACGCGCAATCGCGCAGCAGATGAACGCCGAGTCGGCTTTCCGTCCAGTGCGGGTAAAGGCGTTGACCATGGTCGATTCCGTGGGTTTGCGCCGCAGACTGTTCGCCACCCGCTCGGTGGACTCACTGGTGGCCGACACGGCCGTGGACGGTCAGTCGCTGAAACGCGCGGTCGGGCCGGTGCAGCTGACCGCGCTCGGCGTCGGCGCGGTCATCGGCACCGGCATCTTCGTGGTGATCGGCGAGGGCGCCGCGCTGGCCGGTCCCGGCGTGATCCTCGCGTTCGTGCTGGCCGGGCTCGCCTGCCTGTTCTCGGCGCTGTCCTACGCGGAGCTGGCGTCGTCGATGCCGGTGTCCGGCAGCGCGTACACGTACACGTACGCCACGCTCGGCGAACTGGTCGCCTGGATCATCGGCTGGGACCTGATCCTGGAGTACGGCGTGGCCGTCGCCGCCATCGCGGTCGGCTGGGGCGGCAACGTCAACGCGTTCCTGGACGCCACGTTGGGCGTCGAGCTCCCGGCCGCGATCTCTCAGTCGCCGCCGGACGGCCGGTTCAACCTGCCCGCCGTGGCCGTGGTCCTGATGATCACCGCACTGCTCGCGCTCGGCGTCCGGGAGAGCGCCCGGGCCAACCTGGTCATGGTGGTGGTCAAGCTGGCCGTGCTGATCTTCTTCATCGTGGTGGCCTGCACCGCGATCAACACCGGCAACTTCACCCCGCTGCTGCCGCAGGGCGGTGACGGCGTGGTCAGCGCCGCCGCGCTCATCTTTTTCGCGTTCATCGGCTTCGACGCGGTCACCACCGGCAGTGAGGAGGCCCGCAACCCGGCCCGGGACCTGCCGATCGCGATCATCGGCTCGCTGGTCATCTGCACGGTCTTCTACGTGCTGGTGTCGATCGGCGCGATCGGCATCGCCGGTGCCGGCACGCTGGCCGGCAGCGACGCACCGCTCGCCGCCGCGCTCTCCGACGGCGCCGGGATCACCTGGGCGGCCGCGATCCTGGCGTTCGGCGCGCTGGTCGCGATCACCAGCGTGGTTCTGGTCATCCTCTACGGCCAGACCCGCATCTTCTTCAGCATGTGCCGCGACGGCCTGCTGCCCCGCCGCCTGGCCTCGCTGCACCCGCGCTTCGGCACGCCCGCGAAGCTGACCGTCGGCCTCGGCCTGCTGATCTCCGTGCTGGCCGCGCTGGTGCCGCTGAGCGAGATCGTCCGGCTCACCAACATCGGTACGCTGTTCGCCTTCGTCCTGGTCAACGTGGGCGTCCTGGTGCTCCGCCGCACCCGGCCGGACATGCCCCGGCCGTACCGCGTGCCGTTCTCCCCGGTCCTGCCGGTGCTCGGCATCGCGTTCGCGGTCTACCTGATGATCGACCTGCCGGGCAGCACCTGGCTCCGCTTCGCGCTGTGGCTGCTGGCCGGCATCCTGATCTACGCCTTCTACGGCTACCGCCACTCCCGCCTCCGCCGGCAGGACGCTTCCTCCTGACCTTCTTCGGTGCGATGCGGCCGGCGTCCGCGGTGCGGTGCGTCAGGTGGTCCGGCGGATGGCGGCGACCCGGGCGAGGACCTCGCGCTCCTTGATCTCACGGCCGTCGTCGGCGAGCTGGATGCCGCGCAGCTGGATCCAGTCGCGGCGCTGGCCCGCGCCGATCGCGGTTATCCGGAGCGTGAGCGTGCCCAGTCCGTAGCAGTAGTCGGGCTCCGGGATCTGGACGGTGTCGCCGATGCGCAGGGGTGCCGATGGGCCGGTCACGGCAGCCAGCTCCTTCGAGGTGCCGGGAACCGCCGCACGGTGGGCGCGGCAGGCTGTCGGAGGGTTCTGTGGATACAGCGCCAAACGACCCAGCAGCGCCCGGGTGATCGGAGGGACTGACGCCTAATCGGGGGACGACGGCCGCAGCACGGTGGCGTGCTTGGTGTCCGCGTTCTCCAGCGCACCGACCATCGGCACGTCGTATCCGGCGATCACGGTGAGCCGGCCGTGCGGCAGGTAGGCCCGGCCCGGGTCGCCGGCCAGCACGTCCGTGCCGCGCGCGGCGGCGCGTTCGAGGAACGCGAGCATGCGTGCGGACATCTCGCGGCTGTAGAAGACGTCGCCGGCGAGGAGCACGTCCACGTCCGGGCTCGCCGGAGCGGTCAATAGATCGTCGCCGTTCGGTGTCACCGTTCCATGTACCGCGTTCGCCCGGGCGTTGAGCGTGATGGCCGCGACCGCGTACGGGTCGATGTCGTTGGCGATCACCTGCCGGGCACCGGCGAGCGCGGCGGCGACCGCGACCAGCCCGGAGCCGGACGCGAGGTCCAGGACGGCCTTCCCGCGTACAATTTCCGGAAAATTCAGGATGTGGCGGGCGACGGCCTGACCACCGGCCCACGCGAACGCCCAGAACGGCGGCGGCTGGGAATCCCCGGTGTGCGACTCGGTGTGCTCCCACAGGGAGATCGCGTCCTGCGCCAGGTGCAGGCGTACCTCCGGCACGAACGGCACGGGCGCGAGCCGGGTGTGCGCCAGCACGAACTCGGTCGCGGACACGGGGTTGGCCTCCAGGGGAACGGGAACCGAGCAGGCTCTCGGTGAACCGGGTAGGAAGAAGGAAACCACGCGGGAGGTCGGGCATGACGCAGCGGGTAGGAACGAGCCTCGGGCTGGCGCTGATACTGGTGCTGGCGGCGGGCTGCACCGAGGACGAGCCCCCGGAGGCGGCCGCCACCACCGGCCCGCCACCGGCCGCGTCCGCGCCGGCTCCGGCTCCCAGCTCCGCGTCACCCGGCCCGAAGGGCCCGCCCGACCTCGGCGCGCAGCCGCGGGAGATGGCGACGGACCTCGAGGTGCCGTGGGGGCTGACGTTCCTGCCGGACGGTTCCGCGTTCGTCGCGGAGCGGGAGACCGCGCGGGTCCGGCACGTCCCGGCGAACGGCGGCGAGACGCGGGAGGTGTACGAGATCCCGGGCGTGGAGCCGGGCGGCGAGGGCGGCCTGCTCGGGCTCGCCGTCAGCCCGGACTTCGCGACCGACCGGTGGCTCTACGCGTACTTCACGGCCGCGGACGACAACCGGATCGTGCGGGTGAGGGTGCGCGCGGACAACCGGGGCGTGGACGGCGACCCGGAGGAGATCTTCACCGGCATCGCGAAGGCGAACATCCACAACGGCGGCCGGATCGCGTTCGGGCCGGACGGCCTGCTCTACGTGGGCACCGGTGACGCGAACGTGAAGCCGCGCTCGCAGGACCCGCGCAGCCCGAACGGCAAGATCCTGCGGCTCACGCCGGAGGGCGACGCCGCGCCCGGCAACCCCACCGAGGGTTCGCCGGTCTTCTCCCTCGGCCACCGGAACGTGCAGGGCCTGGCCTGGGACGCGGACGGCAAGCTCTGGGCGACCGAGTTCGGGCAGAACCGGCTGGACGAGGTCAACCAGATCGAGCCGGGCCGCAACTACGGCTGGCCGGACGTGGAGGGCGAGGGCGACACCGCGGACGGCAAATACACCAACCCCAAGGTCACCTGGGGTACGGCGGAGGCGTCACCGTCCGGGATGGCGATCGCCGGTGACACGATCTACGTGGCCGCGCTGCGCGGCGAGCGGATCTGGACCGTCCCACTGGACGGGCAGGACACCGGCGAGCCGAAGGCGGAGTTCGGCGGCGAGTACGGCCGGATCCGCACGGTGGCGATCGCGCCGGACGGCGCGCTGTGGCTGACCACGTCCAACACCGACGGGCGCGGCGACGTCCGCGACGGCGACGACCGGATCCTGCGCTTCCCGGCCGCATGAATGCGAGAACGCTCCGGGGGTACGCGTACCCCCGGAGCGTTCTTCGCCGGTGTCAGCGGCAGAACGCGGTGTCGACCGCGTCGAGCACGTGCTGGTGCCGCTCCGCGGAGTCCGGCGTCGTGGTGAGCGCGATCGAGACCGCGCGGCCGTCCGTGGTGGCGCCGCCGCGGGTCTCGAAGCCGGGCAGGTCACCGCCGTGTCCCCAGTAGACGCCGCCGCAGCTCAGCGGCGAGCTGGCCAGGCCGAGCCCGTAGCGGGCGCCGGGCCACAGCCCCGCGGACGCGTCCACCGTCCGCTGCATCTCGGCCAGCTCGGCCGCGCCGAGCAGCTTGCCGTCGAGCAGCGCGCGGAGGAACGTGTTCAGGTCGCGCGGCGTGGCGATCATCTGACCGGCCGCCCAGCCCCAGGACGGGTCCAACTCGGTGACGTCGGTCCGGTCCGGGCCCAGGTAGCCGCGCGGGTGCGGGGTGCGGATCGACTCGTCGCCGACGCCGGGGAAGTACGTGCGGCGCAGCCCCACTCGGTCGATCACCCGCTCGGTGATCTGCTCGGCCAGCGGCCGGCCCGTCACCCGCTGGATCAGCAGGCCGAGCACCACGTACCCGGTGTTGCTGTACCGCCACCCGGTCCCGGGCGCGAAGTCCGGCGCGTGCGCGAACGCGACGTCCAGCAGTTCGCGCGGCTCCCGGTAACGGTGCCGGCCGGTGTCGAAGCTCTCGTCCGGCATGTGATCGGTGTAGTTCGCCAGCCCGCTGGTGTGCTGCAGCAGCTGGCGGACCGTGATCTGCGCGCCGTTCGGGACCAGGCCGGGCAGGTACGTCTCGATCGGCTCGTCCAGGCCGACCGTGCCCTCGCCGGCCAGCTGGAGCACGACCACGGCGGTGAACGTCTTGGTGTTGCTGCCGATCCGGACGTAGCCGTCGCGCGGCGGTTTCGCGCCGGTGCTCAGGTCACCGACGCCGGCGGTGAGATCGCGCTGCCGGCCGGAGCGGTCCGTGACCGAGGCCAGCGCGCCCGGGAAACCGTGCGTCCGGACCAGCGCGTCCAGCGCGGACTGTGTGGCACCGCCGGCGTGGGCCGATACCGGCGCCGGCGCGGTGACCAGGGTGAGACCGGTGAGCAAAGCCAGCGCGGTAGCGGTGCACCGGCGGATCGTCGTCGTCATGCCGAGAAGCCTCGCGGAATCCGCGGCCGGAGACGATCCGGGCAGGCCCCGTTCCCGGGGTAGGGCCAGGCCTACCCGCAGAACGCGGTCTGCATCGCGCCGGCTACCCGCAGAACGCGGTCTCCACCGCGCCGACCACGTGCAGGTGCGCGGCGCGGCCGGACGGGCCGGAGGTGACCGCGACCGTGACCGCGCGGCCGTCCGCGCGGATGCCGCCGCGCGTCTCGAAGCCGGGCACGTCGCCACCGTGGCCCCAGTACGCGCCGCCGCAGCGCAGTGGCGTGCGGGTGAGGCCGAGGCCGTACCGCACGCCGGGCCACATCTGGCCGCCGGTGTCCACGGTCTTCCGCATCTCGGCGAGCTCGCCCGGGCCGAGCAGCCGGCTCTCGAAGAGCAGCGCGCGGAAGAACGCGTTCAGGTCGCGCGGTGTGGCGATCATGGCGCCGGCCGCCCACGCCCAGGACGGGTCGGAGACCGTGACGTCGTCGCGCGGGTCGCCGTCGTACGCCCGGGGGTGCGGCGCGCGCAGCGTCTCCTCGTCGCCCTTCGGGAAGTAGGTCTCGCGTAGGCCGAGCCGGTCGATCACGCGCGTGGTGATCTCGTCCGCGACCGTGCGCCCGGTGAGCCGCTCGATCATCAGACCGAGCACGACGTACCCGGTGTTGCTGTACCGCCAGCCCTTCCCGGGCGGGAACGCGGGTCCCTTCGAGAACGCTATCCGCAGCAGGTCGGCCGGGCTGCGGTAGAAGTGCCGGCCCTCGTCGAAGTCGGAGTCCGGCATGAAGTCGGTGTAGTTCGCCAGGCCGCTGGTGTGCTGCAACAGCTGCCGCACCGAGATGTTCTTGCCGCCCGGCACCACGTCCGGCAGGTAGGTCTGGATCGACCGGTCGAGCTGGACCCGGCCCTCCGCGACCAGTTGCAGCACCACCACGGCCACGAAGGTCTTGGTGTTGCTGCCGATCCGGACGTACCCGTTCTCCGGCGGTGCCTCGCCGGTGGCCAGGTCCCCGGTGCCCGCGGTGTAGTCACGGGCGTCGCCGCCGGGGTCCTCGACGGACGCGAGTACGCCCGGGAACCGGTCCGTGGTGATCAGCGCCGCCAGGCTGCGCCGGAACGCGACGTCCTGCTCGGTCTCCGCGGGCGGCGCGTCCGGAGTCTCCCGGACGGCCGGTGCCGGTGCCGGTGTCCCGGCCGGCGCTCGCGCGAGCTCCACGGCCGGCTCCCGTGCGGCCAGCGCGACCGCGGCGATGACGGCGAGGACGAGGAGCAGCGCGATCGCCGCGGTGATGGCCTTCGCGCGGATCGTCATGCCTCAAGAGTGCGGCACGACGGCATGTTCGCGAAACGACAATCGGTGCCCGTCGCCGGACCGCGATAGATTGCGGCCATGACGGTTCCCACGGTCACACTTCCGCTACCGGACGGTTCGGCCGCCGAGATGCCGATGGTCGGCTTCGGCACCTGGCGGATGCGGGGTCAGCAGGCCTACGACGCGACCCGCGCCGCGCTCGACGCCGGTTACCGGCACATCGACACCGCCACCATGTACGGCAACGAGGCCGAGGTCGGCCGCGCGCTCCGGGACAGCGGCGTGCCGCGCGAGGACGTCTTCCTGACCACGAAACTGCTGGCCGAGGACGCCGGCCGGGAGAAACGGGCGCTCACCGACAGCCTGCGCAACCTCGGCGTGCAGCAGGTCGACCTGTGGCTGATCCACTGGCCGCCCGGCGGGCTGGCCGCGCCCGGGGTGTGGCGGGAGTTCATCAGCGCGCAGGACAGCGGTTTCGTCCGGTCGATCGGCGTCAGCAACTACGCGCCGGAGCAGATCGACGAGCTGGCCGAGGCGACCGGGCGGCGGCCGGTGGTGGACCAGATCCCGTGGAGCCCGGCCCGGCACGACGCGCCGCTGCTGGCCGACCTGCGTTCGCGCGAGGTGGTGGTCGAGGGCTACAGCCCGATCAAGCGCACGCCGATGGACTCGCCGGTGCTGGCCGAGATCGCCGGGCGGCACGGGCGGACGCCGGCTCAGGTGGTGCTGCGCTGGCACCTCCAGCACGACATCGTCATCATCCCGAAGTCGGCGCACCCGGACCGGATCGCGGAGAACATCGACCTGTTCGGCTTCACGCTCACCGACGAGGAGATGCACGCCCTCGACCGTCTGTGATCAGGGATTGGCCGGGTAGTGGCGCTCGGCCAGCCGGCGGCGGCGTTCGTCGCGCAGACCGGTGAGGTAGGCGCGCGGGCCGGCCAGCAATCCGGCCCGGTGCGCGCCGCGCAGCTCGGCCGGTGCGCCCGCGGGCAGCAGCGGCGCGCGCAGGCTCCGCCGTGCCTGGCCGAGCAGCGGCAGCGCCAGCAGCGGCTCGGCCATCAGGATCGCGGTGTGCAGCGCGGCCAGCCCGGTGCCGCGCCCGGCCAGCTGCGCGCGCAGGCCGTCCAGGTCACGGCGGTGCCGGCGGCGGACCAGCACGGACGGCTCGTACGCGATCGTGCCGCCGTGCAGCCGCACCTGGGTGAACGCGAGCGTCTCGGCCGCGGTCCGGGCCGGTGTGCCGGCACCGAGCGCCACGTCCCAGCCGCCGATCCGCTCGATCACGTGCGGCCGGAACACCATGTTCGTGCCGGACCCGGGCGGTGGTGCCGCGGCCAGCGGATGCCGCCGGTGCTCGGTCGCCGGCCCGAACCGCTCCGCGGTGAACGACGGCTCGTCCAGCCGCTGCGCCCACAGCTGCGCGTCCGTCTCCAGCTCCGCCGGTACGACCGCGCCGGTGATCACGTCCGCGTCCGGGTGCCGGGCGAGCGCGCGGGCGATCTCGGCCAGCCAGTGCACGTCCGGCACCGCGTCGTCGTCGATGAACGCGAGCGTCTCGCCCGGTGCCGCGGCCACCGCCCGGTTACGCGCGTGCGACAGACCCGGGGTCTCCTCGCGCAGGTAGTCCACGGTGATCCGGCCCGGTGACTCGGCCGCGCGGGCGGCGTCCAGCACCACCTCGGCGGTCTCCCGGCTCTCCGGCGCGTTGTCCACGACGAGGATCCGGAACCGCGGGTACTCCTGCGCGAGCAGCCCGTCCAGGCAGCGGGACAGCGCGTCCGGGCGGTTCCGGGTGCAGATCACCACGGTCAGCCGCGGCGGGTCGGTCAGCAGCGCGACCCGGTCGGACAGATATGCCGGTACGGCCTCCGGTATCGCGCCGCCGAGGGGCAGCGGCCCAACCGCGTTGATCCCGGCCGCGGTCAGCCGGGACCGGACCGCGTCGCCGAGCCGGGCGTCGATCGCGTCCGCGACCGCCTCCGGCGTCAGCCCACCGTCCGGTACGTCCAGCAGCAGCGCGCCGACCGGCTCGGTGAACGCGCGGATCAGCAGCCAGGCGTGCGCGATCCGGCGCCCGTCCGCGTCGATCGCGGGCACGGCCGGGACCGGGTCGTAGAGCTCGACGTCGCGGACCAGCGCGGCGCGGGTGAGCCGGAGCGGGCGGAGGATCCGGCGGATCGCGTGGTCCATGCCGGGCAGGCTCATCGCCGTACCCCCGCCGTGACCTTCTGGGTCTGGACCGGCACCGGCCGGGGCGCGGGCGGCCGCGTGGTCAGCTCCAGCACGCCACCGGCCGCGGCGGCGGTCGCACCGGCGGCGACCGCACCGGCCCGGCGGAGCGCACCGGGGGCGCCGCCGCGCAGCAGCGCGCGCAGCGGCCGGGCCGGCGTGCCGGGCAGCACGGCGCGGAGCGGGCCGCGGCCGGACCTCGCGGCGATCCGGCCGGCGTGGAAGCAGCGGCGCAGCAGGTGCCGCATCGTCATCCGCTCCGGGGTGACCGGGTGGTGGACGCGCGCGTCCGGCACGAAGATCCAGAGGCCACCGGCCTCGGCCATCCGCCGGCACAGCGCGGCGTCGCGCGCTCCCGGCCGCTCCGCCGGACCGCCGTACGGTGCGGAGTCGTCGCGGTTGCCGAAACCGCCGACCGCGATGAACGTCTCGCGGCGCACGGCCATGGCGGCGGAGCGGACCTCGGCCGTGGGCGCGGCCGGCTTGGCCGGGTCGGTGGCGCCGACGGTCCAGAGCAGCTCGTCCGGGAACCAGGCGGGGCGGCGGCCGCTCCAGGCCGGCAGGATCGCACCGCCGGTGCCGGTCACGGCCCGGTCCGCGAACGGCGTGAGCAGCGCGGCCAGCCAGCCGTGGTGGGCGCGCACGTCGTCGTCGAGGAACGCGATCAGCGGGGTGATCGCGTGGAACGCGCCGGTGTCCCGGGCACCGGCCGCGCCGCGGCGGAACCGGTTCGCCAGCACGGTCACACCGGGCAGCTCGTGCCGGGCCTTCTCGTACAGCGCGGCGTTGTGGTCGACTACCACCACGATCTCGGCCGGCGCCGGGACCTGCGCCCTTGCGGACTCGACCGCGTGCCGCAGCGAGGTCCAACGGTGCTCGGTGCGGCAGGGGATGACCACGGTCACCGGGGAGATGGCGTGCACGTCTGTGTTCACCGAGGGTGACATGCGGGTCCTCTCAACGACGGCGGCGCCGGAGGGGGAGCGGCGCGCGTCTAGAAACTAGCCGCCGGTCACGAAGAGTCAACCGGCCTCGTCGCCGACCGCCGGAACCGTGCGTGACCGGGTTCTTCAGGTCCTGCTTGACCAGCGGATATCGGCGTCACCGGCGTCACGGTTTACGGTGTTCAAGAATCCGCCCGGCGGGGCCTGCACCGGGCCGGGCCGGGCGCGCGGGAGGGTCGTGCGTCGTCCGGATGAAGCGGGCAAATCGCCGTCACTGTGCGCAATTATGTGTTCTATGTCACAACGCCTCAGAACTACGGAGTGTGACCGGCGGGTTGCGATTGGGCCGCGAGTGCGCTGGATACAGTGCTCATGTGCAGGTCAAGCCGTGCGTCTGCGGGCATCCGAAGGCCGCCCACGAGCACTTTCGCCGTGGGTCGGACTGTGCCGTCTGCGGCCCGGAGAAGTGCCCGATATTTCGGCGGCGCCGATGGTGGCGGCGGACGTAATGTCGAGCTGACGGATTATCTGCCCGACGGAATGGATGCCGCGTGAAACTCGGCCTGCACATCTCCGACTTCACCTGGGGCGTCAGCGCGGACCAGCTCGCGCCGACGGTCGCCCGGATCGCCCGGGACGCCGACGACGCCGGCTTCGACCGGATCAGCGTCATGGACCACGTCTGGCAGATCGCGGTACACGGGCCGCCGGAGCACGAGATGCTCGAGGCCTACACCACGCTCGGCTTCCTGGCCGCGCACACCAGCCGGGTCAAGCTGCTCACGCTGGTCACCGGCGTGGTCTACCGCGAACCCGGCCTGCTCGCCAAGATCGTCACTACGCTCGACGTGCTCTCCCAGGGGCGCGCCATGCTCGGCATCGGCGCCGCCTGGAACGAGGACGAGTCGCGCGGTCTCGGCCTGTTCTTCCCGCCGACCAAGGAGCGGTTCGAGCGGCTGGAGGAGGCGCTGCGGATCTGCCGGCAGATGTTCGACGGGCCGGAGGGCGCATTCCACGGCAAGCACTACACGCTGGGGCGGACGCTCAACAACCCGCGACCGGTCAGCCCGCGGGTGCCGATCCTGATCGGCGGCAGCGGCGAGAAGAAGACGCTGCGGTTCGTCGCGCAGTACGCGGACTCGTGCAACCTGTTCGCCGGGCCGGATGTCGCGCACAAGATCGAGGTGCTCAAGCAGCACTGCGCGGACGTGGGCCGCGACTACGACGAGATCGAGAAGACCGTGATCTACCGGTACGACCTCGGCGCCGGCGGGTCGCGGGTGGAGCAGACGCTGGAGGACCTGGCGGGCCTGAGCAAGCTCGGCTTCGCGGTCGCGCACGGCGGCGTGAAGAACGTGGCCGACCCGGCGACGCTCGCGCTGTTCCGGGAGCGGGTCGTCCCGGAGGCCGCGAAGCTCTGACCCCGGCCGCCTCATCGACAGGTATGGACTTGACGGGCCGCGGCGGCCACAGTGGTTTCTCATGGACATCGATTCCGGCGGTGTCGGCCGCCGTACCGTGTTGACCACCGCTCTGGTGTCCGCCGCGACGGCGGCAACGGCCTCCCCGGCCGCGGCCGCCCCCGCCGTCGTCACCGGGCCCGGCGTTCCGGTCACGCCACAGCCGCCGGACGCGGAACTGCGGCGTGCGCTGCGCGAGGTCTCGCCGGCGCGGATCGAGGCGATCGTGCGGAAGCTCGCCTCGTTCGGGACCCGGCACACGCTGTCCGCGCAGGACGATCCGGTGCGTGGCATCGGTGCGGCGCGCGACTGGATCTTCGAGGAGCTGAGCCGGTACGCGGCGGCGTCCGGCGGGCGGATGACCGTGCGGAAACAGTCCTACACGCAGGAACCGGCGAACCGGATCCCGGTGCCGACGGTGATCACGAACGTGCTGGCCACGCTGCGCGGCGACGCGGAACCGGACCGGGTCTACCTGGTCTCCGGGCACTACGACTCGCGGGTCAGCGACGTCATGAACGCGACCGCGGACGCGCCCGGTGCGGACGACGACGCGTCCGGTGTCGCGGTCGCGATGGAACTCGCGCGGGTCTTCGCGACCCGGCGGGTCAAGGCCACGATCATCTTCGCCGCGGTGGCGGGCGAGGAGCAGGGACTCTACGGCGCCGCACACCTGGCCGGGCAGCTCAAGGCCGCGGGTACGGACGTGCAGGGCATGTTCACCGACGACATCGTGGGAGCGCCGAACGAGGCCGGGGGTGCGCACACCGTACGGCTGTTCGCGGAAGGGGTGCCCACGTCGGAGACGCCGGCGCAGGCGGCGACCCGGCAGTCCGTGGGCGGGGAGAACGACTCGCCGGCGCGGCAGCTCGCGCGGTTCGCGGTGAGCACGGGGGCGAACGCGGCGACCGGGATGCGGATCCGGGTGGTCTACCGGCGGGACCGTTACCTGCGCGGCGGGGATCAGATCCCGTTCCTGCAACAGGGGTATCCGGCGGCGCGGTTCACCGAGCCGCGCGAGGACTTCGCGCACCAGCATCAGGACGTGCGGGTCGAGGACGGGGTGCGGTACGGGGATCTGCCGGAGTTCTGCGACTTCCCGTACATCGCGCGGGTGGCGCGGGTCAACGGGGCGGTGCTGTGGGCGCTGGCGCAGGGGCCGGGGACGCCCAAGGGCGTGACCGTCGTGACGTCGAACCTGACCAATGACACCCAGTTGCGGTGGCAGGGCGGCGCGGCCGGATATGAGGTCGTGTGGCGGGAGACGACGGACGCGGACTGGACGCACGTGATCGCGGTCGGAGCGGTCAGCGCCGCTACGGTGCGGTTGTCGAAGGACAACGTGTTCTTCGGCGTGCGGGCCGTCGATGCCGCCGGACGGCGTAGCCCGGTGGCGTTCCCGGTGCCGGGGGCGTGACGCCGATCAGTCCGTGGGGCAGTAGTCCCAGACGTCCGGGTAGGCGGCGGGTGTGTCGCGGGCCGTCGCGTCGGCGCAGGCGAGGAAGCCGGAGTCCATGCTGTTCCAGGTGGTGAGCGTGCCGGTGATCGGGGTACTGGGGGCGCAGGTGACGCGGAAGGCGGCCTCGACCAGCGTGGTCCCGGTGTAGGCGAGCAGCCAGCCGTGCTGGGTGGAGTTCTCCAGCATGGTGTGCAGCTGGGTCAGTTCGTCCTGCGGCGAGGTGTCCGGACCGAGGCTCTGGTTGCGCAGCTCGCCGAGGGACCGGGCGAGCGTGGGGATCCAGGAGCGGTCGGTGCCGTCGCCGGTGACCTCGGGCGTGAAGGGCCGGTCGAGCAGGTCGCGCCAGGTGGTCCGGGTGTCGTCGCGGTAGCGGGCGACCACGTGCAGCAGCGCGGGGGTGGAGCTGGGCTCGTCCCAGTCGACGGCGCCGGTGTCGGGGGTGCACGGCGGTGGCGGCGGGGACGTGGTCGGCGCGGGCGCGGGGGAGCCGCCGCAGGCGGTGAGCGCGAGCAGGGCCGCGAACGCTGCGACGCGCCGAAACGGGGCCCTCATCGACCCAGGATGGCAGGCCGCGGGGGCGCGGATGGTGAGCATCGACGAAGGTGCATGAGATCGGCTAGGCTGCCGGGGTCGGGCCGGGCGACAGGGCATCCCCAGCGCGGCGGCAAACCGTGCCGCGGCGCGCAGCAGACGGAGGGATTCTCATGCGCTGGACCGGCTTTCCGCTGGTGGCGGCGGCCATGGTGGCGCTGACGGCCTGTGGCACGGCGCCGGGGGCGGGTGGCGGTGCGCCCGCGATGCCGCAGACCGCGGCGGCGGTGCCGAAGAGTGCGAACGTGGCGGACGCGCTCGAGGCGGTCAACGCCCAGTTCGCGGCGGTCAACGCGGGTGACTGGGCGAAGGCCTGGGACGGGTGGACGGACGCGGCCAAGGACGAGATCGCCAAGGACGTCTACGTGAAGACCAACGAGGCCTGCCCGGCGCTGGCCAAGGCCCGGTTCGAGCTGGAGCGGGTCACGCCGGTCGACGACACGACCGTGGACGTCGGGTGGCGGCGCGACGGGATCAGCGAGCACGGCACGTCCCGGCTGGTCGGGACCGTGTGGCAGTTCGACCCGGGCAGCACGCTGGTGGAGTACGCGGGCGGGGCGGACGCGGCGATCGCGAAGCGCAAGGAAGCGGGGCAGTGCGGCTGAGCGGGTGCGGCGGGGGTCACTTCCCGCCGCGCAGCACCCGCAGCACGATGCCCGGGCGCATCAGGTCGGCCGGCGGGCGCAGCAGGTGCTGGACCTCCAGCCAGACGCGGCGCACCTCGGGCACGGTGGTCGAGACCGCCGAGAGCCGTTTGATGTACGGCCGGGTCAGCGCGGCGGTCCGCGGGCGGTGGCCCATGGTCTCCGGGTACGCCAGGTCCGCGCCGGTCGAGAACCGCCACGGTGCCGCGGCGATCCGGCCGATCTCGGCGTAGAACTCGCGCGCGAAACCGGACGTGGCCCGCGGGTGCCCGTCGAGCAGCCGGCCGAGCGCGAGCGCGTCCAGCGCCGCGCACGCCATGCCCTGACCGTAGACCGGGTTGAAGCTGCAGAACGCGTCGCCCGCGGCCACGTACCCGGACGGGGGGTTTCGCAGTTTGTCGAAGCGACGCCGCCGGCTCGCCGGGTAGGTGAACGAGGCCGTGCCGGTCAGCGGCTCCGCCCGGGCGATGAAGTCGGCGAGCAACGACACCGGCAGCTTGCCGATGCTGTCCGAATAGGAACCGAGGGAGTTGTGCACGCCGGCCACCGAGATGATCCAGCGGTCGCCCTCCAGCGGCCACGCCATGCCGGCCGCCTTCTCCGCCGGCGCGACCGGGGAGATCAGCACCGCGGCGGCGCCGTCGAAGTCGCCGGGGGACCGCGGGTAGACGCGCGTGGCGTACTTCGTGTGGGTCGAGACCTCCTCGCGGGCCGGTGCCGGGAAGCCGAGGTCCGCGAGCCAGCGGTCGGACCGCGTGCTGCGGCCGGAGCAGTCCACCACCAGTTCCGCGGGCAGTTGCTCGCCGGTGTCCAGCCGGACGCCGCCCACGCCGCCGGCCGCGGGCAGCAGGGCGGCGACCGCGGTCCCGTCCCGGACCGTGACGCCGGGCAGCGCGAGCACCCGCCGGCGGAGCGAGAACTCCAGCAGCGGGCGGCTGACCGACAGGATGTCCAGCCCGACCGGGAATCGCGGCCAGAACCGGCCCTCGCGGTGGATCAGCATGTCGCCCGCGGAGTCGAACCGGACCGCACCGGCCGCGATCAGCTCGTCGCCCAGGCCGGGGAACAGCTCCTCCAGCGCGCGCCGGCCGGAGATGAGCAGGCCGTGCGCGTGTGCGGACTGCGGCGTGCCGCGGCGGACCGACGGCTCGTCCGGGAGACGGTCCCGGTCGACGACGGTCACCTCCGCGAAGCGGTCGGCGAGCGCCCGGGCGGCGCACAGACCGGCGATGCCGGCACCGATGACGATCGCGCTCGCCGGTCTCGACACGTCGCGCATCCTCTCCGTTGCTTCCGGTGACCCCGTACCCATTATTGAGCGTCTATTAAGATCATGAGGTGCCGGCGGTGAGACGGCTTCGAGACTTCGCTGGCAGCGTGCTCGCCATGCCACGTATTCCGCTCCCGTTCGCCCTGCTCACGGCCGCCGTCGTGGCCGTCGTCACGGGGTCGGTGCTCACCCTTCCGGTACGTCCCGGCGACGGGACTCCCGCGGCCGAGGCGGAGCCGCGCGTGACGGCCGACCCGCGGACCGAGGCGCGGCGGGCGTGGGACGCGCGGGCGGCGGAGCTGACCGTGGCGCTGGCCGCGGAGAGCGCGGGAGTCGCGGTGATCGACAACCGCACCGGCTTCACGTACGGCCACCTCGGCGGCGCCGCGTTCGAGTCGGCCAGCGTGGCGAAGGTCGGCATCCTGGCCGCGGTGCTGCTGCTCGCCCAGGATCAGGGCCGCGAACTGACCGCGGCGGAGAACCGGCTGGCCACCCGGATGATCGGCGTCAGCGACAACGACGCGGCCACCGCGCTGTACGCCGAGATCGGCGCCGCGGCCGGGTTGGGTGCGGCGGTCGCGCGACTCGGGCTGACCGGCACCGTGCCGGACGAGAGCTGGGGCCTGACCCGCACCACGCCGGCCGACCAGGCCCGGCTGATCAGCGCGCTGCTGGTGCCGGACAGCGCGGAGGGCGCGTTCAGCGACTACTCCCGGCAGGTCGCGGAGACGCTGATGACCTCGATCGACGCGGACCAGGACTGGGGCGTGAGCGCGGCGGCCACGCCCGGCGAGCGGGCCGCGCTGAAGAACGGCTGGCTGAGCCGGGACACCGAGGACGGCACCTGGATCGTGAACAGCGCCGGTCGGATCACCGGCGGCACCGCGGACCTGACACTGGTGGTGCTGTCCCACGGCAACGCCGGCTACCGGGTGGGCGTTGACCGGGTGGAGAAGGTCGCCATGCTCACCCGCGCCACGCTGGCCGTCTAGTCGGTACGCTGGACGCACTGGTGTGCGGAGAGCGAACAGGAGGCGGCTCATGGCGGAGGCGTACATCGTCGGCGGCGTGCGAACCCCGATCGGGCGGTACGCCGGGGCGCTCGCCCCGGTGCGGCCGGACGACCTGGCCGCCCACGTCATCCGCGAACTGCTCCGGCGGCACCCCACGGCGGACCCGGACGCGATCGACGACGTGGTCCTCGGCTGCGCCAACCAGGCCGGCGAGGACAACCGCAACGTGGCCCGGATGGGCGCGCTGCTGGCCGGGCTGCCGGTCGAGGTGCCGGGCAGCACGATCAACCGGCTCTGCGGCTCCGGCCTGGACGCGGTCTCCTACGCGGCCCGCGCGATCCGGTCCGGCGAGGCCGACCTGCTGGTGGCCGGCGGCGTGGAGAGCATGAGCCGGGCGCCGTTCGTGCTGCCGAAGGCGGAGACGCCGTTCGGCCGCGCCGCCGAGATCGCGGACACCACGCTCGGCTGGCGGCTGGTCAACCCGCTGATGGAGGCGCAGTACGGCATCGACTCGATGGGCGGCACCGCGGAGAACGTGGCCGAGGACCACCGGATCTCCCGCGAGGACCAGGACGGGTTCGCGCTCCGCTCCCAGCGGCGGGCCGCGGCGGCACAGGTCAGCGGGCGCCTCGCGGAGGAGATCGTGCCGGTCGCGGTGCCGGTCAAGCGCGGCGAGCCGATCGTCGTGGAGCGGGACGAGCACCCGCGCGAGACCAGCCTGGAGAAGCTGGCGAAGCTGCCCACGCCGTTCCGTCCAGGCGGCACGGTCACGGCCGGGAACGCGGCCGGGGTCAACGACGGCGCCGCGGCGCTGCTGATCGCGAGCCGCGCGGCGCTCGAACGGCACGGCCTCACGCCGCTGGCGCGGATCACCGGTGCGGCCACGGCCGGCGTCGAGCCGAGGATCATGGGCATCGGGCCGGTCCCGGCCACCCGGAAGCTGCTCGGCCGCGCCGGGCTCACCGTCGGCGACCTGGACCTGATCGAGCTGAACGAGGCGTTCGCGGCGCAGTCCCTGGCCGTGCTCCGCGGCCTGGGTCTGCCCGACGACGCCGCGCACGTCAACCCGAACGGCGGCGCGATCGCGCTCGGCCACCCGCTCGGCATGAGCGGGGCGCGCCTCGCGCTGACGGCGGCGCTCGAGCTGTCCCACCGCGGCGGCCGCCGCGCGCTGGCCACCATGTGCGTCGGCGTCGGTCAGGGCATCAGCGTGCTGCTCGAGGCCCCGTAGGAACGCGGCGGATCAGACGGCTCGCAGGGCCGGGGAGGGGCCGGCCATGCGGAGGTCCTCCTCGATCCGGGCGGCGGCGGCCAGCAGCGGCGGGAGGAGTTCGTCGTGCAGCGCGGCGACGGACGTGCGGCTGGCGTGGACGGAGATGTTCACCGCGGCGACCACCTTGCCGTTGCGGTCGCGGATCGGCGCGGCCATCGAGCGCAGCCCCTCCTCCAGCTCCTGGTCGACGATCGCGTAGCCCTGGGCGCGCACCCGGCCGAGCTCGGCGCGCAGCGCGGCCTCGGCCGTGACGGTGCGCGGGGTCAGCTTCTCCAGCCGGACGCGCCGCAGATAGTCGTCGAGCGTGGCGTCGGGCGCGGCGGCCAGCAGGACGCGGCCCATCGACGTCACGTAGGCGGGGAAGCGGGTGCCGACGTTGATCGAGACTGTCATGATCCGGCTGGTGGGCACGCGGGCCACGTAGACCACGTCGTCGCCGTCCAGGACCGAGACCGAGGACGACTCGCGGACCTCGGCGACCAGGCGTTCCAGGTGCGGTTCGGCGACCTCGGGGAGCGAGATGCTGGACAGGTACGCATAGCCGAGCTCGAGCACGCGCGGGCTGAGCCGGAACATCCGGCCGTCGGTGTGCACGTAGCCGAGGTCGGTCAGCGTGAGCAGGAAGCGGCGGGCGGCGGCACGGGTCAGGTCGCAGATGCGGGCGACCTCACTGAGCGTCAGCTCCGGGCGGGTGGCGTCGAACGCCCGGATGACCGCCAGCCCGCGTTCCAGCGACTGGACGAAGTGTCCCTCCCGAGCGCTTTCCGTCACGGCGTGCAACCTTACTCTTCCTCGGCCAGCACCCGGCGGGCGACGGCCAGCGCGGCGTTGCTGGCCGGCACGCCCGCGTAGACCGCGGTGTGCAGCAGCACCTCGCCGATCTCCGCGGCGGTCAGGCCGTTCCGGCGGGCCGCGCGCACGTGCATGGCCAGCTCGTCGTGGCAGTGCAGCGCGGTCAGCACGGCAAGCGTGATCATGCTGCGGCTGCGGCGGTCGAGCGCGTCCCGGGACCAGATCTCGCCCCACGCGTACCGGGTGATGAAGTCCTGGAACGGTGCGGTCAGCGGCGTGGTGCCGGCCACCGTGCGGTCCACGTGCTCGTCGCCGAGCACCTGCCGGCGCACGATCATGCCGGTGTCCCCGGCCGTCCGGTCCTCCAGGTGGTCGAGGAGCAGCGCGGTGACCGCGTCGGCGCGTTCCACGGTGGCCAGGTGCGCGGCCTCGGGCAACACCACCAGGCGCGCGCCGGGAATCCCGTCCGCGATGAGCCGCCCGTGCGCCGGCGGCGTGGCCGGGTCGTCCTGGCCCGCGATCACCAGCGTGCGGGCGGTGATGGAGGCCAGGTCGGCGCGCTGGTCCATGTGCTGGACGACCGCGCACGCGCCGGCGTACCCGTCCGGCGGGGTTTTGCTGATCATGTTTTTGAGCCGGTCCACCAGCTGCGGGTGGCGCTCGGCGAACCCGGCGGTGAGCCAGCGGCCGGCCACCGCGTCCGCGACCGCCCGGGTGCCGTGCGCGCGGACGGTCCGGGCCCGGTCGGCCCAGGCCTCGGGCGGGCCGAGCCGGGCGGACGTGCAGCAGAGCACCAGGCGGCCCACGCGCTCGGGCGCGTGCGCGGCCAGCCACATCGCGGTCATCCCGCCGAGCGAGAGTCCCACGACGTGCGCGGACGCGATCCCGAGCCGGTCCAGCAGCGCCAGCGCGTCCCGTCCGAGATCATCAAGGGCATAGTCCCCCGGCGGTACGGGTGAGCGCCCGTGCCCCCGGGTGTCACAGCGGATCACCCGGAACCGGCGGCTCAACGCGGGCATCTGCGGGTCCCACATGCTCAGGTCGGTGCCCAGCGAGTTCAGCAGCAGCAGCGGCGGCGCGTCGACCGGCCCGTCCAGCACGTGATGCAGCTCCACCGCGGTCATGCGTCTCCCTTGGGGTGGGCGGCCAGGGCACGGTCGACCAGCGGGCCCGCGCTGCCCAGGTACGCCGCCGGGTCGAGGAGCGCGGTCACCGTGTCCGGGTCCAGGTGCGCGGTGACGCGCGGGTCGCCGGCGAGCGGGCGGCCGGCGCGCACCACGTCCGCGACCAGGTCGTGGGCGGCGTCCCTGCCGATCGTCGGTGCCAGCGCGCCCGCGACCCGCTCGGCCAGCAGCGCGCCGCCGGTCAGGTTCAGGTTCGCGCGCATGCGTACCGGGTCGATCTCCAGGTGGGTGAGACAGTCGCGCAGCCAGTGCGCGGCCGAACCGGTGGCCCGCAGCAGATCGGTGAGCGGCAGCCACTCCGCGTGCCAGGCCCCGGCGGCGCGCTGGTGCTCGTGCGGCATGGCCGCGAAGAGCGTGGCGGCCAGGCCGGGTGCGCGGGCGGCGGACGCGGCGGCGGAGATCGCGGCGATCGGGTTGGCCTTGTGCGGCATGGTCGACGATCCGCCGCGGCCGCCGCCCTCGCGCACCTCGCCGATCTCGGTCTGCGCCAGCAGGACCACGTCCCGCGCGATCTTCGCTACCGTGCCGGCCGCACCGGCCAGCACCCCGGCCAGCTCCGCGATCCGGCCCCGGTCGGTGTGCCAGGGCAGCACCGGCTCGTTCAGCCCGAGTTCGTCCGCGAAAGCGGAGATCAGCTCCGGCCCGATCCGGCCGTCGCCGGCGGCAGGCGGCCCACCGCGCCGCGCCGCGCCGGCGCCGGGCGCCGCCAGGTCGTCGATCGCGGCCAGCGTGCCGGTGGCGCCGCCGAGCTGAGCCGCGAGCGTGCCGTGGCGGACCCGGGCCAGGCGGGCGCCGGCGGCGTCGAGTGCGGTCGCCCAGCCGGCCGCGATCAGGCCGAACGTGGTCGGCAGCGCCTGCTGGAGCAGGGTGCGGCCGGCGATCGGCGTGTCCCGGTGGGCGGCGGCGAGCGTGGCGGCGCGGTCGGCTGTGGAGGCCAGGTCGGCGCGCAGCGGGCCGGTGGCGCGGTGGGCGACCAGCATCGCGGCCGAGTCGATGATGTCCTGGCTGGTGGCGCCCGCGTGGGCGAACCGGGCCAGGTCCGGTGGCAGCCCGGCGCGCAGTGCGCGTACCAGCGGCACCACGGGATTTCCGGCGGAGACCGCGTCGCGGGCCAGCGCGGCCGGATCGAACCCGGACGCGCGGCAGGCGTTCGTGATCGCCACGGCGGCGGCCGGCGGGATCAGGCCGAGGCGGGCCTGGGCGCGGGCCAGCGCGGCCTCGGCGTCGAGCATGGCCCGCAGCCAGGCGATGTCGCCGACCGCGTCGTGCACCGGCCCAGCGGACAGCACCCCGTCGAAGAGCCCGCGCCCGGCGGAAGCCGGGCTGTCGCCGGAAGGTGGGTCAGAGTGCGAAGAAGACGGTCTCATCATCCCCCTGCAACCGGATGTCGAAGCGGTAGCCGTCGCCGTCCGGCGTCGCGAGCAGCGTGGACCGGCGGGCCTCCGGCACGGTCGCCAGCACCGGGTCGGCCGCGTTCGCCGCCGGCTCGTCGGCGAAGTAGATCCGGGTCACCACGCGGTGCAGCAGCCCGCGGGCCAGGACCGAGACGTCGATGTGCGGCGCCTGCGGCCGGCCCTCGCGGTCCGGCACGACGCCGGGCTTCAGCGTGATTATCGCCCAGTCACCGGCGTCGTCGGTGGGACACCGGCCGAATCCGCGGAAGCCGGAGTCCGCCGGGCCGCGCGGGTCGTCCGGGTGCGCGAAGCCGCCGGCCGGGTCCGCCTGCCACGTCTCGATCAGCGCGTCCGGCACCTCGGCACCGGCGCCGTCGTAGACCGTGCCGAAGATCCGGATCGCGCCCGGCGTGCCCTCCTCGACCACGGAGTGGCCGTCCGGCCAGGGCAGGCCGATCGACAGGTACGGCCCGACCGTCTGCGACGGCGTGAGCCCGTCGAACTCAGTCGTCATGCGGGTCCTCCGTCGGTGTTCCGTCCGCACCGGCCAGCACGATGTCGAACCGGAAGCCGAGCGCCCACGACTCCACGGTGGCGTCCAGGTCGAACCGGGCGATCAGCCGGTTCCGCGCGCGCTCGTCCCGCACCGAGTTGAAGATCGGGTCGTACGCGAACAGCGGATCGTCGGGGAAGTACATCTGCGTCACCAGGCGCTGCGTGAACGCGCGCCCGAGCAGCGAGAAGTGGATGTGCGCCGGCCGCCACGCGTTCGGGTGGTTGCCCCACGGGTAGGCGCCCGGCTTGACGGTGACGAACCGGTAGTGCCCGGTCTCGTCGGTGAGGCACCGGCCCACGCCGGTGAAGTGCGGATCGAGCGGTGCGTGGTGCTGGTCCCACCGGTGCTGGTAGCGCCCGGCCGCGTTCGACTGCCACACCTCGACCAGCGTGTGCGGGATCGGCCGGCCACCGGCGTCGCGCACCTGCCCGTGCACGATGATCCGCTGGCCCTGTGCCTCACCGCCGGGCGCGAGCGTGAGATCGGCGTCCGAGGGACGCACCCGGCCCTCGCCGAGCAGCGGGCCGGTGACCTCGGTGAGCGAGTGCGGCAGCAGCACGAACTGCTCGCGCGGCGCCCGCAGCACCGTCGACCGGTAACCCGGGGAGAGCAGCGGCGGGTGCGTCGTACCGTCGTCGCGCCGGTAGGTCGGCAGCATGGACCCTCCTAGCTCGTCGGGTTCTCGAGCGCGCGCAGCACGCTCAGCTCGGTGTCCGTCGGCGCCGCGGTGGTCCGCAGTTCGGCGGCGACGCGCAGCTCCCAGCCGGTGGCGGCGCGCACCTCGTCGAGCGTGACGCCGGGGTGCAGGTGGGTGAGCGTGAGCTCGCAGGTCTCCGGGTCCGGCGCGAGCATGCCGAGGTCCGTGACGACCAGTTGCGGGCCCCGGCCGCGCAGCCCGTGCCGTTCCCGGTCGCCCGGCCCGGCACCGAAGCCGACCGAGGTCACGAAGTCGACGGTCGTCACGAACGTACGCCGGCTGTGTGCCACGATCACGATGACCTCGCGGCACGACGCCGCGATCTCCGGTGCGCCGCCGGCGCCGGGCAGCCGTACCGTCGGGTCGGTGTAGTCCTTGCCGATCACGGTGGTGTTGATGTTGGCGAACCGGTCGAGCTGCGCGGCGCCGAGGAAGCCGACGTCGATCCGGCCGGGCTGAAGCCAGTAGTTGAAGATCTCCGGCACCGAGACCACCGCGTCCGCGGTCTCGGCCAGTACGCCGTCGCCGATGGAGAGCGGCAGCCGGTCCGGCTTCGCGCCGATCGTGCCGGACTCGTAGACCAGCACCAGGTCCGGCGCGTGCGTCCGGCGGGCCAGGTTGGCGGCGGTGCTGGGCTTGCCGATGCCGACGAAGCAGCTGGTCCCGGGCGCCAGCGCCCGCGCGGCCGCGACCGTCATCATCTCGCCGGGGGAGTAGGTCACCGGAGCACCTCCGCACGCAGCCACGCGGTGAACGCGTCCCGGTCCCGGGAGATCGCGTCCCACGACCGGTAGTACGCGTTGTCCCGCTCGTAGTAGCCCATCGCGTACGACGGATGGGCGCCGCGTGGCACCTCGGCCACGCAGGTGATCGCCCAGCCCGGCAGCACCAGCGCACCCGGCCGCGGCTCCAGCTCGTCGACGATCTCCTCGACGGTGACCAGCGAACTTCTCGAAGCCAGCACCACTTCCTTGTGTACGCCGCTGATGCCCCAGATCTGCACGTTGCCCCGCCGGTCCGCGCGCTGCGCGTGCACGATCGCCACGTCCGGGTTCAGCGCCGGCACCGCGGTCAGCACCTCGCCGGTGAACGGGCAGGTGATCGGCGCGACGGTAGCGGTCCGGCCGGGCAGGTCGGTGCCGGTGTAGCCGCGCAGCACCGCGAAGGGCAGCCCGGCCGCGCCGGCCGCGTACCGGTTCGCCATACCGGCGTGGCTGTGCTCCTCGATCTCCAGCGGGACCGGCCAGCCGTGCTGTGCCGCGTCCCGGAAGCGGTGCAGCGAGCCGACGCCCGGGTTGCCGGCCCAGGAGAAGACCAGCTTGCGCGCGCAGCCGGCGCCGATCAGCTGGTCGTAGACGATGTCCGGCGTCATCCGGACCAGCGTCAGGTCGCGGCGGCCCTGCCGGATGATCTCGTGCCCGGCCGCGACCGGGATCAGGTGGGTGAACCCCTCCAGCGCGACCGTGTCCCCGTCGTGGACGAGCCGGGCGACCGCCTCGGCCAGCGTGGTGATCTGCCCCATGGCGCTCCCGGAATTCACGTTGTGCGTTTTACGCACAGAAGTTCGTCTGACGAACGTAACCCCGGGTCAGGGGCAGCGTCAACGACGGCCGGGCCGTAACAATATCGACGAACGGGATTGACGTGGTCCACGTCACGCCTCTACGTTCTTCATGAGAACGTCTGTTCGGATAGCGCACAGGTATAAATCGGGCAAAACACCCCACCCGGGAGATCCATATGCGCCGCTACCTCGCCGTCGCGCTCAGCGCCGCGGTGCTCGCCGCCGTCACCGCGTGTGGCGGCTCCCCGGCCGAGGAGCCGGACACCGGCACGTCCGGCCCGCGCCCGGTCACGGTCGGCGTGATCCCGATCGTCGACGTGGCCCCGATCTACCTCGGCAAGGAGAAGGGCTTCTTCTCCTCCCGCGGCATCGATCTGGAGCTGGTCACCGCGCAGGGCGGCGCCGCGATCGTGCCCGGCGTGCTCAGTGGCGACTTCCAGTTCGGCTTCAGCAACATCACCTCACTGATGATCGCGCAGACGAAGAACGTACCGGTGCGGATCGTGGCGAACGGTGCCGCGTCCACCGGCGAGCCCGGCAAGGACTTCGGCGGCGTCGCGGTGGCCAAGGGCAGTTCGATCACCAGCGCGGCCGGGCTGTCCGGGCGGAAGGTCGCGGTCAACACGCTGAAGAACATCGGCGACACCACGGTTCGCGAGTCGGTGCGCAAGGCCGGCGGCGACCCGGGCACCATCGAGTTCGTCGAGATCGGCTTCCCGGACATGCCGGCCGCGCTGGAGAGCGGCCAGGTCGACGCGGCCTGGGTGGTCGAGCCGCAGCTGTCCGCGGTCAAGGCCGCGGGCGGCACCGTGATCGCGTCCAACTTCACCGACACCGCGCCGAACCTGACGATCGCGGCCTACTTCGCCGGTACGAAGCTGATCGCCGAGGACCCGGCGCTGGTCAAGAACTTCACCGAGGCGATCAACGAGTCGCTGGCGTACGCGGACGCGCACCCGGACGAGATCCGTACCGTGCTCAGCAGCTACACGAAGATCAGCGAGGAGGTGCGGGCCGCGCTGATCCTGCCGAAATGGCCCACCGAGGTGAACCGGGCGTCGCTGGAGACGCTGGCCGCGCTCGGCAGCACCGACGGCATCTTCGGCGGCACCCAGCCGGACCTGGGCAAGCTGCTGCCGTGAAACCCGTCCTGGGGCTCGCCGGTCTCGGCGGGTTCGTGCTGCTGCTGGAGATGATCCCGCGCGCCGGCCTGGTCCCGTCGCGATACCTCCCACCGGCGGCCGACATCGCGGTCGCGCTCGTCGGCGAACTGGCCGACGCCGCGTTCTGGGCCGCGCTCGGCGACACGCTGCTGGGCTGGGTGCTCGGCCTGGCGATCGCAAGCGTGGCCGGGGTCCTGCTCGGACTGGTGATCGGCGCGGTACCGGTGCTGCGTGAGCTGACCGCGTCCACCGTGGAGTTCCTCCGGCCGATCCCGTCCGTGGCGCTGATCCCGCTGGTCGTGGTGCTCTACGGCGCCAGCCTGCAATCCAAGCTGGTGCTGGTGGTCTACGCCGCGTTCTGGCAGATGCTGGTCCAGGTGCTCCACGGCGTGCGGGACGTCGACCCGGTCGCGGACGAGACCGCGCGCGTCTACGGCCTCGGCCGGGCCTCCCGGATCACGCACGTGCTCTGGCCGACCGCGCTGCCGTACGTGATGACCGGTCTGCGCCTCGCCGCCGCGGTCGCGCTGATCCTCTGCGTCACCGGCGAGCTGGTGATCGGCGCACCCGGGCTCGGCGCGCGGATCGCGGTCGCACAGACCTCCGGCGCGATCCCGGACCTGTACGCGTTGATCGTGGTCACCGGCATGCTCGGCGTCGCGATCAACGTGGGCGCCCGCGCGGTCGAGCGGCACGCGCTGCGCTGGCATCAGTCGGTCCGCGGCGAGGTCGCGGTATGAGAATCGTCTACTGGCTGACGCTGCCGCTGGTGCTGATCGCGGCCTGGTGGGTGGCGACCGCGGACAGTGCGGAGTTCTACGTACCGCCGCTGCGGACCGTCGTGGAGGCCGCACCCGGCGTCTGGACCCCGGCCCGCCTGCGCCAGGACGTCCTGCCGAGCCTGCTGCGGCTGCTGGCCGGGTTCGCGCTGGCGCTGCTGATCGGCGTCGCGCTCGGCGTGCTGATCGGCGGCCGTCCCCGGGTGCGCGCCACGGTCGAGCCGGTGCTGGAGTTCCTGCGCGCGGTGCCGCCACCCGTGCTCGTACCCGTGATCATGCTTTTCGCCGGCATCGGCGACGGCATGAAGATCCTGGTCATCGTGTCCGGCTGCGTCTGGCCGATCCTGCTCAACACGGTCGAGGGCGTGCGCGCGGTCGACGGCGTGCTCACCGAGACCGCCCGCGCCTACGGGCTCACCGGCCCGGCCCGGCTGTGGCGGCTCACGCTGCCGGCCGCGAGCCCGCAGATCGTCGCGGGCGCCCGGCAGGCGCTCTCCCTCGCGATCATCCTCATGGTGATCAGCGAGATGTTCGCCGCCAGCTCCGGCCTCGGCTACACCATCGTCGAGTTCCAGCGCAGCTTCGCGATCCCGGAGATGTGGACCGGCATCATCCTGCTCGGCCTGCTCGGTGTTGCGCTCTCCGGCCTGTTCCGGCTGGCCGAGACCGCGATCCTGGGCTGGCACCACGGCCTCCGCCGCGCCCGGAAGGGATGACCATGCTCGACGTCAACGGCCTGCGGAAGACCTACACCGGGGACGGCCGCACCGTCGAGGCGATCCGCGACCTCACGTTCACCGTCGCCGACGGCGACCTGACCTGCCTGGTCGGCCCGTCCGGCTGCGGCAAGACCACGCTGCTCAAATGCATCTCCGGCCTGCTCCCGCCGTCCGCCGGCACGGTCACGTTCGCCGGCACGCCGGTGACCGCGCCACCGCCCGGCATGGCCGTCGTCTTCCAGGAGTACGGCCGCAGCCTCTTCCCCTGGCTGCGCGTCGCGGGCAACGTCGAACTGCCGCTGCGCCAGAAGGGCCTGCCCCGCGACCGCCGCCGCGAGCTGGTCGACACGTCGCTGGCCGCGGTCGGCCTGGCCGACGCGCACTCCGCCTACCCGTGGCAGCTCTCCGGCGGCATGCAGCAGCGCGTCGCGATCGCGCGGGCGCTCGCCTACGAGCCGCGGGTGCTGCTGATGGACGAGCCGTTCGCCGCCGTCGACGCCCAGACCCGCGCCGACCTGGAGGACCTGATCCGCGACCTCTGGCAGCGCCTCGGCGTCACCGTCCTCTTCGTCACCCATGACATCGACGAGGCCGTCTACCTCGGCCAGCGCGTCCTGATCCTGTCCGCGTCCCCGACCGTCATCCGCGAGGACCTCCCGATCGACCTGCCGGACGCGCGCGACCAGCTCCACACCCGCGCACTGCCCCGGTTCACCGAGCTGCGCACCCACGTCTACGAACAGATCCAGGCCGCGAAGAAGCGGATAACCGCGTAGCTGTACCGCTCCCGGCCTCGCCACCCGGCCGGGCCTCGCCGCCGTGCCCCGATCCCGCCACGTTACCGGCCGCGTATAGCGGGCCGCTTCCGCCGGTGGCTGTCTCCGCCGGCGGCCTGTTTCTGCTGGTGGGCTGGTTCCGCTGAGGTCGTTCCGTGCGTGGGTCGCTTCCGCCGGCGGCCTGTTTCTGCTGGTGGGCTGGTTCCGCTGAGGTCGTTCCGCGAGCGGGTCGTTTCCGCTGGTGGGCTGCTTCCGCTGGGGGTCGTTCCCCCGAACGGGAGGCTTCCGCTGACGGGTAGTTTCGCGGGCAGGCCGCTCCCGCCAGCCGGCCACTCGCGCCGGCTGGCTGTTTGCGGCGCGCTCAGCTCCCGGGTCAGCGCCGCCTGGTCGGCTGCTTCGCCGGGCGACCTGAACGCCACCGCAGCCGAGCCGGCCTACTCGCGCTACCTGACCGAAATTTCCTGATAAAGCTCTCAGCTGCCGTATCCGGCGATCTCGTCCGCCGCGTACCCGGTGCCTGAGCGATCAATCAGTGGAGCAAAAAAGATATCAACTTCGATAAATGACCTCCTTTTCGTTCCACTGATTGATCACTCAGGGCGGATCGGCGTCGCTCAGCGGCGGCGGACTGCGACACGCGGGGCGGGACACGACGATATTTAGGGCGGGTGGCGCCCGCGGCACCGCCGCACCGCCGCACCGCCGTGCTGCCGTCCTGCCGCGCTGCTGTGCCCGCCGTGCTGCCGGGCTGTTGCGCCCGCTGTGCCCGCCGTGCTGCCGGGCTGTTGCGCCCGCTGTGCCCGCCGTGCTGCCGGGCTGTTGCGCCCGCTGTGCCCGCCGGGCTGCCGGGCTGGTGCGCCGGCCGCGTCTGCCGGGCCGCCGCGTCTGCCGGGCCGCCGGGTCTGCCGTGCTGCCGCAACGGCAGCGCGTGTGGCGGTCGGGGGGGTGGGTGGTGTGCCGGGTGCGGGGCCGGGGATCAGAACGGGAAGTGTTTGGGGCGCTGCTGGAGGGTGATCCAGCGGAGGTCGGTGAACGCGTCGATGCCGGCGCGGCCGCCGAAACGGCCGTAGCCGGAGGCCTTGACGCCGCCGAACGGGGCGATCGGCTCGTCGTCGACGGACTGGTCGTTGATGTGGACGATGCCGGTCTGCAGGCGGCGGGCCAGGTCCAGGCCGCGGGACAGGTCGGACGTGATGACGCCGGCGGTCAGGCCGTACGGGCTGTCGTTCGCGATCGTGACGGCCTGGTCGGCGTCGTCGACGGTGAGTACGGTGCAGACCGGGCCGAAGATCTCCTCGGAGTGGATGCGCATGTGCGGTTCCACGCCGGAGAGCACGGTGGCGGGGTAGAGCGCGCGGTCCGGCGTGCCGCCGCCGGCGGCGATCTTCGCGCCCTGGGCGGTGGCCTCGTCGACCAGGCCGGCCACGCGGCGGGCGGCGCTCTCGCTGATCAGCGGGCCGACCACGGTGGACGGGTCGGACGGGTCGCCGGCCGGCAGCGCGGCGGCCTTCGCGGCGAGCAGCGCGGTGAACTCGTCCGCGACCGAGCGGTGCACCAGGATCCGGTCGGCGGACATGCAGATCTGGCCGGCGTTGAGGTAGGCGCCGAACGCGACCGCGTTCACCGCGTACTCCAGGTCGGCGTCGTCCAGCACCAGGATCGAGTTCTTGCCGCCCAGTTCCAGCACGGCCGGCGTGAGGTGGCGCGCGGCCAGCTCGCCGATGCGCCGGCCGACGCCGGTGGAGCCGGTGAAGTTGACCCGGCGGACCCGGTCGTCCGCGATCAGCGTCTCCGCGATCGCGGCCGCGTCCGCGCGGTCGTTGGTGATCACGTTGAGTGCGCCGGGTGGCAGGCCGGCCTCGTGCAGCAGGTCGGCCAGGTAGTGCGCGGCGATCAGCGGCGCGTCCTCGCTGGCCTTGACCACCACGGTGTTGCCGACCGCGAGCGGCGTGGCGATCGCGCGGGTGCCCAGGATGATCGGCGCGTTCCACGGCGCGAACGCGGCGACCACGCCGGCCGGCTGGCGGATGCCGAGCGCGAGCGCGTCCGGGTTGTCGGTGGCGAGCACCTCACCGAGCGGCGTGCTGACCAGCGCGGCGGCCTCGCGCAGCATGCCGGTGGCCAGGCCGACGTTGAACATGGCCCAGCCGAACGGGCCGCCGGTCTCCGCGCCCATCAGCGTGGCGGCCTCGTGCGCGCGCTCCTCGAGCAGGTCCGCGGCCCGGTTCAGGATCTTGCGGCGCGTGGTCGGCGGTGTGGCGGTCCAGGCGGGGAACGCGGCGTGGGCGGCGTCGACCGCGCGGGTGACGTCGGCCGGGGTGGCGGCCGCGATCCGCGACAGCGGCCGGCCGGTCCAGGGGTTGAGGTCTTCGGTGGTGCGGCCGCCGGAGGCGGGGACGTGCTCGCCGTCTATCAGCAGGTGCCGGGTGTCTGTCACGTGTGGCCCCTCAAAAGTTCGCATGGCGCACAACAGTTACCCATAAGAACGCTAGAGGTGGCTCACGTAACAGTCAAGAAACGCGGGAACCCCGCCGATCGTGGGCCGATCGCTGCAGGGGAGGCGGCAGCGATCGGTCCGCGACCGGCGGGGCTCCCGATGGCGCACCGGCCACCTCCGGGGCCACCGGAGAGTGAAGCCTGAGAGCCTGGTGCGCCGGGCCGTACCGGACGGGTCAGAGCGTGATGATCTTGATGTTCTTCAGCGTCACGTCGCCGCCCTTGCCCTCGGCGGAGCAGATGTTGATCTGCTTGACCTTGCCGGAGCCGTCCGTGGTGTTGAAGCAGAGCACGTAGTTGTTCGCGTCGCCGCCACGGACCTCGATGGACACGTTCTTCCGCAGCCCCTCGCCGTTGTAACCCTTGACGTCGACGCCCTTCAGGCCCCAGACCGCGCCGCCGCCGTACGTGTTGCAGTCGTCGCGCTGGTTGAGCTTGTCCGAGACGACGTTCCAGCACTTCGCGACCGCGCCGCCGTTCGTGCCCTTCGGCACGCCGGCCCGGGCGATGGCCGCGTCGTTGATGGTCCGCGCCACGCCGCCCTTCTGTACGGTCACGTTGTTCAGGTAGACCTTGCCGCCCTTGGCCGTGGCCCAGCACTTGGTCATCTGGCCGGTGCCCTTGGGCCGGTGGTTCTCGCACTTGTCAGCCGCGATGCCGACGCCGGCCGCGGCCCGGTCCAGCGCGGCGAGCGCGGACGCGTTGGTCCGCGCGGCGGACTGGGACACGAAGATCTCAAGGTTGCTGAGCCCCACCGAACCGCCGGCCGCGTTCGCCTTGCAGTTGTTGAGCTGGAGCTTGTAGCCGGTCTTCTTGGCCAGGCTGAGCGCCGCCGCGACGTTGCCGCAGACCACGGTGGAGTTGCCGTCGCCGCCCTTGAGCATGATGTCGGCGTCCGCGGCCGAGGCCGGAGCCGCGGTGACGGCCAGCGCCAGTGCCAGCATGCCGGAGGCGACCGCGCCGAAGCGCGTCAGGTGTTGCAGTCTCATGGTGTGATCCCTGTGTCGGAGGAGGTCGCGGGCCCGGCGAGCGTCTGCACGGCGCCGGTGGCGAGGTCCTGCACGGTGACGGTGAACGTGCGGGTGAGCGTGGGACGGCAGTCCAGCCCGGTGATCACCGGTGGCTGCACGGAGAGCCCGATGACCTGCTCGCCGGCGCGTACGCCGGAGCCGTCGGCCCGGTGCTCGGAGACCACCTCGGTCTCGGCGGACGCCTGCGAGCTGAGCGAGAGGCCGCCGCCCACGCAGGTGACGTCGACGTTCCCGGTGGCCCGGATGGACACCAGGCCGGCCGACCACGGTTTCGTGCCGGTCTCCCGGAACTCGACCTTGAGCAGCGTGCCGTCCCAGGTGGCGAACGTCTTGTCCACGGTGAACGCCGGCTTCGGATCCGCCGCGTGCGCCGGGGCGGGCGCGGCGGCCGACGTCGCCACGGCACCGGTCACAAGACCGATCAGCACCGCCGGCGGTACGGTGTGCGCGCGCATCTCAGGCGCCCGCGGCGTACTTGCGTTCGCAGCCGGAGTACCAGGCGTTCTTCGCGGGGCCGAGGCACCGGTCCTGGCCGGAGCCGCCGTCCACCTTGCCGCCGCCCGGCCCGGCCACCAGCCGGTCGTCGTCCGCGCCGCCGTACAGCGTGTCCCAGCCGGCGCCGCCGACCAGCATGTCGTCCCCGGCGCCGCCGATCAGGATGTCGTCGCCGGCCAGCCCGATCAGGATGTCGTCGCCGCCGAAGCCGCAGATGACGTCCCTGCCGTTCGTGCCGAGCAGCTTGTCCGCACCGGACGTGCCGTTGATGGTGCAGGCCGGCCACGGCTTGGGCGTGGCCGGGGGCGCCGCCTGCGCCACGCCGGGCGCGAACGAGGCGGCCAGGGTCAGGGAGAGCGAGGCGCCCGCCAGGAGGGCGCCGCGGAGCTGATCGGTCATCTGCCATTCCTTCCAGGACTGCGGACACAAGGGGCGCGGCGTGCGCTGAGAGCCGGTGCACGCACGTGCCGACGAGTCGAGGAGCGCGGTGGTCCCCGCGCCACGCGGACGGCCTCGGCGTGTCACCGGTGCCGTCCGCGCAGCGGGGGAGGACCGCAGTGGTGAGAGGACCGGCCGCCCGGCCCTCTCAGCGGAATCAGCTGGTCTGGATGACCGTGAAGTCGACCTTGGTCAGCTTGACGTCGCCGCCCTTGGAGTCCGCGATCGCGGCGCAGTCCTGGTTGTTCTTGGCGGTCGCGGTGCCCTGGAGCACGTTCGCGCAGGCGGCGTAGGCGTTGGCGTTGCCGCCGACGATCTTGATGTCCGCGCTGTTGTACTTCTTGCCCTTGCCGCCGGACGCGTCCTGCAGAACGTTGAAGTTCACGTCCTTCAGGACCACGCCGCCACCCTGCGCGGACGAGATGTTGCTGCAGGTCTGGTTCTTCGGGGCCTTCTTGCCCCACTTGGCGTAGACCTTGGCGTAGTTCATGCACGCGCCGAACGCGGTGGCGTCGCCGCCGACGATGGCGATGTCCGCCTTGTTGGTGGTGCTGGACGACGGGCCGAAGCCGGCGGCGGCCGGCGCGGCGGCCACGGCGACACCGAACGCGGCGGTGGCGATCATCAGGGAGATACGGCCGGTGGTGGCCATGGTGATCTTCATGGTGAGAGCTCCTGAAGGACACGTGCCGGAATCGGTCCGACGCCGACCCGAGGACTTGCAGTAACCGGAGGTAACTGCGTAATCACTCAGGCAGGCAAAGACTATGTAGCCCGGCGGCAAAGAGCCCGTATTTTCGGCATGTGAAGGCTGTCGCGTAATTTACACTACGATATCGTAAAAAATCCGGCATGTCGGACATAGGGAACTAGAGTGGAACGTTCCCGGGTGTAGTGATCGGCGACGGCGCCTAGTACCCGTTATTCGGCGATCAAACCCTTCTGCGGCACAGAATCCGGCGCCCCGCCGAGCCGTTCGGCCACCCCGTCGTTGAAGCGCTCCAGCAGGTCCGCGAACCGCTCCCGGTCGTCGGCCGGCCACTCGCCGGTGAGTTCGCGCAGCAGCTCCCGGCGTGCCGCGCGCATGCCGAGCAACACCTCGGTCCCGTGCCCGGTGATCTCGATCAGCGCGGCACGCCGGTCGCCCGGGTCCGCGGACCGGCTGATCAGCCCCTCGCCCTGGAGTGCCTGTACCTGGCGGCTGACCGTGGAGACGTCCAGCGTGAAGAGCGTGGCGAGCGTGGTCAGCCGCATCGGGCCGTCGTCGTAGAGCCGGCCGAGAATGCTGTACGCGGAGCGCTCCAGCTGCCGCACCACGCCGGGCAGCCGCAGATGGATCCGCTGGGTGCGCCGCACCAACAGCGTCAGCTCCCGCTCGATGCGATCCTGCGCATCCGTCATCAGCGCACACTCTCTCTCGTCCTCGGCCGGCATGGACCCCGTACCGGCATGGACCCCGTACCGGCCGGGAACAAGTGTCCCCGGACGGCGTGGCACCCGGCAATCGTGTGCGCCGGGTCACCATCGTGGCGGACCGCTCGCGCGTGCGAGGGACCGGCGCGCGCGGCTGTGCCAGAGTGCAGGGATGCTCGACCGCCCCAGCCTGAAACAGGCCGACCCAGGCCGGCTCCGGCTGGGACTCCGGGTGCTGCGCGACTGGCGGCCCACGGTCCCGCGGTTCCGCGCGCTGCTGCGCTCGATGGCCACGTCCTTCGTGGTGCTCGCGGCCACGCTCTGGCTGCTCCCCGGCGTCAACGCCAGCGGCCTGGTCGCGCTGCTCTGGCTGGTCGCGCTGGTCACCGGCGTCGGCGCGCTGCTGCGCCCGCTGTTGCTGGTGCTGGCCACCGTGCTCGGCGGGCTCGGCGCGCTGCTGCTCGGCGTGGTGGTGCAGGCGATCATCATGTACGTCGCGCTGCGCCTGAACCCGGCCGCGAGCATCACCGGCTTCGAGGTCGCGTTCGCCGCCTCGTGGATCGCGCTCGGCCTGGCCGCGCTGGTCAACTGGGTGGTCGACGCCGGCACCGACGACACGTTCGTGCTGGAGACCATGCGCCTGATGTCGCGCGTGCGGCGCAGTCACCCGCGCCCGGACGACTGCGACCGGGACGGCATGATCATCGTCCAGCTGGACGGCGTGTCCGCGCCGCTGCTGCGCTGGGCCGTGCGCGCCGGCAACCTGCCGAACCTGGGCCGCTGGCTGCGCGCCGGTACGCACCGGCTGGCCTCGTTCCACACCGGCGTGCCGGCCACCACGCCCGCGGTGCAGGCCGGCATCCTCTACGGCGACGTGCGCCAGGTGCCCGCGTTCCGCTGGTACGAGAAGGCCGATCGCCGCCTGATGGTGACGAACCGGCCGCGCGACGCCGCCGAGATCGAGCGCCGCCTCTCCACCGGCCGCGGACTGCTCCGTGACGGCGGCGTCAGCATCAGCAACGTGTTCCCCGGCGACGCGGAGACCTGCCTGCTCACCGTGTCCCGCGCGGCGCTGCCCGGCCCGTCCTCGTCCGGCTACGCCGCGTTCATGACGTTCGGCCTGGCCCGCGCGCTGGTGCTCGGCCTCGGCGAGATCATGAAGGAGCTGTGGCAGAGCCGTCAGCAGCGCCGCCGCGACGTGCAGCCGCGGATCGGCCGGGGCGGCTACTACCTGCTGCTCCGCCCGGCCACGAACGTACTGCTCCGGGACCTGAACGTGTCGCTGATCGCGGAGCAGATGGCGAAGGGCGCGCCGGTCGTCTACTGCGACTTCGTGGACTACGACGAGGTGGCGCACCACGCCGGGCCGGCCCGGAACGAGGCGCTGCACTCGCTGGAGGGCCTGGACCGGGTGGTCGGCGTGCTGCACCGGCTGGCCGCGGACGCGCCCCGCGACTACCACCTGGTGATCCTCTCCGACCACGGGCAGGCGCAGGGCGCCACGTTCCGGCAGCGGCACGGCGAGCGGATCGAGGACGTGGTGCAGCGCCTGGTCCGCCCGACCGCGCCGGCCCGCTCGTCGACCGCGCCGGTGGAGCAGTGGGGGCCGGTGAACGCGCTGCTCACCGAGGCCGCGAACCGGTCCGGTGCGACCGCGGCCGCGACCCGCGCGGCCACCCGCAAGCGCTCCGCGGGCGGGCAGGTCACGCTCGGCCCGGCCGACGGCGAGAAGTCCGCGGTGGAGGCCGGTGACCCGGAGTCCGTGGTGGTCGCGTCCGGCAACCTGGCCATGGTCTACCTGCCGCACCTGCCCGGCAAGGCCACCCGCGACGAGCTGGACGCGGCGTACCCCGGTCTGGTCGAGGGTTTGATCTCACATCCGGGTGTCGGGCTGCTCGTCGTGGACGAGGCCGGCGGGCCGGTCGCGCACGGCGCGCGAGGATCACACCACCTGGCCGGCGGTACGGTCGACGGCGAGGACCCGCTGCTGCCGTACGGTCCGCGTGCCCGCGCCGACCTGCTGCGTCACCAGGGCATGGATCACGTCGGCGACCTGGTGCTGATCAGCCCGGTCGACCCGGCGACCGAGGACGTGGCCGCTTTCGAGGAACTGGTCGGCTCGCACGGCGGGCTGGGCGGCTGGCAGACCGAGGCGATGGTGGTGCACCCGGCGGCCTGGGCGCGCGAGTCCGAGGAGTTCGTCGGCCCGGACGCGGTGCACCGTCAGCTGATCACCTGGCTGGAGAAGCTCGGTGCCCGTGCCCCCGCGCTCGACGACGAGGTCAGGCCGTCGCCTCCCGCCGTCGATGCACCCAGCCGGCCACCTGCGTGACCACCACGACCAGCACGATCGCGGCGACCACGCCCTCCCACGGGCGCGGGAACACGGTGCCGCCGAGCATGCCGACGCTGGCGTAGACCGCGGACCACAGCAAGCAGGCCGGTGCGTTCGCGTAGAGGAACGTTCGCCAGGTCACGCCGATCACGCTGGCCGCCAGCAGCATCGGGATCCGGCCGCCGGGCACCAGCCGGGAGACCAGCAGCACCGGCACCTCGCGGCTGCGCAACTCGGTGCCGAGCCGGTCCAGCCGCGCGTTGCCGCGCAGCCAGCGCAGCCGGCGGGCCAGCGCCTCGCCGCCCCACCGGCACAGCGCATAGGTGGCCAGATCGCCGAGGTACGCACCGAGCGCACCGGCCAGCACCACCAGCACGACCATGACCGGGTTCTCGTGCGCGGCCAGCGCGGCCGCGCCGCTCACCGCCGCGCCGGTCGGCACGACCGGCAGCACCGCACCGAACGCGACCACGCCGAACAGCGAGACCAGGGCGCCGAGACCGAACGTCACGACGCGCCGATCTCCGCGGACTCGCCGGGCGCGAGCAGGTGGGTGCGTACGTCCGGCAGCAGCTCGCCGGTCAGCCGCGCGAACTCGGTGCCGGGCGAGTGGAACATGTGCGGCCGGACCCGGCCCATGCCGACCGGCCAGAACGTGCCGTAGTGGATCGGGATCGCCTCGGCCGCGCCGGCCCGGCGCACCGCCTCGGCGCCACCGGCCGGGTCCAGGTGCTGGGCCGGGTGCAGGCTCGGGCCCCAGCCACCGACCGGCACCAGCGCCAGGTCGACCGGGCCGAGCAGCGACATGCCGTCGAACAGGCCGGTGTCACCGGCGAACCAGGTGCGGGCCGAGCCCTCGATCAGAAAGCCGAGCGCGTCACCGCGCAGCCGGGACCAGGGGCCGCGGCCGCCGTCGTGCGCGGCGGGCACCGCCCGTACCGTGACGTCCTTGATCTTGGTTTCCTCGCCGGCGGCGAGCTCGACGCAGTTGCCGGAGTAGTGACCGCCGAGCCGGCGGTGGATCAGGCCGGTCGCGCCGCGCGGCACCACGAAGACCGTGTCCGGCGGGATCCGGCGCAGCGACGGGATGTCCAGGTGGTCGGCGTGCAGGTGGGAGACGAGCACCGCGTCCGGCGGGCAGGGCAGCACCGGGCGGGGACCGCGCATGCGGCGCAGGTGGGCGAGCCGGTCACCGAGCAGCGGGTCGGTGAGCAGCCGAACCCCCGAATCCTCCAGCCAGACCGTGGCATGCCCCCACCACGTGGCCGTTACCGCCGCGCTGTCCACGATCCCCACCGTACGGGACGATCACCGACCGCCCGCAGCGAGACACCTCACCGGGTGATCTCGTGCAACGCCGCGGTCAGCGTCGCGCGGACCGCTGCCGGTGGCATCTGGCGCGGGTACATCAGCGCCTGCAGCGACAGGCCGTCCACGATCACGTGCAGCCGGGCCGCGCGCGCCTCCAGGTCCGGATCGTCCAGCGGCGCGGTCAGCTCGTCCGGCCCGGACCGGCCGTTGAGCCCGGTGACGGCGCGTCGGCACAGGTAGCGTGTGCCGTCCCAGGCCGCGTCGCGGGCCGCGTCCAGGCCCCGGGCGATCCGCGACCGGTCCGCGATGGCCACGAAGACCAGCACCTCGATCCGGCGCTCCTCGTCCAGCGGCAGCAGCTCCTCCAGCACCGCGATGACCCGGTCGAACGGGGCCAGCGACGCATCCTCGAGGTGCACCCGGATGCGCTCCGGCACCCGTTCCATCATCAGCTGGGCGGCGAACGTCAGCAGCTCGTCCTGGGTGGAGAAGTAGTGCCTGATCGCGCCGGTGGACCAGCCCGACTCGGCCGCGACCGCGCGGACGGACGCGGCGTTCAGCCCGTCTCGGCTGATCACCCGCCACACCGCGGTGGCGAGCTCGAGGCGGCGCTGTTCATGATCCACGATCCGGGGCACCCGTCTTTTTTAGCACGACTGTGTTACCTTGTTTTTCACACGACCGTGCTAAATAAACCGGGGGAAGGACGCTCGTGGACCTCCTGACGCTCGCCGGCCTGGCCGGTCTGGCGCTGATCGACAGCACCAGCATCGGCACGCTGGTCATTCCCATCTGGATGCTGCTCGCACCGCGGGTGCGGGCCTCCCGCTTCCTCACCTACCTGGCCACCGTCGCGATCTTCTACGCGATCGCCGGCGTGCTCCTGGTGCTCGGCGCGGAGGCCGCCACCACCGCACTGGCCGGCCTGTCCGACGCGGCCTGGGTCAACTGGGTGCAGCTGGCGATCGGTGTCGGCCTGTTCGCGTACAGCTTCCGGTTCGACGGCGCCCGCGCCCGGCGATCCGGGCGCGGTCCCGGCCGCGCGGACCGCTGGAAAGCCCGGCTCACCGGCGAGAACGCCACGGTCGGTGCCATGATCGGCCTCGGGCTGGGCGCGGCGGCGCTGGAGATCGCCACCATGCTGCCGTACCTGGCCGCGGTCGGCCTGATCACCTCCGCCGGCCTGCCGGTCCCGCTGTGGCTGGCCGTCCTCGGCGGCTACGTGGTGGTGATGATCCTGCCGGCGCTGCTGCTCGGCGCGCTGCGCGCGGTGGCCCGGCACCACGTCGAGCCGCTGCTCACCCGGGTCAGCGCGTGGTTCGCCGAACACAGCGACAGCACGCTCGGCTGGGTCTTCGGCATCGCCGGCTTCCTCCTGGCCCGCGACGCCGCGTTCCGCCTGGGCCTCTTCAACCAGTGGATCAACAGCTAGCGCGCCCACCCGGGCTGTGCGGCCGGCGCCGACGGAAGCGGGTCAGGGGACGGGCCAGGACAGGTCGAGGGTGGCGAGGACCGGGTAGTGGTCGGAGGCGGATTCGGATGGGCCGCCGGTGAGGGGCTCGCAGTGGGTGCAGAGGGCGGCGAGCGGGTCGCTGCCGAGGATGTAGTCGATGCGCATGCCGTCCGCGGCGAATTCGCGGCCACCGCCCCGGGTGGTGGGTGCGGTGCGGGGCCGGCCGTGCGAGCCGGCGGCGGTCCAGAGGTCGCGGTAGCCGGCGGCGTGCAGCGTCTCGATCGCGCGGGTGTCCGCGGTGCCGGGCACGTGGCGGCGGACGTGGCGGGCGCGGTAGAGACTGGGCATCGCGGCCAGGCGTGCGGTGTGGTCGGTGTCCGGGGCGAGCGCGTTCAGGTCTCCCATCAGCAGCGCCATCCCGGTCGCGGGGCTGGTCTCGCGGGCCAGCCGGGCGGCCTCGTGGCGGCGGCGGGAAGCGGAGAACGGGTTGAGGTGGGCGCTGGTCACGGTGAGCGGGCCGCGATCGGTGTCCACCTCCACGATGGACGCGGCGTGGTGCAACGGGAGCCCGACCACGCGGTGCCGCCGCACCCGGCCGGGCGGGCGGACCAGCACGGCCACCGGCATGCCGAGCGTGGCGCGGGCCAGGTGGCCGGTCATGCCGAGCGCGGCGGCGGCCTGCGCGAGACGGCGGCCGCGGCCGTTGTCCCAGCCGCGCAGTTCCTGGAGCGCGAGCAGGTCCGGCCGGTGCGCGTCGACGATGCCGAGGATGTCGTCGAGCCGCGAGCCGCCGCCGTTGCGGATGTTGTACGTCATCACCGTCAGTGCCATGCGGATCTCCTGACCCGGGGAACCGGCGGCACCGGAAGAACCGGCCGCGCCGGGAGAAGCCGGGGGCGGGCCGGCGCACCCGGTGAGCGGCCGGTGCCCAGCCGCCGAGCACGTCGGAGACGAAGTGGACGCCGAGCGCGACCCGGGTGAATCCGGCCAGCAGCACCAGCGCGACCCACGCCGCGATCGCGACCCGCCGCCGGCGCGGCCGCAGCAGCGGCATGAAGATCAACAGCACGGCACCGTACGCGACGACCGTGCCGAGCGCGTGACCGCTCGGGAAGCTGTTGCCGGGTGCGGTCGCGATCGGCACGTCGACCACCGGCCGCAGACGCCCGACCAGGGTCTTCAGCGTCGGGTCGAGGACCAGCGCGCCGAGGCCGGTGACGACCGGGTAGAGCGCGAGCCGGACCTGCCGGCGCAGCAGCAGGCCGGCCGCGACCACGGCGAGCAGCAGCGGCGTGACCGGCGGGCCACCGGCCACCGAGATCCCCTCGAGGACCGCGACCAGCGTCCCGTGCCGGGATACGACCGCGTTGAGGTGCGCCGCGACGGCGTGGTCGAGCGCCAGGATCAGCCCGAACGCGAACAGCAGGATCAGCCCGAGCACGGATCGCTCGGTGAAACGCCGCCACGCGGTCATCGGCCGGACCTCCCGGGGCGACCTCCTACCCGGACGTGCGCGCGGCTACACCACCGGGGGGCGGCGCGGGCGGACGGACTTGCGGCCGCCGTCCGGCTTGACCGCGAAACCGGCGCTGAACGACCGTACCCGCGAGGCCTTGATGGTCTGCTTCTTCGCCGACCGGGGCCGGGGGAGGTGCGGCGCGTGCGGGCGGTCGTCCCTGTCCGAGGGCTGCCAGCGGTCCGGTTCGGCCGGTTCGGGCACGCCGACGCGGGCCGCCTCCAGCTGGGCCGCGAACGCGATGCCGAGGAAGAGCGCGATGCCGGTCAGGTTCGCCCACAGCAGCAGCGCGATGATGCCGGTCAGCGGTCCGTACGTCTCGCCGAAGCCGCCGGAGAAGCGCACGTACCCGGCGAGCAGCAGGCTGGTCACCCACCACAGGATGGTGGCCAGCGTGGCGCCGAACAACAGCCAGGACAGGCCGGGCTGGCGGCGGCGCGGCGCGAACCGGAAGATCACGCCGATCGCGATGATCACCAGCGCGAGGCTGGCCGGCCAGCGGACCACGTCCCAGACGTCCGCGAACATCTCGCCCCAGCCGGGGTAGCGGGCCTCGATCGAGTTGCCGAACGGGCGGCCGGCGACCAGCGTCAGGAAGCCGAACAGCGCGGGTACGCCGGCCAGCACGGCCAGCGCGGCGGCGCGGACGTACTTGAGCACCGCCGGGCGGTCCCGCTCGACGCCGTAGATCCGGTTCGCGCCGCGCTCGATCTGCGCCATCGTCTGGGTCAGCGACACCATGCCGGTGATCAGGCCGAGCGTCAGCGCGAGCTCGCCCGCGTCCTCGGTCGCGTCGTCCTCGGTGAGCAGGTCCGCGACCACGTCGTGGCTGGCGCCCGGGGTGAGCGCCAGGATGGTGTCCGCCACCACCAGGCCGCCCTCCTCGGCACCGAGGTCGGTGGCGAGACCGGCGAGCGCGATCAGGAACGGCACCACCGCGAGGCACAGCTGCAGCGCGAGCGCGCGCGAGTGGCTGAACCCGTCGCCGTAGCGGAACCGGACGAACGCGTCGTGGAACAGGTGCCAGCGGCCGTAGACGCGCAGCGCGTTCCAGGCGTCGTCCGCGGACAGCTCGTCCCCGGACATCAGCTGCGTCTCGGGGACCTGATTGGTGCTGCTCACGCCTTCTCCCTCACCCGGTCGGCGCCCTCGGCCAGATCGCGGGCGCGCTCCGGCCGGGGCACGCACAGCACCAGCGCCTTCGGCCGGAGGCGGACGCGCAGCACCTCGGCCGGTGCGATCAGGTCGCCGTCCAACTGCCGCGGCTGCGCCCGGTTGCTGCGGATCTCGACCTCGGACGCGGTGTACAGCTCCATCCGCGGCACCCGCCGCCACCGGTAGAGCACGCCGAGCCCGAGCACCACCCACTGGCCCAGGCTGCGCGCGGTCACCACGGCCACGTTGAACTGGCCGTCGTCCGGTTCCGCGTCGGCCAGCAGGCGCACGCCGCCCTGCAGCCGGCCCACGTTCCCGATCAGCACGGTACGGGCACGCCGGTCCAGCACCCGGTTGCCGTCCAGCCTGATCCGCACCCGCATCGGCCGGTCCCGGATGTGCCGGGCCGCGCCGAACAGGTACGCGATCCAGCCGATCCGCTTCTTCGCCCGCTCGGACGTGCCGGCGAGCATCTGTGCGTCGAAACCCATGCCGGCCATCACCGCGAAGCAGTCACCGGTCTCGTCCACCTCGCCGACGTCGATCAGCCGCCGCCCACCGTCCAGCACCACCTGCACGGCCGCGGCCACGTGCCCCTCCAGGCCCAGGTTCGCGGCCAGCAGGTTGCCGGTGCCGGAGGGAAGCACGGCCATCGCCACGCCGGTCCCGGCCAGCCCGGTGATCGCGGCCCGGACCGTGCCGTCGCCGCCGGAGACGAAGACCACCTCCGCACCGGCCGCGACCGCGGCACGCGCCTGGCCGCGGCCGGGGTCCTGTGGCGTGGTCTCCAGCCACAGCGGCTCGGGCCAGCCGGCTATCGCCAGCCCTTCACCGATCAGCCGTTTGTGCTCGTCGAGGTCGGCGACCTTCACCGGGTTGACCACCACGGCCGTCCGCACCGGCCGGGGTACGGCCGCGCGCAGGACCGCATGCGGCTGCCCGCTGTCTTCCATCACGGCCGACAGTGTGCAACAACCGGACGCGGCGGGCGACCCATCGGGCGTACGCCACAGCTCACTCGGGTGATTCGGCGATCGCGGCGGCCACTCCGGCGGGATCGGCGAGCATGTGCAGGTGACCGCCGCGGAGCGTGCGGACCGGCCAGCCACGGCGTGCCGCGTCGGCGCGCTCGTCCGCGTAGGCGTCGCCGAACGCGAGGTAGGTGGCCGGCCGCGCGTCCCACCCGGCCGGCGCGTCCACGCTCGCGGCCAGGTAGCCGAACGGCATCCGCGCCTGCTCGCGCTCGACCGCCGCCCTGGTCGCGGCGTCGGGGAAGAGCGCGTCGACCGCGTCCGGCGGCCACCAGCCGGTCCACGGCGGCAACCGGCCGTCCGAGCCGGCCAGGTCCTGCAGCGCTGTCCGGAGACCCTCGGGAGCCACGGGGGTACGGCCGGCGCCCGGCGGCAGGATCGCGTCGGTGAACACCAGCCGGCGGGCGTCGCGGGCACCGGCGAGCGCGGGCGCGTACAGGCCGGCGTTGCTGTGCGGGACCAGGACCAGATCGTCGCGCTCCGGGATCTGCCGCGCGAACGACGCCGCGATCTCCGCCGGGGTGTCGCCGCGCGGCGCCGGGACCACCACGTCCGGCCCGAGCAGCGCGGCGACCGGCGCCCACACGGCCGGCCCGAGGAACGGGCTCGGCATCAGCACGTAACACGGCATGCCCCCGTTATACGCGCCGCGGGCGGGCCCCGGGGTGCCGCCGGGGCCCGCCGGTCTCAGGCGGTGGTGCAGGTGGTGCCGTTGAGCGTGAACGCGGCCGGTGCCGGGTTCACGCCGGTCCAGCCGGCGAGGAAGCCGACGCTCGCCGAGGCGCCCGGCGCGAGCGTGCCGTTCCAGGCCGCGTTGCGGATCGTGACCGCGGTGCCGGACTGGCCGCCGGCGCCGCCCCACACCTGGCTGACCCGCTGGCCGCCGGTGAACTCCCAGCCGAGCGTCCAGGACGCGAGCGCGGCCGGTGCGCCGTTGGTGACCTTCACGTCGCCCTGGAAGCCGCCCGGCCACTGGCCGGTGACCCGGTAGGTGACCGTGCACGCCCCGGCGGTGCCGGACGGCGTCGGGCTCGCGCTGGCGCCGGGACTCGCGCTCACGGTCGGCGTCGGTGTGCCGACCGTGCCGATCCTGGACGGGTCGACCACGCCCCAGTACGCGTCCTTCGCCTGCAACCGGGTGTCGAAGAGCAGCGGCGCGTCCTTGCGCGTCACCGGGAACGTGTCCAGCCAGGTGTCGTCGTCCGCCAGCCCCCAGACCGTCACCGAGGTGATCTCCGCGGCGTACCGGCGGTAGAGCGCGAACAGGTCCCGGTACTTGTACGCCACCTTGAGCAGCCGGTCCGCCGGTGGCGTGGGGAACGACTCGGACTCGCTGGTGTAGATCGACACGTCCATCTCGGTGATCTGCTGTTCCACGCCGAGCGGGACGAACTTCTGGATCATCGCCTCGACCTCGGCGGTGGCCGGCCAGTCGATGTTGACGTGCATCTGGTGCCCGACCGCGTCGATCGGCACGCCCTCGCTCTTCAGCAGCGCGACCAGCGCGTACAGCTTGTCGCGCTTGGCCGGCACGTTCGTGTTGTAGTCGTTGATCACCAGCGTGGCGTCCGGCGCGACCTCGCGGGCCACCCGGAACGCGGTGCGGATGTAGTCCAGCCCGGCGATCTCGTACCAGCGGCTGCGCCGGTAGCCGTCGGGCTGCGACTCGTCGATCACCTCGTTCACCACGTCCCACACCGGTATGTCGTCGCCGTAGTGGCCGACCACCGCGCGGATGTGCGCCTCCAGCCGGGCCAGCAGCAGCGCCTTGTTCGCCGCGGTGGCGGTCATCGGTGCGCCGGTGTCGTCCAGGAACACCCAGGCCGGCGTCTGGTTGTGCCAGACCAGCGTGTGACCGCGCACCGCCATGTCGTTCGCCTGCGCGAACGCGACCATGGTGTCCGCGTCGGCGAACCGGAACGTGCCCTCGGACGGCTCGGTCGCGTCCCACTTCAGCGCGTTGCCGGGCGTGACCGAGTCGAAGTGCTTGGCCAGCAGCTTGCCGTGCTCGCCGAGCAGCGCGGCCGGTGTGATCGCGGCGCCGACCGGGAACTCGTCCACCACGTCCTTGATCGACGGGATGCCGGTCTGGATCGGCGTGGCCGGTACGTACGAGACGGTGACGTCGTCCAGGTGGAGGTCGCCCGTGCTGTCCGCGGTCTCCACGTACAGCGTGAGGTAGTCGACCTCGGCCGTGAGCGTGTAGCGGCCGGTCAGGTTGACCCGAGCCGCCGGCCGTGAGCGCGGTGTTGCCGGCCACCTGGTCGTAGGCTGTGGTGCCGTCGGTACGGCGCTCGACGCTGAGCCGCGCGCTGTCCGACCCGGCGGCGAGCCGCACCCAGGCGGAGATCGTGTACTGGATGCCCGGCCGGAACGTGTCCAGCACGTCCAGCACCGGGCCCTCCCAGGCGGCGGTCCGGCCGGTGATCGCGAGGCTGCCGGAGCCGCCGTGCGCGACCGTGCCGCTGGGTGCGACGGTCTCACCGCCGCGCGGCACCCAGCCGCCGGCCGTGCCGTCCTCGAAGGTGTGGGTCACGACCGTGACCGGTTCATCCGCGTGCGCGTTCGCCAGCGGTACGAGCACGGCCGCGAGAAGTCCGGCCGCGACGACGGGAGCGAGGCGCGTCCATGTCGCGCGCATATCTGGGCTGCCTTTCCGGGGCACGGGACGGCACGCGTGGTGACGCGGCCAGGACAGGCCCGGCACGAGCCCGCGTGCCGGCGGCGCCCCGGCACACCGCCCCGGGCTCCCGGCCGGAACGGTTCACGGGCGCGTGGAGCCCGCCGAGTCACCGATGGTGATCGATGCTATGGGTTTTCCTGGCTGCACGTCAACGCGCGGCCGTGGCCAGGCACGCGGCGGCGGTCCCGGCCAGCGGTGCGTCCGGGCCGGCCGGCACGATCATGACCGCCGGGTGGGCGGCGGCCAGCTCGGCCAGTTCCGCGGCCGGGTCGCCGCCGGACCAGACGACCAGCCGGGCTGGGATGGCGCGGGCGGCCGCGTCGGAGATGGCGGCCCACGGCACCTCCGCGCCGAGCCGCCAGCTCTCCACGCCGTGCTCGAGCAGCACCGCGGCGAGCGCGGTGAGCGGCAGGTCGCCGGGCTCGCCGGGCGGGGCCGCCAGCATCACGGTGGGCGCGAGGTCGCGGCGGGCCAGCCGGCGGAGGCGCTCGTCCAGGGCCGCGCGGACGCCGGCGGCCAGCGCCAGCGCGGGCGCGTTGGCCGGGCCGGCGGTGGCGGCGAGCGCGGGCGCGCAGAGGTGCGTCCAGGTGTCCAGCGTGCCGTCGGTCTCCAGCGCGTCGCCGACCAGGCGGGCCACGGCGCGGTCGTCGACCCGGCCGGCCGCGGCGAGCAGCCGGCGCATCGGGCCGGGAGTGACCGGGGTGCAGCCGCCGGAACCGGGTAAGAAGACGGTGCGGTGAAGGCGGGGCGCGGATGTCACGGGGTGGGCCTCACAAGCGTCTGCGGTGGTGTGCAAGGTTGATGCGAGGCGCGGCCGTGGCCGTACCGGTGCACGGTTTTCAGATTGGTTCGATTTTCGTACCATCCTAACGAAGAGGTGGCAACCCCGTGGCGGACAGCCGTGCGGTGCTCATGGCGCTGGAGCGGATGAAGCAGTCGCACCTGACGCTGCACCACGCGGTGGCGCGACGACTTAAGATCAACTCAATCGACGCGGAGGCGATCGCGCACCTGATAGCGGACGAACCGCTGACCCAGGAGGTGCTGCGCGCCCGGCTGCTGATCAGCAAGAGTGCGATGACCGCGCTGGTCGACCGTCTGGTGCGGGACGACTTCCTGGTCCGGCACGCGAACCCGGCGGACCGGCGCTCCACGCTGCTCACCGTCTCCCCCCGGGCCCGGCACGGCTGGGCGAACGGCATGCAGCGGGTCTTCGACACGATGGACCCGGTGGCGGCGGCGCTCGGGCCGGACGCCGCCGCCGTGGTGGCCGAGTTCCTCGACCGCGTCACCGAGCTGCAGCTCAAGCTGGCCGACGACGTGATGCGCTACCGCTCAGAAGCGGGGGAGTAGTTCCTTCTGCGCCCACTCCAGGAACTCCGGCTGGCTGTCGCCGCCGACCTGGACCACGGCCACGTGGCTGAACCCGGCGTCGACGAACTTCTGGATCGCGGCGACGTGCTTCTCCACGTCCGGCCCGCAGCTGACCGCCTCGGCCACGTCCTCCTCGCGCACGGTCTGGGTGGCGGCCGCGAACGACTCCGGCTCCGGCAGCTCCGCGTTGACCTTCCAGGTGAGGCCGGACCAGCGCCACTGGTCGTGCACGATCTTGCGGCAGGCCTTCTCGTCCGGGCCCCAGCAGATCGGCACCTGGCCGTACCGGTTCCCGGTGCCGCCCGCCTCCCGGTAGGAGTTCAGCAGGTCCGCGTCCGGCTCGATCGCCACGACCGCGTCGCCGTACTCCGCCGCGAGCCGGGCCGAGGAACTGCCGGAGATCGCGACGGCCATCGGCACGTGCGCCTCGGGCCGGTCCCAGATCCGGGCCTCGGGCACGTCGAAGTACGTGCCGGAGTAGGTCAGCCGCTCGCCGGCCAGCAGCGGCCGGATGATCTGCAGCGCCTCCTCGAACATGTCGTGCCGGTCCTGCACGTGCGGCCACGGCCCGACCACGTGCTCGTTCAGGTTCTCGCCGGAGCCGAGCCCGAGCGTGAACCGGCCCTCGGAGAGCACGCCGACCGTGGACGCCTTCTGCGCCACGACGGCCGGGTGGTAGCGGCGGATCGGGCAGGTGACGTACGACAGCATCTCCACCCGCGAGGTGGCGTGCGCGACCGCGCCGAGCACCGACCAGGCGTAGGGCGAATGCCCCTGCGACTCCAGCCACGGGTTGTAGTGGTCGGACATCACCAGGTGGCCGAACCCGGCCGCCTCCGCGCGGATCGCGTAATCCACCAGCTCCCGCGGTCCGGACTGCTCACTCATCAACGTATAGCCAATGGACACCATGGGCGGACAACCTCCTTCGACGGGTACGCCTTACCCGCGCGTCCGGCGGCGAACCTTGACACCGGGCATGTGACCGCTAACATTCGTACCCTTGAATCCTCTTGCCTCCGGAGGCGACCGTGCTCCGCACCGTGCTCGCGGGTGTCGTCCTGTCCGTGTCCGCCGTGGTGGGCGTCGACGCGGCCGCGGTGCTGCCGGCCGGTGCCGCGTCGCTGGAGTCGGTCGGCAACCCCGGGCGGTACGTGCGGCACCAGGACTCGCTCGCCCGGCTCGATCCGGTGAGCCCGGTCAGCGCGGCGCAGCTCAAGTCGGACGCCACGTTCACGATCGTCAACGGCCTGGCGTCGCCGGCGTGCTACTCGTTCCAGGCGCGGAACGGGCAGTTCCTGCGGCATCGCGACTGGCGGCTGCGGATCGACACGAACACCGGCGACGCCACGTTCCGTGCGGACGCCACGTTCTGTGCCGTGGACGGCGCGCTCGCGTCGTACAACTATCCCGGCCGGCGGGTCCGGCAGCGGGACTTCGCGCTCTGGCTGGACGCCGTCGTCGACACGCCGGAGTTCCGTGCGGACAGCGCGTTCCGGATCGTCGCGCCGTGGGCGCCGCGCACCACGCGGAACCCGGTGCTCCCCGGCCTGTTCGCCGACCCGCACATCGCCGCGTTCAACGGCCGCTACTACCTCTATCCGACCACCGACGGGTACGCGAGCTGGTCCGGTACCTACTACAAGGCGTTCTCCTCGGCCGACCTGGTCACCTGGACCGACCACGGTGTGATCCTGGACCACGGGCCCGACGTGTCCTGGGCCGACAACTCCGCGTGGGCGCCCGCGGTCGCGGCCGCGAACGGGCGCTACTACCTGTACTTCAGTGGCGGCGCGGCCGGTGGCAACACGGCGAAACAGCTCGGCGTGGCGGTCTCCGGCTCGCCGGCCGGCCCGTTCCGGGACGCGCTCGGCGTGCCGCTGGTCCGATCCGGGCAGTTCTCCGGCGGGCAGGCGATCGACCCGATGGTCTTCACCGACGACGACGGACGGTCCTATCTGTACTGGGGTCAGGGTGTGGCGCGGGCGGTGCCGCTCCACGCGGACATGGTGTCGTTCGACCCGGCGCAGGTCCGGACGATCACGCCGGCCGGCTACAACGAGGCGCCGTTCGTGTTCAAGCGGAACGGCGTCTACTACCTGATGTGGTCGGAGAACGACACGCGCAGCGAGGACTACCGCGTCGCGTACGCCACCGGCGCCGGGCCGCTCGGGCCGTGGACGCCGCGAGGCGTGGTGCTGCAGAAGCGGCTCGACGCGGGGATCAAGGGGCCGGGGCATCACTCGGTGGTCCGGGCGCCGGGCACGGACACCTGGTACATCGCTTACCACCGGTTCGCGGTCCCGGCCGGCGACGGCACCAACCGGGAGACCGCGATCGACCCGATGACGTTCGGCGCGGACGGCTCGATCCGCCCGGTCGTCCCGAGCCCGTGACCGGCCACCGGGTGCGCTACCCGAGCTTGGGCAGGATCTTCGTGGCGACCTGCTTGGCGACCTTGAGGTTCGCGGCGTCCTCGCCGCCCCGGGCGTAGACGTCGAGCAACAGCGTGCCGGTGCGCACGTACAGGTGGCCGGACTGGGTGAAGGCGTCGTCGCCGAGGCCGGGGACCGGCGTGCCGGTGCTGGCCTGCCGGGCGAACTCGGTCTTCGTGGTGTGGCTGAGGAAGACCGCGAGCTGGCCGTCGGTGAGCTGCCACTGGCAGAAGCGGGCCGCGGCGGTCTCGTCCTCGCCGTCGGGGTCCACCTGGCTGACCTGACGGCCGGTCAGCGCGATGACCTCGATCCGGGTCAGCAGATCGCAGGGGTCGCCGATGGTGGCGCCATCGGCCGGCTTCGTGCCGCCGGGCTTGCCGTTCGGCAGTCCGGGCATGCCGCTGGGCAGCGCGTTCGGCAGGCCGGACGGCTTCCCGGTTTCGGCGGGCGCGGGCGTGGTGGCGGCGGGCGGGGCGGGCTCGGGGTTCTCCGTGCTGATCAGGACGCAGCCGGAGAGCGCGGGCACGGTGAGGACGGCGGCGGCGATCAGCGGGAGGGCGCGGCGGCGGATCATCTCTGACTCTCCGGAGGGCAGGTCGGCTGGCGGATGTCTCGAAGCCTGTGGCACGGCGGGTGCCGGCGGCGGTCGCGCGCCGGATCGCGGCACATTTCCGGGAGTCCGCGGGTGACGGTGCGGGCCGCCGGGTTGCCGCAGGTGGTGGCGGAGTTCGATGTGCCGCGCGGTAGCCGGAGCCCGCCGGTCGCGGGCCGGTAACGCCGAGGAAATCCCGCAGTCATGCCATTGACATGACGTACGTCTCAGTCGTAGCTTTCCAGTCGAAGCGTTTCGACTAACCGCTTCGACGCAGCTGACCTGCGGTTTTGCGACACCAAAGGAGGTGGGTCACATGGCTTCCATGGCCGACGTGGCTCGCCGGGCGAACGTCGCGGTCTCCACCGTCTCCTACGCGCTGAACGGCACACGGCCGGTCGCGAAGGCCACGGCGGACCGCATCCACCGGGCCATGGACGAGCTCGGCTACCGGCCGAACGCGCTGGCCCGCGGCCTGGCCAGCCGGCGCAGCCGGAACGTGGCACTGATCTTCCCGATGCTGGAGCGCGGCCTCGGCCTGACCGAGATGGAGTTCGTCAGTGCGGCCGCGGAGACCGCCGGTGACCTCGGCTACCACCTGGTGCTCTGGTCCACGCCGCTGGGCGACACCGAGCTGCTCACCAAGCTGACCCGGCAGGGCCTGGTCGACGGCGTGGTGATCATGGAGGTGCACCTGGCGGATGCGCGGATCGAGATGCTGCGCCGCACCGGCGTGCCGTTCTGCATGATCGGCCGGACCGGCGACAACGGCGACGATCCCTTTGCCGACATCGACTTCGAGAGCACGGTGCGGGACGCGGTGGCGCACCTGCGGGCGCTCGGCCACGAGAAGATCGGCTTCATCAACCACTCGCGCGCCTCGTACGACGCCGGGTACGGGCCGTCGGTCCGGGCCGCGCACGCGTTCGAGGACGCCGCGGGCGCGGACGGCGTCAGCCGCTTCTGTGACGACTCGCCGACGGCCGGCCGGGAGATCTGGCGCGAGCTGACCGCGGCCGCGCCCGGCGTGACCGGCCTGATCGTCATGAACGAGCGGGCGAGCGCGGGCGTGCTGGCCGCCATCGCGCAGCAGGGGGCACGCGTACCCGAGGATTTTTCGGTACTTTCGGTCGCTTCCTCCGAGCGGGTCGCCGAGATGACCTACCCGCCACTGACCACGTTCCACCCGCCCGCGGCGGAACTGGGCCGGCTGGGCGTGCAGGTGCTCATCGATCGCCTGGAGGGGCGCGAGGTTCCGCTCGTGCAACAGCTCATCCCCTGCCGGCTGGTGCTGCGTGACAGCACCGGCCCGGCGAACCGACAACCGGGGGCCGGGAACTGACGTCCCGGTCCCGCACCGAAGAGGCACGTCTTTCTTATCCACTCACCAGAGGCACCAACCGCTCCATCAGGAGGACGGCATGTTCCGTACCAGGAAGATAGGGGTTGTCGCGGCTGCGCTGGCCGTGACCGCGTCCCTCGGGCTCGCGGCCTGTGGCGGCGACGACTCCGGCGATTCCGGCGACGGCAAGACCCTGCGGCTGTGGCACTACGAGGGCCCGAACAGCGCGATGGGCATCGCCTGGGCCAAGGCCATCGAGGACTTCAAGGCGTCGCACCCGGGCGTCGAGGTGGTCTACGAGGAGAAGGGCTTCGAGCAGATCCGGCAGAACGCCGGCATGATCCTGAACTCGAACGAGGCGCCCGACCTCATGGAGTACAACAAGGGCAACGCCAGCGCCGGTCTGCTGTCCAAGCAGGGCCTCCTGACGGACATGACCGAGGAGGTCACGAAGCGCGGCTGGGACCAGAAGATCCCGGCGAGCATCGCGACCACGTCCAAGTACGACCAGAACGGCGTCATGGGCGGCGACAAGTGGTACGGCGTCACGAACTACGGCGAGTACGTGATGGTCTACTACAACAAGGACGAGTTCAAGCGGCTCAATCTTGAGGTGCCGACCACGCTGGCCGAGTTCGAGACGGTCATGCAGAAGTTCAAGGACGACGGCAAGACCCCGCTCGCGGTCGGCGGCGCGGAGTACCCGGCGCAGCAGATCTTCTATCAGCTGGCGCTCTCCGGCGCGACCAACGCGTTCGTCGACGACTACCAGCTCTACAAGAACAAGGTCAACTTCCAGGGCCCGGAGATGACCAAGGGCGCCACCAAGTTCGCCGAGTGGGTCAGCAAGGGCTACATCGCGAAGGACTCGGCCGGCGTCAAGGCCGAGGACATGGGCGTCAGCTTCATCCAGGGCAAGTCGCCGATCCTGATCTCCGGCTCCTGGTGGTACGGCCGGTTCACCGACGAGATCAAGTACGACTGGGGCACGTTCCTGTTCCCGGGCAACACGCTGCAGGCCGGCTCCGGCGGCAACCTCTGGGTCGTCCCGACCAGCGCGAAGAACAAGTCGCTGGCCTACGACTTCATCGAGATCACGATGAAGCCGGAGATCCAGGCGCTGCTCGGCAACTCCGGTGGCGTCCCGATCGGCGCGGACGCGTCCACGATCACCGACCCGAAGAACAAGGAACTGATCGAGAACTTCAACAAGATCAACGCCGCCAACGGTCTGGCGTTCTACCCGGACTGGCCCGCGCCCGGCTACTACGACGTGCTGGTGGCCGGCATGCAGAACCTGATCAACGGTTCGAAGGACCCGAAGGCGGTCCTGGACGAGATCGCCACGCCGTACAACGACAACCTCGCCAGCATCGGCAAGTAGCAGCACCGGCACCGCGCCGGCGGCCCCACCGGGTCGCCGGCGCGGGGCCGTCACTGAAAGGCGCCCCCCTCACCATGGCCAAGACCCGGTCCCGGCAGGGCGGCAAGAGCGGCTACCTGCTCTTCCTGCTCCCCGGCGTGCTGCTGTTCACCGCCGTCATCATCATCCCGCTGATCATGAACATCGGGATCAGCTTCACCCGCTGGCAGGGCATCGGCACCCCGCAGTGGGTCGGGCTGGAGCACTACGAGCGGCTGATCCACGACGCGAACTTCTGGGCGTCGTTCCGCAACATCCTCTTCATCATCGTGGCGATGGTGGTCGTACCGACGCTGCTCGGTCTGTTCCTCGCCGCGGTCCTCTTCGACTACGTCGGCAAGAGGATCGGCCCGGGTACGGCCAGCGTCTTCCGCTCCGGCCTGTACCTGCCGCAGGTGCTCCCGGTCGCGGTCACCGGCATCGTGTGGGGCTGGTTCCTCAACTCCAGCACCGGCGTCTTCAACTCGATCCTGGACAGCATCGGGCTCGGCTTCCTCGCGCAGAACTGGCTCGGCGACCCGCAGTGGGCGCTCTGGTCGGTGATGTTCGTGATGGTGTGGGTCCAGCTCGGCTACCCGGTCGTGATGTTCATGTCCGGCCTGCAGCGCGTCGACCCGGAGCTCTACGAGGCCGCGGATCTGGACGGCGCCGGCTGGTGGCAGAAGTTCACCCGGATCGCGGTCCATCTGATCAAGCCGGAGATCTACGTCGTGCTGGTCACGACGACCATCTCCGCCCTCAAGATCTTCGGACAGATCTTCGTGCTGACCCGCGGCGGACCGGGCAACTCCACGCTGGTCCCGTCCTATTTCGCGTGGCAGAACTTCTTCGAGAAATTCAACGCGGGGTACGGCGCGGCGATCTCCACGGTGCTGACGCTGATCATCATCGTGCTGACCTACGTCTTCCTGCGGATCCAGACCGCCGACGAGCGGCGGGGAGCCTGATATGTCGACTGACACCGTGACGAAAGCGCCCGCCAAGGCGAGCAAGCCGGGCGGCCTCGCCACCAAGACGCTCGTGCTGGCCGGCCTCACGATCTTCACCGGGCTGGTGCTCGCGCCGTTCCTGGTCGTGCTGATCAACGCGTTCAAGTCCTCGGAGGACTACAGCCAGGGCGGGCCGCTCGCGCTGCCGTCCACCCTCTACTTCCAGGGCATGATCGACTTCTGGAACCGGGTGGAGTTCGGCGAGAAGCTGTGGAACAGCTTCGTCATCGCGGCCTCGGTCGCGGTGCTCGCCGTGATCATCAGCGTGCTCAACGCGTACGCGATCGGCATCGGCCGGCTCCGCGGGCGTACCGCGTTCCTGATGTTCTTCCTGCTGGCCAACCTGCTGCCGCAGGAGGCGCTGGTCTACCCGCTGTACTACCTGTCGAAGCAGTTCGACCTCTACAACACGCGGCTGATGGTGATCATCATCTTGACCGCGATCCAGGCCGCGTTCGGCACCTACCTGCTGTCCAGCGTGTTCCGCGACTTCCCGCCGTCGCTGCTGGAGGCCGCGGCGCTGGACGGCGCCGGGAAGCTGCGCACGCTGATCCGGGTGGTCGTGCCGACCAGCTGGCCGACGCTCTCCGTGCTGTTCACGTTCTTCTTCATCTGGACGTGGAACGAGTTCTTCCTCCCGCTCATCTTCCTGATCGACAACGACCTGCAGACCGTGCCGCTGGCGCTGGCCGTGCTCCAGGGACAGCGCGAGGTCGACATCACCACCACGGCCGCGTCCGCGCTGCTGGGCATCGTGCCCGCGGTGCTGTTCTTCCTCATCTTCCAGCGCACGCTGACCCGCGGGGTCATGTCGGGCGCGGTCAAGTAACCATCCTCGGAGGACCCGGAAATGAAGTTCAGCAACGGCTACTGGCGGATGCGGGACGGGGTGAGCCCCCTGTATCCGATGGAGGTCCGCGACGTCCAGGTCGACCGGGACGCGCTGACCGTCTACGCGCCGACCAAGCGGATCGTCACCCGGGGGGACACGCTCAACCTGCCGCTGCTGACCGTCCGCGCGTCGTCACCGGCGCCGGGCGTCATCTCGATCAAGACGACGCACTTCGCGGGGCGGCGTCCCCGTACCCCTCAGTTCGATCTCTCTGTTTCGGATGTCGCCGTCGAGATCGCCGACGACGAGCAGTTCGCGTCGCTGACCAGCGGGGAGCTGACCGTCCGGTTCCACAAGGGCGACCAGTGGAAGCTTGACTTCCTGGCCGAGGGGCGGGTGCTGACGTCCAGCGGCTACAAGAACCTGGCCGCACTGGACGTGGAGGGCGAGGGTTCGTACGTCCGGGAACAGCTGCTGCTCGGCGTCGGCGACACGGTCTACGGTCTCGGCGAGCGGTTCGGGCCGTTCGTGAAGAACGGGCAGGTCGTCGACATCTGGCAGGAGGACGGCGGCACCAGCAGCGAGCAGGCGTACAAGAACGTCCCGTTCTACCTGACCAACGCGGGGTACGGCGTCTTCGTCAACTACCCCGGCGGCGTCTCGTTCGAGGTGGCGTCCGAGTCGGTGTCCCGGGTCGGCTTCTCGGTGCCCGGCCAGGAGCTGGAATACCTCGTCATCTACGGCCCGACGCCGAAGGACGTCCTCCGTCGCTACACCTCGCTGACCGGGAAGCCCGCGCTGCCGCCGGCCTGGTCGTTCGGGCTGTGGCTGTCCACGTCGTTCACCACCGACTACGACGAGGAGACGGTCAACAAGTTCGTCTCCGGGATGGCCGACCGCGACCTGCCGCTGTCCGTCTTCCACTTCGACTGCTTCTGGATGCGCGAGTTCCACTGGACCGACTTCGAGTGGGACCCGAAGGTCTTCCCGGACCCGGTGGGCATGCTCAAGCGGCTCAAGGACCGGGGCCTTCGCATCTGCGTCTGGCTGAACCCGTACATCGCGCAGCGCTCGGTGCTCTTCGAGGAGGGCGTGGCCAACGGCTACTTCCTGAGGACCACCGACGGCGACGTCTGGCAGTGGGACCTGTGGCAGGCCGGCATGGCGCTGGTCGACTTCACCAATCCCGAGGCCTGCGCCTGGTACGCGTCGAAGCTGCGCGGGCTGCTCGAGCAGGGGGTGGACGCGTTCAAGACCGACTTCGGCGAGCGCATCCCGGTCTCCGGCATCGCCTGGTACGACGGCTCCGACCCGGAGAAGATGCACAACTACTACACGCACCTCTACAACAAGGTCGTGTTCGACGTGCTCCGCGAGGTGCGCGGCGAGGGTGAGGCGGTGCTGTTCGCGCGGTCCGCGACCGCGGGCGGCCAGCAGTTCCCGGTGCACTGGGGCGGCGACTGCGAGTCCACGTTCGAGGCGATGGCGGAGAGCCTGCGCGGCGGGCTGTCGCTGTCCGCGTCCGGCTTCGGGTTCTGGAGCCACGACATGGGCGGGTTCGAGGGCAAGCCGCACCCGGCCGTGTTCAAGCGGTGGATCCCGTTCGGGCTGCTCAGCTCGCACAGCCGGTTGCACGGCAGCCAGTCGTACCGGGTGCCGTGGGAGTTCGACGAGGAGGCGGTGGACGTACTGCGCACGTTCACCAAGCTCAAGGCACGGATCATGCCGTACCTGTTCGGGCAGGCCGTGCAGGCGCACGAGCAGGGCGTACCGGTGATGCGCCCGATGGTCGTCGAGTTCCCGGACGATCTCGCGGTCACACACGTCGAGCGGCAGTACATGCTGGGCGACAGCCTGCTGGTCGCGCCGGTGTTCAGCGAGGGCGGCGACACCACGTTCTACACGCCGGCCGGTGAGTGGACGCATCTGCAGACCGGGGAGACGTTCACCGGTCCGGCGTGGCACCGCCGCACGGTCGGCTTCGGCGAGGTGCCGGTGCTGGTCCGGCCGGGCACGGTGCTGGCGCTCGGCGCCGTCGACGACCGGCCCGACTACGAGTACGCGAACGGCGTCACGCTGGCGCTCTACGCGCTCGAGGACGGCTTCGACGGCGTGGTGTCCATCCCGGCGGCCGACGGGACCGAGGCCGCGCGCTTCTCGGTCGTGCGCTCCGGTGACGCGATCACGGTGACGCGGGAGGCCGGTGCGGCGCTGCCCTGGCGGATCCGGCTCGGTCACGCCGGCACGCCGATCTCGCTCGACGCGGACACGTCCGGTCACATCGTGACGCTCTGAGACACATCGGGGGCACGGCGTGCGCCGTACCCCCGATGCTTCTCAGACGGTTACTTCAGCGTGCCGCCGAGGTACGCGAACGACCCGTACGGGCTGTTCGGCGCCCACTGCGACTTCGCGTAGAGGGCGTTGTCCGTGCCGCGCACGAAGACGGTGACCCGCCAGTCGTGGTTGCCGGACGCCTCGATCTCGTTGGTCAGCACGCCACCCTCGCTGGCCCAGTCGGTCCAGCCGGCGCTGCCGTTGTCGTACTGCACGCGGGTGTAGAGCGCCTTGTCGGTGCCGCGCACGAAGACCTGCAGCTTGCCGCTCTTGGTCAGGACCGCGGCCGGGTTGCTGGTCAGCACGCCGCCGAGGCTGGTCCAGTTCGTCCAGTTGCCGCTGTTCGGCGACATCTGGCGACGGGTCCACAGCGCGTCGTCGGTGCCCTTGGCGAAGACCTGGATGCGGCCCTTGCCGTCCAGCACCGGCTCGGCGTCGCTGGTCAGCTCGCCGCCGACCGACTTCCACGGCGTCCAGCTGCCGCTGTTCGCGTAGGACTGACGGCGGGTCCACAGTGCGTCGTCGGTGCCGCGGGCGAAGATGTTCAGCCGCTGGTCCTTGTCGAACGACACCGAGGTCTCGCTGGTGATCTTGCCACCGAGCGACTGCCAGCTCGTCCAGTTCGTGCTGTTGCGGTCCTTCTGGCGCTTCGTCCAGACCGCGCCGTCCGTGCCCTCACCGAAGACGATCAGGCGGCGGGCCTGGTCCGAGGTGACGGTCGGGTCGCTGTTCAGCACGCCGCCCAGCGTGGTCCACGAGGTCCAGCTGGAGCTGTTCGGCGAGGTCTGGCGCTTGGTCCAGATCGCGTTGTCGGTGCCGCGGGCGAACACCTGGATCCGCCGGGCCTCGTCGATGCCGACGCGCGGAGCGCCGGTGATCACGCCGCCGAGGCTGACCCAGTTCGTCCACGAGCTGGAGCCGCGCTTGATCTGCGTCTTCACGAACACCGCGTCGTTGGTGCCGCGGACGAACGCCGAGAGACGACCGTCGCGGTTGAGCGCCGTGTCGATCGCCGGCGCCTCGGCCGGGCCCGCGCTGCGCGTGGTGACCGGCTTGGCCGGCTTCGCCCCGACCGGCGCGGCCTGCGCCGGAGCCGAGCCGATCACGCCGCCGAGCAGCGTGAGCGCGGTGGCCGTGACAATGGCGCCCCGTACACGTCGGGTTGCGACTGCACCCTCCATGACGTTTCTCCTTCCGTTTCAGGTGGCGCTCCCGGACCAAGCCGTCCTTCTCGGACGGATGGTGGAGGTTCGGGTGGTGCGCGCCCCTGGCTGGTGGGGTTTGTGATCGAGTCCGATACGCGCGCAATGCCCGTTCTGACCGACCACAACGGAGCGTAATTTGCCGATCGCCTTTCCGTGGCGACTTCTCCGCGTCGCCACGCCGCCGCCCCTGTCGCGTAAGTGACACTTAAAGTAAATAGGGGGAAATGACGGCATATTAACGGCTTTTTGAGGCGAGCAACCGGATGATTTGTGGTGAAACCCGTCGGCGCCATCGGTCCCCTGTGCTACCGGCGAGACCTTTAGCATGTGTCGATGCGCTGGCTCTGGTCCGTTCCGGTGATCCTCGGCATGGCCGGCCTCGCGGCGGCCGCGGTCCTGCTCCTGCTGCCGTGGCCGGCCAGTGCCGCAGCCGCGGCGGTTGCGGTGCTGCTCACGACGCACCCGTCGATCGGCCGGACCGCGGACGGGCCGGCCCGCGCGCTGCTGCGCGCGATCCCGCTGCTGGCCGCCGCCGCGATCATGCTGCGGATGTGGGAGCTGAGCCGGTGGCGTTCCGTGGACCCGCTCCAGGGCGCGCTCGGCGTCGACCGCTACCGGACCGCCTACGCGGCCCAGCTCCTCGCCGCCAGCAGCCTGCTGCTGGCGATCGCCTGTGCCGGTGCGGCCATCACCCGATCCCTGTACCGATCACGCTCCGCGACGCCGGTCCCGCCGGCTGCGCGGCCCGCCCCCGGTATCTCCGCCGCACCCGACTCGCCTGCGGCACCCGACTCGCCTGCGGCACCCGACTCGCCTGCGGCACCCGACTCGCCTGCGGCACCGGACTTGCCTCCTGCGCCGGGTATATCGCCTGGTGGGCCGGTCTCGCCTGGTGGACTCGGCGCGCTTGCTGGGTCTCGCGCGCTTGCTGGGCCGGGCGTGCCCGCTGGGCCGGGCGTGCCCGCTGGGCCGGGCGTGCCCGCTGGGCCGGGCGTGCCCGCTGGGCCGGGCGTGCCCGCTGGGCCGGGTCTGCCTGCGACGCGGGCTGTGGGCGTATCCGACATGTCGGTCTCGCCCGCCGCGGTCGCGGTCGCGGCCGTCGGCGGGCTTCTGCTCGTGGTTGCGGCGTGGCTGGCGGTGCGGGTCGCCGTGGCCGGCGGTGAGGTGCTGCGTGCCCACGTGGAAGCGGCCGCGATGACCAGGGGAGATGCGTTCGTGCAGCAGGGCCTCAGGTATTCGGCCGCCGACGCGGGGCCGGTCCTCGACACCGGGTCCGCCGCGCTCGCCGGTGCGGCACTGCTCGGTGCGACCCTCGCGGTCCTGGCCGGCGCCCGGCTCACGATCCTGGCCCGCGACGCCGGCTCGCGACCCCGGCTCGCGACCCCGGACCGGATCTGACCGTCGATCCGCGAAGAGCTGTGGGCCCGGACGCGGCTACCGCGTGACCGGCGGGGCGGTCGCGCCTGGCCGTCGGTCCTCAAGAGGTTGGGGGTCCTGAGCCGGCCACCGCGTGACCGGTGCCCGCGGGAGCACTGGGAACCCGGCCACGCCGGAAGCGGGAAGACGGATTCTTGCTGCTTTTTCGCTATGCGGGTGTCCGCTCCCTCTCCAGGCGGTGGATCAGGCGGCGGACGATCAGGAGCGGGATGATGCCGAGGGCGCCGAACGAGATGTCGATCAGGGTCCAGCCCCAGGGGATGTCGCGGATCGGGCCGCAGATCGCGGCCAGCGGGAGGATGCCGGCGCAGGCGATCATGCCGAACTCGACCACCCAGACGTTGCGGACCGGGTCGCGCAGCGGGCCGGCGAACGCGACCGCGATGACCAGGTGGGCGAACGCGAGCCAGTCCGCGGTGTAGAGGACGAACGGGTGCCGGTCGTTCGTCTCGATCAGGCCGTCGCGGACGCGGGTGATCCAGCCCGTGTCGTCCGGGACGACGGCCGCGAGCAGCCGCAGCTCGGTCTCCAGTGGGAACGCGGTGATGCCGCTGATCGCCAGGGCGGCGATGAAGAGGATCAGCCAGGCGCGGATGCGGGTCAGCGTGCTGACGACCGCGAGACTAGGGCCGCGCCGGCGCCGGGTCGTGGGTCTTCACCGGACCTGCACCGGGCTGCTACAGCGTCATCATCTTCGCGGCCAGTGCGACCGGGGTGAGGTCGCCGCCGCGCAGGTCGGCGGCGGCGGTGGACTCGCCGATCGTGTCCAGGTGCTCCGCGGCGGTGCGCAGCGCGCGGTCGTCGCCGCTGAGCAGCTTGCGGGCGATGTGCGTCTGGGCGGCGGTGAGTTTCGCGAACGCGCAGGCGTCCAGCGCGGCGATCACGCGTTCGTCGAGCGTGCCGTCCATCGCGCGGCGGGTGCCGATCTCCAGCAGCCACTTCGGCCACCACGCGTAGCGGCCGACCAGGCTGCCGTAGCGGATGGCCTCCTCGGGGGAGCGGCCGGCGGCCAGCAGGTTGACGGCGAGCGCGGTGTCGAAGCGTTCCAGGCGCAGCGCGGTCATCGCGAGCAGCAGCGTGGGGTGCGCGCCGAGCAGCGGTTCCGCGGCGGCGGCCGCGCCGGGGTAGTCGCCGGCCACGGCGGCGTCGACGGCCTGGGCCTCGGTGAGGCGGGTGCTGTCCGAGTCGACCCGGTTCAGCGTGCTGCGCAGCCGCTGCCGGGCCGCCTCGGCGTCGTCCGCGAGGGTCTCGTCCAGCGGGCGCAGCAGGTGCCGGTTCACGGTGGCGGCGGCCAGCTCGACCTCGCGGCGGACCAGCGGGTTGGCGATCCGGGGCGAGAGCGCGGTGGTCAGCTCCTCCAGGAAGTACGGCGCGTCGAAGTGCTCCGAGGTGGCGAGCAGCTCCGCCCACCAGGCCACCGAGTGCGCGGCTACTTCCTCCATTTGTCCAATATATGGTTAAAAATGGGCATGGTCTGGGCGAAAGCCGTAGGCGCGGTCACTCGGGTCGTGGCTTGGGTCACGTAACGTATCGCCCGGCGGTAACGTACGGAAAACTCCGACGAAACGACGGTTTCCCCGCGCCGGGACGCCGTCCCCCGGTGCCTGTGAGGAGGGGACGATGACCACGTTCAAGCCCGGTCTCGAAGGTGTGATCGCATTCGAGACCGACATCGCGGAGCCGGATCGTGAGGGCGGCTCGCTGCGCTATCGCGGCGTGGACATCGAGGACCTCATCGGCCAGGTGTCGTTCGGCAACGTCTGGGCGCTGCTGGTCGACGGCGAGTTCGGCCCCGGCCTGCCGCCGGCCGAGCCGTTCCCGGTGCCGGTCCACTCCGGCGACATCCGCGTCGACGTGCAGTCCGCGGTCGCCATGCTCGCGCCGTACTGGGGGCTGCCGCAGCTGCTCGACGCGTCCGACGAGCAGGCCCGCGCCGACCTGGCCCGGGTCTCGGTCACCGCGCTGTCGTTCGTCGCCCAGTCCGCGCGCGGGCTCGGTCTCCCCGCGGTGCCGCAGAAGGAGATCGACAAGGCGGACACCGTGGTCGAGCGCTTCATGCGCCGCTGGCGTGGCGACCCGGACCCGCGGCACATCAAGGCGGTCGACGCGTACTTCATCTCCGCGGCGGAGCACGGCATGAACGCGTCCACGTTCACCGCCCGGGTCGCCGCGTCCACCGGCGCGGACGTGGCGGCCTGCATCTCGGCCGCGATCGGCTCGCTCTCCGGGCCGCTGCACGGCGCCGCGCCCACGCGCGTCCTGCAGATGCTGGAGGCGGTCGAGTACTCCGGCGACCCGGCCGGGTACGTCCGCGGCGTGCTCGACCGCGGCGAGCGCCTGATGGGCTTCGGTCACCGGGTGTACCGCGCGGAGGACCCGCGCGCTCGCGTGCTCCGCCGCACCGCCAAGGAGCTCGGAGCACCACGGTACGAGGTGGCCGAGGCGCTGGAGCGGGCCGCACTGGAGGAGCTGGCCGCCCGCCGCCCGGACCGCGTCCTGCCGACCAACGTCGAGTTCTGGGCCGCGGTGGTGCTCGACTTCGCCGAGGTCCCGGCGCACATGTTCACGTCCGTGTTCACCTGCGCGCGGGTCGCCGGGTGGAGCGCGCACATCCTGGAGCAGAAGAAGCTCGGCCGGCTGGTCCGGCCGTCCGCCCGCTACACCGGGCCGGACTCGCGCAAGCCGTCCGCCGTACCCGGCTGGGACTCGCTGTAGGTCACGGCGCGAGCGGCACTCCGAACGCGGCGCCGGCCCGGAGGTCCGCGATCAGCGCGTGCACCGCCGCGGGCCCATCGGCAGTGGCGAGCCAGTGGCTGACCAGGCAGGCCGCCTTCGCGTACGCGTTGTCCGCGGCCGCGGTGGTCAGGTTCCAGTCGCGGGTGGTGAGCGGCAGCGCCTCCGCGAGCGGCATCAGGCACCGGCCGGCCGCGCCGGTGGCCGGCGCCAGGTAGCGCGGATCGTCCGAGACGACGACCGCGAGACCCTCGTCGAACCACTGCGGGACGGTGGCGGGCCCCAGCCGCTGATGCAGTTCGACGTGGGCGAGTTCGTGCGTGGCGATGACCGGGTCGACGCCGGCCGGGGCGAGCATCACGCCGCGGTTCAGGATGGCGATGCCCTTGCTGCCGCCGCCGTGCAGCCGCTGGTAGCAGTCGTCGGTGACGCAGGCCAGGACGCGGGGCGCGCTGACCCGGCCGCCGTAGAACGCGCGCAGCATGGTGTCGGCGGTGGCGAGCGCGGTGCCGACCGCCGCGCGCTGGGCGTCCGTGGCGCCGCGTTCCACGTACACCCGGGGCTGGGTTTTGGTGAGGCCGTAGCAGGCCGGGCAGGCCAGCGCGACGACGGACGGGTGGACCACGGCCAGCGTCGCGATCGTCGTGACGATCAGCACCAGCGGGATCGCGGCGAGCAGGATCACCCGGCGGCGTCTCAGGGGATTCACGGTCGTGATTCTAGGGCCGGACGGTGTTCCGGATCGCGGCGCAGCGGAGTTAGACTCGGGGCAGGCCGAGAGGCGCTGCGACGGACCGATGAGTCCGCCACGCTCGGCCGGTGTTGTTTCACGAAGGGCGCCTCCGTACCGCGGAGGCGCCCTTTTCGTCGTCTCCCGGTATCGCCGCACGGCCTGACGAGGCCGATGGCGTCACACAAGAGGAGAAAAAACGTGAAAAATCAGGACTACAAGATCGCGGACCTGTCGCTGGCCGAGGCCGGGCGGCACCAGATCCGGCTCGCCGAGCACGAGATGCCCGGCCTGATGGCGCTGCGCACGGAGTACGCGGACACCAAGCCGCTGCGCGGCGCGCGGATCGCCGGCTCGCTGCACATGACCGTGCAGACCGCGGTGCTGATCGAGACGCTGGTCGCACTCGGCGCCGAGGTCCGCTGGGTCTCCTGCAACATCTTCTCCACGCAGGACGAGGCGGCCGCGGCCGTGGTCGCGGCCGGCACCCCGGTCTTCGCCTGGAAGGGCGAGACGCTGGAGGAGTACTGGTGGTGCACGATGCAACTGTTCGACTTCGGGGACGGCCAGGGGCCGAACCTGATCGTCGACGACGGCGGCGACGTCACGCTGCTGGTGCACAAGGGCGTCGAGTTCGAGCGGGCCGGCGCGGTCCCGCACGCGGCCGAGGGTGACCACGAGGAGCAGCGGATCATCCTGGAGACGCTGCGCGCGAGCCTGGCCGAGGACCCGCAGCGGTTCACCCGGATCGTGGCGGGGCTGCGCGGCGTCAGCGAGGAGACGTCGACCGGCGTGGCCCGGCTCTACCGGATGGCCGCGGAGGGCACGCTGCTGATCCCGGCGATCAACGTCAACGACTCGGTCACCAAGAGCAAGTTCGACAACAAGTACGGCATCCGCCACTCGCTCGCGGACGGGCTCAACCGGGCCACCGACGTCATGCTCGGCGGCAAGCTCGCGGTGGTCTGCGGCTACGGCGACGTCGGCAAGGGCGCGTCCGCGGCGCTGCGCGGGCAGGGCGCGCGCGTGGTGGTCACCGAGATCGACCCGATCTGCGCGCTCCAGGCCGCGATGGACGGCTTCCAGGTCACCACCGTCGACGACATCGTGGAGCAGGGCGACATCTTCATCACCACGACCGGCGGCACGGACATCATCACGGCCGCGCAGATGGCCCGGATGAAGCACAACGCGATCGTCGGCAACGTCGGCCACTTCGACACCGAGATCGACATGGCCGGGCTCGCGGCGTACCCCGGAGTCGAGAAGATCGAGGTCAAGCCGCAGGTGCACGAGTGGCGCTTCCCGGACGGGCACTCGATCCTGGTGCTCTCCGAGGGCCGGCTGATGAACCTGGGCAACGCGACCGGGCACCCGAGCTTCGTCATGTCGAACTCGTTCGCCAACCAGGTGATCGCGCAGCTCGAGCTGTGGACCGGCGAGTACGGCGTCGCGGTGCACATGCTGCCGAAGCACCTGGACGAGAAGGTGGCGCGGCTGCACCTGGACGCGCTCGGCGTCCGGCTGACCACGCTGACCAAGGCGCAGGCGGAGTACCTCGGCGTCGCGGTCGAGGGGCCGTTCAAGCCGGAGCACTACCGGTACTGACGCACGAAAGGGGCGCCCCTCCGCCAGGAGGGGCGCCCCGCTGCACCGTCAGTTCGCCGCGGCGACCTCGTACAGCTTCTCCGGTGCGACCAGGCCCGCGTAGAGCTTGCCGTCGTCCGTCACCAGCACGCTGAACAGGTTGCCGGAGAGCAGGTTGCCCTTGCCCCAGGCACCGCTGACCTCCGGGAACGTCTCGGACAGCGCGGACAGCTGGTCGGTGCTCAGCCCGTTCTCGGGTGCGGCCTCCGGCTTGCCGTCCGGCTTCTCCGAAGCCGGCACCGCGCCCTGAGCCGCGTTGACGTCCGCGGTGAAGACCGTGGTCCAGCCCTCGCCGACCGTCTTCGGCTGCGCCGCCTCCGCCACCTTGTCCATCGCGGCCTTCTCCTCGGCCGTCGGCTCCTTGCCGGCCTCGGCCTCGAGCTCCTCGGTGTTGCCCTCGGTGACCGTGCCACCCGGCGGCGGGTTGAACGCGAACTGCTCCGCGTCCGGCCGGCCGAAGTCGACCTGGGTGAACGCGATCTTGAATGCGGACACGTTGTCCTTCTTCGCCAGCACCTCGACCCGCAGCGGGATCTTGTGCTCGCCGTCGATCGCCAGCCGCACCTCGCCGACCAGCGACGCGTCGTCACGCGGGCGCAGGATCAGCTCGTACGCGTCCCGCCCGGCCACCTTCGCCGACCGGCCCACCACCACCTCGGTGGTCGGGTCCACCGCGGCGAGCGCCTGGTCGGCGGCCTCCTGCGGCGTGGTCGGCAGGTCCGAGGCGAGCGGCATCGGCGCGTCGTCCGCGTGCTCGGCCGGCACCGTCCAGTGCTGTGCGGTGTTGCCCGCGCTCTGCCAGATCCACACGTCCGTGCCGTTGCGGATCACGTCGGTCTGGCCGAGCGTGCCGACCAGCGCGACCCGGGACTTGTCCGGGTCCGAGTGCCAGACGCGCAGCGTGTTCGTGCCGGCGACCAGCGAGCCGAGGCTGCCGGTCTCGCCGCCGACGTCCGCGGCCAGCTTCGCGATGCCGGGCAGGCCGAGATCCGCGGACTGCACGACGGTGCCGGACAGGCCGTCGACCTTCGCGTTCTGCAGGTCGACCAGGAGCTCGGCCGCGCTGCGCTGCGGGAGCACCGAGTCGGCGCCCGCGGCGAGCGCGCCCACCGCGGCGCCTCCGCCGATGATGGTGACCGCGGCGGCGGCCGGGATCAGCCAACGCCGGGCCGTCTGGGATTTCATCAGTGACATGGGTGTCGCACCTCCTGCACACCATGATGGGGCGGCGTGCCTGTGACGAAGCTGAGCCGCTGAGACCGGCCTCAGCCGCCTCGTGGCACTGTAACCTCATGCGACTGCTGGTGGTCGAGGACGAGGCCCGGATGGCACGGGCGGTGCAGCGCGGCCTGCAGGCCGAGGGGTTCGCGGTGGACGTGGCCGCGGACGGCCCGACCGGGCTGGAGATGGCCCGGCACGGCGGATACGACGCGATGATCCTGGACGTGATGCTGCCCGGCCTGTCCGGTTACCGCGTGGTGCGGCAGCTGCGCGCGGAGGACGTCTGGCTGCCGGTGCTGATGCTCAGCGCGAAGGACGGCGAGTACGACCAGGCGGACGGGCTCGACTGCGGCGCGGACGACTACCTGACCAAGCCGTTCTCGTTCGTGGTGCTGCTGGCCCGGCTGCGCGCGCTGCTGCGGCGCGGCGCACCGCAGCGGCCGGCCGTGCTCACGGTCGGCGACCTCACGCTCGACCCGGCGCAGCGCCGGGTCGAGCGGGCCGGTACCGCGATCACGCTGACCGCGCGGGAGTTCGCGCTGCTGGAGTACCTGATGCGGCGCGAGGGCGAGGTGGTCTCCAAGACCGAGCTGCTGGACCACGTGTGGGACGCGGCGATGGATACCGCGCCGAACGCGGTGGAGGTCTACGTCGGCTATCTGCGCCGCAAGATCGGCCGGGATCTGCTGGAGACCGTGCGCGGCGCGGGCTACCGCCTGTCGGCGGTCTAGATGCCACACCCTTCGCCGGTACGTCGTGAGCGCTCGCTGCGTACCCGGATCGTGCTGCTGGGGGTCCTCGGGCTGACCGTGGGACTCGCGATCGGCGGGATCACGCTGATCGGCGCGCTCGGTTTCGCGCTGAACCGCACCGCGGACGCGGAGGCGGCCAAGACCGCGCAGGCCGTGGTGGCGCTGATCCGGGAGGACGTGCTGCCGAACCCGGTGCCGGTCGCCGGAACGGACGTGCGGGTGCAGGTCGTCGACGCACAGGGGCGCGTGCGGAACTCGTCGATCGGCGCGGACCGGCTCATCCCGATGCTGCACGGGGACGAGCTGGCCCGCGCGGCCGGCGGCCAGCGCGTGCTGATCGACGGCGTGCGCCTCGGCATCGAAGGGCCGGTGCTCGTCGTCCCGGCCGACGCGGGTGACGGACTGACCGTGCTGGTCGGCAAGTCGATGGGAGATCTGTACCAGAGCGCGGCCTATGTCCGTACCGCGTTGCTGGTCGCCTTTCCGCTCCTGGTGGCCGTGCTCGCGATCGTCGGCTGGCGGGTCGTCGGCGCCACGCTGCGCCCGGTCGAAGCGCTGCGGCGCGGGGCCGAGGAGATCACCGGCGGCGGGCGGGCCGGGCGGCTGCCGGTCCCGGCGTCCCGCGACGAGATCCACCGGCTCGCGGTCACGCTCAACGACATGCTCTCCCGGCTGGACGCGGCCCGCGCCCGGCAGCGCGCGTTCGTCGCGGACGCGGCACACGAGCTGCGCAGCCCGCTGGCCAGCATGCGGGTGCAGCTGGAGGTCGCCCAGCGGCTGCCCGGCGACACCGACTGGCCCGCGTTCGTGGACGACCTGATGCTGGACGCGGACCGGCTCTCCCGGCTCGTCGACGACCTGCTGCTGCTGGCCCGCGCGGACGACTCGGCCGAGGCCGCGCGCCGCACCGCACCGGTCGAACTCGCCGAGCTGCTCACCGACCTGGCCGCGCGCTACCCCGCGGTCGTGTTCACGCCACCGGCCGAGCAGTACTGGACCGACGGCGACGCGGACGCGCTGCGCCGCGCGGTGTCGAACCTGCTGGACAACGCGGGCCGGCACGCGCGGTCGGCGGTCACGCTGACCGTCGGCACGGACCGCGACCGGCACCTGATCGCGGTCACCGACGACGGCCCCGGCATCCCGGCCGCGGACCGGGAACGCGTCTTCGACCGGTTCACCCGGCTCGACGACGCGCGCGCCCGCGACGCCGGTGGCTCCGGCCTCGGGCTGGCCATCGTCCGCGAGGTGGTCCGGCTGCACCACGGCACGATCACGCTCGCCGACGCCACCCCGGCGGGCCTGCGCGCCGAGATCCGCCTCCCGGTCCTGCCCGAATGATCAGCGGGTGGTGCACACCTCCGGCGCCTTCTCGATCTGGCTGGTCGAATAGACGATCGCGACCGTGAAGCAGTAGTCAGCGTCCGGGTTCAGGTTGTAGACCGGGTACTGCTCGCTGCCGGCCGGCAACTCCTCGATCGCCACCGAGTTGCCGCGCCGGCCGCCGGTCAGCACCACCGGGCCCTCCGCGTTCTCCGGGTACGTCCAGGTCAGCGTCACCTGAGTGCGCGAGTCCTGGATCCGCACGTCCGACGGCGGGCCACCGCCCGCGCGCGCCGGAGCCTCGGCCGGCGGCGGCGTGGCACCGGCGGACGGAGGGCTGGCGGTCGGTGCCGGCGGCGGCGTCTCCCGGGTGTCGCGCTCGGTCAGCAGGAAACCGCCGATCACCACGACCGTGCCCAGCCCGACCGCGACCAGCGCGGCCACGATCTTGCCGGTCGGGCGCTCCGGGTAGCGCTCCGGCGCGAGCCCGGGCACGCGGCGGGCCGGCACCAGCATGCCCGCCGGATGCCGCTGCGCCGCCGGGCCCGCGGTCAGTGAACGATCGCCCTGGGTACGGCGGTGCGCCTTGATCTGTGGCTGGCCGGGCTGGCCGTAGCCCGGCGCCAGCGGCGAGTACCGGCCGCCGGGCGGAGGCGTGCGGACGCCACGGGCCTGCGAGCGCCACGGCTGGTCGTGCCGCGCCTGACGCTGCGCGTAGCCGCGCGGCGGCTCCTCGGCGGGCGGACCGCTCTCCGCCGGAGCCCGGTTCTCGGCCGGGACCGGATGCCGCGACGGCGCCACCGCGGGCGGCGCGGCCTGAGCCGGATGCCCGGCGAGATCGTCGAACACCGCCGGCGGCAGCGGCGCGGCGGAGCCGTCGTCCGTCCAGTAGCGCTCGTCCGGCGCGGGCCCGCCGGGGTCCCGGCCGTAGCCGGCCGGTGCGGGGCCACGCTGGTCGCCGTAGGGGTCCGGCGTACCGGTGTGGTCGCCGTAGGGGACCGGCGTGGGCGGTGTCGCGTATCGGGCGGGCCGTGCTTGCGGCGGCACATGCGGCTGCTGCCCGGGGGGCTGCTGCGGGGTGGCCGGGGGTGCGGCCGACCAGGCGCCGGAAGCGTCCGGCGGCCGCCAGGCCGGCGGTTCGTCCAGCGGCCAGTCGCCGTATGGTTCCTCCGTCTCGGGCTGCGCGCCGCTCCAGGCGTACGCGGTGCCGGGTGTCGCCGCCGGGCCGGCGTCGGCCGGTGGTGCCGTTCCGGGTCGCACGTCGCTCCACGCGTGGGCGGTGCCGGGTGTCGCCGCCGGGCCGGCGTCGGCCGGTGGTGCCGTTCCGGGCCGCACGTCGCTCCACGCGGGCGTCGCGGTGGTCCCGGCGCCGGCGGACCGGTCCGTTCCCGGCCGTTCCGCTTCCGGCCGGGAACCGCTGCCGCCCTGCCGGGCACGGGTGTCGGAGGAACCCTCGGCCGGATCGGCGTCGCCCGGTCCCGCCGGTGGCGGGACCGGGGCCGGGTGGGCCGAGGCACCGGAGACCCACGGGGTGGACCGCGGGATGCCGGACGCGGGATAGCGCGGGGTGGGGGCGGCCTCCGGCGGAGGCGTTCTGGCCGGCGGCGTCCACGGCGTCGCGCCGCTGTCGCTGCCGCGGGGCCACGGCTCCGACGGACCCCGCTCGGTGGGCGGCTGCCATGCCTCCGGCCGGTCGGCCCGGGCACGCCACGGCGCCGCCTGCTCACCGGTTTCCGGCCGGTGGGCCGGGGGACGCCACGGCGGCGTCTGCTCGTCGGCCACCGGCGCGGCGCCCGCGGCAGCCGCACCGGACTCCGGGACAGCCGGCGGCCGCGGCTCGTCCGGTGCCCAGGCCGACGCGGCGGCTGCCAACGGTGCGTCGGCACCGGAAGCGTCAGCCCCGGCGGGCCGGGGCGCGGAGTAGAAACTGACCGCACGCCACGGCTCGATGTCGTCGCCACCCTGTAGCGGCGGATGCCATGGTCCGACCACCGGCGCGTCATCGCGCTCGGCCAGCCCGCCGAAGCCGGTGGCGCGCTCCGGCGGGGCGCCGCCGTCGTGATCATCGTGGCCGGGCGGGTGGTGCGGCGGTGCGGCGGGATCAGGCTGCGGTGCCGTGACGGCGGCGGTCTCCGGATCGGCGGGCACGGTCTCGGAGGCCGCGGATGTGAGCGCCGCGGCCTCGGACGCCGTGAGTCCAGGAGTTTCCGATGCGGGCGTCACCGGTTCGTCGGCCGCTGACGCGGCCGCTACCGCTTCGGGAGCCGCTGGCGCGGACGCGGCGGGTTCGTGCGCCGCTGGCGCGGACGCGGCGGGTTCGTGCGCCGCTGGCGCGGACGCGACCGGTTCGTGAATCGCGGGTGCGGACGCCGTGCGGTCGGGATCCGCCGATGCCGGCTCTGCCTGTGCGGGTGACGCGGGCTCCAGGTCTGCCGGTGGCCGGTGCCAGGCTTCGGTGCCGTCGTCCTCGCCGGAGCCGTGCCATGCCTGGCTCTCCGGGCGCTCAATGTCGGAAAAGCCGTCCTGTTCGGACGCATGAACCGGCGGCTCGCCGTCGTCATGTGCGAAAGCTGTCCGCGCTGACGTGTCCACCGGCTCGGGCGAAGCGCCGTGCGAGACCCCGGGCGGAGAGGAGTAGCCGGCATCCCCTGTAGCGGCCCCACCGTCCACCGGCAGCGGGTGGTCGGCATCGTCCTCGCTTGCCGGCCCTGCGCTCGGGGCCGGCTGTTCGCCGGAGTCCGCGGCTCGCGTCGTCGCCGGCTCGCCAGCCGCAACCGGGACGATTCGCGCGTCCGCGTGGGCATCCGGCGTGCCGGCACCGGTGGCGGGGGTTGCGCTCCCCGCACCCGGCGCCGGTTCGGCCTGCCGCTGCGGTGCTGTGCCCCACGGGGTGCCGGCCGCCGGGCTTTCCCGCTGGGGTCCCGGCGCCGCGTCCGCGACCGGGCCGCCGGCATCCAGCCACTCCGCGTCGCCGTCGGCGGCGGTGCCGAGCCTCGCGTCCGCCGCGCTGCCGGGACGGCCCGCGCTGTCGGGACCGGCCGCGCCGCCGGGACCCGCTGTGTCACCGGAGTCCGCGGTGCCGGCGGACTCCGCCGTGCCGCCGGGCCCGGTCGGCTCCGAGGCGGGCTCCGAGCCGGCGTTCGCGCTGGCCGGGGCGGCTTCCGGCGTACCCGGGAAGGGGTGTGGGGTTTCGGTGAGGGGCGGGTCGGCGGAGAAGTCGTCGTCGGCGGGGGAGACGTTGCGGCAGATGTGTTCCGGGTCGGCGGAGGCGCGGGCCAGCGCGGCGATCTGGGCGGCCATCGGGTGGCCGGCCGGCAGGTACTCGCGGCAGAGGTCGCGGGCACCGCTGAAGAGCTGGTGGGCCTCGCCGAAGTTGCCGCAGTCGCGTTCCATGGTGCCGAGGCGGGCGAGCATCTTGATGCCGGCGGGATGGCCCTCGCCGTAGGTCTCGCGGTGCCTGCGGTACGCGTCGGCGAGCAGCCGGCGGGCCGTCACGCACTCGCCGCGGGCGTGTTCGACCGTGGCCAGGTCGGCCTGCGCGGCCAGGACGCGCATCGAGCCGGGCCCGTCGACCAGCGTGAGCCGGGCGACCACGTCGCGGTAGAGGTGCGCGGCGGCGGCGTTCGCGCCGACGCGGTGCAGCACGGCGGCGAGCGTGGCGGCGGCGACCACGGTGCGTTCGTCGGCCGGGCCGCGCAGGCGCCGCTGGGCGGTGTGCGCGAACGTGGCCCAGGCGCGGGCCGAGTGTGGTTCGCCGAGCGCGACCAGGATGCGGGCGAGCAGGCCCGCCGCGTCGGCCAGGTCGGCCGACGCGCGCAGCGGATCGACGTCGACGGCGGCGAGCGCGTCACTGAGCAGCATCTGGGCGGCCCCGAGATCGCCCGCGCCGACCAGATCCTTCGCGTGCGCTGTCAGTGCAGCCAATCCGTGGGACACGTGCCCCATAGTGCTCGTTCCGGAACGATGTGTTCAAGTGGGCGCTCTCGGCGGTGGCGTCCCGGGAATGCCGTACCGGGCGATTCCGGACTGTCGCGAAGCCGTCAGCGCAGCTCGTGTTCCGGGTCGAGGTGGTCGAGCAGGCGGGTGCCGATCGCGCCGAGCTGGGCGAGCTGTTCCGGGCTCAGCTGGTCGAAGAGGTGCGCGCGGACGCCGTCGACGTGCCGGGGTGCGGCGGCGGCGAGCACCTCGTAACCCCGTTCGGTGAGCACGGCGAGCTGGCCGCGCCGGTCGGTGGGGCAGTCCTCGCGGCGCACCCAGCCCTGTTCGGTGAGCCGGGTGACCGCGTGCGAGATGCGGCTGCGGGACGAGGCGAGCGAGTCGGCGAGGTCGCTCATCCGCATGCTGCGGTCGGGTGCCTCGGAGAGCCGGACCAGGATCTCGTAGTACGCGTGCGGCATGCCTGAGTCCCGCTGCAGTTCCCGGTCCAGCGTCTCCAGCAGGGCTCGGGAGGCGAAGAGGAACGCCCGCCAGGTGCGTTGCTCCTCGGGGTTCAGCCAGCGCGTCATGACCGTATGATAATCAACTAGTTGAACCTTCAACTACCAACATGGACGAAGGGATCGTCATGGGTGTCGTCCGGCTCAACCACGCCGTGCTGTACATCAGCGACCTCGACCGGAGTGTCGCGTTCTACCGGGACGTGCTCGGCTTCCGCCAGGTGCCGATGACGCCGAACGGGTTCCGTGCCGCTTTCATGCAGGCGCCGGACTCGACGAACGACCACGACCTGGGGCTGTTCGAGATCGGGCCGGCCGGCCCGTCGGCGGCTGGGCGGGCCACGGTCGGGCTCTACCACCTGGCGTGGGAGGTCGACACGCTGGACACGCTGGAGCAGGTGATGGTGGCGCTGGCGAACGCGGACGCACTGGTCGGCACGTCCGACCACGGCACCACCAAGAGCCTCTACGGCCGGGACCCGGACGGGCTGGAGTTCGAGGTGGTCTGGCTGATCCCGAAGGACCTGCTGGACGACGCGGCACTGGCCGCGCGCAGGACCATCGGCCGCCTGGACATCGACAAGGAGAAGACGCGGTACGGGGGTCAGACGCGCGGCGGAGTGGGAATCTCCGTGAGCGCCTGACCCCCGCCCCAAGGCCTAGCTGGCGCGGGACTTGTCCTGCTTCCAGGAGAACGGGCCGGGCAGGTCGACGCGGTGCGCCCGAGCCCGGGAGTTCCAGGACCAGCGACCGATCTTGATGCTCCACGACGAGAAACCGTTCTCGGTGAAGTTGAGGATCAGCGGTCCGAACTTCTTACGCTTACGGAACATCAGGCCCATGGCGTGTTGCTCCCTTCGTCTGCATAGCTGCCGGGGTTGTCGAACATGTGCCCGAAACCCCGGCAGAGCAAACGTTCGGGTGAATTCAGCGCGGTTCCCATGCGTCGGGCCTGGTCGTCAGCTTCTTGACGTGGTTGGGCAGCCGGCCGCTCACCACGTCGGCCAGGCTGGTCTCGTCCACCACTTCGCGCACCGCGCTGCGGACCGCGACCCAGAGCTTCGGCAGGTTCTCCGCGGCGCCGTCGTACCGCGTCTCCTCGGGGCGCATGCCGCGGACGCCGGCCAGCGGGCCGTCGACCGCGCGGAGGATCGCGCCGATCATGATCTCGCGGGGCGTCTGGGCCAGCGTGTAACCGCCCTCGGCGCCGCGCTGGGCCCGGACGATGCCGGCCCGGCGGAGGTCCGCGAGCACGGCCTCCAGGAACTTGCGCGGCATGTCCTGCTCCTGCGCGATGGCCTGGGCGGACATCAGTGAGGGGTGAACCGACGCCAGGCTGAGGGCGGCTCGGACGGCGTACTCACCACGCGCGGAGATCTGCACCCACACATTGTGACCTGAGCGCGCCGGGAACGTACGCCGCCCCGCTCTGTCCTAGAAAGTGTGGAACGCGGTGGTCCGCAGCAGATGCGGGCCGGGCGCCTGAGCCTCCAGCGGCGGGCCGGGCAGCGCGGCCCGGAACGCGCCGGGTGAGCAGCCGGTCTCCCGGTGGAAGAAGCGGCCGAAGTTCGTCGGCTCCGGGAAGCCCAGCGCCCGGCCGATGTCCGCGATCGGCGTCTCCGTGCAGGCCAGCAGGCGCCGGGCCTGTAGCGCCACCCGGTCGTCGATCACCTGTTTGGCGCTGCGCCCGGTGGCGGCCAGGCAGGCCCGGGTGAGCGTGCGGACCGAGCAGCCGAGCAGCTGCGCGTACTCCTCGACGCGGCGGCTGCGGGAATACCCGGTCTCGATGGCCTTGCGGAACTCCTGGAACACGGCCGGCTCCGGCGGCGCGGGATCCCCGGCGATCAGCGCGATCCGCAGCATCAGCACGGTCAGCTGGTGGCGCAGCAGGTCGTCGGCGAGCGGCGTGCCGGCGTGCCGCTCCCGGTCCACCATCAGCTGGCTCACCTCGCTGATCACGGCGTCCTCGTCCTCACCGGCCAGCTGCCACCCGCACCGGCCGCCGGGCTGCCAGTGGTCCGGCAGATCCTCGGGGTGCCAGGAGACGACCACCGCGTCCAGCCCGGCCCGGCGGCTGAGCCGGATCGCCTGGCCCGGCCGGGCCCACAGCAGCGTGCCCGGCCGGCAGTCGTGGCGGACGAAGTCGATCTCCTGCGCGCCCTGACCGACCGTGACCAGCAGCAGGAGGTTGCGGTCGAGAAGATGCGGTCCGTCACCCGGGACATCGCTGAGCGTAGTGGCGCCGATGCCTGAAGGGCGTGCGGGCTCGTTGCCCGGTCGTGCCTGACCGATACCGACCATCCGACTCACGGTAACCGTCCCTGGCCAGGGCCGCATCCCCGCATTCTGTTTGTTGCACATTTATGGCAATTTCGCGGTTTTTCTGCGGATACGACTGACCCGCGCGTACCGGATGGTATCGCGCGGGTCATATCAGTTCTTCTGTCCTTTTTAATGCCGCCTTTTATCGCCCCGCCAGCAGCCGGTTCACGGCCGCGTCCACGTCCAGGTGATCGCCCTCCCGGCCCCGCGGCACCACCACGTACGTCCGGCGAAGGAACCGGACCAGTACGCTGCGTGGCACCTCGAAGAGGGCGTTCCCGTCCGGCGACGACAGGGCCAGGGCGACGAAGTCACCCTTCGGCGTGGCCCACGGCCACACCCGGACGTCGCCGATCCCGGCCGGCTCGTCGAGCCCGGTGACCAGTAGCTCCCGCGCGAATGACCAGCTCACGGCCTCGCCCCCGGCCGTCTCGGCGTGGAACAGGACGTGCACCGCGTACGGATCTGACGGGTCATAGCGAAGGCTGGCGCGCACCGGCAACGCGGTAGCATCCGGTGCGACAAGCCGCAGCGACGTCTCGACCTCGACGGTCGTCGGTCGGATGACACTCATTGACGTTCTCCCCCCGGCACCGCTGCGGGGTACTCACCCCGCGTATCCCATACTCAGCGGATACATCCGATTACGCTCCGTCATACGCTGATCTCACCCAGTAGTAGGAAGTCGGTACCGAACTGGTCTTCCAAAAGCGGATTTCTAGTAAGATCCCGGCGTCTTGCCTGCTCCTCGGTCCGCCATCGCGGCGATACCAACGTCGACTCACTCCGGTAACGTCGTGTTGTCCCGTTCAGTGACGGCCCTAGCGCTACCGGGGGTAGGTAATGACGGCAAATCCCTCCACGGCGTCCAATTCCGGGGTGGCAACCGTGGGTGATCATGAAGAGGTGGAAACCCTCGAAGAGGCCGTCCGGCCCGCGCCCGCATGGCGACGCCGCATCACCGGCACGCTCGACGGCATTCGCGCCAACCCCACCGGCCGGATAGCCCTGAAGATCGGCATCGGCGTCCTGGGCGCGATCGTGGTCGCGGTCGGCATCGTCGCGATCCCGCTCCCCGGCCCCGGCTGGGGCATCGTCATCGTCGGCCTCGCCATCTGGGCCATCGAGTTCGCCTGGGCCCGCCACCTGCTCCACTTCACCCGCAAACACGTCCAGGCCTGGACCCGCTGGATCATGCGCCAGCCGTGGCCGCTCCGCTCCCTCCTCGGCCTCCTCTGCTTCGTCTTCGTCAGCGCGATCGTCTGGCTCTCCCTCCGCCTGACGCTCGGCATCGACCTCATCCAGGTCGGCCTGAACCTCCTCGACCGCTTCTAGGACCCCGAACCGATCTTCCCGCTCCCGGCGCGGCCGGGATCCGCACGCTCCCGCGGGCACCGGTCCAATGCCACTTAGCTTATTTTGATCTTGGTTGCCTGGTGGGTGGTCTGGTGGCTTTGTCTGCTTCGATGGTGTGGTGTCGGGTGTGGGGGTGCGGCCGGATCAGGTGTCGGTCGGTGTGCTGGTGACGGCGGTGCCGCGGGATGCGGTTGATGGGGCGGTGGCGCAGTGCGGTGTGGGTGCGAAACGGTCGGATGGGAAGTTGCCGCCGCATGTGACGGCGTATCTGACGATGGGGTTGTGGCTGTTCGCGGATGATGACTATGCCGAGGTCGCGAAGAAGGTGACCGGTGGACTGGACCGGTTCGGGTGCTGGGATGCGGGCTGGTTGGCGCCGACGCCGGGTGGGATTTCTCAGGCCAGGAAGCGGCTGGGCCGGGATGTGCTGGCGGAGGTGTTCGAGCGGGTCGCCCGGCCGGTCGCGTCACCGGTCACGTCAGGTGCGTGGTTGCGGGACCGGCGGGTCCTTGCCATCGACGGGTTCGACGTGGACGTGCCGGACACGATGGAGAACGCGGCCGAGTTCGGGTACTCCCGGACCGGTGGTGGCCCGTCGGCGTTCCCGAAAGCCCGGGTCGTGGCGTTGACCGAGTGCGGGACACACGCGTTCCTGGCGGCGGAGGTCGGCGCGTATGCGGTCGCCGAACAGACCCTGGCCATGCCGTTGTATTCGCGGCTGCGACGCGGGGAACTGCTGACCGCCGACCGTGCCTTCTACTCGTTTACGGCGTGGGACCGGGCGCAGGCGACCGGCGCGGACCTGCTGTGGCGGATCCAGGCCGGGATCAGGCTCCCGGTGATCGAGATCCTCGGCGACGGCACCTATCTGACCGTGTTGATGGACAAGACGATCCGCGGTGGCCGCCGGGACCGGATCCTGGCCGCCGCGGCCGGCGGGACCCTGGACACCTGCGACGACGCGATCAACGACCGTGGCCTGCCCGCCGCCCACCTGGTCCGGGTCGTCGAGTACGACGTCCCGGACCGGGCCGGTAACGGCACCGGTGAGCTGATCACCCTGGCCACCACCATCACCGACCCCGCCCAGGCCGGCCCGGACGAACTCGCCGAGGCATACCACCTGCGATGGGAACACGAAACCGCCAACGACCAGCTCAAAACCCACCTCCGCGGGCCCGGCCGGATCCTGCGCTCGAAACTGCCCGACCTCGTCCACCAGGAAATCTGGGCCTGGCTGCTCGTCCAGCACGCACTCACCGTCCTGATCACCGCCGCCGCCGACGCCGCCGCGATCGACCCCGACCGGATCAGCTTCACCGACACCCTGCGCCTCGTCCGCCGCTCAGCCACCGGCTCAGCGGCCATTTCCCCCTGAGGACTGGACCACCCAGCTACCCACCATCTGGACCCACATCACCCGGGAACTCAACCCCACCCGACGCCACCGCACCTGCCCCCGCGCCGTCAAACGCTGCCGCCGCAACATGTACCGGCCCAAACGACGCGACGAACCCGCCAGCACCCGACACACCGGCCCCGCCACCATCCGCCTCCACCCACCATCAAGATCAAAATAAGCTAAGTGGCATTGGGCACCGGTCGTCGCTGGCGCTCCTCCCTGCCGGTCCCGCGTGACGAAGAGCGGGCGCCGGCAGTCCCCCCGACGCGCCGGACCCCGATGTGCGCGAGGGCGGGGGCCTCCGGTACAGTTCTGTCTCGCAAGGGCGATTAGCTCAGTGGGAGAGCGCTCCGTTCACACCGGAGAGGTCACTGGTTCGAACCCAGTATCGCCCACGAGATGCAGGGGCCGTGTGTTCGCGGGAAGCGCGAACACACGGCCTCTCGTCATTTCTGCTCAGGGGGCCGAGCCCCCTGAAACCCCGCGGTGTGGTGGTTGCCTGCGTGGGCCGGTTGCGTGTGGTGTCGGGGGTTGCCTGCGTGGGCCGGTTGCGTGTGGTGTCGGGGGTTGCCTGCGTGGGCCGGTTGCGTGTGGTATCGGGGGTTGCCTGCGTGGGCCGGTTGCGTGGGGCGAGTGCCTGCGGGTGTGGGGGGCCTGCGGGTGTGTGGCTCTGTGGCGGGGCTAGGTGGCGGAGATGATGCGGTGGGCGCGGTCGATGGCGGCGTGCCGCATGGTCCACAGGGTGTGCAGGCCGGCGCGGAGGTCGGGGGTGAGGGTCGCGGCCTCGGCGATGCGCTGGGCGGTGGTCACGGCCTCGTTCAGGCCGGTGTCGTACTCGCAGGTCGCGTCGGCGCGGGCGACGGCCAGCTCGGACAGCGCGGTCTGCCGCAGCTCGGGGGTCAGCTCCGGGCCGGACGGCCGGGGGGCCTCGACGAGGCGTTGTTCGATCTCGCGGCGCGGGTCCTGGAGGCTCCGGTAGGTGAATCCGGCCTCGTGCATGCACCGTGTCCAGGCGGCGATGCCCTGCTGGTAGACGGCGTCCTGCTCGGTCCGGGACAGCACCAGGTTCGCGTAACCCTGGAAGGAGTAGTAGAGCCGGTCCCAGTCCGCGCCGTAGAGCTCGCTGCGGGCCTCGGCCACGCATCCGTCGGTCGGTACCACCAGCGGGGTGCCGTCGGGCATGGTCAGGGACTGGCGGTTCTCCTCGGACCCGGTCAGCGCGGTGCGCCATTCCTTCTGCTCCGCGCCGGTCATCGACTCGATGATGGGGGCGTTGGGATCGGGTGGCTGCGCGGCCGCGAGGAATTCGGCGGTCATGCCGTAGCCGTCGGTGCGTGCCGTGGCCGGATCGAGCAGCCCGTACGGGTTGGCGGCGCTTGCCCTTTCGTGGTCCGTGCTCGGCGCCCGCTCGTAGCGCAGGCCGCGTGCGGCCATGCAGTCCTGCACCAGCACCTGCGACGCGTCGTGGAGCAGCCGGGTCTCCTCGGCGGTGAACATCACGGCGCCGTCCAGCGGTCGTGGCGGTGGCACCTGACCGGGGGTGGTGCCGCCGGACGCCGTCAGGCATCCGGCGGCACCTATCGCCACCAAGAGAGAGGCGAGCCGGTGACGCATGCGGATCACACGCACCAGTCGTTCGACGCGACGTTCTTGTAGTAGACGGTGCCGCTGAGGTCCGGGGCGGTGTAGCCCCGCGGCAGGACGAAGCTGCTGCCGCTCCAGTTCAGCCCGCTGTAGATGCGGACGTTGCAGCTGTTGCCGTTGTTGTACAGCGACACGGCGTTGTTGAACTTGTTGTACTGCAGCAGGTTCGCGTTGTCGTCGGCGACCCGGCCCGGGGTGCCACCGCCGTTGGCGCTGAGGTAGGCGCACAGGTCACCGCCGGCGCAGTCGGACCAGCCGGCGCTCGCCGACGAGGCGGTTCCGGCGGCCAGCGCCGCGGTCGCCACAACGGCCAGTGCGCCGCCGGCGATGGCCTTCTTGAGGATGTTCATCCCCACTCCCTTCCGTAGTGGTGAGCCGTGGGGCTCGAGCACCACTCTGGATCAGCGATCTTGCGCGCCTCTTGCGCGGACGATGCGTGCCGCAAGCGCCGGAGAAGCGCCGCGCATGCGCCGGTCACGTGCGAGGCCGGCGGTTCGCGGGGTGACCGCGGGGCTTCGCCAGGGGATAGAGTGGCGCCCATGCCTAGACGGCGCCGGCGCAAGCCGCCGCCCGTTACGGGGAGGCAGAATGGATTGGGATTTTCGCCTGCTCGGACCACTGGAGATCCGGGCCCGGGGAATGTCCGTCGAGGTGTCGGCTGCCCGGCAGCGAGCAGTGCTGGTGATTCTCCTGCTGCAAGCGGGCCGGGTCGTGGCCGACCGTCAACTCATCGAGCAGCTCTGGGGAGCGGATCCGCCGCTGAGTGCCCGTCAGACGCTGCAGTCACTGGTGTGCCGCCTGCGGCGCACCCTGGAATCGGTGCCGGAGGCCGAGCGCATCCTGCACACGCGTGCTCCGGGCTATCAGCTGGCGGTCGCTCCGTCCGCGGTGGACCTCAACCGGTTCCGCGCGCTCGTGGTGCGCGGCCGGGAGGCCCTGCGGCAGGGCGACGCCCGGGGCGCGGCCGACGATCTCGGCGCGGCGCTGCGGTTGTGGCGGGGTGACCCGCTGGCCGACGTGGCCGCGGCGGGGCTGCGGGAGTCCGTCGCGCACGGCGTCGCCGGCGAACGGCTGGACGCGGTCGAGGAGTGGGGCCGGGCGCAGCTCGGCCTGGGCCGCTATCAGGAGGCGGTGGTCGAGTTGCAGGCCGTCGGCGCGGCACATCCGCTGCGGGAGCGGCTGCACCACCTCCTGATGTGTGCGCTCTACGGCGTGGGCCGGCAGGCCGAGGCGCTGGCCACCTATCGGGTGTTGCGCAGGCGGCTGATCGCCGACCTGGGCGTGGAACCGAGCCGTGAGCTGAGCGAGTTGCACGCCCGCATGCTCAACCACGACGAGTCGCTGCGGCTGTCCTTCGATCCGGTGCGGCCCAGGCCGTCCCGGACGATGACCGCGCAGCGGCGGGTGTTCACGGCACGCCGTGCGCGGCGGTCGGTGCTGCGTCACCGTTGACCGTTCGGCCCCGGGCCGTCGCCGTCCCGGGGCCGGGCGGTTCCCTCGCGTTGCCGTTGTATCGCCTCACTTCTATATTCGCCGGTAGGCGCCGGCGAAAGTGGGGCACGACGATGTTCAACCGATGCGTACGGCTGGGACTGGTGGCACTGCTCGTCGCCGGCTGCGGCGGGGTCGGCGGGGCCGGTGGCGGGGACGGCGCCGCGGTGACGCTGACGATGATGGGCTTCGGGACGGGGGACGAGATCGCGCAGACCCGGTTCGACGCGGCGAACGCGCGCATCGCACCGGCGACCGCGACGGCGGCCGAGGGCAGCTTCGACGCGCAGCAGTTCCTGTCCGCGGTGGCGTCCGGGAAGCCGCCGGACCTGGTCTACATGGAGCGTCGGCTGCTGGGCACGTACGCGGCCAAGGGCGCGCTGATGCCGCTCGGTGACTGCGTGACCCGCGAGCGGATCGACGTGGCGGCGTTCCGGCCGGCCGCGGTGGCGGAGGCGACGCTGCGCGGCGAGCTGTACGGGCTGCCGGACTTCTACAACAACCGGGTCCTGATGATCAACGATGCGGTGGCGGGAGCGGCCGGGCTGGCGACGGACGACTGGGACGCGCTGGCAGCGAGTGCGCAACGGCTGACCGTGACCGAGGCGGGGCAGCTGCGGCGGATCGGGTTCGACCCGAAGATCCCGGAGTTCCTGCCGATGTGGGCGCGGGCGAACGGCGCCGAGCTGGTCAGCGCGGACGGCCGGACCGCGCGGCTGGACGACCCTCGGGTGGCCGAGGCGCTGGAGTTCACGGTCGGGCTGATCCGGGCGCAGGGCGGCTGGGCCGCGTTCAAGTCGTTCCGCGACACGTTCGACTTCTTCGGCGCGCGGAACCAGTTCGCGAGCGGGCAGCTGGGCGCGTTCCTGATGGAGGACTTCTACCTGAACGTGCTGGCCGAGAATTCGCCGGAGGCGACCGTGACGGTGGCGCCGTTCCGCGGGCGGGACGGGAAGCCGGTCGACTGGATCAGCGGGAACGCGTGGGCGATCACGGCCGGTGCCGCGCACCCGGATCAGGCCTGCCGGTGGATCGCCACGATGACGGCGAGCGAGACCTGGATCGCGGCGGCCCGGGCACGGGCGAAGGTGCGGGCGGACGCGGGCAAGCCGTACGCCGGGACGTTCACCGGCAACGTGCGCGCGGACGAGGTGATCTTCCGGGACGTGGTGCAGCCGACCGACGCGGTGCGGACCGTGCTCGAGACGCAGGAGTCCGGGTTCGCGCTGCCGGCGATGGCGGCCGGTGAGGAGTTCAAGGCGGCCTGGCAGGACGCGGTCAACCGGGTGCTGGACGGGCGGCAGTCAGCGGCGGAGGCGCTGGCGCAGGCGCAGCAACAGGCGCAGGCCGCGCTGGACGCGGCGAACCGCGGCACCTGATGGCGCGCCGCGAGACGTGGGCCGCGTACGGCTTCCTGGCGCCCTGGATCATCGGTTTTCTGGTCTTCCTGGCCGGGCCGATGGCCGCCAGCCTGGTGCTGTCGTTCACCGACTACGACGCGCTGACCGGCACCGCGTTCGTCGGCGCGGAGAACTACCGGACGCTGATCGCCGATCCACGGGTCCGGACGAGCCTCGGCAACACGCTCTTCTACACGGCGCTGCACGTGCCGCTGACCATGGTGGTGTCGCTCGGGCTGGCGCTGCTGCTCCACCGCGCCGGGCGCCGGTCGGCCGGGTTCTTCCGGACCGTCTTCTACCTGCCCACGGTCACGCCGAAGGTCGCGGTCGGGGTGCTCTTCCTGCTGCTCTTCAACGGACAGTCCGGGCTGGTCAACCAGGTGCTCGGGCCGGTCGGTCCGGACTGGACCACGGACCCGGCGTGGATCAAGCCGGGGCTGGTGCTGATCGGCGCCTGGAGTCTGGGCAGCACCGTGATCATCTACCTGGCCGCGCTCCAGGACGTGCCCCGGGACCTGCACGAGGCGGCGCAGATGGACGGCGCGGGCGCGTGGGCGCGGTTCCGGGCGGTGACCGTACCGGCGATCAGCGGCGCGCTGTTCTTCACGCTGATCATCAACACGATCAGCTCGCTGCAGACGTTCGACGAAGTCTACACCGCGTTCTACGGCAGTGCGAACCAGCAGACCTACGGCAGCGACGCCGCGCTGTTCTACGTCGTCTACCTGTTCCAGCAGGCGTTCCAGTTCCTGCACATCGGGTACGCGTCCGCGCTCGCCTGGCTGCTTTTCCTGATCATCATGGCGGTCACGCTGGTGCAGGTCCGGCTGAGCCGCCGCTTCGTCCACTACGGGGGTGGCTGATGGCGCGCCGCTGGCCGATCTGGACCGGGCTGGCGCTGGCCGCGGTCGTCTTCACGTACCCGTTCGCCTGGCTGGTCAGCGCGTCGCTGAAGCCGCGGCCGGACGTGTTCGACAACGCGTTTATCCCGCGCGAGTGGGCGCCGGAGAACTACGTGACCATCTGGTCCGCCGCGCCGGTGCTGACCTGGCTGACGAACAGCGTGGTGGTGGCGCTGGCCGCGGCCGGCACCGTGACGGTCTCCAGCGCGATCGTGGCGTTCGGGTTCGCCTACTTCCGGTTCCCCGGGCGGAACGCGCTGTTCGCGCTGGTGGTCGGCACGATGATGCTGCCCGGCGCGGTGACCATGATCCCGACGTACCTGATCTGGAACGAGCTGGGCCTGGCCACCACGCAGGTGCCGCTCTGGGCGCAGAACCTGTTCGGCAGCGCGTTCTACATCTTCCTGATCCGGCAGTTCTTCCTCGGCGTGCCACGCGAGCTGTTCGAGGCCGCGCGGGTCGACGGCGCCGGGTACTGGCGGCTGTTCTGGCGGATCGCGGTGCCGCTCTGCCGGCCCGCGCTGATCGTCACGTTCGTCTTCGAGCTGCGGGCCAGCTGGTCCGACCTGCTGCGACCGCTGATCTACCTACGCGACCCGGCGCTGTTCACCATGCCGCGCGGCATGAAGGCGATCCTCGACCAGTTCGGCCAGGCGGGGGAGGCGCGCTGGGAGGTGGTGCTGGCCGGCGCGGTGCTCACCACCGTACCGATGATCGTGGCCTTTCTGCTCTGCCAGCGGTATTTCATCGAGGGCGTCGCCACGCAGGGCCGGAAGGGCTGAATCTTGCGATCGCTGTGCACACTGATCCGGTGCAGCTTGCCATTGATCTCGGTACGTCGACCACCGTCACCATGTCCGGCACCCAGTCGCTGATCATGGACTCCGCCGTCGCGGTCACCGCGGAGGGCACCATGCTGACCGGCCCGGACGCGCTCGCGGCCGACCCGGAACGGGTGGAGCGCCATCCGAAACTGCGGGTCGCGGACGGGGTGATCCGGGCCGGTGGGCGTGAGCTGCCGGTCGGCTACACGCTCGGCGCGCTCCTGCACCGCGCCGGCACCGGCGGCGACGCGATCACGCTCACCCACCCGGCCGCCTGGGGCCCGGCCCGGCTGGCGGCGCTGGCCGAGGCCGCGACCTGGGCCGAATTCTCCACGGTACGGATGGTGCCGGAGCCGATCGCGGCCGCGTTCCACCTGGTATCCACTCTCGGCCGTCCGGAGCCCGGCATCGCCGTCTACGACCTGGGCGCCGGGACCTTCGACGTCACGGTGGTCCGGTCCGGTCCGGACGGCCTGTCGATCGTGGCCACGGACGGGCTCGCCGACGCCGCCGGGCTGCACCTGGACGCGATCGTGGTCGGCATCGCGCGGCGGCTGACCGTGGACACGGCGCCGGACGTGTGGGCGCGGCTCACCGGCCCGCAGACCGCGGACGACCGGCGGGCACAGCGGGACCTGTGGGATGCCGCGCGCACGGTGAAGGAGGAGCTGTCCACGCAACCGGCCGGGTGGCTGCGGGTGCCGATGCTGGCGACGCCGGTCGAGATCGGCCGCGCCGCGTTCGAGGCGGAGGCCACGCCGCTGCTGGAGCGCACGGTGGCGCTGACCGTGCAGACCGTGCAGCGCTCCGGGGTGCCGGTGACGGCGGTGCTGCCGGTCGGCGGCGGCGCCCGGATGCCGCTGGTGGCGTCGTTGCTGCACCGCGCGCTGGGCATCGCGCCGATCGCGGTGGAGGCGCCGGAACTGGTGGTGGCGCAGGGGGCACTGGCGATGCCGTGGGCGGTACCGGTCGCCGCGGCTTCCCCGGCCGCGGCACCCGTGCCGCAGCCCGCACCGAGTGGTTGGCAGCAGCCCGTGCCGGGCGGTTGGCAGCAGCCCGTGCCGTGGCAGGCCGTGCCGGGGCAGCCGGTGCCGGGGTATCCGCGCATCGAGACGGTCGAGATCGCGACCAACGCCGGGACCGGGATCACGCTGCGCTGGATCGACCGGGAGCCGGACGACGACGGCCGCGGCGGCACGCACGAGGAGCCGCGGTTCCTCGCCACCGGCGGCCGCGTCCAGGTGTTCGGCACCGCGGACGGCCTGCTCGCCTACCTGCACGGCGACGCCGCGCACGACCTCCGCGACCGCCCCGGCTTCGCCGAGTTCGCCCGCTGGGTCACGCCGCCCGTCCTGTTCCCGGCCCCGGACCACCGCTACGAGCTGGACCTGGTCGTCGACAACCTCGCCGGTGGCCGGGACGCCTGGATCCCGCAGCTGCTGCTCGGTGCCGGCACGATCGCGCGCGACCTCTCCTACGCGCTCGACCTGGACGTCTGGACGCTGCTGGCCCCCGAGTCCCTGCTGGACGACTTCGACGAGGCGCTGCGCCGCAACAGCCGCTGGAAGCTCCGCGGTTTCGACCCGGCGCTCCTGATCCAGCACTGGCAGCAGGTCATCGACGAACTCGACGACGCGATCGATCACCACGCCTGACCTGCATTGCGGCAGCACCCCGGAGGTGGTGGCGCGTCCACAGGCCGGGCTGAGGCGTACCGCGCGGTGCGGATCAGGTGAGGTCGAGCGCTCCAGTGGCGGCAAGGAGAGCCAGGACGGTGGGGATCGTCAGGGCGAAGGCGGCGGCTGCTGCTCTTACCCGCCCCGCCCAGGAGGTGTGCGGGAGGGCAGCGGCGATTGTGGCGACGACGATCCCGACGAGCACTGCCACGACGACCAGCAGGATCCTTGTAGCCGACACATTGTTCACTGAACATCCTCCCGCTTGGTTGTTTGGCACAAGCGTGCCGTACCGGTGGAAGCAAAGGAAGAGTAAGATGAAGTTTCCTGAACTTCATTTTCTTTCGGTGAACAATTCGGCAATGAAGGAGTACGGTGGCACGCCGAGAGGGCAGCGCTGGCCGTCCGTGGACGAAACTACGGGGTGACGGTCCGGAGGAGAACGAGCTCGCCGACCTGCTGCGCACGCAGCTGGACAACCGAGGCATGACGCTGGGGCAGCTGGCGGACGCGCTCAAGGCCGAGTTCCCTGACGGCAACATGCCCGGCGTATCGACGCTTTCCAAACGTTTCGCCGGGGAAGGCTTGCAGGGCACCAGGAGTGGAACACTGGTCCGGGCCGTCATCCAGATCTGCGCGTCGCCGGATGACGTGGAGGCCTTGCAAGCCCGGGCGGAGGAACTGCTTGGACGCGTGCGGGCACGGGAGTCCATGGCCGAGATCAGTCGCGCTCGGGGGCTGTCCGCGGCGGTGATCGCGCCGCCGCCCCCCGGCACGGCGACTGAGATGCGGCGTCTGCGCGAGGAACTGGAACGCGAGCGCGAGCTTCGGCACCGAACCGAGCGGACGCTCACCTTCTTCATGGGCCTGCTGGCAGCCGGAGCCGCGGCTGAGCCGCCAGGGCCCTTCTCGGCGTCGGCGCCGCCGGCCGAACAGGTCGAGACCAGCATCGCGCCCGAACCTCTTCGGCAGGCCGCCCCGGAGGTGAAATCTTCACCGGCGCGGCCGCAGCCGCCGACCAGCGACGCCGAGTTCGGCCTGGTGGTTCACTGGTTCCGCCACGCGGACCCGGATGGCGCGCGGACGCTGTCAGCCATCAGGCACGCGACCGACGGACTCCTTGACGGTCCGGGCACCGGGCGCTACAGCGTCGCCCAGCTCAGCAAACCCGAACGAGCCTTCCTCGGCCGTCGGGTCGAGCTTGCGATACAGCGCGAATTCGGCTTGCCGGACAGTGCTGATCTCGACTTCTCCGTCGACGGGGTAGACGTCGAGTTCAAGTTCAGCGGTAAGCGGGCAGGGTGGCTGATCTCGCGGCAGCTGGTAGGCCGGGTCGTGCTGCTGGTCTACAGTGACGAGGAGCGGGGGACGTGGGGAGCCGGGCTTCTGCGCGTCACACCGGAAATGCTGGCGGGTCCTACAAACCGTGACGGCAAGTCGTCGCTTCGTCGTACGGATCTCGCCGCCGTGACGTGGCTCGCTGAGGACTCGCCATTACCCCGCAATGTCTTCTTGAGGTTGGGTGACGAGGCGGCCCGTGAGGTCTTCGCGAAGCAGGGGGCGGTACACCGGGTCGCTGAGCTGGCTCGGCGTGCCGAGGGTGAGGTCATCGAGTTCAACGACGTCGCCACGGCCGCGATGCAGCTGAATGCATGGCGGCGCCTCCGTGAGGCTCGGGAATTGCTCGCCCAGGAAGGTCTCCAGATCGTGTCGGCGGCGGACAATGACCGGACGCAAGCGCTCGATGTTCCCCCACTGGGAAGGGATCAGTTGGCGATCGTCCGGTACGAGGCGGGCGCCGGACAATGAGCTGCAGGTTCGTCGCATCGACTACCTGCAACCGAAGCGCGAACCGGGCGGAGCCTGACGGACGGTGGCGGTAACGGCCGCGACCAGCATCGTACGTATCGACATTCGCCGGATGCTGCCGCGGGAATTCCGATGCCCTCCGCCCGCCACGGCAGCAGAATCGGCGGCATGGACCTCGACGATCCCCGGCGGCTGGCCTGGATCCACAGCACGCTGATCCGTGCGGTGGCGCGGCTGGCGCTGGACGCGTACGCGCAGCGGGACTATCTGGACGTGATCGGCACCGCGGGTCTCGCGGACGAGCTGGCGCTGGAGCTGGGCGAGGCGGAACTGCTGATGGACCAGCTCGAGGAGGCCGGCTGAATCTCCGAGGCGGACGCCGCGCTCGTCCGGCGGATCGGCCTCCTGCTCGACGCGATGGGCGAGGCGCTGTGGGATCCGGACGTGCTCGCCACCGCCCGCGAATGGGCGGCCGTCCGGGCGGCGGCGTGCCGGTTCATCTTCGGTACCGAGGGTGTCGTGCGCGTCCCGCGGCGCTGAGCCGCGGGACGCGCACGACCACGCGGTCAGCGGTCGGCGGCCGGGGCGAGTTCCAGGGCCGGGGTCTCGGTGACCGAGACCGGAGCCGGGGCCTTGCGGCGGCGGGCGAGCAGCCAGCGGCCCAGCTCGATGGTGACCGTGAGCGTGATCGCCATGCCGAGCGCGAAGATCACGCCGAGCAGCTTGTTCTCCTCGAACGCGGCGCCGCCGAGGTAGCCGATCAGGCCGGAGTAGGCGGCCCAGGAGAGCACGGCGAGCGTGTCGTAGGCGGCGAACCGGGTCCGTGGGTAGCCGCACGCGCCCATGGTGAGCGTGGCGGCGGTGCGGCCGCCCGGGATGTAGCGCGCGATCACCAGCAGCACGCCGCCGCGCCGGTGCAGCGCGGCCGTGGCCCAGTCGAACGCGGCACGACGGCGGCCGGTGGCGGGCAGCCGCCGGGCCAGGCCGGTGGAGCGGCCGATCTGGTAGGAGATGTGGTCACCGCAGAACGCGCCGGCCGCGGCGGCCACGATGATCAGCGCAAGATTCGGTTCGCCGGAGACGGCGAAGACGCCGGCGGTGATCACCATGGTCTCCGACGGTACGGCCGGGAAGAACGCGTCCAGCAGTGCCAGCCCGAAAAGGGCCAGGTAGACCCACGGGGACGTCACCGCGGCCTCCAGCAGCTCGATCATGCTGTCGACGCTATGAAGCACCATGGGTCTCCCACATCCGGCGAAAGTCAGACTCCGACCCGGAGATTGACTCAGGGATATGTACAGCGGGTGGCGTCCGGCTGACCGTCGAGAATCCGGCGGGCCTGCACTCGGGCCAGGTTGAGGTCCGTCCAGCCGTCCGGGTTCCCACCCAGGTCCCCGGCGATGCCGGAGAGCAGGCAGCCGCGCAGCGCGGCCGGTGCGTCCGCCAGTTCCGGCACCGCGTCCGCGGACAGCTGCCGCAGGTACGCGGTGTCGATCCGGTCCTCGTTCAGGTTGTGCCGGGCGATCAGCGCGTCCGGGTTCACCGCGACCAGCGCGAGCAGCGCCAGCACGGCCGTGCCGAGCACCGCGCGGGGCAGCCACCGGGCGCGCAGCCGGACGCCGGCGGCCAGCACCATCACGAAGACCGCGCCGAGCCAGATCTCGCAGGTGAACACGAGCACGCGTAGCCGGGTCAGGCCGTAGACGTCCGCGTACAGCGTCATCCGGGACAGCGCGGACGCCACGATCAGCAGCGTCAGGCCGGCCAGCGCGCCGAGCAGCACGCGGACCAGGACCCGGTCGGTGCCGGTCGCGCGCGGCGCGGTGAGCGCGGCCACGCCGAGCACGGCCAGCGTGAGGCCGGTGACGATCAGCAGCTGCCAGAAGCCGGACCGGGCGTACTCGGCGTAGGTCAGGCCGGCCGTGGCCAGCACGTGCTCCGCGCCGCCGAACAGCACGGCCGCCTGCACCAGCACGAACGCGCCGAAGAGCAGGTCAAGGGCGACAACCGGGAGCAGCCATTCGGTACGGCGGACCGGCCGGCGCAGCGGTTCGTCCAGATCCGCGGTGGCCGGTGGCGCGGCCCGGGCGAACGCCAGCGCGCCGAGCAGCAGGACGAGCACGGGGAACAGCACCAGCATGCGGGCCGGTACCGACCCGTCCAGCTCGGGCAGGGACGCGCTGATCAGTTCCTCGAACGCGGCGTCCGCGGAGACGAACAGCCCGCCGAACACGAGCAGCAGCGCCGCGGTGAGCAGGATCGGCAGCGCCAGCCGGGGCGAGTCGGCGGTCCGTCCGCGCCGCAGCGTGCGGGCGCCGCGGGCCAGCCACGGCATCGCGCGGGCCGCGGCGGCCGGCAGGCTGACGACGAGGTAGGCCAGCGCCCGGATCGAGTGGCCGCCGCCGGTCGCCAGCACGGCGGTGAGCAGCGCGGTCACCACGCAGAGCGCGAACAGCCAGCCGGCCGCGCGGATCGTGCCGGCGCCGAGCAGCAGCACGGTGGCGGCGGTCCACAGGTAGCGGTCGGCGCGGTGGCCGGGGCCGGTGGCCGGGAGCGTGACGCGGGCCGGCGGCATGGCCGGGCGGAGCCGGACCCGGCCGGCCACCACCAGCGCGGCCGTGGCGGCGAGCGCGGTGAGCAGCCAGCCGAGGCCGGGGCGGGTCAGGTTCATCGTGCCGGCGCCGATCGCGGCCGCGGCCAGCAGTGCGATCACCGCGGCCGGTGCGGCGGGCGCGTCCGGCCCGAGCCGGCGCTGCGGGAACTGTGCCGGCCAAGGCCCGTGCACCAGCAGCGGGACCGGACCCGGCGGGCCGGGTCGCGGCGCCGGCGGTATCGGTGCGGTCCCCGGTGCCGGTGCGGCCGCGACCGGGGCCGGGTGTGCGGGGGTGGCAGCGGCGGTACCGGCCGGCTGGGGGCCGGATGGCGGGCTCGCGTTCATGTCGGAACTCCCGGGGGTGAGGCGTGTGCGGGCGCGCGTCGTCGGCCGGCCGGGTGCGGTGCACGGCGGACGGCGGAGACGCGAGCTCACTGAGATGACGTGACTGGAGGTGGCGTACGTACCGCTGATGTGGTTATCGGGTTTTATGAATGTGCGGCGGGGAGCCGGACCTGTAGGTGTGCGCCGGTCATCGAGTCGCCCGGGCCCGGGTCGACGACCGCGATGCTGCCGTGGTGCAGTTGCACCACCCAGCGCGCGATCGCCAGCCCGAGCCCGGTCCCACCCCCGGTGGCCCGCTCGCCGCGGGTGAAGCGTTCGAAGACGCGCTCCCGCTCGGCGACCGGGATGCCGCTGCCCTGGTCCGCGACGGAGAAGAGGAGATCGTCGCCGTCCGGGTGGGCGCTGAGCCGGATCGCGCCGCCCGGCGGACTGTGCCGGGCCGCGTTGTCCAGCAGGTTCGCGAAGAGCTGGTGCAGACGCTCGGGGTCGCCGTCGAGCGCGAGGCCGTGATCCGCGTGCAGCTGGATCGGGACCGACGGGTGGTTGACCCGCGCCTCCGCGACCACGGCCGCCAGGAAGTCGTCCAGCGCGATCCCGGTGCGTTCCATCGGTACGATCCCGGCGTCCAGACGGGACAGGTCGAGCAGCTCCGCGACCAGGCGGCCGAGGCGTTCGGTCTGGGCGAGCGCGGTGCCCATGGCGGCCGGGTCCGGCGCGGAGACGCCGTCGACGATGTTCTCCAGCATGCCGCGCAGCGCGGTGATCGGCGTGCGCAGTTCGTGCGAGACGTTCGCGATCAGCTCGCGGCGCTGCCGGTCCGCCGCGTCCAGGTCCGCGGCCATCAGGTTGAACGCGGTGGCCAGCTCGCCGACCTCGTCCCGCGAGTTGGTGTGCACCCGGCGGGTGTAGTCGCCGCGGGCCATGTGCCGGGCCGCGTCCGTCATCTCGCGCAGCGGCACGGTCGCGCCGTGTGCGGCGATCTGCAGCGTGAGCAGCGCGAGCGCGACCGCGGACGCGATGAACGCGACGTTCAGCGGGATCCACTCCAGTGAGTACCAGAGGACGAGCAGGCCGACGCCGCCGGCCAGGCCGAGCGCGAGGGACAGCTTCGCCTTGATCGAGCGGACCGGGTCGAGCGGGCGAGGGAGCCGGCCGAGCAGTTTCTCCACCGCGTCCATCAGCGGGCGGACCGGCGGCCGGGCGCGCAGCCAGCTGCCGGCCCGGTAGATCCGGTCCAGGATCAGCGAGCCGCACCGGATGATCCACGGAAGATCGCCGGCGGGCCGGCCGCGGACCGTGCTCACCTGCCGACCTCGAGCGCGTAGCCGACGCCGTGCACGGTGCGGATCAGGTCGGCGCCGAGCTTGCGGCGCAGGCCCTTGATGTGGCTGTCCACGGTGCGGGTGCCGGACGCGTCGGCCCAGCCCCAGACGTCGGCCAGCAGCCGCTCCCGGGGCAGCACCGTGCGCGGCCGGCCGGCCAGGTGCACCAGCAGGTCGAACTCGGTCGGCGTCAGGTGCGCCTCGACGCCGTTGCGGGTGACCCGGCGCTCGGCCCGGTTGATCTCCAGGTCGCCGAGCACGATCGGTGGCTCACCGGCCGAGGCCTTGGTCATCCGGCGCAGCAGCGCGTGCACCCGGGCGGTCAGCTCGCGCATCGAGAACGGCTTGGTCAGGTAGTCGTCCGCGCCGACCGCGAGCCCGACCAGCAGGTCCGTCTCGTCGTCCCGCGCGGTCAGCATCAGCACCGGCACCGGGCGCTCGGCCTGCAACCGGCGGCACACCTCCAGGCCGTCGAAGCCGGGCAGCATCACGTCCAGCACCACCGCGTCCGGGCGGATCCGGCGCGCGGCCTCGACCGCGGACGGGCCGTCACCGGCGCAGTGCACCAGGAAGCCCTCGGCGCGCAGCCGGGCGGCGACCGCGTCCGCGATCGTGCGCTCGTCCTCGACGACCAGAATCGTCCGTTGTGCGGCCATGTGTCCCCTCCTGCGGCTTCGCTCGACGGTGACTCTAAAGACTGATCGTGCAGGCCGGACGCGCAAGTTGTGAACGAACCGTGGAGATCGGGCCCGTACCGCCACATGATCTTGATCTTGGGTCCTGTCCACAGTGGAAATCGGTTGACCGCGGCACGCCCGGCCTCCAGGGTGACGTGGATCTCGATTGCCGTTCCGGAGGTGACCCTGTGTCAGACGCCGACGACGCTGCCGTCCGCACGTTCGTGCGCGACGGTCGCCTGACCGCGATGCCGGGCAAGCTGACCCGCCGCCGTGCGGTGCTCGACCACCTCGCGCGCGTGTCGTTCGAGCCCGGTCGGCGCTACCGTGAGACCGAGGTCAACGACGTCCTCCGTGCCTGGTGCGACGGGGTGCCGGGGGTCGACCACGTGGCGATCCGCCGATATCTCATCGATCTGGACATCCTGGCGCGGGAAGACGGCCTCTACTGGCGTGCCTACGAGGCGTGATTAGCACAAACGTGCGATAGTCTTCCGGTCCCGGGCGTGAGACGTGCGGCATGGAGCGACGGACTCGTCGGACCCGGCGGTTAGAGTCGCTCCAGTCGTGTTACGGCGCCACCCAGCACAAGCGCGAGGATCTGGAGTCAAGAACCGGTGACTGCACAGCCCGAGACCCTGTACGGGGCAGCCGACCTCACCCACCTCGAGGGGCTGGACGCGGTCCGCAAGCGCCCCGGCATGTACATCGGGTCCACCGACAGCCGTGGCGTGAACCACCTGTTCAACGAGATCGTCGACAACTGTACGGACGAGGGCGTGGCCGGGTACGCGACCCGGATCAAGGTGACGCTGCACGAGGACGGCTCCGTGCAGGTCGACGACGACGGCCGCGGTATCCCGACCGACACCCACGCCAAGTCCGGCATGTCCGGCGTCGAGCTGGTGCTCACCCGGCTGCACGCGGGTGGCAAGTTCGGCGGCTCCGGCTACAAGACCTCCGGCGGCCTGCACGGCGTCGGCGCGTCCGCGGTGAACGCGCTGTCGCTGCGCTACGACGTGACCGTGCGGCGGGACGGCAAGATTCACGAGATCTCGTTCCGGCACGGCGTGGCCGGCGAGTTCCACGGCCCGGGGCCGGACGCGCCGTTCACGCCCGCGCCCGGCCTGCGCGTGACCGGCAAGATGAAGCGCGGCGAGCCGACCGGCACCTCCACCCGGTACTGGTACGACGCGCGCTATTTCGAGGCCGGTGCCGCGCTCGACGTCGAGGCGCTGCGGATGAAGCTGCGCAACACCGCGTTCCTGGTCCCCGGCGTGACCTACGTGCTGCGCGACGCGAACGTGGACCCGATGTCCGGCACCGGCACCGAGGAGTTCCACTTCCCGAACGGCCTGGCCGACATGGTCGACTTCCTGGCCCCGTCCAGCGAGAAGCCGGTCTCCGGCACCATCCTGATCAACGGCACCGGTACGTACCGGGAGAACGCCGCGGACGAGAACGGCGTGATGCGCGCCAACGTCGAGCGGCTCGCCGAGATCGAGATCGCGTTCCGCTGGGGTACCGGCTACGAGCGCACGGTCGAGTGCTTCACCAACACGATCCGCAACGTGCACGGCGGCACGCACCGCAAGGGCTTCGAGCGGGCCGCGGTGCGCGCGCTGGTCGAGGCCGTGAAGAACACCCGCGGCCTGCTCAAGCCGAAGGAGGAGCCGCCGGTCCTGGACGACGTGCTGGAGGGGATGACCGCGGTCATCCACGTGCGCGTGCCGGAGCCGCAGTTCACCTCGCAGACCAAGGACGAGCTGTCCACGGCCGGTGTCACCCGGGTGGTGCAGCAGATCGTCGAGGCACGCCTCAAGGAGTGGGTGCAGGACAAGAAGACCAAGACCGAGGCGCGTACGGTCCTGCAGAAGATCGTCGACGCGGGCCGGGTGCGGCTCACCCAGAAGCAGCAGAAGGACGCGGCCCGCCGCAAGACCGCGCTCGAGGGCGCGTCGATGCCGGCCAAGCTGGTCGACTGCCGTTCCACCGGCGTGGACCGCAGTGAGCTGTTCATCGTCGAGGGTGACAGCGCGCTCGGCACCGCACGGATGGCGCGCTCGTCCGAATATCAAGCGCTGCTGCCGATCCGCGGCAAGATCCTGAATGTGCAGAAGGCCAGCCTGCAGCAGGTGCTGGACAACGCCGAGTGCTCCGCGATCGTGCAGGTGCTCGGTGCCGGCTCCGGGCGCACGTTCGACGTGGGCGCGATGCGCTACGGCCGGATTCTGATCATGGCGGACGCGGACGTCGACGGCTCGCACATCCGGACGCTGCTGATCACGCTGTTCGCCAAGTACATGCGGCCGGTGATCGAGGCCGGCCGGCTCTACGCCGCGATGCCGCCGCTGCACAAGATCACCACCAAGGGCCGCTCGCCACAGACGATCTACACGTACACCCAGCCGGAGATGACCAGCACGGTCGCGCGGCTCACCAAGTCGGGCAAGCAGGTGGTCACGCCGATCCCGCGGTTCAAGGGCCTCGGCGAGATGGACGCGGACGAGCTGTGGGACACCACGATGAACCCGGCCTCGCGCGCGGTCCGGCGGATCACGCTCTCCGACGTCGACGCCGCGGAGCGCACGCTCGAACTGCTGATGGGCGAGAAGGTCGAGCCCCGCAAGAACTGGTTGATCAACTCTTCCGACCGCGTCGACCGCGACGCCATCGACGCCTGAGGAACTGGTAATGGCTCGCCGCAAGGATTCCAAGTCCGCCAAGGTCGACCTGTCCGCGTTCGACGCGGCCGGGGCGCGGATCATCGACAACCCGCTGACCACCGAGGTCGAGGACTCCTACCTGGAGTACGCGTTCTCGGTCATCCACTCCCGGGCCCTCCCGGACGCGCGCGACGGCCTCAAGCCGGTGCACCGCCGAATCCTGTTCTCCATGTACGAGCAGGGTTACCGGCCGGACCGCGGGCACGTGAAGTCGGCGCGCGTCGTCGGTGACGTGATGGGTAAGTACCACCCGCACGGCGACGTCGCGATCTACGACGCGATGGTGCGGCTCGCCCAGGACTTCTCGCTGAACGTGCCGTTGATCGACGGCCACGGCAACTTCGGCTCGCCGGACGACGGCCCAGCCGCCGCGCGATACACCGAGGCGCGCATGTCCGGCGAGGCGATGCTGCTGGTCGGCGAGCTCGGCGAGGGCACGGTCGACTTCGTCCCGAACTACGACGGCTCGCTGGAACAGCCCTCCGTGCTGCCCGCCGCGTTCCCGAACCTGCTGGTCAACGGCACGTCCGGGATCGCGGTCGGGATGGCGACGAACATGATCCCGCACAACCTCGGCGAGGTGGTGACCGCGGCCCGGTGGCTGATCAACCACCCGGACGCGGACCTGGACAAGCTGATGACGTTCGTCCCCGGGCCCGATCTGCCGACCGGCGGGCTGCTGCTCGGGCTGGACGAGGTGCGCAAGGCGTACGAGACCGGCCGCGGCGTGGTGCGCATGCGGGCCAAGGTGCAGATAGGGCCGCTGGAGGGCTCCCGCGGCCGGCAGGCGATCACGGTGACCGAGCTGCCGTACGGCATCGGCTCCGAGAAGGTCATCGAGAAGATCACCGACGAGGTCAACAAGACCCGCCGCCTCCAGGGCATCGCCGACGTCAAGGACCTCACCGACCGGGAGAACGGCACCCGCCTGGTCATCGAGTGCAAGGTCGGCGTCAACCCGCAGGCGCTGCTCGCCGACCTCTACCGGCTCACGCCGCTGGAGCAGTCGTTCGGCGTCAACAACCTGGTCCTGGTCGACGGCCAGCCGCAGACGCTCGGGCTGAAGGCGTTGCTCGAGGTGTTCCTCCGGCACCGCTACGAGGTGGTCACCCGGCGGACGGTGTTCCGGCGTACCAAGCGGCAGGAACGGCTGCACCTGGTCGACGGCCTGCTGATCGCGCTGCTCGACATCGACCGGGTGGTCGCGCTGATCCGGTCCAGCGACGACGCGGCGTCCGCCAAGGACGGTCTGATGGAACAGTTCGGGCTCTCCGAGATCCAGGCGTCGTACATCCTGGACACGCCGCTGCGCCGGCTCACCCGCTTCGACCGGTTGGAGCTCGAGTCCGAGCAGGAGCGGCTCAACTCGGAGATCGCCGCGCTGTCCCGGATCCTGGACGACGAGAAGGTGCTGCGGAAGGTCGTCTCGGACGAACTCGCCGCCGTCGCCAAGGAGCACGCCACGCCGCGCCGGACCGCGCTGATCGACGGCGACCTCAAGGAGGTGCTGGCCGCGTCCGTACCGGCCGGGCCGCTCGAGGTCAAGGACGACCCGTGCCAGGTCATCCTGTCCGCGACCGGGCTGGTCGCGCGCACCGCGGCCGAGTCCGAGGAATCGTCGGAGAGCACCCGCCGCAACGGCCGCGACCGGCACGACGCGGTCCGCGCGCTGGTCCACACCACGGCCCGCGGCCAGGTCCTGCTGATCACGAACAAGGGGCGCGCGTTCAAGACCGACGTCCTCCCGCTCCCGGTCCTGCCGGAACACGTCGGCACGGTCTCGCTGCGCGGCGGCATGTCCGCCAGCGAACTCGCCGACCTCGACCCGGGCGAGCACGTCATCGGCCTGGCGCCGCTGGTGCCGAAGCCGGGCGAGACGCTCGCGCTCGGGACTCGCCAGGGCGTCGTCAAGGTGTGCGCGCCGGAGTGGCCGGTCCGCGCGGACGTCTTCGAGGTCATCGGCCTCAAAGAGGGCGACGAAGTGGTCGGCTGCACGTGGATCGGCGGCGGGGAATCGCTGGCGTTCCTCACGTCGGACGCGTCGCTGCTCCGCTTCCCGGCGTCGCTGGTGCGGGCGCAGGGCGTCAAGGGCGGCGGAATGGCGGGGATAAACCTCGCGGCGGGAGCGTCGGTGGTGTTCTTCGGCGCGATCGGCATCGACGATCCGCGGCACGGGGCGCCGCTGGTGGTCACGTCGACGGGGCGGACGGTGAAGGTGACGCCGTTCAACGACTACCCGGCGAAGGGACGGGCGACCGGTGGGGTCCGGGCGCATCGGTTCCTGAAGGGGGAGGAAGCGCTGGCGGTCGGCTGGATCGGCGTGCGGCCGGCGGCGGCCACGGCTACCGGGGAGCCGATCGATCTTCCCGAGATCGACCCGCGGCGGGACGGGTCGGGTGTGGCGGGGGTGTGCCCGGATCTGATCGGGCATTTGATCGAGCGGGACTGAGTTTCGTGTTGGGGCGGGTGGGGGGTTGGACCTGCCCCCTTTCTTTGTGGGGGAAGGGGCAAGGGCGGGCCTCCGGCGGGTCTCGGCTCCGGGGGAGGCGAGGGCTTCCGGGGTCTGAGGGGTTTGCTGGCGCCGTTGCTGTTTTTGTGGGGGTCTGGGTTTCGTCTCGTGTGCCTGGCTGCCCCGTCTGCTGTCGGCCAGGCGGAGCCGAGCAGATCATCGGCAGGGCCGCCAGCTTGGGTGGGGGTCGGCATGTCCGGCGCTGGGGCGCCGGTCATGCCTTTGTTGCGGTTGGGTGGGGGGTGGCGGCCCTGCCGATGATCTGCACCTCAAGGGTGGTCGACAGCAGACGGGGCAGCCAGGCGGTGGCGATTTGCGCGGTGCGCGCCTTGAAGATCGAAGGCGGGTTCCGTTCCCGGTAGGCGGGAGGTGATCTTCTTGTGTCGGTGGCTGCTGTCGGTCGTCTGAAGTGGTCGTCGGACGCAGCCGGTATCTCGTTGCGGTGGGCTGATGAGGCGCCTGTCGATTCTGTGCCGGGAATGTCGGCATTTGGTGCCGTGGGATTGCGGCGTGGGTGGTGCGGATCTCGTTGTGGAGTGCTTGCTGGGCCTGAGTGATCAATCAGTGGAGCGAAAAGGATATCAACTTCGCTAAATGATATCCTTTTTGCTCCACTGATTGATCACTTAGGGTTGCTAGGTCGATTTATGGCCAGATGGCGGCTGCTGATCTTATCGCTGAATGCCGCAATAGGGTGATATTTCCGGCGCCGGGACATGATGGCAACGCCTTTGATCTCTTATCCCACGCGGACACCTGTCGCCGCACCACGCGAGACGACGGGGTCTTGTCGCGCGCAGCCTCCGCCGGTGTGACCAAGGCTGGCGGGCCCGGCGATGATCTGTTCGGCTCGTCCCGGGCGACGGGTAGACGGGGCATTCGGGCACCCGAAACCTAGCCGGCCACCACGAAACTCAGCCGGGCCAGCGGCCGTCGAGCCACCCGGAAAGTCACGCCCTCCGGGGACCTGCCGGAGGCGCCTTCGCTCTTTCCGAGCCCTGTTCCGCCGGCGGCTGACATCGCTCGCCCGCGGAACCAGGCCCTGATGCCGAAACGGCTCGGTGCGTCCGTACCGGTGGCCAGGATCTGCACCGCAGGGATCTTGCCGCCTCGGTCCATGTGGGGGAGGGGCGCCGGCGACCACCGTTGCTCGCTCCGAGCGTGCGGAATCCTCCCGCCGGAAGCGGGTGCATCCGCCCTGGAGGTTGCCGTCTCGCGAAGCCGCCGGGCCGCGATCCGCGAGACGGCGCTACCCCTGACGGACCGACAGCGGGGTAGGCGGGCGCCGGGCGGCGCGCAGGGTGAGTGGTGGGCCGCCCGGCGCCCTGGGGGAAGGTCTAGAACGTGCTGGTCAGGAAGTCACGGGTGGGGAGAGCACGGGCGGTGATGCGGACGTCGCCGATCCAGCCGTAGAAGCCCTGGCCGAAGCGTTCGGCGAACTGGGTGGCGCCGATGGTGAAGGGCTTGCCGAGCGTGGCAATGCCGCGCGACGGCTGGGTGGGGTTACGGGCGATCTTCGAGCCGTCGATGTAGATGGTGGTGCGGCGGCCGTCGTTGACCACGGCGACGTGCATCCAGCGGCCGACCGGGAGGGCGTGGCTCCACGAGGTGGGGTCGGCGTCGCGGTCGTTCGGGTAGACCACGTACTGGAGGAAGCGCTCGCCGGAGAGGTTGAGGCTGCAGGTCGGTTCGTCCTGGGACCAGCCGCTGGTCTTACCGGCGTCGCCGGACCGGCCCTGCCAGCTCAGGATTCCCATCCACGCGTGGTCGCCCTCGAACGGCGCGGGGAGTTTGATGAACGCCTCGATGGTGTAACCGCGTTCGAACGTCAGGGAGTTCAGCGGCGCGGACGGGCCGGTGGCGAGGATGGCGCCGCGGTCGGGGGACTTGCCGCCGTTGAAGCGGATGCTCGCGTGTGCGGGCGCGCCGAGGTGGTGGTCGGCGGAGAGCAGCAGCGGTGCGCCGGCGCCGATCGACGCGACGGTCAGGTCGTTGCCGCGCTTGGCCAGGTCGCGGACCACCGTGCCGTTCGCGACCGTGGCGCCGTCGGTGAGGCCCAGGTTGTCGAAGCGCCAGTAGGCGACGGTGTCGCGCAGCACCACGGCGGAGGCCGGGCGGGACGCGGGTGGCACGATCGGGGCGAAGCCGGCGAACCGCGCGTCGAAGTCGATCGGCAGGGAGAAGCGGTCGACCGGGCCGGTCAGTTCGATCGTCTCCTCCTCCAGCGCGGTCCGCTTCGCCGGGTCCTTGGCCAGGAACCACGGGGCGATCGTGGACACGTCGATCACGCCGCGGGCCAGGTCGAACGCGTACAGGCGGATCATCCCGGCGCCGCCGTAGTAGCGGTCCTGGTAGTTGGTGATGTGCACGTGCACGTCGTGACCGGCGTCGTTCTTCAGCACGGTACGGCCGGGCGGCCAGTAGTGGCCGTTCAGCGTCAGGAAGATCTGGTCGTTGCGCCGGATCAGCTTGTCCCACAGCGTCTGGCCGTAGGAGGAGAGGTACGCGGTGCCGTTGTCGTCCGCGTAGGCCAGGTCGTGCGTGGTGACGATCGCGGGCAGTGTCCGGTGCTCGTCCAGCACGGACTGCGCCCAGGCGACACCGGCGTCGGAGATCCGCCAGTCCAGCGCCAGGATCAGCCACTGGCGGCCGCCGGCCTTGAGCACGTGGTAGCTGTTGTAGCCGTCCGGGGACGCGCCGCCGAACGTGGGCGCCTTCGCGAACCGCTTCGGGTTGAACGCCCGCAGGTACGCGGAGTCGCCGCGGGTGTCGGCCGTGGTGCCGCCGTTGATGTCGTGGTTGCCGGCCAGCACGCTGTACGGGACCTTGCCGTCCAGCTCCTTGAACGTCTTCGACGCCAGCTCGATCTCGTGCTCGCTGCCGTGCTCGGTGACGTCGCCGAGGTGGGTCATGAACGCGACGTTGCCGTCCTTGCGGGCCTCGCGGAGGTACGCGAACGTGGCCCGCAGCGGCTCCGGGTCGGACGCGTCCTCGTCGAAGAGGTACTGCGTGTCCGGCAGCACCGCGATCGAGAAGCGCGGGCTGTCCACGTCGAACTTTCCGCTGCCGGCCTGGGCGGGCGCGGCGTCGAGCACGCTGCCGGCGACGAGCCCGGCGGCCGGTGCGGCGACCGCGGTCTGCAGCAACGTGCGGCGTGGCAGGCGCTGGGACATGGTGACTCCCAAGGTGTGCTTCGGGTGATCCGGCGTGAGCCTGGCCCGCGACGATGGCCGGGAACTGAAAAATCACGATCGTCCACGGGTACGTGTCGAGAACGGCCCGCTGGCTTCTACCTCGTCATGAGAACGTCGACGACATGAGGAGCACACCGTGAAGTACATGCTGATGATGCAGTTCTCCCAGGCGAGCGCGGACTTCCCGCAGATCTCCACGTGGAAGCCGGAGGAGATCGAGCGGCACATCGCGTTCATGGGGGAGGTGAACGCGACGCTGACCGCGTCCGGCGAGTGGGTCTCCGGTGAAGGGCTGGCCGACCCGGCCGAGCTGAAGATCGTCCGGTCGGACGCGAACGGCACGCCGGTGGTGACCGAGGGGCCGTTCCCGGAGACGAAGGAGTTCCTGGCCGGCTACTGGATCGTGGACGTGGAGACGCCGGCCCGCGCGCTGGAGCTGGCCGCGTACGTGTCGAGCGCGCCCGGCCCGGAGGGCAGGCCGCTGCACATGCCGATCGAGGTGCGCCAGATCATGGAGGCGCCGACGCCGGACGCCTGGTGACCCGTTTCTCCGGGGAGGACCTGCTGCGCGATCTCGCGCCGCAGGTCCTCGGCGTGCTCACCCGCCGGTTCGGCGACTTCGCGGCGGCCGAGGACGCGGTGCAGGAGGCGATGTTGGCCGCGTTCCGGCAGTGGCCGGACGAGGGCCTGCCGGCCAATCCGCGCGGGTGGCTCATCCAGGTCGCGCACCGGCGGTTCATCGAGCAGATCCGCAGCGACGGTGCGCGCCGCCGGCGCGAGATGTCGGTCTTCGCGCTGAGCGACCCCCTGGTGGATGCCGTCGCGGAGACCCGGGACGACACACTGGAGATGCTGTTCCTCTGCTGCCATCCGGCGCTGTCCCCGGCGTCCGCGGTCGCGCTGACGCTGCGCGCGGTCGGCGGGCTGACCACGGCGGAGATCGCCCGCGCGTTCCTGGTGCCGGAGGCGACGATGGCGCAGCGGATCAGCCGGGCGAAGCGAACCGTGGCCGCCGGGTTCGCCCGGCCCGGTGACCTCTCGGCCGTACTCCAGGTGCTGTGTCTGATCTTCAATGAGGGACACACCAGCTCGGCCGGGCCGTCGCTGCTGCGGGTGGAGCTGTCCGCCGAGGCGATCCGGCTGGCCCGGGCCGTGCGCGCACTGCGCCCGGACTCCGCGGAGACCGGCGGGCTGCTCGCACTGATGCTGCTGACCGAGGCGCGGGCGCCGGCGCGGACCGGGCCGGTCGGTGAGCTGGTGCCGCTGGCCGCGCAGGACCGGTCGCGGTGGGACGCGGCCGCGATCGCGGAGGGAATCGCGCTGGTGCACGAGGTGCTGCCGCGCGGGCCGGTCGGGCCGTACCAGGTGCAGGCCGCGATCGCGGCGCTGCACGACGAGGCACCGACCGCGGACGAGACCGACTGGCCGCAGATCCTGGCACTGTACGGCGTCCTGGAGCGCCTGACGCCGAGCCCGGTGGTGACGCTGAACCGGGCGGTGGCGCGGGCGATGGTGGACGGGCCGGCCGCGGGGCTGGCGATGCTGGACGCGCTCGCGGAGGATCCGCTGTTGGCCCGCGGGCACCGGCTGCCCGCGGCCCGGGCGCACCTGCTGGAGATGGCCGGGTCCGTCACCGAGGCGATCGCGGACTATCGGCTGGCGGCGGCGCGGACGGCCAGCGTGCCGGAGCGGAACTACCTCACGCTGCGTGCTGCCCGGCTCGCCGAATGAACTATAAGGTTCATTTACCGTTCCTTTAGGCCGCCGCTCATGCCGCCGCTGACACGATCATCCGGTCCTCGGATACACGGCTGTGCGGAATGGGAGTGGTGTGCGGTGAAGCTTCGAGTCGTCGCTACGGTACTGGCGATCGCGGGGGCGGGTACCGCCGCCGCGATCCTGCCGATGACCATGGCCTCGGCGGCCGAGTGCGCCAGCCCGTACAGCGCGTCCGCGGTGTACTGGGGCGGCAGCACGGCGTCGTTCGGCGGGCACAACTGGAAGGCCAAGTGGTGGACGCAGGGTGAGCAGCCGAGCGCGGCCGGGACCGGGGTCTGGGAGGACCAGGGGTCGTGCGGCGGCGGTTCGTCCTCGGGCGGGGGTACCACCGCGGCCTGTAATCACCCGGCGTGGCATGCCGGTAAGGCGTATGTGACCGGAAATATCGTGAAGTACACGGACGGTAAGTCCTACATAGCCGAGCACGACAATCCGGGGTACGACCCGATCATCAGCACCTGGTTCTGGGAGCCGTACACCTGCTCCGGTGGCGGCGGCACCGTCCCCACCCCGCCGGCGCCGACCGGCGGGACCAACCCGTCCGGGTTCGTGGTCTCCGAGGCGCAGTTCAACCAGATGTTCCCGGCGCGGAACCAGTTCTACACGTACGCGGGTCTGGTGCAGGCGCTCTCCGCGTACCCGGCGTTCGCCGGCACCGGCAGTGACACCGTGCGCCGGCAGGAGGCCGCCGCGTTCCTCGCCAACATCAACCACGAGACCGGCGGGCTGGTGCACATCGTCGAGCAGAACACCGCGAACTATCCGCACTACTGCGACGCCGGCCAGCCGTACGGGTGCCCGGCCGGCCAGGCCGCGTACTACGGTCGCGGGCCGATCCAGCTGAGCTGGAACTTCAACTACAAGGCCGCGGGTGACGCGCTCGGCATCGACCTGCTGCGCAACCCGAACCTGGTGCAGAACGACGCGGCCGTGGCCTGGAAGACCGGCATCTGGTACTGGATGACGCAGACCGGCCCCGGCACGATGACCGGCCACGACGCGATGGTGAACGGGCGTGGCTTCGGCGAGTCGATCCGCAGCATCAACGGCGCGATCGAGTGCAACGGGGGCAACCCGGCGCAGGTGCAGAGCCGGGTCGCGGCGTATCAGAAGTTCGCCGGAATCCTCGGCGTGACGCCGGGCGCGAACCTCAGCTGCTGAGTCGTCGCACAGTAACGAGGCCGGTGCCGCCCGTCGCGGCACCGGCCTCTCTGTTCCTGTTTCCCGGGTACGGCGTGAGCGCGCCCCTTGCCTGTCAGATGATCAGGCCGGACCGGTCTTACGCCGTTTCCCACTTCAGGGTCAGCCGTAGCCCGATCGTGCCGTACCGTTCGATGTGGATGTTCGTGAATTCGCTCCGCCGCGCCAGCCCGGTCAGCTGCTCCGGCGTGTGCGCCCGGCGGCGCAGCCAGCCCAGCGTCACCCGGGTGTACAGCGCCTTGCCGCCGGTCAGCCGCATCGGGCCGACCTGCGCCGCGATCCGCGCGCGGGTGGCCCGCGGGTCCAGGTCCTCGATCATCGCCACGCCACCGGGCCGCAGCACGCGGTGCATCTCGTTCAGCGCGCCGACCGGACGGAAGACGTTCGTGAACGCGGCCTGACAGATGATCAGGTCGAAGGACGCGTCCGCGAACGGCATCGTGGCCGCGTCACCCTGCCGGGAGTCGACGGTCACGCAGTGCGCCGCCGCCCGCTCGCCGACCATCGCGGCGAACGTGTGACTGGTGTCCAGCGTGGCGACGCACGCCCGGCCGGCCAGCTCGACCGCGAGATGACCCGGGCCGGTCGCCACCTCGAGAATGTCGGCCGCGTGCGCGGTCAGCCGCGCCGCGTCCGCCCGCCACTCGGCCAGCTGGCTCCCGGTGCCCGGACCTGGGCGTAGGGGTGCGCCATCGCGCCCTCCATCTCCGGGCTCAGCCTGCTCTGGTCATGTGTTTCTCCTGTTCACGGCTTGGATTCGCGATCAGGAGGCCCGTCAAGGCAGGGAGTGCACGCGCGGTAGTGCGTGTACTACGCTCGGCGGTCGGGATCTCCACGACGGCACCGGGCGAGGTGACTTCCTTGGCGCGGCCCAGAGGATCGGGGGACGGCGGAGGTGCCCCGCCGGCCCACGGCGACGGCGACGGCACGACACCGCGTCACCGCTCCAGCGGAACATCCGTGAGCAGCGTGGCCGACGGCCAACGGATCGCGGCAGAGGAGGCGGATGCCGGCCGGGCGCCCGGATCGCGGACGGGAACCGGCTGGCCCGCCGGATACGGTGGCACCGCAGGCCGGAGTTCCGACGGCACCGGCACCGGGTGGCCGGAACGTGACGGGCGCGACGAGCCGGCGTCCGGCGCCGACAGCGACCCCATCGGTGATCAGGACTCGCCCGTGGACCGAGACAATCTCCTCACTCAGCCGACCGGTGAGGAGGGCGGCGAGCCGTCGGGCAGGCCGACCCGGATCAACCCGAGGGACGACTACCCGACCCGCCGATCCCTGGAGATGGAGAATTCAGCGGCTGCTCGGCTCGCCGCGGAAGGCTATCGGGTCGAACAGAACCCGTCGCCTCAGGATGTCGCGCAAGCCCGGCAGAACGCCGGTGATGCGGGGTTGCCGCAGAAGAGACCGGACTATCTGATCGAGGGCCGGGTGTTCGACGCATACTCGCCGACCGCTGCGGACAAGACGGTGTACTACCTCGCCGACGAGGTGCAGGCCAAGATTGTGAAGGGCCAGACGCAGCGGGTGGTGGTCAACCTAGAGGATTGGCGTGGAGACGTGGACGCGTTGCGGAGGCACTTTCACGATTCGCCGGTGCCGAACCTCAAGGAACTGAAGATCATCACGCCGGAGGGCGACATCATCCAGGTAGTTCCCGAGTAATCAGTCCTGACGAGGAGAGCGCGAGACATGGGAATCGAGTATCGGCTGACCTTGGCCGGAGCCGTCCCCGCCGATGAGGTGGCGATGCGGGCGATGCCGGAGGTGGCGGACCGGCCGGTCGGCAGTCCGGCGTTGCTGTCGGCGGATCTGTACGACAGCCACGGCTTCTTCTTCACCATCGTGCCGAGGAAACGCGGTTCGGTGGCCGCGGAGGCCGACGACGGCATGTGGACGTGGGATCTCTCGGAGAACGTCATGGTCAGCTTCGACATGGACAAGTTCGACGAGGCTGAGCAGGGCGAGCGTGCGCTCGCCGCCATGCTGGTGGTGGTGGGCCGGGTGCTGGGCAGCGGTGATGAGGATGCCGCGTTGACGCTGAACGGCGATGTGCTGCTGCTGACCCGGCTCGGCGGCGTCACGGCGAAGCACAGCCGTGCCGCGTGGTGGGAGCACCACGCCGCCATCGGGGACATCATTCAGGGCTGAGTGGCCCGCTACTCGAAGCGCTCGCCCCGCTCCGCCTTGCGCAGGAGCAGCGGTGGGGGTGTGAAGCGGGGACCGTAGCGGTCGGCGAGCTGGTTCGCGCGGGTGATGAAGCCGGGGAGGCCGCCGGGGTACTGGTTGATGTACTGGAGCACGCCGCCGGTCCAGCCGGGGTAGCCGATGCCGAGGATGGAGCCGATGTTGGCGTCGGCGACCGAGGTGAGGACGCCCTCGTCGAGGCATTTGACGGACTCGACGGCCTCGATGAAGAGCAGGCGTTCCTTGAGGTCCTCGAACGGGATCGCGGACTCGCGCTTCGCGAACGCGGCCAGGCCGGGCCAGAGGCGGGTGCGCCTGCCGTCCTCGTAGTCGTAGAAGCCGGCACCGCCGGAGCGGCCGGGGCGGCCGGCGTCGACGAGGTGGTCGATGACGGCGTCGGCGGGGTGCGGGACCCAGGCGTCGCCGGCGGCCGCGGCGGTCTCCTTGCGGATCTTCTGGGGAAGCGTGAGCGTCAGCTCGTCCATCAGCTGGAGCACCGGTGCGGGGTAGCCGGCCTGGCTGCTGGCCTGTTCGATGGACGGCGCGGGCACGCCCTCGGCGAGCATGGCGACGCCCTCGTTGGTGAACGTGCCGATCACCCGGCTGGTGAAGAAGCCGCGGCTGTCGTTGACCACGATCGGCGTCTTGCGGAGGCGGCGGACGACCGCGAGCGCGCGGCGCAGCGTCTCGTCGCTGGTGTGCGCGCCGCGGATCACCTCGACCAGCGGCATCCTGTCGACCGGGGAGAAGAAGTGCAGCCCGGCGAAGTCCGCCTGGCGGCGGACGCCCTCGGCCAGCATCGTGATCGGCAGTGTCGACGTGTTCGAGCAGAGCAGTGCGTCCGGCGCGACCAGCTCCTCGATCTCGGCGAAGACCTTGTGCTTGAGCGCCGGGTCCTCGTAGACCGCCTCGATCACCACGTGGACGCCGGTCAGCGCGGCCGGGTCGTCGGCGGGGGAGATGCGGGAGAGCAGCTCGGTGCCGGCCGCCTCGGTGAGCCGGCCGCGCTGCACGGCCTCGGCGACCAGGCGTTGCGAGTAGCCGAGGCCGCGGGTGGCGGCCGCCATGGACACGTCCTTGAGCACCACGTCGAGCCCGGCCTTGGCGCAGACGTACGCGATCGCGGCGCCCATCATGCCGGCGCCGAGCACGCCGACCCGCTGGAACGGCGGGACGTCGCCGATGTCGCGCGCGTTCGCCGCGTTCAGGTCGAAGAAGAACGCGCCGATCATGTTCTTCGCGATCTGGCCGGTGACCAGCTCCACGAAGTACCGGTTCTCGATCGTGAACGCGGTGTCGAGGTCGACCTGCGCGCCCTCGACCGCGGCCGCGAGGATGTTGCGAGGTGCCGGGTACGGCGCGTTCTTCAGCTCCTTGCGCAGGGTGGCCGGGAACGCGGGCAGCATCGCGGCCAGCGCGGGCGTGGACGGCGTACCCCCTGGAATCTTGTAGCCCTTGACGTCCCACGGCTGGGTGGCGCCGGGGTTCGCCCGGATCCACTCCCGGGCGGCCGGCAGCAGGTCGGCGACGGACGGGACGAGCGCGGAGATCAGGCCGAGATCGCGGGCCGCGGCGGCGCGGTGCCGCTGACCGCGCAGCAGCACCTGGGTGAGCGCGGTGGCCAGGCCCAGCATGCGCACGGTGCGGACCACGCCACCGGCGCCGGGGAGCAGGCCCAGCGTCACCTCGGGGAAACCGACCTCCAGCTTCGGGTCGTCGACCGCGATCCGGTGGTGGCAGGCGAGCGCCAGCTCCAGCCCGCCGCCCAGCGCGGACCCGTTGAGCGCGGCGACCACCGGCCGGCCGAGCGTCTCCAGCCGGCGGAACTGTGCCTTGACGGTCGCGGCCCGGGCGAACGACGCGGCGCCCTGGTCCGGCCCGGGCGTGCGGAGCGAATCGAGGTCGCCACCGGCGAAGAACGACTTCTTCGCGGACACGAGGACCACGCCGGTGATCGAGTCGCGTTCCGCCTCCAGCCGGGTGACGGTCTCCGCCATGCTCCGCACGTAGGCCTCGGTCATGGTGTTGGCGGCGCGCGTCGGGTCGTTCAGCGTGAGCACGACGATGCCGTCGTCCTCGCGGTCCCAGCGGATCATTCGCATAACCTCCGTCAGAGCCGTTCGACGACCGTGGCGATGCCCATGCCGCCGCCGATGCAGAGTGTGGCCAGGCCGTATCGACCGCCGCGCCGGTCCAGCTCGTCGACGAGCGTGCCGAGGATCATCGCGCCGGTCGCGCCGAGCGGGTGGCCCATGGCGATCGCCCCGCCGTTGACGTTGACGATCTCCGGGTCGAACTTCATGTCGTCGATGTAGTGCAGGACCACGGCCGCGAACGCCTCGTTGATCTCGACCAGGTCGACGTCGTCGACGGTCAGGCCGGCCCGGTCGAGCGCCTTGCGGGACGCCGGCGCGGGGCCGGTCAGCATGATGGTCGGGTCGGCGCCGCTGAGCGCGGCGGAGACGATGCGCGCCCGCGGGGTCATGCCGGCCGCTTCGCCCGCGGCCTGCGACCCGACCAGCACCAGCGCGGCACCGTCCACGATGCCGGACGAGTTGCCCGCGTGGTGCACGTGCGCGATGCGCTCGACCCAGTGGTATTTCTGCAGCGCCACCGCGTCGAACCCGGCCTGCTCGCCGATCTGCGCGAACGAGGGCTTGAGCGCGCCCAGACCGGCCAGTGTGGAATCGGCGCGGATGTGCTCGTCGTGGTCGAGGATCAGCAGGCCGTTGCGGTCGTGCACCGGCACCACGCTGCGGCTGAACCGGCCCTCCGCCCAGGCCCGGGCCGCCCGCTCCTGCGAGCGCAGCGCGAACCGGTCGACGTCCTCCCGGGAGTAGCCGCCGATGGTGGCGATCAGGTCGGCGCTGATGCCCTGCGGGACGAAGTCGGTCAGCATGCTGGTCTCCGGGTCGAGCGCCCACGCCCCACCGTCCGAGCCCATCGGCACCCGGGACATCGACTCGACGCCACCGGCCAGCACCAGATGCTCCCAGCCGGACCGGACCTTCTGCGCCGCGATGTTCACCGCCTCGAGCCCGGAGCCGCAGAACCGGTTGACCTGCACGCCGGCCACCTCCGGCGGCAGCCCGGCCGCGAGCGCCGCGGTCTTGGCCAGGTCGGAGCCCTGGTCGCCGAGCGGGGAGACGATGCCGAGCACCACGTCGTCGATGCGTGCCGGGTCGACGCCGGGGAAACGGTGGCGCAGCTCCGCGATCAGGCCGACGACGAGCGAGATCGGCTTCACCCCGTGCAGTGCGCCGTCCTGCTTGCCCCGGCCGCGCGGCGTGCGCACCGCGTCGTAGATGAACGCCTCGCTCATCACGCCTCCCCATCTGCGAACCGGCGTTAACTTTCCGCCTCGTTTCGGCTAGCTGTCAAGGATCTCACGGTTTCCTCGATGCGAACGCGCTCTCACCGGCGGTATGCTTCCGCCGGTGCGTAGCGCAGAGACGATCGAGCCGCCGAGGCGCCGGCCGAAGGACCGCAAGGACCAGATCGCCATGGTCGCGGCCGAGCTGTTCTGCGCGCGTGGCTACCACGGTGTCGGCATCGACGAGATCGCGGCCACGGTCGGCATCAGTGGCCCCGCGGTCTACCGGCACTTCCGCGGGAAGTACGCGATCCTGGTCTACGCCACGCGCCGGCTGATCGAACGCGTGCTGGTGGAGGTGGACGCGGACGACGCCGACCCGGCCGCCCGGCTGGACGCACTGCTCGCGGCGCTGGCCCGGATCGCGGTCGAGGGCCGCAAGGTCGGCGGCCTCTACCAGTGGGAGTGGCGCTACCTGGAGCCGGCGCACGTCGCGGAGTTCACGGCGCAGCTGGCGGTCCTGTCCCACCGTTTCGCCGTACCGTTGCGGGCGGTTCGAAATGATCTTGATGATCGTGGCGCGTCCGCGCTGGTCCGGGCGATGCTCAGCGTGTTCGGCAGCCTCGCCACGCACCGCGCCGCGATCGCGCGCGGCCGCGCCGAGCAGACGCTGCACCGCGTCGGCCTGGCCGTGCTGCACGGGGAGCCACCGGTGCCCCGCACGCCGGGTGACGATCCCGAGCCAGATCAAGATCCCGCGGGGGTACGGCCCGGAGCGCGCCGCGAGCTGATCCTGACCGAGGCGGTCATGCTGTTCCATCGGTACGGCTACCACGCGGTCGGGGTGGACGACATCGCGCACCGGGTGGGCATCAACGCGTCCAGCGTCTACCGGGTCTTTCCCGGCAAGGCGGACATCCTGGCCGCCGCGTTCTACCGGGCGTCCGAGCGGGTGGCCGAGGCGACCGCGGTCGCGCTGGACGGCGCCGTGGACGCGCCGGACGCGCTGCGCCGGATGGCGGAGTCCTACGTGGAGCTGACGTTCGAGCGCAGCGACCTGGTCTCGGTCTACCTCGCGGAGAACAGCAACCTGCCCGGCGGCGACCGGCACGAGCTGCGCAAGGTGCAGCGGCTGCACGTGGAGGAGTGGGTGCTGCTGCTGACCGAGGTGCGACCGGAGCTGCCGGCGCCCGAGGCGCGGGTGCTGGTGCACGCGGCGCTGAATCTGGTGACCGATCTGAGCAGATGGGTCCGGTTCGACCGGCGGACCGGCATGGACGCGCACCTGGTCCGGCTCGCGATGCTGATCATGACCGCGTGAAGTTAATCCCGGTTCGCGCATCCGGGCAGCGGCATCCAGACCGATCGAGCGGAATCGCTTCCCTCCGAAGTTAACCGCCGTTTACAGTCTCGGCATGAACGACGCACCCCCGTCCGCCACCGCGACGCCGGCCCGCCCGGACCGGCGAAGGGAGCCGTCATGTCCACTGCCTCCACCGATCGCGCCGCCCGCTGCGCCGAGGCCGCGCGCGGTCTGACCGTTCCGCTGCTGCTGCACCGCAACGCCACCGAGTTCGGTGACCTGCCCGCGCTGACCGCGCTCGGCGCGGACGACGACACGCTCACCTGGTCGGCGCTGCGCGACCGGGTCACCCACGCCGCCCGCGGTCTCTCCGCGCTCGGCCTCGACAGCGGCGACCGCATGCTGATCAACATGTCGAGCCGGCCCGAGCACTGGCTCCTCGACCTCGCCGCCGTCCACGTCGGCGCGATCCCGTCCACGGTGTACGCCACGCTCAGCCCCGGCCAGCTGCGCTACCTCGCCGAGCACAGCGGCGCCGGGATCGTGGTGCTGGAGGGCGAGGCCGAGCTGGCCCGGTGGGCGCCGATCCTGGCCGGGGTGCCCACGATCCGCCACGTGGTCACGGTCTCCGGCCAGGGCTCCGGCGACGGGCGCGTGGTGACGCTGGCGGAGCTGGAGTCCACCGGCGCGGCCGCGCACCGGGCCGATCCGGGCGCGTTCGAGAAACGCTGGCGCGAGGTGCCGCCGGAGGCGCCGGTCACGATGCTCTACACGTCCGGCACCACCGGGGACCCGAAGGGCGTGGTGCTCACTCACCGCAACGTGGCCCACCAGTGTGTGCTGATCGAGGACACGGTGAAGACGCCGGACCACTCGCGATCGCTGGCATACCTGCCGCTGGCGCACATCGCGGAGCGGGTGCTCGGCATCTACTACCCGCTCTACCGGGCCAACCACGTCACCATCTGCCCCGACCAGAGGCAGCTGCTCGCCGCGCTGACCGCGGTCCGGCCGATCTCGTTCTTCGGCGTGCCGCGCGTGTGGGAGAAGATGGCGGCCGGTGTGCAGGCGCGGATCGCCGCGGCCGACGAGCGGGTCCGGGCCGCGTTCGACGCGGCCAGCACCGCGGCGCTGGAGAGCTACCGGCTGCGCGCGGCCGGCTCGCCGGTCCCGCCGGAGCTCGCCGCGCGGGTCGCCGCGCTGGACGAGGCCGTGCTGCGCCCGCTGCGTACCGGGCTCGGCCTGGAGAACCTGGTCTGGCCGGGCAGCGGCGCCGCGCCGATCCCGGTGTCCACGCTGCTCTACCTGGCCGGGCTCGGCATCGACGTGTTCGAGGTGTGGGGGATGACCGAGACCACCGGCTCCTGCACGATCAACACACCGGAGGCGTTCCGCACCGGCAGCGTCGGCCGGGTGCTGCCCGGCATGGAGCTGCGCGTCGCCGGTGACGGCGAGATCCTGGTGCGCGGCCCGCTGGTCTGCTCCGGGTACCTCACGGCCGGCGGCGGCGTGGAGCCGATCACGGACGCGGACGGCTGGCTGGCCACCGGCGACGTCGGCGTGCTCGATGACGACGGATTCCTGACGATCACCGACCGGAAGAAGGAGCTGATCATCAACTCCGGTGGGAAGAACATCTCACCGGCGCGGATCGAGTCGCTGCTGCGCGCCCACCCGCTGATCGGCCAGGCCGTGGCGATCGGCGACCGGCGGCCGTACGTGACCGCGCTGATCGTGCTGGACGAGGAGATCGCGCCGATGTGGGCCCGCGGCAAAGGCCTGCCGGACACCTCGATCGCGGCGCTGGCCACCGACCCGCTGCTGCACGCGGAGATCACCGGAGCGGTCGACGCGGCCAACGCCGAACTGTCCCGGCCGGAGCAGGTCAAGGCGTTCCGGATCATGCCGACGCCGTGGACGCCGGAGACCGGCGAACTCACCCCGACGCTCAAGCTACGCCGCCGGATCGTCGCTCAGCAGCACGCGGCGGCGATCGACGCGCTCTACGACACGCCGTCCGCCACCTGACCTCGGCCGGTCGTCGGCTGCTGCCGTTCGCCGCGGCCGGCGAGCGTCGTCGTGATCAGTGCCGCGATCCGGCCGCCCGCGATGCGCAGTGGCGGCGGGACGACGGCCATGGTGCCGCACACGACCGTGGCGAAGCGGCGCAGGCGGCGCTCCTGCGCCGCGGACCAGGTGAGGCCGAGACGGTCGCGCAGCACCTCGGGCAGCGCGCCGACCAGCACCAGGTACGCGAGCCGCCCGGCGGCGGCACCGACCGGGCGCCACACGAAGGAGGGGATCACGGCCAGCGGCTTCTTCAGGTGACGGACACTGTCGATCACGTCCCACACCGCGCGGTTGTCCTCCAGGCGGTGCCGGACGCGCTCGTCGTAGTACGCGCGGAAGCTCGCCCAGTCCGCGGGCAGGTGGTGCTCGCGCAGCCCGAGCAGCAGGCCGACCTGGCGCATGTCCGCGTAGTACGCGGCGATCTGCGCGTCGGTGAGCGGGTGGCCGAAGGTGCGGTGCGCGTCCACGCCGCCCTGGACGAGCGTGGCGTGCACCCACAGGTACGCCTCCGGGTGGAGCGCGTGGTAGCGACGGCCCTGGTCGTCGACGCCCTTGATGGTCTCGTGCAGCCGGCGCAGGCGGGCGGCCTCCCGCTCGGCGCCGCGCTGCCCGCCGTAGATGACTGTGGAGAGCGACAGGTAGGTGCGGACCAGACGCTGCCATGGCTCGTCCCGGTAGTTCGAGTGCTGCAGCACGCCCGCGCCCACCACCGGGTGCGCCACCTGGAGCACCAGCAGCGACGGCCCGAGCAGCATGTTCCGGGCGTCGCCGAAGTACCGCCAGACCACCGACCCGCGCCGCGGCGCCCGGCCCTCCGCCCGCATACCCGTCCCCTCTCTCCGCCGTCCCCTCATGCATACCTCGCCCGGCCGGCCGGGACCGGCCGCGCCGGGTCAGTCCCGGTGCGGCGCGACCGCGTCGCGGATCGCGGCGGCGACGACGCCGATCGTGGTGGCGCGGACGGTGTCGAGGTCGCCGTCGCCGGCCGGGGCGGCGGTGCCGGTGGCGAGGGCGACCACCGCGTCCCCGTCGAAGCGGGTGTGCGACGGGTGCAGGGCGCGGGCCATGCCGTCGTGGCCGCTCTGCGCGACCAGCAGGCACTCGCTCTTGCTGAGCGCCGCGTCCGTGACGACCACGACCAGCGTGGTGTTCTCCCGCCCGGACCCGAACGGCCGTTCCGCGCCGCCGGTGGCCGGGGTGCCGTGGCCCGGCGCGGTGCGCACCGGCGAGCCGTCCGGGCCGATGACCACGCCGAGCGCGTTGACCACGGCGAACGCGGTCACCAGGGCGCCACCGGCATCACGCGCGGACGCGGCGCCGAACCCGCCGGGATCCTGCCGGCCGAGCCACCGCCCGCTCATCGCGCCCGCGCCGGCACCGACCCGGCCGACGCGGAGCGCGCCGCCCGGCGCCAGCGCGTCCAGGAGCGCGGCACGCCCCGCGGCGGCGTCCGGTGGCGTGGCGGCCACGGACGCGTCGAAGACGGACATGCCGACCACGATCGGGACCGGGCCGTGCGCGGTCGGGAAGCCCTCGCCGCGGTCGCGCAGCGCCCGCATCACGCCGTCGCCGGCGGCCAGGCCGAACGCGGAGCCGCCGGAGAGCACCACGGCGTCCACCCGGCCGACCATCCGTTCCGGGCTCAGCAGCGCGAACTCCCGGGTCGCGGGCGCCCCACCGCGCACCTCGCCGGAGCCGACCGTGCCGGCCGGCGGCAGCACGACGGTGACGCCCGTGCCGTCGCCGGTCCAGTGCCCGACGCGCACCCCGGCCGGCACCTCGACCGGCGCGGGAGAGTCGGTGACCTCGTGCGGACCGGTATGCATGAGGCGATCGTAGGCCCGCCGATCATGGCTCTCGTCGCTCCCGGGCCGGTGACGCCCGTTCTCACAACCCGAGCGACCGGCCGATGACCTCCTTCATGATCTCGGTCGTGCCGCCGTAGATGGTCTGCACGCGCGAGTCGAGATAGGCGCGGGCGACCGGGTACTCGCGCATGTATCCGTACCCTCCGTGCAACTGCAGGCAGCGGTCGACGACACGCTGCTGAAGTTCCGTCGTCCACCACTTCGCCATCGCGGCGTCGGCCGGGCTCAGGTCCGGTTCGACCAGGCAGCGGTCGACGAACACCCGGCCGAGCCGCAGTTCGGTGGCGAGTTCGGCGAGCACGAAACGGCTGTGCTGGAACCGCCCGATCGGTCGGCCGAACGCCTCCCGGTCCCGGCAGTAGTCCAGCGTGATCCGGAAGATCTCCTCGGCCGCGGCCATCGCGGCGACCGCGATGGAGAGACGTTCCGCGGGCAGGTTCCGCATCAGGTACGCGAAGCCCATGCCCGGCTCGCCGAGCACGTTGGCCGCGGGCACCCGCACGTCCTGGAAGAACAGCTCCGCGGTGTCCTGCGCGTGCTGCCCGATCTTGTCGAGCGTGCGCCCGCGGGTGAAGCCGTCCATGCCGCGCTCGACCACGAGCAGGCTGATCCCGTGGCTGCCGGCGTCCGGGTCGGTGCGCGCCGCCACGATCACCAGGTCGGAGATGATGCCGTTGCTGATGAACGTCTTCTGCCCGTTGAGGATCCAGTCGTCGCCGTCGCGGACCGCGGTGGTGCGCATGCCCTGCAGGTCGCTGCCCGCGCCCGGCTCGGTCATCGCGATCGCCGTGATGATCTCCCCGGTGCAGAACCCGGGCAGCCAGCGTGCCCTCTGGGCGTCGGTGGCCAGCGACGTCAGGTACGGCCCCACGATGTCGTTGTGCAGCGGGAACGCCGGCCCGGTCGCACCGGCGCGGGCCAGTTCCTCCGCCAGGATCGCGTGGTAGCGGAGGTCGGTGACGCCGGCGCCGCCGTACGCCGCGGGCACGAAGAAGCCGAGCAGCCCGGCACGCCCGGCCGCGGTCCACACCGCGCGGTCGACGATCCGGTCCTGCTCCCACCGCGCGTGGTGCGGCACGATCTCCTTGGCCACGAACGACGACACCAGCGACCGGAACGCCGCGTGGTCCTCCGTGAAGATGTCCCGCTTCACGACACCAGCTCCTTCACCTGAACGATCAGCGTCCGCCGGCCCGGTCAGGGCGACGTCCCGATTCGCATCACGCCTCCCAGTCGGCCAGTACGTCGGTGGTGTGCGCGCCGGGCAGCGCCGGTGGCCGGCGCAGCGATGCCGGGGTGGCGGAGAAGCGCGGCGCCGGGGCCGGCTGCGGCACGCCGTCCCGGTTCGCGAACGTGCCGCGGGCCACCAGATGCGGGTCACGTGTCGCCTCGGCGAGCGAGAGCACCGGCGCCACGCACGCGTCGCTGCCCGCGAAGACCTTCACCCATTCGTCCCGGGTACGGCCGGCGAACGCGTTGCTGATCTCCTCGCGCAGGCCGGGGCCGTCAGAGACGCCCAGCAGGCCGATGAACTCCGCGAAGAACCTCGGCTCCAGCGCGCCGACCGCCATGTGCCGGCCGTCCGCGGTCTCGTACACGTCGTAGCGCGCGGCGCCGGTGTCCAGCAGGTTCACGCCGCGTTCGTCCCGCCACGCACCGGCCGCGAGCAGGCCGTGCAGCATCGTGGTCAGATGCGCGGCGCCGTCCACGATCGCCGCGTCCACCACCTGGCCGCGGCCGGAGCGCAGCGCCGCGAGCACGCCGATCACCAGGTACAGCGAGCCGCCGGCGAAGTCGCCGAGCAGGTTCACCGGCACCTGCGGCGGCCCGCCGGCCCGGCCGATCGGGTGCAGCGCGCCGGACAGCGCCAGGTAGCCGATGTCGTGCCCGGCCGTGTGCGCGAGCGGGCCGTCCTGCCCCCAGCCGGTCATCCGGCCGTAGACCAGCAGCGGGTTGCGCGCCAGCACCGGCTCCGGGCCGACGCCGAGCCGTTCCGCGACGCCCGGCCGCCAGCCCTCGATCAGCACGTCCGCGCGGGCGGCCAGCCGCAGCACCAGGCCGACGCCGTCCGGCGTCTTCAGATCCGCGAGGACCGAGCGTTTGCCGCGGTTGAGCAGGTCGTGTGCCGGGTCCCCGGCGAGCGGCGAGCCGGGGCCGGGGCGGTCGACGCGCACCACGTCCGCACCGAGGTCGGCCAGCAGCATCGCCGCGAACGGCGCCGGCCCGATCCCGGCCAGCTCGACCACCCTGAGCCCGTGCAACGGTCCTGCCACGCGTACCCCCATATACTGATATTTGGTAATGTAAGTGGATGCTGGCTGAGGAAGTGGCGACCGCGCTGCGCGCCCGGATCATGTCCGGTGAGCTGCGGCCCGGCGACCGGATCCGGCTCGAGGAGGTCGCCTCGCAGCTCGGCGTCAGCATCACGCCGGTCCGCGAGGCGCTGCTGCACCTGCGCGGTGAGGACATGGTGGAGCTGGAGCCGCGCAAGGGCTACGTGGTGGCGCCGCTGTCCCGCCAGGACATTCGCGACGTCTTCCAGCTCCAGGGCGACATCGCCGGTGAGCTGGCCGCGCGCGTCGCGGCCCGGGTCACCGACGGGCAGCTCGCGCAGCTGCGCCTGATGGACCGTGCGCTGGCCCGCTCCCGGAAGGCCGGTGAGATCGAGACGCTGGAGTTCGACTTCCATCGCGCGGTCAACCGGATCACGGAGGCGCGCAAGCTCAGCTGGTTCCTGCACACGGCCACGCGCTACACACCGGCCCGCTTCTATTCCGCCGACCCGGGCTGGCGAGCCGGCATGCGCGAGGACCACGAGGCGCTGCTGGCCGCGTTCGCCGCGCACGATCCGGGGGCGGCGCGCACCGTGATGCGGCGGCACTTCGTCGACGGCGCGGACCGGCTGGTCAAGCACCTCGACGAGCTCGGCATCTGGTCCTGACATGCCTCTCCCGATCGGGAACACGTACCGCCAGATTTGATATTTGATATTTTACTTTCATTGTCAATACCCTGTTGATAATGCATATGCGTGGCAATAGGTATCGATCTTTAAGGGCTGGGCGATGAGCAGCAGGCAATCGCCGAGGCGGGCCGCGCGTCCGTGATGCCGTGCTCCGGCACCGCATCGCCGACCTGGCCACCGGTAGACGGGTGCACCCGTCTACCGGTCCACCGCACCGCCGCACCGGTCGACCGCGACCCCGCGCGTGCTGCCCCGACGGTCTACGGCGACATCACCGGCAAGACCCACGGACTTTGACGTTTATCCCCACACCCGTCGGGTACGCCTACGTATCCGCTGCTCAGAGGGGTGGTAGTCATGGGTCTGCAGACGCTCGCGACCGGCATCGACACCGCCGGCGTGCACCTCGCCGCCGACATCGTGATGCCGGCCGAGGCGATCGGCGTGGTCCTGTTCGCACACGGCAGCGGCAGCTCCCGGCACAGCCCGCGCAACACCGTCGTCGCGGAGGAACTGCACCGCCACCGGCTCGGCACGATCCTGCCCGACCTGCTCACCTGGGACGAGGCCGCCGAGGACGCGCGCGACCACCACCTGCGCTTCGACATCGGGCTGCTCGCCGACCGGCTGATCGGCGTGATCGACTGGATCCACGCGCAGGACTGGCGACGCGGCCAGCCCTACCAGGGCAACCACGAGCCGAACGTACCGCCGGCGATCGGGCTCTTCGGCGCCAGCACCGGCGCCGCGGCCGCGCTGGTCGCCGCGGCCGCCCGCCCCGACGCGGTCCGCGCGGTCGTCTCCCGCGGCGGCCGCCCCGACCTGGCCGGCCCCGCGCTGGTCCAGGTGGCCGCGCCGACGCTGCTCGTCGTGGGCGAGCACGACCCGGACGTGATGGCGCTCAACCGGGACGCCCGCGCGCAGCTCACCACGCGCTCCGACCTGCTGATGATCCCCGGCGCCACCCATCTCTTCGAGGAGGAGGGCACGCTGGAGCAGGTCTCGTCCGCGGCCGCGGCCTGGTTCGCGGACCACCTGCGAAAGGGTTGACCGATGCGGTTCACCGACCGTGCCGACGCCGCCCGCCGGCTTGCCGGTGCGGTCGCCGACCATCTCGCCACGCTGCCGCCCGGCCGGCCACTCGTGCTGGGCCTGCCGCGCGGCGGCGTGCCGATGGCCGCGCTCGTCGCCCGGCAGGTGGACGGCGACCTGGACGTCACGGTCGCCCGGAAGATCGGCGCGCCTGGTCACCCGGAGTTCGGCATCGGCGCGGTCGCGGCCTCCGGCGAACCGATCTTCGACCTCCGCTCGCTCGACCGGCTCGGCCTGAGCCCGGCCGACCTCGCCGCGGACGTGGACCGGGAACGCACGGAGGCGCGCCGCCGCCTCGTTGCCTACCGCGGCACGCACCCGCCGCCGCAGGCCGGTGGCCGCATCGTGATCGTGGTCGACGACGGCCTGGCCACCGGCGTCACCGCCCGCGCCGCGGTGCGTGCACTGCGCGCCGCCGGTCCGGCACACCTCGCGCTGGCCGTGCCGGTGTGCACGCCGGAGGCACGGGAGCTGCTCGCCGCGGAGACGGACGCGGTGCTCTGCCTGCACTGCCCGCCCGACTTCCGCGCGGTCGGCGCGTACTACGACGACTTCGCCCAGCTGACCGACGCGGACGTGCACGCCGCGCTCTCCGCCGCGGCGAGGTGACGGGCGGACAAGGCCCGCAGGTCTTCAGATCAGCGCGGGGGTCAGCGCGACCGGCAGGCTGATCGTCACGTGGGTGCCCTGGTCGAGTTCGGAGACCAGCGTGATGTCGCCGCCGTGCCCCTCGACGATGCTGCGGGTGATGGCGAGACCGAGGCCGGAGCCCTGGATCGCCTGTTCGCTGGCGTTCGCGGCGCGGTAGAAGCGGCGGAACAGGTTCGCCTGGTCCTCGCGCGGGATGCCCATGCCGGTGTCGCTGACGGTGATCTCGACGTGGTCGGGGCGGGAGCTCGGTACGGCGCAGCGGATCGTGACGTGGCCGGGGCCCGGGGTGAACTTGATGGCGTTGGAGAGCAGGTGCAGGAGCGCGCGTTCGAGCAGCTCCGGGTCGCCGGCCACGTGGGCGTCGCGGGCGCGGTTGTCGACGGTGAAGGACAGGTTCGCGGCGGTGGCCATCGGGGCGAGCGAGGTGGTCGCGAGGTCGACCACGCTGGCTATGCGGACCGGGCGCTTCTCCAGTTCGGAGCTGGCGGCCTCGACCTGGGAGAGCGTGAGCAGGTCCTCGACCAGGTTGAGCAGGCGGCGCGCGTTGCGGTCGACGACGCCGAGCATGCGCTGCTGCGCGGGCGGGATCGCGGTCATGTCGTCCTGGATCGCCTCCAGGTAGCCCTGGATGCTGGTCAGCGGCGTGCGCAGCTCGTGCGAGATGGTGGAGACGAACTCGTCCTTGTGCCGGTCCAGCGCCTGCAGCTCGGCCACGACGGCGCGCTGCTGCGCGTGGAGCGCGGCGTGGTGCAGCGCGCGGTTGAGGTCCTCGACGACCAGGTCGAGCAGCTGCCGGTCGTCGTCGGTGGTCTCCCGGCGCGGGTCCAGCTCGACGCTGATCACGCCGCGCGCCTCGTCGGTGACGCCGACCGGGCGGCTCAGGTCCTTGCCGGGCGCGGCCCGGTCGAGCAGCATCGGCTCCAGGCCCGCGCGGTGCCACTGCGCCGCGCGGGGCAGGCCGCCGCCGAGACGGATCCAGACCCGGTCGGCGTGCATGGCGACGCCGAGGCGGTCCACCACCTCCTGGAGGATCACGTCGGTCTCCAGCGCGTCGCCGATCGCGCCGCCGATCGCGCGGGCCAGCGCGCGCGTCTCCAGCTGCTGCTGTTGCAGGCGGCGCAGCCGGTCGCTCTCCTCCGCGAGCGTGTTCAGCGACAGGCCGGCCTCACGCAACTCGGCCGGGCCGGACACCCGGGCACGGGCGCCGTGCTCGGCCGCGGCCAACCGGCGCAGCGTGCGGGTCAGGTCGGTCAGCGGCATGCCGATGCCGCGAACCACGCGGACCGCCAGTACCAGCACGAACGCGACGCTGACCATGGACAGGACGACCGTGGTGGCGTCCGCGACCGGGACCAGCCGGCCGATCGTGCGGACCACCTGGGCCTGCTTGCCGGCCAGCCACGCCTCGGCCTCGCGGTGCGCGGCGCGGAACCGATCGCTCCACTGCTTGCCGACCGCGTCCCAGGCCGTGCTGACGGCCGCGGGCCCGCCGGGGCCGGCCGCGATCGGCGCCGCGAACTCGGTGAGCCAGCGGTCGCCCAGCGTGCGTTCGGTCTCCAGCAGCCGGCGCAGTGTCGGGTCGCCGGTGTGGCCGAGCGCCTCCTCCAGCGCGGGTCCGAAATCGGCCGCGCCCCGGTGGTACGCGTCCAGAAAGCGCGCGTCCGCGGTCAGCTGGTAGCCACGGATGCCGGTCTCCGCGTCGGTCAGCGCCTGCAGCGCACGGGTGTTCGCGGCACCGGCCGGATAGATCGACTCGGTGAGGATGCGTGCGGACGCGGTCAGCTGGCCGATCATGGCCCACCGCACCACGCCGGCGGCCAGCAGGAATACGGTCAGGAAGGTGAAGCCGACGATGAGCTGCCGGACCGCGGAACCACGCGGAGCATCACGCCACCATGCTGCGCGCATCTCTCTCCAGTCGTCGCGGTTCCCTGCGGATCCATACGGCGGCTGTGCACCGAACCTGAGTTTTTGCCGCTCAGCCCGCGACGGCCTGCAGCGTGTACGTCAGCGGCAGCCGCTCCGGCCGCTCCGTGAGCCGCCACTCGCCCCGCGCGTCCTGGTGCATCTTCCCGGGAAGTGCCTCCCACGGTACGGAGTCGTGCTCGACCAGCCCGGTGATCCGCATCCCGGCGTCCAGGACCGCGCTGACGATCTCGCCGAGGCCGTGGTTCCAGCTGTGCGTGGTGGTGTTCGTCAGCTTCCGGCCGCCGGTGTCGACGTAGGTCTCGTCCTCCTCCCAGACCAGCGGCTCCGGCGTCTCGAAGTAGGGCAGATCAACCACCAGTCGTGCACCCGCGATCCGCTCGTCGATCGCCCACATCATCGGGTGTCCCTCGCGGATGAACAGCCGGCCGCCGGGCCGCAGCAGCCCGGCCACGGTCCACGCCCAGCGCCGGATGTCGGGCAGCCAGCCGATCGCCCCGATCCCGGTGTAGACCAGGTCGAACCGGGCGCCGCCGAGCACGTCGACCGCGCCGTAGACGTCCGACTCGACGAACTCCACGGACGCGCCCGCACGCGCGGCGAGCCGCCGTGCCTCGGTCAGCGACGCGGGGGAGAAGTCCAGGCCGGTCATCCGCGCGCCGAGCCGGGCCAGCGAGATCGTGTCGGTGCCGATGTGGCACTGCAGGTGCACCGCGTCCAGGCCGTCGACGTCGCCGAGCCGCGGCCGGTCGAACCGCACGACGTCGCTCAGGAACGCCGGGTCGTCCACGAACCGGTCCGTGCGGTACCCGCTCACGTGCAGGCCCGCGCGCTCGTCCCAGTTCCGCCGGTTGATGTCCAGGTAGTCGCTGCTCACGGCGGAAGGCTAACGTCCGGCGGTCTGGTCCTCGAACGAAATTCGCAGTAGGTTGACATGCTCCGGGAGCGCTCGCCAGACTGTGCCCCGATGAGAGCGCTCTCTATGGCGCCGTGGACGGCGCTCGTCGTACCGGTGCTGGCTCTGGCCGTGGGATGTTCCGGCCCGGCGCCGGTCCCGGCCCCGGCGCCGCCGCCCAGCGTGGCGGCAACGGCCGAGACCACCTTCAACGGTACGGACGTCGCCTGGATCCAGTTGATGATCCCGATGACCGAGCAGCTGGTGCCGCTGCTGGACATCGCGGCCGCGCGCGCCGGTGAGCAGCCGCTGCGCGACCTCGCGGCCCGGCTGCGCGACACGCACCGCGCGGAGGCCGGCGAGCTGCGCGCGCTGCTGGCCCGCACCGGCCTGCCGGACGTGAACCCGCACGAGGGCCACAACATGCCCGGCATGGTCACGCCGGACGAGGTCACCGCGCTCGCCCAGGCGCAGGGCGCCGCGTTCGACGAGGGCTTCACCACGTCGCTGCGCGACTATCTGGCCCAGGTCGCGATGGTCTCCGGCAGCGAGAGCGAGGTCGGCGCGGACCCGCAGACCACCGCGCTGGCCGCCCGGATCGCCGCGGACCGGGCGAAGGACCTGGCCGAGCTGGAGAAGACCGGCTAGCGTGCCGGCTCCGGGTCGGTCACGTCCGCGACCGTGGCGGTCAGGGCCGCGATCGCGTCGTCCGCGGCCAGCGACAGCGCGGTGCCGTGCGCGCCGCCGCCGAGCGAGATCCGGCGGCCGGCGATCCGCTCGTCCGCGATCACCGGCCAGGCCGTGGTGGCGCCGAACGGCGTGATCGTGCCGCGCTCGTACCCGGTGGCGTCCTTCGCGGTCCCGGCGTCCGGCATGGAGAGGCGGCTGACGCCGAGCAGCGTCCGCAGCTTCGGCCAGGAGATCACCCGGCCGCCCGGGACCAGCACGAACAGGTAGTCGTCGACGCCGCGCCGGACCACGATCGTCTTCACGATGTCGCGGACCTCGGCGTTGCGCGCGGCCGCGGCCTCGGCGAGGCTCCGGACCGGCCCGTGCGTCACGACCTCGTGGGCGATGCCGGCGGCGGCGACCGCACGCGTGGCTGGGGTGTCGCTCATGACAGAGATCAAACCATTGATGCCACGGTACGGTTCCCGGCAGTGGCGGATGTCGCCATCCGGAACCTGGTCCGCGCTTTCCGCGTCTCTTCCTGTGCCGGTCGGCCGATCGGCACGGACCTCGAGGGAGGCGGAATGCAGCCTTACGCCGATGCACCGGAGAGTCGTTCGTGGAGGGCGCCGGTGGTGCCCGCGCGCCGCGACGGCGAGATGCCGTCCGTGGGGATCAATCCCCGGCCGCCGAAGCGCACCGACCGGAAGAAGCGGTCATGAAGCGAGCCCGGCCCCCGGCGCCGTGAACGGCCCGAGGGCGCCGGGCTCTCATCGTGCGATCGCCGCCGCCTGCCGTAGTGCGGTGATCTCCGGATAGGCCACCGCGAGCGTGTCGCGCACCCAGAGCATCCGCCGGACGGCGGTCTCCGGGTCGTCGCCGAACTCGGCCGCCATCACGGCGGCACAGCCCTCACTGCCGAGGCGCAGGATCATCCGGGTCACCTCGGCCTGGACCACCTCGCACGTGGGGCGCTGCGACGGCTGCAGGTGGGAGACGAAGAGCGCCTCCGCAGCCAGATCGTCAACTGTTGTCATCACCATGTCCCCGCTGCTAGCTCCATCTTCTTCCAACGTAGCACTGTTGTGATCTACCTAACTCCCAACTACGTACCGCATCGGCGGACAACGGGTACGTCGACCGGCTGTCTGATCCATCGCCCGAACGGTCATTTCCTGAAATAGCCCCAAAAAACCGGGCGACGCGGGAATTCCAGGCGGGGTTCGTTTTGTGGACAGGACTATGGCGTGATCACGGTGCGGGCGCCCTCGCCGCGACTCATCCGGGCGAACGCGGCGGGCGCGTCGTCCAGCGTGGCGTGGTGCGTGACAAGCGGCCGCAGGTCCAGCGAACCGTCCAGCACCGCGGCCGCGAGCCGGGGAATCTCCACGTCGAAGTCGGCCGTACCGTAGACGCAGCCGCGCAGCGTCCGGCCGGAGTGGAACAGCTCGAGCGCGGAGAGCTCCACGATGTCCGACCGTGCGCCCATGCCGACCACGACGACCCGGCCGCCCCGGCGCGCACCGCGGTACGCGGCCCGGATCGTCGCGGCCCGGCCCACGCACTCGACCACCACGTCCGCACCGCGCCCGCCGGTCAGCCCGCGCAGCGCCCGGCTCAGCGTGCCGTCCGAGACCAGAAAGTCCGTCGCACCGGCGGCCAGCGCCAGCTTCTCCTTCTCCGGGGACACGTCGACCGCCACGATCGGGCGGGCCCCGGCCGCGCGCGCGGCGCCGACCACGGACAGGCCGACGCCGCCCAGGCCGATCACCGCCACGGACTCGCCGGACCGGACGCCCGCGGTGTTGCGTATCGCGCCGAAGCCGGTCAGCACCGCGCAGCCGAGCAGCGCCGCGTCCGCGAACGACAGCTCGCCCGGTACCGGCACGGCGGCCCGCGCGGGGATGACCACGCGGGTGGCCAGCGCGCCCAGGCCCAGCGTGACGTGCAGCGGCGTGCCGTCCGGCAGCGCGCCGCGTGGCGTGGACGGGGCACCGGCGGTCTCGCACAGCCATGGCTCGCCGTGCGTGCAGTGCCAGCACGCCCGGCACGGCGGCGCCCAGTTCAGCACCACCCGGTCGCCGGCGCGCATGCGGTCGACGTCCGCCCCCACCGCGACCACGGTGCCGGCCGCCTCGTGGCCGAGGACCAGCGGGAACGACGGCGCGAGCGTGCCGTTGACCATGGACAGGTCGGAGTGGCAGACGCCGGCCGCGCCGATCTCCACCTCGATCTCGCCGTCGCCGGGCGGATCGAGGTGGAACTCCTCCACGGTCAGCTCGGCGCCGCGTGCGATCAGGCCGCGGGCCGCGATCACCGCTGGATGGCCTTGGTCTCGAGGAACTCGTGCAGGCCGTGCACGCCCAGCTCGCGGCCGAGGCCGGAGCGCTTGTAGCCGCCGAACGGCGCGACCGGGTTGAACCGGCCGCCGTTGATGTCGACCTGCCCGGTGCGCATCCGGCGGGCGACCCGCAGCGCACGCTCCTCGTCGCCGGACCAGACGCCGCCGGCCAGCCCGTACCGCGAGTTGTTCGCGATCGCGACCGCCTCGTCGTCGTCCGCGAACGGGATGATCGACAGCACCGGGCCGAAGATCTCCTCCTGGGCCACGGTGGCGTCCGGCGTCACGTCGGCCAGCACGGTCGGCGCCACGAAATGACCGCGCTCCGGGACGGTCGCGTCCAGGCCGCCGGTGGTGAGCCGGGCACCCTCGGCGAGCCCTTTCGCCACGTACCCCCGGACCCGGTTCTTCTGGCTCTGCGAACTGAGTGGGCCGAGCCGCGTACCCGCGGCGAAGGGGTCGCCCAGCGGGTACGCCGAGGCGGCGGCCGTGGCCAGCTCGACCGCGTCCGGGTAGAGCGAGCGGTGCACCAGCATGCGCGTCCAGGCGGTGCAGGTCTGACCGGAGTTGAGGAACGCGTTGCCGACGCCGACCTTGACCGCCTTCGTCAGGTCCGCGTCGGCGAGGATCACGTTGGCGGACTTGCCGCCCAGCTCCAGCGCCACCCGGGCGATCCGGTCCGCGGCCAGGTGGCTGATCCGCGCGCCGACCGCGGTCGAGCCGGTGAACGAGACCATGTCCACGTCCGGGTGGACCGCGAGCGCCTCGCCGACCACCGGGCCGGTGCCGGTGACCAGGTTGACCACGCCCGGTGGCAGGCCGGCCGCGTCGATCGCGTCGAAGAGCAGGTACGCCACCAGCGGCGTGATCTCGCTCGGCTTGAGCACCACGGTGCAGCCGGCGGCCAGCGCGGGCGCGAGCTTCGCGACCACCTGATGCAGCGGATAGTTCCACGGCGTGATCGCGCCGACCACGCCGATCGGCTCGCGCACCACGGTGGAGTTGCCGATCGTCTCCTCCGGCAGCGGCCGCGCGGCCAGATCGGCGTAACTGCGCAGCACCGCCAGCGGCAGCCCGGCCTGCACCGCGGTCGCCACCTTCAGCGGCGTGCCCAGCTCGCGTGCGATCGTGCGGGCGATCTCGTCGGCCCGGCCGGCCAGCACGGTGTGCAGCTTGTCCAGGTGCGCGGCGCGCTCGGCCGGGTCCGCGGCCGACCAGGCCGGGAACGCGCGCCGGGCCGCGGCCACCGCGCGGTCGACGTCCTCGGCGGTGCCGGCCGGGACGTGGTCGATGATCGTCTCGTGGGTCGGGTCCTCGACCGGGATCGTGTCCCGGCCGGCCGGTGCGACCCATCCGCCGTCGATGTAGAAGCGGTCCATGGTGTGCCCCTTCGTCGGTGAAGAGATCATAAAACTAGCGCCGCAAGTTTTCACCGTACCGGAACTGCTCGTAGGTGCGCGTCAGCCCGTCGATCAACGCGTCCAGGCCGAGCGTGAACGCGCCCTCGTCCACGCTGCGCTGGTGTTCCGCCAGCCGGTGCGCCTGGGTGAGGTGCGGGTAGTCCTCCGCGTAGAGTGCCGGGTCCTCGACGAAACCGCGCGCGAACGAGCCGAGCGCGGACCCGGCCACCAGGTAGCGCATCAGTGCGCCGATGTGCGTGGCGCGCGCCGGTGGCCAGCCCGCGCGGACCAGCCCGCCGTAGACCGCGTCCGCCATCCGCAGCGCGGCCGGCCGCCGGCCCGGGCCACGGGCCATGTGCGGCACGATGTTCGGGTGCGCGGCCAGTGCGGACCGGTAGGCGTGGCCCCACGTCCGCAGTGCCTCCGGCCAGGGCTTCCGCGCGAAGGCCGAGGTGTCGACGTGCTCGATGATGGAGTCGGCGACCGCGTCCAGGATCTCGTCCTTGGTGGCGAAGTGGTTGTACAGCGACGGGCCGCGCACGCCCAGCTCGGCCGCGAGTCGCCGGGTGGAGACCGCCTCCAGGCCCTCGCCGTCGATCAGCGCGGTCGCGGCCTCGATGATCCGATCGCGGCTGAGGAGGGCTTGCTTCGGCCTCGGCATGTCACTCCCTTTACTTCACAAAACTAACGGCGCTAGTTTAAGCGTGACGGAGGGACATGCGCCATGGATCTTGCACTCTCACCCGAAAAGGACGCGGTGCGCGAGCTGGCCGCGCGCTTCGCCGACCGGGAACTGCTGCCGCACGCGGCCGAGTGGGACCGCCGGGAGGCCCTCGACCTCGGCATCGTCAAGCAGCTCGGTGACCTGGGCTTCCTCGGCCTGACCATCCCTTCGGCCGAGGGCGGGTCGGACGGTGATCACCTGGCGTACTGCCTGGTCCTGGAGGAACTCGGGCGTGGCGACTCGGCGGTCCGCGGCGTGCTCTCCGTCTCGCTCGGCCTCGTGGCGAAAACCATCAGCGGGTACGGGACACCGGCGCAGAAGTCCGAGTGGCTGCCCCGGCTGTGCGCGGGGGAGGTGCTGGGCTGTTTCGCGCTGACCGAGCCAGGGACCGGCTCGGACGCGGGCTCGCTGGCCACCCGCGCGGTGCCCGACGGCACGGACTGGCTGATCAGCGGCGAGAAGACCTTCATCACCAACGGTACGTGGGCCGACGTCGCGCTCGTCTTCGCGCGCACCGACGCCGGCGTGACCGCGTTCCTCGTACCCACGGATGCCCCTGGTTTCTCCCGGCATGAGATCAAGGGGAAGCTGGGGCTGCGAGCGCAGGCCACGGCGTCGCTGTCGTTCGATGCCGTGCGCGTGCCGTCGACCGCGGTGGTCGGCCAGCTCGGCAAGGGATTCCGGATCGCGATGTCCGCGCTGGCGAAGGGCCGCATGTCGGTGGCCGCCGGATGCGTCGGCATCGCGCAGGGCTGCCTGGACGCTGCGGTGTCCTATGCGGGCTCGCGCACCCAGTTCGGGAAGCCGATCGCGGGTCACCAGCTCGTGCAGCAACTGCTGTCGTCCATCGCGGTGGACACGGCGGCGGCGCGTCTTCTGACCTGGCGGGTGGCGGATCTGATCGACCGTGGCGAGCCGTTCGCCACCGAGTCGTCGATGGCGAAACTGTTCGCCAGCGAGGCTGCGGTGCGGTGCGCGAACGACGCGCTCCAGGTGTTCGGCGGCTACGGATACATCGACGAATACCCGGTCGGCAAGTATCTGCGCGACGCGCGGGTCATGACGCTCTACGAAGGCACCAGCCAGATCCAGCAACTCATCATCGGCCGGGCGCTGACCGGCATCAACGCTATCTCGTGATTTCGGCGGAGGGATTCCCGTGGACTTCTCACTGAGCGACGAGGAAAAGGCGATCCGGGAGACGGTTCGCAGTTTCGTGGAGAAGGAGGTGATGCCGCTGGAGGACACGGTGCTGCGCCGGGAACGCGCACACCAGCCCGGACTGACGCTGGAGGAACTGCGCGAGTTGCAGCAGAAGGCGCGCGCGTTCGGCTTCTGGGGCCTGGCCACGCCGGAGGAGTACGGCGGAATGGACCTGCCGGCCGTGATGCAGTCGCTGATCTGGACCGAGATCGGGCGCACCGTCGTGCCGTTCCGGTTCGGCGGCGAGGCGGACAACATCCTGTTCTACGCGTCCGCGGAGCAGAAGGAGGAGTTCCTGCTGCCGACGATCGAGGGCAAGCGGATCTCGTGCTTCGCGATCACCGAGCCGGGCGCCGGGTCGGACGCGGCGAACATCCGGATGTCCGCGCGCCAGGACGGCGACGACTGGATCCTCAACGGCGAGAAGACGTTCATCACGAACGGCAACGAGGCCGACTTCGCGATCGTGGTCGCGGTGACCGACCCCGCCCTCGGCGCGCGGAAGGGCGGCGCGACCGCGTTCCTGGTCGACCGCGCGATGGGATGGCGGTCCGAGTTCATCCAGACGATGGGCGAGGGCGGGCCGGCGTCGCTGATCTTCGAGGACGTGCGGGTGCCGTCCAGGAACATCCTCGGCACCGTGGGCCAGGGCTTCGAGCTGGGCATGCAGTGGATCGGCAAGGGGCGGTACACGATCCCGTCGCACGCGATCGGCATCGCGGAACGCGCGCTGGAGATGGCGCTGGCGCACGCGCGCACCCGGGAGACGTTCGGCCGGGTGATCGGCGAGAACCAGGCGATCCAGTGGATGATCGCGGACTCCGAGGTGGAGCTGGAGGCCGCGCGCATGCTGGTGCTGCGGGCCGCGTGGACCGTGGACGCCGGGCGGGACCCGCGGCACGCGTCGTCGATGGCGAAGCTCTACGGCGCCGCCATGGTCAACAACGTGGTGGACCGGGTGCTGCAGATCCACGGCGGTATGGGTTACACCCGGGAACTGCCGATCGAGCGCTGGTACCGGCAGGTGCGGCTCTACCGGATCTTCGAGGGCACGGACGAGATGCAGCGGCTGATCATCTCCCGGGACCTGCTGCGCGGGTACACGAAGATCGGCCTTCTGCTGTAGGCAGAGTGTGCACCGGTGCCCGGTCGGGCAGTCTGTCCGGCATGAGGCTGCTGGTGCTGGGCGGGACCGAGTTCGTGGGCCGGGCCGTGGTGGAGGCCGCGGTCGCGCGCGGGTGGTGGGTGACCGTGCTCAACCGCGGCCGCAACACGGTGACGCAGTCCGGGGTGGTGTCGCTGCGGGGAGATCGGCTCGCCCCGGACGGGCTCGCCGCACTGGACGGGTTGTCGTTCGACGCGGTGGTGGACACGTGGAGCTGGGCGCCCTCCGCGGTGGCCACCGCCGCGTCCACGGTCTCCGCCGGCGCGTACGCGTACATCTCCAGCCGTTCCGTCTACGCCTGGCCCGCCGCGGCCGGTGCGACCGAGTCCGCGCCCCTGGTCCCGCCGTCCGACGACGTCGCGGACTACGCGGGCGTCAAGCGGGCCGGTGAGCTGGCCGCATCGTCGGTGTTCGGCGACCGGGCACTGCTGGTGCGCGCCGGGTTGATCCTCGGGCCGTACGAGAACATCGGCCGGCTGCCCTGGTGGCTGCGGCGCGTCGTGCGCGGTGGCGAGGTGCTGGCGCCCGGACCGGCGTCGCTGCCGTTGCAGTACATCGACGCCCGGGACCTGGCCGAGTGGACGCTGGACGCGCTCGCGGCCGGGCTCGGCGGACCGTTCAACCTGGTCGGTCCGGCCGGGCACGCCACCATGTCGTCGCTGCTGTCCGCCTGCATCGAGGCCACCGGCGCGGACGCCGTACTGCGCTGGGCGGAGCCGTCCGTGCTCCTGGACGCGGGTGTGGAACCCTGGACCGACCTGCCGATCTGGATGCCGCCGGGCGAGATGCACGACGCGATGCACACCTCCGACGTCTCCCGCGCGGTCGCGGCCGGTCTCCGCCCGCGCCCCCTGATCGACACGGTCACCGACACCTGGTCCTGGCTGGCGTCGATCGGCGGCGTCGCGCCGCAGCGGGCGGATCGGCCCCCGGTCGGCCTCGACCCGGAGCTCGAGGCCACGCTCCTGGCGAAGCTGCGCTGATGCCGGCCGTGAGATCGGTGAGCGGTTCCGGGACCGCCGATGCGGGTGCCGGCGGTTCCCGGTGATCCGGCCGGGTGCGAGAGGGGAGACGGCGATGCCGGTGATCGAGGTGGTGCTCGGTGATCTGGTCGCGCAGCGGGTGGACGCGATCGTCACCGCGGCGAACGAGTCGCTGCTCGGCGGCGGCGGGGTCGACCGGGCCGTGCACGCGGCGGCCGGGCCGCGGCTCGCCGAAGCGGGGTCCGCGCTCGCGCCGCTGGACCCGGGAGACGCGGTCGCCACGCCCGCGTTCCGGCTGGACCCGCCGGTCCGGCACGTGATCCACACGGTCGGACCGGTCTGGGAGGGCGGTGGCTACGACGAGGCGGCCGTGCTCGCGTCCTGCTACCGGCGCTGCCTGGAGGTCGCGGATGCGCTGGGCGTCCGCACGCTCGCGATCCCGGCGATCAGCACCGGCGTGTACGGGTACCCGCCCGAGGAGGCGGCGCGCATCGCGGTGTCGACGCTGCGCGCCACGCGTACCGGGGTGGAGCTGGTGCGTTTGGTCGCGTTCGACGAGGGAAGTAGGGATCTCCTGACGCGGGAGGTGTCATGACGGTCCGTTTCGCACAGTGGACGATCGACGCGCTCGACGTGGAGCTGATGGCGTCGTTCTGGAGCGCCGCGCTCGGGTACCGGGTCGAGCGGGAGGCGGACGGTTCCGCGCACCTCCGGTCGCCGGCGGACGGCGAGCCGAGCGTGTGGCTCCAGCCGGCCGGCGGCGTGAAGCGGGACAAGAACCGCAACCATCCCGACCTGCTCCCCGCCACCGGGGCCACGGTGGACCAGGAGGTGGAGCGGCTGCTCGCGCTCGGTGCGACCCGGGCCGACGTGGGACAGCGGGGCGACGAGCCGTTCGAGGTGCTGGCCGACCCGGAGGGGAACGAGTTCTGCGTCCTGCACCCGTAGTTTCACTCATTCCCGGGTGCGGAGCGCCGACGGGCGGTAGCGTGACCGGAGCGCTACCGTAGCGGTATGTCTGTGGAAGGACGACTGCTCGTCGCCGGGATCGCCCTGCTCATGCTCGCGATGCTGGCGGGCGCGATCGTCCTGGGCTTCCGCGTCTGGAAGATGCGCCGCATGCTCACGGAGCTGGGCGCGGGCGGCAAGTTCGCGTTCTGGGGCGCGATCGTCTACACGATCTCGCCGGTCGACCTGCTGCCCGATCCGATCCTGCTGGACGACCTCGGCGTGCTGGCGGGGTCGCTGCTCTACCTCACCCATCTGGTCCGCAAGGTGCACGCGAGCCGCCGTCCGCCGGTGCAGCACGGCGGGCCGCTCTACACGCCGCCCCCGGCGCCGCCGCTCGCCGCGCCGCCCTATGCGCAGCAGGCGCCGTCCGCTCCGGCGCCGCATCGCCCGCTTCCACCGGCCGGCCCGAAGCCGCCGTCCGCCTGAGCGGTGTGCCGGCCCGCCCGCGTGAGCGGCCGGTCAGTCTGATCCGACTCACGACTCAGTGCCGGCTGACCATCGGCTCCGTTCTTCCGGACCGGCGACTCAGTCGGCGTTCTCGGTGAGGCGGTCGCCGCGGCGGGCCAGCATCTTCAGGCCGGGGATGCCGGCCAGCGCGAGCCGCAGCTCCCGGGTGACCTCCAGCAGCTCGTGGATGTCCGGGCCGACGCGGTCCAGGGTGCGCAGGATCGGCAGGATGCTCTCGGTGACGTGCCCGGTGAGCTTCGGCAGCTCGTCCACCAGCCGGATCGCGGCATCGACCTCCTCCGGGGACAGCTGCTCCACGAACCGGTGCGCCATCGGCGCCGCGCGGTAGAGCGCCGGCGCATACGACGCGAGCAGGTCATCGGCCGTGACCGCGGTGTTCTCCACGCGTGCGACCAGCGCGGACGCCCGGCTGGCCACTGTCTCCGCGCCGGTCACCACACCCTCCGCGGACCCGGCGACCCTCGTCGCGGTCTCGATGATCAGCGCGGCTTCCTCGATCGCCTTCGTCGCGGCCGTGCTGATCAGTACGACCTCGTTGATCGCGGCCTGCGCCTCGCCGACCAGCGTGCCGGCCGTGCCCACGGTCTCGCCGGTGCGGCCGATCAGACCGCTTGCCTCACCCAGCAGCGCCTCGATCGCGGTCACCGCGTGCTCCGCACGCGTGATCAGCCCAGCGGCCCCGCCGATCGCCTGATCCGCGTGCGCCACCAGCACACCGGCTTCGTCGATCGTCCCGCCGGCCCGGCTGACGAGTGTGCCGGCCTGGTCGATGGTTCCGCCGGCGCGGGTGACGAGGCTCCCGGCCTGGTCGATGGTTCCGCCGGCGCGGGTGACGAGTGTGCCGGCCTCGTCGATGGTGGTGCCGGCCGTGACGACCAGGCCGTCGGCGGTGGTGATGGTCTGCCCGGCGCGGCCGACCAGCAGCTCCGCCGTACCGACCGTGGTCTCGACCCGGGCGACCAGCTCCTCCGCGATGCCGACCGTGGTCTCGACGCGCGAGATCAGGGCCTCGGCCGTGTCGACCGCGGCGCCGACCCGGCCGGTCAGCGTCTCCACGTCGCCGAGCACCGTCAGCAGCCGGCTCGGAGCCGTGGCCAGTGCGACCGCGGTGGAGGCCGCGCCCCGGGCCACCTCGGACGCCACGTCGCGGGCCGCACCCGCCACGCCCGGCGCACCGGCGACCATGCCCTGTGCGACGTTCAGCGCCCCCTGCGCCACCCCGATCGCGCCCTGCGCGGCCAGTAGGCTCGCATCCACCACGCCGCGGGCAGTCTCGGACGCGAGCCGCCCCGCCGGGTTGTCACGGGCGGCCCGGCCGATCGCGCGATGGGCGACCCCGCTGAGCGAGGCGGCGCCGAGCGCGGCCCCCTCCAGCGCGGCGCGACCGTAGCCGAACAGGTCAGCGGGTCGAGGTAGCGGAGCCATACCCCCATTGTCCCCCGCCCCGGCCACCACCAACCACGCACCGTGAGACACCCACCGGCCAGGCCGGCCGGACGGTGCGAGCGGCACCGACAGCCCACTGCGCCACGTCGGTCTCGGGCCGGAGCCGGCCGTGTTGAATGCCGGCGTGCCGGGCACGACTCGTATGGCCGGGCCCGCGCACCGTGGCAGGCGGCGGTTACCGCCGGAGCCGCCGCCTGCCACGCGCCGGGGAGCGCGAGCGGCGGCGGCCCATAGCGGTCCGGGGATGAAGCGGGTGCGGCGCCGGATCATCGGAACGCCGGCCTCGCCCCAGCGCGAGCAGTACGCCGCCGCCCGCGATCACCGCGGTATGCGTGCTGGTGATCGGCAATTCGCCACTGCACGCGGTGCCGCTACACCGCGGTGCCACTGCACGCGGTGCCACTGCGCGCGCTGCTGGCTGCACGAGCTGCCGTTGCACGGTTGCCACTGCACGCGCTGCCACTGCGCGCGCTGCTGGCTGCACGAGCTGCCGTTGCACGGTTGCCACTGCACGCGCTGCCACTGCACGCGCTGCCACTGCGCGCGCTGCTGGCTGCACGAGCTGCCGTTGCACGGTTGCCACTGCACGCGGTGCCACTGCACGCGCTGTCACTGCACGCGCTGCGAACTGCACGCGCTGCCGGCCGCCCGCGCCGCCGTCCCTGGAGGCGTGGTCGTGGCCGGCGTGGCCGCGCGCTGGGCGTACCCCGGTGTCAGTCGCCCTTGACGTTGATGAACTGGCGCAGCGTGTGGCGGATCTCGACCAGGTCGGCCGCGTCCGTCATCACCTGGTCGATCGGCTTGTACGCGGCCGGGATCTCGTCGATGAACGCGTCCGTGTCGCGGTACTCGATGCCCTTCATCGCCTCGCGCAGCTGGTCGCGGGTGAACGTGCGGCGCGCGGCCGAGCGCGAGTAGTTGCGGCCCGCGCCGTGCGGCGCCGAGTTCAGCGCGACCGGGTTGCCCTTGCCGACCACCACGTACGACGCGTCGCCCATCGAGCCGGGGATCAGCCCGGGTACACCGCGCGCCGCGTTGATCGCGCCCTTGCGGGACAGCCAGACCTCCCGGCCGAAGTGCGTCTCACGGGTGGTGTAGTTGTGGTGGCAGCTGACCCGCTCGGACTCGATCACGGCCTCGCCCTGCCACTCGGCGAAGCAGGCGACCACGCGGTCCATCATCTCCTCGCGGTTGAGCAGCGCGTACTCCTGCGCCCAGTTCAGCGCCGCGATGTACGCGTCGAACTCGGCCGTGCCCTCGACCAGGTACGCCATGTCGAGGTCGGGGAGGTCGATCCAGTACCGCTTCATCAGGTCCCGGGCGACCTGGATGTGGTGGCCGGCGATCCGGTTGCCGACGCCACGCGAACCGGAGTGCAGGAACAGCCAGACCATGCCGTTCTCGTCCGTGCTGCACTCGATGAAATGGTTGCCGGAGCCGAGCGAGCCGAGCTGCAGGTCCCACTTGGCCGCGAAGTCCGCCGGATCAAATCCTGCTTTATCCGACATCTCGGTCAGGTGGGCCACGCGCGCGGCGGCGGACGCGGTCAGCGACGTGTTCGCCCCGCCGGCCGACAGCGGGATCGCCCGCTCGATCGCGACCCGCAGCTTCGACAGGTCCCCGGTCAGCGACGACCGGTGGAACTGCGTCTTCACCGCGGCCATGCCGCAGCCGATGTCCACGCCCACGGCGGCCGGGATGATCGCGCCGAGCGTCGGGATGACCGAGCCGACGGTCGCGCCCTTGCCCAGGTGCGCGTCCGGCATCAGCGCCAGGTGCGGGAATATGAACGGCAGCGTGGAGGTCCGTTCGGCCTGCTCGCGAGTCTTCGACTCAAGGATGCTCGCCCAGTTGACGAGCCGCTCGTTGATCTTCTCCACGGTGACGTTCCTCCCCTCGGAACAAACAAGAACGAAGATCAGCCTGCCGTACGTACGGAATGGAAGCAGCCGATTTTTCAGCCGCCAGCGGACAAACAAAAGCGGCGGAGCCTCCGTTTCGCGGGCTAGGTTCGGTGGGTGACAGAAACGCCAGAGGCGCTTGTGCCGAACCCGCCCGCCGGCCTGCCCCGCACGATCGGGGAGCTCAAGGCCGCCGGCCACATCTTCCGGACCGTCAAGGAGGAGCTGCGCGAGAACCTGCTCGCCCAGCTCCGCAGCGGGGAGAAGCGCTTCCCCGGCGTCGTCGGCTACGACGACACGGTGCTGCCCGAGGTCGAGCGCGCGCTGCTCGCCGGGCACGACATGGTCCTGCTCGGCGAGCGCGGCCAGGGCAAGACGCGCCTGATCCGCTCGCTGGTCAACCTGCTCGACGAGTGGACGCCGGTGCTGCCCGGCTCCGAGCTCAACGAGCACCCGCTGCGGCCGCTCACACCGTCCGCCCAGGCCCAGGTCAGGGAGACCGGCGACGACACCCCGATCGCCTGGCTGCACCGGAGCATGCGGTACGGCGAGAAGCTCGCCACGCCGGACACCAGCGTCGGTGACCTGATCGGCGACGTCGACCCCATCAAGATCGCCCAGGGCCGTACGCTCGGCGACCCGGAGACGATCCACTTCGGCCTGGTCCCGCGCACCAACCGCGGCGTCTTCGCGGTCAACGAGCTGCCCGACCTGGCCGAGCGCATCCAGGTCAGCCTGCTCAACGTGCTGGAGGAGCGGGACATCCAGGTCCGCGGCTACCAGCTGCGCATGCCGCTGGACATCCTGCTGGTCGCGTCCGCGAACCCGGAGGACTACACGAACCGCGGCCGGATCATCACGCCGCTGAAGGACCGGTTCGGTGCGGAGATCCGTACCCACTACCCGGTCGAGCTTGAGATGGAACTCGACCTGGTCAAGCAGGAGGCCGATCTGGCCGCCGAGGTGCCGGACCACGTGCTGGAGATCGTCGCCCGGTTCGCCCGCGCGGTGCGCGAGTCGCCGAGCGTCGACCAGCGCTCCGGCGTCAGCGCCCGGTTCGCGATCGCCGCCGCGGAGACCGTCGCGGCCGGTGCGCTGCGCCGGGCCGGGCTGCGCGGCGAGGCCCAGCCGGTCGCGCGCGTGGCGGACACCACGTCGATCGTCTCCACGCTGCGCGGCAAGGTCGAGTTCGAGAGCGGCGAGGAGGGCCGGGAGATCGAGATCCTGGCGCACCTGCTGCGCACCGCGGTCGCGGACACGTTCCGGGCCAAGCTGTCCGGCCTCGACCTGTCCGGCTTCACCGACCTGGCCGCGGACGGCACGATCATCGAGAGCGGCGACATGGTCAGCGCGGACGAGCTGCTCAACCAGGTCGGCACCGTGCCCGGCCTGGCCAAGGTGCTCGACCGGCTCGGCCTCGGCGACGCGCCCACCCGCGGCGAGGCCGCGGCCGGTGTCGAGCTGGTCCTGGAGGGGCTGCACCTGACCCGCCGGCTGGCCAAGGACGTCACCGACGACGGCCGCACGATCTACGGGAGCTGACACGATGGCCGGAAACCGGTTCCGGTACGGCGCGTGGCGGGACGGGCCGGACCCGCTCGCCCCGCCGTTCGACGTACGGGCCGCGGTGGACCAGGTCGGCGGCGAGATCCTGGAGGGCCGCAACCTCCGGGACGCGCTGCGCGACCTGCTGCGCCGCGGCCCCCGGGGCGAGCGCGGCCTGGACGACCTGACCGCGCGGGCCAAGCGCATGCGCCGCGAGGCGATGCGCCGGGGCAACCTGGACGGCGCGGTCACCCGCTCGCGCGCGCTGCTCGACCAGGCGCTCGCCGCGGAGAAGGACGCGCTCAACCGCAGCGACGACCCCGAGGCGATCTTCAAGCACGCGCAGCTGGACAACCTGCCGCGGTCCACCGCCCGCGCGGTCGAGGAGCTGTCCGGCTACGAGTGGACCAGCGACGAGGCCCGGCAGCTCTATCAGCAGATCCTCGACGGTCTGCGGAACGAGGTGCTGGAGCAGCGCTTCGCCGGCCTGAAGCAGGCGCTGCAGAACGACCCGCAGGCCGCCGCGCGGATGGCCGAGATGATGACCGACCTCAATGCGCTGCTCGAACGGCACGCCCGCGGCGAGGACACCACGGACGCGTTCGCCGAGTTCATGCGCCGGCACGGCGACATGTTCCCGGAGAACCCGGAGACCGTCGACGAGCTGATCGACGCGCTGGCCCGCCGGGCCGCGGCGGGGGAGCGGCTGATGCGCTCGCTCTCCCCGTCGCAGCGCGAGGAGCTGGAGAGCCTGATGGCGCAGGCGTTCGGGAACTCCGGGCTGGCCGAGCAGATGGCCGCGCTCGGCGACAACCTGCGCACGCTGCGGCCGAACCTCAACTGGGGCGGGCGCGAGCGGGTGCAGGGACGCGGCGAACTCGGCTACGGCGACGCGGCCGGTGCGCTGGAGGAGATCGGCGACCTGGACGACCTGATCGACCAGCTCGGCCAGGACCATCCCGGCGCGACGCTGGACGACGTGGACGTCGAGGCCGTCGAGCGACAGCTCGGCCGGTCCGCGGCGGACGACGTACGCCGGCTCCGCGATCTAGAACGTGAACTGCGCCGGCAGGGCTGGGTGCAACGCGGCCAGGACGGGCTCACGCTCAGCCCGAAGGCGCTGCGCCGGCTCGGCGGCACCGCGCTCCGGCAGGTCTTCGCGCACCTCGGCGACGGCCGCCGCGGCCAGCACGACCTGCGCTCCGCCGGGGCCGCGGGCGAGCTGACCGGCGCGTCCCGCCCGTGGGAATTCGGCGACGAGCAACCGCTGGACGTGGTGCGCACGCTGGGCAACGCGATCCGGCGTACCGCGTCGTCCGGTCAGGCCCCGATCCCGCTCCGGCTCCAGCCGGACGACTTCGAGGTCGCCGAGACCGAACGCCGCGCGTCCGCCGCCGTCGCCGTGCTGGTCGACCTGTCCTACTCGATGTTCGCCGACGGCCGGTGGGGCCCGATGAAGCAGACCGCGCTCGCGCTGTCCCACCTGGTCGCCACGAAGTTCCCGCAGGACGCACTGGAGATCATCGGCTTCAACCGATACGCCGTGCGCCTCACCCAGCAGGAACTCGCGGAGATCGAACCCACCCGGCTCCAGGGCACGAACCTGCAGCACGCCCTGATGCTGGCCGGCCGTCACCTGCGCAAACACCCCCAGGCCGAGCCCGTGGTGCTGGTCATCACGGACGGCGAGCCGACCGCCCACCTGGACGCCGACGGCGAGGCCTGGTTCGACTGGCCGACCACCATGGAGACACTGCGCGCCACGCTCACCGAGGTCGACCACCTCACCCGCTACGGCGCAACGTTGAACACGTTCATGCTCGGCGACGACGAGGGCCTCCGCCGCTTCGTCGAGGGCCTGGCCCGCCGCAACGGCGGCCGCGTCTTCGCCCCCGACGCCGACGAACTCGGCTCCTACGTCGTCTCCGACTACATCCGCGCCCGCCGAGGCCGCCGCGGCGGTTTGGCCGCCTGAGCAACCCGTTCCCGGCGCCGGTCGTTCGCGACCGGCGCCGTTCTTTTTGTCTGCCCAGCTTCCGGCGGCCGCTGTTGCGCGGGCACCGGTGCGATGCACCTTGATCTTGAAGGTGGGCGTGGTGCGGGCCCGCGTTTCCCGCCTGCGGGAGGGCCGCGCTTGCTGTCGCCGAAGGCGGTGTTGCCCTCCGTCGTGCTTTTCAGAGGCGGAACGAGAGGTCGGCGGTCAGATCGGTGACGTCCATCTGGGCTTTCTGGAGGTGGCCGGAGTGGTCCCAGTTCATCGACTGCCAGCGGGTGAACTGGTCGAGGACCCAGCGGCCGGACTGGCGGCTGCCGTTGCCGGACTTGCCGTTGCCGCCGAACGGGAGGTGCGCCTCGGCGCCGGAGGTGGAGTTGTTGACGCTGACCATGCCGGCCGAGACGCGGCGGCGGAACGTGAAGACATCGGCCGGGTCGGTGGTGTAGATGGCGCTGCTCAGGCCGTATCCGGGCAGGTTGGCCAGGCGGATCGCGTCGTCGAGCGTGTCGTAGGGGAGGATGCCGACCAGCGGGCCGAACGTCTCGTGCAGGAAGATCGGGTCGGTTTCGGTGAGGCCGGCGACGATCGTGGGGTGGTAGTACAGGCCGGCCTCGGCGGAGCCGGTGAAACCCTTGCGGGGTGCGTCCGCGGTTATCCGGCCGGTCGCGGACGAGCCGGAGACCGTGTGGTGCGGCGCGATCCAGCCGAGATACTCGTCGAAGCGGGCGGCGAAACGCGCGTCGAGCAGCGGGCCGAGCAGCACGTCGCCGGCCGGGTCGCCGATCGGGGCGGCCTCGACCGCGGCGGTGAACCGGCGCAGGAACTCGTCGTGCACGCTCCGGTGCGCGATGACCGTGCCGAGCGACGTGCAGCGCTGCCCGGCGGTGCCGAAGCCGGCGAAGAGCGCGCCCTCGACGGCCAGGTCCAGGTCCGCGCTCGGCGTGACCACCATGGGATTCTTGCCGCCGAGTTCCAGGCACGGTGACTGCAGATGCCGGCCGCACAGCTCGCCGATCCGCCGCCCGACCTCGGTGGAGCCGGTGAAGCCGACCTTGTCGACCAGCCCGGCGTCGAGCGCGCGGGACAGCCCGGTGAACGTGTCGTCGCCGTCCGCGAAGACCAGCTGGAGCACGCCGTCCGGCAGCCCGGCCGCGACGAACAGCCGGTGGAGCGCGTGCGCGGACGCGGCGGCGTACTCGGCCGGCTTCCACACCACGGTGTTGCCGGTGAGCAGCGCGGGAACCAGGTACCAGGACGGCACCGCGACCGGGAAGTTGCCCGCGGTGATCACCGCGACCGTGCCGACCGGGTTGCGGAACGTGAACAGCTGCTTGTCCGGCATCTCGCTCGGCACCGTCTCGCCGTACAGGCGCCGGCCCTCGCCGAGGAAGAACTCGCAGGTGTCGACGATCTCCCGGACCTCACCGAGCGCTTCCGCGTACGGTTTGCCGATCTCCCGGGTGACCAGGCGGGCCAGCGTCTCCGCGTTCGCCTCGACCAGCCGCCCGGCCGCGCCCATCACCCGGCCACGGACCGGCGCGGGCACGTCGGCCCAGGCGGGCTGGCGCTCGTGGGCGGCGGCGCAGGCGGCGACGAACGTGTCCGCGTCGCCGAGCGCCACCTCCGCGACGACGTCATCGGTACGGGCGGGGTTGCGGGACAGATAGACGGTGCCCGCCGGGTGCGACGTGATCCTCATCGACGTACGATCCCACGGCCCACCGCGCCCGTCATCGAAGTTGATCAAAGGGCGTGTGCTCGACCAGGACCCGGCCGCCGCTGTACAGCGAGATCGCGCCCTCGATCTCCGCGCGCGAGGTCCGGTTCAGCCAGCCCGCGGTCACGATCGCCACGTGCGCGCCCGTCCTGGCGTGCACCCGGAGGAACTGCCGGTGCAGCATCGTGCCCGGCGCGGCGACCGCGCCCGGGTCGCGCAGTGTGAACAGGATCGCGGGAACCAGGCCGAGCTTGCCGAGCCGGGCGCTCTCCACCTGCCACCACGGGACGACCGTGTCGTATCGGTGCCAGGTCAGGGTGCGCGACCGGATGCCGGCGTCGGAGATCAGTACGGGGCGGCGGCTCTGGACCACCGAGGACGCGGCGAAGAAGAGGGACATGGCCGTGCCGGCCAGATTGACGAGGAGCGGCCCGGTCATCGCGATGCCGGCGAGGAAGAACGAGACGAAGGCTAGGTGACCGGCGGCGTAGAAGGGGAGAGTCGTCTGCACGCGGAACTCTTCGCGGGGCACGGCCGCGATCGTACGAACACCGGTCGAGGTGCACATCGGACGGGCGTCCGTGACGTCCGGGATGAGCGGCCACGAGACGGAGGTGCGAAGGACGAGTTCGTCGGCGCGCACGAGCGACAGCCTAGGCGCGGCCGTCAATCATCCCGATAGGACCAGCCGGACCAGGACGTGATGGTGAGCACGAGCGTCGGCCCGGTCGGTGGCGTCGCGGCGTACTGCGGGTACTTGGCGGTGAGCGCGTCCAGTGCGTCCGCCGGCGCCGTGTCCAGCACGGTGAGCGTGCCGTCCACCCGGACCCACCACAGCCGCGTCCAGTCGTCGTCGTACTCGTCGATCAGCAGGGACGCGACGCCGGTCTCCCGCGCGTTGGCCAGGCGGCGCAGCCGTACCGTCCGCTTGGGTTTGTGGTCGACCGCGCTGACGATCCGCTCGCCGGCCAGCGCGAAGCAGATCGGCACCAGGTGTGGCCGGCCGTCCGCGCCGACCGTGGCCAGTCGGCCCACGCGCGCCGCCGCCACCCGGGCGCGGAGATCCATCGCCTACCAGCCGGTGAAGCCGGCGGCCGCGAGCGTGCGGGTCAGTTCCGGCAGGTGCAGCGCGCTGATCAGGTGCATCGCCTCCGGGTGGCGCAGTTCCGCGGCCGCGGCCAGGTCGCGGGCGTCCGGCGCGGTCAGCCGGTCCACGTCCTCCGGCACCGGGGCGATCGCGGTCGCGGCGACGGCCAGATCGGCGTCGGTGAGCAGTGCGGCGGCCCAGCTGGCCAGCACCTCGTCGACCTGTGCGCGCCACGGCTCGCCGGGCGTCGGGTGCACGTCGGAGCCGGTCAGCCAGTCCAGCCGCCCGGCGCCGCCGGTGCCGGTGATCAGCAGCAGGCCGGCCTCCAGGTCGGTCGGGTAGCGCAGCCGGGCCGCGATCGCGACCGCCGCCCGGACCTGCTCCTCGGCGAGCCGGAAGGACAGGAAACCGGGCCGCGGCGGGTACGCCGAGAGCAGCCAGCGCGTCGTCGCATGGATCACCGGGGAGAGGTCGGTGAAGGGTGCCGACCCGGTTGACTCGATCGGCTCGGTGGTCATGAGAACCTCGCAAAGGCGTTGCTGCGCTTGGAGACTCGCCGTGCGACGATGCGAGCGAGCAGGCCTCATGGTAGGTGAGCAGGGCCCGTCCGCCAGCCCCGTCCTCGGGTGAACCCGAAAAAATTACCCGTTCGCGGGGTGATCAATCGGACTTGTGGACATCGATGCACCCATGAGCGACGCTCGGTTTCCGATCATCCGGCTGCTAACCTACGGAAACGTAGGTTACGGATCCGTAGGAGTGCGCGTGGCAGACGATCGGCCCTGGCTGGCGGCCTACCCCGAGGGAGTCCCGGCGGACATCACGGTCCCGGAGACGCCGCTGACCGCGAACCTGGACGCCGCCGTGGCGCGCTTCCCGGACCGCGTCGCGCTCGACTTCCTCGGCGCCGCCACCACGTACCGGCAGCTCGGCGACCAGGTGGCCCGCGCCGCCGGCGCGCTGTACGAGCTGGGCGTGCGGGCCGGTGACCGGGTCGCGCTGGTGCTGCCGAACTGCCCGCAGCACGTGGTCGCGTTCTACGCGGTGCTCCGGCTCGGTGCGATCGTGGTCGAGCACAACCCGCTCTACACCAGGGACGAGCTGGCGCACCAGCTCGCCGACCACGGTGCCCGCGTCGCGATCGTCTGGCAGAAGGTGGCGTCGCTGGTCGACGCGACCCGGGATCGCACCGGCGTCGAGACGATCGTCGCGGTGGACCTGCCGGCCGCGCTCCCGCTGGTCAAGCGCCTCGCGCTGCGGCTGCCGATCGCCCGCGCGCGGAAGACCCGCGCTGACATGACCGGCCCGGCCCCGGCGTCCGCGCGCAGCTGGGAGAAGCTGGTCGCGCAGGCGGCGCCGATCGCGGACGCGGTGCCCGGCCCCGGCGTCGACGACACCGCGGTGCTGCAGTACACCGGCGGCACCACCGGCACGCCCAAGGGCGCGATCCTCAGCCACCGCAACCTGGCCGCGAACGCGCAGCAGAACCTCGCCTGGGTGCAGGGCCTGCGGTACGGCGACGAGGTGTTCTACGCGGTGCTGCCGATGTTCCACGTGTACGGCCTGACGCTCTGCCTGACCACGTCGATCACGATCGGTGCGACCACCGTGCTGCTGCCCCGGTTCGACCCGGGCATGGTGCTGGACGCGGCCAAGCGACGTCCGCCCACGTTCTTCCCGGGTGTGCCGCCGATGTACGACCGGCTCGGCGCGGAGGCGCGCAAGCGCGGCGTCGACCTCTCCTCGGTGCGGTACGCGATCTCCGGCGCCATGACGCTGCCGCCGGACACGGTCGACCGCTGGGAGAAGATCACCGGTGGCCTGCTGATCGAGGGCTACGGCATGACCGAGACGTCGCCGATCACGGTCGGCAACCCGATGTCGAAGGGGCGCCGGCCCGGCTCGATCGGCGTGCCGTTCCCGTCCACCCGGGTCCGCCTCGCCGACCGCGAGGACCCGTCCGTGGACGTGCCGCCGGGCGAGCCCGGCGAGCTGCTCATCCAGGGCCCGCAGGTGTTCTCCGGGTACTGGAACCTGCCGGAGGAGACCGCGCGGGTGCTGCTGCCCGGCGGCTGGATCCGCACCGGCGACGTGGCCGTGATGAGCGAGGACGGCTACCTGACGATCGTCGACCGGATCAAGGAACTGATCATCACCGGCGGCTTCAACGTCTATCCCTCCGAGGTGGAGGAGGTGCTGCGCCAGCACGCGGACGTGGCGGACGCGGCCGTGGTGGGCGTGCCCGGCAAGGACGGCGGCGAGCAGGTCGTGGCCGTGGTGGTGCCGGCCGAGGGCACGCACCCGGACCCGGAGACGCTGCGGGCCTGGGCCCGTGAGCGGCTGGCCGGTTACAAGGCACCGCGCCGCATCGTGATCGCCACGGAGCTGCCGCGCAGCATGATCGGCAAGGTGCTGCGCCGCCAGGTCCGGGAGAAGCTGCTCGCCGACGGCTCCTGACCCGCGGCGCGGGTTTTCCGGCCGGACGGCCGGGTAGTTCCGTTGCCATGAGCGTTTCCGGAACCGCGGTCGGTGCGCCCCGCACCGAGAGCGGCAGGGCGGCACGGCGCCGGCCGCCCCGGGCCACCGCGTGCGACACGGTCCGCGTGCTGACCCGGGTGCTCGCCCCCGGCGTCGCCCGGGGCGTGGTCACGCCGCGCCCGTGGGCCGGCCGGTTCGCGCTGGACCGGTTCGCGGATTCCGAGATCAACCGCCTGCGTGACCGATACGGGCTCGGCCCGCTGCGCCTCACCGTGCCGGGCCGCTCGGTCGCGCTGATCCTGGACGAGGGCCACGCCCGGCGTGTGCTCTCCGGGGAATTCCCGCCGGTGGGACGGGAGCGGCGCAGCGCGCTGGCGCACTACACGTTCGGTCCGCTGCCGGAGACGATGCCACCGGCGGAACCGCCGGGCGACGTCGACCGGATCGTCCGCGAGGAGATCCGGCCGCTGGCAGCGGACGGCACGATCGGCTGGGACGAGGTGCGGCCCGCGCTGCGCCGCGCGGTCCGCCGGATCGTGCTCGGTGCCGGTGCTCGCGACGACGACCTGGTCACCGGCCTGCTCGACCGGCTTCGCACGGACGCGAACTGGGGTTACCTGCGCCGCCGCCGCGACCCGGTGCGCTGGCGTTTCCTGGCCCGGATCCGTGCGCACCTGCGCCGCGCCGGCCGGGACGATCTCGCCGAGCGGGCTCCGCACCTGCTCGCCGAGCTGGAGGACGCGGGCGCGGTGGCGTACCGGACGCTCGGCCTGCTGGCCGCGCACCCGGACGCGCTGGCCGCGGCGCGCACGGACGTCACGTACCTGCAGGCCTGCGTGCGGGAGGCGCGGCGGCTGTGGCCGGACGAGCCCGCGGTGCTGCGCGACACCCGCCGCAAGACGCGCTGGGACGGCGCGGAACTGCCGGCCGGGACCACGCTGATCGTCCCCACGGTCTGGCTGCACCGGCCGGCCCGGTTCGCGCCGGTCGCGTCCACGCTCCCGCCCGATCCGGCGCTCCGGACCGCGACCTCGATGATCAAGAGCCTGATCGACGGGTACGACGTGCGCCTCTCCGGGGCCGGCGACCTGAGCCCGATGCCACGCACGCTCCACCCGTCCGAGCTGCGCTTCTCGTTCCGGCGTTCACAGCTTTGAGCACTACTGTCGGCCGGATGGACCGGCGGCGGCGATACCTCGCGATCTGGCTCGTGCTGCTGACCGTGGCGCAGGCCGCCGCGCTGCTCGCGGTCTACCGGGTCTTCGTGCAGACCCGGACCGGCCAGGCCGTGGACACCATCGCGCTGACCGCGAACTGGATCGGCTACGAGGAGCTGTACCGCCCGGTGACGCTGGTGCTGAACACGATGTCCGTGGTGTCGCTCGCGCTGGTGACCGCGCTGGTCTTCTTCATCGCGGTGTACCGGCGGCGCTTCCGGCTCGCGGTCGTCGCGATCGTGGTGATCGCCGGCGCGAACGTCACCACCCAGCTGCTCAAACACCAGGGGCTGCGACCGGAGTACGGCATCGACCCGTGGCGGGAGGGCAACACGCTGCCCAGCGGCCACACCACGATCGCGGCCTCGGTGGCGATCGCCTTCATCCTGGTCCTGCCGCGCGCGATCAGCGCGGCAGGGACGCTGGCGCTGGCCGGGTGGGCCGCTTTCGCGGGCGTGGCCACGCTCGCGGCGGGCTGGCACCGGCCGAGCGACGCGGTGGCGGCGTTCCTGGTCGCGGGTGCCTGGGCGTCCGCGACCAGCCTGCTCCTCGTACCGTCGCCGCTCGCCCTTGATCCTGCTTCGGACCGGGGCGGTCCGCGCGGTGCCGGCCCCGGGTGGGCCGCGGGTACGCTGCTGGGTGGCGGCGTGGCCGCGCTGGTGCTGGCCGGGCTGCTGCTGTGGCTGACGTCCGACGTGATCAACTGGTCGATCGAGGAGCTGAGCCGGACCCGGCTGCTGGCCGCCTACGCGGGCGGCGCGGCCGGCATCGCCGGCACCGCGGGCGTGGTGCTCGGCCTGATCGCCGCGACCGTGCCACACCTGGTGCCACCACGCACCGTCACCCCACCTCCGTGAGGATCGGCGGCCCGGCCGGGGATCTCTTGCGGGAGAGCCGGTGTTCCGGCCGGCACGGGCCGCCGAGGCGCGATCCTACGGTCCGCGCCGTTCAACGTTGAGCCTGGGGTCGGTGGTCAGCGGCGGACCGCGCGCAGCGCCGCGGTGGCGAGCGCCGCCTCGACCGTCTCCAGCAGGTGGCGTGACTGGAACGGCTTCGGCACCAGGTAGTCGTGCGGGCTCGGCGGATCGTTCAGCTCCTCCGCCCGGAGCGAGCCGCTGGCCAGCACGATCGGCAGGTCCGCGGTCTCCGGGGTGAGCCGGAGCGTATTGCGCACCTCCAGGCCGGTCATGTGCGGCATCTGGTTGTCGATGATCAGCACGTCCGGCCGATCCGCACGGACCCGGGCCAGCGCCGCGGCGCCGTCCTCCTCGACCGTCACGACGTGACCGGCGCGGCGCAGCACGGCCGCCACGATGGCGCGTAAGTCCGGATCGTCGTCGGCAGCGATGATGGTCGCCATACGTCCTCCCAGTACCGTAGCAGCCGGTGTGCTCCAACTGCTTTCAAGCACTAAAACACCATATGTCGGTTTTTTCGTCTGAATTGGTGTCAGGAAGCCGACAGTGGTGGTTTGCCGGGATCAGCCCCTGCGCGGCTGCGCCCGTCTCGTCGGCGGCGCGGTGGTCGGGTCCGCCGGCCACGGATGCCGCGGATAACGCCCCCGCATCTCGGCTCTCACCTGCGGATACCCGTTCTCCCAGAAGGACGGCAGATCCGCGGTCACCGCCACCGGACGCCCGGCCGGCGACAGCAGGTGCAGCACCACCGCGACCCGCCCGTCCCCGACCATCGGCGCCCGAGCCCACCCGAACGCCTCCTGCACCTTCACCGCCAGCACCGGCGCACCCGGATCCGTGTAGTCCAGCCGCACCCGCGACCCGCTCGGCACCGTCACCCGCTCCGGCGCCACCTCGTCCAGCCGGGCCGCCTCCCGCCACGGCAGCAGCCGCCGCAGCGCCGTACCCAGGTCCGCGCTCCGCAGATCCCGCAGCCGCCGGGCCCGGGCCAGCTCCGGACCCAGCCACTCGTCCAGCCGCTCCAGCAGCGCGGCGTCGCTCACGTCCGGCCAGGGCTCGCCCAGCGCGGCCCGGCAGAACGCCAGCCGCCGGCGCAGCGCCGTCGCCTCCGGCCGCCAGTCCAGCACCGCGCTCAGACCGCGTTCCGCGAGCGCGTCCCGCAGCGCGGCCGTGACCAGCGCCCGGTCCGGCTGCGCGAGCGGACGCTCCCGCAGCACCAGCGCACCGAGCCGCTCCACGTACCGCGCCCGCAGCTCGTCACCGTCCCAGACCACCTCATCGGCCGCGCTGAGCAGCGGCGCACCCGCCTCGCGCGCGGTCGCCTCATCGATCACCGCGGCCAGACGAACCCGCGCGCTGGCCCGCCCGGCCGCCCGATCGGCACCCGCGATCGCCAGCCACGGGCTGCCGGCCAGCGCCGACCGGTCCGCCAGCTCGGCCGCGGTCCCACCGGCCATCAGATACCCGCCGCTCCCGGCCGCCCGTGCCCGCGCCAGCCACTCCGGATACGCCAGCCCGGCCACCAGCCCCGCCGCCAGGTCATCAGGCAACCGCCCGCCGCCTCGCCGCGCGCCACCCGGCACATCGGCCGGTCCGGTGGCGGCAGGCGGCAGGACGCCGTCGTCCGGGGAGGCGGCGGCGCGGAGACGGCGAGACTCGGCACGCCAGCGGGCGGAGGCGGCCGGGTCGGCGCCGGTGCGCAGCGCGCGCCAGGCCGCGGCCAGGTCGTCGCGGCGACCGGTGAGCGTGTCGTCCGAGAGCAGCGCGACCACCTCGGCCGCGCGGTCCGCGCCGGCCGCCGGGGTGCCGTCGAGCAGGGCACGGGCCAGCCGCGGGTGGGCACCCACCCGGGACATCGCCCGGCCGCGCGGCGTGACCCGGCCGTTCGCGTCGACCGCGCCGAGCGCCCGCAGCGTGGTCGTGGCGACCTCCAGCGCGGCCGCCGGAGGCGGGTCGGGAAGCGCGAGCCCGCTGCCGTCCGGTGCGCCCCAGACCGCCAGCTCCAGCGCGAACGCGGTCAGATCCGCCGCCGCGACCTCCGGCTCCGGGAACGCGGGCAACCGCTCGTGCTCCGCCTCCGCCCAGCACCGGTAGACCCGCCCCGGCGCCTCCCGCCCGGCCCGGCCGGCCCGCTGGGTGGCCGCGGCACGCGACACCCGCACGGTGGCGAGCGACCCCAGCCCCCGAGAAAGATCCATCCGGGGTACGCGACTGAGCCCCGCATCCACCACCACGCGCACGCCCGGCACGGTCAGGCTGCTCTCCGCGACCGCACTGGCCAGCACCACCCGGCGCCGCGCACCCGGCCGCAGCGCCGCGTCCTGCGCACCCGAGTCCTGCCGCCCGTGCAGCGTGACCAGGTCGACGTCGCCGCGCAGCCCGGACAGCCGACCCGCCACCGCGCCGATCTCCCCGTCACCCGGCAGGAACACCAGCAGGTCCCCGTCACTCTCCGCCACCGCTCGCCGCACCACGGCCGCCACATGATCGAGGAACCGCGGCTCCACCCGCATCCCGTGCGGCGGCGGAATCGGCCGCTCCGGCGGCGCCCACACGACCTCCACCGGGAACACCGCCGCGGTCGCGGTGACCACCGGCACCCCACCGGCCACCACCGGCCCCCCGCCCACACCGTTCGCCGCGCCGGCGACGGTCCGGGGATCGGTGTCCGGTGTGGCGCCGGCCTCCGGGTCGGCGAGGCAGCGCGCGATGCGGTGGGCCTCGGCGGTCGCGGAGGTGGCGAGGACCAGCAGATCGGGACGGAGGTTCGCCCGGACGTCGGCCGCGAACGCCAGCGCGAGGTCCGAGTCCAGGTGCCGTTCGTGGCATTCGTCCAGGATCAATGCGGCGATCCCGGGCAGTTCCGGATCTCGCTGCAACCGGGCGACCAGGACACCGGTCGTGACCACCTCGACGCGGGTCCGCGGGCCGACCTTGCGCTCGCCGCGGACCGTGAATCCGACGGTCTCGCCGACCGGCTCCCCGAGCAGCGCGGCCATCCGCCGCGCGGCGGCGCGGGCCGCGACCCGCCGCGGCTCCGCGACCACGACGCGACCGGCGCGCACCGGAAACCCGCCGCCGGTGCCGGCCGCGCCGCCGGTGCCGGCCGCGCCGGTCACCGGACCGGAGCCGGTATCGGTGCCGGATCCGGCAGCGGAGCTGGAGCTCGCATCCGTGCCGGAGCCGGCAGCCGCGCCGTTCAGGGCGGCGGCCAGCGCCAGCGGGACCACCGTCGTCTTGCCGGTGCCCGGCGGGGCGACCAGCACGGCCGCGCCGTGCTCGCGGAGTGCGGGGATCAGTGACGGCAGGACCGCCTCGACCGGGAGACCGGTGTTCTGCCAGCCCGTCACGAAAATCGCCGCCTCTCGCCGTACCCTCGGATGCCCTTGGGTTGTAGCAAACGGCGCCGGGGTCAGTCGCGGTAGGAGCGGTTGATCATGTCGAGGGCCCAGGTCATCCGGTGGGCGGCGGCCTCCGGGTGGTCGCCGAACTCGCCCGCGACCTCGCCGGCGCAGCCGCGGGCGCCGAGCCGGCCGAGCATGTCGACGACGGCCGCGCGGACCTCGATGTCCGCCGGGCGCTGGGATGCCTGCAGCCGGGATGCAAAAAGCGCGTCCGCGCGAGTGCTCACGGTGCACCTCCTGAAACGTCGTGCCTGGTGAGACAGCTAACCCGGTACGCGGTGCCGGTGGGGGTCGCGGGCGGTTGCGGAACGGTCACAGCGGTTCTTCGGTGACCGTGCCGGCGTCCACGGCGAGCCGCCGGCTGACCCGGACCGCGTCCAGCATCCGGCGGTCGTGCGTGACCAGCAGCAGCGTGCCGGGATAGCCCTCCAGCGCGGACTCCAGCTGCTCGATCGCCGGCAGGTCCAGGTGGTTCGTGGGCTCGTCGAGGACCAGCAGGTTCACGCCACGCGCCTGGAGAAGGGCAAGGGCCGCGCGGGTACGTTCGCCGGGCGACAGGGACGCGGCCGGGCGCAGCACGTGGTCGGCGCGCAGGCCGAACTTGGCCAGCAGCGTCCGTACCTCGGCCGGCGCCTGCTCCGGCACGTGGGCGGCGAACGCGTCCAGCAGCGAGTCGTCGCCGAGGAACAGCCCGCGCGCCTGGTCCACCTCGCCGACCACCACGCCGGAGCCGAGCGCGGCCGTGCCGGAGTCAAGGTTGAGCCGGGTAAGCAGAGCGGCGAGCAGCGTCGACTTGCCGGAGCCGTTCGCGCCGGTGATGGCGACCCGGTCCGCCCAGTCGATCTGCAGCGTGACCGGGCCGAGCGTGAACCCGCCGCGGGTCACCACGGCCTCCCGCAGCGACGCGACCACCGCACCGGCCCGGGGCGCGGCTGCGATGGTCATCCGCAGCTCCCACTCCTTGCGCGGCTCCTCGACCACCTCCAGCCGTTCGATCATCTTCTCGGTCTGCCGGGCCTTCGCGGCCTGCTTCTCGGTCGACTCGGCCCGGTGCTTGCGCCCGATCTTGTCGTTGTCCGTGGCCTTCCGGCGTGCGTTGCGGACGCCCTTCTCCATCCAGTTGCGCTGCATACGGGCGCGCGCCTCCAGGCCCTCGCGGGTGTCCGCGTACTCCTCGTAGGACTCACGGGCGTGCCGGCGCGCGGTCTCCCGCTCCTCCAGGTACGCCTCGTAGCCGCCGCCGTACGTGTTGACCTGCTGCTGTGCCAGGTCCAGCTCGACCACCCGGGTCACGGTCCGGGCCAGGAACTCGCGGTCGTGGCTGACCAGCACGGTCGCGGCGCGCAGGCCGGTGACGAAGCGCTCCAGCCGGCCCAGGCCGTCCAGATCCAGGTCGTTCGTCGGCTCGTCGAGCAGCACCACGTCATAGCGGCTGAGCAGCAGCGACGCGAGACCGGCGCGGGCCGCCTGGCCGCCGGAGAGCCCGGTCATCGGGTGGTCCAGGTCGACGGTCAGGCCCAGGTCGGCCGCGACCTCCTCGGCGCGCTCGTCCAGGTCCGCGCCGCCGAGGTCGAGCCAGCGTTCCAGCGCGGTCGCGTAGAGATCGTCGGCGCCCGGCCGCTGCTCGGTCAGCGCGAGCGTGGCCTCGTCCAGCGCCTGCTGTGCGGCCGCGACGCCGGTCCGGCGGGCCAGGAACGCGCGCACCGACTCGCCGGGCACCCGGTCCGCCTCCTGCGGCAGGTAGCCGACGGTGGCGGCCGGCGGGTTGACCTGCACCGTGCCCTGCTCGGCCGGGATCAGCCCGGCCAGCGTGCGGAGCAGCGTGGACTTGCCGGCGCCGTTCGCCCCGACCAGGCCGACCACGTCGCCGGGCGCGACGACGAGGTCCAGACCGGAGAAGAGGACGCGGTCCCCGTGGCCGGCGGCGAGTTCGCGGGCAATCATCGTGGCGGTCACAAGGTGAGCAGCCTACCCACTCCGATTCCACCCCGGAGGTACGGCCGAGCGGTTACGTTGTGCCTGGTGGCCGATGTGACAGGAGCGGGGTGACGGGCATGGATGAGCGTTCGTTCTGGACCGCTGTCGCGCTGCTGTCGGCGGAGGAGCTGGACGCCGCGGTCGCCACGCTCACCGCCGAGCTGGCCGGCCGGCCGATCAACGAGATCACCGCGTTCGCGGACCACCTGGCCGTGGTCGTGCACGCGATCGACACACCCGCGCACGCCGCGTACGTACCCGGCGGCGCGGAGGTGTTCCTGGCGGCCCGGTGCGCGGTGGTGGCGGCCGGCCGGGACACGTACCTGCGGGTGTTCGGCGACCCACCGGCGATCGCGGAGTTCGCGAGTCCCGGCGCGGAGTGGCTGCTCGCGGTGCCGGCGAACGCGTTCGAGCGGGCGACCGGCCTGGCCTGGACGCACGAGCCGCCGGTCAGCGTGGAGACCGGCAGCAACCCGCTCTGGTCGCCGATCACGGCGGACGACACGGACGAGGAGACCTGGCTGACGTACGGCGGCGGCCTGCACACCGTGCTCGGCACCCGACCCGCCTACGACGCCACCATGCAGGTGCTGATCGCGGCCGTGGACGCGGACCCGCGCTGGTGCCGCTGGTGGTCCCGGGCCGGCGTGCACACGCTCGACCTGGCACCGCTGTGGAGCGACGGCGACGCACCCGGCGTGACCGTGCGCCGCGGCGCCCAGCGCGTGGTGGTCGACGCGATCATGGATCCGCGTGGCTTCACCCGCACCGACCGCGCGTTCCTGCGCGAGCTGGCCCGCGCCGACCTGCTCACCATGCTGGAGGCGGTCCGGTCCGCGCTCGACCTCGACCCGCTGCCGTCCCTCCCGCGCACCCCCGACCTGCCGGACATGCCCGACTCGTTCGCCCCCGGCCAGGAGCTCCCCCGTCTCGACGTCGACGAGGTGGTCCGCTTCGCCGAGGAGGTCGGCGGCGTCGACCTGGAAGAACTCCGCCCGGTCCTGCACATGCTCGCCACCGACCCACCGCTCTAAGTGCTTCCGCACTGAGCGGACGAGCCACGATGGCCGGATGGAGCCTGGCATTCGGCTCATTCCCCGTTGCGGTGTCCGGGACGATGCGGTGCAATCGGAGTTCCCACGGGAGTGAGGAGTTCCATGGTGGTTCTCGTGAAGACCTGTTCCAGGCGCGCTCCGATGTCGACCGGGGCGGTGCCTCTGATTCGGTCGGCGTGGGCACCGTCGAGTGCTGCCGGAGTACGGGCGTGAGATGGCCTGCGGCCAACAGACGCATGGTGTGGGCATTTCTCTCCGCGATGGCCGTCGGGGCGCTCATGTACCTGACACTCGCCCTCTCCGACGCACCTTCGATGGTCGACGTCGCGCTCGCCGTCCTGGCTGCGGGCGGCGCGTTGATCGCTCAAGCGCAGGTGAGGCTCACGCGGCGGCTCGCCGCCGTAGAGGTGGTGACGCTGCCGGCCGATCCCATCAGCCGGATACTTCGCTACTCGCGGCAGATCACACCCGAGTCACCGTCGCTCGTGTACCACTTCGTCGAACAGGAATCCGAGCGGATGTCGGACTTCCTGAAGGAGATCGTCGAGCGCGGGGAGATTCACTATGACGGTGAGGACCGCGACTGGTTGCTGAGGCTGACCGACCACGCGCAGGTCACTATCGATGCGGTCAGCCTGGCGTCCGTTGACCGTGGCTTCTGGACGAGCGAGATCGGCACTCGTTACCTGGGTGCCCAACGCGCCGCCGTGGAGCGCGGGGTTAAGGTCCGCCGCATCTTCTTGATCGATCAGCCCGGTGGAGGCATCGAACCGGAGGTCCGTCGCACATGTGAGCAGCAGAGTCGGATGGGCATCGAGATCCGGACGCTCGATCGTGCCCGAATTCCCGAGGTCCGGCGGGTGGACGGCCTCGGGTTCATCATTTTCGACCGCCTGATGACCTACGAGATCATTCCCTCGTCGATGGAGGACAAGGCTCGGTCGGTCATCGCGGAGACCCGGCTGGTGCTGCGGGAGAAACGGGTGCAAAAGTCTACCGAGATCTACCGTGATCTGTGGGAGGAAGCTGCTGAACTACCCCCGCTCAGCCACTGACGATCAGCCCGGCAGCCTGAGGGCGATGTCGCGCACGTCGGCCGCGCACCCCCAGGACAGGCTGACGCCGTGGCCGTAGTTGTGCACCACGTGATGCCCGCCGACCAGTTCATGCTCCACCCGCACCGGGTCGCGCCGAGCGGATGCCGATGCGGTGCCCGAGAAACGGCAGGTCCGCGATCCGCGGGTCGATCAGCGCGCACCTGGCCCGAATCCGCGCGGCGACCGCGGCGTCCTCCGCGACGTCCGCCCGCCCGTGTTCGGCACTGCCGCCGAGCAGCAGCACCGGGCCCTGGGGCAGCAGGTACGTCACCTCGCGCAGGTCGTCGGTGTGCTCGGCGAAGAACTCGGTGAGGCCCGGGTTCGCCACCACGGCGAGCTGCCCGCGGATCGGCGTGACGGCCGGGTCTGGCACGAACTTCGCCGCGCCCAGGCCGGTGCAGTTAACTACGACCGGCGCCGCGGCGGCCAGGCGGCGCGCGTACCCGATCGAGATCGTGCCGCCGGCCGCCTTGAACCGGCGCTGCAGGTACTTGAGGTAGACCGGTATGTCGACGACGGGCGCGCGGTAACGCCAGCCGACCGTGAAGCCGGTCGGCAGCTCCGACGGTGCGCAGCGGCGGTATCCGGGTAGCGCGGCTGCGTACTCCGCCGGGGTGGTGCGGTCGCGGGAGGCCTCGATGCCGTCGAGCAGGCGGACGCCGGCGTCCGGTGACGTCGCGGCCAACTCCGCGAGTGTCCGATAGGCGACGTCACTCCACCGTGGTACCCGCTCGTGAGTCGCGTGAAGCGGTTCCGGATCGCCCCGGCACCGTACGATATGGACTTCGACGGCGGCGCCGCAGTGCGCACCTGCACGCTCATCCCGGCCTCTGCCAGCAGCACCCCCGTGGTGATTCCGGACACGCCGGCGCCGATGATCAGAACCGTGGTCATTCCGCGACAATATCCGGACGCTTCGTAGTCCGGCAGCGGTCGATGCTATGTCGTTTGTCGATATATCTGTATCGTGTCGCAATCAAAAAATGAGCGTTGCATCATCGATACGCGGTGCGGTGCAATCGGATAGTCGCGCGATTGAGGAATTCATGATGATCCTTGGTGAGATCCACACTGGGTTGTTACGCCACTCCACCCCGGTCGCCACGGGTCTGGCTCGGGACCTGCTCGACCTGGTCGCCGGCGAGGTGGTGCGGGCGTCCGAGCGGCCGATTTCCTGCGCGTGGTCACCCGACCTGGTCACCGGGGTGGACTGCCCGCTCGCCGGGACGTCCGACCGGGCCGTCGGAACGGTCCGGCACCGCGCCGTCCTCACCGGCGGCTGCATGGTGCAGGCGTCGGCGTACACGACGGTCGAGCCCGCGGCCGAGGTGCGGCGCCTGCCGTGGTCGCACTACATCTCGCGCCCCGGCCACGTGGAGGTGCTGGCGAAGACGCCGCCGGCCGGCCTCGCCGATGCCTTCCTGGCCGGCGAGCGCGGTCCGGGTGCGCTCGATCTCGGCGGCATCTGCGCCCGCACGATCGAACGGGTGCAAGCCTCGCCACGGCTCGACCGGCGGGTGGCGCTCCGGGTGCCGCGCACCCGGTTCCGCTGGGTCGCCACCGTGGGGCCGGACCGGGTGCACCTCCTGGTCGACGACGGTGACCTGCGCACACTGCGGCTCGCGCTGCCCGAGCTGCCGGCCGGCCGGATCGCCGACCTGTGCACGGACATCGCGCGGCACGACTGGCTGCTCAGCTCGCTGATCGAGGTGATTGGCGCGAGCGCGCTCGGCGTCCGGGCCCGCGGGGAGACGCTGCCCCGGCTGGCCCCGGCAATCGACACGCTGCTCCACCTGTGGATGCCCGCGGCCCTGCTGGACGACGGGATGGCCACGGTTTGGGCGTCCTTGGAGCGGCGGCCCGGCTTCACCCGGCAGTGGGCGACGCTGGTCGCCCGGATCCGCGACCAACTCTCGGTCGGCACTGTCGAGGCGCTGTCGGCCGGGGTGCGTGTCTGATGTGGACCGCAGCCCGGTCCCGGGTCGTGCGCCGGGTGGCGGTCACGCCAGCGATCGGCACGATGACGCACCTGGTGACCGACTTCTTCGAGCCGCCGCAGATCCTCGCGATCGCGCTCCCTATCCTGCTCGGCAGCGTCACGCTGATCGCCCAGTTCCTGATCGAGTTCGAGCAGCGGCTGGCCGGTGTCGAGGAGACCCAGCACCTCCGATCGCAGCGGATGGAGGACCCGGTCAAGGAACGCAGCCAGATCTTCGGCGAGCTGTGGGAGCTGGCCTCTACGCCCGCGAGGTGAAGACGTAGTCGATGCGGTCGACGACTTCGTCCGGGATTGTGATGCCCTCGGCTGCCGCGCGTGTCGCGACCTGTTCGGCCACGTCGCGCTGGACCGCGACCTGGCTCAGGATCACCCGCACCGCGGTCTCGATCTCGATGAAACGGGTGTCCAGCACCGAGGCGGTGCGGAGCGCGGTGAACGGCGCGGCCCGGGGCTCCCACTGGATCACGGCGGGCAGCTCGTGCCAGGACGCCGGCAGGTCCGCGCGGGTGGCCGGTTCCGGTCGCCAGACCGGCTCGCCGCGGTCGCGCAGCAGGCCCAGGCGGAGCAGCTGCCAGACCGCGGCCAGGAACGGGCACGCCCACAGCCGGCCGGTCTTGCGCTCCTGCCAGATCTCCACGTCGACGTAGATCGAGTGGTTCTTCACCGCGTTCTGCCGGGGCGGCTGCCAGCCGCGGGCCGCGTCCATCGCCTCGGACGCGGCGGCGCCGGTGGACGGCGGCTCGCCGTTGGAGAGCCAGCCGCTCTGGTGCGTGGGCGGGCGCGAGCCGTTCGTGCCGCGCGGCGGGTCGGCGACCAGCCGGCTCTCCACGATCCGGGCCACCTCGACGCCGTCCGTGGTCGCGCAGGCAGACTCGCGCGCGATGTAGTCGATCCGCAGGCCGGCCTCGTCCGCGGCGGCGGCCAGCTCCGGTATCACGTCGGCGGGCGAGCCGAACGGCGCGAAGTAGTCGTCGATCAGAAAGCAGGTGCTGATCCGGCTGGCCTGGCCGGGGCGGCTGTCCGCCTCCACCCGGCGCAGCGCGTCCGCCCACGGCCGGACCCGCCGGAACTGGGCGCGCAGTCGTTCCGGCCCGGCCGCGAAGTCCTCCATGTAGAGATGACCCAGCTCGATCGACAGGTGGGCGAGCGGCGTCGACCGTACCCTCGGGGTCGCGGTGGTCTCCGTGTAGGTCACCTCCGGGACGGTCACAGGCCCTCCCAGGCGTCGTCGTCGACGATCTTCTTCGCGAGCTTGTCCAGCGCGTCCACGGTCTGCTGGTTGGCCGCGTGCCGCTGCCACACGTCGCCGTCGGTGAGCAGCTGCTCGCGCCACTGCAGCACCGGGTCGAGCGGGATCTGGCCGAGCATCAGCGTGCGCCCGACCCGTTCCCGGGCGGCCTGCCGCTGCAGCTCCTGGTTGCACGCGTCCACCCAGGCCAGCTGCTCCGGGCGGAGCCCGGCGTAGTCCGGCGACCGTGGGTCGACCACCGCGGTCCGCACGAAACGCACTGAGTTCGCCAGCCGCCGGGGGTCGTGGCCGCGGTCCTCACCGATCCGCAGGATGCCGCGCTCGCCGTAGACCAGGCTGGCCGCGGCGCCGATGTGCTGGCTGGTCCACCGGTGGAAGACCAGCCACCGGTGCCGCAGGTGGGCCAGCTCGGTCCGCGCGGTCGCGGCCAGTGCGATGTCGATCGCGTACGACCGGCCCGCGCTCAGGTCGACCAGGCAGAGGTCGAACTCCTCGTCCAACCGGAGGAACAGCTCCGTGCACCGGTCGACGATCTCGCCGGTCGACGCGAACTCACCGCCACCGGCGTCGCCCGGGAAGAGCATCAGCCGGCCCGCCCCGGCTGGCCGGCTGCGCAGGCTCGGCCGCTGCGACTCGGTCCACACGTTCAGCCGGCGCGGTGACGCGCTCTGGCCGCGCAGGTAGGAGTGCATGCCGTCGTGCGGCACCCTGGCCTGCGCCGCGGAGATCTGGAAGATCGCGCCCGCGGTGGGGGAGCCGAAGTCGAAGTCGAGGTAGCAGGCGTCGCCGCCCTGCAGTGCGTGCCGGTAGACCACGTTGCTGCTGGTCACCGAGCGCCCGGTGCCGCCCTTGTCGGACGTGGCGAAGACGAGCATGTCACACCGGCTCGGCGGTGGCCTCGCGCGCGGCGGCGAGGCGGTCGAGCCGGATCAGCACGTCCTCGGCCAGCGCCTTGGCGCTGCCCGGCCGCTGCCGCAGGATCCGGCGGGCTCGCTGGAGCTGGCGGTTGACCTGCTCCAGCTCGGTGCGCAGCCGCTCGCCGCGCTGCGCGAGGCCGTTGAGCTGTTCCTGGTCGTACAGGTGCTCGGCCTCGATCAGGAGGTCGGCTGCGATGTCGGTGAGCCGCTCACTGCGCGGCGGCGAGCTGCGGATCACCTGGGCGGCCTGGATCAGGCAGTCGACCACGCGTTTCGTGTAGTACCAGGAGGGGAGCATGGGCTTGGCGTCGATGTCGAACACCCGGGACGGGTCGTCCCACAGGTCCGCGGCGCGGTCGTCGGTGAGCCGCCGGTCGGTGAGGTGTGCCCAGACCCGGCCGGCCAGCGACGTGGCGCTCTGCCGGGCCTCGTTGTCGGAGAGCAGCCCGGCCAGGTGCACGGTGCGCTTGAGCAGCACCGGCGCGAAGTCGGACGCGATCCAGCCGAGCTGCGGCCCGCCGGCCTTCTCGCTGCCGACCAGCACGAAGCTCTCACCGGGATGGTGCAGGCGGATCGCCGCGTCGCCCTCGAACGGGCGGCGGGTGATCCGGCTGCGGTTGGCCAGCTCGTCCAGCACGGCGCCGACCCGGGCGAGGTCCGCGTCGGACGCGCGCCGGGTGATCAGGTCCTGCACCACCATGCCGCTGATCAGCAGGTTGAGGTAGTCGGACTCGCGGCCGTCGGTCCCCACCCACGGCAGGTCCTCCAGCGGCCACCGATCGGAGCCGAACGTGCCGACCACCGACCAGTACGACTGGGTGAGGTCCCAGCGCAGTTGCAGCGCCTGCGCGAGGCGCAGCTGGTCCTCGTTGAGCAGGCCGAGCAGCCGGGTGCGCTCGGAGAACAGCGACCGGATCGCGTCCAGCGCGACCACCGTGAAGTACAGGTACGGCTTCGGCTCGGCCACGCCGTCGGGCTGACGGCCGATCGGGTCCGTTCCCTCGATCGGCGGCGCGTTCTCCACCAGCCCCCAGGACCAGCCGCACTCGAACAGCCGGTTCGGGTCGTCGAGCAGGCTGCCCTCCTCGGCACCGGAACCGATGGTGACGTCGTCCCGCAGGCGGGCGTTGATCTCCCGCAGCGAGAGCCGGAGCTCCTCCACGATCTGGCGTTCCGGCAACCGGCCCTGGTTCGTGGTCTTCAGCAGCTGCCGGCCCTGCTCGTCGGTGGTGTCGAAGACGTTGACCGCGAAGCTGCGCAGCAGGCCGACCATGGCCGCGGTGAGCCGGACGCTCGCCATCCGCTCCAGCCGGTCGACCTGCTGCCGCAGCGTCTCCCGGGTGACCACGGCACGGAACGTCTTCGCGAAACCGATGGTCGCGAGCATCAGCGTCACGGAGATCGAGAACGAGTCGACCACGTCCAGCGCACGCTGCTCCGGCTTGATCTCGTCGGCCGTGTGCGGCTCCGCGGCGCTGAAGTACGTGTCCCCGGAGAACAGCGGCGTGCCGTCCGGCGCCGTGTACTTCTCCAGGTACTCCGTGATCAGTGAGACCAGCCGTTTCGGCACCTCGAGGTGATCGCCCAGCGCGGCCAGTGAGCCGATCACGTCGTCCTCGGTCTCGTCCGGCCGGTCGATACGGAACGTGGGCACGTCGGCGGCCGGTGCCATGACGCAGAGCAGCTGCTCCGCGTCGCTGATCGAGTTGCTACCGTCGCGCCCGCCCCAGCGCCACTCGGCGCCGCCACCGGAGTAGCTGGCGAACGCGCGCCAGATCTCCAGGAGGTGCTGGCGAGGTTGGACATCCATCCCGGCTGCTCACTTCCTGTGAGACGCGCTGCCTCTACCTGCGAAACCCGTCACGACGATCATTCCCTTGTAGCCGTCGCGCAGTGTCGTGTCGTCCACCGTGTGCAGATTGACATTATGGGTCAGGCCCGCAAGGCAGCGCTCGATGTCGTTCTCGTCCACCGCCAGCGCGGGAAACTCCAGCGTGCCGACCTTGTAACCCTGCGATTCCTTCATGAAGGCGGCGACGAATGGGGCGGACCGCTTGAGAGACCCCACGAAGTTGCGGGTGGCCCGCTCGAACTCGTGCCGGTTCTGCGTGATCGACTCGGCGACGAAGAACATCGTCCCCATGTCGAACGCGCCGTTCTGCGGCAGCGTGAAGACGTTGCCCGCGACGATCTCGGTGCGATCGCTGATCGCGGTGGACGGATCCGCGATCACGTCGTAGGCCGGGCGGCCGGCCCGCAGCCGCGCGGTGAACTCCGCCCAGCTCGGGCTGGGTGACGCCTGCTGGCGCGCGAGCCAGGCACGGTTCGTGCGGGCGCGCTCGAACAGCGTTACCCGATCGGCCCACGGCAGCATGGACAGCGAGGGGTAGAGGTTCGTTCCGGTGCCGACGTCGATCGCCAGCCCGTGCCGGCGCGGCTGGGCCGAGGAGAAGAACCTGCCGAGATGATCAAGAATCTCGGCGTCCGCCCGGCGCACGCTGTCATAGTTGTGCTTGAAGTACAAGTCAGAGTCGAAAGCGTCCCACGCCCACTCCGCGTTCGACCGAGTCTGCGTATCGGTCATAACCGACTGTAACTCCCTCGTTTTGATCGCGAGTCCCCAACTTGGGATCCGGGTCGACTCCGAGGATGCATGGTGACTCGCTTTTCGATGCCCGGTCCTCGTCGGTGAGCGAGGGCATGTGAGGGATCTTATGGTGCTGTCACTGTGGTGGAGTCGATCGAGTGACCAAATTGGACGGGCCTAGTTATACACCATCTATGTGCGCTTTCGGGGGCATCCGTGAACTCTCGCTGAATCGGGTGTGGCGCACCCCGTCAAGCATGATGGGCGGTGTCCAGCACTCTTAATGCTCCCGAGATTGCTCTTCAGTCGATCAGATCATCCGGTCTACGGTGAAACCGAATCGCCGCACGCCCATCCACTGCGAATGACCTTCGACGATGGGGTGGCCGCAGATGACCGCTCCCCGCCTCCGGACCACCCGCACCTGTCCCTTCGCACCGCCCGAGGAGCACGAGCGGCTGCGCGACCGGGAGACGCCGGCGAAGGTCACCATGCCGGACGGCGAGCAGGCCTGGGGCGCTCGGCCGCCTCGACCACATCCGTGCGATGCTCTCCGACCCCCGGTTCAGCTCCGACCGCCGGCTCCCCGGCTTCCCCTCGCTCACCGAGGACCGCCTGCGGGCCGCGCCCGCCCGCCGTACCCCGCTGGTGATGATGGACCCGCCGGAGCACGGATCGGCGCGGCGGGCCGTGGTCGGGGAGTTCACCGTCCGGCGGATGGAGGCGCTGCGCCCGCGGATCCAGCAGATCGTCGACGAGTACATCGACGCGATGCTCGCCGGGCCGCGCCCGGCCGACCTGGTCGCGGCGCTGTCCCTGCCGGTGCCGTCGCTGGTGATCTGCGAGCTGCTCGACGTGCCGTACGCGGATCACGACTTCTTCCTGGCCGCCTCTGCGACGCTGCTCAGCCTGTCCGCGCCGGCCCGGGAGCGCGCGGCCGCGGCCGAGGCGCTGCACGTCTACCTGGCCGGCCTGATCGCGCGCCGCCGCGAGCACCCGGGCGACGACCTGCTCAGCCGCCAGCTCGCGAAGTCGGACGACATCGAGGCGCTGGTCTCGCTCGGCTTCCTGCTGTTGCTCGCCGGCCACGAGACCACCGCGAACATGACCTCCCTCGGCGTGGTGGCGCTGCTCGGCCACCCGGACCAGCTCAAGGCGATCACCACGGACCCGTCCCGTACGCCGGCCGCGGTCGAGGAGCTGCTGCGCTACCTCACGATCGCGGAGTTCGCCACGTCCCGGGTCGCGCGCGAGGACGTCGAGCTGGGCGGCGTGCTGATCCGCGCGGGCGAGGGCGTGGTCACGCTCGGCAACGCGGCGAACCGGGACCCGGCCGCGTTCCCGGACGGCGCCGACCTGGACGTCGCGCGCGGCGCGAGGCACCACATCGCGTTCGGCTTCGGCCCGCACCAGTGCCTCGGGCAGAACCTGGCCCGCCTCGAACTCCAGATCGTCTTCGACACGCTGTTCCGCCGCGTGCCGGGCCTGCACCTGGCCGTGCCCGCGGACGACCTGTCGTACAAGGACGACGCGACGATCTACGGCCTCTATCGCCTGCCGGTCACCTGGGACGCGGCATGACCTCAGAAGCGTGATGTACCCGCTTCCGGCGGCGCGGGTCCCGCATGCTGCAGATCTGGCACCCGCACCACCGAGCCGGCGGCCGCCGCACCTCACGCCCGAAATATCACGATAGGGGACGAGGCGCCCGGCGGCTCTCCGCCGGCCCGGCGCGAAGGCACCGCCGCCGACCCTGAGTGATCACTCAGTGGCGCGAAAAGGAGATCAAATATCGAAGTTGATCGCCATTTCGCGCCACTGATTGATCACTCAGTCGGGCGGGCGGGATTCCCGCGGATACGGACACTCGAAAGCGTCGCCAGATATGGCGATATTTCGGACGCGGGCTTCGCGCGCGCTCCGAAGCAGCCACTGCGCAGCGCCGCGCCGCGCGGCCCGACGCGGCGCGGCGCGGCGCGTTCGTGTGGTGCTCGGCGCGCGCCCGTGCCAGGCCGGGTCGCACCTTCGGGTCGGGTCGGGTATCCGGGCCGGATCGGGTATCCGGGCCGGGGCCTTCGCGTTGGGCCGGGTATCCGGGCGGGGTCGGGTCTCCGCGCGGGCCGGTCTCCGGGGCGTGCCGTGTGCCTTCGGGGGTGGGGCCTTGCGCCGGTTGCGAGGTATTTCGGCTGGCTGCCTGGGGCGAGGGGTGCAGAGGGAAATGTGGGTGTTTGGGTAGGGCGGGTGGTCAGGTAAGCAGAGCAAAGCGATGACGATGGAGGGCTTACGGCCACAGACCGGCAGGGAGAAACCGCGGCGACGACCGGCGCCCCATGCCACTCGGCCTATTTTGATCTTGAAGCGGATCCGGTGCGGCCACGAGTCCCCGGCCGGCGCAGATGCCGAACCGTGCGGTTCGGCGCGGCAGGGAGCAGACGCGGCGGGGTGCTTTGCAGAACCCATGTCAGAGTCCGTGATCAACTTAAGCTAAGTGTCATCGGGCCCCGGTCGTCGCTGGCGCTCCTGGAGAAGGAACCCGTCAGAGCGGGAACTCGTCGAAGAGCACCACGTCGCCGCCGGTCGCGGTGTCGTAGCGGTAGGAGCGCACCACGCCGGCGGCCGAGTCCAGCAGCGTGAACACGGTGATCTCGTCGCTGGCGACGAACGGCAGCGGCTCGCCGCCGGGCCCGGTCAGCGGCGCCACCGTCGGCAGCACCGGCTCCAGCCCGCCCGGGTCGCCCTGCAGCACGTAGTCCGGCCCGTCCGGCGCGATCCGGGTCCGGCCGGAAAGCTCGTGGTACGCGCCCCACGTGTTGCCCACGTTCGACGTCTCCAGCCAGTTGACGCCGGCGTCGTCACGGAACCGGGCCCACACGTGCGAGTGCCCGTTCAGCACCAGGTTCACGTAGTACGCGGAGAACACCGGCGCGAGATCCCGCAGGACGTAGTCGCCGGCCAGCGGATACTCGTATCGGATCCCGTCGTCCGTGATCACCCGCACCGGGTCGGTGTAGGCCGGTACCGAGTTGAAGCCCAGCCCGTGGCTAGGGTGGTGGAACATCACCACGCGGTGGCGCGCGTCCCGCGCCTCGGCCGAGGCCAGCGCGGAGACCAGGAACGCGTACTGCGGCGACCCCTTGCCGATCGGCGCGAAGATGAACCGCCCGTGCCCCCACCGCTCCGGCGCGTCCCGGTCCGCGGGCCGCTCGGCGTAGGTGCCGCGGGTGCCGGGCCGCTCCGGACGCCAGATCTCCGTGCCGAACAGCGACACCACGTAGACGTCGCCGATCGTCCGCGCCCACCAGCGCGGCCCGCCGGTCTCGCTGGCCGGGACCGGGAACATCGCCTCGTACGTGCTCACGTCCCAGTCGCCCGGCACCGCGTCGTGGAACTGCGCGTCCAGCGTCGGTGACGGCGTCCGGCGGATCACCTCGTGGTTGCCGATCGTCGGGTAGAGCGGCGCGGACGAGATGATCGGAGCGCCGGTGAACGTGCGCCCGCCCGCGGTCCACGACGCCCGCCCGCCGAACGCGGCGAAGAACGCGCGCCCGTTCGCGTGGTCGAACCAGTCGCTGGCCCGGTCCACCACGTTCACCATGTCGCCCGCGAAGAGCACGCCGTCCAGGTCGCCCGCGGTCTCCGCGGCCAGCTCCAGGTTCGCCGGGACCATCGGGGCGAGCTGGTGGTCGCTGGTGAGCAGCAGCCGCACCGGCGTCCCGGCCGGCACCGCGCCGCGCAGCGTGTGCACCGCCGAGAACGCGGCCTCGCCGCCGGGCCGGACCGACATCACCCGGTACGCCGTGCGCCGCTCCGGCAGCGCGTCCACCACCGCGAGCTGGCGGTGCACCGGCCGCTCGACCGGCCCGCCGGGCGTGTCCTCGCGCATCCGCTCCAGCCGGCTCGTGGCCGCCGGCACCACCCGCACGTCGTGCAGCGTCGCCGGGGTGACGGCCGCGAGCACGTCCGCCGGCCCGATCAGCACCGCGTTGACCGTGCCCGGCTCCGCGGTGTGCCAGACGACGGTGACGGACCCGGGCCGGGGATCGAGCAGGTACGGCTCGCAGAGCAGGTGCATGATCCCAGGCTATGAAGTCCGCGGCGCAGCACCGGTGAATGTGGCGTGTCCGCCCGGTGAGCAGCCGCACACGAGAAAAGGGTTGACCACCCACGGGGGAAGGTGGTCAACCCTTTATGCGCTCAGCGTACGACTCCTACGCCAGGAACGCCAGGCCCGATTTCGTCTTTCGCTTCACCGCCCGGCCATCCCCGCGTCTCCTAACGGCCGGACCGCACCACCCCGGCGGCGCCGACGCCCCGCCGGACCGGTTCCGCCACGGCCGTGAGCTGCCCGTTCGGCCCGAACTCGATCGCGGTCGCGGCACCGATCTCGGCCGTGGACGTGAACGCCGGATGCCCCAGCGCGGTCAGGTCCGCGCCGTACGCGGCGATGAACGCGGGCTCGGCCTGCGGCGTCGCGGAGTTGCGCTGCGACGCCCGCGGCGCGGCCACCGCCTCCGGCAGGGTCATGCCCAGGTCGATCCGGTTGACCAGGATCTGCAGCACCGTGGTGATGATGGTGGCGCCGCCCGGCGAGCCGACCGCCACGAACGGCTTGCCGTCCTTGAGCACGATCGTCGGCGACATCGAGCTGCGCGGCCGCTTGCCCGGCGCGGGCAGGTTCGGGTCGGCCGCGGTGCCCTGGGTCGGCGTGAAGTTGAAGTCGGTCAGCTCGTTGTTGAGCAGGATGCCGCGGCCCGGCACCACGATCCCGGCACCGCCGATCTGCTCGATGGTGAACGTGAACGACACCACGTTGCCCCACCGGTCGGCCACGGTCAGGTGCGTGGTGCTCCGGCTCGCGTCCGTGTCCGCGACGCCGGCACCGGCGGGGGAGCAGCCGGTGTACGACCCGTCCGGCGTGCCCGGCGCCACCGGCTTGGGCAGCGCCGAAGCGCCGATCACGCATCGCCGCTCGGCCGCGAACCGATCGCTGAGCAGTTCGTCCAGCACACCGCGGCGGGTGTTGTCGCCGACGTATCGGTTCCGGTCCGCGAACGCCAGCGCGGACGCCTCCAGGTACCGGTGCAGCGCGTCCGCGTCGTCCAGCGCGCCCAGGTCGTACCCCTCGAGGATGTTGAGCGCCTCGCCCACCGCGGTTCCGCCGCTGGACGGCGTGGCCATGCCGTAGACGTCCAGCCCGCGGTAGCCGGACCGGGTCGGTGCCGGGAACCGCGCCTGGTAGCGCGCGAGGTCGCGGACCGTCATGCCGCCGGGCCGGATCGGGTGCGTCCAGGTGCCGATCGGCGTGTCCGACACCGGCGGCGCCTGCACGGTCGCCGCGATGTCGCGCGCGATCGCCCCTTCGTAGAACACGTCCGGGCCGCGCTTCGCGATCAGCCGGTACGTGTCCGCCAGGTCCGGGTTGCGGAACGTGGAGCCGACCGCGGGCGGCGTGCCGCCGGGCAGGAACAGCTCGGTGGACGAGCCGAACTGCCCGAAGATCGCCGCGTTCGCCGTGACCTGCGCGTTGAACGTCGCGTCCACGGTGAAGCCGCGGTCCGCCACGTCCGCGGCCGGTCGCAGCAGCTCGCCGAGCGACCGGGAGCCCCACCGGTCCGCCGCCGCCGCCCAGATCGCGAGCGTGCCCGGCACGCCGACGGAGAGGCCGCTGACCCGGGCCGCGTTGAAGTCCAGCGCCGTACCGTCGGGGTTCTGGAACGAGTTCTCCCGCATCGACGCGGGTGCGGCTTCCCGGCCGTCGATCGTGTGCACCCGCCGGGTGCGCGCGTCGTAGTAGACGAAGAACCCGCCGCCGCCGATGCCGGCCGAGAACGGCTCGGTCACACCGATCGTCGCGGCGGCCGCGATCGCGGCGTCGACCGCGTTCCCGCCGCGCCGCAGCACCTCAAGACCGACCGCGGTGACGGTCGGGTCGACCGAGGACACCGCGCCGCCGTACCCGGTGGCGGTGGGGGAGATCGGGGGTCGATAGGAAGCGGCCGCCGGAGCGGCACTGATCATGGTCGCGGAAAGCGTGGCGGCGGTGAGCGCCGCGAGAAGCTTCACAGTGGCCCCTCCGAACGGGATCGACGGATGTCAGATCAAGGCCTACCGCCCACCATCGGCGGATGCAAGCGCACACGCGACCGCGGGTAGCACTTCGGTTGCCGTCCGGTTGTATGCGCCCGGCGGACCTTCCCCGGGAAGCACCCTGTTTCCTACCGTCGACACCATGCGCGACAACGAGAAGGTGCGGTTCGACCCCACCGCTCCGGACATCCGCCCGGTCGGCTGGCAGGTGCAGATGCGGATCGACTGGGTGGTGACCCAGGTGATGGCGACGCATCGCGGCCTGCCCGAGGACCAGGTCCGCATCGAGCTCGCCCAGCGGCTGCGCGGCATGGGCGCGGCGGCCGGCCAGCGTCAGGTGGACAACTACGCGCGGGCCATCTCCGCGCTGCCGTCGCTGCCCGCGACCGGAACCGCCACGGACACCGCCGGCCGGTAACCGTACGTTTACCGATCATGAAACGGCGGCACTTCTGCCGCCATGACGACGGCCACGGAGCCCCGCGAGCCCACCGAGCTGCGCCGCGTGATCAGCCGGCCGGTGCTGACCTTCTTCATCCTCGGCGACGTGCTGGGCGCCGGCATCTACTCGCTGACCGGCGAGGTCGGCGCGGACTCCGGCGGCGCGATCTGGGCCAGCTTCCTGATCGCGTTCGCGCTGGCGTTCCTCACCGCGTTCGCCTACCTCGAACTCGTCACGAAATATCCGCAGGCGGCCGGCGCCGCGCTCTACGTCGACCGCGCGTTCGGCATCCGGGCGCTGTCGTTCATGGTCACGTTCGCCGTGATGGCGTCCGGCGTCACGTCCGCCGCGTTCGCGGCCAGCCGGGTCGGCGGACGCTACTTCACCGGCCTCACCGGCGTCGAGAACCCACCGGCCGTGCTGATCGGCATCGCCGCGATCCTGCTGGTCGCGGCCGTGAACCTGTGGGGCGTCGCGGAGTCCATGCGGGTCAACGTGGCGATCACCTGTATCGAGCTGGCCGGTCTGCTGTTCATCATCGGTGTCGGCGGCTGGGTGCTGGCCACCGGCGGCGGCGACCCGGGCGCCGCGTTCGAGTTCTCCGGCACCGGCTTCGGCGTGGTCACCGGCCTGCTGGCCGGTGCCGCCACCGCGTTCTACGCGTTCATCGGCTTCGAGGACTCCGCGAACCTGGCCGAGGAGGTCACCGAACCGCGGAAATGCTTCCCGCCCGCGCTGGTCACCGGCCTGGTGCTGGCCGGCGTCGTCTACCTGCTGGTCGCGTTCACGGCCGCGATGACGGTGCCGCTGGACACGCTGGTCGAGTCCTCCGGCCCGCTGCTGGAGGTGGTCCGGACCGGCGTGCCGGACCTGCCCGCCGACCGGGTCTTCTCGGCCGTCTCGATCATCGCGGTCAGCAACACCATGCTGATCAACATGCTGATGGCGTCCCGGCTGCTCTACGGCATGGCCAACCGCGGCGTGCTCCCGCCGATGTTCGGCCGGCTCGGCGCGCGCCGCACGCCGTGGGTGGCGATCGCGTTCACCACGGCCGCCGCGATCCTGCTGCTGATCGCGGTGGACGACCTCGGCGACCTCTCCGACACCACGGTACTGCTGCTCACCGGCGTGTTCCTGGCCGTCAACGTGTCCGCGCTGGTGCTCCGCCGGGACACCGTCGCGCACGACCACTTCCGCGCGCCGACCGTGGTGCTGGTGCTCGGCGCGCTCGTCTCCGCGATCTTCCTGCTCCCGATGGTCCGCGACGCCGGCGTCTACCTGCTGGCGTTCTGGCTACTGCTCGGCGGCGCGGCGCTCTGGGCGATCAACTGGGCGGTCACCCGGTCGACCGCACGCTGATGTCGCTGACCCGCACGGTGTAGGGCGGCGGCGGGCCGTCCTGCGCGGTGCCGGACACGCCGAGCGTCACCTTCCCGGCCGGGAGCCGCCCGGCCAGCGGGATGATCGCGACCTGTTCCGTGCCACGCCACACCGTGACCCGCTCCGCACCGGCCCGCATGGTCAGCTCGACCGGCTCGCCGAGCGCGATCGGGCTGGTCAGCGCCTTCGCACCGATCTCGGTCTTGGTGCCGGTACCGGTCGGCTGCCGGTCCAGGCGCAGCGTGTCCTGGCAGACGTGCAGCACGTAACCGTCCGGGTCGTTCACGCTGAGCCAGAACGACGCGCACGCGCCCGGCGTGATCAGCGTGGCGGTGGCAGCGATCTCCAGGTCGCCGCCGAACGCGGTGGCCGGCCCGGTGCACCGGAACCAGCCGTCCGACTGCTTGGTGATCTCCAGGGAGTCGTTCGTGAACCCGCAGATACCACCGAACTCCGTGCTTGCCGTCCAGTTCGCGCCGCCGGTCAGCGGGTCGGTGACCGCCTTGCCGCCCGCGCCGGTCGGCAGCGGGTCGGGCAGCGCGTCGCCGGTGAAGGACTCGCCGTCGGGCGCCGTCGCGCCGGGCAGCACCCCGCCCGCGCCCGCGGGCGCCGGGCCGCTCGGGCGCGTGCCGGCCTGGTTCACCTCCCCGCCCGGATCGTCGCCGCGCGTCGCCAGCGGGATCGCGATCGCGGCCCCGATCGCCGCCGCGGCCAGCACGCCCGCCACGATCGCGACCAGCCGGGCTCGCTTCCCGCCCGTGCCGCCCCGGCCGGCCCCGAGGCCCCCGGCGGCTGCCAGGCCGGCGGCCGCTGCCGGGTCGCCGGCGGCCGGGGCACCGGCGGCCGGGGTACCGGACGCGCCCGAGGCGGACGGCACCGCGGCCACCGGCTCCGCGACCGCGTCGACGGCCGGCGTCACCACCGCGACCACCTCGGCCGGCGGGAGCTCGTCCGTGGCCTCGCCGCTGCCGTCCAGCAGCATGTCGAGCAGTTTGCGCGCGGTCGGCCGGTCCTCCGGCTTCTTCGACAGCGCCGCCGCCACCACCTTGCGCAGCTCCGGCGTCAGGCCCTCCAGGTCGGGCTCGGCCGAGATGATCCGCATCGCGGTCAGCGGCATCGACGCGTCCTGGAACGGCGTGCGCCCGGTCCCCGCGTACATCACCACGGCGCCCCACGCGAAGATGTCGGCCTTCGGCGTGGTCGGCGCCGCCTTGCCGGCCGTGTCCAGGCGCTCCGGCGGCATGTAGGCGACCGTGCCCAGCATCTCGTGCGTCTTGGTGACGTTGCTGGTCGCGTCCGTCGCCCGGGCGATGCCGAAGTCGATCACCTTGGGGCTGCCCGGTGGCAGCAGCACGTTGCGCGGCTTCAGGTCCCGGTGCACCACGCCGGCGCCGTGGATCGCGACCAGCGCGGTCGCCATGCCGATCGCCAGCCCGTGCAGGTTCGCCGGGGTGAGCGGCCCCTGCTCCTTGACCACGTCCGCCAGGCTCGGCCCGTCCACGAACTCGACCACGAGGTACGGGTGCTCGTGGTCCGGGTCCGCGTCCAGCACCTCCGCGGTGCAGAACGGCGGCACCTGCTTGGCCCGGTTCACCTCGCTGCGGAACCGCCGCCGGAAGTCCGGCTCGGCCGCCAGATCGGCCCGGATCACCTTGACCGCGACCTGCCGTCCCTCCGCGTCCTCCGCGAGGTAGACCGTGCCCATGCCACCCTCGCCGAGCCGCCCCTTGATCTGGTACTTACCCAGCTCAGTAGGGTCGAGCGAGTGCAACGGCGAGATCTTGGCACCGCGCGAGACGTCCGCCGCGCCCTCGTCCGGCGCAACTCGAGGCGATTTCACTCGGCACAAGTTACTAGGTGCGCCTGATCCGCAGGATGCGCCCACCGCCCCTTTCCGACCACTATCGACAGATGCGCCACACTCGGCAACCGAACGGGTGACGAGGCGTGTCTCATACCGCCGACTTCTCGATCCTCAGCATGAGAGCGCGCCCGGACGGGTAGCTTGACCGGCGGCGAAGATCCGGTACGGCACATGGGCGGGCGTCATGGAGACTGTGGTGGCGCTGCTGATCCTGGCGGCCGTTCTCGCGTTCGCGGTGCTCCGCCCGCGCGGCCTGCCCGAGGCGGCCGCGGCCGTGCCCGCCGCGCTGCTGGTCGTGCTCACCGGCCTGACCGGCGCGCGGGAGGCGTGGGACGAGGTGGTTGGCCTCGGGCCGACCGTGGCGTTCCTGGCCGCCGTGCTGGTGCTGTCCGCGCTCGCCGACGAGGCCGGCGTCTTCACCTGGGCCGGCCGGATCGCCACCGCCCGCGGCGCCGGCTCACCGCGTCGTCTTCTCGGCATCGTCTTCGTGCTCGCGTCGCTGGTCACGGCCGTGCTCAGCCTGGACGCGACGGTGGTGCTGCTGACCCCGGTGGTGCTGCGCGCGGCCCGGGCGATGCGCGCGCCGACCACGCCGCACGTCTACGCCTGCGCCCACCTGGCCAACTCCGCGTCGCTGCTGCTGCCGGTCTCCAACCTGACCAACCTGCTCGCGTTCGCCGCCAGCGGTCTCACCTTCATCGGCTTCGCCGCCCTGATGACGCTGCCCTGGCTCACCGTGATCGCGGCCGAGTACCTGATCTTCCGGCTCTTCTTCCGCCACGACCTGCGCACACCGTCGTCACCGGCCGTGCCGGACGCCACCGGGCCATCCGCGCCGGTTGCCGCGGGGACATCCGTGTCGAGCGCCGCCGGGGCATCCGGGGCGGGCGTTCCGGCCGCGTCCGTGCCGTCACCGGCCACGGTGCCGGGCGGTGGCACGGTCCCGGTCCCGGCGGCGAACCACGGCGTACCCCGGACCGCGCTCGTGGTCCTGGCCGCGACGCTGGCCGGTTTCCCGCTCGGCGAACTGGCCGGGGTGCACCCGGCGTGGGTGGCCGCGCTCGGCGCGCTGGTGCTGGCCGTGCCGCGACTCCGGCGGGCGCCCGCCGCGGAGTCCCGGCGACTGCTCACGGCCGTACACCCGGCGTTTCTGCTGTTCGTGCCCGCGCTCGGCGTGGTGGTGCTGGCCGTGCGGGACTCCGGCTTCGGCACGCTGGTCGCTCACCTGGCGCCGGACCGGGCCACGCTGCCCGGCCTGCTCGCCGCGGCCATGCTCGCCGCGGTGCTGGCCAATCTGCTCAACAACCTGCCGGCCACGCTGATGCTGGTGCCGCTGACCGCCGGCAACCCGGGCCTCACGCTGGCTGTGCTGCTCGGCGTGAACCTCGGGCCGAACCTGACCTACGTCGGCTCGCTCGCCACGCTGCTCTGGCGGCAGGTCCTGCACGCACACGACCACGCGCCCGGCAACCGCCGGTTCACCGCGCTCGGCGCGCTCACCGTGCCGGTCACGCTGGTGACCGGCACGCTCGCGCTGTGGCTGGCGCTCCGCCTGTCCGGCTGACGCCCAGGGCTCTAGCTTAGTTCTCCTTGCCGGTCCACTCGCAGCCGGCGACGCCGCCCGACTCCGCGCCGGCCTTCGCGGTGTCCACCGACGTACCGTCGATGAAGATCTCGCAGGACAGGTCGGCCGTCTCGTCCGAGGACATCGCGATCAGCGTGACGTGGAAGACCTCGTCGTCCGGTACGACCACCTTCTGCCACGGCAGCGTCGCGGTCTTCTCCTCGGTGTTCGTCTCGCCGATCACGTACGACACGTCCGCGATGCTCTCCGCGCCGGTCACCCGGAGCGTGATGCCCTTGTTCGCCGGGACGCCGGTGGCCGAGCCACCCGCGCCGCCGGCCGTGGCGGTCGCCACCGGAGCGGTGCTGGTCCTCGGGGTGGCGGAGGTCTCCGGTGCGGCGGTGGTGGTGCCCGTGCCGGACGAGCCGCAGGCGGCGGTGGCGAGCGCGAGCAGCGCGGCGGCGGCGACGAGGGGGAGACGACGGTTGCGGTTCACGCGAGTCGCTTTCTCTGGAGGGGTCTTCGGGGTTGCCCAAAGCGTGACCGATTCGCCGACTGAATCCACATTTCTACGTATGTGTTCCCGGCCATAGTGTCGGCCGGCCGATTGACCGCTCTCCCTACCCTGCGGGTCAGAACGCTCACACGACGGGAGGAGCTCGATGCGGCGAACGGTGGCGGTCGTCCTGGCGGCAGCGGTGGTCATGCCGGTGCTGGCCGGGTGCAGCACGGTGAGCACGGAGTCGGACCAGGTGGCACTGCACTACGACGCGGGCTCGTTCTCGAGCACCACGTACCAGGAGTGCGTGACCGAGAACAACCGCACCTGGGACGGTCCCGGGGAGAAGTACTACAAGTACCCGGCCGGCCAGCGGAACTTCGACTTCATGGGCGGCGACGACGCGGAGAGCAACCCGTTCACCGTCGTCTCCAAGGACAATCAGGAGCTCACCGTCTCCGGCGGACTCACCTTCCACCTGGACACGTCGTGCGACCCGGACGGCGGCATGCTGCGCGAGTTCCACGAGGAGATCGGCCTCAAGTTCCAGCCGACGATGGACGACGACGGCCAGACCACGGACAAGTGGCTGGAGCTGCTGAGGTTCTACATCGGACAGCCGCTGAACAAGGCGCTGGCCACCGAGGCGCAGAAGTACGACTGGCTCGCGCTCTACAACGACCCGGCCACCCGCGCGCAGTTCGAGACCGCGATCAACGCGAATCTCGGGAACGCGGTGATGGCAACCACCGGTGGCAAGGCATACTTCACCCAGTTCAACCTCACGCTGCAGAAACCGGCGCCGCGCAAGGAGCTGGTCGACGGGCTGGCCGCGGTCCAGGTGGCGATCACCGAACGGCAGGCGATCAAGGAGCAGAACGCGACCGTCGACGAGAAGCTCAAGCAGATCGAGAAGCTGGTCGAGGTGCTCGGCCCGGACGGTTACGTGCTCTACGACGCGATGCAGCGCTGTCTCACCGGCGAGGCGCCCAAGGGCTGCCCGCAGTTCCTGGCGCTGCCGCAGGGTGGCAGCGTCGACGTCCCCGCGCCGGCGGCCGACTGACCGCGTTTCCCTTGAGCCGGGCCCGCCGGCGCCGATACTGCTGACGCGCCGCTCACGGACGAGCGGCGGGGCGAGCCCGGGGATCCACGGGCTCGCCCGTTCACGTCCACGCACGGAGGCGAGACCCATGGCAGGGCGGTGGAGATCCAGGCTGGCCACGGCCGCACTGGCGGTGGTCGCCGCCGCCGTCCCGGTGGTCACGCCGAAGCTGACCAGCGTGGCCACGCCGCAGTCCGCGGCCGGTGCCCGGTCCATGTGGCTGTGGAGCCGGGCCGAGGCGGCCGAGGTCGTACCGTGGGCCGCCGCGCGTGGCGTCCGCGAGATCTTCGCGTACGTGGAGACGGACGTGGCCCGGACCCCGCAGCTGGCCCGTCTGAAGGAGATCAGGAAGCGGGCCGGCGCGGTCGGCATCAAGCTCGTCGCGCTGAACGGCGACCCGGCCTGGATCGCCGACCCGGCCCAGGCCGTCGCCTGGCGCAAGGCGGTCACCGCCACCGGCCTCTTCGCCGGCCTGCACGTCGACGTCGAGCCGCACGTGCTCCCCGGCTGGGCGGCGCACCGCGCCACGCTCGGCGCCCGCTATCTGTCCATGCTGGACAAGCTCCGCGCCGGTGCCACCCTGCCGATCGAGGCGGACGTGGCGTTCTGGTACGGCGAGGTGACCGTCACCGGCGGCCACAACCTGGCGGCCGAGACGCTCAAGCGCGTCGACGCGGTCACCGTGATGAGCTACCGCGACACCGCCACCGGCCCCAACTCGATGTACGAGATCAGCCGCGACTGGCTCACCCGCGGCACGAAGGCGGGCAAGAAGGTCCGCCTCGGCGCGGAGACCGCGGTGCTGACCGACTGCGCACACTGCAGTTTCGCGGAGGAGGGCGCGACCGTGCTGGGCACCGAGCTGTCCACCCTGGACCGCGCCGCATCCCGCGACAGGTCCTACAACGGCATCTCCGTCCAGCACTACTCCACCTGGCGAAACCTCCGCAGCTGACCGCCCACGGGGGTCGCGTCAGCCCTTCACCGCTCCCGCCGTGATCCCCGCGACGAACCAGCGCTGCAGGAACGCGTACAGCAGCACCATCGGCACCGATGCGATCACCACGCCGGTGAACAGCAGCGGATAGTCGGTCAGGTACTCGCCGGAGAAGTCGAGCAGCGCCAACGGCAGCGTGCGCTTCGCCGGGTCGTCGATGAACAGCAGCGGGTACAGCAGGTCGTTCCAGTGCATGACCAGCAGGAAGATCGCGGTCGCGGCCAGCGACGGCAGGGACAGCGGCACCGCGACCCGGCGGTACGCGGCCCACGGCCCGGCGCCGTCCAGCGCTGCGGCCTCGAACAGCTCGCGCGGCAGCGTGCGCATGAAGCCGGACAGGATGAACACCGCGACCGGCAGCGTCACCACCACGTTGATCAGCATCAGGCCGAGCAGGCTGTCGCGCAGGCCGAGCCGGTCGAACTGCACGTACTGCGGGATCATCATGGCCTGTGCCGGAACCGCGAGACCGGCGGCGAACACGCCGAACAGGATCCGGGACGGCCACCGGGGGAGCCGGGCGACCGCGTAACCGACCAGGCTGGCCAGCGCGAGCGTGGCCGGCACCGAGACGATCACCACGAGCGCGCTGTTGCCGAAGACGCGCAGCAGCCCGGCGTCGCCCAGGATGACGCGATAGTTGCCGAGCGTCGGGGCCGTCGGCGGGCCGAACGGCGACGCGAACAGATCCGGCGTGGTCTTGAGAGAACCGAAGAGCACCACCATCAGCGGTACGACGATCAGCAGTGCGTAGACCGCGAGGAGCGCGCGCCTGGTCATCGTCCGGCTCCGATCCGGGCGGCCCGGTTCTGCAGCCAGGTGACGACGCCGATCGCGAGCATGAACACGACGGACTCGGCGGCGGCGTACCCGAGCTGACTGTTGGTGAACGTGGTGTAGATCCGGGTGGACAGGATGTCCAGCGAGGACCGCGGCGGGTTGCCGGCCAGGCCGAGGATCAGGTCGAACGCCTTGAACGACTGGATCGTCGTGTACGCCACGACCAGCGCGGTCGCCGGGGCCAGCATCGGCCAGGTGACGAACCGGAACCGCTGCCAGCGCCCGGCGCCGTCGACGTGCGCGGCCTCGTGGAGCTCGGCCGGGATCTGGTGCAGGCCGGCGATGAACAGCACCATCATCTGCCCGGCGTGGAACCAGATCTGTGCCACCGCGACCCAGAGGATCGCGGTGTCCTCGTCGCCGAGGAACCTGCCCGGGACGCCGAGCGAGTGCAGCAGCCCCAGGTTCGGGTCGTAGACGAAGCGCCAGACGAACGCGACCGAGATCGAGGAGAGCACGGTCGGCAGGAAGAACAGCGCGCGCAGTACGGTCGACCCGCGGGTACGGGCGGCGAGCAGCACGGCCAGCCCGAGGGCCAGCACGGTCTGCCCGCTCACCACGGCCAGCAGGAAGGTCAGGTTGTTCCGCAAAGCGTTCGCGAACTGGTCGTCGTTCGTGACGATCCGCGCGAAATTGCCCGCACCGACCTGGTTGTAGGACGGGCTGAACCCGTCCCAGTCGGTGATCGCGTACTGCAGGCCCTGTGCCGCCGGCAGCACGAAGAAGGCCAGGTAGAGCGCGAGTGCCGGGATCGGGAACAGGTAGAGACCCCAGTGTCGCCTCACCGCTTCTGGTCCACCACCCGCTGCGCGGCCTCGGCCGCCTCCTCCGGCTTCGTGCCGCCGACGACCTTCACGGCCGCCTCCTCCACGGCCGTACGGACGTCCAGGTCGTTGAACTGGAACCGCGGCGCGAGCAGCGTCCTCCGGGTGAGCCAGGGCGCGAACGCCCTGAGGTCCGGGTTCGTGTACTCGACGCCCGCGACCGTCACGTGCTGGGACGTCCCGTTCGCGTAGACCGCGGCCACGGCCGGGTCGGAGAGGTGCCGCAGCCAGGCGAGCGCGGCCGCCTTCCGCGACGAGTTCGCGTTCACGCCGAGGATGAACGTGGCGTTGAAGACGCCCTCGTAGCGCGGGTTGGCGACCGTGATCGGCGCGTACAGCCCGAGCGGGAACCGCGCGCCGAGCTTGCGGACCGGGCCGGCCGCGTAGGAGCCGGTGGCCAGGAACGCGGCCTTGCCGGTGGCGAACAGCTGCATCGCGGCCTCGTTCGCGGTGCCGGTCGCGCCGCCCTGGAAGTACGGCTTGAGCTGCTCGTACTGCCGTAGCGTGGTGAGGAACCAGTCGTCGGTGACCTTCAGCGTGCCGGCTTCGACCTGGGCGAACGCGTCGTCGGCCGGCGCGTTGTTCAGCACCATCGAGTTGATCAGCTGGCCGCCGTTGCCGCTGTCGCCGCCCGGCCAGGCGATCGGCGTGACGCCCTTGGCCTTCAGCCCGTCCAGCACGCCGAGGAAGCCGTCCCAGGTCCGCGGCAGCTCCGCGTACCCGTGCCGGGCCAGCAGGTCCTGGTTCGTCACCGGCATGTTGAAGACCAGCTGGTACGGCAGGCCGAGCTGCCGGCCGCCCTGTGCCCCGGCCGTGATCAGTGCCGGTTCGTACGCGCCGATCAGTGACTGCCCGGTCAGGTCGGACCAGACGCCGGCGGACGCGATGTTCGTGAACTGCGCGCCGCGGAACGCGGTGAACGCGTCGCCCACGCCACCGCCGCGGATCTTGGTCAGCGCCGTGCTCTGGTAGTCCGCGGACGCGGATATGTCCTGCCGGACCGTGACCTTCGGGTTCTTCTGCACGAAGCTCGCGATCACCTGGTCGAAGACGTCCTTGTCCTCGGCACGCCAGTGCGCGAACGACAGCTCGCCCTCGACCGGGCCGTCGAAGCCGCCGCTGGTGACCGGCGCGGCCTCGCCGCCGGGGCCGGCGCAGGCCGCGAGCGCGGCGGCGCCACCGGCGAGACCGGCGGCCCGGAGCAGGCTGCGGCGGGAGAAGACAGGCTGGGACATGGTTGTGCGCCTCCGTGCGGTGGACATCGTGCGCCGAAACTTCCCACATTTCCTACCGGCTTGCAAGGTTTTTGCCTTGAGAAGGTGTGTTCACGTGCACGGCAACACCATCACGACCGCGACGGTACGCGCCGACCGTCCAAGATCGACAGAGGTCAGGCGGTGTCCACCACGCAGAAGCGGTTGCCCTCGGTGTCCGCGAGCACCGCGAAGTCCGGCTCGCCCGGGCGCCGGTCCCAGCCGACGAACGCGCCGCCGATCGTGACCAGCCGGGTGATCTCCGCGGCCTGCTCGGCCGGGCCGTCGGTGAACAGATCCAGGTGCACGCGCGGCCGCTCCTCGGCCGTCGACGAGTTCAGCGTGAGCACCAGCGGCGTGCCCGGCCCGTCCTCCGGCACCAGCACCACCCAGTCCGCGCGCTCCTCCGCCTCGCTGATCAGATAGCCGAGCGCCCCGGCCCAGAAGCGGACCGCCCGGGGCAGGTCGGAGACGCCGAGCACGATCGCACCAATCCGAAGCATGATCGGGATCGTTCCAGTCCCGCCCGGACAAGTCCTGCTCAGCGTCGTGTTTCGGTCAGCCCTCGAACGATGTGGTGTACGCCTCGTGCCGTGCGCGCTGCGCCTCCACGAGCGGTGACCCGTGCGCGTACACGTGGTCGAAGATCGCCGACGGGACCGGCGCCGGCAGGTGCAGCACGCGCTCGCGCACCTCCACCGCGAGCCGCTGGACCTCGTCCTCGATCTTCAGGAACAGGTCGTCGTCCGCGATCCCCGCGCGGCGCAGGAACGCGGCCAGCCGGGTGATCGGGTCGCGCGCCGCCCACGCCCGCTCCTCCGCGCTCGCCCGGTACCGGGTCGGGTCGTCCGAGGTGGTGTGCGCGCCCATCCGGTACGTGTACGCCTCGATCAGCATCGGGCCCTCGCCGCGCCTCGCCCGGTCCAGCGCGTACCGCGTCACCGCGTAGCTGGCCAGCACGTCGTTGCCGTCCACCCGTACGCCCGGGAAGCCGAAGCCGGCCGCGCGCCGGTAGAGCGGCGCCCGGGACTGCCGCGCCGGGGGCACGCTGATCGCGTACTGGTTGTTCTGGCAGAAGAAGACGACCGGGGCCTGGTGTACGCCGGCCCAGACGAACGCCTCGTTGACATCACCCTGCGAGGTTGCACCGTCACCGAAGTAGACGATCGCGGCCTCGCCGTCGTCGCCGAGCTTCCCGTCCAGCGTGATGCCCATCGCGTACCCGGTGGCGTGCAGCGTCTGGGCGCCGACGACCAGCGTGTACATCTGCGTCCGGTGCACCGCCGGGTCCCAGGCACCCTGATCGAGGCCGCGGAACAGGGAGAACGGGAGCAGCGGGTCCAGGCCGCGGGCGTGGAGCACGCCGTGCTCCCGGTAGCTCGGGAACATCATGTCCTGCGGCCGCAGCGCCCGTCCGGAACCGACCTGCGCCGCCTCCTGCCCGGCCAGGCTCGCCCACAGCGCCATCTCACCCTGCCGTTGCAGCGCCACGCCCTCGGCGTCCAGCCGCCGCGCCACGACCATGTCCCGGTAGAGGTTCAGTAACTCCTCGTCGCTCAGCTCGACGGAATACTCCACGCCGTCCTGGCCGGCCGACCGCGCGATCCGTTCGCCGTCCGGCGTCAAGAGCTGTACGAAGTCCGGTTGCTCCATGCTGATTCCCTCCGCTGGGAGGATCATCCTCCGCTGGATGTCTGAGGCGCCACAGATCGTCGCACCGGTGACCGTGCACACAACGAATTCACATGCCTGCGGATGCCGAACCGTGTCCTCCGGCGGGTACTCCGGTCGAGAAGACCGAACACCAGGAGGCGACCATGTCCGATACCGACCCCGGCAGACCGATTCCGCCCGGCCCGGCCGGTGCCGTGCCCGCACCGGCCGGCCCCGACACCGGCACCACCGTCACGGTGGCGAGCTTCCCCGACTACCCGTCCGCGCAGCGCGCGGTCGACTACCTCTCCGACAACCAGTTCCCGGTGGAACGGACCGCGATCATCGGCACCGACCTGCGCCTGGTGGAGAACGTACTCGGCCGGCTCACCGTCGGCCGCGCCGCACTCGCCGGCCTGGCCAGCGGCGCCTACTTCGGCTTCTTCATCGGCCTGCTGCTCGGCCTGTTCACCACCGGCTCCTGGCTCGGCATCATGCTCTCCGCCGTGCTGATCGGCGCGCTCTGGGGCGCGGTGTTCGGCGCGCTCGCGCACGCGCTCACCGGCGGACGCCGCGACTTCACCTCGCGCAGCTCGCTCCAGGCCGGTCAGTACGCGGTGACCGCCACGCCGGACGTCGCCGAGCAGGCCCGCCAGCTTCTCGTCCGCCTCAACTGGCAGGCCAGCGGCGCGTCCTGAATCACTCATGGTCGATTCCGTGGTTCGGCGCCACCCGATGGGTATGTCGGTGCGGGGAGCTGACATGCGAGGGAGGGGTACGGGCCACGGAATGACCAAGGACCAACACCACGAGGACGAGAAGAAACGGCGCGTCTGGTCGAAGATCGACCTGGTGAAGCTCGCGGCCGGCACGCTCGCCGCGATCTCCTCCGCCGTGTGCGCGTCCTGGCTGGGCGTCACCGGCACGATCGTCGGCGCCGCGCTGGCCAGCGTGATCGCCACGGTCGGCCAGGAACTCTACGCACACTCGCTCAAACACACCTACCAAAGACTTCGCGGGGTACGCCTGGAGCAGGCGCTCGCGGTCGTCGGCGCCACCTCGCGCCTGGCGGTCCCGGCCGGTGTCACCGCACCCGCACCGCGCGCGAGCGGCGACACCGCCCTCCCGGCCGACGCGCCCGGCACCCGGCCCGGCGAACGTCTCGCCCCGGACCACCCGGTCCCGGCCCGCACGGCCGCCGGGAACACGGACACCGCCTCCGGCGCCGGTCCGGCCGCGAACTCCGATGCGGCGCCCGGCGCCACCGCGGCTGCCGCTACCGGTTCGGCTTCCGGTTCGGGTTCGACTGCTGAGTCCGGTTCGTCCGCTGGGTCCGGATCCGCTGCCGGGCTCGGTGCGGCTGCCGGGGCCGCTGCGGCTTTCGCGTCCGGCGCGGCTTTCGGGGCCAGTGCGGCTTTCGGGGCCAGTGGGGCTTTCGGGGCCGGTGCGGCCTTCGCGTCCGGCGCGGACGGCGGCGGACGGGACTCCGCCGAACGCGACGACGAGGCACCGGCCCGGTCCCGGTTCACGGACCGGCCGGACCGGGACGACGACCGCGCCGGCCGCCGCGCGCACTGGGTGCGGCTCGGCCTGGCCACGGTCGCGATGTTCGTTTTCGCCATGCTCGCGATCACCGCGTTCGAGCTGATCGCCGGCAACTCCCTGGCCGGCCTCTTCGGCGACGGCTCGGCCGGTGCCACCACGGTGCCGTTCCTGCCCGGCGACGGCGACCCGGCCCCGGTCTACACTCCGGAGCCGCCCGTCCCCACCGTGCCGGCCGATCCGGCCACCACGGCCACCGCGCCCGCCGAGGTCCCGCAGACCACGGCCCCGGCGGACACCCCGGCCACGGCCGACCCGGCACCGACCTCCGGCACCGGCCCGCAGCCCGACCCGGCCACCGACCCGGTCACCCCGCCGGACACCGGCGGTACCGGCGACACCCCGGCCGGCGACACTCCGGCCGGGGAGGCCCCGGCCGCCGAGGGCTGATCCCGGCACACCACCCCGATCAGGGCGTCCCACCACGGGACGCCCTGATCGTCGTGCGTACGCCGGTCATCCGGCCTCGGCGGCCGGTCACCAGGTCAGGTCGGGAACCGTGGTGGTGACCGTGGCGTAGCGGCCGGAGCGGATGGCGCGGCCGAGCTCGACCAGCGCGCCGGCCACCGGCGGCGGGGTGCCACCGCCGATCAGATGGGCGCGGTAGCCGTCGTCCGGCGCGTCCGGAGCAGGTCCGCCAGCTGCGCCCGCTGGTCCGCGGTGAGCGCGGCAGCAGGCCGGACTCGCCCCGGTTCTCCGCGGCCGCATGCCGTTCGAACGCCGCCGCACCCGCCTCGGTCAGTCGGACGTGCACGCGACGCCGGCCGGCCGGCTCCGTGCTTCGGATGATCAAACCGGCTCCCTCCAGCGGGCGCGGCCGGGTGGAGAGGGCGCCCCGGGTGAGACCGGGCACTTCCACGCTCGTCGCAGCGTCAGCAGCACCGTGAACTTCCCCCTGCCGCAGCCCACCGGCGTCCAGCGCGTCCCGGCGGCCGCCGGCCAGCGGTGACCTGATGCTGACGGATCGTCACAACTGAACCCCTGGCCGCTGCGGTGCGTGATCGACGGTGATGACCGCCGCAGCGGTCCGGCGGGAGCGCCGCCGGCCGCCCGAACGATCAGGGGTGCGTGTGAGGCGTCGGAGCAGGAGGCAGCGCGGCTGGGGACGGCGGCGCGGCTGGGGTGGGCGGCGTACCCCGTGGGGCAAGATCCTCGCCGCCACGGCCGCGACCGCGCTGGTGCTGGGCGGCGGTGCGGTCGTCGGCGGCCGGATGCTGCTGACCGCCGCCACCGGCACCGTGACCCGCCAGGATCTGCTCGGCGACGCCGGCAAGGAGCGCGAGCGCGTCGACGTCGACGGCGCGAAGAACATCCTGCTGGTCGGCCTGGACACCCGTCCGGGCCAGGGCGGCGGGGAGCTGACCCGGTCCGATTCGATCATCGTGTTGCACATCCCGGCCACGCACGACCACGCCTACTTGGTGTCGCTGCCGCGGGACACGCTGGTGGAGATCCCGGAGTACGACAACGGCGCGGTGCCGTTCGCCGGTGGCCTTAACAAGATCAATGCGGCGTTCGCGTTCGGCAGTCAGGGGCTGACCGGCGCGGACGCGCTGTCCGGCGGATTCGAGCTGCTGGCCATGACGGTGCGGGACACCACCGGCATCACGCCGGACGCGGGCGCGATCATCGACTTCGACGGCTTCACCGAGGTGGTGGAGGCGCTCGGTGAGGTCTGCATGTACGTGGACGGCGAGGTCACCTCGATCCACGTCGGCACGAACGACCGCACCGGCGAACCGGCCCCACCGTTCATCGTGAACCCGGACGGCACGATCCGCAGCCGGGTGCCGGGCGTGACGCCGAACGTGTACGAGAAGGGCGACCGCTGCTTCACGCCGGACGAGGCGCTGGACTTCGTCCGGCAGCGCGACCTGCTGGAGACGAACGACTTCGACTACGGCCGGCAGCGGCACCAGCAGCAGTTCATGAAGGCGGTGCTGAGCGGCGTGCTGGAGGGCGAGGCGACCGAGTTGCCGTCCCTGCTGGCCGCCGTCGGCAGGACCATGACGGTTGACGACGGCGGCATTCCGCTGGAGGACTGGATCTTCGCGATGCGCGGGATCCGTTCCGGCGCGCTGACCACGCTCCGGGTGAACGACGGCGAATTCAACACCGAGACGATCGACGGGGTGGGCAGCGCGGAGATTCTCGACGAGACGTCGGTGGAAATGTTCGACGCGATGGCCGAGGACCGGATGAAAGAGTTTCTCACCGAGAATCCGGACGTCGTGAATAGCGATTAGGGGGCGGTGTACCACTGCTGGTTGAGATTGTCCGTACCGTTCCAGTCGTCCCAGAGCTGCACCTCGGTGCCGTTCTGGAACAGCACGTTGCGGTCCGCGTCCAGCCCGCGCCCGGTCGCCACGCTGCGGATCATGGTGTTGCCGTTCTCCATCGGTTCCATCCGCCACTCCTGCTGTTCGGTGCCGGAGCAGTCCCAGAGCCGCACGCGGGTGCCGGTCATGCCGGCGGTCTGGGTGTCCGCGTCCAGGCAGCGCCCGCTCGCCTTGTTGCGGATGGTGTCGCCGTCCGCGTACCAGAGCTGGTTCTCGCCGGTGTGGCAGTCCCACAACTGCAGCCGCGTGCCGTTCTTGACGATCATGCCCTTGTCCGCGTCCATGCACTTGTCGTTGTACACGTTCCGGATCTGGAAGTAGGCGGTGTCATCCGCGTACGCGGGTGAGGAGAGCGCGAGAGAGAGCCCGGCGAGCGAGACGGATGCGGCGATGAGAAGGGTAGAATTCGCAATTCTCGTCATGCCGGAAAGGCTACCGGCGATGGTGCGCACACAATTGCCGTATCGACGAACAAGTCTATGATGGACGCGCTAAACGGGGCAATTTCAGGAGCGGGTCAGCGGCCGCCACTCCAGCGGCGTGGAGAGGATCATCGTGCTGGACGGCGGCCCGTACCGCCCGAGCCGGTCGATCACCCGCTCGAACGCGACCATCGACGCGGCCGCGACGCGCAGCATGCAGCACGTGTCCCCGGTGACGCGGTGGATCTGCAGGATCTCCGGCCAGGTCGCCACGTCCGGGTCGCGCAGCACGCAGAGCGAGCCGTAGCAGGACATCCGGATCAGCGCGAGCACGCTGCGCCCGGCCCGTGCCGGGTCGATGTGCGCGTGGTAGCCGCTGATCACGCCGGACTCCTCGAGCCGCCGTACCCGCTCGGCCACGGCCGGTGCGGACAGGTGCACCCGCCGGGACAGCTCGGAGTAGGACAGCCGCGCGTCCGCCTGCAGCTCGCCGAGGATCGCCCAGTCCATGTCGTCCATGCACACTTTCCGTTCGGGAGGTCAAACCCAAGATCACGTCACGAACTCAAGGTAGACCGGCCCGAGACCCAGCGACAAGACATTCCGGAAAGGCGAAGCGCGGGGGAATCATGGACCGCGTGATCGAAACCCTGACCGCGGCCCAGCGTGACGCCAAAGCCACCGCGAACGCGGGCGAGCCGACGACCGCGTTCGCCGGCCGCGTCCCGTACGACACCTACGTGCATGCCACCACGCTGCACTCGTTGCAGCGCACGCTCAGCGGCGAGCCGGGCGAGATGTCGTTCCTGATGGTCAGCCAGATCATGGAGCTGTACTTCGGCCTCACCCGGTTCGAGCTGGCCGGTGCGCGCGAGCTGATCCGGCGGGACGACGCCTGGGGCGCACTCGCCCCGCTGCGCCGCGCCACGCTGGACCTGGAGGGCCTGAACGCGGCGTGGAAGGCGCTGAGCTGGATGACGCCGTCCGACTTCAACCGGTTCCGCGATCTGCTCGGCGAGGGTTCCGGCTTCCAGTCGGCCGCGTACCGGAAGCTGGAGTTCCTGCTCGGCCTCAAGAGCGAGTCGCTGATCCGGCCGTTCCGGCGCTCCGAGGCGTACCCCCGGCTGGCCGCGGCCCTGGCGGAGCCGAGCCTGTGGGACGAGGCGATGGCGTTGACCGGCCGGCACGGCAAGGGCTGGGTCGAGATCTACGCGGACGACGGCCCGCACAACCACCTGCGTATGCTCGGCGAGGCGCTGACCGGGGTGGCGGTCGCGTTCGGCGAGTGGCGGCACCAGCACCTGCTCGCGGTGCGGCGCACGATGGGCGCGAAATCCGGCTCCGGCGGCTCGGCCGGCATCGCCTGGCTGGAGCGCTCCGCGGCCCGCGTCGTCTTCCCCGAGCTGTGGGACGCCCGCACCCACATGTGACCCGGCACCCGGCAGGAGAGAAGAGATTCGATGAGCCTGGACGAGACCGGCGCGCGCCGCCGGGACGCCGAGGATCCTGGCCACCGGCCCATGTTCCTGGTCCCGCCCGCGTCCGGCGGCCGGTACCCGGAGTCGGCCTACCTGGTCGGCAACTCGCTCGGCCTGCAGCCGCGCGCGGCCCGCGACGCGCTGGCCGTGCACCTGGACGACTGGGCCACGCTCGGCGTCGAGGGCTTCTGGGAGGCGCGTGAGCCCTGGCTGACGCTGCCGCAGCGGCTGGCCGTGCCGTCCGCGCGGATCGTCGGCGCGCACCCGGAGGAGACGGTGGTGATGAACTCGCTCACCGTCAACCTGCACCTGCTGATGATCTCGTTCTACCGCCCGGCCGGTGCCCGGACCCGGATCGTGATCGAGGACGCCGCGTTCCCGTCGGACGGTTACGCGGTGCGCAGCCAGGCCGCGCTGCACGGTCTGGACCCGGACACCACCGTGGTACGCCTGCGCCCGCGCCCCGGCGAGGACGTGCTGCGCACCGAGGACGTCACCGCGTTCCTCCGCGACGAGGGCGACACCGTCGCGCTGCTACTGCTAGGCGGCGTCAACTACCTGACCGGCGAGCTGGCCGACATTCCGGCGCTGACCGAGGCCGGGCGCGCGGCCGGTGCGATCGTCGGCTGGGACCTGGCGCACGCGGCCGGCAGCGTGGAACTGCGGCTGCACGACTGGGGTGCCGACTTCGCGGCCTGGTGCAACTACAAGTACCTCAACTCCGGTCCGGGCGCGCCCGGCAGCGCGTTCGTGCACGCCCGGCACCTCGGCGACCCGGCGATCCGGCGGCTGGACGGCTGGTGGGGCAACGACGAGCGCACCCGGTTCGAGATGGCGCCGGTCAGCCGTCCACCGGCGAGCGCGGACGCGTGGCAGCTCTCCACGCCGCAGACGCTCGCGCTCGCGCCGATGACCAGCGCGCTCGCGCTGTTCGACGAGGTCGGCATGCCCGCGCTGCGGGCCCGCAGCCTCCGCCTGACCGGCTACCTGATGGACGCGCTGGACTCGGTCACGCCCGGCCGCCCGCTGGAGGTGATCACGCCCCGGGCCGCGGAGCGCCGCGGTGGTCAGGTCTCCGTGCGCGTCGCCGGGCAGGGCGCCGGTGAGCTGGCCAAACGCCTCAGGTTCGAGCACGGCGTGCTGGTCGACTCGCGGGAACCGGACGTGATCCGGCTGGCCCCGGCTGCGCTCTACTCCAGCTACCACGACTGCTGGCGTGCCGCGGTCGCGCTGGCCGCGCTCACCTGATGCCGGGCGAGGACGAGTCGGTGCTGTCCCGGCCCGCGCCGGAGCCGGACCGTACGGTCGCCTACGGCGACGACCAGGACCAGATCGCGGGGGTACGCCTCGGCGACGCGACCCGGCCGCTGCTGGTGATCCTGCACGGCGGCTTCTGGCGCCCCCGGTTCGACCGCACGCACACCGGCCCGATGGCCGAGGCGCTGCGCTCGGCCGGCTGGACCACGGCCGCGGTCGAGTACCGCCGGATTCCCGGCGACCCGGCCGCGACCACGTCCGACGTGCGGGCCGCGCTGGACGCGCTGCCGTCGCTGGTAACCGCGCACGACGGCCGCATGATCGTGATCGGTCACTCGGCCGGTGGTCACCTCGCGCTGCACGCGGCCGCACATGATCACTCGCTGTGGACGGTCGCGCTCTCCCCGGTCGCGGATCTGCGCCGGGCCGAGCGGCTGGGGCTCGGCGGCGGCGCGGTGCGCGCGTTCCTCGGCGCGCACGAGGGCGCGGCGCTCGATCCGATGCGGCTGCCACCCGTACCCGCGGAACGGGTGGTGCTCCTGCACGGCCGCCGGGACGAGACGGTGCCGGCCGAGATCTCCGCGGCGTACGCGGCACGCGGCGGCGGCGAGCTGATCGCGCCCGCGGACGCGCACCACTACTCGTTCATCGACCCGGACGACCCGCACTGGCCGCTGCTGACGGACACGCTCTCCGGCCTGAGCCGGAGAGCGTGACCCCTCACGCGCGGGTGCCGGAGACCTTCGACGTGCCGAACGCGCCGAGCTTGACGTCGCCGGACAGCTCGTCGCCGCTGGCGGTCACGTTGAACGCCAGCCTCACCGGGATCGGCTTGGTCAGGTCGAGCGTGAACGTGGCGTTGTCGCCGGACGCGGTGCCGTCCTGGATCGGGGCGGTCTCGCCGCCCTGCTTGGCGGTGCCGGTGAGCACGTCACCGTCCGTGGCCAGGTCGAGAATCGCCGTCTGCTTGCCCATCGGCGTGCTGATCTCTACGTTCCAGGTTCCCGAGATGCTCATGTTCGCGAGGCTACCCTACTGGTGGGTAGGTAAAAAGCGTTCACCTGTTTTCCGGTGACCGGAAGAGCGATAGCGTGCGATCCATGCGGACACAGGTCGGGATCATCGGCGCCGGCCCGGCCGGCCTGCTCCTGTCGCACCTGCTGCACCTCGAGGGCGTCGACTCCGTGGTCCTGGAGCTGCGCGACCGGGCGTACGTGGAGGCCCGCGTCCGGGCCGGCGTGCTGGAGCAGCCCACGGTCGACCTGCTGCGCGAGGCCGGCGTGGGGGAGCGGATGGACGCGCAGGGGCTGCCGCACGACGGCATCTCGCTGCGCTTCGACGGCGCGGACCACCGCATCGACTTCGCGGCGCTGACCGGGCGGCGGATCACCGTCTACGGCCAGCAGGAGGTGGTCAAGGACCTGATCGCGCGACGCCTCGCGGACGGCGGCGACCTGCGCTTCGGCGTGTCGGACGTGGCGGTGGACCCGCGCGGGACGATCACCTATGCCGACGCGGCCGGCGCGCGCCGGACGCTGGACTGCGACGTGATCGCCGGGTGCGACGGCTTCCACGGCATCACCCGCGACGCGATCCCGGCCGGTGCGCTGGCCGTGCACCAGCACACGTACCCGTTCGCCTGGCTCGGCGTGCTCGCCGAGGCGCCGCCGTCGCACCACGAGCTGATCTACACGTACCATCCGCGCGGTTTCGCGCTGCACAGCATGCGTTCGCCGCGCATCACCCGGCTCTACCTCCAGGTGCCGCCGGAGGAGCGGATCGAGGACTGGTCCGACCGGCGGATCTGGGACGAGCTGCACACCCGGCTCGCCGCGGACGGGTTCACGCTGGCCGAGGGGCCGATCCTGGAGAAGAGCGTGACCGGCATGCGCAGCTTCGTGGCCGCGCCGATGCGCCACGAGCGGCTGTTCCTGGCCGGCGACGCCGCGCACATCGTGCCGCCGACCGGCGCGAAGGGGATGAACCTGGCGATCGCGGACGTCCGCCGGCTCAGCGTCGCGCTCACCGCGCTGCTGCGGAACAAGGACCCGGAACCCGCCCGGCGGTACGGCGCGGAGTGCCTCAGCCGGGTCTGGCGCGCGCAGCACTTCTCCTGGTGGATGACCTCGATGCTGCATACGTTCCCGGACCACGACCCGTTCCAGCGCGAGCTGCAACTGGCCCAGCTGCGCTACACCGCGACCTCGCAGGCCGCTGCCACCTCGTTGGCCGAGAACTACGTCGGCCTGCCGTACGCGCGCTGATCCGACACAATGGATCGATGCTGGACGAGGCGTGGCTCACCGCGGCCGACGAGTTGTTGCGCATCCCGAGCACCGCGGACCGGCCGGGCGAGCTGGCCCGCGCGCTGGACTGGATGATCGACCGGGCCGGCCCCGGCTTCACGGCCGAGCGGTTCGAGTCGCGCGGCAAGCCCAGCGCGCTGATCTACCGCGGTGACGTGCGGCCCGGCCGGTTCCGGATCATCCTGAACGGCCATCTGGACGTGGTGCCGGCGCCGGACGAGCTGTTCACACCGCGCCGCTCCGGCGACCGGCTCTACGCCCGCGGCGCGCAGGACATGAAGCTCTCCGCGCTCGTCATGACGGACGTTTTCCGCGAACTCGCGCCGGTGCTGCCGTACCCGCTGGGCCTGCAGCTGGTGCTGGACGAGGAGGTCGGCGGCCGGGACGGCACCGGCCACCAGATCGAGGCCGGCGTGACCACGGACTTCGCGGTGATCGGCGAGATGAGCCGGCTGGACATCACGGTCGAGTCCAAGGGACTGATCGACGTCACACTCACCGCGGAGGGGCGGGCCGCGCACGGTGCCTACCCCTGGCTCGGCGACAACGCGCTGCTCACCGTGGTCGGCGCGGTCCGGGCGTTGCTGGACCGCTACCCGGTGCCGGATTCCGAGGTGTGGCGCACGACCATCAACGTTGCGAAGATCGACACGCCGAACATCGCGTTCAACCAGGTCCCCGCGGCCGCGTCGGCCTGGCTGAACCTGCGTTTCCCGCCCACCGACCCGGACTTCACCGGGCGGGGCGTCGCCGAGGTGACGACACACCTGTCCGAGATCGCCGGCCCGGGCGTCGCGGTCGGCGTCGCGCACGTCGACGCGCCGCACCTCGCCCAGCGGGACCATCCGGATGTGACCGCGCTCCGCCGCGCCGCGCGGGCCCAAGGGTACGACGGCGCGTTCCTGCGCCGGCACGGTGCGGGCGACGGCCGGTTCTACTTCCAGGCCGGGATGGCCGCGGTCGCGTTCGGCATCGGCGGCGACGGCCAGCACGGGCCGGACGAACACGCCGATCTGCGCACGATCATGCCGTACCGGGACGCGCTGCGGGAGTTCCTGCTGAGCGTGCGTTCGTAAAGTTCGCACCGCCACGGCCGATGGGACAGGCACGGCGGCCGGGGACGGTGGGGATGAACGGTAAGGCGGGGCACGGCGAAGTCGACGCCGGCTCGCTTCAGCAACGACGCACGGTCGAGCTGGTCTCGCTCGGCGTGCGCGTCTCCGGCGCCGTCGCCCTGCTGGCCGTCTTCGTGCTGATCGCGCCCGGCCCCGAGCTGCACGGCCTCCCGGAGATGACCTGGGTGCTGTCCGCCGTGCTGCTGTTCGCCGTCGGCGGCATGCTGTCGTTGATCGCGCTGCGCTGCCGGGCCGGGCGTGCCTACCGCGCGCTGAGTCTCGCGCAGATCCCGATCGACCTGATCAGCGTGCTGCTGCTGGTCTACGGCACGTCCGGCGACCCGCGCGCGGGCCAGGTCTGGGCGCTGCTGCTGGTGCCGATCCACGGCGCCGCCTACCGTGCCGACCTGCGCGGCGCGTTCGCCAGCGGCGCCGGTGCGATCGCCGGGCTGCTCGGCATCGTCTCGCTCCAGGAACCGGACTGGCTCTCGCCCGGCGACGGGCTCGGCCTTCCGGTCATCATCGGCGTGCTGCTAGCGCTGACGCTGCTCACCGGCCTGCCGGCCAGCAACGCCAACAAGCGCATCCAGGCCATGCGGGACGCCAAGGCCGCGCTCAGCTACCAGGTGCACCACGACGCGCTCACCGGTCTGGCGAACCGCACCCGGCTGCACGACTTCGCCCGGCAGGCGATGGCCGACCGGCGCGAGATGGCCGTGCTGGCGCTCGACCTGGACGGGTTCAAGCAGGTCAACGACACGCTCGGGCACGCGGCCGGCGACGAGCTGCTGAAGGTGGTCGCGGCCCGGCTGCTGGCCCAGGCCCGCGACGACGACATCGTGGCCCGGCTCGGCGGCGACGAGTTCGTGATCGTGCTCTCCGGCGCGGACGCGGGCGTGGCGGCCGAGGTGGCCCGGCGCTGCATGGACGCGGTCGCGCAGCCGATCCAGCTGATGGGCGAGACCGTCTACGTCGGCACCAGCATCGGCTTCGCGACCACGGTCGGCGACGGCATGGTCGGCGTGCCCGGCACCGCGAGCTTCGGCCGGCGCGACTTCGACGGCGTGCTGCGCGCGGCGGACGCGCACATGTACACGGTCAAGGCGAACCGGAAGCAGGATCCGGCCGCCCGCGCGATGCAGGCCCGCGCGTTGCCGGCCGGCCCGTCCGCGGAGTCCGAGGCCGCGCGTCGCGGCCGCCACCGCGCCTCCCCGCCGGCGTACCCGCCCGCGTACCCGCACTCGTGACGCGTGATCGAGGCGTCATCCGTGGCCCGGACGACGCCTCGATCGCGGGCATCAGGCCTTGAGTCCGGCGGCGACCGCGTCGGCCAGCGACGTGGTGGGCCGGCCGCTCAGCCGGGACAGGTCACCCGTGCCGGTGTGCAGCGCGCCGCGCGCGATGTTCGCGTCCACGTCCGCGAAGAGCGCGGCCACCGGGGCCGGCATGCCGAACCCGGCCAGCGTCTTCTCGAACTCCGCCACCGGCAGGTCCCGGTAGACGACCTGGGTGCCGGACTGCGCGGTCACCTCCGCGGCCAGCTCGGCCAGCGTGATCGCGACATCGCCGCCCAGCTCGTACGCGACGCCGGTCGGCCCGTCCGTGGTCAGCACCGCGGCGGCCGCCGCCGCGTAGTCGGCGCGCGAGGCCGCGGAGATCCGGCCCTCGCCGGCCGCGCCGAGGATCGCGCCGTTCTGCAGCGTCTGCGCGAACTGGCCGGTGTAGTTCTCGAAGTACCAGCTGTTCCGCAGGAACACGTACGGCAGCCCGGACTCCCTGATCGCGGACTCCGTCGCCTTGTGGTCCGCGGCCAGGTCCATCCGGGTGGTGTCCGCGTTCACGATGCTGGTGTAGGCGAACAAGCCCACGCCCGCGGCCTTCGCGGCGTCGACGACGGCCCGGTGCTGCGCGACGCGGTTGCCCGGCTCGCTGGAGACCAGCAGCGCCTTCGTCGCGCCGGCGAACGCGGTGGCCAGCGTCTCCGGCCGGTCGTAGTCCGCCTCGCGCACCTGCACGCCGCGCGCGGCCAGGTCCGCGGCCTTCGCCGGCGTGCGCGCGGCCGCGACGATCTCGCCGGCGGGCACGCCGCGCTCCAGCAGGTCCTCCACCACGAGTCGGCCCAGGTGTCCGGTGGCGCCGGTAACGACGATCATGTCTGCTCCCAGATGGTTGTCTCAGTGCTGTATCCGAGGTTGTACTAACTTTTCGAAAGTGCCAACGGATAGTGAGCACTGACACGAAACAGGGTGCCCCGGAACCGGATACCGTAGGCGGCGTGACCGACGTCGACCAGCTCTCCGCCAGCGTCTTCGCGCGCAACTGCACCTCCCGCGGCATCTTGGAGAACGTCGCCGGCAAGTGGGGCGTGCTCGCGCTCGCCGCGCTGCACGACGGCACGTACCGGTTCAACGCGCTGCGCCGCCGGGTCGACGGCGTCAGCGAGAAGATGCTGGCCCAGACGTTGCAGGCGCTGGAGCGCGACGGCCTGGTCCGCCGCGACGTGCAGGCCACCATCCCGCCGCGGGTGGAGTACAGCCTGACCCCGTTCGGCGCGACGGTCGCGGGAAAAGTGGTCGAGCTGGTCGAGCTGATCCAGGCCGAGGTCGATCAGCGGTCATAAGATCATCCAATGACCGTACGATTTGGCGTGTTCGTTCCCCAGGGCTGGCGGATGGATCTCACCGAGATCACCGACCCCGTCGAGCAGTTCGAGGCGATGACCGCGGTCGCGAAGACCGCCGACGCCGGCCCGTGGGACTCGATCTGGGTATACGACCACTTCCATACCACGCCCGAGCCGACCGTGAACACCACGTTCGAAGCCTGGACGATCACGGCCACGCTGGCCCGGGACACCTCGCGGATCAACGTCGGCCAGATGGTCGGCTGCAACGGCTACCGGCACCCGGCGCTCTACGCCAAGATGGCTTCCACCGTGGACGTGGCCAGCCACGGCCGCCTCTACGCCGGCCTCGGCGCCGGCTGGTACGAGCACGAGTGGAAGGCCTACGGCTACGAGTGGCCCGAGCTCAAGGACCGGATGGGCGCGTTCCGCGAGGCCGTCGAGATCGTCACGAAGATGTGGACCGAGGACGCCCCGGTCCTCAACGGCAAGTACTACTCGATCGACAAGCCGATCAACGAGCCCAAGGGCGTCCGCCGCCCCCACCCGTCCTTCTGGATCGGCGGCGGCGGCGAGAACGTGACGCTCAAGCTGGTCGCCAAGTACGCCGACGGCGCCAACTTCGGCAACGGCAACCCCGGCGTGATCCGCGAGAAGCTGGCCATCCTCCGCCGCCACTGCGACACGGTCGGCCGCGATTACGCCACCATCGCCAAGTCCACCTCGGTCAACGTCGACCTCGCCTGGTCCCGGACCGAACTCCAGTCCCGCATCGACGCCGTCCTCGAGGCCGGCGCCGACTACCCCATCCTCTACTTTCCGCGCGTCGCCTACGACCACACCCCACTGCTCAGCTTCGCCGCCGACATCATCCCGCAGTACTCCTGACCCACCGGTCCAGGGCGACCCCGTGGCACCTCGCCCTGGACCACCCGAACCCCTTCCAAGAGCAGATCTTCGGCCGGGAAGATCCGGGTTCGAGGCCGCCGCGGCGGGGCGGGAGAATAGGCGAATGGCGAAACGGAAGCGGCAGGGCGGCGGCGAGGTCTGCCCGTGTGGGAGCGGCGGGGCGTACGACGCGTGCTGCGGGCGGCTGCATCGTGGTGAGGCGGTGGCCGCGACCGCGGAGGAGTTGATGCGCTCGCGCTTCAGCGCGTTCGCCCGCGGGGATGCCGGTTACCTGCTCGAGACGTGGCACCCGAGCACCCGGCCGGGTGATCTGACGCTGGACGACGCGCAGCGCTGGCTGCGGCTGGATCTGGTGGACAGCACCGGCGGCTCGCTGTTCGAGGCGGCCGGTGAGGTGGAGTTCAAGGCGCATTACCGCGCCGGTGGGCGCACCGGGACCGTGCACGAGCGCAGCCGTTTCACGCGTGAGGGCGGGCGCTGGTTCTACGTCGCCGAGACGTGATCGAACGTATCTGTGTTGGAACGTCGTGCCCGGCCTGGCTAGCCTCCCTACAGGGGGTGAACGACCGTGCACGGTGCGATGTTCGGCGTCACGTTCGTGCTGGCGAGCGTGTCCGCGACCGTTTTCCTGCTGCTCCGCTGCGAGGGTAAGGGCAGGCCGTTCGGGCCGAGCGCGCGCCGCTGGGCGTTCGCGGTGATCGGGGTGACCAGCGCGCTCTCCACCGCGACCGCGGGGCTGGCCGTGCTGATCGTCGCGCAGTTACCCACCGCGCTGCTCGGGCTCGGCGTCGCCGCGCCCAGCATGCTGTGGCTCAGCGAGCTCGGCAAACGCACCGCCGACCGGCGGGACCTGCGCCGTGACCTGTCGTCGGTGTGGCTGACCCGGCTGCTCACCCGGTTGCAGGAGGGGATGGCGGACGACCGGCAGAACTGGTGCGAGGCGCGTGTCGACGACGAGTGGTCGACGGACGAGCTGAGCATGGCGGCGCGCTACTACCACGAGTACCTGATGGAACGGCTGACCGTGGAGGAACGCCGCCGCGGCCGCATCCACGCGCAGCTCAACGCGATCCAGTCGCGGCTGGACGTGGTGCATCTGATCGAGGCGAGCGCGAGCCGCGCCAAGGTCGTCGCCGCGATGCAGGGCAGCAGGATCACCAAGGAGCCACGGTACGCCAAAGCGGTCGACGATCTGGGCCGGATGGCCGGTATCCTGCGGCACGACGCGTACCGTGATCTGATCCGGCTTCTGGGTCTGGCCTACAACGCGGGGCACCACAAGATGGCGCCGTACCGGCCACCGATGTTGCTCGGCCCGGCGCCGGCGCCACGCGTGCGCACGGCCTAGGCCAGGGCCTCGTTCATCGGGCGGAGCGTGAACTCGACCTGTGCGCCGAGTGCCTCGATCACCGAGGCCAGCGTCCGGAGCGTGAGGTTCTCGTCGCCGGAGAGGATCTGGCTGACCCGTCCGGGCGATACGCCCATGGCCTGTGCGAGCTCACCGCGGGTCACCTTGTTCTCCCGCATGTACCACGTGACCTCGTCGACGACGGTGCGGCCGAGGTCGCCGCCGGCGGGCTCTGGATCGCGGAACGGGTGTCGCATGACGGCCTCCTCGGGGACTCGTTCCCTGCCTTCGATGTTAGGCAGAACTAAAACCTTTAGGCAAGACTAAACCGGTACGTCAAGAGTGCGCGGCCCGATCGGACCGCGCACTCGGTACTCAGGCGACCGTGGTGCAGCTCAGCAGCGGCGCGGTGTTCGTGCCGGTGGACGAGCCGATGAAGCCGAACGAGGCGCTGCCGTTCGCGGCCAGCGCACCGTTGTAGCCGGCGTTCCGGGCGACCGTGACGCCGTTGCCGAGCGTGGAGATCGTCGCTCCCCAGCTCTGCGTCACCTGCTGCCCGTTCTGCCAGGTCCACGCGACCGACCAGCCGCTGGCCGCGGAGCCGCCGTTGGTGACCCGCACGTCCGCCTGGAAGCCGCCGTTCCACTGGCTCGTCACGGCGTACGTCGCGGTGCACGCGCCACCCGGGTTCGGCGTGCTCGGCCCGGGGCTCGGCGTCGACGGTGGCGTCGGGTTCACGCTCGGGCTCAGCGTGATCGACGGCGTCGGTGCCGGGTTCGAACCGGTCCCGCCGAAGATCACGTCACTGCAGAAGTAGTAGACCTGGTCCGCGTGGCTGGCCTTCCAGATCGTGTAGAGCACGGCCCGGCCGGTGCGCCCCGGCGCGCTGACGTTCACCGTGTAGGTCTTGCCGTTCAGCGCCGGGTCGGACTCGGTCTGCCCGCCGCCGGGCGGGATCACCCCGGTCTGCCCGGCCAGTTGCAGGTCACCCCAGCCGAGCCGCTGGGTGAGCGGGTCGAACCCGGGCTTCGTCACGTAGGTCAGCAGGTAGTCCGCGCCGTGCTGCGCCTGGTCGTGCATGCGCAGCGTGAAGCTGGCCGGCACGGTCTGCGCGATCCAGGCGCCCGGCGTGTCCAGCGCGGAGTAGCGGGTGCCGCCGGTGTTGCCCGCGCTGCACAGCGTGCCGTCCGGGATCGCGGCTTGGTGGTTGCCCTGCACGTTCTCCCGGTAGAGGCCGTTCCAGTTCCACATCGCGGTGGAGTCGGCGTTCCAGGCCTGCCAGCACATCGGGTCCTGGGTGGCCATGGCCGGGTTCTGGAAGTCGCTGCCCCAGCGCTTCCAGCAGCCGTAGTTACGGGACGGCGGGTTGACGGCGGAGCCGTGCGCGGACGCGGGATCGACCAGTCCGGTGGTGAGCAGGAGGGTGGCCGCCGCGGTCGCCAGCAGCAGGCGGCGCAGCGTTCTGAGGTTGGGCATGAGGACTCCAAGCACTCTCGTCGAGGGTGGTTGCCGAAAGTGCCCGAGCGCAGGTCGCGTGGGTGGGCCGGAGCTGGTGAGCGCCGCACGTAATGCGCGCCGGGGCGGGCGCGGTGAGCTGCCCGGCTCGCCGCGCCGATGCTGCGTGGATCGTCGGCTCCCGCAGGAGCCGAGCGTCACACAGCCGAGAGATTGTTGTCAATGAATGCTTGTCGGTCCGGCGCGGTGGCCAGCTCGGACATCACCCGGGCGAGGTAGGCGGGTTCCACGTCGAGATGTTCGACCGGCACCGGAACCGGCCTGGCGCCGGTCGGTGACAGCGAAACCCGCACGACCGTGCCGGTGTCGATGAACGTCCCGTTTGCGGTCCGCACCGGCGCAGCGGGGTTCAGGTCGCCCCAGAGCATGCGGACCGGCCGCTGGAGGTACCAGGGCCGGATCGTGACGCCTGAGGCATCAAGGATCAGCCGCGGGCGCGGCCGGACGAAGATCGCGACGCCGAGCGCGAGGACGGCGGCGGCCAGCAGTGGTTGGAAGAAGTATCTGTCGTCGATCAGAATCGTGTGCACGGCCAGCCAGGCGCCTAGGATCAGCTGGAGGCCCGGCGTCAGCAGACGGGCCGGTGCGAGCAACGTCCCCGGCTGATCGCCGGCTCGTAGCGTCGCCGGTCGACGCCGCAGCCGTCCTGCTACGAACAGATAGCACGCGATCGGGGCCAGGAAGCTTACGAGCAGGGGCGCAGCGAACAGCACCCAGTCCATCGCCGACCTCGCGACGGTCGGCATGATCGGGGTGGCGGCGAGACGAAGGGCGGCAGCGACCAGCGCGGCCAGCACGGCGAGGATTCGTACCTGACGCTCGGACACGCCCGCATCGTAGGTCGCCTATGCCACCGCGATCGTCAGCAATCCCGCCGCGATCAGCACCCCGCCCACAGCCGGTCCAGGTTGAACCACGCCGTCCGCAGGCTCCGCAGCCCGGCCACCTCGTAGACGACCACCGCCACCACCCCCGCCGCCCCGGCCGCTCGGGCGGCGCGGTCGCGGCGTCGCGGGGCGAGGCGTAGAAGCTCGGGTCGGGTCTCCGCCATGGCCACCTCCAGGTCGGGAGTCAAGCCTAGTATTCATGTAGGAAATATGGGTAAGCTCCGTGCAGATTTCCGGCCGTAGAGTGAGGGTGCCGCATGACCGGGGCGCATGTCATCGCCGACGGGACCGAAGCGCTGGAGGTGGCACGGCGGCTCGCCGCGAAGTTCGCCAAGGAGGCGGCCGCGCGCGACGCCGAGCGCCGGCTGCCCCGCGCCGAGCTGGACCGGCTGTCCGCCGCCGGCCTGCTCGCGATCACGGTCCCGGCCACGCACGGCGGCGCCGACGTCGACGCGGTCACGCTGGCCGAGGTGCTGCGCCTCCTCGCGGCCGCGGACCCGAACATCGCGCAGATCCCGCAGAGCCACTTCGTGTACGTCAACGTGATCCGCGCCCAGGGCACGCCCGCACAGCAGGCGTTCTTCTACCGGGAGCTGCTGGCCGGCAAGCGGTTCGGCAACGCCCAGTCCGAGGCCGGCACCAAGCACGTGCAGGACTACCGCACCCGCCTGCAGCGGACCGGCGACGGTTTCCGGCTGGACGGGACGAAGCACTACAGCACCGGCGCGCTGTTCGCCCACTGGATCCCGGTGCTGGCCCGCGGCGACGACGAGAAGCTGTACGTCGCGTACGTCGCGGAGGACACGCCCGGCCTCACCGTGATCGACGACTGGGACGGCATGGGCCAGCGCACCACGGCCAGCGGCACGGTCCGGCTGGACGGCGTGCACGTGCCCGCGGACCGGGTGCTGCCGCACCACCTGACGTTCACCGGCCCGCAGTTGCACGGCGCGGTCGCCCAGCTGCTGCACGCCGCGATCGACGCCGGTATCGCGGACGGCGCGCTGGCCGAGGCGGTCGAGTTCGTCCGCACGAAGTCCCGGCCGTACTTCGAGAGCGGTTTCGCGCAGGCCTCCGACGACCCGCTGCTCATCCAGCGCTTCGGCGAGCTGGCGATCGAGGTCCGGGCCGCGCACGCGCTGCTCGCCGACGCCGCCCGCACCGTGGACGCAGCCCGCGCCGACCTCACCGACGACAGCGCGGCCGCGGCCTCGGTCGCGGTGGCGACCGCCAAGGCGTACGCGGACCGGGCCGCGCTCACGGTCACGAACGCGCTGTTCGAGGTGTCCGGCACCCGGTCCAGCCGCGACCCGCTCAACCTGCACCGGCACTGGCGCAACGCGCGCACGCACACGCTGCACGACCCGGTCCGCTGGAAGGTCCAGCACATCGGCCGGTACGTGCTCAACGGCACCCGGCCGCCCCGGCACGGGCTGCTCTGACCCGAGCGACACAGGGGAGTTCCACCATGAGCCTCACGTTCCACTGGTTCCTGCCGACCTCCGGCGACAGCCGGGACATCGTCGGCGGCGGGCACGGCGTCGCACCCGGCGGCGCCGCGCAGGCCCGGCCGGCCACCACTGCATACCTGGGCCAGATCGCGCGCTCGGCGGAGCAGCTCGGCTTCGAGGGCGTGCTCACCCCAACCGGTGCGTGGTGCGAGGACGCCTGGATCACCACCGCGATGCTCACCGAGGTCACCGAGCGGCTGAAGTTCCTGGTCGCCTTCCGGCCCGGCCTGCTCTCGCCGACGCTGGCCGCGCACATGGCGACCACCTACCAGCGCCTGTCCCAGGGCCGGGTGCTGCTCAACGTGGTCACCGGCGGGGAGAGCGCGGAGCAGCGCGCGTACGGCGACTTCCTGGACAAGGAGGCGCGGTACGCCCGTACCGACGAGTTCCTGCACGTGGTCCGGTCACTGTGGCGCGGCGAGAGCGTGACGTTCGACGGCGAGCACGTGCGCGTCGAGCGGGCGCGGCTCAACCGGCTGCCCGACCCGGTCCCGCAGGTCTACTTCGGCGGCTCCTCCGCGGCCGCCGGCCCGGTCTCCGCCCGCCACTCCGACGTCTACCTCACCTGGGGTGAACCGCCCGCGCAGGTCGCCCGGAAGCTGGAGTGGATCCGCGGGCTCACCGCCGCCGAGGGCCGCATCCAGCGGTACGGCATCCGCCTGCACACCATCACCCGGGACACCGCCGAGGAGGCGTGGGCCGAGGCCGGCCGTCTGCTGCGCGGCATCTCCGACGCCGAGATCGCGAAGGTCCAGGCCGGCCTGCACCGCAGCGAGTCCGAGGGCCAGCGCCGCATGCTCGCGCTCAACGGCGGCACTCGCGACGGCCTGGAGATCTCCCCGAACCTGTGGGCCGGCGTCGGCCTGATCCGCGGCGGCGCGGGCACGGCGCTGGTCGGCAGCCACACCGAGGTCGCCGACCGGATCGAGGAGTACGCGAACCTCGGCCTCAGCGAGTTCATCCTCTCCGGCTACCCGCACCTGGAGGAGGCCTACTGGTTCGGCGAGGGCGTCCTGCCCATCCTGCGCGAGCGCGGCCTGTGGCAGCACCCGGCCGGCGAGCCCACCCTGCGCGACACCGTGACCGTCCCGTTCACCCCCGAGCCGGTTCGATCCAGCTGACCGCCGTACCCGGCCATGGCTGATCGCGCCGGTTACGGCGTGGTGCTACTCCGTGCTGTTCATCGGGAGGCGGATCTGGAACGCGGTGCCGGAGTCCGGGTTGAGCAGCGCGATCGTGCCGTGGTGGCGTTCGATGATGGCACGGCTGATCGCCAGGCCGAGACCGCTGCCCGGGATCGCCCGGTCGCGCGTTCGGGAGCTGCGGTAGAAGCGGGAGAACAGCCGGTCGCGCTCGTCCGGTGGGATGCCGATCCCGCGGTCCGCCACGACCAGCTCGGCCACGTAGTCGCCGTCCGCGGCGAGCGTGACCGTGACCTCGCCGCCGTCCGGGCTGTACTTGATGCCGTTGCCGATCAGGTTGTCCAGCACGCGCCGCAGCCGCATCCGGTCGCCCGGCAGGACCAGCGACTCGGGTGCGTCCACGCGCAGCGTGATCGAGTCGCCGGTCAGCGAGGCGCGGGCCGCGTCGGCCGCCTCACGGACCACCTCGGCCAGGTCGCACGGGGTGAGCTGCACGGTGGCGTGGCCGGTGTCCAGCGCGGCCAGGTCCAGCAGGTCGTCGATGATGCCGCGGAGCAGCGTGGTGTTGCGGTCGATCACCTCCAGCAGCGCCGGGCCGTCCGCGGTCAGCTGCGCCGGTGTGGCCTCGCGGAGCAGGCTGGTGTACGCGCTGATCGAGGTCAGCGGCGTCCGCATCTCGTGCCCGATCAGCGCGAGATACTCGTCCTTGCTGCGGGCCAGCTGCAGCTCCAGGTCCTCGGCCCGGCGGCGCTCCAGGAACTGGCCGACGTGCGCGGCGATCCCGGCCAGCAGCGCGACCAGCGCGTCCTCCGGGTCCTCGACGACCTCGGCGAAGAACGCGAGCACGCCGAGCGTGTCGTCGCCGGACCGGACCGGGATGGCCAGGGCGGCGTGCAGTTGCGACGTCTCGATCGTGTCCGCGGGCAGCAGCGCCTCACCGTCGGCCAGGTCGCGGATCCAGACCGGCTCGCCGGTCAGCCACGCCTTGCCGGAGATCCCCTGGCCGTACGCGAGCTGATCCGGCACGTGCATCGCGGCCACGCTGCCCGGCGCGCTCCAGTGCGCGGCGGCCCGCAGCACGCCGCCGGGGCCGTCGACCAGCCACAGTTCCGCGTGCGCCCAGCCGAGCGTGCGGACCACGGCCTCGAGCACCCGTGGCCCGGCCTCGGTCGCGCTCGCGGCCTCGGCCAGCGCGGACGCGACCGCCAGCTCACAGTCGCGGAACCGTTCGGTGCGCTTCAGCTCGGTGACGTCCTGGAGCGCGATCACGGCGCCGAGCCGCTCACCGGACGCGTCCGCGATCGGCTGGCCGTCCACCAGCAGCACGCGCGGGCGCTGCATCGGCGAGTCCGCCAGCACCTCCAGCCCGTGCAGTTCCTCACCGGCGAACGCGCGGGACAGCGGCGTGTCGTCCGGCGCCATCGGCCGCCCGTCCGCGTGCCGGAGCCCGAAGTCGAGCGGGTGGCCGCCGGACGCGAACGGCTCCGGCGTACGCCCGGTGAACCGCAGCATCGGCGCGTTGATCAGCACCCGGCGGCCGGCCGCGTCGCAGGCGACCACGCCGTCGTGCAGGTTGTCCAGCACCGCGTCCAGGAAGCGCCGGTGCCGGTCCGCGTTCTCCAGCGCCTCCCGCTCGGCCACGAACGTGCCGCACACCTCGGCCGCGTGCCCGACCACGGACTGCTCCGCCGCGGTCCAGTCGCGCGGCGTGTAGTCGACCACCGCGCAGACGCCGACCACCGCGCCGGTCCGGGACCGGACCGGATAGCCGAGGTAGGCCCGCGCGTCCGCCTGCCGCACCGGCGCGTCCGGCGGTACCCGCGCGTCGTCGAGCACGTCGTGCACGACCAGCGGGCAGCCGGAGTCCAGGATCACCCCGGCGAGCGTGGACGCGGCCGGGATCGCGCCCAGGTCGGCCCAGGCGGCGGGCAGGTGGTAGCCGCCGCTCATCAGCATGCGGCGCCCTTCCAGCAGCTGGACCAGGCCGGTCGGCGCGCCGGTCGCCCGCGCGGCCAGTTCCGCGAGCCGGTCCGCGGCGTCCTGTGAGAGCGAGCGGCGCGAGACGTGCACCCAGTCCGCGTCCGTGCCGGTCACGGCGGTGCTGCCCGTCGTCGCCACCGGCCCGTTCCTCTCGTCGCGCCTGCTCTTCTCCTGTCAGGTTAAAGCGGCGAGCTGCCTCAAAACCGGCAAATCACGGACCGGCGCGTACGACGTCCGCGCCCCACCGCCCGATTCCGCACCGCTCGGCGCCATGCCGGAGCGGCACGCACGGCCGCCGCCCGGAGCAGCGGGCGGCGGCCTGGTGGGTCAAGCCGCGGTCGCGGCCACGTCCGGGCGGACCGCCCTCGGCGACCGTGGAGTGAGCAGCAGGCCCAGCGTGGCGCCCATCGTCGCCCACATCGCGGCCAGCTCGGCCAGCGACGCGACCCGGAAGTCCCAGATCAGCTGCGGCGGCACGTCCGCCGGGAGCTCTCCGCCGGTGGCCGGCCAGATCAGCATGAGCACCGTGTAGCCGGCGATCCCGGTCAGCACGCCGGCGGTCACCGCGAGTGGCGCCGACTGCCCGCGGGCCACCAGCACCTGCCGGACCAGCACGGCCAGCCAGGAGATCGCCGCCGCGGCCGCGATCAGTGACAGGTACTGCGCGGTGCGTGCGCCCACCGTGTCCGGGTCGCCGACCGCGGGCGGGTTCGCCGGGTACTTCAGCGCCGGGACCAGTGCGAACGACACGAACCCGAGGAACGCCAGCAGCGTCGCCCGGCCGAAGTCGGTGCGCCCGGGCAGCCGGTGCCGCACCCGCGCGAACACCACGGCCAGCACCAGCGCGAGGCAGACCGCGACCGCGAGCGCGGCCACCATGCCGCCGGCGATCTGCGTGGCGCGGCCGACGAGCGCCTCCTCCGCGGGCTCACCCGCGGTGCGCGCCTCCTCCACGGCGAGCGCGCGCTCGATGACCGGCTCGACGACGACGAAGGCGACCAGCGAGGCGGCCACCCCGGCCGCGACGCCGGCGAGCGCGCCCCGCCGCAGCACGCCGCCCAGCGTGACCGCGCCCATCAGTGACACGGAACGCCGAGCGCGTGCCGGCCGTCGTGGGTGAACTCGTGCAGGTACTCCGCGACCGCGCCGGTCGTGACCAGCCCGTTCTCCTGCAGCAGCAGGTAGAACACGACGAGCGCGACGACGGCCAGCAGCCAGGCGAGCAGCGGCACCCGGATCGGGGCGACGGCGGGGTCGACGGCCGGTGCGGAAACGTGGGACGGCATGATGAATGATCCTCTCGTCCATGCCTCGTGGCGATGTGATGCGTCGCCATGGCCGGTCTCCTGGCTCCCGGATCATCACGCCCGCCCCGGCCTTCCCAGACCCGCGAGGATCCGGTGGCGAGGGTGGAGCGGGCACTCCCCGGTCACAGTGGCGAGGACCGCGCCGGAATCACACCGGCTTCCCGAGCACCATGGCCCGCGCAGCGTACCGCCGCCCGAATTCCGCGGACAAGAGCTGGTGATCGATGCCCCACATGATCGAGGCGCCGTGCACAGCGTGCACGGCGCCTCGATGACCGGCTCTAGACCTGCTCGTCCTCGGTGGGGGAGCGGTGGAAGATCACGTCGTAGATGCGGCGGTGGGCCGCGATGCCACGGCGCTCGAACTTCGTCATCGGACGGTGCTCCGGCCGCGGCGCGAACCGGTCGAACGCGTTGGTCAGGCCCGGTTCCGCGGTCAGCGTCTCCAGCATGGCCTCCGCGTACTCCGCCCAGTCGGTGGCGCAGTGCAGCGTGCCGCCCGGGCGCAGCCGCGAGCGGAGCAGCCCGACGTGCGCGGGCTGGATCAGCCGGCGCTTGTGGTGCCGCGCCTTCGGCCACGGGTCCGGGAAGAAGACGTGGATCGCGTCCAGCGAGCCGGGCGCGAGCTGGTGACCGACCAGCGTCAGCGCGTCGCCGAGCGCGACCCGCACGTTCGTTAGGCCGCGGCGCTCGCTCATGCTCAGCAGGTTGCCGACGCCGGGCGTGTGCACCTCGACCGCCAGGTAATCGCGCTCCGGGTCGGCCGCGGCCATCGCCACGGTCGCCTCACCCATGCCGGAACCGATCTCCAGCACCGTGGGCGCCTCGCGGCCGAAGAGCGCGGCGAGGTCGAGCGGCAGCGCCGTGGCCGGGTCGAGCGGCACGTCGACGCCGTGGCTCTCCCACAGCCGCTCCATCGCGTCGTGGTGCTTCGGACTCATCCGCCCCCGGCGGGGATGGAACGTCCGCACCCGGGCGGGAGGCAGCGCGTTGATCTGATCGGCCAGCGCCTCCATGTCCGCGGACAGCTGGAGCGCTTCGTCAAGATCAGTGTTCGTCTCGATACTCATCAGACCCAAGACAATACCCAGCGGGTACGACAGAAGCGCAGCTCCCGCCGTACCCGTGCTGGGGTTTAGTGGTTGTTTGCGGGTGTTTATCCGAAAGTGCAGGTAGTGGCAGGAGTCGGATTACTCCCCGTCCACGACGCGATGAACCCGGCCGTGGTGGAGGCGCCCGGCGCGAGCACGCCGTTCCAGGACGCGTTGCTCACCGTGACATCGACACCCGATTGGGTGACATTCCCACCCCACGCCTGCGACACGGTCTGCCCGGCGCCGAACGCGAACCGCGCGGTCCACGACCGGCTGGCCGCGCTACCGCCGTTGGCGATCACCACCTCGCCCTGGAAGCCGCCCTGCCACTGACCGACGATCGTGTACGTGGCGGTGCAGCCCCCGCCGGAGCCGCCGGTGGGCGTGGGGCTGCCGGTCGGTCCGGGCGTCGGGCCGGCCGTCGGCGACGGGCTGCCGGTGCCGGTCGGCGTCGGCGTGGGCTGGGTGCCGTTGATGGCCGCGACCAGCGGCGCATACCACCTGTTCGCGATCTTCGCGTCGCCGGCCGCGTTCGGGTGCACGCCGTCGCCGGTGTCGGTCGCCGGTACGAAACCGGTCCACTGATCCACCACCGTGATCGGCGACGCGGCCGTGCTCCTCGACGCGGCCCACGCCGGGATCGCCGCGTTGAACGCCACGGTCCGCGCCGCGCACTCGGTGCAGCTCGGCGGGTCAACCGGGATGATCTGCGCGACCAGGATGCGCATGCCGGGATTACCGGCACGCATCTGGTCGACCAGCGTGGAGAACGCGGCCAGGATCGTGGCCGGTGCGATGTTGCTCCACACGTCGTTCGTGCCGAGGTGCATCATCACGACGTCCGGGTCGGTCGCGGCCAGCCAGCCCGGCAGCAGCGACTGGCCGGCGATGTTCGTGGCCAGGTAGCCGCCGTGGCCCTCGTTCTCGCCGTCGTAGGCGAAGCCGCAGCCCTGCGGCGGCAGCGTGCCCACGAAGTCGGTGTTCGTGACGCCGGCGGCCTGCAGCTTCTGCCAGAGCAGCGCGCGCCAGCAGCCGGGCGAGCCGGTGATCGAGTCGCCCAGCGCCATGATCCGTACCGGATCGGCCTGGGCCTCGAGGTCGTTGCCGGCCAGCGCGGGCCGGATGGTGATCAGCGCGAGGACGACCGCGGTGATCGTCACGATGGTGGCGAGGATGCCGGGAAGACGGGGGCGCCGTCGGCGGTTCACGGGCATGATTCATCTCCGAACGGGTTCGCTGCGGTGGAGAACTGCAGCGTGGCGAGGCTCCCGGCCGGCTGGTGAGGGGGAGGCTCTGCCCTGCCTCCCGCGCGGCGGGCCCGTACGGCTCCGCGGCTATCTTAGGTCAAAGTTCGTCTATGGACGGGGCTCCGGCTGCGATCCCTGGCGCAGCGCGGTCCGCGTGCTGCCGGACGTGTCCAGCTGGAAGATCCACGAGCGTCCGTCGCGCTCCCCGGTGAGGTACGCGGTGCGCGCGGTCCGGTAGCTCAGCTCCCGGTCACCGGGCACGCCGAGGGTGCGCTTGGCGCCGGTCGCCGGGTCGTACTCGATCACGGTCAACTTTGCGGACGTGCTCGCGGTCCAGGTCAGGCGTGCCCCGTCCGGCCGCCACGACGGCACGGTCGCGGACCCGCTCTTCTGGCCCCCACCGCCGAACGTGGCCACCGCGCGCTCACCCGCGTCCGCCACGGTCCCGATCGTCAGGCACGCGTCGTAGATCGACTCGCACATCCCGCCCCGGAAGGCGATCCGCTTGCCGTCCGGCGCCCAGGAGACCGTGTCGTCCACCGCGATCCGCTCACTCAGCGTGCCGCCGCGGGCGGGCTCCGGCTTCTCCGCTGGCAGCGGCTGCCCCTTGCACTCCGCCGGGAACAGCACCTCCGGCGTGGTCTTCCCGCTGGTCGCGACCCGGTAGACGACCGGACCGCCGGTGCACCCGGGCGCCGCGAACGCCAGCCACTTCCCGTCCGGCGACCAGTCCGCACCGCCGGACGCGTGCGCACCCAGATCGCGCCGCCCGCTGCCGTCCGCGTTCATGACCCAGATGCGGTTCTTCAACAGGTACGCGATGCGCTTGCCGTCCGGCGACCACCGCGGCCGCGCCGCGCCCCCACCGGTGGTGAGCCGCTTCTCCACGGCTCCCCGCAGCAGCATGACGTTCCCGTCCCGCACGAACACCAGCTCGTGCCCGGCCGCCTTGACGTTGACGGCTGCCTTGACGTTGACGGCCGCCTTGCCCGCGGCCGGTGCGGGCTGCGCGTGGGCGACGGCGGGCAGTGCGGTCAGAGCCGCGATCGAGAGTGCGGCCGTGAATCCGGCCCGGCCGGCCCTGCGTGCGGCGTGCCGGCAACGGCTGATGGTCCTGCGCATCACGGTCCCCCGAGCTCGTGATTCCGCGATCCTGCGGCGATCGCTGCCGTGCTTCACGGGACACGATCGTCGCAACCGAACGGCACCTGAGTGCTTCCCGGTCAGCACCTTAGACGGCTTCGCCCGCAAAAACCGGATTTACCGCAAATCGGGCGCGTCCGAGTGACGCGCGGCCCGGCAACCCGCAGCAAGCGGGCCGCCGGGCCGCGCGGTCGGCGGGCTCGTTCAGCCGGCGATGCCGTTCAGCCGGCGATGCCGGCCACGTGACAGGGTCGGCCAGGTGGCGCGATGTCGGCCAGGTGGCGCGATGTCGGCCAGGTGGCGCGATGTCGGCCAGGTGGCGCGATGTCGGCCAGACGGCCGGGGCGGCCAGCTGGCAGGGGGCGGGTGGCGGGGTCGGTCAGGCGGCGGGGGTGGTCGGGCCGGAGTGGTCAGGCAGCGGTGGACCACATCGCGGCGAACGCGGCGGCCTCGCCGGTGAGCCAGCGGTGGATGTCGGCGGGCTTGGTGGCCGGGTTGGCGCGGAAGACGTCGCCGCGGCGCACGTCGACCAGCACCGGCTCCGCGTGCGGCAGGATCTGGTCCATGTGGGCGGCCATCAGGTGCAGCGTGGCCACCACGGCCTCGTCACCGGGCGGCGCCTCGTCGAAGTGCAGGCGGACGGCCTCGGCGCGGCCCCCCTCGTACCGCAGGCCGAGGTGGGGGTTGATCTTGACGGGCAGTCCGCCGATCACCGCGAGCGCGTCCCGCGTCTGTGCGAGCCACACCTTGTCCAGGTCGCCGAGCGTCTCCACGTAACGCGTCGCACCCGCGGCCGACACCTCGTAGAGCGGTTGCCAGCGCGGCTTGACCGCCTTGACCACGGCCGCGAGATGCGTGCCCGGCGTGCGGAACTGGATGTCGGCCTTGAGCGCCTTGACGAGCTGACCGTGTGGGTTGAAGCCCGATTTGGCCTGCCGCGCCCGGCGGAGCCCGCTGACGAAGGAGGCCTTTTTCGGCCCGGTCCGGCCGACGTAGCGGGTGAACGAGAGCATCGTCGCGTACGGCGTGAGATCGGTCTCGAGAGTGGGCACGGTTGAAGATCCTCCCTGGTGGGGTGGTGTCTTTCGAACACACATACTAATCGACGGGTACGACATTTCCCACCCGCGGTGGCCGTACGGTGATGTCCCGTCCGTCGATAGATGGCCAGTCCGCTCGAAGTTGGCCATCGGCGTGGCCGCGTCCGCTTGAAGGTGGCCACTGACGCGGTGCCTGTTGGAGCCCCGCGCTTCCGGGGTGTCGGCGGCGAAGCTTACGATCATGCGCTCGGGGACGGGGGCAGACATGGACATCGACGGGTTTTGGGCGATCATCGAAGGCTCGGGGCGGGGTACCGAGCCCGTCGAGCGGGGAAAGTGGATCGAGAGGGCGCTGGCCGGGCTGAGCGTGGAGGATCTGGTCGACTTCCAGGATCACCTCGACGAGCAGATGAGCCGGGTATGCGGCGACTTGATGGGCGAGGCTGCCACCTTGATCCTGTGCGGCTGCGGCGACGACAGTTTCTGTCGGTTCCAAGCGTGGCTTGTCGGTCTGGGGCGGGAGACCCTGGACCGGGTGGCCGACGACCCGGACCTGCTCGCTGACGAGCCCGAGGTGCGACGGCTGGCTGAACGGCATCCGCGAGACTGGACGAACGAGGAGTACCCCTGGTTCGAGGAACTCGAGTTCGTCGCCGTTCACGAATACGAGCGGCGTGAACTCGATACGGACAGCATCTACGACGCACTCAGGGCCCGCGATGACGCAGACACCACGCCACGCCGAGACCGCGAGGCGGACGACCGCGACCCGGATGAGGCGCTGCCCAGGCTGACCGCCATGTTCGGGGGCCGGATGTGGGATTGACCCGGCTGTTGTCGGCACTCACTGACATCAACCAACCTGTCGGCAGTGGTCGGGGTATCGCGTCCCAGCCGTTCTAGCTGTTCCGGGACGAACAGGGTCGCCCCCGATCGCACGCTCCCGACTATTTCGCTCGTCTGATCGATGGCAGCGCGGTCGTGGTCGACTGCCGTCCCGCGAATCGGACAAGCCACGCGACGCTGCGGCTGTCGCGGCGACTCAGCGAGCCCGTGAGCTGGTCGGATGGGGATATCGGCTCACCGGCGAGCCTAATCCGGTTCTGAGAACCAACGTGCGATGGCCGGCAGGATATCGACATCCGCGTTACCGCGTTCCCGGCGTCTTCGCGGGGCCGCTCGCCGATACCTCGGAGCTATCCCTGGCCACGCTGCCAGTCTGTGACGCAACATCGCATCGAGCGCGATGACCGCCTCGGTCCGGTCCGGGTGGCGCCCGAGATCGAATGCCGTCCGCCCCGGCGTCGTCACCGGCACCCCCGCTCAGCACGACCATGTCCTCGGCCGGCAGCGTCGCGTGCGTGATCGTCAGTCTCGGCGACCCGCGGAGCCGGCTCGCGGGTGGAATCGTCACGTGCGCCGGCGGCCTCCCGAGCGGCAGCAGGTCCACCTTCCACAGCCAGGCCGCGGACACGCCACTGATCGCGCTCCCCGGCGGTACGAGCAGCGACGCCGCCTCGCACCACGCCCGATGACCTACGTCGCCGCCGCCGGCCGCACAACTCAGGACGCCGCCGCAGCGCGTTCCTCGGCGAGGACCTTGGAGAGTTCCTCCGGCGGGATCGGGCTGGAGAAGAAGAAGCCCTGGCCGAACGCGCACTGCAACCCTCGCAACCGGTCCAGCTGGTCGGGCGTCTCCACCCCTTCGGCGATCTGCGAGATCCCGAGCGTCTCCGCCAGGTTGACCAGTGCCTGCGTGACCGCCGAACTCGTCGAGTCGTCCCCGAGCCGCTGTACGAACGAGCGATCGATCTTGATCGCGTGGATCGGCAGGTTCTGCAGGTAACTGAGCGACGCGTACCCCGTGCCGAAGTCGTCCAGCGCCACCCGCACCCCCATCTCCGCCAGCTCGGTCAGTGTCACCGCGGCCCCCGCGAGGTCGTGCAGCAGCGACGTCTCGGTCAGCTCGAGCAGCAGCCGTTCCGCCGGCAGCCCGGACGCGAACAGCGCCTCCCGCACGTCGTGCACCAGCCGCCCGGACAGCACGTGCCCGGCCGTCACGTTGACGCTGACCGAGAACCCGCTCTCGCCCTGCCATTCGCACGCCTGCCGCGCCGCCTGGTGCAGCACCCAGCGGTCGATCTCCGGCAGCAGCCCGTTCGCCTCCGCCGCCGGCAGGAACATGGCCGGTGGGAGCAGTCCGCGCTGCGGGTGCTGCCAGCGCAGCAGTGCCTCCGCGCCGGTGACCCGGCCCGATTCCAGGTCCACCACCGGCTGGTAGTGGATCTTCAACTCGCCGCGGACCAGCGCGTTGCGCAGCTCGCCGTCCAGTTCGAGCCGGTTGAGCGACTCCGTGATCAGCGCGTCGTCGGCGAACCGGTAGCGGCCCTTGCCGTCCGCCTTCGCCGCGTAGAGCGCCAGGTCCGCGTCCCGCAGCATGCGGCCCGGGTCGTCCGGGTAGGCGTCGGCGCCGAGCGTGATCCCGATGCTGGCGCCGACCGCGGCGTCGCCGTTGGGCACGCGTACCGGCCTGGTCAGGTCGGCCAGCAGGCGTTCCGCGAGGCCGGCCGCGGCGGTCGCGTCCGCGTCCGCGAGCAGCACCGCGAACTCGTCGCCGCCGAGCCGCGCGACCGTGTCGCCGGTCCGGGTGAGCGCGGCGAGCCGGGCGGAGATCTCCATCAGCAACGTGTCGCCGGCGCCGTGCCCGAGCGTGTCGTTGACCGCCTTGAACCCGTCCAGGTCGACCATGAGCAGCGCCGGGTTCCCGGCCGCGCCGGGCATCAGCGCGGCCGCGAGCCGTTCGGCGAACACCGACCGGTTCGCCAGCCCGGTCAGCGGGTCGTGCGCGGCCTGGTGCGCGAGGCGCTGCCGCTGCTCGGTGAGTTCCGCGGTCAGCCGCGCGGTCATCCACAGGCTCAGCCCCTGCCGGGCCAGGATCGCGATCACCATCAGCCCGGCCAGCGCGAACACCATCAGATCGAGGTCGCGGGTACCGATCACGTGCACCGCGCTGATGACCAGACCGGTGACGGCCGGGAAGTACGGCATCAGCCAGCCGCCGACCAGTGGCCGCGGCGTCCAGGCCGTGCCGGTGCCCGCGCCGAGCGGCAGCCGGGTGGTGCCCGCGATCAGCAGGATCACCAGCAGTATCAGGCCGTCGAGGTACCGGTCGGTGGGCAGTGACGTGTTCATCGTCAGGTACGTGCCGGCCAGGTTGTACAGCGCGGCCAGCGCCATCGCGCCGCTGAGCACGCCGAGCGCGGGCTGTCCCTGCGCGCCGGAGAACAGCAGCAGCGCCACGGCCAGCACCGCGAGCGAGCCGACCGTGTACGAGATGCTGACCCACTGGAAGTCACCGCGGGGCCGCAGCGCCGGTTCGACCGCGAGGATCCAGCCCGGCAGCAGCAGCGCGGTGCTGATCTGCACGCCGTCCAGCGTCATCCGCAGCTTGCCGGCCCAGCCGTCCGGCGCGGTCGGCAGCATCAGCAGCGCGATCAGCGCGCAGCCGAACGTGATCAGCGTGGGCAGCGCGATCAGCGTGCCCGGCACCAGGTCCCGCCCGGTGATCTCGTTCGCGAGCATCACCAGGTTGGCGCCGCACCACAGCACCAGGCCGAGGCCGGCGATCGCCCACATCCAGAACCGGCCGTACCGGCGGGTGGCGGCGGCGCGCAGGTAGGCGACGACGGCATAGCCGAGCGCGCCGCACAGCGCGGCCTGGCTGATCGTGGTGGCCCAGGCGGACGGCCAGGCCAGCAGCAGTGTTTGGACGAACGCGGCGACGGCCACGGCCGTGACCGTGAACCGCGCACCGGGCCTATTGAGCAGCGACGTCACCGGAGCGCGCCTCCCAGACGAAGTCGACCTGTGCCGGCGTGGGCGTGGCCGCCTCCGCCTCGTACATGAAGCCGTACGGGTGCGACGTCTCGGCACCGGCCGGCCGCCAGGTGCCGACGCCGGTGCCGTACGCGGTCCGGGTCGCCGCGAAGTCCGCGACCGTGCCGGAGTAGACCGTGACCGCCTCGCCGAACGCGGTGCACGACGGCCCACTGCCCGCGGTGATGGTCAGCCGCACCTGGGCGTCGGCAGGGTCGTAGTTCGCGCCGTACAGCCGGACCGCCGCGCCGGCGTCGCCGGTGTAGTGCACGGTCGCGCAGTGCTCCCGGTCCGCGCCGGGCGTCATGCCGGTGATCTCCAGCCGGGCCGCGCCGGCCTGCCGCGCGGTGACCGAGACCGCGCCGCGCTGCCAGGCCGCGACCGGCTCCGGCATCGAGGACACGTGTCCGTGCCAGACCAGCCCGCCGGTGGCCAGCAGCCCGAGCACGAGCGTCGCGCCGATCAGGTTGAGCCGGGCACTGCCCTCGCTGCTGCCGGCCTCGGTCCGGGCCATCGTCGGTACTCCTCGCCGCCACCGGCGCGGCGGGGGAGGGCCGCGCTCGGCAGGTTGTATCGGCGTTGCGGACCGGTACCTGAGCGGTGCCGGAATCCCTCAGCTCGCCGGTGAGCGGGCCGAAGTTGCGGCCAGCCCGGCCCCCCGTGCCGTCGATCGGGGCCGGCCCCCGGAAGGAGCACGTGCATGCGCATCACTCGAAGGGCACTGCTGTTACTCACGGTGGCACTCGGCGTCACGGCCGTCCCGGTACCGGCGTCCGCCGCCACGGCCGGGACGCAGCGGCTCCCGCACGTGGCCGGCGGGTACGTGCAGAGCCCGCACCTGAAGAAGGCCGCGGCCCGCGCGAACGCGGCGGACCTGCCGGTCAGCGTCGACCTGCGCGGGTACGCACCGTCCCCGGGCGACCAGGGCCAGGTCGGCTCGTGCGTCTCCTGGTCGATCGCCTACCAGATCATGGGTTACTACGCACAGCGCCAGGGCGGTGCCGGTGCGCCGTACGCGCCGCTCTTCCTCTACATGCGCACGGTCGCGGCCGGCGGCGCCCCGAGCGCCGGCACGAACCCGGACTACGCGCTGTCCCGCGCGCAGGCCGGTGGAGTGGACACGCAGGCGCACTACTGGCAGGGCACGACCGGCTGGCAGACGCCGCCGACCGCGGACCAGATCGCGAACGCGGAGAACTACCGGATCACCGGCTGGCAGCGGCTCTGGGTCGGCCCGAACCAGGGCGTGAACGCGCAGGCGATGGTCAAGGCGGCGCTCGCCTCCGGCCAGCCGGTCGCGCTCGGCTTCCCGGTCTTCAAGGACTTCATGTACCTGCGGAGCCACACCAACTACACCACCACCAGCGGTACGAACCTGGGCGGCCACATGGTCGCGGCGCTCGGCTACGACGCGGCCGGTGTGTGGATCCGCAACTCCTGGGGCACCGGCTGGGGCAACGCCGGTGACGCGCACCTGTCCTGGTCGTTCGTGCAGTCCGCGGTGAACGGCGCCTACACGGTCAGCGGCATCGACACCCCGGCCGCCGAGGCCGAGCTGGCGCCGGCCGTGGCGTCGCTGTCCGCGAAGAGCGGCCCGGCCGCGGGCGGCAGCGCCGTCACCATCACCGGCTCCGGGCTGGCCACCGCGACCGGGGTCCGGTTCGGTGACGCGTCCGCGGCGTTCTCGGCCACCACCTCGGGTGGCGTGACGAAGCTGGTCGCGACCGCACCGGCCGGCACGTCCGGGTCCACGGTGGACGTCACCGTCACCAACGGCGCCGGGACCAGCGCGGCCGGCACCGGCACGAAGTTCACCTACACGCCGAACGGGCCGGCCGTCACCGCGATCTCACCGTCCTCGGCCGTGCTCTACGGCGGCACCACGGTCACGCTGACCGGCACCGATCTGACCGGCGTCAAGTCGGTCACCGTCGGCACCCGGACCGTCGGCTTCAAAGCGGTCCCGGGTGGCGTCTCGCTCACGTTCGTCACGCCGGCGCTGGCCGCGGGCAGCTACCCGGTGACGGTCACCACGGCGTACGGCAAGAGCACCCCGGTCACGCTCATCGTCACGCCGCCGGGCGTGCCGTCCGTCGCCGTGGCGTCGGCCACCGGGTCCACGGTCAAGGCCACGCCGCTCGTCATCGCCGGCACGAACCTGCTGAAGGCGACCATGACGCTGGGCGGGAAGACGGTCGGCGGCAGCGTCACCGACACGAAGATCACGCTGACGCTGCCGGCCCGCCCGGCCGGTGACCTGCCGCTGGTGATCAAGACGCCGGGCGGCACCACCACGGTCACGGTCACCTACGTGGCGCCGCCCCGGCCGGTTCTCGCGCAGCTGAGCGTGACCAGCGGCCCGGCGGGCAAGGCCAACTCGGTGATCATCACGGGTACGTCACTGGGCGACCTGACCGCGCTCACGGTCGCTGGCACACGGGTGGGGTTCACGAAGGTCTCCGCCACGCAGATCAAGGCGACGTTGCCGGCCCGGGCCGCGGGCGTCTACGAGGTGCGGGTGACCGGGCCGGGCGGCGTCAGCGACGCGCTGTCCTTCACCTACACGAAGTGACCTGCCTGACGAGGGTGAGGTAGCGAAGCGGGGCCGTGCCACGGATGGCACGGCCCCGCTTCCCGGTGCGCGTCCTACTTCTCGTCGTCGCGAGCCTGCTCGGCCAGGTAGCGCTCCAGCTCGGCGCCCAGCTCGTCCGCGGTGGGCAGCTCCACGGCCGGGCTGGCCAGCAGGCTGTTCGAGGCGCGGCCGCGGACGAACGCGTCGTACTGCTGCTCCAGCGCGCCGACCAGGTTGCGCCCCTGGTCGTCCTCCGCGATCTGCTGGTCGACCGCGGCCCGCACCTCGGCCGCGGACGCGCGCAGGCCGTCCAGCGGCAGCAGCAGGCCGGTCGAGTGCGACACGGAGCTGAGCAGCGTCTCGGCCGCGGCCGGGTACTCCGTCTGCGCCAGGTAGTGCGGTACGTGCACCGCGTACCCCATGGCGTCCTTGCCCTGCTCGCCCAGGCGCAGCTCGAGCAGGTTGCCGATCGCCGCCGGCACCTGCACCTTCTGCATGAACGACTCCTGGTCGCCGAGCAGCGCGGGCCGGGTGGCGTGCCCGGTGACGCTGGCCGGGCGGGTGTGCGGCACCGCCATCGGGATCGCGGTCATCCCGATCGTCAGCCGCACCCGGAACCGGTCGATGAGCTGGATCACCGCCGCGATGTACCGCTCCCACTGCAGGTCCGGCTCCGGGCCCGCGAGCAGCAGGAACGGCGCGGACACCGTGTCGTGCACCAGGTGCAGCGCGAGCTTCGGCGTCTCGTAGCTGACCCAGTGGTCACGGTCGAAGATCATCGAGGGCCGGCGCGAGCGGTAGTCCATCAGCTGGTCGACGTCGAACGTCGCCAGTTCGGTGCTGTCCAGCGTGCTGAGCAGGTGGTCCACCGCGAGCTGGCTGGCGCTGCCCGCGTCCACGAAGCCCGTCATCGCGTGCACCAGCACCGGTTCGTCGAGCTCGGCGAGCGTCGGCAGGTCGTCGGTGAGCCGGTAGAGCCCCTCCGGATCGAGCACGGGTCTCTCCCCCTCCTGGAAAGAACAAACCGCTTCGGCCAACATCCCGGTTCCGCGGCTCATTCCCGCGTCACCGGGTGTTCCCGGTGAAATTCTCTCAAATTCCCCCTGTGACGTGTACGGCAGGCACCTCATCTCCCCGGCCGCGCCGCCGATGGGACACGAGTCGGAATCACCGACGGCAGGAGGACCATGCGACGGTCGACGGCGGCGTTCTACGGCGTGACGGGCGGTGCGGTGGCGACCGCCGCCGCGCTGGCACTGGCCGCGCCACTGCCGGCCGGGGTCCGTACGGTCGTCGTCCCGCAGACCGCGATGCTGCTGGCGGACCTGCTGGCGATCGGGTTCGCGGTGCGGGCGGCCCGGCGCCCCGGTACGGATCCCGCGGTGCGCCGTGCCTGGAAGCTGCTGGCCGGTGCGCTGATCGCGCTGTGCGCCGCGTCCGTGCTGTTCGCCGCGTTCCCGAACTCGACCGCGTTCCCGGTCCCGGGTCACTGGATGCGCCTCGGCGTGTTCCTGCCGCTGATGCTGGCCGGGCTGCTCTCGATGCCGCAGCGCGCCGGGGGACAGTACACGCGCTGGAAGACGGCCCTGGACGTGAGCGCCGTGGTGGCCGGTGGCGCGATGCTGTTGTGGTACCTGGTCACCGGTCCGGCGCTGGAGGCCGGTGCGTCGCTGGGCCGGAACACGGTCGCGTTCGCGCTGGCGTACCCGATCGCCGACCTGGTTCTGCTCTTCGGCGTGACGCTGGTGCTGGTCCGCGGCGTGGACACCGCCACCCGGCTGCCGATGGTGCTGCTCGGCACCGCGCTGCTGTTCGAGATCGTCGGCAACACGTACCTGGGTTACCTCGCCGTGCACCCGGGCGGCCCGGCCGTGGTCCAGTGGCTGTTCTTCGCCTGGATGGCCGCGCACGCGCTGATCGCGGCCGCCGCGTTCGAGGCGTCCCGTGCGGCCGGCACCTCGCTGGCCCGCGAGCCGGGCGCCGCGGTGAGCCGGCTGCCGTACCTGGGTATCGCGGCCGGGCTGGCGCTGCTGGTGGTGGCCGCGCTGCGGGAGGGCCGGATCTACCCGTGGACCGGGCTGGTGCTCGGCGCGCTGCTGCTGGTCGGCATCGTGGTGCTGCGCCAGGTCGCCACGCTGCGGGAGAACCACGAGCTGGCGATCACGGACGGGCTGACCGGCCTGGCGAACCGGTCCCGGCTGCACGACGCGCTCGGCCGCGCGCTGGTCCGCGCGCAGCGCTCCGGGCAGTCGACCGCGGTGCTGCTCGCCGACCTGAACGGGTTCAAGCAGATCAACGACGGTCTCGGGCACGCGGCCGGCGACCGGATGCTGGTCGAGTTCGCCGGCATGCTGCGCCGTGCCGTGCTCGGCTCGGACGTGGTCGGCCGGCTCGGCGGAGACGAGTTCGCGGTGGTGCTGCACGACATCGGCTCGGCGGAGAACGCGCAGGCGGTGGTGCGGCGGCTGCGCCAGGAGATGGAACTGCCGATCCTGATCGGCGACGTGGTGGTGCAGGTGCGGGCCGCGATCGGTTGCGCGGTGACCGGCCCCGGCGAGCACGACGCGGACACGCTGCTGCGGCTGGCCGACGAGTCGATGTACCGGGCGAAACGCGCGCAGCGCGACGGCACCGACCCGGAGATGGAGTCGCTGGCCGCGGACCTCGGCGACGCGGTCCGCAAGGATCAGCTGCGCGTGCACTACCAGCCGATCGCGACGCTGCCGGACGGCAAGATCGTGGGCGTGGAGGCGCTGGTCCGCTGGGAGCACCCGGAGCGCGGCACGGTGCCGCCGCTGTCGTTCGTGCCGCTCGCGGAGGAGTCCGGCGCGATCCGGCAGATCGGCGCGTGGGTGCTGGAGCAGGCGTGCCGGCAGGTGGCGGCCTGGCACGGCGAGGGCCACCGGCTGCACCTGGCCGTGAACGTGTCGCCGCGCCAGCTCGAACCGGGGCTCGCCGAGCGGGTGTTCGCGGTGCTGGACGCGGCCGGCCTGCCGTACCGGGACCTGATCGTCGAGGTGACCGAGAGCGTGCCGGTGGAGGACCCGGTCGCCGTCGAGCAGCTGCGCAAGCTGCATGAACGCGGCGTTCGGATCGCGCTGGACGACTTCGGCACCGGCTATTCCACGCTGCGCTACCTGACCGCGCTGCCGGTGGACATCCTGAAGATCGACCGCTCGTTCGTGGCGAAGCTGGACGGTACGCCGGAGGGCGCGGCCGTGGCCGAGACCGTGCTGCGGCTGAGCCGGATGATGCACCTGGAGACGGTCGCGGAAGGCGTCGAGTCGTCCGGGCAGGCCGCGGAACTGGCCGGACTCGGGTGCGTGAACGCGCAGGGCTTCCACTTCGCCCGCCCGATGCCCGCGGCCGCGGTCTCCGATCTCCTCGCCGAACAGGACCCGGCCAGCGTCTAATTTCCCCGTTTATCTGGTTATTCCCAGCATATCGTGTGGGAGTGACGAGGGCGGCGAGCGTGGGCGTGCCGGTCGGCGATCTGCTGGTGGAGGCCGGGTTGCTGACCCGGCAGCAGATGTCCGACGCGGTGAAGACCCGGGTGCGCACCGGCGCGCGTCTGGAGACGATCCTGATCAACTCCGGCGTGGTGCGCCGGCTGGACATCTACCGGGTGCTGGCGCGCGGCTGGGACATCCCGTACATGGAGGACCTCGACCAGTACCCGGTCGACGACCGGCTGCTGGCCGGGCTGGAGCCGACCGAACTGGTGGCCGGCGCGTGGTTCCCGGTGCAGCGTCGCGACGACGGCACGGTGCTGGTCGCGACCGCGGAGGCGCCGAGCGAGCGCCGCCGCACCGAGATCTCCCGGCGGCTCGGCGACGCGCCGGTCGAGTTCGCCGCGGTCACCGGTCTGGACATCGACGTGGCCGTGATGCGCGGCTTCCGCGGCCTGGTGCTGGAGGAGGCGAGCCTCGGCCTGTGGCGCCGCGACGAGAACCGCTCCGCGCGCACCGTGCTCAGCCGCGGTCAGCGCTGGTTCTTCGGCATCACCGCGGTCGTGCTGGTGGCGCTCTCCGTCCTGTTCCCGCGCTCGGTTCTGGTCGCACTGTCCGCCACCGTCGGCGCCGCGTTCCTGGTCAGCGTGTGGTTCAAGTTCGCCATCTGCCTGTCCGGCGCGCGGTTCGAGCGGTTCGAGACCGTCACCGCGGCGGACGTGGCCGCGCTGCGCGACGTGGACCTGCCGGTCTACACCGTCCTGGTCCCGGTCTACCGCGAGGCGAACGTGGTCGGCGACCTGGTGGCGAACCTCGGCGCGCTCGACTACCCGCCGTCCAAGCTGCAGATCCTGCTGTTGCTGGAGGAGGAGGACGACGAGACCCGGGACGCGGCCAAGGCGGCCCGGCCACCGCAGACCATCACGTTCGTCACCATCCCGGCCGGGCAGCCGCAGACCAAGCCGAAAGCGTGCAACGTCGGGCTGTTCCTGGCGAAGGGCGAGTTCCTGGTCATCTACGACGCGGAGGACAAGCCGGACCCGGACCAGCTGAAGAAGGCCGTGGTCGCGTTCCGCCGGGGCGGGCGCAGCCTGGCCTGCGTGCAGGCGGCGCTGAACTACTGGAACGCGGACGAGAACGCGCTCACCCGGATGTTCACCCTCGAATACTCGTTCTGGTTCGACTACATGCTGCCCGGGCTGGACGCGAGCCGGATGCCGATCCCGCTCGGCGGCACGTCCAACCACTTCCGGACGGACGCGCTGCGCCGGCTCGGCGGCTGGGACCCGTTCAACGTCACCGAGGACGCGGACATCGGCATCCGCGCGGCCGCGCTCGGGCGCACGGTCAGCGTGATCAACTCGACCACGTTCGAGGAGGCGAACCGGGCGTACGGCAACTTCATCCGCCAGCGGTCCCGGTGGATCAAGGGGTACCTCCAGACCACGCTCGTGCACCTGCGGCAGCCGGTCACGCTGCTGCGGATGATCGGCCCGCGGTCCGCGTTCGGGTTCGCGCTGCTGGTCGGCGGCACCCCGCTGATGTTCCTGTGCGTACCGCCGCTGTACGTGCTGTTCGCCGTCTCGCTGTTGTTGCCGCCGGACGCGCTCTCCCCGTACTTCCCCGGCTGGGTGCTGTGGAGCGGCCTGGTCAACCTGCTGCTCGGCAACTCTCTGATGATCTACGTGTCGATGATGGGGGCGTTCAAACGACGCCGGTACCGGCTCGTCGCCTGGGGCCTGGTGAACCCGCTCTACTGGCTGATGCACTCGATCTCCGCGTACAAGGCGCTCTGGCAGCTGATCACCCGACCGCACTACTGGGAGAAGACCACCCATGGCCTCAGTACCGTCGCGGGGCACACACCCGCAGACGGCCCCGTTCACGCCTGAGTGGCCGCCCCGGGCGCCGTCCACCACCACGCAGCGGCCGCAGCGGGCCAGAACGGCACAGAGCGAGAGACGCGCGGGGACGGTCCGGCACTGGGCGTTCCGGTTCCTGCTCAGCGTGCCGTACCTCGCGCTGGCCGTGCTGTGGACCGGCGACGTCTCCGCGAACGAGGCGATCGAGCGGGACGGCGCGATCATCGACTGGGGTTCCGACCGGCTGAACTTCGTCAGCGAGCTGTTCCCGCCGCTGCCCGCGGCCGTGGCCGGGCTGGCGCCGTACGGCACCCGCGGCCTCGGCGTGGCCGGTGCGCTGCTGGCCGGGGTGACGCTCGGCGTGCTGTGGGACCGCCTGCGCCGCTACGGGCTGCCGGTCTGGCTGGTCGTCGTGCTGCTGGCCGGACTCGGCGCGATGCCCGGCTTCGGCGCGCTCGCGGTCAGCGATTTCCGCGGCTTCGCCATGGTGGCGCTGTTCGCCGTGGCGCTGGCCGGGATGGTCCGGTTCGCGGCGGACGGTGACACCGGCGGCGGCTTCACCTGCGGGCTGGCCATGGGCGCGGCCGTGATGTGCGACGTCTCGGCCGTGCTGTTCACCGTGATGCTGGCCGTCACCTGCGCGGTGATCATCCGCCGGCGTGGCTTCGGCGGCACCGCGGCGGCGCCCGGGCTGCTCGGCGCGACCGCGCTGGTGATCACGTTCCCGGCCGCGTCCGCGCTGTGCGGCTGGGCGTTCCTGGAGTGGCGGTTCGCCGGCACGGTCTTCCAGGGGCTGCGCGAGGCCGGCTGGGGGCCCGACATCATCACCGGCGGGTGGGCCGCGCTGGCCGGGCAACCGTGGCGCGAGCTGGGCGAGGCGGTGCTGCGTACCCCCGTGTTCGTGGCGGTTCTGGTTCTGGCCCTCGGCACCGGGCGCTGGCTGCTGGCGCTGCTGCTGGTCGGGCTGGCCGTCGCGCTCGGCATGCCGCTCACGCCCGGCGAGGCGCTGCTCGTGCTCGGCGCGGCCGCGCTGGTCACCCCGATGCCGTCCGGGAGGGTCGCGGTCGCGGTGCTGACGGTCGCGGCTTTATGTCAAGTGGGCCTCGGATGGCTTTGGTGAGGTGGCACGTGGGTATCACCATATGAACCGTCAACAGGAGGCAGTCATGGCACGCATCGTCGACCGGATCCAGCACTTCCTGCGCTCGCCCGCGGGCCGTAAGGCCACCGAGCGGGTCCAGCGTGAGCTCGCGAAGCCGCAGACCCAGCAGAAGCTGCGCGGCCTCGTGACCCGCCTGTCCGGCAAGCGCCGATAATCTCACCCCGTCCCACCACCGCACCTCTCCCGGAGCGCACACGTGACCGTACCGCCGGATGAATTCGACAGCCCCGCCGCCGACGACCCGATCGCCGAGGACGAGACGGTCGCCGCGCCGCCCGGCACGCTGTGGGACCGGATGAAGAGCGACCCGCAGTACGCGCCGGAGCACCTCGCGCTGGAGGCGGTGCGCCGCCTCGGCCCGCAGGCGCGCGACTGGGCCGAGCGGTCGCGCGCGTTCCAGCCGGACGTCCCGGCGGACGTGCTGGCGCAGCGCGCCGTCAAGCGCTTCCGCAACCACGCCCGGCTGTCCGGCGCGGTGTCCGGCGCGGCCGGCCTGCCCGGCGCGGTGGTCGACGTGGGCGTGCTCGCCTGGACCCAGGCGCGGATGGTGCTGCACATCGCGGCCGCGTACGGCATCGACCCCACGCACCCGGACCGCGCGACCGACCTGCTGGTCCTGCAGAAGGTGCACAAGGTCGCGGAGACCGCGCGGATCGCGCTCGGCGTGGCCGCCGGCCGGGAGCGGGCCAGTGCGCTGTTCGCCCGCTCCGGCGGCAAGCCGCTGGCCGGTGTGATGCTTCGGCTCGGCGTCCGGCTGGCGCAGATGGCCGGCGTCCGCGCGGCCAAGCGGATGGTCGCCAAGGTCATCCCGGGCGCGTCGATCGCGCTCGGCACCTGGGCCAACTCCAGCGCCACCACCGCGCTCGCCCGGCGCGCAGTGGAGATCTTCCGCGACACGCCGAGCTCGCTGCCGTCCGCCTCCTAGAAGGCGTAGGTCTCCTCCGCGATAGCGGCCTGACCGGCCACGTTCGGGTGGAAGAAGTCGAGGTGATTGACGAGGTCGAGGGTGAACCGGACCCGGTGCACGGCGCCCTCGTCATCCCGGCAGCGCTCGCCGAACTCGCGGCAGGCCCGGCGCAGCTCCCGGTTGTAGTCCTCGATCCGCCCGTCCACCGCGCGGCGGCGGTCCTGGTCCGCGTCCGCGAGCGACGTGGGGTTGCCCAGCATGCTCTGGCAGATACCCCGGTTCCAGACCGCGACCGCCCGCTCGTCGGTGTGCCCGAGTTCCCACAGCCGGTAGACGTCCGGCACGCTCGCGACCAGCACCTCCGCCTCCGGCAGCCCGTCTGCGATGGTGGCGAGCGCGGCGTCGACCTGGGCGCGGAAGTCGTCCACCGGCGTCATCGCCCCCGGGTTCGCGCGGCAGGCGTCGTTCGCCCCGATCATGATCGTTACGTACGCCGCGCCGGTCCGTACGGCCGCGTCCGCCTGGCCCGCCAGGTCGGCCGCGCGCGCCCCCGCCTTGGCGAAGTTGTGCGCCCGATCGGTGATCTTCGGGTTGCCCGCGCGAATCCGCAGATAGTGGCTGTCCACGTCCGGGTCGAAACCGGTCGACCAGGAGTTCCGGACGCAGACGACGAGCGTGGCGCAGGTGCCGTAGCCCGCGGTGATCGAATCGCCGAGCGCGGCCATCGACGCGGGGAGGTCGTCGTTCGTCGGTGGGTCCGCCCCGGGCGTGCCGCCTCCGCCGGCCTCTCCCTCGCAGGCGAGCGCGAGCACGCTGAGTGCGGTCAGAACCGCGACCTGCCAGCGTCGTACGACCATCAACTTCCTCCGATGCAGTGGACGGCGACGGTCTTGTGACTCTACGTTGTTGGGGTGCCGGGAAGCATGCCACGTTATCGTTCAGGTGACCCCTGAAAACCGAGCGATCGGCTGTTATTTTGAGCCCTCACCCGCCGGATCGGAGGGCCGTCCATGATTGATCGCGGGCGTCTCGCCACGCTGCTGGCTCGCGAACGCGCCACCTACGCCGACCGCAACCCACGCTCCGCGGCTGCCTACGCCCGCGCCGAGCACCTCTTCGGCCGCACGCCGATGACCTGGACGAACCGCACCGCCGCCGGCTTCCCGCTCTACCTGGCCACCGCCCGCGGCGCGCACGTCACCGACCTCGACGGCCATGACCACGCCGACTTCAGCCTCGGCGACACCGCCGCCATGGCCGGTCACTCACCCGCGCCGGTCGTCGACGCCGTACGCCGCCGGACCGCCGACCTCGGCGGCCTGACCGCGATGCTCCCGACCGAGGACGCGGAAGTGGTCGGCGCCGAACTCTCCCGCCGGTTCGGACTCCCGCTGTGGAGCTTCGCGCTCACCGCGACCGACGCGAACCGGTGGGCGATCCGCCTGCTCCGCGCCGTCACCGGCCGCCCACGCATCCTGGTCAACAGCCACTGCTACCACGGCTCGGTCGACGAGACCCTGATCGTGATCGGCCCGGACGGCCGCCCGCGCCACCGCGCCGGCAACGTCGGCGCGCCGGCCGACGTGCTCACCACCAGCCGCGTCGCCGAATTCAACGACGTGGACGGTCTCGCCCGCGAACTCGCGCACGGGGACGTGGCGGCCGTGCTGATGGAACCCGCGCTCACCCATGCCGGCATCGTCACACCCGAGATCGGCTACCTGGCCAAGGTGCGCGAACTGACCCAGCGGCACGGCACCTACCTGATCAACGACGAGACGCACACGTTCTCCGAGGGCCCCGGCGGCGCCACCCGCGCCTGGGAACTCCAGCCCGACGTGGTCACCATCGGCAAATCGATCGGCGGCGGCGTCCCGGCCGCCGCGTACGGCATCACCACCGAACTCGCGGACGCGCTCGCCACCCGCTCCGACCTCGACCTCTCCGACGCCGGCGGCATCGGCGGCACGCTCGCCGGCGGCGCCCTCTCCATGGCCGCGACCCGCGCCACACTGACGTCGGTGCTGACCGACGCGGCCTTCGAGCACATGATCTCCATGGCCCGGGCGTTCGCGGCCGGCGTCCGGCTCGTGCTGGACCGGCACGGGCTGTCCTGGTCGGTGTGCCAGCTGGGCGCACGCGTGGACTACCGCTTCACCTCACCGGCACCCCGGAACGGCACGCAGTCAGTCGCGGCGGCCGACCCGGAGCTGGAGGAGTACCTGCACGTGTACCTGGCGAACCGGGGGGTGCTGTTGACGCCGGGCCAGAACATGGCGCTGATGTGCCCGGACACGACGCTGGACGACGTGGCGCGGCACCAGGAAGCCTTCCACGCGGCCATCAAGGAACTGGTCGATTAGCGCCGCGGGTCGCGTGGAGGGGTGATCGGGCCACTGCGCGCCCGATATTTCATCGAGCAGCGGCTCCTCAGGACCAGGACTGCTTCGGCAGCACCACGATCTGCCCGAAGAACTCGTCGATGTTGCGCACCACGTTCTCGAACTCGTCCAGGTCGATCGGCTTGGTCACGTACGCGTTGGCCTGGAGCGTGTAGCTGGACAGGATGTCCGTGTCCGCCTTCGACGTGGTCAGGACCACGATCGGGATCAGGCGGAGCCGTTCGTCGGACTTGACCTCGGCCAGCACCTGGCGGCCGTCGACGCGGGGCATGTTCAGATCGAGCAGGATCAGGTCGGGGCGGGTTGCCTCGGCGTGCTTGCCCTCGCGGCGGAGGAACTGGAGCGCCTCCTGGCCGTCGCTGACCACGTCGACGTGCTTGGGGCTGCCGGAGGCCTCCAGGGCCTCTTCGATCATGAGCACGTCGCCCGGGTCGTCGTCCACCACGAGGATGCGGACCGGCTGGGTGGAGGTGGACATCATCACCGGGGATTCCTCGATTCGGGGTGGCGTGCGGGAGAGCAGTCTACGGCACCACCCGGGTGCCTACCGGGATCCGGGGCGGCCGGAACCGCGTGAAAAAAACGTGAAAAGCGCATGAAAAAGCGCGCCGGCCAGGCACGGGGGAACCTGGCCGGCGCGCGGTCCGGTGTGTTGCGGTGAAGTCAGTAGCCGTCCGGGCCGAAGTGGCCGCGGAGCTTGGTGAGCGCACGGGCCAGCAGGCGGGAGACGTGCATCTGCGAGACGCCGATCTGGTCCGCGATCTGCGACTGGGTGAGGTTGCCGTAGAAGCGGAGCGTCAGGATCTTCTGCTCGCGCTCGTCCAGCGTCGCCAGCGCCGGGCCCAGGGCCACGCGCAGCTCGGCCAGCTCGTACTCCCGGTCGACGCCGCCGAGCGTGTCGCCCAGTTCGGTCGAGCCGTCCGCGGTGGCCGGGGTGGAGAGCGAGGTGGCCGTGTAGGCGCGGGCGCCCTCGAGGCCCTCCAGCACCTCCTCCTCGGTGACCTTCAGGTGCGCGGCGATGTCCGCGACCGTCGGCGAGCGGCCCAGCGACTGCAGCAGCGTGCTGTTCGCCTCGGAGATGGCCAGCCGCAGCTCCTGCAGCCGGCGCGGGACCCGCACGTCCCAGGTCCGGTCGCGGAAGTAGCGCTTGATCTCGCCGATGATGGTCGGGATCGCGTAGCCGGCGAAGTCGACGCCACGCTCGGGGTCGAACTTGTCGATCGCCTTGATCAGGCCGATCGTCGCGGTCTGCTCCAGGTCGTCCATCGGCTCGCCGCGGCCGGAGAAGCGCAGCGCCAGGTGACGGGCGAGCGGCAGCCACGCCTCGATCGCCCTGTCGCGGAGCGCCTCGCGGGACGGATGCCCGGCCGGCATCGCGCACAGCGTCTGAAGAAGCTCGGTCGCCTTGTCCGCCTGGGCGGCACGGGCGATCGGCTGCGGCTTGACGTCGGCCGCTGCCGTGTCCTGCGTCGTCGTCGTGGTCATGGTGGTCCTCCCGGCACCTCGATGTCCTCCGTGCCCCGGGGGCGCGAGTCGATGGTTGGTGCACGACATCGACCGGGGGCTCGGCGCACCCTTGATAGCCGCTGGCTCTCCGGCTCAAACCACTTTTCTTCAAGAATATTTGCCGTCCACCAATCGAGTTCGCGTACCATGTCGCTCCGTAGTGAATCAACTACCTTAAGTGACGCACTTCCGACTCCACGGTGGAGCGATGGTTGTCTATGATGTGGACCGTGGCACGGATACTTCTCGTACCCGGGCGCAGCGCCGCCGCACCCGACCACTGGCAGTCCCGCTGGGCCGCCGCCAACCCCGACTACCAGTGGGTGCCCCGTCCCAGCGGCCCGCTCTTCGACCTCGAGCTGCGCGTCGCCGCGCTGCACCGGGCGATCACCGCCGCGCGCACGCCGGCGGTACTGGTCGCGCACAGCGCCGGCTGCATCACCACCGTCGTCTGGGCCAGCCGGCACGCCGGGCCGGTGCGCGGCGCACTGCTGGTCGCCCCGCCGTACATCGATCCCGAGTGGCGGCCCGGCCCGGACGATCCCGACGAGCCGGCCATCGACGTGCCGCGCACCGCGCTGCCGTTCCCGGCGATCGTGGTCGCCAGCCGCACCGACCCCTACGCGGAGTTCGAGGAGTCCCGCGACTACGCGCTGGACTGGGGTGCCCAGCTGATCGACGCGGGTGACGCCGGGCACCTGCACAGCGCGGCCGGTTACGGTCCCTGGCCGGCCGGCGAACAACTGCTGAAAAACCTTCTATGACATGTACCCGCTTCCGGCGCCGGCACGTTCCGCATGCTCCCGCGGGCACCGGTCGGCCGCGGGCGGCCTCCCTGCACGATCCGAGGGTGGTGGCGAAAACCCGTCGGCGTCTCCTTGGCCGTCCGTGACCTCGGTTGGCTAGGGTCGGTGAATGATCACGGTACGGCGGGCGGGCCCATCGGACGCGGCGGAACTGGTGCGGCTGCGGGCCGTGATGATCCGGGACGCGTTCGACGGCGAGGAGCCGCCGCCGGGGGAGTGGCGGGAGATCGCGGAGCGGCAGTTCCGCGCCCGGCTCGCCGACTCGGCCGGGCTGCTGGCCGCGTTCGTGGTCGACCGGCCGGACGACCCGCAGCGGCTGGCCGCGTGCGCGGTCGGCAGCGTGGACACCCGGATCGCCAGCCCGCACTCACTGAGCGGCGAGTCCGGCTACATCTTCAACGTGGCGACCGATCCGGCGTACCGGCGCCGGGGTTTCTCCCGCGCGTGCATGGAGGACCTGATCGAGTGGTTCGCCAAGCGGGGCGTGGCCCGGGTCACGCTGCACGCGTCGCCGGACGGCGAGCCCGGCTACCGCGCGCTCGGCTTCACCGCGCCCCGGCACACCGCACTCCAGCTCGACCTGTGGGACCGTTCGGCTCAGGACGGCTGAGGCCCGGCCGATCCGTGAGTCACGACCGCCACGGACGGCGGTGTGCCGACCACGGAAGGGCCGGACGATGAACCTCACCCCACGCGCCACCGGCCTCGGCATCGCCGGGATCGCGCTGCTGCTGGCGCTGTCCGGCTGCAGTCTGCTCGGGCTCACCACGGAGAGCACCACGTCCGGCTCGGGTGCGGACTCCGGCGCGGCCGCGGGCGAGTGGACCACGCGCGTGCTGGACGGGCCGCGCGCCGCCAGCCCGACCCCGGGCGCGCCGATCACCAGTCCCACGCCGTCCGGCGTGCTCACGCTCGACCCGCTGCCGTCGGTGTCGGTCAGCCCGCTCCCGCCGGAGTGCCGGGGCAACCTGCGGCCGAACGTACTGAACGGGCTCACCGTCACGCCCGGCGCCGGGCAGGCCACGGTCACCTGGGTCAACGTGGGCGACCCGGCCGTGCAGTCGTACCGGCTGGCCGCGATCCCGCAGACCATCTACTACGGCGAGCAGGCGCCGGCGAACTGGATGGACGTCCCGGCCGGCGACGGATGCACCACCATCACCCGGACCGTGACCGGGCTGACGAAGGGCGAGCCGTACATCTTCTGGCTGGATGCGATCGTCAACTCGTACGAGTACGGCCAGGGCCGCGACATCCAGATCGCCCGCTCCACGCCGATCATCATTCGGTGACCGGCGCCGCCACGGTCGTCGTGCGGGTCCGCGGTACCCGCTGACCGGGCACCAGAACCAGCAGCGCCGCGTTCGCCGCCGCGTGCGCCAGTGCGAACTCGGGCTCGCCCAGGATCAGCTCGCGCATGACCGGAGGCCGGGACGGCAGGCCGCGCACGGCCCGTTCGATCGCGTCCGCCTGGGCGCGCTGCAGCCGCTCCCGTTCGGCCGGCAGTGTCCCGGCCGCCCGCGCCGCGTCCCGGTCCCGGGCCGGCCAGGCGGTCACCACCCGCAGTGCGCCGCGCTGCCGGGCCGCCGTCCGCGCCGCCCACCGCAGCGCCGCCTCCGACTCCGGTGTGCCGTCGTAACCGATCGCGATCCGTTCCATCGCAGCCTCCTCGGGCTCGAACCGAGTCTTGCAACCGCGCGTGTCTGGGTAACAGGGCCGTTGGTCCCGGGACGGACCTGGACCGCCGGCAAAACCGCTGGCAAGGTGAGGAACGGGGCGCCGCCGCGCGGGTCGACGGTCCGGAGGAGGGTGGTGCCGATGGCGGCGGACGACGACTTCGGTGCGCTGCTGCGGGCGACCGCCCCGGACCGCCTGGTCGAGGCCGCCGACGCATACCTCCGCGAGTGGTACGGCGTCGAGCGCGTGGACGTGCTGCTGGCCGACTACCGCATCTCCGGGCTCTGGCCGGTGCTGGACGGTCACCAGGACCCGGTGGGCGGCGTGCTGCGCGACCGCGGCGCCTCCGCCCGCTGCTTCGCCGGCCAGCAGCTGATCATCGAGGACGGCCGGGTGTTCCTGCCGCTCACGGTCTGGGGCGAGCGGGTCGGCGTGCTCGTGCTGGACGGTGACGACCTCGATCTGGACCGGCTCGCCGAGACCGCGGACGAGCTGGCGATCGCGATCCGTGCCGCGGACCGGGACACCGACCGCTACCGCCTGGCCCGCCGCCGGGACCGGCTCACCATGGCCGCGGAGATGCAGTGGGACCTGCTGCCCGGCCGCAGCCTCAGCCACCCGCGCTTCGAGCTGGCCGGCCAGCTGGAACCGGCCTACCAGGTGGCCGGCGACCACTTCGACTGGGCGGTCACCGGCGAGAAGCTGACGATCACGGTCCTCAACGGGTACGGCGGCGGCCTGGCCGCGTCCGCGCTGTCCGGGCTCGCGATCAACGCGATGCGCAACGCGCGCCGGTCCGGTGGCGACATCGTCGAGCAGGCCGAGCTGGCCTCGGACACGGTCTTCGCACACCACGGCGGCGAGAAGCACGTGGCCACGCTGCTGCTCGAGGCCGACCTCAACACCGGGCGGGTCCGGGCCGTCGACGCCGGGTCACCGCGCGCGTTCCGGATCCGCGGCCCGAAGCTGTCCCCGATCACGCTGGACCAGCAGCTGCCGCTCGGCATGTTCGGCGAGGCGCGCTACGCCACCCAGTCGTTCCTGCTGGAGCCCGGCGACCGGCTGTTCATCGTCAGCGACGGCGTGCACGCGGCCGCGCCCGGCGAGCGGGAGCCGTTCGGCGAGGCGGCGATGCTGGCCGCGGTGCGCGCCACCCGGCTGCAGCCACCGGCCGAGGCGGTCGGCTCCGTGATGCGCGGACTGCAGGACTACCACGACGACGCGGACCCGGACGACGACGCCGTGATCGTCTGTCTTGATTGGCACGGTACGGACTGATTCGTTTTCACCGGGTTGAATCCGTGGGACCTGGGTATGCGCTCGGGTTATGAAGAGCGTGGCTGACTTGGCCGTCGCCGTGGAGGCGGCCGTGGGGCCGTTGCTCGACGTGCTCGACTCCGCCCGGAACGACCCGCGGCTGCCGGTCTCGGCCACCCAGTTCCGGGTGCTGACCATTCTCGCCCGGCACCCCGGTCTCAACCTCGGCGGGCTCGCCGAGGCGCTGGACGTGGTGCCGTCCTCGGCCAGCCGGCTGTGCGACCGGCTCGCCGCGACCGGCCTGCTCACCCGCGCGCCCGACCGGCACGACCGGCGTGAGGTGCATCTTACGCTGACGTCCACCGCGGTGAACCTGCTGGAGGAGTTGCGGCAGCAGCGGGTGGTGGCGATAGAGGCGGTGCTGACCAGGATGCCGGCCGGTTCCCGGCGTGCGCTGCTGCGCTCGCTCACCGCGTTCGCGCTGGCCTCCGAGGGCATGATGGCCGAGGCCGCGAAGGCGATCGAGGCCATCCCCCAGGAACCCGCACCGACCTCGGCGGACGGTCTCGGCGTCGCGTAGTCCCGCGGGCGGCCGTCAGCGTGGACCGGCGCCGGCCCCGCCCAGGAAGTCGCCGAGGTGGCGTGCCGGCTCCCAGCCGCGTGCCCGCGCCCGTCCGATGTCCAGCACCAGGCCGTGGGCCAGTTGTTCCACCGCGTAGCGGGTGACGCCGCGGGCCCGAAGCGCCGCCGCGGCCAGCGCGACCGGCAGCGGGATCTCGTGCACCCGTACGCCGGGCAGCACGCGGGCGACCGTCTCGTTCCGCGGGTACGGACGCGAGTCCGCGATGTTGTACGGCCCGGCCGGCCACGCGTGCGCCCGCAGGCACGCGTCCGCCAGGTTCTCCACCGCGGTGAGGCTCAGCAGCGTGTCCGGTCCGGGCAGCCGGATCACGCCCCGCCGGACCGCGCGCCGCAGCCGGGGCAGCAGATGCGGGTCGCCGTGCCCGTAGACCGCCCGCGGCCGCAGCACCACCGCGCCCGCGTTCAGCGCCAGCCGCTCACCGGCCGCCTTCGTCCGGCCGTACGCGGTGCGCTGCCCGTCCACCGGATGGTCCTCGGTGACCACGCCGTCGTGCGCCCGGTAGACGCTGCCGCTGCTCACCCACACCACCGGCCGCGCTCCGGCCGCGTCCAGCAGCCACCGCGTACCGTCCACGTTGACCGCGTGGAACGCCCGCTCGGCCCGCCGCCCGGGCGCCGGATCGCCGACCGCAGCCGCGAGGTGGACGACGAGGTCGGCGCCGCTCAGGTCGGGCGGCCCGGCCGCCGCGTCCCACCGCACGTGCCGGGTCCCGTCCGGCCCGGGCCGGCGCCCGAGGCACACCACGTCGGCACCCAGCGCCCGCGCGCCCCGCGCCACGTAGCCACCGCAGAACCCGCTGGCCCCGGTCACCGCGACCCGCACACCTGGCCCGATCACGCGCCGGCCTCGGGGGTGGCGCCGCTTGCACCGGGCGGGTGGCTTGCACCGGTCCGAATGGTCGCGGCGGGCACGCCGCGGGTGGTCGCCTCGATCGTGAGGACACGCCAGCCGGGGAGGGCGGCGCCGCGGTCCGGGCGGGCGGTGACGACCGCCGGGTGCAGCGGGGCGAGGGCCGCGAGCACGTCGCGCAGTTGTGCGCGGGCCAGCGCGGCGCCCGGGCAGGCGTGCGGGCCGGTGCCGAAGACCAGCTGCGCCACGTGCGGTGGCGCCGGGTCCGCCGGGTCCGGGTCGCGGTGGTGCGCGCCGGTGGCGTGCCGGGTCACCAGGATCAGGCGGTCGCCGTGCGCCACCGGGCAGCCGCCGATCACCCCGTCGCCGCCCGCGGCCCGGGGCAGCAGCGGCGTCGGTACGACGACCCGCAGCAGCTCCGAGACCAGCGCGTCCAGCCGCTCCCCGCCCGCGGCGGCGTGCTCCCACAGCCGGTCGTCGGCACACCAGGCCACCGCCCGCGGTATCGCCGCGACCGTCGTGTTGATCGCCGCCACCGCCAGCATCGAGGCCAGCCCGGTCCCCGTCTCCGGCCCGGCGTCCGCGCGCGCCACCGGACATCCGCTCCCCGGCCGGCCGGCGCCCGGCCGCGCCACCCGGGGTGCGTTCGCGAGCAGCGTGGTGAGCGCCCGCGCCGCGGTGGCCGGGTCGTGGCCGCGCCGGGCCGGCAGCCGGATTCCCGGCAGGTGCGCCCGGGCCGCCGCCGCGGCCGCGGTGCGCGCGGCCCGGGACAGCTCTCGGGGGTCGGCGTCGATGCCGAGCAGCGCTGCCGCCGTGCTGCCGGCCAGTTCCGCGGTCATGTCGACCAGGTCGGCCCGCCCGCCGTCGCGCAGCGCGCCGAGCCGCCGGTCCAGCACGGATCGCCACACCGGCCGGAGCCGCTCCACCCCCGCGCTGCTCAGCCGCGCTGCGAGGTCGCGCCGCGCGTTCCGGTGTGCCGCGCCGTCCTGGTCGAAGAGCAGGTCCGCGTCGGCCAGGTCGCGGGCGATCGCGCCGGTCGTGCCGTCCGCCCGCCGGTCGAGTGGCACCCGCGTCATCGCCTCGACGAACGCGTCGGTGCCGTTGACCAGCAGCGTACCGCCGAGCCGTGTCACCGCACGGTGGCGCACCGCCGCCAGCAGCGCGAACAGCACCGGATGCCCGCTCAGGTACACCCGGCGGTCCCGGGCCCGCGCCCTCATCGGGGTGACAGCGCGCGGGCCGCCAGCGCGGACGCGGCGGCACGGTCGGGTTTGCGGGAGCGCCCGGAGACCGGGACCGGGGCGAAGACCAGGTGGTCCGGGCGGGCCGCGCCCATCCGGGCGAGCGGGCCGCGCAGCGCGACCCGGACCGCGGACTCGGACGCGCCCGGCTCCAGCTCGATGACCGCGGCCACGGTCTCGTCCTCGTCGAACGCCGGTACGCCGACGATCAGCGCCAGTGCCACGCCCGGCACGTGCAGCGACGGTTCGTACAGGCCGGGGTAGATGTTCTCGGCCGCGCGCAGGATCATGTCCTTCGCCCGCCCGGAGAGCACCACCCGCCCGGCCTCCAGTCGCGCGAGGTCGCCGGTGGAGACCCAGCCGTGCGGAGGCTGCCCGAGGTAGCGATGGCACATCTGTGGCCCCCGCAGCTCCAGCACGCCGCCCGCGTCCTTGCGCGCGGAGATCCCCGGCAGCAGCGCGCCGACCAGATCACCGCCGTCCGCCGAAGCGGACGCGAAGGGGATCTTCTCCCGGGACTCGACCGCCGCGGCCGGGAAGACCTCGGTCAGCGCGTACACCCCCCACGCCTCGTCCGCGCCCGCCTGCCGGACCCGGGACATCAGCGCGGCCGACACCGGCGCGGAGCCGCTGTAGACCCGCCCGGTGAACCGCGCGCCCGCGTTCAGCGCCGCCCGCAGCTCCGGCGGCGTCAGGTAGGTGGCCTGCGGCGCCAGCCGGGCGAGCTGCCGGGCCAGCGTGGCCGGCCGGCCCGCGGGCATGGCGACCGGTGCGCCCTCGGCCAGCGCCGGTGCGAGCACGAAGAACGTGCCACCGGCGACCGGCGTGCCCGGCACCGGCCGGACCAGCTCGGTGACCGCGCGCATGCCCGCGTCCAGGCCGGCCCGGCCGTGCACGACCGCGCGCGGGCTGCTGGTGGTGCCGGACGTGAACACGATGACCGCGTCGCCGTCCCCGTCGAAGACCGGCGGCGTACCCCCGGCTGGTATCTCCAGGGACGGTGCGGAGCCGGGCCAGCGGCGGCCGAGCGTGACCACCGGTGCCAGATCGCCGAGCGTGGGCAGCGCCAGCCGGGCGCGGCGGGCCAGCGGCGCGGCCCAGGACGCGAGCGCCTGCGCGGCGCCGTCCGCCACGATCAGCGCAGGTGCCGCGAGCCGGAGGCGGGCGAGCAGCACGTCCGGCCCGGCGGCCGGGTCGAGGATCGCGGTGCACACGCCGAGGCGGTGCGCGGCCAGCATCAGCGCGAGCGCGGCCGGGCCGGGGATGACGGCGACGCCGAGCGTGTCACCGGCGCGCAGGCCGCGGTGGTGCAGCGCCCGCGCGTACCCCTCGGTCAGGTCGTGCAGGTGCCCGCGCGTGGCCCGGACGCGGGGCCGGCCGGTGACCGTGGTGCCGAGCACGGCCGGGCAGTCGGTGTCGCGGGCCAGCGCGACGCGCAGCCGGTCCAGCATCAGGCCTTCTCCCAGACCATGGTCATCATGCTGATGCCGCCGCCGAGACCGGCCAGCAGCACCCGGTCGCCGGTGCGAAGACCGGGAAAGACCCGGGTCAGCTGTACGCCGAGGCTGGCGCTGGCCAGGTTGCCCAGGGTCGGCAGCGTCGGCACCAGCTTCGCCTCGGGTACGCCGGTGATCTCCACGAACCGCTCCAGGTACGGCCCGGTGACCTGGTGCACGAGCACGTGCCGGTAGTCGTCCCAGTCCAGCCCGGTGCGGGCGGCCACCCGCTCGAAGATGCCGGCGCCGACCTTCTCGAAGACCGCGCGCAGCGTGTGCCCCTCGCCGCTGAAGTACGTGTGCTCGTCGCCGCGCGGCAGCCGGGAGCCGCCGCCCGGGATGCCGCCGACCTGCCAGTGCTCGGAGTGCGTCTCCGTGTCGACGTCCAGGATGCCGCCGCGCGGCACCGCCTCGACCAGCACCGCCGCGCCGCCGTCGCCGAACGTGTACCCGGCGAACGCGTCCCGCAGCTCCTGCATGCCGGTGAGCGCGGGCCGCATCGCGCGGGTCGGCGTCTCGCCGGTGGCCACCAGCACGCGCCCGGCCCGCCCCGCGATGATCAGTGACCGGGCCAGGTCGATGCCGTTGATGAAGCTGTTGCATGCGTTCGTCACGTCCAGCGCGTGCGCCCGCGAGCCGAGCGCGGCCTGCACGATGTGCGCGGTGGCCGGCTCGGCCATGTCCCGGCTGGCGGACGCGAAGAGCAGCACGTCGACGTCGAGCGGGTCGAGGCCGGCGTCGTCCAGCACGCGCCGGGCGGCCGCGGCCGCGAGCGTGGAAGCGTACTCGCCGTCGCCCGCGATCCGGCGTCGCCGTACGCCGGTGAGCTGCTCGAACATGCCGTCCGGCAGGCGCAGTCCGCTGGCCTCGGAGACCTGCCGCTGCAGGTCGGCGGTTTCCACCTCGCGCTCCGGCAGCGCGGCGGCCGCGGCCGTGATGCCCACCCGAGTCATGATCATGCGCCGTAGCCTCTCGCAGCCCGCGCCCCCGCCGGATGAGTAGGGGCACTCAAATATCGGCCGCCGGGCCACGCCGCGAAACCGGGGATCGGACAGATCGAGGCGCCGTCCGGCTGACCGGACGGCGCCCCGTGAGCGCAGGTCAGAGACGGTGGCGAATGCGGTTCAGCTCGGCGACCGAGCGGGCCGAGAACGGGCAGCCGGTGGCCGCGTGCGGTGCGTCACCCTCCGCGGTCTCGCTGACCGACCCGAGCCCCCACTCGCCCAGGTGCGCCTCCAGGCCGGTGAGCACGCCGTCGGTGGGCAGCCCGGCCGCGATGCACGCGTCCAGGTAGGGGCCGACCAGCCAGGGCCAGACCACACCCTGGTGGTACGCGGCGTCCCGGACGATCCGGTTGCCCCGGTGGGTGCCCATGTACCCGTACTCGGACGGCGCCAGCGAACGCACGCCCATCGGGGTGAGCAGCGCGGACCCGGCCACGTTGATCGGCCGGGGCTCTGCCTCGCCGCGCAGCGGCGCGTGCGGCAGGCTGAACGCGAGCAGCTGGTTGGGCCGCAAGCAGACGTCGTCGTGCGCGGTGCCGCCGAGCGGGTAGAGCGCGGGCGGCGCGTCCACCACGTCGTACAGCCAGCCCTCCTCCGCGACGAACCGCCGCTGGAACGAGGCCAGCGCGGTCTCGTGCGCCTTCGTCAGGTCCGGGTTCTCCCGGCCGGCCGCGCGCAGCAGCCCGGTCAGGCCGGCCAGCGCGTTGATCCAGAGCGCGTTTACCTCGACCGGCTTGCCGGTGCGCGGCGTCACCGCGACGCCGTTCAGCCGCGCGTTCATCCAGGTCAGGGCGTTGCGCTCGGAGTCGTGCCGGAGCAGGCCGTCGCTTTCGTTGACCAGCAGCACCGGTGCCTGCCGCTGGGCCGGCGTTATCGGCGTGAGCGCCTGGGTCGGCGTCTGCAGCATCGCGGCCAGCGCGGACCGCGCCTCCGCCGGCTTCTGCTCGCGCGGTGCCGGCCGGGTGGCCTGGCCCAGGCCGACGTGCCGGAGCAGCAGGTCGGTGAGCGGGTCGGCGAGCGCGGCGGCCAGGTCGGTGTCACCGAGCCGGGTCACGTGCCGCTCGACCGCGTGCACCAGCCAGAGCGGCCCGTCCACCGGGTCGTGCAGCAGGCCGGCGTCCGCGGCCTCGACCGCGGCGTTGACCCGCGCCTGGAGCAGCGCGGCGCCCTCCGAGCCGCGGCCGGTGTCCAGGAACAGTCCCTCGTACGCGGTCATGGTGTCGCCGAGGTAGGCGGTGAACCAGGGGTAGCCGGCGACCACGTCCGGCCCGCTCGCGGTGTCCACGATGAACGCGTCCGCGGCGAGCGCGAGCGTGGCCGCGGTGGAGTCGGCCGGGTCCGCGCCGGTGACCAGCTTGTGCGCGCGGTCGTGCGCGGCCGCGACGATGGTGGCCGCCGGCGGCGGGCGCTCGCCGAGGTCACCGGCCCAGGCCGACACCTCCAGCGCCCGGCCGACCTCGAGCGTGGCGGTGAACGAGCCGGCGTGCCAGAGGTCCTCGACCGGGTTCAGCCCGCGCTCCGCCTCGGCGCGCGCGAACGCGTCCAGGTGCCACTGGCCCGCGGCCGTCCACCCGGGACCGGCCAGCCGGTACGCGTTCTCCACCACGACGCCGTCCGCGACCGTCTCCACGGTCAGCGGCGTGCCGTCCGCCCGGCGCTCGCCGTGCGCGTCGCGCCAGGTGCACATCGCGGCCAGCGAGAGGTGCACCGGGCCGGGCGCGGAGATCAGGCGGTGCACCACGCCGAGCGACGGCTGGCCGTGCGCCATCGCCAGCTCGCGCTCCAGCACCACGTCGCCGATCCGCCAGCGCCAGCGCGGCAGCCCGTCGGCGAGCTCGAACAGCTCCAGGTACGCGTGGCCGTCCGGCGCGACCGCGCCGGACGCCCACTCGTGCGTGTAGAGCTGGACCCGGGCTCCGGAGGGGAGCGTCACGGTGGCGTCCAGCGAGGCCAGTGCGACGTGGCGTTCGGTGAGCGCGGCGTCGGCCACCGCCAGCAGGGCGTGGTATCGCCGGGTGCGCAGGCCGGATACGGTGCCCATGGCGTAACCCCCGACGCCGTCCGGCACCAGCCATTCGCGGGACGCGCCGGCTCCCTCCGACAGGGAGGCGCACACCTGGGGACCGAAGATCAGCGGTGCGTTCAACAGCACGAGCCCTCTGTGATCGATTGGATCGCGACACGACCCATCGGGGTCTTCACTGGCAGGTGAGGACCCAACGTTGGCAGGCGATGCGCTCGACGTTATCAGCTTCTCGGCAAGATTTTGGCTCCCGTCCATGAGGAACTTCAGGGGTACGGCGAGCGAAATCCACTCGTTGCAACTGGGTGGATTAGCGCGGTGACTCTCGGGGCATAAGCGCCTCGCCCTTCGGCATGCGCACACGTGCGACCCGGGGGTACGGGTGTCCGGGATCACCGTCGCGTGGCGTGGCGGCGGTGCGGGTCCGATCCGGCGAGGATGGGTTCGCGGGCGTCCGCGACGGCGAGGGGGAGCAGCACACATGCAGACATGGCCAGGACGTCGTTATCCCCTGGGTGCGACGTACGACGGCACCGGGACCAACTTCGCGATCTTCTCGGAGGTCGCGGAGTCGGTGGAGCTGTGCCTGTTCGACGAGTGGGACATCGGGGCGGAGCAGCGGATCGAGCTGCAGGAGGTGGACGCGTTCGTCTGGCACGCCTACCTGCCGGGCGTGCAGCCGGGCCAGCGGTACGGCTACCGCGTCTACGGCCCCTACGACCCGTCCGGCAGCGGCGCCCGCTGCAACCCGCACAAGCTGCTGCTCGACCCGTACGCGAAGGCGGTCGACGGCGACGTGCAGTGGCACCCGGCGCTGTACGGCTACCAGCTGGACGACCCGAGCCGGATGTCGGAGATCAACTCGGCGCCGTACATGCCCAAGGGCGTCGTGGTGAACCCGTACTTCGACTGGGGCAACGACCGGCCGCCGCGCACGCCGTACCACCACTCGGTGATCTACGAGGCGCACGTGAAGGGCCTGACCAAGCGGCACCCGGACATCCCGGTGGAGTTGCGCGGCACGTACGCCGGCATCGCGCACCCGGCCATGATCGACCACCTGCAGAAGCTCGGCATCACCGCGATCGAGCTGATGCCGGTGCACCAGTTCGTGCACGACCACCGGCTGCACGACCTGAACCTGCGCAACTACTGGGGCTACAACACGATCAGCTTCTTCGCCCCGTACCACGGGTACTCCGCCCTGGGCTATCTCGGCCAGCAGGTGCAGGAGTTCCGCGGCATGGTCAAGGCGCTGCACACCGCGGGCATCGAGGTCATCCTGGACGTGGTCTACAACCACACCGCGGAGGGCAACCACCTCGGCCCGACCATGTCCATGAAGGGCGTGGACAACGCGGCCTACTACCGGCTCTCCGAGGAGGACCGGCAGTACTACGTCGACTTCACCGGCACCGGCAACAGCATGAACATGCGCGGCCCGCAGACGCTGCAACTGATCATGGACTCACTGCGCTACTGGGTGCAGGAGATGCACGTGGACGGCTTCCGCTTCGACCTCGCGGCCACGCTCGCCCGCGAGTTCTACGAGGTGGACCGGCTCTCCACGTTCTTCGAGGTGGTGCAGCAGGACCCGATCATCAGCCAGGTCAAGCTGATCGCCGAGCCATGGGACGTCGGCCCGGGCGGCTATCAGGTGGGCAACTTCCCGCCGGTGTGGACCGAGTGGAACGGCAAGTTCCGGGACACCGCGCGCGACTTCTGGCGCGGTGAGCCCGCCACGCTGGCCGAGTTCGCGTCCCGGCTGTCCGGCTCCGCCGACCTCTACCAGGACGACGGCCGCCGTCCGTTCCACAGCATCAACTTCGTCACCTGCCACGACGGGTTCACGCTGAACGACCTGGTGTCGTACAACGACAAGCACAACGAGGCGAACGGCGAGGACAACCGGGACGGCGAGAGCCACAACCGGTCGTGGAACTGCGGCACCGAGGGCCCGACCGACGACCCGGGCGTGCTGGAGCTGCGCGCGAAGCAGCGGCGTAACTTCCTGGCCACGCTGATGCTGTCGCAGGGCGTGCCGATGATCGGGCACGGCGACGAGCTGGGCCGCACCCAGCAGGGCAACAACAACGCGTACTGCCAGGACAGCGAGATCGCCTGGATCGACTGGGAGAACGTCGACGAGCAACTGCTCGACTTCACCCGTACGCTGGTCGCCTTCCGGAAGAAGCACCAGGTCTTCCGGCGCCGGCGGTTCTTCACCGGCCTGCCGGTCGGCGGCCGTGGCAGCGGTGAGGCGCTGCCGGACCTGGCCTGGTTCACGCCGGACGGGCGCGAGATGAACGACGGCGACTGGGGCAACGACTTCGGCCGCGCGGTCGCGCTGTTCGTCAACGGCGAGGGCATCAAGGAACGCGGCCAGTACGGCCAGCGGCACTCCGACCAGTCCTTCCTCCTCTGCTTCAACGCGCACGACGCACCCCTGGAATTCACGCTTCCGCCCACCGAGTACGGGCAGAAGTGGGAGAAGGTCATAGAGACCGCCGACCCGTCACCCGACAACCCCGTCGTCGCCGAGGCCGGCGGCCGGTTCTGGGTGCCGGATCGTTCGATCGTCGTGCTGGACAGGACGGTGTGAGATGACGACGCCCGCAGCCACGTACCGGGTCCAGGTCAGACCCGGATTCGACCTTTACGCCACCGCTGACATCGCCGGTTACCTCGCCGATCTCGGGGTTACGCACTGCTACACCGCGCCGCTGCTGGCCGCCGTGCCCGGCTCGGCGCACGGCTACGACGTCGCCGACCACACCCGGGTCAACCCGGAGCTGGGCGGCGAGGAGGGCCGGCGGCGGCTGGTCGGCGCGCTGCGCGAGGCCGGTCTCGGGCTGGTCGTCGACATCGTCCCGAACCACGCCGGCATCGCCGACCCGCCGAGCAACCCGGCCTGGTGGGACGTGCTCCGGCTGGGCCGCGACTCGCCGTACGCGAGCTGGTTCGACATCGACTGGACCCGCGGCCGCCTGGTCGTGCCGGTGCTGGCCGACCACGGCGAGCCGCTGGACGACCTGGAGTTCAAGGACGGCGACCTGCACTACTTCGAGCACCGGTTCCCGGTCGCGCCGGGCACCGGCGAGGGCACGCCGCGGGAGATCCACGACCGGCAGCACTACGAGCTGGTCGACTGGCGGCGCGGCGACACCGACCTGAACTACCGCCGGTTCTTCGCGATCACCACGCTGGCCGGGCTGCGCGTGGAGGAGCCGGCCGTCTTCGACGCCACGCACGCGGAGATCCTGCGCTGGTACAACGACGGCGAGCTGGACGGCATCCGGGTCGACCACCCGGACGGCCTGCGCGACCCGGCCGACTACCTGCGCCGCCTGCGCCGGGCCGCGCCGGACGCGTGGATCGTGATCGAGAAGATCCTGGAGACCGGCGAGAAGCTGCCCGGCTGGCCGATCGGCGGCACCACCGGCTACGACGCGATGCGCGAGGTCTGCGGCCTGTTCATCGACACGGCCGCCGCGCCCGCGTTCACCGGCCTGGACCACCACCTGACCGGCAAGCGCATCTCCTGGGCCGAGCTGACCCACGCCACCAAGTACGCGGCCGCGACCAGGATGCTCGCGGCGGAGCTGAACCGGCTGACCCGGCTGGCCGGTGAGGTGGCCGGTGCCCGCGAGGGCCTGGCCGAGCTGGCCGCGGACTTCCCGGTCTACCGCTCCTACCTGCCGGACGGTGCCCGGCACCTGGCCAAGGCGCGCTCCGAGGCCGGCCGCCGCCGCCCCGGCATGGGCCGGAGCCTGGACGCGCTCACCGCGCGGCTGCGCAACCCGGTGGACGAGCTGGCCGTGCGGTTCCAGCAGTTCACCGGCGCGGTGATGGCGAAGGGCGTGGAGGACACCGCGTACTACCGGTGGACCCGGTTCGTCGCGCTGAACGAGGTCGGCGGCGACCCGGAGCGGTTCGGCGTACGCCCGTCGGAGTTCCACGCGGCCGCGGCGGCGCGCGCGCCGGAGAGCATGACGTCGCTCTCCACGCACGACACCAAGCGCTCCGAGGACGTACGTGCGCGGCTGGCCGTGCTGTCCGAGGTGCCGCGCGAGTGGACCGCGATGGCGACGCGGTGGACCGAGGCGTCCGGGTTCGGCGACCCCTCGCTGGCGCACCTGCTGTGGCAGACCGCGGTCGGCGCGTGGCCGATCGAGCGGGAACGACTGAAGGCGTACGTGGAGAAGGCGGCCCGTGAGGCTGGAACTTCCACGAGCTGGACCGATCCGAACGCCGATTTCGAACGCGCACTGGCGAATCTGGTCGACCGGGTGTACGACGATTCCGAACTGTGCCGGGAGATCTCCGAGTTCGCCGAATCGATCACATTCTCCGGATGGGTCAACTCGCTCGGCCAGAAGGTCGTGCAGCTGGCGATGCCCGGGATTCCCGACGTCTACCAGGGCACCGAGCTGTGGGACAACTCGCTGGTCGATCCGGACAACCGCCGGCCGGTCGACTTCGCGGCCCGGCGCGCGATGCTGGAGCGCATCGACGGCGGCGAACTGCCCGGAATCGACCCGTCAGGCGCCGCGAAACTGCTGGTCACCAGCCGTACGCTGCGCGCCCGCCGGGACCGCCCCGAACTGTTCACCGGCTACACCCCGCTGCACGTGGAGGGCCCGGCCGCGGCACACGCGATCGCGTTCGACCGCGGCGGAGCATGCGTCGTCGCGACCCGGCTCCCGATGGGACTCGCGCGTCAAGGCGGCTGGGGTGAAACATCGCTGAAACTTCCGGACCGCGAATACATCGATTCGTTCACGGGACGCGACTACAGTGGTTCTCGGCTGACGCTCGCCGAGGTGCTGGACACATATCCCGTGGCTCTCCTGATCAGGCGCGGATAAGCGGCCGGAAAGCGTGTTGATTCGATGACGAATTTCGCCGTGTGGGCCCCTGACTCACGCGTCCGGCTCCGCCTCGGCGGCAGCGACGTCCGGGAGATGAAGCGCTCCGACGACGGCTGGTGGCAGCTCGAGGTGCCGGAGGCCGGGCCCGGCACCGACTACACGTTCCTGCTCGACGACAACGACGACCAGCCGCTGCCCGACCCGCGCTCGGAGTGGCAGCCGGCCGGTGTGCACGGCCCCAGCCGGGTCTACGATCAGGCCGCGTTCGGCTGGACCGACCGCACCTGGACCGGCCGGCAGCTGCCCGGCAGCATCCTCTACGAGCTGCACGTCGGCACGTTCACGCCGGAGGGCACGTTCGACGCCGCGATCGCCCGCCTCGACCACCTGGTCGAGCTGGGCGTCGACATGGTCGAGCTGCTCCCGGTGGCCGCGTTCAACGGCGATCACAACTGGGGTTACGACGGCGTCTGCTGGTTCGCCCCGCAGGAGAGCTACGGCGGGCCGGACGGTCTGAAGCGGTTCGTCGACGCCGCCCACGCACGCGGTCTGGGGGTGGTCCTGGACGTCGTGTACAACCATTTCGGCCCGTCCGGGGCGTACGCGCCGATGTTCGCGCCGTACCTGCTGGAGGGCACGCAGACGCCGTGGGGCAGCTCGGTCAACATCGACGGCCCGCGCTCCGGCGAGGTCCGACGCTACATCATCGACAGCGTGCTGATGTGGCTGCGCGACTACCACGTCGACGGCCTGCGGCTGGACGCCGTGCACGCGCTCGCCGACCGCGGCGCCGTGCACCTGCTGGAGGAGATGGCCACCGAGGTGGAGGCGCTCGCCACCCACCTCGGCCGCCCGCTCTCGCTGATCGCCGAGTCCGACCTCAACGACCCGCGCCTGATCACACCGCGCGAGGCCGGGGGCTACGGGCTGCACGCCCAGTGGGACGACGACGTGCACCACGCGCTGCACACGCTGCTCACCGGCGAGCGGCAGGGCTACTACGCGGACTTCGGCTCGCTGGACTGTCTGGCCACCGTGCTCACCGGCGCGTTCTTCCACGCGGGCACGTTCTCCAGCTTCCGGCAGCGGCGGCACGGGCGGCAGATCGACCGCTCGCTCGTGCCCGGTCACCGGTTCGTGGCGTACCTGCAGAACCACGACCAGATCGGCAACCGGGCGATCGGCGACCGGCTCTCCAGCACGCTCTCACCGGGGCTGCTCAAGGTCGGCGCGACGCTGTTGCTCACCTCGCCGTACACGCCGATGCTCTTCATGGGTGAGGAGTGGGCCGCGACCGCGCCCTGGCAGTACTTCACCAGCCACCCCGAGCCGGAGCTGGCCGCGGCGGTGAAGAACGGCCGGCGGCGGGAGTTCGCCAGTCACGGCTGGGCGGAGAGCGACGTGCCGGACCCGCAGGACCCGGAGACGTTCCAGCGCTCCAAGCTCGACTGGGCCGAGCCGGGCAAGCCCGCGCACGCGGCCATGCTGGAGACCTACCGCAAGCTGATCGCGCTGCGGAAGTCGCGGGCCGACCTGTCCGAGCCGCGGCTCGACCGGGTGCAGGTGTGGCACGGCAACCAGTACGTCGTGATGCGCCGCGGCGACTGCGTGGTCGCGGCCAACCTGGCGCCGGTCCAGCAGCGGATCAGCCTGCGGGCAGTGCCCCGGTCCGTGCTGCTGGCGACCGAGCCGGGCACGGTCCTCACCCGCGACGTGGTCGAGCTGCCGCCGGAGAGCGCGGTCGTCGTCTCGATGTGAGCACCCCGTACGACAGAACGGCCGCCCGGATGTCCCGGGCGGCCGTTCTCGTCGTGTGCTCCGATCCGGATGGCCTCAGCGTGATGCCAGCACGGTGACCGTGCTGTTCGTCGGGTCGTCGTCGTCCGCATCGGAGCCGGCGGCCGGCTCGTCCTTCTGGCTCGCGCCGACCACCGCGACCACGCGCGGCGTGACCACGGCGGCGCGGCCGGCCACGACCGCGCCCGGCGCGGTCACCGCGGCCCGCGCGGACACGGTCGGTGCGTCGCCGGTGCGCTCGTCCGCGGTGCGAGGCACCGGGATGCCCGGCACCGTGCGCAGCGGCACCCGGGCGATGCCCATCACCGGCAGCGACGCCGGCGCGAGCGCGGCCGCGTCCTCCGGCGAGGCGTCCTCGGTGCGGGACGCGGCCGCTTCGATCTCGGCCTGCGCGGCCGCGACGACCGCGCTCGCCTCGATCTCCCACTCCACGGTCGCGTCCAGGTCCGGGGTGGTGGCGGACACGGCCTCCGCCTTCTCCGCGCCGGCCCCGGTCTCCGCGGCAGCCGTCGCGTCCGCGACCGCCGTGGCCGGGCTGGTCTCCACGACCTCCGTGACGTCCGTCGTGGACGACACGGACGTGGTGGACGCGGCCACCTCGGCCGCGATCGCGGTCAGGTCGCCGGTCGCCTCGACGTCCTCGCCGGACCGCGCCGCGCCGGTGAGCGCCGACAGGTCCGTGGTCGACTCGACGTCCTCGGCCACCACCGGCTGCGCGGCCGGCAGTACGGTCTCCACCGTCTCCACGGTCTTCACCGGCTCGGCCGGGATCACCATGCGGCGGATCCGGCCGTCGCCACCCGGCCGCGGCAGGCGCACCGCGCCGACCTTGGCCAGCATTGCCGCGAGCCCCTTGGGCGCGGCGGCCTCGGCGGCGGCCAGCGACGCGGTCAGCTCCGCCTCCGTCGCCTCCTGCGCCAGGCTGGTCTTGGCGGCGGACGCGGTCGCGGCCACCTCCCACGCGCGGCGCTCGACCCGGGTCGCCTCCTGGTAGGCCGCGGACAGCCGCTCCTGCGCGAGGCGCAGCAGCGACCGCTCGTGCTCCAGGGGGGACAGACTCGGCGACCACTCACCCTCGAACGAGAGCACCGCGCTCAGCTGGTCGTAGCGGATCTCTCCACGGTGGAACGCCCGGGTCGCCGCGCGCCGTAGGTGCCGGCGGCGCTCCTCCAGCTCGTCCGCGCTCGGTTCCGCACTGGACTGTTCGATCTCGTCCACCACGGACGGGAACATCGACGCCTTGTTCGCCCGCTCGGCCGCCTCGGTGGCCAGCTGGAGCGCACGCCAGGCCGACTGCTGGATGCGCTCGGCCGCCTCCCACTCGGTGCGGCAGCGGGCCGCGGTCTGCTCCGCGTGCAGCGCCGCGGTGGCGACCTCGTTCGCGTACCGCTGGAGTTCTGCGAGCGTCGACACCCGCGTCTCGCCGGGCAGCGGCTTGGAGACCACGGCCTCGGTCGGGACACCGGTGCGCGCCGCGACGGCACGCGCGGCACGCAGACGCTGGCGGTGCCGGCGGCGGTGCCGCCGGTACGCGCGTTGTTCCGCGACCGCTTCCCGGTCGCGGCTGAGCAGGGACAGGCCGAAGAGCGCGAGCATCGCGAACGCGAAGAAGGCCAGCCAGGTCAGCGAGGCCGTGCGACCGAGCCCGAGGACCTCGTCGATGTTGGCCTGCTGGAAGAAGCCGTCCATGTCATGAACCTCATCAGTGAGGAATGGCGGTGGAGCCCGGGGGGACCGGGAAGGCAGGGTGGCATCACCGCACGGCGGCGACACAGTCATGTGAGAGTGCAGAGCTGATCACGCGGGGTGACCTCAGCGAGGGGTCAAGCCAGACACAACGGAGGCGCCCGGTCGCCGCGCGGCCCGTCGAGGGCGGTGCGGGCGGCGGTGCCGCGACACTCCGGAAGCGTGACCAGCAGCAGTGCCGCGACCGCGAACAGCGGTAACGAGCCCGGCAGTGCCGGTTGCCGGTCGGCCGGCAGCGGTGCCTGAACGAGGTCGACGGCGGAGCCGGCCGGGGTGATGCCCCCGGTCCTGACGGCTCCGGCCGGCACCAGGTCGATGCCGCCCGCCGGGGCGGTGGCGGCGACCCGAGGGGCCGCGGATGCATCCGTGGTACTGGATGGCCACCCGCCGGCGAAGGCGAGCACGAACAGTGCGAACGCCCCGGCCAGACGCAGCGTGCGCCGGGTCACCCAGGTGAGGCGTCCGGAGCGGCTGGCAACTGGCACGAAACAACGGTACCGCCGGTTCCCGCCGCTCGCAGAGTTCGTGACCGCCGGGGTGACGACCAGCACTCCGGCGTGTTGCTCTTGGCACCCCGCCGGGCGGCTGATAAGGGCGAAACGCACAAGCATGATCAAAAACCTTCGCGGGTACGGAGGGGAGCGTGACGGTATACGGCATCCACAACTCGCACGAGCAGATCGGCCCGGCCGCGCTGCTCGACTTCGTGACCAGGGCGGAGTCCGCCGGTTTCGCGGCCGCCATGTCCTCCGACCATTTCTCCCCGTGGAGCGCCCGCCAAGGGCAATCCGCGTTCGCCTGGACGTGGCTCGGCGCCGCGATGCAGGCCACCTCGCTGCCGTTCGGCATCGTGAACGCGCCCGGCCAGCGCTACCACCCGGCGATCATCGCGCAGGCGATCGGCACGCTGGGCGCGATGTACCCCGGCCGGTTCTGGGCCGCGCTGGGCAGTGGCGAGGCCAGCAACGAGCACATCACCGGCGACCCGTGGCCGCGCAAGGACGTGCGTACCGCCCGGCTGCGCGAGTGCGTGGACGTGATCCGCGCGCTGCTGGCCGGCGAGGAGGTCAGCCACGACGGCCTGGTCAAGGTGGACCGGGCCCGGCTGTGGTCGCGCCCGGAGATCACGCCGCAGCTGGTGGGCGCCGCGGTCAGCGTGGAGACCGCGCGCTGGTGCGCCGAGTGGGCGGACGGCCTGATCACCGTGAACGCGCCGGCTGAGCACCTGCGCCGCATGATCGACGCCTACCGGGAGGCCGGTGGCCGCGGGAAACTGCACCTGCAGGTGCACCTCTCCTGGGACCCGTCGCTGGAGAAGGCCGAGGCGATCGCGCTCGACCAGTGGCGCAGCAACGTGTTCCAGCCGCCGGTCTGCTGGGACCTGGACACCGCGGAGGCGTTCGACGTCGTCTCCGAGAAGGTCGGCATCGGCCAGGTGCGCGAGGTGGTCAACGTCTCCGCCGACCTCGGCGAACACCTCGACCTCATCCGGGGGTACGCGGACCTGGGCTTCGACGAGATCTACCTGCACCACGTGGGGCAGGATCTGCGCGAGTTCATCGATACGTTCGGCGCGAAGGTGCTGCCCCAGCTCGATTAGTCGCGTTTGCGACTTCGGATTCACCGGTATGGGGCTACTTGGCGATATGCCCCGATGTGTCGGTTGCATGGTGCTTTCCCATTGGTTAGGAATACCGGGCGCAATGACGCGACTCCACTCCGCGTCTTCCCCTCATGCGAAGGAACCCGCCGATGAGCCGCTCCGACTCGCCAGCCACCGACCCGGCCGGGGTGCCGCCGCCCCGCCGGATCGGTGGCGCCTACGCGCTGCAGGAGGAGATCGGCGGCGGCGCCACCGGCACGGTCTGGCGTGCCCTCGACTCCTCCACCGGCGAACAGGTCGCGATCAAGCTGCTGCGCGACGACCTGGCCGGCGAGCCGAAGATCGTCATGCGGTTCGTGCAGGAACGCGCGATCCTGCGCATGCTCCGCCACCCGCACATCGTCGGCGTCCGCGAGCTGCTCACCGTCGGCTCCTCGCTCGGCCTGGTGATGGACCTGATCCCGGGCGGCAGCCTGCGCCGTCGGCTCCGCGCCGCCGGCACGCTCCCACCCGCGGAGGCCGCCGTCATCCTCGGCCAGACCGCCGCCGCGCTCAGCCACGCGCACCGCCGCGGCGTCGTCCACCGCGACCTGAAGCCGGACAACATCCTGCTCACCAGCCCCGGCGCGGCCGACCCGACGGTCCGGCTCACCGACTTCGGCGTGGCCCGGGTGCTCGACGGCGCCCGGCTCACGACGACCGGCGCCGTGATCGGCACGGCCGGATACCTCGCCCCCGAGGTGATCGCGGGCGGACGCCCGATGCCGGCCGCCGACGTCTACGCGCTCGGCATCGTGCTGTTCGAACTCCTGCTGGGCCGGCCCCCGTTCGCCGGCGCCACCCCGTACGCCGCCCTCCACGGCTTCACGCTCCCGCGCCCCGCACCGGTCCCGCTCCCGGCCTGGCAGATCATCGAATCCTGCCTCGCCTCCGACCCAACCCACCGCCCCACCGCCGCCGAATTGATCGACCGCCTCCGCGCACTCGCCGACGCCACCGCCGGCCTCCCCGCCCTCGACCCGCTCCACGACTCCCTCACCGACAGCCCTCTCCCCGTCCTGCCTCGCCAGAAGCCCGTCCCGCCGCTTCCGGGCGGGGCCACCGGCCATCCGGCCACGCCGGGTCACGACGCGGTGATCTCCTCCGCGGCGCCGGGTGAGGAGGCCGCGTTCGCGGCTCTGCCGGGTCAGGGTGCCACGGTCCCGGCCGCGCTCGCGGCCCTACCCGGCCAGGATGCCGTGGTCCGGGCCGCGCCGGATCAGGACGCGGTGGTCGCCTCCGCGGCGCCGGGCCAGGAGGCCGCGCTTGCGGCCCTGCCCGGCCAGGATGCCGCGATCCCGGCCGCGCCGGGCCGGATCGCCGAGCCGCCGGTCTCGCCGGGTGCCGGGGGGAGGACGGTCGGCGGGGGAGATGCCGAGATTCCGCTGCGCGGCGGAAGTCCCCATTCACCCGAGCCGCAACCGGCCGCTGTCGCGTCGGCCTCGGACACGAGAGCCGATCCGTCTCGTGCCGGCGGTGACGGCGAGGGCCGTGTCGGTGGCGACGGCCACGGTGACAGCGGCGAGGGCCGCGTCGGTGGCGGTGCCGGTGGCGATGGCGGTGCGGGTGGCGATGGCGGTGCGGGTGGCGATGGCGGTGCCGGTGGCGATGGCGGTGCGGGTGGCGATGGCGGTGCCGGTGGAGACGGCCGGAACGGCGACGGTGGCAGCACACCGCGCCGGGCGCGTGGGCGTCGCCGAAGCACGACGTCCGGGGCCGGCGGGACGCTGCGGCGGCGGGTGGCGACGCCGCTGGCCGGGCTGGCCGCGATCGCGGTGATGGGTGGTGCGGTCGCGCTCGCGATCCGGCACAACGCCGCCGAGCACCACGCGGCCGCGGCGCCGCACTCGACCACGCCCGCACCGGTCCCGGTCATCGTGCCGGAGCGCAGCTCGGCACCGGCCGTGCACGCACCGAAACCGCAGCCCGCCACGGCCGGCGCGTCCCCCGCGCCGACCGGTGCGCCGACCAGCGTGCCGGCCCGGCCGATCGCGCGCACCTCCGCGCCGCCCGTCGCCACCAGTGCGGCCGCCACGCCGGAGGCGGTCAGTTACACCTGGGGCCCGACCCGCTGCGACTCCGTGATGCAGTGGGCGACCAGCCGCCCGGCCGTGATCCAGACCTGTTACGCGGTCGGCCCGGCCGTCCGCCTCAGCGGCGTGATCTCCGCGCTCCCGGGCACGTCCGTCGTCGCCTCGCTGCACCTGGTGGAGGAGTCCTCCGGTCGTACCGTGGCCGGTCCCTTCACCTGCCCGACGGCGACCTTCAGCCGTGAGGACATCCAGCAGGCGTGCGGCGGTTTCGACGCGACCGTGCCACGCGGCCGCCGCTACGCGGTGGTCCAGACCTGGCGTCCGACCTCGCAGTCCCCGTCCCAGCTCGCCCCCGGCACCGCCCGCACTCAGTTCTTCACCGTGCCGGGCTGATCCGGCCGCGCGGCCGGCCGCTGTCTCGCGCATGTTCGGGCGCGCAGCGCCCGTGCCCGGGATCGGGGTGGATGACCGGCCCGATCAGGCGGAGTCGCGGATGATCAGGCTGGGCTGGAAGATGACCGAGCGGGGAAGACGGCCGGGGTCGTCGATCGTGGCGAGCAGCAGGCGAGCCATCTCCGCGGACATCTCCTCGACCGGCTGCCGGACCGTGGTCAGGCGCGGGCGGCAGGCCAGGGCCGCGCTGCTGTCGTCGAAGCCGACCACCGCGATGTCGTCCGGCACCCGGCGCCCGTGCTCGTGCAGCGTGGCCAGCACACCCTCGGCCATCACGTCGCTGGCCACGAACAGGCCGTCCAGGTCCGGGTGCCCGGCCAGCAGGTCGTGCGTGACGCGTTCGGCCTGGGCGCGGGTGAAGTCGCCCTCCACGAACGGCGCGCCCGGTCCGGCCGCGGCCAGGAAGCCGTCGTGCCGGTCGTGGCCGGCCTGCGTGTCGAGCGGGCCGCTGACCGTGCCGATCCGGGTCCGGCCGAGCGACCGCAGGTGCGCGACCGCGAGCCGCGCCCCGGCCCGCTGATCGACGTCGGTGTGGCTGAGCGGCACCGGGTAGCCCGGCCGGGCGGACATCACGGTCGGGATGGACAGGTCGGAGAGCTGCCGCGGGATGGGGTCCTCGCTGTGACTGGAGATCAGCAGGACGCCGTCCACGTGGCCCTGCCGCAGGTAGCGCACGACCAGGTGATGCGCGGGCGGGTCAGCCGGGATGATCACCAGGTGGATGCCACGCGGGCGGAGCACCTCCTGCGCGCCCGCGGTCACCCGGCCGAAGAACGGGTCCGTGAAGACCCGGTTCAGGAACGGCGCCTCGTACTCCCGGTCCGGCTCGGAGATGACCAGCGCGATCGAGTTCGTGCTGCGGGTGACCAGCGAGCGCGCGGCCAGGTTCGGCACGTACCCGATCTCGTTGATCGCGCGCTCGACCGCGGCCCGGATCCGCGGGTCGACCGTGGGCACCGCGTTGATCACCCGCGACACCGTGGCCCGGGAGACACCGGCGACCTCGGCTACCTCCTCCAGTGTGGGCGGACGGGACTCGGGCGAGGACCGGCGCGACATGAACGTCTTTATACACCGGGCGAGCGCTCCGCTCCGTACCGTCGAAGGTCTTTCAAAAGATCTTCCGACGGTACGGAGCGGAGCGCGGAACGACCGTCAGGGACGCCCGTCGGCACCGCACTTGATGATCGGGCGGATGCAGTCGTTGACCCGCCGGGCCATCTCCGCCTCCGGCCAGGCGTTGAAGAAGTCGCCGTGCATCGTGAACCCGCCGCCGGACGCGAGCCGCAGCCGCGCCGGGTCACCGTTCACCGGGTAGCGCAGCACCTGCCGCAGCTTCGGCACCGCGACCGGGTGCGTCGCCGGGCAGGCCTGGTTCACCGGGTACGCCATGTGCGACTTGTGGTCCGGCGAGTCCAGGTCCCGGCCGTTCCAGCACTGCGGGAAGTCCAGGTAGGACTCCAGCATCGTGCCGGACGGGCAGTTCACGAAGTCGTGCGACGCGCCCACGTGCCCGGCGTGCAGGCAGGACCAGCGCGAGATCGTGTTGTCGCCCGGCCCGGTCGCGCGCGCGTTCCCGGCCACGATCCGCAGGCCCAGCGGGATCGGCTGGGTGTTCGCGATGATGTCGTCCCGGACGCCCTCGCCCAGGTAGTAGAACGTGACGATGGTCGGCTCGACCGGCACGTCGTCCTGGTACAGCGTCGGCACCCAGTACGAGCTCTTGTCCTCCCGCGGGTTGCAGGTGGTCTGCGAGTTGAGCAGGTCGGCCAGGTTCGTCATCGCGTTCGTGACCGTGGCGCCGAAGAAGCTGTGCATGTGCGACGCGCCGGGCAGCCCGGGGAAGATGATCGGGTCGTCCGGCAGCCGGTGCGAGTACGGGCAGTCGGCCAGGAACTCCGCGACCCGCACCACGTTCGGCGGCAGCGACGTGGCCGGTGCCCCGCCCGCGCCGAAGACCTCGAACTCCCAGAGCGAGACGCCGTACGCGGTGCCCCGCGCGGTGGTGTACACCCGCACGTACCGCCCGGTGCCGTTGATCGTGATGTTCTGGCTGCCGCCGGTCGCGTTCGCGGCCGTGTGCACCGTGGTCCAGGCGTTGCCGTCGTTCGACACCTGGAGCTGGAAGCCGCGCGCGTACGCCGCCTCCCAGCTCAGCGCGACCCGGGTGATCGTGGCGGACGCGCCCAGGTCGACGCGCAGCCACTGCGGGTCGGCCGCGGCGGACGACCAGCGGGTGCCGCCGTTGCCGTCCACGGCCGCGCTCGCCGGGAACGCCCCGGACTCGACGGACGAGGCCGCCGCGGTACGCCCCCGGGAGAGCAGCGCCTCGGCCGCGCTCGCGGTGGCGGAGGTGACGATCAGGTAGGTGCTCAGCAGGCCCAGCAGCGCGACCCCGAGCGTGAGCAGACGTTTCATGTGCGGTGCCCTCCCTTACTGGTAGACGCGGACGTAGTCGACGTACATCCGGGACGGGAACGGCGTGGTGGCGTCCACCGGGCCGGGGAAGTCACCGCCGACCGCGAGGTTGAGGATCAGGTAGAACTGGTGGTCGAAGACCCACGGGCCACGCGTGGACTCGACCGTCGCCTTGTCGGCCGTGAAGACCAGCCGTCCGTCCAGGAAGAAGCGGATGCCCTTGCTGTCCCACTCCGCGGCCCAGACGTGGAAGTCCTGCGACAGGTCCACGGTGGCGTATTTCTGCCCGTACCCGGCGGCACCGTTGTAGGCCGGTGCGTGCAGCGTGGAGTACGCCTCGGAGGTGTTGCGGCCGAGGACCTCCATGATGTCGATCTCGCCGTTGTACGGCCACGGCCGCCCGGTGAGGAAGTCCGCGCCCATCATCCAGAACGCCGGCCACAGCCCGTTGCCCTTCGGCACCTTGACCCGCGCCTCGATCCGGCCGTACTGCACATGGAACGTGTTGCTGGTGTTCATCCGGTGCGAGGTGTAGTCACGGCCGCCCGCGGTCTGCCGCCGCGCCTCCAGGACCAGCACGCCGGTGCCGTCCAGCGACGCGTTCTCGTTGTTCGTGTAGAACTGGACCTCGTTGTTCTGCCCGGTGCCCGGGTCGATCGTCCACTTCGCCGGGTCCGGCTTGCCGCCCGCGGCGCCGGTGAACTCGTCCGACCAGACCAGCCGGGTCGCCGGGAAGACCGGGTCGGCCGGCTGCGGCGGGAGCGGTACCGGGTCGCCGCCGGTGCCGTACACCTGGAACTCGTGGAGCGAGTAGCCGTAACCGTTCGACCGCGCGGTGCCGTAGACCCGCACGTACCGCCCGGTGCCGCTGACGGTCAGCGTCTCCTTGAAGCCGCGCCCGGCCGTGGTCGAGTAGACGCTGGTCCACGCGGTGCCGTCGGCGCTGGTCTGGATCTGGTACGCGGTGGCGTACGCCGGGTCCCACTGCAGCACCACCCGCTGGATCTGCGCGGTGGCACCCAGGTCGACCGCGATCCAGCCCGGGTCGACCCAGCCGTTCGCCGCGCTGGTCGCCCACCGGCTCGCCGGGTCGTTGTCGAAGGCCTTGTCCGGCGTGCACTCCCAGCAGCTGCCGTCGCTCTGGCTGGTCGACGCGGTGCCCGGCTTCCGGTACGACAGCAGCGTGGACGTGCCCGCCGTGCCGCCGTCGCCGAACGCCTGGAACTCCCACAGCGAGACGCCCCACTGCGTGGCCCGGGCCGTGGCGAGCAGCCGCAGGTAACGTCCGGTGCCGGTGACCGCGATGCTCTGATCCCCGCCGGCCTGCTGACTCGCGCCGTGGATCGTGGTCCAGGCGTTGCCGTCCGCGCTGGTCTGGAGCTGGAACGCGGACGCGTACGCCGCCTCCCAGCGCAGCGCGACCCGGCTGATCGTGACGGACGCGCCCAGGTCGACGCGCAGCCATTGCGGGTCCGCGGCCGCGGACGACCAGCGGGTGCCGGCGTCCCCGTCCACGGCCGCACTCGCCGGGAACGCGCCGGACTCGGTGGACGAGGCGGTGACCGGCCGGCCCTGGGACAGCAGCGTCTCCGCTCGGGCGGGCACGCCGGCCCGGGCGGCCGGGCCGGCGACGACGAGGTAGCCGCCGAGCAGGGCGGCGACGGCAGCGGCGATCCCGGCCGCGCGCCATCGGGGTGGGGGCATGAGAACTCCTCCGGGGTGCGGATGTCGGCGGTGTTTCTGGGATGTGTCGGAGAGCGCTCTCTTGTCCAGTACTGTGACGGTGCGCACCGGGCATGTCAATAGCTATGAGTCGATATCGGGGAGCGCTCTCCTGGGTGCCTGATCCGGATCCCGCTGCCGCCGGCCCGCCGGGCGGGCATGATTGCGGGCATGGCTACCGAGTCGCAGCAGGGCGTCTACGTCAACCCCACCGGCGAGTTCGACCGCGACCAGCGGTACATCACCACCCGGATCACCCGCGACGGCGCCGAGGGCTGGCCGGTCGAACCCGGTCGTTACCGCCTGATCGTCAGCCGCGCGTGCCCGTGGGCCAACCGGTCGATCATCGTCCGCCGCCTCCTCGGTCTCGAGGACGTCATCTCGATGGGCATCGCCGGCCCGACCCACGACGCCCGCAGCTGGACGTTCGACCTCGACCCCGGCGGCGTCGACCCGGTCCTCAAGATCGAGCGCCTCCAGGAGGCGTTCTTCAAGCGCGTCCCGGACTACCCCCGCGGCATCACGGTGCCGGCCATCGTCGACGTCCCCACCGGCCAGGTCGTGACGAACGACTTCCCCCAGATCACGCTGGACATGTCGCTGGAGTGGGCGCAGTTCCACCGCCCCGGCGCACCGATGCTCTACCCCGAGGACCTGCGCACCGAGATCGACGAGGTCAATCGCCGGGTGTTCAAGGAGGTGAACAACGGCGTCTACCGCTGCGGTTTCGCCGGCACCCAGGAGGCCTACGAGTCCGCCTACACCCGTCTCTTCGACACGCTGGACTGGCTGTCGTCCCGGCTGGAGTCACAGCGCTACCTGGTCGGCGACACCATCACCGAGGCCGACGTGCGCCTGTTCACCACGCTGGCCCGCTTCGACGCGGTCTACCACGGTCACTTCAAGTGCAACCGCAGCAAACTCTCCGAGATGCCGGTGCTGTGGGCCTATGCCCGCGACCTCTTCCAGACCCCCGGCTTCGGCGACACCACCGACTTCGTCCACATCAAGCGCCACTACTACGAGGTCCACCGCGACATCAACCCCACCGGCATCGTCCCGGCCGGTCCCGACCTCTCCAACTGGCTCACCCCGCACGGCCGCGAGTCACTCGGCGGCCGCCCCTTCGGCGACGGCACCCCTCCCGGGCCGCCCTCGGCCGCGGAGACCGTCCCCGCCGGACACAACCCACTGTCCGCCTGACGGTCCCGGACACCCGTGGTTCCCTTGCCGCTGCCCGGCCGGCAAGGGAACCACCCTCCACGCCGGATCCAGCGGGGGAGGAGCGACCCGGCGACGACCGGTGCCCACAGGAGCGACTCTGCTGCGCGTTCCGCGGCTCACCCTCGCCGTTCTGGCTGACCCTTGCCGTTCTCCGCCTAGCCCTTGCCGTTCTGCGGCTGACCCTTGCCGTTCCGCGGCTCACCCTCGCCGTTCCGGCTCACCCTCGCCGTTCCGCGGGTGACCCTTGCCGTTCCGCCGCTCACCCTTGCGCGCCTGACCTTGCTGGCCGTGGTCGTGCTGCCCGTGGTTGTGCTGCCCGCGGTTGTGCTTGCCGCACTCGTGCTGCCCGCGGTCGTGTTGCCCGTGGTCGTGCTGCCCGTGGTCGTGCTGCCCGTGGTCGTGCTGGTCGCGGTCGTGCTGCGGCCATCGGGCGCTCCGCGCCCGAAATTTCGCGATATCTCACCCGGGTCGGGGGCGCCACCGCCCACGAACGACGCCGCTCAGCCCTGTGTGATCAATCAGTGGAGCGATAGGGATATCAACTTCGCTAGATGACCTCCGTTTCGCTCCACTGATTGATCACACAGGCTGCGAACCCACGGCGGATGCGATCACCAGGGGCGGCGCTGAGGACTTTATCCGGAAAATTCGGGCGGGTAGCGCACACGGCCGCTACGCGGGCCGGGCCGGCACCGCCGGATGCGCGGCCCACGCGCGCCGCGCATCCGGCGATGCGCGGCCGGCGCCTCAGCGGGAATGGGCGGCAGGGGTCGGAACTTGCGGAAACCCGGACGCCGGCTCCGGTCCTGGCTCCGCGACGCCCCCCACGAACGTCACGCCGGACGCGGGAAACGGTCCCCGGCGCTCACAGCCGGGCCATCAGCAACGCCGAGACCAGCAGGCAGGCCCAGTGCAGCGACTGGTCGGCGACGTACATCCCGCACACCGGCGTGGTCTGGTCGGCGAACTCGCGGGAGCCGGTGTGCTGCAGGACCAGCCGGACCACCGCCCGTCGATCGAGAACCGCGTGCGTGACCAGGCTGAACAGCAGCCCCGCGGTGACCCCGAGCCAGGTGAGCTGGAGGTGCAGCGCCCACGCGGTCACGAACAGCACCGTGCCGACCGTGACGTGGTACGCGGCCAGGTGGCCGAGCATGGCCGTGACCGCGGCCCGCCCCCGGCCCGCCTTGTTGGACGCCTGGTGATCGGTCTGCATCACGTGATCGCCGAGCTGGTGACCCACGATCAGCGCCAGCAACGTGACCACGAACGTCAGCTGCTGCGCGGCTAGCGGGTACTCGATCATGAAAGGGGGCCTTTCCGCCGGGTCAGCACATCGTCCGCGCTCCGGCTCGGTAGCGCTGCGCACCATCCGACACTCGTGACAAATGTGGCGAACATCGCGTAATGCCCGAGATCAAGACACCGCTGCGTTTCGGCCGGATTTCGTCGAGGGTATAGAGGGCGACCCATTCCCGCAGCGCGAAAGGGACCGCCGTGACCCAGACCGCAGCCGATCGTTTCCCGGCTCGCCACCTGCCCCCGGTCGTCGTCAGGGAGCTGCCGCCACCACCCTCGTCGGCCCGGCGGGTGATCGGGCCCGGTGTGGTGGCCGCGGGCGTCGGCCTCGCCTCGGGCGAGTTCGTGCTCTTCCCATATATAGCCTCGCAGGTCGGGCTCGTGTTCCTGTGGGCCGCCGCTGTCGGCATCGTGACGCAGTGGTTCCTCAACATGGAGATCGAGCGGTACACGCTGGCTACCGGCGAGACCGCCCTCACCGGATTCTCCCGCTTCTGGCGGCACTGGGGCCTGGTCTTCGCGATCATGGTGTACTTCGCGAACCTCTGGCCCGGCTGGGCGACCAGCTCCGCCACGATGATCACGTACCTGTTCGGCGGCCGGGCCAGCTGGATCGCGATCGGCATGCTGGTGCTGATCGGCGTCACGCTCACACTCGCCCCGGTCATCTACACGGTGCTGGAGCGGATCGAAGGCGTCAAGGTCATCCTGGTCGGACTGTTCATCGTGGTCGCGATCGGGTTCGCGATCACCGCGGACGCCTGGGCCGAGCTGCCGTCCACCGTCACCGCCCCGGAGTTCCCGACCGAGCTGGGCTTCGCGCTGATGCTGTCCGCGCTGGTCTTCGCCGGTGCCGGTGGCGGCCAGAACCTGTGCCAGTCGAACTGGATCCGGGACAAGCGCTACGGCATGGGCTCCTACGTCCCGCGCCTGGTCAGCCCGGTCACCGGCGCCGAGGAGGCCGCGCCGTCCACCGGGTTCATCTTCGAGCCCACCGGCGAGAACATGACCCGCTGGCGCCGCTGGTGGAAGCTGGCCAACCAGGAGCAGGCGCTCACGTTCGGCCTCATCTCGTTCGTCACGATCACGCTGATGTCGCTGCTGGCGTACTCGACCGTCTACGGCACGCCCGGCCTCGCCAACAGCGTCGAGTTCCTCCGGATCGAGGGCGAGGCGCTCAAGTCCACGGTCGGCGGCTGGTTCGGCACGCTGTTCTGGGCGATCGGCGCGCTGTCACTGTTCGCCGCGGCCCTGGGCATCGTCGACTACACCAGCCGGCTCGCCGCCGACGTGCTGAAGACCTCCTACCTGCGCGGCCGGTCGGAGAACCGGATCTACTTCGCGCTGGTCTGGGGCCTGGTAGCGATCGGCGTCATCATCCTGCTCGCCGGCCTCGACCAGCCGCTGCCGCTCCTGGTGATCGCCGCGTGCGTCGGCGGCCTGATGATGTTCATCTACTCGATCCTGCTGCTCCTGCTCAACCGCCGTGTCCTGCCGCCGGAGATCCGCCCCCGTGCGGTGCGCATCGCGGCACTGATCTGGTCGGTCCTGCTCTTCGGCATCTTCTCCGCGTTGACGCTCTGGCAGCAGGGCAGCCGCCTCATCGCGTGGCTCTCCTGAAACCAATTCACCCACCCGCTCCCGGCGGCCCCGGTCCCGCATGCTCCCGCGGGCCCCGGTCGTCGCTGGCGCTCCTCCCTTCCGGTCCCGGCGTGGCCCGCGGTCCCCTTGCCGCCCTCGAACAGCGGCAAGGGTGCCGCGCGCCGAACACTCCTGCTTCTCCACACGCGACATCCGCCGTGGCCCCCGTTCCCTGAACCACCCCGGACAGCGGCGAAGCCCAGAAAGCGCGACCGTCGCGGTCCGCGGTGTGCCATCCGCCGGGCCCGCTCTCCTCACCGCCCATGCGGCGAAAGCGCGCCCGGCCGGGTGTCGCCGCCTTCCGCGGCGCGGCCTCCGCCGTGAATCCCGCTTACCCTCGCCGACCGGTTCAGCGGCGAGGAAGCGGGCCGGGTGCGGTCGCATTCCGCGGTGCGGCGTTTGCTGTGAATCCTGCCTTCCCTGCCGGCCGGGCAGCGCCAAAGGCCGGAACACGCGTGTCGCGGCGGGGCCCGCCGCGCTTCGCGCTCGACAAGCGGTCCACGGGCGTGACGTGCTCGCGCTTCGCTCACGGGCGGGTGAGGGGCGTGCAGCGGGCGCGCTTCGCGCGCAACGGGCCGGCCAAGCACGTCAAGCGCCCGCGCTTCGTGCGCGACGGGCGCGTCAAGGGCGTGAAACGCCCGTGCTTCGCGCTCGACGGCCGGGCCGGGCATGAAAAGGGCCCGGGGCGGAGCTGGGGCTCCGCCCCGGGCTTACCCAACCCCGGGGAACGACTGTCAGATGATCGCCTGGAGCAGGACGACGACGGCGAAGACCACGATGAAGGACAGGTCGATGCCGACGGCGCCGAAGCGGACCGGCGGGAGGAGCTTGCGAACCGGGGCCAGGACCGGTTCGGTGACCGCGTGCGCGACGCGGGTGGCGCGGTCGCGGAAGGAACCAGGCATCGACGGTCCGGCCAGCACGGCGCTCCAGTCGAGCAGGGCCCGTGCGATGAGCAGGAACTGGAACAGCAGCAGGACGGCGCTGATCAGGGCGAGCATGGTGACCTCCTGGGTACGTCACCCAAGAGTGCGGTAATTTCCTGAACGTCGGCTGTGCGCGGGACTGAAGAAGTGCTGTGAGCCGCTCAGCCCCAGTTGTACGTGTGCCGGAGCACGCCGGCGATCCGGTCGAAGCGCTGCCGGTCCAGGACCGCGCCCTCACGCCGGATGCCGTCCTCGCGGACCTGGATCACCCGGTCCAGGCGCACGAAGCTGGGCCGCCGGTCGCGGTCCCACTCGCCGGGGCCGAGCGCGAGCCAGTGCCGCTGGCCCTGACGCTCGCTCTGGCTGGAGAGCATCAGCCCGAGCAGCACCCGGCCGTCCCGCCCGACGACCAGCACCGGGCGGTCCTTGCCCTGCGACGCGTCCTCCTCGTAGGCGACCCAGGTCCAGACGATCTCGCCCGGGTCGGCCTGGCCGTCCAGCTCCGGCGCGTACGCGAGCTGGCGGCCGCGGCGGATGCGCGCGGTGGCGGGCGTGGGCCGGGCGGGGCGGCCCGCACTGCCGGTGCCGGGCCGCGCGGTCGGCCGGCCGGTGAGGCGCCGGCCCAGGTGCGCCGCGCCCTCCCGCAGGCCGCCGGTGCGCTGCGCCGGTACGGGCGTGGACGACCGGCCGGTGAGCTTGTCCGCGATGCCCCTCAGGATTCCCGCCATGCCGGGCACACTACGGCCCGCTGGCAAGATCCGCGCGGCGCGGTCCGGCCTACTTCGCGGAGTAACCGGTGACGGACGGCGTGTAGGTGGCGATCGAGGTCTGCCCGTACGCGTCGGTGACCCGGTACCGGATCGGCGGCACCGGCCCGGTCGCGGCGCCGCGCGCGGGCGTGAAGATCACGAAGCCGGCCGCGGAGATCAGCGTCGGGTCGAACGGCCGGCCCTCCTCGGCCGCCACGCCGGAGATCGCGGCCATCGAGAACTCGCCCTGCGGGACCACCGCGCCCGGCGGCAGCTCGGTGCCGTCCGGGGCCACGTAGCCGATCCCGCCCCCGGCCGGCAGCGGCACCTGTACGCGCTGCTCCTCACCCGCGCGCCCGGAGCTGTGCAGGTCGTCGACGGCCGGTGGCGCCGGGCGGGTCACGGTCGGCGTGTACGTGGTGGTGTGCCTCTCCCCGGCCGGGTCGGTGAGCTCGATCGTGACCGGGTCCGCGGTGCCGAGGAAGCCGAGCGTGGGCGTGTAGCTGATCGTGGTCGCGGACTCGCGCGCGTAGAAGCCGTTCGGCACGACCACGCAGTCGGTGTAGTCCGGGTGCCGGTTCGCCAGCTGCATCGACCAGCCGGCCGGGAGCGCCAGCGTGACCTGCTGTTTGACCAGGCCGGCCGCGGAGGAGGTGAGCGGTGCCCAGACCGGTGCCAGCTCGGGGGCCTCGGCGGTCCCGGCGGCCGGTGCGGCGGCCGCGGGGGAGGCGGCGAGCAGCGGCAGCGCGAGTGCGGGCGCGGCGAGCACGGCGGCGGTGGCGAACGTCAGCGATCTTGGAGTCGGCACAGGCCCAGGATAAACGCCCATAAGCCGCCTACCCGGGCAAACACCAGGGGAGCAGGCCCATAAAACCCGTCCGGGGGTACGCCGTAGCACGGCGTACCCCCGGACGGGTCGTGATCTTCGAAGTTGTCAGCGCGGGCGGTTGTTGTTGTTCCCGCGCCCGCTGCCCGGCCGGGCCGACGACTGCGGCGCCGGTGCCTGCTCGGGGCGCGCGGCCGACCCGGAGCGGAACGCGATCTTCTCGCTCGGTGCCGGGAAGTTGGCGACCTTCTGGCCCTTGAGCGTGTCGCGCAGCGTGCGGGCGACCGCGGCGATGATCTCCTTCTGCACCGGCTCGCCGACCGCGTCGCGCGGGTTGTCCGGGTTCACCGCGATGCCGGCGATGGCCAGCTTCGTGGTCACACCGATGAACGACTCGGTCTCGTTGCCGGAGGAGCTACCGGTCTTGCCGGTCACCGGGATGTTGCCGACGATGTCGGCCACCTGGATCGACGTGCCGTTGCTGCAGGTGCCCTGCTGCGGGCGCTGGCCGACCGGGCAGCGGCCCGCGTCCGCGGCGGCCCGGGCCACGTCCTTGTCGATCGCCTGGGTGCAGTCCGGCTGGGAGACCTTCGCGGCCGCCTCGCTGGACGTGCCGGTGGTGTCCGTGATCGAGACGACCGGCGTGGGCTTGCAGAACTTGCCGTCGGCCGCGATGGTCGCGTACGCGTTCGCCATGTCCAGCGGCGTGGTGCTGGTGACGCCGAGCGTGAACGTGCCCCAGCTCTTCGCCGCCTCGGGCTCCGCGTACTGCGCGTCGTTGCCGCGGAACTTGATGCCGAGCCGCTTCGCCATCTCCACGGCCTTGTCCGCGCCGACCGTCTCCTCCAGCTTCACGAAGTACGTGTTGGAGGACTTGCCGAAGCCGGTCCACATGTTCTGGTAGCCGTCCTGGTAGCTCGGCGCCGCGTTGACCGGGCACCAGAAGCCGCCGCAGTTCGGCGTGCCGCTGATCGGGTAGATCGACTTGTACGGCGTCTTCGTGGTGAAGCCCCGGTCCAGCGCGATGCCGTTCTCCAGCGCGGCCAGCATGACGAACATCTTGAACGTCGAGCCGAACTGGTAGCCGGCCGAGTCCTCGCTGCCCGCGATCAGCTGGTTCACCGTGTTCGGGTACTTCCTGCCGCCCGGGTTGTCCTCGATGCTGTAGTGCCGGTTGATCGCCAGCGCCTTGACCTTGCCGGTGCCCGGCTCGATCGCGGCGAACGGCGCCGCCTTCGGGTTGTCGAAGCCGTAGATGTTCTTCGACTCGTCGGCCAGCTTGTTCTGCACGGCCGGGTCCATCGAGGTGACGATCCGGAAGCCGCCGGTCTTCAGCGCGGCCAGGCGAGCGGACGGCGTGGAGCCGAACTCCTCCTGCTCGGACCACCACTGCGTGAAGTAGTCGCAGAAGAAGCCCCAGCTGTTGTGCGCCTCGGAGACCGCGGTGCAGTTGCCCGGCGCCCGGCTCGGCTTGAGACCGAGCGGTTCGGCCATCGTCTTGTCCGCGTCCGCCTGGGTGATCGCGCCGGTGCCGACCATCGCGCCGAGCACGTAGTTGCGCCGGTTGATCGCCTCGGTCTCGTCGTTGTTGACCGGGTCGTACAGGTCCGGCGACTGCACCAGACCGGCGATCATGGCGGCCTGGCCGAGCGTCAGCTTGTCCGCCGTGGTGGAGAAGTACGCGTTCGCGGCCGCGGAGATGCCGTACGCCTGGTTGCCGAAGTATGCGATGTTCAGGTAACGGCGGAGGATCTCCTCCTTGTCCAGCGAGTCCTCGATCGTGACCGCGTACCGGATCTCCTGGAGCTTGCGGCCGGTGGTCTGCTCGGTCGCGGCGAGGCGCTCCTCCTGGGTGATCGTCGGGTCGTTCTTCAGCACGTTCCGGACGTACTGCATGGTCAGCGTGGACGCGCCCTGGGAGACCTCACCGCCCTGCGCGTTGGACACGAACGCGCGCACCAGGCCCTTGACGTCGACGCCGCCGTGCACGTAGAACCGCGTGTCCTCGGCCGCGACGATCGCGTCCTTCATCGTCTTGGCGATGTCCTCGCTCTCGACGTCGGTCCGGTTCTCCTCGTAGAACTGGGTGATCTGCGTCTTGCCGTCGTTCGCGTACAGGTACGACGTCTGCGCGGTCGGGGGCGTCTGCAACGCGCTCGGCAGGTCCTCGAACGAGTCGCTGGCCAGCTTCGCCGCGAGACCGGCCGTGGCGCTGGCCGGCAGCGCCGCACCCGCGACCACGGCGCCACCCACCAGGCCGAGCATGCCGAGGGTGAGGACCTTGCGGGCTATGGAGAGCGTCGTGCGCACCTTGCCGGGGCCCGTGGTGGTTATCGCCACGGTCTCCTCGCCGGGGGCGGGCGTTCTTGCCGGTACCTGCATTGCGGGAAGGATCCCCTCGTACGTCGAAGTGGGCCGTCTTCAAGAGTCGCGCCGTGAAGCGTAGAAGGCCACTCCACGGGCGGAAGTCACAGGCTGCTACCGGTGACTGATCGCTTCACGGCACGTACATTCCTGTATGCGTGCCGTGATCATTCCTGTCCTTGGTGATCCGGTGCGGGGACACTCGTCCGAATTGTGGTCTGTCCTCGTGCGGTGTCTTAGGAGAACATGAACGCTCCCGTGATTCAGCACGGGGATCGGTGCTCTGCGGGGGTGGGGTTGCGTGCCGGACGAGGAAGACTCCGGGGAGATCGCCGAGGTTCCGGTGCCCGCTGACGGCAAGCCGACAGTGACCTCGCATCCGTTCTGGATGCGTTTTCGTTTCGTGACGCTGGTGGGACTGTGCGTACTCGCGGTGGTCATCGCGGTGAGTCTGGTCTTCTTCGGTCGTACCCCGTCCGTGGACGAATTACGCGAGCAGGCCGGCCTCAACGGCAAACAGTCCCTCCGGATCGGCGTGAAGTTCGACCAGCCCGGGATCGCCGAGCACGAGTCGGACGGCACGTTCAGCGGATTCGACATCGAGATCGCATACATGGTGGCGGAAGATCTCGGATTCCGCCGCAATGAGATCGAGTTCTACCAGATACAGAGTGAAGATCGCGAGCGCATGCAGGCGGCGACGCCCGACGGGGCGACCGTGGTCATCGTCGACCTGGTGATCGCCAGCTTCAGCATCACCGAGGAACGGCGGAAGACACCCGGCGTCGCGTTCTCCGCGCCGTACCTGTTCACCGAGCAGTCCGTGCTCACCCGCGGTGATCACCCGCCGGTCGCCACGCTGGAGGACCTGCGCGGCAAGCGGGTGTGCAGCCTGGCCACGGCCACCAGCGCGACCGCCGCCGCGGCGGCCGGCAACATCGTGCAGTCCGAGCTGACCATCAGCAGCTGCGTCGAGGCGCTGCGCGCCGGCCGGGTCGAGGCGATCAGCACGGACGCGGCGATCCTCGGCGGCATCAAGGCGCGCAACCCGGACCTGCTGCACTGGGACATCGGCCTGACCGCCACCGAGGCGTACGGGATCAACGTCGGCGAGAACGAGGCGCTGCTCAAGCTGGTCAACCTCAGCCTCTGGCACTCCCTCGAGGACCCGGACGACGCCCGCTGGGAGGACGCGTTCGACCGCAACATCCGGGTGAACGAGCCGGCGAACCGCGGCGTGCCGCTGGCCCGGCCGGACCAGCCGCACGTGGACAAGCCGGAGGTCCGCGAGTGGTTCTCCGGGGGCCTCGGGTGACCGTACCGGCGGCCGGCTCGGTGCGGCTGCCGGCCGGCACGCGCGCGCAACAGCAGTGGCTGCTGACGCTGCTGCCCGCGTTCCCGCTGGTGCTCCTCGTGCTGCGGCTGTGGTACCTCAGCCGGCAGGACCTGGCCACCATGCTGCTGCTGGTGCAGTACGTCAGCCCGCTCGGCCTGCTCACCTCGCTGACCATCACGCTGGTCTGGGTGCTGCCCGCGGTGGTGCTGCTGATCCGGCTGTTCGGCACGCTGCTGCTGATCAGCGCGCCCAGCCAGGACGACGCCTGCCGCTCGCTGCTCGCCGTCGTCACGCTGCGCATGCCGGACTGGACCGTGGTGATCGCGGTGCTGCTCGCCGCGATCACCTGGCAGATGCGTTTCCTGCCCACGCTGCTGATGCTGACCCTGATGATCGTCGGGCTGACCACCTGGCTGCGCCGCGGCGACGACCGCGCCGTGCTGATCATCATGGGCGTGGCCGTGCCGGTCGCGGTGGGCGTCCTGGCGTACCTGTGGCTCGGCCCGGCGATCATGGCGGCGCTCCGGGCCGGCGAGACGGTCAACGCGCTGCTGCTCGCCGTGCCGCCCGCGGTCGCGCCGGTGCTGACCGGCCCGATCCCGGCCGGCGTCGCGCGGCTCGGCACGCACTGGGTCGCGGTCGCGGTGTCGATCGTGGCGCCGTTCGCGGTCGGCGTGCTCTTCATGCGCGCGCCGATCCTGCCGGACACCGCGATCGAGGCGAAGGCCGGCGCGGTGTTCGTCCCGGACCCGGAGGAGCCGGCCGGGGAGATCGACGTGTGGCGTGGCCGGCTGATCACGGTCGACGACAGCATGGTCACGCTGATGGACGCGGACGGCCGGGTGCGCTTCATCCCGTCGTCGGAAGTGCTGTCCCGTACGCTGTGTCCCGAGGCGGAGCAGGTGCCATCCAGCGTGGTCTACGTGCAGGGGTGGTACGCCGAGGACACCGCGCTGGAGTGGATGGCACCGAAACAGCGACTGACCGAGCCCGACCCGCGGTGTCAGGGGAGACCCGTGCGGGCCGAGTGATTCTCCCGCCGAACCCGGCGCACGACGTGACCGGTTGGCGGACCATGATGGGATACCACCGCCTGGAGACAGGCCGACGACGATTTGGCAGGCTTCCGCCATGACCTTGCAGCTGCGATCCGCGGCCATGACCGACCGCGGCCTCATCCGGAGCGGTAACCAGGACTGTGCCTACGCCGGGCGCTACCTGGCGGCCGTCGCCGACGGCATGGGTGGCATGGCCGCCGGCGAGGTGGCCAGCCAGCTGACCATCGAGGCAGTGCAACCCTTCGACGCGCTCATCGCCGACGAGCAGCAGGTCGAGGCGCTGCACGCGATGGTGGAGGCGGCGAACGCGCGCATCCACGAGCACGTCTCGGCGAACCCGACGCTCCAGGGCATGGGCACCACGCTCACCGCGCTGCTCTTCTCCGGCACCCAGTTCGCGCTGGTGCACGTCGGTGACTCCCGGGCGTACCTGCTGCGCGACGGCAAGCTGGTGCAGCTCACCCGCGACGACACGTACGTGCAGATGCTGGTGGACGAGGGCGTGATCACCGAGGACGAGGCGACCGTGCACCCGCGCCGGTCCGTCGTCACCCAGGCGCTGCAGGGCGAGGCGGTCGCACCGGCGTACGCGAAGATCCCGCCGCAGGCCGGCGACCGCTGGCTGCTCTGCTCCGACGGCCTGTCCGGCGTGGTGTCCGCGGAGACCATGGCGCAGACCATGTCCGACTACCCGGACATGCAGGAGTGCGCGAAGCGGCTCATCGATCTCGCGCTGCGCGCCGGCGGGCCGGACAACATCACCGTGGTACTGGCCGAACTGGTCGACGACACGGCCGACCCGGACCCGCAGGGAGCCACCTGCGCGTCCGAGCCGGCGACCCCCGCGGAAGCGGTGAGCTGAGACAACCCCGGCCGAATCGCGCGGGCGCGCGACCTGCGGTAGGTTCTGACCGGTCGCGGAAAACCCCGCGCTGCCCCCGGTGAGTGGTGATGACCTCTACGCGCCTCGCGACGGCGATGCTGCCCCTCGGCGACGCCGCACCCACCCGCCCCCGGGCCCGGTTCGGCGCCGTCGCCGCCGGCACGCTCCTCGCCGTCGCGCTCGTCGTCGCGGTGAACAGTCTCGGCGTGCTGCCCGGCCGGGCCGGCGTCGCGCTGGACAATCTGGCGCAGCTCGCGGCCGGTACCGCCGCCGCGTTCTGCTGCCTGATCACCGCGCGCGGCCTGACCGGACCCGGCCGCGCCTGGCGCCGGCTGATCGGCGCCGGCATGATCGGCTGGTCGCTCGGCCAGGTCGTCTGGACCGTGCACCAGCTCTTCGGCGGCGCCTACCTGCCCGGCCCGGCCCCGGCCGAGCTCGGCTACATGGCGCTGCCGGTCTTCGCGCTCTGGGCGCTGCTGACCGTCACCGCGGTCTCACCGCGCCGCGTGCTCGGCCACTCCCGGCACACCCGCGTGGTCGCGATGCTGGACGTGGTGGTCGTGCTCGGGTCCGTGGTCATGCTGTCCTGGGCGCCGATCCGCGCGGTGCTGCAGGGTGAGGGCCCGCCCGGCGCGATGGTCGCCGGCGTCGCCCACCTGGTGGTGGACGCGCTGCTCGGCGCGCTGCTCGGCCTGCTCCTGGTGCTTCGCCGGCCACCCCGCGCGCTGCGGGCACAACTGCTGCTGCTCGGCGGCGGCCTGCTCGCGCTGACCGTCTCGGACGGCTTCTACGCCTACCTGGTGGCCACGGACGCGCACCGGATGACGCCGCTGCACAGCGCGGGCTGGGTGCTCGGCCCGGCGCTGATCGCACTGGCCGCGCTGGCCCGCGCACCCGAGGAACCGGCGGCCGAACAGGACGACCTCGACCCGGTCCTGCTGCTGCTGCCGATCCTGCCGGTGGTCGCGACCGGCGTGACCATCGCGATCCGCACGCTGATCGGCCACCCGCTGACCTGGCCGGAGGTGGCGCTCGGCTGGCTCGGGCTGTTCCTGGTGATCGTTCGCCAGCTGGTGACCATCGTGGACAACCGCGCGCTGCTGCTGTCCGTCGCGGAGGCCCGGCGCCGGCTCGCCCACCAGGCCACGCACGACCCGCTGACCGGCCTGGCCAACCGCGAGCTGTTCGGCCGGCGGCTGAGCGCGGCCGTGGACGCGCACCGAGAGGAGGGCCGCCCGGTCGCGCTGCTCTTCGTCGACCTGGACGACTTCAAGTTCGTCAACGACAGCTTCGGGCACGCGGCCGGCGACCGGATGCTGCAGGAGATCGCGGCCCGGCTGCAGCGCTGCGTGCGCTGCGACGACATGGTGGCCCGGCTCGGCGGCGACGAGTTCGCGGTGCTGCTGGAGGCCGACCCGGGCGCGCCCGGCCTGGTCGGGGAGCGGATCCTGGCCGCCGTCCGGGAACCGGTGCTGATCGACGGCAAGCCGGTGTCGGTCGCGGCCAGCGTCGGCGTGGTCGCGCCCGAACCGTACGACATCGGCCTCACCGGCGACGCGCTGCTGCGACGTGCCGACGCGGCCATGTACGCCGGCAAGCGACGCGGCAAGAACATCATGGTCCGGTACGCCGGCACGCGCGACGGCGGCGGCGACGCCGACCTGCCCGGCCTGCTCGCCGAGGCGCTGGCCGCCGGTCCCGCCGCCTCCGGTTTCACGGTCCACTACCAGCCGATCGTGGACCTGCACGGCGACGCCGTCCTGGCCGTCGAGGCACTCGCCCGCTGGACCCACCCCGACCTCGGCGTGATCGGCCCGGACGTCTTCGTCGCGGTCGCCGAACGCGCCGGCCTGGTCGCCGCGCTGGACGACTTCGTCCTCGACACCGCCGCCCGCGACGCCCGCGCTCTGGCCGCGCTGCACGGCCGCGACGTCGCCCTGCACGTGAACGTCTCCGCCGGCCGCCTCGGCCGCCCCGAGCTGGAGATCGCGGTCGCGGACGCGCTCCGCCGCCACCGGCTCCCCCCGGAACTGCTCATCCTGGAGATCACCGAAACCCGCCGGATCGCCGACCTGGACGCCGCCGTAGCCGCCGCCGCCCGCCTGGCCGCGATGGGCGTCCGCCTCGCCCTCGACGACTTCGGCACCGGCTTCAACTCCCTCGCCCAGCTGCACGCCCTCCCGATCGCCATCGTCAAACTCGACGCCACCCTGACGACCGCGGACGACCGCTCCCGCGCCCTGGTCAGCTCCGTCCTGTCGATCTGCCGCGACATGGGCGCCTCGGTGATAGCCGAGGGCATCGAGGACACCCCCCAGGCCGCCACGCTGGCCGCCCTCGGCTGCCCCCTCGGCCAGGGCTACCTCTACGGCGCCCCGGCCCCCCTCCCGGCCTAGGTCCTGTATCGAAGTGGATGGCCGGGCTGCGGCGAGGCCCGGGCGCCGCCTGGCCGCACGTCGCAAAAGCCCACATACAACACCGGTATGAGGGCTTCCGCGCCGCACACCCGGACGACACCTGGACCACGCCTCGCTCCGACCCCACGTGCCACGCCACCGTCACTTCCGCGGCCGCCGGCCTTCCGGCGAAGGGATCTGCGCGGAGCGGCCCGCTGCGCGGAAAAGTCCGCTGTGCGCAAAGGCCCGCTGCGCGGGAAGATCCGCGCTGCATCGAAAAATGTTCGCTGCGCGTTGAAGCGTCCGGCGACGATGCCACCGGGGCCGCGGAAGAGCCCGTCACCGGGCACGTCGTGCCCGAGATATCACGATGAAGAACGCGGGGAAAGCCGCGTGTCAGACGTGGATGATCTCGACCGGGATGTTGCCGCGGACTGCGTTGGAGTAGGGGCAGACCTGCTCGGCGGCGTCGGTGAGGGCCTTGGCGGCGGTGGCGTCGAGCGTGGGCAGCGAGACCTCGAGCGTGACCGTCAGGTTCAGGGCCGGGCGGTCGGTCGCGCGGACCAGGCCGACCTTCGCGTTGACCGTGGATGCGCCCAGGTCGAGCTTGTCCTTGCGGGCGACCGTCCGCATCGCGGAGTGGAAGCAGGCCGCGAAACCGGCCGCGAACAGCTGCTCCGGGTTGGTCGCGCCGCCGGCGCCGCCGAGTTCCTTCGGGGCGGCGACCGGGAAGTCGATCAGGCCGTCGCTGGACGCGACCGCGCCGTTGCGCCCGTCGCCGGACGACGTCACCTCGGCGGTGTAGATGGCCGACATGTGCCTCACTCCTTCGTACCGTTGATGGTGTTGGTGATTTTTTCCAGGGTTCGGTGCAGCTGGACGTATTCGTCGAGCGAGATGCCGAGGCCGCCGGCGATCGTCATCGGGACGGCCGCGCACTCGGTGCGCAGCTCGCGGCCCGCGTCGGTGAGCCGGATCTCGACCACGCGCTCGTCGGACGCGCGCCGCGCCCGGTGGATCAGCCCGGCCGTCTCGACGCGCTTGAGCATCGGCGAGAGCGTGCCGGAGTCGAGCCGCAGCGCCTCGCCCAGCTCCTTGACCGTGACGGCGTCGTCCGGCCGCTCCCAGAGCACCAGCAGCACCAGGTATTGCGGGTAGGTCAGGCCGACGCGGTCGAGCAGTGGCCGGTAGAGGTCGGTCACCGCGCGCGACGCCGAATAGAGCGCGAAGCAGAGCTGGTAGCGCAGGCCCATGCCGATCGCCGGATCATCCGTCACCGGACAGAGGCTAGTGCCCAATTAAATTGTGCACAACCTAAAACCCCTTCGCGGGTACGCTGAGGCGGGTGAGCCACGTCGCAGGACTCCTGCTCGCCGCCGGCGCCGGCCGCCGCTACGGCATGCCGAAGGCGCTCGTCCCGCTGGACGGCGAGCTGCTGGTCGATCGCGCCGCTCGCACGCTCACCGCCGGCGGCTGCGACTCCGTGCTGGTCGTGCTCGGTGCGGCCGCGGCCGAGGTGCGCGCCCGGGCCGCGCTGACCGGCGCGGACGTGGTCGTCAACGACGACTGGCCGTCCGGCATGGGCTCGTCGCTGCGCGCCGGCCTGTCCGCGCTGGCCACCCGGCCCGAGGTGGACGCGGCGCTGGTGCTGCTGGTCGACCTGCCCGGCATGACCGCGGCCGGCGTGGCCCGGCTGGTCGCCGCGGGCGGCCGGGACGCGCTGGCGATGGGCGGCTACGGCGATCGGCGCGGCCACCCGGTGCTGCTCGGCCGTGACCACTGGGCCGGTGTGGCCGCGCTCGCGGACGGCGACGTCGGCGCCCGGCCCTACCTGCGCGCGCACCGGGACGCCGTGCGCGTGGTGCCGGTCGGCGACGTGGCGTCCGACGAGGACCTGGACGTCCCGGCGGTTTCCGGCACGCAAAATGAGGATCAAAGTGCTTCATGATCGATGCCCGGGCTGATTGACTGTCCCGGTGACGCTCGCCGAACTCAACGCACTGCCGGAGGACCGGGCGCGCGCGGAGCTGCGCACCTGCTGCGCCTCGACCCGGTGGGCGACCGAGGTGGCCGCGCGCCGCCCGTACCCGCGGCTCGAGGATCTCTTGAAGGTCGGCGACGCCGCGCTGGCCGTGCTGAGCTGGGACGACGTGCTGGAGGCGCTGGCCGCGCACCCGCGGATCGGGCAGCGCGTGACCGGTGCCGGCCGGGAGAGCGCCTGGTCGCGGCGGGAGCAGTCCGGCATGGACGCCGCGACCGACGACGTGCGCGCCGCGCTGGCCGAGGCGAACGCGGCGTACGAGGAACGGTTCGGGCACGTGTTCCTGATCTTCGCGAGCGGGCGGTCCGACGTGGAGATGCTGGCCGCGGCGCGGGAACGGCTCGGCAACGACGAGGCGGCCGAGCGGCGCGTGGTGCACGGCGAACTCACGAAGATCGTGCGGCTGCGGCTGGAGAGGCTGTTCGGATGATCGAGTACGCGAGCATCTCCACGCACATCCTGGACACCGTCTCCGGTGAGCCGGCCCGCGGCGTCTACGTGCGGCTGGAGCGGCGCGACGCGGACGGCTGGTCGATGATCGCGGAGGGGCACACCGACGACGACGGGCGGCTGCGCGAGTGGGCGCCGATCAACGCGTGGCAGGCGGGCGGCTACCGGCTGGTCTTCTACGTGGAGCCGTACCTGGGCGGGAACGCGTTCTTCCCGGAGATCACGGTCGCGTTCCACGTCCACGACCCGAAGCGGCACTACCACGTACCACTGCTGCTCAGCCCGTACGGATACACCACCTATCGAGGGAGCTGACGTGGGGATCGTGCTCGGGCCGAACCGATACGGCAAGGCGGAGACCCGGGTGGTGCGGGTGTCCCGGGGCGCGGACGGCACGCACGCGCTCACCGACCTGAACGTGAGCGTGGCGCTCTCCGGCGACCTCGAGGACACGCACCTGACCGGCGACAACGCGCACGTGCTGCCGACCGACACGCAGAAGAACACGGTGTACGCGTTCGCGAAGCAGCACGGCATCGCGTCGCCGGAGGCGTTCGGGCTGCTGCTGGCGCGGCACTTCACGGCGTCCCAGGAGACGATCACGGGCGCGCGGGTGGAGATCGAGGAGTACCCGTGGAACCGGCTCGGGCCGCACTCGTTCTCCCGGGACGGTTCGCTGGTCCGTACCGCGTCGGTGGAGGTCTCGGGTGCCACGGAAACCGTCTTCGGCGGGCTGGCCGGACTGACGCTGCTCAACTCGACGGACTCGGAGTTCTCCGGCTTCATCCGGGACGGCTACACCACGCTGGCCGAGACGTCGGACCGGATCCTGGCTACGGCGGTGGACGCGCGGTGGCGGTTCGCCGCTCCCGAGGCCGAGTTCAACGCGGTCTTCTCCGCTGCCCGGGACGCCATGATCGACGCGTTCACCGGGACCTACAGCTACTCGCTGCAACAGACGCTGTTCGCGATGGGCGAGGCCGTGCTGGAGGCCTGCCCGGATCTCACCGAGGTGCGGCTGCGGCTGCCGAACAAGCACCACTTCGTGGTCGACTGCACGCCGTTCGGGCTGGACGCCACGCCCGAGGTGTTCCACGCGGACGACCGCCCGTACGGCCTGATCGAGGGCACCGTCGTCCGGGAGGACTGATCCGGGGTCTCCCTGAGTCTGCGTCGGGGCCGGGCGGTGCGACGTGCGTCGCGTCCGGTGCCGTACAGCGGTGATATGACGCTCATGTGATGCGTTTTCCCTGTTCAGAGCGGGAATGAGCAGCATCTGAGGAATCGACGCGAGACTATTGCGTGCCGGGCGGGGTGTGGGGAGCCTCGCGGGAGCGCCCGCCGGATCACGGCGGGCGGCCCGCGTTCCCGACACCCCCGGGGAGATCCTCTTGCTGCACCTTCGACGAAGCCGGCGGCGCACCACGCTCGCGAGCCTCGCCGCTACGCTGCTGGTCCTGCCGATCACGGCCTCGGCCCACGCCGCACCGCCGGCCACCGGCGCGGCCCGGCCGGCCGCGCACGGCGCCGCGGACCGCGTCCTGGCCGCGCCGGACATCAGCGTCGCCGCCGTGAAGGCCCACCTGGCCCAGCTGCAGTCGATCGCGACCGCGAACGGCGGGAATCGCGCGCACGGCCGGCCGGGCTACCTGGCCTCGGTCAACTACGTACGGGGCCACCTGGACGCGGCCGGGTTCAGCACGACCGTGCAGTCGTTCACCTACGGCGGTGCCACCGGGTACAACCTGATCGCGGACTGGCCCGGCGGCGACGCGAACGACGTGCTGATGGTCGGCGCGCACCTGGACAGCGTGACCGCGGGCGCGGGCATCAACGACAACGGCAGCGGCTCGGCCGCGATCCTGGAGACCGCGCTGGCGGTTGCGCGGACCGGCCTCGTACCCGATCGGCATCTGCGTTTTGCCTGGTGGGGCGCTGAGGAGCAGGGATTGCGCGGCTCGACGTACTACGTGAACAACCTGTCCGCGGCGGCCCGCGCGCAGATCACCGGCCACCTCAACTTCGACATGGTGGGCTCGCCGAACGCGGGCTACTTCGTCTACGACGGCGACAACTCGGACGGTACCGGCGCCGGCCCCGGCCCGGCCGGCAGCGCGGAGATCGAGTCGGTGATCGAGGACTACTTCGCCGGCATCGGCGTGCCGACCCGCGGCACGGACTTCGACGGGCGCAGCGACTACGGGCCGTTCATCGCGCGCGGCATTCCCGCCGGCGGCACGTTCACCGGCGCGGAGGGGACGAAGACCAGCGCGCAGGCCACGCTCTGGGGCGGCACGGCCGGTGCCCGCTTCGACCCGTGCTACCACGCGGCCTGCGACACCACCGGCAACATCAACGACACCGCGCTGGACCGGAACTCGGACGCGATCGCGTACGCGGTCTGGACGCTCGCCGCCGCGCCGGCCCCGGGCACGCCGGTCTGGTCGGACGGCTTCGAGACCGCGACCGGGTGGACCCCGAACCCGTCCACGGCCGACACCGCCACGTCCGGCGCGTGGGAGCGCGGCACGCCCGGCGCGACCAGCTCCGGCGTCGCCACCCAGCTGACCGCGCGGACCGGCGCGTACGACCTGGTCACCGGCGCGGCCGCGGGCAGCAGCGCGGGCGCGGGCGACGTGGACGGCGGCATCACCAGCGTCCGGTCACCGGCGATCGCGCTGCCCTCCTCCGGCACGCTCACGCTGTCGTTCGCGTACTACCTGGCGCACCTGAACAACGCGTCCAGCGCCGACTACCTGCGGGTCCGCGTCGTGGGCAGCACGACCAGCACGGTGCTGACCGTGACCGGCACCGCCGCGAACCGGGCCGCGTCCTGGGCCGTGACCAGCGCGGACGTCTCCGCGTTCGCCGGGCAGTCGGTGCGCATCCTGGTCGACGCCGCGGACGCGTCCACCGCCAGCCTGGTCGAGGCCGCCATCGACGATGTGCTGATCACGCAAAGTTGAGGCGATTTCCCGGTACGGTCGGAAGTCGTGCACGACCTCGTGGACTGGCTCTCGACGCTGCCGCCGCTCGCCGTCGCCGCCGTCGTCATGCTCATCATCGGCGGGGAGAGCATGGGCATCCCGCTGCCCGGCGAGATCGCCATGGTCTCCGCCGCGCTCCTGTCCGTCAGCGCCGGTTTCAGCCCCTGGTACATCGCGGTCGGCGCCGCGGTCGGCGCGATCGTCGGCGACTCCATCGGATACGCCATCGGCCGTCGCGGCGGCCGGCCGCTGCTGATCCGGCTCGGCCGCCGCTTCCCCCGGCATCTCGGCCCGCCCCACCTGGCTCGCGCGGAAAGCGTGTTCGCCACGTGGGGCGTCTGGGCCGTCTTCTTCGGCCGCTTCGTCGCGCTGCTGCGCATCCTGGCCGGCCCACTCGCCGGCGCGCTGCACGTCCCGTACGGCAAATTCCTGGTCGCCAACGCCGCCGGCGGCCTCCTCTGGGCCTTCGGCACGGTATTTCTCATCGTCTGGATCGGCGAGGCCGCCGAACGCTACCTCCAGGACTTCGCCTGGGCCGCCCTCCTCTCGGGCCTGATCATCACGCTCGCCACCACAGCGTGGATCCGCCACCGCACCGAACGCGAACCCGCCTGACCCTTTGTCTCACCCGCCACCCCGGCCTCGCTCCGGCACTTGATCTCGGTGCCTGGTTCTTGGTTCCGGCGCCTGGCCCTGGCCGACGACGACAATATGGTGAAATCTCGGGCACGGAGTGCCCGCTTCGCGGAGCAGGCAGCACCGAGCCGGTACGCGCAGCCGTGCGACACGGTTTCCGCGCATCATCGGCGCCGATTCGCGGTCGCGACGCTACGCGAACGTGTAGCGCGTCTGGGAATACGGTGCCTTCGTGAAGGCGAGAATCTTGGTCGGCGTGAGTTCGTAGACCGGGGCGGTGTTGCCGTGGCCGGGGTCGGTGAAGGCGCCGTCGCGGACGATGAAGGTCCAGTCCAGTTTCGACTGCCAGAGCGTGGTCAGGTGGGTGAGGAGGGGCTCGTCGCGGGTGACGGTGGCGGTGCCCTCGATGATGACGTCGATGCCGGAGCGGTAGAGGCTGGTGCCGGTGGTGAGGGCGCACGCGGGGTTCGCGGCCAGGTTGACGGCCTTCTGTTCGCGGGCGCCGGTGCAGAAGTAGGCGCGGCCGTGCAGCCACATCGCGGGGAGCGGGGCCACGTGCGGGCGGCCGTCGGTACGGACCGTGGAGAGCCAGAACATCTCGGCGCCGGTGAGCACGCGCTCGGCGTCGGGCCAGGGGAGCGGGGCGGAGCCGGGCTCGCTGAATTCCGTGATGTGAGTGCCGGTGAGCGTCATGCCTACCGTCCTACCGCCCGGGTACGACATTCTCGCGCCGAAAGGGTGGTTGCGACGCCAAGATCGGGGTAGACAGGACGCAGCCGAGCGAACCGGGAGGTGAGTGCCGTGGGCGTGAAGACCTTCATCGAGGGCTGGCCCGTGTGGCGGCAGCTCACCGGCACCGACCCGCTCGGGCGCGGGCTCGCGGCACAGTCGCGGCGGTCCAGGGAGCTGACCGCGCGCACCGAGACCGCAGACTCCGTGGCCAAGTCGGTCTGTCCCTACTGCGCGGTCGGTTGCGGCCAGCGCGTGTTCGTCAAGGACGGCCGGGTCACCCAGATCGAGGGCGACCCGGACAGCCCGATCTCCCGCGGCCGCCTCTGCCCGAAGGGGTCGGCCAGCAAGAGCCTGGTCACGAACCCGGACCGGCAGCGCACCGTGCTCTACCGCCGGCCGTTCGGCACGGACTGGGAAGAGCTGAGCCTGGACACGGCGATGGAGATGATCGCCGACCGGGTGGTGGCCGCGCGCGAGCAGACCTGGGAGGACCGGGACTCCGACGGCCGCCCGCTGAACCGCACGCTCGGCATCGCGAGCCTGGGCGGCGCCACGCTGGACAACGAAGAGAACTATCTGATCAAGAAGCTCTTCACCGCGATGGGCGCGATCCAGATCGAGAACCAGGCGCGCATTTGACACTCCGCCACCGTTCCCGGTCTGGGAACTTCTTTCGGCCGTGGCGGGGCCACCGGGTTCCAGCAGGACCTGGCCAACGCTGACTGCATCGTCATCCAGGGTTCGAACATGGCCGAGGCACACCCGGTCGGGTTCCAGTGGGTGATGGAGGCGAAGAAGCGCGGTGCGACGATCATCCACGTCGACCCGCGGTTCACCCGGACCAGCGCGATGGCGCACAAGCACGTGCCGATCCGGGCCGGTGCGGACATCGCGTTCCTCGGCGGCGTCGTGCGCTACATCCTGGACAACGAGCTCGACTTCCGGGAGTACGTGCTGGCGTACACGAACGCGGCCACCATCGTGTCCGGCGACTTCCAGGACACCGAGGACCTGGACGGGTTCTTCTCCGGTTACGACCCGGAGCACAACGTCTACGACCAGACCAGCTGGGCGTACGAGGGGCAGCGCGGCCAGGCGGACAGCGAGCACGAGGAGCACACGGAGCGGGAGACCGCGTCCGGGCTGCAGCAGGAGTCGCACGGCGATCCGATCCCGGGTGGGACGCGCCGGGACGAGACGCTGCAGGACCCGCGGTGCGTCTACCAGATCCTGAAGCGGCACTTCGCGCGCTACACGCCGGAGGTGGTGGAGAGCCTCACCGGCGTACCCCGGGCTGATTTCCTGAAGGTCTGCGAGGCGTGGACCCGGAACTCCGGCCGGGAGCGGACCACGGCGCTGGTCTACTCGGTCGGCTGGACGCAGCACAGCGTGGGCGTGCAGTACATCCGGACCGGCGCGATCATCCAGCTGCTGCTCGGCAACATGGGCCGGCCCGGCGGCGGGATCATGGCGCTCCGTGGGCACGCCAGCATCCAGGGGTCGACCGACATCCCGACGCTGTTCAACCTACTGCCCGGCTACCTGCCGATGCCGGTCGCGGGCAAGCACGACACGTTCGACGAGTGGATCGACAGCATCCGGCACCCGGGGCAGAAGGGCTTCTGGGCGAACGCGCGCGCGTACGCGGTCAACCTGCTCAAGGCGTACTGGGGCGACGCGGCCACCGCGGAGAACGACTACGGGTTCGGCTGGATGCCCCGGCTGACCGGCGATCACGGTACGTACCAGCAGGTCCTGAACATGATCGACGGCAAGGTGAAGGGCTACTTCCTGCTCGGGCAGAACCCGGCGGTCGGCTCCGCGCACGGCAAGGCGCAGCGGCTCGGCATGGCGAACCTGGACTGGCTGGTCGTCCGCGACCTGTACGAGATCGAGAGCGCAACGTTCTGGAAGAACGGGCCCGAGGCCGAGACCGGGGAGATCACGCCGGAGACCTGCCGGACCGAGGTGTTTCTCATGCCGGCCGCCAGCCACGTGGAGAAGGAGGGCACGTTCACCCAGACGCAGCGCCTGCTCCAGTGGCGGGAGAAGGCGGTCGACCCACCGCAGGACTGCCGCTCCGAGCTGTGGTTCTTCTACCACCTGGGCCGGCTGGTCCGCTCACGCCTGGCGGGTTCCACGTTGCCCAGGGACCGCGGTCTGCTGGAGATGGCCTGGGACTACCCGGTGCACGGCGACGAGGCCGAGCCGAGCGCGGCCGACGTGCTCAAGGAGATCAACGGGTACGAGGTGGCGAGCGGCCGCCCGCTGTCCTCGTTCACCGAGATGAAGGACGACGGGAGCACGCTGGGCGGCTGCTGGATCTACACCGGCGTGTTCAAGGACGGCGTGAACCAGGCCGCCCGGCGCAAGCCGCGGTCCGAGCAGGACTACGTGGCGGCGGAGTGGGGCTGGGCCTGGCCGGCGAACCGGCGCACGCTCTACAACCGCGCGTCAGCGGACCCGTCCGGTGCGCCGTGGTCCGCCCGGAAGGCGTACGTCTGGTGGGACGCGGAGAAGGGCGAGTGGACCGGGCACGACGTGCCGGACTTCGAGAGGACGAAGCCGCCGTCGTACCGGCCGCCGGAGGGCGCGGCCGGCGTGGACGCGATCGCGGGCGACGACGCGTTCATCATGCAGGGCGACGGGAAGGGCTGGCTGTTCGTGCCGAGCGGGCTCATCGACGGCCCGATGCCGACGCACTACGAGCCGGCCGAGTCGCCGATCCGCAACCCGCTGTACGGGCAGCAGGGCAACCCGACCCGGAAGATCTACGTACGCGCGGACAACGTGATCAACCCGAGCCCGCCGGAGCCGCACAGCGAGGTCTTCCCGTACATCTTCACGGTCAGCCGGCTCACCGAGCACCACACGGCCGGCGGCATGAGCCGCACGCTGCCGTACCTGGCGGAGCTGCAACCGGGCCTGTTCGTCGAGGTGTCACCGGCGCTGGCCGGCGAGCTCGGCCTGCGGCACATGGACTGGGCGCACCTGGTCACCGGGCGGTCCGCGGTGGAGGCCCGGGTGTTCGTCACCGACCGGCTGCGGCCGCTGCGTGTCGAGGGGCGGATCGTGCACCAGATCTGGCTGCCGTACCACTTCGGCACGAACGGCGTGGTCACCGGCGACTCGACGAACGACCTGTTCGGCATCACGCTCGACCCGAACACGCTGATCCAGGAAAGCAAGATCGGCACGTGCGATCTGGTGCCGGGGCGGCGTCCGAGGGGTCAGGCGCTGCTGTCCTACGTGGCCGCCTACCGGCGCCGCGCCGGCCTGACCGACGACCACGTGACGCCGATCCAGACGACTGGGGATGACGATGGGTAACCTCTCCGGCCCGGGGAACAACAGCCTGTACGGTCCGCTGGATCCGGCGCCGGACGCGGGATATGCCGACGCGCCGCCGCGGATGGGGTTCTTCACCGACACCAGCGTGTGCATCGGCTGCAAGGCGTGCGAGGTGGCCTGCAAGGAATGGAACGGCGTGCCCGCGGACGGGTACGACCTGCTCGGCCAGTCCTTCGACAACACCGGCGGGCTGACCGCGAACTCGTGGCGGGCCGTGCACTTCATCGAGCAGCCGATGCCGGCATCGGTGTCCGCGGTCGACGCGGCGCCCGCCGCCGCGCCCGCGCCGGCCGCGGTGGCGCTCGGCATGCCGGGCATCGGGCCGCCGGCCGGGGAGGCACGGCCGGACTTCCGCTGGCTGATGATGTCCAACGTCTGCAAGCACTGTACGCACGCGGCCTGCCTGGACGTGTGCCCGACCGGTGCGCTGTTCCGCACCGAGTACGGCACCGTGGTGGTGCAGGAGGACATCTGCAACGGCTGCGGCTACTGCATCCCGGCCTGCCCGTACGGCGTGGTCGACCAGCGCAAGGACGACGGCCGCGCGTGGAAGTGCACGCTCTGCTACGACCGGATCGGCGACGGGCTCACGCCCGCGTGCGCGCAAGCCTGCCCGACCGAGTCCATCCAGTACGGCGAGCTGTCCGAGCTGCGGGAACGGGCGGCGGAACGGGTGGACGCGCTGCGCGCGGCGGGGGAGACGACCGCGCGGCTGTACGGGCACGACGAGAACGACGGGGTCGGCGGCGACGGCGCGTTCTTCCTGCTGCTGGACGAACCCGAGGTGTACGGGCTGCCGCCGGACCCGGTCGTCACCACGCGCGACCTGCCGGCGATGTGGAAGCGTGCGGGCGTGGCCGCACTGACGATGGTGGGAGCGGCGATAGTGGCGTTCGCGGGACGGTCGCGGTGAGTACACCGTCCGGCATCCCGTCGCGGGACGGTGTCGGTAAGGCCGGGCAGGGGGTCGATCGGCGGGGTGAGCGGGACGTAGTGGGCCGGCCGGATTCACCCGGCCGACCGGGCCGCCGGGACAGGTCGCGGTCGCGGTCGCGGGAAGAGATCATGGTGCCGGAGGCCGAGTTCCGGTCGTACTACAACCGGCCGATCGTCAAGGCCGCGGTCTGGAAGCACGACATCGCCGCGTACCTGTTCACCGGCGGGCTCGCGGCCGGGTCCGCGCTGCTCGGCGCCGGTGGCGACCTCACCGGGCGGCCCGCGCTGCGCCGCGCCGGACGCCTTGCCGCGCTCGGTGCGATCGGCGCCAGCACGTACTTCCTGATCGCCGACCTCGGCCGGCCGGCGCGGTTCCACCACATGCTGCGGATCGCGCGGCCGACCTCGCCGATGTCGATGGGCACCTGGATCCTCTCCGCGTTCGGCGGCGCGGCCGGAGTGGCGGCCGCGGCCGAGATCGCCCCGGCGCTGCTGCCCGAACGCGGGCTGCTCGGGCTGGTCCGCCGCGCGATGCCGCTCACCGGCCGGGCGACCGGGATCGCCGCGGCGGCGGCCGCCCCGGCGCTCGCCACCTACACCGCGGTGCTGCTGGCGGACACGGCCACGCCGTCCTGGCACGAGGCGTACCCGGAACTGCCGTTCGTCTTCGGCGGCAGCGCGCTGGCCAGCGGGGCCGCGGTCGGGCTGATCGCGGCGCCGGTCGCACAGAACGGCCCGGCGGCGCGGCTCGCGGTCGCGGGCGCGGTCATCGAGCAGATCGCGGCGCACCGGGTCGAGCACGGGATGGGACTGCTCAGCGAGCCGTACCGGCAGGGCCGGGCCGGGAAGCTGCTCAAGGTGAGCCGGGCGCTGACGATCGCGGGCGCGGTGGGCGCGGTGCTCGGCCGCCGTAGCCGGGTGGTGTCCGCGCTCTCCGGGGTCGCGCTGCTGGCGGCCTCGGCGGCGACCCGCTTCGGGATCTTCGACGGCGGCATCGCCTCGGCGCGGGATCCGAAGTACACGGTGATCCCGCAGCGCGCCCGGCTCGCGGACCGCACGGCGGGTTCCGGCGGCACCGGGGGTCTGGCCGGCGCAGGGAGTTCCGGCGTCACCGGCGCTTCGGCCGGGACGCCCGCGGCCGGCGGTATCGCGGTCACCGGCGGTGCGGTCCTCGGCGATCGCGGTGACGGCACCGCCGACGCCGCCGGCCACTCCGCCGATGACGACTCCGTGCGGTGACCACGACGCTCGCACCGGCCGGCTTCCGGACCGGGCCGGGTGCGCGCCCTCGGGGCCGCGGTCGGCGGATCGGCCTCGGCGGACCGTCCGGTGAGGGACGACCGCCGAGGCCTGATGACGCCTCCCTGAGACGGTCAGCGGCGGTTACGGTCCGGCAGGTCGGCCTCGATCCGTTCCTTGCGGACGCGCCCGCCGACCGTCTCCTCGTCCTGTACGGTCTCCGTGCCGAGACGGACCCGCTCGACCGGCACCGCCTCCGTGCGCACCACCGGACGTTCCGCGTGCAGCGTCACCTCGTGCTCGGACTCGCTGATCGCCGGGCCGGCGAACGCGTCCTCCCGGTTCGCGTCCGTGATCGGCTCGCGTTCCAGGCGCACCTCCTCGCGCTGCACCGGCACGGTGGTCCGCACGTCCTCGGTGACCACGTACTTGCGCAGCCGTGCCGTACCGGTCGCGTGCCGTTCCGTATCCACGTGCAGACGTTCCTCGGAGCGGGTCATCGCGTGCCGGCCGGCGTTCTCACCGCCGGCGTAGTACGCGTACAGGCGCTGCACCTCGGACTGGTCGAGCGGCTCGTCGGCGTCGCTCTCCACCCGCGGCGCACCCTTGATCGTGGACTTGTCGAACGGCACGAACAGCTCCCCGTCGCGCAGTTCGGCCGCGCCGAGCGGGATCAGCGTGTCGCGCAGGCCGAACAGGCCGGTGCGCACGCTCACCCACTCGGCGCCGGTGCCGTCCGCGCCCGTCCACACCTGGTCCACGGTGCCGACGCGGTCACCGTCCCGGTCGAAGACGGTGCGGCCAGGAAGGGAGTTCCAGTGCTCGGACGTGATGCTCATGGTTCCTCCTCGTGTCGCGGTGCTGGGTGCTGCGATACCCGCGTCACACAGCGCGAGTCAGTCGGACACGAAAGGTGACATGAGTGAGCGGACCGCTCATGTCAACGAACGATCAGCGTACGTCCGTCCTGGTCAGCCGCGCGCAGCTCGCCGATCACGGGGTGACCCGGCACCTCGCCCGCGATCAGTAGACCGCCGGACGTCTGCGCGTCCGCGAGAAGCAGAAGTTCATCCTCGGGTACGCCGTCCGCGTCCAGATGCGGCCGGACCCAGTCCAGATTGCGCCGGGTGCCACCGCTGACGAACCCGTCCGCGAGCGCGGCCCGCGCGCCGTCCAGGTAGGGCACCGCGGACGCGTCCACGAACGCGGTCACGCCGCTGGCCCGCGCGAGTTTGTGCAGGTGGCCGAGCAGCCCGAAGCCGGTCACGTCGGTCGCGGCGACCGCACCGGCCGCCACCGCCGCGTCGGCCGCGTCCCGGTTCAGCGCGATCATCGCGGCCACCGCGTGCGGGAACACCTCACCGGTCGCCTTGTGCCGGCTGTTCAGCACGCCGATGCCGAGCGGCTTGGTCAGCGTCAGCGGCACGCCGGGCCGCCCCGCGTCGTTGCGCAACAGCCGGTCCGGGTCGACCAGGCCGGTCACCGCCATGCCGTACTTCGGCTCCGGGTCGTCGACGCTGTGCCCGCCCGCGACCGGGCACCCGGCCGACCGGGCCACGTCCAGCCCCCCGCGCAGCACCTCCGCGGCCAGCTCCATCGGCAGCAGGTCACGCGGCCAGGCCAGCAGATTGATCGCGACGATCGGCGTGCCACCCATGGCGTACACGTCGGACAGCGCGTTCGCGGCCGCGATCCGCCCCCAGTCGTACGCGTCGTCCACCACCGGCGTGAAGAAGTCCGCCGTGGACACCACCGCCCGGTCCGCCCCGATCCGGACCACCGCCGCGTCGTCCCCGTCGTCCAGCCCGACGATCAGCTCGCGCTCCGCGTCGTGCGGCGCACCGCGCAGCCCCGCGACCACCGTCTCCAGCTCACCCGGGGGAATCTTGCAGGCACAGCCACCGCCGTGCGCGTACCCAGTCAGACGTACCGTCATGATCCGACTCTCGCACGCCCCTTGCTAGGCTGCTCGCCGAAGGCGATCGAGTGGCTGGTGCCCTCCCCGATCTTCAAAATCGGTGTGACCGAGTCTCTCGGTCAGGCGGGTTCGATTCCCGTCCGCCTTCGCTCACATCATCTCCCGGCTGTTGTCCGGGAGCCGGCGCGTGATGCCCGCGCGGTCGAGCAGTTCCAGGAGCGGGACCGCGACGCGGCGGCTGCAGCCGAGGGCTCGGCGGGCCTCGCTGACGGTGAACGGGCTCGGCAGGGAGGTCAGCACGTGGCCGGCCCGGTCGAGCGCGTCCGGGAGCAGGAAGACGTTGTCGGCCACCCGGAGCAGGAGGCCGGCGCGGACCGCGGCGGCGGCCTCGCGCCGGCCCAGGCCGACCTCGGTCAGGCGGGCGGCCTCGGGCGCGGCGAACGGGGTGTCGCGCAGGTCGTCGCGGATGGTGGCGACCATGCGGGCCAGCCTCGGTGGAACGCCGGAGCCGGCGGCGACCACGCGACCGTCGCGGTAGGACAGCGGGGGAGTGACCAGGGCCTCGACCAGCGCGATGTCGGGCAGGCCGAGGCGGTGGCGGAGTGCCTCGGCGGGAGCACCGGGCTCCAGCGGGTGTTCCGTCGCGTACGTGGTGGCCGCGTCGGCCAGCCGGGCGCCGAGCGCGGACCAGTGCGCGGGGTCGGCCAGCCAGTCGCCGGTGACCGGGGCGATCGTCACCGGGACGCCCATCCGGCGCAGGTCGTCGCGCCGGATCAGGGCGCGGCGGCGCAGCTCGTCGTGCTCGTCCGGGACGCCGGTCACGGCGGCCAGCACGGCGGCGCGGGCGGCGGCGGCACCGCGCCGGCCGAGCGCGGGCGGGGCCACGTCGAGCACGGTGGCGCCGCCGAGCACGCGCGGGCCGGACCGGCCGGGGTCGCGCAGCAGCACCCGGTCGCCGAGGTGCAGCGGCAGCGGGCGGGTGAGGCGCAGGCGCAGCGTGTCCGGGCCGAGCGGGCGGACACGGGCCACGACGGCGGCGGAGCCGACGTGCACGGTGACGGACGGGGGCAGATCGGCGACCGGGAACCCGTCCAGGCGCAGGTCCAGTTCCGTGGTCGGCGCGTAGGCACCGGGCGTGAGCAGCACGGTGCCGCGGCCGGCGGCGTCCCGGTCGACGCCGCGCAGGTTGATCGCGACGCGCGCCACCGGGCCGACCCGCTCGGCGGTCCGGCCGAGTGACTGGAGGCCGCGCACCCGTACCGGGCGGCCGTCCAGGCTGAGTTCGTCGCCGACGTGCAGCCGGCCGGTGCCGAGCGTGCCGGTGACCACGGTGCCGGCGCCGCGCACGGTGAAGGCGCGGTCCACCCAGAGCCGTACCGGTGCGGTGGGGTCCGGCTCCGGCAGCGCGGCGACCAGGGCGTCCAGCGCGCCGCGCAGCTCGGGGATGCCGAGACCGGTGGTGCCGCTGACCGCGACGACCGGGACGCGGCCGAGCGACGTGCGCGCGACGCGGTCGAGCGCGTCGGCGATCACGGGCTCCGGCGGGGCCAGGTCAGCGCGGGTCACGCAGAGCAGCCCGTGCCGTACGCCGAGCGCGTCCAGCGCGGCCAGGTGCTCCTCGGACTGCGGCATCCAGCCGCCGTCCGCCGCGACGACCAGCATCGCGGCCGGGACCGGGCCGATCCCGGCCAGCATGTTCGGGACGAACCGTTCGTGGCCGGGCACGTCCACGAACGCCACGGTCTCGCCGGACGGCAGCCCGGTCCAGGCGAAACCGAGGTCGATGGTCATGCCGCGCCGCCGCTCCTCGGCCCAGCGGTCCGGCTCCATCCCGGTCAGCGCGCGGACCAGCGTGGACTTGCCGTGGTCGACGTGCCCGGCGGTCGCTACGACATGCATGCGGTGTGCAGCTCCGGATCGCGTTCCACCGGTACACAGCGCAGGTCCAGCAGCAGCCGGCCGCGTTCGACCCGCCCGAGCACCGCGGGGTCGCCGAGCCGCAGCCGGCGCGCGTACGTCTCGGGCAGCGCGACCGCCCAGGACGGCAGCGTGTGGCCGGGGGCGCCACCGCCGCCGACGACCGCCTCGGTGGCGACTGGCACCGCGTCGACGCCGTCCGCCCGCAGCTTCCCGGCCAGCGCCTCCGCCCTGGCTCGCAGCGCGGCCGGCTCCTCGTCCAGCGCGGCCAGCACGGGCACGGCCGGGTCGCGCAGCGTCGCCTCCAGCGCGGCCAGCGTCAGCTTGTCCACCCGCAGCGCCCGTGCCAGTGGGTGCCGCCGCAGCCGTTCCACGGTCGCCGCGTCGCCGAGCAACAGTCCGGCCTGCGGCCCGCCGAGCAGCTTGTCGCCACTCGCGGTCACCAGCGTCGCGCCCGCGGCCAGCGCCGTCGCCGCGTCCGGCTCGTCCGGCAGCCCCGGGTGCGGCGTCAGCAGCCCGGACCCGATGTCGGCCACCACCGGAACCCCGAGACCCGACAGATCCTCCACGGGTACGGCCGAGGTGAACCCCTGAACCACGAAGTTCGACGGGTGCACCTTCAGCACGAACCCCGTGTCCGGCCCGATCGCGCCCGCGTAGTCGGCCGCGGTCGTCCGGTTCGTCGTCCCGACCTCCCGCAGCCGGGCGCCGGTGCTGACCAGCAGGTCCGGCAGGCGGAACCCGTCGCCGATCTCCACCATCTCGCCGCGGCTGACCACGATCTCGCGCCCGGCGGCCAGCGCGGTCGCGGCCAGCACCAGCGCGGCGGCCCCGTTGTTGACCACGTGCACGCCACCGGCGCCCGGCACCGCGGCCGCTAGCGCCGCCATCGCGGTCCGCCCGCGCCGGGCCCGCCGCCCGTCCGCCAGATCGAGTTCCACGTCCGTGTACCCGGCCGCCTCCACCACCGCGCTGACGGCATCCGCGGACAGCGGCGCCCGGCCGAGGTTCGTGTGCACGATGACGCCGGTTGCGTTGATCACCGGCCGCATGCCCGCGGCGGGCAGCGCGCCGACCGCGGCCGCGATCACGTCCTCCGGCGCGATCTCGCCGCGCCGGGCCCGCTCCTGCGCGGCCACGACCGCGCTCTTCACCGCACCACGCCCGAGCCGCGCACCCGCGGCCACCAGCCGCGGATCGGCCAGCGCCGTGTCGGTCCGCGGAATCCGCCGCCGGAAGTCGGTCATGCTCCCGACCGTAGTACAGCGCCGACTGGCGGCAACCCGGCGGATACCGAGGGCTTACGGGAGGGCACCCGGTCGATTCGTCAGCCGCCGGGCGGGCACGCCGAATGAACAGGTGCAAGCGCAACACCCCGCCGACAGGAAAGAGTTACTCTTGCGCCGCTTCGCCAGCCGGGTCGTCCTCGCCGTTCTCGCTCCCGCCGCCGCCCTCGGCATGACGCTCGTCGCTCCCGCGGCCCCCGCGTCCGCAGCCGTGGCGACGACGGCGCTCGAGGCGCAGGTCGTCACGTTGACGAACGAGGCCCGGGTGAAGGCCGGTTGCAAGAAGCTGACCGTCAATGCCAACCTGACGCAGGCCGCGCAGGCGTTCTCGAAGGACATGGCGGACAAGAACTACTTCTCCCACACCGGTAAGGACGGCTCGAACTTCGTGACCCGTGCGAAGCGGGCGGGGTTCAAGAAGACCGCGACGGGCGAGAACATCGCGTGGGGTTACAAGGACGCGCAGGGTGTGGTGAAGGGCTGGATGAACAGCCCGGGTCACCGGAAGAACATCCTGAACTGCAAGTCGACCCTGATCGGTGTCGGTGCGGCCCGTAACGCCAAGGGTGTCGTGTACTGGACCCAGGAGTTCGGCAAGTAATGCGCACAAAAGGCCCGAGGCGGCTTGGGTTCTAGCAGTCGTCGCAACACCCCAGTTCAGGGGATGCGATGGACTTCGAGATCCGGGATCGGTCGGTTGTTCAGGGCCGTCGGCGTCTGACCCGCGAGCGTGAGGTTTATCTTGCGCTCGTGGGTCAGGGTGTCGGAACAGCGGAAGCGTGCAGGATCGTCGGGATCAACATCCGGACCGGCCGGCGGTGGCGTAACGGCCGGAACCCGACCGGCCGAAACGTCGGCGCGGCGCCGATCACGGCCGTGACGGCGCCGTCGGTGCGAGGCCGGTTCCTCAACGAGGACGAGCGTGTGTATATCGCCGATCGGCATCGTGAGCAGGTCACGGTCCGGCAGATCGCCGTCGAACTGGACCGTGACCCGGCGACGATCAGCCGTGAGCTACGACGTAACGCGCATCCGGTCAGTGGGGACTACCGGCCCCATGCGGCGCAGGCGCGTGCCGAGGCGCGCCGTTCGCGTCCGAAGATCAGCAAGATCGCTGCTAATCCTGCACTGCGCCAGGCCGTTCAGGACGGGCTGGACCTCAGGTGGAGCCCTGAACAGATCGTGCGACGCTTGCGGCGGGACTTTCCTGAGCGCCCGGAGCTGCACGTGACGCACGAGACGATCTACCAGGCCCTCTACGTCCAAGGCCGCGGTGAACTGCGTCGCGAGCTGACCAAGGCGCTGCGTACCGGCCGCGCGATGCGTCGCCCTCGCCGTCAGACGCAGCAGCGCACACCCCGGATGGCCACCGAGATGGTCATGATCAGCGAACGCCCCGCCGAGATCGAGGATCGAGCCGTGCCAGGTCACTGGGAAGGCGACCTGATCATCGGTAAGGACAACCGCTCCGCGATCGGCACCCTGGTCGAACGCCACACCCGCTACGTCATGCTCGTGCACCTGCCGGCCGGCCGCACCGCAGACCTCGTCCGTGACGCCCTGACCGCCACCATCGGCCGCCTGCCCACGCACCTACGCCGTTCGCTGACCTGGGATCAAGGCATCGAGATGAGCCTGCACCAGCAGTTCACCATCGCCACCGACACCCCGGTCTACTTTTGCGACCCGCACTCACCCTGGCAACGCGGCAGCAACGAGAACACCAACGGCCTGCTACGCCAATACTTCCCGAAAAGCACCGACCTGTCCGTCCACGACCGCGACCATCTCGACACTGTCGCCGCCGAACTCAACGGACGCCCACGCAAAACGCTCGGCTGGGACACCCCAGCCGAGCGCTTCGCTAAACTCCTGGCCGAAACCAGCTGACCACTGTGTTGCGACGACCCCTGGAATCCGCCCGGACGCCCCGGGCCTTTTCGCTTTCTCAGCCCTCGGAGGCGGTGAGTTCCTGTGCCGGCTCCGGGAAGCCGTAGCGGGCCGCGTGTTCCGGGTTCGCCGGGTCGATGAGGCGGATGCCCTCGGCCGCGAGGCGCTCGTTGATCTTGTCGAGGTTCTCGCGGACCAGCTCGGCCTCCTCGTCCGTGGTCTTGCCCCGGTGCGGCTTGCCGGCGTGCTCCATGGTCGCGTAGTCGAGCTTGTCCGCCGGGGCCTTGCGGGCCGTCTTCGGCGGCTTGACCCGCTCCGCGGTCTTCAGCACGTCGGCCATCGGCGTGCCGGTGGCGAGCGCGTCGAACTCGCTGGCGTTGAGCGTGACCCGCCGGGCCTCGCCGTCGCCGTGCGCGTCGAAGATGTCCACCACCACCACGTCCAGCGCGGCGTCGTCGATGCTCTCCACCTCGGCGGGGAGCGCCTCCAGCTGCACCGGCCCGGTCATCAGGTCGGGGTGCTCGAGCACGACGATGCGCACCACATCAGCGTCGTCGCCGATGACGGCGCCGCTGAAGTCGGACACGTGGACGGTCTTCTTACCCATAGGGTGAGCTGCTCCTTCAATCGGCCGTGTGGCACACGGACCCTGAGAACCTACCCGACAGGCGTACGAAACTCAGAAGTGCCGCTCCGCCAGGCGCCGCCGCTGCTTCTCGGACATGCTGCCCCACAGCCGCAGCCGGGCCACGCCGCCGTCCGGGTACACGTCGAGTCGCACATGCGTCACCTTGGGCGCGTCGCTGACCGCGAACCGGTGCCGGGTGTCCGGCTGCGCGCGGGTCCGCGGCAGCAGCTCGACCCAGTCGCCGGGCGTGTCCAGCGAGCGTGCGTCGGGAATCCCGCGCAGGCGGAACTCGCCGGGCGCGTTGCCCTTGAAGTGTGACGTGTCGATCTCGGCGAGCTGGATCCGGCCCGGCACGCCGAGCCGGACCAGCACCCAGTCGTTGCCGTCGTCGCGGCGCCGGGACGTCTCCCAGCCCTCGCCCATCGACCGGGCCAGGCCGGGGAGCAGCATCTTCGGTGCGGAGCCGTAGAACATGTTGCTGCACGCGGTCACCGTGCCGCCGTTCTCGGCCGCGGCCAGGTCGAACACCTCGGGCAGCAGCGCCGGGTCGGGGACCGCCTCGCCGTGCACGCGCAGCCGGGCGACACCGCCGTCCGGGTAGATCCGCAGCCGGACGTGGGTCCAGACCCGGTCGTCGGCGTGCACCCGGAACGTGTTCCGGGTGTCGCCCTTGAGCGCGGACCGGGGCAGGACCGGCGTCCACGACGCGGCCAGCAGCTCGTCCGGCGACGGGTACCCGGGCAGCCGGGTCGCCTCGACGGACGCGGCCGGCGGGTAGTTGCCGGTGAAGAACGCGGTGTCGATCACCACGCCGTGGATCACGCCGGGCGCGCCGAGCCGGACGACGGCCAGGTCATGGTCGTCGCCGGTGCCGCGCGGGCGGCGGCGCCGGGTCTCCCAGCCGTCGTAGAGCTGGCCGCGCGCGCCGAAGCTCTGCGGCGTGAACGCGGGCGCGTGGTCGTTGATCAGGTCGGCCGCGAACGCGAAGAACTCGTCGCTGGCGTACATCACGCCGCCGCCGAACGCGCGCGCGGCCAGGTCGGGCATCTGCTGCCAGTCGGTCATGCCGCACCCCGCTCCAGCAGACGCCCGTTCGGCTCGCCGACCGTGGGTATGCCGCGCAGCCAGCTGCCCAGCACCACCCCGGTCAGGACCCGGTCGTGGTACGGCGAGACCGGGTGGCGGTGCTGCAGGCGATTGACGTCGACGCGCTGGGTGGTGTCCGGGTCGAAGACGACCAGGTCCGCGTCCGCGCCGGCGGCCAGCCGGCCCTTCGTGTCCAGGCCGGCGAGCGCGGCCGGGCCGGACGCCATCCAGCGAACCACGTCGCTCAGCGAATGGCCGCGCTCCCGGGCCTGGGTCCAGATGATCGGCAGGCCGAGCTGCAGCGACGCGATCCCGCCCCAGGCCGCGGCGAAGTCGCCGGTGTCCGTGCGTTTGAGCTCCGGCGTGCACGGCGAGTGGTCGGAGACGATCAGGTCGATCACGCCGTCCGCGAGCGCGGCCCAGAGCGCGTCCCGGTTGCCGGCGTCCCGGATCGGCGGGCAGCACTTGAACTGCGTCGCGCCGTCCGGGACCTCCTCCGCGGTCAGCGTCAGGTAGTGCGGGCAGGTCTCGGCCGTGATCCGTACCCTCTCGGCCTTGGCCGCCGCGATCAGCGGCACCGCCTCGGACGAGGAGAGGTGCAGGATGTGTGCGCGTGCGCCGGTCTTCCGGGCGGCCGCGACGACGCGTGCGATCGCGGTGTTCTCCGCGCTGCGCGGCCGGGACGCGACGAAGTCGGCGTAGCTGGCGGAGGATTCGTGGCCGGCCACCAGATCCGGGTCCTCCGCGTGCACCAGGAACAGCGCGTCGACGGCCCGGAACGCCTCGGTCAGCTCGGCGGGTGACAACGGCGGGAATTCCGGCACACCGGAGTCGATCAGGAACGCCTTGAAGCCGAACACACCCGCGTCGCGCATCGGCGCGAGGTCCTTGACGTTGCCCGGCACCGCGCCGCCCCAGAAGCCGACGTCCACCTGGATCTGCCCGGCCGCGGCCTTCCGCTTGACGGCCAGCGCGTCCGCGGTGGTGGTCGGCGGCAGCGAGTTCAGCGGCATGTCGACGATCGTGGTGACGCCACCGGCCGCGGCGGCCCGGGTCGCGCTGGCGAACCCCTCCCACTCGGTCCGGCCGGGCTCGTTGACGTGCACGTGTGTGTCCACCAGGCCGGGCAGCAGCGCGAGCTTGCCCAGGTCCTCCTCGCGGTCCGCGCGCAGCGGCGCGTCATAGGCCGCGATCCGGGCGATCCGGCCGTCCCGCACCGCGATCGCGGCCGGCCGTTCGCCGTCCGGGGTGATGGCCCGCCGGGACCGGACGACCAGGTCGAAATCCGTCACATCCGCCTCCTTGGTACTGAGGTGGTCTCGGACCCGGGATCGGCGTTGATCACAGGGTGGGGGTCACAGGCCGGCGAGCCGGTCCTCGGTGAAGCCGCCGAGTTCGTCGTCGTCGAGTGCGCCGCAGCGTAGTCCGCGCAGCAGGAACCCGGCCAGCGCGCGGGCGGTGGCCGGTTCGTCCAGGATGCCGGTGTCGCGGCGGTCCAGGTAGGCGGTGAGTCGGTCGCGGGCCGCGGCGGCGCCGTCCCGGAAGAACGCGTAGGTGGCCGCGAACCGGGTCGGCAGTTGCGCCGGGTGCAGATCCCAGCCCTGGTAGAAGCCGCGTTCCAGCGAGCGCCGGACCAGTCGCGCGTGCAGCGCCCAGGCCTCGGCGATCCGGTCGTCCGTGCCGACCGGCAGCACGTTGGTCGACCCGTCGGACAGCCGCACGCCGGTGCCGGCGGCCGCGACCTGCATGACCGCCTTCGCATGGTCCGCGGCCGGATGCTCCATGCTCTGGTAGGCCGCGCCGATGCCGCAGGCCGCGCTGTAGTCGTAGGTGCCGTAGTGCAGGCCGGTGCAGCGGCCGTCCGCCGCGGTGATCATCCGGGCGACCGTGGCGGTGCCGTCCGCGCCCAGGATCGCGGTCGGCGTCTCGATCTGAATCTCGAACCGCAGCGCGATGCCGTAGGCCGCGTCCAGCCGCCCGCACACGGCCGCGAACGCGGCGACCTGCGCCGGATCGCTCACCTTGGGCAGCGTGATCACGAAGTTCACCGGGAGTTCCGCCGCGCCGGCGAACCAGCGATCAAGAAATACGTCGAGGGTACGGAGAGAGCGCCGCCGCGTGTGCGCCTCCATCGACTTGATCCGCAGGCCGACGAACGGGGTGCTCCGCTCGGCGGCGCTCAACGCCGTGGCGGCGGCCTCGGCGGCCGCGTCCTCCTCGTCGTCGGCGCGGATGCCGTACCCGTCCTCGAAGTCGATTCTCAGGTCCTCGATCGGCTCCGCGGCGAGCTTGGCGGTGACGCGTGCGTGCAGGTGCTCCGGGTACGGCAGCGCGGGAGCGGTCTCCAGGGCCGCGCGCGCGAGGCCACCCCACTCCGAGACCAGGTTCTGGTGGAACCGGTCGGCCGGCACGTAGACCGTGTGCACCGGCTGCCGGCCGTGCCGGTCGCCCGGATAGCGCGTGCTGAGGTGCGTGTCCACGGCCGCGAGCCGCGCGTCCAGCTCCGCGTGGATCCCCGGGTCCAGTCGCATGCGCTAGTCGATCAGCTCGTAGGCCGGCACGGTCAGGAAGTTCGCGAAGTCGTCCGCGAGCGCGACCCGTTCGAAGAGCCCGCGCGCGTCGCCGAAGCGGCTGCGCCGGAATCCGTCCTCGCCGAGCTGTTCCCGGACCTCGGCCAGCACCTCGTCCTCCAGCCGGCGCACCAGCTCGGACGTGATCGGGGTGCCCTCCTCGGTCCGTACCCCCTGGTGGATCCACTGCCAGATCTGGGAGCGGGAGATCTCCGCGGTGGCCGCGTCCTCCATCAGGTCGTGGATGCCGACCGCGCCGTTGCCGCGCAGCCACGCCTCCAGGTAGCGCAGCGCCACCTCGACGTTGCCGCGCACGCCCGCGTCCGTCACGCTGCCCGGTGTCGCCGCGATGTTCAGCAGGTCGTCCGCGGTGACGTGCACCTCCGGGCGCTGCCGGGTCACCTGGTTCGGGCCGTCCCGCAGCGTGGCGTCGAAGATCTCCCGGCACACCGGCACCAGGTCCGGGTGGGCGACCCACGAGCCGTCGAAGCCGTCCCGGGCCTCACGTTCCTTGTCCTCCCGCACCTTGCCGATCGCGACCGCGTTGACCTCCGGGTCGCGGCGGCTCGGGATGAACGCGGCCATCCCGCCCATCGCGAACGCGCCGCGCCGGTGGCACGTGGCGACCAGCAGTTCGGTGTAGGCGCGCATGAACGGCGCGGTCATCGTCACGGCCGCGCGGTCCGGCAGCGTCACCCGGAAGTACTTGATGATGCTGAACAGGTAGTCCCAGCGGCCCGCGTTCAGCCCGGACGCGTGGTCGCGCAGCTCGTGCAGGATCTCGTCCATCTCGAACGCGGCCGGGATCGTCTCGATCAGCACGGTCGCGCGGATCGTGCCGCGCGGGATGCCGAGGTGGTCCTGCGCGTAGTTGAAGACGTCGTTCCAGAGCCGCGCCTCCAGGTGCGACTCCATCTTGGGCAGGTAGAAGTACGGTCCGGAGCCGCGCTCGATCAGCTCCTGCGCGTTGTGGAAGAAGTACAGCCCGAAGTCGACCAGCGCGCCCACGCCGGGTGTGCCGTCGCCCCAGGTGAGGTGCCGCTCGTCCAGGTGCCAGCCGCGCGGCCGGACCACGATCGTCGGGTACGGCCCCGGGCCCAGCTCGTAGTGCTTGCCCTCCGGCGAGTCGAACGTGATCGTCCGGCGCACCGCCTCGTACAGGTTGACCTGCCCGCCGATCACGTTCGCCCAGTGCGGCGTGTTCGCGTCCTCCAGGTCGGCCAGCCACACCTTCGCACCGGAGTTCATCGCGTTGATCGTCATCTTGCGCTCGGTCGGGCCGGTGATCTCCACCCGGCGGTCGGTGAGGTCGGCCGGTGCGGCCGGGACCGTCCACGCGCCCTCCCGCACGTCCACGGTCTCCGGCAGGAAGTCCAGCCGGCCAGTGCGGGCGGCCTCGGCCCGGCGCAGCGCGCGCAGTGCGAGCAGCTCGTCCCGCCGCGCCGCGAAGTGCCGGTGCAGGTCCGCGACGAACTCCCGGGCCTCGGGCGTGAGGATCTCGGTCATTACCCCTCCAGGCGTCAACGGTATACCGAAATGATCACTGCCAGGAGTGCCACCACTACGGCGGCGAGCGCGAAAGCGATCAGCAGATGGCGGGCGTCCGCGCTCGGCTGCGCCTCCGCGGGGAGGTCACTCGTGAGGTGGCCCAGGTCACCGTGGGTGCGTGCGGCCAGCACCGCGTCGACCCGGGTGGTGAATTCGTCCAGGGACAGGCGCCCGGCCGCGGTGTGCCGCTCGAGGTCGGCGACAACGCGCTGCCGGTCCGCGTCCGATGCGCGTAGCCGGGGGTCGGTCACCGGCACAGACTACGCAACTTTCCGACCCCCGGAACACGTCTTCTTCGATGTACCCTCAGCCAACTCATCATCGGCCTACTTCCGGCCTTGGAGGACTCAGTGTCGAACTCCCCAGGCGGGTTGCTCATCATCGAGCGGCTGCTGCGCGACCGGGACGGCGTGTGGCGGCAGATCATCGACGAGCGGCAGCTCGGCTCGATCAGCCTCCAGATGCTGGCGAGCTCCTCGCTCAGCTTCGCGCTCTACGGCGTCGTGCTCGGCGCCTCGCACAGCTGGGTCCAGGCCGCCTCGTCGTTCGTGAAGCTGCCGCTGCTGTTCCTCGCCACGCTGGCCATCTGCCTGCCCACGCTCTACCTGTTCAACCTGGTCTTCGGCGCGCGGCTGTCGGTCATGCAGGCGGTCACGCTGATCCTGGTGCCGATCACGGTCACCGCGGTGCTCACGCTGGCGTTCGCGCCGATTAGCCTGTTCTTCCTGATCACGTCGAACAGCTACTCGTTCTTCAAGCTGCTCAACGTGGCGATCCTGGTGCTGACCGCGATCGTCGGGCTGCGGTTCCTGACCGCGGGGATGACCGCGTTCAACGAGCACCAGCTCAAGCTCGCGCTGGTCGCCTCCGCGGTGGAGAAGGAGCCCGCGCCGGAGCCCGCGCCGGCGCTCGTGGGCGCGAACGGGGCCGCGGCCGCTCCGGTGCCGGCCGGGCCCACCGGCGACGGCGTGCTCGCGGTCGGCTGGGAGCCGTACGCACAGCCGCGCCGGCCGTCCGCCGCGGACCTGCCGCCCGGGCAGCGGCCGGCCAGCATGACACTGCTCTACATCTGGATCGGCCTGTTCGGCTTCGTCGGCACCCAGCTGGCGTGGACGCTGCGCCCGTTCTTCGGCAGCCCGGACGAGCCGTTCGCGGTGTTCCGCGACGTGAACGGCACGTTCTACGCGGACATTCTGACCACGATCGGCCGTCTGATCGCCGGTTGAGAATCTTTCACCGGTCACGGTGAGCCGTTTCGCGTTTCTCTCCGTATCTACCCCCGACGGGGTGGGACGAACCGTGGAGGCGCAGATGGCATCGCTGGGGCGAGACGACACGGACTCGCAGAGCTGGCGGCGTCCGGTCTCCTACGGCAGCTACGACTACGAGCCGACCGGACGGCCCGGCCGCCGGCGGGCTCCCGAGCACGACGAGTACGCATCGCCGGCGCCGTTCACCGCGTACGGCACCAGCGGTGCGTACCCGACCTACAACGACGGCTCGGACCCGTACGCCGGCTTCTCCGGCGCGTCCGGGCCGGCGGTCGCCACCTCCACGTACCGCGCACCAGCCGCTGCGGCTGCTCCGGTGGCTCCGGCCGCTCCGGCCTGGGAGGCGCCCGCGGACCCGTGGGCGACCGTCGGCTACGAACCGGCCCCGACACGCGCCGCCCGCCGCCGCGATGCCGACAGCCCGCGCCGCGGTCCCCGGTTCATGCTGGCCGGCGCGCTGATCGTGGCCGTCGCGGCCGGGGCCGGCACCGCCGGAGCCTGGTACGGCGCGAACCGCGTCGGCGTCGCCAACCAGGCCGGCAACTCCACCAGCACCCAGCTGGTCGGCGCGGACGGCGAACTCACCAGCACCGCCGAGCAGGTGCTGACCGGCGTGGTCTCGATCGAGGTCCGCACCGACGACGGCGCGTCCTCCGGCTCCGGGTTCGTCATCGACGACGCCCAGCACATCATCACGAACAACCACGTGGTCGAGGGCGCCAGCCGGGTCACGGTCAGCGGCCAGGACGGCGAGAGCCTGGACGCCGACGTGATCGGCACCGACCCCGGCATGGACATCGCGGTACTGCGCATCGCCCCGTCCGACACGCTCGAGCCGCTGCCGATGGGCAAGTCCAGCACGCTGCGCGTCGGCGAGACCGTCCTCGCGGTCGGCGCCCCGCTCGGCCTCTCCGGCAGCGTCACCTCCGGCATCGTCAGCGCCGTCGACCGCCGCGTCCGCCTCGGCGGCGAGGGCGCCACCCGCCAGTCCGCGGTCCAGACCGACGCCTCCATCAACCCGGGCAACTCCGGCGGCCCACTGGTCAACTCGGCCGGCGAGGTGATCGGCGTCAACACCGCCATCGCCACGCTCGAGGGCGGCGGCTCGATCGGCATCGGCTTCGCCATCCCGATCGAACGCGCCGCCGAGGTGGCACAGGCGCTGATCGCGGCCGAGGGCTGACAGGCTTCAAAGCTGTTTTCCGGCTTCCGGCGTGGTGCGGCCCGCATGCTCCCGCGGGCACCGGCCCGGCCCGGTCTGGAGGCCCGGCCCGGATACTTCGCGCTGGCCGCCGCGCTGTTGCCGGCCCGCGCCGCCGCTGCGGGCCGCAATGGCGTCCCTCCCTCAGCGTTCGCTCCACCAGCGCTAGATTCACGCGTTCCTCAACGTGAGCCGGAAAAGCCCGAGGCGGACGCCCCGGGCCTTTCCCTGTTACTTGCCGAACTCCTGGGTCCAGTACACGACACCCTTGGCGTTACGGGCCGCACCGACACCGATCAGGGTCGACTTGCAGTTCAGGATGTTCTTCCGGTGACCCGGGCTGTTCATCCAGCCCTTCACCACACCCTGCGCGTCCTTGTAACCCCACGCGATGTTCTCGCCCATCGCGGTCTTGGCGAAACCGGCTCGCTTCGCCCGCTGCACGAAGTTGCTGCCGTCCTTGCCCGTGTGACTGAAAAAGCCCTGCTGCGCCATGTCCGTGGAAAACGCCTGCGCTGCCTTGGTCAGGTTGGCGTTCACGGTCAGCTTCTTGCAGCCGGCCTTCACCCGGGCCTCGTTCGTCAGCGCCACGACCTGCGACTCCAGCGTCGTCGTCGCGACAGCGGCCGACGCGGAGGCCGCGGGGGCGACGAGCGTCATGCCGAGGGCGGCGGCGGGAGCGAGAACGGCGAGGACGACCCGGCTGGCGAAGCGGCGCAAGAAACTCTCATCTCTGTCAGTGGGGTGCTGCGCTTACACCCGTTCATTCGGCCGCACGCCCGGACGGCTGACGAATCGACCGGGTGCCCTCCCGTAAGCCCTCGGTATCCACCGAGTTGCGCGGCTACGTACGGCGCAGGGAGCGGGTCAGCGCGGCCGCGATCGTGGTGGCCAGGATCCAGCCGGCCGCGATCAGCGCGTAGGAGAGCCACTGGTACGCCCCGGCCGGCAGGAACGCGGTCTGCTGGCCGAAGTCGACCAGCGGGAGCAGCAGGTCGAGCGTGTAGATCACGGCGTGGAACGCGGGTGCCTCGTCCGGCTTCGCGGCGCGCGGTGGGTGCGCCGAGTACGCGGCCGTACCGGCACCGAGCAGCACCAGCAGCCAGAGCGCAGCCAGCAGCGGGCGGTAGCCGTACCCGACCGTGACGTCCTGGAGCACGCCCCAGACCCGGGCCGGCCAGCCGGCGGTACGGGTCCGTGCCCGCTGCCGGGTGAGCAGCACCGCGCGCGCCGCGTCGTCGTCGCCCTGGGCGCGGAGCACGGACGCGAGCTGCTCGTACGGCTGCCGGTGCGCCTCGGCCGGGTCGCGGGCCAGCCACGCCCGCCGGTCCGTCTCGGTGGCCGGCGGCTCGAGCGTCTCGTACGTGAGCCCGGTCAGGTGCAGCGCCTCCGGCCAGGTCGCCGGGTCGTCGCGCAGTAGACCGACGCGGGCGTGGCGCAGGTCGACCGGGCCGGTCACCGCGGTCGTGCGCATCCGCAGCTCGGGCACTTGCAGCCGCCACAGCCGCAGCGCGAACGGCGCGCTCGGCCGGACGTCCGCCGGATCCGGCGACGCGGTCAGCGTGGCCGTGTCCAGGCAGAGGACGCTGCCGATCCGGCTGCCGGAGACCTGCACCTGCCCGACGGCCGAGAAACCGTCGCACAGGTTCACCGTGTTGCTCGCCACCACGCCGTTCAGGTTGAGCGCGACGCCACCCGGGTTGGTCAGCGAGGCGCCGTTGAAGCTCGCCGGGCCGTTCAGCACCGAGTCCTCCAGCCCGACCCGGCCGTCTGCCACGATCCGGCGCGCGTCCAGCGTGCCCTGCAGCGTCATCCACTCGGCGCGCAGCGCGGCGCCGCCCGGGTTCGACAACCGGGCGCCGCGCAGCGTGAACGTGCGGCTGATCTCCGCGTGCGCGGCCCGGATCTCGCCGGTCGCGGTGAACGCGCCGCCGAGGAAGAGCCCGCCGGCCAGCGTGGCCGCGTCCAGCCGCAGCGCGACCCGGCCCGGGTTCGTCATGGTGGCGTCCGTGAAGCTGACCGCGCCGGTGATCCGGGCGTGCCACATCCGCAGCTCGCCGTCGAACATCGCGCCGCGGGCGAAGACTCCGCCCTCGACCACCAGGCTGTCCGCGCCGAGCACGCCCCGGGCGGCCGCGAGGAGCGCGTTCGGCTCGTCGATGCGTTCCGGGGCGGACGGCGCGACGCACCGCGCCCGGTCCAGGTCGACGTCACCGGAGATCCGTCCCTGGGACACGACGATCAGGCCCTCGATGTCCGCGCGGCCGGCCGCCAGGTCGCCGCCGATCGTGATCCGTTCCGCCTGTAGCGCGATGCCCGCGGAGCGCACGCGCGCCCGGTCCAGCACCAGGCCGCCGCTGATCCGGGCGCCGGGCATCCGCAACTCGCCGTCGACCCGCGCGCCGTTCAGCTTGAGGTGCCCCTCCACGATCACGTTCGACGCGTGCAGGCCGGGCAGCGTGCACCGGGCGAAGCTGATGAAACCGAGCCGCGCCCAGTTGATCACGGGCATCCGCTCGAACTCGCAGTCATCCAGGATGATCGGCGCGTCCACCTGCGCGAACCGCAGCGAGAACTCGCCGGTGATCCGTGCGCCGGACAGACGGAGCGAGGCCCTGGCCCCGGGCGCCGGCGCCTGAGCGCCGAGCAGCAACCGGGTCAGGACCTCGCCGCTGACCTCGCGTTCCCCGTCCGGGCCGGCCGTGACCGGCGTACCCGTGGGGAAGGCCTCCCAGAGACGTCGTTCGAGCGTGTTCACACACTCATGATCGTCGCTGGGGGCAAATCTAGACGATCGACATGTGTACGTGGTCCTCGTGCGTACTGTCGCCGGAGTAGGCACTCCAGCCCGTCGCCGGGAACCACACCATCTGGTTCCAGATCACGTAGAGGATGCCGAGCCGGTCGGCGTTGCGGACCAGGAACGCCATCAGGTCGTTGCCGTACTTCAGCTCGTCGTCGGTGTCCCAGACCGAGAAGCCGCTGTTCTGCAGCGACCAGTCGCAGGCACGCCCCTTGGGATGCTCCCAGATGTCACCGGTACGGAAACACCCGACGAACCGGTTGAAGCCGGCCTTCTTCACCTCGTTGTACGCGTGCAGCGTGCGTGGCGTCAGGCAGCCGCTGGTGGTCGGGTCGTCCTGGGTGCAGGACTCGGCCGGCCATCCGCTGTTCGCGCCCGGCCCCGGTGCCGCGATCGGCGAGGTGGCGGTGACCAGGCCCCGCGTGGTGACGTTGCCGCCGACCAGGGTGAGCGCCTTCTCCGCCTCCTTCTTCTGCTTGTCGATCGCGGCGAGCGCCTTCTGCTCCGACGCCACCTCGGCGTCCAGCTCGGCCTTGGCCCGGTCGATCGTGTCGCGGGCCTCAAGGAACTCGTGCAGCTTCGCGTCGTTGTGCGCGGCCAGCTCGTTCAGCGAGGTCATCCGGCTGATGAAGCCGGTCGGGTCGGCGCTGCCCAGCATCAGGCTCGGGCCGGTCAGCCGGCCCTGGCGGTACTGCTGGGAGGCCATCTCGCCGACCTGCTTGGTGAGCCGGTCCACGTCGGCCTGGGCCGCGTCGAGCTGCTTGGTGATCTCGGCCTGCTTCTTCTTCGACGCGTCCAGCACGGCCTTGGCCTCGAGGTACCGCTTACCCGTGGACTCCAGAACGTCACCCAGAGTGGCGTTACCGCCGGCGTCCGGGTTGTTCGGCGCCGCGCTCGCGGGGGAGAGCGGTGCGGTCAGCAGCGCCACCGCGGTGGCGGCCGCGGCGACCGCTGCGGCACATCGACGACCGAGTGGGGTCATCAGAACGGATTCCTCTCGTCGTGCTGGGAAGCTCTCGTCGGCGGCGGTGATGATCCGCCTTTCCCTGGGACTTACGGAGTCGGGGGCGCGGCGGTTCGATGTCGCCGGGCCCACGCGGAGAGCGTCACGGCAAAGAAGGGTACGTCAACCTTCGGACGAATGCTTAGGTCAGGGCACGTGCCCACGCACCGTGACCGGGAAATAGGCGGTGTGCTCCGGCCGTACCGGATAGCGTGTCCCGTCTATGCGAACCGAACGATTCAGAGAGTGTCTGACTGCGGACGCGGCGCGTCTGCGCGAGGCGATCGTCGCGGCGGCGCCCGCACCGGTGCCGACCTGTCCCGGCTGGACCGTGACCGAGCTGGCCGACCACGTGACCCAGGTCTACCGGCACAAGACCGTGGTGCTGCGCACCGGCGCGTTCCCGGAGGAGCTGCCGCCGGCCCCGGCGGGCGGCGTGCTCGACCGCTACGACGCCGCGTACGCGGAGCTGGTGGCCGAGCTGGCCGCGCGCGATCCCGGCGAGACCGTGCCGACCTGGTACCCGCCGGATCAGACCGTCGGTTTCTGGGCCCGGCGGATGGCACACGAGACCGTGATTCACCGGGTGGACGGCGAGTTGGCGGCCGGGCTGCCGCGCGCCCGGATCCCGGCGGACCTGGCGGTCGACGGCGTTGACGAGGTGCTGGTCCGCTTCCTGGACCACGGCTCCCGGCACTGGCCGGACGACTTCGCGACGCGCTGACGACGCTGGACGGCCGGACGGTCCGGGTGTTCACGACCGCCGGTGGGTCCTGGTGCGTCCGCCTCGCACCGGACGCCGTGACCGTCACCACCGGCGAGCCGGACGCGGACGCCACGGTCTCCGGTGACCCGGTCGACGTGCTGCTCTGGCTGTGGCGCCGCGGGGGCGCGGGCAACCTGAGCACCACCGGCGACGCCGCGCTGATCGCGGTGCTGCACGACCTGATGGCCAAGCCCACGCTCTAGCTCCGGGGACCAAGGGGCCGCCCGCCCCGGCACCCGTCGAGAATCGGCGCGCGGGGTGCGGGGCGGGCGGGTCCCGGCCGGTGCGGCCGGGAGGTCAGATGCCCGGCGTGGCCGGGTGGAGGTCGTCGGCCTCGTTCGGCATCAGGATCCAGAGCATCGGGTAGATCAGCAGCTGGCTGCCCGGGACCGCCAGCAGCACCAGCACGAACAGCAGCCGTGCGACGTTGGCGTCCAGGCCGAAGCGCCGGCCGAGCCCGGCGCAGACACCGGCCAGCAAGCGGCCCTCACGCGGCCGGACCAGGCCCTGACTGCGGAAATGGGTGTGCACGCTAGCCATTCTCGGATCACTCCTCTGTCGTCCTGCTTCCTGACTCCAGAGTCCTCGGATCCGCACACCACGACATCGGGGAACGGCCCGACCCGTTCCCCGATGTCGTGTCTCAGGGTCAACCCAGAAGCTGGTCGAACGACGGCGCCGACTCGAACGGGTCGACGACGGTGACCGGCTCGCGCGCCGCGATCAGCGCGGCCAGCTCGCCGGCCGCGCGGTCGATGCGCTGCGCCAGGCCCTGGTGCGCCTTGCCGCCGCCGCTGCCCCAGTCCTCCGAGGCCGCGTAGACGCCGGTCGGCACGACCACCGAGCGCAGGTAGGCGAAGAGCGGCCGGACCGCGTGCTCCAGTACCAGCGAGTGGCGCGGCGTGCCGCCGGTCGCGCCGATCAGCACCGGCTTGCCGGCCAGCGCCTCCTCCTCGACCACGTCGAAGAACGACTTGAACAGGCCGCTGTACGACGCGCGGAACGTCGGCGTGACCGCGATCAGTCCGTCCGCCGCCGCGACCGCGTCCAGCACCTCGCGCAGCGCGGTCGGTGCGAAGCCGGTCAGCGTGTTGTTGACCACGTCGTGCGCGTGGTCGCGCAGCTCGATCGTGCGCACCTCCACCTCCTCGCCGCGAGCCCGCAGCTCACGGGCGGTCGCGGTGGCGAGGTGGTCGGCGAGCAGCCGGCTGGACGACGGCTGGCTCAGTCCGGCGCTGACCACGAACAGTCTCCGGGTGCTCATGCCTGCGCCTCCGCCAGGACGTCCTTGGACGCGGCGGCGGCGACCAGCGACGCGTGCGTGGGTGCGTCCGGGATGTGCGCCGGGCGGCCGATCGCGAACTCCTTGCGCAGCACCGGCAGCACCTCCTCGCCGAGCAGGTCGAGCTGCTCCAGCACGGTCTTCAGCGGCAGCCCGGCGTGGTCGATGAGCAGCATCATCCGCTGGAAGTCGCCGAAGTGCGTCCGGTAGCTGAGCAGCCGCTCGATGACCTGCTGCGGGCTGCCCACGGTCAGCGGCGTCTCCCGGCTGAAGTCCTCCAGCGTCGGGCCGTGGCCGTAGACCGGCGCGTTGTCGAAGTACGGCCGGAACTCGTCGATCGCGTCCTGCGAGTTCTTCCGCATGAAGATCTGCCCGCCGACGCCGACGATCGCCTGGTCCTCCGCGCCGTGGCCGTAGTGCGCGAACCGCTTCCGGTAGAACTCGATCATGCGCTTGGAGTGGTCGAACGGCCAGAAGATGCCGTTGTGCAGGAAGCCGTCACCGTAGTAGGCGGCCTGCTCGGCGATCTCCGGGCTGCGGATCGAGCCGTGCCAGACGAACGGCGGCACCCCGTCCAGCGGGCGTGGCGTGGACGTGAAGCCCTGGAGCGGCGTGCGGAACTTGCCCTCCCAGTCCACGACGTCCTCGCGCCACAGCCGGCGCAGCAGCCCGTAGTTCTCGATCGCCAGCGGGATGCCGGTGCGGATGTCCTGGCCGAACCACGGGTAGACCGGGCCGGTGTTGCCGCGGCCCATCAGCAGGTCCACCCGGCCGTCCGCCAGGTGCTGCAGCATCGCGTAGTCCTCGGCGATCTTCACCGGGTCGTTCGTGGTGATCAGCGTGGTCGCGGTGGAGAGGATGATCTTCTCCGTCTTCGCCGCGATCCAGCCGAGCATGGTGGTCGGTGACGACGGCACGAACGGATGGTTGTGGTGTTCACCGGTCGCGAAGACGTCGAGCCCGACCTCCTCCGCCTTCAGCGCGATCTGCATCATCGCCTTGATGCGCTCGTTCTCCGTGGGGGTCCGCCCGTTCGTCGGGTCGGTGGTCACGTCGCCCACGGAAAAGATCCCGAACTGCATTGGCATTGGTCCCGCCTCCGTCGTACCGCTGATTCGTTCAAATCTTAACTATTACGTCGGCAAGTAACCAGGCCTGGTCCCGCACTATTCCGCCGCCGGCCGCGCTCACCGAGACGCGGCTCACTCCCGCTCAAGATCATCGAAGGTGCGAGGTGCCCGCTCCGCGTCCGAGTCCGCGCGGAGCCGGCTTCCGTCACCTCCGTAGCGGCAGGGCGGACACGCGCAGGTAGATCTCGCGCACCGCGCCCGCGTCCGTCGGCGCGCGGCGGCAGAGGCCGCGCACCCGTACCCACAGCTCGCCGTCGAGCGTCACCCGTTCCAGGATCTGCTCCACGATGATCATCAGCTGACCCACGCCGAACTTGTAGTCCTGCTCCTTCAGCGTGAGCTCGTCGCCCGGCCGCAGCCGGGGCCTCGGACTGCCGGTCACCGGACCGCCCCCGAAGGTGCGGCCGGTGTCTTCCGATGATGCATGACGACGCTCCCTCGATCCGATGTAGAGGGCGGCGCCGTCCAGGTGGTGGGGCCATCCTGCCGGAACCGTGCGGGTCCCGGAGCCCGGAAACCCCGATCGGCTGATCACTCGTGCGAGTGGGATAGGTTCCTCGGTCATGTCCCGCGTCGTGACGCTCGTGCTCGTCGACCCCACCGGTGCCGTGCTCGGTGCGCTCCCGCCGTACGAGGTGCCGATGCCCTGGTGGCAGGAGGTCGCCGACGTGGTGGACGGCGCCCGGCAGCACTACGGCGTGGACGTCACCGTGCTGCGGCTGCTCCGCGCGTCCCGCGACCGGCCGCACGGCGGCGAGGTGGTCTACGCGGCGGAGCTGCGCGGCCCCGGAACGCCGTCCATCGTGGACGCGGACGGGGCCGACGTCGCGGCCCTGACCCCGCACGCGCGGCGGGCGCCGTGGGCCGAGGCCGGCGGGCCCGGCGCGACCACGGCCTGGGCCGCGGACCGGCTGGCGGCGCGCGGCCGGCTCGTGGTCCGCACCCGCCAGCAGCGCACCTGGAACCTCTCCGCGATCTGGCGGGTGGAGACCGTGTCCGCGGACGGCGGCGGGCCCGGTCCGGTCGACATCACGCGCGACCCGGCCTGGATCAAGCAGGTGCCGCCGTTCTTCGCGCACGAGGCCGCGGTGCTGCGCTGGCTCGGCCGCGCGCTGCCCGGCGCCGCCCCGGAGCTGCTGGACGCGGCGGCACCGGGCCGGCTGCTGCTCGCGCACGTGCCGGGCACCGAGCTGTACGAGGCCGGCGCCGCGGAGCGCGACGAGCTCGCCGCCCGCATGCACCGGATCCAGCTGCGGGCCGCCGCGGACCTGGACCGGCTGCTCGCGGACGGCCTGCCGGACCTGCGCGGGCACCGGCTCGCCGACCGGATCCGGGTGGTGCTGGCCGCGTACGCGCCGGACGACCCGGCGCTGACCGCGCTCGCGGACGGTCTGGACGCGCGGCTGGCCGCGGTCGCGGCATGCGCGCTGCCGGACACGCTGGTCCACGGCGACCTGCACCCGGGCAACGCGATCGGCCGGCCCGGCGCCCGGGTGATCATCGACTGGGGTGACGCGTTCGCCGGGCACCCCGCGTTCGACATCCTGCGGCTGACCGACGGCGTGCCGGAGGCGCCCGAGTTGATCGCGTCGTGGGCAGCGCGCTGGCGGGCGGACGTGCCCGGCTCCGACCCCGAGCACGCGGTCGCGCTGCTGGCACCGGTCGCGGCGCTGCGCAACGCGGCCGTCTACGCCGGGTTCCTGGACCGGATCGAGCCGTCCGAGGCGCCGTTCCACGCAGCCGACGTGCCGTTCTGGCTGGACGCCGCGCGTGCCCTACGGTGAGTGAATGACGTCGATCGATCGATACCTGGCGGAGCTGCACACGTCCGGCGTGCTGACCGATGCCGCGCTGGCGCGGGCGTTCCGGGCGGTGCCCCGGGAGATCTTCGTGGCCGCGGGCTTCCGCGGTCCGGACGGCGGCTGGACCACCGCGGACGACCCCGGCTTCCAGGACGCGGTCTACCGCAACGCCGCGCTGGTCACGAAGGTGCACGGCGGCGAGCCGGTCAGCTCGTCCAGCCAGCCGTCGCTGATGGCGCAGATGCTGACCGCGCTGGACGTCGCGCCCGGCCACCGGGTGCTGGAGATCGGCGCCGGCACCGGCTACAACGCGGCGCTGCTGGCCGCCCTCGGCGCGGACGTGACCACCGTCGAGGTGCAGGAGGACGTGGCCGCCGCGGCCGGGGCGGCGCTGGCCCGGGCCGGTGTCACCGGCGCGCGGGTCCGCCGAGCGGACGGCTGGGACGGCGCGCCCGACCTCGCGCCGTTCGACCGGATCATCGTCACGGTCGGCGTCGCCGGCTTCTCCGCGGCCTGGTGGGAGCAGCTGACCGCGGACGGCGTGGTGGTGGCGCCGGTCGCGCACGGTGGGCTGCAGCCGGTGATGACGGTCCGGCGGACGCCGGACGGCCCGCGGACCCGGGTGCTGTGCCCGGCCGGCTTCATGACCGCGGCGGGCCCGCTGTTCGCCCGGCACCCCGGCTCGCACCCGCCGCCGGTGCTTCCGCCGCTGCCGGCCGAGCTGCCGCCCGTACCCTCGACGGTTCTGGATCTTGATCTTCGGGTCTATCACGACCTGTGGTTCGCGGCCGCGGCCCAGGACCGGCGGGTGACCTCGGTGCCGGCGCTGCTCGCCGACCATCTGGGCGGGCTGGCGCTGTTCGAGCCGGGATCGCTGGCCATTATGCTGCCGGACGGCCGGATCCGCCCGCACGGCCCGGACGGGGAGCGGCTGGCGAGCGACCTCGCGGCGCTGGCGGCCGGCTGGCAGGCGGCCGGATCGCCGCCGCTGAGCGCATGGTCGGTCACGCTGGCGCCCGGCGGCGACCCGGCGCACCCGATCTGGTTGCCCGCCGGGTTCGCCGTGACGGCCGGTTAGCCGCCGGCCGCCCGCTTCTTCAGCTCCTCCTCGCGGTGCCGCAGGTCCGCCTCCCACCTGTTCAGCAGGTCCTCGTCCTCGCGGCGGGACTTCTGCGGGCTGCGCAGGAAGGCCGATCATCGTCCGGTGCGAGCGGGCGGGCGCTCCGTCCCCGCAGAAACCGCTGCCCGGGCGCCACGCACCGGCGGAACCGGCCACCGGCCTCCGCGGGCGGCCGGCCACGAACCGGGCGATCGCGCAGATCGGGGTCACGAGCAGGATCAGGGAGACACGCCGGAAGAACCGGACCGTACGGACAGAACCTCAGGCCGGGGCGGTCCCGAATTGCTCATCTGGGACGTTTCCCGGTCGATGGCGAGACGAGGACCTTTCGAGGAGGCCGCGATGGAGCGGGGCGGAGCGGCCGGTGTGCCGGGGCTGCGGCCGTCACCGTTGCTCGTCGCGGCCACGCTGATCGCGCTCTGGTCCGTCGTCTGGTTCGTGGTTACGCTGGTGCACCCGTTCACGCCCGCGTTCGCCGGCTGGCTGGCCACGCCGGTGCAGCCGCTGCTCGGCGCGGCCGCCGCCTGGCAGGCCGCGGGCGCCGACGGTCAGGGTCCGACCGCGCAACGGTTCTGGCAGCGCTTCGGGCTGGCGTCCGCACTGGCCGGGATCGCCGCGGCCAGCAACGCCTCGGACTGGCTCACCGCACCACGGCACCCGCCGCCGGCCGCTCCGCTGACGGTCTCGCTGCACCTGGTCGGCGGCGTCCTCACGCTGTGGGCGCTGCTCGGCCTGCCGGTCGAACGCGCTCGCCGGGCCGGGTTGCGCTTCGCCATGGACATGACGATCGTGCTGCTCGCCACCGGTCTGTTCCTCTGGTACGGCGTGCTGCGCCACGCGGACGGCGGCCCGCTGTCGTTCACCGGGTCCACGCTCCCGCTGGTGCTCGGCGCGGTCGCGGTGACCGCGCTGGTCGCGTTCGCCAAGCTCGCGGTCGGCGGCGTGGACGGCGTCGACCTGGCCGCGACGCACCTGCTCGGCGCCGCGTTCGTCAGCGGGCTCGCGACCGGCGCGCTGCACCCGCTGCTGGGCGACCGCGCCGGTCTGCACCCGGAGCAGCTCGCGCTCCCGGTCACGTACCTCCTGGTGATCCTCGCGGCTGACCGGCAGCGGCGCGCCGCCGGCGTGACGGGACCGGAACAGACCCGGCGCGAGTCGTTCAGCACCGTGCCGTACGTCGCGGTCGGCGCCACCGGCGTGCTGCTCGTCGCGGTCAGCTGGCGCGACCCGGTGGCCGGTGTGATCGCGGTGGTCGCGATGGTGCTGACCGGCATCGTGATCGCCCGGCAGCTGCTCGCGCTGGCCGAGAACGGCCGCCTGCTCACCCGGGTCGACGCCAGCCTCCAGGAGCTGCGCCGGGTGCAGGACGAGCTGACCACGCAGGCCACCCACGACGGGCTCACCGGCCTGGCGAACCGGGCCCTGTTCGAGCGCCGCTCGCGCGAGGCGATGGGCGAGCTGACCGGTGACCAGGTCCTGCACGTCGCGCTGATCGACCTGGACGACTTCAAGGGCGTCAACGACCGGCTCGGCCACGCGGTGGGTGACGCGCTGCTGGCCGTGGTCGCGGAACGCCTGCAGCGGTGCGTCCGGTCCGGCGACACGGTCGCCCGGCTCGGCGGCGACGAGTTCGCGATGATCCTCGAGCACGCCACGCCGGAGAGCGCGACCACGGTGATGACCCGGGTCGCCGAGGTGCTCGGCGAGCCGATCTCCGCACACGGTCACGACCTGCTGGTCCGCGCCAGCGTGGGACTGGCCCAGGCCGGCGTCGGCGACACCCCGGACGAACTGCTGCGCCGCGCGGACGTGGCGATGTACGCGGCGAAGGCGGCCGGCAAGGGGCGCTACGCGCACTACAGCACCGACCTGGACGCGCACCAGGCCGCGGACGCCCGGCTCGCCGCGGACCTGCAACAGGCCATCGACTCGGCGCAGTTCGACCTGCTCTACCAGCCCATCGTGCGGCTCGCGGACGGCCGCTGGACCGGCGCCGAGGCGCTGGTCCGCTGGCGGCACCCGGCCCGCGGCCTGATCAGCCCGGAGGAGTTCCTGGCCACCGCGGAACGCACCGGCCTGATCGTGCCGCTCGGCGACTGGGTGCTGCGTGCGGCCTGCGCGCAGGCGGTCCGATGGCGCGCGCTGTTCGGCGACGACGCGCCGGTGATCGGCATCAACGTCTCCGACCGGCAGCTGCGGGAGACCGGGTTCGCGTCCCGGGTGACCGAGCTGCTGCACGCGGCGGCGCTGCCGGCGGCCGCGCTGTCGGTGGAGATCACCGAGGCGACCGCGCTGGGCGGCGGGTCGGCCATCGCGATGGTGGGTGAGTTGCGCCGGTGCGGGATCCGGGTGACGCTGGACGACTTCGGGGCCGGGGCGTCGTCGCTGGATCTGCTGCGCCGGGCGCCGGTGCAGGGGCTGAAGATCGACAAGGCGTTCGTCCGCAACATCGACGGCGAGGCGTCGTCGCAGGAGGTGGTCATCTCGGCGGCGATGGTGCGGATCGCGGCCGGGTTGCAGCTGACCGCGTCGGCGGCCGGCGTGGAGACCGCGGCGCAGGCGGCCGCGCTACGCGACATGGGCTACCTGTCCGCACAGGGCTACCACTTCGCGCCACCGCTCACGGCGGACGAGTTCACCCGCCACCTGACGGCGTCCCCGCGGGCCACCTCGGTGCCGTCCGGCTGACCGGCCTCAGCGGTAGTTCAGCTCACCGGCCCGGACGGCGGCCGCCAGGCGATTCTCCGGCGGTGCGAGCGGGCAGGCCCAGCGGTCGTCGTAGACGCAGGACGGGTTGTACGCGTAGTTGAAGTCCAGGCGCACGGCGGAACCGTCCAGCAGCGTCAGGCCGCGGCCGAACGTGCCCTTCACCGTGTCGGTCAGGTACCGGCCGGCGCCGTACGTCTCACCCGGTGCTGTCGCGTCCCGGAACGGCAGGAAGATCCCACCGCCGTATGCGGAGATCCAGAACAGCGTCAGGTCACCCCAGGGCGTCTCCGCGATCCCGATCCGGCGGTACGAGATGGTCCCGTCCGGCCCGCCCGTGTCGATCTCCAGAGGTGGGCCGGGCGGCGCCTCCCGCACCGGGCAGTCGGCGGCGAACGCCGGGTCCGGCGGGAAGTACCGCAAACCGGTGAACGACGCGCGGTCCACGATCGGGGACTGCGGGTGGGTGCGGAAGAGGTCGTCACGGGCGGCGCGGAAGCCGGCGAGGTCGAGATCGGAGAGGTGCATCGCGGCGACCCGCTGTCGCCAGTCCGCCAGGTCCAGCAAGTCCATGATCATAACCGTACCCCGGCTCGGGGTGTTGGTTGTTCAGATTTTAAAGAGTTAGGCTGGCCGGGTGAGCGAGACGCTTCCGCTGAACGCCGCCGAACTGCGCGCCTGGCGCGCGGTGATCGACGGCAGTTGGCACCTCCAGACCCGGCTCGATGACGAGCTGCGGGCGGATACCGGGCTCAGTATGGCGGACTATCACGTGCTGGTGCTGCTCAGCGAGGCGCCGCAGCGACGGCTGCGGATGGGCGAGATCGCAAGCCGGCTGGTCTTCTCGCCGAGCCGGCTGACCTATCAGATCTCGGCGATGGAGAAGCGCGGGCTGGTGCGGCGGCAACCGTGCCCGGACGATCGCCGGGGGAGTGAGGCGGTGCTCACCGAGGACGGGCTAGGCGCGCTGCGAACCGCGGCGGCCGGGCACCTGACGGCGGTGCGCCGCTATCTGGTCGACGACCTAGACGAGACCGAGGCCGCGGTGCTGACCCGGGTCTTCACCCGGCTTCAGGCGAGACTGCGGGACAACGGGTAGACGTGGGCGCCGCACCGCGTGCGGCGCGCCTTCCCGTCCGTCGCAAGCCGGTCAGCCGACGATCAGGTACATCGCGGCGGTGCCCAGCGACACCATGAGTGCCATCGCGATGAGCAGCGGGCGCTCGGAGTCGACCTCGGGGGTGGTGGTCTCGGTGGTGGCGGCTTCGGTGGTCATGGTCTCTCCTTCAGGACCCGGCTGCGTCCATAACGGTAGGGCGCGGCCGGTGGGCGGTGATCCTGGTTTCGTGCCAGGGGGTGGCGGGGGATTACCGGGGCGTCGTAGAGCTCGGAGGTAGCCGCGTGGACGTCGAGGAGTGGTTTCTCACCGAACGGGAACGAGGCAACCCGTCCAGCGCTATACCCACCTGGACCACCGGCAACCTCGCAGAACCACTTGTTCACGGAGATTCATACTTCGATCGCCTCGTGACGGAAGTGGAGACGCTGGGGGCGGGCGACCACCTGTTCTTCACGGACTGGCGCGGTGACCCGGACGAGCGCCTCCGGCCGGCCGGGCCGACCGTGGCGGAGCTGTTCTCGGCCGCGGCCCGGCGCGGAGTGATCGTCAAGGGGCTTATGTGGCGTTCCCACCTGGACAAGCTGCAGTACTCCGAGGAGGAGAACCGGCACCTCGGCGAGTCCGTCGCGGACGCGGGCGGTGAGGTGCTGCTGGACCAGCGGGTCCGGCGCGGCGGCTCGCACCATCAGAAACTGGTGGTGATCCGCCGTCCGGGCACGCCGGAGCGGGACGTGGCGTTCGCCGGCGGCATCGACCTCTGCCACAGCCGCCGGGACACGGCCGCGCACGACGGGGACCCCCAGGCGGTACGGATGTCGACGCGCTACGGCGCGCGCCCGCCCTGGCACGACGTGCAGCTGATGCTGCGCGGGCCGGTGGTGGGCGCGCTCGACCTGACGTTCCGGGAGCGCTGGTCCGACCCGCACCCACTCGACTCGCGCAGCCTGCTGGCCTGGGCGCGGGACCTGACCGCCGGCGCCGACCTGCACGCGGACACGCTGCCCGATCCGCTGCCGGACCCGCCGGAGTGCGGCCCGCACGCGGTCCAGGTCCTGCGCACCTATCCCGACCTGTCGTTCGACCGGGGCTACCCGTTCGCGCCGGACGGTGAGCGGACCATCGCTCGCGGCTACACCAAGGCGATCCGCCGCGCGCGGCAGCTGATCTACCTGGAGGACCAGTACCTCTGGTCCGCCGAGGTCGCCGCACTGTTCGCGGACGCGCTCCGGGACAACCCCGATCTGCACCTGGTCGCGGTCGTGCCGCGGCACCCGGACGTGGACGGCGCGCTCGCGCTGCCGCCGAACCTGGTCGGCCGCGCCCAGGCGATCGAGGTCTGCCGGCGGGCCGGCGGCGACCGCGTGCACGTCTTCGACGTGGAGAACCACGCCGGTGACCCGGTCTACGTGCACGCCAAGGTGTGCGTCACCGACGACACCTGGGCCAGCATCGGCAGCGACAACTTCAACCGCCGCTCCTGGACCCACGACAGCGAGCTGTCCTGTGCGGTGCTCGACCTGGACGGTACGTTCGCCCGGGATCTGCGGCTGACGCTGTGGCGGGAACACCTGGACCGCGACGACGGCGACGACGCCGACCTGATCGACCCGGCCTCCGCGATCAAGGTGATCACCGAGGCCGCGCAGCGCCTCGACGACTGGCACGCCGGCGGCCGGACCGGACCGCGCCCGCCGGGCCGGTTGCGCCCGCACACGCCGGAGCGGCTGGGGCCGCTCACCAAGGCGTGGGCGCTGCCGGCGTACCACCTGATCTACGACCCGGACGGCCGCCCGCTGCGGGACCGCCGGGCGAACACCTGGTGACCGGCTCAGGCCGCTGAGCCGGTCCTTCGGGCGGTGAGGCCGTCGACGAGGACGTCCAGCGCGTCGTCGATGGTGGACTCCCGCTGTGCGTCGGTCATCGGCGCCAGCAGGTCGAGGAACATGGTGGCCAGTCCGTGCACGGTGGCCCAGTGCGCGATGACCGCCGGGCCGAGGTCCTCCGGGCGCAGGCTCCCGGTCTCGATGAGCCGGGTGAGCGCGCGCAGCAGGAACGAGTCCGGCTCGCGCCGGTCGCCCGCGATCCGGACGTCCTCGGGGGTGCCGGGGATGCGCAGGCCGACCGGGCTGCCGCCCATCGCGGTCCGGAACAGACCCGGTTCGTCGAGTGCGAAGCGGATGTAGGACCGGCCGACCTCGCGCAGGTACGCCTTCGCCGCCGCGCGCGGATCGGCGGGCGCGGCCGCGTCCACCGCGTCGAGGTGCCGGCCCATCGCCTCGCCCATCTCGCTCTGCGCCTGGAGCGTGACCGCGGACCTCAGCGCGGCGAGCGTCTTGAAGTGACCGTACGCGGAGTTGGGCGCGACACCGACGAGCCGGGTGACCTCGCGCAGCACGACCGCCTGCGGGCCGCCCTTCCGGGCCAGGCCGATCCCCGCGGTGACCAGGGCGGCGCGCAGATCGCCGTGATGGTACGTGGTCCGCTTCTCCGGCATTCAGAGATCTTGACACACCCGGCGGCGGGACCAATACTCACACTGTCCAGATCCGCGGTAATGAAAGTTGGTTCCCCGTGACGCCAACGGTTGTCCCCCGGCCGCCCGCATCCCGGCGACGGCGCGGCAGACGTGTCAGCTGGACCCTCGTGGCGCTGTTGTCGCTCGCGGTGGCCGGGTACTTCGTCGGTCAGTACATGACCGGAACGCTGGACGAGCTGGCCGCGAAGGAGGTCGGGCTCGCCACGACCTACGCGCCGCAGCCGTTCTGGGTCGAGATCGTGTTCTACGTGCACATCGTCTCGGCCGGGCTGGCGCTGGCGGTCGGGCCGTTCCAGTTCGTCAGGGCGATGCGCCGCCGTTTCCCGGTCGCACACCGGTGGGCGGGCCGCGTCTACCTGGTCTCGATCGCGTTCGCGGCGCCGTCCGGGCTGGTGATGGCGTTCTACAGCTCCGCCGCGTTCGTCGGGCTGTTCGGGTTCGGCACGCTCGCGGTCCTCTGGGGATGGACGACCTGGCACGGGTACCGGGCGATCCGCGCGCGGGACATCGCCGGCCACCAGGCGTGGATGATCCGCAGCTTCGCGCTGACCTTCGCCGCGCCCACGCTCCGGCTGTGGTTCGGCCTGCTGATCGGCGTGCAGCTGCTGATGGGCCGGGCCTCGGAGATCAGCGTGGACGAGATCACCGGCATCGCGTACGCCGCGGTCCCGTTCCTCTGCTGGATGCCGAACATCGTGGTGGCCGAACTGATGATCCGCCGCCGCAACCTGCCCGGCCTGCGCTTCTCCCCGTCACCGACGTCCCCGCGGGCGGTCGCCGCGTGACCTACTTCGGTGTCCAGAGCCAGGCGCGCGCCTTGTAAGACTTGATCATGACGGGCGTCTCGGTGAAGTCGGCCGCGTCGAGGCGCGCGTTGCCATCGGCGACCGTGTGCGGGTAGAGGCGGTCGGAGATCAGCGCGGCCAGCAGCAGCGCCGGGTCCGCCTCCAGCACGGTGCGCAGCGCGGCGCTGTCGACCAGCCGGTTCGTCTCGATGATCGTGGAGTCGGAGTAGCCGAGCGCGGCCGGCCGGATCTTGCCGAGCGACGCACCCATCCGCAGCCGCAGCGGCGTGGCGTACCGGTCGCGCTCCGCCCGCAACGCGACGGCGGTGCCGTGCAGCAGGTGGGCGAGCGCGCGCGGCAGGTCGATGTTGGCGGGCAGGATGACGCTGATGCCGTCGCCGGCGACCTGACGGTCCGTGTCGGTCAGCGCAAGACTCATCTCACCCAGCGCCTCGGTGACCACGTGCAGGATGCGGCGCTGCATCAGGTCCCGCCCGTCCGCGTCGTTCGCGCTGTAGCCGACCGCGTCGACCGTGAACATCATCCGCAGCGCGTGCCGCGGCGACCCCGGCCGGGACGGCTGCGGCACCTCGGCCACCGGATCGGGTGCGGCCGGCCACGGGCCGGCGGACGAGCCGGCCGTCGGTGCGTCCCAGCGCGCCGGATCCGGCGGGGCCGTGCGGGAGCCGGCGGACGATCCGCCTGAGGTGGCCGGCCGCTCGGGCGCCGGATCGGACGCGGCCGGCCACGGGCCGGCCGGCGGAGTACCACCGGGAGGTGCGGACGCCGGCGCCGCGGGCGCGCGCCGCAGGTTCTCCAGCGCGGTCGACGCGTCGTCCAGTTGCCGGGTCAGCCAGTGGCCGAAGCGGCGGTCGTCGGTGACCGGGTCCAGCCCGCCGTCCCCGCGTGACCGGGCTGCCGCCGCGGCCTCGGAGAGTTCCCGCAGCGAGCCGGCCGCGATGCCGAGCATCCCGCTCAACCGCGCGGCCTCGGCCGCGAGGCGGGCCCGGTCGATGCCGGGCTCGCGCATCGAGCCGATCCGGCGCTGGTCGCCGGTCCAGATCCGGTAGAGGTAGCGCAGTACCCCGGCGTGCCTCAGGTAGCGGGCCAGCGGCGGCAGCTCGTCCTCGCCGGCCCCCCAGGTGAGCGCGGTCAGGTTCGCCTCCGGCCCGGTGACCACCAGCCGGCGTTCCCGGCGGGTGTCCTGGCGCGGCGACAGCTCCCATCCGCAGGCGTGGTCGCCGAACCGGATGCGGTCGTCCTGCCAGCCGGTCTGCGTGGCGAACTGGGGCAGCGCGGCCCGGTCCGGCGGACGGTCCGGGTGTGCCGAGGGCGCCCGGTAGACGCGGGCGGTGCCGATCAGCGCGTCGACGCCACCGGCCGCGGCGTCGTCCAGCCAGCGGTCCATCTCCACCCAGCCGGCGTCGTCGCCGCCGGTCAGGACCGCGGAGAGGACGAGCACGTCCCGGTCGCGGCGCAGAATCGCGCGAAACCCGCCGCCCGCCGGCCCGAAGCCGCCATCGCGGGACCGCTCGGCCGGCCGGAGACCGTCGCCGGGCCGTTCCCGGGCGGCGATCGCGGCGACGCGCGGGCCGCCGCGCCAGTCGCTCGGCATGATCCGCAGTGGGGAGCCGGGGACCCGCGCGTCCATGCCCAGCACGTCGCCGCAGGCGGCCCAGAGCAGCTGGATCTGGTGCCGGGCAAGGGGCGCGGCCGGGCCGTCGAGCGGCGCGAAGGCGTGCAGGACCAGTGAGGTCACGGATCCACTCTAGGCAGCGGCACGGCCGGAAGCGCCTACCCGAACGGGTAGCGGTGATCGCCGCATGCGACTTGTGTCACCAAAAGGCTACGGATCGTACTGGATCCCGGATTTTTAGCAGGTCCGGAACGCGACCCGGACGCAGGATCGAGGCATGACACGGACGATGGAGCCACCGGAGGTGGCGTTCACCTGGCGGCTGCACGCCGGGCTGGAGTCGATGGCGGCCCGCGCGGACGCGAAGGCCGGAATTCTGCTGGCGCACCAGGGCGGCGCGTTCGTCCTGGGTGTCACGGCGATCCAGGTCGACCACGGCGGCTGGATCATCGGTCCGGCGATGGCGCTGGTGGTGGCCGCGATGGGCGTGGCGATCGCGGTGATAGTGCCGAGTCTGCGGCCGAGGAACCGGGTGGAGGCGGACGGGGACTTCGTCTACTTCGGCCACCTGCGGGAATGGCATCCGCCGACGCTGGCGGAGCGGATCGAGGCACTGAGCAAGGAGGACGAGATCGCCATGGTCACCCGGCAGTTGGTTACACTGAGCCGGATCAACTGGCGCAAACACCGGCTCTTGCAGATCTCCCTCAGCCTGACCGTTTCCGCGATGAGCGTCGGGGCCGCGGCCGTGACACTCCTCTAGAGAGCGCACGCCGGAGGATCCGTGGACCATGAATTCCCGTACCCGGAGTGGGGTCCCGGCACGTTCCTCGCCCAGCTGGCTCCGGAGCTGGTCGCGGAGCTGCTCGCGCTCGGCGTGCGGCGCCGGTTCGAGGCGGGGCAGGTGCTCATCCGGCAGGGCGCTCGCGGCACCCATGTGGAGCTGCTGCTGCTCGGCTTCGTCAAGGTGACCACGCTGGCCGGTGACGCGGACACGCTGCTGTCCATCCGCATGCCCGGTGAACTGCTCGGCGAGACCGCGGTGCTGACCGGCGCGCCGCGCAACGCGACCGTCACCGCGTGCGGGCGAGTGATCTCCGTGGTGCTGCCCGGTCCGGTGTTCGAAGGATTCCTGCGCCGCCGGCCGGACGCGATGCGCCTGGTCACCGCGTCGGTCGTGGGCCAGCTCCAGTTCGCCAACCGGCGGCGGACCGACTTCGGGGCGTACCCGGCGCACATCCGGCTGGCCCGCGTGCTGATCGAGATCGCGGACGGCTGCGGCCGGTCCCGCCCGGACGGCAGCGTCGAGATCGGAGTGACGCTCAGCCAGCCCGAACTCGCCACGATGATCGGCATCGCGCAGGCCACGGTGCAGAAGGCGATGCAGGAACTGCGCGGCAAGGGGCTGATCGAGACCGGCTACCGCCGGCTGGTGGTCTGCGACCTCCCGGCGCTGCGCGCGATGACGAACGTCTGAATTCTCCCGGACCCCCTATTTCTACCTGGTTGCTCCCCGCGCCCGGCCGCACGATCAGAGGCACACGCACCTCACGTGTGACCGTTACGAGGGGGAGACAACGATGACGGGAATGTTCGGCCGAGATCGCGAACATCGCGCGATCTCGGCTCTGCTGCGCCGGGGCGGGGAGGGCCCGGCCGCGGTGGTGATCGAGAGCCCGCCCGGCGGTGGCCGGACGCGGCTCCTGGCGGAGATCGGGGCCGGTGCGCGCGCGGCCGGCCGTACGGTCCTGCGACTGCCGGCCGGTCCGGTCGACGCGGCCGGGCTGGACCGGCAGCTCGCGTCCGCGGCGGCCCGGCCCGCCGGTGACGGCCCGGCGCCGCTGCTGATCGACGATCCGCAGTGGACCGACCCGGCGGTGGCGGTGGCGCTCGCGGGCGCCCGCCGCACCGCGCGGGTGCTGCCGATCCTGGCCCGCCGGGCCGGCACCCGGCTGCCCGGGCTGGACCCGCTCGACCTGGCACGGGTGCTGCACGTACCGCTGGGCCCGCTCGGTCCGGACGCGACCGCCGCGGTGCTGGCGGCGCTGTTCGGCGCCGAGCCGGACGCGGCGTTGCGCGGGATGGCGGCCGTGGCGGGCGGCCTGCCCGGCCCGCTGATCGAGCTGGCCCGCGGCCTGCGGGACGAGCGTCTGGCCGTGGTGGAGGGCGGGCACGCGACGCTGCGTGACCTGCGGCTCCCCGCGGTGGTCCGGGACCGGATCGGGCACCGGGTCGGCCTGCTCACGCCGGTGGCGCGGCATCTGGTGCAGGTCGCGACCACCCTGGACGAGGAGTTCGGCCTGCGCGAGGTGGCCGGTCTGCTCGGCGGCCCGGCCGCGGCGCTGCTGCCGGCCGTCGACGAGGCGCTCACCGCGGGGCTGCTGGCCGGCCGCGGCGAGCGGCTGTCCTTCGCGCACGACCTGGTCCGCGCGGAGGTGACGAGGACGATTCCCCGGGCGGTACGGGTGGCGCTGCACGACGAGGCCACCTGCCTCGACCGGGGGGCGCCCGGCGGCTTCCGGACCCGGCCTCCGATGACCGGCGGGCCGCGTACCGCGCTGGCGGACCTGCACCGGGACACGGCGCGACCCGGTCATGCCCGCCCGCCGGTGCAGCGCACGCGGCTCGCCGGTGACCGGTTCCGGCCGGCGGCGGGCCCGGCGGTGTCCGGGCTGAGCGAGCGGGAGCGCGAGATAGCGCTGCTGGTCGCGACCGGGCTGACCAACGCCGCGATCGCCTCGAAGATCGAGTTGTCCCCGCACACCGTCAACTACCACCTGCGCCAGATCTTCCGGAAGCTCGGCATCGCCTCCCGCGCCGAGCTGGCCGCGCTGATCTCCGGCGACGACGGGCCACGCTGATCCGCGGGGTCCCCACCACGAGGAACGCCGCGATCCCGCCCCCGGATCGCGGCGCTCACCCTTCGTCCAGCGCGGCGAGCAGGCGGTCGGTGACCGGCGTGACCGCGAAACGGCGTGCGGCGAAGGCGAGCGCGGCCCGGTGCTCGTCCGGGGTGAAGTCCGCGACCGCGTCCGCGACCAGGAACGGCGCGATGTCCCGGGTGAACGCGTCCGCGGCAGTGAACAGACAGCCCAGATGCGCGAAGACACCGCAGACGATCAACTGGTCCCGCCCGGCCGCGGCCAGTCGCGCGGCCAGGCCGGTGCCGTGGAACGCGCTCCACCGGGTCTTGCGGATCACCACGTCGCCGGCCCGCGGTGCGAGCGCCGGATCGATGTCCCGGTCCTCCGGCACCGCCCGCATGCCCGGGCCCCACAGGTCGTGCAGCAGGCCGCGGTCCGCGCGCGTGGCGCCGCCGGGCTGCGCGCTGTAGAACACCGGCATGCCGTGCCGGCCGGCGGCGTCCCGTACCCGCGCGATGTTGGTCAGCAGCGTCGTGGTGGGTGAGCTGCCGGCGGGCAGCGCGCGGGTGAAGAACCGCTGCATGTCGTGGATGAGCAGCGCCGCACGGCGCGGATCGGGCCGCCAGGACGGCCCGCCGGCCGGCCGGTCGAGATCTTGCGGCATCGGGTACGGCGTGATCGCCGGGATCGGCATCGGAGCTCCCTTCAGGCGCGCAGTGCGGCGCCACCGTCCACGTAGAGGTCGTGCATGGTCACGTGCCGGGCGCGGTCGGAGACCAGGAACGCGACCGCGTCCGCGACGTCCGACGGCGACGCGACCCGGCCGAGCGGGATGCCGGTCCGGAACGCATCGGCGGACCCGGCGATCGCACCGGCCGGTGTGGAGCCGAGCGCGCGCAGCATGCCGGTGTCGGTCGAGCCCGGGGCGACCACGTTGCACCGCACGCCACTCCCGGCCAGCTCAAGCCCGAGGCAGCGGGTGAAGTGCGCGGCCGCGGCCTTCGCGGCCGCATAGGCGGCCAGATGCATCCGGGGTACGCCGGCCGCGTTCGAGCCCACGGTGACGATCACGCCGGTGCGGCGGGCGGCCATCCGGCGGCCGACCGCGCGGCTGACGTGGAAGACACCGGTCGCGTTGACCGCGAAGACCTCGGCCCAGTCCGCGTCGCTGGTCTCCAGCACCGGCCCGGCGCACAGCACCCCGGCCACGTTGACCAGGATCGCGATCGGGCCGACGGTCGCCTCCACGTCGGCGACCAGCCGCTCGACGGCGCCGGCGTCCCGGACGTCGAGCGGCCGATGGTGCCCGGCACCGTGCAGGTCGGCGCCGATGACCGTGGCGCCGTCCGCGGTCAACGCCCGGACCACGGCTCGCCCGATGCCACCGGCCGCGCCGGTGACCAATGCGATCCGCCCGGCCAGCGGACCGGTCATGACGTCGCTCCGGCCGACGCGTCGTAGCCGTAGAGCCAGTCGCGGTCCGGGGGAGTGGCCAGGCGGCGGTCGCGGCGGCGCTGCCGCACGCCGTCCGGCAGGTGGTGTTCGGCGTCGGCCACGCGGATCGCGGTCGCGATCCGGTGGGCCCGCGCGCCGCGCACCGAGTCGTACCGTTCCAGCGGCGCCCGTCCGCTCAGGCAGCCGGCCAGCGCCACCGCGTCCTCCAGCGCCTGCGACGCTCCCTGTGCCAGCCACGGCAGCGCCGGGTGCGCGGCGTCGCCGAGCAGCACCAGCCCGCCCCGATGCCGGCGCGGCACCGGCGCGCCCGCGTAGAGCGGCCACACCCGGCCCCGGCCCGCGGCCGCGGAGAGCAGCGCGCGGACCGAGCCGCACCACTCCGCGTACCCCATGATCAGGCGTTCCCGCGGCACCGCGGGGGACCGGGCCGGCGCGGTGGCCACGACGTTGACCATGCGACCGCCGCGGACCGGGTAGGCGACGCAGTGCCGGCCCGGACCGAGCCAGACGCGCACCCGGTGCGGCCGGACCAGATGCGCCGGCAGGTCGTCCGCCGGGACCACGGCCCGGTACGCGACGTGCCCGGAGAAGCGCGGCCCGAGCCCGCCGTCGCCGCCGAGCACGCCACGCAGCGCGGAGTGCACACCGTCCGCGCCGATGACCAGGTCCGCGGCGTACTCGCCGCCGTCCGCGAAGCGCAGCCGCACGCCGTCCCGCCCGACCGACGCGCCGACGCAGCGACGGCCGAGGAACAGCCCGGCGCCGCCGCCGGTGTCCACCGCGGACAGCAGCGCGGCGGACAGCTCGCCCCGGGTGAGCGCGAGATACGGCACGCCGTACCGGGCCTCCGCGTCGTCCAGCGCGGTGCGGCCGATCAGCGAGTTGTCCCGCCAGCGGCGCAGCTCGACCGCGTCCGGCCGGACCGTGCTGTCCGGGTGCGGCAGCGCGCCGACCTCGCGTAGCGCGCGGGCGCCGTTCGGGGTGATCTGGATGCCGAGCCCGACCCCGGACAGGCCGGGGTGGTCACGGCGGTCGAAGACGTCGCAGCGCAGTCCGGCCCGGGCCAGCGCGGCGGCCGCGGCCAGCCCGCCGATCCCGGCGCCGACCACGGCGATCCGTGGCTGGTGCATGGTTCCTCCTAGTAGTAGGACAGCGCCCTGGCCCAGTCCTCGTCCGGGCCGAAGAGCGCGCGTGGCTTGACCACGTCCGGCGCGGCGGTGAGCACGTGGTGCGGGACCAGGCCGCCGGGCGGCAGCGCGGTGACGTCCGCGGGCACGCCGTACCGGCTCCGGATCGCGCCGGCCAGCGCGTCCGCGGCGGACCGGTCCGCCTCCAGCTCCACGACCAGCCGGTCCGGCAGCGCGCGGGCACGCCAGAACAGCACGCCGGGCAGCGCGAGGACCAGCTCCTCCAGGTCACCCGGGGTGACGGTGACGCCCGCGACCCGGTGCCCGGCCGCACCCCGGCCCAGCACGCGTACGGCCGGCAGTGCCCACCCGCACGCGCACGGCTCGTCCGACACCTCGACCAGGTCCTCGGTGTCGTAGCGCAGCAGCGGCATCGCCTCGCGGTAGAGCGGCGTGACCACCAGGTGCCCGCGCCCGGCCGGTGCGGCGTGTCCGGTCACCGGGTCGCGGACCTCGAAGATCGCCCGGTCCGCCCACAGGTGCAGGCGGCCGGCCGGGCACTCACCGGCCAGGCTGCCGCACTCGGTCGCGCCGTACTCCTCGACGACCGTGGTGTTCCAGAGGCGCGCGATCCGGGCCCGTCTGGCCGGGCCGAGCGGTTCGCCGCCGACGAACAGCGCGCGCAGCGCCGGGAAGTCGCGGGCCGGCTCCAGCCCGGCCGCGTGCGCGGCGGCGGCCCAGAACAGCGTGTCGGTCGGCATCGACCAGGTGAGCGTGACGCGCAGGTCGCGCAACACCCGGACCACCCGCGCGTACGGCATCGCGGTCGACCGGTTGTCGGCCGGCACCACGGTCGCACCGCGCATGCGGGCCGCTGCCTGCGCCAGATGCCCCGTGATCATCAGCGCGTACGGCGTGCGGACCAGGAACGTGTCCGTGTCCCGGATGCCGACCCACTTGCGCGCGTACCGTTCCGCCAGGTCCAGCCAGTCGTGCTCGGTGTAGTACGACGAGGTGGGCGTGCCGGTGGTGCCGCTCGACTCGTGGTACGTGGCCAGCCGCCGCCGGTCCACCGCGAGCAGCCCGAACGGGTACGCGTCGCGCAGGTCCGCCTTGGTGGTGAACGGCAGCGCCGCCAGCCCGGCCCGGTCCACCGGCACGCCACCCCGCGCGCGGTAGAACGGCGAGCGCGCCGCCGCCGCGAGCGTCTCCGGCAGCCGCGCGTCCTGCACTGCGGTCAGCCCGTCCGGGTCCGTCCAGTCGCCGATCTCCGGCCGGTCAGACATGGGCCAGCTCCTCGAGGCGAAGCAGCCGGGTCGCGTTGTCCACGGCGACCGCGCGCCGGTCCGCCACGGTCAGGCCGAGCGCGCCGAGCTTGGTCACCTCCACCCGCGGGTCCTGCAGCGGATATTCCGTGCCGAACAGCACCCGGTGCGCGCCCAGCCGGCGGACCGCGAGCCGGGCCACCGCGGTGTACGCGCCGGACGTCTCGGCCAGCACGTTCGGCAGCGCGGCCAGCCGGTGCAGCCCGTCGGTGTCCAGGCCGTTGCCGCCGCAGTGGCCGAAGACGAACGTGGTGGCCGGCCGGGTCACGGCCAGCGCGGCCAGGTCCTCCGCGCGGGCGCCCGGCCGGCCGAGGCAGACCACGTAGACCGGGTGACCGACGTCCGCCGCGATCCGGGCCAGCGCGGCCACGCCCGGCTCGCCGAGCGTGAAGCCGTGCACTGCCGGGGAGATCTCCAGGCCGCGGAAGCCGGCGGCCGCGCGGCGGTACTCGTCCGGGCCGCGGCGCGGGTCGGCGAAGTAGAACGGGACGAGCCGGCCACCGGACGCGGCGGCCGCCCGGCGTACCCCCTCGTTGTCGGGTCTCGTCGCGGAGCGGCCGCCCTGGCTGAGCTGGCGGGAGAGCCGGTCGATGCCGACCACGCCGCCGGCGCTCACCGCGGCGGTTCCGATGCCGGCCCGGTCCATGGCCGCGAGCAGCGCGGACGGCTCGCCGGGGCCGGGCGTCAGACGCGCGTGGAAGTCGATGATCATTGTTCCACGCAGGTCTCGTCGATCGGGTAGCCGACGTGCCGGTCCGCGTCCGGCAGACAGCCGAGGATCTCGTCGCCCGGGCGCAGCGCGGTCGAGTTGAGCACCGCGCCGCCGGGGCCGAGCACCCGCACGTGCCAGTCGTCCTGCACGATCAGGTTGACCGGCTCGCCGCCGGGCGCGACCGCGTCGATGGAGAGCAGCGGCCGCGTCTCGATCTTGATGCGTCCCACCGTGACCGGGCGGGTCCGGCCGTCCGCGCTCACCGCCAGCACCCGCCCGCCGGCCCGCAGCTCGCTCAGGTACGCGGTCCGCTCAGCGGAGACCAGCGTGTACGACATGATCGCGCCCGCGTTCACCCGGAACGGCCGAGTCGGCATGTACGGCAGCGGGTGCGTCTCGCTGGCGCAGAGCACCAGCCCGCGCGACCGGGACCCGATCAGGATGCCCTCGTCCGGCCGCAGCATGGTGCAGGTGTCCACACAGGCACGGTCACCGGGCCCGGCGTGGGTGACCGCGGTGACCCGCAGCGGTACCAGCGGCAGTTCGGCCGTGGGCGTGCGCACCGCGGCACGCAGCCGGGTCGCGTCGCCGACCCGCGCCGGGGCCAGCAGCACGCCGTGCGGGCCGTGTTCCAGCACCGCGTGCTGCACGGCCGCGTCCTGCGGGTCGGCGGCGACGGTCACGATCGTGCCGGCCGCACCGGCGGCCGAGGCGAGCACGATCTCCAGCGGGATGTAGGTGGGGTCGGCGAAGCGCAGCAGCGTGTAGGCGTCCCGGGCCGCGCTCGCGCACGCCACCGCGAGTGTCTCCGGGCCGGTGACCTCGACGTACCGGCCCCAGCGGGGCCCGGTACCCGGCGGTTCACCGGTCGTGACGATCACATCGGCGGTCTGCTCCGGGTCGTCGGTGATCAGCACCCGGAGCACGGTCGGCGGCAGCGTCGCCAGCAGGTCCGGGTCGTCGGAGACGATCGCGTCCAGGCCCTGGTGCAGCGCCTCCTCGCAGATCTCCTTGGTCAGGTCGCCGGTCGCCCGAACGTCCAGCCAGCACTGGGTCATCATGGTTCCCTTCTTCGGAGGGTCAGAGCAGCGCCGGTACGCGCTGGTCGTGGACGAGGGCGGCGACGGATCGGGTCATCGCGCCCGGGTCCGGCGCCTCGAAGATCAGCCGGCCGACGGCGGCGCCCGCGGCACCGGACCGCAGTGCGGTGCCCAGGTGCTCCAGGACCGCGGTGGCGCCGCCGTCGGTCGTGCCGCCCGCGGCCAGCACCGGGATCGGGCAGGCCGCGGTGATCCGGGCGATCTGGGCGGCGTCGGCCGGCAGCGCTGTCTTGACCAGGTCCGCGCCGATCTCGGCCGCCACCGTTACCGCGTGGGCCACCAGGTCCGGGTCGCGCCCGTCGCGGATGCCCGGCCCGCGCGGGTAGATCATGGCGAGCAGCGGCAGTCCCCACCGGTCGCAGGCGTCCGCGACCGAGGCCAGGTCGGCGAGCTGCCGCGCCTCGGTCGGCGACCCGGCGTTGACGTGCACGCTGACGCCGTCCGCGCCCAGCCGCAGCGCCTCCTCGACGCCGGTGACCAGCACCTTCGCGTCCGGGTCGGGCGCGATGCCGGTGCTGGCGCTCAGATGCACGATCAGCGACAGACCCCGGAACCAGCCGGTACGGACGTGCCGCAGCGCGCCCTTGTGCAGCACCACCGCGTCCGCGCCGTGGTGCGCGGCCGCCCGCAGCAGCGGGTCCAGCCGGCCGTCCCGGACGATCGGGCCCGCGCCGATCGGGTGGTCCAGCGCCACCACCAGCAGTCCCCGGTCGCCGTGCCGGTGCAATCGCTCCCGGCGCATCCGCCGGGCGAACGTCTCATTCACCGGCATGGTGCACCGACCTGGGAATTGCAAATCCACATCGCTTCTCCAAAGCGTCCGTTCAGCCCTTTCACCGAGGACGCTAGGTTCCGGCGCGGCGCGGTCCCACTACCTCTCCGAGCAGCCCGTTGCCCGGTCGGGTAGTTGTCCGCCGGAATGGCGCGGTGGCACGGTTTCCCCGGAATCCGCACCCATTTACGCATCTGATTGCAAAATTGAGGGGGAGATCGTGACCGCACCGCTGCGTACCGGCCCGGAGCCGCTCACCGCCGCGCGGGCCCGGGCCGTGCTGCGGGACGGCGTGCCCGCGTTCGCGGTGCTGCGCCGCGGCGACGGCCCGGTGGAGGTGCTGGTCGGCGACGTGCACGAGCACGCGCTGATCGCGGATCTGCCGCTGCCGCCGCCGGACGCCCCCGGCACCGGGCCGGACCTGGTGGCCGTGCTGCCCTACCGGCAGATCGCCGAGCGCGGGCTGGCCTGTGTGGACGACGGCGTGCCGCTGCTGGCCATGCCGGTCCGCGCCGCCGGCCGGCTGACCACGGCCGAGGCGCTGGCCGCGCTGCCGGACGACCGGGTGCCGCTGACCGGCGGCGGGTTCGACGTCTCCGACCGGGCGTACGCGGACGCGGTCCGCCGCGTGGTGACCGGCGCGATCGGCCGGGGCGCCGGCTCCAACGTGGTGCTGCGCCGCCGCTACCGGGCCGTGGCGCCGGACTGGTCGGCCCGCGCCGCGCTCGCGGTCCTCGGCCGGCTGCTGCGCGCGGAGACCGGCGCGTACTGGACGTTCCTGTTCCACGGCGGCGGGCGCACGCTGATCGGCGCGTCCCCGGAGTGCCACGTGCGGCTGGCGGACGGGCGTGCCACCATGCACCCGATCAGTGGCACCTACCGCTACCCGCCCGGCGGCCCGACCGAGGAGGGCCTGCGCGCGTTCCTGGCCGACCGCAAGGAGTCGGAGGAACTGCTGATGGTCGCGGACGAGGAGCTGAAGATCATGGCGCGGGCCTGCGCCGGGCCGCGGCTGACCGGGCCGTACCTGCGCCCGATGTCACGGCTGGCGCACACCGAGTACCTGGTGACCGGCCCGGCCCGGCTCGGCGCCCGCGACCTGCTGCGCGAGACGCTACCCGCGCCGACGGTGACCGGCAGCCCGGTGCCGAGCGCGTGCCGGGTGATCGCGGCGCACGAGCGGGACGGGCGCGGTTACTACGCCGGCGCGATCGCGCTGGCCGGGCGCGCGGGCGGCCGGCGCACGCTCGACTCAGCGCTGCTGATCCGCACCGCGGACGTGGACCCGCGCGGCCACGTCGAGATCTCCGCGGGCGCCACGCTGGTCCGGCACAGCGACCCGGCCGTGGAGGCGGCGGAGACCCGGGTGAAGGCGTCCGCGCTGCTGGCCGCGTTCTCCGGCACCGTCGCCCCGGCCCGGCCGGTGCCCTTGCCGCCGCTGCCGGCCGGGCTCCTGAGCGCGCGGAACGCGGGACTGTCCCGGTTCTGGCGCGGCGCACCGGTACGGCCGGCGGGCGAGCTGGCCGGCCGGCGCGCGGTGATCGTCGACGCGGAGGACGGCTTCACCGCGATGCTGGCGGAACTGGCCCGCGCGCTCGGCCTCGCGGTGCGCGTGACCCCGCTGACCACGTACCGTCCGGGGCTCGAAGATCTTGTGATTCTCGGCCCCGGGCCGGGTGACCCGCGCGACCTTGCCGACCCGCGGATCGCCCGGCTCCGCGCGCTGGCCGGGGAACTGGTCGCGTCGCGCGCGCCCACGCTCGCGGTCTGCCTCGGTCACCAGGCGGTCGCGGCCACGCTCGGCCTGCCGATCCGCGCACTGCCCCGGCCGGAACAGGGCGTGCAGCGCGTGGTGCGGCTGGACGGCCGGCCGGAGCGGGTCGGCTTCTACAACACGTTCGCGGCGCTGTCCGGCGTGGACGCGATCGACTGCCCGCTCACCGGCGACCGGGTCGGCGTGCTCCGCGACCCGGCCACCGGCGTGGTGCACGGCCTGGCCAAACCCGCGCTGCGTACGGTCCAGTTCCATGTGGAGTCGCTGCTGACCGAGAACGGCCCGGCCGTCCTTCGCCGCCTGATGACCGCATGCTTTTCACCGGCAATTGTGTAATGTGGCGGAACCGTTTGCCGCGTATTCCCTTCCGTACGGCGGGAGATCGCCCGATAGTCGTTCGGCCGGGCCACCCGAAAGGGTGTTCTCGGTCGCGCGCGCGATCGCCCACAATCGGCACCGAATGCGCCGGGGGTCCGGGACGGAGCACGATGCAGACTGATGACCTGATCGGCCGGGAGCGGGAGTGGGCCGCGCTGGCCCGTGCGGTCGCGGCCACGGCCGGTGGCCGGGGCGGCTGCGTGGTGCTGTCCGGCCCGCCCGGCATCGGCAAGTCGCACCTGGCCCACCGGGCCGCCCGGGTGGCCGGCCGGGCGGGGCTGATCGTGGCGTACCGGGCCGCGATGGAGGTGGACCGGACCGCGCCGCTGTTCAGCCTGGCCGGTGCGCTGGCGAAGGCGGACGTGCCGGAGCTGGCCTGGCTGCGCGGCGAGCGGCCGGAGCAGTCCACGCCGGAGCGGCTGGGCCGGGTGCTGGACGATCTCGCGGCGGACCGGCCGTTGCTGGTGATCGTCGACGACGCGCAGTGGATGGACGAGTTCAGTGTGCTGGCCGTGCGCACACTGGTGCCCCGGCTGGCCTCGTCCGCGGTCCGGTGGCTGTTCGTGCGCCGGCCGGGCACCGGTGGCGCGGCCGGGGACGCGCTGGACGATCTGGTCACGCTGGGCGCGGAGGAGATCGTGGTCGGCCCGCTGGCCGAGGCGGACGTGGAGCGGCTCTGCGCCGAGTGCGTGGGCGTGCCGGTGGACGCGACCGTGCTGGCCCAGGCCGACCGGTGCGGCGGCAACCCGCTGTGGATCACGTCTCTGCTGGCCGGCATGCGGGCGGAGGGCCAGCTCGCGGTGGTCGGCGGGCGGGCCACGCTGCGCGGCGGCGACGTGCCGACCAGCTTCATCGGCGCGGCACAGCAGCGGCTGCGCGGCATGCCGCCGGAGGCCCGGCTGCTGCTGCGCGCCGGGTCGGTGTTCGCCCGCCCGTTCCGGCTCGGCGAGGCCGCGGCACTGCTGGCCCAGTCGGAGGAGTCGCTGTGGGCGTTCGCCGAGGACGACGTCACGGACGGCATGCTGGTCCCGGCCGGTGACGCGTTCGCGTTCGAGCACGACATGCTGCGCGAGGTCGTCTACAACACGATCCCCGGGCCGCTGCGGGACGGCCTGCACCGTAAGGCCGCGGCCGTGATCAGCGCGTCCGGCGGGCTGCCGACCGAGGTCGCGGACCACCTGATGAAGGCCGGCCCGGCCACCGCGGCGGACCAGGCCGAGCTGCTGCGTACCGCGGCGGCCGGGATCGCCGCGCTCGCGCCCGGCGCGGCCGCGAACCTCTACCTGCACGCGGTCGGCGGGTTCGGCCCGCTGGACCCGCGCCGGGCCGCGTTCACCGCGGAGGCGGTGCCGCTGCTGGCCTCGGCCGGCCGGCTGGACGAGGCCCGGCGGCACGGCGAGGCCGCGTTCCGTTCCGGGCTGGACGCGACCACCGCGGCCCGGCTCTGCCTCGGGCTGGCCGAGGCCTGCAAACACGCCGGCCGCAACGACGAGGCGGTCGACTACACCAGCCGCGGGCTGTCCCGAGGCGGCGTCGCGCCGGACGTCCGGGCGAGGCTCTGCGCCGTCCGGGCGCACGCGCTCTTCTACGAGGGCGAGCTGAGCGAGGCGGACCGGGCCGGCGCGGAGGCACACACGATCGGCGCGGACCCGGGCGCCGCCGTGTTCGGCCTGACCGCACGCTCGCTGGTCGCGGCCGCGCAGGGCCGGCTCGCCGACGCACTCGCGCACGCGCGGACCGCGGTCGCGCTGGCCGACGACGCCGGTGGCGAGGCCGTGCACCGGCACCCGCAGATCTGGCTCGGCAGCGCACTGACCATGGTGGACCGGCCGGACGAGGCCGAGCGGGTGCTGCGCGCCGGCCGGGCGGAGTCCACGCTGCTCGGCACCGGCTGGTCCGGGCCGCTCTGGCACTACTACGAGGCCGGGCTGCTGGCCGCCCGCGGCGACCTGCCGGACGCGATCGGCACCGCCGCGGCCGGCGTCGAACTGGCCGAGCAGCAGGCCGTGTGGCAGCTGACGGTGCCGCTGCTCGGCACGCTGATCCGGCTCAGCCTGCTCCGCGGCGACCCGGCCGGCGCGCGTGGCTACGCGGAGAAGATGCGCGAGCGGACCCGGACCGGGATCACCGCCGCGCCGGAGGACGTGCTCTGGCCGGAGGCGCTGCTGGCCTGGCAGGAGGACGGCCCGGAACCGGCCGTCTCCCACCTCCGCCCGCTCTACCAGCAGATCGAGGACCGGCCGGTGCTGATCGGCCAGGACCCGGGCGCCGCGGCCGTGCTGGTCCGGATCGCCATCGCGGCCGGCCGCACCGAGCTGGCCGAGGCCGTGGTCCGCGCGGCCCGCGCGCTCGCCGGCCGCAACCCGGACCTGCCGTCGCTGGCCGGCGCGGCCGCGCACGCGGAAGGGTTGCTGCGCGGCGACGTCACGCTGCTCCGCGAGGCGGTCGGCCGGTTCCGGCAGGGACCGCGGCGGCTCGCGCTCGCGGCCGCGCTGGACGACCTGGCCGCGCTGGACAAGAAGCCGGGTGCCGCGGCCGAGGCCGCCGAGCTGCGCGAGGCCTGCGGCGCCGCGGCGGTGCCCCGGCAGCGGCGCAACGGCAGCCGCACCGACCTGACCCCGACCGAGCTGCGCGTCGCGGCCCAGGTCGCCCGCGGCCGGCGCAACCGGGAGATAGCGGCGGAACTGTTCGTGTCCCCGCACACGGTCGACACCCACCTGCGGCACATCTACGCGAAGCTCAACATCAACAACCGGCCCGCGCTGGCCACCTGGTACACCAACCATCACGTGAACACGTGATGTAACCCGTACTCCGCCTGGCGAAGGATGGCCCTCGGTGGTGAGGTCGCCGAACAAGGGGGAACGGGGCGGGGCGCGTGACCGTGCAAGCAGGCAGGATTCCGGTGCTCATCGTCGGAGCGGGCCCGGTGGGCGCGGTCCTCGCGCTCGAGCTGGCGCATCACAGCGTGCCGTGCACGGTGGTGGAGCGGTCACCCGAACCGCCCCGCCACCCGGGCGTCATCTTCCTGGACGGCCGGAGCATGGAGCTGCTGCGCCGGCTCGGGCTGGCCGCACGCGTACGGGACGAGTGCCGGATCGTGGGCCCGGCCGGCGGCGTGGTCTGGACGAGGGGGCTGGACCACGCGCCGGCCGGGATGTGGCCGGCGCCGCCGGAGCCACCGGCCGACGCGGTGGACGGCACCGCCGCGCTGGAGACCGGGCTCTGGGTGCGCGGCGCCGCACTGGCCGCGTTCCTGCGCGCGACGCTGCGCCGCAACCCGCTGATCGACCTGCGCGAGGGCTGGACCTTCACCGACCTGCGGGTGGAGGGCGACCGGGTGCTGGCCACCGTGCTGGAGCAGCGCACCGGCGTACGGCACGCGCTCGAGGCCGCGCACCTGGCCGGCTGCGACGGCGCGCGCAGCACGGTCCGCCGCTGCCTCGGTATCGGACTCGACCGGATCGGCCCGCCCGCGCGCCGCTGCGCCGTCCTCTTCCGCAGCTCGGACGCGGTGCTGGCGGCGCACGCGGAGGCCGCGCCGGAGATCGTCGCGGGCGAGGCGACGCTCACCTGGCAGGGCGACGGCGACGCCTGGGTCGGCACCGTGCCGCTGGCCGACGGCCCGCCCGCCGCGGTCGACCCGGCCGAGGTGCTGCGCGACCGGCTCGGCCTGGACGGCACGTACGACGTGCTCGCGGTCTCCGAATGGGACGAGTCCCCGGCCGTCGCCACCCGGTACGCGCAGGGCCGCGCCTACCTGGCCGGTGCCGCCGCGCACCGGCTGCGCGCCGCGGTCGGCCGCCGGGCCGGCACCGACATCGCGGACGCGGTCGACCTCGGCTGGAAACTCGCGGCCACGGCGTGCGGCTGGGGCGGTCCCCGGCTGGCCGCCAGCTACGAGAGCGAGCGCCGGCACGCCGCGCTGATCGACCGGGAGCTGCACGACCTGGCCGTGCAGACCCGGCTGCGGTTCGGCCGGCTGGCCGGCGCCGGCGCGTCCCGTGAGCTACTGGCCGGGTTCGTGGCGCAGGAGGCGCACCAGGCCGGTGACGCCGGGATCACGTTCGGCCGCCGGCTGGCCGATTCGCCGGTCGTCTGCCACGAGCCGGACAGCCCCGGCGACCTGCCGTGGGACCGGATCATGCCCTCCACCTGGCCGGGTAGCCGGGCACCCGCCGTACCGCTCGCGGACGGCGCACCGCTGTTCGACCGGCTCGGGCCCGAGTTGACGCTGGTCGACCTGGGGTCCGGGGGCGCCGGGCGCGCGCTGGCGGAGCGCGCCCGGCGCCGGGGCATGCCGATGACACACCTGATCGCGACCGGCGCCGCCTGGGACCGGCGGTACGTGCTGGTCCGCCCCGACCACCTGGTCGCCTGGCGCGGCGACGCACCGCCGGCGGACTGGACCGCCGTGCTCGACACGGTCACCGGCCACATCTCCCGTGAACACGTGATGTCCCGTGATCCGTTCGCCGGTGAGACTCGGTCGACCCCGCTGACGACCGAGAGGACGGACCGACCGTGACGGCTGCGATCGCGTTCACCGACAGCTGCCCGACGCTGCTGAGCAGCACCGTCATCGCCGGCTGGCGCAGGCGCCTGGCCCGGGACCGGAACCGGGAGCGCAGCCACTGGCGGACCAAGACCGCCTACTACCGCGCGGCCGCCGCGCTGCTGTCCGACGGCACCGGCCGGGTGCCGGGCTGGCGCGACGTGGTCGACGCGGTCCTGCCGCAGGGCAGCCGCACCACGTTCTACGAGGTGGCCGGCGAGCACGCGCGGCACCCGATGGTACGCGAGCTGGCCCGGGACGGCTCGGCCGACTCGATCCAGCTGGCGCTGGCGTACCGGCGGGTGGACGCGGTCGCGCAGCTGATCGACGAGACCAAGGTGTGGTCCTTCTGGGAGTACCGGGAGGAACTGGTGCGCCGGCTCGTGGCGGAGACGCCCGGGCCGGACGAGGCGGGCAGGGAGGTGCGGGCGGCGCTGCTGGCGTGGGCCGCCGACCACCCGGAGCTGGCCGCAGCACTCGACCACGCGCCACCGGCCTGCGCCGTGGAGGACCTGGTGGTGCTGGGCGGGGGACGCGCGATGGCGTTGCGCGTCGCCCGGGAGCTGGCCGGACTGCTGCACGCCCGCTGAGCGTCCCGGCGGTCCAGGGCCCAAGGGGGCTTCAGCTCTGGGCCGCCGGGGTCGTTCGGCCGTCTTGACAGCCGTCGATGCCGGTCGTTGGATGTGTTACCGGGAGGTAACGCCATGGCCGCCGGACCCGCCGTCCTCGCCGCACTGCTCACCGCCTCGCTGCTGCACGGGCCGGTGACGGCGCCCGCGTGCGACGCACCCGTCCCGAGCACCACCCAGCCCGGCTATCTGGTCGCGGACCCGGACTGCGACGTGGACGGCACGCCGTTCACGCCGGTCGCGGGCTCGGCCGTGCACACCGGCATCGAGCGGGGCGCGGCGTACCGGATCGAGGTACCGCGCCGGTGGAACGGCCGGCTGGTGATCTTCGCGCACGGCTACCGCGGCGACGGTCAGGTCGTCTTCGTCAGCAACCCGCGCCTGCGCGAGCACTACCTGGACCGCGGCTACGCCTGGGCGACCTCCAGCTACCAGCTCAACGGGTACGAGGTCGGCCAGGGCGTCCGCGACTCGCACGCGCTGATCGAGGTGTTCAGCCGGGTCACCGGCCGGCCGGCCCGCTCGGTGCTGATGACCGGCGAGTCGATGGGCGGCCACGTCACCGCGGTCGCGATCGAGGAGTATCCGCGCGCGTTCACCGGCGCGATGCCGGTCTGCGGCGTGCTCGGCGACACCGCGCTCTGGGACTACTTCCTGGACGCGAACGTGACCGCGGCCGCGCTGGCCGGTGTGCCGATCCGCTTCCCGGACGTGCCGGACGCGTCCTACGACGCGGAATGGCGCGCGCGGGTCACGGCGATCACGGCGAACCTCGGGCTGCCGGCGTCGCTCACCCCGGCTGGGCGGGCCTGGTCGGACGTGGTCGAGCGGCGCACCGGCGGCGAACGCCCGGGCTTCGCGGAGTCCTTCGCGTTCTGGAACGCGGTGACGTCGCTGGAACCCTTCGCCGACCTGCCGTTCCTCTTCGGACTCTATCCCGGCCTCTCCGGCCGGGCGGAAAACGTGTCCGGAAACCGCCACACCGTCTACCGGACCGACGACGGACCGCGACTCACCCCGGCCGAACTGCGGCTCAACCGGGACGTCCTGCGCGTCGCGCCCACGCTGCCGCCGGACCCCGGCCTCGGCAGCATCCCGCGCGTCGACGGCCGGCCCCGCGTGCCGGTGCTCTCGCTGCACACCACCGGCGACCTCTTCGTGCCGTTCTCGATGGAGCAGATCTACGCGCGTCGCGCGCACTCGCCGCTGTTCGTCTCGCGAGCGATCCGCGCGCCCGGCCACTGCGACTTCACCCAGGCCGAGCTGCGGGCCGGCTTCGACGACCTGACCCGCTGGATCGCCACCGGGCACCGTGCCCCCGGCGACGCCGTCCTGAACCCGCGTGCGGTCGCGGCCACGTCGTTCGGCTGCCGCTTCACCACGGAGACGCGCGCCGGTTTCCCGCCCTGCCCGTGAAGCTTTGGATATTCCCGCTTCCGGCGTGGCCGCTGGGGCTCCTGCGGGCTCCGGTCGCGTCGTGGTCACCGAAACCCCGCTGTCGTCTTTCGGATAGCGGGGGCGCGCGGGTGCAACCCGGCGGCGGCCGGAGCCGTCTAGTGGCTGTGGAGCCGGTGAGGGCCACCCTTCGTGACGCACGGTGAGCATTGCCGTTCTGACCGCAGTGTGGCCGTTCGTCTGGTTGATATCCCTCCCGGGCCACCGTTTCATGTGTTCCTGGGTGGAACGACAAAGGGACGGATCCGGATTTATCCGGTGGGGGACGGAGTGCAGCCCGCGATGACGAGGTGGACGATCGGCGCCCGGCACATCGCGATCATCGCCACGGTACTGGCCGTGATGCTGATCGCGAGCCTGCTCGTGGTGGCGAGGGTGACGTCCGGCAACTACGGAGCGTCAGCTTCGCCGTACCGGCCGAACCCACGCGCCGCGAGCACGCCGGAGCCGGGCGGCCAGGCCGCGTCCGCGGCACGCGGGCCGATGCGCGCGGAACCGCCGACCCGGCAGCGCGCGTACGACGGGCCGGAGGGCACCCAGCGCGTCACCGGCACGCCGTCGATGAGCCTCACGTTCGACGACGGCCCGTCCCAGTACACCGACGAGGTGCTGGACCTGTTGGACAAGCACGGCATCAAGGCCACGTTCTGCGTGATCGGCAGCCAGGTGCGGTCGCATGCGGCCCAGATGCGCCGGATCGTCGCCGAGGGACACACGCTCTGCAACCACACCTGGAATCACGACTTCCAGCTGGCCGAGCGCACGCCGGAGCAGATCGTCAAGGACCTGGTGCGGACGAACGACGCGATCCACACGGTCGTACCGAACGCGAAGGTGCACTACTTCCGCAACCCGGGCGGCAACTTCAACCACCGTACGGTGTCGGTCGCGCAGAACCTCGGCATGGTGCCGCTGCACTGGAGCATCGACTCGCGCGACTGGGAGACCAAGGACGCGAAGAAGATCTGCGACCTGGTCGAGGCGAACGCGCACCCGGGCGCGGTGGTGCTGCTGCACGACGGCGGCGGCGACCGGCGCGAGACGACGAAGGCGCTGAAGAAGCTGCTGCCGTTCCTGAAGGCGCGGTACGACCTGGTGGCGATGCCATAGGTGCGGCCGCCCCGCCGGACGGCCGCACCCGCGGATCAGACGAGCTTGGCGTCGACCGTCTGCGGCACGGCGCCGAGCGCGGCCGAGATCGGGCAGCCGGCCTTCGCGGTCTCCACGTGGGCCGCGAAGGCGTCAGCGTCGATGTTCGGCACCGACGCCTCCACGGTCAGCGCGATACCGGTGATCTTCGGGCCGTCGCCGAGCGTGACGGCGGCGGAGGTGCGCACCGAGTCGGCCTTGAAGCCGGCACCGGCGAGCACGTTCGCCAGGAACATGGAGAAGCAGCCGGCGTGCGCGGCCGCGACCAGCTCCTCCGGGTTGGTCCCGGATCCGTCCTCGAAGCGGGAGACGAACGTGTACGGGCCCTCGAAGACGCCGGAGCCGAGCGCGACGGTGCCGGCACCGCCCTTGAGGTCGCCGTTCCAGACAGCGGATGAGGTACGAGTTGGCATACCGGTGATTCTGCCCGGACCGCCCGCCGCTGCCCAGACCGCCCCATGCTCGGCAATATCCGCGTTCGGTGGTGCGGCGGTCGCATCCGGGTGTAGAGCAAGCAGGTAAGGGGTCCCGCCCGGGGCCGAAGGAGGCGGGTCATGTCCGGAATCGTCGTCGGAGTCGATGGATCGCCCGGGGCGGAGACGGCCGTACGCTGGGCCGCCGCCCGATCCCGGGCCAACGGCGCGCCGCTGCGGCTGATCCACGCCTACTCGCTGCCGGTGCCGTACCCGGCGTCGCCGTTCGGCCCGGCCGGCGACGTCACCGGCGACGCGGGCGCGTACGCGAAGGCCGCCGAGGCGGTGCTGACCGGCGCGGCCCGGGTCGCGGCCGAGGCCGGTGCCGCCGCGGTGAGCACGGAAGCGCTGGCCGGCGGCGCGTCCGGCGTGCTGATCGAGGCCTCGGACGGCGCCGGCCTGGTCGTGGTCGGCTCCCGCGGCCTCGGCGGCTTCACCGGTCTGCTGCTCGGCTCGGTCGGTGTGCAGGTCTCCGCGCACGCGAAGTGCCCGGCCGTGGTGGTCCGCGAGCCGGCCACGCCCGGCGGCCCGGTGGTGGCCGGAGTGGACGGGTCCGCGCCGTCGCACGCGGCCGTGCTGTTCGCGTTCGCGGAGGCGGAACGGCTCGGCGCCGAGCTGATCGCGGTGCACGCGTGGGGCCTGCCGACGCCGGTCGACCCGGCGCTGATGGCGTTCCCCACCGCGCAGGACCGCGACGACTACGTGACCGCGGCCGGCCAGGTGCTGCACGACGCGCTGACCGAGGGCCGGTCCCGGCACCCGTCCGTCCGGGTCCGCGAGCTCGCGGTGGAGCGCGGCGCGTCCGCCGGCCTGCTGGAGATCGCGGAACACGCCGCGCTGGTCGTGGTCGGTTCCCGCGGCCACGGCGGTTTCGCCGGGCTGCTGCTCGGCTCCACCAGCCAGTACGTGCTGCACCACGCGCACTGCCCGGTGGCGGTGCTGCGCGCGGACGTGGACCCGGAACCGTCGGAAGCCTGACTCGGCACCGTCATTGCCGCGTATAAGTTTGTCGATACGTTGACTTCCCGGGGCCCGAGGTGCGGGTCCCGGGGAGGACGAGACCCGTGTTACGCAGAACCGTGATCACGGCGGCAGCCGTCCTCGCCGTCGTCCTCGGCGTGCAGGGCGGCGCGGAGGCGGCCCCGGCGCCCGGCGTGCCCGGCGCCGGTGACAGCTACTATCCCGACTACGGCAACGGGGGTTACGACGTCGGTCACTACGACATCCGGTTGCGCTACCACCCGCAGACCGACCGGTTGACCGGCACCACCACGATCCTGGCCACCGCCACCCAGGACCTGTCCGCGTTCAACCTGGACTTCGCGCTGCGGACCACGTCCGTGCGGGTCGGCAGCCGGCCGGCCACGTTCGCCCGGGAGGGCGACCACGAACTGGTCGTCACGCCGGCCCGCCCGCTCCTGGCCGGCCAGAGCACCACGATCGTGGTGACGTACGACGACGTGCCGTCCTCGGTGGTCGCGGCCGGCTACACCGCGTGGAACCGCACACCGGACGGCGCGCTCGCGGTCGGCCAGCCGGAGAGCGCCTGGTGGTGGTACCCGGGCAACGACCACCCGACGGACAAGGTGACCTTCGACGTGTCCGTGCTGGTGCCGTCCGGCGTGGAGGCGATCTCCAACGGCTCGCCGACCAGGTGGGCGCAGCCGGAGCTGCGCGGCTGGGACCGCTGGTCCTGGCGATCGGCCGCACCGCAGGCCACCTACCTGGCGTTCCTGGCGATAGGCGACTTCGACACGTACGGCGACGAGACGCCGGACGGCCAGCCGGTCATCACGGCGTACAGCACGCGCCTGGACGACGTCAGCGCCGCGGCCGCCCGCAGCAGCATCGAGCGGACCAGGGAGATCCTCGACTGGCAGGCCGGCCTGTTCGGCCCGTACCCGTTCGGCCCGCGGGGCGGCGTGGTCAGCGGACCACGTGACCTGGGCTTCGGCCTCGGGGCGGTGCCGCCGGGATCGGGCACGCCGGGAGCGGAGTGCGCTATTCCCTTATCTTCGCCAGGAAACCCGCGACGTGCGACAGCATCCGCGCGATCTTGTCCTCCTCGCTGAGTGAGTCGCGCAGCGGTGTGCCGGGGCCGGCGCCCGGGCGGCCGCGGATGTAGAGCGAGCAGGTCAGGTCCGGGCAGATGTAGGTGCCGACGGAGTCGCCCTGGCGGCCTGCCTTGCCGGCCTTCGGCGCGACCATCAGCGGTACGCCGCCGTCGTGTGTGGTAAGGCAGAGGGAGCAGATGCCGTGGCGGGCGGTGCGGGCGACGGATGGGGTGGGGAGGCGCAGCGTGACCGCGATCAGGGAGTCGCCGGGGACGGCCAGGTAGGCGCGTTCCGGTGACTTCGGGTCGCGCCAGCCGAAGAAGTCCAGGTCGTCCCAGGGGCGGGTGGCCAGGTCGCGCGGGATGAACGCGCGGGTCGCCTCGCCCTTGGAGCAGTTCACGAACGCGGCGCGGATCTCTCGGTCGGTCAGCGGTTCCATGCGGACGACGCTAATTTGCCTAAAACCTTTAGGCAAATCAATAATGGGGTATGGCACGTGCGGGGTTGACCACGGAACGGCTCGCGCAGGCCGGTGCGGAGCTGGCGGACGAGGCGGGCTTCGACGCGGTGACGCCGTCCGCGCTGGCCCGGCGGTGCGGCGTCGCGGTCGCGAGTCTCTACTCGCACGTGGCCAACGGGCAGCAGCTGCGCGCCCGTGTGACGATGCTGGCGCTGGAGGAACTGGCCGGCCGCGCGTCGGAGGCGCTGGCCGGGCGTGCCGGCCGGGACGCACTGGTCGCGCTGGCCGGCGTCTACCGGGACTACGCGCGAGCGCATCCGGGCCGGTGGACGGCGGCACAGGCGCGGCTGGAGCCGGCGGACGCGGCGGCGAGCGCGGGTGTGCGGCTGTCCGGGATGACGCGGGCGCTGCTACGCGGTTACGACCTGCCGGAACCGGATCAGACACACGCGGTACGGCTGCTCGGCAGCGTGTTCAACGGCTGGGTCAATCTGGAGGCGGCCGGTGCGTTCGCGCACAGTGCGCCGGACTCCGCGGAGAGCTGGACACGTTCACTGGACGCACTGGACGCGCTCCTGCGCGCCTGGCCACGCAGTTGACCCGCGCCTGGCACCGCGGCCGACCCGCAGTGCGGACCCGCGGCCGAGCCGCGGCTGACACGCGGTCGCCCCGCAGCTGACCGGCCGCGATCGGAGAACGTGTTCTCGCTGTTGAAGCCGCAAATCCTCCGCGCCTACGCAAAACGATTTTCATCGCGCCAATCGGATTTCCCGGGTGTTACACCCTTGTAAATCATCGAAGGCTGTGAATAGCCTGTTTTAAGGACGCGTCAGGGCGATCACCGCCGCACGGTCCCAAATCCGCTTTTAGTGGTCTTCATGGGGCAATGGCCTGCTCCGGAGGAAACGCCCCGACCGGGCTGCGGGGACGACAGGCAGGCGGTCTGCGGCGCGGCGTCGCAGCGAGCCATGGACCGTCACGCTCCATCCGCGTACATCTCGTGAGGAGTGCACGTATGCGTGTGTCATCGAGGAAGCGATCCCTGGCCCTCGCGGCCGCCGCCACACTGGCCGCCGCCGGTCTCGTCACCGTGGCCACCGGCACCGCGAACGCGGCGGCCAAGCTGGACAACCCGTACGCCGGTGCCAAGGTCTACGTGAACCCGGACTGGTCCGCGAAGGCCGCGTCGAGCGGTGGGCAGGCGATCGCGAACCAGCCGACCGCGATCTGGCTGGACCGGATCGCCGCGATCGAGTCCGGCTCGGCCGGATCGAACACCATGGGCCTGCGCGACCACCTGGACGCCGCGCTCGACCAGGGTGCGAACCTGATCCAGGTGGTCATCTACAACCTGCCCGGCCGGGACTGTGCCGCGCTCGCGTCCAACGGCGAGCTGGGCCCGACCGAGCTGGCCACCTACCAGAGCGGCTACATCGACCCGATCGTCGAGATCATCGGCGACCCGGCGTACGCGAACCTGCGGATCGTCACGATCGTCGAGATCGACTCGCTGCCGAACCTGGTGACGAACGTCAGCCCGCGGCCGACCGCGACGCCGGAGTGCGACGTGATGAAGGCCAACGGCAACTACGTCCAGGGCGTCGGGTACGCGCTGGCGCAGCTCGGCGCGCTGCCGAACGTCTACAACTACATCGACATCGGCCACCACGGCTGGCTCGGCTGGACCGACAACTTCGCCGGGTCCGGCCAGGTGTTCCTCCAGGCCGCACGGGCCAACGGCGCGGAGCCGGCGGACGTGCACGGCTTCGCCGCGAACGTGGCGAACTACGGAATCCTGGACGAGCCGTTCTTCGAGGCGACCACCGTGGTCGGCGGCAGGACGGTCCGGGAGGCCACCACCTGGGTCGACTGGAACAACTACGTCGCCGAGGTGGAGTACGCGCAGGCGTACCGTCAGCACCTGGTCGGGATCGGCTTCGACGCCGGGCTCGGCATGATCATCGATACTTCTCGCAATGGCTGGGGCGGCCCGGACCGGCCCACCCGGGCCAGTACGTCGACGGACCCGAACACGTTCGTCAACGAGTCGCGTCTGGACCGGCGCATCCATCTCGGCAACTGGTGCAACCAGGCCGGTGCCGGGCTGGGCGAGCGGCCGAAGGCGTCGCCGGCGGCCGGTATCGACGCCTACGCGTGGATCAAGCCGCCGGGTGAGTCGGACGGCGCGTCCCGGGAGATCGCGAACGACGAGGGCAAGGGCTTCGACCGGATGTGCGACCCGACCTACCAGGGCAACCCGCGGAACAACAACAACATGTCCGGCGCGCTGCCCGACGCACCGCTGTCCGGCCACTGGTTCCAGGCACAGTTCGAGGAGCTGCTGGCGAACGCGTACCCGCCGCTCTGAGTCATTCCCGCTCAGCCGGCAGCCGGCAGCCGGTCGGGAACCTCGTGCACACGCTTCGCCGAGGTGTGCATGAGGTTCCGGCGTGTCACCGTGGCGCTCCGGCCGGGTCGTCGAGCAGCGTGCGGCAGGCGGCGGACGAGCCCGACCCGCGCGCGGCCGGGAACCCCGGCCACTGTGGACGCCCGGCCCACCCCCAAACAGTGGGCCGAGCGCACCCGCCATTGTGCACCCACCGCGCTCGCCTGCGTCCCGGTGCGGCCGGGCCGGCCGCGGTCACGCGCCGACCAGCAGGGTCAGCAGGTCCCCGGCCTCGGCCGGGCTGCCGTAGCGGTAGCCCTGACCGTGGTCGCACCCGCGGTCACGGGCGGCGTCGCGCTGGGCGTCGGTCTCGATGCCCTCGGCCACCGCGCGGATGCCGAGGTCGTGCGCGGTCGCCACGATCTGCGCGAACAGCACGCCGCTGTGCTGTTCGTCGGTGGGCAGCAACGCGGTCAGGTGCCGGCGGATCTTCGCGACCGCGAGCGGCAGCCGTTCCGCGGTGTCGCGCAGCAGCGCCGCGTCCGTGAAGCCGCACAGTGCCAGTTCCATGCCGCGGTTGCAGAGCGTGCGCAGCGAGGCCAGCGGCTGCCGCTCGGAGAGCGCCGGACCGTGGTCGATCTCCAGCGTCACCCGCCGCGGGTCGAAGCCGCTCAGCGTCAGCGCCTGCTGCAGGTCGTGGGCGAGCTGCGGGTCGCGCAGTTGCCCCTCGGACAGGTTGATGTGCACGCGCAGCGACTCGGTGACGGACAGCGCGGGCCAGGACGCCACCTCCTGGCAGGCCGCGGACATCACCCAGCGGCCGAGCGGGCGGATCAGCCCGGTGGCCTCCGCGGCCGGGATGAAGTGTGCGGCCGTGACCAGTCCGGTGTGCGCGGGCGTCCAGCGCATGAGCGCCTCCACGCCGATCACGCGCTCGTCCGCGAGTGCGACGATCGGCTGGTAGCGCAGGTGGAACTCGCCGTTGCGGAGTGCGTCGAGCAGTTCGGCCGCGAGTGCGTCGCCGGCCGGGACCGTCGGGTCGAGCGCGTGGTCGAGCACCCGCCGGTCGGCCAGCACGGCGGCGAGCGCGGACTCCTCGTCGCGCGCGGCCTCGTACCGGACCACCGCCTCCTGCAGGCACCGGTCCAGCGTCTCCGGCGGGCACGGCTTGTTCAGGAACCGGAAGACCTGGCCGTCGTTGATCGCCCGGATCGCGGCCGCGGGCTCGGTCTGGCCGGTGAGCAGCACACGCGTGGTGAGCGGCGCGGCGACCCGCACCCGGGCCAGGAACGTGGCGCCGTCCATGCCGGGCATGCGCATGTCGCTGACCACCACCGCGAACGGGCCCTGCTCCGCGATCGCGGCCAGCCCGGCCTCGCCGCCCTCGGCGACCGTCACCGCGTACCGGCTGTGCAGTTGCCGGCGCAGCCCGGAGAGGATCTTCGCGTCGTCGTCCACCAGCAGCAGGCGGGGCTTCACGCCGGGACCTCCGCGCTGACCGGCAGGCAGACCGTGAACCGGGCGCCCTCGCCCGGCGCGGACTCGACCCGGATCGCGCCGCCGTGCTTCTGCACGATGCTGCTGTATGCCATGCTCAGCCCCTGACCGGTGCCCTTGCCGACGCCCTTCGTGGTGAAGAACGGGTCGAAGATGCGCTCCCGGACCGCGTCGGTCATGCCGGTGCCGTCGTCGCTGATCACGATCTCGGCCCGGTCCTCGTACCGCCGGGTGGAGATCGTGATCGTGCCGAGCGGCGGGTCCGGCTGCTGCGCGCGCCGGGACTCGATCGCGTGCGCCGCGTTGACGATCAGGTTCAGCACGACCTGCTTCAGCTCGCCCTCGTAGCACGGCACCATGCCCACGTCCGGGCTCAGATCGAGGGTGAGCTGCGCCTGGTACTTCCATTCGTTCCGGGCGACCTGCGCGGTGCTCTCCACCGCCCGGTTGATGTCGGTGTCCCGCCGGCCCTGGCCCGGGTGCGAGAAGTCCTTCATCGCGCGGACGATCTGCGCGACCCGGTCCAGTCCTTCCAGCGACTCGGTGACCGCGCCCGGGATCTCGTCGACCAGGAAGTCCAGGTCGATGGTGTCCAGCGCCGCGCGCAGCCCGGCCATCGCCTCGGCCGGGTCCGGGTGATCCGCCGCGCACACCTCGCTGACCCGCTTGACGAGCCCGAGCAGGCCGTCGAACGACTCCGCCACGAACCGCGTGTTGTCCGAGACGAACTGGATCGGTGTGTTGATCTCGTGGGCGATGCCGGCCGCGAGCTGGCCGATCGCCTCCAGCCGGTTCGCGGCATTGAGCTGCCGTTCCAGCTCGCTGACCCGGGTGACGTCCGCGCCCACGCCGATCAGGCCCTCGATCACCCCGGCCGGGCCCCACCGGGGGAGCACGCTGAGCAACAGGCTGCGCGACGGTCCCATCGTCACCCGCTGGTCCAGCACCGGCCGGCCGGTCGCCAGCACCTGCGCCTCGACCTCCGGCAGCACGCGGGACAGCTCGTCGGTGACCGGCAGCTCCGCCTCGGTCCGGCCGAGCACGTCCGCGTCGCGGTCGAGCCCGCGCATGGTCAGGAACGCCGCGTTGTGCCCGTGGTAGCAGCCGGCGAAGTCCTTCCAGTAGGTCAGCTGCGGGATCGACGAGAGTACGCCGTCCAGCAGCGCCTTCTCCGTGGACAGCTCCGCGGCCAGCGCCTCGGAGCGTTCGATCGCGGTCAGCAGCGTCTCGTCGGCCTCGCGGCGGGACGTGACGTCGTGCTCCACGCAGACGATCCGGACCCGGCCGTCGTCCTCGTGCACCCGGTGCAGCTCGATCTTCAGCCAGTACTCGTGACCGTCCCGGGTGGTGGCCAGGAAATCCGGAATCATGCCCTGGTGATCGTCGGTGAGGTAGTCGCCGAGGTCGCCGAGCGGCTGGGTGCCGGCGAGCATGCTCTGCCGGGTACGGCCGACCGCCTCCGCCTCGGACCAGCCGGTCATCGCGGTGAACGCCGGATTGACCCACTCGATCACGCCGGTCTCGTCCGTGATCACGACGGCGTCGTCCATGTTGCGGGCGACCAGATCCTTCGCGGTACGCATGTCGCGGGTGAGCGACCGGATCATGTCGCGCTGCTGGTCGACGGTGCGCAACAGATCCTCGTAGGAGGGCGGTGAGTCGGACATGTCGCCCTCTCCGAGCCGGTGCCGGGACTCCGAGGATCCGATCGGCCCGGTGCGGCCCGACCTGAGCGGTTTCCCGCTCACCGGGTTCAGCCGCATTTATAGTCGAATGACGGCTCAGGGGGTGCGGGTGTGCTGACTCAGCGGATTCTCATGGTCGACGACGAGCAGCGCATCCTGGACGCGTTCCGGCGCAGCCTGCACGGCCGTTACGAGCTGGACACGGCCAACTCCGGCGCGGACGGGCTGGCCAAGGTGCACGGCACCGCGTACCCGTACGCCGTGGTCGTCTCGGACATGCGCATGCCCGGCATGAACGGCGCCGAGTTCCTGGCCGGGGTGCGCGAACGCTCGCCGGACACCGTGCAGATCATCCTCAGCGGCCAGGCCGACCTGGGCGACACGATCGCCGCGGTCAACGACGGCAACCTGTTCCGCTTCCTCACCAAGCCGTGCGAACCGGCCGAGCTGGCCCGCGCGCTGGACGCCGCGCTCGCCCAGCACCGCCTGATCATGAGCGAGCGGGAACTGCTCGAACGTACGCTGGACGGTGCGGTCAAGGTCCTGACCGAGCTGATGGCGGCCGCGCACCCCGTCGCGGCCGCGCGCACCGAGACCGTGCGCACGCTGATCGACGCGTGCGTGTCCGGGCTGCGGCCGAAGGACACGTGGGAACTGCGGCTCGCCGCGATGCTCGGCCAGGTCGGCATGATGGCGGTCCCGCCCGAGGTGATCGCGCGGGCGACCGACACCACGGACGTCGACGCGGAGGCGCTGGCCATGTTCCGCGGGCACCCGCAGCTGTCCCGCGAGCTGATCGGCCGGATCCCGCGGCTGGAGCGGGTCGCCGCCTGGGTGGCGTCCCAGCCGGTCACGCTCGCGGAGGCGCAGGTGCCCACGCCGCGCGCGACCGAGGAGTCCGGCGGCGCGGCGAAGCAGATCTACGAGACCGTCACCGCGTTCGTGGTCGCGGTCGAGTCCGGGCTCGCGCCCGGCGCCGCGGTGGTCGAGCTGGCCCGCAACCCGCGGTATCCGGCCGAGATGCTGGACGCGGCGGTCCGCGCCTACAGCGCCAACGAGGTCCGCCGCCCCCGGCAGGTCAAGGGCAAAGAGCTGGTGGTCGGCATGCTGATGAACCAGGACGTGGTCACGAAGACCGGCATGACGCTGGTCCGGGCCGGCGAGGTGCTGACCGAGTCGCACGCGATCCGCCTGCGCCACTTCGCCGAGGGCGTCGGCGTGGTCGAGCCGATCAGCGTCCTCGCCTGACGCCGATCACCATGACAGCGCCGATCAATACGACAGCGTCACGACGTCCATCAGCGTGAGGTCGTGGCCGGTGGGTCACTGGCCCGGACCGGCGGTCACGCGTTCGGCATACTTACGCGCCTTGGCGAGGACCTTCGGGGGCAGCGCCGGGGCGTCCAGCAGGCGCGGCTGGAGCTCGCGCTCCAGCGTCATGGCCCGGAACGCGAGCCCGACCGTGACCTCGTGCGGCGGGCGGTGCTCGACCACGATCCGGTCGCCGGCCCGCACCTCGCCCGGCGCGATCACCCGCAGGTAGGTGCCGGGCACCGCGCGCTGGGTGAACGTCTTGAGCCAGCCGGGCACGTCCATCCAGCGGGCGAACGTGTTGCACGGCTCGCGCGGGACCGAGACCTCCAGCACCAGGTCGGCGCCGATCCGCCAGCGCTCGCCGATCAGTGCGTTCGTGACGTCCAGGCCGGCCGTGGTGAGGTTCTCGCCGAACACGCCGCCGGGCAGGTCCCGGCCCAGCTCCGCGGCCCACACGTCCAGGTCCTCGCGGGCGTAGACGTAGACGGCCTGGTCGTCGCCGCCGTGGTGGCGGTTGTCGAAGATCTGGTCGTGCACCAGGCCGCTGCCCAGCCCGGTCGCGCGGTCGCCGGGCGCACGGACCAGCACCGGCCCGTCCACCGGACGCTTGTCGATGCCGGTCTTGCGCACCGTGCCGGGCACGCGGCCGGGCACGGCCAGGTTGACGGAGAGCACGTGAGCCACCACGCGGGAAGAGTACACGCTCTCCGTACCCCTCGATGATCTAGTGAACGCGCAGCGACCAGGCGCGGACGCCGCCGACGATGCCGGCCGTGTTCGGCACGATCACCACGTCGTCGCCCATCCGCAGCAGCTGCTCCGGGATGATCCGCCGGGAGTTGCCGCCGCCGATGTAGAGCCGGTCCCAGAGGAACACCGGGCGCAGGCCCTCGACCACCCGGGCCACCCGGCGCGACCAGAACGAGTCGCCGAGCCGGCGCCGCTCGTGCTCGCCGATGTACGTGTCGTACGACATGCCCCAGCGCACCGGCGCCTGCGAGAACTCCAGGTGCGGCGCGAGCCGCCCACCGTCGAACAGCGCGCAGCCGAGCCCGGTGCCGAGCGTCAGCACCAGCTCCAGCCCGGTGCCGGCGACCACGCCCGCACCGTGCACCTCCGCGTCGTTGAGCACCAGCGTCGGGCGGTCGAACGCGGCGCCGAGCGCGGACCGGGCGTCGAAGTTCGCCCAGGCCTTGGCCAGCTCCGGGTCGATGCGCGTGCGCGGCCCGGCCTTCGTGATGTAGTGCGGGGTGGCGACCACCACACCGTGCCGGATCATGCCCGGCATCCCCACCGTCACCCGGTCCGCGGGCGGCAGCTGGTGCGACAGCTCCACCAGCGTCTTCACGAAAAGATCAGGATGCAGGGGGTACGGGGTGGGGACGCGCAGCGGCTGGGCACGCATCGTGCCGGACTCGTCCAGCACGGAGGCCTTGATACCACCGCCACCACAGTCGATCGCCAGGGTCGTATGCACGCCGACTAGTGTGCCAAGCCCTGCCCGGGTCCGCGCTCTGGCAGTCTGTATCGATGATCCAAGCGGTGGTATTCGACCTCGACGGCGTGCTGATCGACACCGAGCCGGTGTGGGAGGAGGTGCGCCGCGGGCTGGTCGCGGAGTCCGGCGGCACCTGGCTGCCGGACGCGCAGACGCGGCTGATGGGCATGAGCACCGGCGAGTGGTCCCGTTACCTCGCCGAGGACCTGGGCGTCGGCGGTACGCCGGAGGAGGTCGCGGCCGAGGTGCTGCGGCGGATGGCGGCCCGGTACGAGACCGCGCTGCCGCTGATCCCGGGCGCGGTCGAGGCGGTGCGGCGGATCGGCGCGGAGTACCGGCTCGCGGTGGCCAGCTCGTCCGCGCGCGTGCTGATCGACCACGTGCTGGCCGCGGCCGGGATCACCGCGCTGTTCGAGACCACGGTGTCGACCGAGGAGGTGCCGCGCGGGAAGCCGGCGCCGGACGCGTACCTGACCGCGGCGTCCCGGCTCGGGCTGGCGCCGGAGCGGTGCGCGGCCGTGGAGGACTCGTCGAACGGGCTGCGGTCCGCGTCCGCGGCGGGGCTCGCGGTGGTGGCGATCCCGCAGCCGGCCTACCCACCGGCCGGCGACGCGCTGATGCTGGCGGACAGCCTGCTGACGTCGCTGGCGGAGCTGACCCCGGAGCTGATCGCCTCGCTGCGCGACTGACCGGACCGCGGACCCCTCCGCCCGCTGCTCCGCGTGGCGGGGTTCCGGGTGCCCCCGCGGGCGCCGACGGGGTGTCACGCGCGCTGTGCCACGAGATCGTCGGGCGCCGGCCCGCAACGAGGAGGACCGGCGCCCGGAATCCACACCGGGACCTACGCGGGGGACGCCGTGCAGGGCGTGCCGTTGAGCGTGAAAGCAGTCGGTGCCGCGGGCGCGGCGCCGGTGTAGGACGCCTGGAATCCGGTGCTGACCGTGCCACCGGCCGGGACCGAGCCGTTCCAGGCGACGTTCGCCGCGGTGAGCGTGCTGCCGGACTGCGTCCAGCTGCCGTTCCAGCCGTTGGTGAGCGTGACCGTGCCGCCGACCGTGAACGCGACCCGCCACGAGCTGATCGCGGCGCCGTTGTTGGTGACCCGCAGCTCGGTGGTGAGCCCGGTCGACCACTGGTTGACCGTGTACCGCACCGCACACCCGGCCGGGCCCGGCGTCGGGCTGCCGGTCGGGCTTGCGGTCGGGGTCGCGCTGCGCGTGGTCGTCGGCGTCACCACCGGGCCGGCCGCGATCGCCAGGTCGTAGGCCCGCTGCGGGACGAACTGGCCGGCGCCGGCGATGCAGCCGTCCGCCTCGCCGGGCAGCTTGATCCACAGGTACGCGTCCAGGATCGGGTCCTCCACCGCGTCCGTGGACGGGATGCCGATCGCCCGGCCGGCCGGGTCGCACCACTCGCTGCCGGCCGGCCCGTTGCCGTTCCGGCTGGTGTCGATCACGCCCTTGAGCGAGGAGTCGCCGGTGGCCGCGATCACCGCTTTGACGTAGGGGACGGCCTCCGCGTTGGTCCGGTAGTTCGAGACGTTGACCGAGATGCCGTCCGCGCTGTTCGCGATGTCGGCGCGGACCAGCCGGGCGGCCATCTCGGCCGGCGCCAGCCACGCCGAGTGTGCCGCGTCGAAGTACACCTTCGCCTGTGCGGACGCTGCCTTGAACGCCTTGCCCGCGTACGCCATCGACGCGTACACCTCGTTCTGCTGCGACTGGTCGAGGCAGCTGGTCATCAGCGCGAGCACGTCCGGCTCCAGGATGATCGCGGCGGGCCGGCCGCGCAGCCCGGCCGCGACCTGGTCGACCCACGCCCGGTACGCCGCGTGGTTCGCCAGCCCGCCGGAGCTGGCGCCGCTGCAGTCCCGGTTCGGGATGTTGTAGACCACCATGATCGGAATCTTCCCGGCCGCGGCGGCCGCGCCGACGAACGCGTCGACCTCGCCCGCGACCGTGCCCGGGTTGTTCGCGGTGAACCAGCGGCCCTGTGGCACGCTCGCGATCCGGTCCCGGATGACGGCGGCGCGGGAGTCGTTCGGGTTGGCGGCGACCCACCTCGCGGCGTTCGTGGCCGGGTCGACGTAGTAGGGCGATTCGGCTGCGGCCGCGGTGGACGGCAGCAGCAGGCCGGCGCCGGCCACCGTGGCGGCGGCGACCGCCACGGCGGCCAGGACGGATCTGGGGCGCATGGGTGCTCCTCGCAGGCGGTGGGATCGAAGGTCGACGGGAGCGCTCCCACGACCTTACTCATCAACCTGCGTCTATGCAAAGCAGAAGTCCGCCGCCCCCGCGGTGCAGCGCGGGGGCGGCGGACCGGGGAACGCCTGTTACGCGTGCAGCTCCGGCAGGAAGCTGATCACGCCGAACTCCGCGCCGCTCGGGTCGGCCAGGATCGCGTACGACCCCATGGTGGCGGCGCGCATGCCGGCTACCACGGACCCGCCGAGCGCCACGCACCGGCCGGCCGTGGTCGCCACGTCCTCGGCCTCGAAGCAGGTGAGCCAGCGGGCCGCGCCCTCGGTGACGCGCATGCCCGCGACCACACGCGCGCTGCTGGTCAGGTACTCCGAGTACCGCACACCGGGCGCGTACTCCGCGTTCTGCTCGGTCCACTGGAAGATCTTGCCGTAGAACGAGGAGATCGTGTCCGGGTTCGGCGTGCTCAGCTCGAACCAGCAGGACGCGCCGGGCTCCTCGTTGATCTGGGCGCCGCCGAACGCGCCCTTCTTCTCGAATGCGCCGAAGACCGCGCCGTCCGGGTCACGGAACAGCGCGGCCAGGCCGCCGTTCGGCATCTCGTGCGGCGCGCGCAGCACGGTGCCGCCCGCGTCCGCCACCAGCACGGAGACGGCCTCGATGTCCTCGACCGCCACGTAGGTCGCCCAGGCGCTGCCGCCCAGGTCAGGAGCGTCGTCCGAATGCGACAGACCGGCCGCCGCCAGGTCACGCAGCCGGAAGGTCCGGTCGTCGGTCTTCCAGCCGAAGAGCTCGCCGTAGAACGCTGTAGCGTCGGCGGACTCCTCTCCGATGAGCTCAGCCCAGCACGGGGTGCCCTGTGGGTAGCCTCTGACTCGCACCGCCAACCTCCTTGTCGCCTGCGGTTTGATCCGTGATCATTCCGGCGTTACGTCACTCTGCGTGTAGCCGACCCTTGTGGAGCCGCTTCCGGGCCGAAGGGTGTTCGGCGTCCACACTGGGTGATCCGCGTCGTCGTATCGACGGCACCGGTTGACGTCCACCTTACGGGTTACCTACACGCAGAGCTACAGAAGTTGGGTCCGAAATCGGTCAGCTCACACGAGAAAGCGCGCTACTGCTCACGTGGAGTTACTTGTAGGGTGCATCGAGTGTCTTCTTGATCGCACGCGTCACCTGCACGTTCCGGCTGCACGTGCGAGCGCTCGTGCATTCGGTCGAGCTTCGCCATCACCGGCGTGGCCGCTACGCCGTGTAGCACGACCGAGATGATCACGACGAAGCCGGCGGTAGCCCAGAGCAACGGAGCGTCCGGGATCTCGGCGTGCCCGAGCGCGTACGCGAGGTAGAAGAACGTGCCGACGCCCCGTATGCCGAACACGCCCACCACCCAGTGCTCGGCACGCCGGCCCGGTGCCCCGATCAGCGACAACCGGCCGGCCAGCGGGCGGATCAGGAAGATCAGCGCAAGGCCGGTCGCGGCCGCGCCCCAGGTCAGCGGCTTCAGCAGCCCGTCCACCACGGCGCCGCCGAGCAGCAGCAGGAGCAGCACGGTCAGCAGCCGCTCGATCTGCTCCGAGAAGTCGTGCAGCACCTGGTGGTACTCGTGACCGCGCTCGGCGCCACGGATCGCGCGCGCGGCCACGAAGACCGCGAGGAAGCCGTACCCGTGGATCATCTCGGTCGCGCCGTAGGCGAGGAACGTCGCGGCCAGCGCCATCAGGCCCTCCGCGTGCAGCGCGGGCCGCAACCGCTCCGGACGCGCCCGGAAGAACAGCCAGCCGAGCAGCCAGCCGACCACGGTGCCACCGGCCACCCCGGCGGCGATCTTCCAGCCCACGTCGACGAGCGCCCAGTGGCCGGCGGAACCCCAGGTCAGCCCCGGGATCATGGCGAGCGCCAGCGCGACGAACGGGAACGCCAGACCGTCGTTCAGCCCCGCCTCCGCGGTGAGCGAGAACCGGACCTCGTCCTCCGAGTCCTCCTCGTCGGTCGGCTCGCCGACCTGCACCTCCGCGGCCAGCACCGGGTCGGTCGGCGCGAGCGAGGCGGCCAGCAGCAGCGCGGCCGCCGGGCCCAGCCCGGCCCAGGCCCAGCCGAGCAGCGCGACCGCGGCGATGGTCAGCGGCATCGCCAGCGCCAGCAGCCGCCACACCGCCGACCAGCGCCGCAGGCCGAGCGGCCGGTCGATCTTCAGGCCGGCGCCCATCAGCGCCACCAGCACACCCAGCTCGGTCAGGTGCTCGGTCAGCTCCGGGTGGGCGAGCGGGTCCAGGTCCGGCAGCGGTGACGGGATCGCGAAGACCACCATGCCGAGCCCGAGGAACGCTATCGGCATCGAGAACGGCCGGCCCTCCACCAGGCGAGGGAGCAGGCCGGCCAGCAGCGCGCCGGCGCCGAACAGAGCGAACGCCAGATCTATCATGTCCATCGGCGCGGCTACCGGAGCAGACCGAGCGGAGACTCGTCGAGCAGCGCCAGCAGCGCGGCCGGGTCGTCGTAGACCGCCACCGCACCGGCTCCGGCCAGCTCGCTCTTGCAGGTGCCGCCGCAGGTCAGCCCGATGCACGGCAGGTCGAGCCGGCCGGCGGCCGCCGCGTCCCAGACCGAGTCGCCGACGAACACCGCGCGGGCCGGGTCGACGCCGGACTGTGCCAGCGCGGCCTCCAGGATGTCCGGCGCCGGCTTGCTGCCGCCCTCCGGCGCGTCCGCGGACGACGTGGCCGCGGTGATCGCGTCGTCCGCGTCCAGCGCCGCGCGCAGCGCGGCCAGCTCCTCCGCGTCCGCGGACGAGGCCAGCACCACGGTCAGGCCGCGCTCCGCGCACGCGAACAGCAGCTCGCGCGCGCCCGGCAGCGGCCGCAGGTCGTCCCGGTACCGCGCGTAGAAGGCCTTGTGTGCCTCGCGCAGCGCGTCGTCCTGCGCCGGGTCGCGGTCGTCGCCCAGCAGGTGGCCGGGGATCCGGTCGCCGCCCATGCCCACCGCACGGTGGATCACCGCCATCGGTACGTCGTGCCCGTACTCACGCAGCGCCGACCACCAGCTCACGGCATGCAGGTAGGTCGTATCGACCAGCGTTCCGTCCACGTCGAAAAGCACACCGCGTCGCTCACCCATGCGGACGCCAGTACCCCTTTTCCGGTTTCTTAGCACGTACCGGGTTCTCGGGTGACCCACGGCGCAACCGGCAGGGAGGCCCCTCGGGCCGGCCGCTGCCCGCGGGAGCATGCGGGCAGCACCCCCGCCGGAAGCGGGAAAGTCCTTTGTTCCTAAGGGTTTTCGCGGTCCTCGGAGAGCAGGATCTCGAACCACACCGTGGAGCCGCGGACCGTCGGGTCGGTGCCCCAGGCGTCGCTGAGTTCCTCGATCAGGCCAAGACCGCGGCCGCGGCTGCTGAGCGTGTCGGTGTGCGCGCGGGTCACCGTGCCGCGCGTGCCACTGTCCTGAACGGAGACGAGCAGCCGCTCGGGCGTCAGGTCGATGTGCACGCGTGCGGCGGTGCCGGCGTGCAGCAGCGCGTTCGTGGTCAGCTCGCTGGTGCAGAGCACGGCCGCCCCGATCACCGCCTCCGGCACGTCCCACGCGGAGAGCTGCACCTTCATCCACTGCCGGACGCGCCCCGGCATGGTCGGCTCGGGTGGCACGTTCATCGTCGCGGACCGGCTGGGCGTGCTGGCGTACTCGACCGCGAGCACGGCCACGTCGTCCTCGGTGGCACCCGCGACCGCGGACGTGGCCAGCGCGCACAGGTTGCGCGGGTCGCCGCTGACCGCCTCCGCCACCGACTTCGCCAGCGCGGCCAGGCCGTCGTCCAGCTCGCGCCGGCGGCGCTCGATCACGCCGTCGCTGAAGAGCAGGATCGTGTCGCCGGGCGAGAGCGCCGTCGTCATCGCGCGGTGCGCGCCACCCAGGCCGAGCGGGGTGCCGGTCGGTACGTCCAGGTAGCCGACCGTCGCGAGTTGTCCCTCCGCGCTGGCGTGCCGGATCAGCGGTGCCGGATGACCGGCGGACGCGATCGTCAGCCCACCGTCCCGCTGGTCAAGCAGGCCGTAGGCGACCGTGACGAACAGCTCGTGCGAGCGGGTGCCGGTGCCGAGCATGCCGACCAGCTTGTCCAGCCCGTCCAGCACCACCACCGGGTCCGGGTTGGCCAGCGCGAGCGCGCGCAGCGCGGCCCGGACCTGGCCCATCAGCGCGGCCGCGTGCATATCGTGCCCGGCCACGTCGCCGAGCACGATCGCCAGCCGGCCCTCGGGCAGCACGAACGCGTCGTAGAAGTCACCGCCGGCCGCGCTGCCGTCGATGCCCGGGTCGTACCGTGCGGCGACCCGGAACCGGTCCAGGTTCGGCAGGTGCTCCGGCAGCATGCTGCGCTGCAGCAGCTGCGCGGTGCCGTGCTGGGTCTCGAACCGGCGGGCGCGCTCCGCGGCCTGGCCGATCAGGTCCGCGGCCGCGGTCAGCTGCGCACGCTCCGCCGGCAGCCACAGGTGCGCGTGCCGGCGGCCGAACGTCAGCGCGCCGCGCAGCGAATGCGTGCTCAGCGGGATCGCGGCCATCGCGCGCTGCCGCTGGTCGTGCCGGTCCGCCGCCACCTCGCGCAGCGGCGTGCCGTCCTCGGTGAACGCGGCCGTGCCGGACCCGGCCGCCTTCGCCAGCGGACTCGGCGAGTCCAGCGGGAGCCGGCGCCACAGCGGGGGCAGCCGCTCGTCCGCCTCGTCCAGCAGCTCGCCGCGCACCCGGCGGACCACCCGCCACCCGCTCGCGTCGTCCACGCCGAACGTCATGTGGTCGACGTCGAACGCGCTCAACCCGTACCGCAGCGCGACCCGGGCCACGTCGTCCAGCGTGACCGCGCCGGCCAGCGCGCCGGTCAGCTCGCCCAGGCTCTGCAGCCGGCTGGTCGCCTCGGTGGTCTCGGTCGCGACCGTGAGCACGCCGATCGTGCGGCCCTGGGAGTCCCGGACCACGGAACAGCCGCGCGTGAAGACCGCCTGCTCCGGCTCGCCGGCTGGCGAGCGGACCAGCGCGACCGCGGTCTCCGCCTCGCGGAACGGCTCGCCGGTGCGGTAGACGCGGTCGACCACGTCGCCGACGCCGGGCGTCGCCCACGCCTCCTCGAACACGTCCGCGGCCGGGCGGCCGAACGCGGCCGGATGCTTGCCGCCGAGGATCGTCGCGAACGCGTCGTTGTAGATCAGCGTGTACGCGTCGCCGTACGCCAGTGACATCGCCACCGGCGAGCCCATGATGAGCTCGATCGTGGCGCGCAGCGCCGGGTCCCAGCCGCCCGGCACGCCGAGCGGCGTGGTGTGCCACGGATGGCTCGCCAGCAGACCGGCGGCCGTCCGATGGGCAGGGTCCTCCTCCACCTGGCCCCCGGCTTGCGCCGTTGGGGAGGCGGAGACTGCCCGGACGACCGCGCGTGCCATGCCATGAGCGTATCCGGGGTCATCCGATCGGGCGATCGGGTCCCGGTCCGTCCGGGGGATGCGGTAGCGCTGCGTGATCATGTGTGACGCGTTGTGGTGCTCAAAGATGAGACTTCTTGCATTTCGCTGTGTACAGGCCGTTCGTTTGTCTCAGGGGCGTCTTAAGCCTTGTGGGTACGGTGTATGCAGTGCTTATAGTCGGCGCGTGACCGACGTGGGGCCTGAGGCGAGTTCCGACATCCGCAGGCCCGCCGGCGTCCTCGACTTCGTGGCCGCACTGCAACAGCTCGACGAGTCCATCGTCGGGAATGCCGTTTTCCACATTTCCCGCCGTAATGCGACGCTGCCGCCGGTGTCGCCGGGAGAAGGGGAGGGTGTGCGGATTCCGGAATCCGGCGTGCCTGGCGGCATGCGGGGGGAATCGCATTCTTCGGATGTCGGGTTTATGTCAGCTAAGTCATTACTGTCGGTAGTTGACGTAGAGGCGTCGGGTTCCCAGCGTGTGGAACCGGCGGTACCGGCTGCGTCGGTGTCTTCCGGTGCGGCCGGCGCCTCGGCCGCTGCGGTCGCCTCGGTGGCTGCGGTCGCCTCGGTGGCTGCGGTTGCCTCGGTGGCTGCGGTTGCCTCGTCGGCTGCGGCTGCCTCGGGTGATGCGGACGCGTCCGCTACTGGGGCTGACTCGGCGGCCTCGGACGGTCCACCCGTCTCGGGTGCTTTGCCTGCCGCGGTTTCCGGAATGCCGCGGGATGCGGTGGCCGCTGCGGTGGCGCGCGCCTCGACCATGGCCGCATCACCAGGCCTTCAGGGCGAACTCGCCGGAACGCCCCGGGCGGAGACGCGCATTCCAGCGTTTCGGGCGGCGCGGTCCGTGCCGGGCGTGCCGGTGACCCCGGCGGCGGGACCCGCCGGTCGCGATCGCCGGGAACCGCTGCCAGCGCTCGGAACTCGTGATGGTGGCAGGCACGTTCCGGACCCCGGCAGGTCCGGCACGCCGGATGAGACCTCCGCCGGCGGGAAATCCCGCGGCGAGCTATTGGCCGGACCGTCGGCGGAGCCGACGGATGGAGACGAGACAGCGGCCCCGGGGGCGGCCGCGGCAGCACCGGTCGCGGACGCGGCCGTAGGCACGGCGCCGGGGACCGGCGGCGGACAGGACGCGACGTTCGCCGAAGGGGGCGCAACAGTGCTTGCGAACAGTGAGAACGACACGCAGGCGGGCCAGGACGCGACGGCGTCCCCGGCCGGGAATGGCATCACACCACAGCACCCGGCCGAGCCGGACGGGAGCCCGGCTCCGGAGTCCGCCGGGATCGCGCCCGCGGAATCGCCCGCGCACGCTGCGGGAGCTTCGCCCGCGGGACCGCAGGCGTCCCCGCCCGTGAAATCGGATGAGGCTCCCACGGCGCCCGGTGCCGCGGCCCCCGTTGAACCTGAGCCGGAATCCGGTGAGACGACGCAGCCTGCCGGGCCTGAGGCTGATGCGGGAGCAGGCGGTGGCCCCGCCCGGTCTGAGGCCGGCACGGGTCCGGGCGATGGTGCCGCTGCGCCCGAGGCTGGCGTGGCCCCCGAGGCCGACGCCGATGCCGGACCTTGGGATGAGGCTGAAGTACCAGGTCAAGAGGCAGCCGGCGGGGGAGCGGAGACCGCACCGGCCGCGGAAGCCGGGACCGCGCCGGTAGCCGACGACGCCTTCGAGGAGGATGCGTCGGAACGGACCGGGGAGATCATCGTTCTGCTGTCGGCCGGCGAGGACGAGGCCGACCGTACCGGCGAGATCGTGCTTCTGGCCCCCGCCGCCGGCGCGGTCACCGCGGTCACCGGTGCGAATCCGGAGCTGCGCGCGAGCGCGCACGAGGAGACACTCGCGCTACGCGCGGCGGTGGACCCGTGGAGCGGCTCCGAGGATTCGGACGTGACTCTCCACCTCGCCGTACCCCTGAAGGCCTCGGCTCCGCGGGCGGAGATTGCGGCGGTCCCGGCTTCGCACCCGGAGGCTGCGGCGAGGGCGGTTCTCCAGCCCGAGACTGCCGCCGGCTCGGCTCCGCACGCGGAGGCTGCCGCGATCCCGGCTTCGCCGGCCGGAGCTGCGGCGAGTGCGGTTCCCGACCCGGAGGCCGCCGCCGGCTCCACCTCGCACGCGGAGGCTGCGGCGAGTGCGGTTCGCCACCCGGAGACCGACGCGGGCGCGGCTTCCCACGCCGGGGCTGCCGCCGGCCCGGATTCGCACGGGGAGACCGCCGGGACCCCGGCTGCGCACCCGGAGACGTCCGTGACCACGCATCCGCACCCCGGGATCGCGGCAGGCGCGGCACCACGCCCGGAGAGCCCGGCGGCCCCGGCCGGCTCTCCGGACTCCGATCCCGGGTCGCACCCGGCCGCGGATCCGCACGCCGCCGTGACCAGGGTGACCGGGTCGTACCCGGTGCTGAGCGGCGCCCGTCCGCCGGTGCGGCCGGAGGTGGTCAACGAGGTCTCCGGCGGCTATCCGGTGATCAATTCGAGCCTGACCGGCGGATCAGGCGCCTACCTGTCGCTGAACGGCAACGCGGCCGCGTACGCCGCGCTGAACCGTGCCTCCGGCGCCTACCCGGCCGTGCCGGACCCGGATGAGCGGGCCGTGGGAGCCGCCCGGGTCGTCGGGCCGCCGCGGCGGTTCGTGGGGTCGGCGCAGCCGGAGATCTCGGCGGAGCAGGCGCCGCGGCGGCGGAGTGACGTCTGGGTCGCGGTGCTGCTGGTGGCCGTGGCGGCGGTGGTGATCCTGGGCGTCGCCTACGCGATCGCGGTGAGCTGAGAACATGACGCCGGGGAGGTCGCCCTCCCCGGCGGGACGGATCAGCCCTGGAGTTCGTCGGTGGCCGGCTGTGGCCTGCGGCGCTCGGCGTCATCGGCGATGATGACGGTGGCGACGAGCATGGCGACGACGACGGCGAAGAGCCAGGACGCGTCGGTCGCGAGGCTCGCCGAGACGGGAGCGTGGATCGCGGCCAGGAGGAAGCCCAGCCAGGCGAGGCGCCGCTGGCGCGGCGTCAGGAATCCGGTGACTCGCTGCTGCATTCGGGCAAGTCTGCCTTGCGATCACCGGGTCACACTCACCTTTTCGGCCGATACCGATACGTCCGTCCGTACCCTTATCGGTATGTGTTGATCTTGCTTCGGGCTGTCCGATCGGCGGGCGTGAGCGCGGGTCGCCAGGCATGATCACGAGGTGCCTCTCCTCGCGCTCGCCTATTTCGGATTCATCAGCCTCGGTCTGCCGGACGGACTGCTCGGCGTGGCCTGGCCGTCGATGGCCGCGGACTACCGCGTACCGCTGGATGCTCTCGGGTTCCTGACGATCGCCGGGATGATCGGGTATTTCACCTCGAGCGTGGCCGCCGGGTTCGCGATCGGGCGGGTGGGCGTGGGCTGGCTGCTGGCGATCAGCACGGGCCTGGCGTCGCTGGCGCTGACCGGCTACATGAGCGTGCCGAGCATGGCGCTCGCGGTGGTGTGCGCGCTGGCGCTGGCGCTCGGGTCCGGCGCGATCGACTCGGGGCTGAACGCGTACGCCGCGACCGCGTTCGGTCCGCGGCACATGAACTGGCTGCACGCGTTCTTCGGGCTGGGCGTCGCGATCGGGCCCCTGATCATGACCGGTGTGCTCACCGTGGGACTCCCGTGGCGCTCCGGTTACGGCATCGTGGCGGTCTTCCAGGCCGGGCTGGCGATCGCGTTCGCGCTGACCGTACGGCTGTGGGCGCGCACCGCGCCGACGGAGGCGCCGCGCCCGGCCGCGCCCGCGCACACGCTGCGGATCCCCGCGGTCTGGCTCGGGATCGGTGCGTTCATCTGCTACGTGGCGATCGAGGCGGTGGCCGGCCTCTGGGCGTACACCGTGCTCACCCAGGGCCGGGACGTGTCACCGCGGGCGGCCGGTCTGATCGTCTCCGCGTACTGGGGCGCGCTGTTCGCCGGCCGGGTGATCTTCGGCTGGGTGTCCGAGCGGATCACCAGCCACCGGATCCTGGTCGGCGCGCTGATCGGGATGGCGGCCGGCGCCGCGCTGATCTCGCTGCCCGCGCCGGCCTGGGTCGCGGCCGCCGGCCTGGTCGTCGTCGGGTTCTTCGCCGCGCCGGTCTTCCCACTGCTGATCCTGACCACCGCGGACCGGGTCGGCGCCGCGCACGCGGACCGGGCGATCGGCCTGCAGGTGGGCTCGTCCAGCCTGGGCGCCGCGCTGGTCCCGGCGCTGGTCGGTGTGCTGCTCAACCGCGCCGGGTTCGGCTGGCTCGGCCCGGTGCTGCTGGCGCTGTCCCTGTTGCTGGTCGTGCTGTACCTGCTGGCCTCACGCCCCCGGGCTCACGGCCTGGCCTCGTGACCGGGCTCGCCGCGCGTGCGGCGCTGCTCCTTGAGACGAGCCTCCCACAGGTGCCGCTGCCCGCCCGCGAGCGTGTCCCGGGCGGTGCGCTCCAGCTCGCGGAAAACCGAGACGTACCCGTCCTCGTACTCCTCCACCAGCTGGAACGTCCACCGCCCGGCGATCACGTTGCGTCCGATCAGCTCGGTCTGCACGCGGTCGGCGAGCTCGTGGTGGCCGGCCTCGCGGAGCTTCTCCACCGCACCGTCCAGCTTGAAGTCGGCCTCGCCGGTCAGCTGGTGCATCGCGTACAGGTGCCCGCGCGCCCGTTCGGTCGTCTCCAGCGCCTCGGTCAGCCGGCCGAGCGCCTCGACCGTCACATCGTCGATCTCCACGGCGCGGTCAATACCCATAACCATCCGGGGGTACGCCGTAGAGCGCGACATTCCTGGGTGAATCGGTCTTCATGTCGGCCGTCCGGCTGAGGCGGGCCGTGGGCGCGGGCGGCTAGCGTCACTCCACATGACTCTCGGGTCTTCGGGCTCCGCCGATCAGCACACCGCCACCCAGCGGGCACGATCCGCGCTCGCCGGTCTGATGTCCTCGGTCGGCTCGCTCGGCCTCGCCACGGCCGCCTCCGCGCCGGCCCTGCTCGCCGCGATCGACCAGCACGCCGCCGCGATCCGGGACAGTCTCGAGGCTGACCTGCGCCCGCTGTCCGCGATCGCGCTGGCCGGGTACGTCGAGGGCCTGCGCGACGCGGCCCGCGAGCACGGCTGGCACATGCCGGAAGGGCACATCGACTTCGCCACCGGTGACTGGGTGCTGACCCGCATGCTCGCGGTCTGCGCGCTCGCCCAGGCGCTGCCCGCCCGCACCTGAGGTGCGAGAGCGGGGCGCGTCCCGGGTGGGACACGCCCCGCTTCTCCGGGGGGACGGTTCAGTTCTCGTCGCGCCGGACCGCGTCCGGCGGCGGCACCGGCTGCGTCGGCTCCGCGCCGGCGGGCTCGCCGCCCGACCGGCCGGGCCGGTACGTCGTGCCCGTACCGGGACCGTCCGTGGCGAGCGGCGCCAGCTTGCCGGACGGCGCCACGCTGCCGGACTGGTAGAGCCCGCGACCGGTGTTGATCGCCTGCGTCGCGTCCAGGTCGGGCGCGGGCGTCGCCGGATCGTCCTGGCGCGGGATGACCGCGGTCCGGTCCGACATCTGCCGGTTGGCGTCGTCGCGCCCGGCCGCCTCGGCCTCGGCCCTTTCCCGGGCCGCGCGCTCGTCGGTCTCCCGGGCCGCGCCCTCGTCGGTCTCCCGGGCTGCGCGCTCCTCGGCCTCCCGCGCCGCGCGCTCCTCGGCCTCGGCCCGCTCGGCGGCCAGGCGTGCCTCGGCCTCCGCCTGCTGGGCGGCGATCCGCTCGCTCTCCCGGCGCTCCGCCGCGCGGCGTTCCGCGTCGCGGCGCTCGGTCTCCTCCGCCTCCAGGCGGGCCTTGCGCTCCGCCTCCAGGCGCTCGGCCTCGGCGCGGGCGGCCCGTTCGGCCTCGGCACGCGCCTCGACCTCGGCCGCGTACTCCCGGGCCCGGGCGCGGATGACCTCGGTCTCGGTCGCGGCGCGGGTCAGCCAGGTGTCCCAGCGGGACTGCATCGGGCGGACCAGGCCGCCGCCGACGCCGACGATCAGGATGCCGGCGATCGTGGCCAGCACCGCGATAAGCACCGGCGTGGTGACGGTGGTGGCGATACCGGCCTGGTTGAGCGCGGCGATGACGCCGAGCCCGACGATGAACGCCCAGGCGAAGCCCGCGATGAACCGGCCGTACGTGAGACCGCCGAGCGCGGCCCGGATGAGGTCGCGGACCGCACCGGCGATGGCGGCGGCAACGACCACGATCACGATCGCGATGAACGCGCGCGGCAGCCAGGCCACCACGCCGGAGATCAGGTCACTGACCGGATTCGGGCCCCAGACGCCGAACGCGAGTTGCAGCGTGAGCAGCAGCACCGCGTAGTAGACCAGTTTGGCGAGGATGTCGCTGGCGTCGTACCGGGTGCGCTCCAGCGCGCGGCCGATGCCGCCGCGTTCCACGGCCCGGTCGAAGCCGACCCGTTCCAGGATCTTGTCGACGACCTTGCGCACGCCCTTCGCCACGACATATCCGACGGCCAGGATCGCGATGAACGCGACCGCCTTCGGTACGAAGAGCAGCACGGATCGCCACATGTCGGTGATCGCGTCTGCCATTCGGGTCCCTCCTCGCAGAAGCTCGACGAACCGGGCTCGGGGAAGCTCGGTTCACCGAGCCATACCCGGGCCTGGGCAGATAAAAACCGCCGGGCCCAGGAGCGGCGGGCCCGGCGGTCATGACACTCGACGGGAACTACGGCTGCGGGCGGTCCACCTCGCCGCGCCACGCGCCGGTCTCGACGCCGGCCCGGTCGGACTCGATGAACTCCTTGAAGCGCTTCATGTCGCCCTTCACCCGGCGATCGATGATGCCCAGCTTGTCACCGGCCTGCTCGGCGACGCCCTCCGGCTCGAAGTCCATCTGCGCGGTGACCCGGGTGTGCGTCTCGTCCAAGCGGTGGAACGTGATCACGCCGGACTGCTTGACGCCACCGGTGGACGTCCACGCGACGCGCTCGTCCGGCAGCTGCTCGGTGATCTTCGCGTCGAACTCGCGCTTGACGCCGGCGATCTCGGTCTTCCAGTGGGTGTCGGTGTCCGAGGTCTGCCGGATCTCGGTGACCCCCTCCATGAACCGGGGGAACTCCTCGAACTGGGTCCACTGGTTGTAGGCGGTGCGGATCGGCACGGCCACGTCGACGTGTTCGGTAACGGTACCCATGAATTCCTCCTTCTTCCGTTCTGCGCGGTGCGCGTTCCCGGCGGGCCTGGTCCGGCGCCGGCCGGAGAGTCGTCCGGAGGGGCCTCGCGGCCTCGCTCCTCGACTACTGAGCTACCCGGTCAGATCGCGATCAAACAAAGTCAGCCCGCCGGGTCCTTCGGCGGCAGCGGCGGATCCGGGTCCTCGACGCCGCCCTGCAACGCCCGGCCACGCGCCACCTGAGCGTTGATCTCCACGCCGAGCATCACGGCCGAGTTGATCAGGTAGAGCCAGACCAGGAACGCGATCACCGCGCCGAGGCTGCCGTACGTGCGGTCGTACGAGCCGAAGTTCGCCACGTACAGCCCGAAGCCGAAGCTGACCAGCGCGGCCGCAAGCAGCGTGACGAACCCGCCCACGGTCAGCCAGCGGAACTTCGGCTGCCGTACGTTCGGCGCGATCCAGAACAGCAGCGCCAGCAGCAGCATCCCGACGAGCACCAGCACCGGCCACTTGGCGAAGCCCCAGATCCGCAGCGGAGTGTCGCCGAGGTGCAGGGCCTCACCGACGGCGTCCGCGATCGGGCCGCTGATCGCCAGCCCGAACGCGCCGATCGAGAGCAGCAGCAACGCGGCCGCGGTGAGCAGGATCTGCAGCGGGCGCAGCTTCCACCATGGCCGGCCCTCCTCCACGCCGTAGATCGCATTGGACGCGCGGGTGAAACCGCCGACGTACCCGGACGCGGACCAGAGCGCGCCGATCACACCGAAGCTCAGCAGCGCACCGGCCGAGGTCTGGCCCAGCACCGTGTCGTGGATGAAGGTGGTGAACGACTCGTTGTCCAACAGCGACCGTGCACCCAGGTCGTACAGGATGTCCAGGATCGTGTCGACCGCGGCCTGGCCCTCGGACACCAGCCCGACCAGCGCCACGATCACGATCGCGGAGGGGAAGAGCGAGAGCACGGAGTAGTACGTCAGGCTTGCCGCCCAGTCCGAGCAGTTGTCGTTCACGAAGCCCACACCGGCCCGCCACAGTATTCCGCGCCAGGTCCGCCAGCGCAGTTGCCGCAGCCGGTCGGGCAGGCGAAGGGACTCGGTCGCCGACGCCATGACGCGCCTCCGCTGGTCAAAGGGTGGCTGGTCCATACCCGGGGTACTCATGGGCCAAACTGACCAGAGCAGCCACGGAAGATATAGGGGCGAACATGGACACCGCGGACGCGATCATCGTCGGAGCCGGCCACAACGGGCTGGTCGCGGCGAACCTGTTGGCCGACGCCGGCTGGGACGTGCTGGTGCTGGAGGCGACGCCGCATGCGGGCGGCGCGGTCCGCTCCGGGCACGTCACCGCCCCCGGTTACCTCTCCGACCTGTTCAGCGCGTTCTATCCACTCGGGTACGCGTCCCCGGTGATCAAGCGGCTCGGCCTCGGCGAGCACGGCCTGTCCTGGCGGCACGCGCCGGACGTGCTCTGTCACCTGCTGCCGGACGGCCGGTCCGTGACGATGAACCGGGACATCGAGGTCACCGCCGCGTCCGTGGAGGAGTTCGCGCCCGGCGACGGCGAGCGCTGGAAGAACGCGTACCGGGACTGGCAGGACGTCGCCACCCCGATGCTGGACGTGATCACGTCGCCGTTCCCGCCGGTCCGGGCCGGCCTCGGCCTGGCCGCCCGGCTGCGCGTCTCCGGCGGCCTGCGCCTGGCCCGCCGCCTGCTGCTCTCCGCGCGCGAGCTGGGCTCCGAGCTGTTCCGCGGCGAGGGCGCGAAGCTGCTGCTGGCGGGCAACGCGCTGCACACCGACCTGTCCCCGGAGGAGGCCGGCGGCGCGGTGTACGGCTGGCTGCTGGCCATGCTCGGTCAGCAGGCCGGCTGGCCGGTGCCGGTCGGCGGGGCGCAGCGGCTCACCGACGCGCTGGTCTCCCGCCTGGTCTCGCGCGGCGGCCGGATCGTCTACGGCGTGCGCGCGGAACGCGTCCTGGTCGCGCGCGGCCGGGCGATGGGCGTGCGCTCGGCCGGCGGCACCGACTGGCGGGCCCGCCGCGCGGTGCTGGCCGACGTGCCCGCGCCCTCGCTCTACCTCGACCTGGTCGGCGCGCGGCATCTCCCGCCGCGGCTGGTCGAGGACCTGGCGCACTTCCGCTGGGACGGCTCCACCATCAAGATCGACTGGGCGCTGTCCGGCCCGGTGCCGTGGAAGAACCCGGCGGTCGGCCGGGCCGGCACGGTGCACCTCGGCGCGGACCTCAACGGCCTCACCCGGTACGCGGCGGAGCTGGCCTGCGGCGAGCTGCCCACCGAGCCGTTCCTGCTCGCCGGGCAGATGACCACGGCCGACCCGTCACGGTCGCCGGACGGCACCGAGTCGCTCTGGGCGTACTCACACCTGCCGTTCCGCACCGCCTGGGACGCGGAGCCGGTGGCCCGGCAGGCCGAGCGGATGGAGGACGTGCTGGAGCGGGCCGCGCCCGGCTTCCGGCAGCTGGTGGTGGCGCGGCACGTGGCCGGCCCCGCCGACCTCGAGCGGGAGGACCCGAGCCTGGTCGGCGGCACGGTCGGCGGCGGCTCCCAGGCCGCGTTCCAGCAGCTGTTCCTGCGCCCGATCCCGGGCCTGGGCCGGGCGGACACGCCGGTGGACCGGCTGTTCCTGGCCGGTTCGTCCGCGCACCCGGGCGGCGGCGTGCACGGCGCACCCGGCGCGAACGCGGCCCGGGCCGCGATCGCCCGGGACCGTGCACTCACCGGCGACCTCTACGCCTCGGCGATCCGCGCCGCACACCGCGCGGTCTACGCGGACCGGTAGGGACGGCGGCCGGTGGGGGCGGTGGCCGATGGCCGCGGCGGCTGCCACCGGCGCCAACGCCGGTGGCGGTGGCGGGCGGTGCCGGTGCCGGTGGAGGTCGGCGAGGGTGGCGACGGGCAGCGGGCGGCAACGGCCGGTAGCGGCGACGGTTCGGCAGCGTCGGCCGGCGGCGGTGAGCCGGCAACGGCAACAGCCGCTAGCGGCGAGGTTCGGCGGCGGCCAATGGCGGCGAGTGGGCAGCGGCCGGTGGCGGCGACGGTTCGGCGGCAGAGGCCGCCGGCGGCGACGGCTGACAGCGGCGATGGCTGCCGGTGGCGATGGCATCCGGCGGCGACGGCCGCCGGCGGCGACGGTTTGGGCGCCGCGATCGGCGGCGGTCAGTGGCGGGGAGCCGGCCAGCGGCAACGGCCGCTAGCGGCGATGGTTTGGCGGCGGCCAGTGGCGGCGAGTGGGTAGCGGCGACGGTTCGGCGGCCGCGTTCGGCGACGGCCGCCGGCGTCGACGGTCCAGCAGCGGTGGCCAGCGGCGATAGGGCCGGCCGGGGCACCGGCCGGTAGGGCGGCGGCCGGTAGCCGGCGATGTGCGATCAGGACGCATCGTGATCGAATCGCCACCTATCGGCCCCGATCCGATCTTTGCAGCTCAGAGCCGCACACGGCAGGTCACAACATCAACACGGTTGCCCGTACCGAGCCTGATTTATGGGCTTTTCTGGGTGTTTTGCGACGTGAAGAGCGGTCTCGTGGGGTGGCGCGGACCACTCTTCGGCGTTTAGATTTCATTTCGATACAGGCCTTGACTGGCCAGTTGTTAGCGCTAACACTTCACCTCAACCACCACGGCGAAACATCGGGAAACCTTCGGGTAACTCCGACGACATCTGGCCGCGAGGCGGTGCGGGGCACCGTTCGCACCGTCGGCGACCAGCTGCGGGCACCACCGTGGGGCTTTCCAGAACTCAAGGGAGAGAGCATGAAACTCGCGAGGCTCGCTGCCGCGGCCATAGGCCTGACCGTCGCATTCTCCGTGACCGCCTGTGGCTCGGCGGAGAAGGCCGGCGAGTCCGGCGGCGACACCGGTTCGGCGGAGGGCGCGCTGGTCGGCGTGACCATGCCGACCAAGGTCTCGGAGCGCTGGGTCGCCGACGGCAACAACGTCAAGGCCGCGCTGGAGAAGCTGGGCTACAAGGTCGACCTGCAGTACGCGGAGAACGACATCCCGACGCAGGCGAACCAGATCGACAACCAGATCACCCAGGGCGCGAAGCTCCTGATCATCGCCTCGATCGACGGCACGGCGCTGACCAGCCAGCTGGAGAACGCCAAGGCCAACAACATCCCGGTGATCTCGTACGACCGGCTCATCCGCAAGTCGCCGAACGTGGACTACTACGCCACGTTCGACAACGAGAAGGTCGGCGTCCAGCAGGCCACGTCGCTGCTGGTCGGCCTGGGCCTGAAGAAGGCGGACGGTTCCGACGGCGACAAGAAGGGCCCGTTCAACATCGAGCTCTTCGCCGGCTCGCCGGACGACAACAACGCGACGTTCTTCTTCAACGGCGCGATGAAGACGCTGAAGCCGTACATCGACAACGGCACGCTGGTCGTCAAGAGCGGTCAGACGGACTTCAACACCGTCTCCACGCTGCGCTGGGACCCGGCCACGGCCCAGCAGCGCATGGAGAACATCATCACCACGACCTACACCGGCAGCAACAAGGTCGCGGGCGTGCTGTCGCCGTACGACGGCATCTCGATCGGCATCCTCTCCGCGCTGAAGAGCAACGGCTACGGCACCGCCGCGCAGCCGTGGCCGATCGTCACCGGCCAGGACGCCGAGGTCGCGTCGGTCAAGTCGATCATCAACAACGAGCAGTACGCCACCATCTACAAGGACACCCGGCAGCTCGCCGACGTGACCGTGAAGATGGCGGACGCGGTCCTCAAGGGCGGCACGCCGGAGGTCAACAACACCACGGACTACGACAACGGCAACAAGGTCGTTCCGTCGTACCTGCTGGAGCCGGTGATCGTCTACAAGGACAACTACAAGGCGACGCTGATCGACACCGGTTACTACACCGAGGACCAGCTCAAGTAAGACCCCGTTTCATCCCGGCGGTGGGCCTCGGCCCACCGCCGGTCACCTTTAGAGCAACGAGGAGCAACCGCCGTGGCCGACGCGCTACTGCAGATGCGGGGAATCACCAAGACATTCCCCGGCGTCAAGGCGCTCTCCGACGTGAACCTCACCGTCAAACGCGGCGAGATCCACGCCATCTGCGGGGAGAACGGGGCCGGCAAGTCGACCCTGATGAAGGTGCTCTCCGGTGTGTACCCGCACGGGACGTACACCGGTGACATCGTTTTTGACGGTCAGGAGTGCCACTTCTCGGATATCCGGGACAGCGAGAAGCGTGGCATCGTCATCATCCACCAGGAGCTGGCGCTCAGCCCGTACCTGTCGATCGCGGAGAACATCTTCCTCGGCAACGAGGTGGTCCGCCGCGGCCTGATCGACTGGAACGAGACGAACGACCGGGCGGCCAAGCTGATGCGGCGCGTCGGCCTGGTGGAGAACCCGACCACGCCGGCCATGGACATCGGCGTCGGTAAGCAGCAGCTCGTGGAGATCGCCAAGGCGCTCTCCAAGGAGGTCCGGCTGCTGATCCTGGACGAGCCGACCGCGGCGCTGAACGACGAGGACTCCGCGCACCTGCTGAACCTGCTGCGCGAGCTGCGCGCGCAGGGCATCACGTGCGTGATCATCTCGCACAAGCTGAACGAGATCAAAGCGATCGCCGACTCGCTTACCATCATCCGCGACGGCCGCACGATCGAGACGCTGGACATGCGGGCGGACAACGTCACCGAGGACCGGATCATCTCCGGCATGGTGGGTCGCGACCTCGAGCACCGGTACCCGCCGCACACCTCGAAGGTGGGCGCGGAGGTGCTGCGGATCGAGAACTGGACCGTCCACAGCCCGACCCAGCAGGGCCGCAAGATCATCGACAACGCGAACCTCACGCTGCGCCGTGGGGAGATCGTCGGGCTGGCCGGCCTGATGGGCGCCGGCCGCACCGAGCTGGCGATGAGCGTGTTCGGCCGCGCGTACGGCGTGGACATCTCCGGCAAGATCTACAAGGACGGCAAGGAGATCCGCCTCCGCACCGTCGGCGACGCGATCGAGCACGGTCTCGCGTACGCGACCGAGGACCGCAAGCGGTACGGCTTGAACCTGATCGAGGACATCCAGCGCAACGTCTCCGGCGCGAGCCTGGAGAAGCTGGCCAAGGGCGGCTGGGTCAACGAGAACGAGGAGTTCAAGGTCGCGGAGCAGTACCGCCGGGAGCTGAACGTCAAGGCCCCGAGCGTCGCGTCGGTCACCGGCACGCTCTCCGGCGGCAACCAGCAGAAGGTCGTGCTGGCCAAGTGGATCTACTCCGACCCGGACGTGCTCATCCTCGACGAGCCGACCCGGGGCATCGACGTCGGTGCGAAGTACGAGATCTACACCATCATCAACGCCCTCGCGGACCAGGGCAAGGCGATCCTCGTGATCTCCTCCGAGCTGCCCGAGCTGCTCGGCATCTGCGACCGGATCTACGCGCTCTCCGCCGGCCGGGTCACCGGCGAGGTCCCACGCGCGGAGGCGACCCCGGAGCGACTCATGCAGTTCATGACCAAGGTTAAGGAGTAAGGCCGCGATGAGTAGCGTCGCGCCGGCGACCGGCGGTATCACCACCAACACGGCCAAGGTGCCCGGTGGAGGCGGCCCGAAGGGCACCAACGGCGGGTTCTCGATCAACCTGCGACAGAGTGGCATCTACATCGCGTTCGCCCTGATCGTGGTGGGCTTCGCGGTGGCCACGGACGGCCAGCTGCTGGGCTTCCAGAACATCAGCAACATCATCATCCAGCACTCGTACATCCTGATTCTCGCGATCGGCATGATCCTGATCATCATCGCCGGCCACATCGACCTCTCGGTCGGTTCCGTGGTCGCGACCACCGGCGCGATATCCGCCGTCCTGATGGTCAACATGGACGTGCCGTGGCCGCTGGCCATCGTGCTGACGCTGATCGTCGGCGGCCTGATCGGCGCCTGGCAGGGCTACTGGGTGGCCTACTTCGGCATCCCCGCGTTCATCGTCACGCTGGCCGGCATGCTGCTGTTCCGCGCGGTCGCCATGCAGGTCCTGGGCAACCAGGGCATCGGCCCGTTCCCGGACGAGATCCGCACGATCGCCAACGGCTTCACGCCCGGCACGCTCGGCAACGTCGCGCTCGGCCCGCTCGGCGGCGCGGACATCATCACGCTGCTGGTCGGCATCCTGGTCTGCGCCGGCATGGTCGTCTCCCAGCTGCGCACCCGCCGGGCCCGGATCGGCTACCAGCAGTCGGTCGAGCCGATCGCGATCCTGGTGGCCCGCAACGTGGTCGCGATCGCCGTGATCATGACGATCGTGGTGCAGCTGGCCCGCTTCAAGAACCTGCCCTGGGTGCTCGTACTGCTGGCCGGCCTGGTGCTGCTCTACACGCTGATCGCGAACCGGACCGTCTTCGGCCGGCACGTCTACGCGATCGGTGGCAACCTGCAGGCCGCGTCGCTCTCCGGCGTCAAGGTCAAGCGCGTCACGTTCTGGCTCTTCGTCAACATGGGCGTGCTCGCCGCGGTCGCCGGCATCATCCTCTCCGGCCGCCTCAACGTCGCGCTCCCCGGTGCCGGCAACACGTTCGAGCTGGACGCGATCGCCGCGGCCTTCATCGGCGGCGCCGCGGTCCAGGGCGGTGTCGGCAAGGTCGTCGGCGCCATCACCGGTGGCCTGATCATGGCCGTCATCAACAACGGCATGTCGCTGCTCGGCTCCGAGCCGGCCGAGGTCATGCTGGCCAAGGGCGCGGTCCTGCTGCTCGCGGTCGCGCTGGACGTCTGGGCCAAGCGCCGCGCCGGCGCCACCCGCTGATCACCCCGCTGCACCGGCGGCGGTCCCTTCCCCGGGACCGCCGCCGATTTTTGTTTACCCGCTTCCGGCGTGGCCGAGTGCCGCATGCTCCCGCGGGCCCCGGTCGTCGCCGGTGCTCCGCCCTGCCCGGTCCGCGGCCACTTCCGGAAGACCCGGTGGGCGGCGCCGGCGGAGGTGCCGGTCAGACCGGGACGACGTCCGCGACCACGCAGGCGATGTTGTCCGGTGCGCCGCCGTCGTAGGCCAGCGCGATCAGCGCGTCGACGGTCTCGGCCGGAGCGGCACCGGTGCGGAGTGCCGCCTCCAGCGCGGCCGGTTCCACCACCGCCGAGAGGCCGTCGGAGCACAGCAGATACCGGTCGCCAGGCCGCGCGACGTGCAGCGACAGGTCGGGTGCCGGGTCGTGGCCCAGCGCCCGCACCAGCAGCGCCCGCTGTGGGTGCGACCGGGCCTCCTCGGCGCTGAGCCGCCCCTCCGAGACCAGCGACTGCACGTACGTGTGGTCGACGGTGATCCGGAACAGCGTCCCGTCCCGCAGCAGATAGGCCCGGGAGTCGCCGACGTGGACGAGTGCCAGCTGGGAACCGGACCAGAGCAGCGCGGTCAGCGTGGTGATCGCGGTCGGCTCGTCGGCGGCGCGGATCGCCTCGTCGGCGGAGCCGATCGCCTCGGACAGCGCGTTGAGCAGGCCACCGGCCGGCAGATCGGCGGTCTCCAGCGGCTTCAGCGCCTCGATCGCGGCGCTGCTGGCCCGCCCGCCGTGCGCGCCGCGCATGCCGTCGGCGACCGCGAGCAGCCGGGTGCCGGCGTACGCCGTGTCCTCGTTGGTGTCCCGCTCGAGGCCCGCGTCGGTGCGGACGGCGTAGCGGATGCCGAGTTCGGTGGATCGGTCTGACATGGGGGAGCCCCTTCCCGACAGGTAGTCGACGAGGAAGGTGGCGAGCTGCTCGCGGGCCTGCGCCTCGCGCGCGATCCGGTCCCGGAACGCGGTGACGGCCGCGGCGGCGTCCGGCGGCGGCATGGCGCAGACGTCCCGGATCTGCGCCAGCGGCATGCCGAGCCGGCGCAGCCAGGCGACCAGGCGTGCGCGTTCCAGCTGCTCCGGTGCGTAGAGCCGGTAGCCGGACGACGGGTCCACGACGGCCGGTGGCAGCAGGCCGAGGTCGTCGTAGAGACGCAGCGCCCTGGGCGAGAGTCGGCTCAGGCGGGCGAACGCCCCGATGGTCAGCAGGGACACGCGACTCACCTTCCTCTCGTACCGGCCGGTCGGCCGGTACGAGAAGGAGCCTGCGGGTTTCCCGAGGGTGAAGGTCAAGCCCTCTTCATCAGGTCGTCGCAGTCGCGCTCGTCCGGGAGGAGCGGACGGAGCTGGACGGTGTACTTCTTACCGGCGGACGTCCACGGCGTGATCGCGGTGGCGCTCTCCGCGGCGGCGAGCACGTCCTTCGCGGCCTGCGCCTCCGCGCTCACGCAGCCCATGTCGAGGCCCTCGCCGAGCGGCGTCCCGGGCAGCGCCGGACCGGGCCACGCCTTCTCGGTCTGCGCGGGGTCGCCCTCGGCCTGCTGGAACGGCATGGCGACGCCGGCGATCGCGGCGGGCTGGTAGTCGGCCGGCTCCTTGACACGGCCCGGGCCGAGCGTGGTCTCCAGGTCCTGCAGCGCGATGATCAGGCCGCTGAGCAGCTCGCGGTCGCGGACCTGCTCGGCGGAGAGGCCGTTCGCGGCACCGGCGGCCTCGGCCAGCGCGTACGCCTCGACGGTCTGCACGCCCTGCTCGGTCAGCAGCGTGAAGCGGGTGGTCTGCGCGTCCGCGACGCCGGGCTGACCGAGGTCGACGCCGTTCTGCACACCGGCGGAGCGGGCGCGCTCGACGAGCACGTTGACGTCCGCGGCCTCGACGTACTGCACCTGCAGGTTCGGCAGCGCGGGGCCCGGGTACTGCTTCGTGGTCGGACCCTCGGTGATCACGCGGCCGTCCGCGTACACACTGATCATCGGGATCCGGGTGGCGAGCATGGCCGGGGTGACGAACCCGCCGGTGTAGTCGACGCGCAGAACCAGCGTGCTGCCGGTGATCTCCGGGATGTCGCCGGTCGGCTCGACGGCGCCCGCGGTGGCGGACGCGGAGCCGGCGGCACCCTGGGCGGCGCTGTTCGAGTTCGCACAGGCGCCGGTCAGCAAGAGGGTGGCGGCCGCGGCGCCGCCGAGGAGGGCGCGCGCGGGACGGGTGAGTGTCGGCATGACCTGTATGACGAGCGGAACCGGGTACGGGTTCCGCCGTTATGAGGGGGTTTTCTCCGCCGCGGCCTTCTGCCGGGACGCGACGTCGGCGAGCCGGCGCAGCGACTCCCGGTTGCGCTGGTGCAGGACCAGGTCATTCAGCTTGGTGTGCGCCCATTTGAACGGTCCGGCGACCGGTTCCTCGACGAACGTGATGTGCGTTGCATCGCTGCCGTGCGGACGAAGTTCCATGGTGACGGTCGCCTCGCCGACCGGCCAGAGCCCGACGCGCAGCACCAGCCGCCGCTCCGGCTCCGACTCGACCACCCGCGAGCCGTCGTGCAGCGAGAACGGCCACGGGCCGGCCTTGTGGAACAGGCGGGCACCGGGCGCGGGCCAGTTCTGGTCGACGTCCCGGATGTGCACGGTACCGACCACCCAGTCGCTGTACGTCCAGCCGTCCGCGAGCGCCGCCCACACCTGCTTCGGGGACGCGGGGATGACCTGCTCGACCTTCGCCATGCGAGGCGGATACCCCGGCTGGGCCCGCGGCTAACCGCGATGTTCCGGCAAGCCGCCAAAACAATGCCGCAAACCGGGAATAATTGCATTTGTGCGTATCGCGATGATGGCCTCCGGAGGGGCGGCCGGCGAGCTCTCGGCCGCGCTCGGCCGGCTCGGGCACGACGTGCGCGAGTACGACGCCGCCGGCAAGCGCGCCGGTGAACGGCTCGGCTCGACCTGGGCGGACGGTTCCGGCTGGGCTCCGGAGGTGATCCACGCGCACGGCTGGGCGGCCGGCGTCGCCGCGCTCGCGTCCGGGGCCGCCCCGCTGGTCCAGTCGTTCCAGGGCCTCGGCGGACCGCAGGCGGACGGCGAACGCCGCACATACGAGCGCCTGCTCTGCCGCGTCGCCGACCGGATCGTCGCCGGTTCGACCGACGAGGGCGGCGAACTGCTGCGGCTCGGCGTGCCCCGAAACCGGATCACGCTGATCCCGCCCGGCGTCGACTGCGAGCTGTTCACCCCGGTCGGCGAGCCGATGCCGCGGACGCGCCCGCGCGTGCTGGCGGTCGCGGACGGCGCCGCCTGGGCCGGCGACCTGGTCCGTGCGATGCGGATGGTGCCGGACGCGGAGGCGGTCGTGCTCGGTGCCCCGCCATCCCTGGCCGCCCTGGCCGAGCGCTGCCGCGTCGCCGACCGGGTCGTGCTGCACCCGTCGGTGCCGCGCAACGGCCTGCCGGCCTGGTACCGCTCCGCCGACGTGGCGGTCTGTGCGCCCTGGCGCGACCCGTCCGGCAGCGCGCCGATCGAGGCGATGGCCTGCGGCGTGCCCGTGGTCGGCACCGCGACCGGCCTGGTCCGGGACGCGGTGATCGACGGCCTGACCGGCGAGCTGGTGCCGCCGCGGGACCCGCGCGCGCTCGGCATGGCGATCCGCGCGCTGCTCGCCGACAACGTGCGCCGGTTCACCGCCGCCACCGCAGCGCTGGACCGGGCCCGCCAGGTGTACCCGTGGCAGCGCGTCGCGGACCGTACCGCCGTGGTGTGTCTCGAGGCCGGTGGCCAGGCGGTGCCGGTCGAGGCGGAAGAGCTGTCCGTGCCGTCCTGAGATCCAGATCAAGATCTGGATCTTCCCGCTTCCGGCGTGGTCGCGTCCCGGTGCTCCCGCGGGCACCGGTCGGCCGCGGGCGGCCTCCCTGCCGGTTCCGTCGTGGCCGGACCGGACCGGGCCTGCTGCGGAGTGGTACCGGTCCAGGAGCGGAAGGCGCGGTAGAAGGAGCCCGGGTCGTCGTAGCCGAGCAGGAACGCGATCTCGGTGACCGAGACGTCCGCGCGGTCCAGGTAGGCGCGGGCGAGCGCGTGCCGGGTGCTGTCGAGCACGGCCTGGAAGGTGGTGTGCTCCGCGGCCAGGCGGCGTTGCAGCGTGCGGCCGCTCAGCGCCAGGCGGCGGGCGACGCCGGCTGCGGTGCCCGCACCGGCCGGCAGCAGCTCGACCAGCGCGGCCCGGACCCGTTCCGCGGTCGACTCGGCGCGCTCCAGATCGGCCAGGCGGCGGCGCAGATCCGGCGCGAAGACCCGCCACATCTCCGCGTTCTCGGTCAGGAACGGGCGGCGCGCGTCGTGCGCGGCGAAGACCACCTCGGCCTCGGCGCCGTGCTGGAACGGCACGCCGAGAAAGTCGCGCCACGCCTCGGCGACCGCGCCGGCCGGCGGATCCGGCGTCGAGAACCGGGCCGGCACCACCCGCGCCCGGGTGGCGAGCCGGGCCAGCGCCACCCAGACGGCCAGCTCGTACGCGACCAGGCCGGGCGGCGGTACCGGCACGGCCGGCCAGCGCATGGTCAGGTGCAGCTCGTCGCCGGGCCCGACGAGCACGCGCTGCGGGCCGATCAGGCGCTTGTGCGCGGCGATCCGCTCCGCCGCGCGGCGCAGGTTCGGGCTGCACAGCGCCGCGAAGATCGGCGGGTGGAAGGTCTCCGTGCTCATCCGCTCGGCCGCCCGCACCGGGAACGCGGGATCGCCGTAGGCCTCCTCCATCGCGGTCCAGCAGCGGAAGAACTGCTCGGGCGCGAGCGTCACCGGGCCGCGGACGAACAGGTCGCCGGGCAGCCCCGCGGCCCGCAGCACCGGGCCGGCCGGGATGCCGAGGTCTGCGAACATCACCGCGGCCGCCGGGCTGAGCGCATACCCGGCCGGACTCACCGGCATGTCACCGGATCGGCCGGCAGACTCGCCACGTCGACGTCCAGGCCGGTCGCGTCGCGGGAGAACCGCCACAGCGCGCGGATCGCCCGGCCGGCACCCGGCCGGATCAGCCGGCGGGCGACCGGCGGACCGGAGATCTGCAGGCGGGGGCCGACCATGGTGCCGCCCTGGACGCGCGGGTCGGTCGCGGCGCGCAGCTGGCTCAGTGCGCCGCGCTCCACCGACATGCCGAATCTGCGCGCCATCGGGAACATGATGGCACCGCGCGGGCCGGCGGCGGTGGCGCGGTCCATCAGGTCCGAGTTCGCGAAGCCCGGGTGCGCGGTGACCGCACGGGCGGACCGGCCGGCGGCCCGGAACTGCCGCTCCAGCCCCTGGGCGAAGTGGCGGTTGGCGAGCTTGGAGTCGTCGTAGGCACGCCAGCCCTCGTACCCGCGCGGGGTCGTGGGGTCGAGCGGCCGGCCGAAGTGCTGTGCGCCGCTGGTCAGCGTCACCACGCGCGCGCCGGGCGTGCGGGCGATCGCCGGCAGCAGGTGCGCGGTGAGCGCCCAGTGCCCGAGGTGGTTGACGCCGAGGTGGATCTCGAAACCGTCCACCGTGGTGGCCGGCGGCACCGCCATCACGCCGGCGTTGTTGATCAACAGGTCGATCGTGCGGTGCGCGGCCAGGATCTCGCCGGCCGCCCGCGCGACGGAGGCCAGCTCGGCCAGGTCGAGCAGCACCACGTCGACGGTGGCGCCCGGGTGGTCGGACAGGATCCGGTCGCGGGCCGGCAGCGCCCGGGCCCGGCTGCGCGCCGCCATGATCACGTGGGCGCCGCGGGCCGCGAGCGCCGCTACCGTCACCAGGCCGAGGCCGCCGCTGCCGCCGGTCACCACCGCCACACGTCCGTCCTGCCGTGGGATGTCCGCCGCTGACCAGGGCATGTCCGCCACCTCCGGGAAGTCGTTCGCCGTCCCGGACGACGCTATGGAACCCGGAGAACGCACACAGTGGCAGAACGCGCCAGGCCGGTGCCCGATCGCGCCACGGGTCAGGCGGCCGCGGCGATCGCCTTCTCCCAGCCGGGGGCGAGCGTGATGCCGTACTGCAGCGGCGGGACGTCCGCGTCGGGGTAGGTGATGCCGAGGTGCCGCCAGAAGTCGACGAAGACCCACGAGTCGGTGAGCGCGTACTCGTCGTCCGGGTGGGCCCGCCGCTCGTCGTCGGCGTCCAGGTCATCCTCGGTGACCGGGGTCAGGTAGTCGGTGATCTCGGCGGCGTCGACGCCGAACACCCCGGCCACGGTCGCCGGGTCGGAGTTCCAGCGGTGCTCGGTGCCGGACTCCTCCTCGAAGTAGTCCGGGCGGGACGTGAACCGGTCACGCTCCTGCCCGGCCTCGAAGACCAGGTGACTCCAGAAGTCGTCCTCGAACGCGGAGACGCAGCTGGCCACGGTGCCGAGCCGGAGGCTGACCACGCGCGCGATCTCGACCGCGGCCTCCGCACCGGTGCTCGGCCACATCACCACGGTCCAGCCGTCCAGCGGCTCGAACACGTCCACCTGATTACCGGGGTCGTCGGCCGTGCCACCGAACCGCGCCTCCACGCCACGCTCCGCGGCGTACGCGACGACCAGCCGCGCCACCTCACCGGCGTCGTCGTGCCGGAAGGCGCCGAGCTCCTTGACACCGCTCACGGTTGGACCCCTCCGTCTCGACCTCGCCTCATCGTATGAGGGGATTCATGACGATTTCAGGGATTTGCCGGACCGGTCGCACCGATGGCGGCCGTGACATCCGCGGGCAGCGGACAGGGACGCTCGGGCGGCAGCAGCGCCCGCGCCGCCGTGGGATCGGTGGCGGCACACGTGTGGACCTGGCGCGCGAGCGGCGTGACGTCCTCGATCGAGGTGGTCCACTCGTTCACGTACCGAGCGGAGGCCGCGCCGGACAACCCGACCTGCAGCGACCGGTACGGCAACGCGCTCAGCCGCAGGTCCCGCTCGGGATCCCACTGCACGCGGACGTCGCTGCGCCGCACCGCGCGCGACCACTCGGCGCGGCTCGCGTGCCCCCGCCGCGGGCCGTAGTGGCTGAGCACGGCGGTGCGCAGCGCGTTCTCCAACCCGGCCCGGTCGACGGTGATCGCGAGGACGAACTCCTGGCCCGGCTTCGTGGCCCAGCCGCTGCGGTACATCATCCAGAGGAACGACGGCTTGATCCATGTCATCCGGCCGAGGCGGAACGGCGGCACGAACCGGCCGGCCGCGAGCGCCGGCAGCGCGATCTCCGGTGAGTACGCCTGGTAGACCGTGATCGTCCGGTCGGTGAAGACGGCGCGGACCTGCCGGGCGGGGACGGTGTCGGACACGGTCCGATGATCACCCGCCCGGCGCGGTGGCGCGATCGAATAACGGCTCAGGCGTTGAAGATGGCGGAGAGCTGGTCGCGGAAGCGGCGCTCGTCCTCGGTGACCACGTCGCCGCCGATGCCGAGGATGCCGCCGGTCGGCGCGGCCGTGACCACCTGCTCGGCGATCGTGACCAGCCAGTTCGCGTACGCCCCGGCCTGGCCCTCGTCCACCTTCTCGCGCAGCAGCGTGTTCGCCTCGCGTGCGCGGGTCAGTACGTCCGCGATGTAGGCCTCCGGGTCGCTCGGCGTCAGCGCGGGCAGCTCCTCGCCCGCCTCCGGGTCACCCACGCGGGTGATCAGCTCGTTCGCGATCTCGGTGACCAGCCAGTTGCCGGACTCGCGTCCGGCCGCGATGCCCTCCAGGCCGGCCTGGTTCTCCTGGAGCGTGCGGCGGGACCCGTCCGACTCCGCGGCCGACGCGGCCGTCAGCACCGCGTGCGGAAGGCCCACGAGCAGGCCCCACTCCTGGTCGGAGAACCCGAGCTGGCTGAATACCGGCTGCTCCGTCACTGCGACACCTCTCGGTTCTTGTGGTGGGGGAAAGTCAGGGAGGATCATGCCAGTCTTACCCGGCGGTCGTGCGCCGGAACCCCGCTCACCACTCCCGCCACTCGTCACAGAGCGTGCCCGCCTGCTCGGGCGTGATCCCCGCCCGCGTCGCGAGCCCGTCGAACGCCGCGCACGCCGCCTCCCGCCGGATCGTGTCGATCATCCCGTGGCGTTCGTCGAGCGCGTTGAGCCGATCGACGAACGCCTTCGGCACCAGCTCCGGCTCCGCCGGGCCCTCGCCGATCGCGCGCCGCAACGTCGTAGGCCGCGCAGGCCGCGACGCCGGCCGCCGGCGCGAGGCGCACACCGTGATCATGTCGTCGTCGGCGTGCGTCACCTGCACCGCGCCGAATGCGCCCCGTCCGGCAACGGCATCGCGGCCACGTCGCCCACCCGTGGGGTCCACTCGGTCACGGGCGGGACGGTGTCGCGGGGGTACGACAGGATCAGGAGATCGCGTCGGTCACGCCCGGCTCGGCGGGGCCGAGGTGGACCGGCTCGCGGCCGGTGACCACGTCGAAGACGGCCTTGACGTGCGCCAGGTGCTCGCGGGTGGAGGCCTGGCGCCAGTTCGCCGGGTACGCGTCGCGGACCGAGTCGTCGCCGACGCCGGAGGTGTCGATGCCGAGCTCGCGGCAGAGCGCGACGGAGCGGGCGATGTGGAAGCTCTGGGTGACCACTATCGCGCGGTCGACCCCGAAGATCTCCTTCGCCCGGAAGCACGAGTCGTACGTGTCGAAGCCCGCGTAGTCGCGCACCACGTGCTCCGGCGGTACGCCGTTGCGGACCAGCCAGGCGTACATCGCGGTGGGCTCGTCGTACTCGTGGCGGCCGTTGTCGCCGGAGACCAGGATGGCCTGCACCTTGCCGGTCAGGTAGAGCTGCCGGGCGGTCTCCAGGCGGGCGGCCAGGAAGTCGCCGGGCTCACCGGTGCGCAGCACCTGCGTGCCGAGCACCAGTGCGACCGGCGCGGCCGGGACCGACGCGATCGTGTGCACGTGTCCCTCGGCCCGGCCGCGGATCCAGCTCTCGCTGGCGATCACGGTGACGGTGGCGGCGATGCCGCCGACGGCAGCGATCAGCGCCACGCGCCACCAGGTGAACCAGGACAGCCGGGAAAGGAGGCGTTTCACCCTTCGAAGTATGCGTCAACTGATCAACGGCGGGATCGGACCGCTGATCCGGGGATCAGGTAGTTGAAGCTGGCGATGCCGCCGGCCGCCTCGATCCAGTCGGAGAGCCGGCCCATGCCGGTGGCGCCGCCCAGGTCCACGAAGTCCGCGGTGAACCATACGTTGGCGTGGCCGAGCAGCAGGACTCCGCCCGTGCCGGCCAGCAGCGTGCGGCGGGTCACATGGTGGTGTGCGGTCACCGGCCCAGTGCAGCGCAGGCCGGCCAACGCATCAAGGAATGCGGATGTACGTCAGCCGACGGACAGTGAAGGTGATCGATCCTGCCACGGTGCGGCCTGCTCCAGCTGGGCGGCGAGGCGCAGCAGCAGGTCCTCGCGGGCGTGGCCGGCGGCGAGCTGGACGCCGATCGGCAGGCCGGTGCGGCTCTGGCCGAGCGGCAGGCTGATCGCGGGCGTGCCGGACACGTTGAACGGCGCGGTGAACGGGCCGTACTCCAGGATCCGGCGCAGCCACCCGCGCGCGTCCTGGCCCGGGTCGTCGTAGCGCAGCGTGCCGTGCGGTGCGGGCAATTGACCGAGCGTGGGCGTGACCAGCACGTCGTACCGGGTGAAGAACGTGCCGACCGGGTGGGTGACCCGGTGCTGAGCGTCGAGCATGGTCAGCACGTCCAGCGCGGTCGCGGCCTCGGCCTCGCGGAGGAACGCGCGGGAGACCGCCTCCAGTAGCGACGGGTCCGGCCTGCGGCCGCGGCCGCCGCGCAGCACCGCGAGGCCGCTGGCGACGCCGCCCAGCATCAGCGCCTCGATCACGTCCTCGGCGGCGAACTCCGGGCGGGCCGGTTCGACTCGGTGACCGAGCCATTCGAGCAGCTCGCCGACCGTGGTGGTGGCGTCCGCGACCTCCGGGTCCACGGGTACGCCGGACCACGGCTCGACGCAGATCGCCACGCGCAGCGGCTCGGGCCGCGCGTCGATCTCGTGCGCGTACGGGCGTACCGGCGGCGGGGTCCGGTGCTTCTCGCCGTGGTGCGGCGCGCTGATCGCGTCCAGCAGTCGCGCGGCGTCGCGGACCGTGCGGGTGAGCGCGAACTCCTGGACCGCGCCGAAGCCGATCTCGCCCACGGCCGGGCCGACCGGCAGGCGGCCGCGGGTCGGTTTCAGGCCGACCAGCCCGCACGCGGCGGCCGGTACCCGGATCGAGCCGGCGCCGTCGCTCGCGTGCGCGAGCGGGACCGCACCGGCCGCGACCAGCGCCGCCGCGCCGCCGCTGGAACCGCCGACGCCCCGGTCCGGTGCCCACGGGTTGCGGGTGGGGCCGTGCAGCACCGGCTCGGTGGCGAAGCTCAGGCTCCACTCCGGCGCCGTGGTCTGGCCGAGCGTGACCAGGCCGGCCGCACGGAAACGGGCCATCAGTTCGGTGTCGGCGCTCGCGACCGCGCCCATGATCGCGCGGCTGCCCAGCCGGAACGCGGTGCCGCGGGCGACCGGGCCACTGTCCTTGATCAGGAACGGTACGCCGCCGAACGGGCCGTCCGGGTCGTGCGTGAGCGCGGGCTCGTAGAGCGGGCCGGTCAGCGCGTTGAGGTCCGCGTGCGCCGCGGCCAGCGCGCGCCGGGCCGCGTCCTCCACCTCCACCGGCGTGACCTGGCCGGTGGCGATCAGCTCGCGCAGGCCGGTGGCATCGTGGCTCGCGTACTCGTGTACCTCCATGCGCACAGCGTGGCGGCCGGCGGGCGTACCCGCGATCGGTTTTTTGCTTGCTAAAGGTTTCTTTCTAAAGCATTCTCTAGGGTATGGCCGACTCGATCAGACTCGACGACCCGCGCGCGCTGCGGGCCTATGCCCATCCGCTGCGCCTCAGCCTCGTCGGGCTGCTGCGCCGGAACGGGCCGATGACCGCGACCCAGTGCGCGGCCGCGCTCGACGAGAACGTGCCGAACTGCTCGTTCCACCTGCGCCAGCTCGCCAAGTACGGGCTGGCCGAGCGGGTGCCGGGGGCGGATGCGCGGGAACGGCCGTGGCGCGCCACCGCGATGGACACGTCCTGGGCCGACGACTCCGACGACCCGGAGATGCGAGCCGCGGCCGACCAGCTGAACGCCGTGATCCTGGGGCGGTACATCCGGCTCGCCGAGGCCTACCTGGCGACGCGCGCGGAGGAGACGGTCGAGTGGCGGCGGGCGGCCGGCTTCGGCGACTACATGATCTACGTGACCGCGGCGGAGCTGTCCGCGCTGTCCGAGCGGTTCGACGAGCTGCTCGCGCCGTACGGCGACCGGGAGCGGGCGGCCGACGGTGCGCGGCCGGTCAGCGTGGTGCAGCTCACCATGCCGCGGGACGAGCCGTGACCCTCCTGGCCCGGCGCGGCGGGCTGCTGCGCGAACCGATGTTCCGCACGTACTGGTCCGCGCACGTGGTGTCGTTGGTCGGGGAGCAGATCTCGTACCTCGCGCTGCCGCTGCTGGCCGTGCTCACGGTCGGCGCCGGCCCGGCCGAGATGGGCTACCTGACCGCGGCCGCGCTCCTGCCGAACCTGCTGTTCTCGCTGGCCGCGGGCGCGTGGGTGGACCGGCGGCCGGCCAAGCGGCACATCATGATCGGGGCGGACCTGGTCCGGGCCGGGCTGCTGCTGGTCGTGCCGGTGCTCGCGTTCGCCGGGTTACTGCAGCTGTGGCACCTCTACGTGATCGCGTTCCTGACCGGCACGCTCACGCTCCTCTTCGAGGTGGCCAACAACAGCCTGTTCGCGTCCGTGGTCCCGCGCGCCGACTACATCGGGGCGAACTCGCTGCTCAACGGCGCGCGGGCGATGTCCTACGTGGCCGGGCCGAGCGCGGGTGGCCTGCTGGTGCAGACGATCACCGCGCCGTTCGCGCTGATCGCGGACGCGGTGTCGTACCTCGGGTCCGCGATCCTGCTGCTCCGGATCCGGCCGGACGAGAGCGCGGCCGTGTCCACCTCGTCCTCGCCGGAGGAGAGTGGCGTGCTGAGCGGGTTGCGGTACATCGCCCGGTCCGCCGTGCTGCGCTCGCTGCTGCTCGGCGTGACCGTGCTGAACCTGTTCAACTACGTCTTCCACGCGCTGTTCATCCTGTACGTGACCACCGCGCTCGGGCTCTCCGCGGGGCAGCTCGGCGTGCTGATCGGCGTCGCCTCGGTCGGCGGCCTGCTGGGCGCCGTGATCACCGGCCCGCTCACCCGCCGCTTCGGCGTCGGCCCGGTCGCGATCGCCGGATTCGTGGTCTTCCCGCTGCCGCTGGTGCTGGTGCCGCTGGCCGCCGGTGGCGAACCTACGATCATGGCGATGGTCTTCGCGGCCGAGTTCCTCAGCAGCATCGGTGTGATGATGCTGGACATCACGGTCGGCTCGCTGCAGACCGCTGCGACCCCGCTGACCCGGCTCTCCCTGGTCAGCGGCGCCAAGCGCACGGTCAACTACGGCGTACGGCCGCTCGGCGCGCTGCTCGGCGGCTTCCTCGGCGAGACGATCGGCATCCACCCGACGATCTGGATCGCCTCGGTCGGCGCGGTCACCGGCACGCTCTTCGTCCTGTTCTCCCCGATTCGGCGCCTCCGCGAGCTACCGGACCAGCCGGACTGACCGCGGGCTCCGGCGGCGGTGCGCGACCGCCGCGCCGCGGCCGGGAGGCGGCGGCGATCGTCGCGGGAGCGTGGTGACCAGCGCCGGAACCGGCTCCGGCCGGCGGACCGGAGCGGAGCGGAGCCAGCGGAGTCGGAGGGGGAGCCGGAGGTCTGCCCGCGGGAGCATGCGGAACGCGGCCACGCCGGGAGCGGGAAAGCCCGCTCAGGAAGGCTCGTGCGGCCCCGCCGTGCCGAGCCGGTGGTCGATGTCGTTGGCGTGGTCGGCCACCGCGGCGCCGGTGACCGTGGCCCTGAGCGGCAGGACCTCGATGCACCGGCGGACCGCGTGGGCCATCTGCGGGTTCGGCACGCGCATGGAGATCGTGCAGTGCGGGACCCAGCGGCCCGGGCGGTAGTGCTCCCACACCTCGACACCGGCCGCAGCCAGTCGTTCGTGGACCGCGCGGTGGTGCGCCAGCAGCTCCTCGGTCGGCGTGATCCCCAGCCAGAGCACGCGGCCGACGAACTGGCCGGTGAAGTCCATGCTCAGCGCGAGCCCGCGGCCGACCTCCAGACCGCTCAGCGCGGACGAGACCGCGTGCGGGTCCAGCCGCGGCGCGGCCGCGAGCGAGACGTGCGGGCGGTGCCGGTTGCCGAGCAGCCCGGCGAGCGTCGGCACGCCCTCGGCCTCCAGCGAGCGCCACAGCGTCCTGATCCGCCGGGTCGCGTCGACATCCAGGTAGAGCTCGATCGCGGCAACCACGCGGACACGTTAGACGATCATCGGCCGGGTGGGCGCACGGGGAATCGTGGGGCGCTCAGCCGATCGGGGGCCGGAAAACGGTGACTCGAATGTGACTATGCGCGCAGATCGCGTTCGAACGGGCCTGCGACAGCGGCGGGGGGCGGCGAGGGTGCGGGTCAACCCGGCGTGAGCAGGGAGCGCTTGGCCACCACCGTGACGGACAGCGTCTTGTAGCCGACTGTGTCGAAGAGGACGGTCATCTTGTCCTCCTCGTAGCCGAGAACCATGCCGGTGCCCCACTCCTGGTGCATGACCGTGCTGTGCACCGGGAACAGCTCGGCCGCGGCCGGCTCGCCGGCGGCCGCGGCGGCCGGCGCGGGGGAGACCGGGGCGTCGGCGGGCGGGTTGAGGCAGTTGTCGCAGTGGCCGCACGGCTCGGGCGCGTGCTCGCCGAAGTAGGCGAGCAGGATCTGGCCGCGGCAGGACCGGGTCTGGGCGAACGCGCGCATCATGTCGATCCGCGACCGCTGCACCGTCTGCTGCCGCTCCGCCTCGGCGACCGCGAGCTTGGCGGCCTCGGCCGCGGGCGGCGCGTAGTTCGGCGCGAGCACCTTGGTGGTGCCGATGGTGGCGACCGAGTCGACCTGTTCCAGCAGTGCGAGCAGCTGGCCGAGCTTGCGGGTGCCGAGGCCGGTCTTCTCGCGCAGCTCAGCCTTGGTGTGCGCGCCGGTGCGCAGCACGGCCGCGAGCTCGCGGACCTCCTTCTCGTCGACCGCGCCGCCGGTGAAGTACCGCTGGATGTTCTCGTCCTCGGCACGCCAGAGCAGCAGCGCGCGGGCCGGTGCGCCGTCCCGGCCGGCCCGGCCGATCTCCTGGAAGTAGCTGTCCGGCGAGTCGGGCAGCGCGACGTGCGCGACCCAGCGGATGTTGGGCTTGTCGATGCCCATGCCGAACGCGCTGGTCGCGACCATCACCTGCACCTTGTCCGCGAGGAACGCCTCGTGCCGCTCCTCGCGCATGCCGGTCGACATGCCGCCGTGGTAGAACGCGGCCTCGTAGCCCGCTTCGCACAGTTTCTCCGCGAGTTCCTCGGCGGCGCGTCGGGTGGCCACGTAGACGATGCCCAGGCCCTCGTCCTCGTCGAGCAGCGCGGTCAGCCGCCGCCAGCGGTAGTTCTCGTCCGGGCAGTAGGCCACCTCGAGGAACAGGTTCGACCGGTCCAGGCCGGAGATCATCGGCTTGACCTCGCGCAGGCCGAGCCGCTTGATGATGTCGTCGCGGACCGGCGGGGACGCGGTCGCGGTCAGCGCGAGCACCGGCGGGCGGCCGATCGCGCGGATCAGGTGGCCGAGCGCCAGGAAGTCCGGCCGGAAGTCCGGGCCCCACGCGGAGATGCAGTGCGCCTCGTCCACCGCGACCAGCGCCGGGCGCAGTGCGCGGATCTCCACCTGCATCGGCTCGGAGGCCAGTTGCTCCGGCGTGGTGAACAGGAACCGGGCCTCGCCGTTGCGGATCGACTCGAGCGCCTCGGCCTTCTGGTTCGGCGTCTCGGCGGAGCTGATCCGGACCGCGCGCAGCGCCGGCGTGCCGTACTCGTTGAGCGCGGCGATCTGGTCCTGCTGCAGCGCGAGCAGCGGCGAGACGACCACGGTCGGGCCGGGCAGCAGCGTGCCGGGGATCTGGTAGAGCGCGGACTTGCCGCCGCCGGTGGGCATGACGACCAGCGCGTCGCGCCGTTTCATCACGGTCTTCATCGGCGCGAGCTGGCCGGGCCGCAGCGTCCGCCAGCCGAAGTGCTTCTTGGCGGCGCGCTTGATGCGGGAGGAGAGCAGGGGGAGTGTGATCATGGCGCGGTCATTGTCCCCGTTCGGTTGGCCCGCGTCGATGCGGCGAAGGCGTGTGTGCCGTGATTTTCCCGCATTTGCGAGGCGACAAACGCCACTCCCATGGATGCCTTCGACAGGTTAGGCTAACCTAACGCGGCGATCTTAGATTGCTCTATGTGTGCGGGTCCGCTGTGCCCAAAACCGGGAGGAACTGGCATGGAGCACGTCTTCGCCGGTACGACCGCGCTGGTCACGGGCGCGGCGCAGGGGATTGGTGCGGCGGTCGCGCGGGCGTTGGCGGACCGGGGTGCCCGAGTCATCGCCACCGACCGTAACGAACAACGACATGATCACCCCAACATCGAGCGGGTACGTCTCGACGTCACCGACGCCGACGCGGTCCGCGAGATCACCAGCGTGGCCGGGCCGATCGGGCTGCTCGTCAACGTCGCCGGCATTCTCCGTCTCGGCCCGGTCACCTCGCTGAGCGACCGCGACTGGGCCGACACGTTCGCGGTCAACGCCACCGGCGTCTTCAACCTCAGCCGCGCGGTCGTACCCGGCATGGTCGCCCGCCGGGACGGCGTGATCATCACGGTCGCGTCCAACGCCGCGGGCGTCCCGCGCGCCGGCATGGCCGCGTACGCCGCGTCCAAGGCCGCCGCGGTGATGTTCACCAAGAGCCTCGGTCTGGAGGTCGCGCGGCACGGCGTGCGGTGCAACACGGTCTGTCCCGGCTCCACCGACACGCCCATGCAGCGGGCGATGTGGAGCGAGGGGACCGGGCCGGCCGCGGTGCTGCGCGGCGACCCGGAGTCGTACCGCGTCGGTATCCCGCTCGGCCGGATCGCCGAGCCCGAGGACGTCGCGGACGCGGTGCTGTTCCTCGCCTCACCGGCGGCGCGGCACATCACCATGCACGACCTGTACGTCGACGGCGGCGCCACCCTGCGCGCCTGAGCGGAGGTTCACTCGATGACCGACCTGAGGACACAAGCGGCCACGGAGCTGATCGACGACTACCGTCCGGGGTCGTCGTTCTTCTTCGCCTCCCCCCGGCACACGCTGCTGGCCGAGGGGGTGGCGGTCGGCGTGCCCGGCCGGGCCGCGGACCTCCCCTCGTACGTGTCCGGCATGCTGGGCGCGCTGCGCGAGGCCGGTGACGACGCACCGATCGCGGTCGGCGCGATCCCGTTCGACGGCACCGCGGCCGCGCAACTGTACGTGCCGATGTCGGTGCGCCGGTCCGCGCCGCCGTCCGGCCGGACGTTCGCGGCGCCGGTGGAGAACGGTTACCACCTGCGCCCGGTCCCGGAGCCCGCGCGGTACACCGAGGGCGTCACCCGGGCACTGGAGATGATGGACGGTGACGCGCTCACCAAGGTCGTGCTGGCCCGGTCGCTGCACGTCACCGCGGACGCGCCGGTCGACCTGCGCGACCTGGTCCGGCGGCTGGCGCACCGGGACCCGCGCGGCTACACGTTCGCGGCCGACCTCCCGCACGGCCGCACGCTGGTCGGTGCCAGCCCGGAGCTGCTGGTCTCCCGGTTCGGCAGCCGCGTGGTGGCGAACCCGATGGCCGGTTCCGCGGCCCGCAGCACCGACCGGTACGAGGACGTGCGCCGCGCCGCCGCGCTGCGCGACTCGGAGAAGGACCTGCGCGAGCACGCGGTCGTGGTCGAGTCCGTGGTGGAGGCGCTGCGCCCGTACTGCAAGGAGATCGAGGTGCCGGTCCGGCCGTCCGTGGTGCCGACCGCGACCATGTGGCACCTGGCCAGCCGGATCGCGGCCGAGGTCGCGGACGACGCGATCTCGTCGCTGGAACTGGCGCACGCGCTGCACCCGACGCCGGCGATCTGCGGCGTGCCGGTCGACGCGGCCCGCGCCGCGATCGCCGAGATAGAGCCGTTCGACCGCGGCTTCTACACCGGCATGGTCGGCTGGGCGGACGCGGCCGGGGACGGCGAGTGGGTGGTGACGATCCGCTGCGCCGAGGTGGACGACCGGTCGATGCGGCTCTACGCCGGCGCCGGCATCGTGCCCGGCTCGTCGCCGGAGTCGGAACTGGCCGAGACGACCGCGAAGTTCCGTACCATGCTGCGCGCGATGGGGCTGGGCGATGAGTGAGCGTTCCGCAACGTCGTCCCAACCCGATTGCGCCCGATCAGGTGCGCCTGAGCCGGCCGTTGACGCCCTCGCGAGGTTGCAGAATGCTCACTGACTTCACGCCGTGGCCCGACGCGACCGCGCAACGGTATCGGGCGGCCGGGTACTGGCAGGGCGAGACGTTCTCCGGATGGCTGCACGGGCTGGCCGCGCGCTTCGGCGAGCGGGTGGCCGTCGTGGACGGTGCGCGGCGGTGGAGCTATGCCGCGCTGAACGAGGCCGCCTCCCGTACCGCCGGGGCCTTCGAAGATCTTGGGGTGTCCCGCGGCGACCGCGTGGTGGTGCAGCTGCCGAACATCGGCGAATTCCTGCCGATCGTGCTCGGGCTGTTCCGGCTCGGCGCGCTGCCGGTGTTCACGCTGCCGTCGCACCGCCGGGCCGAGATCGGGCACATCGCGGCCGCCACCGACGCGGTCGCCTACGTGCACCCGGGCGTGTGGGAGCGCTTCGACCACCACCGGCTCGCGGACGAGGTGCGGCCGCTCGCGCCGTCGCTGCGGCACGTCGTCACCCCGGCGGACCTCGCGGACGGCAAACCCTTCGACGGTACGGACGTGAGCGCCGGCGACGTCGCGTTCCTGCAACTGTCCGGCGGCAGCACCGGCCTGCCGAAACTGATCCCGCGCACGCACGACGACTACCTCTACAGCATCCGCGCGTCCGCGGAGATCTGCCGCCTGTCGTCGGACACGGTCTACCTGGTCGCGCTGCCGATCGCGCACAACTTCACGATGAGCTCGCCCGGCGTGCTCGGCGTACTGCACGCGGGCGGCCGGGTGGTGACGTGCCCGGCGCCGAGCCCGGCCGTGGCGTTCCCGCTGATCGCGGCGGAACGGGTGACGATGACCGCGCTGGTGCCGCCGCTCGCGATGGTCTGGCTGGATTCGGCCGCGTCGTCCGATGCGGACCTGTCCTCGCTGCAACTGCTGCAGGTCGGCGGCGCCCGGCTCTCCGACGAGGCGGCCGCGCGGGTGGAACCGGTGCTGGGCTGCGCGTTGCAGCAGGTGTTCGGCATGGCCGAGGGCCTGGTCAACTACACCCGGCCCGACGACCCGCCCGCGCTGGTGGTCGGCACGCAGGGACGGCCGATCTCGCCGGACGACGAGATCCGGATCGTCGACGCGTCCGATCGGGAGGTGCCGGCCGGCGAGGTCGGGCATCTGCTGACCCGCGGGCCGTACACGATCCGCGGCTACTACCGGGCTCCGGAGCACAACGCGGTCGCGTTCACGGCGGACGGCTTCTACCGGACCGGTGACCTGGTGCGGCAGCTGCCGAGCGGGCACCTCGTGGTCGAGGGCCGGGCCAAGGACCAGATCAACCGGGGCGGGGAGAAGATCGCGGCCGAGGAGGTGGAGAACCAGCTGCTCGCCCACCCGGCCGTGCTGGACGCCTCGGTCGTCGCGGTGCCGGACCCGGTGCTGGGCGAACGGACCTGCGCCTACCTGATCCTCCGGCCCGCCGCGCCGTCGCTGACCGCGGGGCAGGTACGCGCGTTCGTCCGGTCGAGGGGCCTCGCCGCCTACAAGATCCCGGACCGGGTCGAGTTCGTGGACGCGTTCCCGCAGACCGCGGTCGGCAAGATCAGCAAGGCACGTCTCCGTCGCAGGGAAGGGCTTTCGTGAGCATTCCGGTCGTCGATCCGTACCCGCTGCCAGAGGTTTCTGATCTTCCGCGTGGGCGGGTGTCGTGGACCGTCGACCCGGCGCGTGCGGTGCTGCTGGTGCACGATCTCCAGCGGCACTTCCTCCGTTACTACACGCCCGGCACGTCCCCGCTGGACCCGATGCTGGACGCGATCGACCGGCTGCGCGCACGGGCCGCCGCGCTCGGGGTGCCGGTGGTGTTCTCCGCACAGCCCGGCGGTCAGACGCCCGCGCAGCGGGGGTTGCAGCAGCAGATGTGGGGCGCCGGCGTCGGTGCGGGCGTGCCCGCGCAGATCGTGGTGCCGCTGTCCGACGGCGAGACGCTGATGCCGAAGTGGCGCTACAGCGCGTTCCACCGCACCACGCTGGACACGCTGATGGGCACCCGCGACCAGCTGGTCATCTGCGGCGTCTACGCCCACATCGGCGTGGCGGCCACGGCCGCGGACGCTTTCATGCGCGACATCCAGGCCTTCGTCGTCTCCGACGCGGTCGCCGACTTCAGCCGTGCCGACCACGACGCCGCCCTCACCCGCATCGCCGACCACTGCGGCGTCGTCCTCCCCACCGCCGCCGTCTTCCCCACCTGATCCTCCGGGGCGGCCGGCCGGTCACTCGCCCGACATCGCCGGCCGCCCCGGATCCACGCCCACCGGACCGGAATGGGACTGCCGATCGGCGGGCATCCCACGGAAAACGACGGTGAGCCGCGGCCCGTCGGCCGAAGCGGTGGGGTCGACGTCCGTCGTTGGATCGGTGGGACACGCGGTTTTCGGCACCGGGCGGGGTGGGACATGCACGCGGCGCACTACCTGGCCGAATTACGGCAGATCGTCCGGTCGGCCGGCGACGAGAAGACCGACTCGCACGGCAACACCTGGAGGCGGCAGGGCGGCGAGTTCGTCTGCCAGTCGTGGGAATGGCGTGCGAGCATGTGTGAGGCTGGCGGCCGGCTCAGCGTGCGGATCACGGCGGTGGAGCCGGAACGGTGATGAGTTCTCGCGCCGGCGCCCGTCATACCTACGTCAGGACATGACGGGACGTGAGGATGACGCGATGAGTGAGACCGCTCTTACCGAGCCGGCGTTCTCCGGGCTGGCCGAACGCCACCGCCGGGAGCTGCACGTGCACTGTTACCGGATGCTCGGCTCGTTCGAGGACGCCGAGGACACGGTGCAGGAGACCTTCCTGCGGGCCTGGCGGCGGCGGGAGACGTTCCAGGGACGGTCGACGTTGCGGGCCTGGCTGTACCGGATCGCCACCAATGCCTGCCTGGACCTGCTCGCCAAGGTACGCCCGGAAGCGGCCACCGGCGGCGAGGTGCCGTGGCTGCAGCCGTACCCGGACCGGTTGCTCGACGAACTGCCCGCCGGCGACGCGGACGAGCCGGAGACCGTCGCGGTCGCACGGGAGACGATCGAGCTGGCGTACCTGGTCGCGGTCCAGCATCTCGCGCCGCGCCCACGGGCCGTGCTGATCCTCCGGGACGTGCTCGGCTGGCCGGCCAAGGACGTCGCGGACCTGCTCGGCGACTCGGTCAACTCGGTGAACAGCGCGCTGCAACGGGCCCGGGCCGGCATGCGGGAGCACCTGCCGGCCGAACGGCAGGACTGGACCGGCGGCGTCGAGGACGCCGGCACGCGGGAGCTGGTCCGCCGCTTCACCGAGGCCAGCGTGGCCACGGACGTCACGGCGCTGGCCGGGATGCTGCGCGACGACGTCCGGTTCTCGATGCCGCCCACGCCGGGCCTGCACCGCGGCCGCGACGCGGTGGTCAACGACTGGACCCGGGACGGCTTCCCGGACCTGACCGGCCTGCGCGGGGTCCCCACCGCCGTGAACCGGCAGCCCGCCGTCGCGTTCTACCACTGGCGGGAGCGGGAACGGGCGTACCTGCCGTTGACGCTCGACGTCCTGCGGATCACCGGCGGCGCGATCACCGAGCTGACCACGTTCCACGCCGACCGGTTCGCCCGGCTCGGCCTGCCGGAGCGGCTGCCCGCGGACGGCACCGAGTAGACCCCGGTGCGCACCCTCACGCTGCGCGCCGGTGCCCGCGTCCCGGTGGTCGCGGCGGAGTGGCACGACGCGTTCGCCGTCGTGACGCGCGGCCGGGTGCGGCTGGAACTGCGCGACGGCACCCCCGGCCCGCTCCTCGGCCGCGACGCCGCCTTCTGGCTCCGCGGCACCGGCGTCCGCGCGCTGCGCAACCCCGGCCGCCGCACGGCCACCCTGCGTGTCATCACCCTCAGGAGGACCGGCATGACCAGCATGAACACCGCCCGGCCGGCCTGGCGTCGCCTCGCCGGGACGGGCCTCGCCGCCACGTTCGCCGCGGCCGTGGCCACCACGCTCGCGGCCGCGCTGGCCCGGGCCGCCGGGGTCGGTCTCGACATCGACGGCGAGGCCATCCCGTTGCCCGGCTTCGCCCTGGTGACCGGCGTCTGCTCGCTCGCCGGTGTGGTCATCGCGGCCGCGCTGCGGCGGTGGAGCGTCCGTCCCGCCGCGCGTTTCGTCCGGATCACCACGGCGCTGACCGCGATCTCGCTGATCCCGCCGTTCCTCGTCGGCGCGGACACGGCGACCGTCGCGGCCCTGGTCGCGCTGCACCTGATCCCGGCAGCGGTGATGATCCCGGCCCTGGCCCGCACGCTCCGCACCGGCTGAGCCGAGCACCGGGCCGATCCAGAGCGCGGCGGTCGCGGGTTTCCTCGGGACGGCGGGCCGGCGGGGGAGCGGGAGTGGGCTGCGTTTCGCGGGTGATGGACGGCGGCCGGGTGCGGACAGCTCGGCGACCGCCTTGAGCAGCGGCGCCGGTTCCGACGGCCTGGTACCGCGCAGGGCGAGCAGCGGCACGGCCGAGGAGACAGGCGCAGCACGCGGTCGCGAATGGCCCGGCGGCACCGGTCCGGCGGCGGGGAGCCCGCCGCCGGACCGGTCCGGTCAGTGCGTGGTGACCGAGGCCGTCACCGACCACAGGATCGCGCTCGCGACCTGCGGATACAGGCCCTTCGGGTGGGCGCGGAACAGCGGCTCCGTGCCGAACAGGACGGTCGCGGTGCCGGTGGCGGAGACACCGGAGACGACCGCGGCCTGGCCGGCCGCGTCGGCCGGGCCGCCGGTGCCGTCGTCGGACGCGCGCCAATGGCCGGCGACCAGCGGTGTTGCCGCGTACCGCTGCTCGGCCACCACCCCCGCGCCCAGCCCGGTGAACCACAGCGGCGAGTAGACGAACGAGTGCGGCAGCGCGGTCGTGCCGACCGGGCCAGGGCCGTTGAGCACGGACACCACGCCGTTCGCGTCGGAGCGGCCGGCGACCGCGGTGACCGCGAGCAGCCCGGCCTCGCTGTTGAACCGGGCACCGGTGACGCCGCGGGTGATCACCGCGCGCACGGACGCGACCTGCGTCTTGGCGCCGGGATTCAACATGGACCAGGACAGACCGGACGAGACGTACAGCGCGGAGACGCCGGCCAGCGACGCGCCCGCGTTCAGCGCCGAGGTGGAGACCGGCCGGACCTCGAAGCCGAGGTCACGCAGGACCAGCAGCTCGTCCGCGGCCGCGGCGGCGGCGATCACCGGGCGGGTGAGCGGGACTCCGGTGGCACCGCGCGGCGCGGCGGTGAACCGCACGCCGTAGGTGGCGGCGATCTCGGCGGCCGCCCGGCGCGGCACCACGACCGTGCCGTCCGCGAGCCGGCGGACCGGGACACCGCGGTCCAGCAGCGCGTTCAGCGCGCGGACGTCGGCCGCGTCGGTGAGCGTGAGCAACACGTCCCCGCGGCCGGCCGGCACCGCACCGGTGGGAGCAGCGACCGTGACCGGGTGCAGGCCGCCCGGCAGCGTGCCGCGCCGGACGATCGAGACCGGCGCGCCCCAGAGCAGCCGGTGCGACCAGCCGGAGATGTCGTACATCTGCGGCACCAGCGCGGAGATGTCCCGGCCGGCCTCCAGCATCGCGTTCGCCAGGCCGCGCTTGGGCTGATGCATGTCGACGACGTAGGTGCCCGCGGCGTAGGACCGCCCGGACAGCACGAAGCCGCGGGACGCCCGGCCGACCCGGATGTCGTGCGCCACCAGGTGGTCCACCAGGCGCGCGGCGGCCGGGGAACCGGCCGGGATCACGTACGCGCGCGGGAACTCGGTCTTGTAGCGGTCCTCCGGGCCGTACCCGGGCACGAACTCGTCCGGGACGTCGCGCAGCGGCTCACCGGCCCAGCCGCGGCGGAACTGCTCGATCTGGCCGGCGATCAGCGACTCCCGGTTCGCGGACGTGTACTCCAGCGCACCGCGGATCGTCGCCTCCACGACGGACGTGTTGAGCGCGGCGCGACGTTGCAGCTCCGCGGCCGGCAGCGCGTCGTAGTCCGCGTTGTTGACCCGCAGCGGGATCTCCACGGTGTGGCCGATCGCGCCGTGGTACATCGCGTACATCGGGGTGAAGATCGGTGGCCAGTCGTCCCAGTCGCCGGGCGCGTAGTCGCGGAACGGGATGTCGACGGCCTGGCCGAGCGCGTTGACCCGGCGTTCCATGCCGAGCGCGTTCCGGTAGGCGTGCGGCAGGTAGAGGTCGTACTCGTAGTTCTGGCCGTGCGGCGGCGTGCACGGCTCGATCAGCGTGGTGCCGGTGTAGCCGTGCTCGTCCAGCATGACCAGCGGCTGCGCGTCGATCGCGACCGCGCGCACGGCCCGGGACTCCGGCTGCGACGACGTGACGTGGTCCCGGTTGATGTCGAAGCCGGCGCCGTTCGCCCTGGTACCGGCGATCCGGCCATCCGGGTTGTTGGTGACGGTGAAGTAGACCCGGGTGCGGCGCAGCATGGCGGTGGTGGCGGCGTCCGTCGCGGTGGCGAGCTGCTCGATCAGGCGCAGCGAGCCGTCCGTACCCTCCCATTCGTTGCCGTGGATGTTCGCGTTGATCCAGATCGGCGCCTTGTAGTCGCGCTTCAGCGCGCGGTCGCGCGCGGCCCGGACCGGGTCGTCCTCGATCAGCCGCCGCCACTCCGACTGCCGGCGCGTCTCGGCCGCGCTCTCCGGTGCGGTGACGGTGACCAGGTAGAGGTCCCGGCCGAGCACGGACTGGCCGATCACCTCGGCGGAGACGCGGTTGCTCGCGGTCTGCAGCGCGTTCAGCCGGGGCGCGATCCCGTGGTACGGCACCAGCCCCAGCTTGATCGACTTGTCGGCCGGGTTCTCCGGGTAGACGCGCAGCCGGGTCTGCCGCGGGTAGCCGCCGCCGTGCCGGTCCGCGGTCCGTTCCGCGGCGGCCGTGCTCGGCGGCGCGTCGGCCGGTGCGGCCGCGATCTCGTTGCGCTCCGGCCCGTTGCCGAAGTCGCGGGTGACCGGATCCGGCGGGGCGGCGACCGCCGTCGATGGCAGCGCGGTGACACCGAGACCCGCGATCAGCAGCCCGGTGAGGATCTTGCCCGGTGAGCGCACGAAGCACCTCCACGATGGATGTGCTCAAGATCCTGGCCGGGCGACAGAGATCGAATCAATATCTGTCGCTGTCAAATGCGTGTTACAGCTGGTGCAGCGCCTTCACCAGTGGTGCCAGCTCCGGCGTCCGGCCGGCCTCCTCCAGCGCCCGCGCCAGCACCTCGTCGTGTGTGGGCCGCGCCTTCGCCAGCAGCTCGCGCCCCGCCGGCGTCAGCTCGGAGTAGATCCCGCGGCGGTCGTCCTGGCAGAGATAGCGCCCCAGCAGCCCGCGATCCTCCAGCCGGTTGACCAGCCGGGTCGCGGCGCTCGACGACAGCGCGGCCGCGCGCGCCAGCTGCGACATCCGCATGTGGAAGCCGTCCTGCCGGGACAGCGCGTCCAGCACCGTGAACTCGACCACGGACAGCCCGTGCCCGGACGACAGCGCCCGCTCCAGCGCCGCGTCGATCAGCCCGTACAGCGCGGCGAGCGTCCGCCACCCCTGCGCCCGGACCTGCACCGCGTCATCCGCGATCCCCATCCGGCCAGCCTAACAGGCGCAAGCCCATACCCGGCGTGTGCAAGTATCACCCGGTGCCGTCCTTCGCGCTGCTCGCCCGGCGACCGCTCCACGAGCGCCCCGGCGCGGCGACCGTCGTGGTCACGTCACGCGGCCGGCTCACCCCGTTCGCACCACACCCGCATCGAAGTCGCCACGGTCCGGCGTGAGCCGCCCCGGGCCCGTCCGGCCCCGCGGTGGCTCCGCGTGCCGGCCGCCCACGGCCCTCGCTGCTGGTCGCTCACCCAGCGCGGCCTGCTGACCCGCCACGACCTGGACACCGGCGCATCGCTCCGGGAACGCGCGCTGCGACCCCTCACCGGCCACCCGGCGCGGCCACACCGCAGCGGCACGCTGGACGCCGCGACCGGCGCGACGATCCACGGCGTGCCGGTGCTGGCCAAGCGGACGCTGTACGCGGTAGAGACCCGGCCGTAGGTCAGAACTCGGTGTCGACCGTGATGCCCATGGCGGCGGCGAGGACGTGGGAGAGGGCGGGTAGGTCGGTTTCGTGGACGATCGCGCCGCGGAGCTGGCTGGGGCTGCCGATGCCGGCCAGGGAGCAGGCGCGGAAGCGGGTGCCGGTGAGGTCGGCCTGGTGGAGCTGGGCGCCGGTGAGGTCGCAGCGGGTGAAACGGGCGCCGCGCAGATCTGCGCCGGTGAGGTCGGCGCCGGTCAGGTTGCAGCCGATGAAGTGGACGGCCTCGAAGCGGGTGAAGCGCCAGCCGGAGAGGTCGAGCCGGCACTCCTCGGCGCGCACGTCGCGCAGCGTGCCGTCGGTGATCGTGAGGCCGGTCATCCGGGAGTCGCGCAGGTCGACCCGGGTGAGTGCGCCGCCGTCGCTGGTCAGGTTGGCCCAGTTCGAGTTCTGCACCAGGCAGTCGGTCAGCGCGAGCTGGTCCAGGCGGGCGCCGGAGAGGTCGGCGGCGCGGAACCGGCACTGGGTGAACCGCAGCGCCTCGGCCGCGCGCCCGGACAGGTCGACGTCGTAGTAGGCGAGCCGGGCGTACGAGCCCTCCGGCTCCGGGTCGCCGGGGGCGATCTCCACGGTGGACGGCGGCTTCGGCGGCTTCGGCTCGGCGGAGCTGGGTGCTGAGGCGGCGCGGCGGCGGGACGGAGGCACCCGGACACCCTATGGAGCGGGCGCACCGCCGGTCCGACGTGCCCCTCTCGCCGTACCCTCGAATGGGTTTTATGGTTCTGGGCGTGGATTCTTTCGTGACACCCGACCGGGTGATGTCGGTGCTGGCGGCCGAGGAACGGGCCTGGTCCGACATCGGTGTCGTGCAGGCGCTCGGCATCGTGGCAGGCGTGTTGTTCCTGGTCCTGGCGATTCGGGCGATGTTCGGCGGCGGGAAGCGTTAGCCGTTCGGCCGTCATGCTCTGCAATTTGCACTCCGGGTACCGTGGCGACCTGCACAGAGACGGAGCGTCACCGACCTGGGGCGGAACTGTGGATCTCGAACTGTCGCAGCACCATCTGGCCGCCGGGCTCGCCCGGGTGGCGGTCGCGGTCCGCGCGGCCGACGACGACGCACCGGCGGCCGAACGCACGCTCGCCCAGCAGCAGGTGCTGCTGGTGTTGCGCCGGCGCGACGCCAGCTGCCCGCTGAGCGAGCTGTCCAAGGACCTCGGCATGACCACGAAGTCACTGCTCGCGGCCGTGGAGACGTTGGTCGCGGAGGGGCTGGTCGCGATGGGGCCGGCGCCGTCGTTCTCGCCGGCCGAGATGCGGCTGTCGCTGACCGAGGCCGGGCGTGCCGAGCCGGCCGAGCCGATGAACTGGGCCGCGGACCTGCTCAACGGGCTGCACGATCTGGACGCGCTGCGCCGCCAGCATCTGCTCGACGTGGTCACCACCAAGATCAGGACGATGCAGGCGGCCGACCAGATCCCGATCACGAAGATGTGTGTGACCTGCCGGTTCTTCGAGTCGTACGCGTACCCGGGCAGTGGCCAGCCGCATCACTGCTGGCTGGTCGGCAGCCCGTTCGGCCACCTGGACCTGCGGCTGCGCTGCCCGGAGGCGAAGCCGGGCGAGGCGATGCACGTGATGCTGGCCCCGCGCGACGACGATTGACCTGCTCGTCGCGGGGTAACCGGCATGCCATGAAGATCGGTTACTTCCTGTCCAGCGAGGAGTTCACGCCGGCCGAGCTGCTGGAGCAGGCGCGTGGCGCCGAGCAGGCCGGGTTCGAGGCGCTCTGGATCTCCGACCACTACCACCCGTGGGTGGACGCGCAGGGCCAGAGCCCGTTCGTCTGGTCCATGATCGGCGCACTCAGCCAGGTCACCACGCTGCCGGTCACCACGGCCGTGACCTGCCCGACCGTGCGCATCCACCCGGCCGTGCTGGCCCAGGCCGCGGCCACGTCCGCGGTGCTGCACAACGGGCGGTTCGTGCTCGGCGTCGGCTCCGGCGAGGCGCTCAACGAGCACATCCTCGGCGACGCGTGGCCGAACGCGGACACCCGCCTGGAGATGCTCGAGGAGGCGGTCGAGGTGATGCGCAAGCTGTGGGCGCACCCGGACTCGTTCGTCGACCACGAGGGCAAGCACTACCGGGTGGAGAACGCGCGGATCTACACGATGCCGGAGAAGCCACCGGCGATCTACGTGTCCGGCTTCGGGCCGAAGGCGGTGGACCTGGCCGCGCGGATCGGCGACGGCTACGTGAGCGTCATGCCGGACGGCGACATGGTGCGCCGCTTCCGGGAGAACGGCGGCGGCGACAAGCCCGCGCAGGGCGGCTTCAAGGCGTGCTTCGCGCCGACCGAGGACGAGGCGGTGGAGATCGCCTACCGGCGCTGGCCGAACGCGGGCGTGCCGGGCGAGCTGTCCCAGGTGCTGCCGTCGCCGAAGCACTTCGAGCAGGCGTCCGAGATGGTGCCGAAGGACAAGATGCGTGAGGCGCACGTCTGCGGCAGCGACCCGGAGGCCCACCTGGAGCAGATCTCGGCGTACGCGAAAGCCGGCTTCGACGAGGTCTACGTGTCCAACATCGGGCCGAACTGGGCGGGCTTCTTCGACCTCTACCGGGAGAAGGTCTTCCCCGCCCTCAAGAACTGAGATGCTGACCGCACGCCACGACCGCCGGCCGCTCCCGGCGGCCGTGGCGGGATCCGGGTCAGGCGACCAGGTCCTGGTAGTCCGGGTGGCGCTCGATGTAGGCCTTGATGAACGCGCACCGCGGGATCACGGTGGCGCCGCGCTCCCGGGCCGCGTCCAGCGCACCGGCGGCCAGCGTGGACCCGAGGCCCTGACCCTCGTGACCGGGCTCGACCTCGGTGTGCGTGAAGATCAGCGCATCGTCGCGCACCCGGTAGGCCGCGAACCCGGCGACCGCGCCGTCGACGACGATCTCGAACCGGCTCTCGGCCGCGTTGTCCCGTACCTCGGCACCCATCAGTGCGCCCCCTCGATCGACTTCCGCAAGACTAGCCCTGTAGCTCGGACAGCGCGTTCAGCAGCGTGTCCACCTCGTCCGCGGTGTTGTAGTGGTAGATCGACGCGCGTACCGCGCCGCCGCCGTCCCGCAGGCCGAGCGCCTCGAAGAACTCGTAGGCGTAGTAGTCGCCGGCCGACACGCAGATGTTCCGGTCACCGAGCAGCGCCGCGGTCCGGGCCGGTGCCTGGTCGGCCAGCCGGAACGACACGGTCGGGCAGCGCCGCCGCGGCGCCGGGAGCACGGTCACGCCCGGCAGCGCGGCCAGGCCGTCCAGCAGCCGGGTGAGCAGCCCGGTCTCGTACCGCTGGATCTCGGCGAACGAGGCGCGGAGCCGGCTGCGGCGGTCCGGCCCGGAGGACGAGGCGAGATCGGCCAGGTGTTCGACCGCCGCGGTCACGCCGGCCAGCTGCGCGAAGCCCGGGGTGCCCAGCTCGAACCGGTCCGGCACCGCCTCGGACGACGGCGCCAGCTTCATCGGCCGCAGCCGCTCCCACAGCGCCGGATCGGCCGCGACCGCCGCGAGGTGCGGGCCGGACCACTTGTACGCGCTGGTCACGTAGAAGTCCGCGGTCGTCTGGGTCAGCACGTGCGGCGTGCTGTGCACGCCGTCCACATAGGTCAGCGCACCGGCGGCGCGGGCGATCGCGGTGATCGCGTCCACGTCCGGCACCGCGCCGTTCGCGTTGCTGCCCGCGGTCAGCGCCACCAGCCGGGTCCGCTCACCGATCAGCTCGGTGAACTGCCCGGCCGGCAGGTCGCCGGTGGCACGGTCGAACTCGGCCCAGCGCACGACCGCGCCGGCCCGCGCCGCGAGCTGCACCCACGGGCGTACGTTCGCGTCGTGGTCGAGCCGGGAGACGATGATCTCGTCGCCCGGCCGCCAGGTGTCCGCTAGCGCGCGGGCCACCCGGTAGGTCAGCGCGGTGGCGCTCGGCCCGAGCACGACACCCTGCGGCGCGGCGCCGAGCAGGTCGGCCAGCGCGTGCCGGGCGGCCGCGACGATCTCGCCGGAACGGCGGCCGGGCTCGAACGCGGGACTGCGGTTGGAGACGGCCGCGCGCATGGTGGCCGCGACCGCGTCCGCGACCGGCGCGGCGACCTGGCTGCCGCCCGCGTTGTCGAAGTGCAGGTAGCCCTCGGCCAGGGCGGGATAGCGGGAACGGATCGCGTCGACGTCGAACGACATGCGGCGCACGATAACCGGCGATGATCATCGAGGTGGTGGCGGCCCCGTACCCTGGACGGGTGACGACGAACCGACGCATCATCCGCGCCGTGCCCGCCGCCCTTCTCGGAGCCGTTCTCGCGCTCTCGCTCGCCGCGTGTTCCGGTGAGGGCTACAGCACGCAGTGCGGCCTCGACCAATGCACCGTGACGTTCGACCGGGGCGCTACCGCCAGCGCCGAGATCCTCGGCATCGAGGCGAAGCTGGTGGAGGTCCAGGGCCAGGTCGCCACGTTCGAGGTGGCCGGCGAGCAGGTGGCGCTCACGGTCGGCCAGGCCGCCACCGAGGTCGGTGGCTTCCTGGTCCAGCTGGAGTCGCTGACCGACACCCAGGCGGCGATCCAGATCTCAGTCAACTGAGCAGTACGTTTACGAATCTCTCCATTCGGTGATTGACGGTTCATGTCGCTCACCCATGAAGCTCGAGGCACGGCGTCCCGTGCCGCCAACAGCAAGTCGCTGGAGCTGCTCGCCCGGGCCGGATTCATCGGGTACGGCGTGCTGCACCTCCTGCTCGCGTGGCTGGCCCTCCAGGTCGCGTTCGGCAACTCAAGCGGGGAGAACTCGCAGGCCGGCGCACTGGAGGAGCTGGCGTCGCAGTCGTTCGGCGCGTTCCTGGTCGGCGCGATCGGCGTGGGCCTGGTCGCGATGGCGATCTGGCAGGCGCTCGAGGCCGCGGTCGGCCACCAGGCCGAGCAGGGCCGGGAGCGGGTGTTCGAGCGCCTGGTCTCGGTCGGCCGCGCGCTGACCTACCTGTACTTCGCGTACACCGCGTACAAGGTGGTCTCCGGCGCGAACGCGTCGAACGCGGACAGCTCGCAGCAGCTGACCGAGAAGCTGATGGACTCCACCGGCGGCCGGCTGCTGGTCGGCCTGGCCGGGCTGGCCGTGCTGGGCGTCGGCCTCGGCATGATCTACCACGGCTGGAAGAAGAAGTTCGAGGAGCACCTGAAGACCGGCGAGATGAGCCCGTCGGTCCGCAGGATCTCTCGCCGCCTCGGCATGGCCGGTTACATCTCCAAGGGCATCGCGTACGGCATCGCCGGCTTCCTGGTGATCACGGCGGCCGTGACGTACGACTCGGAGAAGGCGCGTGGCCTGGACGCCGCGCTGCGTACCCTGGTCGAGCAGAGCTACGGACCGATCCTGCTGACGCTGGTCGCGCTCGGCATCGCCGCGTACGGCGCCTACTGCTTCGTGCAGTTCCGCTACCGCAAGGTCTGAATCACCGTTGCGTCACACCCGAGCCGGGTCGCGTGCGCGACCCGGCTCCGTCATGTGATGTGCCTAGCATGGGTCCGAGGTTTCCTCAGGAACAAGACGGGCAAAAGCCTCGGTTCGAATCAATCCCGACACGGAGGGAGAGACGTTTCCGTGGAGGACGTCCTGATCACGGTGGGCGTGACCGTCGCGGCCGCCGCGCTGGCGCTGCTGTTCGTCGCGGTCACCCACGTGATCATCAAGAAGCTCGCCGCTCATTCCCGGCTCGCGTCCGAACTCGCCGAGCACACCCACCGGCCGGTGCAGTTCGCGATCACGCTGATGGCGGTCCAGCTCGCGGTGCGCTTCACCACCGCGGACTCGGCCGGTGCGGAATGGCGCCGGCACCTGCTGCACGCGCTGGTGCTGCTCGTGATGGCCGCGGGCGCGTGGCTGATCGGCGCGTTCCTGGTCGCGTTCGAGGACCTGACGCTGTCCCGCTGGCGCACCGACGTGCCGGACAACCGCCGCGCCCGCCAGCTGCACACCCAGGTGGTGATGCTGCGCCGGGTCACCATCGCGGTGATCGTGGTGGTCACGGCCGGCGTGATGCTGATGACGTTCCCGGACGTGCGCGCGGTCGGCGGTGGTCTGCTGGCCTCCGCCGGTCTGGTGTCCGTGGTCGCGGCGCTGGCCGCGCAGACCCTGCTCTCGAACTTCTTCGCCGGCCTCCAGCTCGCGTTCAGCGACGCGGTCCGGCTGGACGACGTCGTGGTGATCGAGGGGGAGTGGGGCAAGATCGAGGAGCTGACGCTCTCCTACGTGGTGGTGCAGATCTGGGACGACCGCCGGCTGATCCTGCCCACGTCGTACTTCACCAGCAAACCGTTCCAGAACTGGACGCGTACGCAGTCCGCCGTGCTCGGCACCGCCGAGTTCGACGTCGACTGGTCCGTGCCGGTGCAGGACATGCGCGACGAGCTGCGTAACCTGCTGGAGGGCACCCAGCTGTGGGACGGCCGCGTCTGCGTACTTCAGGTGACGGACGCGACCGGCGGCATGATCCGCCTCCGCGCGCTGGTCAGTGCGCAGGACGCGGGCACGCTCTGGGACCTGCGCTGCCTGGTCCGCGAACACCTGGTCGCCTGGGTGCGGGACCGGCAGCCGACCACGATGCCGCGCTGGCGTGCCGAGGTCGGCGACTCCCGCGGGGACCTCAGCTGGCAGTGGGGCGAGAAGCGCCGCCCGGCGGCCGGACGGCCGTCCGAACCGCACGACGACGCGCGCCTGTTCGGCGGCAGCGAGGACGGCAACGAGCGCAACGACGCGTTCGTCGGACCGGAAGAGCCGGTACACACGCATTAGAGCCGGTATCGACGTGGCATGCCGGGCTGCGGCGAGGCCAGCCGCCGCCCGGACCGGACCGCGCGCCTCGCTCCGACCCTCACGTCGATTCAGGCGCTAGGCCTGCATAAACCGGCGCCTCGCGGGGAAGTAATGAGTCATGGCGGATGTCCTGAACCGAAGTTCCGCTCAGGCGGGTAACGGCCGGGTGGTGACCCGGGTCGGTGAACCCTCCACGTCCGAGCTGGTGCAGCGGGCCAGCGAACAGATCACACGACTCATCAGGGACGAGTTCGCGCTGGCGAAGGCCGAACTCACCGAGAAGGGCAAGCACGCCGGTGTGGGCGTGGGCCTCTTCGGCGGCGGCGGCGCGCTCGCGCTCTACGGGCTCGGCGCCGGCATCGCGACCATCATCCTGGCGCTCGCGCTGGTCATGCCCGCGTGGCTGGCCTCGCTGATCGTCACGGTGGTCCTCTTCATCGGCGCGGGCATCCTGGCGCTGCTCGGCCGCAAGCAGGTCAAGCAGGCCGTACCCCCGATGCCCCAGGCGGCCACGGACGGCGTCAAGGCCGACGTCGAGGCCGTGACCGAAGCGGTGAAGCGAGGTCGGGCATGACCATGGAAGACGTCCGGAAGAACGACGGGACCTCGCAGGACCTCGACGCACTGCGCGCCGAGATAGAGCGCACCCGGGCCGAACTGGGCGACACGGTGCAGGCGCTGGCCGCGAAGGCGGACGTGAAGGCGCGCGCCAAGGAACAGGTCGAGCAGGCCAAGGCCGCGTTCGCGATGCGCGTCCAGGACGCGAAGGACACGGTGACGCTGAAGGCGCACGAGGCGGCCGACATCGTGTCGCACCGCGCGCACGAGGCAGCCGGCGCGATGTCGCACCGCGCACACGAGGCCAAGGACGTCGTGTCGGTTCGCGCGCATGACGCGGGCGACACCGTGCGCCGCAACCCGGTGCCGGCCGCGGCGATCGCGGCCGCCACCGCCGCGGCGATCGTGCTCGCGATCTGGCTGATCCGCCGGCGTCGCTGACAATCAGGGGGAGGAACCGTGGGAAAGAAGATCAATAAGCTGGCCTACAAGCCGGTCGGTATCCTCGCCGGTGTAGCCGCGGGTGCGATCGCGGGCGCGGTGTTCAAAGAGGTCTGGCGCCTCGCCGGTAACGACGACGACGCACCGAACGCGACCGACGAGGACCGCGGCTGGACCGAGATCCTGATCGCCGCCGCGCTCCAGGGCGCGATCTTCGCGGTGGTCAAGGCCGCGGTCGACCGGGGTGGCGCGGTCGGCGTCCGCCGGGTCACGGGCCACTGGCCCGACTAGGCCGTACGTCCGGGAGCGCGCACCACGCTCCCCGTACGTCCACGCGGCGGGTGTCGCCTCCGGGCACACCCGCCGTGCCGCGTCCGCTGGAGGATCGTGGCTGATCGACGCGATCGCCGGCTCGCCCCTCCGCGGGTCGTGCGCTTCAGCCGGCGCATTAGTCGGAGATCTCGGTCGCGTAGTTCTTCCAGAGGGGTGCCATGGTCTCGGCGTTGACCGGCCGGCCGGAATCGATCATGGCCTTGAAGTCGCGGAAATACTGTACGTACCGGTCCGGCGTGAACGTGTTCAGCATGACCGCGTTCTCGTCTCCGACGGTGGCGAACGTGCCGGCCAGCTTGTTGACCAGCGGCGGAAACCCGCTGGCGGCCAGGGCGCCCTGAAACGTCCCGAGGTTGCCGATCACCGGTCAACGGTAACGGCTACCGAGCCGTGCACTCCTCTGCCGCGGGGCGGGGCCGGCCGCCCCGCGACCGGCCCCGGGCCGTGACGACTCTCAGCGCCAGGTGGGCAGTGGCGCGTTCTCCCGGATCGGGGGCAGGCCGACCGCGGTGGGCTGTTCGGTGATGGGGAGCTGGTCAGGCGCGGTGGGGGCCGGGGTCGGCGGCCGCAGCCGGGAGCGGAGACGGACGCCGAAGATCATCGCGATCAGGCCGCTGACCAGGAGAATTGCGCCGGCGATAGACCAGATCGGACCCTTGGTGATGGAACTGCCGGGGATCATCTCCAGGCCCTCGAAGATCCAGAGGGCGCCGAGGACGAAGCCGAGCAGGCCCAGCGTCAGCGTGCCCCACACCTTGGTCACCATCGCGTGTGCACCTGCGGGCGGATCAGCTCGTCGTAGACCTCGGTCACGGCGGCGTGGGTCTCCGGGGAGAGCGGCGGCAGCGCGGCGGCGGAGGCGTTGGCCCGGGCCTGGGTGGCGTTGCGGGCGCCCGGGATGATGACGGTGACGGCCGGGTGGTCGAGGATCCAGCGCAGCGCGAACTGGGCGAGCGTGGTGCCCTCCGGGACCAGCGGCGTCAGGCGGCGGACCGCCTCGAGGCCGGTCTCGAAGTCGACGCCGGAGAAGGTCTCGCCGACGTCGAAGGACTCGCCGTGGCGGTTGAAGCTGCGGTGGTCGTTCGCCGGGAACGTGGTGTTCGCGTCGTAGCGGCCGGAGAGCAGGCCGCTGGCCAGCGGTACGCGCGCGATGATGCCGACGCCGGCCTCGGCGGCGGCGGGGAGCACCGCCTCCAGCGGCTTGAGGCGGAACGCGTTGAGAATGATCTGGACACTGGCGGTGCCGGGACGGGCGATCGCCTCCAGTGCCTCCGCGGTGGTCTCGACGCTCACGCCGTACGCCGAGATGCGCTTCTCCTCGACCAGCGTGTCGAGCGCGTCGTAGACGGCCTGGGTGGAGAAGACCGGCGTGGGCGGGCAGTGCAGCTGGACCAGGTCGATCGTGTCCACGCCGAGGTTGGTGCGGGACCGGTCGTTCCAGGCGCGGAAGTTGTCCAGCGTGTAGTTGGCCGGCTCCTGCGGGACGCGGCGGCCCATCTTGGTGGCGACGGTCAGCCCGTGGCCGGGGTGCTCGCGCAGGTAGCGGCCGATCAGCTGCTCGCTGCGGCCGTCGCCGTAGACGTCCGCGGTGTCCAGGAACGTGACGCCCGAGGCCACGGCCGCGTCGACGGTGGCGAGCGCGTCGTCCTCGTCGACGTCCCCCCAGTCCGCGCCGAGCTGCCAGGTGCCGAGGCCGATGACGCCGACGGCACGGCCGCCGAGCTTGGGGAAGCTTCTTCTCTCCACGGTCCGAGCCTATCCCCAGCGCCCGGCGATGTCGTTTAGAGTCTTGCAAGACGGACGTACGGTTTGGTGGAGGTGCGCATGTGGGATCCGGACGTGTACCGGCGGTACGGCGACGAGCGCGCGCGGCCGTTCCTCGACCTGCTCGGCCGCGTGCGCACCACGGCGCCGCGCCGGGTGGTGGACCTCGGGTGCGGTCCCGGCGACCTGACCGCCACGCTGGCCGGGCGCTGGCCGGAGGCGCGGATCGAGGGCGTCGACTCGTCCCCGGAGATGATCACCAAGGCGGCCGCGATGAACGCGCCGGTGGACTTCACGGTGGGTGACGTCCGCGCGTGGGAACCGGCCCCGGACGTGGACGTGCTGGTCAGCAACGCGGTCCTGCAGTGGGTGCCGGGCCACGAGGAACTGCTGCCGCGCTGGGTGCGCGGCATCGCGCCCGGCGCGGTGATCGCGTTGCAGGTGCCGGGCAACTTCGACGCGCCGTCACACCGGGCACTGCGGGCGCTGGCCGCGGAGGAGCCGTGGAGCGAGGCGCTGGCCGGTGCGGGCATCATCCGCCGGGTGCCGGACTTCATCGAGTACGCCCGCATCCTCGCCCGGAGCGGCTGCACGGTCGACGCGTGGGCGACCACCTACCTCCACCTGCTCCCGGCGGCTGACGGGGACGAGCACCCGGTGCTCCGGTGGATGGACGGGACCGCGCTGCGACCGGTCAAGGCGGCGCTCCCGGAGGCCGACCATCCGGTGTTCCGCGCAACGCTGGGGGAGCGCCTCGCGGAGGCGTACCCCGTGGAAAATGGTCTTGTTTTCTTCCCTTTCCACCGCAATTTCGTGGTGGCCCGCACTCCACAGGGGGACGCGTGAGCGATCTGACCGACTTCATCGCCGGTCTGCCCAAGGCCGAGCTGCACGTGCACCACGTCGGCTCGGCGTCGCCGCGGATCGTGGCCGAGCTGGCCGCGCGGCACGAGGGCAGCACACCGGTGCCGGCCGACCCGGAGGCGCTCGCGACGTACTTCGAGTTCCGCGACTTCGCGCACTTCATCGAGGTGTACCTGAGCGTCGTCGACCTGATCCGGGACCCGGAGGACGTCCGCATCCTCACCTACGAGATCGCGCGCGAGCTGGCCCGGCAGCAGGTCCGGTACGCGGAGGTGACGATCACGCCGTTCTCCACGGTGAACCGGGGCATGCCGGCCGAGGCGTTCTGCGAGGCGATCGAGGACGCCCGGCTGAGCGCGGAGAAGGAGCTGAACATCGCGCTCCGCTGGTGCTTCGACATCCCGGGCGAGGCCGGCCCGAACGCGGGCGAGGACACCCTGCGGATCGCGCTGGACCAGCGGCCGGACGGGCTGATCAGTTTCGGGCTGGGCGGGCCGGAGGTGCCGCGGCCGCAGTGGAAGCCGTACTTCGACGCGGCGCGCGCGGCCGGGCTGCGCTCGGTGCCGCACGCCGGTGAGACCACCGGGCCGGAGACGATCTGGGACGCGATCCGGCACCTCGGCGCGGAGCGGATCGGGCACGGCATCGCGGCGGCGCGCGACCCGGAGCTGATGGCGTACCTGATCGAGCACGACATCGCGCTGGAGGTGTGCCCGACGTCGAACGTGCGGACCCGCGCGGTGCCGTCGCTGGCCGAGCACCCGCTGCCCGCACTGGTGGCGGCCGGTGTGCCGGTGACGATCAACTCGGACGACCCGCCGATGTTCGGCACCACGCTCAACGACGAGTACCGGGTCGCGGCCGAGCTGCTGGGGCTGGACGCGGCCGGCGTGGCGGAGCTCGCCAAGGCCGCGGTCACGCACTCGTTCATGCCGGCGGGGGACAAGGTCACCCTGACGAACGAGATCACCGCTTACGCGGGAGGCGGATTATCGGACATCCGTCGTTGACAGGCTCCCCACGTGGGCTAAGGCTCATATTCGTCCACGTTGGGGGGTGTGATCATGGCGAGATTGTTCGAGTCGCTGCCGGAGCACATCGAGGCGGCCGTCGAAGTCCGGGATGCCTGGCGCCGCCGGGTCGCGGCGGAGACGGCCGGCCTTGAGTTCCTGGTGCAGGACCTGTCCCGGTGGGCGCCCGGCGCGGTGCTCCGGGTCGCGTTCCTGGACGGTGACACCGAGGCGCACGCGCGGATCGAGGAGGCCACCCGGCAGATCACCGATGCGTGCGGCATCGCGCTCGACTTCGGCCGTGACCCGGCGACCGGTGCCTACCGGCGGTGGGCCACCACCGACACGGAGTACGCGGCGGAGATCCGGGTCAGCTTCGACCAGGGCGGCTACTGGTCGCTGGTCGGCACGGACAGTACGGACGCCACGCTCGCGGACGCGAACTCGCCGATCGGCGGCGCACCGTACCAGCGCAGCCTCAACCTGTCCGGATTCGACGGCATCCTGCCGGACGACTGGGCCGGGACCGTGCGGCACGAGTTCCTGCACGCGCTCGCGTTCAAGCACAGCCACCAGAACATGCGCGGCCCATGCCAGGACGAGTTCCGGTGGGAGGACGACGAGGGCTACGTGCCGACCCGGGACACCCGCGGCGTGTTCGTCGCGGACGAGGCGGGCCGGCGGCCGGGCGTCTACACCTACCTGGCCGGGCCGCCGAACCGGTGGACGCGCGCGAAGGTCGACTTCAACCTGCGGGCGCAGGACCCGGACGAGGCGGTCGCCGGGCCGTTCGACTCCGAGTCGGTGATGCTCTACCAGTTCGAGCCGTTCTTCTACCGGAGCGCGCCGTCGCCGTGCGCGCCGACCGGGAACGGCATCGACCTGTCCACCGGCGACATCCGCGGGCTGCAACTGCTCTACCCGCGGGCGCCCGAGCCGGACATGGTCAAGCGTGCGTCGACCGCGCTGTCCACGCTGGGCGGCGGCGTCGAGGGCGCGGCGTTCAGCCCGTACCGGCAGCGGCTCGTGGAGGTCCTGACCGCGCTGGTCGAGGGACGGGTGCCATGACCGGGGACGCGGGCCGGTACCTCGGCCTGATCGCCACCGGCGGCGGGCGGCAGACGCTGGCCGAGTCGGCCGCGTCGAGCGCCGGCAACGCGGCACCGGCCGCGAAGACCGAGCTGGTGGAACGGCTGGAGGCCGAGCTGGCCTACATCGAGTCGAAGACCGGCGTGACACCCGACCCGGCGCTGCGCGACGAGCTGCTCGCCCAGGCGGACACCGCGCTGGACAAGCTGCTCGGCGACGGCGCGGCCGCCGCGCTCACCGACGACGACGTCTCCGGCCTGGAGGCGGTCGTGGTCACCGACGGCACCCGTCCGGTGCTGTTCGTCGAGGACGACTTCGTCGACCTGCTCGCACCCAGCATCGGTGACTACGCGGCGCCGCTGTCCCGGCTCGCCGAGGAGGTCCGCTCGGTCTGCCGGTCGGTCGGCCGGGTCGACGACCCGGCCGCGGCGCCGCTCGGCTATCAGGGCACCGCCTGGGTGGTGGCCGAGGGCCTGGTCGCCACGAACTTCCACGTGCTGCAGGCGATCGCGCCGCGCGGCGTCCGCGAGGACGGCCAGTTCACCGGCCGGCTCAACCCGGGCGTGGCGGTCCACTTCGGGCACGAGGTCGGTCGGCCCTGGCCGGACCGGCGGTTCCCGATCCGGCGCGTGGTCGCGGTCGGCCGGGAGGGCGCGCCGGAGCACGTGCACACGGTGCTCGGCGGGCTCAACTTCGACGGCCTGGACCTGGCGATCCTGGAGCTGGAGCCGGTGCCGGGCCGCGCGTTCCCGCCGCCGGTGCCGGTGGCCCGCGGCGACGACCCGATCACCCGCGGCGGGCTGGCCACCGCCGGGCGCGGCGTCTACGTGGTCGGCTACCCCGGCAACGAGCACTCGACCACGCGTGAGCTGTTCACCCGGATCTTCGCGGGCGTGAAGAGCTACAAGCGGCTCGCGCCCGGCCGGATCACCGCGGCCGCCGGCGAGGTCCCCGACGACCCGCGCGGCTGGGTGTTCACCCACGACGTCTCGACGCTCGGCGGCAACTCCGGCTCCGCGGTCGTCGACCTGGACGCGGACGGGCGTGCCGTGCTCGGGCTGCACTTCGCCGGCCAGCCGGAACGGCAGAACTGGGCGCACGCGCTGGAGCGGATCACCGGGGAGTTGTCCGCCGTACTGCCCGCCGCGGCCCGATGACCGCGGCGACCTCGCTCAGCCTCTCCGCGCTCGCCGACACGGTCACCGCGCCCGCGACCGACTGGATCGTGGTCGAGCGCGTCTGGGAGCGGGTCAGCCGTGCCCGCGGCGTGCACATGCCGCCGCAGACCAGCCCGAATCTGCGGGACCTGCTGATCGGCGCGTTCGCGGCGGCCGGCGAGCACGGCTTCCTGGACGTCTTCGCGTTCGAGCTGATCAAAGCGGGGCTGGCCGGGCCGTCGCTGGTCACCGCGCTGCGCGCGATCGACGAGAACGCGGGCGGCTTCCAGTTGCAGGCGCTGCAGAACGGCGTGCGGCACGCGGTCAACCCGATGATGTACGCGGAGGGCCTGCTGCGCGCCTGCGACTACGTCTGCCGGATAGACATCAGGGGCGTGCAGGCCGGCACCGGCGTGCTGGTCCGGCCGACCGTGGTCGCGACCATGGCACACGTGGTCTGGCCGCTGCTCACCCAGGCGCCGGACGGCACGCTCGCGGCCGCGCCGGACAGCCTTCGCCACCTGGTGGTCACGTTCCGCGACTACGTGGACCGGGCCGCGACCCGGCTGGCCGGCGAGACCGCACCGCTGCACCCGGACTGGCTGCTGCACGGCAGCCCGCCGACCGAGGCCGAGCGGCTGCGCGCGGACGTGCGCGACATCGCCGGCATCGCCGCACCGGCCGGGCCGTGGGACCTCGCGCTGATCCGGCTCGCCGCACCGCCCAAGGGCGCGGCGCAGGCCGAGCTGATGGGCAGCCCGCCGGCCGGGCCGTTCGAGGTCAGCCTGCTGCACCACCCGCACGGGCCGCACGAACGCGGCGAGCCGCTGCTGCTCTCCGACGGGCGGCTGGACGAGCAGCTCGGCACGCCGCCGGTGCGGTACCTGCACGACGTGAACACGCTCGGCGGCTCGTCCGGCGCGCCGGTCTTCGACCAGCGGTGGCGGATCGTGGCGCTGCACCAGGGCGGCGTCACCGGCGTGCGCAACCGGGCCGTGCCGGTGCGCGACTGGTCGCCGATGCTGGACCGGCCGCTGCCGGACGGCGTGCCCTACCTGCGCGGCCTGGAACGTTCCACCGACCTGGCGCCGACGCCGTACCCGGTGATCGGCCGCCGCGTCACCCAGCAGCGGCTGTGGCGCGCGCTGCGCCCGGACGCGGCACCGGCCGAGCGGCTGTTCGTGGTCCGCGGCGGGCCCGGCACCGGCAAGCGCTTCACGAAACGGCTGGTCCGTGAGTTCGTCGAGAAGTACAGCGACGGCGTGGTGGTCACGCTCGACCTGGCGAACGCGCTCGCCCAGGACGCGGACGGCTTCGCCCGCTGGGTCACCGGCGCGCTCTCCGCGCCCGGCCCCACGCTCACCCACGACGACGTGCTGACCACGGCGCCGCGGGAGATCCGCGACGGCGTGCTGCCCGGACTGGCCCGGCGCGTGTCCGAGGTGGGCGGTGACCGCGCGGTCTGGCTGGTGCTGGAGGGGTTCGGCGGCGCCGCGCTGGACGTACCGCCCGGGGTGAAGGACGTGGTGGTGAACCTGATGGGCCGGCTCCGGGACAACCCGTCGCAGCGGCTCGTGCTGGTCGGCTGGGACGAGCGGCCGCCGGAGGGCTTCGAGGCGGCGATCGAGGAGCTGGCGTCCCCGACCGCGTACGACATCGCGGCGCACTTCACCCCGGCCGGCTCGGCCCCGGCGGACGCACTGGTCACGGCCGTGCCGTCGCTGCTGGCGCTACAGCAGGCGCAGGGCCTGACCGGCTACCCGGCCGCGCACGCGGTGCTGCGCATGCTGGCCGCGGGTGTGGCGGCATGACGTCACCGCAGGACGCGGCGCTCGCCGCGATCCGGAACATGTGGGCCGGCCGCTCCGACGCCGAGAGGTCCGCCTTCGCGTCCACGCTGGAAACCCATCCGCCTGCGGCGGATCAACACCTTCAGGACGAGATCACCAGGGTACGGTGGCGGGGCGCACTGTCCGGCGGTGTCGACCCGGCCGCGCTCGTGACCGGCCTGGATCCGGCCGACGCGCAACGCGTGCTCGACACGCTGGTGCCCGAGTTCGACCGGTCCCACGTGGACGAGCAGTGGCGCTGGACGATGCGCAGCGGCCCGCGCCGCGACGCGCTTCGCACGCTGGCCGACTCCCCGCGCGCGCTGACCGACGCGATCACGGACACGGTGCGCGTGCCCACCGACGACGCCGGCTACTACCTCCGCCTGCTGGCGGCCCGGTCCACCGGCGTCGGCGACCTCCCGGCGGACGGCCTCGCGGCTCGCGCGGCCACGCTGCCCGGCCGCGCGACCGAGCCGGGCCTGACCACCGTGCCCGCCGCGGGTCCCGGTGACACGACGGAGGCCCGCGCGTCGCTGCCCGGCGCGGCCGACGCGGAGGGGCTCGCGGCGCTGGACGCGGCCCGGCTGCTGGCCGCGATCGCGGCGACCGGGACGCCACCGCCGGAGCAGCCGGTCGCCACCCGGACCGCGTTGCAGGCGCTGGCCTGGGCCGAACCGCTCGGCGGGCTGGCCGGGGACCTGGCGGAGGCGCGGCGGCGGGTGCGGGTCGAGGCGGTGGTGGACAGCTACGGTGCGCTGCTCGGCAACGGGTTCTTCGGGCGCGCGGAGGAACTGGCCCGGCTGCGCGACTTCGCCACCGGGCCGGTGACCGGCGACGGCGTGCCGGTGCCGCTGCTGCCCGTGGTCGGGCTCGGCGGCGTGGGGAAGTCGACCGCGCTGGCCGCGTTCGTCGAGCCGTACCTGCGCGAGATCCTGCGGCCGGACTCCACCGGCCCGGTGGTCATCGTGATCGACTTCGACCGCGTGCAGTTCCGGATCGACGCGGAGCTGGAACTGTCCTTCGAGGTCAGCCGGCAGCTCGGCAACGCGCACCCGGTCGCGGCCGCGGACTTCTCCGCACTGCGCTACCAGGTGCGCCAGGAGCGCGCGGGCACGGCCGCGGCCCGCTACACCGGGTCGCTCGCGGCCGGTGAGGGCGCCGGGGACGCGCCCGCGTTCGAACGGGACGCGTCGCTGGCGGTCCGGCTGCACGAGCTGGACACCCGGCCGGTGCTGCTGGTCCTGGACACGTTCGAGGAGTGGCAGCGGGACCGGCCGGACCCGGCCCGGCCGCGCCTGCACGACAACGACCCGGAAGCGCGCATCCTGCGCTGGATCGCACGGCTGCGGGACACCATGGGGCTGCACGGGCTGCGGGTGATCCTGTCCGGCCGCGCGGACGTCGCGATCAACGCGGCCGACGTCACGGACCGGGTCGAGACACAGGCGGCGATCTGCCTGGCCGACCTGGCCCCGGCGGCCGCGGCGGAGCTGCTCGAGGCGCACGGCGTACCGGCGGAGCAGGCTCTTGAACTCGCCGTTGTGGTCGGCGGGAACCCGTTGACGCTGCGGGTGGCCGCGCGGTTCTTCGCCCACCTGCCGCCGGGCGAGCGGGCGGACTTCGTCGCGAGCGCCGGCACCGCGCTCGACGGCGAACTGCGCCGGGAGGTGCTCTACACGCGATTCCTCGGGCACATCGCGGACCCGCGGGTGCGCCGCCTCGCCCACCCCGGCCTGATCCTGCGCCGCGTCACCGCCGGGCTGATCCGGGACGTGCTGGCACCGTACTGCGGCCTCGGCCCGCTGACCGGCGCGGACGCGGCCGAGCTGCTGGAACGCCTCGCGGACGAGGTGTGGCTGGTCAAGCGCGACGGCGACGAGCTGCGCCACCTGCCGGACGTCCGGCGCGCGATGCTGCACCTGATGACCACCGACCCGGCCTACCGGGACGTGCTGCCCGCGATCCACCAGGCGGCCGCGCACTGGTATCGCACGCGGCCCGGCGAGGAGGCGGCGGTCGAGGCGCTATACCACGAGCTGATGCTCCGCGTCGACGACACCGCCCGCGGGCTGTCCGAACGATCACCGGCGCGGCGTCCGCCGATGTCGACCGGTCACGGCACCACTCCGGGGTACGGGCAGCCGCCGGCCCGGCGCGGCCGGCCGAATGGGGGCTCCGGTGCCCAGCCGGGTGCGTGGCCCGCTCCGCCGCGGGCCGGCTCCGAGCCGAAGCCGCGACGGCGGCGGGGCTGGCTGCCGGTCTGGCCGTGGCGACGGCGACGGATGTTCGATCGTGGCGCCACGCTGTCGCCGGAAGCTCGGCCGGCCGATTCACCGGATCTCACGGACCCGGACGTGCCGATCCGGCGGCCGGACGGTGATCCGGACGTGCCGATCCGGCGGTCGGACGGTGACTCAGGCCAGGACCGGGACGGGGATCTGCTGGATCCGGCGGATCGCCGGCTGACCGGTCGGCTGGCCGCGCTCGGTGACGCGGTGGACGAGTTGCCGCCCGCGGTCGCGGCGGAGGCGCGGGTGCTGCGCGGGGAGACGCCGCCGCTGGCCGAGGCGCTGCTGCTGCGCGATTCGGCCTGGGCGCTGTGGCTGGAGCGCCGCGGCCGGTTCCTGGTCGACAACGACGCGGCGGCGGAGGCGCTGGAACTGCTGGGCGCACGGCCCGGGATGCCGGTCACCGAGCCGGAGTGGCTGGCCCAGGCGTGCTGCGACCTCGCGCGCTGGGACGAGTACGGCCCGCGGGCGTCGGAGTTCGGCGGCGGGCGGCTGACCGCGCACCGCTACCAGACCATCGCGGCACTGCTCAGCGGCTCGGTGATCGCGCTGCCGGCGGTGGACCCGGAGACGATCGGCGGCGGGCCCGGGTTCCATGATCACGCGCTCATCCACTACTTCTACCGGCTGCTGCTCGGCCGGCCGGTGGACATCGCGGCGTGGCGGCGGCGAGAACCGCTGCTCATCGAGGCCGCGTCGGACCTGACCGGCGGCGATCGTGGCGCCACCGACCTGTTCCCGGTCGACGAGCTGCGCCGGGCGCTGGTCTGGGTCGCGGCCGGCTGCCCCGGCGGCACGATCACGCTGCGGAACGCGGTGCCCGGCATCGGCACGTCGCTGTCCCGGCAGCAGATCGTGGACGCGCCGGAGATCCTGCGAAACCTGCGCGGCGACAACCCGGAACTGCGCGCTGCCGTCCGCACCGCGCTCGCCGAGGCTGCCGCTGCCGAGGCTGCCGCCGGGGGCGGCGGTGCCGTGGACGGCCATGCCGGGAGGGGGGTTGCCGGGAGGGGTGTTGCCGGGATTCCTGACGCCGATGTGCTTGTTCGGATCGATCTTGCGGGTGACCTCGGCGCCTATCTGGACCGGGCCGTGGCTCACCATCCCGGCGCGACGCTGCTGCCCCGGGTCCGCGACGCGTTCCACCGCTGGGCGCGGGCCAACGACGCGGTGATCGACGCCATCGTCCGCGACGCCGAGGCCGGCCGGCCGGACCGCGCCTGAGCACCAGCGACCGGAAGCTCGTACTTCCGGCATGCCGGCGCGGCGAGCGCGGCCCGGTGGATGCGGGCGGGCCCGGTCAGGGGCGGCGGCGGAGCGTGGCGAGCGTGATCGCGGTGAACAGCAGGGCCACCGAGGCCGTGCCGATCAGCAAGGCGGTGATCGAGGCGTGACCGGCGGCCGGGACCTCGACGTCGGCCATCCGGACCGCGGGTGCCGGGGGTGCGGCGCAGACGACCGTGCCGGGGACGGACGCGGCACCGCCGCCCGCGGCCGGCGTGGGGCAGGGGCCGGACGTGGCGACCGCGGCCGGACCTGCGGCGGTCCCCGAACCGAGGCCGGAACCGAAGCCGGAACCGGAACCGAGACCGGAACCAGAACTGAGGCCGGAACCGGAACTGAGGCCGGAACCGAGGCCGAGGCCCGAACCGGAACCGGAGACGAAGCCGGAACTCGGGCCGGTGGCCGAGTAGACCGGGTCCTGCCAGCAGGCGAGGAAGCCCAGCACGCCGAGCGTGAGCAGGATCGCCCAGCGGATGATGCGGCGGCGCGTGAGGAAGCCGCCGGCCTCCGGGGTGGAGGCCGGCATCGCGGGTGGGCGGCGCGGGCTCATGACCGGCTACCCGGGGAGCGCGGTCCAGGACTGGTGCAGCAGGCCCTCCGGGGTCTGCAGCGAGAGGACGCGCGCGCCGCCGTACCGTTGCTCGCCGAGACCGGCCACCAGGTTGGCGCCGGCCGCGCGGAGCGTGAAGCCGTTGGCGGTGGGCAGGACGACCCAGTGCTGTTCATCGGCCGCCTCCTTGCAGGTGACCTGGACGAGGGGGACTCCGGCGGCGACCTCGCCGTCCAGCGGGACCACGCACTTCCCGGTGACCCGGGAGATCAGCTGGAACGCGTCGCCGACCCGGCGCAGGCTCCACTGCTGCTGCGTGACGCCTTCGGCACGCTGGACCACGATCGGCGTGGACTCGTTGGAGCGGGCGCCGTAGAGGTGCGCGGCGCCGCCGGTGAGCGCGTTGTTGAGCTGGAACCAGCCGTCCATGATCGGGCGGGCGGCCGGTGAGGTCTTCGCGGCCAGCGCGTCCGTGAACCGCTCGCCGTCGTTGGTCAGCACCTGGATGCTGTACTCCGTGCCGGGCGTCAGGCCGATGATCCGGGCCCGGGTGGCCGCGGTGACGCCGATGATCTGCCCGTTGACCGTCACCGTGTAGTGCACCGCGTCCGTGGCCGCGTTCCAGCTGACCCGGGTGGACGTGCTGGTGGTGTCCCGGATCTTCAGAAAGCCGGGCGGCGGTGGCGCGCCGATCGGCGGTTCGCTGGCCAGGCCGGGATCGGCCGGTGGCGGGGACGGCAGGGACGGTCGCGACGGCGTCGGCGAGACCGCGGACGCCGTGACCGACGGGCTGGGCGAGGCCGGTGCACCGGCGCCCCGGCCACCGGCCTGCGGCTGATCGCCGTCGCCGGTGTCCTCCGGGTCCTCGGGATCCTCCGGGTCGTCCTCACCGCTGGTCGGCGTGGGGGACGCCGGCGCCGGCGTGGGTGACGTGGTCGGCGCGGTGGACCGGCGCGGCGACGGCGACGGGTTGCCACGCGGCGGTGTCACGGCCTCGGCCGGGCGCTGCGGAGCGGGTTCCGCGGCCGCTGCGGCCTCGCGGATCAGGAACTCGCTGTTCGCCAGGTTCCAGTTCTGCGTGAGGTAGCTGCCCGGCTCCGGGTCGGTGTTGAAGTAGTCGTCGCCGCCGCAGTCGAGCAGTGCCTCGCCGGACGCACTCTCGCAGTCGAGCCGGACCTCCTCGCCGCTCTCGTCCGGGTAGCACATCAGGTCGTGGTCGTCGACGCAGTGGCCGAGGCCGCTGCCGTTCGGCGCGTCGTCCCCGACGCCGCCGAGCGTGTGCACGAGCTGGTGCGCGGCCATCGGCGCGGACCAGCAGCCGGCGTCCACCCGGGCGTAGGACGGACCGCCGTTGTTCAGGTTGCCGGCGTCCGCCCGGGAGTCCCGGATGATCGTGCCGATGCCGCAGTAGACGTTCGTGTCCGCGAAGATCAGGTACTTCCGGTCGGTGCGGTCGTAGCCGAGCGCGCGCAGGCCGGCGAGCGTCACGTCGAAGCTGTCCAGCCGGTCCGCGGGCAGCTGCACCTCGGTCACGTCGACCCGGCAGTCCGGCGTGGTCACGTAGCGTACGTGCCGGATGCCGCCGGTGCGGGCCGCGCTGGCGGAGAAGATCTCGTCGACCTCGGCGGCCCAGCGGCGGATCGACGGCAGGTAGCGGCTGAACCGGCTGACCGCGTCCGTCGGGTAGGCGTAGATGACCTGCACCCGCTTGCCCTGATAGCCGTCGCCCTCGCAGGCCACGCCGTCCTCGCCCATGGTGAACGTGTCGTCGCCGCTGGCCGGGTCCGGCACCAGCGCGGGCATCGTGCTGGCCGGCACGACCGCGCCCTCGTCGCGCACCACGTCCGCGTCGTCCGGCACGCCGCGGGTGTCCTTGACCGGCTCGACCAGCGGGGGCACGCCCTCCGCGATCGGGGCCACGTCCTGGGTGACCTTGAACGTCGGCGGTGCCGGGTCCGGCCCGTACGAGCAGGCGCCGCCGGAGTCGTTGATCTCGTAGGCGCCGATGCAGAGCGAGTTGCGGCTGGCCGGGGTGAGCCCGTCGTAGACCAGGCCGTCCTCCGGCTGGCTGGCCGGCAGCGCCGCGATCGGGACCAGGCCGGGCAGCGAGCTGATCCCGGGCGTCCACTGGGTGAGCAACGCGGGCAGCACCAGCAGCGCGATGCCGAGCACCACGGCGCCGGTGGCCAGGTTGATCCGGCGCGGGAGACGCACGGTCGCGGGCAGGTCGCGCGCGGCCGACGTGCGGCGGACGACCTCGCCGTGCCGCTTCGCCGCGCGCGGCTCGGCCGGGGCCGGGACGCGCCCGCCGCGGTCCCGCCGGATCGCCTGCACGCGCATCAGCTGCGTGCGGCTGGCCCAGGCCGGCAGTTCCTGGGCGCGGCGGCGGGCGCCCTCACGGCGTACCGCGGACGGGGTTCGCGGCTCCTGGGGTGTTGCGGTCGCGGCCGGGCGGGTGAGGCGGTCGCGCAACGCCGGCACCAGCTGTGCCGAGACGATCTCGCGCAGCCGCGCCCAGCGCGCCGCAATGCCGGCGGACCGCATGATCCCGGGCAGTCGCGCGAGTCCGGTGGGGAGACCGGCACGCCGCGGCTCCGGGGCACCGGCACGGCGGTGCCGTGCGGTGGTCGAGCCGAACGACGCCGGAAGATCCCGGATGAAGGAGCGCGTTGTGGCCGTTCGCCGCCGTGGAAGCTCGCGGTGCGACGACACGCGTGTGATACCTCCGCATGGTGGGCGCGCGGCGGGGTGAGGGTTTGGGGGACCGCACCCCGCCGCACGCGGGTTACACCGGACCGGGGTGTGGGGACGACTTGCGGGCGGTGGTCCGAGGTAACCGGATGGGATCGGGTTGAAGACTGCCACCTGGCAGATGGCTGTGGGAATGGGCTTAAGGCGAAACTAAGCAAAGCTTGGGATTCGGATCGTTGGGTGTTCTGCACATCACTCGGCGTTATCCCGCGGGCGCGGCCAGCGGGGTCGTCCGGGTTCGCCGGCCAGGCGCCCGACCAGGCCGAACCGGCTGGCCTGCTTCGGTTTCGCCTCCGCGTCGCCGAACAGCATGACGACGCTGGCACCGCCGAGCGAGGACCGCGCGATGCTGACCGAGCCGCCGGTGGCGAGCGTGGCCCGTTTCGCGATGTCCAGCCCGAGCCCGGTGGAGCCGCGGTCGGACGCGCCACGCTGCAGCGCCCGTTCCGGGTCCGGGATGCCGGTGCCCGCGTCGTCGACCCGGATCGCGATCCAGCCGTCCCGCCGGGACACGCCGATCTCGAACGCGGTGCCCTGCGCGGTGTAGCGGAACACGTTGCCCAGCACCGCGTCCAGCGCGGCGGCCAGCTCGGAGCGGGGCACCTGCACCGGGATGCGGGTCTGCGCGCCGATCACCCGGTACGGCCGGTTCTGGTCGCCGGCCAGCGCGGACCAGAACGTCATCCGCTCCCGGACCACCTCGCTGGCGTCGCAGCCGCCGTCCTCCGGCGGTGGTGCGCCGCGGTCCGCGACCGCGCGCCGGGTGGTGGTGATCAGCGCGTCCACCTCGCCCTCCAGGGTCACGATCGCCTGCCGGATGCGCCGGATCGTACGCCGCCGGTCCAGCTCCGCCGCGGAGAAGTCGCCGACGCTGGTGTCGTCCGGGTCCAGCGCCTCCGCGTCCAGCCGCAGCACGGTCAGCGGGGTGCGCAGCCGGTGCGACAGGTCCGCCACCATCTCCCGTTCGTTGGTGCGCGAGGTGACCAGGCGGTCCGCCATCCGGTTGAACGCGTAGCCGGCCTCGGCCAGCTCGCGCGGCCCGGTCGGCTGGATGCGCACGCCGAGGTCGCCGTCGCCGACCGCCATCGCGGCCCGGACCAGCGACTTCGCCGAGCCGACCGTCCGTCCGGCCAGCCGGTCGACGACGAACACGCTGGCACCGACCAGGCCGAGCGCGATCAGCGCGAGCGTCCACCAGATCGCGGGCACGCCGTCGTTGAGCGCGTGGTCCGGCACGAACACCTCGACGACCGCGGTGCTCTCGCCGACGATCACCGGTTCCAGCCGCAGCGCGCCGCCGGCCACGCCGACCACCAGCGGACGGCCGCCGTCGACCGTGCGTTCCAGGTCGGCGTCGGAGGCGCGGCCGGTCGCGGACTCGTTGGAGAGCCCGAGCACCACCGGCGTGTCCGTCAGCGGGCCGCTGCCGGCCGCCTCGATCGCGCGCTGCACGCCCGCCTCGTCGGCCTGTGCGGCCAGCGCACCGGCGACGATCGCGCTGCGCCGGCCGGCCTCGGTCAGGGCCCGCTCGCGCGCGTCCTCCCGGACCTGGATGGCCAGCGGGATCACGAAGACCAGCGCGGCCACCGCGGTCATCGCCGCGCTGACGTACGCCAGTCCCGCTCTCAGTCCGGTGCCACCAACCGGAATCCGACCCCCCGCACGGTGCGCAGGTAGCGCGGTTTCGCCGCGGACTCGCCCAGCTTGCGGCGGAGCCAGTACAGGTGCACGTCGATCGTCTGGTCCTCGCCGACCGATGGCTGTCGCCATACCTCCTCCAACAGCTCCCGGCGGGACACCACGCGGCCCGGACGGGCGGCGAGATAAGCGAGCAGGTCGAATTCCTTGCGGGTCAGCGCGAGCGGCGTGCCGTCCAGCTGCGCGGAGCGCTCGCCGACGTCGACCCGCAGGCCGCCGACCTGGTGCACGGCCGGCTGGGCGGTGCGGGTGGCGCGGCCGGCGCGGCGCAGCACGGTGGTGATGCGCGCGTCCAGGTGGGCGCCGGTGAACGGCTTGACCATGTAGTCGTCCGCGCCGGAGCGCAGCAGCCGGACGATCGACTGCTCGTCGTCCCGCGCGGTCGCGATGATGATCGGCACGTCCGTGATGCCGCGCAGCATCCGCAACGCGTCCGCGCCGTCCAGGTCGGGGAGCCCGAGGTCGAGCACGACCAGGTCGGGGGTCTCCGCGGCGACCCGGCGCAACGCCTCCAGCGCCGTGCCGACGGCATGGACGGCATGCCCACGATCGGCGAGGCTGCGCAACATCGCACCTCGCACGACGTGGTCGTCCTCGACGAGCAACACCGTGGCCATGCGAAGAACGTACTTGGCGTGGCAAGCGCGACGGCGCCAGGGGCATCGACGTTGTGGGATGAGTCAGGAAATATCGGGCTATAAAGACCAGGGCAAAATCGTTCGGCGGTACGGAATTCAGCCGCTCGTCCGACCCGTCGCGCGCCGTTCGGCGTACCCCGGGCCGGTCCCCGGTTCGACGGTTCGATCGAGGGCGGTGAGTTCGACGATCGCGGGCGCGCACGTCGTCCGGCTTCATCATCACCGGTGCGCCGGGCGCGGTCACGCCGCGCCGCACCGCGACGGTCCGATCCGTCCGTGGCGGGCCACGGCGATGCTGCCGGGCGGATCATCCGGAGGGCGCATATAAAGGCAGGATGAGCTACACCGCCGCTTCCGCACGTTATGACGGTCCGATGCAGTACCGGCGCACCGGCCGTTCCGGACTCGACCTGCCGGTGCTGTCGCTGGGCCTCTGGCACAACTTCGGCGACGACGTGCCGGCCGAGACGCAGCGGGGGATCGTCCGGGCCGCGTTCGACGCCGGGATCACCCACTTCGACCTGGCCAACAACTACGGGCCGCCGTACGGCGCGGCCGAGCGCAACTTCGGCCGGCTGCTCCGCGAGGACCTGCGACCGTACCGGGACGAGATCGTCGTCTCCACCAAGGCCGGCTGGGACATGTGGCCCGGCCCGTACGGCCAGGGCGGCGGCTCGCGCAAGTACGTGCTGGCCAGCCTGGATCAGTCGCTGGACCGGCTCGGGCTGGACTACGTCGACATCTTCTACTCGCACCGGTACGACCCGGACACGCCGCTGGAGGAGACCGCGGCCGCGCTGGACACGGCCGTCCGCTCCGGGCGCGCGCTGTACGTCGGCATCTCGTCCTACGACGCGGACCACACGCGCGAGATGGCCGGTTTGCTGCGCGAGCTGGGCACGCCGCTGCTGATCCACCAGCCGTCCTACTCGATGCTCAACCGCTGGATCGAGACCGAGGGCCTGCTGGACGCGGCCGCGGACCTCGGCGTCGGCGTGATCGGCTTCACCGCGCTCGCCCAGGGGCTGCTGACCGGCAAGTACCTGACCGGCGTGCCGGCCGGGTCCCGGGCCGACCAGGGCAAGTACACGATCGACGACGACCGGGCCGGGCAGCTCACCGCGCTGAACGACATCGCCGGTCGGCGCGGGCAGAGCCTGGCGCAGACCGCGCTGGCCTGGGCGCTGCGCGACCCGCGGGTGACGTCGCTGGTGATCGGCGCGAGCAGCACCGGGCAGCTGGAGCAGAACATCGGCGCGCTGGCGAACCTGGAGTTCACCGCGGACGAACTGGCCGAGATCGACAAGGTGCTCGCCTCGAACACCACGTCCGTGGACGCCTGGGAGGACGCGCGCCGCGGCACGCTCTGACGCCCTCGGCCGGCGGGGTTCCGGGCGCTGTGTGGGCGCAGTCCGAAACCATGCCGAGCGGTGCTGTCGAGGCCGCGCCCGGCCGGGATGCCGCTGCGGGGTGATGTCGGGCCCGGCTCGGCGGCGCCAGCGTGGTGCTGCTGTTCGGCGACCCGGACGCGGCCCGCGAGGAGCGCGTCCCCCGTCAGCGGCGGCGCCCGCAGCGATAGCATCGGTGGGTTGTGCTTTGGAAAACCGAATGAACGGAGATCCCACCGTGTCCGCACCGACATCGAAGCCCGCTGAGACGGACCACGTCGTCGTCCCGGCCGGGACGACGGCGGCCGACGCGGTGGCGGCGATCGGCCTGCCGCTCGCCGGCCCGAAGGCGATCGTCGTGGTCCGCGACGAGCACGGCAAGCTGCACGACCTGGACTGGTCGGCCGACCACGAGACGGTGATGACGCCGGTCCCGCTGGACTCGCCGGACGGGCTGAACGTGCTGCGCCACTCGACCGCGCACGTGCTCGCGCAGGCCGTGCAGACGCTGTTCCCGGAGGCGAAGCTCGGCATCGGGCCGTACATCCGGGACGGCTTCTACTACGACTTCGACGTGGCGAAGCCGTTCACGCCGGACGATCTCAGCAAGATCGAGAAGAAGATGCAGGAGATCATCAAGAGCAACCAGCGGTTCCGCCGCCGGGAGTTCGCCTCGATCGAGCAGGCGCGCGAGGAACTGGCCGGCGAGCCGTACAAGCTGGAGCTGGTGGGGGAGGCCGGTGCCGGTGGCTTCGACGCCGAGGAGATCATGGAGGTCGGCGGCGGCGAGCTGACCATCTACGACAACCTGGACGCGTCCGGCGAGAAGGTCTGCTGGGGCGACCTCTGTCGCGGCCCGCACCTGCCGAACACGCGGCTGATCGGCGCGTTCAAGCTGATGCGCTCGGCCGCGGCCTACTGGCGGGGCAGCGAGAAGAACCCACAGCTGCAGCGCGTGTACGGCACGGCGTGGCCGACCCGGGACGCGCTCAAGGCGTACCAGAGGCTGCTCGAGGAGGCGGCCCGCCGCGACCACCGCAAGCTCGGCGCGGAACTCGACCTGTTCTCCTTCCCGGACGAGATCGGCTCCGGCCTCGCGGTCTTCCACCCCAAGGGCGGCATCATCCGGCGCGAGCTGGAGAACTACTCGCGTGAGCGGCACGAGGCGGCCGGCTACTCGTTCGTGAACACGCCGCACATCACCAAGGGCAGCCTGTTCGAGACGTCCGGGCACCTGCAGTGGTACGCGGACGGCATGTTCCCGCCCATGGAGGTCGAGGGCGCGAACTACTACCTGAAGCCGATGAACTGCCCGTTCCACAACCTGATCTTCCGGGGGCGCGGCCGGTCCTACCGGGAGCTGCCGCTGCGCCTGTTCGAGTTCGGCAGCGTCTACCGGTACGAGAAGTCCGGCGTGATCCACGGCCTCACCCGGGTGCGCGGCATGACGCAGGACGACGCGCACATCTACTGCACGGCCGAGCAGATGGGCGACGAGCTCAAGTCGCTGCTGACGTTCGTGCTCGACCTGCTGCGCGACTACGGGCTGAACGACTTCTACCTGGAGCTGTCCACGCGCAACCCGGAGAAGTCGGTCGGCACGGACGAGAACTGGGACCGGGCCACCGAGGCGCTGCGGATCGCGGCCGAGGACTCCGGCCTGGAGCTGGTCCCGGACCCGGGCGGCGCGGCGTTCTACGGCCCGAAGATCTCCGTCCAGGCGCGTGACGCGATCGGCCGTACCTGGCAGATGTCCACCATCCAGGTGGACTTCAACCTGCCGGAGCGGTTCGGCCTGGAGTTCGCGGCGTCGGACGGCACCCGGCAGCAGCCGGTCATGATCCACCGGGCGCTGTTCGGCTCGATCGAGCGGTTCTTCGGCGTGCTCACCGAGCACTACGCGGGCGCGTTCCCGGCCTGGCTCGCGCCGGTGCAGGTGGTCGGCATCCCGATCCGCGACGACCACGCGTCCTACCTGGAGGGTTTCGTCTACCTGCTCAAGGCCGCGGGCATCCGGGCCGAGCTGGACACGGGTGACGACCGGATGCAGAAGAAGATCCGTACCGCGCAGCAGCAGAAGATCCCGTTCATGGTGCTCGCCGGTGACGACGACGTGGCCGGGCAGACCGTGTCGTTCCGCTACCGGGACGGCTCGCAGCGCAACGGCGTCCCGCTGGACGAGGCGGTCCGGCACGTCACCGACATCGTCCGCTCCCGCACCAACGTGCCGCCGTCGGCCAACCCGGCCGAGGAGCCGCCCGCGCCGGACACCAGCGCGGCGGACCTGGAGGAGCGCACCATGCAGGAGGTGACAGCGCTCGCCAACCAGGCGGCCGCCAAGCACGCGCAGTAGGTCTCGTCGCGACGGGCCGGGGAACGTTCCCCGGCCCGTCGCGCGTTCCCGGCATCCGCCGCCGTGCATGTCCGGGAGGTTGCAAAAAAGCTGCACGTCGATGTCGTTGACCCGGTCGCGGGCGCGGGTTAGCGTCGTGTCACTCGCGCGGGCAAGCGCTTTCCCTCGGTGTCGCGGTCCGCGCCGGCTCCACGTTAGACCCGGTTCGTCCCTTTTGATGTGCACCGTTCCGTCCGCCGACGCCGCGTTTCGCCCGACGCGGCGCCGGCCACCTCGCTGAGGAGCACGCCATGCGCCGACGGACCTTCCTCACCGCGACCGGCGCCGGCGCGCTGCTCGCCGCCGCCGGACCCGCCTCGGCCACCGCCGCGGGACGACGTGACGTGCTGGTCGTCGCGCCCGGTGACAGCGTGCAGGCCGCGGTGGACGCCGTACCCGTGGGGGTGGCCTGTTCGATCCTGATCCGTCCGGGTACGTACCGTGGGCAGGTCGTCATTCCGGCCGACAGGCCGTTCTTGACCTTGATCGGGCTCGGCCGGCGACCGTCCGACGTGGTGATCGTCGACGACCGGGCGAACGGCACGCCGAACCCGGCCACCGGCGGCACCTGGGGGACCTCCGGCAGCGCGTCCGTGACCATCTCCGCGAACGACGTCACCGCCCGCAACCTGACGTTCGCCAACGACTTCGACGAGGCCGCCCACCCGGAGATCTCCGGACATCAGGCGGTGGCGGTGCTGACCCGCGGCGACCGGCTGCGCTTCCACGACGTGGCGTTCCTGGCCAATCAGGACACGCTCTACGTCAACAGCCCGGCCGTCGGCACGATCTCCCGCGCGTACTTCCGGAACTGCTACGTCGAGGGCGACGTCGACTTCATCTTCGGGCGCGGCACCGCCGTCTTCGATCGCTGCCGCGTGCACTCGCTGCACCGGCATCTCGGCTACGTCACCGCGGCCAGCACCGACGTCGGCAACCCGCACGGTCAGCTCTTCACGCACTGCCGCTTCACCGGCGACGCGCCGGCCGGGTCGGTCTGTCTCGGCCGGCCCTGGCACCCGGGCAACGACCCGAACGCGATCGGCCAGACGATCATCCGTAACTCGTATCTGGGCGCGCACATCCGGGCCGACGCGCCGTGGTCCGACTTCGGCACCTGGCCGTGGACCGCGGCCCGCTACGGTGAGTGGCGCAACGACGGCCCGGGTGCCGCGACCGGCCCGAATCGTCCGCAGCTGACTTCGCCGGACGGCTACGACCCGCGCACGTTCCTGGCCGGCGCCGACGCCTGGAACCCGTGCAACCCATAGGATCGCGGGTGTGGGAGAGCTGAGCACGCCGCCGGGAGACCGTCCCATCACACCGGTGGAGACCGGCGAACCGGACGCGCTCGACCGCCTCTGGACCCCGCACCGGATGACCTACATCGCCGGGCAGGAGCGGCCGTCCACCGGGTGCGCGTTCTGCCGGGCGCCCGGCCTGCCCCGCCCGGACAGCCTGGTCGTGGCCCGTGGCACGCTCGTCTACGCCGTGCTCAACCTCTACCCGTACAACCCCGGCCACCTGCTGGTCTGCCCGTACCGGCACCTGGCCGACTACACCGACCTCACGGTCGAGGAGACGGCCGAGCTGGCGGTCTTCACCCAGACGGCGATGCGCGTCATCCGTGCCACCAGCAGCGCCCACGGCTTCAACATCGGGCTGAACCAGGGATCGGTCGCCGGCGCGGGCATCGCCGCCCACCTGCACCAGCACGTCGTCCCGCGCTGGGGCGGCGACGCCAACTTCATGCCGATCGTCGCTCGCACCAAGATCCTCCCGCAGGTCCTCACGGAGACCCGCGATCTGCTCTCGTCCGCCTGGCCCGCCTCGTAAACCGGTTCGCGTCGAACCTCGGGCCGCCCGCTGTCGTCTCTCCAGCATGACGATTCGCAACATTTATCTCGCTGCGGCCGAAACGTTCGCGGACCTGGCCTCGCGGACACCGGCCGACGGACTGGACGGTCCGGGTCTCGGCGAGTGGAACCTTCGTGAGCTGGTCGGGCACACGGTCAGCGCGGCGCTGCGCCCGGTCGCCGTCGTCGGCGCGTCGCCGCAGCCGGGGCCCGTGCTCGACTCCGCGGAGGCGTACTGCGTGGTCATCCAGGGGGCGCCGCGCGAGCTGCTCGCCGCCGCGGCGGCTTCGGTCACACAGAACGCCCGCGACTACGGAAAGGCGCTCGGTGACCGGCCGGGCGCGGTGGTACGAGAGCATCTCGCGCGGGCCGGGGCAGCGCTGGACGGTGTCGGCGACGACGAACTGGTCATGTCACCGGTCGGCGCGATGAAACTGCGGGACTGGTTGTCCACCCGGGTGCTCGAGCTGGTGGTGCACACCTCGGACATCGCCCTGGCCGCGGGCGTGCCGGTCACCCACGACGCCGCCGCCGTCACCGAGGCGGCGGTCTTCGCGGCGCGGTCGGCCGCCGCGCTGGGTGCGGGTGTGCCTCTCGTGCGGGCGCTCACCGGGCGCGAGCCGCTTCCGCGGGGCTTCTCCGTGGTGCAGTGACCGCCGCGGCCCGGGGCGCGCGGGCCCCGGGCCGCGGAACGGCTCAGGACGCTCCGTGCTCCTTCTTCACCGCGTCGGCGAGGTGGGCGGGCATCGGCTCGTAGCGGGCGAAAGACCGGCTGAACGTGCCCGCGCCGGAGGTCATCGAGCGCAGCTCGACCGCGTACCGGACCAGCTCGGTGGCCGGCACCTCGGCACGGATCAGCGTGCGGTCCGCGTCCGGGTCGGCGTCGCTGCCCATCACCCGGCCGCGGCGCCCGGAGAGGTCGCTCATCACCGCGCCGACGTACGCGTCCGGCACCCGGATGGTGACGTCGTCGACCGGTTCGAGCAGCGTGATCGCCGCCTTCTCGGCCGCGTCCTTCAGCGCCAGCGAGCCCGCGGTCTGGAACGCCGCGTCCGACGAGTCGACGCTGTGCGCCTTGCCGTCGAACAGCGTGACCCGCAGGTCGACCACCGGGTATCCGGCCGCGATGCCGCGCTCCATCTGCGCGCGGACGCCCTTCTCCACCGACGGGATGTAGTTGTGCGGCACCGCACCGCCGACCACCCGGTCCACGAACTCGAAGCCGGCGCCGGCCGGGAGCGGCTCCACCGAGATGTCGCAGACCGCGTACTGACCGTGACCGCCGGACTGCTTGACGTGCCGGCCGTGTCCCTTGGCCGGCCCGGCGAACGTCTCGCGCAGCGCGACCCGGACCGGCTCGGTGTCCAGGTCGACACCGCCGGTGCGCAGCCGGTCCAGCACCACGTCCGCGTGTGCCTCGCCCATGCACCAGAGCACGATCTGGTGCGTGTCCGGGTTGCGCTCCAGGCGCAGCGTCGGGTCGCCCGCGACCAGCCGGCCCAGGTTCTTGGCCAGCGCGTCCTCGTCGGACCGGGACTTCGCGACGATCGCGACCGGCAGCAGCGGCTCCGGCATGTCCCACGGCGCGATCAGCAGCGGCCGGTCCTTCGTGGAGATCGTGTCGCCGGTCTCCGCGCTGCCGGACTTGGTGATCGCGCAGATGTCACCGGCGATGCACGAGGTGACCTCGCGCAGCGTGGTGCCGAGCGGGGAGTAGATGTGCGCGACGCGCTCGTCCGCGTCGTGGTCCGGGTGACCGCGGGAGGCGAGGCCGTGCCCGGAGACGTGCACCACCTTCTCCGGGGTGAGCGTGCCGGAGAAGACGCGGACGAGTGAGACACGCCCGACGTGCCGGTCGATCGTGGTCTTGACCACCTCGGCGACGAGCGGGCCGTCCGGGTCGCAGGTGAGCGGCTCGTGAGCGGAGCCGTCGATGCCGGTGACGATCGGCAGGTCGTGCTCGAGCGGCGACGGGAACGCCTTGGTGAGCAGCTCCAGCAGCACGTCGAGGCCGACCCGGTCGGGCGCGCAGACCGGGACCACCGGGTAGAAGTGGCCGCGCGCGACCGCCTTCTCCAGGTCCGCGATGAGGATGTCCACCGGGATCTGCTCCCCGCCGAGGTACCGGTCCATCAGCGTCTCGTCCTCGGACTCCGCGATGATCCCCTCGATCAGCTCGTTGCGCGCCTCCTCGATGGCGCCGAAGTGCTCCGGGTCGGGCGCGCGGACCTCGGCCGGGTAGCCGTCGGTGTAGTCGTAGATCCGCTGGGTGATCAGGCCCATCAGGCCGGTGACGTTCTCGCCGTCGTCGTCCAGCATCGGCAGGTACAGCGGCAGCACGTTGTCGCTGAAGACGCGCTGGCAGAGCGCCACGGTCTCGTCGAGGTCGGCGCGCGGGTGGTCGAGGCGGGTGACCGCGACCGCGCGCGGCATGCCGACCGCGGCGCACTCCTCCCACAGCGCGGCGGTGGCGGCGTCCATGCCGTCGACGGCGGACACCACGAACAGGGCGGCGTCGGCGGCGCGCAGTCCGGCGCGCAGCTCGCCGACGAAATCCGCGTACCCCGGGCTGTCCAGGAGGTTGACCTTGATGCCGTCGTGGATCAGCGGCGCGCAGGCGAGCGTCACGGAGCGCTGCTGCCGTATCGCGGCCGGATCCTGATCACAGACCGTGGTGCCCTCGGTCACGGTGCCGGTGCGCGGCACGGTACCGGTCGCGGCGAGCAGCGCCTCGACCAGCGTGGTCTTTCCGGCGCCGGAGTGACCGACCAGCACCACGTTGCGCACCCTGCCGGGCTCGTCCACCACCGGCGCGCTGCCGGCGGCCGCCCTCTCCTGTGTCTTCTGCGCCATGATCGGCGCACCTCCTCGGGTCGATTTGTGTCGTTCCTGGCCCCGTCGCGTAGAGGCGTCGGCGATGATCCCCCAACGCCGCCCGTAACCTGAAGTTTCGCAAGGTGATGCCGGTCACGTTGCCTGATGTGATAGGTCCGTGGCAAGCCGTGACGCTGCGTCGGCTATCCGCGCGTGCGGTGTCGCGCACAGCGACGCGCCGCTATGGTGGGACGGCCATGGCAAAGATCCTCTCGGTCTCGGCGCGCGCCGGGATGGCTCATCTCATCGAACCGGTCAGTCGTGCCCTCCTCCGGCTGGGCGTCACGCCCAACGCGGTCACCGTGACGGGCACGATCGGCGTGGTCTTCGGCTCCGTCTTCTTCGGCGTCCAGGGCCACTTCCTCCTCGGCGGCATCGTCGTCACGCTCTTCTGCCTCACCGACCTGATCGACGGGACGATGGCCCGGCTGCGCGCGGGGCCGAACGGCAAGTTCGGCGCGCTCCTCGACTCCAGCATGGACCGGATCGCGGACGCCGCGATCTTCGGCGTGCTGGTGTACTGGTTCGGCAAGGAGGGCGACTGGGTCACCGCCACCGTCGCGCTGGTCTGCCTGGTCGCGAGCATGGTCGTGTCGTACGTGAAGGCGCGTGCCGAGGGTCTCGGCTTCGACTGCAACGTCGGCATCGTCGAGCGGGCGGAGCGCCTGATCGGCATCGGCATCGGCGCGCTGACCACCGCGTTCGGCGTGCTCTGGGGCATGCAGGCGGTGCTGTGGATCCTGGCGGCCCTGTCCATCATCACGGCCTGGCAGCGCATGCGGCACGTCTACAAGCAGGACCAGGCCGCACTGCGCGAGCCGGTCGCATGAGCGGCCTGGTGGAGTTCGGTTACCGGGCGGGGTGGAAGATCGTTCAGTGGCTGCCGGAGCGGGCCGCGATCGCGCTCTTCCACGCGGGCGCGGACCGTGCGGCGAAGAAGCGCGGCAAGGGCGTCGAACGGCTGCGGGCCAACCTGCGGCGAGTCCGGCCGGAGCTCTCCGAGACCGCGCTCGACGACCTGGTCAAGCAGGGCATGCGCTCCTACGCGCGGTACTGGTCGGACACGTTCCGCCTGCACACCCGTACCCCCGAGGAGCACCGGAGGCGATTCAGGTTCGACCGGTTCGAGGACCTGGCCCGGGAGGCGACCTCCGGCAACGGCGTCATCCTGGCGCTGCCGCACGGCGGCAACTGGGAGGCGGCTGGTGCCTGGGCGGTCGCGCACGGCTGGAAGCTGATCACCGTCGCCGAGCGGCTCAAGCCGGAGGGCGTCTACCAGCAGTTCCTCGCGTTCCGGCGGGCGCTCGGCATGGAGATCATCCCGACCAGCGGCAGTGAGCGGTCCCCGCTCGACCTGCTGGCCGAGAAGCTCTCGGCGGGCTACGTCGTCCCGCTGCTGGCCGACCGGGACCTGTCCCGGCGCGGCATCGAGGTGACGTTCTTCGGCGGCCGGGCGAAGATGCCCGGCGGTCCCGCGCTGCTGGCCGTGCGGACCGGCGCGCCGCTGTACGTGGTGCAGATGTGGAACGATCCGGACGGAATCGCCCACGGTCGGCTGGTAGGCCCGATCCCGGTGCCGGCCGAGGGCACGCTTGACGAGAAGGTGCGGTTCCTGACCCAGGAGATCGCGGACCGGCTCGCGGCCGGCATCGCCGAGCATCCGGAGGACTGGCACATGCTGCAGCGGGTGTGGGTGGACGAACCCGCGCAAGCACTGGCCTGAGGGAGGTACGAGTGCGGATCGGCATCGTGTGCCCGTACTCCTTCGACGTGCCGGGCGGTGTGCAGAACCACGTGATGGACCTGGCCGAGGCGCTGATCGGGCTCGGTCACGAGGTCAGCGTGCTGGCCCCGGCGGACGAGGACTCGCCACTGCCGCCGTACGTGGTCGCGGCCGGGCGGGCGGTCCCGCTGCCGTACAACGGGTCGGTCGCGCGGATCTCGTTCGGCCCGGTCTCCACGGCCCGGGTCCGGCGCTGGCTGGCCCGCGGCCACTTCGACGTGCTGCACGTGCACGAACCGCTCACGCCGAGCCTGTCGCTGCTGGCCGTGCTGAGCGCGGACGGCCCGGTGGTGGCCACGTTCCACACCGCGATGACCCGGTCCCGTGCGCTCGCCGCGGTGCAGGGCGCGCTGCAGATCGTGCTGGAGAAGGTGACCGCGCGGATCGCGGTCAGCGCGCTGGCCCGCCGTGTGCAGGTCGAGCACCTGGACGGCGGCGCCGTGGAGATCCCGAACGGCGTCGCGGTGGCGAAGTTCGCGGACGCGGTGCCGCTCGACGGCTGGCCCGGCCCCGGCGGCGCGATAGGTTTCCTGGGCCGGTTCACCGAGCCGCGCAAGGGCTTCCCGATCCTCCGCCAGGCGTGGGTGTCGCTGGCCCGGACGCGGCCCGGCCTGCGGTTGCTGGTGGCCGGCCCAGGCGACGGATCGGACCTGCTGGAGACCATCCCGGCGGAGCTTCATGATCGGGTGTGCTTCCTCGGCATGGTGTCCGAGGAGGACAAACCGCGCATGTTGCGCAGCGTCGACGTCTACGTGGCGCCGAACACCGGCGGTGAGTCGTTCGGCATGATCCTCACCGAGGCGATGGCCGCCGGGGCCGCGATCGTGGCCAGCGACCTGGACGCGTTCCGCCGCGTGGTGGACAACGGCCGCGCCGCCGTGCTGTTCCCGGTCGGCGACGTGGCCGCGCTGGAGAACGCGCTGGCCGGGCTGCTCGACGACGCGGAGCGCCGCGCCGAGCTGTCCGCGCTGGCCCGCCGCGCGGTCGCCGCCTACGACTGGCCGTCGGTGGCCCGCCGGGTGCTGGAGGTCTACGAGACCGCGATCGAGGCCACGGACGGCCGTGTCCTGGAAGCACCGCAGGTGATCGAATGACTACGATGCCAGGCATGTGGTGGTGGGTCGGCGCGGCCGTCGTGGTCTCGCTGCTCGCCGCCTACCTGATCTGGACCGACCGGCGCGTCGAACGCCTGCACGCGCGCGCCACGTCCGCCGCCGCCGCACTCGACGCCCACCTGCTCCGCCGCGCCGCGGCCGCGGCCGTGCTGGCCGAACAGATGGACGCGGTCGAGCTCTACGCCGCCGCCCGGATCGCGCTCGACGCCGGCTCCCGGCTGGACGGCGGCGACCCCCGGCTCGGCGCCGGCGCGGACTCCGGCGAGCGCGAGGCGGCCGAGAACGACCTCACCCGCCAGCTGCGCCGCCTCGCACCCAGCGCGGACCTGGCCACGGCAGAGCCGGTGGTGGCGGCCAGCCGCCGGGTCGCGCTCGCCCGCCAGGTCTACACGGACTCGGTCCGGGACGCGCTGATCAACCGGGACCGGCCGCTGGTCCGGGTCTTCGGCATGGCCCGGGGCCACGACCGCCCGCGCTACTTCGACATCGACGAGCCCACGCTGACGCCGTCACTGACCGAGCCACCCCGCCAGCTCACCCCCCGCGAAGCGCCGTCGTCGTCGCCCGTCAAGGGGTGATGAAGGGCGATGTCTCCGCTCATCGGCGGAGAGCGCGGCTCACCTGCTCCGGCGGAAGCCGAGCCGCCTCGGGGCTGAACCGAAGTGCCGCTTCCGGCGTGGTGCTATCGCCTGCTCCCGATTCTGTTGCCCATTCCCGCCAAGGCGCTGAGCACGTATACCTGGCCCGGCGGCCCGCGCGGCGTGGGTGGCCGGCCCGGCGTGGGCGCCCTGACGGCTCGGGCGGCCGCGCGGCTCGCGCGACCCGGTGGGTGCGTTCGCTGCGGTGGCGCCGGTGCCGCGGTGGGGCGCTGAGCCTTCGGTGGTCGCGTGCGTCGTGATTCTCGTGGGCGGCATCGGCGGCCGGTGGCTCGGACGAAATCGACATGCCGGAACTGTGGCTGCCGATCCCGGCCGGGTTTGCAGGCCACCTGAGGGTTGATTGGACATCGGCTGGGCGGCCACTCGGGCGTACCGTCGCGGGGTCGATCTCACTCTCGAGGAGCGTTCCGTGTCCGAGAACCCGGAAAACCCAGGTCAGCCCGTTGTCGGCAGCGCGCGGGTGAAGCGCGGCATGGCCGAGATGCTCAAGGGCGGCGTGATCATGGATGTGGTCACGGCGGAGCAGGCGAAGATCGCCGAGGATGCCGGCGCGGTCGCGGTCATGGCGCTGGAGCGGGTGCCCGCGGACATCCGGGCGCAGGGCGGCGTCTCCCGGATGAGCGACCCCGACATGATCGAGAGCATCATCGCGGCCGTGTCGATCCCGGTGATGGCGAAGGTGCGGATCGGGCACTTCGTCGAGGCGCAGGTGCTTCAGGCGCTCGGCGTGGACTACATCGACGAGTCGGAGGTGCTGACCCCGGCCGACTACGCGAACCACATCGACAAGTGGGCCTACACGGTGCCGTTCGTCTGCGGCGCCACCAACCTGGGCGAGGCGCTGCGCCGGATCACCGAGGGCGCCGCCATGATCCGCTCCAAGGGTGAGGCCGGCACCGGCGACGTCTCCAACGCGACCACCCACATGCGGAGGATCCGCGGCGAGATCAAGCGCCTCACGTCGCTGCCAGAGGACGAGCTGTACGTCGCGGCCAAGGAGCTGCAGGCGCCGTACGAGCTGGTCAAGGAGGTCGCCGAGACCGGCAAGCTGCCGGTCGTGCTGTTCACCGCGGGTGGCATCGCGACCCCGGCCGACGCCGCGATGATGATGCAGCTCGGCGCGGAGGGTGTCTTCGTCGGCTCCGGCATCTTCAAGTCCGGTAACCCGGCGCAGCGCGCGGCCGCGGTGGTCAAGGCCACCACGTTCTACGACGACCCGGACGTGATCGCGAAGGTCTCCCGTGGTCTGGGCGAGGCCATGGTCGGCATCAACGTCGACGACATCCCGGTGCCGCACCGCCTGCAGGAGCGGGGCTGGTGAACGGCGACCCGACGATCGGCGTCCTCGCGCTGCAGGGCGACGTCCGCGAACACCTGGCCGCGCTGGCCGAGTGCGACGCGCTCGCCCGGCCGGTGCGCCGTCCCGCTGAGCTCGACTCGGTCGACGCGCTGGTCATCCCGGGTGGCGAGTCCACCACGATCGCCAAGCTCGCGGCCGAGTTCGGGCTCTTCGAGCCCGTACAGAAACGGATCAACGACGGCATGCCGGTGTACGGGTCGTGCGCCGGAATGATCATGCTGGCCGGGACCGTGCTGGACGGCCGGCCGGACCGGCCGCCGTTCGGCGGGATCGACATGACGGTGCGCCGCAACGCGTTCGGCCGGCAGGTCGACTCGTTCGAGGCCGCGGTCGAGATCGCGGGCATCGACGGCGACCCGTTCCACGCGGTCTTCATCCGTGCGCCGTGGGTCGAGGAGGTCGGCCCGGCGGCGCAGGTGCTGGGCCGCGTCACGTCCGGTCCGGCCGCCGGTAGGATTGTTGCGGTTCGGCAGGGGCACCTGCTCGCCACCGCCTTCCATCCGGAACTCACGGGTGATCTCCGAGTGCACGACGCGTTCGTCGAGATGGTGCGGGCGAGCTAGACGCAGACGACTACGGGAGGCATGTGATGTCCGGCCACTCCAAGTGGGCAACCACCAAGCACAAGAAGGCCGTCATCGATGCCAAGCGTGGCAAGATGTTCGCCAAGCTGATCAAGAACGTCGAGGTCGCCGCCCGCACCGGCGGCGGCGACCCGGCCGGTAACCCGACGCTCTACGACGCCATCCAGAAGGCGAAGAAGAGCTCGGTGCCGAACGACAACATCGACCGCGCGGTCAAGCGCGGCTCCGGCCTCGAGGCCGGCGGCGCCGACTGGCAGACGATCATGTACGAGGGCTACGGCCCGAACGGCGTGGCGCTGCTGATCGAGTGCCTGACCGACAACCGGAACCGGGCCGCGACCGAGGTCCGCACCGCGCTGACCCGCAACGGCGGCAACCTGGCGGACGCCGGCTCGGTGGCGTACATGTTCTCCCGCAAGGGCGTCGTGATCGTCCCGAAGACCGACGGCCTGACCGAGGACGACCTGCTCATGTACGTGATCGACGCGGGTGCCGAGGAGGTCAACGACCTCGGCGAGGCCTTCGAGATCGTCTCCGAGCCGACCGACATGCCCGCGGTCCGGTCCGCACTCACCGACAACAAGATCGAGTACGACTCGGCCGACACGAACTTCGTCGCCTCCGTCAACGTCCCCCTCGACGAGGAGGGCGCCCGAAAGATCTTCAAGCTCATCGACGTCCTCGAGGACTGCGACGACGTCCAGAACGTCTTCGGCAACTTCGACATCTCCGACGAGGTCATGGCCGCCGTCGACGCGTGACGGCCCCGCGGAGATCCCCTCGGCGCCCGCGCCGGGGGGATCTGTCGTCTCCCGCCACTGCCGGCCGGGCGGCGCAGGTCCAGCCCGATGTTGCGGGACCGGCGCGCAGACCTGGCCCACGATTGCTCATCCGGGCATCCCGCGCCCCGCAATGTCGGTGTTCATGGAGCCTTCGGGGTCAGCGTGGCCTGCCGCGAGCTTCCGGGATTCAGCGAGCCGCGCTCGCCGCTTCGGTGCCGGCGGACGAATCGCCGGGCTTGCGTTCATCGCACTAAGATCCCGCTTGATCCCGGAACTCCGGGCCGCGCACGAGTGACGAGGCGGCGAGGCGTGCAGGCAGACGTGGCGGTGGCCGGGCCGCGGTGGGGCCGATACGCGGCACTCGCCGTCGCGGTAGGCGTGATCGCCGTGGGAGTGCCACCCCTGATCGCACCGCCCGGCGAGCCCTCGGCTCCCGTCGCGGCATCGGCACCACCGGTGACCCTGAGCCAGAGCCCAGCACCGGCCGCGAGCCCCAGCCCGAGCCCCAGCCCGAGCCCCGGCGAAAGCCGGAGCCTGAGTGAAAGCCCCAGCCCGAGCCCGCCCCCCGGCCCCGCGCGGTGCGTGGACGCCGGTGCCTCGCCGCGGCCGGCCTGTGCGGTCTACACCACCGCGCTCGGTTCCGGCTGGTCCGCCGAGGGCGTCGGGGTGAAGGTCGTACCCGCCGGCTTGGTGCCCGGCACCGAGATCGTGGCGCTGCGCGTCGAGCCGAAGGAGAAGACCGCCTCGGTCTCGCTGGTCGCGTCCGAGCCGTTCACCGTCGCCGACGGCACCGTGCTCAAGCTGCGGATCTACGGCGGGCGGCTGCACGGCACGGTCGCCCGGCTCGCGCTCTCGCCGACCACCGAGTTCGCCACGGACCGGCCGGCCACGCTGAACGCGCCGGTCGACGAGTGGGTGCCGTTCACCGTCCCGGTCGCCGATCTGCTGCCCGGTGGCGGGCCGATCCGGCGCATCGACGTGGAGATCGCCACCGAGGCGGTGCCGAACGCGTACCGGTTCTTCATCGACGACGTCGCGTTCGTGGCGCCGTGAGCGGGCAGCTCGTCGCGCCGGCCGCGATCGCCCGCGCGGTCCTGCTCGGCCGTGCGGTCGTGACGATCACCGCGGCCGCGGCCGGGCTGCTGCTGATCGAGGAGCGGTGGCGGGTCCCGGCCGTGATCGTGCTGGTGGTGGCCGCGACCGCGGTGCAGGTCGCGGTGCTCACCCGCCGCGCGGCGGCACTGGTCCGGTCCCCGTGGCCGGCGCTGCTCGCGGACCTGCTGGTGGCCGGTGGCGTGCTGGCGCTGAGTCGCGGCGGCACGGCGTTCTTCTGCTATTCGGCCGGTGCGGCCGCGCTGGCCGGTGCGCTGCTCGGCATGCGCGCGCTGCCGCTGTGGGTGGTGCACGCCGCGCTCGGCTTCGCGTCCGCCGCGGTGCTGCTCCGGCAGAGCCGCCCGTCGCCGGAGGTGACCGCGTTCGTCGCCGCGTTCCCGGTGCTCGGCCTGCTGGCCGGCGTCGGCGCGACCGTGGCGACCGCCGCGCTGGTCCGGTACGTGGAGCTGACCGTGGCCGTGGTCGCGTCCGCGCAGCGGTCGGCCGCCGCGTCCGAGCGTGCCCGGCTGGCCCGGGAGCTGCACGACTCGGTCGCGAAGACGCTGCGCGGGGTCTCGTTCGCCGCGGTCGCGCTGCCGCAGTCGCTGCGCCGCCATCCCGCGCTGGCCGAGCAGCTGGCCGACACGGTCTCGCGCGGCGCCGAGGTCGCGGCGCGGGAGGCGCGTGAGCTGATGGAGGGCCTGCGCGCGGACGATCCCGGCCAGGACTTCGGGTTCGGCGTGGCCCGCGCCTGCCGCGACTGGGAACTGCGCACCGGCGTACCGGTCCGTACCCGGATCGACGACGTCGACCCGCCGCTGGAGACCCGGTACGAGCTGCTCCGGATCCTGCGCGAGGGCCTGACCAACGTCGAACGCCACGCCCGCGCGAGCACGGTCTGGGTCGAGCTGATCGGCGAGCCGGGCGCGGTCGAGCTCACCGTCGCGGACAACGGCGTCGGCTTCTCCGCCGGCGGCCTCGACGAGCTGCGCGCGGCCGGTCACCTCGGCCTGGTCGGCATCCACGAGCGTGCGACCGGCGTGGGCGGCGCGGTCGAGGTCCGCTCGGCCCTCGGCCGCGGCTCGCTGCTGCGGGTCCGCGCGCCGCTGCCCACCGAGGTCTCCGCGTGATCCGGGTGCTGGTGGTGGACGACAATCCGATCGTCCGGGACGCGCTGCGGTCGCACCTGGACGCGTCCGGCACCGTGCTGGTGGTGGGCGAGGCCGGGGACGGCCGCGCCGCGCTGGCCGCCGCGCGCCGGTTGCGGCCGCACGTGACGCTGCTCGACTACCGCATGCCGGTCGCGGACGGCCTGTCGATCGTGGCCGAGCTGGCCCGGATCACCGCGGTGCTGGCGCTGACCAGCGAGGACGCCGGCACGGTGGTGAGCGAGATGCTGCGCGGCGGCGCCCGCGGATACCTGGTGCACGGCGAGTTCGACCCGGCCGAGCTGGTGCGCGCGGTGACCGTGGTCGCGTCCGGCCGGAGCTGGCTCTCCCCGGCCGCCGCGACCGTCGCCGCGGAGGCGCTGCGCCGGGCCCAGGAGGCCGCCGAGGCCGGGGCGAGAGCAGATCAACGGCATCGGGAGATCCGGCGACGGTACGGCCTGACGCCCCGCGAGCGCGAGGTGCTGGACCTGGTCGCGGAGGGGCTGGCCAACGTGGTGATCGCCGAGCGGCTCCGGCTCACCGAGAAGACCGTCAAGAACCACCTGCACGCGGTCTTCACCAAGCTCGGCGTCCGCAACCGCACCGAGGCCGTGCTCCGCTGGACCGGCCGGCAGTAGCACCGGCTGGGACTTTCGGCTCAGGAAAACCGGCCGCGGCGGCTCTAGCGTGCTGGCGAGCACGTGATGAACCGCATCGCCGGAAGGACGCCGTGAAACTCCACCGCCTACCCAGAGGCCTCAGCCTGGTGCCGGTCGCGGCGCTGGCGCTGGCCGTCAGCGCCTGTTCCGTGACCACCGTGCCGACCGCGGGCGGTTCGTCCGCGCCCGCGCTGGTGCTGCCGACCTGTATGCCGTCGGAGTACGCGGAGCAGCTGGCCACACCGGCCGCGCAGGCCGGGCTGACCATGCCGCCGTGCGCACCGGCCACCGGCACGCCCTCGGCGTCCGCGCCGGCCGCGGCCACCCCGACCGCGGCGGCCACCTCGGCGGCGCCGGCGCCCAGCGCGACCCGGCCCGCGGCCGAGCCCACCGTGACCACGCCGGTGAGCGTGCCGTCGTTCAGTGACGCGCCGCCGCGCGCGCAGTACCGCGAGCTGGCGGCGAACTGCACGATGACGCACCGGCGCGGGGACGACCCGATCGTCTTCCCGGGGCTGCCCAACGCGTCGCACGACCACACGTTCGTCGGCAATCCCAGCACGGACGCGTTCAGCACGCCGGAGAAGCTGGTCGGCGGGAAGACCTCGTGCCAGGACCCGAAGGACGGGTCGGCGTACTGGTTCCCGACGCTGCTGCAGAACGGCAAGCCGCTGACGCCGCAGCAGGTGACGGTCTACTACAAGTCCGGCGTGGACGACTACCGGACCGTGCAGGCTTTCCCGGCCGGGTTCCGGCTGCTGGTCGGCAACGCCAAGGCACCCGCCGGTGAGCAGTTCGCGGGCACCTGGAGCTGCGGCGGGCAGACGCTGACCACGATCCCGGCGTCGTGCCCGGACGGTTCGTCGCTGATCGTCCGGTACAAGGCGCCGAGCTGCTGGGACGGCAAGCACCTGGACACGGCCGACCACAAGTCGCACATGGCGTGGCCGGTCCGTGGGAAGTGCACGCCGAGCCACCCGGTGCCGCTGCCGATGTTCGAGATGAAGGTGCCGTACAAGCTGCCCGGCGGCGTGACCAAGGGGCTGACGCTGTCGTCCGGCGCGCCGAACACGTTCCACTACGACTTCGTGAACGGCTGGGACCAGGCGCGGCAGGTCGAGCTGATCAAGCACTGCGTGAACGGTGGCCGGCAGTGCAACGGCGTGGGGTACGACCAGCACAAGCCGTGACCGGGGACACTTAAGAAACGGAACGGTTCCGTATCGCAAAGGCGAAGCGTAGTCTCGCTGACGGATACGGGACCGTTCCGTATCGTAAATCGTCCTTGGGGGGACCGCGGATGGATCCGCAGACCAACACAGGTCACCCGCGGCGCTGGGCCATTCTCGGCGTCCTCGTGATCTCGCTGCTCGTCGTGGTGCTCGACAACACGATCCTCAACGTCGCGATCCGCGTGCTCGCCGACCCGCGCGAGGGCCTCGGTGCCACCCAGGCCGAGCTCGAGTGGGCCGTCAACTCGTACACGCTGGTCTTCGCGGCCCTGCTGTTCAGCTTCGGCATCCTCGGCGACCGCTGGGGCCGCAAGCGGTTCCTGATGGCCGGCCTGTTCGTCTTCGGCCTCAGCTCGCTGGCCTCGGCGTACGCGCAGAGCCCGGAGCAGCTGATCGCGATGCGCGCGCTGATGGGTCTCGGCGGCGCGGCGATCATGCCGGTCACGCTCTCCATCATCTCGGTCGTGTTCGACCCGCGGGAGCGCGCCAAGGCGATCGGCCTCTGGTCCGGCTCGGTCGGCCTCGCGGTCGCGATCGGCCCGATCCTCGGCGGCTTCCTGCTGGAGCACTTCTGGTGGGGCTCGGTCTTCCTGATCAACGTGCCGATCGTGCTGCTCGGCATGGTGCTGATCGCGGTGCTGGTGCCGGAGTCGCGCAACCCGCACCCGGGCCGGCTCGACCTGGTCGGCGTGCTGCTCTCGGTGGTCGGCCTGACCTCGCTGGTCTACGGCATCATCGACGGTGGCGAGAACGGCTTCGACCAGCCCGCGGTGTGGGCGTTCATCGTGGCCGGCCTGGCCGTGCTGACCGGGTTCGTGGCCTGGGAGCGGCGGTACGCCTACCCCTCGCTGGACGTCAAGCTGTTCCGCAACGGCCGCTTCTCTGCCTCGATCGCGTCCATCGGCCTGGTCTTCTTCGCCAGCATGGGCACGTTCTTCTTCATGAGCTTCTACCTGCAGCTGGTCCGGGACTACTCGCCGCTGCAGACCGGCCTGCTGCTCCTGCCGTTCGCGGTGGCGCAGCTGGCGTTCGCGCCGCGCAGCGCCGCGATGGTGCACCGGTTCGGCGGCCGGGCCGTCTCCGCGACCGGCCTGGCGATCGTCGGCCTGTCGCTGCTCGGCTTCATGCTGATCAGCGCGGACACCCCGATCTGGGTGGTCGCGGCGCTGTTCTTCCTACAGGGCACCGGGATGGCGAACATCATGCCGCCGGCCATGGAGGCGATCATGTCCACGCTGCCGCGCGAGCAGGCCGGTGTCGGCTCCGCGATCAGCAACACGATCCGGCAGGTCTCGGTCGCGCTCGGCATCGCCGTGCTCGGTTCCGTGCTCGCCGCGGTCTACCGCAGCCAGGTGGCCGACGCGGTCACGGCGCTGCCGGAGACCGCACGCGACGCGGCGTCCGAGTCGATCGCCGGCGCGTACGCGGTCGCCGCGCAGGCCGGCCCGCAGGGTGCCCCGCTGGTCACCGCCGCGAACGACGCGTTCATCAACGCGGTGCACACCTCCGCGCTGATCGGCGCCGTCGTGGTGTTCATCGGCGCGCTCATCGCGCTGCGGTGGCTGCCGGGCCGGGAGAAGAACGCGCCGGAGTCGCGGGTCGAGCGCGCTCCCGAGGCGGCCGCGCTGCTCGAGGCGTAGAGCCGGCATCGAGACGTGGGGATGCCGGGCGGCGGTGAGGCCCAAGCGCCGCCCGGACGCACGTCGATACCGGCTCCCGGACGAGGCTGCGGATCCGCGACCGGCCGGGTCGCGGGCCCGCGCTGGTCGATCAGATCAAGATCAAGGAGAATGGGGACATGACACTCACCGCGCCGGAGGCGCCGCGATCTCCCGAGCAGCGCGCGCCGGGCCGTCCGCGGAGCAGCCGGGCGGACGAGGCGATCATCGAGGCCACGCTGGACCTGCTCGCCGAGGGCATGAGCATCGAGTCGCTGACCATCGAGGCGATCGCCGCCCGGGCCGGCGTCGGCAAGGCCACCATCTACCGCCGCTGGGCCGGCAAGGAGACGCTGCTCCGCGACGCGCTGCTGCGGCTCAAGGCCCCGCCGGCCGACCCGGACACCGGCAGCGTCCGGGAGGATCTGCTGACGCTGGCACGCTCGATCGCCCGCAACCGCGACCCGCGCGCCGCGCAGATCATGCCGTGCCTGGTGCCCGAGGCGATGCGCTCCCCGGAGCAGTACGAGCGGTACCAGCAGATAGTCGAGCCGCGCCGGCAGGTCATGCGCCAGGTGCTGCGCCGCGGCGTCGAGCGCGGCGAGCTGCGCGCCGACCTGGACATCGAGCTCACCCTGCTGATGGTCACCGGACCGGTCCTGATGCAGCGGATGCTGCACTGGAGCCCGAAACTGGACAACGACGCCGTACCGGACCAGGTCATCGACATGGTGATGAAGGCGATCAAGGCCTGAGGTGTGTCGCCGCGCCCACGGAAAACCGGCAGCGCTAAGGTGTCGAACAGATGTGCGGCCGAGCTTCGGGGAGGGGTGGGCGCGTGCGGGTGCTCGGCATCGACCCGGGCCTGACCAGATGTGGCGTCGGCGTGGTCGAGGGCGTGCCCGGCCGGCCGTGCACGCTGGTGGCGTACCACGTGGTCCGCACGGACACGTCCGACGAGCTGCCGCACCGGCTGCTGCGCCTGGAGACGGAGCTGAACGCGCTGGTCGGGGAGTACGCGCCGGAGAGCGTCGCGGTCGAGCGGGTCTTCGCGCAGCACAACGTGCGCACCGTGATGGGCACCGCGCAGGCCTCCGCGGTCGCCGTGCTCTCCGGTGCGCGCCGCGGGATTTCCGTGGAGACCTACACGCCGAGTGAGGTCAAGGCCGCGATAACCGGCTCCGGCGTCGCGGACAAGGCGCAGATGATCACCATGGTGCAGCGCCTGCTCCGGCTGGACGCGCCGCCCAAGCCCGCGGACGCGGCGGACGCGCTCGCGCTCGCCATCTGCCACATCTGGCGCGGCGGGACGAAGGCGCGCGTGGCAGCGGCGGCCGCGAAGATCGAGGCCGCGGTGCAGAAGGCCAGAATCCAGCAACGAAGGGGCTCCAGATGATCGCCAGCGTCCGGGGGAAGGTGCTGGCCGTCGCGCCGGACGCCGCCGTGATCGAGGTCGGCGGCGTCGGCATGGCCGTCCAGTGCAGCCCGAACACGCTCGCCGGCCTGCGCCTCGGCGAGGAGGCCCGGCTGGCTACCTCGCTGGTGGTCCGGGAGGACTCGCTGACGCTCTACGGCTTCGCGGACGACGACGAGAAGCACCTGTTCGAGCTGCTGCAGACCGCGTCCGGCGTCGGGCCGCGGCTGGCCCAGGCCGCGCTCGCGGTGCATACGCCGGAGGTGCTGCGCAAGGCGATCGGCGGTGGCGACACCGCGACGCTCACCCGCGTACCCGGTATCGGCAAGAAGGGCGCGGAGCGCCTGGTCCTGGAACTTCGCGACCGGATCGGGCCGCTGCCGATCGGCGCGGACGGCGTCACCGGACCGACGTCCGGTGCCTGGCAGACCCAGGTCGCGCAGGCGCTCACCGGGCTGGGCTGGACGCAGAGCCAGGCCGATCAGGCGGTCGCCATGGTCGCGGAGACCGTCGACGGTCCCACACCGCCGGTCCCGCAGCTGCTGAAGCAGGCCATCCGCCTGCTGGGCAAGACGCGATGAACGACGACGTCGTCGTCTCGGCCTACGCGAACCCGAGCGAGCGGGAGGCGGAGGCCAGCGTCCGGCCGAAGCGGCTGGAGGAGTTCATCGCGCAGCACCGGGTGCGTGACCAGCTCGACCTGCTGCTGAAGGGCGCGCTCGGCCGCGGCACGCCGCCGGACCACATCCTGCTCTCCGGCCCGCCCGGGCTCGGCAAGACCACGCTCGCCAACATCGTCGCGGCCGAGCTGGGCGTCGGCATCCGCACCACCAGCGGCCCGGTGATCGAGCGGTCCGGCGACCTGGCCGCGATCCTGACCAGCCTGTCCGAGGGCGACGTGCTGTTCATCGACGAGATCCACCGCATCGCGCGGCCGGCCGAGGAACTGCTCTACAGCGCGATGGAGGACTTCCGGGTCGACGTGGTGGTGGGCAAGGGGCCGGGCGCGACCGCGATCCCGCTGGACGTGGAGCCGTTCACGCTGGTCGGCGCGACCACCCGGTCCGGCCTGCTGACCGGACCGATGCGCGACCGGTTCGGCTTCGTCGCGCACCTGGACTTCTACGACGCGGCCGACCTGGAGGCGCTGATCCGCCGCTCGGCCGGCATCTTCGGCATCCCGATCACGGACGACGGCGCGGCCGAGATCGCCCGCCGCTCCCGGGGCACGCCCCGCATCGCGAACCGGCTGCTGCGCCGCGTGCGCGACTTCGCCGAGGTGCGCGCGGACGGCGTGATCACGCACGACGTGGCGAAGGGCGCGCTCAAGGTGTACGACGTCGACGACCTCGGCCTGGACCGGCTGGACAAGGCGGTCGTGCACGCGCTGGTCACGTCGTTCCGCGGCGGGCCGGTCGGCCTCTCGACGCTGGCCGTGGCCGTGGGTGAGCAGCCGGACACGGTCGAGGAGGTGTGCGAGCCGTTCCTGGTCCGGGCCGGGCTGCTGGCCCGGACGCCGCGCGGCCGGGTCGCGACCGAGGCGGCGTGGCGGCACCTCGGCAAGACGCCGCCGGGTCCGATTCTGCCCGGTCAGCCCGATCTTTTCTCGCGAGGCGGTGAGTAATCGTGGATCAACGGACCGCACGCCCCTGCTCGGAGTTTTCAGTCACAGGGGCTACACTCGCCGCGATCCGATAGACATTAATCTGCCTCCTCGCCCGCGCTCAGCCGGCTCCCGGGCAGACCATCAGCTGGAAGGTCTCAGCGTGCATACCCACAATTTCGCGCAGCAGGCGACGGGCGGCTCCGGCGGCGGCTTCACGATGATCCTCATGATGGTCGGCCTGATGGCCGTCATGTACTTCATGATGATCCGCCCGCAGCAGAAGCGCCGTCGCGAGGCCGAGCGCATGCAGAGCGAGCTCGGCATCGGCGACGAGGTCGTCACGATCGGCGGCCTGCACGGCGTGGTGGCCGGTTACGACGACGACACCGTGACCATCGAGGCGTACGACGACGTGCTGCTGCGCTTCGCGCGCCCGGCGATCGCGCGCGTCGTCACCAAGGCGGACGCGCCGGTGACCGACGAGGCCGTGGCCGCGGAGGAGCCGGTGGTCGCGGCCGGTGAGACCCCGGCCGAGACCAAGCGTGCCTCCATGGACAGCAAGGACGTTGTCAAGGAGTGACCCCTTCACAAAGGGTCATTGAAGTTGTTGGATAATCGCGCGAGGTGTGCCCGGAACCGGGCGCTTCTCGTACACCATCACGCTCCTCGCCGGTTCGCGTCGGCGCTCCAACCCAGCCGCCCCACCCGGCGGCCTCCAGGCCCGTAAAGGAACCCAACAGCCGTGGCACCACCTCAGGGACAGATGCGCCCCGGGCGGCAACTTGCCGTGCTCGGCCTGATCTTCGTCGTCCTCTTCCTCATGGTCTTCTTCGTCGGCGTTCCCGGCAAGTCGAGCCTCGCCGAGCGTCTGGAGCCCAAGCTGGGTCTGGACCTCATCGGCGGCACCCGGGTCACGTACACCGCCACCACCATGGACGGATCGGACCCGCCGGCGGAGCAGCTCGAAGAGGCCCGTCAGATCATCGAGAGCCGCGTCAACGCGCTCGGCGTCTCGGAGGCCGAGGTGGTGATCGAGGGCAACCGGAACATTGTCATCTCGCTGGCCGGTGAGAACCGGGACGACCTCAAGCAGGTCGGCGACGCCGCGCAGCTGCGGTTCCGCAAGGTTCTGAAGGCCACGGACGGCTCCGGCGTCGCACCGGCGGCGTCCGAGACCCCGACCGCGACGCCGTCGCCCGGTGCCAGCGGCTCCCCGGCGGCCAGCCAGTCGCCCGGGGCCGCGGTGACCCCCAGCCCGTCCGCCAGCGGCGGCACCGGTGGCCAGGGCGGTGGCGCGGCGGCGACCGCCACCCCGACGCCGGCCCCGTCCGGTGCCGCGAGCGGCACGCCGTCGCCGGCCGCCAGCGGCTCGGCCGCCCCCGCGCCGGTCAGCACGGACGTGGCCGCGATCCGGGCCGAGGTGCAGAAGAAGGTGGGCGAGGCCGCCTGGGCCGCCGCGTCCGGCCTGCAGGGCGTGGCCGACCTGACCACCGACCCGACGCTGGCCACCACGCTGGCGCCGTTCGCCACGCTGGACCCGGAGACCGAGGTCCGCGCGCTCGAGCCGGCCATGCAGTTCAACGTCCCGCAGATCAGCTGCGCGATGCTGGACGCCCGCCCGGCCGGTTCGATCGTCGACGAGAAGTCGCAGGCGGTGGCCTGTGAGGCCGGCGCGAAGTACCTGCTGGACGTGGCGAAGGTGCTCGGCACCGACGTCGAGGGCGCCAGCGGCGTGCTCGACCAGCAGACCGGCGACTGGGTGGTCAGCCTCGACTTCACCGGCGACGGCCAGGAGAAGTGGACCGCGCTGACCCGCGAGGCGTACAACAACGAGGGTGGCGCCTGCGACCAGACCGCGCTCGGCGACGGCAGCCGCTGCCGCGTCGCGGTGGTGCTGGACAACGAGGTCATCTCCTCGCCGGAGATCCAGGCCGTGCTCACCGGTGACTCGCAGATCACCGGCAGCTTCAACTCCGCCTCGGCCAACGAGCTGGCGTCGAAGCTGCGCTACGGCGCGCTGCCGCTGACCTTCGAGGCGGACGAGGCGCAGAACGTCTCCGCCACGCTCGGCGCGGAGCAGCTGCGCGCGGGTCTGCTCGCGGCCGGCCTCGGCATGCTGCTGGTGGCGATCTACGCGTTCTTCTACTACCGCCTGCTCGGCACCGTGATCTTCCTGAGCCTGATCCTGTCCGCGCTGCTCACCTACGGCGCGCTGGTGGTGCTCGGCCGGCAGATCGGCTTCACGCTGACCCTCGCCGGCATCGCCGGCTTCATCGTGTCGCTCGGTGTCGCGGCCGACTCGTTCATCATCTACTTCGAACGGTTGAAGGACGAGATCCGCGAGGGCCGCAGCCCGCGCAGCGCGGTCGGCCGGGCCTGGACCCGCGCCCGCCGGACGATCATCTCGGCCAACGCGATCTCCCTGATGGCCGCGGTCGTGCTCTACATCGTGTCGGTCGGCCAGGTGAAGGGCTTCGCGTTCGCGCTGGGTCTGGCCACGCTGCTCGACCTGATCGTGGTGTTCCTCTTCCGGCACCCGGTGATGACCATGTTCGCCCGCACCCGGGCGTTCCTCTCGCCGCGGGTCAGCGGCCTGGGCCGGGTCCTGAAGGAGAAGCCGGCCGCCACCGACACCGTCAAGCCGCGCTCGTCGCGTGTGAAGGAGGCCTGACATGGCCAAGGAAGGTCTTGCCAGTCGCCTCTACCGGGGCGATGCCGGCCTCAACATCATCGGCCGGCGCAACATGTGGTTCGCGATCGCCGCGGTCGGTGTGCTGATCGCGCTCGGCAGTTTCGCGCTGCGTGGCTTCACGCTCGGCATCGAGTTCACCGGCGGCACCGAGTTCCAGGTGCCGGCCGCCAGCGCCACGATCGACGAGGCCGGCAACGCCGTGACCCGGGCGATCGAGGAGGTCGGCGCGGAGGACGTCAAGGTCGAGTCGTCGCAGCAGGTGGGTGACGCCGCTACCGGCACGATCCTGATCAAGACCGGTGAGGTGACCGCCGAGCAGTCGATCGAGATCAAGAACTCGGTCGCGGAGTCGCTCGGCGTCGACCTGGCGCAGGTTTCGGACAGCCGGGTCTCCGGTGCCTGGGGCGCGTCCGTGACCGAGCGCGCGGTGCTGGCGCTGCTGGTCTTCCTCGCCGTGGTCTCGCTCTACCTGGTACTCCGGTTCGAGTGGCGGATGGCGGTCGCGGCCGTCGTCTCGCTGCTGCTCGACCTGGTGCTCACCGCGGGCGTCTACTCGATCGTCGGCTTCGAGGTCTCGCCGTCCACCGTGATCGGCTTCCTGACCATCCTCGGCTACGCGCTCTACGACGTGGTCGTGGTGTTCGACAAGGTCCAGGAGAACACGAGGGGCATCACCGCGGGCAGCGGCCAGACGTACGCGGAGGCGTCCAACCTGGCGATCAACCAGACGCTGATGCGGTCGATCAACACCTCGCTGGTGGCGCTGCTGCCGGTCGGTGGCCTGCTCTTCATCGGCGCGGGCGTGTTCGGCGCCCGCACGCTGGAGGACCTGGGCCTGGTGCTGTTCGTCGGCATGGCGCTGGCGATCTACTCCTCGCTGTTCTTCGCCACGCCGGTGCTGGTCGCGCTGAAGAACCTCGAGCCGCGGATCAAGGTGCACAACCAGCGGGTGCTGGCCCGCCGCGCCTCCCTGGCGAACCGTGCGGCCGAGTCCGGCACGGACGCGGTCCCGGCGGACGCGGAGCACGCGCTGGCCGGTTCCACGCCGCGGGTCGGCGCCCGGCCGAACACCAAGCGGCCGAACACCGGCAACCGCGGCAACCGCCCCGGCAACACCGGAGCCAAGCGCCGCGGCTGACGCGCAACGCTGATCGAGAAGGCCCGTCCGGCACCTGCCGGGCGGGCCTTCTCCGTGCCGGGTGCCCCCGGGTTGAAGCGGCGGTACCCGGTCACGAAGAATGACCCGGTGAGACTCTCCGGTGACCTTGGTGCCGACGTGGCCGCGCTGGTCGCGAGCCGCACGGTGGACGTGCCCGACTTCCCGAAGCCGGGCATCCTGTTCAAGGACCTGATGCCGTTGTTCGCGGACGGCGCCGTGTTCAGGGAGACGATCGACGCGATCGCCGCGCACTACGGGCCGGACTCGTTCGACGTGGTGGTGGGCGTGGAGGCGCGCGGGTTCATGATCGCGGCCGCGCTGGCCTACGCGACCGGCACCGGCGTGGTGCCGATCCGCAAGGCCGGCAAGCTGCCCCGCGCGGTGCACTCCGCGTCGTACGCGCTGGAGTACGGCGAGGCCACGCTGGAGGTGCACGAGGACGCGTTCGTGGCCGGTCAGCGCGTGCTGGTGGTCGACGACGTGCTGGCCACCGGCGGCACCGCGAAGGCCGCGCTCGACCTGGTGGAGAAGGCCGGCGGCACGGTCACCGCGTTCACCGTGCTGCTGGAGCTGTCGTTCCTGGAGGGCCGCCGGCGACTCCCCGGCCGTACCGTTGATGCGCTTCTGACTGTTTGATGACTGTTTGTCAGGTGGCCGAGCGTAGGGTGTGCCCGCTGCCCGGACGGGTAGGATTGCCTTCCGGACGCGACTCGGGCGTTACCTCCCGGTGGCGCGGACGTGGACCGTGCGGATACGGTCAGGGCGTCCACACATGTGGCCGATCGGAGAGGTGAGGGGGCCGATGTCCAGTCACGTCGCCTCTCCTGGTGAGGGCAGAGCAGGCGAGGGCGCGGTGGCGACGAACGAGGTGGAACGGCTTCCGGACATCGTCTCGGCCGTCGAGGCCGAGCGTGTCCCCGAGCCCCCGATGAACGATCTTGAGACCCCGGCGCCGCCGGCGAACCACCCTACCGATGACGGCGAGGGCGTGGTGCTGCCGTTCCCCGGCGGCCCGAGCGTCGCGGACCAGCTGGCCGCCGGTGAGCAGGAGGACCCGACCTTCCTCACCGGCGTGGCGTCCGGCCGCCGGGTGCGTGCCCGGCTGGCCCGGTTCAATGCGCCGTGGCAGACCCCGCAGGTCGCGGAGGTGCTGGAGCCGCTGATCTCGATCCACCGGGCCAGCCACCCGAAGGCGGACGTCCGGCTGCTCCAGCGCGCGTTCGACATGGCCGCGAAGTGGCACCTGGGTCAGTACCGCAAGTCCGGCGACCCGTACATCACGCATCCGCTCGCGGTCGCCACGATCCTGGCCAATCTCGGCATGGACACGACCACGCTGGTCGCGGCGCTGCTGCACGACACCATCGAGGACACGGACTACAGCCTCGACGCGATGCGTACCGACTTCGGCGGCGAGGTCGCGCTGCTGGTCGACGGCGTGACCAAGCTCGACAAGGTCAAGCTGGGCGACGCGGCGAAGGCGGAGACGATCCGCAAGATGGTCGTGGCGATGGCGAAGGACCCGCGCGTCCTGGTCATCAAGCTCGCCGACCGGCTGCACAACATGCGCACGCTGACCTTCCTGCCCCGCGCCAAGCAGGAGCAGAAGGCCAAGGAGACGCTGGAGATCCTGGCCCCGCTGGCGCACCGGCTCGGCATGAACACGATCAAGTGGGAGCTGGAGGACCTGTCCTTCGGGTTCCTGTTCCCCAAGCGGTTCGAGGAGATCAACCGCCTGATCGGCGAGCACCAGCCGCAGCGCGACACGCTGCTGCGCGAGGTGACGAAGAAGGTCCAGGCCGACCTGAAGTCCGCCAAGATCAAGGCGGAGACCACCGGCCGTCCCAAGCACCTGTACTCGATCTACCAGAAGATGATCGTGCGGGGCCGGGACTTCAACGACATCTACGACCTGGTCGGCGTGCGAATCCTGGTGGACACCGTGCGCGACTGCTATGCGGCACTCGGCGTGATCCACGCGAACTGGCAGCCCGTACCGGGCCGGTTCAAGGACTACATCGCGATGCCGAAGTTCAACATGTACCAGTCGCTGCACACCACCGTGATCGGCCCGTCCGGCAAGCCGGTGGAGATGCAGATCCGGACGTACGCGATGCACCGCACCGCGGAGTTCGGCATCGCCGCGCACTGGAAGTACAAGGAGCAGAAGGGCGCGACCGTGGTCGGCCCGCCCGCGCACATCGACGAGATGACCTGGCTGCGGCAGCTGCTCGACTGGCAGCGCGAGGCGAGCGACCCGAGCGAGTTCCTGGACGCGCTCCGGTTCGACCTCTCCAGCCAGGAGGTCTACGTCTTCACGCCGAAGGGCGACGTGATCCCGCTGCCGACCGGCTCCACGCCGGTCGACTTCGCCTACGCGGTGCACACCGAGGTCGGGCACAAGTGCATCGGCGCGCGGGTCAACGGCAAGCTGGTACCGCTGGAGTCGACGCTCTCCAACGGCGACGTGATCGAGATCTTCACGTCGAAGTCCGACTCGGCCGGTCCGTCGCAGGACTGGCTCGGCTTCGTCAAGTCGCCGCGGGCGCGCACCAAGATCCGGCAGTACTTCAACAAGGAGCGGCGCGAGGAGGCGATCGAGGCCGGCAAGGAGGCCATGGTCAAGGCCATGCGCAAGCAGGGCCTGCCGCTCCAGCGCCTGCTCACCTCCGACGCGCTCATCGCGATCGCCCGCGACCTGCACCTGAACGACGTCTCCGCGCTCTATGCCGCCGTGGGTGAGAACCAGGTCTCCGCGCAGTCCGTGGTCCAGCGCCTGGTGGCCGGCTACGGCGGCGAGGAGGGCGCGGTCGAGGACATCGCCGAGACCGCCGTACCGACCCGCCCGCCGAGGACCCGCGCCACCGGCCACGACCCGGGCGTCGAGGTCCGCGGCGTCTCCGACGTCTGGATCAAGCTGGCCCGCTGCTGCACCCCGGTCCCCGGCGACGCCGTGTTCGGCTTCGTGACCCGGTCCGGCGGCGTCAGCGTGCACCGCGACGACTGCGCGAACGCCGAGGACCTGAAGGTCCAGGAGGACCGGATCGTCGTCGTCACCTGGAAGCCGACCAGCGCCTCCACGTTCCTGGTCGCGATTCAGGTAGAGGCGCTCGACCGGCACAAACTGCTGGCCGACGTGACTCGCGTGCTCTCCGACGAGCGCGTCAACATCCTCTCCGCGACCGTGACGACCACGCGCGACCGGGTGGCGGTGAGCCGCTTCAGCTTCGAGATGGCCGACCCCAAGCACCTCGGCCACCTGCTCGCCGCGGTCCGCAAGGTCGACGGCGTCTTCGACGCCTACCGCGTCACCTCCGGAGCCTGACCACCACCGGTTCGCCGTCGGAAGTGCAAAGGCGTACAACCGATATGCCCGCTTCCGGCGGCACCGGTTCCGCTTGCTCCCGCGGGCACCGGTCGTCGCTGGCGCTCCTCCCTGCACGATCCGTGGCCGCAAGCCCGAGCCGCCCGCGGCGACGTCGCTTCATGGCGAATGTCGGGCAGGCGCCGGCAGTCTGTCGCCATTCCGCCGGATCGTCGGCGCCGATCGCCAGCGGCACGCTACCGCGAATGGCGTCGCCCGCCCGTGTGTCGGCCGCACTTCCCCGCTCGCCGGACGCCACCGGCCCTGAGTGATCAATCAGTGGAGCAAAAGGTAGGTCAACTTCGATATTTGATCTCCTTTTCGCTCCACTGATTGATCACTCAGGGGTGGGCGAGCGCGTTCCCGGCGCGGATCAGCGCAGCAGGTCTGCCGACCGTGGGTGTCGTATGGCGAAATATCGGACCTGGGTTCGACGGCTGCCGGCGTCGACGTTCTTGTAGAGATCCTTTCAGTGGTGCTGGGTGTGCGGTGTGGCGGTGTCCAGGGGCTGGTGCGGGCTGTGGGGTTGATCGTGCGGCCTCGGATCGTGCAGGGAGGAGCGCCAGCGACGACCGGTGCCCGCGGGAGCATGCGGAAGGTGGCCCTGCCGGAAGCGGGTATATCCGAAATGTCGTTTAATGGGGGCTTGCCCGGTCGCCGCTCCGGGGCGGGACACGCGACGGCCCCCGGCGCGAGGTGCGACGGGGGCCGAGGTGGTGCGGGTGGGTCAGGCGGCGGCGACGGTGACGGTCTGGATGTTGATGTCTTCCTTGGGGTGGCCGCCGCCGGGGCTCGGGTCGAACGCGCCGTCGTGGCCCTTCTCGGTGGCCTTCTTCAGGACCGCGAGGCCGGCGTCGGAGACCTTGCCGATGATGGTGTAGTCCGGGGACAGCTCGGTGTCCTCGTAGATGAAGAAGAACTGGCTGCCGTTCGTGCCGTCCGCGCCGCTGTTGGCCAGTGCGACCACACCGGCCGGGTACGGCGGGATGTCGGTGGTCGGCAGGTACTCGTTGCTGTAGCGGTAGGCCGGGCCGCCGGTGCCGTCGGTCTCGCGGTAGCCCTTGCCCTTCGCGCTCGGGTCGCCGCACTGGAGCATGCCGGGGAACATGCGGTGGCACTTGGTGCCGTCGAAGAACTTCTTGCCGGACAGGTACGTGAACGACTCGACCGCGCACGGCGACTTGGTCTTGTCCAGCGTCACGTCGACCACGCCGAAGTTCGTGGTGACGCTCATGACCGACTTGCCGACGTTGGACGCGCTGGCCGGCGGCATGCCGACGTCGACCGTGGTGCCCTGGCCCTGGTCCGGCGCGGCGGTCCAGGCGCAGGTGGTGGTGCCGGCGGCGACCGGCGAGGTGGTGGTCTCGTCGTCGTCACCGCGCAGCACGGTGACCGCGATCAGCACGCCGGCCGCGACCACCAGGACGGCCGCGCTGGCGGACGCCACGATCCAGAGGTTCTTGCGCTTGCGGGCGGCAGCCTCCTTGCGGGCCGCCATTTCCCGCTCGAGCTTGGCCCGTGCTGCGGCGCGCTGCTGCCGCTCCTTGATGGACGACACGGTGTTCCTCCTGGATGACGTATGTGCTGGCAGCGATATGAGGGTCAGGGTAAGTCAGGAAGCTGTGGACGCGGAGGCGGCGGGTGCGGCCGGTGCGGCGGTGGCGCCGACCTCGCCGACGGTCAGCGACGTGATGAGCACGTCGTTCTTCGGCACGACCTTCTCGCCCGCGTCGTTCGCGACCGTCTCCGCCTTGCCGATCTCCTGCACCGTCTCCAGGCCGGTCGCGACCGAGCCGATGATCGGGTACTGCGGCGTGGCCGGGTTGAAGTCCTTGAAGAAGATCAGGAACTGGCTGCCGTTCTGGCCCGGGGTCGGCGAGGTGAGCGCGATCGTGCCGGCCGGGTACGCCGGGGTGACGCTGCCCGACGGCGGCGCCGACGGGTTCGTGGCGGACGGGACGTTCTCGTCGAAGTACGTGTACGTCGGCCCGCCGAGCCCGTCACCGGTGATGTCGCCGCAGTGCAGCGCACCCTCCTCGGTGATCTCCGTGCACTTCGTGTTGTCGAAGTACTGCCGGCCGGCCAGGTAGCTGAAGCTGGCGACGGAGCACGGCGCGTCCGTGATGTTCAGCGTCGCGGTCACCGGCGCCAGTGAGTTGAACGTGATCGTCGCCGGCCGGGTGCCCTCGGACGGGATGCCGTCGGTCGGCGGCTGGCCCACGTCGCGGCTCGCATCCGCGCCGGACTGCGTGGTCCACGAGCACGGCTCGCCGCTGGCCTCGGTGGTGTCCGGGTCGCGATCGAAGACGCCCAGCGCCCACACCGCGATGCCGGCGCCGAGCACGGCCACGATGCCGATGGCGGTGGCCGCCCCGATCCGGCGCCGGCGGCGCTCCTTGGCCGCCCGCCGCGCCATCTGCCGGTCGAGCTTCGCGCGCGCGAGCTTGCGCTGCCGTTCCTTGCTGGGAGCCACGAGTCCTAATCTCCTGTCACGGTCCGCGGGGGCAAGACGCACTCTCAGTGCGGCACGCCACACGAGGGCGTAGTGTACGGCCAACCGCTGGGAAAGTGGCGCCCAGGTAGCGCCGACACGCCATCAAAGATCATCGACGCGCGCCGCGCCCTGCCGATTGTCGTTTGCCGTTGCCGATAAGCTGACCTGGAAACCCGGACCGGGGAGGGTACGTGCTCGTCGACGGCTTTGCGGCCGAGGCCTTCGGGACCAACTGCTACGTGGTGGCGACCGGCCCCGGGGAGCAGTGCGTGGTCGTCGACCCGGGCATCGGCGTCGTCGACCGGCTCGAGGAGTTGCTGGCGAAGCACCGCCTGCACCCCGCGGCCGTGCTGCTCACGCACGGGCATCTGGACCACACGTTCTCCGTGACGCCGGTCGCCGGCGCGCACGGCATCCCGGCCTACGTGCACTCGGCCGACCGTGAGCTGCTCAAGGACCCGTCGAAAGGGCTGTCCATGGACTACCGGGCGCTGTTCGGCGGCCGCCTGGAGTACGCGGAGCCCGACGACGTCGTGGAGATGATCGACGGCGCCGTGCTGGACCTGGTCGGCTTGGAGATCGCGGTCGACCACGCACCGGGCCATACCGGCGGGTCGGTGCTGTTCCGGCTCCCGGGGAACGCGGACGAGGAGATCTGTTTCTCCGGCGACGTGCTCTTCGCGGGGTCGATCGGGCGCACCGACCTGCCGGGCGGCAGCATGGACGCCATGCGGACGAGCCTGCGGGACCGGATCCTGCCGCTCGCCGACGAGACGATCGTCCTGCCCGGCCACGGCCCCGCCACGACCATCGGGCGCGAGCGCGCCACCAACCCCTACCTCCGCGAGTTCGGCTCGCCGCCGGCCCGCGGACTGTAGGGCTCGGACTTCTAAGGAAACGCCTTGAGTAGCAAGATCACGCCCCTGTCCGGGTTTCCCGAGTGGCTGCCGTCGCAGCGCCTCATCGAGCAGGAGATCCTCGGCCGCGTCCAGCGCACGTTCGAGCTCTACGGCTTCGCGCCGCTGGAGACGCGCGCGGTCGAGCCCCTGGACCAGTTGTTGCGCAAGGGGGAGACCTCGAAGGAGGTCTACGTCCTGCGCCGCCTGCAGGCGGAGGACGGCGGAACCGACGACACTGTCGTAAAAGATGAACTTGGTCTGCACTTCGACCTGACCGTCCCGTTCGCCCGGTTCGTTCTGGAGAACGCGGGCAAGCTGCAGTTCCCGTTCCGCCGCTACCAGATTCAGAAGGTGTGGCGGGGCGAGCGGCCGCAGGAGGGCCGCTACCGCGAGTTCTACCAGGCGGATATCGACATCGTGGACCGGGACACGCTGCCCGCGCACTACGAGGCGGAGATCCCGCTGGTGATCGGCGACGCGCTCGGCGGGCTGCCGATCCCGCGCGTGAAGATCCAGGTCAACAACCGCAAGGTGCTGGAGGGCTTCTACCGCGGGCTCGGCATCGAGAGCACCGAGGACGTGCTCCGCCAGGTCGACAAGCTCGACAAGATCGGCCCGGCCAGGGTGTCCGAAGGGCTGATCGCCGGCGGCCTCTCCACCGCCCAGGCGGAGAAGGTGCTCGCGCTCGCCGAGATCCAGGCGCCGGACAGCGGCTTCGCGGACCGGGTCAAGCAGCTCGGGGTCAGCGACCCGCTGCTCGACGAGGGCCTGGCGGAACTGGTCCGGGTGGTGGACACCGCGGTCGCGGAGAAGCCCGGTCTGGTGGTCGCGGACCTGCGGATCGCACGTGGGCTGGACTACTACACCGGCACGGTGTACGAGACGCTGCTGGAGGGATACGAGCGGTTCGGCTCGATCAGCTCCGGCGGCCGGTACGACAACCTGGCCACGTCCGGCCGGGACGTCTTCCCGGGCGTGGGCATCTCGATCGGCGTCACCCGGCTGCTCGCGATCCTGTTCGGGCGGGACGCGCTGACCGCGTCCCGCGCGGTGCCGACCTGCGTGCTGGTCGCGGTGAACAGCGAGGAGGAGCGCCCGCGCAGCGTCGCGGCCGCGGCCGCGCTGCGCCGCAACGGCATCCCGGCCGAGGTGGCGCCGAACGCCGCGAAGTTCGGCAAGCAGATCCGGTACGCGGAGCGCCGCGGCATCCCGTACGTCTGGTTCCCGGGCGAGCGGGACTCGGTGAAGGACATCCGGTCCGGCGAGCAGGCCGACGCGGACGCGGCCACGTGGACGCCGCCGCAGGAGGATCTGCGGCCGGTCGTCACCGGCGCCGTCTGATCCGTCGCGGTAATGGCGCGGCGGAGCATGATCCGCCGCGCCATTACGCTGCGTGCATAACTCCTCACAACGTACCGACGGCGGTTGTGAGGTGTCGTTAAAGTGCCGGACATTCACGGGCGCGGATATGTGAAATGGCACGCCCCTAGCTTCCTCTCCACCTGCACCGACAGAGAGGAAGTCGGATGTCACGAGGTTTTCGGGGTACGTTCGCCGCACTGGGTCTCGCCGCCGCGCTCGCCGTCACGTCCGGCTGCGTCGGCTCGCCGGACGGCAGCGCGCAGGCCGCGAACGGCGACACGATAAAGGTCGGTGTCCTCCACTCGCTCAGCGGCACCATGGCGATCAGTGAGGTCACGGTCAAGAACGCCGAGCTGCTCGCGATCGAGGAGATCAACGCGGCCGGCGGCGTGCTGGGCAAGAAGCTGGAGCCGGTTGTCGAGGACGGTGCGTCCGACTGGCCCACGTTCGCCGAGAAGGCGCAGAAGCTGATCAGTCAGGACCGAGTCGCCACGGTGTTCGGCGGCTGGACGTCCGCCAGTCGCAAGGCGATGCTGCCGGTCTTCGAGCGGAACAAGGCGCTGCTCTGGTACCCGGTGCAGTACGAGGGACTGGAGAGCTCGCCGTACATCTTCTACACCGGCGCGACCACGAACCAGCAGATCGTGCCGGGTTTGGACTACCTGAAGGAGCAGGGGAAGAAGAAGGTCTTCCTGGTCGGCAGCGACTACGTCTTCCCGCGTACCGCAAACAAGATCATCAAGGCGTACGCCGCCGCGAACGGGATGGAGATCGTCGGCGAGGAGTACACGCCGCTCGGCCACACCGAGTTCTCCACCGTGGTCAACAAGCTCCAGCAGGCCCGGCCGGACGCGGTGTTCAACACGCTGAACGGTGACTCCAACGTGGCGTTCTTCAAGGCGCTGCGCGGCGCCGGCATCACCGCGGACACGATGCCCACGGTCAGCGTGAGCGTGGCCGAGGAAGAGGTCGCCGGCATCGGCCCGGACAACATCGCCGGTCACCTGGTCGCCTGGAACTACTACCAGACCACCGCCGGCGCCACGAACGAGACGTTCGTCAAGGCGTTCAAGGCGAAGTACGGCGCGGACAAGGTCACCTCCGACCCGATGGAGGCCGGCTACAACGCGGTCAAACTGTGGGCCGCGGCCGTGCAGAAGGCCGGCACGGTGGAGGTCGAGGCCGTGAAGAACGCGGCCAAGGGCGTCTCGCTGGACCTGCCGGAGGGCACGGTCACCATCGACGGCGAGAACCAGCACGTGTTCAAGACCGCGCGGATCGGCCTGGTGCAGCCGGACGGTCAGATCAAGGAGGTGTGGAACTCCGGGCAGCCGATCAAGCCGGACCCGTACCTCAAGGGGTACGACTGGGCGACCGGGCTGAGCTGATGGCGACCCTGAACCAGCTCTTCATCGGCGCGAGCATGGGCGCGGTGCTGCTGCTGATCGCGCTCGGCCTGACGTTCACGTTCGGCCAGATGGGCGTGATCAACATGGCTCACGGGGAGTTTCTACTGGTCGGCGCGTACACCGCGTACGTGCTGCAGAACGTGACGCTGGCCCTGCCGGTGGCGTTCGTGATCGCCGGGCTGCTCGGCCTGGTCCTGGAACGGCTGCTGATCCGGCGCTTCTACGGCCGGCCGCTGGACACGCTGCTGCTCACGTTCGGCGTCAGCCTGATCCTGCAGCAGCTCGCCCGGGACGTCTTCGGTGCGCCCAACGTCGGCGTCACCGCGCCGTCCTGGCTGACCGGCGGCGTGGCCGGCATCCCGTACAGCCGGATCTTCATTCTGGTCCTGGCCCTGGCCTGTGTCGGCGCGATCTCGCTCTACCTGACCCGGATGAAGCAGGGGCGCCGGATGCGCGCGGTCATGCAGAACCGGCAGCTCGCGGCCGTCAGCGGCGTCGCCACCGAGCGCGTCGACCAGCTCACCTTCTTCATCGGGTCCGGGCTGGCCGGCGTGGCCGGCGTCGCGCTCACGCTGATCGGGCCGGTCGGGCCGTCGCTCGGCACCTACTACATCGTGGACGCGTTCCTGATCGTGGTGGCCGGCGGGCTCGGCCAGCTGCGCGGCGCGGTGATCGCCGCGTTCACGCTGGGCGTGCTGAACAGCTTCGTCGAGTTCTGGACCGACGCCAGCCTCGCCAAGGTGGTGGTGTTCGCGGTGATCGTCGCGTTCCTCCAGGTCCGTCCGCAGGGCCTGTTCGTCCTCCGCAGCCGGGCGCTGACATGAGATCGGCCCGGCTCGGTGTCTTCGTGATCGTCGGGCTGCTGCTGCTGCTCGCGGCACCGGCGCTGCTGCCCGCGTTCCGGCTGGAGCTGCTGGCCAAGTGGCTCTGCTACGCGATCGTGGCGGTCGGCATCCACCTGGCCTGGGGCCGCGGCGGCATGCTCACGCTCGGCCAGGGCGTTTTCTTCGGCCTCGGCGGCTACGCCATGGGCATGCACCTGAAGCTGGCCGACGCCGGCCCCGGGGCGCTGCCCGACTTCATGGTGTGGAGCGGCGTCGAATCGTTGCCCGCGCTCTGGGCACCGTTCCGCAACCCGGTCTTCGCGCTGGTCATGGTGGTCGTGCTGCCGGCCGTGACGGCGCTGCTGCTCGGCACGCTGGTGTTCCGGCAGCGGGTGCGCGGCGCGTACTTCGCGGTGCTCTCCCAGGCGCTCGCGGCCGCGTTCGTGATCCTGCTGGTCGGTCAGCAGGGCCTGACCGGCGGCACGAACGGGCTGACCAACGTGCAGTTCTTCTTCGGGCTCGACCTCTACGACCCGGCGCAGAAACGGATCGTCTACTACCTCGTGGTGCTCGCGCTGCTGGCGGTGTTCCTGGCCGCGTGGCAGCTGAACCGCAGCCGGCTCGGGCGGCTGCTGATCGCGATCCGGGACGGCGAGGACCGTGTGCGGTTCCTCGGCTACGACCCGGCCGTGGTGAAGACGCTGGTCTACGCGGTGTCCGCGGCGATGGCCGGGATCGCGGGCGCGCTGTTCGTGCCGGTGGCCGGCATCCTCGGCCCGGCCGACCTGGGCGTGGTGCCGTCGCTGGAGATGCTGGTGGCGGTCGCGATCGGCGGGCGGTTCTCGCTCGGCGGCGCGATCGGTGGCGCGGTGCTCTACAACTACGCCAGCACCGGGCTCAGCGAGTCGTTCCCGTCCGGGTGGACGTACCTGCAGGGCGCGCTGTTCATCGCGGTGATGCTGTGGGCGCCGCGCGGCCTGGCCGGGCTGCTGTCGGACGGGGTGGGGCTGGTCCGGCGCCGGCCGTTCGCGCCGGCTCCGGACCCGGCGCCGGGTTCGCCACCCGCGTCGCCGCCACCCGCGTCGCCGCCGCCCGCGTCGCCGCCGCCCGCTTCGGCTCCGGCTCCGGCTCCCGCTTCGGCTTCGGGGGAGGTGGCGGTGTGAGCGGGCGGCTGGAGGTGCGTGGCCTGAACGTCGTCTTCGACGGCTTCCACGCGATCACCGACCTGGACGTCACGGTGCAACCCGGTGAGCTTCGCTTCCTGATCGGGCCGAACGGCGCGGGCAAGACCACGCTGATCGACGTGATCACCGGGCGGACCAGGCCCGCGTCCGGCTCGGTACGGTTCGACCGCACCGAGCTGACCGGCCGGCGCGAGCACGCGATCGTCCGGCTCGGCGTCGGCCGTACGTTCCAGACCTCGGTCGTCTTCGAGGAACTGACCGTGCTGGAGAACCTGGACCTGGCCGCATCGTTCCGGCGGCGCCTGCCCGCGCTGCTGCGGGCCCGGCGCGGCGTCTCCGGCGATGTCGCGTCCACGCTGGACACGATCGGCCTGACCGAGCTGGCCGCGCGTCCGGCCGGGGTGCTCTCGCACGGGCAGCGGCAGTGGCTGGAGATCGGCATGCTGATCGTGCAGCGGCCGCGGCTGCTGCTGCTCGACGAGCCGGTGGCCGGCATGAGCCGCGGCGAACGAGAGCGCACCGGCGAACTGCTCCAGGCCGTCGCGAAGGACCACACCGTGGTGGTCATCGAGCACGACATGGAGTTCCTGCGCCGGTTCGCCAGCCAGGTGACCGTGCTGCACGAGGGGCGGCTGCTGTGCGAGGGCACGGTGGCGCAGGTGCAGTCCGATCCACGCGTCCAGGAGGTCTACCTGGGACGGTCAAGCGCACGGGAGGCCGCATGACCCTGGTGGTGCAAGGACTCGATGTCGCGTACGGCCGGGCCCAGGTGCTCTTCGGGGTTGATCTGCACGCGCCGGCCGGTGAGCTGGTCTGCGTCATGGGCCGCAACGGCGTGGGGAAGTCCACGCTGCTCAAGGCCATCATGGGTGTGCTGCCCGCGCGCGCCGGCACGATCACGTTCGAGGGTGAGGACCTCTCGAGACTGAAGACCCACGAGCGGGTACGCCGTGGGCTCGGCTACGTCCCGCAGGGCCACGAGACGTTCCCGCAGCTGACCGTGGCCGAGAACCTCCAGGTCACGCTGGAGGCCGCGCGCTCGGCGGACCGGGCTGCGCTGGACGAGGCGCTCGACCTCTTCCCGGCGCTGCGCGGCCTGCTCAAGCGCCGCGCCGGCTTCCTCTCCGGCGGCCAGCAACAGCAGCTCGCGATGGCCCGCGCGCTGGTCACCCGCCCCCGCATGCTGCTGCTCGACGAGCCGACCGAGGGCATCCAGCCGTCGATCATCGTGGAGATCGAGGAGGCGATCGCGCGCCTGCACACCGAGGCCGGCCTCGCCATCCTGCTCATCGAGCAGTACCTGGACACCGCACTCCGCCTCGCCGACGAGTTCGTCATCCTGGACGCCGGCGAGGTGGTCCGCTCCGGCAACCGATCGGACCTGCACGACGAGTCCCTGCACCAGCTTCTCTCCGTGTGATCTTGTGGTGACGTCGCGTGCGCCACTAGGCTTCGAACGTCTGTCCACTGTGGCGTTAGGATCCCTGATGGCGCTCGTGCGTCTCCTGACCGTCTCGACGGCCGTCCTCCTCGTCTCTCTGCCCGCGGCACCGGCCCTGGCCGCGGCCCCGCCGAACGTGCCCGCCGACCTCCGCAGCGACCGGCGCGACTGCGCGACCGGCGAGGACCGGCCGTGGGTGCACACCATTGAGCCGACACTCAGCGCGCGGGTCTCCGACCCGGACCCGGCGCAGGGCCTCACCACGACGTTCAGGTGGCGGGTGCTCGGTGCGGCGTACGCGGACGCCGACCAGCGCGCGACCGGCGCGCCGAACGGCAGTGTGACCTCGGTGCCGCTGTCCGGGCTCCGGGACGGACTGACCTATGCATGGCAGGCGCGGACCTTCGACGGGGCGCTGGCCGGCGAGTGGTCGGCCGAGTGCGAGTTCTCGATCGACACGACACCACCGGCACCGCCGTCGGCCGTGGTGCTCGCGCAGCCCTCCGTCACGATCGGCTCACCGGCCGTTTTCCGGGTCAGCCCGCCGGTGACCGCGCCGGACTCGGTGGACGCCTACGCGTACGCGCCGAGCAGCGGAGTCTCGGCCGGGGCCGCGCCGGTCGTCGCCGCGAACCCGGACGGCAGCGCCGACGTGACCGTCATGCCGGTCACCACCGGCATGACCACGCTGTGGGTCTGGTCCCGTGAGCGCACCGGGCTGTTCTCCACGCCCGTCACGGTCGACTTCTGGGTGCGTCAGCTGCCGGGGCCGGTGGCGCATTGGTCGTTCGACGACGCGTCCGCACCCGGTGGGGACACCAGCGGAAACGGAAACCACCTGGCGTTCGCGGGTGCGGCCGCACGCACGCCCGCCCGGGGCGGTCTCGGCACCGGCCTGTCGCTCGGCGCCGCCGGCGACGTCGCGACGACGGCCGGCCCGATCGCGGCCGCCGATCCGGACACCGGTGCCGCGAAGCCGCTCGACACCTCGGACAGCCTGACGGTGCAGGCCTGGGTGCGCGCCGACGACCCGGCCGCCGCGGCGCGGACCGCGGTGAGCGTCGAGGGCGCACGTACCGCCGCGTTCACGCTCGGCGTCCGGGACGGCCGGTGGAGCTTCGCCATGGCGGAGGCGGACACCGACGATCCGGAGATCCGGGCGGCGGGGTCGGACGAGGCCGCGGTCGCCGGTCGGTGGACACATCTGGCCGGTACCTACGACGCGGCCGGCGGCGCACTGCGTCTCTACGTCAACGGGGTGGCGCAAGCCGCCGCCGCGACGCTCACCCACGGCTTCGCGGCGGACGGTGCGGTCGTGATCGGGCGCGGGTTCCGGCGCGGCGGCCCGGCGGAGCCGCTGGGCGGCGCGGTCGACGACGTGTCGATCCACAACCGGGTCGTGCCCGTGCGGGACTTCGAATCGGTCTCGCTGCCGCTGGTGCCGACGATCGTCGCGTCGGCACCGGCGGTCCGCCCCGGCGAGACCGTGACGTTCACGATCGGCGGCCGGGGCGACAGCAACGTGGTGGCGTTCCGGTACTCGCGGAGCGGCGCGGCGCCGTACGAGACGCTGACGCCGGAGGCGCCGGGCGGGGAGGCGCGCTTCACACTGACCGCGCCCGCGACCGGTGGGGTGTCGTTCTGGATCGCGGCGGTGGACACCCTGGGCCGCGCCAGCGCGAAGATCCCCGGCGGCGTCAGCGTGATCGTGCCGTACACCGTCACGGTCCCGGTCTACGACCCCGAGGAGAGGCCGCTGGCCGGCGCGACGGTCAGCCTCGGTGCCGGGATCAGCGGGGTCACCGACATCAACGGCGAGGTGGTGTTCTCGGACGTGCCGTACGGCACCTACGTGATCACGACGGCCAAGGACGGGTGGTGCCGCAGCGAGGAACCGATCGAGGTCGGGCCCTATCACCTGAATTATGCGGTGTGGTTCGTCGACACGGTTCCCTGCGCACGGTGAGGGTGTGCCGCACCGAGCCGGTGGCCGGGGACGTGACGTTCGGTTACTCGTTCTTCGTGTACTTCATCGCCACCGAACCCCGCTGCTGACGGGGGCCCTCGGGCCCTCGTCAGTACGTGAAGCGGGAGACCGTGGTCTGTAGCTCGGTGGACATCCGGGACAGTTCGGCGGCGGAGCGCTGGGCGTCGGCGACGGACTCGGCCGTGATCCGGGCGTTCTCGGCCACGTTGTCGATGCTGGCGCTGATCTGGCCGGTGGCGCTCGCCGCCTCGGCGACGTTGCGGTTCATCTCGGCCGTGGTCGCGGACTGCTCCTCGACCGCGGACGCGATCGTGGTGGTGTAGTCGTTGATCCGGCCGATCACCTCGGCGATCTCCTGGATCGCGGTGACCGCCTGGTTACTGTCGGCCTGGATCGCCTCGACCCGGCGGGAGATGTCCTCGGTGGCCCGCGCGGTCTCCTGGGCCAGGTCCTTGACCTCGGTGGCGACGACCGCGAAGCCCTTGCCGGCCTCTCCGGCGCGGGCGGCCTCGATGGTGGCGTTCAGCGCGAGCAGGTTGGTCTGCTCCGCGATCGCGGTGATCACTTTGATCACGTCGCCGATCTGGCGGGACGACTCGCCGAGCGTGGCGATGGTCTGGTTGGTGGACTCCGCGACGGCCACGGCCTGCCCGGCGACCTCGGCCGCGTTGTTCGCGCTCTGCGCGATCTCGCCGATCGCGGCGCCCATCTCCTCGGACCCGGCCGCGACCGTGGTCACGCCCTGGGACACCTCCTCGGATGCGGCGGAGACCACCTTGGCCTGGGTGGAGGCCTCCTCCGCGTTCTTGGCGATCTGGTTCGCGATGACCGAGGTCTCCTCGGCCGCGGCGGCGAGGCTGTGCGACGCCGCGCCGACGGACGCGACCACCTCGCGGGTCTGCCGCAGCGCGCGGGTGAGCGCGGCCGCCATCTGGCCGACCTCGTCCTTGCCGTGCACGTCCGGCTCGTCGGTGAGGTCGCCCTCGGCCATCCGGGACAGCGAGCGCTGGACCCGGGCCAGCGGGCCGACGATCTGCCGGGCCACCCAGACGCCGAGCGCCATCGCGAGCAGCACGCCGACGATGCCGACGATCACCAGCGTCCGCTCGCCGGTGGCCGCGGTGGCGGCGCCTTCGTCAGCGCGTTTCTTCGCCTGCGCCGCCTCGGCCTCGTTCTCCGCCTCGATCGCGTCGCTGGCCACCGTCATCTCCGGCAGCAGGACGTCGCGGTAGCCGGTGAAGAACTGGTCCGTCTGGCCGCGCTCGGCCAGCGGGAGCAGCTGGTTCTCGGCGATGTCGACCAGCTTCCCGTAGCTGGCGTTGAACGCCGGCATGGCCTCGGGGTCCACCGCGAAGGGCGCGTATGCGGCGGAACCCGCCTCGATCCTGCCCTCTCGGTCGTCCATCTCGCCGCGGAGCGTCGTCCGGGTCGCCGCGCTTGCGCCGCCGTACTCCAGCACCCGGGCACGCCAGCCCTGGAAGTCGCGTTGCAGCGACGACAGCGTGGTCAGCGGTGCGACGTTGTCCCGGTACAGCTGCTCGTTCCGGTCCGCCAGCGAGTCGAGCTGCACGAAGCCGGTAACACCGATCACACCGGCGGCCACCGAGGCCACGGCCACGGCGGAGAGGATCTTCGCGTTCACACCCCGGTCGGTGAAGAAGCGCGCCGGGCCGCCGTGCCGGGCGGCCGAGGAGGCCTCAGTGCTCATCAGTCATCCCCCGAATCCGGACCGGACGCAACCGGACCGCAACCGGCCAATCGACCGGTTGACACGGGGTCTTTATGTTTTTGCACCGTTTGGCGGTCCCGTTCACCGGCCGCCGAGTGCCGGTGAGGTGTGGATCAGCTCCTCCAGCTCCGCGGCCGGCATCGGCCGGGCGTAGTGGTAGCCCTGTCCGGTACGGCAGCCGAGCAGCGTCAGCTCGGTCGCCTGCGCGGCCGTCTCGATGCCCTCGGCCACGGTGTCCAGGTGCAGGACCTGGCTCAGCCGGATCACCGCCTCCGCGACCGCGGAACCCTCCGGCTCGCCGTTCAGCTCGGACACGAAGCAGCGGTCCAGCTTGAGGATGTCCACCGGCAGCCGGGTCAGGTAGCGCAGCGAGGAGTAGCCGGTGCCGAAGTCGTCCAGCGCGATCCGGATGCCGAGCCGGCGCAGCTCCTCCAGGCGCGTCACGCACACGCCGTCGTCGGCCACCGCGCTCTCGGTCAGCTCCAGCACCAGGTCGTGCGGGCTCAGGCCGGTGCGCGCGAGGATCGCGGACACCTGGTCCACCAGCCCCGGCGAGGCGAGCTGGCGCGGTGAGAGGTTCACCCCGGCGCGCAGATGCGCCCGGCCGGGCAGCCGCTGCCACGCCACGACCTGCCGGGCCGCCTCCTCCAGCACGAACAGGCCGATCTTCTCGATCGCGCCGGTCTGCTCGGCCAGCGGGATGAACCGGTCCGGCGGGATCAGGCCGCGCTCCGGGTGGTGCCAGCGGACCAGCGCCTCCACCGCGACCGGTTCGCCGGTCGCCAGCGTGACGATCGGCTGGTAGAACACGCGCAACTGCCCGGAGCCGACCGCGCCGCCCAGCTCACCGGCCAGCACGCTCTCCGTCGCGGCCAGGTCCTCGAAGCCCTCGGTCCACCGCTCGTACCGGTGCCCGCCCCGGCGTTTTGCCTGGTACATCGCCATGTCCGCGCGGTGCCGGACCACGTCGGCCGGGTCGTCGGCGGTGGTCAGCGCGATGCCGATGCTGACGCCGATCCCGGACGGTACGCCGTCGACCGTCAGCTCCCGCGCGGCTGCGGCCAGGATCCGCCGGGCGACCACCTCGGCCTGCTCCGCGTCGCCGACCTTGTGCAGCACCACCGCGAACTCGTCGCCACCGAGCCGTCCGGCCGTGTCCGACTGGCGGACGCACTGCCGCAGCACGTCCGCGAACGCGATCAGCACCGCGTCACCGGCCTCGTGCCCGCGCGTGTCGTTGAACCGCTTGAAGCCGTCCAGGTCGATCAGCAGCACGGCGGCCACCTCGCCGTGCGTGACCTGGCGCCGCACGGCCGTGTCCAGGCTGGCCCGGAGCCGTACCCGGTTGGCCAGGCCGGTCAGCGCGTCGCTGATCACCAGCTCGTGGTTCTCCCGCATCGCGAGGATCTGCCTGGCCGCGACCGCGCCGGTCATCACGATCATACCGGCCACCAGCCCGCCCCACGGGAACAGCGCGCGCTCCTGCGCGGTGGCCGCGAGCAGCAGCGCGTACCCGATGGAGAGCGCGAGGTACGGCAGCTGCGTCGCGGAGCGGGCCAGCCGGTCATCGGCCGGTGGGCGGACGTCGACCGGCCGGGCGATCCGCGCCGCCGCCGCGGCCGCGGCGAGGAACACCCCGGTGATCATCAGCAGTGTGGGCACCGTGCGCCAGCCGCTGTCCACGTCTATCTCGCCGTGCACCGCGTCGTACGACCAGTACAGGTCCGCCGCGAGGCAGACGGCCAGCCCGGCGATCAGCGCGGTCAGCGGGTGCCGGACCGCGGTGATGCCGCTGCGCAGCAGCAGCGTGCACACACCGAACAGCAAAGCCAGGTCGGTGAGCGGAAACGCGACGCCGAGCAGCGCGTGCAGCCCGGCACCGCCCCGGGCGAGCATCGGGCCGATCAGGAAGTACCACATGATCATGAAGCCGCCACCGACGACCGTGGTGATGTCGGCCGCGAACGTGAGCCGTTCCCGCCCGGAGAGCGGCCGCATCGGGAACGACAGTACGCCGGTCAGCATCAGCGGCGCCCACAGCAGGCGACAGGTCTGGATCGCGACCGGCCCCCAGGACGGCGCCACGCCGAGCAGATCCGCCACCGCGTACGCCAGGATCGCGCCGGCCAGCACGGTCCAGCCGGCTGCCATCCACCACCAGGCGCGGCGCACCGGTGGCAGCGCGCGGGCACCGGCGATCCAGCAGGCGGCGGCGGCCAGCGCGGACCCGAGCAGCATGCCGCGCCGGAACAGCAGGCCGTCGTCCGGCAGCAGCCCGGACAGGTGGGCGGCGAGCAGCGACACCCACGCCCCGGCCACGATGACCAGCGGCCACCCGGCCGGACGCAGCATGGCCATGTCGTCGCTCCTGGTCGGCCGGGGTCAGTGGCCGGTCCATTCGGCCCGGCCCCGGCCCGGCTGAGAAGTCACGGCAGGTCAAAGATCAGGCAGCTGGACGTGGCGTGGGCGAGCAGCCGCCCGGCCGCGTCGGTGAGCCGGGACTCGGCTAGCGCGGTCCGGCGGCCGCGGTTGAGCACCGTGCCCTCGCAGCGCACCCGGCCGGTCGCGATCGTGACCGGGCGGACGAACTTCACGTTCAGGTCCAGCGAGGTGTAACCGACGCCGGCCGGCAGCGTGGTGTGCACCGCGCACGCGGCGGCCGTGTCCAGCAGCGTCGAGATGACGCCGCCGTGCACCGAGCCGAGCGGGTTGTAGTGGAACTCCTGCGGCTCCAGCTCGAGGCCGATCCAGCCCTCCTTCGCCTCCATGCCCGCGATGCCGACCGTTTGCATGATCGGCGGTGCCGGCAGCTCGCCCGCGGCCATCGCCCGGATCAGGTCCAGACCGTCGCGGCGGCCGAGGTGAGCGGCGACCGCCGCGGGATCCGTCCAGCCGTACGTGCGGCTGCGCTGCGTCTCTTCCATGGACGCAGCCTGACAGCCCGGCCCACCGTTGCGCGAGGGGTTCCCGGCCGCGCCGCATAACGGGCGCGCTCCCGGGCATACACTGCGATGTGTCGATCACCGGGCCGCTGCGCATCGCCGTCTACCGCAATCTTTGGCTCGCGGTGCTGGTCAGCAACGTCGGCCTGTGGATGCAGACGGTCGGCGCGCAGTGGCTGCTGGTCAGCGAACCGAACGCGTCCACGCTCGTGTCGCTGGTGCAGACCGCCAGCCTAGCGCCGGTCTTCCTGCTCGCACTGCCGGCCGGCGCGCTGGCCGACGGCCTCGACCGGCGCCGCCTGCTGCTCACCGTGCAGACCGCGCTCGCACTGGTCGGCGGCGCACTGACGTTGGTCACCGCGCTCGGTGACGTACCACCGGCACTGCTGTTGACCTTCACGTTCGCGCTCGGCGCCGGTCAGGCGCTCACGCTGCCGGCCTGGCAGGCCACCATCCCCGACCTGGTACCGCGCGAGCAGCTCGTCTCCGCGTCCGCGCTCGGCTCGATCAGCGTCAACGCGGCCCGCGCGATCGGACCCGCGGTCGCCGGGCTGCTCATCGCGCAGGCCGGCGCCGCCGTGGTCTTCGGGATCAACGCGCTCACGTTCGTGCTGTTCGCGGCCGTGCTGGCGGCCTGGCGCCCGGGCACCGCCGGCGTGCCGCGCACGCCGGAGCCGTTCACCTCCGCGGTCCGGGCCGGCAGCCGCTACGTGCGGCACTCCCCGGTGGTCCGCCGGATCCTGCTCCGCGCGATCCTGTTCATCGCGCCCGGCAACGCGCTCTGGGCGTTGCTGCCGCTGGTCGCCAGCCAGCGGCTCGGCTTCGGCTCCGGCGGGTACGGCCTGATGCTCGCCGTGCTCGGCGCCGGCGCGGTCGCCGGTGCGTTCCTGCTCGCCCCGATCCGCGACCGGGTCTCCAACAACCAGATGCTGCTCGCCGCCGGCGTGATCTACGCGGCTGTGCTGGCCGTGCTCGGCCTGCTCCGGACGCCCGCGGTGGTCCTGGTCGCGCTGCTCCCGGCCGGCCTGGCCTGGGTCGCGGTGCTGTCCACGATAAACGCGTCCATGCAGCTCTTCCTGCCCGGCTGGGTGCGGGCCCGGGGCCTGTCCATCTACCAGATCGTCGTCGCCGCGGCCCAGGCGCTGCCGGCGCTGGCCTGGGGGCTGCTCGCGGACGCGGCCAGCCTGCCGGTCGCGCTGTCCGCCGCGGCCGGCGTGATGCTGACCGGAACGCTGACGCTGCGCCTCTGGCCGCTGATCGACACCCGGGACATGGACCGCGCGCCCGCGGTCTTCTGGCCGGAGCCGCACCTGACGCTCGAACCGGACCTGCGCGCCGGGCCGGTGCTGGTCTCGGTGCGCTACCGGGTCACGGCGGAGAACACGGCGGCGTTCATCACCGCGATGGACGCGGTCCGCCGGTCCGTCCAGCGGACCGGGGCGTACCGGTGGGGGCTCTTCCAGGACGGTGCCGGTGCCGGCACGTTCGTCGAGGTGTACCTGGTGCCGTCCTGGGCGGAGCACCTTCGTCAGCACGAGGGCCGGCTCACCGGGGCGGACCGGGCGGCGGAGGAGCGGGCCCGCGCGCTGGCGGACGGCCCGCCGGAGGTCAGCCACCTGTTCCCGGCCATCGCACGGCCGTAGCGGTACGGCCGCGCTCAGGGCGTGGGCAGGAGCGCGCGGATCGGGGTCGCCGGGTGCCCGGAGAGCAGCGGCACGTCCGCGGTGACCGGGGCGAGCGCGCCCGACGCGATCGCGGTGTAGGTGGAGATCCACGCGTCGAGCTGCCAGGCCGGCGCGGCGTAGTGCGCCCGGGACGCGCGGGCCTCCGCCAGGGACTCGGCGTGGTAGCCGACCGGGCGGCCGGTGTGCGCGGTGAGCAGCGCGGCCACGTCGGCCAGGCCGACCGCTTCCGGGCCGGTCAGGTGGTACGTGCGGTGCGCGTGGCCGGCGGGGGAGCGCAGCACCGCGGCGGCGCAGTCCGCCACGTCCGCGCGGGCCACGGCGGAGACGCGGCCGTCGGCGGCCGGGCCGCGGATGACGCCGTCCGGGCCGGCCAGCGTGAGCAGGAAGTCGGCATAGAGGTTGTCCCGCAGCGCGGTCCAGGTCAGACCGGAGGTGCGCAGGTGCTCCTCGGTGGCGTGGTGGTCGCGGGCCAGCGTGAACTCCGCGTCGGCGGCGGCGCCGAAGAACGAGATGTAGACCAGATGGCGTACGCCCGCGGTGACGGCCGCGTCGATGAACGTGCGGTGCTCGTCGAGGCGGTCGGCGGACTCGGCGGCGGAGACCATCAGCGCGACCTCGGTGCCCCGCAGCGCGCGGGCCACGGCGTCGTGGTCGCCGTACGAGGCGGCGGCCACGGTCGAGCGCGGCAGCGCCGGGGCGCGTGAGGGGGAGCGGGCGATCAGGCGCAGCGGATGGCCGGCGGCGCAGAGACGGCGGGCGACCGCGCCGCCGAGATGGCCGGTCACGCCGGTCACCGCGATCTCGATCATGCCGGTGATTGTGTCACTGGCCGTCGTCCGTGGGGCGATCACGGCGTACCGGCGGCGGCGCGGTCGTGTCGTCCCCGCGCGTGCCGCGCGCCGGGCCGGCCGGGTGGTTCTCACTGGTCCGGTCGGCCGGGTGGTTCTCGCGCGGGCCGCGCATCGGGTCGAAGAACGCGTCCTCGGCCGACTCCGGCGGGCGGCGGAACCAGGCGCGGGCGCTCGGCGTGCTGACCAGCGCGGCGTAGATGACCGGCCAGCCGAGCGAGGGCAGGCCGGCCAGCACGGTCTCCTGGGTCATCCGGGCCACGGCCAGCGCGGCACCGGCGCCGCAGAGGAGCAGCAGCAGCACGCGGCCCCAGCCGTGACCGCGGAGCACGGCCCAGGCCAGCAACAGATAGAGCGCGCCGTACGGCACCAGCGACCACGGCGGGAGGACGCTGCCCATCGGGTCGCCGGACAACCCGTACGCGAGCGTCAGGGCACCACCGGCGCCGAGCAGCACGGAGGTCGCCAGGACCGCGGCCGGCGGGAGACCGCGACGCATGACCATGCGCGGATCTAACCATGAGTATCGTTCGCGAATCAGTCATCGGCCCGCCCGCCTGGTGTCGTTCATCCGAACGAGGAGACGCTCGTCGCGCTCCGCGTAACGGGCCGTGACTGAGGATCATGCGAGCGGGTCCGGCCGTAGCGCCCCGGCCGCACAGGCGGCGATCAGGTCGTCCTTGTCCGTGCGGACGCGGCGGACATGGAGAGGCCCTGCCGCGGGGTTGGTGCGGCAGGGCGCTCAGGGGATGACTACTTGTGGTTCAGGCCCCGCATCAGCGCGAGAACGGCCCGGTTGAGCGGCACGTCCACGCCGTGCCGGTCGCCGAGCCGGACTATCGCGCCGGTGATCAGCTCGTGCTCGGTGGCGCGCCCGGCGGCCCGGTCGTAGTGCATCGACGTGCCGTCGTCCGGCGCGAACTCGTCGTAGACCTGCAGCGTGCGGGTCACGTCGTCCGCGGTCAGCGCCGCGCCCTCGGCGATGCCGGCCCGGACCGCCTCGCGCAGCAGCCCGCGGGTCAGCTCGCGTACCGACTCGTTCTGCTGGATCACGACCATGCGCTGCATGGTGAGCGCGGTGATCGGGTTGGCGGCCGCGTTCGTCAGCAGCTTGCGCCAGGCCGCGGTGCGGAAGTCCGCTACCAGTTCCACCGCGAGGCCGGAACCGGCCATCAGCGCGGCGAACCGCTCCCCGGGAAGCGAGCCGGTGCCTGCCGCTGGTGCGGCGGTGCGGTTCGCGGCGGCCGGTGCCGCCGGTGCGGTGGTGAACGCGGTCGTGAAGCCGGTCAGGGACTCGGCGCCCGCGGTGTCCGGGCAGCCCTGCACCGTGAGGCGAGCGCCCCGGCGGTGCAGCACGTGGCCGCGGTCCAGCAGCTCGGCGGCAACGTAGACCAGCGCGGGCAGCACCGTGGTGCCGGACGGGAGGAGCGGGCCGACGCGCTCGGCGTGGTCGACGCCGTTCTGCAGCACCACGACCGTGGTGTCCGGGCCGACCAGGCCGTCGAACCAGGCGGCGGCACCGGCCACGTCCTGCGCCTTGGTGGCCAGCAGCACCCAGTCGGCCGGCTGCGCCTCGCCCGGATCGACCAGCACGGGTACGTCCAGCTCGCGCACGCGATCGGTGCGCTCGATGACCAGGCGTTCCGGCCGGGTGCGCGCGCAGAGCACGACGTCGTGACCGGCGTCGTGCGCCGCCTCCGCGACCACCAGGCCGACCGCGCCGGCACCGATCACCGCGACGCGGGTTTGTCTCGTGGACATGAACCTGCCTCCCGAAGAAAGTGAGAAGATCTTCTCAGTTGGGAGTGTGACGCGACCACTTTGCGATCTCGTTACGAGGGCGTGCCAAGCGCGGGCGATACAATCCCGACATGTCGCTGCCAACTGGACGCCGGGCCGCGCCGGCCCTCGGAGTGAGCGAGGACGACGACCGCCCCCGGCGCAGCGACGCAAGGCTCCGCCGCTCCGCGCTGCTGACCGCCGTCGGCGAGCTGATCGCGGAGCGCGGCACCGAGTTCCCGCTGGCCGAGGCGGCCGAGCGAGCCGGGATCTCGACCGCCACCGCGTACCGGAACTTCTCCGACACAGGCAGCGCGGTCGATGCGTACTTCGCGGATCTGATGGGTGATCTGCTGGAGGCGTTCGACGGGCTGCCGGTCGGCGACGACCCGCTCGGCGACATCCGTGTTCTGTGTCACGAGTGGGTGGCGCAGGCCACCCGCTGGGGCGCGGCCGCGGTCCACATGCGCTCGCCGCGCGGCCTGCTGGCCCGGCGGAACATGGAGGACCCGTTCATCGGCGCACTGTACGACCGGCTGGCGCGGCTGGTGGAGACCGCGATGACGCGCGGACGGCTGCCGCAGCAGGACGTCCGGTTCGCGGTGCTGATGTGGGTCACGATCTTCGACGAGCGAGTGGTGATCGACCTCACCACCACGCTGGGGTGGAGCGAGCGGACCGCGGCCGACCACCTGACCGAGGCGCTGCTGCGCACGTTCGGCGTGCCGCCCGCGATCATCCCGCAGGCCATCTACGGCTGAGCACGCGAAAGGCCCGGCCGGAGACCGGGCCTTTCGATCACTCACTCAGTTCACTCCGGGAAGGAACCCGGCGGGACGTCGCTGGTGCTGGCGTTGCCGCCGGCCGTCGCCTCCAGGCTGATCTCCCAGATCGTGTACTGGCTGTTCGTCGTCTCGTACGTGATGGCCTCGTCGAACTTGCTGAAGTCGCAGTCCCGGTTGAACCGCGTCCCGTCGAAGTCCGACCCGCTGGTCACGTAGATCGTGTACGCGCCGTCGTGGATCGAGCTCGCCGTGAAGTTGCCCTTCGCCTGGACGTAGAACGACACCTCCGGGCGGGTCTGGCCGTTCTTCACCAGGTTGATCAGTGCGTCGTGGTCACCGCCGTTGTCGACCTTCAGCTCGCCGAGGCCACCCTGGATGCGCCGGTAGTAGTTGCCGTTCGGGGGCCGCCGGTTCTCCTCCTTGAGCGCCTTCGGCATCCACCCGCCGACCTTCAGGTCCGCCGAGCTCAGCGCGGTCGCCGCGTCCCGCAGGTCCGCGCCGCCGTCCGACCGGGACAGCAGGTTGACCGCCGAGGAACCGGTGCACAGCGCCGACCCCTCCGCGGAGAGGCTGCTGTCCAGCACGTCCGTGCTCAGCGCGTTCAGCGCGTCGACCAGCAAGTTGTGCTCGTCCGCCACCTCCTCCGGCGGCGTCACCCGGGCCAGCTCGTCGGCCTGCAGGCCGAGCATCTCACCCAGATCGTCCGCGGCCGAGGAGAGCGCGTCCGGCTTCGTGGTCCGGTTCATCGCGTCCCAGGCCGGCTGCACGTCCGCGTCCAGCGCGGACAGCACCGCCTGGTACTGCGCGGTGGTCATCGCGACCGCGGCCTGACTGGTCGCGGGCGCGGGGCCGGCACCGTTCCCGGACGGGCCCGGCTCCGGGTCGCCGCTGTTCAGCACCCACGGTACGGCCACCACACCGGCACAGAGCAGCACCACGAGCACGGCCACCCCGGCGATCAGGCCGGTGGTGCGCTTCGGCTTCGGCTGCGGCGGAGCGGCGAAACCGCCGGGAGCACCGAGCGGGTACGCGCCGGGCTGCCCCCACGCGGGCGTGCCGGACTGCGGCGGCTGACCCCACACCTGCGCACCGGGAACCGGCCCGTTCGGGCCACCGGACGCCGGCACACCCGACGTCGGGTAACCGGCGGCACCCGCGCCCGAGGTGGGGTAGCCGGGCGTGCCCGGCGGCGGGTAGCCGGGCGTACCGGCGGCGTTCGGGTTCTGCTGGTATCCGGGCGTGCCGGGAACCGGCGGGTAACCCGGGGCGCCGGACGCGGGCTGGCCGGGCACGCCGGACACGGGTGGGTAGCCGGGAGCCCCGGACACGGGCGGGTAACCGGGCGCACCGGACGCCGGCGGATGGCCGCCGGCCGGGGCGCCGGAGACCGGCGGGTAGCCGGGCGTGCCCGGGGTCGGCGGGTAGGACTGCGCGGGTGCGCCGGAGACCGGCGGGTATCCGGGGGTGCCGGGCACGGGCGGGTAGGACTGCGCGGGAGCCCCGGAGACCGGCGGGTTCCCGGGAGTGCCGGGCACCGGCGGGTAGGCCGGCGAGGCGGCGCCGGGAGGCGACTGGTAACCCGGTCCGGGCGTGGGCGGGTATGCCGTCGAGGGCGAGCCCGACGTCGGCGGGAGGCCGGCAGCGGCCGCTTCGCTCGCGGCATTCGGCGCGGTCCCGCCCGGCAGCGTGTAGCCGGGCGGCGTCGCGTCGGCTGCGACCGGAGCCGGGGTGGCGTCGGCTGCGGCGGGTGCCGGGGTGGCGTCGGCTGCGGCGGGTGCCGGGGTGGCGTCGGCCGGCACGTGCTGGGTGGTCTCCGCGTTGAACGGCGGGGTGGCCGGCCGGGCCGCGGTGTCGCCCGGCTGTGCGCTCGCGGCGGTGGCACCGGCGGCCGCTCCCGCGGCTCCGGCGGCACCGGCCGCGAGCACGGCCGGGGCGATGCCCGGATCGGTCTTGTCGTCGTCCGCGGCCTTCTTCTCCTCCGACGGCGTCTGCCCCGCGGCGGCGACCGGGATCGCGGCCGTCCGGTCCTCGTCCGCGGCGCTCGCGGTCGCCGCCGTGGCGGCCGACCCCGCCGGTACGGCGGCGGCTGGGATGACGGCGGTGGATGAACCGGCCGGGATCACCGTGGTCCGGTCTTCGTCGGTAGCGGCGGTCCGCGCGGTCTCTCCGGAGCCGGTGGTGTTGCCCGGGGCCCGGTCAGCGCCGGTCGTCGCGGTCGCGCCGGCTGGGATGACGGCGGTGCGCTCGTCGTCGGAGCCGGTTGCCGGGGTCGCGCTGGCCGCGGAGCCGGCCGGGATGACCGCGGTGCGGTCGGCGTCCGTCTGCGGGGCGTCGCCGGCGGCGGGGACGGCGGCCGGGGCCGCCGGGGTGGCCGGGGCACCGGTGGGGATGGCCGCGGTCCGGTCCTCGTCCGTGACGGTCGCGGGCACCGGGGCCGCGGCGGCCGGGATGACGGCGGTGCGGTCGGCGTCGGAGCCGGTCGCCGGGGTCGCGCTGGTCGCGGAGCCGGCCGGGATGACCGCGGTCCGATCCTCGTCCGAAGCCGAAGCCGAAGCCGAAGCCGAAGCCGAAGCCGAAGCCGAAGGTGCGGCCTCGGCAGGTGGCTCGGTGACGTGAGGAGCCGGGGGAGTGCGGGTGGAGAGGACCGTGGTGCGGTCGTCGTCAGCCGGAGGTGGGGTGGTCGCGAAGACCGTGGTGCGCTCGTCCGCGTCGCTGTCCGGTGCCGGGATGACCGTGGTGCGGTCCTGGCCGGCCGGGAGCGCGGTGTTCTTCTCGCCGTCGCCGGGGAGCGTGATCGGCTTCGTCTCGTCGTACGGCGTCGGCAGCGGAATGATCGAGGTGGGCTCGCCGGCCGTGCCGCCGGATGTGATCTTGATGTGGATGGTGAGTTCCGGTGGACCGTCCGTGGACGTGGCGTCGTTGCGCGGAAGCCGGAGGATCGCGCCGTCGCCGATGCCCGCCGGCAGGTTGATCGCGATGAGCCGCCCGTCCGGCGGCAGCGCGATGGTCTTCGTCGTGCCGGAAGCCGCTTCCGCGGCCGTGAGCTCGACCGTAACGATGTCGGACCCGCCGCTGGGCGGTCCGCTCCCCGAATCCCGTGCCATCACTGGATTATGCAAGTGCGTGTCACGCCCGCTCCGACCAGGGAGACGCCTGAAGGGCCCGTTTTACGAGCTGGACAGCCATATGGTGTCGAATGTCGACCTGATCCCTCCGGCGGCGGGACGCTGCTCAATCAATGACGGAAGGTCAACTTCTGTCCACTTAGCGTGAATCAACGCATGCTGAACAGGGCGGGGCTGTCGTCGTCCTGGCGGATATGCCGCTATTGCCGCCTTCGGCGAGTGCGTGCCTGCGTGATCGTGGCCGCTCACTGTCCGGAACGCGATAGTTCGCAGATGCCTCCGTATCGACGCGAAATCCGAATGGCACTGGTGCAACCCGTGTATGCGCAGCGGCGTCTGGGTGTGCGTGATGAACATGCGACGCGCGGCACCGGGCATCCCGGCGACGGCATCGACGGCCGCGGGGAAACTCCGTTCGCCCATGGTCCGGGAGGTCTCGCTCGCCGTCGGCGCGGCGGTGACGCTGACCGGGATCTGGCTGTTGATCCTGCCGACCGTGTGGTCACCCGGCGGGGACGCGCTGCACTACCTGCGGCTGGCGGACAACCCGCGGGCGCAGGTGCACACGCCGTACACCTACCGGATCCTGATGCCGTTGCTGGCGAACGAGATCGGCGGGCGGTACCACTATCGCGAGGCCTATCAGCTGCTGAACGCGATCGCGCTGGCCTCCGGCGGGGTCGCGGCCTATCTGCTGACCCGGCGGCTCGGCGGCCCGCGCGGCGCCGCCTACGTGGCGATGGCCGGTCTGCTCAGCCTGCCCGGCTGGCTCTTCTACCTGTACCAGCCGTACCTCATCGACCCCGCCGCGATGGCGCTGCTCGCCTGGTCGATGCTGGCCGCGCTGTCCGGCTGGACGGCCGTGCTGCCGTTGCTGCTGGTGGCGACCGCGCTGGCCCGGGAGACCGTGATCGCGTACGCGGTGCCGCTCTACATGATCTTCCGGGAGAAGTGGATCGACTGGCGGGCGGCGATCCGGGTGGCGCTGGTGGTCGGCCCCGGCCTGCTCGCCACCACGGCGGTGCAGGCGAAGCCCGCGCACGGCTGGCCGACCCAGGACCTCCTGGTCCAGGCCGGTGTGCGGATCGTCGGGATGAAACTCGACGACCAGGGGATCGTGGCCGCGCTCGGCATCGCCGCCGGCACGTCACTCGGAATCTGGTGGGCGCTCGGGCTCTACGGCTTCCGGTACGCCGGCCGCCTCGGCTGGCTGATGATCCCGGTCCTGGCGCAGTTCGTGGTCGGCGGCGACTGGGGCCGGTTCAGCCTGTACGCGTTCCCCGCGCTGGTTCCGGCCGGGGCGATCGCGCTCTGGCGCCATCCGCGCCGCGCGCCGCTGACCGGCCTGGTGGTCGTGCAGAGCCTGCTGGTCTTCCTGGACCTGGCGATCGACGGTCACCCGAAGATCAACGGCTTCCAGCCCTCGACGTACGTCAGCCTCGCCCTCATCCCGATCACGTTCGCGGTCCTGCTCTGGCCCGCCCGCCGATCCCGTCCGGGCACGCCGCTCCCGGTGCCCGGGGCCGGCACACCGGTACCGGCCCTGGCGGCGGACCCCGTCGGAGCCCGGCCCGAGGCGTCCGTGCCGCCCGCGGCCGGGGAGTCGTCCGCGGCGCCGGAGGCCACGCCGGAAAGGGAAGCGGACGGTGCGGGACCGGGAGCCGGTGATGTCCCGGCCGTACGGGCCGCGGACCACCGCGGAACGTGAGGCCGGACGAGCCTGACGATCACATCGGCCACCTCCCGCGCCGACGGCTCGGCAGCGGCTCCGCCGGTGCGCGCCACCGGTACGCGGGCGCTCAGCCGGCTCGCACGGACGCGAGGTGCAGGCACGCGTCCAGTGGGCCGCGGACCGCGCGCAGGTCGGTGCCGGCCGCGGTGGCGAGGATTGCCGGGCCGGGCAGCGGCATCACGGCGGCGGTGTCGCCGATCGGTGCGGCCGGGGGTGGACCGCCGTCGGCCCACACCGGGTCGATCATGATGAGCGAGCCGGACGCCCGTGCGCCGGAGCCGAGGACGGCGGCGCCGGACCAGCCGGGCGCGGCCGGGCCGACGGAGAGGTCGTGGCGGTAGAGCGTGCGGCCGGCGTAGCGGATCGTGGTGTGCAGGCGGACGTCGCCGGCGGGCTCGTCGTGGCGGCCGCACACCAGTTCGTCGCGCCAGATGAGGGTGCCACCGTTCGCGACGTCGACCACGGTGACCGCGTCGTGGTCGCAGCCGGTCGCGCCGATCAGCGGCTCGGGCAGCCAGTGCAGGACGCCGCCGGGCGCGACCGTCGCGTGCACCTCGACCAGCGAGGTGTCCGGCCGGCCGTGTGCGCGCGGCGTGGGCAGCGCGATCGAGGCCGCGACCGTGTGGACGGTGAGCGCGGCGCCGGACTCGACGGTGATCTCGATGCGCAGCCGGTCGCCGCCGAGCGGCCCGGCGGCGCCGCCGACCAGGTGCACCTCCGCGGGTACGCCCGGCTGCCGGGCACCGGTCCGGCGGACCAGCAGCGGCGGCTCACCGGCCAGCGTGGGCAGGCCGGTGCCACCCCGGCCGTCCGGCACCGCCACGATCCGCGCGGTGGCCCGCATCAGCCGGCTCCCGCGCCGCACCGCGCCGCACGCCGGCGTTCCGGCGCCACCGCGATCGGCCCGGCAGGCCGCATCGGGATCGGTCCGGTGGGCCGCATCGGGATCGGCCCGGTGGGCCGCACCGGGAACGGTCCGGTGGGCCGCACCGGGAACGGTCCGGTGGGCCGCACCGGGAACGGTCCGGTGGGCCGCGCCAGGGTTTGCGGGCCGGACCGGGCCGTGAGCGGCCCGGCACGCCACGCCGCCGCGGGGTGCGGCGGCCGTGGCCGGTGGGACGCCGGAGCGACGTGGTGATGCGGCCGGTGGGCGGCTGCGGGCGTACCCCCGGAAGGGTTTGTCATGTGGCGGCCGTGACGCGGGCGGTGACCTGGGTGCGGACCCAGGCCGCGACCTGGGAGGCGCCCCGGTCCTCGGCGATCGACTGGAAGATGGTCGGGAGGTCGCCGCGCCGGGCGCGGGCGTCGCGGTCCATCACCGAGAGATCCGCGCCGACCAGCGGGGCCAGGTCGATCTTGTTGATGACCAGCAGGTCGGCGGTGGTGACGCCGGGGCCGCCCTTGCGCGGGACCTTGTCGCCGCCGGCCACGTCCACCACGAAGATCTGTACGTCGATCAGGCCCTTGCTGAACGTGGCGGTGAGGTTGTCGCCGCCGCTCTCCACCAGGATCAGGTCGAGCGGGCCGAGCGTGGCCTCCAGGTCCTCGACCGCGTCCAGGTTCGCGGAGATGTCGTCGCGGATGGCGGTGTGCGGGCAGCAGCCGGTCTCGACGGCACGGACGCGGGCGGCCGGGAGCACGCCGTTGCGCAGCAGGAAGTCGGCGTCCTCGGTGGTGTAGATGTCGTTGGTGACGACGGCGAGCCGCAGCTCGTCGCCGAGTGACCGGCACAGCGCGGCGACCAGCGCGGTCTTGCCGGAGCCGACCGGGCCGCCGATACCGACCCGGAGCGCGCGGGCGTCCGGGGGCGGTGGCGTGTGCGGGTCCGGGCCGGCGTCCATCGGTCCGTGACCGTGGGGCATCGTGCCGTCGGTGTCCTTATGAGGCAAAGAGACGCACCTCCCAGGTGGCGTGGTGTTCGGCGCCGATGTCCAGCAGCGGCGCACCGTCGGCCGGCAGCTCGTCGACGGGCTTGTCCAGGTAGGTCAGTGCGGTGGCCGCGACCGCGTCGCAGTCCGTGGCCAGCCGGGCGAGCAGCGCGTGCACGCCGTACGGGTCCAGGCCGAGCAGCCGGACGGCCGCGCTCGCCGGGCCGCTGACCGTGCCGTGGGCGGCGGCCACCGCGGCGTGCGTTGGCGGGAGGCCGGCCGCGGCCGCGATCAGGCCGAACGCGACCGGCTGGTGCACGTCCGGGCGGTGCGGCGCGGGCACCGTCCACATCGCGCGGCCGGCCCGCAGCAGCGCGCGGCCCTGTGCGCGGGAGGCGGTGCGCAGCGCCGGTGACGGCGTCCGGGCGTCGAGACCGGCGTCGAGCTCCGCCAGCGCGGCGGTCCGCGCACAGGCCGCGGCCGCGAACGCCGCCGCGACCAGCCCGCCGGTGGCCAGCCGGCCGGTCAGGAAGCCGGCCAGGTCGGTCAGCGTGCGCACCCGGCCCGCGCTGACCTGGGCCTCCAGGCCGGACGAGTGCGCGTGCCCGCCTGCCGGGAGCCGCCCGTCCGCGAGGACGAGCAGCGTGGCGAGCGAGCCGGAGCCGGTCATCAGAACAGGAAGTAGCGCTGGGTCATCGGCAGCGAGTCGACCGGTTGCGGCTCGACCACGTCGCCGTCGATGCGAACCGTGAACGTGTCCGGCTCCACCTCGATCCGCGGTGTGGCGTCGTTCAGCGGCAGGTCGGCCTTGCCCACGCTCCGGGTGCTCGCGACCGGGACCAGGCGGCGCCGGACGTCGAGCCGGTCCGCCAGCCCGTCCTCGATCGCCGCCCCGGCCACGAACGCGACGCTGGTCGCGGCCGGTGCGCTGCCGTACGCACCGAACATCGGGCGGGGCAGCATCGGCTGCGGCGTCGGGATGGACGCGTTCGCGTCGCCCATCTGGGCCCAGGCGATCATGCCGCCCTTGATCACCAGTGCGGGCCGGACGCCGAAGAACGCCGGGTCCCAGAGCACCAGGTCGGCGAGCTTGCCCGGCTCGACCGACCCCACCTCGCGGTCGATGCCGTGCGCCACGGCCGGGGCGATCGTGTACTTGGCCACGTACCGCCGCGCCCGGAGGTTGTCCTTGCCGCCGTCGCCGGGGAGGCTGCCGCGCCGCGCCTTCATCACGTGCGCGGTCTGCCAGGTCCGCATGATCACTTCGCCGACCCGGCCCATCGCCTGCGAGTCCGAGCCGATCATCGAGATCGCGCCCAGGTCGTGCAGCACGTCCTCGGCCGCCATCGTGGTCGGGCGGATCCGGCTCTCCGCGAACGCCAGGTCCTCGGGGATCGACGGCTTGAGGTGATGGCAGACCATCAGCATGTCGATGTGTTCGGCGAGCGTGTTGCGGGTGTACGGCCGGGTCGGGTTCGTCGACGACGGGAGTACGTGCGGCTCGGACGCGACCGTGATGATGTCCGGCGCGTGCCCGCCGCCCGCGCCCTCGGTGTGGTAGGCGTGGATCGACCGGCCGGCGATCGCGGCGAGCGTGCTCTGCACGTACCCGGCCTCGTTGAGCGTGTCGGTGTGGATCGCGGCCTGCACGCCGGACGCGTCGCAGACGCGCAGGCAGGCGTCGATCGCGGCGGGCGTGGTGCCCCAGTCCTCGTGCAGCTTGAAACCGCCGGCGCCGCCGCGCAGCTGCTCCCACATGGACTCCTCGGAGACCGTGTTGCCCTTGCCGAGCAGCAGTACGTTCACCGGCCAGACGTCCAGCGCCTCGAACATCCGGGACAGGTACCAGGCGTTCGGCGTGACCGTGGTGGCCTTGGTGCCCTCGGCCGGGCCGGTGCCGCCGCCCATGATCGTGGTGATGCCGGAGGCGATCGCCTCCTCCAGGATGCCGGGCGCGATCAGGTGTACGTGCGAGTCGATCGCGCCCGCGGTGAGGATCCTGCCGTTGCCCGCGATCACCTCGGTGCCCGGGCCGATCACCAGATCCGGGTGCACGCCGTCCATGGTGTCCGGGTTGCCGGCCTTGCCGAGCGCGACGATCCGGCCGTCCAGGATGCCGACGTCGGCCTTGACGATGCCCCAGTGGTCGAGGACGACCGCGCCGGTGATCACGGTGTCCAGCGCCTTCTCCGCGCGGGTGGCCAGCGACTGGCCCATCGACTCGCGGATCACCTTGCCGCCGCCGAAGACCGCCTCGTCACCGCCGCCGCTGCGGTCCTCCTCGACCTCGATCAGCAGGTCGGTGTCGGCCAGCCGGATGCGGTCACCGGTGGTCGGGCCGTAGAGCGCGGCGTACCGTCGCCGGTCGATCCTCATCGGGTGTGGTCCTTGTCCAGTGGGCCGGCGGCCTCGCCGCGCAGGCCGGGGACGATGCGGCGGCCGCCGAGCGGCACCAGGCCGACCTCGCGCGGCACGCCCGGCTCGAAGCGCATCGACGTGCCGGCCGGTACCGCCAGCCGGTGCCCCCACGCGGCCCGCCGGTCGAACTCCAGCGCCGGGTTCGCCTCCGCGAAGTGGTAGTGCGAGCCCACCTGGATCGGCCGGTCACCGGTGTTCGCCACCGGCAGCGTCAGCACCGGCTTACCGGCGTTGATCTCGATCTCCCCGTCGCCGGGCAGGATCTCTCCGGGAATCACGCTGGCCCCCTACGGGATCGGCTCGTGCACGGTGACGAGCTTGGTGCCGTCCGGGAACGTCGCCTCGATCTGCACCTCGGCCAGCATCTCCGGCACGCCCTCGAGCACGTCCTCGCGGGTCAGGACGGTCCGCCCGGCCTCCATCAGCTCGGCCACGGTCCGGCCGTCCCGCGCCGCCTCCAGGATGAACGCCGTGATGATCGCGGTCGCCTCCGGATGGTTCAGGCGCAGGCCGCGTGCCCGGCGCTTCTGCGCCACGTCCGCGGCCACGTGGATGAGCAGCCGATCCTGCTCGTGCCGGCTGAGGAACAAGTCTCCGACCTCCATGTCCGCTCCGGGCCATCGATGCTGGCACCGGCACGTTTCGTCCCTGTTAAGCCCACGCTGCCGTCGATCACCACGCTACCGGCGACCGCACCGGCCCGGGGCCGGAACGTGCCTGGGTGGGGTGCACCCTGGTTCGGCCGCCGCGCCCGCCGCAGGGTGGACATGCATCAACACCGACGATCACCAGGGGGTACGCCATGAGTGCGCGACTCTTCACCGGCGCCATGATCTGCACGCCGGACCCGGTGGCCGGTCTCGACCTGCGCGTCGAGGACGGCCGGATCGCCGCGATCGGGCCGGGGCTGCCGGCCGGTGGCGTGCCGGTGACCGAGCTCCGCGGCCGGATGATCGCGCCGCTGTTCGCCGGGCCGCTGGCCGCCGGCAACCCGGCCACGTTCGCGGTGCTGCCGGCCGGGCCGCCGGAGATGGCGGTGCTGTGGCCGCGTGACGCCACGTTCGTCGTCGACGGCGCGATGGTGTCCTCGGTCGAGGCCGTGCCGGGCCCGTCCTCGTCGCCGCACCTCGGCACCTGGATCGACTCGACCGGCTACATCCACCAGCACCTCACGCCGGACGGCCGCTACGACGAGACGCGCGGCGGGCGCCCACACGCCTACCGGGGCGCGTTCCGGATCTACGACGACCACATCGTGTACCGCGACGACCTGGGTTTCTGGGCCTACGGCCGGTTCGACGGCGGCCTGCTGCACCACGCCGGCTACACGTTCACCCGGAAGGACTCCTGATCATGGCGATGCTCTTCACCGGCGGCGCGGTCGTCACCATGGACCCGGCGCTCGGCGACCTCGAGCGCGGCGACGTGCTGGTCTCCGGCACGGAGATCGTCGCGGTCGGGGCGGACCTGCGCGATCACCCGGCCGCGCGGGACGCGGAGGTGGTCGACACCCGCGGCGCGATCGTGGCGCCGGGCTTCGTGGACACGCACCGGCACGCCTGGCAGGCACAGATGCGCCGGACCATCCCGGACGTCGGCGACCTGGGCGAGTACCTGTCGTCCACGCTGGCCGGCGTCGCACCCGCCTACACGCCGCAGGACATGTACACCGGCACTCGGCTGGCGGCGCTGTCCGCGCTGGACGCCGGGATCACCACGATGCTGGACTTCTCGCACAACTCACGGTCGGCCGCGCACTCGGACGCGGCGATCCGCGGCCTGGCGTCGACCGGCATCCGCGGCGTGCACGCGTCGATGGGACCGCACTTCGGGGCGTGGGACCGGCAGTGGCCGGCCGACCTGGCCCGGCTGCGCGCCGCGCTGCCGGACGGCGGGCTGATCACGCTGCGGCTGGCCGCGCTCGCCACCGACATCGTCGGCCCGGACCTGGTCTACGGCCCGTCGCTGGCGGCCGTCGCCCGCGACCTGGACATCGCGGTCAGCGTCGACGCGGTCTTCGGCGCCGCGTCCTCGGCCGCGATCCTGGACTGGGCGCGGCGGGACCTGCTCGGGCCGGGCGTGGAACTGATCCACGCGACCGGCCTGACGCCGGACGCGTGGCGGGCGATCGGCGCGACCGGCGCGACGGTCTCGCTGGCGCCCAGCTCGGACACGCAGATCGGGCTGGAGACCGCGATCCCGGCGGTGGACGAGGCGCTGGCCGCGGGCGTACGGCCGGGCCTGAGCATCGACGTGGAGGTGGCGCTGGCGAGCGACATGTTCACCCAGATGCGGGTGCTGCTGGCGGTGCAGCGCATGCGGGCGGTCACCCGGCCGGAGCGCCGGATCACCACCCGCGACGTGCTCGGCTTCGCCACGGCCGACGGCGCGCACGCGATCGGCCTGGGCGCGGTGACCGGCGCGCTCACCCCGGGCCGGCAGGCGGACCTGATCGTGGTGGACGCGGAGGCGGTGAACACGATGCCGCTCAACGACGCGATCGGCACGCTCGTGCTCGGCGCCGATCCGCGGAACATCTCGACGGTCCTGGTGGCGGGCGTGGTCCGCAAGTCCGCGGGCCGGCTGACCGGCGTCGACCTGGACGTGCTCCGCCGCGAGGTGACCGCCTCCCGGGACGCGGTCCGCGCCGCGGTCGCCCGCTGACCCGGCCGGGCTGATCCCGGCCGGGCCCGCGGCGCGTCAGTCCTCCGTGGACGGCGACTTCGACGACTTCGGGGCGGGTGGCAGCTGGGGGCTGGCGGCGGAGCCGGACTTGAAGGAGATCTTCTCGCTCGGCGCCGGGAAGTCCCGGACCGGCTGGCCCGCGAGCGCGTCGTGCAGCAGCGTCCCGATCGACCGGATCACCTGGTCCTGGGCGGCCAGGCCGACGATGTCGGTGGGGTTGTCCGGGTTGGCTGCGATCCCGGCGATCGCCAGCTGCGGCGTGAACGCGATGAACGACTCGGTGGCGTAGTTGTCCGAGCTGCCGGACTTGCCGGAGACCGGGCGGCCGACCATGCCGCTCAGCTCCGTGGACGTGCCGCCCGGGCAGCTGCCGTAGGTGGGCTGCTGACCGACCACGCAGCGGCCGGCGTCGGCCGCGGCCCGGGCCACGTCCTTGTCCAGTGCCTGCGTGCACTCCGGCTGCGCCACCTTGGCCGCGGCGTCGCTGACCGTGCCGGTGGAATCGGTGATCGACACGACCGGGGTCGGCTTGCAGAACTTGCCGTCCGCGGCCAGCGTGGCGTACGCGTTGGCCATGTCCAGCGGCGTGGTCGCGGAGACGCCGAGCGTGAACGCGCCCCAGCCGCTCGGCTTGGCCGCGAGGGCCGCGTCCTGCTGGTTGCGGAACTGGATGCCGAGCCGCTTGGCCATCTCCACGGCCTTGGTGACGCCGACCTCCTGCTGCAACTTGATGAAGTACGTGTTCGACGACTTGCCGAACCCGGTCCACATGTTCTGGTAGCCGTCCTGGTAGGTCTTGTCCGCGTTGCTCGGGCACCAGAACCCGCCGCACGCGGTCGCGCTGCCGTCCGGGTAGATCGTCTTGAACGGGCTCTTGGTGGTGTAGCCGGTGTCCAGCGGAAAGCCGTTCTCCAGCGCGGCCAGCAGGACGAACAGCTTGAACGTGGAGCCGAACTGGTATCCGGCCGAGTCGTCGCTGCCCGCGATGAACTGGTTGACCGTGTTCGGGTAGTTGCCGCCGCCGGGGTTCGGCTCGATGCTGAAGTACCGGTTGATGGCCAGCGCCTTGACCTTGCCGGTGCCCGGCTCGACCGCGGCCAGCGGCGCGGCCTTCGGGTCGTCGTGGTCGTAGATGCGCACCGACTCGGCCGCGGCCTGGTCCTGCATGCGCGGGTCCATCGACGTGACGATCCGCAGGCCGCCCTTCTTCAGCAGCTCCTCGCGGTCCTCCGGCGTCGGGCCGAACTCCTCCTGCTGCTTCCACCAGGACAGGAAGTAGTCGCAGAAGAAGCCCCAGCTGTTGTGCGTGCGGGGCACGGCGGTGCAGTTGCTGGTGGCGGCCGTCGGCTTGAGGTTCAGCGGCTCGGCGATCGCCTTGTCCGCCTCCTCCCGGGTGATCGCGCCGGTGCCGACCATCGCGTTCAGCACGTAGTTCCGCCGGCCGACCGCCTGGTCCTCCGGGTTGTTCACCGGGTCGTACGCGTACGGCGACTTCACCAGCCCGGCGATCATGGCGGCCTGGCCGAGCGTGAGCTTGTCCGGCGTGGTGGAGAAGTACGCGCGGGCGGCCGCGGAGACGCCGTACGCCTTGTTGCCGAAGAACGCGATGTTCAGGTATCGGCGGAGGATCTCGTCCTTGTCCTTCAGCTTCTTCTCCAGCGTGATCGCGTACCGGATCTCCTGGAGTTTGCGGCCGGTGCTGACCTCGGTCGCGGCGTCCCGTTCCGCCTCGGTCGCGGACTCGTCGTTCTTCAGCACGTTCCGGACGTACTGCATGGTCAGCGTGGACGCGCCGGACACCTCGCCGCCCCGGCTGTTGGAGACGAACGCGCGCAGCAGGCCCTTGAGGTCCATGCCGCCGTGCTCGTAGAAGCGGGTGTCCTCGGCCGCCACGATCGCGTCCTTCATCACCGGCGCGATGTCGTCGATGCCGACGTCGGTGCGGTTCTCCTCCCAGAACTGGGTGATCTGCGTCTTGCCGTCATTGGCGTAGATGTACGACGCCTGCGGGGTCGGTGGCACCTGCAGGTCGCTGGGCAGGTCCTCGAACGAGTCACCGGCCAGCTTCGCCGCCATGCCGGCCGTGGCGCTCACCGGCAGCGCGGCGCCCGCGACGACACCGCCGACGATCACGCCGAGCAGCGCCAGCGCCAGGAGTTTGCGGCCGACGGCCAGCGGCGAGCGCGGTGCGGCGGGGCCGGCCTTCTCGGCGCCCGGGACCAACGGTGCGGTCACGTCTCCCTGTGGATCTGTCACGAGGTAAAGATGGTTTTCAGCGGCGATCGGTTGCACCGCCGCGCGAGATTCCTTCGGCTTCGGTGCCGCGCGAAATGTGAAGCGGCAGGCCTGACAGAATGCGAAGCTGACGACACCTGACCGCAACGACGAGGAGTTCACTGTCGTGATCCGTACTCATGACGCCGGCAGCCTGCGCGCCACGGACGCCGGCGTGACCGTGACGCTGGCCGGCTGGGTGGCCCGCCGCCGCGACCACGGCGGGGTCATCTTCGTGGATCTCCGCGACGGCTCCGGCGTGGTGCAGGTGGTCTTCCGCGAGGACATGGACGCGGCGCACGCGCTGCGCAACGAGTACTGCGTGAAGGTGGTCGGCGAGGTCGCGGCGCGGCCCGCGGGCAACGAGAACCCGGAGCTGCCGACCGGCGCGATCGAGGTGATCGTGTCCGAACTGGAGGTGCTGTCGGAGGCGGCGCCGCTGCCGATCCCGGTCGACGACGACGTGAACGCGGGCGACGACATCCGGCTCCGCTACCGCTACCTGGACCTGCGCCGCTCCGGCCCGGCCCAGGCGATCCGGCTGCGCTCGAAGGCGTCGCAGATCGCCCGGACCGTGCTGCACGAGCGCGACTTCCTCGAGATCGAGACGCCGACGCTGACCCGGTCCACGCCGGAGGGCGCGCGCGACTTCCTGGTGCCGGTCCGCCTGCAGCCCGGCAGCTGGTACGCGCTGCCGCAGTCCCCGCAGCTGTTCAAGCAGCTGCTGATGGTCGGCGGCATGGAGCGGTACTACCAGATCGCCCGCTGCTACCGCGACGAGGACTTCCGCGCGGACCGCCAGCCGGAGTTCACCCAGCTCGACATCGAGATGTCCTTCGTCACCCAGGAGGACGTGATCGACCTGGGCGAGGCGCTGGTCAAGGCGCTGTGGAAGGAGCTGGCCGGGCACGAGATCGCCGGCCCGATCCCGCACATCACCTACCTGGACGCGATGGCCCGCTACGGCTCGGACAAGCCCGACCTGCGGTACGGCGTCGAGCTGACCGAGCTGACGGACTACCTGACCGGCACCGAGTTCCGGGTGTTCGCCGGTGCGATCGCGGCCGGTGGTTACGTCGGCGCGGTGGTCATGCCGGGCGGCGCGGCGCAGACCCGCAAGGAGCTGGACGGCTGGCAGGACTGGGCGAAGGCGCGCGGCGCCCGCGGCCTGGCCTACGTGGTGCTGGACGCGGAGACCGGCGAGCCGCGCGGCCCGGTGGCGAAGAACCTGTCCGAGGCGCACCTGGCCGGGCTGGCCGACGCGGTCGGCGCGAAGCCGGGCGACGCGATCTTCTTCGCCGCCGCGACCGAGAAGCGGGAGGCGCAGGAGCTGCTCGGCGCCGCGCGCGTCGAGATCGCGAAGCGGGCGAACCTGATCGACGAGTCCGCCTGGGCGTTCTGCTGGGTGGTCGACGCACCGATGTTCGAGAAGACCGACGAGGGCGGCTGGACCGCCGTGCACCACCCGTTCACCTCGCCGAACGCGGAGTGGATCGACAACTTCGAGACCGCGCCGGACCGGGCGCTGGCGTACGCGTACGACATCGTCTGCAACGGCAACGAGATCGGCGGCGGTAGCGTCCGTATCCACCGCGGCGACGTGCAGAGCCGGGTCTTCGACCTGCTCGGCATCTCGACCGAGGAGGCGCAGGACAAGTTCGGCTTCCTGCTGGAGGCGTTCAAGTACGGCCCGCCGCCGCACGCCGGCATCGCGTTCGGCTGGGACCGGGTCTGCATGCTGCTGGCCGGTGCCGACTCGATCCGCGAGGTCATCGCGTTCCCGAAGACCCGCGGTGGCTTCGACCCGCTGACCAGCGCGCCGACGCCGATCACGGCGCAGCAGCGGAAGGAGGCCGGCGTGGACTTCAAGCCGGCCCCGGCCGCCGCGGGCACGGCCGGGGTCGCGGCGCCGGTCGAGAGCAAGTAAGTAGTGACGTACCTCGTTGTCGGTGCCGGGGGACACCTCGGCGGCGAGGTCGCGCGCCGGGCCCTGGCGTACGGGCACCGGGTGATCGGGACGTACCACTCGGCGCCGGGGGAGATCCCCGGCGTCGGGTGGCGCCCGCTGGACGTCCGTAACCGGGTGGCGGTCCGGGAGTTGTGCGCCGCGGTCCGCCCGTCCGTAGTGATCAACACCGCGGCCCGGTACACCGACTGGGCGACCACCGCGGACGGCGCCGCCTCGGTCGCGCTGGCCGCCGCGGACGTCGGTGCCCGGCTGGTGCACCTGTCCACGGACGCGCTGCACGCCGGGCGCCCGGCGCCGTACGGTGACGACGAGGTGCCGTCCCCGATCACGCCGTACGGCGCGTCGAAGGCCGCGGCCGAGACCGCGGTGCGCGCGCTGCATCCCGGCGCCGCGCTGGTCCGCACCTCGCTGATCATCGGCGACGAGCACAGCGCGCAGGTCCGGCTCTGCATCGACATGATCACCGGGCGGGCGTCCGGAGTGCTGTTCACGGACGAGTTCCGCTGCCCGGTCGGCGTCGAGGACCTGGCCGAGGCCGTGCTGGAGCTGGCCACCTCGGACTATGCCGGCGTGCTCAACGTGGCCGGGCCGGACACCGTGACCCGGGCCGGGCTGGGCGAGCTGGTGGCCCGGCGCTACGGTCTGGACCCGCTGCGGGTGCCGGCCGGCTCGCTGAACGGCATGCATCGCCCCGCGCGCGTCGTCCTCGACTCGTCGCGGGCCGGGAAACTCCTGACCACGCGCATCCGGGGTGTACGCGAGCTGCTCGATCACCGTCCGGAGTGAAAATTATTGCCGTGTCGTGATATGGGGCGATTGAGGACGATATAGCCACGATCATCGTCTGATGACAGTAATTCGTCGCGCGGTGGCGGCCGGTCTGCTCGCCGGGCTCACGATGCTCACCGCGGCGCCCGCCGTGACGGCCGCCCCGGCCGCGCCCCGGCGGCCGAACGTCCTGCTGGTCGTGCTGGACGACGCCGGCCTCGGGCAGATCGACGTCATGCGGCACACGCAGGCCTGGCTCGGCCGGACCGGCCGGGACTACACGCACGCGGTCGCGACCACGCCGTCCTGCTGCCCGAGCCGGTCGTCGATCCTCAGCGGTCGGTACGTGCACAACACCGGCGTCATCCAGCAGGACAAGATCGGCGTCTACGACCACGACCGGACGCTCCAGCACGACCTGAAGCGGGCCGGCTACGCCACCGCGGCGGCCGGCAAGCTGTTCAACGGGTGGGAGCTGGCGAAGCGGCCGCCGTACGTCGACCACTGGGCGCTGCAGCACGGCGGATACGTGAAGGCGCACTTCAACGTGGATGGCACCGACGTGTACCCGCCGTATTCCACCACGTTCACCGGCCGGCAGGTGACCGGCTACATCGACCGGTTCGAGCGGGACGACGACCGGCCGTGGTTCATCTACGCCGGGTTCGTCGCGCCGCACTCGCCGTACACGCCCGAGCCGAAGTACGCGGACGTGCAGCTGAGCTGGCGTGCCAATCCGGCCACGCGGGAGAAGGACCGCTCCGACAAGCCCGCGTACGTCCGTAAGTACCGGGTCAGCGGCGCGGAGGGCGCGCGGACCGCGATCGCGCAGATGCGCACGCTGCTCTCCGTCGACGACCAGATGGAGGCGATCCGCCGCCGCCTCGCCGCGACCGGCGAACTCGACGACACGCTCGTCGTGTTCCTCTCCGACAACGGCAAGTCCCTCGGTGAGCACGGCCTGCCGACGAAGTTCGTCCCGTACCAGGGCTCCGTCCGCGTACCGCTGCTGCTCTGGTGGCCCGGCCGGGTGCCCGCCGGACGCGATTCCCGGGTCGCGCCGCTGATCGACGTCACACCCACGGTGCTGGACCTGGCCGGGCTCTCGCCCAGCTACCGGGTCGACGGCCGCAGCCTGCTCGCCGCACCGCGCCGGACCGGTGTGCTCCTCGAGTACTGGCACGACAAGGCCAACGGCAACGTTCCGAGCTGGGCCTCCACCTACGCGCCGGGCGCGTACCAGTACATCGAGACCTACGACGGGCCGCGCGTCGACCGGGAGTACTACGACCTGCGCCGCGACCCCTGGCAGCTGACCAACCTGCTCGCCGACGGGCGGACCGCCGGCGACCCGGACGTACCGGCGCTCTCCGCCGCGCTCGCCCGCGCCCGGACCTGCGCGGGAGCCGCCGACTGTCCGTGAGTGAGATTTCGCGCGGGTGGGTACAGCGAGGTCAACCTCTTACATACACCCCTCCCGGAGGATGGCAATGCTGGCTCTCATCGCCGCCGGAGTCTTCGGCTTCGCGCTCCTGCTCGACCTGCTGAACACGAACTTCGGCGCCCCCGACCTGTTCAACTGGAACACGCTGGTCCTGATCGGCCTGTTCCTGCTCGCGCTCTACCTGGGCGGCGTCGGCTCCGGCCCGCGCACCGGCACCGGTGGTGGTGGCCGCCGCTACTTCGGCCGTCGCCCCGGCCGCGGCTGACGATCGAAAACCTTCATCCAGCGGTACGGATGCCCGTCCACTTCTCCGCTCCGAGCCCGACGGCCCGAGCGTCGCAGTGGGCGGGCATCCGTACGCGTACCCCCTGATCTGGATCTTCGTTCGGGGTGGGGTCCGGCGTGCGAGCCCGTGGGAGCGTGGGCGGTATCGTTCGTGGAGTGGAGGTCGAGGGGCTGTTCACCGTCACCGGAACGGGCGGCGTCAGCGTGACGCCGGACCGGAACGGCAGCGTCGCCGCCCCCGATGCGCAGGGTGCCAGTTTCGTCGCGCCTGGTGAGGACTCGCCACTCGCGGTCCGCATGCGCCCGCGCACCATCGACGAGCTCGTCGGCCAGTCGCACCTGCTCGCGCCCGGTGCGCCGCTGCGCCAGCTGGTCGGCGGCGACACCCCGATGTCGGTCATCCTGTGGGGCCCGCCCGGCAGCGGCAAGACCACCATCGCGCACCTCGTGGCCGGTGCCACCAACCGCCGCTTCGTCGCCATGTCCGCGCTGTCCGCCGGCGTCAAGGACGTCCGCGCGGTGATCGACACGGCTCGCCGGGAACGCCGCTACGGCGGCCCGCCCACCGTGCTGTTCATCGACGAGGTGCACCGGTTCAGCAAGACCCAGCAGGACTCGCTGCTCGCCGCGGTCGAGGACCGGACCGTCACGCTGCTCGCCGCCACCACGGAGAACCCGTACTTCTCGGTCATCTCGCCGTTGCTGTCCCGGTGCGTGCTGCTCACGCTGCATCCGCTCACCGAGGACGACGTACGCGGTCTGATCCGGCGGGCGCTGACCGACCCGCGCGGCCTCGGCGGCGCGCTCACGATCTCCGACGACGCGCTGGAACACCTGATCCGGCTCGCCGCCGGTGACGTGCGCAAGGCGCTGACCGCGCTCGAGGCGGCCGCGTCGTCCGCGCTCGCCCAGTCCGCCTCCGAGATCGACCTGGCCACCGCGGAACAGGCGGTGGACGTGGCCGCGGTCCGCTACGACCGGGCCGGCGACGCGCACTACGACGTGACCAGTGCGTTCATCAAGAGCATGCGCGGCTCCGACCCGGACGCGGCGCTGCACTGGCTGGCCCGCATGCTGGTGGCCGGCGAGGACGCCCGGTTCATCGCGCGCCGCCTGGTCATCTTCGCGTCCGAGGACGTCGGCATGGCCGACCCGACCGCGCTCCAGGTCGCGACCGCGGCCGCGCAGGCCGTGCAGCTGATCGGCCTGCCCGAGGCCGGCCTGAACCTCTCCCAGGCCGTCATCCACCTCGCCACCGCGCCGAAGAGCAACAGCGCCACCACCGCGCTGTTCGCCGCGATGGCGGACGTGCGCGCGGGCAAGGGCGGGCCGGTGCCGCGCCACCTGCGGGACGCGCACTACCCGGGGGCTAAGGGTCTCGGCCACGGCGCCGGATACCGGTATCCGCACGATGACGCCCGCGGCGTGGTGCGACAGCAGTACGCGCCGGACGATCTGGCGTCCGAGGAGTACTACCAGCCGACGGATCGCGGCTTCGAGCGTGCGGTGGCCGAGCGGCTGCCGAAGCTGCGCCGCGCGGTCCGCGGCACTCCGATGCCGTTCCGCCGTGAGCCGGCCCCGAGCCCGGGCCCGGCGGCTCAGGCGCCGGCTTCCGCTTCTCCGCCGGCTGCGGCGCCCGCGGCCGGCGTTGCGGATCTCACCGCTGCTCCTGCTGCGTCCTCCGCGCCGAGTTCTTCCTCCGCGCCGGGTTCGCCTTCCGTGCCGGATTCGCCTTCCATGCCGGCTTCGCCCTCTGCGCCGGATTCGCCCTCCCTGCCGGTGTCGTCCGCTCCGCTGGATTCGCCGTCCGGGCCGGGTTCGTCGCCGGGGCCGGGTGTGACCGCCCTGTCGACTGGCATCGCGCCGGTGGAGTCCGGCGGTGACGCGGACGGTCCGGCGGGCGGGCGCGCGCCGTCCGCGGATGTGAGCGAGTCCGCTGATCCGGCGGAGGTGAGCGGACCCGCCGATCCCTCGGGTACGGGATCGGCCGTACCCGGAATGTCGGGTTCTTCGAACGCGACACCCGCGAGTGACGCGGTGGAGCCCGCGACGGACGGCCCGGTGACCGGTGAGCGGTCGGCCGGCACCGGGAAGGGCGCCGGCCGGCGCGGGAAAGCCGCTGGCCGGCGACGTGCTCCGGAACCACCGGCGGAGGACGGCGGGTGAGCCGGCGGACGGCGCCCGCGCTGTGGATCAACACGGTGGGTGGCGGTGACCGGCCGTCCGGCGGTGGCGAAAAGCGGCGGCGTGGCGCACGCTCGCTGGAGGGGTCCGGCCCGCCGGGGCATCCGGGAGTGACGTCGCTCACCGTTACGGCGGGCGGCGGGCGCGTGGCCTGCGAGCCCGCGAGGCGGGCGGTGCCCGTTCGGGTCCGGACGTGGACGGCGGCGGGCGGACGGTTTGTAGCTTGGTGGGTCACGCCCGGGTCAGCCCGGCGGTTGCCCGGCCGATCGGTACGGGGCACAGCCGGCCGGCGGGTGGGTGTGACGGAACGGGACCTCGCCGGTCCGGGCACGACCGGGCGGGGTGCAGGGGCCATGGCCGGTGCGGCCGTGGCCGGCAGGACGTCGGCGATCGACCGCGTGTCGGTGGAGACAGAGAGAGTGGTTGCGTGAGGGCACGGGGTTCGGACGGTGCGGACGACGGCCAGGAGGCCGGCGGCCAGAAGCGCGGGCGCCGGTGGGGCATCGGCCGTACCGGCGGCACGCCCGACAGCACGCCGCCGGCCGAGGAGGTCTCCGGCGAGGAGACCGGCTGGCTCGACGACCTTCGCACCGCGAAGCAGTCCAACGTCGATTTGAGCGACGGCGCGCCCGCGCTCCCGGCCGGCGCCGGCTTCCCCGCCGCGCCGGACCTGGCCCCGGACGACGACTTCACCGCCGCGGGCGGCCCCGGCCAGGACGGCGGGCACGGCGACAACCAGGGCGGCCGCTTCGGTGCCGGCGCACCGGCGCCGCGCCCACGGCCTGGCACCCCGCCGGGCGCGATCCCGCAGCAGGGCGCGCGCGGGCCGTTCGGCGGGCCGGACGGCGATCCCGGCGGCTTCGGCCCGGCCGTTCCCGGCGGCCAGGGTGGCTTCGGTCCCGGCGGGCCGGGCGGTCCCGGTGGATTCGGCGCCGGGGGCCCAGCGGGTACCGACGGTCCCGCCGGCGGCTTCGGCCCCGGTGGTCCGGCGGGTCCCGGCACGCCCGGCGGCTTCGGTCCCGGTGCTGCGGCGGGTCGCGGTGGTCCCGCCGGCCCGGGCGGTGCCGACGGGTTCGGCGCGGGTGGCCCGGCGGGTCGCGGTGGCCCTGGCGGTGCCGACGGGTTCGGTCCGGCCGGTCGCGGTGGCTCCGACGGTTTCGGTGGTCCGGGTGGTCCTGGTGCTCCCGGCGGTCCTGGTGCTCCGGGCGGTCCTGGTGCTCCTGGCGGTGCCGGTGCTCCTGGCGGTGCTGGGGCTCCTGGTGGTCCCGGCGGTGCCGGGGGTACCGCTGGTTTCGGTCCCGGTGGCCCGGCGAACGCCGGTGTGGCCGGGCCCGGTGGACGCCGGCCGGGCGGCCCGGACGGTGGTTTCGGCGGCGAGCCGGCCAGTGGCGAGATCCGCGGCGGGCGGGCCGCGGCCGGCATGGGCCCGCAGAACGGGCCGTTCGGCGGTGGCCGGGCGGCCGCGCCGCAGGGTCCGGCCTACGGCGGCGAGCCGGGCGGTTATGACCAGGGCGGACGACGCCCGGGCGGCCCTGAGCAGGGCGGCCCGTTCGGCGGCGAGCCGGACGGCCGGCGCGCGGCCGGTCCCTACGGTGGCGAGCCCGCCACCGGTGACGTCCGCGCGGGCCGTCGTGCGGCGCCGGACGGTGCGCCTGCCGGTCCGTACGGTGCGAGTGGCCCGTTCGGTGGTGAGCCGAACAGCGGCGAGATCCGCGCGGGCCGTCGTGCGATGCCGGACGGTGGTGAGCCGAACAGCGGCGAGATCCGCGCGGGCCGTCGTGCGATGCCGGACGGTGGTGAGCCGAACAGCGGCGAGATCCGCGCCGGTCGCCGTGCGGCGCCGGACGGTCCCTACGGCGCCGGTGAGCCCGGCGGCCGCCGCGGTGCGGGTGAGCCGTACGGTGACGAGCCGGCCAGCGGTGAGATCCGGGCGGGGCGGCGGCGCGCGGCCGAGCCCAGCGCCGCGGAGCAGCGTGGCGGCGGGTTCGGTGGCGATGCGCGCGGTGCCGGGCCGTACCCGTCGCCGCGTCGTGGCGACGACCAGGCCGGCGCCGGTGATCGGCGTCCGGGACCGCCGGCGGCCCGGCACTCCGGTCCCGGCGAGAACGCGCCCGACGCACTGATCGACATGCGGCCCACCGCGTCCACCGACGAGGAGATGGGGGCCGGTAACCCGCACTCCTGGGCGTTCACCCCGTCCCGGCAGAACCCCGAGGTCAGCCGGCGTGGCGGCGCGAGCGGTTCCCGATCCCGGTTCGCCGGCCCGGCCGGCCAGCCCGGCGACGTGCCGGCCTCCGGCAACGCCCCGGCGCTGCCGCCGGGCGCGGTGGCTCCGGTCTCCGGCGGGCGTTCCGGCCCGGTGGGCAGCCGGCCCGACCACGGCGGCGGCTCGCACAGCGCGGGCGGCCCCGGCGGCCCGGGTGCGGTGCGTGACCGGTTCGGCGACACCGGCGGCCGCGGCCCGGACGGCGGCCGAGGCTTCGGCCCGGCCGGTCCCGGCGGCCCCACGCGTTCCGGCGCGGACGGTCCGCAGCCGGGCGTGACCGGCATCGACGGACTCGCGGGCGGCCGCCCCGGTTCTGACGGCCCGGACGGCGGCCGTGGTGGCCGCCCCGGCTTCGACGGCCCGGACGGCGGGCGTCCCGGCGTGGACGGCGGTCGTGGTGGTCGTCCCGGTTTCGACGGCTCGGACGGCCGGCCCGGTTTCGACGGCCCTCAGGGTGGTCGTTCCGGCGGCCCGCAGGGCGGCCGGCCGGGCATGGACGGTCCGGGCGGACGCGCGGGCGGGCGGGCCAGTGCGCCGATCCCGCCGGTCATGCCCGGACGGCCCGGTGCGACGCCGCCGGCCTCGCTGCCACCGGCGGCCCCGGCGCTGCCGCCCGGTGTGGAACCGGTGTCGGGAGCGCCCGGCAGCCCGGCGGGCCCGCGTGCGCCCGGTTCGGGCACGCCCACCGGCGCGATCTCCGGCCGTGACCGGTTCCGCGGGCCGCGTCCCGCCGACGGCAACGACCCGGGCACCGGCCGTGTGCCGGGCCAGCCCGGCCCCGGCCGCGCGGGCGTGGCCGGCGCCGCCGGTGTCCCCGGCATGCCCGGCGCACCTCGACGCCCCGGCGACGACGGGCCGAGCCGTGGCCCACGCCCCGGCGAGGACGGCTTCGGCCGGCACGGCGACGGCGAGCGCGGCCGCGGCGGCCCGGACGGACGCCCCGGCGACGGCCGCGGCCCTGGCAGTGGCGAGTTCCGGCAGGTCGGCCCCCGCGGCCGCGACGGTGGTCGCACCGGTACCGGTGAGTTCGACCGGGTCGGTATGCGTGGCGAGGGTGCTCGCGACGGTGGTCCCGGTGACCAGGGCCGGCGCGGCGCGCGTGGTGGCACGGGTGAGTTCGACCGGGTCGGTATGCGTGGCGAGGGCTCGCGTGACGGCGGTGGCTACGGCCCCGCCGACGGCGAGTCGGGCCGCCGCGGTGGCCGCACCGGCACCGGCGAGTTCGGCCAGGTCGGCATGCGCGGACCGGACGACGGCGGTCGTCGCGGCCCCGGGCGCGCGGCGGTCCCCGGCCAGCCGGCCGGCGGCCCGGATGGCCCTGGCGGCCGTAACGCCGCCTCCGGTTACAGCTCCGGCCGTGACGGCGGCCGAGGCTTCGGCCCGGACGGTGGTCCGGGCGGCTTCGGTCCTGGCCGTGACGGCGGTCCGGGTGCCGGTCGCGATGCCGGCTCCGGCCCGGACGGCGGCCCCGGCGGCCCCGGTGGCTTCGGTCCCGGCCGTGACGGTGCCGGCAACGCTGGCTTCGGTCCCGGGCGTGACGGTGGCGCGGGTTTCGGTCCCGGGCGTGACGGCAGGCCCGGCGGTTACGGTTCCGGCCGTGACGGCGGAGCAGGCGCCGGACGAGGCTTCGGCCCCGGTCGTGACGATGAACCGGGTGATGGCCGCGGCTTCAGTCCCGGGCGTGACGGCGGTCCTGGATACGACGGTGGGCCGGGTGGCCGATCTGATCATGATGGTGGCTCGAGTGGCCGTGACGGCGGTCCGGGCGGCCCGGATTTTGGCCCGGGCCGCGAGAGCGGCCCGGCCGGCACCGACGCCCGTGACCACGGTCCCGCCTCGCGTGAACTAGGCCAGGGCAGCACCGGCGCCCCGGCGGTACGCGACGCCGGTGGCCCGGGTGGCCGTGCGCCGGGTGGCCCCGGCGCCGGCCCCGCCACCGGCCCGCGCGAGATCGGCGCGGCCGGCCCGCGCGAGATCGGCGCTGCCCGCGCCGCCGTGCGCCCGCCGGGCGCCGAGCCGGCCGTGCCCGGTCATGCGCTGGGCGTGCCCGGTCAGACGCCGGGCGGGCCTGGACAGGCACCGGGCGGGCCTGGACAGGCACCGGGTGGACCGGGGCAGGTACCGGGCGGGCCCGGTCAGTTCCCGGGCGGGCCCGGGCAGGGACCCGGTGGACCGAAGCAGGCGCCGGGCGTACCGGGGCAGGCCATGGTTCGCCGTGGGCCGCTGCCCGAGGAGGGCAGCCTGGACGCCGCGGCGCGGGCGGTCGCGCGCGGTCCCCGGACGCTGCCGACGGAGATGGCCGCGCTGCCCGGGCGGGCGGCCGTGGCGGCGTTGCCGGCCGGGGACGGTGCGGGTGGCGCGCTGGAGAGCGGGGCGCTGCGGCCGGCGGCGGGTCGGGATTCCGTACCGGCGGATGATGTTGATCTTGAGAAGGAGAAGAAGGAGCGGGAGCGGCGGCAGCTGCGGCTCGGTGCGCTGGTGCTGGTGACCGTGTTGCTGCTCGGTGCGCTGCCGCTCTACTTCGGCATCCGGGCGGCGACGCGGGACCCGGTGTTCAACTCGCTGGACGACCTGGGTGTGCCGGCCTGGGCGGCGCAGAACACGGACGATCAGATCAGTGGCTCGCGGTGGTGCTTCATCGACTGCCGGCTGCGGACCCGGATCGCCGAGTCGGAGCGGGCGCCGGAGGAGACGACGCGGGTCTATCAGACCGCGCTCGCGGATGCCGGCTGGCAGCGCTGGGAGGTCGAGGGGTGCCCGGATCAGCCGGGTGTCCAGGGCGACTACTCCTGCTGGCGGCGGGACGAGCTGACGCTGGACCTGTGGATCAGGCCGCCGGCCTGCGCGAACGACGCGCTGGCGCTGCGGCCGTCGGTGGGGGCGACCGCGGAGGGGCAGGAGGCGGCGCCGCCCGCGGATCCGGACTGCCCGGGCGCGGCGGTGTCGATCAAGGTCAACAACGCGATCGGTGACGGCCGTACGCAGCCGCAGGCGCCCGTACCGTCGGATCTGATCGGTGAGACGCCGGAGGCGACGTTCGACCTGCCCACCGACTACCCGACGGACCTGCCGACGCCCGAGGCGACGTAGGGCGCGCGGGACCGCGCCGCCGCGCGGCGGCGTGTCACTGAGGGTAGGGTTCGCACGTTGGCGCAGAGTGGACGGTGTCACCTGCCCGAATACACATACAGCGTGGGATGAAGGGGAAGACGCGTGGACGGTGGAGAGATCGCTGCCCTGATCGGGGCCGGGGCGTTCGCGATGCTCGTTCTGTTTCTGGCGGTGCCGATCCTGCGGCTCCGGCACACGATCGACGCGGCGACCCGGGCGATCAACGACCTGAACGACCGCACGGAGCCCATGCTGCGCAACGTGAACCTCACGATCGAGGGCGTGAACACCACGCTCGATCAGGTGCACACGTCGCTGGACGGGGTGAACGTCCAGCTGGCGAAGGTGGACACGATCACCGGGCACGTGCAGAACGTGAGCGCCAACGTGGCGAACCTGACCACCGTGGTCTCGGCCGCGGCCGCGAACCCGCTGGTGAAGGTCGCGGCGTTCGGGTACGGCGTGCGCAAGGCCGCCGCCGCGCGCCGCGGTGCGGAGGAGGAGCGCGAGGTCAAGGACATCCTCAAGGCACGCCGACGGGCCGGTCGTCGCTAATCGGAACCAGCACGGGAGGATGTTGCTATGAAGCGTCTGCTCTGGCTCGGGATCGGCCTCGGTGTCGGTGTCCTGGTGGTCCGTCAGGTGACGAAGATGGCGCACGCGTACACGCCGCAGGGCCTCGCCGAGAGCGCGCAGGAAACCGCTGGCGGCCTGGTCGAGTCCGTGCGTAGCTTCGTGGACGACGTCCGGATCGCGATGGCCGAGCGTGAGCAGGAGATTCACGCCGCCTTCGCCGAGGGCGTGCTGTACGACGACCAGTTCGCCGAGGAGCGGGGCTACCCGCTGGACGGCATCGACACTCAGGAAGGCCGCAGATGAAGACCGCGGAGATCAAGCGACGATACCTGGCGCACTTCGAGGCCAACGGCCACGCCGTGGTGCCGTCCGCTCCGCTGCCGGCCATTGACGACCCGAACCTGCTGTTCGTCAACGCCGGCATGGTGCAGTTCGTGCCGTACTTCCTGGGTCAGCGCCAGCAGCCGTGGCCGCGTGCGGTCTCGGTGCAGAAGTGCATCCGTACGCCGGACATCGACGAGGTCGGCAAGACCTCGCGGCACGGCACGTTCTTCCAGATGAACGGCAACTTCTCGTTCGGCGACTACTTCAAGGCGGGCGCGATCCCGCTGGCCTGGGATCTCGTCACCAAGCCGGTCGCCGAGGGCGGTTTCGGGCTGGACCCGGAGCGGATCTGGGCGACGGTCTACCTCGACGACGACGAGGCCATCGAGATCTGGAAGAAGACCGGCATGCCGGCGGAGCGGATCGTGCGCCGCGGCAAGAAGGACAACTTCTGGTCGATGGGCATCCCCGGCCCGGCCGGCCCGTGCTCCGAGCTCTACTACGACCGCGGCCCGGCGTACGGCCCGGACGGCGGGCCCGAGGTGGACGAGGACCGCTACCTGGAGTTCTGGAATCTCGTCTTCATGCAGTACGAGATCACGAACGTCCGTAGCAAGGAGGAGTTCGACATCGTCGGCGAGCTGCCGGCGAAGAACATCGACACCGGCATGGGCCTGGAGCGGATGGCCGCGCTGCTGCAGGGCGTCGACAACATGTACGAGATCGACGAGATCCGCCCGGTGCTGGCCAAGGCCGCCGAGCTGACCGGCCGGACGTACGGTGCGAAGTCCGGCCACGCCGCGTCCGAGTCGCACCCGGACGACGTGCGCCTGCGGGTCATCGCGGACCACGTGCGCACCTCGCTGATGCTGATCGGTGACGGCGTCACGCCGTCGAACGAGGGCCGCGGCTACGTGCTGCGCCGCATCATGCGCCGCGCGATCCGCTCGATCCGGCTGCTCGGCTGGCAGGACAAGGCGCTGCCCGAGCTAATGCCGGTGGCGCGGGACTGCATGGCCCCGTCCTACCCGGAGGTCGCGGCGGAGTTCGACCGGATCTCGTCGTACGCGTACGCGGAGGAGGACGCGTTCCTCGCCACGCTGCGGGCCGGCACCACGATCCTGGACACCGCGATCGCGGACACGAAGAAGTCCGGCGGCGCGAAGCTCTCCGGTGACAAGGCGTTCCAGCTGCACGACACGTACGGCTTCCCGATCGACCTGACCCTGGAGATCGCGGCCGAGCAGGGCCTGACCGTCGACGACGAGGGCTTCCGGCGGCTGATGACCGAGCAGCGTACCCGCGCCAAGGAGGACGCGCGGACGCGCAAGACCGGCCACACGGACGTCTCCGCGTACCGGGGCGTGCTGGAGGACGGCGGCGCGGTCGAGTTCACCGGCTACGCCGAGACGTCGCGCGAGTCCCGCGTGCGCGCGCTGCTGAACAAGGGCGAGCGGCTGCAGTCGGCCGGTGAGGGCGACACGATCGAGCTGGTGCTGGACACCACGCCGTTCTACGCCGAGGGTGGCGGCCAGCAGCCGGACACCGGCCTGATCACGGTCGGCGGCGGCCAGGTCGAGGTGTACGACGTCCAGCAGCCGGTGCCGGGCCTGATCGTGCACAAGGCACGCGTGGTGCGCGGCGAGGTGCGGCCCGGTGAGTCGGGCTTCGCCGAGATCGACACGAACCGGCGCCGGGCGATCTCCCGCTCGCACACCGCGACGCACCTGGTGCACCAGACGATCCGCAACTTCCTCGGCGAGGCCGCGACCCAGGCGGGTTCGCTGAACGCGCCGGGCCGGCTCCGGTTCGACTTCAACACGCCGCAGGCGGTCCCGCCGGCCGTGCTGCACGACGTGGAGCAGCAGGTCAACGAGGTGCTACTGGCCGACCACGAGGTGCACGCGTTCGTCACCTCGCAGGAGGAGGCGCGGCGCCTCGGCGCGATGGCGCTGTTCGGCGAGAAGTACGGCGACGAGGTGCGGGTCGTCGAGGTCGGCGACTACGCGCGGGAGCTGTGCGGTGGCACCCACGTGGCCCGCTCCGGCCAGCTCGGCCTGGTGAAGATTCTCTCCGAGTCGTCGATCGGTTCCGGTGTCCGCCGCGTCGAGGCGCTGGTCGGCATCGACGCATTCGGCTTCCTGGCCAAGGAGCACCTGCTGGTGTCCCGCCTGGCGGATCTTTTCCGGATCCCGGCGGACCAGGTGGGGGACCGGGTCGAGCAGACCGTCACGGCGCTGCGGGACGCGGAGAAGGAGCTGGAGAAGCTGCGCGCCCAGGCGGTGCTCGGCGGCGCCGGCGCGATCGCGGATGCGGCCCGGGACCTCAACGGCATCGCCTACGTCGGGGCGGAGGCGCCGGAGGGCGCGGCCGGCAACGACGTGCGCACGCTGGCCATCGAGATTCGCGGGAAGATCGACCAGAAGCGCCCGGCGGTGGTCGCGGTAGCCGCGAAGTCGAACGGCAAGGCGTCACTCATCGTAGCGACGAACGCGGCAGCCCGCGATCGAGGGCTCTCCGCGTCGGACCTCGTGAAGGGCGCGCTCGGCGGCCGCGGTGGCGGCAATGCCGAGCTGGCACAGGGCGGCGGTGTCCCCGCATCGGAGACCGTTAAGCTTCTGGGCGCGATCGAGAGGTCAATTTCCGAGGCCGGCTGATAGCGCCATACGCCGATCGGCCATTACTCTTCGCATCGTGGCCCGATCGACGTCAGGAGGCGCGTGTTCAAGCTTGGCAGGGTGATCCGGCCGTGAGCGAAGGCTTCACTCGCGGAGTTCGCCTGGGCGTGGACGTGGGAGCGGTGCGCGTCGGGGTCGCGGTGTGCGACCCCGACGGCATCCTCGCCAGCCCGGTGGCGACCGTACCCCGTGACCAGAATGCGACCGATGATGCGGTTCCGGGCGATATGGCGGAAGTTTCGCGTCTCGCCGTGGAGCACGACGCGGTCGCGGTCGTCGTCGGTCTTCCCGTCGCGCTCAACGGGCGCGAGGGACCAGCGGCGACACTGGTCCGCGCGTACGCCGAACGACTGGGACGGGTGATCACCCCCGTTCCCGTCGTTTTGGCGGACGAGCGTATGTCGACGGTGGTGGCTACCCGTAGGCTGTCCGAGCGAGGCGTTCGGGGGCGGCGTCAGCGCGCGGTCGTCGATCAGGCGGCCGCCGTGGAGATCCTGCAAGGCTGGCTGGACGCGCAGCGGAGGCGCAACTGATGCTGGACGACTTGGAAGCTGCGTTCGACGAGCAGCAGGCCCCCCAGAAGGGGCGGCCGCTGCACCGGCGCAAGAAGAAGCGCGGCGGTGGCGGGAAATCGGCCATCGCCCTGATCATGGTGGTGCTGATCTTCGGCGGTCTCGCCGGCGCCGGCTACTACGGGTTCGACCGGGTGCGGAACTACCTCACCACGCCGGACTACGACGGTCCGGGCACGGGCGAGGTCACGATCGAGGTGAAGAACGGCGACACCGCCACGGCGATCGGCAACACGCTCTACAACGTCGATGTGGTGAAGTCCGCCAAGTCCTTCATCGAGGCGGCCGACGCGAACCCGGACAGCAAGAACATTCAGGTCGGATTCTACAAGCTCAAGAAGCAGATGAAGGCGTCCGACGCGGTGCTGGCGCTGCTCGACCTGAACAACCGGGTGTCCACCAAGGTGACCATCCCGGAGGGCACCACGTCCTTCGAGGTGTTCCAGCTGCTCTCCGACGCCTCCGACATCCCGGTCGAGGAGTTCAAGGAGGCGGCGAAGGACCCGGAGGCGCTGGGCGTACCGGACTTCTGGTTCACCCGCGGCGACGAGAAGCCGGTCACCAAGTCGATCGAGGGTTTCCTGTTCCCGGAGACCTACAACTTCGACCCCGGGCTGACCGCGAAGGAGATGCTCGCGGTGATGGTCCAGCACTTCCTGGACGCCACCACCGAGCTCGACTTCGTGAAGAAGGCGGAGGCGCGGGACATCACGCCGTACGACGCGCTGATGGTCGCCTCGCTCTCCGAGGCCGAGTCCGGCGTCGCCGCTGACCTGCCCAAGGTCGCCCGGGTCGTCTACAACACGCTCTTCAAGCCCAGCGCGGACATCGGCGGCCGGCCGCGCCTGCGCCTGGACGTGACCATCAACTACGGTCACCAGCTCGCGGGCCGGGACGCCAAGGAGTCGAAGAACATCACCCAGGCCGAGCTGGAGGACGCCTCCAACCCCTGGAACTCGCACCTCAACGACGGCCTGCCGCCGACCGCGATCAACAACCCGGGCAAGGCCGCGCTGGAAGGCGCGATGACCCCGGCCGAAGGCAACTGGTACTTCTTCGTCGCGATCGACAAGCAGGGCAACTCGGCGTTCGCGGAGACCTACGCCGAGCAGCAGGTGAACGAGCAGAAGGCCCGGGAGGCCGGGGTTCTGTGACGTCCCAGCACCGGGCGGCCGTGCTCGGCAAGCCGATCGCACATTCGCTCTCACCCGTGCTGCACAACGCCGGTTACGCGGCCGCGGGCCTCACCGGGTGGGCGTACACCGCGATCGAGTGTGCCGAGTCCGAACTGCCCGGTCTGGTGGACGGCCTCGGCGCGCAGTGGCGCGGCCTGTCCGTGACCATGCCGCTCAAGGAGGTCGCACTCACCGTCGCCGCGGCGGCCTCGCCGGCCGCCACGGCGCTCGGCGTGGCGAACACGCTGGTCCGGCGCGCGGACGGGTCCTGGTTCGCGGACAACACCGACGTGATCGGCATGGTCACCGTGCTGCGCGCCGCCGGGATCACCGACGGCGCGGCGATCGCGCTGCTGGGCGGGGGCGGCACGGCACGCGCGGCGCTCGGTGCCGCGGCCCGGCTCGGCAACGCGCCGGTCACGGTGTTCGTCCGCCGGCCGGAGGCCGGTGCGGAACTGGCGCCGGTCGCGGCCACGCTCGGCGTGCCGTTCCGGGTCGCGCCGTGGGCCGAGGCCGCGGACCTGCGCGGGTTCGACGTGGTCGTCTCCACGGTGCCGAAGGGCGCCGCGGACCACCTGGCGGCCGGGCCGCACTGGGCGGCGTCGACCGTCTACTTCGACGTGGTCTATCACCCGTGGCCGACACCGCTGGCGGCCTGGGCCGCGGCGGGCGGGTCGCCGGTGGTCACCGGGCTGGATCTGCTGCATGCGCAGGCACTCGGCCAGTTCACCCAGTTCACCGGTGTGGACGCGCCGGCCGACGCGATGCGCGAGGCACTGGACAAGGCCGTCGCCGAGGGATAGCCGCGCGGTGATCCCATTCGCGCTGACGCCGGAAGACCGGCGGAGCGGGTGGTCGCGTTGTGCCCGAGATCTCGGACGCGCGGCGCCCACCGTGCTTCCGGACAGTGCGCGGTCCGCGGCTCTGCGGGCCCCGGCTTGTCATGGGGGAACCTGCCGGCGGCGGGAAGTGCGCGGTCCGCAGCCCCGCGGACGACTGGGAGGCCGGTCGGCGGGCCGCGAACCGGTGTGCGTGCGCGGGGCGACACCGGTGGTGGTGAGGCCGGGTCAGGCGGGGGTGTGGCGGGCGCGGGCCAGGGTGAGGACGGTCAGCAGGGAGAGGGTGGCGCAGACCGCGATCACCAGGGCCATGGGTACGGCGCTGGACTCGCCGCCGAGGCCGACCAGGGGAGCGGCGACGGAGCCGATCAGGGTCTGGACCGTGCCGAGGAGGGCGGCGGACGTGCCGGCGCGGTTGCGGTGGCGGTCCAGGGCCAGAGCGGCGCTGTTCGGGTTGACCATGCCGATCGTGGCCAAGAAGCAGAACAGCAGGACGCAGACCGCGATCATGCTGGACAGCGCGGCCGCGACGAGCAGCGCGGCGCCCGCGACCGCGCCGGCGGCCAGGGACGTGACCAGCAGCTGACGGGGGGACCAGCGGTCGAGCAGGCGGCCGTTGAGCTGGCTGGCGGCGACCAGGCCGATCGCGTTCACGCCGAACAGCACGCCGTAGACCGCGGTGGAGAGGCCGAACACGTCCTGGAGCACGAACGACGAACCGGAGAGGTACGCGAAGAGGCCGGCCATGGCCAGGCCGCCGGCGACGGCGTACCCGATGAAGACCCGGTCCTTGGCCAGCACGCGGGTGGTCTCGGCGACGTCGGCCAGCCCGCGGGTGCTGCGGCGGGCGGCCGGCAGCGTCTCCGGGAGCACACGGACCACCGCGATCGTGATCAGTGTGGCGACCGCGGCCAGCACCAGGAAGATGCCGCGCCAGTCGGTGAACGTGAGGACGAGCGTGCCGAGGCTGGGCGCGAGCACCGGTGCCACGCCGAAGACCAGGGCGAGCCGGGAGAAGTATTTGGCGGCGGCCTTGCCGGAGTAGAGGTCGCCGACGACGGCGCGGGCCACGACCGTACCCATGCCGCCGGCGAAGCCCTGTGCGAAGCGCACCGCGGCCAGCGCGCCGGTCGACGGCGCGAACGCGCACGCCACGCAGAGCAGCGCGTACGCCACCATGCCGATGATCACCGGGGTACGGCGGCCGAGCCGGTCGCTGAGCGGGCCGGTGACCAGCTGGCCGACCGCCATGCCGACCATCAGCGTGGTGAGCGACAGCTGGACCTGGGACGGCGTGGCGTGCAGGTCCGCGGCGATCTCCGGGAACGCGGGGAGGTACATGTCGATCGACAGCGGGCCGATCGCGGTGAGCGTGCCGAGCAGCGCCACCAGGGCGAGAGCGGACCGGCCGCGCGGCGGCGCCACGGCCGAGTCGACGGTGGTGGTCTGTGACACGCTGATACGTCCTTCCGGGAGAAAAGCTCTGTGGGCAGACTAGTTGCACAAGGCGACTAAAAGACAGCGGGAGTACGCCATGACCTCGGCGGATGAGATCAGCGACACGCTCGGCCACCTGCACCAGGTGCTGCGCCGCGCGGCCGCCCGGCGCGACGCCGACCGGCTGCCGGACGCGCAGGTCGAAGTGCTCCGGCTGGTCGAGCGCCGGCCCGGCATCTGCGTCCGGGACGCGGCCGAGGCGCTGCGCGCGGCGCCGAACACGGTCAGCACGCTGGTCGGCGACCTCGCGGACGCCGGGCTGATCGCCCGCGAGCGCTCGCCGGAGAACCGCCGCCAGGTGCGGCTCACGCTGACCGGCGCCGCGCGCCGCCGGATCGACGCCTACCAGGAGGAACGCCGCGCGCTGGTCCGGGACGCGCTGGACCGGCTCGGCGACGACGCCCGCAACCGGATCGCGGCCGCCGTCCCCGACCTGCGCGCGCTGGCCGCGCTGCTCGCCGGTGGCCCGGAAGGTGGGACGGTACGGCCAGCACGTGAGACCGGGACGCGGCCATGACAGACTGTGCGACGTGTTGCGCTGGCTGACCGCAGGTGAATCCCATGGCCCCGCCCTCGTCGCTCTGCTGGAGGGGGTCCCCGCCGGTGTGCGGGTGACGACCGCCGACATCGGGCGGGAGCTGGCCCGCCGCCGTCTCGGCTACGGCCGCGGCGCCCGGATGTCGTTCGAGCAGGACGAGATCGAGATCATCGGCGGGATCCGGCACGGCGTCACGCTGGGCAGCCCGGTCGCGATCCGGGTCGGCAACTCCGAGTGGCCCAAGTGGCAGACCGTGATGGCCGCGGACCCGGTCGACCCGGAGGAGCTGGCCGGCCAGGCGCGCAACGCGCCGCTGACCCGGCCCCGGCCCGGGCACGCCGACCTGGCCGGCATGCAGAAGTACGGGCACGCCGACGCCCGGCCGATCCTGGAGCGCGCGTCCGCGCGGGAGACGGCGGCGCGCGTCGCGGTCGGCACCGTGGCCAAGGCGATCATCGAGCAGACGCTCGGCATCCGGATCGTGTCGCACGTGGTCGAGCTCGGCTCGGTCGCGGCCAAGCCCGGCCTGCAACCGCGCCCGGAGGACTTCGACCGGATCGACGCGGACCCGCTGCGCTGCCTCGACCCGGAGGCGTCCGCGCGGATGGTCGCGGAGGTGGACGCGGCGAAGAAGGACGCGGACACGCTCGGCGGCATCGTGGAGGTGCTGGCGTACGACGTACCGCCGGGCCTCGGTTCTCATGTCCAGTGGGACCGCAAGCTGGACGCGCGGCTGGCCACCGCGCTGATGTCGATCCAGGCGATCAAGGGCGTGGAGATCGGCGACGCGTGGCTGCAGGCCCGCTCGCGCGGCTCGGTCGCGCACGACGAGATCGCGCCGACCGCGACCGGCGTCAAGCGTCTCACCGACCGGGCCGGCGGCCTGGAGGGCGGCATCACCACCGGCGAGCCGCTGCGGGTGAAGGCCGCGATGAAGCCGATCTCGTCGCTGAACCGCGCGCTCTCCACGGTCGACGTGGCCACCGGCGAGGTCGCCACCGCGATCAACCAGCGCTCGGACGTCTGCGCGGTCCCGGCCGCCGCGGTCGTCGCGGAGGCGATGGTGGCGCTGGTGCTGGCCGAGGCCGCGACGGAGAAGTTCGGTGGCGACTCGGCCGACGAGATCCGCCGCAACCTGGCCGGGTACGTCGACCACCTGATCATCCGGTGAGCCCGGTGCGGCCCGCCTGCGTGCTCGTCGGCCTGATGGGCGCGGGCAAGACCACGGTCGGCACCGCGCTGGCCGAGCGGCTCGGCGTCGCGTTCCGGGACACCGATCACGACGTCGAGGCGGTCGCCGGCAAGCCGGTCTCGGAGATCTTCATCGAGGACGGCGAGGACCGGTTCCGCGCGCTGGAACGCGCGGCGGTCGCGACCGCGCTGGAGACGTTCGGCGGCGTGCTCGCGCTCGGCGGCGGCGCGATCCTGGCCGAGGAGACCCGGGCCCGGCTGGCCGGGCACACCGTGGTCTTCCTGTCGGTAGAGCTGGCCGACGCGGTCAAGCGCGTCGGCCTGGGCGCTGGCCGGCCGCTGCTGGCGATCAACCCGCGCGCCACGCTCCGGCACCTGATGTCGCAGCGCGCCCCGCTCTACCGCGAGGTGGCCACGCACGTGGTGGTGACGGACGGCCGCGAGCCCGCCGAGGTCACCGACGAGATCCTGGCGCTGCTCAAGCGATGACCCGCGAGACGCTAGGCTCAGCGCCGATGGATGAGCTGACTGTGACCGAGCCGACGCGGATCGACGTCGGCGGCGAAACCCCGTACCAGGTGCTGATCGGCCGTGGCCTGCTCGGCGAGCTGCCCGCGCTGCTGACCGGCGCGGAGCAGGCCGCGCTCCTCTACGCCGAACCGCTCAAGGCGCACGCCGAGGCGCTGGCCGCCGGGCTCGACCGGGCCGGGTTGCGGACGCTGCCGATCGAGGTGCCGGACGCGGAGGACGGCAAGAGCATCGGCGTCGCGGCCGGCTGCTGGGACGCGCTCGGCGCGAACGGCTTCACCCGCAGCGACGCGGTGATCGGCCTCGGCGGCGGTGCGGTGACCGACCTGGCCGGGTTCGTGGCCGCGGCCTGGCTGCGCGGCGTGCGCTGGGTACCGGTGTCCACATCGCTGCTCGGCATGGTGGACGCCGCGGTCGGCGGCAAGACCGGCGTGAACACCGCGGCCGGCAAGAACCTGGTCGGCGCGTTCCACCCACCGGCCGGCGTGCTCTGCGACCTGGCGATGCTGGACACGCTGCCGCACGCCGACCTGGTCGCCGGCCTGGCCGAGGTGGTCAAGTGCGGGTTCATCGCGGACCCGGCGATCCTGGACCTGATCGAGGTCGATCCGGCCGCGGCGCAGGACCCGGCCTCGCCCGCGCTGCGCGAGCTGGTCGAGCGCGCGATCCGGGTGAAGGCGCACGTGGTCACGCACGACCTGCGCGAGTCCGGGCTGCGCGAGTTCCTCAACTACGGGCACACGCTGGCGCACGCGATCGAGAAGGTCGAGCACTACCGCTGGCGGCACGGCCACGCGGTCTCGGTCGGCCTGGTCTACGCGGCCGCGCTGTCGGTCGCGACCGGGCACCTGAGCCCGGACGTCGCGGCCCGCCACCGCGCCGTGCTGACGTCGCTCGGCCTGCCGGTCACCTACGAGGCGGACGCGTGGCCCGCGCTGCTCGCCGCCATGCGGGTGGACAAGAAGGCGCGCGGCAGCAAGCTGCGGTTCGTGGTGCTGGACGGGCTGGCCGCCCCCACGATCCTGGCCGGGCCCGCGGACGACGTGCTGGCCGCCGCCTACCGCGAGGTGGTCGCGTGACGCGCGCGCTGGTGCTCAACGGCCCGAACCTGGGCCGGCTCGGCAAGCGGCAGGTGGACGTGTACGGGCTGACGTCGTACGACGCGCTCGTGAATTTCTGCGTGGACGCGGGCCGCGAGGCAGGCCTGGACGTCGAGGTCCGGCAGACCGACGCGGAGCACGAGATGCTGGCCTGGCTCTACGAGGCGGCGGACGGCGGGATTCCCGTCGTGCTCAACGCGGGCGCCTGGACGCACTACAACTACGCGGTCCGCGACGCCTGCGCGATGCTCACCGCGCCGCTGGTCGAGGTGCACATCTCCAACATCCACGCGCGCGAGGAGTTCCGGCACCACTCGGTGCTCTCCGCGGTCGCCACCGGCGTCATCGCGGGCCTCGGCATCGAGGGCTACCGGCTCGCGCTGCGCTACGTCGCGGCCACCGAAGATCGATAACCCGCGCCGGTACGCCGTGCGGCGTACCGGCGAAGGGTTCTGTCCGTTCTAGGCGGCCGTCTCGGCCGGGATCGCACGCTCGCGGTAGAGCGACTCGGCCCGCTCCACCACGGGTTCGCGGCGCGGCAGCCACCACAGCAGCACCGCACCCGTGGTCACCAGCACCACCGCGCCGCCGGTCAGCCCGACCGCCACGTCCACGGCCGAGGCCGGGCCGCCGGTCGGCACCACCAGCACGGCCAGCAGCGAGCTGCCCAGCGCCACCCAGCGCCGCACCGGGCTGTCCTCCTGATGCGGCGCGCCGGCTGCGACCAGCAGCACGCCCCACAGCAGGTACCAGGGGTGCACCACCGGGCCGAGCAGCACCACCGCGAGCAGACCCAGGCCGACCGCGTAGACCGGGCCGAGCACCCGCGCCCGGACCCAGACCAGCAGCCCGCAGCCGACCGCGGCCGCGAGTCCCACGCCGCGCCAGAACGGCACCGCGTGATGTGCGACCCCGGAGCCGATCGCGTCCAGCAGCTGCGCGGTCAGCGCGCCCGCGGTGGTGCTCAGCGACATCCAGTTGTGCACCACCGCGGGCGTGTCCAGCGCGCCGATCCAGCCGATGCCGGTGCCGGCCAGCGCGTGCACCACGATCGCGGCCGCGGCCGCGATCAGCACGGTCAGCGGCGCGGTCCGCAGGAACGCCAGGATCGGCCACCGCTCCCGCGCCGCCGGCGTCCGCTGCGCGCGTTGCGCCCACAGCAGCGCGCAGAACGGCAGCGCCAGCGCGGCCGGTGCCTTCACCAGCGCGGCCAGCGTCACCAGGATCACGCCCAGCACCGGCCAGATCGCGCCGGGCCGCCGGGAGACCGTCGCGGCCAGGCCGGCGGCCAGCAGGCCCAGCATCAGCGCGTCGTTGTGCGCGCCCGCCACCAGGTGCGTCAGCACCAGCGGGTTCAGCACGCCGAGCCAGAGCGCGGCCCCGGGTGAGACGCCCAGCCGGCGGGCGAGCACCGGCACCGCGAACGCCATCAGCGCCACCCCGGCCACCGCGACCAGGCGCATGCCGAACACACCCGCGATCACGTGCGTTCCGGTCAGCGTGGTGACCGCCGCGGCCACGGCCAGGAACAGCGGACCGTACGGCGCGGGGGTGTGCTGCCAGATGCCCGGCACCTCGGCCGCGAGCGGGCCGCCCAGGCTCGACGGCCCGTACACGTAGACGTCCAGCCCGCGCGCGAACATCGTGCCCTGCGCGAGGTAGCTGTAGACGTCCCGGCTGAACAGCGGCGGCGCCACCACCAGCGGCGCCGCCCAGAGCCCGAGCGTGATCTGCATCGAGCGCGCGGCCGGGTTCTCCGTACCCAGCCGCCACCAGGCGACCACCAGCAGAGCCAGTCCCGCGTACGCCACGACCAGGCCGGGACCGATCAGCCCGGCCCGCTCCGCCGCCTGTTGATAGGGCAGCGCGCCGGCCGTGGTTCCACCGAGCGCGAGCATCACGGCGCCGGCGAAGCCGAGCCATCGGGGCACGCCACCGATCACGATCGGGCGGGCGGCCGGCAGGAGGCGCGATGCGCGGTGCGGCAGGCTGTTCGGCAGGCTGGAGGCAGTCGGCACGCCCGCAACTTGCCAGTAACGGGTGTCTATTCGGCGACGACGAGGTAACGATTGATTGATCGTCAACGGGCGGCCGGGCAGGTTACCGGCGCATGACCGGCCCGGGAAGCGGCGGGCCGGGTGCGCCGGTAGACTGGGCTATTGTCCGCGAACGTAGTGCCGGTTTCACACACACGGCTTCACACCAAGGCAGGAAATGGCGACCACCAACGACCTCAAGAACGGCCTGGTCCTCAACCTCGACAAGGAGCTGTGGTCCGTCGTCGAGTTCCAGCACGTGAAGCCCGGCAAGGGCCCGGCCTTCGTGCGCACCAAGCTGAAGAGCGTGATGTCCGGCAAGGTCGTCGACAAGACCTTCAACGCCGGCACGAAGGTCGAGACCGCGACGGTCGACAAGCGGACCATGCAGTACCTCTACCTCGACGGTGAAGAGTTCGTCTTCATGGACCACCTCGACACGTTCGAGCAGTTCCACGTGCCGAAGGCGGTCGTCGGGTCGAACGCCGACTTCCTCCTCCCGGAGGCGGAGGTCACGGTCGCGTTCCACGAGGGCGTCCCGCTCTACGTCGAGCTGCCGACCTCCGTGATGATCGAGGTCACCTACACCGAGCCGGGCCTGCAGGGCGATCGCTCCACCGGCGGCACCAAGCCCGCCACCGTGGAGACCGGCGCGACGGTCCAGGTGCCGCTGTTCATCACCACCGGCGAGAAGATCAAGGTCGACACCCGCGACGGCCGCTACCTCGGCCGCTCCTAATGGCGGAGGGTCCCAAGCAGTCGATGCCCGCCCGCCGAAAGGCGCGCAAGCGGGCGCTCGACGTCCTCTACGAGGCCGACCTGCGTGACCTCCCGCCGGTCGAGGTCCTGGCGAGCTACCTCGAGCGCATCGAGCAGCCCCGCCCCGACCACATCGGCTACACGATCCACCTCGTCGAGGGCGTCGCCGCCCACCTCGACCGGGTCGACGAGCTGCTGGCCAGCTACGCCGAGGGCTGGACGATCGACCGCATGCCGGTCGTCGACCGGAACCTGGCGCGGATCGCGGTCTACGAGCTGCTCTACGCGGACGACATCGACGACGCGGTCGCGATCACCGAGGCGGTCGAGCTGGCCCGCCAGATGTCCACCGACGATTCGCCCCGCTTCCTCAACGGCATCCTCGGCCGCATCGCCGAGTACGCCACGCGCTGAGTTCTTCGGAAGCCCGTCCGGCCCCCTTGGGTCCGGGCGGGCTTCTTCTTCGCCTCCGGCGGGCCGGGTCGATGCGGCAGGCGAAAGCTGAGCCGGTGCGGCGGGTGGGCGTGCCTTTGAAGATCCTTTCATACGTCAGGGCCCTTTCGAGTCGCCTGAAAGGGCCCTGACGTATGGAAGGATCTTGATACGCGCCTGACTTCCGGAGACGGGCGCTGAGCGCAAACCTGTCGCGGCCGGTCGGCGAGATCGGGGGCGATGCCGGAAGTGGGCCGGTGGGGCCCGGGGGCGGGGCCGGTCGAAGGGCTGGTGCCCGGGGCTTGCCGCTGCGCGGGGGAGGAGTGCGAAAAACCGCGCAGCGACGATGGCTGCGCGGGGGCCGGGGCGCTCTGCGTAGCGATGCGCGGCGCGGTGGGCCGGAAGCGTGAGGGGGATGGAGTATGCGGTCGGCGGAGGGGGTGGCCGGCCGGTTTGGCGGGTGGGCGGTCCGTGCTGGGTCGGGGCACGGGCCGCCCGGTGCTGATAACGGCCCGGGGAAGGCGGGCCGGAAGCGCCTTAGGAGGCGAAGAAGGCGCGCGGGTCGGCGACCAGCACACCGGCCTCGGTGAGGCGCTCGATCAGGCCGGAGGGGGAGATGTCGTAGACGATGGCGAGCGCGCGCAGGTCGTCGGCCCTTATCGAGAGGACGCGGCCGTTGTAGTCGCCGCGCTGCTGCTGGATGGCGCGGGCGTAGCGGGCGACGTACGCGAGGTCCTCGCCGGCCTCGTCGTAGAGCTTCTCGAGGTCAAGGACGATCTTGTTGGTCGGCTCGTGCCGGATGCCGCTGCCGTCGGGCAGCAGCTCGGAGACCGGAACCCGGTAGAAGTCGGCCAGCTCGGCCAGGCGGGAGACGGTGACCGCGCGGTCGCCGCGCTCGTAGGAGCCGACGACGACGGCCTTCCAGCGCCCGTTCGACTTCTCCTCCACACCCTGCAGGGAGAGACCCTGCTGCTGGCGGATAGAGCGCAGGCGGGCGCCCAAAGACTTGGCGTACTCAGAGGGCATCAGGACACTCCAGTGCTGGCGTGGGCTTCGGGCCCACCGCGCGATCGCTACGCTGCGTGACGGTACGTCGCTAAAGACACGCGGTCAAGTGGCGATTACGGTCCAGTTGGCGAGATCATAGGACTTGACCGGTTTTTCGCTTTCCTGAGTCGGCAGTCAGTCAGATCACTCCCAGGTCAACCGGAGTGACGTGTGGGAACACTGGTAACGTAGCGTGCTGACCGGCGCAGACATCCTTTAACGACCCGTCCAGTGAGGCGGGGAAGGAGGTCCCACGTGGCGTTGCCAGACGCTGCCCCAGACCAGGTGAGAACAGGCCCAAAGCAGGCTAGAACGGGCAAAGTGATTCTCGCCGATACCGACGTCTCCCGCGTCGTCGACCGGATCGCGCATCAGATCCTGGAGAAGACCGAGGGCGCGCGGGACACCGTGCTCTTCGGGATTCCCACCAGAGGTGTACCGCTGGCGCGACGGCTCGCGGCGCGAATTCACGCTTTCGAGGGTATCGACGTTCCGGTCGGCATCCTCGACGTGACGCTCTACCGCGACGATCTCCGGCTGAAGGCGGCCCGCGCGCTCGGGCCCACCGACGTGCCCCCGGGGGGCGTCGACGGCCGCCGGGTGATCCTCGTCGACGACGTGCTCTTCTCCGGCCGCACGGTCCGGGCCGCGCTGGACGCGCTCGGCGACCTCGGCCGGCCGTCCTCGGTGCAGCTTGCCGTGCTGGTCGACCGCGGCCACCGCGAGCTGCCGATCCGCGCCGACTACGTCGGCAAGAACATCCCGACCGCGCTGAGCGAGAGCGTCCGGGTCACGCTCGCCGAGACCGACGGCACGGACGAGGTCAAGCTGTACGGGAGCGACTCATGATCCGGCACCTGCGCGAGGCGGGCGACCTGGACGCCGCCGACGCCACGCTGATCCTGGACACCGCCCGCGAGCTGGCCCGGCTGACCGGCGGCCGCGAGGTGAAGAAGCTGCCCACGTTGCGCGGGCGGACCGTGGTGAACCTGTTCTACGAGGACTCCACCCGTACCCGGATCAGCTTCGAAGCGGCCGCGAAGCGGCTCTCCGCCGACGTGATCAACTTTTCCGCCAAGGGTTCCAGCGTCTCCAAGGGCGAGAGCCTGAAGGACACCGCGCTGACGCTGCAGGCGATGGGCGCGGACGCGGTGGTGGTCCGGCACGGCGCGTCCGGCGCCCCGCACCGGCTGGCGAACTGGGTGGACGGCTCGGTGGTGAACGCCGGCGACGGCACGCACGAGCACCCGACCCAGGCGCTGCTGGACGCGTTCACCATGCGCGAGCGGCTCGGCCGGCTCGCCGGGCTGAACGTGACGATCGTCGGTGACGTGCTGCACAGCCGCGTCGCCCGGTCGAACGTGGTGCTGCTGAACACGCTCGGTGCCAAGGTGACGCTGGTCGGCCCGCCCACGCTGATCCCGGTGGACATCGCGAGCGCCCTCGGGTCCGGCATGACGGTCAGCTACGACCTGGACGCGGTGCTGCCGGCCAGCGACGTGGTGATGATGCTGCGCGTGCAGACCGAGCGGATGAACGCGTCCTACTTCCCGTCCGCCCGGGAGTACAGCCGCCGCTACGGCATGGACGGCGCACGCATGCGCCGGTTGCCGGAGCACGCGATCGTCATGCACCCCGGCCCGATGAACCGGGGCATGGAGATCTCCCCGGAGGTGGCGGACTCGCCCCGATCCACGATCGTCGAACAGGTCGCCAACGGCGTGAGCGTCCGGATGGCCGTCCTCTACCTGCTGCTCGGAGGAAAGTAAGTGGCGTACCTGATCAAGAACGTCAGCGTCCTCGGTGGCGCTGCCCGTGATCTCCTGATCGAGGACGGGGTGATCAAGGAGCCGGCCGGCGAGAACCCGCAGAACATCATCGACGGTACGGGTCTGGTCGCGCTTCCCGGCCTGGTCGACCTGCACACCCACCTGCGCGAGCCCGGCCGCGAGGACGCGGAGACCGTGGAGACCGGCTCCCGGGCCGCGGCGCTCGGCGGCTACACCGCGGTCTGCGCGATGGCGAACACGTCGCCGGTCGCGGACACCGCGGGTGTGGTCGAGCAGGTCTGGCGGCTCGGCCGCGAGGCGGGCCTGGTCGACGTGCAGCCGATCGGCGCGGTCACCGTCGGGCTGGCCGGTGAGCGGCTGGCCGAACTGGGCGCGATGGCCGACTCGGCCGCGACCGTGCGGATCTTCTCCGACGACGGTCACTGCGTCGCCGACCCGCGGCTGATGCGCCGGGCGCTGGAGTACGTGAAGGCGTTCGGCGGCGTGATCGCGCAGCACGCGGAGGAGCCGCGGCTGACCGAGGGCGCCCAGATGCACGAGGGCGAGGTCGCCACCCGCCTCGGCCTGACCGGCTGGCCCGCGGTCGCCGAGGAGGCGATCATCGCGCGCGACGTGCTGCTGGCCGAGCACGTCGGCTCCCGCCTGCACGTCTGCCACCTCTCCACGGCCGGCAGCGTCGAGGTGGTCCGGCAGGCGAAGGCGCGCGGCGTCCGGGTGACGGCCGAGGTCACGCCGCACCACCTGGTGCTCACGCACGACCGCGCGGAGAGCTACGACCCGGTCTACAAGGTCAACCCGCCGCTGCGTACCGCCGATGACGTGAAGGCTCTTCGGGCGGCGCTGGCGGAGGGCATCATCGACATCGTGGCCACCGATCACGCGCCGCACGCGGTGGAGGACAAGGAATGCGAGTGGGCGTACGCGCGCCCCGGCATGGTCGGCCTGGAGACCGCGCTCTCCGTGGTGCTCTCCACTGGCGCGCTGACGACCGGCGACGGCACCATTGACTGGGACCTGATCGCGGAGCGCATGTCGCGCACGCCGGCCCGGATCGCGGGGCTGACCGAGCACGGGCACGACCCGCTGCCCGGCGCACCGGCCACGTTCACGCTGGTGGACCCGGCGGCGACCCGGACCGTGGACCCCACGGAGACGGCCAGCCGCAGCACGAACAACCCCTACGCGGGCATGAGCCTGCCCGGACGGATCGTCGCCACGTTCCTGCGCGGCGAGCCGACGGTACTGGACGGAAAGGCACAGAAGTGAGGAAGCCGGCGATATTGGTCCTGGAGGACGGCCGCGCGTTCCGCGGTGAGTCCTACGGCGCGGAGGGGGAGACGTTCGGCGAGGCCGTCTTCACCACCGGCATGACCGGTTACCAGGAGACGCTGACCGACCCGTCGTTCCACCGCCAGGTCGTGGTGCAGACCGCGCCGCACATCGGCAACACCGGCGTCAACGGCGAGGACGACGAGTCGTCCAGGATCTGGGTCGCCGGGTACGTGGTGCGCGACCCCGCCCGGATCGGCTCCAACTGGCGCGCGACCGGCGGGCTGGGCGAGCGCCTGGCCGCCGAGGGCGTGGTCGGCATCTCCGGCATCGACACCCGCGCGCTCACCCGCCACCTGCGCGAGCGCGGCGCGATGCGGGTCGGCGTCTCCACCGTCGACCTGGACCCGGCGTCGCTGCAGGCCCGCGTGCAGGCCCAGCCGGAGATGCTCGGCGCGGACCTCTCCGCCGAGGTGACCACCGCGAAGCCGTACACGGTCGAGGCCGAGGGCGAGCACCGCTACACGGTCGCGGCCGTCGACCTGGGCATCAAGGCGAACGTCGCCCGCCGGCTCGCGGCCCGCGGCGTGACCACGCACATCATGCCGGCCACCTCGACGCTGGAGGAACTGCTGGCGGTCTCGCCGGACGCGGTGTTCTTCTCGCCCGGCCCCGGCGACCCGGCCACGGCCGACCACCCGGTGGCGCTGGCCCGCGAGGTGATGAACCGGAAGGTGCCGCTGTTCGGCATCTGCTTCGGCAGCCAGATCCTGGGCCGTGCGCTCGGCTTCGACACCTACAAGCTCGGGTACGGCCATCGCGGCATCAACCAGCCGGTGCTGGACCGGACCACCGGCAAGGTGGAGGTCACGTCGCACAACCACGGGTTCGCCGTGCAGGCGCCGCTGAACACCGTGATCGACACCGACTTCGGCGGCGTCGAGGTCTCCCATGTCTGCCTTAACGACAACGTGGTCGAAGGGCTGCGGGCGCTCGAGGTGCCCGCCTTCACCGTGCAGTACCACCCCGAGGCGGCGGCCGGCACGCACGATGCCGACTACCTGTTCGACCGCTTCGTCGAGCTTGTCGAAGGGCGTAAGGCCAATGCCTAAGCGGGACGATCTCAAGCACATCCTCGTCATCGGCTCCGGCCCGATCGTCATCGGCCAGGCCTGCGAGTTCGACTACTCCGGCACCCAGGCCTGCCGCGTGCTGCGCAGCGAGGGCATCCGGGTCAGCCTGGTCAACTCGAACCCGGCGACGATCATGACGGACCCGGAGTTCGCGGACGCCACCTACATCGAGCCGATCACGCCGGAGTTCGTCGAGCTGGTCATCGCGAAGGAGCGCCCGGACGCGATCCTGCCCACGCTCGGCGGCCAGACCGCGCTGAACACCGCGGTCGCGCTGCACGAGAACGGTGTGCTGGAGAAGTACGGCGTGGAGCTGATCGGCGCGAACATCGACGCGATCCAGCGCGGCGAGGACCGGCAGCTGTTCAAGGAGATCGTGGCCAAGGCCGGTGCCGAGACCCCGCGCTCCCGCGTCTGCAAGTCGATGGACGAGGTCCGCCAGACCGTGGCCGAGCTGGGCCTGCCGGTCGTGGTGCGCCCGTCGTTCACCATGGGCGGCCTCGGCTCCGGCATGCCGCACACCGAGGAGGACCTGGAGCGCATCGCCGGCGCCGGCCTGGCCGCGTCCCCGGTGCACGAGGTACTCATCGAGGAGAGCGTGCTCGGCTGGAAGGAGTACGAGCTCGAGCTGATGCGCGACCGCAACGACAACGTGGTGGTCGTCTGCTCGATCGAGAACGTCGACCCGATGGGCGTGCACACCGGCGACTCGGTCACGGTCGCGCCGGCCATGACGCTCACCGACCGCGAGTACCAGACGCTGCGCGACGTCGGCATCGCGGTGCTGCGCGAGGTCGGCGTGGACACCGGCGGCTGCAACATCCAGTTCGCGATCAACCCGCGGGACGGCCGTCTGGTCGTGATCGAGATGAACCCGCGGGTGTCCCGGTCGTCCGCGCTGGCGTCCAAGGCGACCGGCTTCCCGATCGCGAAGATCGCGGCGAAGCTGGCCATCGGCTACACGCTGGACGAGATCCCGAACGACATCACCGAGGAGACGCCGGCCGCGTTCGAGCCCGCGCTCGACTACGTGGTGGTGAAGATCCCGCGGTTCGCGTTCGAGAAGTTCCCGGGCGCGGACGCGGAGCTGACCACCACGATGAAGTCGGTCGGCGAGGCGATGAGCCTGGGCCGCAACTTCACCGAGGCGCTGAACAAGGCGATGCGCTCGATGGAGACGAAGTCCGGCGGCTTCTGGACCACGCCGGACCCGACCTCCTCGGTGGAGGAGACGCTGGAGGCACTCCGGGTCCCGCACGACGGCCGTCTCTACACGGTGGAGCGTGCGCTTCGCCTGGGCGCCAGCATCGAGCAGGTGCACGAGGCCAGCGGCGGCATCGACCCCTGGTTCCTGGACCAGATCGTCTCGCTGCTGGAACTGCGCGCCGAGATCGAGGCCGCGCCGGTGCTGGACGAGACGCTGCTGCGGGCCGCCAAGCGGGCCGGGCTCTCCGACCGGCAGATCGCCGCGATCCGGCCCGAGCTGGCCGGTGAGGACGGCGTCCGCGCGCTGCGCCACCGGCTCGGCCTGCGCCCGGTCTACAAGACCGTGGACACCTGCGCGGCCGAGTTCGCCGCGAAGACGCCGTACCACTACTCCACGTACGACGAGGAGACCGAGGTCGAGCCGTCGGACCGGCCCAAGGTGCTGATCCTCGGCTCCGGCCCGAACCGGATCGGCCAGGGCATCGAGTTCGACTACTCGTGCGTGCACGCGGTGATGGCGCTGCGCGGTGGGGGTCCCCTCGGGGGTGCCGGTTTCGAGACCGTCATGGTCAACTGCAACCCGGAGACGGTCTCCACCGACTACGACACCGCGGACCGGCTCTACTTCGAGCCGCTGACGTTCGAGGACGTGCTGGAGGTGTTCCACTCCGAGGACAGCTCCGGCAAGGCCGCGGGCGGGCCCGGCGTGATCGGCGTGATCGTGCAGCTCGGCGGCCAGACCCCGCTCGGCCTGGCGCAGCGGCTCAAGGACGCGGGTGTGCCGATCGTCGGCACCAGCCCGGAGTCGATCCACCTGGCCGAGCACCGCGGCGCGTTCGGCGCGGTCCTGGCCAAGGCCGGGCTGCGCGCGCCGGAGCACGGCACCGCGGTCAGCTTCGACGACGCCAAGGCGATCGCGGACGAGATCGGCTACCCGGTCCTGGTGCGTCCGTCCTACGTGCTCGGCGGGCGCGGCATGGAGATCGTCTACGACGAGCCCACGCTGGCCGACTACATCGGACGGTCCACCGAGATCTCCGAGGACCACCCGGTGCTGGTCGACCGGTTCCTGGACGACGCGATCGAGATCGACGTGGACGCGCTCTGCGACGCGACCGGCGAGGTCTACCTCGGCGGCGTGATGGAGCACATCGAGGAGGCCGGCATCCACTCCGGCGACTCCTCCTGTGTGCTGCCGCCGATCACCCTCGCGGGCCCGCACCTGGAGCAGGTCCGCCGGTACACCGTGGAGATCGCCCGCGGCATCGGCGTCCGTGGCCTGCTCAACGTGCAGTACGCGCTCAAGGACGACGTGCTCTACGTGCTGGAGGCGAACCCGCGCGCGTCGCGGACCGTGCCGTTCGTCTCCAAGGCCACGGCGGTGCCGCTGGCCAAGGCGGCCGCCCGGATCATGCTCGGCGCCACCATCGCGGACCTGCGCACCGAGGGCCTGCTGCCGGCCGAGGGCGACGGCGGCCACCTGCCGGACACCGCGCCGATCGCGGTCAAGGAGGCGGTGCTGCCGTTCAAGCGGTTCCGCACGCCGGCCGGCAAGGGCGTGGACAGCCTGCTCGGCCCGGAGATGAAGTCGACCGGCGAGGTGATGGGCATCGACACCGGCTTCGGCCAGGCGTTCGCGAAGTCGCAGGCCGGCGCGTACGGCTCGCTGCCCACGTCCGGCAAGGTGTTCGTCTCCGTCGCCAACCGGGACAAGCGCGGCATGATCTTCCCGATCAAGCGGCTGGCCGACCTGGGCTTCGAGATCATCACGACCGCCGGGACCGGGGAGGTGCTGAAGCGGTACGGGATCCCGTGCGAGATCGTGCCGAAGCACTACGAGGGCCCGGGCACGAACGCGGTCGAGCTGATCGCGCGCGGTGAGATCACGCTGGTGATCAACACGCCGCAGGGCTCGGGTGCGCACGCCCGCTCGGACGGCTACGAGATCCGCAGCGCCGCGGTGACCGCGGACATCCCGTGCATCACCACGGTGCCGGGCGCGTCCGCCGCGGTGATGGGCATCGAGGCCACGATCAACGGCCAGATGCAGGTACGTCCGCTGCAGGACCTGCACGCCCAGCTCAAGGCGTCCGCGAAGTGATCTGGGAGCAGTTCACCCGCCCCGCCCTCTTCCGGATCGGGGGCGGGGACGCGGAGACCGCGCACGAGTGGACGCTGCACCGGCTGGCGCAGCTGTCCGGCGTACCGTCGGCGCTGGTGGCGCTGTCGCGCCGGTATGCGACGGACAATCCGGTCGAGGTGTTCGGCGTGCGGTTCCCGAACCCGGTCGGGCTTGCGGCCGGCATGGACAAGAACGGGATCGCGCTGCCCGCGTGGCCCGCGCTCGGCTTCGGCTTCGTCGAGGCCGGCACGGTGACCGCGCTGGCCCAGCCGGGCAACGACAAACCGCGGGTGTTCCGGCTGCGCGAGTCCGCCGCGATCATCAACCGGATGGGGTTCAACAACGAGGGCGCGGCGGTGCTGGCCGAACGGCTCGCCGCGCTCCCGGCGAAGCTGCCCGTCCCGCTCGGCATCAGCCTGGGCAAGTCCAAGATCACGCCGCTTCCCGGCGCGGTCGAGGATTACCTGACCTCGCTGCGGCTGCTGCACCCGTACGCGGACTACATCGCGGTCAACGTCTCCTCGCCGAACACGCCCGGCCTGCGGCAGCTCCAGGGGCGCGAGCACCTGGACGAGTTGCTCGGCGCGCTGGTCAAGGAGGCGAACGGGCTGCCCGTCCTGGTGAAGATCGCTCCTGATCTGACCGACGACGCGATCGGCGAGGCGCTGGCGGTCTGCGCGGACACCGGCGTGGCCGGCGTCATCGCGACCAACACCACGCTGGCCCGCAACGGCCTGGCGCCGATCGACCAGGAGCTGTCGGCACAGGCCGGTGGTCTCTCCGGCCGGCCGGTAACCCGGCGGGCGCGTGAGGTGGTGGCGTTCGTGCACCGGGAGACCGGCGGCCGGCTGCCGATCATCGGCGTCGGCGGGATCATGACACCGGACGACGCGGCCCGGATGTTCGACGCGGGCGCCTCGCTGATCCAGCTCTACACCGGATTCATCTACGGCGGGCCCGCGCTGGTGCGGGCCGCCGCGTCGGTCCGGCGATGACCGCGCCGGACGAGCTGCTGCGGCTGGACCGGGCGCACGTCTGGCACCCCTACGGCCCGATGCCCGGCCGCTCCGAGCCCTTCGTGGTCTCGGAAGCGGCCGGCGCGGTGCTCACGCTCGCGGACGGACGCGAGCTGATCGACGGCATGTCCAGCTGGTGGTCCGCGATCCACGGCTACCGGCACCCGGTGCTGGACGAGGCGGTGCGCGACCAGCTCGGCCGGATGAGCCACGTGATGTTCGGCGGGCTCACCCACGAGCCCGCGGTCACGCTGGCCCGCACGCTGGTCGAGCTGACGCCGGACGGGCTGGAGCACGTGTTCCTCTGCGACTCCGGCTCGGTCAGCGTCGAGGTCGCGGTCAAGATGGCGCTGCAGTACCAGCGCGGCGCCGGCCGGCCGGAGCGGCAGCGGCTGGCCACCTGGCGAGGCGGGTACCACGGCGACACCTGGCACCCGATGAGCGTGACCGACCCGGACGGCGGCATGCATGCGCTGTGGACCGGTGTGCTGCCCCGGCAGGTCTTCGCGCCGCCCCCACCGGGTGGTTTCGGCTCCCCGATCGAGGGTTCCTATGCGGACTCACTCGTTCGCATGGTGGAGGAGCACGCGGACGAGCTGGCCGCGGTGATCGTCGAGCCGGTGGTGCAGGGCGCCGGCGGCATGCGGTTCCACAACCCGGGCTACCTGCGGATCCTGCGGGAGATCACGGCGCGGCACGGCATTCTGCTCATCTTCGACGAGATCGCGACCGGCTTCGGCCGTACCGGTGCGTTCTTCGCCGCCGACCACGCGGGCGTCGCGCCGGACGTGATGTGCGTGGGCAAGGCGCTGACCGGCGGCTACCTCACGCTGGCGGCCGCGCTGTGCACGACCGAGGTGGCGCGGGCGATCTCGGACGGCGAGGGCGGCGGGCTGGCGCACGGTCCGACGTTCATGGGCAACCCGCTGGCCTGCGCGGTGGCGAACGCCTCCATCGCGCTGCTGCGCAGTCAGGACTGGTCAGGGCGGGTGCACGGGCTGGAGAAAGGGCTCACGGCCGCTCTGGAGCCGCTCAGCGGGTTTGCCGGGGTTCGTGAGGTGCGCGTGCTCGGCGGCATCGGCGTGGTGCAGCTGGACCGGCCGGTGGACATGCGGAAGGCCACGGACGCGGCCGCTCGCGAGGGCGTCTGGCTGCGGCCGTTCCGGGATCTGATCTACACGATGCCGCCGTACGTCAGCACGGACGCGCAGATCGCCCGGATCGGACGCGGCATCGCGGCCGCGGTCGCCGCCCAAGCCTGACCGAGCGTCGTCTGATCTGCAAGTTGCACGTCGGTGAACGCCTCGCGGTGAGTGCGGCGGGAAAAGCAAGACCCCCGATCGGGGGTAGGGCCGCAGGTTGCCCTGTCGGTTATCGGACTAAAACGCGATTTAGTGGCAGGAATGCCACGTGGCCGCCTCGTGGCGGCTCGACGAGAGGGGTGTGCCGGTGGAGAGCTTCGGAACCCGGCTGGAGCGGCTGACGGCCGCGCGCGGCCCGCTGTGCGTGGGGATCGACCCGCACGCGGGTCTGCTGGAGCGATGGGGTCTGGCCAACGACGTGGCCGGTCTGACGCGGTTCAGCGAGACCGTGGTGGAGGCGCTCGCGGACCGGGTCGCGGTGTTCAAGCCGCAATCGGCCTTTTACGAGCAATTCGGATCTAAGGGACTCGCCGTCCTTGAGTCAACTATCCGACAGTTACGCGAGGCCGGAGCGCTTGTCCTGCTGGACGTGAAGCGCGGCGACATCGGCTCGACGGTCGCGGCGTACGCGGCGGCGTACCTCGATCCATCCAGCCCGCTCTATGTCGATGCGATCACCGCCAGCCCGTTCCTCGGCGTCGGATCGCTGGCTCCGATGTTCGACCTCGCGGCGAAGAATGGCGGCGGCGTTTTCGTTCTGGCGCTCACGTCAAATCCGGAAGGCGGTTCCGTTCAGCGCGCGGTCGCCGCGGACGGCCGGACCGTCGCGCAAACTGTGATTGACGAGATTTCCCAGCTCAACGCGGGTTCGACGCCGATCGGCAGCATGGGTCTCGTGGTGGGCGCCACGGTGGGTGACACCGGACATGATCTTTCTCGGGTGAACGGTCCGCTGCTCGCGCCGGGTCTCGGGGCCCAGGGTGGTACCGCTCAGGACCTACGCACCGTGTTCGGCTCCGCGATCGGCTCGGTGCTTCCGTCGTACTCCCGTGAAGTTCTCGGAAAGGGTCCGGAAATCGCGGGGCTGCGCGCTGCCGCGGACCGCGTGCTGGACGACGTCCGGGCGGCATTGTCCGCCGCGAGCTGAGTAATTCCCTAGTCACGCTTAGTCGATCATGGTGTGCCCACGTTGCCGAATGCGGCGCTGACCGCTAGTTTTCCCCGCGCTGGGAACCACATGCCCCTTTGGTTCCTGGTCACACCACGTTTCACAGAGCGCCGGTAGTGGATGCCGGCGCGTAAGGGACCTGAGGAGAACTGGTGCCGCTCCCGTCACTGAGCCCCGAACAGCGTGCTGCCGCGCTGGAGAAGGCTGCTGAGATCCGTAAGGCTCGTGCTCAGCTCAAGGAGGAGCTCAAGCAGGGCAAGACGACCCTGGCTTCCGTGCTGAACCGTGCTGAGGGCGACGACGTCGTCGGCAAGCTGAAGGTTTCGGCCGTCCTCCAGGCGCTGCCGGGCATCGGCAAGATCCGGGCCACCCAGATCATGGAGAAGCTCAAGATCGCCGAGAGCCGTCGCCTTCGTGGCCTCGGCGAGCAGCAGCGTAAGGCTCTGCTCGCGGAGTTCGCGTCGAACTGACCGCGGAATTCGCTCCGTGCGGGACTGCTCCGGCGCCGGGAATCCGGGGTTCGCTGCAGGCCCGTACGGGGCACCGTGTAGGAATTAGCTTGTGAGCATGAGTGACGACGCCCGCCCGCCAGCCCGGCTCACCGTCCTCTCCGGCCCGTCAGGGGTCGGCAAGGACAGCGTGATCGAGCTGATCCGTCTGCGCGCGCCCTGGATCTGGCTGTCGGTCTCGGCGACCACCCGGCGCATGCGCGACTACGAGGTCGAGGGCGAGCACTACTTCTTCGTCGACCGCCCCGAGTTCGAACGGCTGCGGGTCGGCGACCAGCTGCTGGAGTGGGCCGAGTTCGCCGGCAACCTCTACGGCACGCCCCGCGGCCCGGTCGAGGCCCGGCTGCGCGAGGGCGCACCCGTGCTCCTGAAGATCGACCTTCAGGGCGCGCGGCAGGTCAAGGCCGCGATGCCCGACGCCCAGCTGGTCTTCCTGGCCCCGCCCTCGGTCGAGGAACTGCGCCGCCGCCTGATCGGCCGCGGCACGGACGACGAGGAGACGATCCGCCGCCGGCTGGCGCACGCGGACGAGGAGCTGGCCGCGCAGTCGCTGTTCGACGTGACCATCGTCAACGACTACGTCGAGCGTGCCGCGGACGAGCTGGTAGGGTTGCTCAGTTCGCCGGTCTTGACACCGGCGCAACCACAGCCTCAAGCTTGATCGTTTGTCACGACCCGAGGGGTTTGAAACACCGTGGGAATCATCGCTGACCCGCAAGGCATCACCAGCCCGCCCATCGACGAGCTGCTGGAGAAGACCACCTCCAAGTACGCGCTCGTCATCTTCGCCGCGAAGCGCGCCCGCCAGGTGAACGCGTACTACAGCCAGCTCGGCGAGGGCCTGCTGGAGTACGTCGGTCCGCTGGTCGAGACCACGCCGCAGGAGAAGCCGCTCTCCATCGCGATGCGCGAGATCAACACCGGCCTGCTCACGGCCGAGCCGACCGACCAGCCGTAAGACCGATGAGTGGTCCGCAGGTCGTCCTCGGGGTCGGGGGCGGAATCGCCGCGTACAAGGCGTGCGAGCTCCTGCGGCTCTTCACCGAGTCCGGTCACCGGGTCCGGGTGGTGCCCACCGCTTCCGCGCTGCGGTTCGTGGGCGCCCCGACCTGGGCCGCGCTCTCCGGGCAGCCGGTCTCCGACGAGGTGTGGGACGGCGTGCACGAGGTCCCGCACGTGCGCATCGGCAAGTCCGCCGACCTGGTCGTGGTGGCACCGGCCACCGCGGACCTGCTGGCCAAGGCCGCGCACGGTCTCGCCGACGACCTGCTGACCAACACGCTGCTCACCGCGCGATGCCCGGTCGTCCTCGCGCCGGCCATGCACACCGAGATGTGGGAGCACCCGGCCACGGTGGCGAACGTGGCGCTGCTGCGGTCCCGCGGCAATCTGGTGATCGAGCCCGCGTCCGGGCGTCTCACCGGTACGGACACCGGCAAGGGCCGGCTGCCGGACCCGTCCGCGATCTTCGCGTTCGCCCGGCGGGTGCTGGCCCGTGGCGTGCCGGTGCACGATCTTTCCGGGAAGCACGTGGTGGTCACCGCCGGCGGCACGCGGGAGCCGCTCGACCCGGTCCGGTTCCTCGGGAACCGGTCGTCCGGCAAGCAGGGCTACGCGTTCGCCACCGCCGCGCTCGCCCGCGGAGCCCGGGTGACGCTCGTCTCAGCCAACGTCTCGCTGCCCGACCCGGCCGGTGCGGACATGGTCCGGGTGGGCACCACCGAGGAGCTGCGCAAGGCGGTCGTCGCGGCCGCGGACGGCGCGGACGTGGTGGTGATGGCCGCGGCGCCGGCCGACTTCCGGCCCGCCGGGGTGGCCGACCGAAAGATCAAAAAATCCGACGACGGTACGGCGCCGGTGATCGAGCTGGTGACGAACCCGGACATCGCGGCCGAACTCGGGGCGCGCAAGGCGCCCGGGCAGGTGCTGGTCGCGTTCGCGGCCGAGACGCACGACGCGATCGACAACGCGCGCGGCAAGCTGCTGCGCAAGCGGGCGGACATGATCGTCGTCAACGAGGTCGGCGTGCACAAGGCCTTCGGGTTTGACACCAACGCCGCTACCGTTTTAGCTGCTGACGGTTCCGTGACAGAGTTGGGCGAGCGGCCCAAGGAAGATCTGGCGGACGCCGTACTGGATCTGGTAGTCAGGCAGCTAAGCTCGACCACCGCATAGGGTTTGCCCCCCAAACCCAGGGGTTTGGTAGACAACTAGGCTGCATCCGCAGTTCCAATTCGACTTACCTTGAGGAGCACCGTGGCACGCCGTCTGTTCACCTCCGAATCGGTCACGGAGGGCCACCCAGACAAGATCGCTGACCAGATCAGCGACGGCATTCTGGACGCGCTGCTCGCGCAGGACCCGGCCTCCCGGGTCGCCGTGGAGACGCTCATCACCACCGGTCAGGTGCACGTCGCCGGCGAGGTGACCACGAAGGCGTACGCCGACATCCCGACGATCGTCCGCGACACGATCCTGAAGATCGGCTACGACTCCTCGAAGAAGGGCTTCGACGGCGCGTCGTGCGGCGTCAGCATCTCGATCGGCGCGCAGTCCCCGGACATCGCGCAGGGCGTCGACACCGCGATCGAGGCCCGTGAGGGCGAGTCCGACCACCTGCTCGACTCGCAGGGCGCCGGCGACCAGGGCATGATGTTCGGCTTCGCCTGCTCGGAGACGCCCGAGCTGATGCCGCTGCCGATCGCGCTGGCCCACCGTCTGGCCCGCCGCCTGTCCCAGGTCCGCAAGGACGGCACCGTGCCGTACCTGCGGCCGGACGGCAAGACCCAGGTCACCATCGAGTACGACGGGCTCCGCCCGGTCCGCCTCGACACGATCGTCGTGTCCACCCAGCACGCCTCGGACATCTCGCTCGAGTCGCTGCTCACGCCGGACATCCGCGAGCACGTGATCGCGCCGGAGCTGGAGGGCCTCGGTATCGACACCGAGGGCTACCGCCTGCTGGTCAACCCGACCGGCCGCTTCGAGATCGGCGGCCCGATGGGCGACGCCGGCCTCACCGGTCGCAAGATCATCGTTGACACGTACGGCGGCTACTCCCGCCACGGCGGCGGCGCGTTCTCCGGCAAGGACCCGTCCAAGGTCGACCGCTCCGCCGCGTACGCGACGCGCTGGGTCGCCAAGAACGTCGTGGCCGCCGGCCTGGCCGAGCGCTGCGAGGTCCAGGTCGCCTACGCGATCGGCAAGGCGCACCCGGTCAGCCTGTTCGTCGAGACGTTCGGCACCGAGAACGTGCCCGTCGAGCGGATCGAGAAGGCCATCACCGAGGTCTTCGACCTCCGCCCGGCCGCGATCATCCGCGACCTCGACCTGAAGCGCCCGATCTACCAGCAGACCGCCGCCTACGGCCACTTCGGCCGCGAGCTGCCGGAGCTGCGCTGGGAGTCCACCGACCGCGCCGCCGACCTGAAGTCGGCCGCGGGCGCCTGACCCTCCCGCCTCACCTGGCCCGGAAGCACCGTGGGTGCTTCCGGGCCTTCGTGTTGCCCGGAGCCCGCGGCGCGCGCCGGGCGCTTCGGTGGGCGCGGCGCCGCGGAAAACCGGTCGGGGTGCCGGGGCGGGGGCGGTAGCGTGCCGGGACGTGGAGCTTTCCGGCGTACCGCGGGTGTCGTGTGTTTTCGTGTGTCATGACGGGGGTGGGCGGGTGCTGCTGGCCCGGCGCGCGGCGGGTGCGCGCGACGAACCCGGGACGTGGGACACCGGGGCCGGCGCGCTCGAGTTCGGGGAGACGTTCGAGCGGGCGGTGACGCGCGAGGTCACCGAGGAGTACACGGCGCAGCCGCAGGAGATCGTGACGCTGGGCGTGCGGAACGTGCTGCGGTCCGATCCGCCGTCGCACTGGGTGGCCGTGGTGTTCGCGGTGCGCGTCGACCCGGCGGAGGTGCGGATCGGCGAGCCGCACAAATTCGACGCGATCGGCTGGTTCGCGCCGGACGCGCTGCCGGAGCCGGCCCACTCGCAACTCGCCGGGACGCTGGCGCTCTGGCGCTGAGCCGCACTCCTTGCGCGATGCATACTCGGTATGCATACTCCGTAGGCATGTCCATTCGTCATGGCCTGCTGGCGCTCCTGGAGCGCGGTCCCATGTACGGCTATCAGTTGCGCGCCGCGTTCGAGGAGAGCGTGGGCGGCACCTGGTCGCTGAACATCGGGCAGGTCTACACCACGTTGTCCCGGCTCGAACGGGACGGGTTCGTGCACCCCCTCCCGGAGAACGAGGGCGGGCAGCGGCCGTACGAGATCGCCGAGGCCGGGCGCACCGAGCTGGCTCGCTGGTTCGCCACGCCGATCGAGCGCACCGACCGGCCCCGCGACGAGCTCGCGATCAAGCTCGCGCTCGCGATGACCACGCCGGGTGTGGACGTCGCCGCGGTCGTGCAGAGCCAGCGGACCGCGGGCGTCCGGGCACTGCAGGAGTACACCCGGCTCAAGCGCGGCCAGGACGCCGGAGATCTGCCCTGGCTGCTGGTGCTGGACGCGATGATCTTCCAGTGCGAGGCGGAGATCCGCTGGCTGGACCACTGCGAGGCCATGGTCCTGCGCCACCGCCCGCCCACCGCCGTCCGGAGCACCGCGCCGGCCGCCGAGCCGGCCCATGACCGGGAAGGAGCCGGTCGATGAGCGACGCGGTACTGGAGATCGTCGACGTGCACCGTACGCACGGCACCGGCCCGGCCGCGGTGCACGCGCTGCGCGGCGTCGCGCTGCGGGTCCGGCCCGGTGAACTGGTCGCGATCATGGGACCGTCCGGGTCCGGCAAGTCCACGCTGCTCAACCTGGCCGGTGGCCTGGACCGCCCGACCGGCGGCGAGGTGCTGGTCGAGGGCCGGTCGCTCGGCACGCTGAGCAACCGCGAGCTGTCCCGCGTGCGCCGCCGCACGATCGGCTACGTGTTCCAGGACTTCAACCTGCTGCCCAGCCTCACCGCGGCGGAGAACGTGGCGCTCCCGCTCGAACTCGACGGCACCGGCATCCGCGCGGCCCGCCGCGCCGCCATCGCGTCGCTGACCGAGGTCGGGCTCGCGGACCTGGCCACCCGCTTCCCGGACGAGATGTCCGGCGGTCAGCAGCAGCGCGTCGCGATCGCCCGCGCGCTGGTCGGCGAGCGCCGCCTGGTGCTGGCGGACGAGCCGACCGGCGCGCTGGACTCGCAGACCGGCGAGGCCGTGCTGCGGGTGCTGCGCGAGCGGGTGGACGCGGGCGCGGCCGGCCTGCTGGTCACGCACGAGGCCCGGCACGCGGGCTGGGGGGACCGGGTGATCTTCTTGCGGGACGGCCTGGTCGTCGACTCGTCGGGCCCGCTCGGCAGTGCGGACGACCTTCTGGAGCGCACCTCATGAGGTCCTGGCTGACCGCGCTGCGCATCTCCCGCCGCGAGATGCGCCGCGCCAAGGGCCGGTCCGCGCTCGTGGTCGCCATGATCGCGGTGCCGGTCTGCGCGCTCGGCTACGCGGCCGCGTCGTACGACATGTACACGCTCACGCCGGCCGAGACCGCCACCCGCACGCTCGGCGCGGCCGACGCGCTGCTGCTGCCCAGGCTCGACGAGCCGATCATGCAGGGTGCGGACGCCGAACTGTGGATGCCCGCCGCGCCCCAGGACGAGGAGGGAAGCGGGCGTGCCGGCATGACCGAGGCACAGGCGCTCGACGTGCTGCCGGCCGGCAGCCGGGTCGTACCGATGTCGTTCGGCGGGCTGGAGTTCCGCACCGCCGCCGGTGGCCTCGCACCGGCCGAGTTCGCGCAGCTGGACCTGGCTGATCCGATCTTCGACGGGATGGCCGAGCTGCTGGACGGCCGGGCACCGTCCGCGCCCGGCGAGGTCGCGATGTCCGAGGCCGCCCGCGACCGGTTCGGCGACACCATCGAGTCCCGCGAACGGGACCGCTCCTGGACCGTGGTCGGCACCATGGAGTTCCACGCCGACCTCGGCGAGTTCCTGATCTTCCCGACCGGCACGTTCCCGGAGCCCGGCGTCGAGGGCGCGAGCCAGTGGCTGGCGGACACGCCGCAGCCGGTCGACTGGTCCCAGGTCAACCAGATCAACCGGCGGGGCGTCGCGGTCACCTCCCGCGCCGTGCTGCTCGACCCGCCGGACCCGTCGATCACGGCGCTGCCCTGGGACGGCATCGCCCCGCCGGAGCGTGGCCTGAACCTGGTGACGATCGTCGCCGGCCTCGCCATGCTGGAGATCATCCTGCTGGCCGGGCCGGCGTTCGCGGTCGGCGCGCGGCACCGGCAACGGTCGCTGGCGCTGGTCGCCGCGAACGGCGGCACCCGCGCCCATCTGCGGCGCATCGTGCTCGCGGACGGGCTGACGCTCGGCGGCACCGGCGCGGTCCTCGGCGCGGTCGCCGCGGTGCTGCTCGCCGTGCTGGCCCGCCCGGTCACGGAGCAGCTGGTGGTCGGCGCCCGGTTCGGCGGATACCGGTTCGACCTGCCCACGCTGGCCGGGATCGTGGGGCTGGCGGTGCTCACCGGGCTGCTCGCCGCGGCCGTGCCCGCGTTCACGGCCGCGCGCGCCGACGTGGTGGCCGCGCTGACCGGACGGCGTGGCGTGGTCCGGTCCAAGCGCCGCTGGCTGATCACCGGTGTGGTGACGACCGCCGCAGGCGTGGCCGTCGTCGCGCTCGGCCCGCAGGACGGTGCGGACTGGGGCGCCGAACGGATCGTGGCCGGGCTGGTTCTCGCCCAGCTCGGGCTGGTGCTGTGCACGCCGTCGCTGGTCGGGCTGATCGCCCGGCTCGGTGGCGTGCTGCCGCCCGCGCCGCGGATCGCGCTGCGCGACACCGCGCGCAACCGGTCGTCGTCCGCACCGGCCGTCTCCGCCGTGATGGCCGCGGTCGCGGGCACCGTCGCGATCGGCGTCTACCTGGTCAGTGCCACGGAGAAGGACGAGGCCGGCTACCTGGCCGGCCTGCCGCAGGGGTACGTCGGCGTCGACTACCAGAGCTACCGCGACGACTACGACCCGGCGTCCGAGGACCGGGCACGCGCCGCGGTCGCACGGCTGCTCCCGGGCGCCGCCGTGACCGAGATGTCCCAGGTCGCGTGCGCGGATCCGGCCACCTACCAGGGCTGCAACCTGGTCGCGGTGCGGCCACCGGCCAAGCGGTGCCCCGGCGAGGCGAACGAGCCCACCAGCCGCGAACAGGTGCTGGCGCTGGCCGAGGATCCGCGGTGCGAGCGGACCTGGCACTACAGCAGCCCCACGTTCCGGGAGGCGGTCGGCGGCCGGGAGACGCTGGTCGCGCTGACCGGTGCGTCCGGTGCCGACCTCGACCGGGCCGTGGCCGTGCTCGACCGCGGCGGCGTCGTGGTCGGCGATCCGTCGCTGATCGACAACGGCACGGCCGTGCTGCAGGTGCTCGCCACCCCGGCCGGGGCGGACGAGTCGGAGAGCCGCGAGATCACCGTCCCCGGTCACCTGCTGGAGTCCGGCCGGTTCGGCGCCACCGTCGTGCTCTCCCCGGCCGTGGTGCGGCAGGCCGGGTTCGCCGTCGCACCGGCCGGGCTCGTGGTCGCGGCCGGGACCACGCCGGCGGTCGGCGAGATCGACCGGCTCAACCTGGCGCTGGCCGAGGCGGGCAGCGGTGCCGCGTTCGTCGAGCGCGGGCCGGCCGGCAACGAGTCGCCGATGCTGTGGATGCTGGCCGCCGCGTCCACGCTGATCACGCTGGGCGCGGCCGGGATAGCGACCGGCCTGGCCGCGGCGGACGGGCGCGCCGATCTGTCCACACTGGCCGCGATCGGAGCGGCGCCGCGGGTCCGGCGGCTGCTGTCGCTGAGCCAGTCCGGTGTCATCGCCGGGCTCGGGTCACTGCTCGGCCTCGCGGCCGGCATCGGGTCCGCGTTCGCCGTGCTGGCCGCGCGCAACGCGGCGATCGCCGGCGAGTGGCCGCTGGTGGCGCTCTACCCGCTGTCCGTACCGTGGGCGAACCTGGTGTTGATCCTGGTCGTGCCGCTGGTCGCGATGCTCGGCGCGGGCCTGCTCACCCGGTCCCGGTTGCCGATCGAGCGCCGCCGCCCGACCTGACCCGGCACCCCGCCGCCGGGCCGTGTCATCCGGCCCGGCGGCGGGCAGAATGCCGTCATGAGACTGCGGCAGACCGTCCTCGACACCACGGACCCGCGCGCGCTTGCCGAGTTCTACCGGGAGCTGCTCGGCCTGGCGTACCGTCCGGGCGACGAGCCACCGGCACCCGGCGCGGACGACCCGCTCGGCCGCGACTGGCTGGTGCTGCGCGAGCCCGGCGGCGTGCCGAGGCTCGCGTTCCAGTACGTGTCCGAGCTGCCCCGGCCCACCTGGCCGGTCTCCCACGAGATTCCCCAGCAGCTGCACCTGGACATCGCCGTCGACACCGCCGCCGAGCTGGACGCGCAGCACCCGCGCGTGCTCGCGCTCGGTGGCACGCTGCTGCTGGAACGCCTGGACGACGACGAGCCGCTGCGCGTCTACGCCGACCCGTCCGGCCACCCGTTCTGCGTCTTCGTAGGCTGAGGGCGTGAGCTGAGCCATAACCGTCGAACCAGGAACGGTTACAGTGACGTTTCTTCGGTCACCTGACGTGGCATCGGAGGACACTGTGACAACCGTGGGTTTCATCGGGCTGGGCACCATGGGTCAGCTGATGGCGCTGAACCTGGTCCGGGCCGGCACCGACCTCGTCGTCTGGAATCGCACGGCGTCCCGCGCCGAGCCGCTGCGCGCCGCCGGTGCCCGCGTCGCCGGGACCTCGGCCGAGGTCTTCACCGGTTCCCAGGTGATCATCCTGATGCTCGCCAACGCCGCCGCGGCGGACGCGGTCCTGGAGGACGCCGACGTCGCCGGGCGGATCGTGGTCCACATGGGAACGATCGCGCCGGAGGACTCCCAGCGTCTGGAGTCGGCCGTCCGGGCCGGCGGCGGCAGCTACGTCGAGGCGCCGGTCTCCGGCTCCCGCGTCCCGGCCGAGCAGGGCGCGCTGGTGGCCATGCTGGCCGGCGACCCCGAGGCGATCGGGACGGTACGCCCGCTGCTCGCCCCGATGTGCCGCGAGACCATCGTCTGCGGCCCGGTCCCGGACGCGCTCACCATGAAGCTGGCCACCAACATCTTCATGCTGAGCAGCGTCATGGGCCTGGTCGAGGCGTTCCACTTCGCCGCCCGCAACCACCTCGACCTGGGCACGCTGCGCAGCATCGTCGACAACAGCCAGATGACCAGCGACATCTCCCGGGTCAAGTCCGGCAACCTGGTCGCCCGCGACTTCACCGTCCAGGGCGGCGCCGCCGACGTCCTGAAGAACCTCGCGCTGGTCGCCGGCGCGGCCCGCGCCGCCGGTGTCTCCGCGCCGCTCACCGAGACCATGCACCGCCTGATGGAGGAGACCGTCGTTCTGGGCCACGGCTCCGACGACTTCACCGCGGCCATCAAGGCCCTCGAGGCCCGCGACGCCTGAACGGGCCGGCGCGGGTCAGCGGAGCCAGTCGTTGACGTCGTCGTGGAACAGGAGGCGGATGAGGGCGATGTTGATGACGATGCCGAGGATGGACTGGAGGGCGGCGCCGGTGAGGATGTTGATGACGCCGCCGAGGACGTTGAGGCCGCAGATGGCGGCCGCGGCCGTGCGGGCCCACGCGACGCCGCGCCAGATCAGGATGCCGGTGACGATCTGGACGGCGGAGATGACCAGCTGGGCGATGAGCAGCGCGTAGGACCACGCGGGTACGTCGGAGCCGCGGCCGGCCTCCTCGCCGAGCAGCGCGATGAGCGCGACCGAGACGACCAGGCCGAGCGCACCGAGGACGGCCAGCATGACGGAGACGAGTTTGACCTGACGGGGGCGGGTGCGCGGCGGCACCGGCGAGTGCTGGATGTCACTCATCGACCCATGCTATTGTCCCGCGTCAATGTTTTTGATCTTGCGGCCGTGGATCGTGCCGGGAGGCGGATCGTCCGGCCGGCGGTGTCGGGTATCGAGGCTCACCGGTTGTTGCTCCAGTGGCCACAGTGGTGGGAGCATCGTGACTCGCGGTTCCTGCCCCGAAGACCCGAGGTTCAACGTGCTGATGGACGACACGGATCGGCATCCGGTCACCGAGCTGCTCGGTGCCTACTACATGGATGCGCTGCCGATCGAGCAGGGTGACGAGATCGAGCGTCACCTCGCCGAGTGCGCCCGCTGCCGGGAGACCGCGGACGAGGTGATCGAGCTGGTCGCGACGCTCGCGCTGGTCGAGGGGGAGGGCCGGCAGCAGGTCATCGACGAGTTCGGTGCCGGGGCGGCGACGTCCGTGGCCGGGGCCGCGCCGGAGGTCGTGCCGGTGGTCTCGGTGCGGCGCCCGGAGGAGCAGCCGGAGAGCCGCCCGGAGCAGCGTCCGGATCAGCCGGCGCGCGGGAGCCGGGACCGGACCGGGCCGCCCGGCAGCCGGCGGCCGTCGGGGGCGCCGGGGCCCGGCAGTCAGCGGCCGCGCAGCCGGCGGCGGGCGCTGGCCGTGACCGGCGCGCTCTTCGCGGTGGCGGTCATCGCGGCCGGTCTGGCCGGGGTGGCGCTGTTCCGTGGGCTGACCGGGTCGCCCGCGGACGGGTACGAGACGGTCGCGGCCACCGGCCGGGAGGGCGCGGCCTCGCTCTCCGTGGTGGTGAGCGAGCAGGAGGAGGGCGACGTGCTCGTCGAGGCGACGGTGTCCGGTCTGACCGCCGGCACCGGTTACCGCCTCTACGCCACGACGGCCGACGGGGAGATCGCCCTGGTCGCGAGCTGGACCGACACCGGGCAGGCGCAGAACCCGTCCGGCCGGCTGGACGTCGAGATCGCCGCACTCGTGTCGTTCACCGTGACCGGCCCGGGTGGCGGCCCGGTGGTGACCGCCGACTTCCGCACCGCGACCAGCAGCACGCCGCCGCGCTGACCCGCGAGCGGCGCACGGATCACGCAATCAGACGACGGACATGCCCACACGCGCGTCCACCTGATCTCCTTGGTGGTGAATGGTGAACAGCACGTCCTCGATCCCTCGCAAGGACGCCGGGGACTCCGAAGCGACGGGTGAGACGCCGGAGGCGGCGCTCGAACACCTGCAGCGGGTGCACCGGCCGGTGCTGCTCGCCTACGTCCGGCAGCTCGTCAAGGGCGACGTCCACTGGGCCGAGGACGTGGTCCAGGAGACGATGGTGCGCGCCTGGAAGAACCCGGACGCGCGCATGCAGGACGGCCGGTGGAGCCGCGGCTGGCTGTGCACCGTGGCCCGGCGGATCGTGATCGACAACATCCGCGCGGCCGCAGCGCGCCCGGCGGAGGCGCCGGACGAGCTGATGCCGGAGATCGCCGCGGCCGAGGTCGATCTGGCCGCCCGGCTGGACGACCGGGAGATCCGGGCCGCGATCGCGATGCTGCCGGAGCGGCTCCGGACGGTCCTGGTGGAGATCTTCTACCAGGAGCGGACGGTCGCGGAGGCAGCCGAGGTGCTGGACGTGCCGGCCGGGACCGTGAAGTCGCGGACGTTCTACGCGCTGCGGGCGCTGCGGGGCGCGCTGGACGAGCGGGGCTACAAGCGGCATGACCAGGATTGACCGGCTGACCCACGCGGCCGCGGCGGTGCTGGTCGTGCTGGCGCTGGCCGGGGCGCCGGCCGGTGCCGCGCCGCCGGAGCAGAGCTTCGTGAAGTACTACGTGGTGCGGGACGGCGGCGAGACGCTGTACGACCTGGCGGCACGCCTGCTCGACGACCGCGACCGGTACTCGCAGATCATGCACCTGAACACCGGGCGTGCCCAGCCGGACGGCACCGTGCTGACCGACCCGGGGCGCCTGCGGGCCGGGTGGGTGCTGGTGCTGCCGTGGGACGCGTACGGCGAGGGCGTGACGTACGGGATCCCGCCGGCGAGCGAGCCACGGCGCCCGGACCCACCCGAGGACGCGTGCGCGCGCGACGGGTCCGGCGCCGACCCGGACTGGGCGGTGCTGCGGGTGGCCGCGAACCAGGCCTGGGGACACAGCCGCGGCGAGGAGCAGGTGGTCGCCGTGGTCGGCTCCGGCGTCGACGGCACGCTCCCGGAGCTGACCGGCCGGGTCGAGCCGGGCGTGAACGCGGCCGGCACGCCGGACCGGGCCGACGCGGACTGCCTCGGCCCGGGCACCGCGATGGCGGCGATCATCGCGGGCCGCGCGCCCGGTGCCGGCGGGTTCAACGGCGTGGCACCGGACGCGACCGTGCTGCCGGTGCGGATCCTGACCACCGCGCCGGACGCTTCACCCGAGGTGCAGGCCGCCGGCGTCGAGGCCGCGGCGGAGGCGGACGTGGCGGTGCTGGCGCTGAGCGCGGCCGTGGACGTCACCCGCGCCGACGTGGCCGAGGCGGTCGCGTCCGCGGTCGAGGGCGGCGCGGTCGTGGTGGTGGCCGCACCGGCCGGGCCACCGGCCGGGCCGACGCTGTCGGACGGCGTCATCCGGGTGGCCGGCGTCGGCGCGGACGGCCGGACCGCGGCGGAGTACCGGCACGGCGCGGTGGACATCGCCGCGCCGGGTGTGAACGTCGTCACTCCGGGCACGGACGGGCCGGTCAGCGGCGGTGACTACGCGGTCGCCTACGTGGCCGGCGCGGTGGCGCTGGTCCGTGCCGCGTACCCGGAGCTGACCGTGACCGAGGTGCGGCACCGGGTGCTGGACACCGCGGAGCCGATGACCGAGGCCGGGCGCCCGGACGCGCGGTACGGCTGGGGCATGGTGGACCCGGCCGAGGCGGTGAGCCGGGATCTGCCGGGTGAGACCGGCGGTGATCCGGGTACGCCGCTGACCGCCGGTGGGCGGCCCGGCGGGGACGGCTCGGTCGCGCTGGTGATCGTCGTCCTGGCCGGGCTGGTCGCTGCCGCGCTGCTCGGCCTGCGCTTCCGGCGTCTCTGGCAGGAGTGACGCCGAGCTACAGTTCGTCCGACAACGAACCGGACACCGCGCGTTCCCGGGCCGTCGGGGTACGAACGGTGCGTACAATCCGCGTCTGCGGATCGGCGATGTCGTGAACCCGCGCGGGACACCTCACCTTCACGGTTTCGCCGCCGACCGTAGGGGTCGGCCGGAGTTCGAGCACGGGGCAGGACGGGAGGACACGCTGGTGCGTAGTGACCGCCTGCCGGTGCCCGTGTCCCCGTACGGCCCGTGGCCCGGCCTCGCGCTGCACGTGCACGACCTGACCATCCGTGGTCACCACACCGAGGGGCTCGCCGCGGCGGACGAGTCCGAGGGGATCCTGCTGATCCTCGGCGACCAGCGCACCTGGCGGGTGGCCCGGCTCGGCCGGATGTACGCGCTGGCCGCGCTGGGCCGGCACGAGGAGGCGCTGGGCATCGGCGAGGCGCTGATCGCGGACACCTACTACGGCGGGCCGCGGGCCACCGATGCCAAGATCATGGCGGACACCGCGCGGGCGTACATCAGCATCGCCCGGATCGACGAGGGCCTGAACTACATCGCGCGCGCCACGCTGGTGCTGGACACCGTGCCGACCGGTGGGCCGCGCTACTTCTCCGCGATGGCGTCGCTGTGCGAGGCCGCGAAGTACGCGGAGCTGTTCGAGCTGGCCGACGACATCATGCGGCGGACGCTGAGCGCGTCCGAGGCGCCGGAGCTGTGGCGCACCTCCGCGGAGCTGCAGTACGTGGAGCTGCTGCTGGAGTGGGCGGTCCGGCTGGAGCAGGTGGACCGGGCCGAGGAGGCGGCGGTCGAGGTCGCCAAGGCGGTGACGCTGGTCCGCCGGTGGACCGACCTGGACATCGACTCACCGCTCGCGTTCGCGCTCCTCGCGCTGGGCGCGGCCAAGCAGGGCGACCACGCGGAGGCGATGAAGCAGGTCGACCGGCTGCTGGTGGCCATGCGCGCGGCTGGGCAGAGCCACGAGGCGCGGCTGCTGCACCTCGCACACGGCATCGTGCTGCGCGACCAGGGCGACCTGCGCGGCGCGCGCCGGGAGTTCCAGGCCGGCCTGGAACTGGCCGTGCTCGCGTCGCAGCGGCTGCTCTACCGGTACGAGCTGGCCCGTCTCGCGCTGCGCGAGTCGCCCGGCGAGGCCACCGCGACCGTGTTCGCCGCGCTGCGCGTGCACGTGGAGTCGCTGTGGCGGCTGCGGCTGGACCGGCGCACCATGCTGCGCCAGGCGATGCGCCGGGTGGAGCTGGAGGCGGCGAGGTTCCGCGCCGACCTGGCGGCCAGCTCGGACGCGCTGACCGGGCTCGGCAACCGGCGGATGTTCGACCGCCGGATGGAGCACCTGAACGACGTCGGCTCGCTGCTGCTGATCGACGTGGACGAGTTCAAGGGCATCAACGACCGGTACTCGCACGGCGTCGGCGACCGGGTGCTCGGCGAGATCGCGGCCGTGCTGCGCGCGCACTGCCGCGCGGACGAGGTCGCGATCCGGTTCGGCGGCGACGAGTTCGCCATGTTCCTCGCGGTCGGCGAACGCGAGGCCCGGGTGGTCGCGGAGCGCATCCGCCAGGTGATCCTGTCCCGCGACTGGCACCAGATCGCGCCCGGCCTGCGGGTCACGCTGTCCATGGGCCTGGCCCAGTGCGTGGCCGGTGAATCCGGGCGCGACCTCTACGACCGCGCGGACGCCCGGCTCTACCTCGCCAAGCGCGGTGGACGTAACCAGCTGGCTGCGGCCTGACCACTTACCCGCCGGTGGGTGGGTTGCCAGGCTCATCGAATCCTCATCTTCCGTCGCACAAACTGTCGCGCAACCGGCGGAGCTGCCGGACCATCGGATCGGATCGGCGAACCCGAGGGGCGAGGATGAACGCAGCCACCGACATGATCAGCCGCATCTACCTGGAGTACCGCACGGTGCTGATGCACGACGTGCTGTCGATGACCAAGGGCGACTGGCAGTGGGCCGAGGACGTGGTCCAGGAGACGCTGATCCGCGCCTGGCAGCACGCGGACACACTGGACCCGGCCAAGGGCTCGGTGCGCGCCTGGCTCGGCCGGGTCGCCCGAAACGTGCTGATCGACAGCGTCCGGACCAACCGGGCCCGGCCGTCCGGCGACTCCTGGCCGGTGCCCTCGGGCGAGCAGCGCGACCGGGAGACATGGCGGCACGAGTCCCGGTTCCGGACCAGCGGCGACCCGGCGGACCGGGTGGCGACCGCGATGCTGCTCTCGACGGCCGTCGGGCGGCTGCGCCCGGAGTACCGGGACGTGCTGATCCAGCTGTACTACCTGGACCGGACGGCGGCACAGGCGGCGGACGCGCTCGGCATCCCGGTCGGCACCGTCAAGTCCCGGGCGTTTCACGGGCTGAACGCGCTGCGCCGGCTCGTACCCCGGCACTGAGCCTCTCGGGTTCGGGGAGGCGTAGACGGGCGATGGTGCCGCCGCCGGGGCGCGGGATCAGGTCGAGCCGGCCCTGGTGCAGGCGGGCGACCCAGTCGACGATCGCCAGCCCGAGTCCGGTGCCGTCCGCGCTGCCGGAGCGGAACCGGCCGGTGAGCACGCGCGGGTCGGCGCCGGGGCCGGGGCCGCGGTCGGCCACCACCACCTCGCCCGGGTGGACCGAGACCGTGAGCTCCGCGCGCCGGCCGTCCGTGCGGCCGTGCCGGACCGCGTTCTCGATCAGGTTGCGCACCGCGATCCGGACCACGGCAGGGTCGCCGTGCGCGATGGTGGCCGGCAGCTTGGCACCGACCGTGTTGGGCGGGCGGACCGTCTCCGTGACCACCTCCTCGACCAGCTGATCCAGCCGGAACGGCTCCTTCTGCAGCGTGCGCGTGCCGGCCACCATCCGGGCCCGGGTGAGCAGCGCCTCCACCGAGGCGGTGAGCCGGTCGGCGGAGCGGACGATGCGGGGGAGGAGTTCGCCTGCCCGGTCCGGGTCGCGGATCATGGTCTCCGCGCCGGCCCTGATCGCGGCGAGCGGGTTGCGCAGCTCGTGCGCGGCGTCCGCCAGGAACTGCTCCTGCTGGGCCAGCGACTCCAGGCCGGGCCGGGTGCTGCGGCGCGCGATCAGATGGCCGCCGAACGCGCAGAGCAGTGCGAACGCGGCGCCGCCGCCGAAGAGCGCGCCGAGCAGCAGCCGGTGCTCGCCCTCGGCCGGGCGCGGGTCCGCGGTGGTGATCACCACGCCGGTCGGCCGGGACACGGACTGCACCTCGAACGGGATGGCCAGCATGCGCAGCATGGTGCCGTCCACGGCCTGCACCTCGCCGGTGACCTCGAGTCCGCCGTTCATGGCGGTGGTGGCGAGCGGACGCAGCCGTTCCATGTCGACGCCGGCGTCGTCGCCGTGCCGGGCGAACGCGGGACCGAGACCGGCGCCGCGCAGCTCGAAGACGTACAGGCCGGTGGTGGTGCCGCTGGCGGTCTCGCCGACGCCGGAGAGCCGTAGCGTGCCGGCCTCGCGATAGATGAGCGCGGTGACCGTGTTCGCGGTGATCCGCAGGTCGGCGTCGAGTGCTTCGTGCCGCTGCCGGTTGTCCACATAGGCCGCGACCGTGCCCATGCCGATCAACCCGGCCACGTTGAGCGCGGTGAACAGCACCGTGATCCGGCGCTGCAGCGCGACCAGACGTCCGGCGGTCTGCAGCCGGGCCGGATCCGGGCTCACCGGGCGGCCACGCGGTACCCGACGCCACGGACCGTCTCGATGACCGGCGGGTCACCGAGCTTGCGGCGCAGCTGGGCGATGACCACGTCGACCACGTTGGAGTTCGGGTCGGTGAACTCGTCCCAGCAGTGCTCGCGCAGCGCGGATCGGCTGACCGCCGCCGGATGCCTGGTGACCAGCGCCTCCAGCACGCCGAACTCCTTGGGGGTGAGCGTGAGCAGTACGCCGTCCCGGCGCGCCTCGCGGCGGGCGGTGTCCACCGAGAGGCCACCGACCCGCTGGACCGCGGGCATGGTGCGGGCGTTTCGCCGGCAGAGCGCGCGTACCCGGACCACCAGTTCTTCGATGGCGAACGGCTTGGGCAGATAGTCGTCCGCGCCGGCCTCGAAGCCGGCCACCCGGTCGGCCAGCTCGTCCAGCGCGGTCAGGAACAGCGCCGGCACGGCGCAGCCCTGCTCCCGCCGCTGTCGCAGGTGGGTGACGGTGTCGCCGTCTGGCAGCATCCGGTCGAGGACCATGCAGTCGTACTCGTTGACGCTGAGCTCCAGGTCGGCCTGGACCCAGTGGCCCGCCTCGTCGACCGCCATCCCGGCGGAGCGCAGTGCGGAGACGACCGCGAACCGTAGATCGGGGTCGTCCTCCACGACCAGAATTCGCATAGCGGGAGGTTAGATCCTCATCCGCGCACGGCACCATTCGTAACGTGCTGTTAACGCAACGTTGACGGACTGGCCAGTGTGGACGCCTGTTCATGAGGATTCCGTGAGATCGGGGTGTGATATTTACCGAGAACTCTTCGGCGGCTCCGCTGCGTATATGCGGCAACACACCATCTCGAGGAGTTCACGGTGAACAGACTTTCGAAGATCGCCGCCGCCGCGCTGGCCGTGACGGTCGGTCTCTCCGGCTGCGTGTCCACGAACGCGGCCGCGGGTGGCGACGCCACCTGTGGTTTCAAGATCGGCTACTTCGGCGCGCTGACCGGTGACAACGCGAACATCGGCCTGGCGCCCCGGGACGGCGCGAAGCTCGCGGTCGACCAGTACAACGCGAAGCACGCGGACTGCACGGCGGAGCTGGTCAACTTCGACTCGCAGGGTGACCCGAAGCAGGCACCCGGCCTGGCGCAGCAGATCGTCCAGGACCCCAAGGTGCTGGGCGTGGTCGGTCCCGGTTTCTCCGGCGAGTCGGAGGCGGCGAACCCCATCCTGAACCAGGGCGGCGTCACGATCATCACGCCGTCCGCGACCCGGCCGAGCCTGGCCAGCCAGGGCTGGCAGGTGTTCCACCGGGCGGTCGGCAACGACGCGACCCAGGGCCCGGCCGCCGGCAAGTACCTCCAGGGCGTGCTGAAGACACAGAAGACCTTCGTCATCGACGACACCGGTGCGTACGGCAAGGGCCTGGCCGACGAGGTGCGCACCGTGCTCGGCGCGGCCGTGGTCAAGAGCGCGACCATCCAGCCGAAGCAGACCGACTTCTCCGCCGTGGTCACCGAGATCAAGTCGACCGGCGCGGACGCGGTCTTCTTCGGCGGCTACTACGCGGAGGCCGGCCCGCTACTGCGCCAGATGCGCACGGCCGGCATCAAGGCCACGTTCGTGGCCGGTGACGGCGTCAAGGACCAGGGCCTGATCGAGGGCGCGGGCGTCGAGGCGGCGCAGGGCGCGGTCCTGACCTGCCCGTGCACGCCGGCGGAGAAGGCCAAGGGCACGTTCCCGGCGGACTTCAAGGCCGCGTTCGGCCGTGACGCCGGCACGTACAGCGCGGAGGGCTACGACGCCGCGAACATCCTGCTGGCCGGCCTCGAGTCCGGCGCCACCACCCGCAAGGCGCTGCTCGACTTCGTGAAGGGCTACTCCGGCGAGGGCGTCGCGGGCCGCTACAAGTTCGACGCCACCGGCGAGAACGACATCTCCGCGGTCTCGGTCTGGGCATACAAGGTCGAGGGCGAGGCGATCGTCGCCGACCAGCAGATCCCGCTCGGCTGACGTCATCCGCCAGGGGACCCGCCGGACTGCGGTCCGGCGGGCCCCGGACAAATCCTGGAGTTCCGCGTGAACATCGACTTCCTGCTCTCCGATTTCGGGGAGCTGACCATCACCGGCCTGACCCAGGGCGCCATCTACGCCCTGATCGCCCTCGGATACACGCTGGTCTACGGCGTGCTCCGCCTGATCAACTTCGCCCACTCCGAAGTCTTCATGATCGGTACGTTCGCGTCGCTCGGCGTCTGGACCGCGGCCGGCTTCGGCCTCAACTCCGGCGACCCGGGCACGCTCGCGGTGCTCGGCCTGCTGGGCCTGGCGATCGTGGCCGCGATGCTGGCGTCCGGTGCCACCGCCGCCGTGCTGGAGATGGTCGCCTACCGGCCGCTGCGCCGGCGCAACGCCCCCAACCTGGTCTTCCTGATCACCGCGATCGGTGCGTCCGTGGTGATCGCGGAGGCGGCCGGTGTGCTCACCGGCCGTCGCCCGAGCGGCCTGCCCACGCTGGTCCGCCCGGTCGAGGTGCTCAACATCGGCGGCGCGTCCATCACCAACCTGCAACTCGGCATCCTGGCCTGCGCGCTGGCGATGATGGTGGCGCTGGACCTGTTCATCAACCGCACCCGGATGGGCCGCGGCGTGCGCGCCGTCGCCCAGGACCCGCAGACCTCCGCGCTGATGGGCGTGGACAAGGACCGGGTCATTCTGCTGATCTTCGTGCTCGGCGGCATGATGGCCGGCGTCGCGGCGGTGCTCTACAACATCAAGATCGGCAGCACCACGTACAACGTGGGCTTCCTGCTGGGCATCAAGGCGTTCGCGGCCGCGGTGCTCGGCGGCATCGGCAACCTGCGGGGCGCGCTGCTCGGCGGCCTGCTCATCGGCCTGGTGGAGAACTATGGCGCCGGCCTGTTCGGCAACGAGTGGATGAACGCGGTCGCCTTCGTGGCGCTCGTCGGGGTGCTGCTGTTCCGCCCGACCGGCCTGCTCGGCGAGTCGCTGAGGGGAGCCCGGGCATGATGGACGCACTCCGCGCGGCGGACGGCCGACGGCTGGCCGCGCTGGCCGCCATGCGCGAGCGCTGGCGGGCCTTGCCCAAGCCGATGCGCTTCGCCGTGGTGGTGGCGCTGGTGGCGCTGCTCTACGGCCTGCCCAACCTGAACATCCCGCTGATCCGTACGCCGGACACGGACTTCACCTCCGTGCTCTTCCTGGTCGCCATCTACGTGCTGGTCGCGGTCGGGCTGAACGTGGTGATCGGCCTGGCGGGCCTGCTCGACCTCGGCTACATCGGGTTCTACGCGGTCGGCGCGTACACCGTGGCGATCTTCGCGTCGCCGTCGTCCGTGGTGGCCACGAAGCTGCCGTGGCTGGCCTGCATCCCGCTGGCGATCGGCATCGCGATGCTCTCCGGCGTCATCCTGGGCTGGCCCACGCTGCGGTTGCGCGGTGACTACCTGGCGATCGTCACGCTCGGCTTCGGCGAGATCGTCCGGCTGATCGCGGTGAACTGGGACGTGCCGAACGGTCAGCGTGGCATCTCCGGCATCCCCGGCCCGCCCGGGACCTGGGCGGACGGCTCGCCGCTGTTCGGGCTGATCGACGTGCGGCCGTTCTACTGGCTGGCGCTCACGGTCGTGATCGTCTGCATGCTCGCGGTCGGCCGGCTGGAGCACAGCCGGGTCGGCCGGTCCTGGCTGGCGATCCGCGAGGACGAGGACGCGGCCGAGGTTATGGGCGTGAACACGTTCAAGTTCAAGCTCTGGGCGTTCGCGATCGGCGCGGCGCTGGGCGGGCTCTCCGGCGCGCTCTTCGCCAGCAAGCAGGCGTTCATCAACTCGGACAGCTTCGACCTGCTCACCTCGATCCTGTTCGTGGCCGCGGTCGTGCTCGGCGGCTCCGGGAACATGGCCGGCGTGACGGTCGGCGCGATCCTCATCTCGTACCTGCCGGAGCGGTTCCGGGGATTCGCCGACTACCGCCTGCTGGTGTTCGGCATCGCATTGGTCGCCATCATGGTCTTCCGTCCGCAGGGGCTGATCCCGAGCCGGCGTCGCGCGGTCGAACTCAAGGACAAGCGAGAGGAGGCCGTCGTTGTCTGAGCAGATGCTGCTGGCGGATCCGGCGCGGACCGAGGTCGGCGACACGCTGTTGCACATGGAGAACGTCACGATGCGCTTCGGCGGCGTGGTCGCGCTGGACGGCGTCGACTTCGCGCTCCGGCGTGGTGAGATCCTCGGACTGATCGGCCCGAACGGCGCCGGCAAGACCACCTGTTTCAACGCGATGACCGGTGTGTACACGCCCACCTCGGGCCGGATCACGTTCGACGGCCAGAAGGTGAGCGGGCGCAAGCGGCACCGGATCACGCAGCTGGGCATCGCCCGCACATTCCAGAACATCCGGCTCTTCCCGGAGCTGACGGCGCTGGAGAACGTGATGGTCGGCGTGGACAGCCGGCACCACACCAGCGTGCCCGGCACGCTCTTTCCGGTCTGGCGCACGCCGCGCCGCCAGGACGAGTTCACCGGCGACCCGCGCTGGCACGGGCTGCAGCGCCTGGTAGGCATCTCCCGGTTCGCCCGGGAGGAGCGGCGGGCCCGGGAGACCGCGTACGACCTGCTGCGCTTCGTCGGCATCGAGAAGCGGGCCGGCGAGGCCGCGCGCAACCTGCCCTACGGCGACCAGCGGCGCCTGGAGATCGCGCGTGCGCTGGCCACCGATCCGAAGCTGCTCTGCCTGGACGAGCCGGCCGCCGGGTTCAACCCGGCGGAGAAGGAACGGCTGCTGGAGTTGATCCGCGCGATCCGGGACCGAGGCCCGAGCGTGCTGGTCATCGAGCACGACATGCGCCTGGTGATGGGCGTGACCGACCGGATCGTGGTGCTCGAGTTCGGCCGCAAGATCGCTGAGGGGACGCCGGCCGAGATCCGTGAGGACCCGGCCGTCATCGCCGCCTACCTGGGAGTTCCGGACGATGAGTGACCTGCTGCTGGAGATCGATGACATCTCCGTGAAGTACGGCCGGATCGAGGCGCTGCACGGCGTCACCATCACGGTCGGGCGTGGCGAGATCGTGGCGCTGATCGGCGCGAACGGCGCCGGCAAGAGCACCACCATGCGGGCCATCTCCGGCCTGCGCCCGCTGGCCACGGGCGCGATCCGGTTCGACGGCACGGACATCTCCCGCATGCCCGCGCACAAGCGGGTCGGTCTCGGCCTGTGCCAGGCGCCGGAGGGGCGGGGCGTGTTCCCCGGCATGACGGTAATGGAGAACCTGGACATGGGCGCGTACGGCCGCCGTGACCGGGCCGGGATCAGGGAGGACCTGGACCGGGTGTTCGGCCTGTTCCCGCGCCTGGCCCAGCGCAAGGGCCAGCTCGGCGGCACCATGTCCGGCGGCGAGCAGCAGATGCTGACGATCGGCCGCGCGCTGATGGCTCGGCCGCAGTTGCTGTTGCTGGACGAGCCGTCGATGGGCCTGGCGCCGATGCTGATCAAACAGATCTTCACCATCATCAAGGAGATCAATGCGCAGGGCACCACCGTCCTGGTGGTGGAGCAGAACGCACAGCAGGCACTGGCGCTGGCCGATCGCGCCTACGTCCTGGAGACCGGCCGGATCGTCGGCACCGGACCAGGGGCGGAGCTGCTGCACGACCCGGCGGTACGAGAGGCCTACCTCGGCGCCGTGTGAACGCTTCTGTGGCACGCGGCGGGTGCCTCTCAGTCACCGCCGCGTGCCACTAAACATGTGAGACATGTTTAGGTGCTGAACATTTAACAAACCGGTCGTGAACCAGTCCTGACGCAGCGTCGTAATCGGCGGTTGACGTGGGGCTATGCCCCAGACACGGCATTGGTGAAGGGGCGAATGCATGGCTGGCCCAGCGATTCTCAATCCCTCAGCCCAGCTCTGCCCGGACGGCCACCTCATTCCGACCGGCGGCGGAAGCATGTTCTACCACCCGTTCCCGCTGGGTACGCCGGTCGACCTGGTCGCGGTGATCCACGCGATGAACGCGCCGAAGGAGGCCGGGCCGACGTTCTCGATGGGCCACTCCGGGCTGGTCGACGTGGGTGCGCTGGAGACCGCCTCACGGGTCGTGCACGACCTGATGGAGAACATGGGCACCGCCCGCCGGATTTCCACCCAGCTGCCCGCCGGCGCCGAGCAGACCGCGATCACGACCTGGCAGAAGGCTTCTGACATGGTCGGGGTGCCGATCAGCACCGGCTACCAGCCGTGGATGGAGACCTCGCCGCGCGTTGTCCGGGTGGGCGCGGAGGGCCACCCGGACGCGGCCGGCGGGTTCGTCCGGGTACTGCCGAAGGGGCTGGCCGTGATGCGCGGCGCGCTCGACGCGGCGTCCCGGCTCGCCGGCGGGACCGCCGCGTCGCCGTGGGACCGGCTGCAGGAGCTGATCGCCGCGGTCGCCGAGATCCGTGAGGAGCTGAGGGTGCCGCGCTCCGGCACCCCGGCCGGCGCGCAGTACTGGCAGGCCGGTTACCAGCTGGCAGCCGGCATCGCGCTCGGCCTGACGGTTCCCGCCGAGCTCGCCACCGCGGTCACCCCGATCGCGCCGGAGCAGCTGGCCGCGCTGCTCGGCGACGCGGTGCCCGTGACCGACGCGCGGCAGCTGGCCGCACGCCTGGCCGCCGAGCCGGGCGCGCGGGCGCTGGTGCACCGGGCCGGCAGCGGCGGCGGCGGATCGTCGCGCTGGCTGGTCTCGCACGACGGCGCACTGTGGTGGGTGGACCTGGCCGCGTCCGCGGACGAGGCGACCACCCGGTTCGACCCCGAGGACTCCCGGCATCTCGCCGCGCTGACCGAGGCCGGCGTCTCGGTCCGGATGCTCACCCCGGCCCCCTCGCCGGAACCGTCCTTCGCACCGAAGTCCGGTCTGGTCGACGCGCTGATCGATCCGGTTCTCGGCCGCCGTGCCGCCGGCATGCTGAACACCCGGCCCCGCCCGCAGGCCGGTGAGGTCCCCGGCATCGGTACCGGGGCGACCGGGCCGGAGGCACTGATCCAGGCCGAGTTCGACGCGGTCGCGGCGGACCTGCGCGGCAGCGACCCCCGCCGCCAGTTCGACGCGGTCGACGACCTGATCAGTACCCGACTGCCCGCGGTCCGGGCCCGGTTCGCCGCCCAGGAGACCGCCCAGGAGCAGGCACGGATCGTCGCGATGCGGGCGGTCACCGCGCACACCCGTGCGATCAGCCGCCTGGACGACGCCATCCGTGATCGCGAGCGGGAGATCGCGGACAACGAGGACACGCTCCGCGAATTCGGGCGGCGGATCGAGGAGGCGGAGTCCAACCTCGCCATCCGGAGGACCAGGCACGAGGAGGAGGTCCTCGCGTTCAACGAGGCCGAGCGGGCCGCCCGCACCGCACCCGCCGGCACGACCCCGGCACAGCGGCAGACCCTCGCGGGGGCGGTACAGGACGCGATGAAGGCGGTCGGCGAGGCCAAGGCGGAGATCACCGCGGTGACGCGCCAGATCAAGAAGCTGACGATCGCCAGGGACTCGCTGATCTCGGACATCCGGGATGCGCGGGCGGCGAACGCGGCGGACCGGGCGTCCAGGGCCGCCGAGGGTGGCCAGCGGAACCTGCAGCAGCGGGCCGGGCGCGCGGCGATCGAGGCCCGGGACACCGCCCTGGCCGACCAGCAGCTGGTCGACGCGAACCTGGCCTACCTGCGGTCGCTCGCCGCGGACTGGGCCGGGCTCGAGTACGGCGATGTGGTCCGCACCGCCGACCGGGTGGCAGCCAGCGAGACGGCCGGCTCGGCCACGCGCACGCTCCACGACACGGCCGCGGCGGAGGTGACCGCCATCTTCGGCCGGGCGGCCGCGGTCACGCCGGAGGACGTCGGCCGGCTCGCCTACCTCGGGCACCTGGACAAGGCGCGGACCAGGGTCGAGACCGCGCACCGGGCCGGGCTGCCCGCGCTGCGGGCCACCACCCAGGCACATATCGACCGGCTGGTCCGGCTGACCGGTCGCGCGGCCCCGAGTGCGGCCGAGATGACCCGGATGGTCGACGCGGCCGTGTCGCTCAAGCTCTGGACCGATCTCTCGGACGCGTTCGACTCGGCCCGCCCGGCCGCCGAGCAGGCCCGGGCGGACGCGGCCGACCAGACCCGGGTCCTGATCGAGCAGGGCGGCAACCTGGGCGAGCTGCTGAACCGGTTCACGGACCGGGCCACCCGGCGGGTCAGCCTGCCGCAGACCGGCGGGTACGTGGCCAGTCTCGGAACCCGCACCGAACTGGTCAACGCCCCGTCCGCGCCCTGGTTCCTGCGGGAGAGGGGCGTGCTCGGCGACGGCTACGTCCGACGCGTCAACGACCACCCGCAGGCGAACGGCATCGCGACGTTCGCCCGGACGCTGACCACCGCGGTGAAGAGCCGGCTCGGCTCGTCCACGCGGCCCTGGAAGTCGGTGCCGAACGAGGTCGAGACGTGGCTGACCAAACAGCTCGTCAGCAAGGACGAGCGGCACTGGGAGAAGATGATCGAGTCCGGCGTCGGCCGCGACTTCAACGGCCGCTTCGTCCGCGTGCACGTGCGGCCGGCCAACCCGGCGTACCAGATCCAGGATCCGCAGGGTCTCAAGCCCGGCGAGGCGAACATGCACGTCCGGGGCGCCGACATCGCCTACTCCCGGAGCCGGGGCGGGGGCGGTGGCTGGGGACTGCCGCTCGGCGCGGCCGTCTTCTTCGAGACCGCCAGCGAGATCGTCCGGTTCGCCATCGGCCCGATCGCCCGCTTCTTCGTCGGCGGCTCGCGGCGCTGGTCCGAGACGGCGAGCGGCAGCGTGCAGGCCGAGAACATGATCTTCACCGGAGACTTCGCCACCCACCAGTTCGGTGCGGACGCCCAGGTGATCGTCGAAGTCGACGGGCAGCAGATCGTCAGCCAGGACCTGGCCGGTCACCTGGTGCTGGCCATGCCGCAGCTGCTGTCCAGCAAGCGCGACGAGGTGGACCCGGCCACGGTGGGCGCGGCCACCCGGGTGAACAACCCGGCTGCGCTGCTCGGTCAGGACTTCGCGGTCAGCGCGGCCACATTCGAGGATCCGCTGACCGAACTGCAGAACCAGCTGCAGCGGCATCCCGACTTCAAGCTGTCCGCCCGCAACGCGGCCCGGGTGGTGGACAAGCTGCGCCGGGAGATGATGAACCAGAAGTCGGCCAAGGACTCGAACCAGTGGTGGACCTCGAACAGCTGGGTCTCGCCGTTCGTGTCGATGAAGGTGGGCAAGCTTCGCCGGCTGGAGGGGCACCTGCGGACCGGTGGGAAGCTGGTCGACCTGCGCCGGATCACCGACACCGCCGGCCTGATCCGCAACGACATGGCGGTCACCGCCGGCCGGGGCCGGGGCTCCGGCGGCAGTTCCGCGGCGGCCGGCCGGATCGGCGGCGAGCCGCCACTGTCGCTCGGCGAGCACCTGGTGCTGCCGCGCTGGGACGTCGCGTTCATGGCCAGCAACCGGTCCACCGGACGGTCACTGTCCGCGGAGTCGACCGCCCGGACCATGCTCACCCGCAAGGCTACGATGATCCGCTACCTGGCCACGGTCGCCACCGACATGACGCTGGACTCCAGCCGCGGGCAGCTGGGGGTGCGGCGGAACGCGACCGTGGAGCTGGTCGTGCCGGCCCCGTACGCGGACGCGTTCGAGGAGCAGATCCTGGCCACGCCGGCGCTGCGCGAGGTCTTCGCGAAGCCGCCCCACACGGTCGTCACCATGCCGGAGACCGGCCGGAGCTGGCGGAACCCGATGAGCAGCCCGGCGCCCAAGGCGTGGCCGGGCAAGGGCGCGCGCACCCCGGCGGACCTGCGGAAGATCGCCGAGAAGCACCGGATCGAGGTGTCGGTTCCGGACCCGGACAATCCCGGGCCGGCCTGGGCCTGGGCGCATCGGGGCACACCGGCCCGGACCTGGGCGCAGACCGGCAAGTTCAAGGTGCGGTTCCGCCACCCGGAGAACGGCGACTTCGAGTATGCCGGCGTGGACGAGGTCCCGGTGTTCCGTTACCGCACCGACCCGGCGAACACCGGCCGGATCATCGGCGCCACCGTGTTCACGAAGGGCACGGTGCACCCGCCCGGCGGGACGCCGCAGACGGACGTGGTCGCGGTGGAGTTCGTGCGGAACCCGGCGTTCCCCGCACCGGCCGCGGCCGCGGTGGCCGGTGACGGTGCCGCCGTAACGCCGCCGCCGTGGCACTCCTCCGGCGTGCGGGACGCGATCGACCTGTACGTGCTCGCCAAGCAGCATCCGATCGAGATCGCGGTCGCCGGGCGGTCCGGCGCGCGGACGCCGCAGCTGATCGAGAATCTGCCGGACAGCCTGCACACGCTGTGGCTGTCCCGGCAGTCGGTGCTGCTGCGCGGCGACGGCGACTACACCTATGCCGCGGGCGACTCCACCGCGGCGCGTTTCCGGTACGTGGTGGACGAGCGCGGCATGGTGGTCTCCGCGATCCCGCTCGGCAACCCGGTCACCAACGCGGGCGTGACCACCCGGGCGGCCGGGACCGCGGTGCCGAACCCGGCGCTGTCGCTGCCCGCCCGGCAGCCCTCGGCCACCCCGGCCGAGGCGGTCCGCCAGGTGCAGCGCTACCTCGACGGTGTGACCGCCTACACCCAGATCCAGCTCTCCACCGGGGTGCCGGCGCAGGTGACCGCGCTGCTGAGCGCGCATCCGCAGGTCGAGCTGCTCGACCAGACCGGCGCCCGGGTGCCCGGCCAGGTGCTGCCGACCGGGCCGCGGCCCGCCGAGGCGACCCGCGGCGTGGTGCACTCCGACGGCTGGGTTAACCAAGGGCTCAAGCCGCTCTCCGGCCCGACCCGGGAGCCGTGGGCACTGGCCGCACGCAGCGGACTCGGGCCGGGCGCGCTGAAGGAGATGCCCGGCACCGAACTCATCTTCGCGGACGTGCTCATGCTGGTGGAGCAACAGATGCGGGCGGTCGGCAAGAAGCTGACGGCGCAGGCACGGCAGGAGCGGTTCTGGGAGCTGGCCGCGAAGTTCGGCGCGCCGGGCCTGCGCGGCGGGCAGCGGTCACTTTTCGACGGCGGCATCACGGACACGTACACGGTCGGTGATCTCACCTTCCACGTCAACCTGACCGGCACGCTCGGCGACCTGCGGGACATCGAGACCATTCCGGATTACTGGGTGGACAACCGGAACGTCGGCGCGGGCGGGCACTCGGTCTCGGAGAGCCTGTCCCGGCGGTGGGGCACCCGGCTGGACCTGTCCACCCGCCTCGGCATCAAGGACTTCTTCGGCATGCGGGTCCGGGTGGCGGACGTGCAGCTCGCCTGGGACCGGACGCACGCCCGCAGTGCCGCCCAGTCGTCGGAGAGCGGCCGGCGTCGCAAGATCGGCGGACTGGTCACCGCGTTCAACCACGGCACGCACTACCAGCTGACCGTGACCGTGACCGACAAGAACGGCAAGGAGATCAAGCCGGCCAGCTCGCGAGCGTACGACGGCGAGGCGCTGGTGCACGTGGCCGACACCGACCTGGCGCCGCTGCCCGCCCCGGCCCCGGCCCCGGCGAGCGACGGCATCACGCCGGTCGTCCCGCCACCGCCGACCGGACCGCCGCCGCTGCTCACCGACGAGCAGGCGGTGAGCCGGCTGACCCCGGCTGAGGCAGCCGACATGGAACGGTGGCTGGCCGGTGCGGACGTCACCGGCGGAGCCGGCGAGCTGGTCTCCGGCGTCCGGGACAACAGCGAGGGAATGTACATCTGGCTGAACCGGGTCGGGAAGCTCGCCGAAGGGCTCCAGCGGTTCGTCGACGTGGTCGACGGCCACCTCAAGGCGCCGAAGGCGGGCAGCCTGGACGAGTTGCTCGCCGCGCTGGCGCCGGGCGGTGAGCGGCACCACCTCGAGGAGGGCATCGCCTCCGGGATCACGCCGGACTTCCTGGAACCGAGAGCCGGCGACATGATGAGCCGCACCGGTGCGGTCGTGCCGCTGGCAAAGGACGGCGACATCGTCCGCCAGCTGCGCGTCTTCATGGTGCCGGCACACGCGCGGTACGTCCGGCCGACCGACGACCCGACGCTCAAGGAGTACTCGCGGACCGGTGTCCGCGCGGCCGCGTCCGAGACGTCGGGCCGGGGCTTCTCGCTCCAGACCGGTCCCGCGCTGATCTTCCAGACCGGCAAGGGCGCGGCCGGGCTCCACGACCAGGACGCGCACGTCGCCGCGTCCAGCCGGATGGCCGACCACATCAACGTCACCGCCGACGTGAACGTCGTCCAGCGCAGCAGCGAGACCGAGACCGTGGTGACCGGCGGCAAGGAGGGCACCCGGGCGTCGTTCGAGGGTCGCAGCTACACGCACTCGTCGGATGCGCTCTTCATGGTCTTCTACGAGCGGTACTCGGACGGGGCGCTCTGGTCGGCGCCGTACGACCTGAAGCTGGCCGGGGGCCTGGAGACCTCCACGCCGTACGTGCTCGCCGGTGACCTGACATTGCCGGTGCCGGCCACGGACCGCAAGACGGTCCCGACGGAGACGCGCGACCTGCGGCCGATCCACCCGGAGCTGGCGTACGCCACCTCGCACGTCTCCACGCTGACCGCGAACCAGACCACCCGTGAGCAGCGGACCAGGACGGTGCTCCAGGGCGACCGGCGGGTTCAGCAGACCCGCGAGGTCACGGTGATCAGGAACGTCTTGCAGGTCGTGGAGGACAAACTCGCCGGGATGGGCGTCGACGTCAAGGATCCGGCCATCTCCGGCGCGCTCGCCACGCTGTTCCGGGACAGCGCGCTCAAGCGGCACTACCGGACCATCCGCAAGGAGGGCATCTATCAGCTGATCACTCTGGAGCGGAAACGCGGTACCCGGCAGATAGGCATCAGGCTCACCGCGCGCGACGACCGGCTGGTGCACGAACGGCCACGGCCGGACGCGAAGACCACGATCAGCGGTGCCTCCACCGCGGCCACCGCGCACACCGAGGGCACGTCGACCACGGTCGTCGCCGGTACCTCGGTGGACGGCCGGTTCATGCAGGACACCGCGCGCATCGTCATCGGCGCCGAGGCCGGCCACGAGTGGGAGCGGGCCGATTCGACCACGGAGAGCACGGCCGTCCAGATGCGCCGCCGGGGCGGCCCGCTCGATCTGGGTAGCCAGGAGTTCGGCGCGGACACCCGCTTCTCGCTGGAGTTCTTCGAGACGACCACGCTGCCGCAGGCGGTCGAGACGCTGAAGGACGTCGCCAAGATCACCGCGAAGGTGGCGGACACGATCACCGACGGCCGCGTCCGCAAGCGGTTCCAGAGCCTCTTCCCGGCCGGGGCCCAACCGTCCGGCCGCGCCCACGTCGGCGGGCATGTCTCGGTGCTCACGCCGAACCACCTGACCCGGATCGGCCCGCCGCGCACGCCGGCCGGCACCATGCCGCTGCCGGCCACGCTCGCCGACCTGCCGCCGTCCCGGGTGACGATCTTGAACGGCGCCGGGCCCGACCCGTCGAGCCTACCGGCCGACCTGCGAGCGGACGCGACGGTGACCCGGTCGCTCGCCCCGGACCTGTTCGGCCTCGAGACCTACGGCTTCGAGAAGTTCGCCGATTTCCTGCCGGCCATCCGGCAGCCCGGTGCGGAGCGGCTGGACACGGACCTCCCGGCGCCCCGGGTCGCTGACTACGGCCCGCTCTCCACAGTGGCCGCGAGCATGAAGGCGGCGCTGGCCGGCGAGAACGTGTCCACCCACATCGGCGAGATGTTCGACGGCAGCTACACCGTGTTCGGCGACGGCGGTGACGCGTTCACCGTTCAGGCGGTGCTGCGCCAGGGCCGCTGGCTGGGCCGGGGCGGGTACGACCAGTCGAACGCGCCGCTGCACGCGGAGGAACTGGAGCAGGAGCACGAGCGCGAGTCCGGCTTCGAGGTCGCGCCGCTCGAGGTCGCCAGCGGTCACTCACAGGGCGGCGAGCGCGCGTTCGTCGGCACCGGTCTCGGCGTGGCGAAGGGCGAGGGAACCGGGTCCGCCAGCGGTGTCAGCGACTACGCGATCCAGATCGCGCGCCGCAAGGGTGACCACGACTACATCTGGTTCGACGTCACGTTGATCGGCCGTTCCAGCAACGGCCGGTCCTGGATCCGCGGCGAGGTGCCGTTCGGGCTGCTGGCCCGGATCCCGTCGGAGAAGGCCGCGGCCGTGTTCGGCCCGCAGATGTCCACGCTGGGCCTGGTGGACCAGGCGTTGCTGCGCGGGCTCAGCGGGGACGTCGTGGTGCCCTATCCGGACCGGCGGTTCCTGGTCGACGCGCTGGCGAAGCAGCGCACCCGGCCGGCCCCGAACCTGAACGACTTCGACGAGCGGGCCGACGCGCTGCGCCGGGCGCTGGACTGGACCCGCGCGACGGAGATGGCCCCGTCGGCCGCCGGTGCCGCGGCGCCGCCGGTCACCCCGGCCGACTGCGTGGACCGGGCGTTCGCGCTGTTCGTCGCCGTGCATCGGCGCACCACGAACGTGACCACGGACGTCGGCAGGGTCGGTCACCGCACGGCGGAGGACGTGGCCCGCGCACTCGGTGGTGAGTTCCTGCGGATCCGGGACCCGCAGGCGATCAAGAACTACCTGGAGAAGCGGCCGGGTGCGATGCTGATGCTGCGGGTGCCGCCGGACCCCGGTGGGGAATCGCACGTGTTCTGGGTGATGTCGATCGGCCAGAGCCGCGACGGCGCCGGGAATCTGACCGGTCCGCGCCGGCTGCGCGTCTTCGACGGCCAGGCGCACGGCGTCTCCTACACCGATGCCGATCTGGGCGACCGGCGGCAGGCGCTGACCGGGACGCTGCCCGGCCGGCAGGCGCTGACCGGAACGCTGCTCGGCCGGCACGCGCAGCTCTTCTGGAAGACCGGCACCGAGGCGCTGCTGCTGGACCCGCGCGGCCAGGCCGTGGACATGCTCAAGGAAGTGTCCGGCGGAACCCAGCTCCGGCAGCCCGGTGACCGGCTCGGACGACGTGAGTCCGGCCGGCTCCAGGCGTCCACGCCGTTCCGCACGGCCGACGCGGAGCTGCGCTCCGTTCTCAGCACCGCGGGCCCCGGCGCGGTCAAGCAGCCGCCGGTCGCCGCGCCCTCACCGGCTGCGGAACTGCCCGGCCGGAACCGTGAACTGCACCCGATCGGTGACTTCTCCAGCCCGGCCGGGCAGCGCACGCTGGACCAGATCCGGGAGGGGATGCGGCACTCGGCCGGCGGCCCGGTGATCGCGGTCAGCCTGACCGGTACACCGGAGACCGCTGCCGCCACGGTCCGGCAGCTGGACGAGATGCTGCGTAACGAGGGCTGGCGCGGCCGGTCGCCGGTGGTGGTCGCCACCATGGGTACGAAGAAGGCGCTCGACGCGTTCGCCGAGGTCCGGGCGGCCCGCCGCCCGGTCACGCTGCAGGAGGGCATGGCCGGCTTCGACCGGGTCTGGCAGCTGCTGGAGCCGGGGGTGGCGCACGCGTCCACGATGGAGCCGGCACCGAACGCGAACCTGTTCCGGCGCGCCGACGCGCTTCCGGCGCACGCGGCCGGGGGTGCGCTGACCCCGGCGCTGGCCGAGTGGATCGGGCAGCCGGGCTGGACGGAGGCGGAGGCGTACCAGCGTGCGCACGACGCGGAGCTGCGGACCGGTACGGTCCGTGCGGAGCTGGCCGAGGTGGTCGCTGCCCACCCGTCCGACCTGCGGTTGCGTTCGTTCCAGACGCTGCTGGCCGCGGCCGACCGGGCGGGCGGTGTGCCGGCCGTGGACTCGCCCCGGCTCAGCCCGCACGTCCGGTCCTTCCTGGACGTGGAGCCGGTCTACGACGCCGCGGCACGCGGCCGCATGCCGGTCTCGTTCCTCTACGACTACCTGCGTTCGTCCGGTGCGACGCGCCGCGAACGGTATCCCTTGGACGGGCTGCTCTTCGGGCTGATGGTGGCCGGTGAGCTGGACTACCGGACCGGCGCGGAGCTGGCCCGTGCCACCTCGCCGCACAAGGTGGACCGCGCGAACGCGACGGTCTTCGAGATCGTCTCGGAGCTGATGCGTACCTCGCACGCGGAGCTGTTGGCCGACCCGGCCGGCGTCACGTACCGGTTCGTGGAGCTGGCCCGCATGATCGCCAGTACGTCGGCCGGCGCGCTGCCCTGGGAGTGCCTGGACCCGGTCGACCGGACTGCCTGGGTCGGCCGGCTGGACATGCTGCGGGACCTGCTGCGCGGCCGGGGCGACGAGGTCTCCACGCTGCTCGCATCCGTGATCGACGCCGTCACCTACACACTGTCGAACTGCTGACCAGGGGATACGTATGAACCTGCCGCTGATCCAGAACCATGCGGATGCCATCTGTATCGACCATGTGTTCCCGACGATGTCCGGCGCGCTGATCCACACCGAGTCGATCTCGGTACGCAACCGGGACCCGCGCGTGCGGGACCTGACGGCCCGGCCCGGCCGGGACGGCCATATCTACCTGGCGTTCGGCCAGGAGATCGATGCGGCGATGGGGCACGGGCGCGGTGAGCCGGGGGCCGCGCGCGGCCAGGCGGTGATGGACCAGTTCCTGCGCAGCCTGCCGGCCGAGGTCGCGGACCGGACCGTGGTGCGGCTGCTGGAACCGGGTGGGCTGTCGCTGGATAAGGCCGCGGCGCGGGCGAACCTGGCCGGCCTACCGGTCGAGGTGCGGGTTTCCGACCTGGCCGAGGCCGGGCCGGGGGAGAAGCCGGTCGACCCGGGCCGGCTGATCGGATTCGACGAGGCGATGGGGCTGACGCCGGTCGCGGACGCGGAGACGCTGTGGATCGTGCCGGAGCGGCACTGGGCGCCGGACGCCTACGCCGGCGCGGACCCGGAGGCGGTGCGGGCCGCGCTGCTGTCGCCGTACCCGACGGCCGCGATCGTGTTCGACGGTTCCGGCACGGTGCGGCTGGGCATGCCGGCGCCGCTGGTCAGCGCGGCCTACGGCGCGGTGCTGTCCGGGCTCGGCCGGCAGCTGGACACCCATGACCTGCCCGGCACCGGAGGCCGTGCGATCCCCGGGTACGGCGATCTGATCACCGCGATGTCCGCGCCGGGCAGCCGCGGTTTCGTCGAGGTGCACACGCCGGACGGGGCCAGCGTGGTCGTACTCGCCCACCACGACCACCACGGACTGTCGTTCCTGGACCCGGGTACGGCGGGCGCGGCCGTGTTGCCGGCGAGCACGTCCTCGATCGTGCTGCACCCGGTCGAGGGCGCGCCGGAGCTGGCCGGCTGGCTGGCTGAGATCGCGGCGAACCGGCCGCTGCCGCCGATGCGTCAGATCCGGCACACGTCCGGGGTGCACTCGCTGCCGATCGGCGACGGGAACCGGTCGGTCGACGTGATCGGCGATCAGGCCGCGGTGACCGGCAGGTTCCGGACCGAGCTGATCGCCGCGGCCGAGGGGGCGGACGGGCCGGTCATCGTGATCGCCACGCCGCGGCCGTCCGACCGGCCCTCGGCGCGACAGCTGTTCGACCTGGAGCACCTGCTGTTCCAGCATCGGCAGAACCAGCTGGCCGGGGGGCCGCCGCCGACCGTGATCATCCGCGGCGACGCGCCGGCCGCGGTGCTGGACCTGGTCGGCACGTACCCGTTCGCGGTGGTGCAGCAGCCGTCCAACACCGGGCGGACCGGCACCGGGTTCGGGCTGAACCTGGACAACCTGTGGATCGGCCGGGATGCGACCGGCAAACAGGTCTCCGCACCGGTCCGCAGTCTGACCGCGGACTTCCTGCGCACGGTGGGCGCGGCCCGGCCGGAGGTCACGGCCGTGGTCGCGCCGGAGCTGGCCGAGCTGCTCTCCACCCCGCTGGACGACGTCGTCGGGCTGAAGTCGGTGCTGGCCGAGCACGGATCCACGCTGAAGACGCTGGCGCCGCAGATCGACGGGCTGAGCGTGCAGCCGGACCTGTTCGCCGGCTGGCAGGCGATCCTGCGCATCGAGGGGCGCGCTGACGAGACACTGTCGCGGGCCGCGTTCGACTACCTGGGTGCGGGCGACGCACGTGGCCGGACCGCGTTGTCGCAGGTGCCGTTGCTGGTGGACCGGGATCCGGCGTCGCGCGCGGAGGGCTTCTCCGACCTGATCGACCTGACCAGGGGGCCGTTGGACGACGGCGCCAGCCGGGCCATCCTCGGCGCGATCAAGCTGGGTATGGAGGGCGCGCCGCTGGAGTCGATCAAGCACCAGATCTACCAGCACTCGGCGTACCTGCCGGAGAGCGGCCGGACCGACATCATCCGCGAGGTGCGCGCCATGATGCAGCAGAGACCGGAGCACAGTGAGCTCTTCGAACACGTCGCGGTATATGTCGAGACCTGTCCCTGACATGTTGCCGATGTGCGGAGTCGGTTACCTTCCGGAAACCGGATCCACCGGGTCCACGGGTGGGTTGATCTGCCTTTGCACAGGTCGGACAGTTGGTACGAACGAGACGGGAGTGAAGACTTTGTAAAACCTGTGTGAACCAGCTGCGCTGACGAGACGTTAAGCAGGATCCGTACGCCTCGCAGCACAGTTGGGAGACGGCATGTCCGGAACCGGCACCCTTGATGCTTTTGCGGCGCTGTGTCCGGACGGGCGGCTGATCCCGATCGACAACGGCGTCTACTTCCACCCGTACCCGATGGGGACGCCGGTCGACCTGATCGAGCTGCAGCGCGCCATGAACGTGGGCACGCGCGCGGGCGGGCCGGCGTTCTTCATGGACCCGCGCGGGCTGAGCGACGTGGCCGCGCTGGAGACCGTCCAGCGGGTGACCCGGGATCTGCTCGGCGAACTGGGCGCCGGTGCGCGGATCACCACGGTCGCCACCGGCGGCGCGGAACGGACCTGGCTGACCGCGGCCGACCTGGTCGGCGTGCCGATCACGGTGCTGGACGCGCCGGACGCGCAGCCGTCGGCGCGCCTGGTCCGCGACGGCGACCAGCTGCACGTCCTGCCGAAGGGGCTGGCCGCGATGCGCGCGGTGCTGGCCACCGCCGCGGAGCTGGCCGTGGACCGGCGCACGCCGCTCTGGACCCGGCTGGAGCGGCTGGTCGCGCGGGTGGCCGAGGCCCGTGAGGAGTACCGGGTGCCGCGCTCCGGCTCGGTCTCCGGCGCCGCGGTGTGGCAGGCCGGATATCAGCTCGCGGCCGGGCTGGTGCTCGGTGCGCCACCCGGCACGAACCTGACGGCGCTGCCCGCGGCCGTGCAGCCGGTGTCCGAGGCGGAGCTGCTCCGGCTGTTCGGCGGCGAGCCGCGCACGCCCGAGTCGCTGACCGGGACGACACTGGACGCACCCGCGCTGGTGCACGTGCCGGGCACGAACGGCGGGCCGGGCACGGTCCGCTGGCTGGTGCCGCGCGACGGCGCACTGTGGTGGGTGGACCTCTCGGCCGACCCTGCCGACGCGGTCCGCCGGTTCGACCCGGCCGACGCGGCGAACCCGCCGGCCGGCACCACGGTCCGGGTGCTGCGGCCGGAACCCGCGAGGTCCGTGCTGGACACCCCGACCAGCCTGGTGGACGCGCTGATCGACGCGCCGCTCGGCCGGGCCGCCGCCGGTGCGCTGCAGCCGACCCGGCCGGCCCCGCGCACCGCCCCGGCCGCCGGTGTCACGCCCGGCGCGGAGGGCCCGGAGGAGCTGGTCCGGGCGCAGGTCGAGGCGGTCGGCGAGGCGCTCCGGGAGGGCACCCCGGAGCAGCAGTTCACCGCGCTCGACGACCTGCTGACCCGTCGGCTGCCGCCGATCCGGGACCGGTACGAGACGACCCGCGCCGAGCACGACGCCACGGTCCGGGCGGCCGGCACCGCGATCGCCGCGCACGACGCCCGGAGCGCCGAGCTGGACACCCGCATCCCGGCCGAGGAGGCACGCGTCACGGCCGCGGACACCGCGTTCACCGCGGCCCAGGACGCGCGCGCCGCGGCGGAGCGGGCGCGGGCCGCGCTGACCGCGCAGATCGAGGCGGCCCAGGTGGCGCGCGGCCGGGCCTTCGAGGCGCTGTCCCAGAGCACACGGGACGATCACGTCCGTCTGCAGGCGGCCTCCGTCGCGGCGAGCCAGCGCGTGAACCAGCTCGTCCGGCAGGCCGAAGCGGACGACGCGGAGATCGTCCGGCTGCGCGAGGCCGAGGAGGCGGCCTGGGTGCACGTCACGGACCTCCGGGGCGGCGTCGCCGCGCTGCGCGCCGAGCACGGCCGGATCCCCGGCCTGCGCGCCGAGGAGGTGCGGCGCCGGACGGAGGCGACCGCGCTCCGGGACACCGCGGTTGCGAACCGCGACCTGCTCGACACGCACCTCACCCACCTGCGGGACACCGCCGCGGACTGGGCCCGGCTGGAACTCGGCGACGCACGCCGGCTGGACACCCGGATGCAGGCGGCCGAGGCGGACGGATCCGCGCTGCGCCGGGCCCACCGCGACGCGGCGGCCGGGGTCGGCACGATCGCGGCGCGCGGTGGGACGATCACGGTGGCGGACGTCGGCCGGCTCGCCTACCTGCGTCACATGTCCCTCGCCGGCGGGGCGGTGCGCCGTGAGCAGGCCGAGGCAGCTCCCGAGCTGGAGCGGGCGTACGTGGAGTACGTGGGCATGCTGACCGCGTACGCCGGCACGCCCGCGGTGGACGGCGAGGCCGCGCGGCTGGCCGGCCGGCAGTCGACGCTGGCGCTGTGGAACGCGCTCGCGGACCGGTTCGACGTGGAGCAGGCCGCGGCGGAGGCGGCCCGCACCGAGGCGATGGACCTGGCCCGGAACGAGGAAGCGGCCGCGCGGCGCAGCGGCCGGCCGGCCGACCTGGCCGGCGTCGCCACCCGGCTGCTGGACCCGGACGGCCGGCTGCGCGGCGAGCCGTGGCACGGCGCGTCCGACCTGGCCGGCCGGCTCCGCTGGATGCTGGCCGAGACCGCCGCGGACATGGCGACGCTGCGCGCCCGGATCGAGGCGGCGACCGCGCCGTCCGCGCCGTGGTTCCTGCGCGAGCGGCACGTGCTCGGCGACAGCTACGTCCGGGACGTCCAGCCGCTCGACGCGGCCGACGTGCAGGCGCTGACTTCCGCGATCGCACCGGCCGTCGGCGACTCGATGCGGCCGTGGCGGGCCGACAGCGGGGACCTGGCACCGTGGCTGACCAGCACGCTCGGCTCGCGGGAGGCGGCGGACTGGGAACGGCTGATCGACACCGGCGTGGCCGAGGAGTTCAACGGCAAGTACGTCCGGGTCTTCGTCCGCCCGTCGAACCCGCGGTTCCGCCGGGCCCGCCCGGTGCGTCCCGGCCGGACCGGCCAGGACGTGCAGCTCCAGCTGCGGTTCGGGGAGAAGACGTTCAGCCAGTCGCGCGGTGGCTCGCGCGCCTGGAACCTGCCGGTCGGCCTGATCACGGTGCTGGCCGTCACGAACGACCTGCTCCAGGCCGTGGTCGGCCCGACGCTGCGGCTGTTCACCGGCGGTTCCCGGCGCTGGGCCGAGGTGGCCGGCGGCCGGATCAACTCGGAGAACTTCGCGTTCACCGGTGACTGGGCGATGAACGAGTACGACACGGACGCCCAGGTGGTCGTGGAGGTGGACGGCCGCGAGGTGGCCGCCCACGACCTCGACGACCACCTGCTGATCCTGTCGCCGCAGCTGGTCTCCACGGACCGGGACGCGGTGGACCCGATGACGATCGGCGAGCCGACCCGGGTGACGAACCCGGGCGCACTGCACCATCAGGACTACGTCTTCACCGCGGCCGACTTCACCGACCCGCTGGCCGAGCTCGGCCGGCGGCTGCGCACCGACCCGGCGTTCACGCTCAGCGACACCCAGGCCGCGCGCGTTGTCGACAAGCTCCGGCAGCAGTTCCTGAACCCCCGGGTGGTCAAGGAACAGAACCAGTGGTGGACCACGGACGCCGGGGTGTCGCCGCACGTCTCGCTGGGGCTCGGCAAGGGCCGGCACCTCGACGGGCACGTGCGGACCGGCGGCAAGCTGATCGACCTACGCCGGATCGAGCGGACGCCGGACGCGATGATCCGTAACGACGCGGGCGCCGCCACCAGCCGGTCGGCCGGACGCGGTGGCAGCTCGGCGGTGGGCGGCCGGCTCGGCGTGGAGTTCCCGCTCAGCGTCGGCGACCACCTGATCCTGCCCCGGCTGGACGTCCTCACGCTCAAGCTGAACCGGGACGTGGACCGGTCCGCCAACATCGAGTCCTCCGCGCAGTACCTGCTGGTCCGCGGGGACAAACTGATCCGGTACGCGGCCACGTTCGCCACCGAGCTGACGCTGGACTCGAACCGCGGCCAGCTCACCGTGCGCCACCCCACGGTCGTCGAGCTGGCCGTGCCGGAGCGGCACGCGGCCGCGTTCGAGGAGCAGTTGCTGTCCACGCCGGAGCTGCGCGACGCGGTGGTGCTGCCGGAGGGCACGCTGACGCTCGCGGCGAAGGGCGCCAAGCCGGTCAAGCCGTTCCCGCGGGCCGGTGTGACCGCACCGGCCGATCTGCAGAAGATCGCCGCGACGCACCGGATCGAGATCATGCTGCCCGAGGGCCGGAGCGCGGACGGGCCGTGGGCCTGGGCGGCGAACCACGCCAACGTGGACATCTCGCATCCGGGCGACAGCTACGCGAGCGTGGCCGACGTGCCCGTCATCCGCTACCAGACCGACCCGGCGGACGGGGACCGGATCCTGGGCGCGACCGTGTTCACCCGGTCCGCCGACCCCACGCACCCGGATCCGGTCACCGCGGAGTACGTGCCCAACCCGGCCCATCCGGCCGCCGGCCCGGCCGCGCGGGCGGCGGCCGCGCCGGATCCGTGGGGCGCGCACGGCGTGCGGGACGCGGTCGACCTGTTCGCGCTCGCCAGGAAGGCGCCGATCGAGCTGGCCGTGCAGGGCCGGGGCACCGCACCGGCCGCGTTCACCGAGCTGCCGCCCGCGCTGCACAGCCTGTCCGTGCTGACCGGCCGGGTGCGGCTGCGCGGCGACGGCGCCTACCCGGCGGCGGCCGAGGGACAGCCCGCGGCGGCGTTCCGCTACCTGGTCGACGACCGGGGGCTGGTACTCGGTGCGATCCCGCTGCGCGCCTCGGGCGGGCCGGGCGCGCTGGTGCCGAACCCGGCGCTCTACCTGCCGGCGCAGCAGCACACGTCCGTACCGGTGGACGACGCCCTGGAATCGGTGCAGCGCTTCCTGGACGGGCTGGACGTGCCCGGGTACGCGCAGGTGCAGCTGGCCGACGGGGTGCCGGCCGCGATCGTCGCGGCGCTGTCCGCGGATCCGCGGGTGGAGGTGGTCGACCACACCGGCACCCGGCTGGCCGGGCAGACGCTGCCGGACGCGGTGCGAGAGGGCGTGGAACCGGCCGGCGTGCGGCGGCACGTCGTCTCCGCGGACGGCTGGGTGAACGGTGGCCTCCGGCCGCTGACCGGGCCGACCCGGGAGCCGTGGGCGATGGCCGCCCGCACCGGCCTGGGTCCTGGCGTGATGAAGGAGATGCCGGGCGCCGAGATGATCTTCGGGGACGCGTTGCGGCTGCTCCAGTTCCAGATGGCGAAGGTCGGCAAGACGCTGAAGCGCGGGCAGCGGACCAAGCGGTTCGCCGAGCTGGCCGCGAAGCTCGGCGTGCCCGGCCTGCGCGGGTTCCAGCGGTCCCTCTTCGACGGCGGGATCACCGACACGTACACGATCGGCGACCTCACGTTCCGGGTGAACCTGACCGGTGAGCTGGGCGACCTGCGCGAGGTGCGCACCGTCCCGGACTACCTGCTGGACACCAAGCGCACCGGCCGGTCCGGGCTCAGCGTGCGCGAGCTGCTGGCCTACCAGGTCGGCGCGCGGGTGGACGGCTCCGGCCGGGTCAGCATCAAGGACTTCTTCGGCTTGCGGGTCCGGCTGGTCGACCTCCAGGCCGCGTTCGACCGGGAGTACGCGAACCTGATCGGCCTGGCCCAGGCCGGTGCGCGGCGGCGCAAGGTCCGCGGCACGCTCACCGAGTTCGACTACGACGTGCGGTACCAGCTCACCGTGTCGGTGACGGACAAGAAGGGCAAGGTGCTCACCGACGTCAGCACCCGCACGTACGGCGGCGAGGCGTTCCACGCCCCGGTCCGGGTGGCCGAGGAGGACCTCGCGCCCGCCCCCGGCACCGCGCACAGTCAGGAGCCGCTGCCGGGTGACCGGCCCACGGTCACCCGGCTCACCCGGGACGAGTCGCGTGCCGCCCGGTCCTGGCTGGACGGCGCGGAGCCGGACGGCTTCGTTTCCACGGTGGACGGCAACACCGAGGGCATGTACGTCTGGCTGAATCAGGTCGGCACGCTGGCCGAGTCGGTGCAGGCGTTCGTCAACGGCGTCGACGACGCGCGGCAGGACACCTCCGCCACCACCGCCATGCTGCGCGACCTCGCGCCGGGCGGCGGTCGGCTGGCGCTGGAGGCCGGCGTCGCGGACGGCATCCGGCCCGACTTCCTGGAGCCGCGGGCCAGCGACCTGATGACCCGCCTCGGCATCGTGGTACCGCTGCGCCGGAGCCGGGGCGGCACGGTCCGCCAGCTCCGGATCCGCCTGCTGCCGGCGAACCCGCGCTTCACCCGGCCCACCGACGGCGCCACCAACCGCGACTACCAGGACTCGAACGTGCAGAGCGGCGGCAGCGAGGGCGACGCGATCAGCGGCGCGGCCACCGTCGGCGCCGGCGGCATCTTCCAGTGGGGACCCGGTGCCGCGGCCGTGCCGGACGACGGCGACGGTGCCAAGGGCACCGGCTACGTACCCGGTCAGGACCCGGAGCCGGGCCAGCGGATCCCGGCGTCCAGCCGGGGCGCCGACCACGTCAACCTCGGGGTGGACGCGTCCGTCTCCGGGCGCTGGGGCGTGACCACGTCCGCGCTGGCCGGGGGCACGACCACCACCCGCGCCGGGTACGAGGGCCGCTCCTACAACCACTCGGCGGACGCGGTCTACCTGATCACATACGAGCGGTACTCGCGCGGCGGGAAGCTCACCAGGTACGAGCACGACCTGCGGATCGCGCACGGGATGGACATGTCCACGCCGCACGTGACCGCGCAGGAGCTCGGGCTGCCGATCCCGGACGCGGACGCGCGGCAGATGCCGGCGAAGACGGCCCCGCTGACGCCGATCCACAAGGAGCTGGCGTTCGCCGCCTCCCCGGTGGAGAAGCTGACCGCGACCCGCACCAAGAACGGTGTGACCCAGGACGTCCTGGCCGTGGTCAAGGAGCGGCTGCGCGGGATGGACGTGGCGATCGACGACCCGTCGCTCTCGCTGGCCGTGGAGAACCTGTTCCGGACCAGCGCGATCAAGGCGCACTACCGGACCATCCGCCGGGACGGGCTGGAGGCGCTGATCACGCTGAACCGGCCGCTCGGCGGCGTGAAGCGGATCGGCATCCGGCTCACCGCGGACGACGGGCCGCTCACCTACCGCCGGCCGCGCCCGGACGTGAAGGGCACGATCAGCAAGGGCGGTCTGGACCAGCGCGGCTGGTCCGAGGCGAAGGACCGGTCCGCCAAGATCGGGCCGGCCGGTGACGCGCGGTTCGGTCCCGGCGATGCCCGGATGGCGATCGGCGCCGGCGCGGAGGCGGAGTGGGGCCGGACCACGGTGGACGGCCGCACCGACTCCGACCAGCCGTACCTGCGGGTGTCCCCGACGAACCCGGACAGCCAGGAGTTCGGCACGCACACCGTACTCAAGCTGGAGTTCTTCGAGGCGTCCGACCTGCCGCAGGCGCTCGAGGCGTTCGTCTCGGCCGGATCGGCCACGGCCAAGATGGTCGACACGATCTCCGACGGCTGGCTGCGCACGCTGCTCCAGGAGGCGGTCACCGGGAAGCGGAAGCCGAAGCACACCGAGACCGTCCCCGGCCGGCTGCGGCTGATCACGCCGAGTCACCTGACCCAGGAACGGCCACCGTTCGAGGCCGTGCCGCACCTGCGCAGCGAGCTGCCGAAGACGGCCGCGGACATCAAGCCCGCCTCGGTGCGGGTCCTCAACCGCAACCCACCGCCCGGCGGCCCGGCCGACCTGCAAGCCGACCTGGCGGTGACCGCGCGGCTGGCCGGGCACGTACAGGCGCTGGAGATCTTCGGGTTCGACGCGTTCACCACCTGGCTGCCGACTACTCGGATGCCCGGCGCGGAGCGGTACGACACGACCAAGCCGGTGCCGCGGCTTCCCGGATACGCGCCCTGGTCGACCGCGCTCACCTCGGTGAAAGCGGCGCTGAGCAGCACCAACGTCACGCCGAACATCAGCCGGCTGCTGACCGGCGGCTACACGGTCAAGGGCGACGGCGCGGACGAGTTCACGGTCCGGGCCGTGCTGCGCGGCGGCACCTGGCTGTCCCGCGGCGACTACCGCGCGACGAACATGCCGATCAAGGTGACCGCCCTCTCCCAGCGGCGGGACCAGCGGTCCGGGCTGAGCATCCGGCCGGTCGAGGTCGAGGCCGGCCCGCGCGAGGGGGACGAGAAGCTGATCGTCGCGACCGGTATCGCCGGCGGCGGCTCCCACTCCGCCGGGGACGCCAGCGGCGTGGGCAATGTGGAGATCACCTACGAGAAGAAGGCCGGCGACTACGACTACTTCTGGTTCGACCTGACGCTGATCGGCACCTCCTCGAACGGCCGGGCCTGGGTGCGCAGCGACGTGCCGCACGGGCTGATCGCGCGCATCCCGTCGGAGAAGGCCGCCGAGGTCTTCGGCCCGCGGGCCACGCTCGGGATCATCGACCAGGCGCTGGTCCAGGCGCTCGCGGACGACGCGCCACCGGCCTTCGTTGCGGACCGGCGGTTCATGATCGAACGGCTCGCCGGACGCGGGCCGGCCGCGCCGAACCTGCTCCGGCAGGAGGAGCTGGACGCGGCGGTGCAGCGGCTGCGCGACTGGCTCGCGGCGACCGAGGTACCGGCGCCGGTCCCGGGCGCGCCCCGGCCCGCGGTGACGCCGGAGGACTGCGTGATCCGCGCGTTCGGCGCGTTCATCGCGGTCCACCGCCGCACCGCCAACGGCACCACCGACACCGACCGGGCCGGGGACGGCGGGGCCGAGGACCTGGCCACGTCGCTGCGCGGCGACTTCGCCCGGCTGCGCGACCCGGACTCGCTCTGGCGCTACGCGGCGAGCCGTCCCGGCACCATGATCGCGTTCCGGGTGCCGCCGCCGCCCGCGGGCAACTCGCACCTGTTCTGGGTGATGTCGATCGGCGGCGGCCGGATGATGTGGGTGGACGGCCAGCGGCACGGCGCGGGCAACCTGGCCGCGTCGATCGGCACGCCGCTGGACAACCTGCGCGGGCTGATCACCGACCAGCACGCGCGGATGTTCCGCAAGTCCGGCACCGAGGTGCTGATGCTGGACGAGCGCGGCCGGTCGATCGACCTGCGGGCCGCGCTGCCCGACGTGCTGACCAACCGGGCCTCCGGCGACCGGCTGGGCCGGCGCGCGTCCGGCGAGCTGCCGCAGCAACACGTCGCACCGTCGCTGGATCTCGCGGCCTCCACGCTCCCCGGCATCAAGGCGCCCCTGTCAGATGTCAAGGCGCAGCTGTCGGGTGTCAAGGCGCCGCTGTCGGGCGTCAAGGCGCAGCTGTCGGGTGTCAAGGCGCCGCTGTCGGGCGTCAAGGCGCAGCTGTCGGGTGTCAAGGCGCCGGTCCCGGCCGGCACGCCGCCGCTGCCGCAGATCCAGAACACGCCTCCGGCGATCGTCGCCCCGGATCGCGAGATCATGACGCTCGGTGACTTCACGACGCAGCGCGCCGGCCAGGCGCTCGAGAGGATCACCGCATCCGCGCGCGGCGTGGCCGGCCCGCCGGTGCGGGTGATCAACCTGGGCGGTCCGGCGGAGAGCGCGCTGGCGGCGGTCCGGCGACTCGACGAGACGCTGCGCAACGACGCGTGGCGCGGTGTCGCGCCGATCGTGGTCGCGACCATGGGCACGAAGCGCACCGAGGACGCGTTCGCGCTGGTCCGCCACGCCCGTGGCGCGGTCACCGTGCAGGAGACGATGGACGCCGACTTCAAGCAGGTGTGGCAGTTGCTCGGGCCGCACGCCGCGCAGGCCGACACCATGGTGGCCGCGCCGACCGTGGAGCTGTTCCGGCGGGCCGGCACGCTGGTCCGTCCGGCCGGCGGCACGCTCACGCCGGAGCTGGCCGCGTGGATCAGCGCGCCGGACTGGGCCGCCACGGAGGCGTACCACCGGGCGTACGCACCGGCGCTGCACACGCCGGGCGTCGCGGACGAGCTGCGCCGCGTTATCGCGGAGAACCCGGCCGACCAGCGCCTGCCCGGCCTGCTGCTCGCGCTGGAGACCGGGCGGCGGGCCGGTGGCGTGCCGGACACCCGGCTGACGCCGCGCGCGGTCTCGTTCCTGGAGGCGGAGCCCGCCTACCGGGGTGGACCGGTCCCGCCCACGTTCGTCTACGACTACCTGGCCGGCGCCGGACGCGGCCGCCGTGATCGCTTCACCATGGACGGCCTGCTCTTCCAGCTCATGCTGGCCGGGCAGTTGAGCCCGGACGAGACGCTGGCGCTGGCGCGCACCGGCACCGCGAACCGGCTCGACCGGGCCAACGTGACCGTCATCGAGATGGTGGCGGACCTGCTCGCGGTGTCGCCGGACCGGCTGCGCACCGACTCGGCCGCGGTCACCGCGGAGTTCGTGGCCCGGGCCAGGCGGGTGGCCAGCACGCAGACCGGTGTCAAGCCGGAGGAGTGCCTCGACCCGGTGGACCGGACCGCCTGGGTCGGCCGGCTGGACGGGCTCCGCGACGACCTGCGGGCCCGCGGCGAGACCGCGCGCGCGGCGATCCTCGACGCCCTCACCTACACACTGTCGAACTGCTGAACCGGGGAGAACCGTGGATCTGCCGCTCACCGTCAAGAACTCGGAAGCGATCTGCATCGACCACATGCTGCCGACCGCGACCGGTGCCCACCTGCACACCGAGTCGATCTCCACCCGGAACCGGGACACCCGGCTGCGTACGATGACGAACCTGCCGGCGATGGACCGGTTCGCCTACCTGACGCTCGGCCGGGAGATCTCGGACGCGCTGGGCGACAGCACCGCACTGGGCGCCGACCGGGCGCGGGCCGTGCTGCGCCAGTTCCTGGCGGGCATCCCGATCGAGACGGCGGATCGCTACGTGGTGCGCCTCGACCCGGAAGGCCTGTCCCTGGCCGATGTGGTGACCCGCGCGGACCGGCTCGGCCTGCCGATCGAGGTGCCCCGGGCCGGGCTGCGCGCCGGACCGCCGGTCGACCCGCACCGGCTGCTCGGCGTGGACGGCGGCATGCGGCCGGCCCCGGTCGACGGCGCGGAGTTCGTGCGCGTGATGCCGTCCCGGCACCGTGCGGCGGACGCCTACGCGGACGTCCCGCCGGAGATGCGCGAGCTGGCGCTGGCCAAGCCGTACCCGTGGGCGCGAATGATTTTCGGCGACGACGGCGTGCGGCTCGGCCTCCCCGCGCCGCTGGCCCGGCACGCCTACGCGGAGACGCTGCGGCGCCTGCCCCGGCCGCTGCGGCCCGCGGACGCCACCGGCGCACCGGCCCGGGACCTAGCCGGGTACGGCGACCTGCTCGCCGCGCTGGCCACGCCCGGCACGCGCGCGTTCGTCACGGTCACCGCGCCGTCCGGCGACACGCTGACCGTGCTCGCGCTGCACGACGCGCACGGGGTGTCCGTGCTGGACCCGGGCACCGGCGACGCCGCGCTGCTGCCGGCCGCGCCGGAGCGGATCACGCTCACCCCGGTCGAGGGCTCCCCGGATTTGGCGACCTGGCTGGACGAGATCCGGGCGGCCGGGCCCGCCATGGCCGCCCGGCCGATCAGCCGCACGCCGACCGTCCACGCGCTGCCGATCGGCGACACCGGCCGCAGCGTCGACGTGATCGGGGCACCCGGCACGCTGAGCGAGCGGTTCCGGTCCGAGATCGCGGCCGCGGCCGAGGGCGTGGCCGCGCCGGTGGTGGTCGTCGCCAGGGACCGCAAGCTGCGCGGGCCGTCCGCCGGGCAGCTCGCCAACCTCGAGTGGCTGCTGTTCCAGCACCGGCAGAACCAGCTGGCCGGCGGCGACGCGCCGATCGTGGTGATCCACGGCGAGGCGCCGCCGGGCGTCACCGGGCTGCTCGGCGGGTACGACTTCGCGATGGTGCACCAGCCGCGCACCTCCGGCGGGCAGAGCCTGAATCTGGACAACCTGTGGTCGGCACGGGACGCGGCGGGCAACCCGGTCGCCGCGCCGGTCCGGACGATCACCTCCGATCTGCTGCGCAAAGCCGGTGCGGTCCGGCCCCCGCTCACCCCGGCCGGTCCACCGGCCGACGAGCGGCTGCTCACGTTCCTCACCACGCCGGTCAGTGACGTGAGCGCGATCCGGGCGGTGCTGGACGAGCACGGCTCCGCGCTGAAGACGCTGCTGCCGCAGATCGGCACGCTCGGCACGGTGCAGCAGGACCTGTTCGCGGCGTGGGAGGCGATCCTGCGCATCGAGCAGCGCGGCGACACCGCGCTGGCCGGCCGCGCGTTCGACTACCTCGGCGCGGGGGAGACGCGGCACCTGCGCGCGCTCGCGGTGGTGCCGTCGCTGCTGGAGAAGGACCCGCAGACGCGCGGCGGCGCGCTGACCGACCTGATCGACCTGACCCGGGGGACGCTCGACGACGGCGCCAGCCGGGCGATCCTGGACGCGATCCGGCGCGGCATGGACGGAGCGCCGGACGAGGAGCTGAAGCACCTCATCTATCAGCACTCCGTCTATCTGCCCGAGCACGGCCGTACCGACTGGATCCGGCAGCTGCGGGAACTGGCCGGGCAGAAGCCGGAGCAGACCGCGCTGTTCGAGAAGATCGCGCTCTACGTGGAAACGTGTCCCTGAGACGGTCACCCGGCCTATGTGCGCGGTGCAGATCGCCTATGTGAAATATGCATGTCAATCGGCTCGGCGAAACGGAGACAACTGGATAGCGTGGCCATCGGACCGACAATTCCGCGTCCTTTCGGAAAGGACTGTCATGAAGACTGTCATAGCGGCCGTATCCGCGTTGACCCTTGTTGCCGGTGCGGGTGCCAGCGCCGCCACCGCTCCCCGGCCGACCTGGGAGCAGCGCGCTCCAATGGCCGTTGAGCGGCAGGAACTCTACCCCGAGGCGGCCGGTGGAAAGGTCTACGTCGCGGGCGGACTGCTCAATCCGAACACCGGCGCCTCCGCGCATTTCGACGCCTACGATCCGGTCGCCGACGAATGGACGCAGCTGGCCACGCTGCCCGACGCACGCCACCACATCGGACTGGCCGCGACCGGTGGCCGGATATACGGCGTCGGCGGATTCACCGGCGGATTCCCGAGCTGGCGGGCGCAGGCGGACACGTACGTCTACTCGATCGCGGACGACACCTGGTCGGCCGGTCCGGCCCTGCCCGCGCCGCGCGCCGAGTTCGTCATCGAGAGTGTCGGCGACCGGGTCTACGTGATCGGCGGCCGGGTGCGCGCCACCCCGGACGCGGGCAGCTTCACCGCCCATGTCGACAGCCGCGCGAACGAGGTGCTCGACCCGGCCACCGGTGCCTGGCGGGCGCTCGCCCCCGCGCCCACCGCCCGCAACAGCGCCGCGTCGGCGGTGGTGGACGGGAAGATCTACGTCCTCGGTGGCCGGCGGTTCTCGCTGCACCCGGACGGCACGCCGCGGCAGGACAACGTGGCCACCGTCGAGGTGTTCGACCCGCGGACCGGCCGGTGGCAGACCCGGGCACCGATGCCGGCGCCGCGCGGCGGGCTGGCGGCCGCGGTGCACGACGGCCAGATCTACGCCTTCGGCGGTGAACTGCAGGGCCCGTCGCCGGCCGTGTACGGGGACGTGTGGCGCTACGACCCGAGGCAGGACCGCTGGACCGGCGTCGGTGCGCTGCCCACCCCGCGGCACGGGCTCGGCGCCGCGACCGTCGGCGACACCGTCTACACGTTCGGCGGCGGCACTCGGGCGGGCGGCAACTACGCCACCGACCTGACCGAGGCGCTGGTGCTCGGCTGAGCGTCCGCGGCACCGTCCCCGTCGAGCTCACCGGCCGCGGCGAGGACGGTGTCGCGCAGCCAGCGGTGCGCCGGATCGTGGTCGAGCCGGGGGTGCCAGGCCATCCGGTACGTCATCGTGTCGATCTCCGGCGGCGCCGGCACCGTGCACAGTCCGGGCAGGCCGGCGAACGTGGCCACCATCCGGGCCGGGAACGTGAGCACCAGCGACGTACCGGACAGCATGCGCGGCGCCACCGCGTGGAACGGCGTGACCGAGCCGGCGTCCCGCGGCGTGCCCCGGGTCTCCAGCACCCGGTCGACCGCGGGCTGCCGGCCCTCCGCGATGTCGATCACCAGATGCCGGTACGACAGGTAGTCCGCCAGCTCGACCGTCCGCGCCCGGGCCAGCGGATGGGTGTCCGCGACCACGCAGACGAACCGCTCCTCGAACAGCGCGGCACTGCGCAGCGGCGCCGGCGGCTCCGCGCCGAACAGCGCGAGGTCCAGGTCGCCCCGGACCAGCAGGTCGAAGGTGTCCCGCCCGGCCGGGTGGAAGCGCACCGTCGACCGCGGCGACGCGGCCAGCAGGCGCCGCGACAGTGCGGTGCCGAGCAGGTCGGCCGCGTAGTCGGTGCCGGCCAGGTGAATGGTCTGGCTCACCGCGCCGGGATCGAACGCCTGCCCGTCGAAGATGTCGCCGAGCACCGGCAGCAGCGCGGCCAGCTGCGCGTGGATGCGCTCGGCCCGGGGGGTCAGCCGGTAGCCGACGCCCTCCCGGATCAGCAGGTCGTCGCCGAGCGTGCGGCGCAGCCGGTGGAAGGCGCGGCTCATCGCCGACTGGCTCAGCCCGGCCCGCTCGGCGGCACGGGAGATCTGCCGCTCGTCCAGCAGCGCGGACAGGGCGGGCAGCAGATTGAGGTCGACCCGCTCCAGACGCGTCCCGTGCATGATCCGAGTGTAGGCAGATCAGCCGACGTGGATGCCGGGCCGGCGGGCCGCGTCCCGCTCGTTCTGCCGGATGATCTCGCGGACCACCGGCGCGGTGTCGCCGCGGCCGAGCAGCAGGTAGCGCAGCAGGTGCACGACCGGGCTGCCCTCGGCCCACTCGAAGTAGCAGTGCGGGCGCACGCCGGTCGCGTCGCGCAGCGCGAGGAGCACGGCCGCGATCGCGTTCGGCGCGGCCGGACTGCTGGTGCGCAGGATCCGGTACGGCCCGACCTGCACGCCGCGGACCCGCAGCGCGTCGCTGAACGTGGACGGGTCGGCCACGTCGACCTCCAGGAACAGCACGTCGGCGCGGCCCGGCACCGGGTTCATTCCGCGCTGCTCGCCCTCCTTCTCCGCGTACTCGGCCTCGTCGTCGGCCTGCCGCCGGTGCGCGATCAGGTTCAGCGCGCCGTCGTGCGCGATCGAGTCGGCGATGAACCGCCGGGCCGCGTCGTCGAACTCGATCCGGTCCGCGCGCAGCTCGGTCGTGCGCGTCACCCGGGAGACCAGCGACACCACGATGATGCCGGCGATGAACAGCGCGGAGATGGCGATGCCGTCCGGCTTCGCGATGATGTTCTCCGCCATCGCGTACACCAGCACCAGCGTCAGCACGGTGAACCCGGCACTGGCCCAGCGCTTGCGGTGCCGGATCGCGAACACGGTGACCGCGACCGCGCCGGACACCATCATCGCCAGGATGCCGGTCGCGTACGCACCGGCCTGCGCGTTCACGTCCGCGCCGAACGCGATCGTCAGCACCACGCTGATCAGCGTGTAGACCAGCACCACCGGCCGGACCGCGCGCGACCACTCCGGCGCCATGCCGTAACTCGGCAGGTAGCGCGGCACGATATTGATCAGCCCGGCCATCGCGGACGCACCGGCGAACCAGAGGATCAAAATCGTGCTGATGTCGTACGCCGTGCCGAACGCCTCACCGAGCCGCTCGTGCGCCAGGTAGGCCAGCGCCCGGCCGTTCGCCGGCCCGCCCTCCTGGAACGCCGCCGGCGGGATCAGCACGCTGGTCACGAAGCTGGTCGCGATCAGGTAGAAACTCATGATCACGGCGGCCGCGGTGAGCAGCCGCCGGGTGTTGCGCACCCGGTTCTCCAGCCGCTGCCGCGCGTCCGCGCCCCTCGCCGCGACCAGCGGCATCATGCTCACGCCGGTCTCGAACCCGGACAGTCCGAGCACCAGCAGCGGGAACGCGATCACCGCGGTGGTCAGCACGCCGAAGAGGCCGTCCTGCCCGGTGGTCAGCGCGGTCGTCCAGCCGGCCAGCGCGCCGGGCGTGGTGAACACGTCGGTCAGGCCCACGCCGACCACGATCAGGTTCAGCCCGAGGAACACCGCGACCAGCGGGATCGCGACGCCGACCGCCTCGCTGAAGCCGAGCAGGAACACGCCGCCGAGGATCAGCAGCATGACGACGGTGATCAGCACGGCCTGCCCGTGGAGCGCGCTCGGCAGGTACGGGTTCTCCAGCAGGTGCACGGACGCGTCCGCGGCGGAGAGCGTGATCGTGACGATCCAGGACGTGGCCACGAAGCCCAGCAGGATCAGCACGAACAGCTTGCCCCACCAGAACGGCAGCAGGTTCTCCAGCATCGCCACCGACCCCTGGCCGTGCGGGCTCTCCCGGGCGACCCTGCGGTACATCGGCAGCATGCCGAGCAGCGTCAGCGCCACGATCAGCAGCGTGGCCAGCGGCGACAGCACGCCCGCGGCCAGCGCCGCGATGCCGGGCAGGTAGGCGAGCGTGGAGAAGTAGTCCACGCCGGTCAGGCACATCACCTTCCACCAGGCCTGCGGCCGCGCGTGCGACTCGTCGGCCTCCGGCCCGGCCGGCTGCACCCGGTCCTTCAGCAGCCACCGCCCCAGCGGCGTGCCCGGCGGCCGTTTCCGTGCCGGGCTCTCCACGTACGCCGGTATCGCCGGCTCGGGGCTGCCGCCCATGTTCTCCCCCTCGATCGAGAAACACCGCAGGGCACGGTACCCGGCCGTCGCCTCCCGTCAACGTGGTGTCGATGTACGCGTGATCCACTGGGAGCATGCGACCTCCCTACGACGCGGCCGTCGAGGCGGTGCTCACCGCCGCCGGCCTGGCCGACGACGCACCGGTGCCGACCGCCGACTCGCTGATCGCCGGGCTGCGCACCGCGAACCACGAGGATCTGAGCGTGTTCGAGGTGGCGCGGCGGGACATCACCGTCGACGGCCACCGGGGCGCCGCGCTGACCGGCACCGTGTTCAGCCGTCCCGACCACACCGGCAGCGGGCCCGGCCTGTTCGTGCTGCACGGCGGCGGGATGGTCGGCGGCACCCGGTTCACCGGCCTGTCGCTGATCCTGCCGCTGCTGGCCGCACACGACGTGGTGGTGGTCTCGGTCGACCACCGGCTGGCGCCGGAGCACCCGGACCCGTTCCCGGTGGAGGACGCGTACGCGGCGCTGAACTGGACCGCGCGGAACGCGGGCGACCTCGGCATCGACCCGGGCCGGCTGATCGTCGCGGGGATCAGCTCCGGCGGTGGCCTGGCCGCCGGCGCCGCGCTGCTGGCCCGCGACCGCGGCGGCCCGGCGCTGCTGGGTCAGCTGCTGATCTGCCCGATGCTCGACGACCGGGATCGGACCGTGTCGGCCCGGCAGTTCGAGCGCAGCGGCACCTGGACCCGGGCGCACAACCGGCTCGCCTGGACCGCGCTGCTCGGTGCGCGGGCCGGCACGTTCGACGTCTCCGCCTACGCGGCACCGGCCCGGGCCGCGGACCTGTCCGGGTTGCCGCCCGCGTTCATCGACGTGGGCTCGGCGGACGTGCTGCGGGACGAGGCGGTGGCGTACGCCGGCCGGATCTGGGCCGACGGCGGCGCCGCGGAACTGCACGTCTGGCCCGGCGGCACGCACGCGTGGGACGCGCTGGTCCCGGAGTCGCCGATGGCCCGCGCCGCGGCCCGTGCCCGGTCGGACTGGCTGGGACGGCTGATCGCCGCCCCGGCCCTCGTCTGATTCATCGGTCAATCACTGCTGATCCACCGGTCGATCCGTGCTGACCCTTCGGTCGGTTCACGCCGATCGGTCGATCAGTCACCACCGCCACCACCGCCACCGCCACCACCGCCACCGCCGTCTCCGCCGCCGCCGTCTCCACCGCCGTCGCCGACCTCCCAGCCGCCGCCGGACGACCGCCGGCCGCGCCGGGAGAAGACCATGACCAGACCGGCGAGCACGAACAGCAGCGGTGTGCAGTAGAGGAGCAGCGTGAGCGGCTCGGCGAGCACGATCGCGGAGGTGCCGTCGACGCGCGCGGCCACCCGCTCGCCCGCGGCCAGCCCGTGGCCGCGGAGCTCACCGCGCGCCGCGGTGTCGCCGACCGTCCAGGAGGCCGCGCAGACCTGCTCCGACTCGTTCATGCCCTGCTTGCACGGCCCGTCCACGGTCACCGTGCGCTCCGCCCGGAGATACGCGGTCAGGTACGGCCAGCCGATCTGGGTGAACACGAGGGCGCCGACGGCACCGAGGGTCAGTCCCAGCAGGACCCGGACGACGGCCGACAGGAAGTTGCCCATGGGCCGCAGGCTATCGGCCACCGTCCACTTTTATCGAGCTATGTCGGTTTCGCGGTCTCGGCCGCACGCGCGTGGAACCGGTTGCCCTCCGGGTCCGCCAGCAGCCAGCCGTCCTCGTCACCGTCCGGCCCGGAGATCAGCCGCGCACCGTGCTTGAGCAGCTCGGCCGGCGTCTCGTCCCGCAGCGTGACGTGCCAGTGCAGGTGCGGGCGGACCGGGCGCGGGTCCGGCACCGGGTCGAACACCATGAAGTCCCAGGGGAACTCGGGTGCGCCGACCACCAGCACCGCCTCGCCCTCCTGCTCGATCCGGCCGCCGAGCACCGTGCCCCACCACTTCGCGAGATCGTGCGCCACCTCGCACTTCACCACCAGCTCGAAGATCCCCGGCGGCCGCTCGTCGACCGCCGGGTAGGCACAGAACTGGTTGCCCTCCGGGTCGGCCATCACGAACCACGGATCGTCGCCCGGCTTCCGCACCACGGTCGCACCGGCCTCGATCAGCTCGTCCGGCTGATCGCCGGCCAGCCGCAGATCCAGGTGCACGCGGGCGCCGTCCGGCGACAGGTCCGGCACCTGCCGCAGGCGGAGGATCTCCGCGTCCGGGCGCCGCGGTATCCGGTCGATCCGGGCCCGTCCCGGCCCTTCCGGCCGAAGTGTGCCGCCGCCCAGCGCGGCATGCCAGAACGCGGCCTGTGAGTCCAGGTTCCTGACGTCGAGTGACAACCCGTCGAACTGCACCGTCGGGTGTGTCGCCCGGAGCAAATCTTCCTTCTTCATGGCCGGGAGTTCCTCTTCGGACAGATCGGCAAACGGGGATTCACGAAAGAGTAGGCGTGGTGGGTGACTCCAGGCGATCCCGGTACCACGACTCGATCAGCGGCCAGAGGCCGGCGTCATTGTGATCGAGTGCCCGAGCGGCCCGCTCACCGCATCGTGCCGGCAGGTATTCCCACAGGTGATTGCCGTCCGCTGCCTGCACCGACCCCTTGGCCAGCAGTGGTTCGTACCGTGCGGTCCCGGCCGGTCCGGATACCGTGTAGACGCCGTTCGCGCATCGGCGTTCGAGATCCGTCATCGTCTTTCTCCTTTCCTCCCGGGCACTCGTACCCGTGGGTTCGGCGCGTTGCACCACGCTCACGGGTGATTGCACCGGCGGGTTTTGCGGCCACCGGCGCGGGTAGCGGTACGGCATGACGACAGACCCGCAGTACACCGCCGCCGGACTGGCCGCCGCCCGCGCGGCCGCGGACCGCGAGGCACTCGACGACACCCCGGACGGCGGCGAGATCGTCGGCGCCGACGACGCCCGCGCCGACGCGATTCGCGCCGGTGCCGACGACACCCTCCGCGGCGCCACCCGCGACACCGACCCCACCCCGGTCGGCCGCGCCGACGCCGCCGCCGACCGCGATCGGGCGGCCGGCTGACCGTCCCCTCCGAAGGCGTGGCCGTGGTCCGGGTGGGGCGCCCGGGCCGCGGCCATTTCCATGCCGACAGCCGGAAACGGCCAGATATCGGCATTGGTGCCGATGCGCGGCCGGCGGCGATCGACGATCATGTCCGGATGACCGTCGTCTCCCCGCACCCGAACGCGGAACTGCTCCGGCTCCTCTACACCGACTTCAGCCAGATCCACCGGTACGCGGCGCCGGACGTCCGGCTCCATCCGGCCGACCGCACACCGGGCACGGTGCCGCTGGTGGGCGTGGCAGCCTTCCTGAGCCGGGAGAAGGCGCTGGTCGACGCGACCCGCGGCACGCTTTTCATGGACGTGGAGTCGGTGTACGCCAACGACTTCTACGGCACGGTGATCGGCACGCTGCGCGCCACCGTCGACGGCGAGATCGCGATGCCGTTCTGCGGCCTGTGGCGGTTCGCCGACGGCCGGATCGTCGAGCACTGGCAGAACGCCTACGACGCTCCCGCACTGGTGCGCGCGCTCAACGGGGAGTGGTAGCCGCCGTTGATCAGCGGGTGTAGACGGTGACGTCGATGGCGTAGTGGTCGGCGCGGTACAGGTTGTCGGCGAATTCCACCGGGGAGCCGGCGGCGTCGAACGCGGTGCGCTGCATGCTGATCAGCGGGGCGCCGTGGCCGATGTCGAGCAGGCGGGCCTGGGCCGCGGTGGCCGCGCGGGCGGTGATCCGCTGCGTGGCCACCGCGGGCCGGCCGCCGCGCTCGCCGAGCAGGTGGTAGAGGCCGTGGGCCGCGAGGTCGGCGGCGGTCACGGCGCCGAACCGGGGCGGCAGCCAGTTGCGGAGGATGGCGAGCGGCTCGCCGTCGGCATAGCGCAGCCGCTCGCAGTGGACCAGTCGCTCGCCGTCGGGTAGGCCGAGCATGCGGCTGGCGTGCCGGTCGACGGCGCCGGGGTCGAAGCCGAGCACCCGGGTGGTCGGGTGCCGGCCGGCCGCGGTGAGGTCGTCGTGCAGGCTGGTGAGCGCGACCCGGCGGCGGACCTGGACGTCGTTGACCCGGGTGCCGGCGCCGCGTTTGCGGGTGAGCAGGCCGTCCGCGACCAGTTCCTCGATCGCGCGGCGCATGGTGGGCCGGGAGACGCCGAGCGACGAGGCGAACGAGACCTCGTCCGGCAGGCGTTCGCCGGGAGCCAGCAGGCCGTTCTCGATAGCGTCGACCAGAGCGGTGCTGACCTGCAGATACAGCGGTTCGGACGCGGTGCGGTCGAGGTCGATGGACGGGAGTGGCACGCGATCACCCCGGACAAGCGAGCGTGTTTGTCAGGACAAAGTATTGACCGGGGGGCAGGGTGAGCGGAAGCTCGCGGAACAGAAACGTTCCCGACACCTGAGCGCAATCCATCGGGGAGGATTCGTACCTTATGGCCGGGTTTGAGGTTGTCACGATGGGGCGCGTCGGCGTCGACATCTACCCGCTGCAGACCGGGGTCGGGCTGGAGGACGTCGAGACGTTCGGGAAGTTCCTCGGTGGCAGCGCGACGAACGTGGCGGTGGCGGCGGCGCGGCACGGGCGGCGGACCGCGGTGATCACCCGGGTCGGGCCGGACCCGTTCGGGCGCTACGTGCGGCGGACGCTGACCGAGCTGGGCGTGGACAACCGCTTCGTGACCGAGGTCGAGGGCCTGGCCACGCCGGTGACGTTCTGCGAGATCTTCCCGCCGGACGACTTCCCGCTCTACTTCTACCGCCAGCCGATCGCCCCCGATCTGGTGATGAAGCCGGAAGAGCTGGACCAGGAAACCATAAAAGCGGCAAGCCTCTTCTGGTGTACGGTGACCGGCCTCTCCAGGGAACCGAGCCGCGCAGCCCACCACGCGGCATGGGAAGCCCGGGAGAAGAGGAGCCACACCGTCCTGGACCTCGACTACCGGCCGATGTTCTGGGACTCACCCGCCGAAGCACGAAGTGAGATCGAGAAGGCGCTGCCGCACGTCACCGTCGCGGTCGGCAATCTCACCGAGTGCACCGTCGCCACCGGCGAGACCGACCCGGAGAAGGCCGCCGACGCGCTGCTGAGGACCGGCGTCGAGCTGGCGATCGTCAAGCTCGGCCCCGACGGCGTGCTGGCCAGGACGCACACCGGGTCGGTACGCGTCCCGAGCACCCCGGTCGACGTGGTCAACGGCCTCGGCGCCGGTGACGGGTTCGGCGGCGCGCTCTGCCACGGCCTCCTGAACGACTGGCCGTTGACCAGACTGATCAGTTTCGCGAACACCGCCGGTGCGATCGTCGCCGGCCGGCTGGAGTGCTCCACCGCGATGCCCACCACCGCCGAGGTCGAACGCGCGCTGGAGGCCGGCCGTGCCTGACTTCGACAAGCTGCGCGAACTGCGCGCCACCCGCCCGGAGGCGATCGCGGAAGCGGCCGCGAACCGGCGCAGGGGCTCGCTGCACACGCCGGACGGCCGCCTCATGCTGGTGGCCGCGGACCACCCGGCCCGGGGCGCGCTCGCGGTCCGCGGCGACCGCACCGCGATGGCCGACCGGTACACGCTGCTGACCCGCCTGATGACGGCGCTGGACCGCCCCGGCGTGGACGGCGTGCTCGGCACCGCGGACGTGCTGGAGGACCTGCTGCTGCTCGGCGCGCTGGACGGCAAGGTCGCGATCGGCTCGATGAACCGCGGCGGCCTGGCCGGTGCGGTCTTCGAGCTGGACGACCGGTTCACCGGCTACGACGCCGAGTCGGTGGCGCGGATGGGCTTCGACGGCGGCAAGATGCTGGTCCGGATCGATCCCGGGGACCCGGCCACGGTACGCACGCTGGAGTCCGCCGCGACGGCGGTCGACGCGCTCGCACTGCACGGCAGGATGGCCATGGTCGAGCCGTTCCTGTCCCACCGCACCGACGGGAAGGTGCGCAACGACCTGAGCACCGAGGCCGTGATCAAGTCGGTGGCGATCGCATCCGGGCTCGGCGGCACCAGCGCGTACACCTGGCTGAAGCTCCCGGTCGTCGACGACATGGCGGCCGTGATGTCCGCGACCACGCTGCCCACGCTGCTGCTCGGCGGCGACCCGTCCGGCAGCCTGGAGGAGACCTACGCGCGCTGGGGCCGCGCCCTGGCCGCGCCCGGCGTGCGCGGGCTGATGGTCGGCCGAGCGCTGCTCTACCCGCCGGACGGCGACGTGGAGTCCGCCGTCGACACGGCGGTCTCGCTGGTCCACGGCCGGGGGGTGCGGGCATGACCGTGATCACCGACCTGACGCCGCAGCACGCCGGCTGGACCTACTCCGGGCTGCGGATCATCGCGCTGGAGCCGGGGGAGACCTACACCACGGACACCGGCGACACCGAGGTGATCGTGGTCCCGCTGAGTGGGGGATGCGAGGTGTCCACCGGCGCCGGCGACCGGGCGACCCTCGCCGGACGCGCGAGCGTGTTCGACGGCCCGACCGACGTCGTCTATGTCCCCATCGGCACGACGCTGACGATTGTCGCCACCGGCCAGCTCAAACTTGCGATCACCTCCGCGAGAGCCACGAACCCCAAGCCCTTCCGGTACGTGCCGGTGGCGGCCGTCCCGGTCGAGCTGCGCGGCGCCGGGAACTGTTCCCGGCAGGTGCACAACTTCGGCGTCCCGGACGTGCTGGACGCGGACCGGATCATCGCGTGCGAGGTGCTCACCCCCGGCGGCAACTGGTCGTCCTACCCGCCGCACAAGCACGACGAGGAGCGCGACGGCGAGTCCGTCCTCGAGGAGATCTACTACTTCGAGGTGGCCGGCGGCGGCCCCGGCTACCAGCGCGTCTACGGCACGCCGGAGCGCCCGATCGACGTCACCACCGAGGTCCGCAGCGGCGAGATCGTGCTGGTCCCGTACGGCTGGCACGGCCCGTCGATGGCCGCGCCCGGCTACGACCTGTACTACCTGAACGTGATGGCCGGGCCGGGCGCCCGCGCCTGGCTGATCCGCGACGACCCGGAGCACGCCTGGATCCGCGGCACCTGGGCGGACCAGGAGATCGACCCGCGACTGCCCTTCGGGAAGGGGAACCCGGCATGAGACTGACCGTGGGACAGGCGACCGTGCGGTTCCTGGCCGCGCAGCGCACCGAGCGGGACGGTGCCGAGCACCGGCTGATCGACGGCTGGTTCGGCATCTTCGGGCACGGCAACGTGGCCGGGCTGGGCCAGGCGCTGCTGGAGGCGGAGCTGACCGATCCGGGCGCGGCACCGTACCGGCAGGCCCGCAACGAGCAGGGCATGGTGCACGCCGCGGCCGGGTTCGCCCGGATGCGCAACCGGATGTCGACGCTGGCCTGCACCTCGTCGATCGGCCCGGGTGCCACGAACATGGTGACCGGCGCGGCGCTGGCCACGGTGAACCGGCTGCCGGTGCTGCTGTTCCCGGGCGACGTGTTCGCCACCCGGGTCGCGGACCCGGTGTTGCAGCAGCTGGAGGACCCGCGGGCCGGGGACGTCTCGGTCAACGACACGTTCCGGCCGGTGAGCCGCTACTTCGACCGGGTGTGGCGGCCGGAGCAGCTGCCGTCCGCGCTGCTCAACGCGGCGCGGGTGCTGACCGACCCGGTGGAGACCGGCGCGGTCACGATCGCGCTGCCGCAGGACGTGCAGGCGGAGGCGTACGACTGGCCGGACGAGCTGTTCGCGCCGCGCGTCTGGCACATCCCGCGCCCGGTGCCGGAGCCGGCGGCGCTGAGCCGGGCGCTGGACGTGATCAGAACCGCGCGGAAGCCGCTGATCATCGCGGGCGGCGGCGTCATCTACTCCGAGGCGACCGACGCGCTCAGGACCTTCGCGGAAGCGACCGGCGTCCCGGTGGCGGAGACGCAGGCCGGTAAGGGCTCGCTGTCCTACGACCACCCGCTCAGCCTCGGCGCGGTCGGCGCGACCGGTACCACGGCCGCGAACGAGTTCGCCCGCGAGGCCGACGTGGTGATCGGCATCGGCACCCGCTACAGCGACTTCACCACCGCGTCCCGCACGGCGTTCGCCGCGGAGGATGTCCGGTTCGTCAACATCAACGTCGCGGCGTTCGATGCCGCCAAGCACGCCGGCGCCATGGTGGTCGCGGACGCCCGCGTCGCACTGGAGCAGCTGACGGAAGCACTGGCCGGATACCGGACGGACGACGCGTACCGGGAGAAGGCGGGCCGGCTCGCGGCCGAGTGGGACGCGACCGTGGAGCGCGCCTACCGCCTGGAGCACAAGCCGCTGCCGGCGCAGACCGAGGTGATCGGCGCGGTCAACGACGCGGCCGAGCCGCGCGACGTGGTCGTCTGCGCCGCCGGTTCGATGCCCGGTGACCTGCACAAACTGTGGCGCACCCGGGATCCCAAGGGCTACCACGTGGAGTACGGCTACTCGTGCATGGGCTACGAGATCGCCGGTGGCCTGGGCGTGAAGCTGGCCGCGCCGGACCGGGAGGTGTTCGTCCTGGTCGGCGACGGCTCGTACCTGATGATGTCGCAGGAACTGGTCACCGCGGTCCAGGAGCGGATCAAGCTGATCGTGGTGCTGGTGCAGAACCACGGCTACGCCTCGATCGGCCGGCTCTCCGAGTCGGTCGGCGCGCAGCGGTTCGGCACCGCCTACCGGTTCCGCGACGACGAGGGCCGACTGGCCGGTGACACGCTCCCGGTCGACCTGGCCGCGAACGCCCGCAGCCTCGGCGCCGAGGTGATCCGCGCCACCACCGTCGGTGAGCTGACCGACGCGCTGGCCGCCGCACGCAAGGCGGAAGGCGTCATCGTGGTGCATGTCGACGCAGATCCGTACCAGGATTCTCCCGGAAGTGGATCGTGGTGGGACGTGCCGGTCGCGGCCTCATCTACCTTGAACACCGTGCGCGACGCGAACGCACGGTATCGGGAGGGCAAACGCGCCCAGAAGCACTACCTGTAACCGTGTGAACGCGGAGGGCACACCGCGTATTGCGCGCTGTATTCCTGAAAGGACTCTCGGTAATGAAGTCTCTTTATCGGGTCGGGGCCTCCGTGGCTGCCCTGGCCCTCCTCGTGACCGCCGCCGCCTGTTCGAGCGAGAACGCGGTAAATCGTGACGACGATGACACCTCCGGCGGCAAGGGCGGTGGCACCTACGGCCTGAAGATCGCGGTCGTCACGCACGGCGCGGCCGGCGACGCGTTCTGGAGCATCGTCAAGAACGGCGTCGAGAAGGCCGGCACCGACCTCGGCGACACCGTCCAGTACAGCAGCGACGGCGACCCGCAGAAGCAGGCGCAGCTGATCGACGCGGCCGTGAACCAGAAGGTCGACGGCCTGGTCGTGTCGATGGCGAACCCGGACGCGCTGAAGGCGTCCGTGGAGAAGGCGGTGGCGGCCGGCATCCCGGTGATCACCATCAACTCCGGCGCGTCCCGCTCGAAGGAGTTCGGCGCGCTCACCCACATCGGCCAGGACGAGAAGGTCGCCGGTGAGGCGGTCGGCACGGAGCTTGCGAACCAGGGCGTCAAGAACGTCGTCTGCGTGATCCACGAGGCCGGCAACGTGGGCCTCGAGGAGCGCTGCGCCGCGGTCGGCGCCACGCTCGGCGGCCAGATCCAGAACCTCCAGGTGGACATCAACAACCTCCAGGCCGCGCAGTCGACGATCAAGGCGAAGCTGCAGTCGGACACCGCGATCGACGGCGTCGTCACGCTCGGCGGCCCGGTCGCGAACGTGGCCGCCGCCGGTATCGCCGAGGCCGCGTCGCCGGCCAAGCTCGCCACGTTCGACCTCAACGCGGAGGTCGCCAAGGGCGTGCAGGACGGCAAGATCCTGTTCGCGGTCGACCAGCAGCCCTACCTCCAGGGCTACATGGCGGTCACCATGCTCACCCAGTACAAGGCGAACCTGAACGTGCTCGGCGGCGGCCAGCAGGTGCTCACCGGCCCCGCGCTGGTCACCAAGGAGAACGCGGCGCAGGTCGCCGAGCTGGCCGCGGCCGGAACCCGCTGATGACCAGCGCCGTTGCGGCAACCGAGGCGGGCGACGAACGCGTCGCCCGCGTCGGGCCGCTCACCCGCCTGCTGCTCAAGCCGGAACTGGGCGCGCTGATCGGCGCGGTGCTGGTCTTCGCGTTCTTCGCGCTGCTCTCCGACGTGTTCCGGTCGGCCAGCGGCGTGGCGAACTGGCTCGACCCGGCGTCCACGCTCGGCATCATGGCGGTCGCGGTGGCGCTGCTGATGATCGGCGGGCACTTCGACCTGTCCGCCGGCGTGCAGACCGGCACGGCCGCGATCACCGGCGGCATCCTGACCACGTACTACGGCGTGAACACCTGGGTCGCGCTGCTGCTGTCGCTGGCACTGTGCCTGGCGATCGGCTTCGTCAACGGCTACCTGGTGGTGCGCACGAAGCTGCCCAGCTTCATCATCACGCTCGGCACGTTCCTGATGCTCCAGGGCCTGAACCTGGGCGTGACGAAGCTGGTCACCAACACCGTCCAGGTCAACAACTTCGACAAGATCCAGGGGTACGGCGTCCTCAAGACGATCTTCGCCAGTGAGATCACCATCGCGGGCGCGCCGTTCCAGATCGCCATCGTCTGGTGGGTGCTCGCCACGATCCTCGGGTCGTGGGTCCTGCTGCGTACCCGGTTCGGGAACTGGATCTTCGCGGTCGGCGGTGACCTGACCGCGGCCCGCAACGTCGGCGTGCCGGTGCAGCGCACCACGATCGCGCTGTTCATGACCACGTCGTTCGCCGCCTGGTTCGTCGGCACCACGCAGATCGTCCGGCTCACCTCGATCCAGGCACAGGCCGGCTTCGGCCAGGAGCTGATCTACATCGTGGCCGCGGTGATCGGCGGATGCCTGCTGACCGGCGGTTTCGGCTCCGCGGTCGGCGCGTCGATCGGCGCGCTGATCTTCGGCATGACGTCGCAGGGCATCGTCTACGCCGGCTGGGACGCGGACTGGTTCAAGTTCTTCCTCGGCGCGATGCTGCTGCTCGCCGTGCTGGCCAACCAGTACATCCGCCGCTTCGCCGAACAGTCGCGGAGGTAGCGATGTCTTCCGGTAAGGGCGCTCCGCTCCTGGAGATCAAGAACGTCGCCAAGACGTTCGGCACGGTCATCTCGCTGGCCGGCGTCTCCACCACGGTACGGGCCGGCGAGGTCACCTGCGTGCTCGGCGACAACGGCGCCGGCAAGTCCACGCTCATCAAGATTCTGTCCGGCGTGCACCGGCCGGACGGCGGCGAGCTGCTGATGAACGGCGCCCCGGTGTCGCTGTCCAACCCGCGCGCGGCGCTGGACGCCGGGATCGCCACGGTCTACCAGGACCTGGCGATGGTGCCGCTGATGGCGATCTGGCGGAACTTCTTCCTCGGCTCCGAGCCGACGAAGGGGTGGGGGCCGTTCCGGCGGTTCGACCGGCAGAAGGCCGTCGAGATCACCCGGCGCGAGCTGAGCTCGATGGGCATCGACATCCGCGACCCGGAGCAGCCGGTCGGCACGCTCTCCGGCGGCGAGCGGCAGTCGGTGGCGATCGCGCGTGCGGTGTACTTCGGCGCGAAGCTGCTGATCCTGGACGAGCCCACGTCGGCGCTGGGCGTGAAGCAGGCCGGTGTCGTGCTGCGCTACATCGCGGCCGCACGCGACCGTGGGCTGGGGGTCGTCTTCATCACCCACAACCCGCACCACGCGTACCCCATCGGTGATCGCTTTCTGCTCCTGAACCGGGGCCGGAGCCTGGGTGACCTGGCGAAGTCCGAGATCTCCCTGGCCGAGCTGACCCGGCTGATGGCCGGTGGTGCCGAGCTGGAGGAGCTGGCCCACGAGCTGGAGCGCGATCCGTCCACCAGTGACACGGCGCGCCTGTACCAGGAGGAGGCGAAGGGATGACCGCAGCGGCGGAACGAATCGGTGGTGCACCGATTTCCTGGGGTGTGTGTGAAGCACCGGGCTGGGGGCTGGAACTGCCCGCGGACCGGGTGCTGTCCGAGATGAGTTCGCTGGGCCTCGCGGCCACCGAGCTGGGGCCGACCGGATACCTGGGCAAGGACGCCGCGGACGTGCGTGCGCTGCTGGACCGCAGCGGCCTGCGCCTGATCGGCGGGTTCCTGCCGGTGCCCATGCACATCGCCACCGCCGCGGACCTGGACGAGGCTGCGACCGCGATGGACACGCTGGCCGCGGCCGGTGCGTCCGTGGTCGTCCTCGCCGCCCGCTCCGCCGACGGCAGCTACGACCACGCGGTCACGCTGACCGAGACCGAGTGGCAGACGCTGTTCGCCACGCTCACCACGCTCCAGGCGATGGCGCGCGAGCGTGGCCTGCTGCCGGCGCTGCACCCGCACGTCGGCACCGCGATCGAGTCCCGGGACGCGGTGCTGCGCCTGCTGGCCGGCAGCGACGTGCCGATCTGCCTGGACACCGGCCACCTGCTGCTCGGCGGCATGCGGCCGGCGGAGCTGATCGCGCTGGCCGCGGACCGGATCGCGCACGTCCACCTCAAGGACGTGGACACCTCGGTCGCCGGCCGGGGCCTGCCCTACATCGACGCGGTCCGGTCCGGGCTCTACCGGCCGCTCGGCGACGGTGACCTGGACATACCCGGGATCGTCCGGAGCCTGGAGGCCGTAGGCTACCGCGGCTGGTACGTACTGGAACAGGACTGCGCGCTGCACGACGTACCGCCGGTGGGCGAGGGCCCGATCGACGACGTGCGGCGCAGCGTGAACTACCTGAAGGAGAACGTGTGACCGCGTCCGACCGGATCGGCGTCGGCGTGGTGGGTTTCGGCTGGATGGGCGAGGTGCACGCCCGCTCCTACCAGCGAGTCCGCCACCACTTCCCGGATCTGCCGCTGATCCCGTCGCTCGTCGCGGTGGCGGATCCGGCGCCGGGCCGGGCCGCGGCCGCCGCCGCGCAGTACGGCTTCGCGTCTTTTGATGCGGACTGGCGCGCGTTGGTCGCGGACGACCGGATCGGTGCCATCAGCGTGACCGCGCCGAACTTCCTGCACCGCGAGATCGGCACCGCGGTCGTCGCGGCCGGCAAGCACCTGTGGATCGAGAAGCCGGTCGGGGTGAACGCCGCCGACACCCGCGCGGTCTTCGATGCTGCTTCTGCGGCCGGTGTGCAGAGCACGGTGGGGTTCAACTACCGGGCCGCGCCCGCGGTCGCGCACGCCCGCGAGCTGATCGCGGCCGGGGAGATCGGCACGGTCACCAACGCGCGGATCCGGTTCTTCAGCGACTACGCGGCGCACCCGGACGGCGGGCTGTCCTGGCGGTTCACCCGCGCGTCCGGCGGCAACGGCGTGCTCGGCGACCTCGCCTCGCACGCGGTCGACCTGGGCCGGTATCTGCTGGGGGACCTCTCGTCGCTGGTCGCGGACACCTCCGTGATCATCCCGTCGCGGCCTGCCGTCTCCGGCGCCGGCAGCCACTTCTCCCGCGCGGACGGCCCGCCCGGCGACGTGGAGAACGAGGACTACGTCTCCGCGCTGCTCCGGTTCGCCTCCGGGGCCCGCGGGGTGCTGGAGGCGAGCCGGGTCGCGGTCGGCGAGCAGAACACGTACGGCTTCGAGATCCACGGCACCACCGGCGCGCTGTCCTGGGACTTCCGCCGGATGGGCGAGCTCGCGCTGAGTACCGGCGCGGACTATCAGGACCAGAGCTACAAGACGATCTACGCGACGGCCGGGCACGGCGACCTGCGCGCGTTCCAGCCCGGCGCCGGCATCCCGATGGGGTACGACGACCTGAAGGTGATCGAGGCGGCCGGTTTCCTCACCTCGATCGCGACCGGCAAGCCGCACGGGCCCACGCTCGACGACGCGCTCGCCGCCGCCACCGCGCTCGACGCCATGTCCGAGTCCGTCCGTACCGGAAAGTGGGTTTCGCTGTGAAGCGAGTCGGCATCATCGGCACCGGGATCATGGGCACCGATCACGCCCGGCTGCTCACCTCGTCCGTCTCCGGCGCACGTGTGGCCGGCGTCCACGACCTCGACCCGGTGCGGGCCGCCGAGGTCGCGCTGGCCAGCGGCGGTGCCCGGGTGTTCGGCAACCCGTACGAGCTGATCGTCGACGACGACATCGACGCGGTGCTGGTCGCGTCGTCCGACGACACCCACGAGGAGTACGTGCTGGCCTGCATCAACGCGGGCAAGCCGGTGCTCTGCGAGAAGCCGCTGGCACCCACGGTCGAGGCGTGCGGGCGCATCCTGGACGCCGAGGACAAGTCCGGTACCCGCCTGGTCTCGGTCGGCTTCATGCGCCGCTTCGACCCCGGCTACACGCAGATGAAGCGCATGCTCCAGCTCGGCGAGATCGGCGCGCCGCTGATCCTGCACTGCGTGCACCGCAACCCGGCCGCGGTCCCCGGCCTGCCCGGCGCCGCGGTGATCACCAACTCGGCCGTGCACGAGCTGGACATCACCCGGTGGCTCCTGGACGAGGAGATCATCGAGGTCTCCGTGCACGCGCCGCGCGCGACCAGCCACGGCGGCGGCACGCCGGACCCGCAGATCCTGCTGCTGCGCACCGCGTCCGGCGCGGTCGCGGACGTCGAGGTCTTCGTCAACGCCCGGTACGGCTACGACGTGCGCGCCGAACTCGTCGGCGAACTGGGCACGGTCACGCTGGACGGCCCGCCGCCCACGGTGCTGCGCCGCTCCGGCATGGACGGCCGTGCACTGCCGGCCGACTGGCGCCCGCGCTTCGCCGAGGCGTACCGCCTGGAGCTGCAGGACTGGGTGGACGGCACCGGCGGCGCAGCCACCGCGTGGGACGGCTTCGCCGCCACGTTCGTCGCCCAGGCGTGCGTGCGCGCGCTGGAGACGGGCACCGCGCAGCCGGTCGCGCTGCCACCGATGCCGGAGCTGTACCGCTGATCGCCGCGCCGGCGGTCCCGCGCCCGCGACGGGACCGGGCCGGCCGGCCGTGGTCCACCCGGATCACGGTGTGGCGTCACGGCGATCATCCGATCGACATCCCTCGGTGGACCGGGCGCGGGGCGGGCGTATCGTCCGGCGCGACGTTCGTCCACCGGCATAGGGAACAGATCCGTCATGAAGTACCGCACGGGCCCGCACGGCGCGGGCACGACTCGCCATGTCGCAGGACCCGGGGCGTTGCCGTCCCGGGCGTGTCCGGCTCCCACCCGTGGGAGGGCCTGATGGACTACCGCGACGTCTCGTTCTGGATGGCCACGTCCGGTGACGACCTGACGCCTCGTCCCGCGCTGCCCGGGGACCGCGACGTGGACGTCGCGATCGTCGGCGCCGGTTACACCGGCCTGTGGACCGCGTACTACCTGGCTGCCGCCGACCCGTCGCTGCGGATCGCGGTGCTGGAGAAGGACATCGCCGGGTACGGCGCGTCCGGCCGCAACGGTGGCTGGTGCTCCTCGCTGTTCTCCCTCACCCCCGCCGGGGTCGCGCGCCGGCACGGTCAGGACGGTGCCGACGCGTTGCAGCGGGCACTGGAGGCCACCGTGGACGAGGTGGGCCGGGTCATCGGCGTGGAGGGCATCGACTGTCACTGGACCAAGGGCGGCAGCGTCACGCTCGCCCGCACGCCGGCCCAGCTGGCGCGGGCTCGCGCGGCGGCCGGTCCCGGCTCCGGGCTGCAGCTGCTGGACGCCGGCGAGGCGTCCGCCCGCTGCGGTGCGTCCGGTGTGCTCGGCGGGGTCTGGACGCCGCACTGCGCGGTCGTGCAGCCGGCTCGGCTGGTCCGCGGCCTGGCCCGGGCGGTGGAACGGCGAGGTGTCACGATCTACGAGCGCACCCCGGTCACGTCACTGCCGCCCGGGGCCGCGGTGACGCCGCACGGGCGGGTGCGTGCCGACGTGGTGGTGCGGGCCACCGAGGGATACACGGCCGCGCTGCCGGGCGGGCGGCGGGCACTGGTGCCACTGCACTCGCTGATGTTCGTCACCGAACCACTGCCGGCCTCGTTCTGGGCGCGCGCCGGGTTGGCCGGACGCGAGACGTTCACCGACTTCCGGCACATGGTCATCTACGGTCAGCGGACCGCGGACGACCGGCTGGCGTTCGGTGGGCGCGGCGCACCGTACCGCTTCGGCTCGACGGTGCCGCCCGCGTTCGACCGGGACCCGCGCGTGCTCGCCGCGCACCGGGCCGCACTCGTCGACCTCTTCCCCACGCTGCCGGACGACGTACGGATCTCCCACGTGTGGGGCGGCCCGATGGGCATCCCCGCCGACTGGCACGCATCCGTCGGCCGGGACGGCGCGTTCGCCTGGGCCGGCGGATACGTCGGGGACGGCGTGGGGGCCAGCAACCTCGCGGGACGCACCCTCGCCGACCTGATCCGGGGCGAGTCCACCGACCTCACCCGGCTGCCCTGGGTCGGCCACCGGTCCCCGCGCTGGGTGCCCGAACCGTTGCGCTGGCTGGGCATCACCGCCGGCCTGGGACTGATCGGCCGGCTGGACGCGGCCGAGGCCCGCTCCGGCCGGACGTCCCGTGGTGCCGCGATCCTGGGCCGCCTGCTCGGCGAATGAACCGCCTCGTCCGCCGGCCGGGTGGACTGCCCGCGCGGAGGCTCGCCAAGCGGTCCACAGTGGAGGTGAGTGGGCCGGGGCCGTGGTGCGACGCCGCGTCTGGGTACGTTTCCGGACCGTCTAGGTATGCCTATTCGTCTGTGCTGTCTCAGGCCCGTGACCACCGTTTTCGCGCCGGAGCCGGTGATGTGACGGCCCTCGGCCGTCGGGCACGATCAACCGCGGTGAACCACGCAGGTGTGCGCGCCGTCAGTCGTGGGTCGTCGCCCCATGTCCCGGCGCTCACCGCTGACCCGGAGGTTCTTCATGACGCTGCCGCTGTCTCAGCGCACCATGGACGCGATCTGCCTCGAGCACGTCCTCCCGACCGCGGGCGGAAACTACGTGTTCAACGCGCCGACGTCGAGCCTCGGACGAGATCGGCTGCTGCGGGCGACGAAGAACCAGCCGACGGTCAAGGGTTACTCCACCGTGTCGTTCGGCCTCAACATCGGCGACGCGCTGCGGAATACGAGCCCGGCCACGGAGATCGCCGAGGACGGCGTTCCCCGTCCGAGCGGCAAGGTCACCGCGGAGGAGACCCGGGCGCGTAACCTGGCCGGCCAGTACTTCCGGGGTCTGCCGCCCGAGGTGATGGACCTGATGGTTCTCCGGATCCCGCTCGACGCCGAAGACCCGGCCAGGTTCAGCGTGGACATGCTCGGAGCCCGCGCCGACATGACCGGGGTCCGGGAGGACATGCTGGTCGAGCGGCTGACCGATGCACCGATCACCATCAACCCGAACCGGGTGGTCTACGTCGACGAGACGGGCAACCCCGTCGATCGGGCGAGCGCGCTGGTGGCCTGGGTGGCGGCGGAGGATCCCTGGCACTCGGAGCCGTACGCCACTGCGGACCCGGACGTGCTGGCGGAGGCGCTGAAGAGCGGCTATCCGAGCGCCGCCCGGATCGTCTTCGACCCGGACGGCCGGGTGCAGCTCGGTATGCCCGAGGCGCTGACCCGGTATGTGCACCGGACGGCGCCCGGCGCCGGTGCCTTCAGCGGGCCGGCGAGCTTCGGGAACTACGGTGACCTGCTCGCGCACCTGGCCCGCCATGAGCAGCAGGCACGGATCGAGGTGCGCGCACTCGGCGCGGACACCGTTGAGGTGTTCCGGGCGGCCCACGACGAGTTCGGCACGCGATTCACCGACTGGCACACCGGGGATTTCGCGCGCTTCCCGGCCTGGACGGACAGCATCCAGATCACCGAGGTTCCGGCGGAGATGTCCCCGGCCGAGGCCCAGGCCGGCCCGGCCACCTCGCACGCCGAAGCCGGCGCGGAGCCAATGCCGATCACCCGGCCGCCGGGTGTCGCGACGTACCGCAGTTTCGGCCCGGGCGGCCGGCTGTCCGTCGACGTGGTCGGATCGTCGCAGACCCTGCCGGACGGACTGCTCGATCACGTCGCCGCGCTGGCCGAGGATCACGGCACGTCCGTCGTGGTCATCGGCAAGCCCGCGGGGAAGGTGGAGGGCGGCCGCCACCGGGCCGGCGTGGAGTTCCTGCTGTTCCAGCACGCGCAGCATGCCCTTCGTGGGCAGGAACCGGGGCCGATGCCGGTTGTCGTCGACTTCGGCAGCGGCAGTGCCGATCTCGGTGCATCGGCCGCACGCCTGGGCGCTCCGGTGCTTCGCTGGGCACCGGGCGCCGGGCTCGACTTCGGGTTCTCCTGGCGGACCGTCGGCTCTGACGGGGCCAGTGTCGGGCAACCGCAGAAGACCATCACCCAGGCCGCGTTCACCGGTGCCGGGGAGCTGAGCCGGGCGAAGCCGGAAGCACAGGTCGATGCGACGCTCGCGGCGTACCTGTCGACCGGGCTTGAGGACGTCTCGGCGCTCACGACGATGCTCGAGACGAACGGCAGCGCCCTCAAGACGCTCCGGCCGGTGATCGACGCCCTCCCGGTGAGCTCGGGATTGTTCGCCGCGCACGCCAAACTGCTCGACCTGTTCGGCCGGCCGGACGAGGACCCGCTGCCAGGGCTCCCGGCGGGAGTCGACGCGACCAGGTACCGGCAGGTCGTGTTCGACACGGCCGTCGACTACCTGAACCGGGTCAAGGGCGGCGCCGTCGAGGCGGTGCCGGACGTCATGCGGCTCGTCGCGCTCGGCCCGGTCGCCGCCCCCGCCGCGGTCGCCGACCTGTCCGACATCACTCTCGGCACGATGGACGACGGCGCCTCCCGAAGCATTCTCGACGCCGTCATCAAGGGGCTTCAGGGCGGTGAGAACTGGGACGCCCGGATGAAGAAGGAGATCTTCGATCACAAGGACTACCTGCCGGAGAGGGGCGGTCGCGTCAACTACGTCCGCCAGCTGACGCAGTGGGCGGCGCAGTTGGAGCAGCGTGCGGACAACGATCACTTCCAGGCGGTGCTCAACGCCGCCGCACTTTACGTGACGACCTGTTAGCCGGTCAGTGATGAGACCGGTGAGCGGTCTCATCGTCAACAGCCCAACGGTTGTTCGCCTAGGAGCCTCCCTTGTCCCGTGCGTCGTTGCCCGACATCCACTGCCGTGACGGCATCCTGCTGCCGCTGCCCGAGGGCCGCGCCTACTGGCACCCCGGTCCGACGATGGCGACGCTCGACCTCAGGGCGCTGGAAGCGGCCAAGAGGGCGCTCCAGCCGCCGGGCCGGGGCGTCATCGTCGTACCGGCGAGCGGTCTGGCTCATCGTTCCGCACGGGCGGCACTCGCCCGCACGCTGAGTCTGGTGGACGAGCCGAACGATCTCGCCCTCGCCTCGGTGCCGGGGGAGCACGTCGATCCGGCGGTGTGGTCGCACCTGGTGACGGAATCCGGTGTCCAGGCATATCTGCCGGTCGCCGCCGAGGCCACCCGGGACGAGCGGTACGTCTGGGCGGGGTCCGACGGCCGGGCGGCCGACGGTGAGCCGGTCGCCATGCTTCTGCTTCCGCCGACGGACGTCGCGGCTCGAGAGCTCCTGCGGACGGCTGCCCGGCTCGCCGCGGACATCACCAGGGCGCCGCTGGAGCGAGTGCGGGAACTCGACGCGTCACCGTCGACGGCGCACCAGTTCGCGGTCGGCATGGTGCTGACCGGAGCCGCCGGCATCTGGGACCCGGCCCGCCTGGTACCGCCCACCGTCGACGAGGTCTGGAGTCGTTTCGGCAGCGACGGACCGGTTCCGGACGATCTTCTCGCCGCGCTGCTCGATTCTCCGGGCTCGGCCGCGTTGATCCGCACGCCCGGCCCCGGCGGGGACCAGCTCGCCTGGCTCGTCTCCGACGGCTCGACCGTGTGGACCCCCGGCCCGGAACTCACGCCGGCGCCGCCCCACCTCCTGGCCCGGGCGACCGCACCCGGCACGTCCGTCGCCTTCATCCCCGGCCTCACCGTGGACAGCAGGCTGTCCGCCGCGATGGCCGGCCTTCCGCCGTGGGACTCCCGGACACCGGACTGCGCGGACCGCGTCGAGCAGCTACTCCGTGCGATCGCCGCGCCCGGCCTGGCCCGCCCCGCCGTGGCCGACGACATCCGCCGCCCTCGCGACCGGGTGGCCGAGCTGCTCGACGGCTGGTTCAGCCCGGCGGGAAGCTTCGATGGCTGGGACGACATGACCATCGCCGGTGTCACGGCCGTCTGGCTCGAGCCGCTGCCCGAGGGCATGCTGACGCGGGAAGACGCGGCCGCGCACATGGTCGCGGTCGAGCGCTCGGGCGAGGACCGCTATCTGTTGTACGAAACGCAGAACAAGACGGTCACCTCCCTTACGCTGCGCGAGTTGCAGCGGGCGATGTCCGGCATCGTTCACGTGGTCACCGACGCGGAGGGGCGCCTGCGGCAGTTGGACGTGGCGTCCGGTGCCCGGGTGGCCGGTGCACAAGGTACGGCCACCGTTTCCCACACCGTGGACGCGTTGCTCGACCCGCATTCCGCCGTATCGCGCCAGCCTGGATACGCGGGCTTCGAGCTGGAGACCATGGTTCGCCTCGGTCCGGCACTACCGGCGGGCGCGAAGCCGATTTTCGCACAGGAGGTGGTCGCGACCATCGCTTCGCTGGGCCTCCGTATCGACGGAGACATGGCGGAACCTGTGCAAGGTGTCTCAGGAACGTGGTATGCGGAGAAGGAGCAGGCGCTGGCGGCGGGTGACCGCATCGTCGCCGAGGAGAGGTGGGAGATCATCGAGGTCGTCACCGCACCCGGAGCGGCGTCGCCCGGTGAGATCCGCACCGTGCCGTTCAGCGCGTCGCGTGTGCAGACGCTGGCCACCACGGCGATTCGCTGGCTGCAGCACGCGGGTAGGACCGGTCTGACGCTTCGCCAGGCGCTCGTTCCGGACAGTGCGGGGCTGGAGGCGCTCGACGGGTGGGCGGCGGCAGCGCCCTCGGCCCGGCAACGTGCAGACGCGCGAACGCTCAGGGAAGCGCTCCTCACCCCGGGCAATGTGACGCTCGACCCGCGGAAGGAAACGCCGAGGCGGTCGCTTCCAGCGGGGTTCGAGGACACGCCACTGTTCTTCCCGGACAAGGTCGCTTCAGCGACCGTCCACATGCAGGCGACGTTGGGCAATGACCTCATCGCCGAGGCTACGACGCAAGAGCTGATCCAACGGGAATCCGCCGGGCGGCATGTGTTGTCCCCGCGGGACGAACCGGAGCACAACTACGAGACGCTCTCCTACCTTCAGCAGGACATCGAGGCCGCCGCGTGGGAGATCGCCGAGTTCTACCTTCAGTCGCTGACCGATCAGCCGCTCTCTGCGGAGGCGGTGACCTGGCTGCTGCGCAGCGCGGAGACGACCGCCCTGCGCGCCAAGATCGTGAGCGCGGTCACCGAAATGTTCCGGTTCGCGTATGCGCGGCAGGTGGCCACGTTCGCCAAGAACGGCGTGCTGCAGCTCGGCCGGCAGAGTTTGCACGAAATGGGCGCCGAGCTGCTGGAGCTGACTGACGGCTGGAGCGGCGACAACGCACACAAAATCATCACGCTGCTCGAGGAGCGTCTCGCGGCCCAGATGAGGGAACTCGACCCGGAGCTGGAGCCGGGGCAGAGCCTCTTCGACGTCGAGGAGGTGCCGCCCTCGAGGGACGATGAATCCGACCGGGAAAGTCACAGCGGCTCGGACATGTCCATCCCGGACGTCGACGAGTCCGGCTCCGAGGGGTCCGAGAGTTCCGGCGGCCGGCCGGCGGGGTTCACCGGTTACGAAGTCATATTGCTTGCTCTCAGGGGAAACACCGAGGCTGGCAAGCGCCATCTCACCAACTTCACGGACCATGCCACGGTGCCGTCCGATGCGCCGGTAGGCGATGAGATGCGGCGGTTCTCAAGGGAAGTGCGCTTCATCCCGAACCTCCGGAATCCGACGCAGCCCTTCGACCAGTACATGACACTGGAGGACACGGCTACGGCAACGCAATGGGTTCTCGACGTCCTCCACGAGGGAACTCGCCGGTCACGTGCGGCGCGGGAGTGGTCACGCAGCCAGGGCGGCATCAAGAACGCCGTTCAGCGAGCCGCGACGATGCAGAGTTTCCCGCCGCCGCCGGCGCGCCCCCTGTGGCGCCGGGGCCGGGAGTCTTCCCTGGTCCCCATCGGTGACGCGGTACGCCGCGGACAGGCCACACCGCGGGAACGCGCGGATGGACTACGCGAGGCACTCCGCCTCGCGACCGGGCCGGTCCGTGGATTCATCGGATGGAGACTCGGTGGCAACGTGGCCCCGCAGGTGATCACCGTGATCCGCCTCTCCTGGGAGTCAGCGCTCGCCGCGAGCAACCGAGCGTTCGCGTTCGTCGGCAGCCTGGACCCGGCCGGCACCACTGCGGCGCAGACGGAGACCGCGCACATGCGGCTGGACTACGCTGAGCTGGCCTTGGACCGTCTTGCCGAACTGGTCCTGGCCGAGGAGCCCCGGCTCGCTCAGTTCCTTCCCCCTCAGCACAAGTCCGACGACGAGCTGCTGCTCGAGGCGATCAAGGGTCTCCCCGCCTGGGACGGAACCGATCCCGACTGTGTCGACCGGGTCGAGCAGGTGCTCAGCCGGCTGGGGATCGCCATGGCCGGAGCAGTCGCGGATGCCTTGCGAGGCCGTGACCGGCTGGCGGCCCGGATGGGTGGCGAGTTCTTCCCGCCGGCCTCCGCCGCGCTGCTGTCCGAGCTGAGAATCGGTGCGATCACCCCGGTATGGTCCGTGGAACAGGCGCACATGGTCCTGGTCTATCGCCGTGACGCGATGCATTACGCCCTGATCGAAACCCAGGAGAGCGGGGCCGATCGGCTGCAGCCGTTCACGTTCGCCGAGCAGGACGGCTGGCTGCCGGAACCACTGCGCGGCACGATCCGTCTGCTGGGTGATCAGAACGCGGCACTGCTGCAGGCGGATATCCGTACGCGCACGCTCGCCGTTGGACCGCACGGCTCGGCAAGCCCGGGCGACGGCCGCACCTCGGCCGCACTCATCGACCCGGGAACGGCCGGGACCGAGCCGAAGACGATGCGCGAACGAGCCCGCCCGGGGCGCCCCGACCCGTTGATCGAGACTGCCGCACGACGCGGTGCATCGGCGCCGGGTAGTGACCTGTTCACCCCGTTCGGTCTGGAACCGGCAGGTGAGGGTACGGATCTGGCGTCTGCCGTCCTCGCCTCCGCCCGGTCGATGCATCCCGGGCTCGGCCTCTCCGATGTGGCGCCCGCGAACGATCCCGAGGTGATGGCGAGCCGGCATGACGTGCGGATGTACGTCTGGGACCCGGACGGCACGGCACATCGGTACGGACGTGACGGCGCCCCGGAAGTCTTCCTGACCAGCGCGCGTGGCGCCGACGGCGCCACCGTGTACCAGCCGCTCGCCGCGGCCGCGGCCCGCACCAGCGCGACGGTGATCGAGAGCGCCGGCCTCGGCCCCGGCCGGCCCTCGCTCGGGCGGCCCTCGGTCGTCGGTGAGCCGGGGGCGAAGGACGGCGCGACGCTCGCTCGGTCCGTCGCTGCCGAGCTGCGAGAGCACGCCGCACTGGAGGACGACTGGGACAGCTGGCGCCCGGTGCGTACGACCGGACCGGGCTTGCCTCTTGCGGCCCTGCCGGCCGCCGGAGCGTCCGACGCGCGCCGGGGTGCGTCGCCGGACCATCCCATCGAGCTGGCCCCGGCCCCGGCCGAGGGCGACCGGGACGTTCCGGACGCGCTCCGGGATGTCCGGATCACGGTCCGGGCAGACCGGGAGGGTGTGTACCGGCCGTCCGGGGTGTCCGCCGAGGACATCGCATTCAGCGGAGGTCTCCGGGTCTCCGCCGGGCTCACCGGCCTTCCCGGAGCCACCGGCACGATCGGGCCGGTCCTGCAGTGGGACACCGTCGTTCCGGACGAACCGCCACCGCTGTTCACCGGTGTCGAGCTGGCTCGCGATGTCGAACGACCGTTCAACGTCGACGCGTCCGCCTGGAAGGACGGCTGGGCGGTTATCGGCGGAATCGACGCCGGCGCGCTACCGGAGCAGCTGCGCAGTCGTTTCCTGCTTCGTGGACTGCTCGCACCGAGAAACGGCCCGGTCAACCCCTTTCCACGGGGCTCGCTGAGGAACGCGGTGCCGGTGGGCCCGGTGCGAATCGGCGCACAGCTGCGCTTCGCGGCGCGGGCGGATCTGCTGGTGGAAACCCTCGATGCGCGGCGCCGGAGCACATCGACCGTGTTCCCGGGCGCGATCGAGCTGCTTCTCGATCTGCCGACCGCGGTCGGCATGCGTGACGACTTCGTACCGTCCGGGGGCGCCGCGGCGCCGGTTCCCGGCCGTACGGAGGCGCTGCAGGCGTTGCCGGGCTCCGGCGGAGCCTCCGCCGATCGGCTGCGCCACTGGCTTCAGGTCATCGGCCGGACGCCGCACGATATCGGTGTCAGCGCCGGCCGGATCGCTCTTCGGATCCCCGGTCCGCTCTTCGACATCGCGATCGATCTCGGCGTCGACCCCGACGCCCTGGCGATCTTCGGCGCACAGATCCGTGACCTGGTGAACGCGGGCCCGGCGGACGGGGATCAGCTGCTGGACCGGCTGCGCCCGCACGGCGTCCGGAGCAGGGACGACATCGTGCACCTGAGCGACATCGGCGCCCGGCTCGGACTTGACGAGTCCGCGCTGCCCGCTCTGACGTCGTTCCTGCACGAGAAGGTGCCGCTGGAACTGCTGCTCGTGCTGCCGGATACGTCGCTGGCGGCGGCCGTGGAGGTCGCACGCATCCGGCAGGCGATGGTCGTGGACCCCGCTCGTGGGGCGGACCTGCTCGGCCTGCGTCACCCGGCCGAGGTGGCCGCCGTCGCCGCCAAGCTCGGTGTGGAACCGCGGCACCTGGCCGGCGTCGCCTCGGAGATCGAGGCCACCCTGGGCATCCTCGACCGGTCGCAGGGCAACGAGCTGCAACGCCGGCTGGGAACCGGCGGGGAGGAATACCGGGAGAGTGACGACGCCGGACGGTGGGGGCCATGGCAGCGCTTCCCCTCGGGAAGCGAGGCGCACGCCGCGCTGGACGCGAGGTTCCACGCGCAGTGGACCGCCCGGGGGGAGTGGATCGCCGAGGAGGTCAGTGCGCTGCTGACCGTGGAAGGACGTGCGACTCCCGAGACCGTCAGCCGGTACGTCACGCTCTCCGCACGACTCGGCGTCCCGGTGACGGATCTCGGGTTCCTGCTGCCCTCTCGGCACGTCGAGCTGCTGCTGCACGAGTTCCTCGCCGACGTGCCGCTGGAAATGGTGGTCGAAGGCGCGCACTGGGAGGCGTTGCTGGGTCACGGAGAGCCGGAGATGAGTTCCGTGTTGCAGCGGGGCCTGCCCAGAAAGGATTACTCGGACGCCGAGATCGTGGAGTGGCGGTCACGCTTCGGGCTCGATCGCAACCCGGAGCTGTTCCGCGACTTCATCGGTGCGCGGTGGAGTGATCCGGAAAAGCTGTTGACCATCATGAGCCGAGCCGGCCTGAACGACCGGGATCTGCCCGACCTCGTCGGCCTGTCCGTGTGGATCGGCTGGATGCCCGATTGGCTGGGTCGAACCACCTTCCGGATGGGAGTGCGGACGAGAGGACTCTTCGAGGTGGCGACGAGTGGGCGCAACCTCATCGATCCGGCGCACCTCACCGCGTTCTCGCATCTGGTCTCGCAGGCCGTCACCGGTGACATGGCGGCCGCATCGAACGGGCTGCGGCCGGGAAATCTGGCGACGCAGCTCATCGAGGCCGCACGACGATGGTCACCGATTCGTGACCCCCGTCATCACGTGGGCTGGATGTTGCGGCAGGCGTCCCGGTGGAGTGCGCGCGATGCGCGCGGGTGGCCCGATGTGTACCAGCTCGGGCTCTGGCTCAGCCAGTTGCCGCTCGCCGCACCCGACAGCTTCGATCAGGCCCGGGAAGACCTGGACGATTCCGTCGAGTCGATCGACATGGCGGACAGGGACGCCCGGGAAGCGCGCAACGAGGCCTCGCTGGGCGCCTTGCTCGAAGCGCTCGCGGACTGGGTGCACGCAATCCGTGATGAAACGAACGCGGACCTGACGTCAGTCCGTGAGGCCGAGGCACCACCGGGATCCGCAGCCCCGCTGGAGAGAGGCCTGCGGGAGCCGCTCGATCGCCTGCGACGACTTCGGGATCACGGGGTGCGACTGCGGGAGGCCGCGGACCGTGCCCTCGCGGAACACGACGGAGCCGACGTCGGATATGCCTTGCAGCCACCGTCGGTGCTCGGGATGCCGTCGCTGGACGAGGCGGCTGAGCGCTTCAGGTGGGCACATGAACAAGCGGTCAAGCGGACGGGCACGGACAGCGCCGGTACGCCACTGACCGACGGGAATCGACGCTACTCCGTCACCGTGAACTGGAGCCTGGCCTACACCCGGGCGTTGGCCGCATATGTCAGCCAGGTCCTCGGGGTGCTCGATGACGGCGAGCGTGGACCGCTGAGCGAGCTTGCCGGCCGGCTCACCGGCGTAGTGGCGAGTTACGCGCGAGCGCTCCAGCTCCTTCCGGTCCAGCGTGCCGCGGACACGCTGAGCGACGCCGAGATCAGCACCTACCTGACACGCTTCGACGGAGAAAGCCCGGGGCGGCTGACCGCGGAGCGGGCCGAACACGCCGCTGAGCTGTGGTTGCGTGATCGCTGGCGAGAGGAGTTCGCCGGTGACGGCTTTGACCCCGACATCACCATGCCCGAGCTCAGCGAAGACTTCTTCGACCGGCCCTGGCTCGACCCGCGCCGGCTCGCGGCGTTGGCCCGGGAGACCGCACGAGTACCGAGTTTGCTTCGCCGGCTCGCCATTGCCACGGACCTGATCCCCGGCCCTCTGTCGGAGCTGCGGCAACGCACCGGGCTGGGCAAGTCCTTCCTGATCGATCTGGCCCTGCGCTGGCAGATCGACCCGAGTCGTCTGCACGTGCTCAACTCCGACATCGGATACGGCAACAGTAATGTCACCGCCGCCGCGGTACGCGAGGTCAGGGAGGCGGCCGCGGCGTACGGCAAGACGGTGCCCGGATATCTCGACGCGCTGGCGGTGACGGGCTTCACCCATGACCGCAAGCCGGGCGGTTCACTGCGGAACAACGCGAGGGTGCTGTCCGCGCTGCTGGGCATCAATCTCGAGGACGCGGCGGAGTTCACCGATGGTGGCGGCGACGTCGACGCGGCGATCACACAGTGGGAGCCCGTGCTGGCCGATTTGGCGAGCGCGTTCCACCTCGACCGGCACCGGATCGCCGCGGTTGCCGCCGCGCTGCGGGTGCCACCCCTCTGGGTGCGAGCGCTCAGCATTCGGCTGGGCGAGGTCCCGGCGCAACTCCCGGAAGCGGCGGCACGCCTGGGAGTGCAGGACGGTGGCGTGCTGTTCGCGTTCGCCGCGCGAGTCGGTGTGCGCCCGTCGGTCTTCACGGCCGAGGACAACCTGAGCAGGCTCAACGAGGAGGGCGATCCGGCGCAGGGCAGATTCGGCCCGGTCGAGCGCCTCTACCGGAGCCTCGGACCGGACGGGGTCGATCAGATCCGCCGGCGCCCGGGTGCGCTCCCGAATCCGGGCTGGGACGGGCAGGGCGAGACACTTCCCGCCGTCACGGACTCCATCTGGTCGGTCTTCCGGACGCAGAACTTCAGCGGATCAGCGTTGCCCCGGCAACTCGGGGTACGGGCCGCGGAGTCCGGGATCGACGTACGGGTTCTCGCGCACATAGGCTCCCGGATGGGTATGCGTGGCGACAACGTGGCCGTTGCGGCCGGCTATTTCCCCGGCCCGCCGACGAGCCTCCTCGATCGGCTGACCGCGGGCTACCGGCCGTGGCTCAGCCGATTGCAGCAGCATGTCGAGTTCGAGGAGCACGAACTGGCATGGGCTCACGACCAATTCCGGCAGACCGGGGGAACCGCCGGATTGAACCGGCTCGCCGAGACGGACTCGCACACCGCTCGCCGGATCTTCTTCCGCAGTCGCCTGCGTGACCGCAGGCTGATCCCCGCCACGATCACCGGCCTGATCGCCAATCACCCGGAAAACGTCAATACCATAATCCGCGAAGCGACCTACCGAAATCCTTTCCCGGCCCACAGCGTTCCGTTGCTGCCGGATCTGCCGCTTCGCAGTGACATCGAAATCGTGCTGTCGATCCCGAAAGAGGCCGATGCCACGGTCGTGCGCAGGCGTGCCTCGGCGGCGGCACGATCCAGCAGAGTGGACGAGCGGGCGCGTACCGTCTCGGTGGTGCCTTCGGCGCTCAATGATCGCTGGCAAGGGCTGAGCGAGCTCATCGGGAGTGTGTTCGGACCGCACAGTGAGAAGCTGCCGGGACCGCGCATGGCCGCGCTCCGGATTCGGACCGGATTCGACGGCGATGCGGCCGCGTACCTCCGCTTGGCCCGGCTGTTCTACGCCCATCTGCCGGTACTGCGCGATCTTGGCCTGATCGCGCCCTCGGAGCAGTCCGGCGAGCCGTCCGCCGCCCGGCCGGGTTGGGCCTTCTTCGCGGATCTGGTCGCCGATCACCAAACGTCCACCTGGTCGATGCGACTGGACCTGGCGTGGCGAAGCACGGACTCGGTCGTGTTCGACCTGGACGCCGTGGGTCACGGTCAGATCCAGGCCGCCGCGATGTTGTTCGGCGCGATGGTCGACACTGCCCGCGAACCCGGCCGCTATCCCGGCGTGGACGACCTCACCCTGCCCGGTCCGGGCGAACGCGTCACGGAGCAGGCCGTACAGAAGCTGCTGGACCTCGTCGACGACGCCGCCGCGCGAGTCCAGCTCGCGGTTCTCCTTCAGCACGACGGCAGCATGCCGGGTCCGAGACCGGACGGACTGCTGGATGTGGTGTCACCGGTCGAGGTCGGCCCGGTTCATGCCGATCCGGCACTCCACCTCAAGCAGGTGTGGCCGGTCACCGACCCGCTGCACATTCGTGCTGCGCACCTGGGCGCTCAAGTCGGTCTCTCCGTATATGAACTCGTGCTGAGCCTGTTCTCGCAGCACGAGGTGCTCCCGGTTTTCGAAGGACGAGGCTGGACTCGCGGCGACGCACTGCGCGTGCTGTTGACCGGGCGAATCGCGCTGCCGCGGGATCTGCTGGAGCGCGCGGCCGACCGACTCGACGAGATGACGGCTGCCCGGGCTGAATCGCTGCGGTCGGCGTTCCAGCGAGAATGGGCGCCTCTCCTGCACGACACCACCCTGCTGTATGCGCCACCGGAATGGAGCGTCGCGCCCGGCATCGACAGCTCCTGGACAGCACCGGATCGTGGGGTGCCAGCCGGCTTCTCGCCGCTCGAGATCGAACGCTGGGTCGATGAGAGAGCGCGAGGCGGGCTGCCGTCCGTGCCGCACACGGACGACGCCTCGGTCCCTGGCCTGGTCCGGCCGGTCACCGTCGCATTCGACGTGGAGCTACCGGTCCGGCGTACCGGCGACGACTGGACCGCCACCTCCGCGGCCCGCCGCCGGGAACGGATGACGGCCGAATTGGCGGCCGCGGGAGTGGACGTGAACGTCCGTCCGCTGGCCGGGTCCACCGATCGCTTCCGTATCGTTCTGCCCGGCTTGAGCAGGACGGCACGGCCGTGGCATCAGCTCGCTCATGTGCTGGCAACGCTGCGGAAGAACGCGGCGGTGGCACTCCCGGGGACGATGGCCGTCGACGCACAGGCCCTGACCCCGGGCATGGCCGGCGCTGTCGCCGCGTTCGCCGGAGCACATGGCGACGTGCTGACCCGCCTCGGCACCCAGACACCGGACGGCCGGGTGAACGTCCGGGCGGACGACGCTGTCGTCAGCTATGCCGGCCTCGACCCGAGCCTGTCTCTCGGCGAGATGCAGGCTCTGATCAAAATCGTGCTGTCCAGCGTCGACGCCGTCACCGACGGTCGCGCCGCGGCCGTGCGGGTGACGACTGACGGTGCTTCTTCGGTCAGTGCGATCGGCGACGGCCCGCTCCGCTTGGTGCGTGCGCCGGATGCGCAGGTGTCCGAGCTGCTGTGGGCGTTGTTCCCCGAGCCGGACGACCACGCGCAGATGGCGGCGCTGTTCACCGTCCGTACGTGGGTGTCCGACCGGCTGGTCTTGAGCGCCCTGGACACGTTGTCGAACTGGAACGGATTCGATCCGGATTGCGTGCGGCGAGTGGCGGCAGTGCTGGCCGCACTGGGGTTGCCGCTGTCCGGCTCCGCCATGCAGCTGTACCGGGATCGGGACGACCTGGCCCAGCGCTTGGGCGGCTTCTTCAGAGCGGAAGTCGATCCGGCCAGGCTGATGGAGATGAAGATCGGCATCACACCGGTGTGGTCCGTCACCGGCGGCTCCCAGCACATGATGCTGGTGCGCAAGCGCGACGCCAAGCACTTCGACCTCATCGAGTCGCAGGAGACCGGCAGCGCCCGGATCCAGCCGTTCACCTTCGACGGCCCGCGGGACCAGTTGCCCGAAGCGCTGCGGGGCATGATTCGCCTGGTCGGTGACCTGGACGATGCCATAGTGCAGGTGGACGTCCGGACCGGCAGCATCATCACGGGCGCCCCTGACTCGGCCGCCCCGTCGGCGGACCGGACGGTGTCCGCGCTGCTCGACTCGAGCACCGCCGGCACGGAGCCGACGATGTTGCGCCGCCGCGACCGCCGTGCGCCCGAGCGAACCGTGATCATCGCGGATGACGCCGTGCCGCATTTCAGCGCGCTGGCCAAGCGGAACGGCTTCATCGCGACCAACTCCCTGGAACGCGCACTACTTCCATCGGCGGAGAAGGACCGTAAGCGTGCCAAGCACCTGATCGAGAAGGCTCTCCAGCACGATCCCGCACCGCTACGGCCCGACCTGGTGGAGCGCGACGTGCAGTTCTACCGGGTCAGGGTCGAGACGGTCGACGTGGCCTTCCGGGTCAAGCAGGACAACGGTCCGGGCCTGACGGTGATGGCGCCGCTCCCGATCGATGACTACCTGAGGGATCGGAACATCGAATGGCTGGTGGAGAGCCTACAGACGGCCGGCTGGACGGTGCGGCACAGCGACGCCGGTGCACCTCCCGACGTAGAGGCCAAGGTGATCACCGTGAACACCCAGGAGCCGCGGGAGGCAACGAGCCGGGCGCTGTGGCACGCGTACGCGCTGAATCTCGGATTGGCCGGCTACGCCGACGACCGCCCGTTCGGTCTCGTTCAGGGACCGGCCGCATTGCCCGGCTCGGACCGGCAGGACGCATCGAAGAAGGTTCGCCGCCTCGACGATCTGCACGCGCAGATGATGAGACCGGACCGCGTACGTGGCGCATGGCTGCGCCGCCGGCTCGCGGACGAGGAGTCCTTCTGGCGACGGCAGCACGCCGAGGCACGACTGCGAGCGGCACAGCAGCCTGACCAGGCCCTCGATCGCGCGCTCCGCCGCGACCGTGCCAAGGCGGCTCCGAAGATGGACTGGAGCGGGATGTGGCCTCAGCCACCCGGGTTCACGACATATCCACTGGTGTCGGCGACAGGGCAGGCCGGGTTCCGGCTCTACATGCCGCACCTGACGGACGGCACGGACGACCGGCCGGTCGCCCCGGAGCGCCGTTCGCCGGAGACCGGCCCGCTCATCTACCTCGAATTCCCGTATCGTGCCGTCAGGAACGGGACGATCCGCGAGACGATCGGCTGGTTGCGGCGTTCCCTGCGTGCGGGATCGGTGGTCGAACTGCGGCCCAACACCCAGATGGACCACAACGCCGTCATCGACCTCGCCAGAGTGCTCGGAGTGGACCATCACCTCAGCATCGGCAAGGACATGCTCGATCTGCGGTGGGCGAACGACAGCCAGAGACACTTCGCCGCGTACGGGTTGAACCACCGGCCCGCGCTCGGTCCCTTCGCCACCCAGTACCGAGTCGGCCCCGAACCGTTCGACTCAGCCGTTCACGTCACCGCCCCCACGGACGCCGACGCCCGCTACACCCTCGGCCCGGACATCGAGGCGGTGGTGGCAGACCGTAACCACCTGTGGATCGGTAAACCCGGCAAGTCGCCGAAGATCGCCGAGAGTGACCCGCGTGTGGTCATCGGCACGCCGGATGCGCCGACTCCATGGTACGTATGGCAGACCGCGCTCGAGTGGGTGGCAGAGTTCGCGAGTGCGGCCGGAGAGTCATTCCGTCTGCACGACGTGCGAATCCACAATCCGGAGCCGGCGCGAGTGGCGACGGAGAGCGCGGTCGAGGACATCCTCGTCCCGAGGGGAACGGAACTAGACCTCTTCCCCTACCTTCTGGGCGACGATCTCGCGCCGGAATCCCTCACGGTGCGTGACCCGGCCGGTCGCGTGGTCACCGGTTATCACATGCTCGACGCGCTGCTGGACATGGCGCGGGTGTCCACGGGGACGACCGACGAGGCGACGATCGACGTGGCGGTCGGCAGGCTGGCCGAGGACATCACCGGCGCCGGCACAATGGATGCGCGGGTCCGCCTCATCCGGTTGGTGAAGACGACGGTGGCGTACGCCGGACTCGCCGACATCACACCCAACCTGCTCAGGGCGATGCAATGGCCCGGATTCGAGCAGCGCTTCGCACATCGGGCGTATCAGACGGCGAGCACGACCGCACTCGAGCTGGCCAGACAGGTCACGGCCGAGAACTACGCAGCGCTGGCCGCCGGTGACGAACACGCGTGGACCCGGGTGGCACACAGCCTGGTGCACGCCGATGCCCTGCCGCCCCTGGAGAAGGTGGTGCTCTCAAGCTCGGCTTCGATCGGGGACGGGCATCTCGACGTCGCCGACTGGTCGCTGACGCTACGCCGGGGTGGCACCGTCGACGAGCTGCTGGCGTCCCTGCTCCGCGGTCTGCTCAGAGCCGAGCAGCACGTGGCGTCCGAGACGGCCCGCGTGCAGCTACAGAGAATCACGGCCGAGCAGGTGGCCGGCATCGACCGGGTGCGAGATCACGTGCTCAGCCGCGCAGGCACCGACGATCCCCGTGCGAACCTCTTCCTCTCGGACGGCGAGGCGGCGGACTGGTACTGGCGAAACGATCTGGATCGGCTCGCCGCAGAACTCGACGCGATCCGGCCACCGGCACCCGGGCCGGGCGGGAACCGGCTCAGGCGACGTCTGACCGAAGCAGAGCGTGCCTGGCGGAAGATGCACGATCGCCTTGAGACCATCCGGCAGTTCGGCCAGCACACCGGGGCGGAGGTGTGGAGCAGGCGTGTCCTGCGCTCCGGTGGATCGGTGCGCGACTGGACGGGCACCACCGTGGTGCCGCCGCGCGGCTACCAAACGACCGGCCTCGGGCGGGCCGGTGTCCACATCCATCCCGAAGGAACGCAGTCCTCGATAACGCGTCGGCCACCGGCAAGCGGCCCCCTCATCGTGATCGAGCCGCAGGCCGACGAGGACCCGGCCCGGCTGTCCCGCATGCTGGCGTCCCAGCCCGAGGGCACCGTGATCGAACTGGTACCGGCCGCGCCGATGACCCCGGACGACGCGGTGCGGATGGCCACGATGCTCCGCACGAGGCACGCCGTCACGATCGGCCGCAGCCGGCTGCACGGCGTGCCGGACGAACGCTTCGCGTCCTACGGCCTCAATCACCAGCCGGCCCTCGGCTCGGACACCGATCACTACCGGATCACCACGGCGATGCCCGCCGTGGGACGCGAACGCACCGCCGTGACAGATCGCGATTCCGGCCGGTACGACCTCGGCTCGGGCCTGGCCGCCCAGATCGTCGGCAGCCGTCTCTGGTTCGGCGAACCCGGTGCCCAGCCGGACATCGGACCGAATGACCCGGAATTCGTGATCGGTGTACCCGGCCGGCCGACGGCATGGCTGACATGGCAGACCGCGCTGAGCTGGATAGCCGAGTCCGCGGCAGCAGCCGGCCGGGAATTCGACCCGCGCCGCATCCGGGTGCACGATCCCGAGCAGCGACCGCTTGACGTACCGGCCGTGACGGACGGTGCCGACCTGTACCAGGTCGACGAGGCGGACCGTGCGCTCTTCTGGCACCTCTTCGGTGTTGATCCGTCCAGGTTCGCCGATTCGGGTCCCGGGGGCGGGGCGATCCCGTTCCTGCTGACCGATGCGCTTGCCGACCACGCCGGTGTGCGCACCGATACGACCAACGAGAACGTGATCGCGACGGCGCTGGACGCACTGGTCAGGGAAGCCGGCCGCACCCCCGGCCGTCCCGGACGGCTGGCACTTCTGGAGAGCCTGCACACCGAGAGCAGAGGTAAAATCGCGCGTATCGCGGCCCTCCCGGTCCAGGCATCGCTCGCTCAGCGCGAGACCGGGCCAGCCTCGCGTCCGAACGACCGGCACGTCTTCATGCAGGACGAGCTGATCTACGGCGCGGACGCCGGTGGCAACTCGGCAACGTCGGAGGCGGCGTTCTCGAGGCCGACGGGCGATCAGGATGCGCGAGCGGTCCATGCCAATGCGCGGCAGCGGTGGCTGTCCGTCTTTACCGCGGCGAAGGACTACCTGGACCGTATCGGCGTGCCGCATGCGCCTGTGGTGCTGGGGACGGTCAGCCTGGCGCGTGCGGAGCTGAGGACCGTCGGCATGGTGTTGGGCACCGAGACCGGCGAGCTGTCCGATGACGCGTTGTGGTCGATGATCGGCACCGCGGTGACCGCATACGGATCGGCGGCGGCGCGGCTGTCGGCCGCCCTCGGGGAGCCTTCGCCGATTCCGGCCGGGGCGGAGCTGTTCGGTGCGGATTGGGACCGGCTGACCGTCGCGTTCGCTGTGCCGCAGTCCCGGAATGACAGCGGCCGGCACGGGGATTCCACGGACAGCCTCCCGCGATCCACCGCGAATGACCTCGTAATCCATTCCGCCGAGGTGGTTGACCGGCGGGACCACCCGGCGGGGCTGTCGCAGCCGCATCTCTCGCCCCAGCGGGTGATGTTGAGTGACGTGTTGTTCGCTGCCGGCGTGGCCCGAACCGGAGTGGAAAGCCTGGTCCGGGCGGATCGGGACGTGTCGCGCGCGTGGGCGACGTTGATGGAGGATCTCGACCGGCTGTCCCAGGGCTCCGAGCTCGAGTTCTGGATGCGGCTGCCCGAGTTGGGAGCGGCGGACACCATTCGCCGGGTCGCCCGGCTGGTGCCGGACGGGAGCCACGCGGCGGTTCGTCCGTTGCTGGCCCTCGACGCGGCGCTGCGGACCGGCGTGTTCCCGGGAGCGTTCTGGCCGTCGTCGATGCCGCGGCTGGAGTTCGGCTCGTGGAGGCGGCAGCCGGAGGGCATCCTGGCGGCCATTCGCGCGCACGCGGCCCGCGCTGACCGGCCGGTGATCGCCGTCGACCTGGCGGAGAGCACGGAGGAGGTCGCTGCGTCGATCGAGAGGCTGCGGGACGCGCTGCGGTGGTTCGGCCGGCTCGGCTCGGCCCCGCTCGTGGTCGGGTCGCAGGCCACCGGGCACGGGACCCGGCTGCTCGAGGAGGTGCTCACGGAGTTTCGGCCGGTGGCCTTGACCGTCGAGCTGGCGGGTTCCCGGCCGGCGTGGCGACTCCGCGACACGGGCGGCGGGACGGTCGGCGACCTTCATGAAGCGCCGGCCGCCGAGGTGTTCGATGCCGCTCGGTCACTCTCGCGCCGGAGGTCCGGGTTGCCGACGGCGCTGGAGGAGTGGCTGATGAGCCATGATCCAGAACCGGCGTGGCAGTACCTGCGGGAGAACTGGACGCGCTTGAACGACGCCGCGGTGTTCACGAGCCTGGACGCGCTGATCGAGGCGAGCCCGGACGATACTCGGCTTCCCGTGTTCCGTACCGCGTGGGAACTCGCCCGCAGCAGTGGCATGGAGCCGAAGATCAAGCCGCAGCCGGTGGTGACACAGTCACTCGATGTGGAGCCTGTCTGGTCCGAGGCTCGAGGAGAGGTGACGGCGGCTCTCGTCTTCGACTACGTGCAGGAGATGGGCAGATCGACGGAACGGAAGGATCGGTTCCGGTGGGACGCCATGCTGTTCAAGGCGTTCCTCGGCGGCAAGCTGACCGAGCGGCAGGTGCTGTCCATGATGCGGGCGGTGGCCGTGACCGGTCAGGACCGGGCGAGTGTGACGATGATGAAATCCGTCATGGACATCCTGGCGCTGCCGGATGACGAGGAGCTGCTCGACGCGAAACCGTTGGAGCACGTGCGGCTGAAGCCGATCTTCGACCCGATCCGCGGGATCGCGGAGGGCGTCAACGGTTCCTACAGCGATTGCATGGACCGGTACGACCGCGTGTCATGGACCGTCAACCTGATGGCTCTCAAGGACAGCGCACCGGCTGCTGACCCGTTCCAGCAGATGCGCGTCGAACAGCTGCGGGTGGCAGCCGAGATAGCGTCGAACTGCTGAGCCGGCCATGAGAAACGCCGGCCGCCCGGGGCATCCGATCGACGCCCCGGGCGGCCACCGGGCCGGAGTTCGGCCGCCGGTGGGCGCGTCGCGACGTGGCGGTACGGCGCCGAGAACTCAAGCGCTTCGTCGACCCGGTGCGAGGACTGTTGAGCTACGACTGCCGGGATCTGCTCAGCGAGGACGGCCGGGTACGGCTCAACTGGTTCACCCCGATCCCGTGACGCCGGCTCGGCCGCAGGCCGGCACGTGTGCCTGCGCGCCGACGGCAATGGGTGGGGAAGGGGCGTGCCGACCGGTTCACAAAAGCGACACGTCTCACAAACATCGACAAAGTCGAACTATCGCCGCCGTGCCGCTCGTCCCGGGTGAAGAGCGAGCGGCCGTCGCGTACCCCGGGTGACGGTTTCCGCTCGTGCCAGTCCATCCCGCAGAGAGGCGTTCACGCATGGCATCCCGTCGCCTATGGGCCTCCGTCACGGCTCTGGCCGTCGCCGTCACCGGCACCGCACTCGCACTGTCGACCGCCGGCACCTCCGGCGCGGAGGTCCAGCCCGCCGCCGCGGCCGCGGCCCTGCCGGACGGCTTCAAGCACGTCGGCTACTCCACCGCGTCCGGCGGCACCGCCGCGGCCATCCCGTACGACAAGCTCACCCACGTCATGTACTCGTTCGCACGTCCCAACGCGGACGGCTCGCTGCAGCCGCTGCAGAACACCGCGAAGCTCGAGCAGATCGTTCAGCTCGCCCGGCCGCACGGGGTCAAGGTGATGATCGCGGTCGGTGGCTGGATGGACGGCGACGACTCCGCGTTCGAGACGCTCGCCGCCACCCCGGAGGGCCGCGCGCGGCACGTCCAGGCCCTGGTCGGCCTGGTCGACCAGTACGGCCTGGACGGTGTCGACATGGACTGGGAGTATCCGGATCCGGGGGTGTCGGCCGAGCGGTTCACGCTGCTGATGAGCGAGCTGAGCACCGCGCTGCACGGCCGCGGCAAGCTGCTCACCGCGGCGGTCTCGTCGAAGAACGCGGGCTCGGGCGTGCAGCCGGAGGTCTTCGCGCTCGTCGACTTCCTCAACATCATGACGTACGACGGCGGGACCCCGCACGCCAACGTCGACTGGACGGTCGACGCCGTGAACTGGTGGAAGGGCCGCGGTCTGCCGGCCGGGAAGGCCGTCGTCGGCGTGCCGTTCTACAGCCGGCCGAGCTTTCTCACGTTCGCGGACCTGGTCGCGCGCGACCAGGCCAACGCCGACCGTGACTGCGTCGTCGTCAACGGCAAGGACGAGTGCTACAACGGCCTGCCGAACCTGCGTACCAAGACCAGCTGGGCACTGGCGAACGCCGGCGGCATGATGAACTGGCAGCTGGCGATGGACGCGACCGGCACGTACTCCGCCGTCACCGCGATCTACGAGACCGCGACGGCGGCTTCGGGCAGCTGACCGGCTGCGCGCCGGTGGCCCGGGCGGGCCACCGGCGCGCGATCGTCGGGCGCGTCACCCGGCCGTGAGGCGCACCGGCAGACTGCGGGGGCCGCGCATCATGCCGCCCGGGATCCATGGGATCTCCGCGACCGGGCCGGTCGCCCGCAGGTGCGGGAAACGGCGCAGCAGCTTGCCGATCGCGGTGGCGGCCTCCAGCCGGGCCAGCGGCGCGCCGAGGCAGTGGTGGATGCCGTGGCCGAACGCGAGATGCCGGGGCACGGCCCGGGCCACGTCGAGCCGGTCCGCGGGTGCGCCGCCCTGCTGCTGCGGCGCGTCCCGGCTCGCCGAGCCGAGCGCGACCACCACCACGTCGCCCTTGGTGATCCGTACACCGTCCAGGTCCAGGTCCGCGTGGGCGTAGCGGAACGACGACTGTTCGACCGAGGGGTCGTACCGGAGGAACTCCTCCACCGCGTTCTGGATCAGCTCCGGCCGGGCCCGCAGCAGCTCGGCCTGCCCCGGCTGGCGCAGCAGCGCCACCACCGCGTTGCCGATCAGGTTGACCGTGGTGTCGTGACCGGCGATCACCAGCAGCGCGGCCGTGCCGATGAGCTCCTCGCGGGTCAGCCGGCCGTCCTCCGCGTTCTCCTCCTGCGCCAGCGCGGAGAGCAGGTCGTCGCCGGGCCGGGCCCGTTTGCGGGCGACCAGCTCGGCGAGGTACCCGATCAGGCTCGCCGTGGCCGCGCGCTGCTGCTCCGACGGCGGGCTCAGCGCCAGGCTGGACCAGCCCCGGAACTGGCCGCGTTCGGCCCCCTCGGGCACGCCGAGCAGCTCGCAGATCACCGTGATCGGCAGTGGCTCGGTGTACGCCGCGACCAGGTCCACCTCGTCGTGCTCCCGCATCGCGTCCAGCAGCTCGTCCGCGATCTGCCGGACCCGGGGCGCCAGGTCCTGGGTACGGCGCGGGCTGAACGCGCCGGCGACCAGGCGGCGCAGGCGGGTGTGCGTGGGCGGGTCCGACTCCAGCATGTTGCCGCCCAGCCCGACGCCGGCCCGGTGCGCCGTGAAGCCGATGCGGGCGAGCGCGTCCTCCGCCGGCGCCGGGTCCTTCAGCAGGTCCGGGTGCGTCAATGCGGTCCGCGCCGCGTCGTAGCCGACGACGATCCAGGCCTCCACCCCGCTGGTCAGCCGCGCCCGGTGCACCGGGCCGTGCTCGCGAAGTTGCGCATATCGGTGGGGGGAGTCCGCCTTGAACTCCGGCGTGACGACGAGCATACGGGTCCTCCTGAGCCGGGCGACTGTACACAGTGGAGACGGCTGGGGTGGCTTCGCGGTTCATTTCCGCATCCCGATGTGTTGCGGTCCATCTAGGTATGCCTAATCTTTCCGTCTCCATGGTCCGCTCAGTACGTTTTATCGGGCAATATGGGTATTGCGAGCCTTGTGGTGAGCCAATAGCGTCCTAGGGAATGAGGTCAATGCGTCCGCCGTCGGCGGTGCGTGACCGCTCCGCCGCCCCGGGCGGCATCCCGCGAGCCTGGAGGAGATGCCACATGCTGATCGTCGAGGACCTGCTGCTGCTCCTGCTGGACGACGAGACCGGCACGCCGGCCAAGGCCGGGACGCTGCCGTACACGCTCGGCGGCGCCGTCCTGGTCGAACTCGCGATGCTCGGCCGGATCGACGTCGAGGGAGCCGGCTCGGTACTGACCGGCCCGAAGGTCGTCGCCGTCGGCGACGGCCCGCTGCCGGACCCGCTGCTGCAGGCGGCCTACGACGAGATCGCCCGCAAGCCGCGGACCGTGCAGACGCTGCTGCTCGCGATCGGCGGCGACCTGTGGACGACCGTGACCGGCCGGCTCGTCGAGCGCGGCGAGCTGCGCCGGGAGAGCAAGCGCGTACTCGGCCTGTTCCGGACCACGCGGTTGCCGTCCGTGGACACCGGCCACGAGGCGCAACTCCGCGCCGCGATCCGCGCCGTGCTGGTCGACGGCGCGGAGCCGGACGCGCGTACCGCCGCGATCACCGCGCTGCTGTCCGGCAGTGGCGCGCTGCCGGAGCTGCGCCCACGGCTCGCCTGGTCCGGCGACGTCCACCGGCGCGCGAAGGAACTGGAGAAGGGCCACTGGGGCGCGTCCGCGGTCGGCACCGCGGTGGCCCGCACCACCGCGGCCGTCGCGGCCGCCAGTGCCGCGGCCACCGCGGCCGTCATCACCACGGTCACGACCTGACCCGGCCGGCCGGGCCCCGCCGCACCGGAAGCGGTGTGGTCTTCCGGCACGCTGACGGACCCCGGACGCCGGGTCGGTCAGCGCGCCGGCGCGGAAGTCCAGCGCGGGTGTGCCGGTCGGCGATGGTTCCGATGTCGCGACGGCGCACCTCCCGGCCGTACCGTCGTGCTCATGAAGGTCTGTGTGGTCACCGGCGGGACGCGAGGGATCGGCGCGGCGATCGCGCGGGCGCAGGCGGGCGTGCCGGGGCGGGCGCTGGTGCTGGGCTATCGCGGCGACCATGCGCGGGCGCGGGCGATCGTGGCGGAGCTGGACCGGCCGGACAGTCCGGTGCGGGCGGTGGCCTGTGACGTGGCCGTGCCGGAGCAGGTGGGCCGGCTGTTCGCGGCGGCGGACGAACTCGGCGAGCTGACCGGCCTGGTGAACAGCGCGGCCGTGCTGGAACGGCAGTGCGGGTTCGACGAGATCAGCGCGGACCGCTGGGCACGCATCCTCGGCGTGAACGTGATCGGCCTGGCCACCTGCTGCACCCACGCGCTGGACCGGATGCGCCGCGGCGGCGTGATCGTCAACCTGTCGTCGCGGGCCGCGGTACTCGGGGCGCCGGGCGAGTACGTGGACTACGCGGCCAGCAAGGCCGCGGTCGACACGATCACCCGCGGCCTGGGGCTGGAGGCGGCGGCGCGCGGCATCCGCGTGGTGGGCATTCGGCCGGGCGTCATCGATACCGAGATCCACGCATCCGGCGGCGACCCGGATCGCGCGAAACGTGTCGGCCCGACGCTGCCGCTGGGCCGCGCGGGTACGCCGGAGGACATCGCGCGCGCCGTCACCTGGCTGCTCTCCCCGGCCGCGGACTACATCACCGCGACTACGATCGACGTCTCAGGCGGCCGCTGACACCCTAGAACCAGACAAAACCCGCGTCGGAAATATCGCCACATCTAGCGCCGCCTTCAGGCGTCGGTCTCCGCGGGAATCCCGCCTTCTCGGCTGAGTGATCAATCAGTGGTACAAAAAGGAGGTCAACTTCGATATTCGATCTCCCTTTTGCACCACTGATTGATCACTCAGGGCTGGCGGCGCCGCCTTCGCGCCGGGCCGGCGGGGAGCCGCCGGGCGCCTCGCCCCCCAATATCGCGATATTTCGGGCGTGAGGTGCGGCAGTCGCCGGCTTGGAGGTGCGGTGCGAGAACCGCACGCCGCTGCTCGCAGCTTCCACCCGTGCGAAACGGGCCACCACCACACCTGGATCTTCGATCCCCGGCACGGATGGAAGATCATCCTGGGTATCGGCCCGCGGTGGCGAGCGAAACGCGCGGATCACCAGCACCACGGCCTGCACCGCCGGCATTGATGCGAGACCGGCGACGTGCGAAGCACGCGCGACCACCGGAAGTGCGGACATGCACCGCCGGCCTCGGTCCGGGGTGGCGTGCGAACACGCGACCGGGGCAGTGTGGGTTTGCTCTGCCGGTGTTTGAGGCGGGACCGGCAGGCGGGAGCGCCGGCGACGACCGGTGCCCCATGCCGCTCAGCTCACGTTGATCACGGGTCCTGGCCAAAGCACCCCACCGCGTCCGCCCCCGGCCCGCCGAACCGCACGGGACGGCATCTGCGCCGGTCGGGGACTCGCGGCCTCACCAGGTCCGATTCAAGATCGAAATATGCTGAGTGGCATTGGGCGCCGGTCCCGCGTCGCAAGGGCGGGAACCTAGCGGCGCTCGGCTGCGAGGCGGGCGAGTGCGCCGGCGTGGTGCTGGATGACGCGGCCGTTGACCCGGGCCCAGAACGGGTCGAGCAGGCTGGGGCGGCTGCGGAACGTGGCGTGCCAGCGGATGCGGGAGCCGCCGTCCGGGGCCGGTGTGACCTCGATCGTGGCGCGGTAGTCGCGCCACAGCGTCTCCGAGGTCTCGACGTAGCGCAGCGAGCGGTCCGGCACGACCTCGGTGACCCGGATGACGGTCCGGGGGCCGCCGCCGAGGATCCACTGGTCGCCGTCCGGCCGGATGCTCGTGATCGCCTGCCAGGACGGCCAGGTGGTCAGGTCGGCGACGAGGGCGAAGACGGCGGCGGGCGGCGCGGCGGAGACGGCCTGGACGTCGTAGGACGACATATCGGTTGTTCCTCCCGCAAGCGGCATCGAAGTGCGCAGACGTTAGCTCCGCGTTGAATGATCGGCAACTCCGGTAGCGTGTGGATCATGAGTGACGGGTATCGGGGCGGGGCCGTGCTGGCCGAGGTGGTGCGGTCCGGGTTCGCGGAGAGTGTGCACCGTGGGTCGGTCGTGGTGCTCGACGCCGGTGGGGCGCCGGTCGCGGTGCGCGGCGACGGGCGCGGCCCGGTCTTCCCGCGGTCGTCGAACAAGCCGCTGCAGAGCGTCGGCATGCTGCGCGCCGGGCTGCGGCTGGACGACGACGCCGATCTCGCGCTCACCTGCGCCAGCCACTGGGGCGAGGACGTGCACGTGACCCGGGTGGAGCGGCTGCTGGAGCGGCACGGGTTCGCCGGTGCGGACCTGCACTGCCCGCCGGACCTGCCGGCCGGCCCGGCCGTGCGGGACGAGGCGCTGCGGGCCGGGCAGGCGCCGACGCGTACCCGGATGAACTGCTCCGGCAAGCACACCGGCATGCTGCTCACCTGCCGGGCGGCGGGCTGGCCGACGGACGGCTACTGGGAGCCGGCGCACCCGTTGCAGCGCACGCTGCGGGCCACGGCGGAGGAGCTGACCGGCGAGCCGGTCGCGGCCGTCGGCGTGGACGGGTGCGGCGCGCCGGTGTTCGCGTTCTCGCTGACCGGGATGGCGCAGGCGTTCCTGCGGCTGGTGCACGCGGCGCCGGGATCGTTCGAGCGGCAGGTGGCGGACGCGATGCGCGCCCACCCGCGGCTGATCGCCGGGACCGGCGCGTTGGACACCGTGATCATGACGGACGTGCCGGGCCTGCTGGCCAAGGGCGGCGCGGAGGGCTTCGCGGCGGTGGCGGTGCCCGGCGCCGGCGCGGTCGCAATGAAGATCGACGACGGGAACATGCGCGCGATCCCGGTGGTGCTGCGGGCCGCGCTGGGCGCGCTCGGCGTCGCCTGGACCCCGCCGCCGTCGCCGGTACTGGGCGGCGGGCACATCGTCGGTGAACTCTCGTCGACGTGGTAGCAACACGTTCGCTCTAAAATGCTGCGATGGACAACTCCGAGCGCATGATCGCGGTCCCGGCGTGCGAGGGCCTGGAGTCGTTCCGGCTCGCGGCGCTGCCGGTCACCCGCGGGCTGTACGCGGAGATCATCGGACGCTGCCCGGCCGGCGGTGGCGACGACCGGCTCCCGGTCACGGACGTGACCTGGTGGGACACGGTGCTGTTCTGCAACGCGCTGTCCGCACGTGACCGGCTGACCGCGGTCTACCGGGTCGAGGACGGCCGCGTCACCTGGGACCGGGGCGCGGACGGCTACCGGCTGCCGTCCGAGGCGGAGTGGGAGCACGCGTGCCGTGCCGGGACCAGCGGGCCGCACTACGGCCCGCTGGACGAGGTGGCCTGGTTCCGCGACAACTCCGGCGACCGGCTGCGCACGGCCGGTGACAAGGTCCCGAACGCGTGGGGCTTCCACGACATGCTCGGCAACGCGTGGGACTGGTGCTGGGACGTCTACGACCCGCGGGCGCTCGGCGGGTACCGGGTGCTGCGCGGCGGCGGCTGGTTCGACGAGCGCTGGAGCTGCCGCGCGTCGGCCCGCCGCCGCAGCCACCCGAGCCTGACGCTGGACGACGTCGGGTTCCGGGTGGCCCGCAACGCCTGACTACCGGATCGGCAGCTGGATCGTGCTGCTGACCGGCCGCACCGACACCCGCGTACCGGGCAGCGGCCGCAGCGTGTAGTCGTAGTCGGTGGAGATGACCACCACGCCGAGGCGGTGCCCGGCCGGGATCGTCCGGTCCACCGGCTGCATGTCCCAGCGCAACCGGTACGTCTTGCCCGGTGTGACCGGCTCCGAGCGCCACACCGACCGGCGGTTCTGCGGGTCCGTCCAGCCGCGGGTGAGGATCGTGGCGGTCCCGTCCGGCGCGTAGGAGACGAGCAGCGCGGTCAGGTTCGCCGCGGTCCGGTCGATGCTGACGTCCGCGGTGATCCACGGCGTACCGCTGAGCCGGGTGTCCGTCGTCAGGACCGGCAGCCGGTACGTCAGCGCGTGCTCCGGCTGCGACAGCAACTGCTCCGCGGTCTGCGTCCGCCCGTCGTCGACCAGCGTGTCCGTCCGCGGCCGCCCGGTGGCCAGCGGATACGTCATCGCGCGGGTCCCCGGCACCGGCCACGCCGTGGCCGTCTCGGTGACCGTGCACGCGTCGTCCTCCAGCGTCACCGGCGCCTCGTCCTCGATGCCGCTGTCCACCCGGTACAGGTAGTGGTCGACCCAGCGGTGCATGGCCGGTGCGAACTCCGGCGCGCAGGACGAGCCGTGCCCGCGGTCGTAGAGCCAGAGCTTCTTGTCGCCACGCAGCGCGTCCCACAGCTGCACGCCCTGCTTCGGCTTGACGTTCCAGTCCTGCAACCCCTGCACCACGAAGACACTGGCCCGGATCTTGTCGGCCTGCGCGGTGTAGTCGCGCGCGGCCCACACCCGGGAGTAGTCGCCGGTGACGCGGTCCTGGTTCTCGGACAGCCACGCCATGTTCGGCGCGCACGCCTCCGGGTTCGCGCGGCTCAGCACGTACTTCGCCATGATGTCCAGGTCCTCGCCCTGCCACCCGCCGGGCGCCACCACCAGGCCGTTCGCCCGGTAATAGTCGTACCAGCTGGTGACCGCGGACATCGGGATGATCGTCCGGAGCGCGGACCGGCCGGTGATCGCCGCCATGATCGGCAGCGTGCCGTTGTAGGAGACGCCGTACATGCCGACGCTGCGCGCGGACCAGCGTGCGGAGACGACGTTGCCGTCCGCGTCGAACGCGCGCCCCTTGCCGTCCAGCCAGTCGACGACCGCGCGGGTGGAGGCGATCTCGTCGGGCCCGCCCGCGTCCGGGCAGCCGGTGGAGGTCGCGGTGCCGATGCTGTCCATCGCGATCATCGCGTACCCGCGGGTGGTGTAGTACTCCCACGTGCTGACCGCGGCCGGCGCCGCGTTCAGGCTGGTCAGCGCGCGGTTCGCGGCGACCGCGGCGGCGGACCTGGCGTGGACGCCCTCCTGCGGCAGCCGGTCCACGTCGACGCTCGGGTAGGGCACCTCCGGCGCGACCCCGCCGTACGGCGTCGGCATGATCAGCGAGGCGACGCGCAGGCCCGCCGTCGCGGTCTCGCCGGGCCGGGTGATGTTCAGGTGGATCCGGTCCCGGACGCCGTCGCGGTCGTTGTCGGTCGGCGACTCGACCCAGACGTCCTCGTTGATCGCGGTCGCGTAGTCGAAGACCGGCTGCGTGGCGCCGTCCCGGACCACGATCGTCGGGTGGCCGCCGGCGGCCTGCGCGGGTGACCCGGCGGCGACCGCCACCAGGACCAGAGAAGCGGCGATGACGGTACGTACCACGCGTCCTCCACCCAGGTAGGGAGATGTCTCGATGCTCTCCGCACGCTAGCGCGTGTCGCGGGTCCGTGGGGGAAATGAAATCCGCCAATGTGTTTCCGTCGAGTCGCGGACGCATTTACTCGGCGTGAACTGTGCGATTACCCGGCCTTAATCAATGGTTCAACTGGGGTGCTGAACCAGCAGCTCAGGGCGGTCGTAGAAGTGGTTTCCGCCAGTCCGCGTACGCCAGGGAGACGCCGTGCCGAGCCCGAGTGCCTTTCTCCAGATCTGCGCGGACGGTCGGTTCATTCCGATTCCATCGGGCGTTTTCTTTCACGACGGCCCGATGTCGCAACCGGTTGAGCTCGGTCCGCTGACCCGGGCGATGAACGCGTCCCGGCTCACCGGCGGCACCGCGGTATTCCTCACCGACCGTGCGCTCACCGACGTGCACGCGGTGGAACGCGTCAAGCGGGCGCTGGACGAGATGCCGGACCCGGCCCGCGCCGGCCTGGTGATCGGCGCCTACGACGGCGAGACGGCCGACCTGACCACCTGGATGAAGCACGCGGACACGTTCCAGCTGCAGAAACACCTGTCGTACCGGCAGGGCGCCGCGCTGGACGAGCGCGTGGCACGGCGGCTGAGCGGCAGCCTGACGGACGCGCGCCTGGTGCCGGTGGACGCGCAGGGCCTGGAGACCACCGGCGTCCCGCAGGGCATCCGGGTGCTGCCGAGCGCGCAGGCCGCCGCGCGCGAGACGCTGAAGAGCGCCGCCGCGCTCGCGGTGGACACCACGCTGACGCCGTTCGAGCGGTTGCGGTCGCTGCTGACCGAGGCCCGGCGGCTGCGGGACACGAACGGCGTGCGCTGGTCGTCCCAGGCCGGTGAGGTGCCGACGACGGCGACTCCCGCCTATCAGATGGCGCTCGGTCTCGCGCTGCTCGGCGTGCCGACCGTCCCCGGCCCGCCCGGCCGGACCGGGCTGCCGACCGTCGGCGACGAGGATCTGCGTGCCGGCCGGCCGACCGCGGCCGACCCGGACCGGCTCCGCGGCGACTGGCAGGTCCTCGACCTGGACCCGCTCACCCGCTCCGTGCTGCCGGTCACCACCACGGAGGTGCTGGACGCGTTCACGCCGGTGGCCGGTGGCGAGCGAGTCGACCCGGACGCGCTCTACGACCGGATGAAGGCCGTGCCGGGCTCGGTCGCGATGGTCCGCACCGGCCGGCTCGGTCAGGGCGAGGACCGGGTCCGGTGGATGGTGTCGCTGGACAACGACGTGTTCTGGGTGGACGCCGAGGTGCACGTCGACCCGCTCACGCCGGTCAAGCCGGTGTTCGACATGGACAAGACGACCCCGGAGCAGCGCGCCGCCGGGCAACGCGCCGCGGACCTGCGGATGGCCGAGCTGCGGGCGGTCGGCACCACGGTCGTGGTGCGGGACGCGTCCGGCACGCCGGTGCCGCTGGCCGAGCTGGCGCCGGTCGCCGCGCCCGTGCCACCGGCCGAGCCCCGGCCGGTGCCGGACCCGGCGGTCACCGCGCTCGTCGACGGGCTCCGCCTGACCTCCGAGCCGGTCTTCGTCTTCGCCACCGGGATCGGTGATGGGCCGCTGGCCGGCCGGGAAGGGCCGGCGCTGGCCCCGGCCGTGCTGGAGAGCCTGGCGGACGGTCTGCGCCGGCAGTACCCGGACGGCCGGGTGCTTCTGGTCGGCCCGGAGCCCGCCGGTGACCTGCGCACCACGTCACCGGAGCTGTTCGCGCTGCAGGACGGCCTCACCGGCCCGGGGCAGCTGGACGCGGCGCTCACCGCGCTGAACACCGGCCGTACCGCCACGGTGATCGGCGTGTCCGGCGCGGTCGGCGAGGTCTCGGCCCGGCTGGGCATGCGATCGGTGCGGCTCGGCGCCGGCCCGGACTTCGAGGGCACCGGGCACACCGAACGCGCCCAGTTGCAGCGCCTGGACGTGCCGATCGACTGGCCGGAGCACCTGGACCGGGTCCGGGCCGCGGCCGGTGCGGGCGACCCCGCCGCGCTCACCGCGGCGATCGACGCCTGGGCCGCGTCGGTGGAGCGCTACCGGTCCGTCCTGGGCACCCGGGCCAGTACCCCGTCCGATGCGACGTCGCTGGCCGGCGCGACGATGTCCCCGGAGGTCTACGAGCCGAACGGCCACCGGCTGCAGAACGTGGACAGCCGGGTCGACCAGTTCCGGGCCAACTTCGCGGAGTGGCTGGCGGGCCGGCTGTCCTCCGGCCGCGGCCTGGACGCCGGCCGCGCCCGCGACTGGTGGGCCGGGGTCGCCGCCGAGCTGGACCTGGACGACATCCTCCGGGTCTTCACCACGGACGTGGACGAGCTGGTGCGGCGCGCGGTCGACCTGGACCGCGAGTACGGCGCGGCGCTCTGGTCGAAGAAGGTCAAGCCGGAGGAGCGGGACGTCTACGGCGTCACCGACGCGCTGCAGAACCGGCCGGCCTTCCCGGAGAAGGAGAAGGGCGAGGACCAGAAGCCGCCGAGCACGAACCCGATGCTCCAGCCGGCCGACCCGGAACTGCCGCGGAACGCGGTGGTGCTGGACAACGACCTGGTCCGGTTCGCGCTGCTGCGCAAGCCCGCGCTGTGGATGAGGCTGCGCGACTTCCAGCCGTACATGCTGGAGGACCACCCGGGCGGGGAGTGGCACTTCCTCACCACGGCCGACGGCGAGATGTGGATCGCCAGCGAGGTGCCGGTCAACAAGAACCTGCCGGCCGCGATGGAAGCGCTGGCCGACGCCGAGGCCGCGCTCGCGACGGCCACGCCGGAGCAGGCCGCCGCGCTGGCCGAGGCCGCGCGGAAGGCCGCCGCGGAGGTCAGTGCGCTGGAGGAGTCGTCGGTGATCGGCGCGACCCAGTTGCGGGCGCTGCACCAGGCGTGGCGGGCGCAGGGCCTGCACCCGGACGCCACCCTCGCCGACGTGGTGGAGGTGCTGAACACGGTCGGGCACCCGGCGATCGCGGGCCAGGACCACACGGACCCGACCTCACCAGCGACGATCACCGCACTGATCAAGGCGGCGCAGGCCCGGGTCAGCGGTGAGCTTCACCTGCTCTCGTCGCTCGGCGGTGTGGTCGACGCGAACACCAAGTCCGGGCGCTTCATGGCCATGCTGGTGCGCAACCAGACGCCCGAGCAGGAGGAGCACTGGGCGAGCAACGCCGCCCGCCGGGTCTCCGCCCAGCTCGGCATGCCGATCCGGCTCGGCGAGATGAAGTACGCCAAGCAGAAGCAGAAGGGCGCGGCCGACGACAACCCGATGCGGCAGCCGCCGCAGCCGATCGACGCCCTGGTGCCGGACGGGCTGGGCGGCTTCTGGGCCGGCAAGGACACCCACCTGCAGATCCGGCGGATCAGCGTCTCCGGCCGGGACGTGCTGCTGCTGGTCCCGGACGCGGAGTGGCAGCGGCTGCGCGGCCGCAACTGGCTGCCGAAGGCCCCGGACGGCGGCGAGAACCTGCCGGTCGTGGTGGTGCACAACCAGGACGGGTACGTGCGGGTGCCGGCGATCAAGGACGGCGTCGAGGGCGCGGTGCTGCTCACCCCGAACCAGCTGAAACAGGTCACCGAGGGCCTCGGCAAGCGCCAGGCGCTGATCTCCTGCGAGATCGCCGACCTGAACCCGGCGTTCGTCCGGGCATACACCACCGCGCTCGGTGGCGCGGTCCTGGCCTCGCGGACCAACGTGCTCGGCGGCACCGTCGACGCCCTCGGCCAGGGCCGACCGCTGCTCACCGACGGTGATGACGCCTGGCGGCTCTTCGAGGCCGGCCGGCGGGACGGTCAGCCGGTCGAACTCGACGGCTTCCGGTCCGTCGCGTTCCCGGAGGCCTTCACGGCCGATCTGCGATCACCGGACGGCGGCGTGGTGTTCAGCTCCGGCCGCACGCTGCCTCCCATCGCGGAGGAGACGACGGGCACCGAGCTACAGCCTCTCGGCGACCTGACGGTCCCCCCGCCGCCCGCCACGGTCGTCTCGGAGTCCAGCAGCACGGCGACGGTGCGGCCCGCGCCCACGACCACGACGCCGGCGCCCGCCGCGGCGGCCCAGCCCTCGCGGGCCGCCTCTGCTCTGCGGGCACGGCTGCCGCAGGCCGCACGGATCAAGTACACCGACGGTGACCTCAAGGAACTGGACCGGGTCCAGCGGGAGGCGTTCGGTGGTCGAGCCGGTACGGACGACGGCTACGCCGAGATGGTCCAGCGGCTGCTGTTGCGCAACGACGGTGTCACGGCGGCCAATCTCGACGCGCTGGCGGAGTTGGTGCGTGACGAGCGGGCGTTGAACCGGCGGATCCCGACGCGGGTGCGCAACACGGCCGCGAACGTCGGTGAGATGTTGCATCTGCGTGGTCTGGACAAGTCGTCGCGGCCGGGTCTGCTGGCGGCGGTGCGTGATCCCGGCCGGGCGACGGTGGACGGGCTGGTGCGGGCGGCGATGGCGAGGCACTGGCCGTCGGCGGACCGCCCGGCCGGTGGGCTGCCGCCGGGGGCGGCGGATGCGGCGTTCGAGCATGAGGTGCCGGGTCTGCAGTACGCGTACGACTTCACGAACGCGGAGGCGTTACGGGACTGGTTGTTGTCGTTGCTGCCGGTGCGGGGTGCGCAGATCGACCTCGAGTCGTTGAAGTTGCAGATGACGCGGTACTTCACGTCGTTGCCGGACGAGGGTGTGCCGTTGCGGGTGACGGCGGGCGGTGAGACGTACTCGATCCAGCTACTGGGCGACGTCACGGGTGCGCCGCGGAAGCTGGACGACAAGGCGATGTCGGCACGCCTGGAGACGCACGTCAACGTCACCGAGGAAATGCAGAACCTGATGTCGCGGACCTGGAACGCCGCGGCGGAGATCGGTTTCGCGAACCGTAACGGCCTGCGCCTCATCGCCGCGATGCTGGCCTACATCACCGCCGGTGTTACCGGCGGTGCCGGCCGCAGCGGTGCGCCCGCGGTTTCCACCACCGACTACACGACGTTCAAACCGAGCGAGGAGATCTACGCGGTCGGCGTCCCGCTCACGTTCTCGGCGATCGTCCGGCGGGAAGGGCAGGGCGACCAGCCGTATCGGCACGAGACCTGGCGCAATCCGGACGGCACGCCACGGCAGGAGGCGGCGCACCTGTACGTCGGCGAGACGCAGGTGCCGGACATCCCGAACCAGGCCTACGACGTGCCGCGCCACGACGCGGTGCCGCTGTGGCGGATGCACATCGGCATCGAACGGATCAAGGCCGCGCGCGCGTTGCGGAAGGCGGTCTACGACACGATCGGTGCGGCGGAGTACGCGTTCTGGCAGGTGCCGCTGGAACGGTTCCTCAGCCAGGACCCGCTCGCCGCCGTCGTGCTCAAGGCGTACCACCACGACGCGGGTTTCCAGGAACGGCCGCGGCTCATGCTGCGCGACGGCGACCGTCATCTGACGCTCACGCTCACCGCCACCGCGAACCGCGTCGTGGTGCCGGACAAGAAGACCGACAAGGTGGTCGTCGACCGGGACCGGGTCACCATCACCAAGCCGTCGCAGGCTCAGGACACCCGGAAGGGTGTGCGGGCCACGGCCGGTGGTGCGCTTCGATTCCTCGCGGGCCTGATCGCGCCGTCCGGGAAGTTCAGCCTGTCCCGGCTCAAGGGTTACCAGAAGGTGCTCGTCCAGCGCATCGAGTCGCGATCCGGGCGGCGCTCCGAGTCGCTGAAGCGACCGGACAAGGACTCGAACCGGGTGCACCGCGTGGAGAGCATGTTCCAGGCGCACATCGCCTGGGGCTCGGACCATCTCACGTACCGGGCGCAGACGGCACCGGTCAACGGGTACGTGCTCGGCCGGATCCGCGATGACGAGTGGAACGCGGTACACCAGCGGTTCACCGCCCCGGCGCCTGACCCCGCGCAGCCGCCGTCCCGGGTCGCGCCCTGGGCGAGCACGGACATCCCGAAGCTGAAGACCGGAGAGGTCCGGTCGGCGTGGTGGTCGCCGACCCAGGACGGACGGCACGGCATCGTCAACAGCGCGGCCGCGGCGGTGAACGGGATCGACGGCCTCTACGACTCGCTCGTGAGGTACCTCGTCTCCGCGAACTACCTGCCCGAGGCGGCGGCTCCGCAGAACGGCCGGACACCCTGGCAACACCTGCAGAGCCTCGCCTCGCCCGGCCACGACCTCAACCACCCGGGCGTGCGGTACGACAACTGGCGGCTGCTGATCGAACGGGTGTCCAGCGACTATCTGACGACCCGTAGCTACGACCTCACGTCCGGCAACCGGAACTCGCCCGGTATGGCGCTCACGTTCCGCGGCGAGGGCCTGCAGAAGAACCTGACCATCGGCCTGACCAGCCTGGTCGGCACGTCCAGCACGTACGTCGAGAGCGACAAGATCTGGAACCGCAACGGCCACATCGCCCAGGTCGGCGTCGGCGCCCGGCGGACGACGATCGCGACGCTGGAGCGGTCCCGGGACACCGTCGGCGTGATCGGCAACTCGGACTGGGTGCTGCCCGACCCCGGCCAGGCCGCCAACCCCGGCGCGGTGCACACCCGGTCGAAGACGCACCGGGAGACGCTGCGCGCCGGCGAGCTGGTGTACGCGAACGCGCAGACGCTGAACATCATCAAGGTCAACTCGTCGAAGTTCAACCTGGGCACGTCGTTCCGCTGGTGGGCCTATGAGGGCACGTCCAAGACGCCGAAGGCGGTCTCGACCTCGGCGCTGCCCGCGTCGATGGACGTGTGGCAGGCCGACAACTTCCTCCCGCCGTCGTGGCAGAAGGATGCCGCGGACGGCGACCCGGCCCGGCTGCTGCCGGAGCTGACGCCGCTGTCGGACCCGACCACACCGGCCGAGTCACCGCTGAACGGGTTCACCATGCTCGGCGCCGTTTCGGCCAGCGGCGTCGCCGACCTGCGGGACGCGGTGGCGAAGACGGTCGACGCGGGCTGGGGGCAGATCCTCGACTCGATGAACCTGACCTGGTACAAGTCGAGCCTCGCCCACTCGATGCAGGGCGGTGTGCCGGTGGCGCTCGGCACGGAGGAGGGCTTGCTGCGGGTGCAGCCGGTCGGCCGGCCGCAGATCGTGCACAAGTTCAAGATCTACAACGACTACACGCTGGAGGGCCAGACCGGCTCCACCCGCGACATCGACGTGACGAACACGCAGACGCACCGCATCGGTGCCGGCTGGCGGACCGGCATCGCGGGCGACTCCGGCGGCGCCACCTACGGCTGGGGTGACGCACAGGGTCAGCAGCGCCAGGCTGATTCGACCGCGGGCGCCTACCGGACCTACCACACCGCCAGCGAGCGGTACATGGTGCGGACGAGGGTGGAGAACGTCTACCGCACCGCCGACGGCCGCGAGGTGCGCACGTCCGGCGAGGCGATGGTGATGATCTCCCCGGAGGAGTTGCACTCCCGCCCCGACCTCTACGACCAGTTCGACAGGCCGGACGGTATCAAGCTGCCCGGCGCGTCGGACGCGGCCGGCGCGGACTGGGTGCTGCCGGTCAGCGTGCAGCACGGCCGCCCGTGGACCGGATCGTTCCTCGACCCGATCGGCATGGGCCAGCTCCGCACGGACATGGGCCGCGCCGCGAAGGAACTCGGTGGGAACGCGCTCGAGGTCCAGGTGATGACCCGGCTGGTCGGCCTGATGACGCACATGGGCGAGCTGACCGACGACGGCAAGTCGTGGGAGATCAAGATCGGCCGGCGTACGTTCACGATGACGGTCAGCCGGGTGCTTGGCGACGGCGCGTACGTGACCCGGGCCAAGGACGATCGGCTCAAGCAGTACACCCGGGTCAACGAGGCCGCGTCCGGTCAGCTCCGGAGAACCACGATCCGCACGTACGGCGTGACCGGCGGTGCCAGCACCTTCAACCGCGGCGTGGCCGACGAGGCCTCGATGCCGGTGAACGGGAACCTCTCCCGCGCGTCGAGCAAGGACGACGCGCAGGGCCGTACCGCGAACATGCTCAGCATGTCCGGCGCCCGGCCGAAGGACGTGGCGAAGTTCCGCCAGCAGATGACGACCGTCTGGGAGCTGCGCGAGGAGACGTCGCTCGTCTCGCCCCAGTCGTGGCGGGACAGGACCAGGAGCGGATCGGTCACGGAGACCCGGCCGTTCTGGGTCCCGTTCGAAGCGCTCCGGCACCGCGGTGAGACGCCGGTCGACCTCAGCGGTGTGCGGCTCGGCAACCTGCCGGACAGCGCGCGGATCCTCGGTGTCCAGGCAATGCGCGCCCTCGCGGACGCGGTCACCCTGGACCTGCCCGGCGACAAGCTGAGCTCACGGGACCGGGCCAAGCCGGTGCCGGTCGGCTCGCTGGACGCGCTGACGAACGCGAAGATCCTGAGCCAGTACCGGATGGACGGCGACTTCCGCGAGGCACAGCGGGCGACCGGCGGCATCGACGTGGCCGGCCTCAACACCGGCGCGCGACGACTGCGGCTGGCGGACGGCACCAAGGTCGCCGCGAGGTTCGGCACGGTCCGGGACGTGTTCCACATCAACAGCATCGAGCTGGAGATGTACGAGCACGGCATGCAGGGCATCAGCCAGAGCAGCATGGCGTCCGCGCGCTACGCCGGCGACGCCAGCGGCAACGCCCTCGTCCCGGTCAAGCCGATGGTGTACGTCGGCGGGCGGTTCGTGATCAGCGGCGACTACACCCGCGGCCGGGGCACAAACCGGGTCCAGGCGTCCGAGCACCGCTCCTGGGTACGGACGACCTATCCACAGAAGATCGAAGACGGTACGAAGGCCGGTGCCTACCAGGTCTTCGCGGACATCGACCTGACCGTCTCGCTGCCCAGCGGCAAGACCAGGACGGCCACGGGCTCGACCGAGTTCGTGGTCGGGCACCGGGAGGCGGTCACGCTCGGCCTCGATCCCACGCTGCTGGAGCGCATCCGCGCCGAGCGGATCGTCGTGCCGACCGGAGGCGACAGCAAGCGGTTCTTCCGCGTCGACGGCGGCAAACGGAACCTGTTCGAGGCCGTGCACCGCAGCCTCACGCAGCAGGGCGGGCCGGTGCCCAGCACCGTCACCGACGGCTCCGGCCTCCGGGAATGGGTCTCGGCGCAGATCGGTGCGGGCCCGCACGGCGCGGACCTGCCCGACCCGGCTCAGGTGCTGCTCACCGGCATGGACCCGGCGACGCTGCACGGCCTGGTGAACGCGCTCGACCGGCCGGCACCCGCGTTCAACGCCGACCTGGAGGCGCAGGTTCGTGCGCTGGCCGCCGAGGAGCAGATGGCCGCCGAGGCGCGAAACCGCGGCCTCGACGGCTGGCAGCCCGGCGACGCGCTCGACGGCTTCCACCTGGACGAGGCCCGCGTCGGGGAACGTCTGGACGAGGCCCGGCTGCTGCACCTGCTGGACCACGCGCAGACCGCGCTGCGGGAGAACCCGGCGGGCATGGCGCGGGGTGTGCAGTCGGTGCATCACGGCACGGGCGCCATGTCGGACCTGGCGCAGGTGTACATCGACGCCGGTCGGCTGCCGACGCCGGGCGAACTGCTGCACGCGTCGCTGGGCAACGAGCCGCTGTTCGGCACGCCCGCCGGCGACATCACCCTCGGACTGCTCGCCGAGCTGCTGCAGGTCCGCCTGCACCTGGTGGACGACGGGCGGGCCACCGTCTACGGCGACGCGGCCGCGCCGGAGGTCTACGTCCGCCGCGGCGCCGGGACGTTCCACGCGTTGGAGCCCGCCGGCGCGTTCCCCCTCGCCGCGCCGCCGGTGACGCCCCCGGTCGCCGTCCCGGCGGTCCCGCCGCTCGCCTCCGGCGCGCTTCCGCCGCCGGCGGCCGTGGACTCGGCGGCCGCGGGCACGCGGACGCCTGCCCCGGCCGGCACGCCGCGACCGCTCGGTGACGACGGTACGTACGTCGACGACAACAGCGAGTTCTGGCGGCGTGCCGGCGACGGGTGGCAGCCCGTCGCGCGGGTCGAGCAGCAGATCACGGTCGCGCCGGTATTCGGCGTGGAGTACGACCGGCCACTGTTCCCCGCGCTCGACCCGAAGAGCCTGGCGGTCGGCGAGTTCGACCTGACCAGCCTGCTGTGGGACGTCTGGCCGGTCCGGGAGGAACTGGAGAAACTGCGCGCGTTCACCCGGTCGGTGGTCCCGGTGGTCAGCGCGATCGCCACCAGTGGCCGGCCCGGTGCCCTGGACGCGGGCCGGTCGTGGAAGACGGCCGCCGACCAGATCGGCGCGCTGCACCGTGCGTACGCGAAGCTGCACAGTCCGATGCCGTGGCAGAAGCGGGCGTTCGCGCAGCGCGTGCTGGACGCCGCCGGTGCGATCGACGGCGCCGCCGCGCAGCTCACGAGGGTCAATCCGGCCGCGGCGGGTGCGTTCCGGGACGGCGGGGCCGTGCGGGACGTGACGGTCGCCGGTGACGGCACCGTTCTCGCGGACGGCTTCACCGTGCTGACCGAGGGGTGGGTCGAGCCGGACGGCCGTACCGTCGTCGGGTTCGTTCCGGAAGCGGACCTCATCCGGGCCACGCTGCCCGAGGGGACGCGCAACGTCGTGGCCGTGCGGACCGAGGGCGGCTTCGCGCACGTGCCGGTCCGGCGGGCCGACGGTACCGTGCACGACGTGCTGATGACCGGTCGGCAGATCGCGGCCGCTACCCGGCACCTGAGCGGGCCGCTCGACCTCGTGTTCATCGGCGCGGGTGGCCCGGACAGCGCGTTCACCCGCAGCTTCCGCCCGGCCGCCGGGACGGCTCCGGCACCGAGGCTGCTCGGTGCCTGGTCCGGCCCGCTCGCCACGCAGGCCGCCGATATTCGGAGGTTCGCCGAGGCCGCCGGCCGCCCGGTCGTCGCGGCCGACCTGAGCGGCCCGCCGCAGACGTCCGGGCCCGTCGTCGCGGAACTGCGGGAGGTGATGACCGGCTTCACCCGGATGGGCGTGTCCCCGATCGTGGTCACCACCGAGGCCACGAAGGCCTCCGGTGAGCTCTTCGAGAGCGTGCGCCGCGATTTCGGGCCGGTGCTCATCCAGCCCGCGATGGCCGGCTGGGACCGGGTCTGGCTGCTGCAGTCCGCCGACGGCGAGGGCCGGCAGATGGAGTCCCGGCTCGGCGCCGAGATCTTCGACGCGGCCGGGAAGCTGCCCGGCGACCCGCCGAAGCAGGACACCGGCACCGCGCTGCCCGAGGCGGTGGGCGAATGGACGATGATCCCGCTCTGGGCGGACGCGCTCACCTACCACCGGGCCCACCAGGCCGCGCTGCACACGCCCGCGTCCGCCGCCGCGCTGGCCGACGCGGTCGCGGCCGAGCCCGGCAACGCCCGGCTGGCCGCGTTCCGTACCGTGCTGGACGTCGCGCGCACCGCGGGCGGGCTGCCCGGCCCCGGCGACGCCCGGCTCACCCCGACCGCGACGTCCATCCTGGAGGTGGAGAAGACCCCGGTGGCCGGGCCTGGCGACCGGGCCACGGCCGGGTTCGTCTACGACTACCTCTCCACGATCGGGCCGCGCGCGGACCGGTTCGCCATGGACGGCCTGCTGTGGGCGATGATGATGTCCGGTGCGCTCACCGAGCAGCAGGGCCTGTCGCTGGTCCGGGCCACCGCGGTCACCCAGACCGACAAGGCCAACCTCCAGGTCTTCGAATCGATGCTGAAGCTGCGTAATCTGTCGCGGGCCGAACTTGACGGCGACCCGATGACACACCCGCCGCTCCGCGCGATCATGGACACGATCGGTGACGTCACCGCCGCCTACCAGCGAGGCCCCGGGGAGGTACGGAACCCGAAGTGCGTCGACCCGATCGACCGCACCGCGTGGATCGGCCGCCTGGACGCCCTGCGGGACGCGGCGCGGGTCACCAACCCGCCGCTCGCGGCCGCGGTGGAGGTCGCCACCCACATCCTGACGAACTGCTGAACGGGAGAACGCCGTGACCCTGCCGATCACCCCGGCCAACATGGACGCGATCTGCCTGGAGCACGTCCTGCCGACCAGCACCGGCAACCACGTCTTCAACGCGGCCTCGTCCAGCATGGCCCGGTCCGACCTGCTCGACGAGGCGCTGCACCTGCCGGGCGTGGACAAGTACACGTACGTCTCGTTCGGCCTCGGCATGCGGGACGCGCTCACCGACGCCAGCCCGGCCACCACGGTCTGGGAGGACGGCATCCCGCGGCCGACCGGCGCGCTCAGCCCGGACAAGGGCTCCGTGCGCACGCTCATGTACCAGTACTTCCGCGGCATCCCGGCCGAGGCGCTGGACCGGCTGGTCGAGCGCCCGCTGTTCGGCAAGGGTCAGGAGGACGTCCGGATGACGCTGGCCGACCTGGCCGCGCGCGCCGACATGATGGGCCTGCCGGTCGAGATCCCGCTGCACCGGTTCGCGCCCGGCGGGCAGACCGTCTCGCCCAGCCGGATCGTGTACTTCGACGCGGCCGGGCCGGTGACGCCGGGTGACGCGACGCTGATCCGGGTCGAGCCGTCGCGGGTCTGGGACGCGAACCCGTTCGCCACCGCCGGGCCGGACGTGCTTGCCGAGGCGCTCAAGGGCGGCTACCCGGGCGGCCGGGTGGTGCCGCTGCCGGGCGGCGGTTACCGGCTCGGGATGGCACCCGCGCTCGCCACCTTCGCGCACGCGGACCTGCTGACCGGCACGCGGGCGCTGACCACCGACGACCTCACCCGGGACGGTGTGCCGCCGCTGACCACCGTCGGCACCTACGGCGACCTGCTGGCCCACGTGGCCGCCGCGCCCGCCCGGTTCTCGCTGGTCGAGATCGACTCGTCACAGGTCTTCCTCGCCGTGCACGACCCGGCCGGTGACGCGTACCTGGACCTCGGCACCGGCACCACCGCGGTGTTCCCGGACACGCCGGAGCAGATCCGGGTGACCACGCTGCCCGCGGACGTCGCGCTCGCGGACCTGCTCACCGACCCGACGCCGGCCGGTGCGGTCCCGGCCCCGCTCGTCCCGCCGGCCGGCGTCACCCGGACGCACACGTTCGGCCCGGGCGGCAGCCGCTCCGTCGACCTGGTCACCGGCGGCCGGTCCGGCACCGGGAACGTGCCCCGGGAACTGGAGCCGCTGCTCGGCCAGCTCGCCACCGCGGCCGAGGCGATCGGCCAGTCCGTCGTGGTGATCGGCCCGCAGCCGCGGGACCCCTGGTCCCGGCGCGACCCGGCGCGGGCCGAGAAGCGTTTCCTGCTGCGCGCCGGTGCCATGGTGTTCCAGCACCTGCGCAACGGCGAGCCGGCGCCGATCATCTTCAACTACGGCGGCGCGAGCGCGGCGCTGGACGCGATGGCCGCGAAGCTCGGCACGCCGGTCATGCGGCAGTCGATGGGCGGCGGCCTGGACTTCGACCGCAAGTGGACCGCCACCGGACCGGACGGCGCCACCGTGGTGCCGCCGTTCAAGGACATCACGCGCGACACGCTGAAGTCCGTCGGCGACCTGCAGCGGGCGACCGCGGACACCCGGGTCGACCCGGCGCTCGGCACGTACCTGTCGATGGACCTGAGCGACCCGGTGGCGCTGCGCGAGAAGCTGCGGATCGACGGCAGCGCGCTGAAGGCGCTCCAGCCGACGATCGCCGCGCTGCCGTTCGACGCCGAGCAGTTCCGCGCGCACTCGAAGCTGCTGGACCTGCTGGACAAGGACACCGCCCGATTCGACACCGCGGTGCACTTCCTGGCCGCCACCAAGGGCGGCGACACGATGACGCTGCCCGACCTGCCGTCCGTGCTCCGGCAGGCACCGGAGACCCGGGCCGAGGCCCTCCAGGACCTCAAGGACGTCACCTACGGCCCGCACGACGCCGGCGCCGCGCGCGCCGTGCTCGACGCGGTCCAGAAGCGCCTCGCCGGTGCGAGCGACGACGAGGTCAAGAAGGCGATCTACGACAACTCGGTCTACCTGCCGGAAGGGCCCGGCGGCCGCGCCGACATCATCCGCGAGCTGCAGGTGTGGCGGGACAGGGCCACCGACCCGGCGGACCGGGCGCTGTTCGACGAGATGGCGGTCTGGGTCACCACCTGTCCGTGACACCGCACCGGTGCCGGCGCCCCACCCGGAGCGCCGGCACCGGCGACGTCACTGGCCCTCGACCTCTTCACCGCTGTCGTCGTGCACCCACTTGACCTTGACCTTGTCGTTCGGCTGGCCGGTCCAGGTCGCGCCGTCCTCCACCGTGATCTTCAGGTCGTACGGGCCGTCGCGCTCCTCGGTCCAGGTCCATTCGCCCTTGACGGTGTCGCCGTTCTCGAACCACAGGTCACCGTCCGTCGAGCTCTGGGACGACACCGGCGGTGAGTCCTGGTCGCGGTGACCGCCCTGCCTGTAGAAGTCCTCCTGCTCGTCCAGCGTCATGTCCTGGAAGTCCTCGCCCACCGTGGGCTTGTCCGGCAGGTCCCAGGTCGCACCCAGCGGCTTGTAGTTGTCCCACTCGCCCTGCGGCGGGCCCTGATCCAGCAACTGGTCGCCGAAGATCTCGAACGCCACCTTCAGGTTCGACTCGACCTGGGCGTACCCGTTCGCGGCCGCCTTCAGACCGCTCGCGAACTGGTTGACAACCCCGTTCTTGTCCGGTTCCGTCTCCTCGGTGTCCGGATCGTCCTCCGAGCCGAAGAACTCCCAGACCACAGCCGAGTACGCGTCCCCGAACTTCGTCTGCTCGTCCGCGGTCTTACCGGACCAGCCGAGCTTGAGTTCCTTCCAGGCGGCACCGATAGTCTCGAACGAGGCCATGATGTCCGCGCGCTGCTGCTGCACCTTCAACGCCACGTTGTAGAAGAGATCGACCGGGTCGATGCTCATCGTGACCGCCTTGGCGTCGTTGTACGTCGAGGCGGTGATGTTGTCGTAGTTGAACTCCTCGGCCACGGATGACCCCTTCTCCGGCGGACTGCACCACTTCTCCGGCGGACTACACCACGCCAGAGCGTGGCGCCGCACGGCGCGGTACGTCCACGTCCCCGAAACGGGGTCACACAATGCCGTTCCGGCGTCCGGTGCGGCGTCCCGGGGCCGTCACAACGAAGGTCTTGCCGCTGCCCCTGAAGTGCTCGCTAACCTCCACGCGCGTGTCATGTCGGTCGCGATGAATGGTGTGGACGATGAGCAGCTCCGACGAGTCAGATATCGGTTCCCGGGCCAGCTTCAGCGACGGCAGCACCGCGGAGTACGACGCGGGCGGCGAGCTCGTTCGCCGGACCACCCCGGACGGCGTCGTCTACGAGACGTTCGACGCACAGGCCCGGCCGACCGGCGGGCACACCGACGCGGCGCAGTTCACCATCAACTACCCGGAGGCGGGCAATGGTTCGGAATCGGGAACAGGTAGCGCAAGCGTTGAGTACACCGCCGCCGGCGACATTCTCCGCCAAAGAACCGCCGACGGTACCGTCCTTGAAGCTTTTGATGCCGACGGCCGACCGCACGAAGGAAGCACGAGCAGCGGCGTCCACTTCGACATCGAATACCGGGCGGACGGGCGCACCGTCCATTCCTTCGACGACGGCACTGTCGTCCAGTACGACCAGGGTGGACGTGTCACACGCCAGGAGACCCCCGACGGTACCGTCTACAGCCGGTTCGATTCTCAAGGCCGGCCCACAGCCGGGACCGCTCCCGACCGCGACGGCGGTGCGGATTCCACCGCTTTCACCATCGATTACCAGGCCGACGGCGATTCCGTCATCCGGTATACCGACGGTACGTCCGCCACGTTCGATTCCGCGGGGCGCGTCGTTGCTCAGGAGAGTGCCGACGGTACCGTCTATTCCGACTTTGACGACCGAGGACGACCGCTAGCCGGCACCACCGGCGACGGCCGCGACTTCAGCATCGACTACACGGCCGACGGCGGATCGGTCATGCGGTACGACGACGGCGCCTCGGTCGGCGTCGACAGCTCCGGCGACGTCACCCGCCAGCAGAGCCCCGACGGTACGGCCTACACCTCCTTCGACTCCGAAGGCCGGCCGACCGCCGGCGAGGCCGACGGCCGCGCGTTCACGATCAGCTACGACCAGAGCGGCAACAGCACCGCCCGCTACTCCGACGGCTCGTCCGTGCTCACCGACGCGGCCGGCACGACGCTGCGGCTGACCACGGCGGACGGCGGCGCGTACACATCGTTCGACGCGGACGGGCGGCCGCTGGCCGGCACGACCGCGGACGGCGAGCCAATCGAGATCTCGTACGAGGCGAACGGGAACTCGACGGCGCGTTACGGCGGTGCCGACGGCGGCACGACAGTTACCTCGAATGCCGATGGTGATCCGGTGCGGATGGTCACCGGCGACGCGTCGTATGACGCGTTTGATGGTGAGGGTCGTCCGACGCATGGTAAGACGGCGGATGGTCAGTCGATCGAGATTTCGTACGAGGCGAACGGGAATTCGACCGCGCGTTACGGCGGCGGTGCTGATGGCGGCACGACAGTTACCTCGAACGCTGACGGTGATCCGGTCCGGATGGTCACCGGCGACGCGTCGTATGACGCGTTCGATGGTGAGGGTCGTCCGACGCATGGTAAGACCGCGGATGGTCAGTCGATCGACATCTCGTACGAGGCGAACGGCAGTTCGACCGCGCGTTACGGTGGTGCCGATGGTGGTGTGACGGTCACGTCGAATGCTGACGGTGATCCGGTGCGGATGGTGTCGGCGGATGCGTCGTATGACGCGTTTGATGGTGAGGGTCGTCCGACGCATGGTAAGACCGCGGATGGTCAGTCGATCGACGTCGCCTATGAGGGCAACGGTAATTCGACGGCGCGTTATGGCGGTGCTGATGGTGGTGTGACGGTCACGTCGAATGCTGACGGTGATCCGGTGCGGATGGTGTCGGCGGACGCGACCTATGACGCGTTTGATGGTGAGGGCCGGCCGACGCACGGTAAGACCGCGGATGGTCAGTCGATCGACATCTCGTACGAGGCGAACGGTAACTCGACCGCGCGTTATGGTGGTGCTGATGGTGGTGTGACGGTCACGTCGAATGCTGACGGTGATCCGGTGCGGATGGTCACCGGCGACGCGACCTATGACGCGTTTGATGGTGAGGGTCGTCCGACGCACGGTAAGACCGCGGATGATCAGTCGATCGAGATTTCGTACGAGGCGAACGGGAATTCGACCGCGCGTTACGGCGGCGGTGCTGATGGCGGCACGACAGTTACCTCGAACGCTGACGGTGATCCGGTCCGGATGGTGTCGGCGGACGCGACCTATGACGCCTTTGATGGTGAGGGCCGGCCGACGCACGGTAAGACCGCGGACGGTCAGTCGATCGACATCTCGTATGAGAGTAACGGCAGTTCGACCGCGCGTTACAGCGGTGCTAGCGGCGGCACGACAGTTACCTCGAACGCTGACGGTGATCCGGTCCGGATGGTGTCGGCGGACGCGACCTATGACGCGTTCGATGGTGAGGGTCGTCCGACGCGCGGTAAGACCGCGGATGGTCAGTCGATCGACATCTCGTACGAGGCGAACGGTAACTCGACCGCGCGTTATGGTGGTGCTGATGGTGGTGTGACGGTCACGTCGAATGCTGACGGTGATCCGGTGCGGATGGTGTCGGCGGACGCGACCTATGACGCCTTTGATGGTGAGGGTCGTCCGACGCACGGTAAGACCGCGGACGGTCAGTCGATCGACATCGCCTATGAAGGCAACGGGAATTCGACCGCGCGTTACAGCGGTGCTAGCGGCGGCACGACAGTTACCTCGAACGCTGACGGTGATCCGGTCCGGATGGTGTCGGCGGACGCGACCTATGACGCCTTTGATGGTGAGGGCCGGCCGACGCACGGTAAGACCGCGGATGGCCAGTCGATCGATATCTCGTATGAGAGTAACGGTAATTCGACGGCGCGTTATGGCGGTGCTGATGGTGGTGTGACGGTCACGTCGAATGCTGACGGTGACCCGGTGCGGATGGTCACCGGCGACGCGACCTATGACGCGTTTGATGGTGAGGGTCGTCCGACGCACGGTAAGACCGCGGACGGCCAGTCGATCGACATCGCCTATGAAGGCAACGGGAATTCGACCGCGCGTTACGGCGGCGGTGCTGATGGCGGCACGACAGTTACCTCGAACGCTGACGGTGATCCGGTGCGGATGGTCACCGGCGACGCGTCGTATGACGCGTTTGATAGTGAGGGTCGTCCGACGCATGGTAAGACCGCGGATGGTCAGTCGATCGACATCGCCTATGAGAGTAACGGTAATTCGACGGCGCGTTATGGCGGTGCTGATGGTGGTGTGACGGTCACGTCGAATGCTGACGGTGACCCGGTGCGGATGGTGTCGGCGGACGCGACCTATGACGCGTTTGACGGTGAGGGTCGTCCGACGCACGGTAAGACCGCGGATGGTCAGTCGATCGACATCGCCTATGAGGGCAACGGTAATTCGACGGCGCGTTATGGCGGTGCTGATGGTGGTGTGACGGTCACGTCGAATGCTGACGGTGACCCGATTCGGATGGTGTCCGCGGACGCGACCTATGACGCCTTTGATGGTGAGGGCCGGCCGACGCACGGTAAGACCGCGGACGGCCAGTCGATCGACATCTCGTATGAGAGTAACGGCAGTTCGACCGCGCGTTACAGCGGTGCTAGCGGCGGCACGACAGTTACCTCGAACGCTGACGGTGATCCGGTCCGGATGGTGTCGGCGGACGCGTCGTATGACGCGTTTGATAGTGAGGGTCGTCCGACGCATGGTAAGACCGCGGATGGTCAGTCGATCGACATCGCCTATGAGAGCAACGGTAATTCGACGGCGCGTTATGGCGGTGCTGATGGTGGTGTGACGGTCACGTCGAATGCTGACGGTGACCCGGTGCGGATGGTGTCGGCGGACGCGACCTATGACGCCTTTGATGGTGAGGGTCGTCCGACGCACGGTAAGACCGCGGACGGTCAGTCGATCGACATCGCCTATGAGGGCAACGGTAATTCGACCGCGCGTTATGGTGGTGCTGATGGTGGTGTGACGGTCACGTCGAATGCTGACGGTGACCCGGTGCGGATGGTGTCGGCGGACGCGACCTATGACGCCTTTGATGGTGAGGGTCGTCCGACGCACGGTAAGACCGCGGACGGTCAGTCGATCGACATCGCCTATGAGGGCAACGGTAATTCGACGGCGCGTTATGGCGGTGCTGATGGTGGTGTGACGGTCACGTCGAATGCTGACGGTGACCCGATTCGGATGGTGTCCGCGGACGCGACCTATGACGCGTTTGACGGTGAGGGCCGTCCGACGCACGGTGTCACCAAGGACAACCAGTCGATCGACATCTCGTACGAGGGCAACGGTAACTCGACCGCCCGTTACGGTGGTGCTGATGGTGGTGTGACGGTCACGTCGAATGCTGACGGTGATCCGGTGCGGATGGTGTCCGCGGACGCGACCTATGACGCGTTTGACGGTGAGGGCCGTCCGACGCACGGTAAGACCGCGGACGGTCAGTCGATCGACATCTCGTACGAGGCGAACGGTAACTCGACCGCCCGTTACGGTGGTGCTGATGGTGGTGTGACGGTCACGTCGAATGCTGACGGTGACCCGATCCGGATGGTGTCCGCGGACGCGACCTATGACGCGTTTGACGGTGAGGGCCGTCCGACGCACGGTGTCACCAAGGACAACCAGTCGATCGACATCTCGTACGAGGCGAACGGTAACTCGACCGCCCGTTACGGTGGTGCTGATGGTGGTGTGACGGTCACGTCGAATGCTGACGGTGACCCGATCCGGATGGTGTCCGCGGACGCGACCTACGACCGTTTCGACGGCGAGGGCCGTCCGACGCACGGTGTCACCAAGGACAACCAGTCGATCGACATCTCGTACGAGGCGAACGGTAACTCGACCGCCCGTTACGGTGGTGCTGATGGTGGTGTGACGGTCACGTCGAATGCTGACGGTGACCCGATCCGGATGGTGTCCGCGGACGCGACCTATGACGCGTTTGACGGTGAGGGCCGTCCGACGCACGGTGTCACCAAGGACAACCAGTCGATCGACATCTCGTACGAGGCGAACGGTAACTCGACCGCCCGTTACGGTGGTGCTGATGGTGGTGTGACGGTCACGTCGAATGCTGACGGTGACCCGATCCGGATGGTGTCCGCGGACGCGACCTACGACCGTTTCGACGGCGAGGGCCGTCCGACGCACGGTAAGACCGCGGACGGCCAGTCGATCGACATCTCGTACCAGGGCGAGAACTCGGTCGCGCACTACGCGGGTCCGGACGGCGGCATCACCGTCACGTCGAACGCCGACGGCGACCCGATCCGCATGGTCTCCGGCGACACGACCTACGACCGTTTCGACGGTGAGGGCCGGCCGATTCACGGCACCACCCAGGACGGCCAGTCGGTCGACATCTCCTACCAGGGCGACAATTCGGTTGCCCGGTACGACGGCCCGGGCGGCGCCGTCACGGTGACCTCGAACGGCGACGGCGACCCGATCCGGATGCAGACGCCGGATGCCACCTACGACCGGTTCGACGGCGAGGGCCGCCCGACCCACGGCGTCACCAAGGACAACCAGACCGTCGACATCTCGTACCAGGGCGAGAACTCGGTCGCGCACTACTCGGACCCGGACGGCGACGTCACCATCACGTCGAACGCCGACGGCGACCCGATCCGCATGGTCACCGGCGACGCGACCTACGACCGTTTCGACGGTGAGGGCCGGCCGATCCACGGCAGTATGAAGGACGGCCAGTCGGTCGACATCTCGTACCAGGGTGAGAATTCGGTTGCCCGGTATTCCGGTCCGGACGGTACGACCACCGTGACGTCGAACGGTGCCGGTGACCCGGTCCGGATGGAGACCGCGGACGCGACCTACGACCGTTTCGACGGTGAGGGCCGGCCGATCCACGGCAGTATGAAGGACGGCCAGTCGGTCGACATCTCGTACCAGGGTGAGAATTCGGTTGCCCGGTATTCCGGTCCGGACGGTACGACCACCGTGACGTCGAACGGTGCCGGTGACCCGGTCCGGATGGAGACCGCGGACGCGACCTACGACCGTTTCGACGGTGAGGGCCGGCCGATCCACGGCACCACGAAGGACGGCCAGTCGGTCGACATCTCGTACCAGGGCGAGAATTCGGTTGCCCGGTATTCCGGTCCGGACGGCACGACCACCGTGACGTCGAACGGTGCCGGTGACCCGGTCCGGATGGAGACCGCGGACGCGACCTACGACCGTTTCGACGGTGAGGGCCGCCCGATCCACGGCACCACGAAGGACGGCCAGTCGGTCGACATCTCGTACCAGGGCGAGAATTCGGTTGCCCGGTATTCCGGTCCGGACGGCACGACCACCGTGACGTCGAACGGTGCCGGTGACCCGGTCCGGATGGAGACCGCGGACGCGACCTACGACCGTTTCGACGGTGAGGGCCGCCCGATCCACGGCACCACGAAGGACGGCCAGTCCGTCGACATCTCGTACCAGGGCGAGAACTCCACCGCGCACTACGCCGGTCCGGACGGCGGCGTGACGGTCACGTCGAACGGCAACGGCGATCCGATCCGCATGCAGACCGCGGACGCCACCTACGACCGTTTCGACGGTGAAGGCCGCCCGACCCACGGTGTGACCAAGGACGGCGACCCGGTCGACATCTCGTACCAGGGCGACAACTCGGTCGCGCGGTACGCGAGCCCGGACGGCGACGTGACGGTTACGTCGAACGGCGACGGCGATCCGGTGCGGATGGAGACGCCGGATGCGACGTATGACCGGTTCGACGGTGAGGGCCGGCCGATCCATGGTGTGACCAAGGACGGTCAGTCCATCGACATCGCGTATCAGGGCGAGAACTCGATCGCGAGTTACGCGGGTCCGGACGGTACGACCACGGTCACGTCGAACGGCGACGGCGATCCGGTGCGGATGGAGACGCCGGATGCGACGTACGACCGGTTCGACGGTGAGGGCCGGCCGATCCACGGCACCACCGAGGACGGTCAGTCCATCGACATCGCCTACCAGGGCGAGAACTCGATCGCGAGTTACGCGGGTCCGGACGGTACGACCACGGTCACGTCGAACGGCGACGGCGATCCGGTGCGGATGGAGACGCCGGATGCGACGTACGACCGGTTCGACGGTGAGGGCCGGCCGATCCACGGCACCACCGAGGACGGTCAGTCCATCGACATCGCCTACCAGGGCGAGAACTCGGTCGCCACGTACACCGGACCGGGCGGCACGACCACGGTCACGTCGAACGGCGACGGCGACCCGATCCGGATGACCACCGGCGACGGTGCCACGTTCACGCAGTTCGACGAGCGGGGCCGGCCGACCGGCGGCGCGACGTCGGCCAACGAGCCGATCACCATCTCGTACGACGACGTGGCGCACACGTCGACCGCGGTCTACGGCGGGGACACGACGGTTCTCTCGAACGCGGACGGCGATCCGATCGAGATGCGTACGCCGGATGCGACGTTCAACGGCTTCGATGCGCAGGGCCGGCCGGTCGCGGGTATGACGAAGCAGAACGAGTCGATCTCGATCTCCTACGACGACGTGGCGCACACGTCGACCGCGGTCTACGGCGGGGACACGACGGTTCTCTCGAACGCGGACGGCGATCCGATCGAGATGCGTACGCCGGATGCGACGTTCAACGGCTTCGATGCGCAGGGCCGGCCGGTCGCGGGTATGACGAAGCAGAACGAGTCGATCTCGATCACCTATGACGACGGCGCGAAGACCAGTACCGCGGTCTACGGCGGGGACACGACGGTTCTCTCGAACGCGGACGGCGATCCGATCGAGATGCGTACGCCGGATGCGACGTTCAACGGCTTCGATGCACAGGGCCGGCCGATCGCGGGTATGACGAAGCAGAACGAGTCGATCTCGATCACCTATGACGACGGCGCGAAGACCAGTACCGCGGTCTACGGCGGGGACACGACGGTTCTCTCGAACGCGGACGGCGATCCGATCGAGATGCGTACGCCGGATGCGACGTTCAACGGCTTCGATGCGCAGGGCCGGCCGGTCGCGGGTATGACGAAGCAGAACGAGTCGATCTCGATCTCCTACGACGACGTGGCGCACACGTCGACCGCGGTCTACGGCGGGGACACGACGGTTCTCTCGAACGCGGACGGCGATCCGATCGAGATGCGCACGCCGGACGCCACCTACAACGACTTCTACGAGGACGACCGGCCCCGCAGCGGCACCACCAAGGACGGGGACAGCATCGCCATCACGTACGACGATGCGGCCGGGACCTCGACCGCCACGTACGACGGCACAACCGAGGTGGTCTCCAGGGGCAACGTGACGCTGGAGATGCGTACGCCGGACGCGATCTACCGGGAGTTCTACCCGGACGGGCGGGTCAAGGCCGGCACGACGCGCAAGGACAACGAGAGCATCCTCGTCACGTACGACGACGCGGCCGGCACCACGAAGACGACGTACGGCGGCAAGACCGACGTCATCTCCAGGGGTGACGTCGTCCTGGAGATGCGCACGCCGGACGCGATCTACAGGACGTTCGACGGCCAGAACCGGCCGACCGGCGGGCACACCACCGATGACAACGACACCATCTCCATCACGTACGACGACGCTGCGAAGATCTCGACGACGACGTACGGCGACGGCACCCGGTACGTCGCGCAGTTCGACGGCACCCCGGTCAGCCTGCTCTCGGACGGGATCCTGTTCACCGAGTTCGACGAGAAGCGCCGCCCGGAGGCGGGCATCAACCAGGAGACCAGCGAGACCGTCTCGATCACCTATGACGACGAGGCGAAGACCTCCACGACCACGTTCGGCAACGGCGGCGAGCTGATCGCGGACCAGCTGGGCAACCCGATCAAGTTCACGGCCGCGGACGGGACGATCTTTTCGGAGTTCTACCTGGACAAGCGCCCGAAGGCCGGCACCGCGGACGGTGTGCCGTTCACGATCACCTATGACGACGTCGCGAAGACGTCCCGCATCGACTACCAGGGCGGCACGTACGTCCTGCTGAACGAGCACGACAAGCCGACGTACATGCAGACCGGCGACGGTTACAAGTTCGACCACTTCTATGACGACGGCCGGCCGAAGTCCGGGACCACCCCGAACGGCGACAAGATCACGTTCACCTACGACGACGCGAAGAAGACCACCACCGCGAGCATCAACGACGGCGAGCAGACGATCGTCTACGACGAGAACAACGATCCGCTGACGATGACGACCGACGAGGGCTGGATCTTCACGAACTACGACCCGGAGCTGGGCGAGTTCACCAAGGGCTGGGACCCGGACAAGAAGCAGTGGTTCGACATCACCTACGGCCCGCGCGGCGAGGTGACCTGGACGTACGGCAAGGACGAGTACATCAGGTTCGACGAGCAGGGCAACCCGATCTACCAGGTCACGCACGACAGCGACGGCAACGTGGTCGAAATCAACTACGAGGTGCAGATCGAGCTGCTGAAGACCACCGCGGAGCTGACCCAGACCGAGCGCGACAAGATCGAGGACCTGTTGGAGGATATGAAGAAGTCACTCAGCGACGGCGAGACGTACTGGGTCAGTCCGGCCGGTACCACCTACGCGACGTACCGCAAGGCGATCGAGATGGCCTCGAAGAACCTGCTCACGGTGCTCGACGCGTCGATCAAGAAGCTGAATCTGACATATCAGAACTACAAGGACGCGGAGCAGCAGAACGCGGAGAACTTCCGGCCGGACCGCTGACCGTTCGGCAAATTCCTCCTTCGTCTTGAACCGGACGCCGGGCGGCTCCGTAATCAGGGCGCCCGGGTCCCCGCCACCCGGGCGCACGCCCGGCACCGGCCGCCGGTGTGCGGGGACTGACCAGGAGGAACAGATGCTCACGATCGCGATCGTCGACGACCACCCGGTGAAACGGGCCGGTCTGGAGAAGTTCGTCGCCGAGACGTCCGGCCTCGAGGTCGCCACGTCCGTGCGCGCGGTCGAGGATCTCGCCGCCGACGTGTCGTTCGACGTGGCGATCCTGGACGTGCCGCTGCGGCCGGGCGGCCCGGCGCTGTCCGCGATCGAGAGTCTGGTCGGCCGCGCCCCCGTGGTGGTCAGCTCCACCTGGGAGCGGCCGCTGACGTTCGGCGCAGTGCTGCGGACCGGCGTGCGCGGCTTCACCGACAGCCGGGCGGACGGCCGGATCATCGTGTCCGCGCTGTTCACGGTGGGGGAGGGCGGCTTCTACGTGTGCCCGAGGCTCGCCGACCGGTTCCAGTCCGAGCTGGTCCGCAACGTCAACGAGGACCCGGCCGGCCTGGCGCCGCGCGAGGTGGAGACGCTGCGCTGGATCGCGCGCGGGCTCACCCACTCGCAGATCGCGGGCCGGATGGGGCTGACCGAGGCGACCGTGAACACGTACGCGAAGCGGATCCGGGCGAAGCTGAACGCCGGGAACAAGGCGGAGCTGACCCGGATGGCGATCGAGCTCGGTCACATGACCGACACCCGCCGTTTCCCGGCCGCGTAGGGCCCGGTCCGCACCCATGGAACAGCAGAAGGCGCCCGAGCCGATGCAGACGGCGACGCTGGCGAAGCAGGCCGGCGGGCGGCCACCGAAGCCGCCGTCGCCGCACGCGGAACGACTCGAGTTCGTGCGCGCGTTCATCGACCACGCGCGCGCCCAGCCCAGCCCGGACCGGCTCTACGCCCGGCCGCACACCGCCATGTTCGTCGCGTCCGGCTGCGCCATCTTCGCGCTGCTGTTCGGCCTGGTCTACAGCCTGTTCACGGACGGGCGCGGCGGCCGGGACGCGACCACGGCCAGCGCGACGCCGAGCCCTACCGGGCCGTCCACGTTCACGGCCGTGACCGGCTGGGACTGCCGGGGTGAGCCGGAACACGTCTTCGAGGCACGCGGCCGTACGCCGCAGTGGCAGATCCTGGCCGGCGGCGCCTGGTCCAAGGACGGCTGCCGCGGCAACTACGCCACCGTCCCGATCAGCGGCGACCAGGGATACGACGACCCGTCACAGGTCCTGGTCTGGGCGTTCACGCCCGGCCCGAGCGTGGACAAGTGCGACGTCGCGGTCTACACGCCCACAGTGGACAAGAACGCGGTGAAGCTCGCGCCGCGCGCCCGGTACTACATCACGGCCGGGCGGGATGGCGATGATCTGGGTACATTTGACCTGAATCAGGGTGCCAAGCCCGGCGAATGGCTGGAGGCCGGGTCGTTCCCGGTGGCGAACGGCAAGTTTACGATCCGCCTGGGGAACCGGGGAAAGTTGGAGGACGGCGGCGGCGATCGGCTGCTCGTCGCACAGCTGCGTGTCACGTGCGGAAAGGCCGACAGGTGACGCCCCGGTCAGGGACAACCAGGACGGAAGGGCCGCGCGCATGCGTACCGGGATAGCTGATGCCTCGTCATCGGCTCGCATCGAGCGGGTCGGCACCAAGGGCTGGGGCCGGCACCGGTCGATCGGTGAGGCGATCCGCGCCGCGCAGGAGGGCGGCATCGTCTCCGTCGCGGCCGGCCGCTACGGCGAATGCGTCGTGGTGGACCGGTCGGTGCGGATCGTCGCGGAGTCCGGCGGTGTGGAGATCGCACCGGCCGACGGTGCCGCGCTCGAGGTGCGGGCCGGCACCGCGCTGGTGCAGGGTGTGACGTTCGTCTCCGCGCAGCCGCACCGGCCCGCGGTCGTGGTCACCGGCGGGACGGCCACGCTGGACGGCTGCGAGGTGCGCGGTGGCCGCGCCGAGATCGCCGGTCAGGCGTCGGTCACGCTGGACGAGTGCACGCTCAGCGGCGCCGCCGGCGCCGGTGTCGACGTCGCCGACTCCGCGCGCGTGCGCCTGCACGGCGGCGCGGTACAGCAGGTGGACGGCAGCGGGCTGACGGTCCGCGGCGGCGCCCGGGTGACCGTCTCCGGCACCGCGATCCGGCACGTCACCGCGGCCGGGCTGCACCTGCGCGAGTCCGCGGTCGCGGAGGTGGAGCGCGCCGAGATCTCGCACGCCGCGGTCGCCGCGCTGCTGGTCGAGGACGAGGCCGGCGCGACCGTACGGGACAGCCAGTTCTTCGACAACGACGGTGACGTGCTGCGCGCCACCGGCAGCGCGCCGTTCACCGCGGACGGCTGGCCGGGTGCGCTGCCGGACCGCCCGCTGCTCGACCCGCCCGCGTTCGGCCCCGGCGAGCCGGGCGGCGTCCGGCTCGAACGCTGCACCATGGACCGCACCGGCGGCACCGCGATTCACCTCTCCGGCACCGCGCACGTGGGTGTGGCGGACACCCGGATCGACACCGTGACCGCGGCCGGCGTGGTGGCCACCGGCGACGCCAGACTGGTGATGACGGACAGCCACATCGTCCGGCCGCGCAGCACCGGCGTGGCGCTGCTCGGCCAGGCGCACGCGCGGATCGAGGGCTGCTCGGTCGCCGACTCCGGCGCGAACGGCCTGTTCCTCGCGGGTGACTCACGCGTGCTGTTGCGCCGGCTCGGCGTCAAGCAGACCAGGTACACGGCCGTGCATCTGGGCGGCACCGCGATCGTCACGCTGGCCGACTGCGAGATCAGCGACACCCCGGAGTGCGGCGTACGGGTCACCGGCCGGGCCATGGCCCGGATCGACGGCGGCCGGGTGGAACGCGCCCGGCAGTCCGGCGTGGCCGTGGAGGAGACCGGCGACGCACACCTGCGCGGCGTGACCGTCACCGAGGGCGAGGTCGGCGTGCGCGTCGACTCGCCGCACCGCGCGCTGGTGGAGAACTGCACGATCTCCGAGATCGCACAGACCGGCTTCGAGGCCGCCAAGGGCTCCGGCCCGATCCTGCGGAACACCACCATCGACGGGTGCGGCGGCGCCGGTGTGTTCGTGGACGCGGACGCCACACCGGTCGCGGACGGCCTGACCATCGACCGGATCGGCGGCACCGGCGTGGTCGTCTGGGGCGGCGCCGACCCGGTGATCCGCGCGTCGACCATCGCGAACTGCAAGAAGAACGGCCTCTACCTGGGCGCGGAGGCGCACGGCACGATCGAGGACCTGGACGTCACCGGCACCGGCTACCCGGCGCTGTACATCGGCGCGCAGGCGGACCCGGTGCTGCGCCGCGTGCACGTGCACGACGTGGACGAGGACCTCACGCTGGTGGACGGTGCGAACGCCACGTTCGAGCAGTGCACCGCGGACGCGGTCGGCACCTCCACGATGCCGGTCGAGGGTGCGAACCCGCTGGTCCGGCGTGCCGGTGCGGTGCCGGCCACGTCCGCGACGGCCGCCCGCAAGAACACCGCGACCGGTACGGCCGACCCGGACGCGGCCGAGACGCTGCCGGACCTGCTGGCCCAGCTGGACCGCCTGGTCGGCCTGGACAAGGTCAAGCACGACGTCGGCTCGCTGGTCAAACTCGTGCAGATGGTGCAGAAGCGCCGCGAGGCCGGGCTCAGCCCGCCGCCCATGTCCCGCCACCTGGTCTTCGCCGGCAACCCCGGCACCGGCAAGACCACGGTCGCCCGGCTGTACGGCCGCATCCTGCGCGCACTCGGCATGCTGGGCAGCGGCCACCTGGTCGAGGTGGACCGGTCCGCGCTGGTCGGCGAGTACGTCGGGCACACCGGGCCGAAGACGCAGGCCGCGTTCCGGCGGGCGCTGCACGGCGTGCTGTTCATCGACGAGGCGTACGCGCTGACGCCGGAGGGGCACGGCGCGGACTTCGGCCAGGAGGCGATCTCCACGCTGGTCAAGCTGATGGAGGACCACCGCGAGGAGGTGGTGGTCATCGTGGCCGGCTACCCGTACGAGATGGTCCGGTTCATCAGCACGAACCCGGGTCTGCAGTCCCGCTTCTCCCGCACGCTCACGTTCGACGACTACTCCACGGACGAGCTGGTCAGCATCGTCCAGTACCAGGCCGCCGACCACGAGTACCACCTCGGGCCGGCGACGATCGAGAAGCTGCGCCGCTACTTCGACTCGGTCGACCGCGGCGAGGGTTTCGGCAACGGCCGGTTCGCCCGGGGCGTGTTCCAGCACATGACGGAACAGCACGCCGCGCGCGTCGCGGAACTCGACTCACCCACCACCGAGCAGCTGACCGAGCTCGGGCCCGAAGACCTGCCCGACGTGCCCGAACCGCACTAGGAGAGCGCGTGTCCCGCATCTCGTTCCACCGCCCGGCACGGTTCCTGCCACCGCCGATCCCCCAGGACAAGGTGGTCCTGCCGTCGCCGCCGGAGCAGAAGCAGAGCAACGCGGGCTTCATCAGCCTGCTGCTGCCGCTGCTGTCCAGCCTCGGTATCGCGGCGTACATGGTGTCGTACGGCCGCCCGATGCTGATCGCCCTGGCGATCATCTTCGCGGTCGTGTCGTTCAGCGCCACCATCGCGTTCCGGGTGCAGAACAAGCACCTGGAACGTCGGACCGTGATGCGGCAGCGGGCGCGGTACCGCGCGCTGCTGATGGACGTGCGCACCAACGCCCGCCAGGTCGCGTCCACCCAGCGCATGCTGGGCGCGTGGGCGCACCCGGAGCCGGACCGGCTGCTGGCCATCGCGCACAGCGGCCGCCGGGTCTGGGAACGGCGGCAGGGTGACCCGGACTTCCTGCGGGTCCGGATCGGCATCGGCGACGCGGAACTCTCCACGCCGATCCAGATCGGCACCCGGCTGGACCCGCTGGCCGACTACGACTGGGAGTCGATGCGCGCGGCCCGCCGGCTGGTCGACTCGATGAGCAAGGTGGCGGCGCAGCCGATCGCGATCGACCTCGGCACCGCCGGCGTGATCAGCATCCTCGGCTCGCCGGACGCCACGGCCGCGATGACCCGGTCGATGCTGGCCCAGCTCGCGGTCATGCACGCGCCGGACGACGTGCTGATCGCGGTCGAGGCGCCGGACATCGAGGAGTGGGAGTGGGCGAAGTGGCTGCCGCACACGTTCGAGCCCGGTTCCCGGCGGCGGCCGCGCGCGGTGCCGCTGATCACCGGTGAGCACGGTGGCCTCGGCGACTTCCTGGAGCGGGAGGTGCGCCGGCGTAGCGAGTCGGCCAGCGCCCGGCGGCTGCAGGCGCAGTTCGACCGCGGCGCGGCCCCGCACCAGCAGCGGCTCGTGGTGCTGTTCACCGGCTTCGACCCGGTCTCCGAGTGGGGGCGCTCGGCGATGCTGCGCGCGCTGCTCGAGGCGGCCGGGCCGGCCATGGGCATCACGCTGATCTTCCTGGGCCGGCGGGAGACCGACGAGCCGGGCCGGGTGGACCTGCGCGTCACCGTGACGCCGTCCGGTGGGCTGTCACTGACCGGCCGGACCGGCACCGGCGCGGCCACCTCCGAGCTGTCCCAGGCCGACCAGGTCAGCCTGCCGATGGCGGAGCTGATCGCGCGGAAACTGACCCCGTTGACGCTCACCGACGAACACGAGCAGGTGCTCGCCCGTACCGTGTCGTTGATCGAGGCTCTGGTCGCCGGCCGCAGCCTGGACGTGGCGCTGGGTGGGCTGTGGGATCCGAACATGGGGCCGGACCGGCTGCTCAAGGTGCCGATCGGCACCGACGGTGACGGCCAGAGCGTGGTGCTGGACATCAAGGAGTCCGCTCAGGGCGGTTCCGGACCGCACGGCCTGATCGTCGGCGCGACCGGTTCCGGCAAGAGCGAGCTGCTGCGTACGCTGGTGGCCGGTCTCCTGGTCACCCACTCACCGGACCTGCTGAGCATGGTGGTGGTCGACTTCAAGGGTGGTGCCACGTTCGCGCCGGTGGCCGGCATGCCCCACGTGGCCGGCATGATCACCAACCTGGCCGACGACGCCGCGCTGGTCGAGCGGGTCCGGGTCGCGCTCTCCGGCGAGCAGCAGCGGCGTCAGCAACTGCTGCGCGCGGCCGGCAACGTCGACTCGATCAAGGAGTACCACCGCAAGCGGCAGGCCGGTGAGGCCGGCCTCGACGGGGCGCCGCTGGAGCCGATGCCGTACCTGCTGGTGATCATCGACGAGTTCGCCGAGCTGCTCACCGCGCACCCGGAGTTCACCGAGCTGTTCGTCCAGATCGGACGCGTCGGCCGAAGCCTCGGCATGCACCTGCTCTTCTCCACCCAGCGGCTGGAGGAGGGCCGGCTGCGCGGCCTGGACTCGCACCTGTCGTACCGGATCTGCCTGCGCACGTTCAGCGCGCAGGAGAGCCGCACCGTGATCGGCACGACCGACGCGTACCGGCTGCCGCCGATCCCCGGCTCCGCCTACCTCAAGGTCGACGAGACGATCTACCGCCGGTTCCGGGTCGCGCACGTCTCCGCGCCGTGGAGATCCCCGGAGGAGCGCGAGGCCGAGTCGATCTCGACCTCGATCCTGCCGTACGAGATGCGCGCGCTCACCACCGCCGACCTCTATGAGGAGGACGAGGAGGACGCGTTGCCGGTGGCGGCCGGGGACGGCCCGACCGAGCTGAGCGTCATCGTCGACCGGCTGTCCAGCCGCGGCACGCCGGTCCGGCAGGTGTGGCTGCCGCCGCTGCCGCGCGCGATCCCGCTGGACACGCTGCTCGGCCCGGTCGCGGTGCAGTCCGGCCGCGGCCTGTCCGCCACCATGTGGCCGATCGCCGGCGAGCTGCGCATCCCGCTCGGCGTCGTGGACCTCCCCGGCCAGCAGGCCCAGGAGCCGCTGCTGCTGGACTTCGGCGGCCCGCACGGCAACCTGGCGATCGTGGGCGCGCCCCGGTCCGGCCGGAGCACCATGCTGCGCACCCTGATGCTGGCCACGATCTTGACGCACACGCCGGCCGAGGCGCAGTTCTACTGCATCGACTACGGCGGTGAGACGCTGCACCCGTTCGCGACCGCACCGCACGTCGGCGACGTGGCCGGCCGGATGGACAAGGAGATGGTCGGCCGCATGCTGGCCGACACCCGCGCGCTGATCACCGGCCGGGAGAAGGTCTTCCGCGAGCTGGGCATCGACTCGGTGGCCGAGTTCCGCGCCCGGCGCGACTCCGGCCGGCTGCCGGAGGGCCTGCGCGCGGCGGACATCTTCCTGGTCGTCGACAACTGGGGTGCGCTGCGCACCGACATGGACCATCTGGAACCGGTCATGGTGGAGATCGCCTCGCGCGGTCTCGGCGTCGGCGTCCACCTGATCCTCACCACGAACCGGTGGATGGAGATCCGGCCGGCGCTGCGCGAGAGCATCGGTACCCGGGTGGAGCTGCGGCTCAACGACTACAACGAGTCGGACATCCACCGCCGGATGGCGCAGGCGATGCCGACGAACGTGCCCGGCCGGGCACTCTGCCCGCCCGGCGTCTACAGCCAGGTGGTGCTGCCCCGGGTCGACGGCCGGGACACCGACGAAGGGTTGCGCGACGCCCAGCAGGACATCCTCGCCAAGGTCGGCCCGTCCTGGTACGGCAAGCCCGCACCCGGCGTGCGCATGCTGCCGCGGCGGGTGGTGCGGGACGAGCTGGTGTCCGCGGACGCCACCCCGACGGCGGTCCCGATCGGCATCGGCGAGCCGGACATCTCCACGATCAGCCTGGACCTGGTCGCCGGCGACCCGCACTTCATCGTGTTCGGCGACACCGCGTCCGGCAAGAGCATGTTCCTGCGTACCTGGTTGCGCAACCTGATCGACCGGCAGACCGGCTGGGAGGCGCGCGTCGTCCTGATCGACTACCGGCGCTCGCTGCTCGGCATCGTCCCGGAGGGGCACCTCGGCGCCTACGCCGCGGACTCGCAGACCACCAAGACGTACGCGCAGCAGATCGCCGGGAAGCTGCGCGAGCGGATGCCCCCGTCCTCCATCACGCCGGAGGAGCTCAAGGCGCGCACCTGGTGGGAGGGGCCGGAGATCTACGTGGTGATCGACGACTACGACCTGGTCGGCGGCAGCATGCAGTCGCCGCTGGCGCCGCTGATGGAGTTCATCCCGCACGCCCGCGACATCGGCTTCCACATCGTGCTGACTCGCCGGGTGGCCGGTGCCGGCCGAGGCGCGGTCGGTGACGCGTTCTTCTCCCGCGTGCGCGAGCTGGGCGGCGGCGGCCTGCTCCTCTCCGGTGACCCACGGGAAGGGCAGCTGCTCGGCACCGAGAAGGCCGCGGTGCGGCCGGCGGGCCGGGGCGCGCTGATCTCTCGCGGCAAGCCGACCCGCCTGATCCAGATCGCGATGGACGAGGCGCCGGCCGACGACGAGCCGGACGCCGCGGCCGGTTCACCGTTCTCGGCGTCCTCCCGATGAGGGCCGGCGGGGGACACCCGAATCGGTCACTGTCGGCGTCCTGGGCCGGCCTGACATGCTGCCCCCACCGGTACGACCCGGGCGCCGTCCGGCTCTCGTCCACAGGTTTCCCGCCGGGTTCCCGACTCCCGGCATCGCACCGAGGAGGACAACGTGGCGTTTGAGGTAACCCCGGAATACGTGGCCGACGCGGCCGCGAACTGCACCACCAGCGCGACCGAGATCGAGGCACAGCTGCAGGTCACCAAGAACTACGTGATCAGCCTCCGAGACGAGTACCAGGGTGTCGCGGCGATGAACTTCGACGCGCTGATGGCCGACTTCGACGCGTTCGGCGTGATGCTGCACAACGCACTGATCAACATCGGTGACGGCCTGCGCGGCAACTTCAACAACTACACCAGCGTCGAGGAGTTCGCGACCACGAACCTGGTCGAGGTCAACGGCGAGATCCCCGGCGTCTACTTCTAGGTCTTTTCCCTCATCGGTACGTTACGAAGGAGCCATCCATGGCCGACGTGTACGGCACCCACCTCAAGGTCCCGGACAGCCTCGGGGACGCCGGTCCGTTCATCAACGGCATCTCCGAGGAGATCGTCAACAACCTCATGATGCTGGAGAGCAAGCTGCTGCCGCTGGCCGAGAGCTGGACCGGTGACACGTACGTCTACTTCGAGGACCAGCGCAAGGCGTGGAACGTGGCCGCGGACGGTCTGTTCGGTCCCGAGGGCATCATGGGCATGATCGCCCACGCGCTGAACGTCAACTACAACAACTACACCGAGGCCGAACTCACCAACACGGCCACCTGGAAGCACTAGATGGCCGATCAGCGCAGCCTCGTGACGGTCGTCGGCACGCGAAAGCGGGTCGACGTGGCGCTGCCCGCCGCCGCGCCGGTCGGCGAGTACGCGGGCCGGCTCGCCGACCTGTGCGGCCAGGACAGTCACGACGTCTTCCCGCCGGCCTGGTCGCTGATCCCGGCCGGCGGGGCGCCGCTGGCGCTGGAGGACACGCTCGCGGACGCGGGCGTCGCCGACGGCGCCGTGCTCTACCTGATCGACGTCGCCGGTGACCCGGGCGGCGAGCCCGCGATCGAGGACATCGAGGAACTCGTCGCGGACCAGACGGAGGACTACCGGTCCAAGGAGAGCCCGCGCGGCCTCGTGGTGATCGGGCTGTCGCTGGCCTGGCTGGCCGCGGCCGGCGTGGTCCTGCTGAGCCTGCACGGTGGGCTGGCGGCCGCGATCGGCATGACGCTCGCCGCGATGGTGCTGCTCGGCACGTCGTGGGGCCTGCAGCAGCGGCGCTCGGCCGTACCCCCGTCGCTCACGCTCGGCATGTCGCTGATCTCGGCCGTGTGCATGGCCACGGCCGGCGGGCTGCTCTTCGCGGAGTTGAGCGCCGACCTCTGGTGGGTCGGCGTGATCGCCGGTGCCAACCTCGGCATGATCATGGCCCTGGCCACCACGCCCGAGATCATCCTGTTCGCGGTCGAGCTGCAGATGCTGGTCGCGGGCCTGCTCGTGCCGCTGTTCCTGCCGCTTCGGGTCAACGCGGCGGAGGCGGCCGCGGCCGTGGTGGTCGCCGCGATCGCGCTGCTCGGCGGATCGAAGTGGATCTCGGCGAGCATCACCGCGTGGGCGTCGAAGCCGCCCAAGGCGAGTGCGCCGATGGCGCAGGCCGTAACCGTGATGCTGATCCGGGCGCGCGGCGTGCTGACGTTCGTGATCGCCGGCCCGGTGCTGGCACTGATCATCGCGCAGCCGGTGCTCGCGCTCTCCGGCAACTGGTGGGCGATCGCGCTGTCCGCGGTCGCCGGTGCCGCGCTGCTGGTCCGCACGAAGCAGGCCGGCTTCCGCAGCGAGGCGGTCGCGTTCGGCGTGGCCGGCCTGACCGGCGTCTTCTCCGCGGTCGGCGCGATCGCGGAGCGCTTCTTCGGCACCGGCGGGACCGCGGTGGCGCTGGTGATCGGCGGGTTCGTGGTACTCGGCATCGGCGTGCTGATCACGCTGGTCGAGTTGCCGATCACGGAGTCGACCACGGACGTGTCGCTGGCCGGTGCGGCCGCGGCCGGTCGACGGTCGGTGGCCGAGGTGGTCGGCCTGCTCTGCAACCTGGCGGTCGCGCCGCTGGCGATGGGCGTCTACGGCGTCTACGCGGAGCTGATGGAGATCGGTGCCGGCATCATCGGCTGATCGACGGCGAACGGCGGGGCGGGAGGCGAGTGCCTTCCGCCCCGCTCGTCTCAGGAGTCCGTGATGTTGCCGGTGGTGTTGTCCATGGTGACCTCGGTGATGGTCGGCGGGTCCGGGAACTGGCTGGTGAAGTCGATCTGGGCGTACGCCTGCGCGGCACCGTCCACGGCCAGCGTGAACTGGCTGACCAGCGTGATGATGTCGGCACAGGACGCGATCAGCCGGTTCTGGTACGTCGCCAGCTGCTCGACCATCTCCCGGCTCGCCCCGGCGTAGTTGTTGCTCTGCGTACCCGAGTTCCAGTACATGCCCGTACTGAAGTCGAAGGACTCGTTGTCCTCCATGTTGCTGAACGGGTCATTGTCCTCGCCGATGTAGTCCTTGGACTGGACCGAGAACACCCACAGGTTGTTCTTCACGTAGTCCTTGTGGGTGTTGTAGGCGGTGACCGCGGTGTTCAGGTCGGAGATGGCGAGCTTGACGTTGTCCACTACGTTGCCGGTGTTGATGGTGAACGGCTGCACGTAGGGGATCACGTCGGCCAGCGGTTCCTGGTCTTCCTTGGGGGCGCCCGGCTTCTCGACGGTGATCTCGGGCCCGGACTGCCAACGGAGTTCGGGGTCGTCCGTCCAGGTCGTGCTGACGGTGAGCGTGGGCGGCGCGACATTGGCTGCCGGCGCGTCCAGGCTGCCGACCTCGGGAAGATCCGGCACGGGTGGCTCCTTCACTTCTTCGTCGTCGTCACTGAGATCGATCGGCGACTGGGGGTGCGGGCCCGAACGGCGATCCGGTACGTCGGCCACGGCGGTGATCCCCGGCTCGGTGGCCGTCGGTTCGCGTCCCGGCAGTTGTCCGCAGCCTCACTGTGGAGCGGTTTCCCCGGGCCGGGCAACGTCCCTTTTCCGGGTACCCGGCCGTGGGTAAACGTGGGCCTGTCACGGGCCGACGCGCGCCCACTATCGTTGCGGTGCTCGGTCCGCTGCCATGGGGGCCGGCGCCGTGCGGCCCGGTCCTCCCGCGCGGAAGGCCCGGGAGGTAGGCACGTGGCAGACGACGAGGGCGCAGTTCGTCCGGATCCGGCCAATATCGAGCTGCTGGCCGACCAGTGGCGCCTGTTCGGCGACCAGATGGGGATGTTGACGAACACCGTCAACCGGTTGATCGGTGCGGACTTCCCCTCGCAGGAGGAGTTCAACCAGCACACCCCGGTCGGTGAAGAGCAGTACCAGTACGACTGGCGGAACGAGATCCCGGTCCACCCGTTCGTCGGCGTCACGTGGACCGGCGACGCGTTCAAGCAGGCCGACCGGACCGGCGAGATCATCATCGTACGGATCATGCGGATCCGGCAGGCCTGCATGGAGATGGCGGCCTCGCTCGACGAGGTGGCCGCGGAGATCCGTGCCGCGCTCAAGAAGCAGGAGGGCCAGGAGCTCCTCCAGCTGATCATGGACATCCTGATGGGTGTCGGCATGGCCCTGATGTTGATCATGCTGCCGCTGATGGCGGTCACGCTGCCGGCCCGGCTCGCCATGCTCTTCGCCGGTCTCGGCCGCGTGCTCAGCGTGGTCGGCGAGCTGATCGCCAACATCCTCAGCAAGATCCCGTTCATCTCGCAGAATGTGGCGCAGTACATCGGCGTCTTCGTCAACGGCGCGTTCTGGGCCGCCGCCGTCGACCTCTCGATCCAGGCCGCGGTCGGTCAGACGCACGGCATGCCGTTCCAGCCGGACCCGGTCGGCACGACGTTCAACATCCTGCTCGGCGGCGCGCTGGAGCTGGCCTTCTTCAAGATCTTCAAGCCGACCGGCGGGCTCGGCGGCGGTAGGATCACGTCCACCTTCGACAACGGGGCCCTCGGGCCGGACAAGATCGCCAACAACGCCACCGACATCAATAACATGATCTACAACGCCGGTAACCTGCCCGGCGGCGCCAACCTGAGCAGGGCCGGAACCTTCGAGGCACCCCCGGCCGGCAGCGGCGCGCCGACCGCGGTGCCGAACGGCGGTAACCCGATCACCGGGGTGAGCAGGGTCGACCTGAACGGGGTCAGCACCCGGCCGGGCGTGGACATCACGCAGCCGCCGCCCAGGATGAGCGGCGAGATCACCGCCTCGTCGACGGACGGCGCGATCATCCCGGCGGGTACGAGCAGTGCGCCGCCGCCCACCCGCCGGCCGTCGGTGGACACGGTCCGTACCGGCAACTCCACGTCGGCCGACGTCCCGCTGAGCCAGCGGCCGCCGACCGCACCGTCGCGGGTCGAGCTCGGCAACACCAACCTCACGCCGAGCAACCTGGACCCGCAGCCCACGATCACGGCGAAGGGGCCGGACCAGGCGGCACCGCCGAAGCTCGGCGGTCAGGGCTTCGATGCCGCGCCCACGCCCCGGCCGCCGACGGTCGAGGCCTCCAACGCGGCCAACAGCAACAACTCCACCGTGCCGAACAACATCGGCTCCGCCGGCGGGCCGCCGTCCCGGGTCGAGGCCGGCGACATCCCGCAGCGCCAGCCGCAGCTCGGGGACACCGTTGTCGGAGGCAACGGCCAGCTGCCGCCGAAGCGCACGCCGCTGCCGCCCGGTGACCAGTTCACCGGCGAGATGGCCGGGGCTGGGCCACTGCCGGGACGCCCGTCGGTCGAGACGCCCGGCGACCTGGTCTCCCGCCCGCCGAGCAGCGCGAGCAGCCCGGTCGACACGCCCGGCCTGCACCCGTCGGCGAACTCGCCGGGAAACACCGCAAAGGTGCCGGGCTCCGGCAGCCTGCCGGAGATGTCCGCCGTACCGCCGACCAAGCAGGTCGGGAACCCGGGCGGTGCGGTCAACAACCCGGCCGACGTGATCGGCTCGACGTCCCCCGCGCCGGAGGCGACCCGCGGGCGCCCGGCCGGGGTACCGGACTCCCTGGCCCCGTCCCGGTCCGCGTCTCCGGACGCCGTCCGCTCGCCGGAGTCGTTCCGCTCCCTCCCGGAGCCGCCGCGCCAGGCTGCGGCGGCCGGCAGCGAGTCGTTCCGCCAGCCGGACGCGTTCCGCAACCCGCCGCCGGAGTCGGCACGCACGGGCACGGCCGGCGGTGCCGAGTCGTTCCGGCAGCCGGACGCGTTCCGCAACCCGCCGGCGGAGTCCTCGCGTCCGGGCTCGATCGGTGGCGACTCGCTCAGCTCGCTTCCGCCGGGCCGTAAGGCCCCGGCCGCCGCCGACCCGAGCGTGGCCGAGGCCGGTTCGCTGCAGCGCAAGCCGTCGGTCGACGGGATCGAGGCGACGCGGGCGGGTGCGGACACGTCCGCCGTGTCCAGCCCGCCGATGGCGCCGGTCGAGCGGCTCCCCGCGTCGCCGGGCACCGGTGACGGCACGCCGATCCAGCGCGCGCCCGCACCGCCCGCCCGCCCGACCACGTCCTCGCCCACTCCGGACTCGATGCGCTCGATGCCGGGCCTCGACGGCTCGCCGACCCGCGACGTGAGCCCGCCGGTGAGCCGGCCCGGCGGCGGGCCCGACGACGTCACCCCGGCCTCGGGCCGTACCCCGGAGACGGAGCTCTCGGAGACCCCGTCGATCGCGCGGTCGGCCCGGTCCGGCCGGGACGACGCGATCGACCTGATGGAGGTCAACCGCCGCCTGGAGGCGTCCACCCTGGATTCCGCGGCCGGTGGCCGGGGCTCCGACGCGCTGCCACCGTCCCGGCCGGAGACGCCGGCTACGTCGGCGACCACGCGGCCGGACACGCCGACCGCCTCGCGGCCGGGGACGGCGAGCGGCGACACGTCCGCGACCACGCGGCCCCGCGTCACCGGCGGCACGGTGGAAGAGGTCGCGGCGAGCGCCCGCGCCGTCGCCGGCGGCGAGCCGGCACCGACGCCGAAGCCGGCCCGGAGCATCAGCGGGAACACGCCCGAGGAGATCGCGCAGAGCGCCCGGAGTTTCGTCCGCGACGAGCACGTCGCCACCGGCACGGAGAAGGGGTCCTGGCGGCTCAGCGAGGGCGGCCTGCGCCGCGTCGAGGCCGACGTGGTTCGCGACGCCCAGCTGGCCCCCGCCCGCCCCGCGGACGGCATCACCGACCCGATGCGCAACATCGAGGCGAACGTCGGCCGCCAGCTCCGCGCCGAGGCGAACTTCGAGCGCACCCACTTCCTCACCGGCCGGCACGCGGACCGGGCCGTCGACGCCTATCTGCGGGACAACCCCGGGCTGGAGAACTCCCGGTCCGCGATCCGGGCCACCGTCGTGGAGGACCTGCGCGTCTCCGTCCGCAACGCCGGGCCGGATGCCGACTCGAAGCACCTCGAGACGATCCGGCGGCAGTGGGAGAGCTCGCTGCCCACCCGGATCAGCGAACTCGGCGACCTGGCCAAGAGCAGCGGCAGATTCGACTCCCTCGCGGCCCGCGCGGGCGGTGACGGGCCGCCGAGCAACAGCGAGATCGTTCGCAGCTCCTACGAGGACGGCGTCCGCACCGACCTGGCCGACTGGCGCCGCTCGGCCGGCGGCGAGTCCCCGATGAGCCGTGGCGAGCTGTCCCAGCGGCTGGACGCGCGTGCCGCCGCCGCCGAGCGCGACCTGCGCGGCGCCGCGGCCACCGACCGGGCCGTGGCGACGGAGACCGCCTGGGCCCGGGAGCAGACGGTCACCGGCCCCAACGGGGAGCAGATCTCGCAGACCGCGATGTCGCGTGCCGTGGGCGACCACGCCGACGCGGTCCGGGCCGCCCACGTGGCGTCCCGCGGTGACGAGGGTGCGTTCAGCACCAGGGTGAACGAGCTGCAGGGCCGCTTCGAAGCCCGCGCCCGGCAGGAGCACGCCGTCGAGACGCGGTTCCGGCAGGACGTCGAGCCGCAGCTGCGGCAGGACCTGGACGCGCTGGCCGCGGACGGCGCCTCGCCGGGCCGGGTCGCGCGGATCCACGGCGAGGAGTTCAACGCCTTCCGGGCCGCGTCCGGCCGAACCGGCGACGACGGCACCCCGATCGCCTCGACGGCGAGCCGGGCCGACCGCGGCGAGGGCACCGGCAGCTACGGACGCGAGCTGGACGGCTACCTCCGGACCGAGGTCGACGGCCGGGTGCGCAGCGGCGCGGACGTGCCCGACTCGGTCCGCGGGGCCGAGCACGGCACGCTGCGCGACACCGCGGCCCGCCTGCACGAGGGAGCGTGGCTGGAGGCGGGACCGTATGCGCGCACCGCCGACGTGCACGCGACGACCACCCAGAGGCTCGCCGCCGCGGACGGCGGCCGGGCCGCGGCCGCGCTGGAGAAGGCCGGCGCCATCAACGGCGTCACCCGCCGGGCACAGGCCGCGGACCAGCACCACTTCGCGTCGAGCCCGAACGAGCTGAAGCTCACCAACCGTGAGACGACCGACATCCGTACCGGGACGGCGAACCGGCTGGACAAGGACTTCGCCGAGATCTGGGGCAAGGACCCCAGCCAGATCAACCGGCCGGCGGAGACGACCGGCGGCAAGCACCACCAGTGGCAGCAGAAGCTGGACGCGGCCGAGGCCGCGTTCGCGGAGGGCGCGTACCTCGCCCGCCACAACCGGCTCGGCGGCGACCTCGGTGACATCCGGGTGCGGACGGCCGACGCGGACGTCCCCCGGCCGCAGAAGGCGCCGCGCGACCCGCAGGAGGTCGCGGCCCGGCTGGAGGCCGCGAAGAACGACATCCGGGCGGACGCGCGCAACCGTGCCCGGTTCGAGCAGGAGCTGCGGCTGCGCGGCAACGACTCGGACACCGCGTTCGGGCGGGCCTACCGCGAGTGGGCGGACGCGAACCCGGAGCTGGCCGCGCGGCTGCGCCCGGAGGACATGGCGTCGATCCGCGGCGACTGGGACGCGCACGTCCAGACGCTGCGCGGGGACATGTGGGGCCGTCGCGGCCAGGGCGTGATGAACCCGGCCGAGGCCGGCACGGTGTTCAACCGGGCGGCCGGCGAGTTCAAGTCGCGGTTCACCCAGGCCGCCGCGAACCCGCGGCCGGCCGAGCCGGACACTCCGATGCCGAGGGACTGGCCCGGCGACGAGGCCTCCTGGCGCGCGCTGCAGCGGATCCCCGACCCGACCGCGCGCGACGCGGCCGCGAAGGTGTTCCGGGACGCCTCGGCGCACTACACCGGCGAGCGCGGGCCGGACAAGCGGGTGCTCGGCAAGGAATACTTCGACCAGGCCGGCGTGGAGTTCTTCCGTACCGTCCGGACGGTCAACGAGACGCCGCAGGTGTCCACCCCGGCGCCGGCCGCGGCCGGCAAGGGCAGCGGCAAGGGCGCCGACGCCGCGAAGCCGAAGACGGTCAAGGACCTGCTGGCCGAGGCACAGGGCCGGCTGCACGACGATCTGTCGCTCTCCCAGGTCGCCGACCACTCGTTCCACCGGGCGTTCGACGCGGCGATGTCGCCGCAGCAGAACAAGCTGGTCAAGCGCTCACTGGCGCACCAGGCAGAGATGCCGAAGCTCGACCCGGCCCAGCTCGCCCGGGTGGAGAAGGCGTGGCACGGCTCGCTCCGGCAGCTGCGGGCCGAGCTGTGGGACTCGGCCGGCGCCGGCACGTTCGCCCGGCGGCACATCGACCCGCAGCCGCAGGGACGGGCCTGGAGCAAACAGCTCGACGCGCTCGCCGACGGCATGCACCTCCGGATCAAGGCGGAGCCGCAGTTCAGCAAGCTGCCCGCGGCCGCGGCCGACGAGTTCGTCAAGATCATGGGTACCCGGACCGACCCGGTCCACTCGTCACTGTCGCCCGGTGCCTACGACGGACTCGCCGACCGGTTCCGCAGCGAGTGGGTCAGCGCCCACCGCGAGACGATCGGCAGCCGCGACTTCGAGAACCAGGCATGGCTGGCACAGGAGCGGGTACAGGGCGACGGCTTCGGCACGCGCCTCGACGCGCTCGGTGAGCAGGCGGCACCGGCCGTCCCGGCGAGCACCGCGATCAAGCCGGGTACGGCCGGTCACCTCGTGCCGGGCGACCCGACCCGGTTCGGCCGCCCGGACGTGGCCCCGGAGGACTTCCCCGGGCTGACGCACTCCGACCCGGGCGCGCTGCCCGGGCAGCGCACGGGCACGGCCCACCCGCTGCCGGACCCGAAGGCGATGACGCCGGCGGAGGTCAGCGCGCTCGACGCCAAAGTGCAGGCAATCGGCCAGAAGCTGCAGCCGCAGATCTCGACGGCCCGCAACGCCGAGGGCCTCCGCGGCGATCCGGGCCGCAACTTCGACGACGTGATCGAGTCCAGCCGGACCACGGCGCGGGCCGCGGACGCGCAGGGCGACTCACGGTTCAAGTTCGTGCACGACCTGCCCGAGTCCGAGCGCCCGGCCTGGCGCGGCCGGTACGAGCGGGAGCACAACCAGGCGTTCGAGGACACGTTCGGGCCGCTGGTACGGGACGGCGCGATGGTGGACACCCCGGCCTGGAACCGGGCGGTCGAGACCTGGCAACAGCTGTCGGCGGACCTGCAGGCGAAGCTGAAGCTCGACGTGTTCCAGCACCTCGAGATCGCCCGGCACCGGCCCATGGTGCAGCGGGCGGTGGACGAGGCCCGGGCAAACGGCGTCGCCGACGGTGACATCGCGCTCGGCGTGCGCGCGTTCACCCACGACGTGCAGATGTCCGCGGACACGCTGATCGGCCGGCACTCCGGCGACCAGGCGTTCGCCCCGGCGAACCGCGGCGCCTGGAACGACATGGACACGGCGCTCAGCACCCGGCTGCGCGACTACATGCAGCGGGCCCCCGAGCTGTCCGCTCGCGTGCGCACGCTGCTCGACTCGCGGGTCGACGGGCAGCTGAGCGCGTGGAACACCAAGCTCGGCACGGACGCACTGCCGTCCGGCCGGGTGGCCAAGCAGGCCGGTGACGTGCGCGCCTCGATCGCCGACGACGTGCGTACCCGCGTCGTCGAGTCGATGCTGTGGCAGCGCGAGGGGATCGGCTCGGCCAACGGCACGCGGTCGGTCGGCGACGACATGGACTCCATGGTCGGCCAGGCCGTGGCCGACCGGCTGCGGCCGTACGGCGACGCCTACAACGGCCCGGCCGCCCGCCGCCAGCTGGACTTCATGCAGCACCGAGCCGACCGGGTCAGCGCGCTCCTGGACGACCTGGCCGAGACCGTGCGCCAGCCCGGTGTCCGCCTCGACTCCGCGGGCGTCACCCGGCTGGCGACCGAGATCCACGGCCGGATGGCCGACGTCGACGCGGCGCTGCGGCCCGGCCTGGAGCAGAGCCGGTATTCGCCGGACGCGGTCCGGTCGGCCACCGAGCGGGTCGACGCCGAGGCGCGAGCGATTGTGGAGGAGATGCCGTCCCGGGTCCGGTACGAGGAGCGGCTGACGGAGCTGCAGCGGACCGCCGACTTCGCCTACGGCGAGCTGCTCGGCGCGGACGGCCCGCGGGCCAACCGCGCGCTCGCCCAGGTGCACGGCGGGGAGTTCTTCACCGGGGTCGACGACGTGCTCGGCATGCAGTCCGCCGGCCTGCGCGCCCCGCTGCCCGACCGCACCATCGCCGACCTCGCCGACACGGTCCGCGCGCCGGACCGCAGCAACCCGCACTTCCTCCAGGAGTCGGCCGGTGACCTGGTGCCGGTCGGCACGTCCCCGCTCGGCCGGGACGCCCCGCACCTGACGCCGGAGGACTTCCCCGGTCTGGCGCGTCCCGAGGCGGACCCGACGACCGGCCCCGGCACCGGCACGGCCCAGCCGCTGCCGGACCCGGACGTGTCCGCGCCGGACGTGGCCCGGACGGCGGAGTTCCAGGCGAAGGTGGTGCAGATCGGCGAGGCGTTCCAGGGGCGGATCGCCACCGCCAAGAACCTCGAGACGCTGCGGGCGAAGCCGGGCGAGGTCTTCGACGAGGTGCTGAGCACCGGCCGTACCCAGGCCGAATCGGCTTTCGGCAGGAACGACGCGCCGGCCGATACGGCCGCGCCGAAGTCGGCGCAGGACCGGCTCGACGAGCTGTTCAGCGAGCCGAAGGACCGGGCACCGGCCGCGGAGGGGCCGCGCTTCAAGTTCCTGCACGACCTGCCGCAGTCGGAGCAGGCCGCGTGGCGCAACCGGTTCACCGAGGAGTACAACACCGCGTTCGAGGACACGTTCGCGCACGTGCTGCGCGACGGCGCGGCCCCGGACTCGATGACGTTCAGGAGCGCGGTCGACGACTGGGCCCGGGTCTCCGCCGACCTGAAGACGCAGCTGAAGCTGGACGCGTTCCACCGCAACGAGATCGGCCGGCACCGGAACGCGGTCGACCAGGCGGTCCGGGACGCCCGTGGGAACGGCATCAGCGACGCCGACATCGCGCTCGGCGTGCGTGCGTTCACCCGCGATGTGCAGATGACCGCGGACTCCGTGGTCGCCGGCCGGTTCCCCGGCCGGGACGGGTTCGGCCGGGGCGATGCGTTCGACCCGGCGCACCGCGGCGCATGGGACGCCGCGGACACCGGGTTGCAGGGCCGGCTGCGGGAGTACCTGCAGAAGGCACCCGATCTGGCCGCCGAGATGCGCGGCCGGGTCGACCGCGGCATGAGCGATCAGCTCGGCCGGTGGAACGACAAGCTCGGCGACGCGGCGATGACCCCGGCCCAGGTCGCGCGCCAGCACGTGGAGATGCGGACGTCGATCGCGGACCGGGTGGACACCCGGATCGTCGAGTCGGTTCTGCAACGGCGCCAGTCGCTCGGCACCGGCGACGGCATGCGATCGGTCCGGCAGGACCTCGACGTGTCCGTCGACCGGATCGTGACCGAGCGGCTGCGGCAGTTCGGCGAGGCCTACAACGGCACGTCGCCGCGCCGTCAGCTCGACGTCGAGGAGCACCGGGACACGCTGATCGGTGCACTGCAGGACGACCTGCTCGCGACGGTCCGGCAGCCCGGCGTGCGGCTCGGCCCGGCGGACGTCTCCCAGCTCGGCGCCGAGATCCGCGGCCGGCTGTCCGACCTCAACGAGGCGTCCCGGCCCGGCCTGCAGCGTGACGGCTGGTCGGCGGAGTCGGTGCAGACGGTCAAGGACCGGCTCACCGCCGAGGCAGCGGCGATCAAGAACGAGATGCCCGCGCGGGTACGGTTCCAGGAGCGCCTGGCCGAGTCGGCTCGGACGGCCGACGACTGGTACGGCAGCATGCTCGGCCCGGACGGACCGCGTACGAACCGTACCCTCGCCCAGGTAGCCGGCAAGGACTGGTTCACCAACTTCGACGAGTTCTTCGGCGGTCAGCACGCCGGGCTGCGCGGGCCGTTGCCGGACCGCACGATCGCCGCACTCGCCGACGGCGTGCGCGCCCCCGACCTGGATGCCGTGTTCGTCCGGCAGAGCCTCGACGACCTGGTCCCGGTCGGCACGGCCCGGCTCGGCAAGGACGCGCCGCATCTGGTGCCGGACGACTTCCCCGGCTTGCCGAAGCCGGCCCGGCCCGAACCGGCCGCGACCACCGCGGCCGAGCCCGGCAAGCCGAAGGGCACCGCCTACCCGATGCCGCGGCAGCGGCTCGACACGCCCGAGCGGATCGTCGAGTTCGGTGATCGCACGGACGGGCTCGACGCGTCGTTCCGGTCCCGGATCGAGACGGCGAAGGTGATCGAGGCCCGCCGGGGCGACGCGGACAGCGAGTTCGACAGCGTGCTCAACGACGGCCGCGCCCAGTCGCCCGACTTCTCCGGCGCGCGCGGGACGAGCAACGGCCGGACCGGGTTCGACGCGCTCTTGGGCGGTGAGCAGTCGCGGTTCCGGTTCCTGCGCGACCTGCCGTCCGCGGAACAGACCGCGTGGCGCAGCCGGTTCTCCGAGCGGTACCACGAGAAGTTCGAGGAGTCGTTCGGCCCGGTGCTCCGCCAGGACGCCAAGGTCGGCTCGGTGGTCTGGCGGAACGCGGAGGCCAACTGGAACAGGTCACTGTCCGAGCTGCGCGCCGAGCTGCGCTACGACGCGTTCCACCGCAACGAGATCGGCCGGTACCGTCCTGCCGTCGTGCGTGAGGTGCACCTGGCCAAGCAGCGCGGCCTCAGCGACGCCGACATCGAGCTCGGCGTGCGCGCGTTCACCCGGGACGTGCAGATCACCGGCAACGAGGTGGTCGGCACCCACCGCGGTGACGCGTTCAGCCCGGCTAACCGGTCCAGCTGGGACGCCGCGGACGCCGGCCTGCGACAGCGGCTCAGCGAGTACCTGAAGGCCGCACCGGACCTCTCCCAGAACCTGAACACCACGGTTCGCCGGCAGACCAACGTCGAGACGAGCCGGTGGAGCCAGAAGGCCGGCGAGAGCGTGCTGCCCGGCGACCGGGCCATCGACATGGCCCGCGACCTGCGGGCATCGATGACCGGCGACCTCAACACCCGCCTGGTCGAGTCGATGCTGCACCACCGGGGCCGGCTGGGCACGGCGGACGGTCTGCGCGCGGCCCGCGCCGACCTGGGCGCCGACGCGAGCCGGCTGGTGTCCGAGCGGCTCAAGGTGGCCGGTGACGCGTACAACGGACCGGCCCCGCGCCGGCAGCTCGACCTGGAGCGGCACCGTGACAACCTGGTCGAGAGCCTGATCGACGATCTCGTGCTGACGTCCCGGCAGGCCGGCGTGAAGGTCGAGCCGGCGGGTATCTCGCGGATGGCCGCGGAGATCCACGACCGGATCTCCGGGCTGCACGACGACCTGCGGCCCGGCCTGAGCCGCGACGGTTACTCCCCGGAGTCGGTGCAGGCCGCGACGGATCGGCTGAACGCCGAGGTGCTCACGATCCGCCGGGAGATGCCGACCCGGGTCCGGATGGAGGAGCTGCTCGACGACTCGCTGTCGCAGGCCGGCCGCCACCTCAGCGACCTGCTCGGCCGGGGCGGGCCGATCGGCAACCGCACGCTCACCGAGGTGTACGGCGCGGAGTGGTTCAGGAACTGGGACGCGGTCTACGGCGGGAAGAACGCGCGGCTGAGCGCGCCGCTGCCGGATCGCACCGCCGACGACTTCGCCGGCCGGCTGCACGACAGCGTGGTCGACGCGCGCATGCGGTTCCGCGGTGCGCCGGAGACGATCTCCCGCGCCGACGTGCGCGCCGCGCTGGAGTCCCGGCTGACCGGGCTGAGCCCGTCGGACGGCCCCTCGGCCCAGGCGGTACGCAAGGCGGTGCTGGACGACTTCGACGCGCGCTTCCCGGAGGGCGCGGACATCCGTACCGCCGAACGCGCGGTCTGGGACCTCACCCACGGCGACGTCGAGCTGCGCGGCATGTTCGACGCGGCCACCCACCGCGAGACGTTCTCGGCCACGCTGCAGCGCCGGGTCGACGCGCAACTCGACGACCTGATGGCGGACCGGACCTGGACGGACGGCACCCGGGCCGCCGCGGACTCCTGGCGGTCCGACTTCCAGGCCATGGTGCGCCGGCAGTTCGACGCCGAGTTCCCGGCGGTCGGCCGCTTCGACGCCGGCACCGCGGACCGGTGGGTGGCCTCGCTGCGCGATATCGCCGACTCCTGGTACACGGTGAAGCTGACCGGCCGGCGGGCCGGTGAGGTGATCGACGGCACGGTCGCCGACCCCGCGGTCGCCGCGCACGTCAAGAGCCGGCTGAACGACGCGCTGTCCGCCCGGCTCTCTTTCGGCGAGGCGCGCGACCTGCCCAGGCTCGGCCGCCCGGACCAGGACGGCCGGGTGATGACCGAGCTGTTCGACGACCTCGACATCTCGGTGGGCGCGTGGCTGCGCAGCGCCCCGAACCGCGGCGCAGCCGCCCCGGACGCGGCCGCCACGCTGACCCGCGCCCTGCGCGAGGACGTGTCCGTCCCGACGCCACGCAAGCCCGCCGTCGACGCGGAGGTGGCCGCCTGGGAAGCGCGCTGGCAGCGCGAGGCCGCGCCGATCCTGGAGGGCCGGGGCACCTCCAAGCCGGTGCAGGAGACGTCCAAGCTGGTACACGACGCGGTGATGGCCGACCTGAGGGGCCGGCTGAACGGTGGCGGGCGATTCGACCGCGAGGCCTGGGAGGCGTCGTTCAAGCGCGGCCTCGACGTGCTGGACAGGCAGGTCAGGGCCGCGCAGAGCCGCCCACCGGAGCAGACCCGCCCGTCGGAGGCACCCGGCCAGACCGAGTTCGGCGCCGAGACCGGCCGGGCCCTGGACCGCGCCATGGAGCGGGTCCGGTTCGACGTGACCTGGGAGACCTCGGTCGCTCCGGTGCTGGACGGCTTCGGGACGACGGGAGCGGCCCGGACGGCGGCGAACAAGTTCGCCGAGGCGTTCCACGAACGGATGAAGGTCGACCTGGACAAGCGGCTGGCCGACCCGGACGGGTTCGACCGCGGCACCTGGGACAAGATGGTCGCCGGCGGCATCGACTCGTTCAACCGGCATGTCCACGACGTCGTGACCCGGCCGGATACCGCGACTGCGCCACGCCCGGACGTCCGTCTGGAGGCGATGCGGAGGCGGCTGGACGAGGTGCTCACCCGCCCGGTCGGCCGCGACACCACGGCGGACTTCGGCGCCGAGATGGGCCGGGCCTGGGAGCGGGCCCGGTTCGACGCGAGCTGGAACGCCTCGATCAACCCGGTACTCGAGAGCTTCGGGACGTCCGGAGCGGCGCGGACCGCGGCGAACGGCCTCGCCAAGAGGTTCCACGATCAGATGACAGCCGACCTGGAGAAGCGGCTCGCCGACCCGACCGGGTTCGACCGCGGCACCTGGGACCGGATGGTCCGTGGCGGCATCGACTCGTTCAGCAGGCGGGTCAGCGACGTTGTCACCCGGGAGACCGGACAGCCCGGCACGGTACCGCTACGGACGGACGCGACCCCCGCGGCCGGGACCACCCGCCCCGACACCGCACCCACGGTCACGGCGTCCCGCACGGACGCCCCCTCGACCGTACGGTTCCTCGACCCGGATACCGCCGTGACGGCCGTCCGGACGCGTCCGGATGCCGCCGTGACGGACGTCCGGACGCGCCCGGAGGCTGACCTCCAGCCCGGATCCCGCCCCGCGGCGCGGGACACCCGCGCCGGCGACCTGGGCATGGCACCGCAGACCCGCCGCGACGACGTGGGCACGCTCACGCTCGAGCCGCCGGCCCGGCCGTCCGGCAGCCGTACCCTGGAGCAGCTGGAGTTCGCGGCCGCCCGCGGCAACGCGCGGCGGGACCTGCAGGCGCGGCTGGAGCAGCACACGCCGGCCGACCTCCGGGACACCGACGCGGCGCGGGCCGTGCACCAGGAGGTGCTGGCCGAGTTCAACGACCGGTTCCCGCCGGGCGGCCGGTTCGACCTCACCGAGCGGATCTCGTACGAGCTGGGCGAGACACTGCACGGCGCGGACGCGCTGCGCGCGCGGTTCACCGCGGCCGCCGACCGGGCCCGGTTCGCGGAGACGCTGCCGGACCAGCTGGACCGGCACGTCGACGCGGTGCTCGGCGGTCGTGCCTGGACGGACGCGACCCGGGCGGCCGCACTGACGCTGCGCGCGGAGTTCCAGGCCACGGCGCGGGCCGAGTTCGACCGGGTCTTCCCGGCCGACGGCAGCGTGCTCGGGCAGTCCGACCGCCGGTTCGGCCAGCCGGCCGCGCGCCGCTGGGCGGACGGCCTGCGCGCGACGGCCGAGAACTTCTTCACGATCCGGGTCACGCAGCTGCGCGCGGAGCAGGTCGTCACCGACGCGATCCCGGACCCGGCACTCGCCGCACATGTGCGGGCGCAACTGGCCGAGCACCTGCCGCCGGAGGCCGCGTTCACCCGCGCCGGGCAGCTGCCGTCGCTCGGCGCGGGGGAGCAGGCCCGGTTGCTCGGCGGCTCCCGCGGCCTGCCGGCGCTGCTGACCGGCGCGCTGGCCGGCGGCACACCGGGCGGCACCGCCGACTCCGGCCAGGTCTGGACGCTGACCGAGCGGCTGCGGCAGGACACCGTGGTCCCGGTGCCGGCCGGCACCGGACAGGCCGCGGACCGCGACGCCTACGCCGGCCGCTGGGAGGAGGCGGTCAACCCGATCCTGGACCGGTACGAGGCCGGACCGCGGTTCGACGCGGCCCGGCAGGCCGCGGAGCAGCTCCGGCGACGGGTGATGGCGGACCTGGAGGACCGGCTGACCGGCCGGTCGGCCACGCCGCGGGACGTCTTCGAGGGCATGTTCACCGCCACGCTGGCCACGCTGGAGGAGCGCCTGGCCGAGGCCGCCGCGAACCCGGCACCGGTGGAACCGGTGCCGTCCACCTCGACGGAACCGCCGCCGGCCCCGCGTCCCACCGGCACCACACCGGCCGGCACCACACCGGCGGCGACGGCCGCCATGTCGCCGGCCGAGCAGGTGCAGGTGCGCACCGAGTACCTGCAGAAGTGGAACGAGGCGGTCCGCCCGGTCCTGGAGCGCTTCGCCCCCGGTGGCCCGGAGCGCACGTTCGCCGGGACGCGCCGGGCCACGGTCCTGTCCATCCTGAACACCCGGTTGAAGGCCGGCGAGTTCGACCGCGCCGCCTGGGACGTGCTGTTCGACGCGAACGTCGCCGCGATGCCGCGGCGACTCGATGAGGTCACCGCCCGGGAGGCGGACCGGGCCGCGCTCGTGACGCGGGTGCTGGACGCGGCCCCACCGGAGATCCGGGACGGCACCGCCGCGCTCGCGGTCCGCGACGCCGCGCTCGCCGAGTTCGATCTGATGCATCCGGTGGGCGGGCAGCACCCCGGCCGGATCGACCGGCTGATCTTCGACGCCCACCACACGGACGACCACCTCACCGCGATGCACCGCGCGGCGGCCGATCGCGAGCGGTTCGCGGCCACCTTGCCGGACCGGCTGGACGCGCACCTCGACGCGGTGCTGACCGGCCGTGCCGCCGCCGACGAGAGCGCGGCCGCGGCGGAGTCGCTGCGGACCACGTTCCGCACCATGGTGCTCGACGAGTTCGCCCGGGCGTTCCCGCCGCACGGCACCGCCCCGGACGGCCTGTTCACCACGGCCGCCGGCAGCCGGTGGGCGTACGACCTGCGGGCCGCGGCCGAGACCTGGCTCACCGTCGAGCTGACCCGGCGCCGCGCCGAGCGGATCATCGGCGAGACGGTCACCGACACCGCGCTCGCCGACCGGCTGCGGACCCGGCTCGACCTGTCGATGAGCCAGTGGCTGGACCTCGCCCGCGTACGCCGGATGGCGCCGCTGGGCACCGAGGAGCAGGCCACGCTGCTCGACACCGTGCTGGACGACCTGGACGGCCGGATCAAGGCCTGGATGCGCGGCCCGGACCGGGACGCGCCGGTCGATGCGGCCGTGCTGAGCACGCTCACGCAGCGGCTGCGCGAGGACATCGCGGTACCGGTGCCGGCGGGCGCGGGCCGTGCCGCGGAGCGCGACCGGTACGGCGCGCGGTGGGACGAGGAGGCCCGCCCGTTCCTGGCCGAGCACGCGGGCGACGAGGCGGTGCGCGTGGTCGCCGGTGTGCTCCGCACAGCGATGGACCGGGACCTCAACACGCGGCTGGAGGCCGGCGACTACGACCGGGCCACCTTCGACGAGGCGTTCACCACCCGGCTCAAGGTGCTGGGACGCATGGTGGCCGCGGCGGCCGCGGGCACGCTGGTGCCGGCCGTCCGCCCGGCGGACGAGCCGTCGGCCGCGCCGCAGACGGACGCGGCCGCGGAGAACCGCGTGATCACGGAGCTGGACCCGGACATGGGCTCGGCACCAGCATCGGAGCCGAGCACCACGCCCACGGACACGCCGCCCGGCACGCCCGAGAGCACGCCCGCGGGCACGCCGCCCCGCACGCCCACGGACACGCTGCCCGGCACGCCGGAGACCGATACCTATCCGGCCGCGGCGACCACCGGGGCCGGGACCCGGCCGGCCCGCCCGCAGGACCCGGCCACCCGCACCCGGCCGCGCCGCCCGGTCGCGCCCGTCCACCGCCTGCGTACCGTCGGTGATCAGTCGTTCCTGTCGCCGGCCGGGCAGCCGGAGCTGACCTCGGCCCACCTGCCCGCGCCCGCGCACCGCCGGCACCACATGACGCTGGCCCCGGGGGCGGCGACCGTCGCCGTGCTCACGGCCGGGATCGCGGAGCTGTCCGAGGACGGCCGGCAGAGCCTGACCGTGGACCTGCCCGCCGATCGCGTCTACACGCCCCGGGAGCTCCGCGCGCTGGCCGACAACGGCCTGACGCTGCCGGGCACGGACGGCCGCCCGGCGCCGATCAACGGTGACGTGGTGCTGCGCATCCCGGCCGGGCAGCTGTCCGGCCGGCCGGCCGCGAGTCCCTACGTCACGCCGCTGGACGCCGACGGCAACCCGGTCTTCGGCGCGTCCGCCGCGATGTACGAGTTCCGCGCCCGGTCCAACGCGAACCCGGCCACCCCGTACGGCCTGCCGGTCGCGCCGCGGAGCCGGCGCTTCGACGTCGGCGACGGCTGGGTGGCCGAGGAGGCGGAGGGCACGGTCCACATCGGCCGTGCCGACGACGGCTCCCCGGCCTCGCCGGACGCGGTGCTGGTGGACGCGCAGGGCCTCCCGGTCCGCGAGCGGGCCGCGGTGTCGCTGCCGCGCGACACCGAGGTTCCGGCCGCGGTCCAGAACCTGATCGACCGGATCACGGCCGACGGGGGCTCCGTCGTCCGTCGTCGCCCGGCCGGTGAGTTCCCGTCGCTGCCGGACCGCCGGCCCGGCCGGATGTACGCGTTCACGGAGCGCCCCGACACGCCGGTGAGCGAGTTCCTGACCGGCGCGCCGGCCGAACTCACCGCGGGTCTGCGGCCCGGCTGGGATCTGCGGTCGTCCGGCACCCGCCTCTACCTCACCCCGGCCCGGAGCACCCGTACGGACGCATTGCTGGCCCCGCCGGCCGGCGACCGGCGCAACGTGGTGGTCGCGGAGGACGGGTTCGACGTCGCGGTCGTGGCCGAGCTGGTCGACGGCCTGTCCGGCCAGATCGACGGCGGTCTCGTGGTGGATCTGCCGGCCGGCACCTACACGGCCGCGCGCGTCCAGGAGATCGCGAACCAGGTGCTGCGGCAGCGGCTCGTGCCGGACGCGACCATCCCGCTGGAGGGGGACGTGACCGTCCGGGTCGCGGCCGGCGACCTGGAGGAACGCCCGCCGGCCAGCCCGTTCGTGATCCCTCGGGACGAGAACGGCGAGCCGACGTTCGGCGCGACCGCGGCCACGTTCGAGTTCCGCAACAGCGAGTCGGGCTGGAGCCGGGACCGGAACAACCGGATCACGCCGCATCAGCTGGACCCGCAGCCGAGGTCCCGGCGGTTCCCGGTCGGGGACGGCTGGGTCGCCGAGGAGCACGACGGCACCGTCCACTTCGCACCGGACGGCCCCGCGCCGGTGGTCCAGGACGTGATTCTGGTGGACCGGGACGGCGCACCGCTCAGCCGCCGGGTCCGGGTGTCGCTGCCGTACGGCACGGAGAATCCACCGGCCGCGGTGCAGGCCATGTTCGACAAGCTCGGCGGTGGCGAGGTCGGCTACCGGCGTCAGGTGCGTGACCTGCCGCCGCTGCCGGACCGGCAGCCGCGCAGCGTGTACGCGTTCACCGACCGGCCCGGCCACGCTCGCAGCGAGGTGCTGCTGGGCGCGCCGGCTACGTACACGTCCGGTCTGCGCACTGGGTTCCAGCTGCGCGGCAGCGGCAACCAGTTCGTGCTCGCGCCGGTCGGGGCGGCGGTGCGCCGTCCGGCCACGCCGGCGCCCGCGGGTGCCGCGTTCCACCTCGTCGTGCAGTCGGAGATCACCGACTTCGGGGCGGTGGCCGAACTGATCGCCGGGCTGCCCGCGTCCGTTCGTACCGGCCTGGTGGTGGATCTGCCCTCCGGCCGCCGGTACACGCCGGCCGAGGCGCGCAGGCTCGCCGACTACGTGCTGGTGCAGCAGTCCGGCGACGACAACTGGGCGCCGATCGAGGGCGACGCCGAGGTGCGGGTGCCGGCGAGCGCGCTCACCGAATCGGTGCCGGCCAGCCGTTTCGTGGTGCCGCGCACGGCGGACGGCACCGTCACGTTCGGCGCGACCGCGACGACGATCGGGTTCCGGGCGCGCAAGTCGGCCTGGAGCCGCGACCCGGCCAACCAGGTCACGCCGCACGGCCTGCCGTTCCTGGAGGGCCGCCGGTTCGACGCGGGCGAGGGCTGGGCGGTCGAGGAGCGCGACGGGACGGTCAACTTCGGGCGCCCGGCGGACTGGCCGGAGCAGGAGGTGCTGGTCGACGCGGACCACAACCCGGTGCGCGAGCGGGTCCAGGTGTCGCTGCCGTTCGCGCGGACCGCGCCGGCCGCGGTGCAGACGCTCATCGACACGGTCCGTGGTGAGTCCGGCACGGTCGCCTACCGCCGGCCGGTGACCGACTTCCCGTCGCTGCCGGACCGGGCGGACGACAGCCTTTACGCGTTCACCGAGCAGCCGGCCAGTAAGTTCCTTGCCGGTGCGCCGGCCGGGTACACGGCCGGCCTGCGCGACGGCTTCCAGCTGCGCGGCTCCGGCAACCACTTCCTGCTGCGGCCGGCCACCGGCACGGTGCCGGACGGTGACCTGCTCCCGGACCCGCCGGAGGGGACGGTCCGGCTCACCGTGAGCCGCGAGGGCTTCGACGCCGATGCGGTCGCCGAGCTGATCGCCGCCCTGCCGGTGGACGTCCGCGGTCACCTCCAGGTGCACCTGCAGGGGGCGTGGAAGGTCGGCGAGCTGCGGTCGTACGCGGCGAAGTTCTTCCCGGACGACACCGGCGGCGCGAGCGTCGTCGTGGTCTCCACCGGCCAGCTCGCGGAGCGCCCGCCGGCCGGCCCGTACACCGTGCCGCGGGACGAGCAGGGCACGCCGACGTTCGGCGTTTTCGCCACCACCGTCGAGTTCCGGTCGCCGCGCACGGCATGGGCCCGCGACACCACCAACCACATCCGGCCGTACGGGCTGCCCGTGCAGCCCGGGACCCGGCTGTTCCAGTTCGGCGACTGGGTCGGCCAGGAGCACGGCGGCACGCTGTACCTCGGCCCGGCCGGCAGGTCACCGCTGCTCGCCGACGGCGAGGCGCTGGCCGACTCGGCGGGTACGACGCCCGCCCGCCGCCCGCTGGTGTCGGTGCCGCACCCGGACCAGGCCGAGATGCCGGAGAGCGTGCGCGAGGTCATCGAGCTGATCCAGTCGAGCCGGGGCGGTGTGTTCACCCGGTTCGAGGTCGGCCGCCGCGTGACCGGTCCGGTGCCGGCCGCGCCGGAGCTGGACCGCCTGACCAAGGGCCTGTCCCCGGGGTACGACCTGAACCGCCTGGGCCGGCAGCTGTTCCTGGCCCGCGCCGGGGCGCCGGTACCGGTGGACGACCTGCCGCCGCCGCCCGGCGACGCTTACCACCTCGCGGTCATGGCTGACGTGACCCAGCCCTGGGACATCACCCGACTGATCACGAAGCTGCCGGCCGAGATCCGGCGGGGCCTGGTCGTGGAGCTGATGTCGGCCCGGGACTGGACGGTCGCGCAGGCGCAGAGCCAGGCCGACCGCCTGCTGGTGTCGGACCTGACCGGCGGGAAGCCGACGCCGATCGACGGCCCGGCCGTGCTGCGCGTGCCGATCCAGGCTTTCCGCGAGCCGCCGGTGCTGAGCGGGACCGTCGTCCCGGTCGACGTGCACGGCGAGCCGGTGTTCGCCGCGGTCGCCTCGCACGTCCACGTCCGGGCGACCGCGAACCCGTGGGGGCGTGGCCGGCCGGTCCTGCCGTACGGGCTGCCCATGCGTCCCGGCACCCGGCAGCTGGACATCGGCGGCGGCTGGGTCGCCGAGGAGGGCGGCCGCACCGTCCACCTCGGGCCGGCGCCGGCCGGGTCACCGCTGCCCGGCGCGGAACACGAGATCGTCGGCCGCGACGGCGTGGTGCTCACCACGCCGCCGCTGGTCACGCTGCCGGACGGGCCGGACGACCTGGCCGAGATGACGGTGGTGGCGGACCTGCTCGACCGGATGAGCCTGAGCCTGGGCCTGGACGCGCTGCCGGAGGGCGCGATCGGCTACCGGCGGCTCAAGGGCGCGGTCCCGGCCGCGGCCGACGACTCCGGCCGGCCCGACGGCTCGGATCACTCCGACCACTCGGATCACTCGGACCACTCGGACACCGGTTCGGACTGGTCCACCTACACCGGCAGCAGCTCAGGGCGGTCCGGTCACCCGGACTTCACGCCGGACGCCTCGGACACCGGCTCGGGGCACTCCAGCGGCAGCGCCGCCGATACGCCGCCGCCGTCCGAACAGGACGGTGCGCCGGCCGAGACGCCCGCACCGCCGGTGCGGCCCACGGCGGCGGCCGGCCGGGCACCGCGTCTGCCGCGCGGCGTCCGGCCGGACAACGGCATCGTCGTCATCGGCGGCCGGGTCGACGAGCGGTTCCTGCACCGGCTCCGGGCCGAGCACGCCGCGCTCACCGGGGGCGGCCGCGAGGTCCCGCTGCTGGTGGTCGGGCCCGGCGAGCCGGTCGCGATCGAGCGCCGCCTCGGCGACGTCCTCGAGGCGTGGTTCGAGCTGGGTGTACGCCCGGTCGTGGTGCTCGACGACCGTACTGCCGCGGGGCCGTTCCAGGATCTGTTCGCCACCTACGGCGTGCCGGTGATGCAGCGCAGCGCGTCGTCCGGCGGTGGCCTGGACAACCTCAGCCGCAGCTGGGACGTGCGACTGCCGGGCAAGACCGTCAACGTGGCCGACGCGAAGGCCGCGCTGGCCCGTGCGGCCGATGAACCGGTGACCGGTGGTTACGGCGACGTGCTCTCCGACGAGCTGCACCGCTGGCTCGGCGCCGGCGGCTGGACGCTCAAGCGGGAGCTCTTCACCGCGCACCGCGACACGCTGGCCAGCCCGGTCAACCGTGCGGCGATCGAGCGGATCCTGGGCCGGCGGCCGGCCCGGGACATCGCGGCCGGCCACGGCCCGGTGAAGGAGCTGCCGTCGCCGGTGACCCGCGGTGACGAGGCCGGTGACCAGGCGATCTCCGCGCACCGGGCGATCCTGGAGATGGCCGCGGTGGACCAGGCGGACACCGCGTTCGACTACCTGACCGAGAAGGACCCGGTCCGTCGGGCCGAACTGCTGGTCAAGCCCGTGATCGACGGCACGGTGCCGCTCGCGACCCTGGCCGGGCTGGCCAACGGTGCGAACGACGACGTCACGCACGGTGCCAACGCGGCGGTGATGGAGGCGCTGCGGCTGACGCTGGACACACCGGCCGGGACCGGCGTGCCGGAGGCGGCGCAGATGTTGATCCGCAACAACCGGATGTACTTCGCCGCGCTGACCGACCGGGTCACCTGGGTGCGCGAGGTCGGACGGATCTCCACCGCGAAGCCGGACCGCGCGGCCGAACTGGCGGAGTTCGCCCAGCTCGTGCTGACCTGCGTGGATTGACCGGTGTGCCCGGGGCCGTCACCCCGGGCACACCGTGCCGCTCACATCTTGCGGAGCCGGTCCAGGCCCGCGTTGCCCAGGCCGGTCAGGTGGCTGATGGTGTCGGACACCGGGCGCATGTGCTCCTCGGCCAGCTGGTGCATCGACGAGCTGGCGTTGGTGAACGCCTCGGCCACCAGGTTCTCCAGCAGGTCCCGCTTCGACGGGTCCAGCAGGCTCGGGTCGATCGAGACGCTCTGCACCCGGCCCTGCGCGCCGAGCGAGACGGTGACCAGCCCTCCGCCGGCCTCCTCGGTCACCGACGCGGACTCCAGGCGCGACTGCATCTGCGCGACATGATCCTGCATCGCACGGGCCTGGGCGGCGAACTGCTCCAGGTTGAACGGCTGCATGCTGCGACTCCTGTCGTTGCTGTGCCGGCTCGTCACCGGCTCGGCCCTTCTACGAGCCCGCACCGTGGCTGGTTCAGAATCGGGAGCGGGGACACCCGAAGAAGGGCGGTGACGGCGTCCGGCCGGTCCTGCTTGACTGGGCCGATCACCGGCCCGCGCCGTACCCGCCGTCCGCGGCGACCCGGCACGGGCGGTAGTGCCCGAGACCCCCGCCCGGACCGTCCCTCGGTTCCGTGACACCACCCGGTGCGACGGCCCCGGAGCCGATCCCGCGTGCGGGACCGGCATGAACCGGCTCCGCCGCCGGGCTGTCGCGGACCGACACGGGACCGGGCGGGCCCCGGGCGGCCGGTGGCGGATTCCCGGGAGGTTCGACATGACGGCTCGGCTCGCGCTCGCGATCGCCGTGCTGATCGGTACGGTGTTCGCGCTGAGCGCGGCGCCCGCGCAGGCGGTACCGGCGGCCACCGGCAAGTACTACGTGGTCGGCGCCCCGGTGAACGGTCAGCGGGAATACCTGTACGCGATCGCGCTGAAGACGCTCGGCGACGGCAACCGCTTCCGGGAGATCGTCGCGCTGAACACCGGCCGTACCCAGCCGGACGGCGACGCGCTCGACAGCGACGGCGAGATCAAGCCGGGGTGGGTCCTCGTGCTGCCGGTGGACGCCGCCGGCGAGGGCGTCCAGGACGGCCCGCTGCCCGCGATCGCACCGGTCGCGGCCCCGTCCCTGGCCGCCTCCCCGCCACCGCAGGCCGCCGCGCCCGAGCCCGCCGGCACCACCAGCATCGCGATCCTCTGGCTGATCGGCTTCGTGCTGATGCTGATGCTGGTCGCCGCGATGATCAACATTCTGCACAGCGGTGCGCGGGCCGCCGCCACGGCCGGCGCCCGGGGCCGGTCCCCGGCACCGCCCGGCGCCGGCGATCCACCTCTGCCACCCGGTCCGCCCGGCACCACGGCGACGCCACCGCCCGCACCCGAGCCCTCGACGACGGAGGCCTCCGACGCCGGCCTGGACCTGGTCGCGTCCGCCGCCGGGACCCGCCCGGCCGACCCGCGGGAGGTCTGGGGCCCGCCCGGCGCGGACGGACCGGCCACCACCGGCCCCGCCCGCACGACCACCGACCCCGGCCAGCCGGTACGCCTGCCCCTCCCGCCCCGCGACGGCACCCCGGACGGCGACGACGAACTGCCGACCGTCGAGATGCCCGGCCGCGACCCGGGCCGGCCGGCCACCCGCGCCACGGACCCGGCCGCACCGGCCTCGTCCCGGGACCCGGCCTCGTCCCGGCCGCCGGCCGATGCTCGCCCCACCTCCACCCCGCCGTCGCGTCCCGCGGCGCCGGCGGCCTCGGGCCCGGCCGGTCCGGCGCCGTCACGTCCGGCGGATCCGGGGTCGCCGGCATCCGCCGTCGCGCCGCCGTCACGTTCCACGGAGCCCGCGCCGCCGTGGTCGGCCGCCCCCGGTCCGGCCGCGCCGGACCCGGTGCCGCGTCCCACCGAGCCGGTGTCGCCGTGGTCGGCCGCCTCCAGCTCATCCGGGCAGGCACCGCCGCGTCCGGCGGATCCGGCGCCGTCATGGCCGGCCGCCTCGGGCGCGGACACCTCCGCACCGGCGTCGTCGCGTCCCGCTGATCGGCCGCCGTCGTCGGCCGCCTCCGGCACCGCTTCGCCGGCACGACCGGCGGATCCGGCTCCGTCGTGGCCGCATCCGTCCGGTGTGGACAGCTCTACGCCGGCGTCGTCGCGTCCTGCGGATTCGTCGTCGCCGTGGTCGGCGGCTTCGCCGGCGCGTCCCGCGGATCCGGCGCCGTCGTGGCCGGCCGCAGCCGGTGTGGACAGCGGGGCGCCGTCGCCGTGGTCGGTGGCTTCCGGTGCGGCTTCGCCGGCGCGTCCCGCGGATCCGCCGCCGTCGTGGCCGGCTCTGCCGGCCCCCGCCGATCCCGTGCGACCGGCGGCGCCGGCCGCCGGATGGCCGGAGTCCCGGTCCCCGCGAGCGTCGGCGAGTGACGCGCAGACGCCGGCCATGGCGGGGGCGCGGGCGGGAGAGACCGCCGTGGTGCCGGAGCCCGCCACCCAGCCGTGGCGGAGTTCGGTGCTCACCGCCGCCTCCACCGCCGCGCCGGCCGTCGGGCCGGGCGGACGCTCGATGGTCGACGTACCGCTACCCGGCGATCCGGTCGGCTCGCCGCGCGTCGAGGAGCAGATCACCGCGGCCTCGACCCGGGCGGACGCCGGGCCGGCGCCCGCGCGCCCGTCCGGCGGGCGCCGGCCGACCGGTCCGCGCCCACCGCTGCCCGGCCCGGACGACCGGGACCCGGTGCTGCGCGAGACGGTGCTCGCGGACGAGGGCCCCGCCGGTGTCCATCTGGCCGGCGTGGCCACCGGCCGGGACACCCCGCCCTACGGCTGGCTGGCCGAGGACGACGTACCGCTCAGCGGTGCCGTACCACTGGTGCTCGGCCGCCGCAACGACTGGTGGCTGCACGTGGATCTCAGCCGTACCCCGGACTGCGTCGCGCTGGTGGGCGCGGCCGGCGCGGTCCGGCGGCAGGCCGAGGTGTTCGCCCGGCGGCTGCACACCAGCGGCGTCGGCGTCTACGCGGTCGGCCCGCTGCTGGGCGAGGAGTCCGTCCCCGGACTGGTGATCCTCGACCGGCTCCCGGATCCGCCGGCGCCCGGCGTGCCGCTGCCGGCCCCGCGCGTGGTCTTCTGCACCGGCGCGGACGTCACCGGCGCACCCGCCGCCCGCACGCTCGCGTCCGCGACCGCGGGACGGATCATCCCGATCCTGCTCGGCCCGGGGGAGTCCGCTGCCTGGACGATCCGCGTCCACTGATCGGCCGGTCAGTGCGGACGGCGGCGGAGCAGACGGAGCGGGATCTGGCAGGCGGCCACGAAGAGGATCAGGCCGGCGCCGGCCAACGCGATCTGGCCCAGCGCGGGAATGCCACCGGACGCCGCGGCGGGCGCCGGCACGGGCCGTGCGACGACGGCGGCGTGCACGGCCGCGGCCGGATCGATGAAACCGCGGCCGGTGGCCGGGTCCGGCGCGTCGGCACGGTCCGCGGTGTCCAGCACGATCTGGGTGGCCTCGGCGGCGGCCAGCTCCGGCGCGGCGGCCCGGACCAGCGCCAGCAGCCCGGCGGCGAACGACGCCGCGTAGTCCGGGCCGGAGCCCTGCAGCGCCGGCCGGCCGGCCGTACCGATGCTGGTCACGCCCACGCCGGGCGCGACCACGTCCACGGCGCCGTCCGGGTGCGGCCCGGCCGCTGTGCCGTCCGCGCCCACGCCGCCGACGCGCAGCAGGCCCGGCCGGGACGGCCGCCCCGGCCGGGTCGCGGCCGGCAGCACCACGGCCACGTCCCGCGCCACGGCCTCGTCGACGGCCGTGGCGACCTCATCGGCGGTGGTGTCGACCGGCACGGTCAACGCGACCACGCCGGCACCGGCGTCGACCGCGAGCCGGACCGCGTCCGCCGCGTCGCGCGGGTCCGCGCGGCCGTCCGCCGCGACCGGCACCCGTACCGGCAGGATCATCGCCTCCGGTGCCATCCCGCTGAACCCGTCCGCCCCGTCCGCGCGGGCGGCCACCACGCCGGCCATCGCGGTGCCGTGCCCGGTGCAGTCCACGGCCGGCGTGCCGGCGTTGCCGCTGCTCTCGCCGCCCAGGACGCGACCGGCCAGCGCCGGTGCGGTGACGTCCACGCCGGTGTCGACGACCGCCACCGTGGTTCCCGCGCCCCGGCCGCGCGCCCACGCGCCGGGCAGGTCGAAACGAAGCTGGGCCCACGGCAGCCCGGCCGGCGCGGCCCGGTCCGGCCCGCGTTCCGGACAGGACTCCGCGGCCGCCTCCGGTCTCGGCGCCGCCTCGGGCAGCAGGCCCCGTTCGACGCCGGGCCCGGCGGCGTCCCAGGGCAAGACGATGATCCATCCGGCGTGCAGCCGGTCCGGGTCGCTCAGCGTGGCACCGTCGGGCTGCGGACGGCCGCTGTTGAGCGCGACCAGCTCCCGGACCCGCGCCGGATCGCCGAGCAGCGCGGCGGCGATCTCGGTCAGCGTCTCGGGGTCGCCGTCGGCGGTCGTGGTCACCACGTGATACTTCCGGTACTCCGGCGCCGCCACCGCGGGCGTGGCCGCGAACAGCACCAGGACCAGCAGGAACACGGCCGGCCAGCGGCGGGCCGCTCGGTGAGCCACGACAACCTCCCGTTCGCACCCGGTCCGCCCGGCACCACACCGCCGGAGCGCTCCCGGCCACGGTAGGTCACCCGCGGCATCAGGGACGAGCCGTCCGCCCCGGGCGCGGTTCCCGGCCGGACATCATGGAGACTGTGCCCGCGGCCCCGGAGGCAGAATCCGCCGGCGGGGGCCGCGGCGCCGACATCGCAAAGTACTACATGAAGGGCGAACCGGTCGACGGCCAGGTGGATCGCCCGAGCCGGCCATGCCGCCCGGAGGCGAAATGAGCGACATCACATGGGTACGACTGAGCGCGCTGCTCCTTGCCGCAGTGCTGCTCATGCTCGCGCTGGAGATCGTCCGCGGCGGGCGGAGCCGCTCCCGGTCCCGCGCCGGCGGTCCTGACCGGCAGCGCCGGCGGCTCCGCGACCGCGCCGCGATCCCGCCCGGCGACGACGCCGACGACCCGACCGTGCCCGCGCCGATGCCGGTCCGTCCCGCGTCCGCGGATCCTTCACCGACGTTCGCGCCGACGGCACCGGCGGAGTTCTCGGCCGCGCCGCCGGAGGCCCGGATGACCTGGGCGGAACCGCCCGCCGACCGCGTTACGTCGCGCCCGGCGCCGGTCACCCGGGACGGCACACCGGCGATCCCACGGTCGCGATGGCAGGACGCGCCCGGCACGTGGGTCGACGCGCCATCCCCCGACGAGGACACCCACCCACAGACCTGGACCGAACCGCCGAACTGGTCCTCCACCGCCCTGTCGGCCCCGGCGTCACCCGAGCGCGTGGCACCGGCGTCACCCGCGCGTGTGGCCCCGGTGCGGCCCGAGCGCGCGGCCCCGGCCGGGCGTCCCGGCAACGCGGCCCGTGAGCAGGCCACGTCGGCCGGCGCCGCCACCGCTCCGGCCCCGGACCAGCGCACATCGGCCCGCCGGCCGGGCAACCCGGCCGGCCGGCGCACGACGCAGCCCGCCCGCCCCGGTCAGGCCACCCCTTACCCCACACCCGCCTGGCACCACGAGGCCCCGGTGCGGCCGCCGGCCGATCCGGGCCGGGATCGTGAGGCGCCCGTGAAGTCGCTGGATGATCCCGGCCGGGATCGTGAGGCGCCGGTGAAGTCGCTGGGCGATCCCGGCCGGGATCGTGAGGCGCCGGTGAAGTCGCTGGATGATCCCGGCCGGGATCGTGAGGCGCCGGTGAAGTCGCTGGATGATCCCGGCCGGGATCGTGAGGCGCCGGTGAAGTCGCTGGGCGATCCCGACCGGGATCGTGAGGCACCGGTCAAGGTGCTGTCCGATGCCGAGTCGCCGGAGCGGGGCCGGGGCGGCTCCGGTCCTGACGACCGAGCGACGGCCGCCTCTCCGGCGGCGGGGGAGCCGGACAGCCAGCCGGACCTGCCGCCTCCGGCCACGGGCATTCCGCACGTCGACCTTCCTGTTCCCGGTGATGCCCCGGTTCGTCTCGGCGGCAGCGGCCTGATCATCGGGATCAGTGCGGGAAGCCGCCCGCTGTCCCGGCCCGCCGAGGTCGCGGCCCCCGAGCGAACCGACCCGGCATCGGCGAGCCCGGCCTCGTCGGGAACCGCACCGATGGGAGGCGCATCCGCGGGTCCCGCGTCTGCCGGTCCCGCGTCTGCGGGTTCCGCATCCGCAGGCTGGGCATCCGCGGGCCCCGCGACGGGACGTGCGCCGACGGGACCCGTGCTGACGGGACCTGCGCCGACGGAACCCGTGTCGACGGAACCCGTGTCGACGGGATCCGTGCCGGCAGGACCTGCGCCAGCGGGATCCGCGTCTGTGGGATCCGCGTCTGCGGGTTTTGCGTCTGCGGGATTTGCGTCGCGGACCGCACCGGCGGAGAGGCCGGCTCCACAGCCGCCCGCGGCCGCGGCGCCCTCGGCCATCGGTGCGGCGGACCCCGCCGGGGAGCCGGATCCGGTGATCGAGATGGCGTCGCCGGCGGGTGCGGTGGCGCGGCCGGTGCTGCCCGGGCCCGGCGACGAGAGCCCCGAGGTGGCCGAGACGCTGGACACCCCGCTCGGTCCCGTCACGGTGCGGCTGTTCGGCGTCGCGTCCGGGGCCGTGCCGGCCTATGCCTGGCTGGCCGACGGTGAGGAGCCGCCGCCGGCCACGGTGCCGGTGGTGGTCGGGCGGCGAGGACGGTGGCGGCTGCACGTGGATCTCGCACGTACCCCCGATGTCCTGACGATCGTCGGTCCGGTGGACGCCGCCCGCCGCCAGGCGGCCGCGCTGATCGCCGGGCTGGACGAGGCCGGCGTGGGCGTGGCCGTGGTCCGGGACGCGATGGACGGCGTGCCGGTGCCCGGTGCCCGCCGGCTCAGCCGGTTCCCGGCACCACCGGCGCCGGGGCGGATGCTCGAGTCGACGTTCGTGGTGCTGGCCACGGACGCGCCGGCCGAGGCCCGGCACCTGGCCGCCGCGACCGACGGCCACGCCGTACCGGTGATCATGGGTGAGGTCCCGGGCGGTCGCTGGTCGATTCAGCTGCGCTGAGCGTGGGCGAGCACGTCGGCGAGCGGGCCCTGCGGTGCGTCGCGGCGGCGTCGCCACCGTGAACCGGCCGGTTCGAACACGCGCAACGCCGTGATCCGCTCGTAGTGGCGCGGCGGCACCACCAGGTCGATGCCGGCCCGATGCAGCCGCACCGCGCGGGAGTGGACGGACGGCAGCCGGCCGAGCAGTTCCGCGGCGGCCGGGAGGTCGATCGCCCGTCCCTCCGGCACCATCACCTCGATCAGCAGCCGCCCGGCGGTGACCGCCGGTGCCCGGCGCAGCAGCCGCATCCAGCCGGTCGGCAGCGTGCGGGCGTGCAGCGGGACCAGCGCGTACGCGGTGCGCGGTCCGGGCCAGCGGGGCGCGTCGTCCGGCAGGCCGGGCACGCCGTGCAGCGCGCCCGCGGAGGTGATCCGCAGCGGCGCGCCGCCGGGCATGCCGGTTCCGACCGCCGCGCCGCCGGCGGTGAGCGCGTAGCCGGTGATCAGCCGGGCGCGTCCGAGCCGGCCGGCCGGGAGGAGGAAGACCTGCTGGCTGAGCAGGTGCTGGAACCGGCTCGGCACCGGCGTGCCGATCGAGCTGGCGAGCACCGCGCCGCCCGCCTCCACCCGCACCCGCAGCAGCCAGCGGGCCCGCCGGTCCGGGTGGATCGCGTGCGGGTCGAGGTGGCCGAGCACGAACAGGTCGGGTGTGCGCAGCCCGCTCACGGCCACGATCTGAGGATCGTCCGGCGAGGTCACGAACGCCTCGAACGGCTCCGTGGTGACCTGTGCCCGGCCGCGCAGCCATGGGACACCCACCGAGGGCGTGCCGACCGGCTCCTCCTCGGTCTCCGGCGGCGCGGACGCGAACAGGACGGCCGGCGGAGCGGCGACCGGCACGACCGCCGCCGATGCGCTGACGACCGGAGTGCTGGCGACCGCGGTCACCGGGGGAGCGGGGGTGGCCGGTGGTGCCGAGGCGGCTCGCGGTGCGGCGGCGGCCGGCGGTGCGGGGGTGGCGGCCGTGGGGCGCACCGCGATCGTGACCGGCGCGGTGGCCGGTACCAGCCGCCCGTCCGGCCCGGAGCGGAACGCGGCCTCGCCGGTCGCCCGCTCCGGCCGGTGCGCCTGCCAGAGCCCGGGTTCGCCGGTGGATTCGATCGCCCGCAGGTCGTGTCGGTCGCCGGACAGCTCGACCGCGCCACCGGCCGGTGGCGTCCACACGGTCGCGCCGGTCGTCTCGGCCAGGTCGGCCACGTTGCGCAGCAGGTGCTCGCGGTCCGCGGCCCCGGCCGGCCAGGTCAGCCAGAGCCGCAGGTCGCAGCCGTAGAGCGGCAGGTCGCCGAGCACGGAGGCGAGCCGCCGGCCGGCGTGCACCCGCTGGCCGCCCCGGTAGTCACCGATCACGAAGCCGCCGGACCGTACGGTGACCGCGACCGTGGCCAGCCGGGGATGCCCGTCGCGCAGCCGGTGTGCGGCCGCCCGCCGGGTCACGAAGTCGGCGCGGGTGGCGAGCGCGACGCCGTCCGGCAGCGCCAGCGCGACCACGCCGGCCCGCTGCCGCACGATGCCGCCGTCGACGTCGAACCAGCCGGGCAGCGGGGTGGCGAGGTCCGGTGGCTGGATGACGGTCCAGCCGACCGGCTCGCCGGTGACCCGGTCGACCGCCACCGCGTCGGGCTCGTCGCCCTCGGACGGCCACCGGTCCACCCGCGCGCCGTCCGGTGTGGTCAGGACGTCGCGGCCGAGCAGCCCGGCGACCTCGCGGAACAGTGCGTCGTCGGCGGCGCCGTCGTCGGTGAGCATGCGTACGTCGTCGGTGGGCCCGCTGGCACGCCTGACCAGGTCGGCGAGGCGCCGCCCGGTCAGCGGCGTGTCCGGCGCGGTGGGGACGACCAGCCCGCCGGTGGCGTGCAGCCGGATCAGCGGGACGTCGTACAGGCCGGTGACCTGCCGGTACCGCTCCATTGCCGGTCGCGCCGCGTACATCCCTCTCACCGCCCGCAGGTCACGTCCGCGCTCCGACTCGGACAACAGCATGTCACCAGAGCGGATGATATGCGAGACCGGAACCTGAACCGGAGGGGGCGGATCGGCCCGACTTCGATGACAAGTCCGAATCGCATTGAACTGGCGCGACCGGCGATCCGTAATCGGGGCGGCGCTCAATCGGGCGCGCCGCGCGAGAGAGGGAGAGTGCCGGTGCCGATGACACGTCGACGACTGTATCGGCTGCTCGTCGGGCTGATTCTGGCCTGTGGAGTGGTTCAGCTGACCATGGTGGCCGGTGCCCCCGCAGCCCCGGTCACGCAGGGTTACGTGAAGTACTACACGGTGACCGGGAACTCCGAGAACCTGACCGAGATCGCGGTGAAGTTCCTCGGCCGCGGGTCCCGGTCGGCCGAGATCTACAACTTGAACGCGGGCCGGGTGCAGCCGGACGGCACCGGCCTGACCGACCCGGCGAAGCTGACCAAGGGCTGGTCGCTGGTGCTGCCGTGGGACGCGGTCGGCACCGGCGTGCAGTACGGCCTGCTGCCGTCCCGGGGCACGCCCGCCGCCGCGCGCGGCACGCAGACCACGCCCAGCTCGCCCTCGCCGCGGCCCGCCGCGACCCGGACCACCCCGGCGCCGCAGCGGACCTCGCCCTCGCCGCGCCCGCCGGCCCAGACGCAGGCCCCGGCACCGAACCCGCCGGCGCCGCAGAGCCAGCCGGCCCGGCCGTCCGCGACCGGCAGCCCGAAGCCCAGCGCGTCGCCCTCGCCCTCGCCCTCGCCCTCGCCGTCGGCGCCGAAGCCGGCTCCGGGCGCGTGCGGCACCGACGCCGCCTCCGCACCGACCTCGACCTGGGCGCAGCAGAAGCTGGGCCCGGACAAGGCCTGGGAGCGGACCCGCGGCAACGGCGTCGTGGTGGCCGTCATCGACTCCGGCGTCGACGCCAGCCTGCCGCAGCTCAGCGGCCGGGTCGCACCGGGCGTGGACATCGCCACCGGCAACGCCGAGGGCGACTCCGACTGCCTCGGCTCCGGCACCGCGATGGCCGCGATCATCGCCGGTAACTCGGACCAGGCGGACACGCCCAGCGGTATCGCCCCGGACGCCACGATCCTGCCGATCCGGGTGGTGGACGAGAAGGCCGAGTCCGACCCGGCGACCGAGGCGACCGCGATCGAGGTGGCGCTCTCCGCGGGCGCGAAGGTGATCGCGGTCGGCGCGCACGTGGACCTCGCCGACCCGGCGGTCTCCGCCGCGATCACCGAGGCGCTGCGCCAGGACGTGATCGTGGTCGTGGCCGCGGGCTCGGGCACACCGCCGGAGGCACCCGCCGGGGCCCGCGGCGCGCTGCTCTCGGTGGGCGCGGTGGACGCGGACGGCAAGTTCGCGGTCGACGTGCAGGGCGCGTCCGTGGACGTGGTGGCGCCCGGCGTGGACGTGGCCAGCCTCGGCATCAACGGCAGCGGCACGATCACGGCCAGCGGCCCGCAGTACGCGGTGGCGTTCGTCGCCGGGCAGGCGGCGCTGGTCCGGGCCGCGTACCCGCAGCTGACCGCCGCGCAGGTGAAGAACCGGATCCAGGAGACCTCGGACCAGGTCGGTACGGATCAGGGCGAGGCCAGCCGGTACGGCTACGGAATGATCAACCCGGCCGCCGCGGTCACCTCGGTCGTCGAGGGTGAGACGGTCGCGCTGCCGCCGGTGCCGGAGCCGGGCATCGGCGTCGGCGCGGTGATCGCCATCGTGATCGTCATCCTGATCATGCTGGCCGCGATCGGCCTGCTGCTGATGCGGGCCCGCCGCTGGGCCCAGGGCCCGGCCGACCCGGCCGAGCACGACCTGCGCTGATCCGCACACGGAAACGGCCCCCGCCCTCTCACGAGGACGGGGGCCGAATTTTCGTACCCGTGGATCAGCTCTTCGGGGTCCAGGACTGCTTGCCGTGGTTGACGCAGAACCAGATGACCACGCGGGAGCCGGGCGCCGGGTCGTCGCCGTCGATGTCCAGGCACATGTTGTCGGCCAGCGCGGTGTAGACCGTGCCGTTCTCGATCCGCCAGCGCTGCGCGTCCGTGCCGTTGCAGTTCCAGGTCCGTACCGGCGTGACGTTGTCGGTCTTGGCGTCGGTCACGTCCAGGCACTTGCCGTCGACCTTGGAGCGGATGGTCCCGTCGGTGCCGATCTGCCAGCGCTGCGCGGCCGTCGCGGTGTCGCACTTCTGGATCGTGGCCGGGTCGCCGGGCGCGAGGCAGTGACCGCCCTTGACCTGCACGAACGTCGTACCCTCCGGCTTCGGCTTGTCCGACGACGGGGCCGGCGACGGGCGGGTGGGCCGCGGCGAGGCGCTGCCGGTGGCGGTCGGCTTCGGCGACTTCGAGGCGGACGGGGTGGCCGACGGCTTCGGCGCGACCGCGATCCGGCTGTCCATCGCGTAGTAGTCGGTGTAGGCCCGCACGGCCTCGATGAACGCCTGGGTCTCGCCGTCCGGCGTGCCCGCGGCCTGCCGCACCGTCTCCGGCCCGATCCGGTACGCGGCCAGCGCCAGCATGAGCGGGTCGCCCTCCAGCCCGTTCAGCTCGGTGATCAGCCCGCACAGCGCCTCGCCGACCGCCGGGACGGACTTACCCGCGTCCCACGCGGACGCGTCCTCCGGGCCGTACCGCGCCCACACGTCGCCGCGGAACTGGGCGACGCCCTGCTCACCGGTGCGGCCGAGCTTGTTCGAGTTGAACTCGGAGGACGCCATCAGCACGGCCGCGACCGTGGCCGGCGGGATCTCCCCGCAGACGCTGCCGGCGGCCTTGACCGGCGCGACGAACTCCTCCGGCAGCGGCTTGGCCTCGGCCGCGGACGGGTTCGGGTTCGCCCGCGCGTCCGTGCCGCCGAACTGCGGCAGCGTGGCGTAGTAGGCCGCGTAGGCGGTGGACCGGTCCACGTACTCGTCCGCCTCGCCGGGCACGCCCTTGGCCTTGGTCACCTCCGGCAGCCCGGACCGGAACGCGGCCAGTGACAGACGCCACTCGTCGCCCTGCACGCCCGCGACCCGGACCTGGCCGGCCAGGTCGCACATCTGGTGCGCGAGCGCCAGCACGGCCGCGGCGGTGTCGTCGCGCTTCGCGTCCGGCCAGGGCGCCCAGTTCTTCCAGTCCTCGTCGTCCAGGCCGGCCAGGCCCTTGCCGCCGGACTCGGTATCGGTCGCGGACGCGTTCAGCCCGGACTCCGCCATCAGCTGGCCGGCCATCCGCGCCGGGGTCAGCATCGGGCAGGACCGGGCCGCGCTGGCGATCGCGGAGAACTGCTCGTCCGTCACGCTCCGGCCGGTGAGCTCGTCGTTCGCGGCGTTCGCGATGCCGAAGCCGATCGTGGCCGCGGACGCGACGATGATCGCGACGCCCGCCACGATCATGCCGGCGACGCCGCGGCGCAGCCCGCCTCTCGCCCGGATCCGGTCACCGAGCTCGCCGAGCCATCGACTCAGATTGGGGAACATGGTGGTTCGCACGGCGCCGTACCCTTCGTCAGCGTCACAACTCCGGCGTGAAGACGAAAGCGAACCCGGCTCGGTTCACCGAACGGCGCAAACTACCGTAGATTTGTTCGCGAGCCGGAGGGAGCGACCTGGTGACCACGATGGCCGGACGGTGCGCCGGTGCCCCGCTGTGAGAGATTCGTTGGAGGCCTCGATGCCGGCGATGCGCGACGACGCCGCTGTGTCGACCGCTGACGACGCCTCCGCGGCCTGGCCGCCCGAGGAGCGCATGCGGCGCATCCACGAGGCCCACGCCGCGCCGGTGCTCCGCTTCCTGATGCGGCTCACGCTCGGCGACCAGGACCTCGCGGAGGACCTGCTGCAGGAGACCATGCTGCGCGCCTGGCGCAACCTGGACGCGTTGCCCAAGGAGATCGAGCGGGTCGCGCCCTGGCTCTACACGGTCGCGCGGAACGTCGCGATCGACGCCGCCCGCGCCCGGCGGGCCCGCCCGCCGGAGGTCGCGGTGGCGGACATCACCCGGCTGCCGCAGCCGGGCGACGCGGTCGACGGGCTGGTCTCCGGGCACATCGTCCGGCAGGCGCTGGCCCGGCTCAGCCCGGAGCACCGGGCGGTGCTGATCGAGGTCTACTTCCGGGGCTCGTCCACCGCCGAAGCGGCGGCCAGGCTGGGCATCCCGGAAGGTACAGTCAAGTCACGGGCTTATTACGCAGTGCGATCGATGCGGGCCGCCGTGGGGTCGGTGGAACCGGAATGATGCGCCGTTTCGGTGGCCGGCGCCCCGCTCAGGGGCAGGGGGACGCTTCGAGGGGAGGGCTGGCGCAGATGGGTGACGACCGCGACGAGGCCATGGCCGAGCGGGCCAACCTGGCGCTCTACCTTCTCGGGGCGCTGCCCGAGGACGAGCGCGCCGACTTCGAGCGGCACCTGGCCGGCTGCGACCGCTGCCTCGCCGAGGCGCTCGACCTGGGCCCGTCCACCAGTGGTCTCGGCCAGTTCAGCGACGACGACATCCACGAGTTCCTGACCTCGGTCGGCAACGACGACACGTCCATCCCGGAGCCGGAGCCGCCCGCGCCCGTCGTCGCCACCGCGCCGCTGCCGCGCTCCCGGCCGGGCCGTCCGGTGGCGCCCGCCCGCCCGGCCGACAACCGGCCCGGCCGTGCTCCCGGCCGTCGCCGGCGCCTCGCGATCCTCGGTGTCGCCGCCGCGCTGATCCTGGCGATCTCCGGCGTCTCGTTCGCGCTGCTGCGGGACGACGGCGGTGCCGGCGACGCGAACCTGGTCGCGACCGCGGAGGCGAGCAGCGCGAGCGTCAGCTTCTCGGTCACCGTCACCGACACGCCGGTCGAGGGCCTGACCGCGCGCGCCACCGTCACCGGTCTCCAGGCCGGTGAGCGCTACCGGCTCTACGCGGTGACCCGCGACAACACCACGGTCGTGATCCGCGACTTCACCGGCGAGGCCGGCAGTCAGGACGTGAACGGCCGCCTCACCGTGCCGGTCGACCAGATCGCGTTCTTCTCGGTCCAGGTGACCGACGGCCGTACGGTGGTGGTGGCCCCGCTGCCCACCGGGACGTCGTCGCCACGCTGAGCGATCTGTCCACTTAGGACGGCATATCCGTTCTGCCATGCAGTTGGACGGAACATCCGCTATATCTGCATAAACCATCAAAAATATGTGACGAAGACAATTTTTATTAATTCTGGGTGAACCGTACCGGAATGTGTCTCGTCATCCCATGGTCTGCATCGCCAGCGGGACGATGCCGGATCGGAGGATGCCGTGGCCAGTGCCGGGTCTGTCTGTGTGAACGACCGTCTTGCCGGGATACCGAAGGAACTCCGCCGGCCCGCGGCGGGCGTCGACCGCGCGGTCCGCGAGGCGCTGTCGCTCGCCTTGGGCGGCGCCGCCGACCGCACGGTGGCCGAGCTGATCCACCGTCACGACTCGTTCCGCCGCCCCGGCGGCCCCGCGGCCTGGATTCGCCGGCTGCGCCAGCTGCGGCAGGAGATGCCGGACCGCGTCGATGACCTTGAGGCGCTCGCGGTGCACGCCATGAGTTGCCCGCTTGGACGGTCCGATTCGGACCGATGAATCCGTCGATGTGATGTAGGGGTACGGATTATCCGTCGCGGGCGCATATCTCATGAGAAAAGAGTGATGAACCTAATTTATGTAAATTAACGGTGAACCGTGGCGCTGGGCGCGACGTAAATCCCGCATCGGCGCTCCGGGGGTTTGATCGCGCCGGGTGAGGAGAGCGACGTGGCGAGCGCCGGCAACTTTCAGCTGATCTGTGCGGACGGCCGTTTCATCGCGGTACCGGGCGGCGTGTTCTACTTCGACGGCGCGATGACCGACCCGGTCGACCCGGTGATCCTCACCGGCGCGCTGCAGACCTCGCGAGTGCCGGGCGCCACCGCGGTCTTCATCGCCGAGTCCACCCGCGGCAAGCTCGACGCGGTCGACCGGGTCCGCCGCGCGCTCGACGAGATCCCCGGCCCGATCCGCGACCGCTACGTGCTCGGCACGCTGCCCGGCGAACGCGTCGACCTGGACGCGTGGCAGGGCCTCACGGACGCGTTCGGCCTGAGCAAGCACGCGGCCTACCGCCCCGGGCTGACCACGTCGGCCCGCGTGGTCACACTCGACCGGCTCGGTCTGCAGACCGATGAGGACCCGGTGGGGGTACGGGTGCTGTCGCGCGCCCAGGCCGCCGCCCGCGAGACGCTGCACTCCGCTCTGGACGGCACGCCACCGTCCTGGGACCGGCTCATAGACCTGGCCCTGAACGCGACCATCATCCGGGACACGCTCCGGGTGCCGGCGAAGCTGCGCGGCGATGAGCGGCGCGGTCCGTCCAGCGCCGCCTATGCGCTGGCGGCCGGCATCGCGCTCTACGGCATCCCGGACGGACTCACCGCGTCCGCGCTGCGCCGGAGCGTGCGGGCGATCGCCGTCGACGACGTGGTGCGTGCCTGGGGTGGTGCCGCCGTCCCGACCCGCCCGGAGCTGGTGGTCCAGTCGCTGCTCGGTACGCCCGGCTCCGGTGCTCTGATCAGGATCGAGGCCACCGGCTCGGGCCGTCCCGTTCTCGGCTGGCTGGTGTCCCGACCGGACGGCCTGGCCTGGATCGACCCGGAACTGGACGGCGGGGCCGCGGTCCGCCTGATGCCGCCGCAGGACGCTGTCGCGCTGCTCCGGGCGACACCCGGGGCGAACCCGGCCACGCTCTGGGTCGACGCCCAGGGTCGCCCCGCCGCGGTGACGACGGCATCACCCGCAGCCGGTAACGCCCGGGGCGTGGCCGAGCCCGACCCGGCCCCCGGCACGCCCGGCATCTCCCGGGCGACCTCCTTCGACTCGGTCTTCTCCGGGGACACGGTCTCGTCCACGGACACGGCGTCGACCGGGCCGGAGATCGCCGCCCAGGACCGGCCGGACCTGCCCGTGGAGGTCGCGCTCGGGCTCTCCGCGGCGGACATCCGGCAGTACATGCCGTGGCTTCCGCGCATCAACCCGAAGTACCGGACGGATCTGACGTACGAGCAGAACTGCGTGCTGGTCGCGCTCGCGCTGGACATGTCACTGGCGTCCGCGGGTGACCCGCGCCAGCTGCCGGTCGAGGCCGACGGCACGAACGGCCCGCTGCGCATCGATCTGCTGGAGACCGCTTTCCCGGGTCACCGGTTCGAACCCGCGGACGATCTGGCCCAGATCGCCGCGGCCATGACTCGCAACGCCGACGGGAAGATGCGCCGCGGCATCGTCGTGGTCCGCGGCGCGGGAGAGACCGTCTCGCACGCGTTCAACGTGGTCAGTCTGGGCAAGCAGTTCGCGTTCCTGGACGGGCAGAGCCAGGGCCGGCCGCGGGTACCGAAAAATATCGCCGAGATCCGCTTCCTGCCCACGACGGACGGCATCCCCAGCATCCGCCCAGCGGCCGAACTGCCGGCGGACATGGATCCGGACACCGTGCAGGGCGTCGTGGAGACCTCGCCGGTGCGTCCGGAGGACGACCGGGCCGGCATGCTCATCTGGCCGGACGCGGCGAACCCGACCGAACTCTACGACGCGGACGACGTGACCCCGGAGCACCCGCGCTTCGCCGGGCTCCACGATCGGCAGCTCGACCCGGACCGTGGGCCGTTCGGCACGGATCAGCCGGGCGCACCGCTCGCCGGCCTTCTCTCCGTGGATGCGCCGCACCGCGACGGCGTCGACCTCGACGGGCTGCGGGAGCATGTCCGTGCCGTGGAGCGGACGGTCGACGCGGTGCTGGATCTGTTCACGGATTCGCCCACCGCAGCGCTCTGGCGAACGGCCGTGCAGAACCTGCGCGACCCGTACACCTCCGACCAGGATCAGGCTCGGGACTCGATCGCACAGGCTGTGACAGCGGTCGGCCGGCTCCATCCGGTGGCCGGATCGGTGCTGTCCCCTCTGACCTCGGCGCTCGGGCTCCGGACCGCCGCCCTCGCGCGGCTGGGCGTGACGGCCGTCGCGTTCGAGTACGCCGATGTGCCGCTCACCGCCGGCCCGGTCAAGCGGCCGGATCTGACCGACGCGGCCGAGCGCACCGAGGCCGTGCAGCGGGTGACCCGGTGGACCGGGGCGGTGCAGCTCCCGCCCGGAATGGACGGACCTGGCGTTCTGCCGCCGGAAGACTGCGTGCAGCGCGCGTGGGGCGCGTTCATCACGGTGCACCGGCGGTCCGGGAACGTCCCGGCCGATGCCGGCATGGTGGAGTCGGCGACAGTGGAAGCGCTGGCCACCCGTCTCGGCGGAAAGCTGACCGCGCTGACCGACGCGGACGGGCTGCTGCAGGAGATGCGCCGGCGCCCGGGCACGATGGCGCTGGTGCACACGCCCCGTCGAGAGGGCGGCGTGTCGCATGTGTTCTGGGTGATGGCGACGGCAACGGATGAGCTGACCTGGCTGGACAGTCAGCGGCCGGGCATCTCCGAGCGGACCGCCGCTGCGTCTCCGGCCGAGCTCGAGGAACACGTCGCCGAGCTCCGGCAGGTCGGCACGCGGGTGCTTCTGCTGGACGAGAACGGCCGAGCCGAGGAGCGGAGCGAGTCCCCGCAGACGGTGGCGGCCCTGCTCGACCCTCCTCTGGGACTCCAGCGGGCCGGAGCACCACTGCCTCCGCCCCCGCCCCCGCCGTCCTCGATGCTGCAGCGCGCACAGGCACTCGACGCGTGGATGTCCCAGTCTCTCGCTCACCCGGCGTACCAGTCACCGGAGGCGGCACAACAGCTCTGGGCCGACTACAACGCCCGGAACCGGCAGATCAAGCTGGAGTTGCTGCGCCGGCTCGCTATGTCGGTGACGACGTCGTGGGGCCAGGTCTCGGTGGTGGCGAACAGCACCCACGGGAGCAACGCGGACAAGACCCTGCTTCTGACCCGGTACTTTCCCCAGGTCGGGCAGGTCAACGTCGACTCGGGTACCACGAACTGCGTCTCGTGTTCGATCGCGTTGGACAGCATGTTCGACGACAGCTATGGCGTGCACCTGTTGGCGCAGGACACGCCCGAACAGTCGCTGGCCGCGGCGTCGATCCGGCTCCGCCAGCCGTTCTACGCGTTCCGGGACAGCGATGCCCAGCGGGTGCTGAGTGGTTCGGCCGGCGTCGTCGCCGAGGTGAACGCCCAGGGCCACGGATTCCGGGGGGTCGTCGCACAGACCGCGAACATGAACACCGGCTCATCGCAGTTCAGTGGTCACATGTTCAACGTCATCAACGAGGAGGGTTACGTTCTCGTCCTCGACAGCCAGTCGAGATGGCTCGGCACGCTGCCGGATCTGTACAGCCGTAACGCCCAGGTCGCGCAGACCCTGATGCTGACCACGGCGGTCGGCCCCTACCCGGGGATCACCATTCCGAGCGGCGGTTCCGCCGCGGTCGAGTTCGACGCCTTCTCCCTGTCGTATCAATTCCCCGCGCCGCCCGCGACGACCTCCGCCGCGTATCCCTCGGGCTCCGTGGGATACGGCCACCCGAATTATTACTACGGCGGGACGACGCCCGGGCCGGTGCGTCCGGAGGACGACCGGGCCGGCCTGCTGACGCCGCAGGCGGGGGCGAGTGGTTCGGAGCTGCCACCGCCCACCCTGCCCGTGGGGCTGGAGCAGGTACGGGGGGGCACGGACCTGGCCGCCGCGGTCACCGCCGCGGTGCGGTCCACGCACCCGGGGCTGAACGTGTCCGGCCTGGACCCGGCCGCAGACCTCGACGCGCTGACCCAACGGCACGACCTCCGGGTGTACGTCTTCAACGCGGACGGCGTGGCCGACCGGTACGGACGCGACGGTGCACCGGAGGTCTACCTGGCCCGCCACACCGCACCGGACGGCGGCACGTCGACGTACGCGCCGCTCGCGCCGACCGCCGGCCGGACCAGCCGCACCGTGATCGACGGCGCCGAACTGGCCGGCGCCGCCTCCCGCGGCCTGACCGCCGCCCTGGTCGAGCCGGGACAGGACCCGGACACGACACTGGCCCGTGCCGTCTCGGCCGAGCTGCGAAAGCTCGGCGGACCCGTCGCCGACTGGGACCTCTGGCGCCCGTCCGGCACGGATCGGCCGGGCATACCGCTCGTCGGCCTCCTCTCCGTGGATGCGCTGCACCGCAGCCGGGCAGAACTGCTGACCGACGGCGTCGACCTGGTCCCGGCCCCGCGCGAGGGCACCACCGAGGTCCCGGATGAGCTGCGTGACGTCACGCTGGAAGTGCGGGCGAACCGCGCCGGGCCGTACCGTCCGTCCGGCATCTCCGGTGGCATCGTCGAGTTCAGTGGGCCACTGCAGATCGCGGCGAGGGTGACCGGGCTGCGTCCGGAACCGCGCGACTTCGACGGTGTGATCGGCCCGGTTCTGCACTGGGACACGGTCACGCCGGCCGAGCCGGCGATGCTGATCAATGACGTGGTGCCGGCGCGCAGGACGGACCGCGCGTTCGATCTGGACCAGGCCGCCTGGTCGGACGGTCGCGCGATGCTCGGCGGAGTCCGGACGGGCCAGTTGGCTCCGCCGCTGAACGACCACTTCATGCTCAGCGCCCGGGTGGCCGCCGAGGACAGTGCGTTCCCGCAGGTCACGCTGCGGAATCTGAGCCCGGCCGGGATGTTCCGGATCGGTGGCCAGTTCCGCTACGTCGCCCACGCCGACGTGCACGCCGAAACCGTCGATCCGACCGGGCAGCGGATTACGATCCATGCCCCGGACGCGGTGGAGGTGCTGCTGGACCTGCCGGCCGCGGCCGCCGCGCCGGACGGGGCCGGCACCGGGGCACGCGCGGCACCGCCCGGCTATCTCGCCCAGGAGACCGCACCCGGTGGCGTGGACGAGGCCCGGTGGCGGCGGGTGACCGCCGAACCGGCATACCGGCTCACCCGTATCGGGCTGGAGGCTCTGCGGTCGTTGCCCGGCTCGAGCGGGATCCCGGCCGACCGGTTGCTGCACTGGATCGAGACGCTCGGCCGGACGCCGTACGACATCGCGGAGACCGCCGCCCGGACCGGTCTGCTCGTTCCCGGCCCGATGCTCGACCTCGCGGTCGATCTCGGGGTGGACCCGCGGGCGCTGGTCGTCTTCGGCCGCCAGATCCGTGAGCTGTCCGGCACCGGCCCGGTCACCCGGGACAGGCTGCTGGACCGGCTGGTCCAGGACGGCATCCGCACGCTGCGCGAGGCGGTGCACCTCAGCGAGATCGGTGCGCGGCTGGACCTGGACGAGTCGGCCCTGCCGGCGCTGATCTCGATCCTCGGCGAGGGCGTGCCGCCGGAGCTGCTGCTGGCGCTGCCGGACAGCTCGCTGGCCGTGGCCGTGGACACCGCCCGCCTCCGGCACGACATCGCCACCGCCGCGGATCACGGCGCCGCCGCGCTCGGGCTGCGCGACCGGCTCGAGGTGACCACGATCGCCGAGGAGCTCGACGTCGCGCCCGCGCATCTAGCCGCTGTCGCCTCCTACATCCGCACCGCGCTGGACACGTTCGGCGACCCCTATGCCGGGGCCGACGGCGACCGGCTGCAGTCCCGGCCGGGACCGGGATTCCAGGAGTACCGGGAGCGCGACGACGCCGGTGTCTGGACCGAGTGGCGGGCCCTGCCGTTGGAGCCCGGGCCGGCCGCGCGACTGCGGGACGGGCTGGCGGCCCAGTCGACGGCGCGTGGTCGGCGGGTGGCCGGGGAGATTCGCCGGCTGCTGAGCACCGAGGGCCGCGCGAGCGACGGGACCCTGAGCCGGTACGTGACGCTCTCCGCCCGGCTCGGCGTGCCCGTCACCGATCTGCAGTTCCTGCTGCCGTCCCGGCATGTCGAGCTTCTGATGCACGAGTTCTTCGGCGACGTGCCGCTGGAGCTGTTGCGCGTGCAGTGGTCGTTGCTGCTGCCGGAGGCCCCGGCGCCGAGTGCCGAGCTGATGAGCGGACTGCCCCGGAGGGACTACTCGGCCGCGGAGATGGCCGAATGGCGGTACCGGCTCGGCGACGTGGGGGAGGAGGCGTTCACCGATTTCCTCGCCATGCCGTGGGGCGACCCGGAGAATCTGATGGCCGCGGCGACCCGGGCCGGCCTCGACCGTTCCCACCTGCCCTCGCTGCTCCGGTTGTCAGCCGAGATCGGCTGGATCCCCACCGAACTGGGCCGTATCGCGTTTTGGTCGGGTACCACCGGCGCGCAGTTCCTCCGGGTGGCGGAGGGTGGACGCGTCGCGCTCGACCCGGCAGACCTCACCGCGTTCGGTAACCTGATCAGGGATTCCGTCGCGGCGGACACCGAAGCCGGGCCGGTCCGCATCCGGGACAACGCGGTCACCCGGCAACTGATCGACACCGCGCAGGCGTACTCACCGGTTCGGGAAGGCCGTCTCCGGGAGGCCTGGCTGCTCCGTCAGACGGCCCGGTGGAGTTCGCCCGAGTCGGACCGGCGGATCGACGTGCACCGGCTCGGCCTTCGGCTCAGCCGGCTCACGGTGGCGCCGATCCGAGAACTCGCGCTGTTCGGCGCGGACCTGGAGGAGACGCTCGCACTGCTCAAGGCCGCCGCGGCCAACGGCGGGACGGTGCACGGCGACGGCCCGGTGCGGGACCTGATCTCCCGAGTGGAGGCGTGGGCCCAGAAGCTGCGGCAGACGATCGGCGACGATCTGGATTCGGTCCTGCAGGCCGAGTTCCCGATGCAGTGGAGCCTGACGGAGCCGCTCGACCGGCTGCGGTCCCTGGATGCACCGGCCACGGCGTTGCGTGAGTCCGCCGCACGGGCCACCGAAGCGGAGACCACGCTCGCCGGGCCACTGGTCGAGCAGCTCGACGAGGCCGCCTCGCGGCGCAGCACGGCGGTGAACGCGCTCAGCAGGGTCACCGGCCGGCGGGGCGGGCCGCCGTTGAGCGATGGCCCGGCGGTGTACTCGGCCGCGCTGAACCACAACCTCGCGCACGTGCGCGCACTGGCCGCGTACGCCGGGGCCGCCCTCCGCGCCGCCGATTCCGTCGCGTCCGGGCCACTGCACGCGCTGGCCGACCGGCTGGACGACATGACCGCGCTGTACGCGCGCGGCGTCCGGTTCTACCCGGTGCAGCGGGCCGCGGACACGCTGACCGATGCGGAGATCGGCCAGTATCTCGCCGACCTCGACGACGACCGTACGCTGCGGCTGACCGACGACCAGATCAACCGTGCCGGTGAACTGTGGGCGCCCGAGCGGTGGGCGACGAGTCTCGGGATCCCGGCATCCACGCTGCGCACCGACTACCTGAAACGCCCCTGGCTCGAAGCCCGGCGCCTGATGGACCTCTCCGAGCTGCTCAAGCGCGGGACGCAGAAGATCCCCGATCTGGCGGTGCCGATCCACGACCTGGCGGTGGCGATCCACCGGCTCCCCGACGGCATCAGCGAGGTGGCGCGGCGGGCCGGGCAGGACCCGGAGACGATCCTCGACGTGGCGCGGCTGCGGAAGACGGATCCGGCCGCGCTGCACGTGCTCGACATGGACGTGCAGGAGCTGCCGCTCGGTGAGCGCGTCCCGGCCGTCCTCAAGGCGATCAACCAGGCGGCGGCGGCCGACCGGACGACCGGCCCGCTCTACCTCTCCGCGCTGGCGACAGCCGGTTTCACCCACGAGACGAAGCCCGACGGGCCGCTCTGGAACCGCACCGTGGTGCTGTCCCGGCTGCTGGGCGTCGACCTCGATCTGATCCGGCCGGACGCCGCTAGGCTGACCAGCAGTCAGGTCGAGCGCTGGCACGCCATGGTGGACGATCTGGTCACCGAGCTCCGCCTCGACCGGCACGAGATCGCCACGGTGGCGGCCCGGCTCCTGGTCCCCGCGTCCTGGGTGCGAGCGTCCAGCGTCCGGCTCGGCCGCGTTCCGGTCGAGCTGCCCGATCTCGCCCAGCAGCTGGGAATCCATGACGGTGCCAAACTGCTCGCACTCGCCGAGCGGGCCGGGGTCCATCCGTCGGCGTTCGTCACCGAGGACGGACTCAGCGCACTCAACGACGTCCGGTCCACCGACCAGAGCCGCTTCGACGTGGTCGGCCGGGTCTACCGGGAGCACGTCGTCAACCGGCTCGACGAGATCCGCAGCCGTCCGGGTGCCCGGCCGGGGCGGACCTGGGACGGCTCGGGCATCGTGCTTCCAGCGGTCACCGACGCCCTCTGGACGATCTTCAAGTCCGCCGGCTTCCGGCCGAGCGCACTGCCGCGCAACTTGGCCGCGCTGTCCGGCCGGTCCGGACTGGACGTGCGGGATCTGGCCTTCATCGGATCCGAGCTGGGCCTGACGCTCGACCGGACGGCCTTCGCCGCCCAGTACCTCACCGCCGACAGCAAGGTGTCCACCGACCCGCGCGAGCGACTGCTCGAGGGCTACCGGCCGTGGCGCGACCGTCTGCGCGCCCACGCCCACGTCCGCGAGGAGGAACTGGCCTGGGCCAACGACCTGGTCAAGGTCGCGTTCCGGGCCGTGGGGCTGCAACGGCTGACCGAGATGCCCGCGCGTGCGGCCCGCGAGTTCGTGCTCGGCCGCCGCCTGCGGGACGGCCGGCTCACATCCGGCGCGATCGCCGACCTCGTCCGGGACCACCCCGGCGACGCGTTCGAGCTGGTCCGCACGGCGGCCGACGGCATCGACTTCCCGGCCCAGCGGGTACCGGTGCTGCTGGACCTGCCGCTACCCGCGAACGCCGACATCGTGCTGACCCGGCCGGGCGGCGCCACCGGGCTCCCGGACGGCGTCGACCAGGCGGCGGGGTCCGTCCGGCTGGACCGGGAGACCGGCAGCATGGTGCTGCCGGTCCAGGGCCTGAGAAATGGCTGGCGGTCGCTCGGTGCGCTCACCGAGCTCGTCTTCGGAGGGCCGCACGCGCAGGTGCCCGCGCCGGGCCTCGCCGCGCTCCGGATCACCACCGGGTTCGGCACGGACACCGCGGCGTACCTGCGGCTGGCCCGGCTTTTCCACGCCCACCTGCCGGTGCTGCACCGCCTCGGCGTGATCGCCCCGGGCGGCCCGGCCGTGCCGTCGAACGGCTGGGCGTCCTTCGCCGAGCTGCGCGCCGCGCACGACGCGACGGACGGGCCGATGCGCCTGGACCTGGCGTCACCGGCCACCGGGGCGGCCGTGTTCCGCCTGGGTGCGGTCGGCACCGGCCAGTTCCAGGCGGCGATCACGCTGTTCGGTGCGATGGTGGACGCGGCCCGCGAACCCGGACGGTTCCCCGGTCTGACGGACCTCCCGTTCCCCGGTGCCGGCGAACCGGCCGACGACGAGGCCGCACGACGGCTGTTGTCACTGGTGGACGACGTGTCGGCCCGGGTGCAGCTGGCGATCCTGTTCCAGCGCGACGGCGCTGCCCGGGCACAGCGGACCGGCGGCCCGGAGACGATCTCGGTCCCGGCGGGTGCCGGTCCGGCCGCGTTCACGCGGAACGACATCGTCGTGGAGGCGCCCGAGACCACGACGCCCGGCCGTGCCGCGGACGCGGTCCGTTCGCCTGCGACAACCGTGCGCGAAAGGGTCGTCGCCCTGCGTGATGAGGTGCGAGCCGTGGAATCGCGCGTGACGGAGATCCTCGAGCGCAACCCGGCGGCCACCGACGTGGCGATGGTCTGGCGGACCGCGGTAGGAAGCCTGACGAGCTTTGCCGAGCAGCGGATGAACACGATCGACGATGCGCTGATCGCGGCCGAACTGGGCGATATCCGGCTGTTGGTGGACCAGGCGGCCACCGGAATTCTGGAGCTCGACGAGTCCGCGCGGAGCATGCTCGCACCGTTGCTGACCGGAACCCCGGTACCGGAGACCACGGTCGAACTCTATCCCGTTCAAGTCGACTACGGCGCAAACCAAGCTGTTGCCTCGACCGTGGACAACCCACACACCACGTCGTTCCCGCCAAGGCTGTCCGACATGCCGTCGTGGATATATGACCGCATCACCCGCGGGCAGATGCCGATTCCGTACTACATCGACGACGCCATGGACGAGGCCGCATCGAAGGTCGGCTTCGGCTTGGAGATCGAGTTCGTAATACCGGCCGATGACCGGTTCGTCGACGAGGACGGCTTCGTCGAGTCGGACTCGGTCGCCGAGCGGCTGGAGACCATCGGGCGGAGGCTGTACGAGCTCGGGCTGACCTACTCCGAGGAGCAGCAGCCGCAGCATTCCGATCCAGTACCCGGGAAGTGGGCCTTCGAGCGGGACAACACCGTCGACGGAGAGATAATCTCGCCGATCCTGACCAGCTCGCCGGAGACGTGGCGGACCCTGCTGGAGATCGAGAGGATTCTCGCTGAGGCCGGCGCGACCGTGGAGGTCCGCGACCCGATCTACTACGAGCCTGACGACGCGGGGAACTGGGTGCCGACCGGGCAGCACCACGTTCTGAGGGCGTCCAGCCACGTTCACGTCAGCTCGGGATTCCTCAGCCGGTATGCCGGCGCGGACGGTTACGCACGTCTGGCCGGCCTGTTCCACCAGCACCGCGAGGTGCTGTACCGGCTCGGTGGCAACGCCAGAACCGGCGTCGATCACGGCTACGAGTACCGCGCCGTCGGCTGGGACGCGGATTACCCTTACCTTCCCGACGGGCAGACCGTCATCGATGCGCACCGGGAGAAGAAGCTCGGTCTCTCCTTCTTCAGGGTGCAACTCCTTCCGGACGATCATCCCGAGTGGCGCCTGTGGCAGGGCTCGGAGCTGGCCGCCATGATCCAGGCCCAGGTGAAGCTCAGCATCGGTACGCAGCTGGCCTCGCTGAATCCGGCGAATGAGGTGGCGCTGCCGGCCGGCCCGCCGGATCTGGGACGCTTCCACACGCCGGGCACGCCGTACGTATCCCACGGCGGCTGGCGGATCTTCACACCGCAGAGCCACGCGGAGTACGAGGCGCTCACCGCCCTGCTGTCGACCGTCTTCGCACGCCCTGCCGACATTGCGCAGGCGGCCGCGCTGTTCTACCTCAACGACTGGGCACCCGACCCGAACGGTGCCCGGATCCAGGCGCCGCCGGCGCAGGCCGGGCAACAACTGCAGGTCGACTGGCCGGTCGGAATGCTGGACACCACGGCGCTGATGCCGTTTCTCGGCGACCCGCTGCCCGTGCCGTCCATGGCCCTGCACGACATCGATCCCGGTGAGGAACTGGAAGACCCGTGGCGTGTCGGAGCGCTTCCGGTGGGAATGGCTCAGCTGGGCGACAGCGGCATCTGGGCGGTGGAGTACAACGTGACGCCCACCGGCCAGCTGGTGCAGAGCGACTCCCCGGTCCTGTTCGGGGTCACGGTCGAGGGAGGAACGATCCGCCTCGGGTCGTACGCCAGTGGGCAGGCGTACTCCTTCCCGCCGTCGCTTCCGCTTCTGAGCGGTCTCGTCCGGCAGTACATCGACGTCCGGTCGCCCCTCCAGCTCGTCCCGCAGGGCTCCGGCCGGTTGCCGCAGGCATACGTCAAGCGCCTGCTCGCGGAGCGTCCCGGCCACCAGCTCCGCGAGAGGGGAGTGCGGCCGGGCGACGTGCTCATCCCGGCGAACTTCCTCCTCGACCCGCCCCCGGGGGTAGATCCCCACTCGCAGTCCCTGGTGAGGTTCTCCGAGTTCCAGGGGCAGGTGCACGTATCGGTAGCGTCGTCCGCGGGCGACACGACGGTGTACATCCTGAACGACATCGCCGGGGAGCCGACGCCGCTGGTCCCGGAGACCGCCGACGGTGTACGCGCCGTCGCGGCCGCCGCCCGGTCGCGCTGGGATGCGTTCCGCAGCCGGGCCGACGCGGCCCTGGACGCGGCGCTGACCGGCACCGCGACGGACGTGCAGCGGACCGCGGCCCGGTCCGCACGCTCCTCGCTCGGCATGATCCGTAGCGGCCTGGACCGGCTGACCGGTTCCTTGCCCGCGGGTGCGGCGGAGGGCATCCTGCAGAGTCTGATCCTGACGTACGAGACCGCCGAGCGGCTGATGTCGGAGGTGCTGCGCGGTGCGACACCGATCCCGCCTGCGGCCACCATGTTCAGCCGGGACGGTGGCCTGCCGTCGGAGACGGTGGGCATAGCGCCGGACGGCTCGTACGTCGTGGCCACGCCGGAGGACGATTTCCGGGTGTACGGCCCGGACGGCCGTGCGCGCGGCACGATGGAGGTGTGGGCCGCCGAGGGCGCGGACTGGTCCGGCGCGGAGGAACTGAAGAACCACTCGGACGTACCCGCTGACGACGTTCTACATCACCGCGAGGAGCAGCCGGCCGTTCTTCCGGTCGGTCGACGTCACCAACCCGCGGGTCCAGCAGATTCGCCGGGCCGAGTACGGGATGACCGAGCTCTCCGCCCCGGGAGAGGAGTACCAGGCGTTCGTCCTTGACCGCACCCGGACGAACGCGATCGCTCGTGCCCGGCTGGAGAGCCGCGGCTGGACGCTGCCGGCCGACGGCGCCGCCGGCCGGGGCGTGAGCCATCCGGCGTGGACGAGCGAGGAGCCCGGCTGGGCGCCCGTCGCCGCCGACGGCACGCGGCTGACAGTGATCACGGAGACGCTGGACGGCGGGATGACGCGGCGGGTGGCCGGCCGCCACGCCGAGGGCGGCACGTTCGACGTCGTGCACCCGGCTACCGGTGCCGTGGTGCGCCGGCTGTACCCGTGGACCGGCGCGGGCGGTGACGCACGGTGGACCGTCGCGCCACTGTCCGACGCGGATGCCCGCTACTACCGGGCTTTCGGTGACCCGGACAGTGAGATGACCGCCGAGGAGATGGTGCAGATCATCGTCGACCGGGGCGAGCGCGTGCGCGCGGACCTGGTGCTGCCCGGGTTCGCCCTCTACCGCATGACGGTGGACGGGGACTCGCTGCAGGTGCGCGCGATGCTCGACGCCGACGGCCGGGTGGTCCGGGCCCAGCGCCCGCTGCCGATTGACGAGGACCAGCTGGCGAGCGGCAATGACCGGCTGATCACCGAGCTGTACGACGCCGGCTGGATGATCCGCGCCGGCTACGACCACCAGGTCGACGCCGCCACGAGGATCGTGACGGTCAACCCGTACAAGGAGTCCACCGCCTGGCGGCGGCTCACCGAGGCGCACCGGGTCCGTCGCCACCAGCCCGGTGGGCCGGCACAGTCCGGACCGGGCGACGTCACGGTTCTCATGCAGCACGGGACGATGCCGCCGGCCCCGGCCGCCGGGACAATGCCGCCGTACACCGTGGGTGTGGCGCCGGACGGCTCTTACGTCGTGGCCAAAGCGCCGCGGCATGGCGACACCCGGCCGTACGGCTTCTCGGGCTTCGACGTCTTCGGCCCTGATGGCTCGCCGCGCGGCACGCTAGAGGCGTCGACAAAGCTGGAGAGCAACTTTGCCGGGACCTACCAGCTGAACAACCGTTCGGACGTGCCGGGCGCGTTGGACCTGGTGACTTACTACGTGGCCTCGGTAGCCACCACCTCCCGGTTCCAATTCATGTCCGTGGTCAACGAGAAGTTGCAGCGAACCCTGCAAACCGTCTACGGCATGGAGATGCTGAGCAGCTCCAGCCCGGACAAGCACGACTACCGTCTGAGCCGGGAGAAAGCCCGCGACATCGCCCGGGAGCGCCTGAAGAGTCGTGGGTGGACGCTCGGCGGCGGCGATTTCGCCACCCCGCAGATGCTTCGGCCCGCCTGGACCAGCACGGATCCGAACTGGGTGCCGGCCCGGCAGCTCCGGGTGGTCACGGAGACGATGGACGGTGGCATGTCGCGCAGGGTTTCCGGCCGGCCCGCCGAGCCGAACCGATTTCAGATCATCGATCCGGGCAGCGGCGCCGAGATTTACGAGCTGTGGCGCTCGACCGGCCCGGGTGGCCGCGACCGCTGGACGGCTGCGCCGCTCTCACCCACCGACACCCGCTTCTACGCGGAGATCGCGGAGGAAATCGGCGCGGAGTCGGCAATGGCCGTTGTCCAGTCGGTTGTCACGGACGGCGAGCGCCTTCGCGACGATCTCACGTTGCCCGGGTTCGCCCTCTACCGCAAGTCGTTCGGTGACGACGGTGACCTGCTGATTCGCGTCATGGTCGACGCGAAGGGCCAGGTCGTCCGCGCGCGGAGGCCGCTGGAACTCGACATCGATCAGTTCCTCCTGGTGGATCGCGACCCGGACCTGCACGACGGGCGTGACCTGATGGCGGAGTTGCGGGGCGCCGGCTGGACGATCCGCCTCGGCCACGTCAGTCAGGTGAACCAGGAGGCCAAGACGCTGACGCTGGACCCGTACCATGGCCTCGCCTGGCCGAGGCTGACCGCGGCGTACCGGCGGCGGTTCGAGGCAACCGCCACCGGGTCCCGATTCTCGCTCGAGGAACCAGGCGGGCCCGGGTCCTCCTGGGACCACCACCAGGTCTGGCGTATGAAGGTCGAGCAGAGACCCCCGGACGAGCTGCGGATGCTGGACGGGGGCAGCACCCAGGAGCGGATCGACAGCCTGACCGAGCAAGTGTTCCAGGCTGAGCCACGGATCAGTGAGGTGCTGGAGAAGTTCCCCAGCTCGCCCGCGGCCAAGAGCTGGCGGGACGCCCTGCAAGGGCTGGACCGGCTGACCGGCACACCGGGGCCCGGGGATGTCACCGAGGTCGTGCGTGGATTCGTCCGGGCGGCGGCGGACGTGATCCGGCTCGACCGGACCGCGGCGGGCGCGCTGTCGAAGCTCTCGCTGGGCCTGCCCGCGCCGGCCCGTGAGGTGCCCCCGCCGCGCGGATTCGGCGACTGGACCGTGGGTGATCTGCCGGCGCTGGCCGCCGGCCTGAAACGGCCGGTGCTCACCTCCGATCTGAGCGGCACCACCTCGCACGCGCTCGACCAGCTGGAGTCGGCGCTGCGCGAGCACGAGTGGTGGGGCGAGGTGCCGATCGTCGTCACCTCGATGGGTACCCAGCCGAACGCCGAGCGCCTCGACGCGCTGCGCGAGCAGTACCGGCCGGTCATCATCCAGCAGTCGATGACCTCGGACTTACAGATCTCCTGGAAGCTGCTCGATCAGGACGGCAGCACCGTGGCCGAGACGAAGCTGACCAGGAAGCTGTTCGAGGCCGCGTCCGCGTTGCCCGCGACGCCGCACGGCACCGCGCTGCCACCGGTGCTGGCCGGGCTGCTCACCGCGGGCCCCGGCGCGGCCGAGTTCCATCGGGACAACGCGCAACAGCTGACGGACCCGGGGGTACGGGACGCGCTCGACCACCTGATCGCCACCGCGCCCGACGGCGAGCGGCTGGCCGGTTTCCGAGTCGCTCTCGGCCTGGACGCGGCCGGCACGGAGAAGCTGGTCCCGGCCGCGACGAGCCTGCTCGGCGTCGAGCCGCCGTACACCGGCGGGCCGGTGCCGGCGTCGTTCGCGTACGACTTCCTGGCGCAGACCGGGGGCCGGAACGAGCGGTTCCCCATGGACGGGCTGCTGTTCCAGATCGTGCTGGCCGGGCGGATGTCGCCGGACGCGGCGCTGGAGCTGCTGCGGGCCACCGCGCGGACCGCGGTCGACCGGGCCGTGATCGACGTGTTCCAGTCGGTGGCGGACGTGATGACGCTGACCGAGGAGCAAGCGGCCGCGAATCCGCACACCGACGCGCGGCTCGTCCAGATCCTGCGCCGGGTCAAGAAGGTGTCCAGCACCGCGCGGAAGCCGGGCACGCCGCCGCCGGACTGTGTCGACCCGGTCGACCGGACCGTGTTCGTCGGCCGGCTGGACGCGCTGCGATACATGCTGCGCGACTCCGGCCAGGCGGCGCGGGCCTCGCTGATCGAGACACTGACGTACATCCTCGCCAACTGCTGATCGCGATTCACCCCGCGTTCACGTGAACCGTGCGGGCGGGCGCGACGTCAAGTGGTGATCGGCGCCGTCGAAGATCCGGCGGCGCCGGGGGTGAGGAGCAGAGCATGGCGAATGCCGGGGATTTCCGTCTGATCTGCGCGGACGGCCGTTTCATCGCGGTGCCCGGCGGCGTCTTCTTCCACGACGGGCCGATGGCCGAGCCGGTCGATCCGGCCGCGCTGACCGGCGCGCTGCGGGCGCCCCGGGCCGGTGGCACGGTCACGGTCTTCGTGCCGGAGCGCGCCCGGACCAGGATCGGCGCGACCGACCGGGTCCGCCGCGCGCTGGCCGACCTGCCCGCGCCGGTCCGGGAGCGGCTGGTGCTCGGCACGCTGCCCGGCGACACCGCGGACCCGGCGGTCTGGCTCGGCCTGACCGACGATTTCGGCCTGGCCACGCACGCGGCGTACCGGCCGGGTCTGACGCCCTCGCCGCGCGTCGTCCCGCTGGACGCCGCCGGCCTGGAGAGCAAGGACAATCCCGCGGCGGTACGGGTGCTGGCCCGCGACCAGGCCGCCGCGCGGGAGACGCTGCGCGCGGTCCTGGACGGTGCGCCGCCGTCCTGGGAGAGCCTGGAGCGGCTGGCCGTCCGGTCCGCCGAGATCCGCCGCGAGCTGGACGTGACGCCGGAGCACCGGGGCTCGTCCGGCGCCGGGTACGCGTACGCCGCCGGTGTCGCGCTCTTCGGTGTGCCGGACGGCACCGACCCGGCCGTGCTGCGGCGCCGGGTGCGGCCGATCCGGGCGGACGAGGGGTTCCGCGCCTGGGGCACGCCCGCGGCCCCGGCCGACGCCGACGCTCTGGTGGCGTCGCTGGCCGCCACGCCGGGCTCGGCCCTGCTGGTCGCGGCGCCCGGCCGTCCCGGCCCGATCTGGCTGGTGTCCCGGCCGGCCGGGCTGTTCACCGTGGACCTGGCCGCGGACGGTGACGCGGCGATCACGGCCGTGACGCCGGAGGGCGCGACGTCGCTGCTCGGCACGGCCTCGCTCGCGACCCGGGTCGGCCCCGCCGCGGCCCACGCCCCCGGCCCGGCCCGGCCGTTCGACGCGGAAGCCCCGGCCCAGCCGGGGCCGGCGCGGCTGGGTGGCCCGGACACCCCGGTCGACTTCTCCGCCGCCGGCATGCGCGCGCTGACCGGCCGGATCGTGACCCGGCTCGGTTCCGGCAGCGGCGACGTGTACTGCGCCGCCGCCATCGGCGTGGCCCGCGACGAGCTGTTCGGCCGGCTCGGCGTCGCACTGACCCCGCCGGACGGTCGCGCCCACGACGACCTCGGCCTGCACGACGGCCTGTGGGCCGGCTGGGGCGTGCCCGGCACCTGGCCGCGCGCGTCCGGCTGGGCGGAGATCGGCCGGATCGTCGGCGCGGAGCCCGGCCGGGTCGCGTTCGTCCTGTCCGGACGGCCGGGCGCGATCGGCCACGCGTTCCTGGTGGTCAACACGGCCGACGGTGTGCTCTGGGTGGATCCGTCCGCGACCCGCGACGCGGACCGGGTCCGCACGCACGCGGAGATGACCGCACCCGGCCCCGGCGGGCTCCCGAAGGCCGCCGCCGCGACCGACCTGCGCACCCGGATCTTTCGCCGGGACGGCACCGCGGTCACCGTCCCGGCCGCGCCGCCGGAGTCCGCGGGACCGGACGCGACCGCGCTGGCCATGGTGGACCGCGCCGAGCGGCGCTACCGCGGCTCCGGCGTCGAGGACGAGGAGTCGGTGATGCTCTTCTTCCCACCGGGCGTCGAGCCGCAGCGTGTCCGGAGCCAGGTGCTGGCGTGGGGGCCCGATCACACGTACCGGATCGAGGTGGAGACCAAGGCGTTCTACCGGGGCGGGGACGGCCTGCTGTACGCCTCGCCGGTGGACGCGCGGGCGGCCGGTGGCGACGGCCGGGGGACGCTCGTGGGCATCATCGAGCGGGTCAGCGCGATCCTGCGGTCGCACCCGCACGAGGTGAACGGCTCGGACCCGGGACCGGTGTTCGAGGCGTTCGGGAAGATGGCGGCGAGGACCGCGACGCTGACCGGCCCGGACGGCGCCGGCCCGGTCATGCCGCTCACCGAGTTCCTGGCCGGACTCGATCTCGGCCTCGAGTTCACCGACCTGGGCCTGCGCACCGCCGTCGGGCGCCCACCGGTCCGCGACGAGCCCGGCTCGCACTACCACTACACGCACGGCGTCGTGCTCTCCGGCATGCGCGGCTTCCTCGAGCACGTCCGCGACAACACCTGGCGTGACCTGGACCGGGGTTACCTGACCCGGGAGCACCTGACCGACGGTCTGCGGTTCGGCGACGAGCTGGCCGAGCGGTTCCTGGCGAGCAACCCGGAGTCGACCGAGACCGCGAACCTGATCGCCGGGTACGCGGCGCTGTTCTACGACAGCTTCGCCGGGGCCGCCACCTGGCCGATCGACGCCGGCCTGAACAAGGTCGAGATCGCGGTGCTGTCCCGGGTCGACGCGTTCGCCGACCTGCTGGACCGGATGCCGCTGGACGCGGTCGAGTTCTTCGGCGAGAACTGGGAGGACATCTGGGACGAGCTGGAGTTCAGCATCGGCACCCGGATCCCGGACTACGCCACGCGCTATCGGGCCAAGAACAACGACGAGCCGTTCTTCTTCCGGGACGACTTCCGGCACGCGCTCACCCACGGGCGGCTGCACACGCTCCAGGAGTACGCGAAGAGCGCGTTCGTGGCGGACGCCGAGCGGGTCACGCAGTGGGAGGCGATCGGCTTCACCACCGCGGCCCCGCTGGACATGGCCGGCGGCGCGCTGCTGATCGACCACATTCCGGTCGAGGTGCGCTCGTACGTCGCCCGCCGGGTCACCGCCCGCCGGGCCGAGCAGCTGAACGCGGAACTCGCCCGGCGTGCCTCGGCCGCGTACGACGCGGCGCTGGACATCGGCCCGGCGAAGCGCGCCGCCGGTGCCCGGGCCTGGCTGAGCCCGGTCGCGGAGACCGACCTGCGCTGGGTCAGCCGCCAGGAGCACCCGTCCGACGGGGTCCGCCTCCTCGGGTCGGCCGCGGCCGCGCAGGGACGCCAGCTGGTGGTGCTGGACGGCACCGGTGAGGAGGCCGCGGGCGTGCTGGGCTTCGTGCTCGAGGACGCGCCGGAGCTGGCCGGCAGCGCGCTGTTCTGGGTACCGGTGCTCGACCGGCCGCTCAACGACGTCCGCCAGGCGCACCGGCTGAACATGATCTATCCGGTGCTCACCCGGGTGCCGGGGACGCTGGGCGCGGCGGCTCCGGTGGCCGCGCGCCACTGGCGGGTGGTGACGTTCGACAACCGGGTGATCGAGCTGGGCGAGGGCGACCTCACCCCGGACCGCCTCGAGGCCGCGCTCGGCCGGATGGACGCGGCCGCCCGCGCGGTGCCGCAGCCGGAGCGGGTGCCCCCGCCGGCGCTGACCGCCGCGGAGCTGACCACGCTGTTCCGGGACGTGGTCGCGTCCGGCCGGCGCCTGGCCCGGCACCGCGGCGACCGTACCGTGGCGGAATGTCTGGCCCTGGTCAAGGGCCTGGTCGGCCGGCTGCACCGGGGCGGCGTCCGGGTGCCGCGAACCCGGGAGGAACCGCTGCCGGGCACGTGGCTCGGCGACCGGCGGGACTGGGAGCGGTTCGGCGGCTGGGCGGCGCTGGACACCGACCCGCGGCTGGTCCCGGGCGCGACGGCCGTGGTGCTGACCGAGCGGACCGGCGCCGCGCACGGGCACGTCTACGCCGCCTACCGCACCGCGGACCAGGGCATCCGGTGGGTGAACCTGACCGAGCGCGACGCGAGGCCGCGGGCCGGCGGGCCGGGGGAGACCCCGGCCGCGTTCGACGCGGACACGTACACCCGGATGATCGTGATCGGCCCGGACGGGGTGGTGGTCCCGGCCCGGGAACGGCCGGAGCCGGAGTCGCGGTCGCGGACCGCGCCGCTGCTGGACCCGCCGGTGAGCCGGGGGTACCGCGGTTCCGTCGTCGAGGACGAAGAGACCGTGATGCTCTTCCTCGACGACGGGCAGGACGCGAGCGTGCTGCGCGGCGGTCTGCTGGCGTACGGCACGCACGGCGGCTTCCGGATCGAGGTGGACACCAAGGCGGTCTACCGGGGCGCGGACGGCCGGTACTTCATCGACCGGGACGCCGCGATCGCAGCCGGTGGCGACGGGAAAGAGGTCACCGTCGCGATGATCGAGCGGGTCAGCGGGATCATGCGCTCGCACCCGCACGAGTTCCAGCGCGACGACCCGGACGACGTCTTCGACGCGTTCGCGCGGATGGCGGCGCAGACGCGGAACCTGCCCGGCCCGGACGGCGCCGGCCCGGTCATGTCGCTGCCCGACTTCCTCGCCCGGTCCGGCGTGGACGTCACGCTCACCTCGATCGGCGCGCGCGTCTCGGTCGGCCGCCCGCCGGTCGGCGAGGCGCCCGGTTCGCACTACCACTTCACGCACGGCGTCGTGCTCTCCGGCATGCGGGACTTCCTCGAGCACGTCCGCGACCACACCTGGCGGGACCGGGACCGCGGCTACCTGACCCGGGACCACCTGACCGACGGCCTGGCGTTCGGCGACCGGCTCGCCGCGGACTTCCTCGCCACCGGCGACGGGCCGGACGCGGCCGCGACCGCGAAACTGATCGCCGGGTACGCGGCCCTGTTCTACGAAAACTTCGCCGGCGTCGCCACCTGGCCGGTCAGCCCGGAGCACCTGAACAAGGTGCACATCGCGGTGCTGTCCCGGGTGGACGCGTTCGCCGACCTGCTCGCCCGGCTGCCGGCCGACGCCGTCGACTTCCTCGGCGCGCGGTGGGCGACCATCTGGCAGCGGCTGGAGGAGAGCGTCCGGGCGCGCATCCCCGACTACGACGAGCGTCTGCGCGAGACAGGGCGCGCTCCGGAGTGGACGATCGGACGCTTCGACCTGGTACCGACGCACCGCGGTGCCACGCTCCGGCAGTACGCGGAGAGCGCGTTCGTGCTCGGCGCCGAGCGGGTCACCCAGTCCCAGGCGATCGACGTCACCACCGAGGCGCCGCTGGACCTGGCCGACGGCGCGCTGCTGGTCGCGCACGTGCCGGTCGAGGTGCTCTCGTACGGCGCGCGCCGGCTGACCGCACGCGAGGCCAGGGGCTGGAACCGGCGGCTGGCCCGCCGGGCGAACCGGGCGTACGAGGCGGAACTGGCGCTTGCCCCGGCCGTGCGCTCCGAACGCGGCCTGGGCTGGCTGGGCCGGCCACCGGAGCCCGGCGTCCGCTGGATCAGCGCGGTACCGGACACCCCGGACTGGGCCGGCGAACTCGGCCGGACCGCGGCCGCGATGGGCCACCCGCTGGTGGTGCTGGACGTCGAGGACGGCACCGGCGCGGCCGCCGAGCGCCTGTCCGCGCTGCTCACCGCGGAACCCGAGCTGATCCGCACCGCGCTGTTCGTGGCACCGTCCTGGGACGGCGGGCTCAACGACCTGCGCCGCGCGCACGGGCTCAACATCGCGTACCCGATCGAGGTGTCGCGGCCGGGGACCGGGACCACCGACGCGTACTGGCGGCTGGTGACGTTCGACAACCAGGTCACCTACCTGGGCACCGGTACGTTCACCTCCGGCACCGTGCTGAACGCGATGCTCGCGGTGAACAACGCGGCCTACGGTGCCCTGGCGACGTCCACCCAGCCCGAGGTGTGGCGGGCCGAGGTGGCCTACACGGCCCCGCCGGTGCCACCGCCGCTGCGGGAACCCGAGAACCCGGTCGCGGAGCTGCGCAAGCACGTCGACGCGGCCACCGAGCGGGTCACCGCGGTGCTGGACCGGTTCCCGCACTCGGTCGCGGCCGAACTGGTCCGCGCCGCGCTGGAGCGGCTGGCGGCCGCGGAGCTGCGGACGCCCGGCGACGACGACGTGACGGAGCTGCTACACCTGCTGGACCAGGCCGCGGCCGAGGTGCTCCGGCTCGACCCGGGCGCCGAACCGGTGCTGCGGCCGCTGTGGTCCGGACGGTCGATCCCGGCCCGCCCGCTGCCGGCGCCGCGCAGCATCGGCCCGTGGACGGCCGGTGACCTCGGCGCGCTGACCGCCGGCCTGCGGCGCCCGGTGCTGACCGTGGACCTGACCGGCCGCACACCGGACGCGCTCGGCGACCTGGAACGCGCGCTGCGCGACCACGAGTGGTGGGGCGAGGTGCCGATCGTCATGGTCACGCTCGGCACCCGGGCCACCGACGACGCGTTCGCCGCGCTTCGCGAACGCTTCCGGCCGATCGTGGTGCGGGCCGCGGTGATCAGCGACGTCACGGACGTCCGGATGGTCTGGCGACTGTCCGGACCGGACGGTACCCAGGTGGCGCAGCAGGCCCGGCTGACCGCGGAGCTGGTCGCGACCGCGGCCCGGTTGCCCGCCGGACCGCGCGCCGCCGCACTGCCACCGGTCCTCGCCGGCCTGCTCACGGCCGGGCCGGACGCGGCCGGACACCACCGGCGGCACGCGCGGGAACTCACCGACCCGGGCGTACGGGACGCGCTCGACCGGCTGATCACCACCGCGCCGGACGGGGAGCGCCTCGCCGGTTTCCGGGTCGCGCTCGGCCTGGACGCCACCGCCACGCACCGGCTCATCCCGGGCGTGCGCAGCCTGCTCGACGTCGAGCCGCCGTACACCGGCGGCCCGGTACCGGCGTCGTTCGCGTACGACGTGCTGGCGCTGGCCGGTGCCGGCCGCCGCGAGCGCTACGCCATGGACGGCCTGCTCTTCCAGATCGTGCTGGCCGGCCGGATGACGCCGGACGCGGCGCTGACGCTGCTGCGGGCCGCCGCGCGGACCGCGGTCGACCGGGCCGTGATCGACGTGTTCGAGGCGGTGACCGAGGCGATGGCGCTGACCGACGAGCGGGCGGCCGGGGACCCGGCCGGCGACCCGGCGCTACGGGCCATCCTCACCAAGGTCCGGAAGGTGTCCAGCACCGCCCGCGCGCCGGGCGCACCGCCGCCGGACTGCCTGGACCCGGTGGACCGCACCGCGTTCGTCGGCCGCCTGGACGCGCTGCGCGACCTGTTGCGCGGCACCGGCCGGCCGGCCCGCGCCGCCCTGATCGAGACCCTGACCCACACCCTCTCCAACTGCTGACCCGGGAGCCTGCCGTGACCCTTCCGCTGACCCAGCGCGTCATGGACGCGATCTGCCTCGACCACATCATCCCGACCGGCTCCGGCCTGCACCTGCGCCGGGACGGGATGGCCGCGCTGACCGACGACCCGCTGATGCTGGCCGCGTTCGACGTGATCGCGCCGGACGGCAACACGTACATCACGCTCGGCAAGGGCATGACGGAGGCGTTCGACGACCTCGCGCCGGACAGCGCCCGGGTCGGCGACGACGGCGTGCGCGCGCCCGGCGGCGCCGGCACGCACGCCCAGCGGGTCGCCCGCGGCCTGCTCTACCAGTTCCTGAACGGGCACCCGGACTACGCGCTGGACCGGATGGTAGAACGCCCGCTCGGCGACCACGACCTGAACCTGACGGCTGCGGCGGCCCGAGCGGACGTGGCCGGGCTGCCGGTGGACATCCTCGCGACCGCGGACCTGAGCGGCGTGGACCGGAACCGGCTGATCGGCTTCTCCCGGGACCTGCGGATCGTGCCGATCGACCAGGCCCAGATCATCCGGGTCGTGCCGCTGCGGCACTGGGCCCCGGACCCGTACGCGGGCCAGGGCAAGGAGCTGCTGGACAGCGTGCTCTCCACGCCGTACCCGTCGGCCCGGATCACCTTCGACGGCCAGGGCGGCGTGCGGCTCGGCCTGCCCCCGGCGCTCGTCGCGCACGCCTACGGCGAGGTGCTGCGCCGCACCGGCACGCCGCTGGACGCCCGCGACTTCCCGAAGACCTCCCAGCTGATCCAGGGGTACGGCGACCTGCTCGCCGCGATCGCGGACAGCCCGGTGGGCGCGCACACGATGATCCAGGTCGGCGACCAGGTCACGCTGGCACTGCACGACGCGCACGGCATGTCGTTCGTGGACCCGGCCACCGGGCAGGAAACGGTCTTCGCCGCCGACCCGGCCGACCCGATCCGGATCGCACCGCTCGGCGGCGAGATGGACCTGGAGACCCGGCTGCTCGACCTGGCGGCGGGCCGGCCCGGCGGGGACGGCCCACGGCTGCCGGTGCGGGTCTCCGGCGCCGCGGACGTGTACCGCGACTTCGGCGGCTCCCGGACGCTGGACGTGATCGGCGGCGTGCCGTCCCGGTTCATGGACCGGATCGCCGAGGCCGCTTCCCGGCTCGACCAGTCCGTCGTGGTGATCGGCTCGGAACGGCTCTCCGACGCGCCGACCCCGGCCGAGCTGGCCGCGCTCGACTGGCAGCTGTTCCAGCACACCAACAACCGTGGCGTACCCGTGGTGATCACCCGTGGCACGGTCAGCGACGGGCTGCGCCGGATCGTCGAGCACTACCGGGTGCCGCTGCTGCACCAGACCGCCGGCACCGGCACCGGGTTCAGCCTGGACAACCTGTGGGCCGGCGTCGGCGGCGCGACCACGGTGCCGCCGGCCAAGGAGATCACCGCCGACCTGCTGGCCGCCTACGCCGGTCGCCGTCGCGTGTCCACGCTGGACAAGGCGCCGGCCGCGCTGTCGTCGTTCCTGACCACACCGCTGGAGAACGCGGATGCCATCCGCGCGGCGCTGGCCGAGCACGGGTCCGCGCTGCGCGACCTGCGGCCCGAGATCACGAAGTTCGGAGCGACCGCGGGCGTGTTCGCCGCGCACGCCGCGTTCCTGAACGTGCTCGACCGAGACCCGGTCTTCGCCGACACGCTGCTCACCTACCGGGCCGGCGGCGACGACCGGGCCGACGGCCTGTTCGCCGCGGTCCCGGCCGTGGCAACCCAGGAGCCGGCGGTCCGGGACGCCGCGTTCGCCGAGATCGACGCGATCACGCTCGGCACGCTCGACGACGGCGCCAGCCGCGCCATCCTCAAGGCGCTGCACCTGCACCTGCAGGGCGCGCCCGAGGGCACGGTCCGGGACATGATCTACAGCCACAGCACGTACCTGCCGCGGGACGGTCGCACCCAGTGGATCCGCCGCCTCCAGGACCTGCAGAGGCAGATGCCCCAGCACGCCGACGGCCTCAACCAGGTCGCGCTGTTCGTCACCACGTGTCCATAGCGGACGACTGGCCCACCGCCCGGGTGATCCGCGAGCATGTCGCGGACAGGCGGGAGGGGGCCGGTGGAACCACTGCAGCCGGGCGACCCGGAGCGGATCGGGCGGTACGACGTGGAAGGGCCGGTTCCGTGCGGACCGCACCGACCAGGTCGACACACGGCGGCTCGCCGCGCACGCTCGAGGCCGCCATCTACATCTTGATCAACTGCTGACCGGAGAGCCACCGTGAACCTGCCGATATCGCCGCGCACCATGGACGCGATCTGCCTCGAGCACGTCCTGCCGACCACGGGCGGCACATACCTCTTCAACGCGCCGTCGTCGAGCCTGGCCGGCGACGAGAAGCTTAGGGACATGAAAGACATTCCGGTCATCCGCGGGTACGGGAGCCTGACCTTCGGGATCGGCCTGGGTGATCCGATCCTGAGCAGCCCGGTGACTGTGATGGGCGACGACGGTGTCCCGCGGCCGGCCCGGGAGCTGAGCCCGCAGGAGGCCCAGGCACTCGACCTGGCCCGTCAATATCTTCGAAGCCTCCCGCCCGAGGCGCTGGACATCCTGAGCAACCGGCCCGCCGACTCGCAAATGACCCTGGATCAACTCGCCGAGTACGCCGACAAGCTGCACTTCCAGGCGGAGACCGCGCTCCGGCGACTGATCGACGCGGCCCTCACGATCAATCCGAACCGGCTCCTGTATCTCGACGGCGACGGCCGGCCCGTCATTCGCGAGCGCGCGGCGGTCGTCAAGGTGGCACCGATCGAGCATCGTGCCCCGAACCCGTTCGCTGACGTCGACCCGTCGCTTCGGGAGCTGGCACTGTCGCGTGCGGGCGGATATCCCAGCGCCCGGATCGTCTTCGACGCCGGCGGCCGGGTGCAGCTCGGCATGCCACCGGCACTGGTCCGGCACCTGGAGAGCCGGACCAGCGAGCCGGCGCCGTCCCCCCGTGTCCCGGACGGCATCACCGGCCCGGAGCGGTTCGGCATGTACAACGACCTGATGGCCCGGATCGCGGAACACCACCAGGAGGTCAGGATCGAGGTGCGGGCGCGCGGCGGGCAGCACGTCGAGACGTTCAAGGCCGTGCACGACGAGCACGGGATCCGGTTCACCGATCCGCGCACCGGCGAACCCGCGCTGTTCCCGGCCGAGACGGAGATGATCCAGGCCACCGCGTGGGACCCGGCGGATCTCGCCGCCGTCGACACCGGCACCGCCGTGACCCCGCTGCCGATCGTGCGGCCCAAGGGCTTGACGGTGCACCGCACGTACGGTCCGGACGACCGCCTCTCGGTCGACGTGCTGGGCGCGCGGGACTCCGTACCGGCGAACTTCCTGGACCAGGTCGCCGGTCTCGGTGCCGACGCCGGCCGGTCGGTGGTGGTGGTCGGCCACCCGGCTGGAAAGGCGGAGGCCGCGCGCGATCTGGCCCGGGCGCAGTCGCTGCTGTTCCAGCGGGCCTGGAACCTTCAGCACGGCCGGGACACCGAGCCGATGCCGATGGTCATCGACTACGGCGGCGTCGGCCCGGAGCTGAGCGGCCCGGCCGCGGCGCTGGGCGCGCCGGTGCTGCGCCGCGAGCTGGGCACCGGTCTCGACATCGGGGTCTCGTGGCGGATCGTCGGCGCGGACGGCGTCGTGGCCGGAACGGCGCAGAAGGGCGTCCCGCAGGACACCTCCGTCTGGTCCGGCACACCGGTCCGGGCGAACCCGGCGCTCGACATCGACCGGACGATGGCGTCGTACCTGTCGATGAGCATGGACGACGTGCCGGCGCTGGTCGCCGCGCTCACCGTGGACGGCAGCACGCTCAAGAGTCTCCGCCCGGCCGTCGACGCCCTGCCGGTGGACCCGCGGGTGTTCGCCCCGCAGATGAAGCTGCTCGACCTGCTCGACACGGCGGACGGCCGATTCGAGGCCGGCATCGACTACCTGAGGCGGGTCGAGGGCGGCACGGTCCAGGCACTGCCGGACATCACGAAGGTCCTGCACCTCGGCACGGACGCGCTCGACGACCTCGCCGCCCTCACCCTGGGCACGATGGACGACGGCGCGTCCCGGAGCATCCTCGCGGCGATCCGCAAGGGCATCGAGGGCGTCGCGGGCATCACCGCCGTGTCCACCGGGGACCAGGCGGCGGACGGCGCGGCGCGCGAGCAGGTCTACCGGCAGATGCGTGACGAGATCTTCGCGCACAAGGACTACCTGCCGGGCAAGGGCAGCCGCACCGATTACGTCCGGGCGCTGCAGGGCTGGGCGCAACAGCTGGAGGAGCACCGCGACGTGCTCAGCCAAGCCGCGCTCTATGTCACCACCTGTCCCTGATTGTCGAGAGAAATGAACCAGGCGGACGGTCCCGACGTCAGGATTACACCGTCCGCCTAGGAGTCGTCTCTTGCCCAGCTCATCCCTGTTCGACATCGTCTGCCGCGACGGCGTTCTCATGCCGCTGCCCGGGGCACGGGTGTATTACCACCCCGGGAAGACGCCGGCCAGCCTCGACCTCGCCGCCTACCTGCGCGCGTGGGACGCGGTCGTGCTGGACGACCGGACCTCGGTCGTCGTGCCGGAGGCCGCGCTGGACCGCACGACCACGCGGCAGGCGCTGGGCCGCACGCTGGGCCTGCTGGACCGGCCGGACGAGCTGGCGTTCGTGCCGGTGCCCGGCGATCCGATCGATCCGGTGCTCTGGCACGACCTGGCCGGCCTGGCCGGCATCGAGGCCGTACTGCCGGAGTCGCCGGAGCCGGAGCACCCGTGGACCGTCCCGCGGAGCCGCGCGGCTACCATCAGCGAGCTGGACACCCTGTTCCGTGGGGTGCTGTCAGACGGCGTCCGCCGGGCGGAGAGCACCGGTGACCGCACGCTCGCCGAGTGCCTCGCCCTGGTTCGTGACCTGACCGGGCGACTCTTCCCGGACAGCAGGTTCCCCCACGGGGTGCGGGTGCCACGTACCCGCGAGGAAGGCGCTCTGGGGTCGGTCGCGGAGCGCTGGCTCGGCGACCGGGAGGACTTCACTCGGATCGGCGGCTGGCAGGACCTCAACGACCGGCTGTCCGCGGCCGGCCCGAGGTCGGCCGCGGTGGTGCTGGTCGACCGGCCGCACACCGCGTTCGGCCACGTCTATCTCGCCTATCACGCCTTCGGTGGGCAGATCGCGTGGACCAACCTGGTCGATCCGGACGGGATGATCCGGACCGGAGCCGCGCCGTTCGGACATGATTCGGCAACGTACGCGCGAGCTGTCGTGATCGACCCGAACGGCGTGGTGCTGCGCCCGGCAGGCGTGCCGCCGGAGTCCACATCGGACGTGGCCGCACTACTGGACAAGCCGGTCAGCCGCGGCTACCGCGGCGGCACCCAGCAGGCCGGCCGGGAGCGGCAGGTCTCGCCCGAGGTCCTGGTCGGCCTGCGGCCGGTCGGAGCTCCGCAGGACACCAGCGTCCGGGCCGCCGCCATCGCCGTCACCGGACTGCCCGGCGCCGACATGCGCCTGCACCTCGTGCACCAGGACGGCTCGGTGGAGCACTCCGGCCGGATCGGCGCCCCGGACGTCTTCGTCGGCGTCTCCACGGTGCAGACGGAGGCCGGCCCGCGGGCCGGCTATCAGCCGTTGACCCCGACCGGCCGGACGCCCACGACCGGCATCGCGGCCGACCGGCTGGAGGAGACCGGTGCCGAGACCGTCGCGACCCGCCCGATCGCGGCCGCGCCCGGTCACCACGGCCGCGGCGTGCTGGCCGATGCCGTGACCGAGAGGCTCGGGACCCTGCTCAGCCCGGACGAGGTGGCCTGGGAGGGCTGGCGGCCCGAGGGCGGCACGAACAGTGCTTCGCTCGCCACCTGGCTCGACACGGGTGAACTAGCCGGATACGTGCAGGACCTGCTCGACGACGACCTGCGGTTCGTGCCGGGCGGGGAGGACGTGCCGGAAGCCCTCGCCGACGTCTCGATCGTGGTGCAGGCCCGGCGTGTCGGCACCTACCGGCCCGAGCTGGTCACCGCCCGCAACGTCGGCTATGGCGGCCGGCTCGAGCTCGGCGTGCGGATCGAGGGCCTCGGCGAGCCGGTGTGGATCGGCCCGCTCGGTGTGTGGGAGCAGGTGATGCTCCAGAACCCGCCGGCGCTACTGCCCACGCTGGAGGGGGCGTCCGGCACGGACGGTGACACGGCCGTGCTCGATCCGGCGGTGTGGACGAGCGGACAGGCCGTCGTCGGCGCACTCTCGCAGACGGTCCTCACGCGGATGGGCGTCCGGCGGCAGCGGGAGGCCCAGCGATTCCTCACCGGACGATTGGCCGATGCCGAGTCCCGGCCGGCGTTCCGGCTGCGCGTCGGGTCTGCGTTCGTCATGGTCCGGATCGGTGGGCAGTATCGGGCGGTGGTCCGTGGTGACCTTGAGGTCACGCTGACCGACGGTACGGTGATGAAGACGGACGGCGCGGTCGAGGTGCTGCTCGACGTGGCCACGGCGGTGCGTGTGCTCGTCCCGCTCCGGTCCGTCCCGACCGCCCCGCCCGGCTACGACCACCGCGAGTCCGCGCCCGCACCGGACGGCGTCGACCCGGGTCGCTGGCAGCGGTTGCGGGACGATGCGGAGATCGCGCTTACCCCGGCCCGGCTGTCCGCGTTGCAGCATCAGCCCGGAGCCGAAGATTTGAGTGCGGCGGCTCTGGTCGACTGGATCCAGGTCATCGACCGGGTGCCGGACGACGTCGCGGTCGCCGCGGCCCGGATCGGGTTGGCCGTGTCCGGTCCGCTCCTGCGGATCGCCTTTGACCTGAAGCTCGATCCCGGCTTACTCGTGGTCTTCGGCCCGCACCTGCGGGCGCTCGCTGTCTCGGGCACGTTGCGGGCGGCCGATCTGCTGGAGCGTCTGCGACCGTCCGGCGTGCGGACCTACTCGGACATCGCCTGGCTGGCCGAGGTGGCCGGCCGGCTGCGCCTGACCGAGACGGATCTGGCGGCGCTGCTGACGTTCACCGCCGAGCAGGTGGCACCGGAGCTGCTGGCCACGCTGCGTGACGCCGACCTGAGGGCCGCGATGGACGCCGCGCGGCTGCGGGTGCGCATGTCGTCCAGCGCGGATCTCGGCGCGTCGGAGCTGGGGTTGCGGAGCGCGGCGGAGGTGACCGCGCTCGCCACCGGCCTGGGTGTGGCTCCGGCATACCTGGCCGGCGTCGCGGCATGGGTGCGGCTTGCCGTCGGGGAACTCGGCAGCCCGTACGAGGGCGCCGAGGCGGACGAGTACGAGGAACGGATCGGTCAGGAACATCGGTGGCGCCGGTACGTGGCCGGCGTTCCTGGACCGTGGCAGGCATGGCCCGAGCCCGCCGAAGGGGCCACGGAGACGGAGGCCGAGCAGATGCGCGCCGCGGCGCAGCTGCTCAGCGACGAGCTGGCCGCACAGTATCGGCGCTGGTCCACGAGGATCGTGGACCAGCTCGTCACGATAATGCGCAGGGCCGGTGTCCTCGCTCCGGCGTTGGCCGGCCCGGACGCTGCCGAGCAGTCGCGACGGGACGTGGGAGCCGCCCGCCGCATCGTGCGGCTGGCCGGGCGGCTCGGCGTCGAGCCGGGCGCGCTGGCCGGGCTGCTGCCGTCCCGGCACGCCGAACTGCTGCTGCACGAGTTCTTCGGCGACGTCGCGCTGATGATGACCGCCGACCACACGCGGAAGCTGGCCGGCTTTTCCCCGCCGGCGCCGTCGGACCGCGTGATCAGCGCCGCGGACCGCGCATGGTGGCTGGCCGAGCTGGGGGTCGACGAGGCGACGTTCGACCGGCTGCTGGACACGCCATGGGGTGACCCGTTCGCGATCCGGAGTACCGCGATCCGGGCCGGGCTGCACCGGTCCGACCTTCGGACGCTGACCGAGCTGTCGCTGCGGATCGGCTGCGTGCCGGTCCACCTGCCCTGGGCGGCCCTGTTGCGGGGACTCGACCCGGCGAAGATGCTCCGGGTGGCGACGCGGATCCAGGGCGGGGTGGACCCCGTTCACCTGTTGCCGTTCGCCGCCCTGCTCGGCGACGTGCAGGACGATCCGGACGCGCTGGCCGCGGCGCTGACCGAGACGGCGACGCGCATCTCGCTCGTGCTCGACGACCGGATGCGGCTGCCCTGGACGTTCCGGCAGGTGTTCCGGTGGATGCACGGCCATGGTGGCGCCTGGATCGACACCGCGCACATGACCGAGTGGCTGCCCCGGATAGCGATCCCGTCCGCGGACCGGTACTCGGAGCTTCTTGAGGGCCTGGATCAGCAGCGGAACAACCTGCGACTGGCCCTCAGGTCCGCAGCCGCGCAGTCGTCGTCCGGACCGGACCTGAGGATGCTCAAAGAGCTGTCGGACTGGTCGGCCGACGTATTCGATCTCGTCTTCGTGGGAGAATTCTACCCGCTGATCAGCCACCTGGGGAGCTGGAAGGGGGATGGCCCGGACAGGTTGTTGAAGCGCTCCGCCCGGATCCTGCGAGCGTTGGATGACGTCCATCCGCGGCCGGAGGCTCGCAAGAGGGTGGATGCCGCCAGGGAGTTGCACCTCAAGGCGGGCTCGGCACTTCAGTCGGCAAGGGCACGGCTTGCCTCCGTCGGTAAAGACGCCGCTGTTGCCCGGCAAGGCGTTCTGATACGCGTCACAGTCGACTACACGCTGGAGGTCGTCGGGTACGCCAACGAGTATCTCCGCTCGGACCAGGTTCCACCATCGGTACGCGGTTTGTACCGGTCAGCCGCGGATCGGCTCTCCGACTTCGCCGTCGAATTCCGGGCGGCGATGGCGGAACACCCGGCGCACCGCGTGGTGGATCGCCTTTCGGACAGCGACATCCTGGTCGCTCTCGGCAACGCGGCCACGGCCTCGGGCCGAGCCGCACTCAGCCCCGCCGGCATCGATGTGCTCGCTGACTCCTGGATCGCCGAGCAGTGGGCCGAGAGACTCTCCGTCCGGGCCGATGACCTGCGGGCGGACTTCCGTGAACGGCCCTGGTTCAGCCCTCGCCTGCTGGCCGGGTTGAAGGACGAGAACGGTCAGCCGATCCCGGGTCTACATGCCCTCGCGATCCGGATACACCGTGTCCCTACCGACCTGCCGGCCCTGAGCGAAGCATCCGGCATGCCGATCAACCTGATCGCCGGATTGGCGGGTCGGCGGAGCGTCGATCCGTCGGTCGTCTCGATCGTGTTCGGGTACGACTCGGACGAGAACGTGCCGACGATGGACCAGCTGACGCGGGAAATCGACGATGCGGCTGCGGCGGACGGCACCGACGCGACCACCTACCTGGAAGGTCTCGCCCTGGCCGGATTCCGCTGGCGGGACCGGAGCGTGGCACCGCCGTGGGATTCGGCCGAGGTCCTGCCGCTGTGGATGGGCATTGATCCGGCCTCTCTCCCCGCGCGGATGCCGAAGCGGTGGCCCGAATTCTGGCGGACGGCGCTGGAGGAGCTGGCGGACGTGTTCCAGCTGGACCGCCATCAGATCGCCGACCTTGCTGCCCGCCTGCGAGTGCCCGCCATCTGGGTGATGTCCTACGCGGTGCGCATCGGCGACGTCCCGTCCGGCCTGCTGAAGGACGCTGAGCGGCTGGGTGTGCATGCCGACCTGCTCTTCGCGTTCGCCGCGAGGCTGTCCGTCGATACCGCCGTCCTGACCCGGGACGATCACTTCCTTGCCGGGCTCGCCCCCCAGGACGGCGACGGGCTCTCCCGTTTCGGCTCGGTGCAGCGCGTCATCGCACATCTGCCGGCCGGTACCGCGGACACGCTGCGACAGCGACCGAGGCCGGGCCGGGCGGCAGCGGATCTGCTCGATCCTATGCCGCTGCCGGTGCCGACCGAGGCGCTGTGGACGGTCACCCTGGTTCGTGGCGCCGTTCCCGAGGCGCTGACGCAGCGCTTCGCGGAGACCAGCATTCCACCGCGACTGCTGCTCTCCACCGCGGCCGCTCACAGAACGTCGATGAGCAACGTCGTGCTGGCCCATCAGTACATGCCGTTCGAGGACAAGGGACACGACGTCATCGCCCGCGGGCGCTTCGACGGGTACCCGGGCTGGGTCCGCAGGCTGGCCGAGCACGCGCACCTGACCGAAGCGGAACTGGCCTGGGCGAACCAGGTGCTCCTGGAGCACCGCGACCGCGGCGACCTGAGAAAGCTGCTCGCGATGGAGCCGCGGGCGGCCAGGCAGCTGATGCTCGGGGTACGCCTGGCGCGCGGGAGGCTCACCACCGACGCGCTGACCGCGCTGGCGAAGAGCTACCCGGACGACGCGACGGACATGCTGCGCACCGCGCTCGACGGTACGTTCCTTACGCATGAGTACGTGCCGCTCCTCACCGACGTGCCGATACCGGCCGGGGACGTGCTGTTGTTGAAGGCGTCCGGTGACCCCGACAAGGTGCGAGCGCGGCTCGATGTCGAGGCACCGGCAGCCGGGCTGGACGGGACGGACGTCTCCATTCCGCTGACCGGGCTCACCGACGGCTGGGCGTCGCTCAACCGCATCGTGTGGGAATCCCACCAGGATGGCAAGGTTTCCCGGCCCCGTACCGCCCTCGTCGCGCTGAAAACCGGCTTTGGCCAGGATCGGCAGGCGTACTTCAGGCTCGCGCAGATCTTCTACGCCACCCTGCCGGTGCTGCGCCGGATGGGCCTGCTCGCTCCGTCCGGCCCGTCCCTGACCTGGCCCGGAACGGGCTGGACCACCCCTGGAGAGTTCTTCGATTTCCATAGCAACCCCCAGCGGGTCCTGCAGCTGATCGAGGGCACCGGTATGGCGGTCCTGTACCTGGACGCGGTGACTGTGCCCCAGATACAGGCGGCGGTCACGATTTTCGACGTCTTCGTGACGGCGGCGCGGACCCGCGCCGGGATCTCGGACCTCGACCGGTGGGCACTCCAAGCGGCGGATGCCGGCCGGGACGAGTCGGTCCCGCTGCGGCGACGGAACGAGAAGGACATCCAGTGGATCCTGCCGTTGATCGCCGATCCGGTGGCGCGCTGGCAGGTGGCAGCCCTCTTCCAGGTCGTCGACTGGCCGTGGGGAAGAACGACCGGCGGCCAGCCGGGCAACGTGGAGTTCATCGAGGTGCAGCCCCCGACCGGCATGGGGCCGATCCTCGATCAGACTGAGCCACCGTCCTATGCGTGGCAGGACCCCGAGCTCGGTGCGCCGGCCGGCTCGACGCCCCAGCAGCTCGTCGAGTGGCTGTCGGCACGTGTGCGGAGCGGCCTGCATCCGGTGCCGCACACCGGTGACCGGCAGACCCCGCTCGGCCGGCCGCTCATGCTGTCCATGAAGGTCGAGTTCCCGGTCCTGCGGACGGCGAACTCGTGGACCGCGGTCTCGGCGGCAGCACGGGCCAGGCAGATCAACGAGCGGCTCCGCGAGCTCGGTGCGACCGGCTCGCTCCACTCGCTGACCGGGACGTGGCGGCTGACGTCGGCCGATCTGGGCCGGTCGCGTCATCCCTGGCGGGAGCTCGCCGAACTGCTCCACCTGGTAAAGCGGTTCGGCGCGCAGCCGGTCGACGGCTCGATGACCGTCCAGATCGGAAACGTGACCGCGCAGACCGCGAGCGCCGTGCGGGCCCTGATGGAGATGCACCGAGACGTCATCGATCGCCTGCTGACCGACCCCGCCGATGGCTGGGTACGGTCGCGGGCCGGCCGCCTGGCGGCCCTGAGTCATCGCGGTCTCGGAATCTCCGGCCTCGACCCGGTTCTCGACCTGCCGGTGCTGCAGGTACAGATCAAGACGCTGCTGGGCCTGGTCGCAGCGGCTGAGCGTGACTTCACCGGAATTGCCGAGGCGACGGCCGTCCGGCACCCGTCCGAGGCCGGGCAGCCGCTCGACAACCGGTGGCGAGGGTATGCCTTTCCCGGCGACCGGGAGAACCGGCTCTTGAACATCTTGTTCAAGACCCCGGAGGATCGCTGGCAGGCGGGCGCGCTGTGGGTCCTCGCGCCGTGGCACCCCGGTGATGACCACGCGGGCCTGCCGTACGGCCTGTCCGTCGCCGAGGCGACGCTGCTGGGCCTGTCCCGATGGGGGCAGGAGCCCGCCGGCGTCCTGCGCTGGGAGCACCCGGCTTTCGCGATGACCGCGCTGCCCGCCGGAGTGTTCGGGTTGCCGGTCAGCGAGCTTCCGGCGCGCTTCCCGCGTGAGGTGGTGGAGCGGGCACGTGCCACCTACCTGCTGGCTTATCCGGGTGACGGCGAGCTGGCGGTGCGTCACCGGGCATCGGTGGCGCGGGCCGCGTGGGCCGACGTCACGGGAAGCAGGCGGCCGGCTGGCTGGTGGCAGGCGTGGTACTCGGAGCTGGGCATGTTCCCCGGGACCGGCGAGGAACGACATCTTCCGGTGGTACGGGCCCAGGACCGGGCCGTGGCCGGGTGGGTGTCTCGCCTGCTGGACGCGGATCCGGGTGCCGAGGTACTGCGTGACCTTGATCGGTGGCTGGCCGCGCACGGTGGTGACGAGGCTGCACGGCAGCAGCGGCGCGAGGTTCGCGAGCGGCTCAGACCGGCGGTGCAGCCCGCGGGCCCGCCTGCCGGTCTGCGGTCGATCCGGGTCGATACCAGGCGCGATCCGCTGCTGGTGTCCGTGTTCCGGTCCGGCCTCGCCCAGGGTGTTCTGCCCCCGGACGTGGGGCGTAGCGGCGCGAAGACGTTCGACGTGGTGAAGAGCTATGTGATCGAGGCTCTTCGAGGCAGTCCTGGCCGGTTCGAGCGGATGGCCGGTCGTACCCTCGGTGAGCTGCTCGCCGAGGCGCTGCCGGTGGGTGTGCTGACGGCCCTGGACCCGGGGTTCCGGCTGTCCGTCCCGGAACGGGCCGATGACGGTGGTGCGGCGCTGGAGCTCGCGCTGGCGAACGAGCGCCTGCGGCTGCGCAGTGAGGTCGCAGCCGCTTTCGACCGGGGTAATCCGGTGTTGATCGATCTGCTGCACCGGGTGCTCGGTGACGACGACGAGTTGCTCACCGACGGGCTGATCAGAGCGGTGAAGGAGCTGCTCGATGGTGAGCCCGCCGGGTTGCCCACCCGTACTGCGGTGCTGACCACATTGATCGACCACTACAGCCCGGACGGCAGCGTCGCCGTACCGGAGCTGCTGTGGACGGTGAGTCTGGCGCTGAACACTACCGTTGTGGTCGCCGAGGACGGCCTGCGGACGGCGTACGGGCCGGGCGGCGGATCGACGCTGCACGTCGAGCGTGACCCGGTGGACGGCTTCCGTATGCTGGCCGATCCGCGCCGGCTTCTGGCCGAGGCGGCCGCCGTCCCGGCGCTGTGGGACGGGACGGCCACGGACTGCGTCGATCGGGTCGAGCTGCTGCTCATCCTGTTGGACGTTCCGCTGTTGCACGTGGCCACGACGGACACGATCAGCCTCGACCTGCTGGGCGCGCGCCTGGGCGGACGGTTCCAGAAGCCGACCAGAGGGGCCGCGTTGATCGCTTTGCCGATCGGCACGGTCACTCCGGTGTGGATCGTCGAGCGCGCGCACATGGTGCTGGTCCACCGCTACGACGAGACGAATTACACACTGATCGAGACGCAGGCGAACGGCGCTGACCGGGTGCAGCCGTTCACGCTCAGCAGGCGCGGTGACGGACTGCCGGCCGCGCTGGCCGGCACCGTCCGGCTCCTCGGCAACGAGGACGCGGCCGTGCTGGGCGTGGACTTCGTCGACAAGCGGATCATCGCCGGGCCCTCCGGCTCGGCGGCCCCGCCCGCGGACCGCACGGTGGAGGCGCTGCTCGACGGTGGCGGCCGGCCGGGCATGATGCGGCGGCCGTCGCCCCCGTCGCCCCGGCAGCAGGCCGACGATGTGACGCTGCCGTCCGGCCGTACTCCCACCGGTGTGCTACCGGCCGCCGAGCTCACCGGCCCCGGTGTGCGGACCGTCGAGCTGCACCCGATCGCGATCGAACCCGGGCGGGACGGCCGCGATGCGGTCTCGGACGCGGTGACCGCGTGGCGCCGCATGCTGCCGGATGCCGACGCGGCCTCCTGGGACGGCTGGCGCATCGAGGGCCGGGCCGGCGCCGGTGTCCCGATCTCGGAGCTGCTCGGCACGGACACACTGCGCGAGAACGTGTCCGCGCTGCTCGATGGCGGCCTGCGGATCGTGCCGGCCGGGGACGCGTCCCGGCCGGTGCCGCCGATGCTCCGCGACGTCTCACTCACGGTGACCGCCAGCCGCGCCGGCGAGTACCGGCCGGAGTCGTTGGACGGTCGGCAGATCCGCTACGAGGGGCGGCTCGCGGTCGTCGTACGGGTCGACGGCCTCGCCACGCCCGCTCAGGTCGGACCGATCGGACTGTGGGAACGGGCGATCGTGCCGGCCCCGTCCGCGATGCTCCCCGGCATACCCGCTCTGCCCGGGCAATCGGGCCTGGCCCAGCCGGTCGACGCCGGGGCGTGGGCCGACGGCCGCGCGATGATCGGCCAGGTGACCGCCGCAGCGCGGCGGTGGCTGGCCGACCTCGGGGTACAGGGAAATGCCCGGGAATTCATCGCGCGCGGCCTCACCGACAGTGCACGTTTTAGGATCGGGCTCAGTGGCGTGGCACCGGTCGGCACGGTGCGCATCGGCAATCAGTCCCGGGTGGTGGTCCGCGGCGACCTTGTGATCCAGCCTCAGCCGAGGGGTCCGATCAGCACCTACCCGAATGCGGTGGAGGTGCTGCTCGATCCGGTCACCGCCGGACAGGTGCCGGGCTGGCTCCCGCCCGCCCCGCCGGCTTACGCGCCCGCCACCGCGGACGATGCCCGTCGACGCCGGCTGCAGGACGACGTCGCGATCGCCCTCACCCCGGCACGCCTGGAGTCGCTCATCCATCTGCTCGGGGCCGGCGTGCCGAGCCCGGAGAGGGTGGTCCGCTGGATCGAGGTGATCGGCCGGGTCCCGGACGACGCCGCCGCGGCCCGGATCGGGCTCGTCGTTCCCGGCCCGCTTCTCCGGCTGGCCGCCGAGCTCCTCGTCGATCCGGAGTGGCTGGTCGTCTTCGGTTCGCACCTTCGGGCACTCGCCTCGGCCGGCACGACGCGGCCGCTCGACCTGCTCGGTCGTCTGCGGTCCTCCGGCGTCCGTACCGTGGGGGACATCGTCTGGCTGGCCGAGGTGGCCGGTCGGCTGGAGCTCGGCGAGACCGACCTGCCGGCGCTGTTGACCTTCCCCGGTCAGCGCGTGGCGCCGGAGCTGCTGGCCACGTTGCGTGACGACGATCTCGTCACGGCGATGGACACCGCCCGGATGCGGGTGGTCATCATGTCCAGCCCCGATCTCGGTGCACACGGGCTGGGTCTGCGGCATCGGGACGAGGTGACGGCGCTCGCCACCGCGCTGGGCGTAAAACCGGTACACCTGGCCGGGATCGCACCTCGCATCCGGCAGGCGTTCGCGGCGCTCGGCAGCTCGTACTCGGGCGGGCAACCGGACCGGGCTACGCGGATTGCGGCCGAGATCACCGCGTCACTCCTGGCCGACGGACTGGTCGTCCCGGTGTACCCCGGGATCGCCGACCGGACCGACGCGGAGGCCGTGCGGGAGGTGATGGAGGTGACCGGGCGGCTCGGCGTGCATCCCGGTGCCCTGGCCGCGCTCCTGCCGTCCCGGCGCATGGAGCTGCTGCTGCACGAGTTTCTCGCGGACATCCCGCTGGCAGCGATCGCCGGCTACGTGCGGAAGCTGATCGACTCGGCCCCACCGGCGTACCGCCCCGCGACCACCGAGGCGGAACGCGCCCGGTGGAGCGACGAGCTGGGTGTAGCCGCCACGACGATCGAGGAGCTGCTGAGCGTTCCGTGGGGCGATCCGGAGCGAATACTGACGGCCGCGTCCCGGGCGGGGCTGGACCGGCTCGACCGCGCGACGCTGACCCGGCTGTCGCTGCAGATCGGCTGGATTCCCGTCGATCTCGGCCGTACGTCCGTCCGGCGGGGGGTCGAGCCGGCGACGGTGTTGCAGGTCGCGGCCCAGATCGAGGGCGGGGTGGAGCCGAACCACCTGATGCCGTTCCAGAATCTGATGAACCGCTTCGTGGCGCCGGCCGGGCGTGGGACACGGACGATGACGGCGGCCGTGCTGGCGAGGCAGCTGGCGCATACGGCACGGTTCCACGTACCACTCCTCGACGAACGGATGCAGCTGCCGTGGGTGTTCCGGCAGATGTTCCGGTGGATGCACGCCCAGGGTGGCGACTGGATCGACACCGGCATTCTGCCTCGGCAGCTGGCTGACCTTCCGGGGCTGACTGTCGAGCGGTACACCCAGCTCCGCTCCGGACTGGAGGAGCGGGAACGGCTTGTGCGCGAGGCTACCGAGCTCGCGCTGAGTTCATCGATCGAGCCCCCGGGGCTACGGCCCCTGATGGAGGAAACCACCGCCTGGCTCGCCCGCATCCGGACCGATTTCGAGGCCGATCTCGGATCCCGGGCCGGTGATGCGGGCCCGCGGGATTACGACCGGAGCGCCGAACTCGGCCGCCAGCGGAGCCGGGTGGACCTGGAGGAGAGGGTGACCCGGGCCGCCGGTGCGGCCGGAGCGCCGGTGCCACTGGCGGCGGTCGAACGACTGCACGCCGCAGAAGAGAAGCGGCAGCAGGCGATCGACACGTTCGCCTCGGCCTACGGAGGACCCGAGTCCTCGCACGGTCTCCACACCTGGGGGCTCCAGGCGTCGATGATCCAGCGGGACCTGGCGTTCGCCGAGGCGCTCGCCGCGTACACCGGCCAGGTTCTCCGGTCACTGTCGGCGTCGCCGGAAGTGGCGGCGGTCGCCGACGCCGTGATCGGCCTGGTCGCGGATTACCGGGCGGCGAAGGCGTTCCATCCGGCGAACCGGACCGTGGACAACCTGACCGACGGTGAGATCGGCGAGATGCTCGGCAGCGCCTCGCCGGCACCCGGCCGGGAGCTGCTCAGCGACCGCGAAGTCGGTCTGCTCGCCGATTCCTGGCGAGCCGGTGCATGGTCGGAGATGCTGAAGGACGTCACGCTCGAGGACATCATGAACGATGTCCGGGAGCGGCCGTGGCTGAGCCCGAGCTCCCTGATGTGGTTGACGACGACGACCGGCCTGCCGGCCGCCAGGATGCGCGCGTTCGCGATCCGGCACGACCGGATCCCGGAGGACCTGCCGCTCATCGCCCGCGATATCCGGATCGAGGGGAGCGCGGGCCCCGTGCCACCGGCCATGGTCGTCGGACTCGCGACGCGGCTGGGGATCGATCCGCAGCTAGTCAGAGTGCTCGATCTCGTTCCCGGAGCGGGGACGGTTGTGGACGTGGCGGCGGTCGAGCGTATGGTCGGCGAAGCGGCCGGCGCCGCCGGTACCGACGTGGCGACGTATCTGGAGAGCCTCGCGGTGTCCGGATATCGCTGGAGCACCCGAAACCTGGCACCACGCTGGAATTCGGCGGGTGTGCTGCTGTCCACCTGGACGGGGGTCGGGCCGGAGATTCTCGCGGCCGGGCATTCCCTGCGGCTGGAGCACTGGCGGAGGCTGCTCGACGACCTGGCGGAGCTGTTCCGGCTGGACCGGCACGCCATCTCCGTTCTCGCCGCCCGCCTCCGGGTGCCGACATCGTGGATGCTGTCGCTCAGTGTCCGGATCGGTCGTGTGCCCGTCGAGCTCCCGCAGATCGCCGATCGACTCAACGTGCGCGCCGACCTGCTGTTCGCGTTCGCGGCCGGCCTCCCCGTCGACCCGCTCGTCCTGACGCCGGCCGACGGGATCGCCGCGCTCAGGCGGCGGGTCCCCGGGCCCCGATTCGCCTCGGCGACCAGCGCGATCGAGGCCCTGTCCGAGGAGCACCGCGAGGCCCTTCGCCGGCGCCCGTCACCGGGCCGGCTGTCGGCCTGGGACAAGCTCGTTCCGGCCGGTGGAGCCGAGCCGGCCAGCCCGCGATCGCTGCCGCCGATCACCGAGTCGCTCTGGCGCATCGCCGTGGCCACCGAGGCGGTGCCGGCCGACCTGGACACCATCTTCACGTCCAGCAATGCCGATCCGAGGGATCTGATCCAGATCGCGGAGCAGCTGCGCATGCCGGTCGGGGTGGTGGCCCTGGCCGAGCAGTTCATGTCCACCGCGGACGCCGGATCACGCGGTGACGCCCGGGAACGGCTGATCGCCGGATACCAGCCCTGGGTCGATCGGATGCACGCGCACGCGCACATCACCGAGAAGGAGTTCGTCTGGGCTAACGATCAGCTGCGGGCACACAACCGGGGCAACCTGGGAACCCTCGGGAGACAGACGCCACGGGCGGCCCGGCAGCTCATGCTCCAGGTGCGCCTGGAGTCCGGCCGGCTCACCGGGAGCGCACTCTGGGCGCTGGCCCGTGACCATCCCGGCGAGGCGACGGAGATGCTTCGGACCGCGGTCGGCGACCGGACCTTCACCCACCGGCTCACGCCGTCGATGTCGGCCGGTCTACCGATCCCGGTCGGCGTCGAGGTGCTCCTGCCCGCGCGGCCAGACCTGACGACACTGATCGAGGCCGAGGCGCCGGGTGCCCGGTCCTGGGCAGAATTCACGGTGCTTCCGCTCCGCAAGAACTGGACGTCGTTCCGGCGCATCCTGCGGCAGATGATCGACAAGGAGACGCGATCCGTTCCCAGCGCCGCGATCCGAGTGCATACCAGCTTCGGCCGGGACACCGGTGCGTACCTGCGGCTCGCCCAGCTCTTCTATGCCAGCCTGCCGGTGCTGCACCGGATGGGCCTGCTGGCCCCGGCCGGCCCCGGCGAGGCGACCGTTACGCCCGGCTGGACGACCTTCGCCGACTTCGCCGCGGACCACGCGGACCGTGACCGGATGATGCAGGTGGAGAACGCCGGCCGGCGCAGCGGTGGCACGGTGATCTTCCATCTGGGCGCGGTGACCCCCGCTCAGCTGCAGGTCGGCGCCACCGTCTTCGCCGGGTTCGTCGAGGCGGCCCGGGAGCCCGGCACGGTCGAGGACCTTGACTCGTGGGAGTTCGCGGAGGCCGGATCCTACGCGGCCGGTTCAGTCGCGCTGCATCGTCGGTACGAGGACACCGGCCTGCGCGTGTTCGACCTGATCACCGATCCGGTGGCACGCCTGCAGGCTTTCACCCTCTTCCAGGTCGCCGACTGGGCACCCGGCACCAGTGCCACGGGCCTCGTGGAGGTCCGGCCGCCGGTCGGCATGGGACCGGTCGCCGGGCAGGACTCGGCGCAGGCCGGAGGATGGCAGACACCGCGGCGGAACCGGCCCTCCGCCGACACGGCCGGAGCCGTCGAGGAGTGGTTGCGCGAACGCGTCGAAAGCGGTCTGCACCCGGTGCCGCACACCGGTGACGAAACGGACCGCCTCAACAGGCCGCTGACGGTGTCGGCGGAGTTGACGTTCCCGATCCGCAGGACGGCCAATCCCTGGACGGCAGTGCCGGCCAGGGAGCGGGCCGCTCGCATCGTCGCGGACGTCGGCGCGCTGTTCCCCGGTGTGCTGCACGAATCCAGCGACGGCCGCTGGTGGCTGACGCTGCAGGACCTGAACGGTGCGGAAAAGCCCTGGCAGCAGCTCGCCGCCGTCCTGGACGCGCTGGCGTACGCCGGCGCGGAGCCGGTGCGCGGCTCGATGTCCGTCCGCGTCGGCGCGGTCGGTGAGCGGACCTTCGACGTCCTGCGGAGCTTGATGACCGGGTACGAGGACGTCCTGCACCGCCTCAGCACCGACCCCGCCGAGGACCGGGTGCGGTCGCGTGCCGCCCGCACCGTCGATCGACGGCCGGACGGCGAGCTGCGTTTCGAGGGCCTCGACCTGGCCCGGGACCTGCCGGTGCTGCAGACGCAGCTCAAGACCCTGCTCGGTCTGGTCCGGGCAGCCGGGCGGGACTTCACCGTGGAGCCGGCCGACGCTCACCAGCCCGGCTCGGGCAGGGAACTCGGCGGCCGGTGGCGGACCTTCGACCCGCCGGACGAGCGGACGAAGCGGTTCCTGGACCAGCTGTTCCAGGGAGCCGACGACCTATGGCAGGCGCGCGCGTTGTTCGTCACCACGCCCTGGCATGCGGGCGATGATCACGCGGGTCTGCCGTACGGGCTGTCCGCCGCCGAGGCGGAGACACTCGTCCGGTCCGCGCCCTGGCCGGATGACATCCGCAAGTTGATCATGGGTGAGCACCCGGCATTCGCGATGGCCGCGCTGCGCGACGGGCCGGCCGGGCCGGCCTCCGACGCCGCAACCCTGCTGCCGGCCCGCTTCCTGGACGGCCTCGTGGCGCGGGCGCGGCTCGTCCATCAGCTGGCCTACCCGGGTGGTGGTGGGCGGGAACTGGAATCTCGTGCGTGGATCGCGGAACACGCCTGGGCGGAACCGGCGCGGAGCCACCGGTCAGCCGCCTGGTGGGCCACGTGGTACGCCGAGCGCGGTGACACGCCGAGCACCGAGGGCATCTCGCGCACGATCCCGGTCAGCGGGGACGGCGATCCGGACATCACCGGGTGGGTCGCGGACCTGCTGTCCACCGATCCGGGACTCGACGTGCTGCGCGACCTGGAGAGGCAGCTCGCCGGCCAGGATCAGGACGAGCCGGTCCGGCGACAGCGGGCGGCGGTGCGGCATCGGATCGCCGAAGTCACCGGCAGCCTGACGCCGTCGGCCGTACCCCCGCCGGATCTGATGCCGGTCGACGCGCGGCCAGACGACGAAATGCTGGAGTCCGTCGTGCGGGCCGCTCGGACCCTGAACCTGTTGCCTGCGGCGATGACGGACGAGGACCGGGCGAGTACCCGTGCTGCCACCCAGTATGTGATTCGCATCATGCGGGAGGAGCCCCGGAGATTCCGGGACATGCCCGGTCGCACCGTCGGCGCGCTGCTCGCCCAGGCGTTGCCGGTCGGCGCGCTACTGGCACTGCAACCCGGATTCCGGCCGATGGAGCCGAACCCGGCCGAGTTCGCCCGATGGGCCGGCACGGCCGGGGATGCCGCGGCGAGCGAGCGATGGGCGGAGGAGGAGCGTGTCCGGCTGCGTCGCGACGTCGCGGCCCGTCTCGATCAGGGTGACCCGTTCCTGATCGATCTCCTGGGCCGTGCGGTCGCCGTACGTATCCGGGACGACACCGACGCGGTGCCCGACGACACCGACGCGGTGCTCGACGAGATCGACGCGGTGCTCGACGAGATCGACGCGGTGCTCGACGAGATCGACGCGGTGCTCGACGAGATCGACGCGGTGCTCGACGACACCGTCGCGGTGCTCGACGACACCGTCGCGGTGCCCGACGACACCGTCGCGGTGCCCGACGACACCGTCGCGGTGCCCGACGACACCGACGCGGTGCTCGCGGCCCTCACCGACCATCTGGAGGCCAATCCGGCCACCCTGCCCAGCCTGCCCGAGCTGATGGCCGACGTTCTGGAGACGTGGGTCCCGGACAACAGCGTCGCCGAGCCGGAGCTGCTCTGGGCGATCGCCGCCGCGCTGAACATCCGGATTGTGCTGTCCGAGGAGGGTCTCCGGACGGCATACGGGCCGGAGACCGGCCGGACGTTGCACCTGGAGCGCGGCCCAGCCGGCAACGTCCGCGTGATGCTGCCCGGCATGTCCGAGTCGGGCTCGGACCAGGACGTGACCGCGGACCCCGACGACCCGCCGGCTGACGAAACCGGCGACCTGTGGGTCTCTCCGGTGCTGGAGACGCCGCAGCCCGCGATGGATTCGATCCTGGCGCCCGGTCCGGCGTCGTTGAGCGATGTGCTGTTCGCGGCGAAGATGGCGGGTCCTGGTGTGGCCGAGCTGAGCCGGATCGACCCGGTCGCGGGCCGGATGTGGGCGGAGGCGATGGAGTCGCTGCGCCAACTGGCCGAGCTGCCCGAGCGGGAGGCCTCGGTGCTGTTGCTTGACCCGGGGTTCGGTGAGGCGATCCGGCGGGTGGCGCGGTTGGTGCCGGATGAGACGCATGCTGTGGTGCGGCCGTTGCTGGCGTTGGACGGCGCGTTACGGGCGGGTGTGTTTCCGGGTGGTTGGTGGCCGGCTCCGATGCCGGTCTTGGTGCTTGGTTCTTGGAGTTCGCAGCAGCAGCCGGGGGACGTTCTCGGCAAGGTTCGTGCGCGTGCGGTTCTTGCTGATCGGCCGGTGATTGTGGTTGATCTGGCTGGTGCGCAGGGGGTGGTCGATGCGGTGCTCGGGGAGTTGTCGGAGGCGTTGGTGTGGTATCGCCGGATTGGTCCGGTGCCGCTGGTGGTGGTGGGTCGAGCGACGGGTTATGGTCAGCGGCTTTTCGGTGAGCTGCGAGCGCGGCATGGTCTGGTGTCGCTGGCTGTTGAGGCGGCCGGATCTGGTGATGCGTGGCGGTTGCGGGACGTGAATGGCGGCACCGTTGGCGATCTTGAGGGTGAGCCGTCCGTTGGTGTGTTCGAGCGGGCTCGGATGCTTTCTCGTGGTGCGGCGGCGAGGTTGCCGGTGGCATTGGTGGAGTGGTTGCGGACGTGGGATCCGGATTCGGCTGAGGCGTATCACCGGCGGAATGTGGAGCGGTTGCGTGATCCGGCCGTGTTGACTGCGTTGCGTGAGTTGGCTGGTGCGAGTTCGGGTGATGCGCGGTTGGCGGTTTTCCGGACGGCGTTGGAGCTGGCGCGTGAGTTCGGTGGGGTGGGTCCGGAGGAGGGTCCGCGGCCGGTGGCGCTCACGATGTTGGATGTGGAGCCTGCGTGGTCTGAGGCGCGTGGGCGGGTGCCGGCGGTATTTGTGTATGACTTTGTGCGGGTGACGGGTGACCGGCAGGTGCGATTCCCGTGGGATGGTCTGTTGTTTCAGATGATGGTGGCTGGTGTGCTGTCTGGTGTGCAGGTCGTGTCGTTGTTGCGGGCTACGGCGGTGACCGGTAAGGATCGGGCGAGTGTCACGATGATGGAGGCGGTCGTGGAGTTGTTGTCGCTTCCGCGTGATCGGGGTGTGTTGGATGCGGATCCGCTGGTTGATCCACGGTTGAAGCCGATTTTTGATCGGATCGGTAAGATCACCAAGGGTGTGGATGGTTCCTATGAGGGCTGTCTGGATCCGTATGATCGGGTGGCTTGGACCGGTCGGCTCACCGCGTTGAAGGATGGTTTGGCGCGTGGTGACGAGGCCGCGCAGATGCACGCGAAGCTGATCGACACGGTGACGTACGCGGTGTCGAATTGTTGACGGGTTGTCGGGCTGGTGATCTGACGTGGTCACCGGCCCGAGGGTGGGCCGGGGACTGGTCGGGGACGACCTTGATTCGGCGTGCCGAGCAGATCCGCGGTCTCCTCCACGGAACGCCCCATCAGATAGACCTCGACCAGCGTGAGGCGCATCGGGGCGGGTAGCTGTTCGATCGCTTCCGCACCTGCGCCCGGGTGAGCACGGCCTCGAGGTCATCGCGCGGATCCGGCCGGTCCGACCCGGTCATCACCGCTATCGCTGCGCGCTGAGCGGAGCGGATGTGGCCGACCGCGAGGTTGCGCGCGACGGTGTAGAGCCACGGTAGCCGCCAGGCGCCATCCGGTCCTCAACCCGGCGAGCGGTCACCCAGAGTAGCTCGGCGTCGCCGGTCGGATCGACACTGGCGGCCGTCTGCAGCAGGGGGCCTGCGCGGGAGGCCGGTCGGCCGGGCCTGGGAGGCCTGCTCGATGCGGGACGGCACCGAATCTCGGGTCCGGCAGCCCGAAGCCGTCAGCGGGCGAAAGCTCGAGCAGCGCCAGGGGTTGCCGTGTGCCTCGGCGATCAACCGGTCCCGGACCTTCTCGTCGAACGGGCTGCGGCCCGTCAGCAGAATCCGGGCCTCCCCGTCGCTGAGCCCGCCGACGGCGAGGCCCGGCAGCGCGTCCAGCTCGTTCGGTGGGCAGGGGGTCCGCTCGCCGTTCGGCCGCAGCCGACCCTGACGCCGGCACCGTCACCATCGGCCCGTAACCCGACAAGGGGAGTGAACCGGGCGGGTGCCCGCTACGTCAGAGAATCAATAGATCTTTCGCTAGGAGCCTTTTGTGGCCAGCTCGTCCCTGCTCGACATCTTCTGCCGCCACGGCATGCTGTTTCCGCTGTCCGGCGGGGGCTCGTATTACCACCCCGGGCAGTCGCCGGCCACCGTCGACCTGAAGGCGATGATGCTGGCGGAGCTCACGCCCCGCCCGGCCGGTCGTGGCGTGATCATCGTTCCGGAGGCCGCGCTGGCCAGCGAGACCATGCGGGGGGCGCTGGGCCACACGCTGAGCCTGCTGGACCGGCATGAGCTGGTGCTCATGCCGGTCCTGGGCGAGGATATCGACCCGGCGGCCTGGTCGGGCCTGGTCACGCAGTCCGGCGTGGAGGCGCGGCTGCCGGTGCTGCCCGGCAACCGGATGCCCGCCTCCGCCGTCCCGCTCGGCCCGGACGGCGTGGAGACCGACGGCACCGCGGTGGCGATCGGCTTACTGCCGCCCGCCGGCATCGCCGCCCGCGAGCTGCTCCGGCAGGCCGCCCGGCTCGCCACGGACACCACCAAGACCCCGATCCAGCGGGTACGTGAACTGGCCTTTCAGCCCTCGGCGGCGTACCCGCTGGCGGTGGGCATGGTGCTGACCGGCGCCGCGGACGACCTGGACCCGGCGCGGCTGGCACCGCCGGCCATCGGCGAGGTCTGGGACCGGTTCGGCAGTGGTGCGCCGGCTCCGGACGACCTGGCCGGCGCGCTCTTGTCCGCGCCCGGCTCAGCCGCCCTGATCCGCACCTTCGGTCCGGCCGGTGACCGGCTGACCTGGCTGCTGTCCGACGGCGAGACCATTCGGACTCCGGGACCCGAGCTGAAGCCGGCACCCGCGCACCTGCTGACCCAGGCGGCGGCACCGGGCACGTCCGTCGCCTTCATGCCCGACCCGGTCGGCGACGGCCGGCTGCGCGACGCCGCGCAGCGCCTCGCCCCGTGGGACCGCACCGACCCGGACTGTGTCGACCGGGTCGAGACTCTGCTGCGCGAGCTGGGAATCCCGCTGGCCGGTACGGTGCACGACGGCCTTCGCTCCTGGGATCGGCTGGCCGGTGCGGTGCACGACGGCCTTCGCTCCTGGGATCGGCTGGCCGTGCGCTTCGGCGGCGACTTCTACCCGCCCTCCACCGCAACCCGGCTGACCGACCTGGCGATCGGCGCGGTCACCCCGGTGTGGGCCGTCGAGCGGGCGCACATGGTCCTGGTGTACCGGCACGACGCGACCCACTTCACGATGGTCGAGACGCAGGCGAACGGCGCGGAACGGCTGCAGCCGTTCACGCTCGGTGAGAGCGGCCTGCTCCCTGAGCCGCTGCGCGGCCTGCTCCCTGAGCCGCTGCGCGGCCTGCTCCCTGAGCCGCTGCGCGGCCTGCTCCCTGAGCCGCTGCGCGGCCTGGTCCGGCTGCTCGGTGACCGGAACGGCGGGCTGCTCCAGGCGGACCTGCGCACTCGGTCGATCGCGTCCGGCCCGGCCGCCCCGGAGCCGGACCGGACGGCTGATGCGCTCCTCGACCCCGGCGTGCGCCGCAGGGCACCGGGCATGATGCGGCAGCCGGCGCAGCCCGCGGCCGGCCGGAGCGACTCGGTTCCGCGCGAGGCACTGGTCGGCCTGCAACCGGTCGGTCCACCGCAGGCGTCGAAGGACCGCGCCGTCATCATCGCCGCGGCCGGCCGACCGGACCCGCCGGAGGACGAGGGCCTGCCGTCGGAAGTGGACGTGCACGTGCTGCACGCGGACGGCAGGGTGGAGCGCACGGGGGAGTTCGGCGATCCCGAGGTCTTCGTCCGGGCCGCCGTCGTGGCGGGCGAAGAGCGGTACGTGCCGCTGGCCCCGTCCGGCCGGGCGCCCGCGACCGGGATCCCGTCCGGCGAGCTCACCCGGAGAGGTGTCGAGACCATCGAATTGCGGCCGATCGCGGCCGAGCCCGGAACGGACGGCCGCGACGTGCTCACCGACGCCGTGACCGAGCAGCTCGCACGGACGCTGACCCCCGGCGACGTGGCCTGGGCGGGCTGGACGACGACGGACAGCATCGGCGGCGTCGAGCTCGCCGCGCTGCTTCACACGGACGTGCTGTTCGTGGACATGGCCGCGCTGCTCGGCGACGGCCTGCGGATCGTGCCGGACCAGGACGACGAGACCGGGGTACCGGAAACACTTAGTGACGTTTCGATAACGGTGCGCGCTCGGCGCTCCGGTACGTACCGGCCGGAGTCCGTGTCCACCCGGGACGTGGGCTACGGCGGCCGACTCGAGATCGGCGTGTTGATCGAGGGTCTCGGTGCGCCGCTGCGCGTCGGCCCGATCGGCGTGTGGGAGCGGGTCCTGATGAAGGACCCGCCCGCGTTGCTGACCGGTTCGGACGTGCGGCCGGACGCGGGGGGTGAGACGGTCCGGCTGGACGCCGAGATGTGGTCCGACGGCCGGGCGGTCCTCGGTGGGATCGACCCGGCAGTGCTACAGCGGATCGGCCCAGGCCGTGAGCAGGACGTCCGGCGGGTCGTCCGGGATCGGCTCGCCGAGAACGAGCCGCAGCCGTTGGTCGGGCTCCGGGTCGGTGTGCCGTTCGTTCTGCTCCGGATCGGTGGTCAGTACCGGGCGGTGTCCCGCGGCGACCTCGGTGTCGTGATCGACGGTCGGCGGCAGGTGTTCCGGGGCGCGATCGAGATATTGCTCGACGTGGTCACCGCCATGCGGGTGCTCGTCCCGCGCCCGTCCGTTCCGGCCGACCCGCCCGACTACTCCGAGGCCCGGCCCGCGCCCGTGCCACCGGGCGCCGACCCGGACCGTTGGGTGCGGTTGCAGAACGACGCGTCGATCGGGTTCACTCCGGCTCGGCTGGAGGCGCTGCGACGTGTGCCCGGCCACGAGGACCTCGGTGCGGACGCGCTGACCCGGTGGATCGAGGTGATCGATCAGGTCCCGGACGACATCGCCGGCATCGCGAGCCGGATCGGCTTGGCCGTTCCCGGCCCGTTCCTGATGCTGGCTGCCCGCCTCGGGGTCAAGCCGCGGCCGCTGGCGGTGTTCGGACCGCACCTGCGTGCGCTCGCGGTGACCGGCGGTACGCGTCCGCTCGACCTGCTCGACCGGCTGCGGCCTGCGGGTGTGCGGACCGTGTCGGACATCGTCGGGCTGACCGAGGTAGCCGACCGGCTGGATCTGGACGAGACCGACCTGCCGGCGCTGCTGTCCTTCGCCGCCGAGCAGGTGGCACCGGAGCTGCTGGTCGCGCTGCGCGACGCCGACCTCGCCACCGCGATGGACACGGCGCGGATGCGGATGCGGATGCGTTCCGGGACGGATCTCGGCGCGTCCGTACTCCGGCTGCGCGGCCGGGCGGAACTGACCGCGCTCGCCAGCCATCTGGGGGTGAAACCGGAGCATCTGGCCGGGATCGCGGCTCGGGTGTGGGCGGCCGTGTCCCGGCTCGGCAGCCCGTACGGAGGACCGGAACCGGACGTCTATGAGGAGCGGGTGGGCGAGCGGCGCGAATGGCGCGAGTGGCATGCCGGGCAGCCCGGCCCGTGGCAGGCCTGGCCGACGGCTGCTGCGGAGTCCGATGAGACGGCAATCGGCCGCGAGCGGGCGATTCGGGACGCGCTGGTGCGGCAGTATCAGCGCCGGGCCGAGCGGATCACGGACGAGATCGGCGCGTCGATGCGTACCGACGGGCTGCTCGATCCGATTCCGGCCGGCGCCGGGCGGCCGGGGACGGACCTGACGATGGTCCGCAACGTCGTGGGTGTTATCGGGCGGCTCGGTGCCCCGCCCAGCGCCCTGGCCGCGCTGCTGCCGTCGCGGCACGTGGAGTTCCTGCTGCCCGAGTTCTTCGGCGACGTGCCGCTGGCGCTGGTCGCCGACCACGTGCGGACGCTGGCCGGACCCGTGCCACCGCCGGATGGCTATGGAATCGGTGCCGCGGAACGATCCTCGTGGATCGACCGGCTGGGCGTGACCGAGGAGACGATCGACCGGCTGATGAGCGTGTCGTGGGCAGATCCGCTGAAGATCGTGCTGGCGGCGACCCGGGCCGGTCTGCCGCAGAGTGCCCTGCCCGCGCTGACCGAGCTGACACTGAAGGCCGGCGTCGTCCCTGAGCTGGGCCGAATCGGGCTCCAGCACGGGCTGGACACGATGAAGGTGCTCGAGACCGCGACGCGGACCGCGGGCGGCGTGGACCCCGCACACCTGATGCCGTTCGCAACCCTGATCGCCGACCCGGAGATCCGGCCCGATGAGCTGGCCGCGGCCCTGACGGGGACGGCGGACCGCATCTCGCCCGTGCTCGACGACAAGATGCGGCTGCCCTGGGTGTTCCGCCAGGCGTTCCGGTGGATGCACGGCACGGGCGGCGATTGGTTCGACACCGCGCACCTGATCGAGCTGCTGGTCGACGTCCCGCGCCTGACCCGCGAGCGGTACGTCGACCTGTTCGACGACATGTCGGAGCTGCACGATCTCCTTCAATCGGCGGTCAGAATCGCGCTGCAGTCCTCGCTCGGGTCCGGGCCGCTCCGGCCACTGCTGGAGAAGATCGGAGTCTGGGCATCCAGCCTGTTCAAGACCGGGTTCGTGGATGATCTCGAACCGCTGAGCCGGCCCCTCGAGGTCCCGCCGTCCGAGAGCCCGGCGCTCGGCTACGACCGGGACGGCGAACTGCGCCGCCAGCAGAACTGGCGGCGAGTGTTCGATCCACTTACCACGCTGATCGTCACGCGTCAGGCGTCGGTCCCCCGGGAAGTCACGGCCCGGCTGTACGACGCGGTAACACAGCGCCCCCAGGCGATCGCCGCGTTCGCGGCAGCATACGAGCCACCCGCTTCGGGCCGCAGCCACGCCACCTGGGCCCTGCAGAGCGCAATGATCCGCTGGGACGTGGAGTACGCGGAGGCGCTCGCCGCGAACGCCGCCACGGTACTCCGCGTGGCGCAGGTTCCGGCGGAGGTCGAGAACATGATCACGACCGTGGCGGACCGGCTGGTGGCGCTGGCCTCGGCGTACCGGCTCGCCAAGGCGGAACATCCCGTCAACCGCACCCCGGATCACCTCACCGACGTGGACATCGTCAGCATTCTCGGCAGCGCGCCCCCGGCCGTCGGCCGGGAGGCACTCGACAGTGACGGTGTGGGCCGGCTCGCCGTCGCCTGGTTCCGCTCCAGGTGGTCGGGCAAGCTGCCCCGGATCGCCCTGAAGGAACTCGAGGAAGACCTTCGGGTACGCCCGTGGTTGAACCCTCAGCAGCTCCATGCACTGATGGGGGAGACCGAGCAGTTACCCGACCGGCTGCGCGACCTCGCCATCAAGATCCATCGGCTCCCCGTCGAGCTGCCGCGGCTCGCCCGGTCCGCCGGCGTGTCGCCCAGCTCGTTCGCCGAGCTGGCGGTTGGCTGGGAGATCGACCCGGCGCTTCTGGCGGCCGTGTTCGGGGACGATCCAGCGCCGAAGGACGAGTCGGCCGTCATCGCCATCGTCGAGCGGATCACCGCGGTGGCTGCGCGGGTCGGCGCCAGCCCGGCCGTCCTGCTGGAGAGCCTTGCGCTGTCCGGATATCACTGGCACCAACGGCACGATGCCCCCGACTGGAACGCGCACCGGGTGCTGTCCATGTGGATGGGGGTGACGCTGGCACCGTCCGATCCCACCCCGTCGTCGGCGGTGCTGCAGGGCTGGCGGAGACTGCTCGAAGAGCTGGCAACCCTCTTCGGGCTGGACCGTCACTCGATAGCCGACCTCGCCGCGCAACTGCGGGTGCCTTCGGTCTGGGTGCTGTCGCACAGCGTCCGGATCGGCCGTGTTCCGACCGACCTGCCGGAGATCGCCGACCGTCTGGGCGTGGCTCCCGACGCGCTGTTCGCCTTCACCGCGATGCTGTCCATCGACCCCGCGGTCCTCACCGCCGACGACGAGGTGCTGGCCGCTCTCGCGCGCCGGAGTAATGACAGCCCGTCCCGCTTCAACCCGGTTCGGCGTGCGATCGCGGGAATGTCCGACGGGGCCATCGAGGCCATCCGCCGGCGCACCCGAACGGCCACCTCGAGGACTCCGGATCCGTCCGACCCGGGAACACTGCCGGTGGTGACCGAGTCGCTGTGGCGGATCCTCCGTGCGACCGGTGATGTCCCGGCCGGCCTCAGGAAAATTTTCGCGCACACCAGGGCATCCCCGCGCCTGCTGATCGCGGCGGCGGGACAGCTCGGCCGGTCGCTCGATCTGATCGCACTGGCCGAGCGGTTCATGCCGCTCGGCCAGGACAAGGGATCCGGCGACACCCTGAGCTGGCTGACCGGCGGGTTCGAGGCCTGGGTCACCCGGCTCGGCGAGCACGCGCACCTGACCGAGGCCGAGCTGCTGTGGGCGGACGAGGCGCTCGAGGACGGCCGGCGCGACAGTCTGCGCAGGCTGCAGGCGATGGAGCCGCAGAATGCCCGGATGCTCATGCTCCGGCTCCGTCTGCAACACGGGCGGTTGACCCAGGAGGCGCTGGCCGCACTGGTACGGGACCACCCGCACGACGCGGCGGACATGGTGCGCGATGCAGTCAGCGGCCGGAGCTTCTCGCACCAGGACGTACCGGTGCTGCCCGGACAGCCGGTGGAGCATGGCGTCGACGTGCTGCTGACCGCGCCGAACGGGTTCACGCAGGTGCAGTGGCACGAGTTCACCGAAACGCCGGATATCACGGTCGAAGGGCAGCGCGTCCGCGCGTCCCCTGCCGAGACCGCCGGTGGATGGGAGGCAATCGGCCGGTTACTGCGGATTCTGTATGGCGGGGACGGCCGGATCCGCACGCCCTCCGCCACGATCCGGCTGACGACCCGCTTCGGGGATGAACGGGCGTACGTCCGCCTGGCCCAGCTCTTCTACGGCAGCCTGCCGGTGCTCCGCCGGATGGGTCTGCTGGCCCCGGCGGTCGGCACCGGGGACGAGGAACGAGCCGGGTGGGTGACGGTCCAGGACTTCCTCAACGACCACCAGGTCCGGGGGCACGTCATGGAGGTCACGCCGGACTGGTGGGTCGACTTCCACCTCGACGCGGTGACCCCGGCCCAGCTCCAGGCCGCCGCTGCGATCTTCAGCGCGTTCGTCGCCGAGGCCCGCACTCCCCGCCTGATCACCGATCTCGACACCTGGGCGTTCCCGCAGGCCGATGCGTACATCAACGACTCCGGCCCGCTGCAGCAGCGGCACGAGGAGGATTTCCGGCGGCTGCTTCCGCTGATCTCCGAACCGGTGGCGCGCTTGCAGGCGGCGATCCTGTTCCAGGTCGTCGGCTGGGCGCCGGCACGACCGTACGACACGATGCCGCACGGCACGGCCATGGTGGACGTGCGGCCACCGCCCGGCATCGGACCGCTCCTCGACGGGACCCCCGAATCGGAGCCCTACGTGGTGCCGGAACCCCGACTCGGCGAACCCGTCGCGAGGAGGTCGGCGGACGACCTCACGCAGTGGCTGCGCCAGCGGGTCGCGGACGGGCTGCACCCGGTGCCGCACACCGCCGACCGGCCGGGCCCGACGAGGATGAGGCTGCTGCAGGAGCTGTCCCTCGAGTTCGAGTTGCCGCTCCGCCGGACCGGCAACTCGTGGACCTCGGCACCGCCCACGCGCCGCCTCGAAGCGATCGCGCAGCGGCTCGGGGGGTTCGGTGCGGTGTCCAAGAACGACAAGATCTGGACACTCTACCTGGGCGACCTGAACGAGCTGCCGAACCTCTGGCAGTACCTGGGCACCGTGCTGGACGCATTGGAGCGGTTCGGAGCGACGATTCTCCCCAAGTCGATGTCCGTCGGTGTCCGGGTCACCGGCCAGAGCACCGAGCAGGGCCTGCAGGCGGTCGGCGACGAGTACCGGGACGTGCTCGATCGCCTGACGACCGACCCGGCCGCCGACCGGGTGCGGTCACGGGCGCAGCGTGCGACGAGCCGCGCGGACGATGTGCTCACCTTCTCCGGCCTCGACCCGGTTCTGGACCTGCCGGTGCTCCAGGTACACCTCAAGACGCTGATCGGGCTGGTCGCGCTCGCCGAAGCCCGGTCCGTCCAGCCGAGCGGGGGGATGGACGTCGACCGGCCGTCGCGGGCCGGTGCTCCGCTCGGCGACCGGTGGCGTATGCACGATCTACCGGCCGCGCGGGAGAACCGCTTCCTGGCCGCGATGTTTCCTGACCGGGCTGACCGCTGGCAGGCGCTCGCGCTGTTCATGGTCACGCCGTGGCACCCGGGGGACGACCACGAGGGCCTGCCGTACGGTGTGTCCGTCAACGAGGCGGCGGCGCTGGGCCGGCCGGCGCCGTGGCCGGAGGATCTCACGGAGATCCTGCACCTCGAGCACCCGGCGTTCGCGATGGCCGCGATGAATGACGGACTGCCCGCCGCCGAGTTCACGGCGCTGCTGCCGGCGCGCTTCCTGGACGATTTCGTCGAGCGGGCCCGCGCCGCGCATCTGCTGTCCTACCCCGGGACGAGCCACGAGGAGCTGCGGGAACGCGCTTCGGTGACTCGGGTTGCATGGTCCGATCCGGACCAGAGCCTGTTGCCGTCCCGCTGGTGGACCGACTGGTACGCGGCACTCGGCATGTCCCCGGCACCCGGCGCCACACCGCGGCGCCCACCGGTCGTCGCGTCCGGAGACCGGAACCCGGTCACCTGGATCACCGCGCAGCTCGATGCGGACCTCAGCCTCGACGTGCTACGCGACCTGGAGAATCAGCTGGTCCTCCGTGGTCACGACGAGCCGGCACGGCAGCAGCGTATGGCGGTCCGGCAGCGGATAGCGGCAGCCACCGGTACCCTCGCTCCGCGTGCTGCTCCCGGGGCCGACCTGCGGGCGAGTGAGGTCGCGCAGAGCGAAACGACGGATCTGATGGTGGTGTCCGTGTTCCGCTCGGCCGTCACCCAGGACGCGCTGCCCACGGAGCTGAGGTCCGGCGAGAGTCAGTGGCCCGGCCCGATGATCCAATACGTGATCGACAAGGTCGGGCACGATCGTGCGCGGTTCGAGACCCTCCCCGGGCGTACCGTCGGCGAGCTGGTGGCCCAGGCGCTGCCGATCGGCGCGGTGCTGGCCCTGCACCCGAGCTTCCGGCTCGCCGTGCCTGACCCGGGCATGGACGGCCCGGCCCGGGAACGTCTCGTGCAGAGCGAACGGGTCCGCCTGCGTCGCGAGCTCGCCACCCGCCTGGACACTGCCGATCCGGTCCTGCTCGACCTCCTGCACCGGTCGCTGCAGGAGGAGGACGAGGGGGATGCGGACCCGGTGCTCGGGGCGTTGAAGGCTCACCTGGACGGCCATCCCACCACGCTGCCGACCCGCACCGTCATGTTGACCACGCTGCTGGACGACTACCTGTCGAACGGCAGTATCGCGATGCCCGAACTGCTCACGCTACTGGGCGTGGCGCTCGACACGGACATCGTGGTGTCCGAGGACGGATTCCGGACCGCGTACGGACCGCGCAACGGACGAGCCCTGCACATCGCGCGCGGTGGCGTGCACGACGGTTTCCGCGCACTGCTCCAGCCCGAGGGGGTGCTGTCCGCGGCTGCCAGCATCCCACCGGCCTGGGACGGGACCGCCACCGACTGTGTCGACCGGGCCGAGTCGATCCTCCTGTGGCTGGACGTCGAACTGGTCCAGGCGGTCACTGGAATGATGAACAGCCTGGACCGGCTGGGCGCACGGATGGGCGGGCGGTTCCAGCCGGCGTCCGACGCCAGGCGGCTGCGCCATCTCAAAATCGGCTCGATCACTCCGGTATGGTCGGTAGAACAGGCACATATGGTGCTGGTCTACCGGGTCGACGAGCACAACTTCCGGATGATCGAGACCCAGGCGGAGGGCACGAACCGGCTGCAGCCGTTCACCCTGTCAGCGCTGCCCGCCCAGTTGAGCCAGACGATCCGGCTGCTCGGTGATGACAACGAGGCACTGCTCCAAGCCGACCTGATCGACCACCGGATCAGGGCCAGCGAGCACGGCTCGGCCGCCCCGGCCACGGACCGTACCTTCGGTGCCCTCCTCGACCCCGGCTTCACCGGCGCCAATGCGGCCGGCCCGCGCGGCTCGGCGGCACCGGCTGGCGGCCGTACCCTCGAGGCCGCGATGCGTCTGCCGTCCCAGGGCGGGTGGTCCGCGGGCCTCAGGGCTGATCTCGGCTGGTTGGCGACGGATCTGGCCGAGGCCGGGTGGGTCGTGCGCAGGGGCGCGACGGCGGCCGTGGACGCGGGTGCCCGGACGATCACGGTGGTCGACGGCGCTCCGACGGACCGGCAGATGTTCCTGGACGCCCGGGAGTCGTTGTTCGGCCGGTCCCGGATCTTCGACGCCGGTGACTACCGGACGGCCGATCCGGAGCTGGTCCAGCGGGTACGGGAACACGTCACGAGGAACTACGCGGTGCTGGCCGCCCTGTCGGATCCGGCTGCCGAGAAGAGCCGGCGGAAGGCGGCCAAACAGGCCTGGCTGGCGGTGGTCGACCTGGTGCGGGCCGGAGCAGGACTGCCGGAGTACACCGGGATCGAATGGACCAGCCCGAACACCAGAGAGGAGGGCGGGTTCGACAGCAGAGCATGGCTGATGAAGCTGAACGGCGGCTCATCGGTCGACGAGCTGATGTCGACCATCCTCCACGAGACCGTGCACGCGGAGCAGCGTGCCGCCGCCCTCCAGGCCGTGCACCTCACCCCGGGCGGCACTGACCGGTCGGAATGGCTGCTGACCGAGCCCGGCACCGAGGCGGCTCTGCGCGCCACCGCGGTTCCCGGCGATCGCCGGCACGCGATGGCGTTGTGGGAGGAGGACGAGAACCAGGTCCGCACCCGCGATGGTCAGGGAGAGTATTGGGAGATCACCGGGCTCGATCCGCTCAGGACACCACCGGCCACCGACGCCGCCGCCGGATCCTGGCTGCGCGAGAGGCTGTCGGCCGGGCACCGGAACTGGGCGCGGACGAGCACCGAGCAGGGGGCCTACTACTCGGTGAACCCGATCGAGGCGGCGGCGTTCCTGGTCGAGCGGCGCGTGCAGGCCGCGGGATCGGTCAGGGACTGGCGGGACACCCCGGTCGGCCGGCTGACCGAACCTCCCGGGCATCGGGTGATGTCGCTGGGACCGGCCGGTGTGCTGATCTACCCGGCCGAGATGCAACCGCCGTCCCGGGCGGGACGGCGGGCGTCGGAGGACCAGCCGCTGGTCGTCGTGCACCTGCCGGCGGACGGGCTGTCCACCGATCGGCTCCGCGCGGCCCTGCCCGTCGGCCTGCCTGCCGACGCGCTGGTGGAACTGAGCACCGACCGGCCGATCCCCGCGGCGCTCGCGGTGGAGTTGGCCGGTGCGCTGGGCGACTCACAGGCGTTCGCCGTCGGCAGGCGGACGGTGGATCCCACCGGGGACAGCGCGAACCATTTCACCGGGTACGGCCGTAACCACCGTCGTGCGCTGGGCCGCTGGGTCGACTACTACCGGGTGTCGCGTAACCCGCGGGGTGAGTACCGGCAGGATGCGCATCTGCGGGACGGTGTCCCGAACCTGATCGAGATCGTCGCGGTCGGGGACCGGATCTGGTTCGGTGATCTCGGCACCACACCGGTGATCGCCCCGGGCGATCCGGCGGTCGTCATCGGCACGCCGCACGCCGGCACCCCGTGGTACCTGTGGCAGGCCGCGCAGACCATGGCCGGCCTGTACGCCGCTGCCGCCGGGGAGCAGCTCCCATCGAGCCAGATCCGGGTGCACCGCCCGGAGCCGATTCCCGCCGCACCGCCGGCCGCGCCGACGGAGGAGTCCTTCCACGCGGTCACCGACGAGGACCGGTCTCGGTACACGTGGATGTCCAACGACGCCCTCGACTACGTCGAGATCATCGAGGAGACGGCGCCGGGCAGGGGATTCACCGCGTACCACGTCATGGACGCGCTGATCGACGCCACGGGCGTGCCGCCGGCGGAGCGGGACAGGGTCGCGTCCGGGCTGCGCGACCTCACCCAACGCATCACCGGCGGCAGCGGTGCGGAGAATCGGGCCAGGGTGCTGGCGCTCGGTTGGGTCGCCGCGCTGGCGTACGGCATCACCGGCGTCACCGAGGCCCGGGTGCATACGCTGCATCGGTTGCTCGGAACGGCCCAGCCGGAGCATCTGCTCGTCCTCGGCGGCCGGGACTGGGTGGCAACCCAGGTCGGCGCCGACGATCCTGACGCAGCGGATCTCGGCTCCCAGCTCCTGAGGCACCTCGGTCTCGCCGAACCCGCCCTGGACGCTGTCGTCCGGGCCTTCCCGGTGCTGGCGGTACCCCGGCCGGCCCTCGACACGATTCTGCAGCCCGGCCCGGCCCTGCCGGATGATGTGCTGGTCGTAGCGCGGACGGCCCGGACACGGGTGGCCGGACTGGTGCGGGCCGATCCGGTCGTGGGCCGGGTGTGGGCGGAGGCGATGCGCGACCTCGACCGGCTGACCGACCTGTCCGAGCCGGGGGTACGGTCGCGGCTGGGTGAGGCGATCCGGCAGGTCGCGCGGCTGGTGCCGGACGAGACGCATGCGGCGGCCGAGCCTCTGCTGGCACTGGACGCGGTGTTGCGGACGCGGGTGTTCCCGGGCGCCTGGTGGCCGGCGCCGATGCCGTTCCTGTCGCTCGGTGAGTGGTCGCCCGCGCGGCAGGGGAACATTCTCGGCGCGGTCCGGGCACACGCGGCACGGGCCGGTAGACCGGTGATCGCGGTCGACCTGTCCGGGACGCCGGACGCGACCGTGGCGGTGATCGGGGAGTTGACGGAGGCGGTCCGCTGGTACGACCGGATCGGGCCGGCGCCGCTGGTGGTGGGGGCGCGGTCGACCCGCCAGGGCCGGGAGCTCTTCGACCAGGTGCGTGCGGTGACTCTGGCCGTCGAGCTGGCCGGGTCGCGGGACAGGTGGAGGTTGCGGGACGTGCACGGCGACACCGTCGGTGATCTCACGGATGACCTGACCGCTGCGGTGTTCGACAGGGCCGGATCGTTGTCGCGGGGTGAGCCCGGCTTGCCGGTGGCGCTGGCGGAGTGGCTGCGGACGCGTGATCCGGACCCGGCCGAGGCGTACCACCGGAAGAACTGGCAGCGGCTGCACGAGCCAAGGGTCTTCGCCGCGCTGGATACGCTGATCGCGGCGAGTCCGGATGATGCGCGTCTGGCCGCGTTCCGGGCCGCGCTGGAGATCGGCCGTGGCTATGGCGGTGCGTTGCCGGAGACCGGCCCACGCCCCGCGGCGGTGAGAACCCTGGACGTCGAACCCGTCTGGGCCAAGGATCGGCGGGTGCCGGCCACGTTCGTCTACGACTTCGCGCGGGTGACCGGTGACCGGCTGGCCCGATTCCCGTGGGACGGCCTGCTGTTCCAGATGCTGATAGCCGGAGCGCTGACCGATTCCCAGGTCATGTCGCTGCTGCGGGCCACGGCGGTCACCAGCAAGGACCGGGCGAACGTCGCCATGACGCAGGTGGTCATCGACGTGCTGGCACTTCCGAACGACGAGGACCTGCTGGACGCGGATCCGCTGACCCACCCGCGACTGAGGCCGATCTTCGATCGGATCGCCGAGATCACCCGGGGCGTCGACGGCTCCTACGAGGACTGTTTGGATCCGTCCGACCGGGTGGTCTGGACCGGCCGGCTGACCCCGATCAGGGACGGTCTGCGAACCGGCGACGAGTTCGAGCGGATGCGCGCCGAGCTGATCGACACGGTCACCTACGCGGTGTCGAATTGCTGAGCGAGCCGACGACGACCATGAGCTGTAGTGGCAGCTCATGGTCATCGTGCCCGACCTCCAGGGCACGGCCCGGGACATGATCTACAGCCACCGCACGTACCTGCCGCGGGACGGCCGCACCCAGTGGATCCGCCGCCTCCGGGACGTGCAGAAGCAGATGCCCCAGCACGCCGACGGCCTCAATGATTAGACCCGCGAGAAACGACACCAGAGGTTCGTGAGTTTTGACTCCCCTGACCGGCTCGGCCGGAGATCAATCTCCGCGAGTTTTGACCGCACTCTGGTCCTCTGCCGTGGGCTGTTCAGGGTCGTTGGCGGTTTGCAGGCGGAGCCGGGTGAGCGCGAGCATGTCGATCAGCCAGCCCGGGCCGCCGCTGATGTGGCGGGCGCGGAGGACGGTGTCGAGTTCGCGGTGAACGGCTGGGTCGGCGTGGGCGAAGAAGTCTTCGCAGATGCCGAGGATCGTCGGTAGCAGGTCGTCGTCGAGTTCGCCCGGATCCATCGGGTTCTCCGCAGCAGCGCAGGCGGCGGGTGGTTAGGCCGGGGTCCGGGTGGTCTTGTCGGTGCGGGCGCGAGTTTGGGCGAGACGGTAGGAGTCGGTGCCGGTCTCGATGATGTTGCCGCCGAAGGTGAGCCGGTCGACGATCGCGGCGCAGAGTCGCGGGTCGGTGAAGGTCTTCGTCCAACCCGAAAAGGCCTCGTTGGACGCGATCGCAACGGAGGCCTTTTCCTCGCGCTCGGTCAACACCTGGAAGAGCAGCTCGGCGCCGCGCCGGTCGAGTTCCATATATCCCAGCTCGTCGATGCAGAGCAGGTCGACTCGGCCGTAGCGGGCGATGGTTTTGGCGAGCGTCTTCTCGTCGGCGGCCTCGACGAGTTCGTTGACGAGTTTGGTGGCCAGGACGTAGCGGACGCGGTGGCTTCGGTCAGTCCTCGATGGCGGCTGGTCATGATCCGGTTCCTTCCGCGCGGAGTCGCAGGAGTTGGTCGTAGGCGGTGACTGACGGCAGTGGCCGGGTGTCGGCAGGCAGCTGGGTCAGCCGTCGCTCGGTCAGGGAGATCACGTTGGCCGGCAGGGTGCGCCGGCTGGTCGTCGTGGGCGGGCGGTCGTCGGTCTCGGCGAACTTGCGGGCCTCGAGCGCGACCGCGTCCGAGGTCAGTGCCCCGGCGCGGACGGCGGTGGCCAGCCCGGCGACGACGTGTTCGTGGGGCGTGGGGCGGTGAAGCAGGAGCACCTCGATCAGGGCGCGGGTGCCGGCCGCGTCGCCGTGGGCTTTGCGTGCGGCGGCCCACCAGGCGTCGTGGACCGGGGTGAACTTTCCGGCCGCGCGGGCCTGTTCCAGCGCGGTAGCGCCGGGCAGCGCCCCCGGTTTGCGGACCAGTGCCTCCAGGTAGTGGTCGAGGTCGAGACGCGAGCCGCCCTTGGCCATCAGCCGCTCGTGCCGGGCCACCTGGTCCCGGCCGTCATAGACGACCAGGTGTGAGGCGTGCAGCTCAACACGGACCTTCCGGCCGACCGGCCGGACCGGCACTGAATAGCGGTTCGTGCGGACGGTGACCTGGCTGAATCGGTCGACGCGGGGCGTCAGCCAGATACCAGTCTCGAAATCGTCGTCCGGCAACCGCACCAGCAACGGCTGCTCGACCGCGAAGTCCTCACCGATGGTGCGTTCGCGGGTGCCGATGCGCCGGCCGTCGTCCTGCGTGTCCCACTCGTCAACCATGGCGTTGAGCTGCTCAAACGAGTCGACGTGCGGCACTGGGACAAGGTGATTTCGGCGGAACCAGCCGATATCGCCCTCGACGCCGCCCTTCTCGTGCGCGCCCTCGATGCCGGGCCGGCAATAGAAGACGTCCAGGCCGTAGTGGGAACGGAACGCGGTCCAGCGTTGGGTCTCGATCCGCTGCCGGCTGAAACCGAGGACCTTGGCGACCGCCGCGCGCAGATTGTCGTAGCGGACCTTGCCCGTTGGCACCCGCCGAGGGTTTTCAGGGCGTGGACGTGGCCTTCGAAGAACGCTTCCTGCCCGCCGGAGGCGAAGATTCGGTGGACGGCTTTGCCGGAGAATGACATCCGGAACGAGAACAAGGTGCAGGTCACCTGCTCGCCGCGCAGGTTGATCGCGACTTCCCCGAAATCGACCTCTGCCTCGGCGCCCGGGCGGTGGGTCTGCGGGAAGAACACTTTGACCGGGACGCGGCCGACCTCCGCTCGAATCTTCGGTTTGCGGTCCGCGACGTAGGTGCGCAGGACCTGGTAAGAGACGTTGTCCATGCCGTGCTCGTCAAGGAGCCGGTGGAAGATCCGCCTCACCGTGTGCCGCTGCTTGCGGGGCGCGTCGAGATCGGCCCGCAGGCTCATCGATCACGGGTTTGAACGGATCCAGCTTCGAGCCCCGCGGCGGCATGTCCTTGCGCGGCGGAGGCAACGCCGAGGCCATGGCCGCGCTGACCGTGCGCCGGCCGACCCGGTACTTCTCCTCGATTGCCCGGCCCGACATTCCCGCAGCGAGATCACGGCGGATCGCCGCGAACTTCTCGATTTTCGACATCCGCGGCATCGGCCGGCCTCCGTCTCGGGTCAGCCGATGCTCCCACCACCATCCGTGGTGTTGAAACTCGCGGACATCGAATCCACCCGATCAAGCGTCCACCAACCGTGGTGTCAAAACCGACGGATAAACGCCATGCCAGAGCAGTTCCGACTCAGAAACGGTCAGCTCTGGCAGCGGTCCCGTTCGGTCGGGAGTTGGTCCCGGTGTCTGCTCGGGCCCTGGCCGCGGGTGGTTGCAGTGCATGGACTCGCGGCAGTCTGAGATGTGCCCGGCCGGCTTCTGGCGTCAGCCGGCCGGGCATGGCTCATCCGATCTTGATAACAACCTTGCCCACACTGTGGCCGTTCTCGACAGCAGCGAGGGCGGCCGGAGCGTCGGAAAGCGGATGGACCGCAGTGATCACGGGTGTGAGACCTCCGTCGAGGGCGAGCCGGGCGGCCCGCTCCAGATTCTCCCGGTCGAAACGACGCTCGACGAAACGCCCGCCGATTTCGGTCACCGACATATCATTCACGGCGACGATGTTGCGTGAATCCTTGACCAGAGGAGCGACCGTCCGCAGTGAGGCGCCTCCGACCAGGTCGACGATCCCATCGAAGCCGTCCGGCACCAGCTCGCGTGCCGCAGCGACAACGTCCCCGGCGGTGTAGTCGATGAACTGCACCCCGATGGCCTCGGCGGGCTCGCGCTTGGTGCTGCTCCCCGTGCCGATCACCCGCAGCTCGCGCTCGACGGCCAGCCGGGCAACGAGGAGTCCGACACCGCCCCCGACCCCGTTGACCAAGACCGTAGCGCCGGCCGAGAGGCCGATCTGGTCGAGCGCATCTACTGCGGACGTCCCGGCCACGGGCAGCGTTGCCGCCACGGTTGCGGACAGGCCCACCGGGATGCGAGCAGTGTGCGGGGCCGACAGCACCGTCGTCTCGGCGTAGGTGCCACCACCGGTGAGTGCCATGCCGAAGACCGCGTCGCCCACCTCGAGCCCGTCGACGCCCTCGCCCAGGGCCAGAACGGTTCCCGCTGCCTCCATCCCCAGGACAAGGGGAAACGGACGTCCGCCGTCGGCCCCGGGAAACGGACCCGAGCGCACGACGTAGTCGAGGGGGTTCACGCCGGCCACGTCGACCCGGATCAGCACCTCGCCGCGACCCGGGACAGGATCGGGACGATCGAAAAGCTCCTGCACCTCAGGCCCGCCATAACTGCCGAAACCCCACGCCTGTCCCATCTTCTGCCACCTCCGGTGCGACCGGCCCGGTCGTTCCGGGCGCCGCAGCCATCCTCACCGCTCACACTGATGTGAAGGGCAACCGGCTGAGGTGCGGGTCACAGCGTCAGGCCGACGCCGTCACCGGGACCGAGGCCGTCGGCGGCTCCACCCAATGCTCGCGGTTGATCTTGATCAGCACGTCGAGTGCGTCACGGGTTTCGACCAGGTGGGCGATATCCGCGTTGATCCGATCGCGCTCGCGCGTCATCGCCACAAACGCCGACTGGATGCCGGCAGGGTCACTCGGGGTGTCCACACACGGCAGCACAGACGCGATCACCCGGCTGGACATACCCGCGGCGAACAGTTGCTGGATCAGCAACACCCGCTGGACCTCGGCATCGGAATAGTGACGCTGCCCAGCATCGGAGCGTGCACTGGTCAGCAGGCCCTGCTCCTCGTAGTACCGCAACGAGCGTGGACTCACGCCCGTACGCTTGGACAGCTCGCCGATCCGCATTCCTTCAAGCCTACGCCCGCGTGCTCCAGCGCTCAGGCCACCGGCAGATCACAGATGCAGGGGTGGGACCCAACCCCACGCACATCAACCACGGCGAAACGCTCAATCCCGGGTCGAGAAACGCCCATCCGGGTACTATCGCCACGTTTCCACCCGGTGATCGTAACGGGACACGAGCTTGCCACGCGGCACCAAGACGAGTCGTACCGAGCTCACAAAGCTGTGGTGTCGAAACTCGTGAACATGAAATCCAGCATCGATCTTGCGGTGTCAAAAGTGGTGTTCATCCGGTGTCCGGATGCGCGGAGACAATCAGCCTCAACCAGGTCGCGCTGTACGTCACCACCTGTCCCTGATCGGAAGCCGGGCCCGTCTCCCCGCGGAGGCGGGCCATACTCCACCTCGAAGCCCGAGAAGGGGAGGTTTCTATTAATTGATGGTGAACCGATGAGACGGCCGCCGCGTCAGTTGGTCATCAGCGCCGCCACGTCCGGCGGCGCCGGGTGAGGAGAGCGGCGTGGCGAGTGCCGGGGACTTTCATCTGATCTGCGCGGACGGCCGTTTCATCGCGGTACCGGGCGGCGTCTTCTACCACGACGGGCCGATGACCGACCCGATCGACCCGATCGCCCTGACCGGCGCGTTCCGGGCCTCCCGCGCCTCCGGCGCCACCATGGTCTACATCCAGGAGCGGACCCGGCTCAAGCCGGGTGCGCTGGAACGGCTGCGCCGCGCGCTCGCCGACCTGCCCGCGCCGATCCGTGACCGCCTCGTCCTCGGCACCCTCCCCGGCGAGAGCATCGACCAGGCGAACTGGCGAGAGCTCGCGGAGGTGTTCGGCCTCGCCAAGCACGCGCCGTACCAGCCCGGCATGGAACGCTCCGCCCGTGTCGTACCGCTGGATGAATCGGGTCTGGAAAACCCGGCCGACCCCTCGGCGGTACGCGTGCTGTCCCGCGCTCAGGCCGCCGCCCGGGAGACGCTGCACGCCGCGTTGACCGGCGCGCCCCCGTCCTGGGACCGGCTCGTCGCGCTGGCCGGCCGCGCGTCCGCCATCCGCGACGACCTGCTGGTCCCCTCGAGGCTGAGCGGCGACGAGCAAGACAGCCCGCTGAGCGCCACGTACGCGCTCGCGGCCGGCATCACGCTGTTCGGACTCCCGGCCGACATCGACGGGGCCACGCTGAAGCGGTCCGTGCAGCCGGTCAGCGCCGACGAGGTGCTGCGCGCCTGGGGCGGATCCGCGATCCCCACCGACCCGGCCGACATCGTCGCCACGCTGCTCGCCACGCCGGGCTCCGGCGCCCTGATCCGGACGGACATCACCGGCAGGGGCCCGGTCCTCGGCTGGCTGGTCTCCCGGCCGGAGGGCCTGGCCTGGATCAACCCGGCACTGGACGGCGGCGCCGCCATCCGCCTGATGCCCGCGCAGGACGCGGTGTCCCTGCTGCGCACTCTGCCCGGCACCGACCTGAAATCGCTCCTGGTCGGCCCGGACCGACCGGTGGATCTGGCCCGGACGAATTCGTTCGACTCGGTGACGTCGACGGACTCGTCCGACTCGATGCGGTCCACGGGCACCGACCTCACCACACCGGACGACACGCGTCCGTCCGGTACCGCACCCGGCCGCGACGCGCGGCTGGGTGGTCTTGGCCTCGTCACCCTGGCGCTGGAGTACGCCGACATACCATTCACCGCGGAACCCGTGGCCCGGCCGAATCTGACCGATGCGGACCAGCGCGCCGCCGCGCTGGACCGGGTGAAGCGGTGGACGATGGGAGTGGAGATCCCGGCGTCCGTGGCCGATCCGGCCGTTCTCCCACCGGAGGACTGCGTGGAGCGTGCCTGGGGTGCGTTCGTGGCGCTGCATCGACGGACCGGCAATGTCGCGGCCGACGCCGAGCTGCTGGAGACGAAGTCGGCGGAGGCACTGGCGGCCCGGCTCGGTGGCAGGCTGTCCCTGGCATGGGATCCGGACGGGCTGGAGCAGCTCCTGCTCGACCGGCCGGGCACCATGGTGCTGGTACGCACGCCCCCGCGCCCGGGCGGGATGTCGCATGTGTTCTGGCTGGCGTCCACCGGCTCCGGCGGCCTGATCCCGCTCGACAGTCAGCGCGTGAGAAGCTCCGAGCAGATCGACGGCAGGACGCCACCGGCCGTCCTCGCCCGCTATCTCGCCGAGCTCCGGCACGTCGGCACCGACGTGCTGCTGCTGGACGAGCGGGGTCAGACGGAGGCTCTGCGCGGAACGCCGTCCTCGGCCGCGGCGCTGGTCGACGCACCCGTCGGCCGCCGGAGTGCGGGCATGGCGCCCGGCTACGCGCCGCCGCCTCCGCCTCCGCCTCTCTCCCTGGCCCAGCAGGCTCGCAACCTGGACGCGTCGTACGCCCAGTATGCGGCGATGCCGGGATATGCACAGAATCCTCAGGCGCTGCAAAACCTCTACGACACGTGGTATGTGCCGTCCAACAATGCCATCAAGTCGAATCTGCTTCGGCGGGTGGCAGTGTCGGTGCAGACACCATGGGGGCCGGCCTGGGTCGTGGCCAGGGGTCTCAGCGGTAGAACCGAGGACGAGAACCTGCTGCGAAGTCGCTACTACCCACAGACCAATGTGAACGAGGACGCCGGAACCGACAACTGCTTCTACTGCTCCATCGCAGTGGAAGCCCACCAGAGCGGTGAGGGCGGATTGAGGACGCTCACCCATGCGAGCGCGGTGCAGTCTCGCATCGGCCTCGAGTACCGGTTCCGGGAATCATTCAAGCGGTACCGGGACATGAGTGGCCGTCCCATCGCCGGGTCGCTGGGGGTAATCGCCGACGTCAACGCGCAGGGCGCCGGCTTCCGTGGTCTGATCGCGCAGTACCCGACGCCGTCACCCGATCCCGAGGTGGTGAATGTCGGACACGTATTCAACGTCATAAATGATTCGGGATACGTCGTCTTCCTCGATGGACAAGCGGAGCACTTCGGTCAGCTGGCCGATATGCTGCCCAACGGCAACATTGCGATGACGGCGCTGCTGACCACTGAACCTGGGGTTCGGGCGGGCATTACCGTCGGCGGAAGATCCGCCGCGGAGGACGCCCCGTACGGCGAGGAAAGTGCGCCTGCGGCGTCGCATGACCGGTTCGTCAACGTGCTGTCGTCCATTCCTCTGCCCGGCGTCGTCTCATCGTTGCCGTCGTCGGTGGGGGATGTTCGGGCTGCGGTTGGTGCCGCTCGGTCTCGATGGGATGAGATGTACGACCGGGTGGTGTCCGCGATCGACGTGCTGGAGCAATCACCGCATATCTCGACGGCACGGCGGGCGTCGGCTGCTGCGGTGCGTGAGGTGCTCGACCGGCTGCGCTCGGCGATCGGTGATCTAGCGGAGCGAGTCTTCGGTCTGCCGGACGATGAGGCGCGGGTGCAGGCCGGGATGCTCGCGGAGCGGTACGAGCTGGCGAACCAGACGCTGGTGCCGCTGCTGAGCGACCTCCCGGCCACCGCGCTGCTGGCGCCGGTGTCCGAGATGGTGCGGGACGGCCGGGTGCTGGCGCCCGCCTCCGAGATGTTCCGGGCGCCCGGCGGTGCGCTGGCGGACGGCCCGGTCGTCGCTCTCCCCGCGGACAACGACCTCACCGTTCTCATGCAGGACAGGGCCGGCCCCCCGTGGGCGGTGTCGACCGCATCGGCGCTTCCGCCGTACACGGTGGGGGTGGCGCCGGACGGTTCCTATGTCGTGGCCAGGGCGCCGGCGCCCGGAGAGAACAAGCCGTACGGATTCTCCGGTTTCGAGGTGTTCGGCCCGGACGGGCTCCCACGCGGGACGATCGAGGCATCGATCGACGCGACCGAGCCCGGCCCGACGACCGACGGCTTCGTCGCCACGGACTTCCTGGTCAACCTGTCCGACGTCGCGGATGCTCTGGACCTGACCACCTTCTATGCCACCGGGGTGAGCGCCGGCGAGTTCTTCTACTCACTGCGCGTCGGCAACGAGAAGGTCTGGGACATCCGTGAGAACGAATACCGAATGGAGGTTCTGTCCGGCCCGAACGCCAATCCGCGTGACTATCGGCAGGAACGGACGGTCAGCCACGAGAAGGCCCGCGAGCGGCTGGTGGAGCGCGGCTGGACGCTTCCCGCCGAGGGGTTCTCCGGAAGTCAGGTGCTGCGCCCGGCGTGGACCAGCGTCGATCCCGGTTGGGCGCCGGTGGTCGTCACGGCGGACGGCATCGAGTCGCTGTCCGTGATCATGGAGACGCTGGACGGCGGGTCGGTCCGGCTGGTCTCCGGCCGCTACCTCGACGACGGTGGATTCGCCGTGGTGAACCCGGACACCGGTGCCGTCGTCGGGCGGCTGCGGTCCTGGGCCGGGGAGGACCGGGTGCCCCGGTGGTCCGGCGAGGCGCTCTCGCCGTCGGCCGCCCGGTGGTTCGGCGAGGAGGACCTGACGGCGGACGAATTCGTCCGGGCCGTCGTGCTGGGCGGCACGCGCGTACGGGACGATCTGGCCATCCCCGGCTTCGGCCTGTACCGGCTGGAGATGGACGACGCGGTCTTCCTGGTCCGGGCGATGGTCGACGCGGATGGCGGCGTGGTGCGAGCGCGCCGGCCGCTGGCACTCGATGAGGCGATGTACGGCGGCCTCGGTGCGGACGGATCCGATCCGATCGCCGGGCTGCGCGGGGCCGGGTGGACGGTGTCGACCGGTCACCGAAATCGCGTCGACGCGCACACCCGGACGCTGACGATCGACCCCTACAGCGGGTTCGCCCGGGACGCGGTGACCACGGCGCAGGCGCATCAGGCGCGTGCGAACGACCTGCAGGTCTTCTCGATGCGAGGGCAGGACCTGGACGACTGGATGTCCGACGCGTCGACCATCGGCCCGGAGCCGGTGGCCGGGGGCGAGGAGTCGGAATCGTCGGCCTTCGATCAGGCGGAGGCGGCCGGCGACCTGCTGCGCAGCTGGGACGGAGCGGTGCTCGACCGGGCGCTCGCCGGACTCGGCGAGGCCATCGCCGACCCGGGGGTACGGCAGGAGGACGTGACCGCCGCCCGCACCGCGCTGAACGCGTTCCGTGCACTTCTGGTGCGGCAGTCCGAGGGGGACCTCAGCTTCGACACCGATCAGTACTCCGATCCGCTCCAAGAGCTGGTGCGCACATTCTACGAGGCGGAACGGCTGATGTCGCGCGCGGTGCGCGGCGCGCATGCGCTGCCCACCCTCGAGGAGTTGCATCGGCGTGCCCTGGACGATAGCTACCCCGGGCACACCGTGGGTGCCGCGCCGGACGGCTCGACCGTCGTGGCCCGCGCGGCCGCAAGGGGGGTGGACGAGCCGCACGGCTTCCGGGGCTTCGACGTGCTGGGTCCGGACGGACGGTTCCGCGGCACGATCGAGTCGGCGATCGAGGTGACGGACGACGCCATCACCATCCGTCTCGAGGACGTCTCCCAGATCCCCGGCGCCGTCGAGCTGATCATCTTCTACGCGGCGGAGCTGATGAGCGACCGCGAGTTCCTCGACGTGGTCGACGTGCACGACGAGGAGATGCGGCGGTTTCTCCGGGACGAGCTCGGCATGCGGGGGCGGCACTTCCTCTTCGACGACATCAGCATCTATCGCCTGGATCGCGCCGACGCCGTGGACGCCATGGCGGATCGGCTGCTGAGCTCCGGGTGGGCCCTGCCCGGCGGCGACTTCGCCGACCGGTACGAACTGCGGCCCGAATGGTCGGACGAGGCCCCCGACTGGGCGCCGGCCCTGCCCGGGGAGCAGCTGGCGATCGTGACGGAGACGGTGGCCGGCGGCTTCTCCCGCCGGGTGTCCGGTCGACACACGCCGGACGGCGTGTTCGAGGTGGTGGAACCGGACGCCGGCGTGGTCGTGCGCCGGCTGCACGCGTGGACCGCTCCGGGTGGCGGCGAGCGCTGGTCGGCCGAGCTGCTGCCGGCGGCCGACCGGAGCCACTGGGAGAGGGCGCGCGACCGGGCCGGCCTGCCGGACATGACGGCCGAGGAGTTCGTCCGGCACGTGGTGACGAACGGGGAGCTCCTGCGCCTGGACCGGCTGCTGCTCGGCTTCCGGCTCTACGGGATGGTCCTCGGCGACGAATTCGTGCTGGTCCGGGCCATGGTCGACGCCGAGGGCCGAGCCGTCATGGCCCAGCCTCCGCTGGCGTTCGACCGGTCGCAGTTCCCGGCGGACCTTCGCGATCCCGCGCCGGCGAACCGTCGTCTCGCGGACGTCTACGACGCCGGGTGGACGGTGGAGGCCGACCGCACGAACGGCAGTAACCAGTATTCGCGTTCCGTGTCGCTCAATCCGTACACGGCCGCCGCCTGGGAGACGCTGACCGAGGTGCACCAGAGGCGCCACGTGCCGGCGCCCGAACCTCAGCAGCCCTTACCGATGATCGTCCCGGGCCGGATGCCCACCGAGGACCTCCTCGATGCCCTCGCGGAGAGTGCCGAGGCCACCCGCCGTGCCGAGGCCGAGCGCACCTCCTCGTCGGCGCAGGCGCTCCGGGACGAGATCGCGTCGATGATGCCCACCACGATCGACGAGGTCCGGGCGGTGGTCGAGGCCGCAGGCGCTCGTCTGCGCGAGTTGCATACCTGGGCCGACGCGACGGAACGTGACGACAGCGAGAACGTACCCGCGTCGGCCGTCGTCGGGATCCAGGGGCTGCGCCTCGCCGGCCGGCAACTGGACGACCTGGCATCCGAGCTGAGCACGATGCCGCTCGACGAGGCGCTCGACGAGCTGTCGTACGTCATGCGGCAGTATCACGCGGCCGACGTGCGGCTGATGGACGCGCTCCACGGTGCCACGCCCCTGCCGGCGATGGGCGTGATGTTCCGGCCGGGCCCCGCCGTGCTGCCGCCCTACACCGTCGGCCGGGCCGCGGACGGTTCCTACGTGGTGGCCAGGGCGCCGGGCGAGGGGGACGCACAGCCGCACGGGTTCTTCGGATTCGACGTGTACGGTCCGGACGGGCGTCCGCGGGGCGTGATCGACGTCGAGATCGACGAGGACGCCGAGAGCGTCGTCATGAACTGGCTGGACAACGCCTCGGCCGTGCCGGGTGCGCTGGACCTGGCCGTCTTCTACGCCACCGCCCCCGGCGTCAGCGACCGCCGTCACCTCGACGTGGTGTACGTCGCGGACGAGGACGAACGGAGGCTCTGGACAGAGGCCTACCGCATGGCGGACCGGCCGGCCTCCGTCGAAGGTGCCCGCGAGTACCGCCAGGAGCGGGGGACCGCCCACACGACGGCCCGCAAGCGGCTGGGAGAGCTGGGCTGGACGTTGCCGGACGGCGACTTCGCGGTCCCGCGTACGCTGCGGCCGGCGTGGACCGGCACCGAGCCCGGCTGGGCGCCGGCCGTGGGCGATCAGCCGCTCGACGTGATCCCGGAGACGATGGGCGACGGCAGCACGCGCCCGGTCTCCGGGCGCCGGGAGGGCGAGGACGCCTTCCGGGTGGTGGATCCCGCCACCGGCGACGACCGTCACCTGCTGCGATCCTCGGCCGGCCCGGACGGCGGCCGCCGGTGGACGGCCGACCCGCTGTCGCCGGACGATCTCCAGCACTTCGCGAGGATCGCCCGCGACGGCGGCCGGCCCGGGGTGGACGACCCCCGCGCACACGTCGACCGGATGATCGGCGAGTGGATCGGGCTCGGTGTCGCGGACACCGATGTGCTCGGCCTGATCGCCGCGATCGTCACGGAAGGCTCCCGGCTGCGCGACGACCTCGTCCTTCCCGGCTTCGGCCTGTACCGGTCGACCGTGGGAACGCGCACGGTGATGGCGCGGGCGAAGGTCGGCCCCGACGGCCGGATCATCGAGGTGCACGCTCCGTTGGCCCTCGACGAGTTCATGCAGACTCATGACGGGCACCACCTGCTCACCGAGCTGCGTGACGCCGGCTGGTCGATCCGGGTCGGGCACCGGAACGTCGTGGACGAGGACAGCAGTGTCCTGGTGCTCGACCCCTTCCATGCCGGCGGGTGGGAGGCGCTCGTCCAGGCGCACCGGGCGTCGCGCAGCGCGTTCCGCCAGGCACTCCGCCTCCGGCAGACGGTCCTGCTCGTCCGCGAGGCCGTCGTCTCGGCCTTGGCGGCGGATCCGGGCGAGGGCGAGGTCGCCGCCCGGCTCTGGCACGACGCGATCAGCGGGCTGCGATCGTTGATCACCCGGGCCGAGAACTCGGGCGAGATCGCCGAGGCGCAGCTCACGGCCGAGCTGCAGAACGTCCGGCGGCTCCTGGACCAGGCCGCGAACCGCATCGTGAGCCTCGGCGGGGGAGCCGGCTCCGGAACCCATATGTTGCTGGCACCGCTGCTGATGACGCAGCCGGCCCCGGCGAACCCGCAGATCTTCCGCGCCGACGTCGCCTACACCGATCCGCCGGTGCTGCCCCGGATGCCGGCCGCGCGCACGGCCGGGGACCAGGTCGCCGAGCTGCGCCGCTACGTCGACGCGGCCGAGGCGCGGGTGCGTGCGGTGCTCGACCGGTTCCCGCACTCCGACGCCGCGGAGGTGGCCCGGACCGCGCTGCGGGAGCTGGACCGGGCCGAGAACAGCACGCCGAGTGAGGCCGACGTGCAGAACATCCGATTCCTCCTCGACCAGGTCGCGGCCGGCGTGATCCGGCTCGACCCGTCGGCCCGGACCGTGCTGCGGCCGCTGTGGTCCGGCCGGGAGGCGCCGGCCCGGCCGGTGCCGGCCGCGCGCAGCCTAGGGTCGTGGGCGGACGGAGATCTGGTGTCGCTGACCGCGGGCCTGTCCCGTCCGGTGCTGTCCGTGAACCTGTTCGACGGTTCACCCGGCGTGCTGGCCGACCTCGAGCTCGCGTTGCGCGCGCACCAGCGGTGGGGCGAGGTGCCGATCGTGATCACCACGCTCGGCACCAAGGCCACCGACGAGGTGTTCGCCGAGCTGCGGGAACGGTTCCGGCCGATCGTCGTCCGGCAGGCGGTGACCGCTGACCTGATCAAGGTGTGGCGGCTGATCGACCAGGACGGCGCCGTGGCAGGGGAGGCTTCGGCGCTGACCGCGAAGCTCCTCCGGGCCGCCGTCGGCCTTCCGGCCGTGCCGCACGGCACCGCGCTGCCGCCGGTGCTGGCCGGTCTGCTGACGGCCGAGGACCCGGCCGGCTACCAGCGGACACACGAACAGGAGCTGTCCGATCCAGGGGTACGGGACGCGCTCGACACGGCGATCGCGAACGACCCGGACGGGGCACGTCTCGCCGCCGTCGGGGTCGCGCTCAGTCTGCCGCCCGGCCCCACGGAGCGGCTGGTCCCGGCCGTGCACAGCGTCCTCGCGGTCGAGCCCCCGTACACCGGCGGGCCGGTCCCGGCGTCGTTCGCCTACGACTTCGCGGCGCAGACCGGGAGCCGGGGCGAGCGGTTCCCCATGGACGGTCTGCTGTTCCAGCTCGTCGTGGCCGGGCGGATCGCACCGGGGCAGGTGCTGGACCTGCTGCGGGCCGCCGAGCGAACCGCGGTCGACCGGGCCGTGACCCACGTCTTCGAGGCGGTGCTGGACGTGCTGGCGCTCTCCGAGCGGGCGGCGGCCGCTGACCCGCACACCGATCCGGCGCTGAAGGCGATCCTGGACAAGGTCCGGTCGGTCTCCGTCACCGCGCGGGAACCGGGCGCGCCGCCGCCGGACTGCGTCGACCCGATCGACCGGACCGCGTTCGTCGGGCGCCTGGACGCGCTGCGCGACATGCTGCGCGACTCGGGCCAGATCGCACGTGCCGCCGTGATCGAGGCGGTCAACTACACGCTCGCCAACTGCTGACCGGAAGGTGATCTGGGTCATGTCGTGAACGGGCGGTGAACCGCGGGTGTTCCGGCGGCGTCATCACGGCGTCGGAGCGCCGTCAGCACGGCGGCGCGGGTGGGAGAGCGACATGTCGACTGCCGGTACCGTCCTTCTCAGAACCGGAAGACCGCGCCGGCCGGTGGTGGCGCGCGAACCCGACCGCGTCGGCCACGCGGTCCGCGACGCCCTGCGGCTCCAGATCCGCGGCGCCGGCCGGCGCGAGGTGGCGGCCGCGATCCACGGACATCCCACGTACACCCGTGCCGGTGGCCGCGCCGCCTGGGCCCGCCGGCTCCAGGAGCTGCGGAGCGAGATGCCGCAGCACGCCGCCGCGCTCGACCGGATCGCCATCTACGTCATGACGTGCCCCTGATCCATCGGGGACGGTGCCGCCCGCTTCCGGCCGATCTGCGAGCATGTCGCGGACGGGCATGGAGGCGGGCGCGTGGAACCACAACAACCAGACAATCCCGAGCGGATCGGCGAGTACGACGTCGAGGGCCGGATCGGCACCGGCGGCTCCGGCACGGTGTTCCTCGGGCGTGCCGCGGACGGCTCACCGGTCGCGATCAAGCTGCTCGGGCAGGCCTGGCTGTCGCACCCGGAGGCGCCGGCCCGGTTCCGGCGCGAGGCCGAGGTGCTGCGGACCGTCCGGAGCCCGCGCACGATCCGGCTGGCCGGTGCGAACCTGGCCGAGGCGCCGTACTGGATCGCCACCGAATACGTACCCGGGCCCACGCTGGCGGCCGCGGTCGCCGCGGCCGGGCCGCTGCCGGTCACGGACGCGGTCGTGCTGCTGGCCGCGCTGGCCGAGGGCCTGGCCGACGTGCACCGGCACGGCATCTGCCACCGCGACCTGAAGCCGCAGAACGTGATCCTGTCCGGCACCGGCCCGCGCCTGATCGACTTCGGCGTGGCCCGGGATCCGGGCGAGGCCGGCCTGACCCACAGCGGCATGCAGGTCGGCTCGCTCGGGTACGCCGCGCCGGAGCTGCTGGACGGCGCCGCCCCGGCCCCGGCCGCGGACGTGTTCGCGCTCGGCGCGACGGTGGCGTACGCGGCGACCGGCCGCGAGCCGTTCGGCGGCGGGCCGGTGGAACGGCGGATCGCGCGGATCTCCCGGGGCGAGATCGATCTGAACGGCGCCGACCCGTGGCTGGCGGACGCCGTGCGCGCCTGCGTGATCCCCGGCCCGGACGCCCGGCCGGCGCCGGCCGAGATCCTCGCGCGCTGCCGGCACCGGCTCGCGCAGACCCGCACACCGGCCGGGACCCGGCCGGCACGGGCGTCGCGGTGGCGGTCCGCCGTCCCGCTCCCCGCGCCGCCGGCCGCCGCGCCCGCGTCCGCTCCGGGGGACGCGAGCGGCACCGCCCACGCGCCAACGGAGGCCCGGGAACGCGACGACACCCGGATCTGGACGCCGCGCCGGCAGCCGGGCCGGTGATCCGGATCGCACTACTTGCCCCTGACGTCAACGTCAGGTCCTAGCGTGGCGGTATGCAGATCAACGGCACGACAGCACTGGTCACCGGCGCCAACCGCGGTCTCGGCAAGGCCTTCGCGGAGGCTCTCCTGGCCCGCGGCGCCACCACCGTCTACGCCACCGCCCGCCGCCCCGAGCTCATCGACATCCCCGGCGTCGTCCCGCTCCGGCTGGACCTCACCGACCAGGCCTCCATCGACGCAGCGGCGGCCGAGGTCGGCAAGCTCGACATCCTCGTCAACAACGCCGGCATCTCCACGAACGCACCGCTGCTCGGTCCGTCGACGGAGAACATCCACCGCGAGTTCGACACGAACTTCTGGGGCACGCTGCACGTCACCCGCGCGTTCGCCCCCGCGCTCGCCGGCGGCGCCATCCTCAACGTCATCTCCGCGCTGAGCTGGTACGCCTTCGCCCCGTCCAGCAACGGCTACGCCGCCTCCAAGGCTGCGGAGTGGTCGCTCACCAACGGCGTCCGGCTGGAGCTGGCCGACCAGAAGACCCAGGTCACCGCGCTGGCCCTGGCCATCGCCGACACCGACATGATGGCCGCCGTCGACGTCCCCAAACTCCCGCCGCACGAGGTGGTCGCCAAGGCCCTGGACGGCCTGGAGGCCGGCGCACTCGAGGTGATCGCCGACATCCCCACCGCCAACGTCAAGGCCTCTCTCTCCCGCGACCCCGCCCTCTTCTACGCCGACATCCCCACCGCCCTCTTCAGCTGACCCGTCGCACCCGGCCGGTCACTCCCAGACGGTGGCGAGGCGGGCGAAGACGTCCGGGTCGCTGTGCAGCGGGATGACGCACAGCAGGTGGCCGCCCGGGGCGCGGAGGATGCGGCAGTCGAGCCAGCGGTCGATCTCCTCGGCGCCGAGGGCGATCAGCCGCGCGGTCTCGGCGTCCAGGTCGTCGGTCTCGATGTCCAGGTGGTAGCGCGGGTCCCCGTCGTCCAGGGCCTGCACCGCCAGCGTCAGGCCGGGCAACGCGCCGCGCAGCCCGGTGAACTGCGGCTCGTCCCCGCTGGGTGTGGCCGGCACGCCCAGCGCGCGGGACCAGAACGTGGCCGCCCGGTCCGCGTCGGCGCGCGGCACGTCGATGAGCCAGGTGGACAATCGACTACGATGCATGGCGTCGACCCTACGCGAGCAGGCCGGCCTGGGTGGCCAGCAGTGCGGCCTGGACCCGGTTCGCGCAGTCGGTCTTCATCAGGATTCGGCTGACGTGGGTCTTGACCGTGCTCTCCGAGATGACCAGCGTGCCGCTGATCGCGGTGTTGGACAGGCCACGGGCCAGCAGTTTCAGCACCTCGATCTCGCGCTCGCTGAGTTCGGCGCGGGCCAGCCGGGCGACCGCGTCGCCGGAGACGCCGGGGCCGAGGCCGCGCAGCCGGGTGACCGCGTGCCGGGTGACCGGCGGGGACAGGAACACCTCACCGGCCGCGGCCGCGCGCAGCGCCGGGCCCAGTTCCTCGGCGGCCGAGCTCTTCAGCACGAAACCGGCGGCACCGTGCGCGAGCGCCTCGTCGATGTACTGTTCCTCGCCGAACGTGGTCAGCATGATCACCCTGGTCGGTCCGGTGATCGCACGCAGCGCGGCCAGCCCGTCGACGACCGGCATGCGGATGTCCATCAGCACCACGTCCGGCTTCAGCCGGGTGACCGCGTCGCGGGCCTCCCGGCCGTTCGTGGCCTCGGCGACCACCTCCACGTCCGGCAGCGCGTTCACCACCAGCCGGATGCCGCCGCGCGTCAGCTCGTCGTCATCCGCGATCACCACCCGCAGGGGACTCACTCCATCACCACCGGCGGGACACTCACTCCAGCATCTCCTTCGAGACCAGCGCACCGTCGCGGAAACAGAAACGGTACCGGCCGTTGTACGTGTCCGCACGGAAGCCGATCTTCGCCTGGTAGGTCAGGCAGGAGAGGCCGGCGGGCGGGTCCGGGTCCTCGACCGCAGCGTCCGGGCGGGGCAGCCGCGCGCGGGCCTCCGCCTCCGGTGTGCCGACCGGGATCGCGTCGTACGTCTCCCGGTCGAGCATGTACTGCTCGACCGAGACCCAGAACGCGCCCATGCAGAGCGCCACGACCATGGTGACCGCGCCCGCGATCAGCGCCCAGGCGCGGCGCCGGGACCGGTCCACCCGGCGCAGCTCGACCCGCACGTCGTCGGCCGGGCCCGGCGCCGGCGCCTGCGGGGTGAGCGGCAGCGTGGCCGCCACCCGGAAGCCGCCGTCCGGTTCCGGCCCGGAGTAGAGCACGCCGCCGGTCAGCCGGACGCGTTCGGCGAGCCCGCGCAGCCCCTGCCCGCTGCCGCGCGCGCCGGTCGGCTGCCCCGGGTCGTTGACCACTTCGGCGACCAGCGCGTCCGGTTCGTACCGCAGCGCCAGCCGGATCTCGCCGCCGCGCGCGTGCCGGAGCGCGTTCGTGACGCCCTCCTGCAGCGTCCGGTACGCCGCGTGGTCGATCAGCGGGTGCAGCGGCACCGGCTCGCCCTCGCGGTGCAGCGTGATCCGGGCACCGGCGGACACCGCGCCCTCGACCAGCGCACCCGCGTCCGCGAGCCGGGCCGCGGCCGGTGCGGTCTCGTCGCCGTCCCGCCCGTCGCGCAGCACCGCGAGGATCTGCCGCAGCTCGTCCATCGCCTGGGTGGACGTGGTGTGCAGCAGCGACACGACCTCCTCGGTACGGTCCGGGGCGGACCGCAGCGCGCCGCTGTACAGCGAGATCAGGGTGAGCCGGTGCCCGAGCGAGTCGTGCATCTCCCGGGCGATCCGGGTCGCCTCGCGTACCCGTACCCGCTCGGCGATGGTCCGCTGTTGTTCCTCCAGGTATGCGGTGCGCTCCTGCATCAGCCGGAGCAGTTCCCGGCGCTGCGCGGTCATCCGGGCGACGATGCCGGGGAGGGCCTGGAAGACCACGAACGAGCCGGTGGTGAACAGCACCTGAGCCAGTCCGGCCGGCGCCTCCCGGAGGCCGCCGATCAGCGAGACGGCCAGCACCGCCAGGAACGCGCCGGTGACCCGCGCGGTGCTGCGCACCCGCAGCCCGGCCGACACGCTCAGCCCGAACAGCAGGAACAGGCCGTTCTGGCCGGTCACCGCACCGAGCACGGCGGCCAGGACCAGGACCGTCGCCGGGTACGTCCGGCGCAGCGGGACCAGCACGACGACCGCGATCCCGGCCGGCACGACCACCGCGGCCGAGCGCCCGGTCCCGGTGAAGCCGGACAGCCCGACGACGCTGGCGGCGAGCACGAGCGCGAGCCCGGCCTCGTAGGCGAGGCGTGCCGGCCCGGCGGACCGGACCGCGCGCCACCACGACGACATGTTCATTACTCCGGAAGAGTAATGCGGCTCTTCTCCGCGAGCGCGCCGCCGACGAAGCAGAGCCGCCACATCGGCTGCCGCCCGGCGTCCGTCAGCGGCTTGACGCCGTAGTAGATGCACGACGCGCCGGCCGGCATGCCCTGCCGGGCCGGGTCGTCGCCGTACAGATCCTGATCGGTGAGGTTCTCCAACGGCGCCGGCAGCGCGGCCCGGACCTCCGTCTCCGGCGTGCCCACCTGCTGCGCGTCGAACTGCTGCTGCGTGATGCTCGCGTCGACGAGCTGCTTCCCCAGGTCGTACGCCTGGTAGGCGAACCATCCGACGCCGCCGCAGAGCACGACGAGCACGATGCTGACGACGATCGCGACCTTTCGCATGACCACTCCTCGGTATCGCTGGGATGTCTCCAGCCTCCCGGGATCCGGCCCCCGAATCGTCGGTGCAAAGACCGATCCGCACGCATCCGCGATGGTACGAAAGTGCTACTCCGGGGAGTGGTCTGACGAGTACGGCGTGCTCACCCCGGCGTACGCGACGTGCATGATCATGCCGTTCGCGCCGTGCTCGAAGTTGTGGCAGTGGTCCATCCAGATGCCCGGGTTCGTCGCGGCGAACTCGACCTCGTACAGCTCGCCGGAGCCGACGTTGAGCGTGTCCGTCCACCATGGACTGCCGGTGACCGGTGCGCCGTTGCGGCTGAGCACCCGGACCCGGTGCCCGTGCAGGTGGAACGGGTGGTCGACGATGCTCCGGCTGGCGATCCGGACCTTCACCCGGTCGCCGCGGGCCACCTCCAGCGTCGGCACCGCCGGGTACAGGCGCCCGTTGATCGAGCTGCTCACCCAGCCGAACGTGCCCTGGCTGAACCCGAAGCCGTCGTCCAGCCGCAGGTCGAACGTGCGCTGGTGGGTGGTCGCGGCCGGTGCCGCACCGGAGCCGTAGGACAGCCGGTCGAACGTCTGCCCGCCGCCCGCGGCCACCGGCGCCGCGGTCCCGGCCGGGTCCAGCGTCAGCGAGGCCGCACCGGTGCCGGCCGTCACCGCGCCGTCCGGCATGGTGAACGCGACGTCGTACCGGCCGCCAGCGGCCAGCGGCAGCGCCGTGCCGGGCTCCAGCGGCGTGGCACCCTCGATCGGGTTGCCGTCGTGCGCCACCACCGTGAACGGCACGCCGGAGACCCGCACCGCCTGCGGCTCGCGCGAGCTGTTCATCAGGCGCAGCAGCACCTCCCGGCCGGCCGGCACCGCCTGGTGCGCGGGCCGGTCGTCGCGGTCCAGCGCGGCGGACTCGCCGTCGCCGGGCCACACGTGCGTGAAGACGGTCCGCTCGAACCGGTCCGCGGCCGGCGCGTCCGCCACGATCAGCGCGCCGAACAGTCCCTTCTGGACGTTCTCCGAGCCGTCCCGGTGCGTGTGGTACCAGTAGCTGCCCTCGCGCGTCGCGACGAACCGGTAGACGTGCCGCCCGCCCGGCATGACCGCGTCCTGGGTCACGCCCGGCACGCCGTCCTCCGCGTTCGGCACGTCGACGCCGTGCCAGTGCAGCGTGACGCCCTCGGCCACGTCCGTGTTGATCAGCGTCACCTCGACCAGCTGACCCTTGGCCACCCGCAGCTCCGGTCCCGGCGCGGTGCCGTTGAACGTCAACCCCTCCACGGTACGGCCGGAGGCCAGCGTGACCGGGCCGCGCGCCGCGGTCATCGTGAACCGGACGTCCGGCTCCCGGTCCCGCGGCCCGGTCAGCTGGTCCACGCTCACCTGCCCGCCGCCGTGCTGGTGGGCGCCGGCGGCCGCGCTGTTGGTCCGCTCCGTGACCACCAGCGTGACCGCCGGGATCATCAACGCGAACACGCCCAGCCACGGCATCGTGGCCAGGCGCGAGCCGGTCCCGCGCCAGCGGTCGATCATCGCGGACAGTCCCGCGACCGCGGCCAGCGCCAGCACCGAGCCGGTGACCACGAACGCGGCGTCGCCGGGCGCGAACGGCACCAGCAGCCACCAGACGGACAGCAGCGCACCGGCCGCGGCGACGTGCGTGGCGATCCGGCCCGGCCGCCACATCGCCCAGGCCAGCGGCAGCACCGCCAGCGGGATCTGCGAGACCAGGCGGGAGTCGGCGAGCAGCAGACCGCCGGTGGCCAGCAGCCCGGCGACGGCCACGCGGGCGGCGACCAGCGCGGCGAGGACGTAGAGCCAGCGGCTGGCCCGCCGGACGCCGGCGACCGGCGCGGCGACGAGGACCAGCGTGGCGAGGACCAGATCGGTCATGATGAGGATTCCGTACACCGCACCACGGTCCCGCCCGGCCGGTCCCGCCCGCCTCGGCAACGGCTGCCTAACCCCACGATGCTTAGGCCGACCGGCTCCGCCGCCGGAAACCGGCACGACCCACCGCGGCTACGCGACACCGTCGCCGCCAAGGGGAGGCCGAGAGCGCCCCAGGTGCCGGGCGCGCTCAGGCCGCGGTGTAGACCGCCACCCGCAGGTCGCCCGGGTTGAGCGTCAGCACGTCCAGGTCCAGGTAGAGGTCGCCGCGCGCCGGGTTCGGCACGCGCAACCGGTCCGCGTGGCCACCGGGGACCGGCGGCGCGTCCCAGAGCAGCGCGAAGTCCGGGCTCAGCGCGCGCAGGTCGGTGATCATCGAGGTCAGCTCGGCGTCGGCCGGGTAGCGATGCGCGGCGTCGCGCAGTTCGGCCACCACGGTGGCCCGGAACCCGTCCAGCCGCTCCGGCGCCTGGAACACCGACGGCCCGATCTCGGTGAACGCGCGCCACACCACGTTCCGCCCGCGCCCGGCCGGCGGGACCGTGCACACGTCCGTGTACCACAGCTCGTTCGCGGCCAGCACGGTCCAGGTCGCGTCGCAGACGCAGACCGCGACCTCGGTCAGCCGGTCCAGCATGCGGCGAGCCGTCTCGGTCACCTCGCGCGGGACCCGGCCGTCCGGCTCCGGCGTCGCGGCGAACCCGGCCAGCGTGCGCAGCCGGGCGTGCTCCTCGGTGCCCAGCCGCAGCGCCCGGGCCAGCGCGTCGACCACGCTCGGTGACGGGCGGCGCCGACCCTGCTCCAGCCGCTTCAGGTGCTCCTCGGAGACGCCCGCCAGACCGGCCAGCTCGTCCCGGCGCAGGCCGGGCACGCGCCGCACGGCGGGCAGCGACGCGGGTACGCCTGCCTCACCGGGAGTGATCCGCTGCCGGAGGGACCGCAGCACGGTTTTGAAGTCGTCGTCCTGCCGCACCCGCCCATTCTGACAGGCATGGCCGGGAACCCATCGGTGACGAAGCTCCCGGCCACTGCGTACGTCAGTCGCGGGCGAGGCGCGGACCGCCCGGAACCGCGGCGCCGGCCGCGTCGACCGGCTCCATGTAGAAGCGCGACCGGCGAATCTTCCCGTCACGTACCGTGATGATGATCACGCCGCGCAGGTCCTGGCCCGCGGCCTTGGTGTAGTGCCACTCGCCCCACGTCTCGTCACCGACCTCGACCGCGTTCGTCATCGCGATCGTGATGTCCGGCGACGTCTTGAAGATCATCTCCCAGTTCTGGCGGACCCGGGCCGGGCCGTGCACCTCCCGAGCCGGGTGCGCCGGCCATTCACCCACGAAATCCTCGCCGAAGCAGGCCTCCACCGCGTCGAGGTCGTGTCCGTTCAACGCGCCGATCAGGCGCTGCACCACAGTGTTGCTCATGCCGACCGACGCTATCCCCGCAACCGCGCCCCCGCCGGGGCCAGGATGTACCACCCGGAGGCTGATGTGCCGGGCCGGCCGCTGAGCCGCCGCCACCCGGCCGGTGCGCCGGTCGTGCTCGTCCCGCCGGCCGGCGCCTGCGCCGTGGCCGAGGCGGACGAGACCCGGTACGCCGGTGAGCGCTCGGGTCCGGTACCTCGCGGCTTGACATTGTTCCGGGAACACGGCGTTGCCTGGTCCCGTGACAAGCGTCGTGGGCACCGCGGCGGCATGACCGACTGGCTCGGGATCGTCGTCGCCGCGGCGCTGGTCTCCCTGATCCCCGGCGTGAACCAGCTCGCCGTCGCCGCTCGCCACCGTTCGACCCGGGCCATGGCCGGCCATGCCGGGCGGCTCGCCGCGGTGGTCGTCCTGATCGGCCTGCTCGTCGCCGGACTCGGTGCCGTACTGATCGCGTGCGAGACCGAGCCGGCCGCGCTCTGCTGATCCGGACGCGGCGTCACCGAGCGGAATACCCGCCTGGCTCGGTCGCGTTGCCGCCGCACGACGCCGGAAGAGGAAGAACTCGAGAGGCAAACCATGCGTGCACTCGTCGTCGATCACAGCCGTCCGTCCGGAGTACGCCTGGCCGAGGCGCCGGAACCGGTGCCGGCCGCCGATGAAGTGATGGTCCGGGTGGGTGCGTTCGCGCTGAACAACGGTGACCTCGCCACCGTGGACGGCTCGGCCGACGGCACCGTTCCCGGGTGGGAGGCGGCCGGTCACGTGGTCCGGGCGGCGGCCGACGGCTCCGGTCCCGCGGTCGGCACGCCGGTCACCACGTTCGGCGGTGACGGGGGCTGGGCCGAGTTCCGCGCGGTCGGCACCGGCCTGCTCGGCACCGCGCCGGACGGCGCGGATCTCGCGTCCATCAGCACCGTTCCGGTAGCGGCCAGCAGCGCGCTGCGCGCCCTGCGCCGGAGCGGCTCGACGCTCGGCCGCCGGATCATGGTCACCGGAGCGACCGGCGGCGTCGGCCGCTACGCGATCCAGCTCGCCCGCCTGGGCGGCGCCCTGCCGGTCGCGGTGACCAGATCTCCGGAACGGTACGGCGACGAGCTCCGCGACCTCGGCGCCGGTGCCGTGGTCGCCGACCCGGCCGACTACGGCGACACCGTGCACACCGTGATCGACACCGTCGGCGGCTCGCTGCTGGTGCGCGCCTTCGACCGGCTGGAGAACCGCGGCGTGCTGATCGCGCTCGGCCATCTCGCCACCGAGGACGAGGTGTTCCCGCGCGGCGCCCTGATGGCCGATCCGCGGCGCCACGACCGCACCGTCGTCAGCTTCCACCAGTTCGACGGCGCTCCGCTGCCGCCCGACTTCACCTGGCTGAGCGGGCAACTGGCGCACGGCGTGCTGCGGCCGTCCATCGCCTGGCGAGGCTCCTGGGAACAGGCGGACGACGCGATCGCCGCGATGCGCCACGGCACCCTGCACGGCAAGGCCGTCGTCGTCACCGGCTGATCAGCGCGCCGCGTCGTCCCCGGCCGCACGGGCCTGGCGCAGCTGCTCGTGGGCGAGCACGCTGGCGCGGGTGATCACGTCGATCTGGGCGGCGTTGTAGAGCGCGGTCACCGCGTCGACGAACGTCTGCCGGGTGGTGTGCGCGTTCCTGGTCGTGCGCCCGGCCTGGTCGGTCAGCCACGGGTAGTCGGCGAGGTTACGGGCGATCATCGGGGCCACCTGCTCGGCGAGCCGCCGGCGGGTGGCCTCGCCCGCGTCCGCGGGCAGGTTGTCCAGTTCCGCGGTGACCGGGCCGGCGTCCTCCTCCGCCATCCGTCGCAGGTCCTTCATGGCGTCGCTGTCGTACAGCCGGGTGTAGACGTGGATGAGCGAGGTGTCGGCCTCGGACAGGCGCGGCGCGACCGACTCGAAACCCGCCGGGGTGTCGGCCGGCACGCCGCCGCGCAGGACGACGGCGATGTCGTCCCGCGCCTTCTGCAGGCGCGCGATCTCGGCCGCGAGCTGCGCGTCCACCTGGCGCAGCACCTCCGGCGGGACGTCACCGTTCAACCGGGCCGCGCCGATCTCGGACAGCGGCACCCCCAGCTCCACCAGGCGCCGGATGCGCAACAGGCAGACCAGATGCGGTACGCCGTACTGCTTGTACCCGTTCGACCGGCGCTCCGGGAGGTCGAGCAGGCCGAGCCGGTGATAATGCCGGACGGTGTTGACCGTCGTACCGGCCAGCTCGGCGAGTTCCCGGGTGCTCCAGGCCACGTCCGGTCCCTTCCTGGATCGCACCGGGCAGGTCGCGGCCGGCGCCGGAAAGAAGCCAAGCGTAGCGACGGCCGAAGCCGGTGGGCGAGCACCCCGCGGCAGCTCGAAGGGAGGCAACACCGTGTTCCTGGGACAGGGTCAAGCCGTCGGCGGGTGTGAGGAAGCGGACCCGGTGCCGGCCGCGTTCCACTGCCTAAGCTGTCGGCCATGGAAGGCATCGTGGACACGGTCGTACTGATCGCGATCGCTGTGATCGGGGCCGCGCTGGCCCGTCGGCTCGGGTTCATCGCACCGCTGGTGCTGCTGGTGGCCGGTCTCGGACTGTCCTTCGTGCCGGGCGTGCCGGTGGTGCACGTCGAGCCGGAGCTGGTGCTGGTCGGCATCCTGCCGCCGCTGCTGTACGTGGCCGCGCTGCAGACGTCGGTCCCGGCCTTCCGCCGCGCGCTGCGCCCGATCATGCTGCTCGCGGTCGGGCTGGTCGTCTTCACCGCGCTGCTCACCGGGTTCCTGCTGCATCTGCTGCTGCCGGAGGTGCCGCTGGCCGCGTGCGTCGCGCTCGGTGCCGTGGTGGCGCCGCCGGACGCGGTGTCCGCGATCGCGATCGCCCGCCGGATCGGCCTGCCCCGCCGGATCATCACGCTGCTCGAGGGCGAGAGCCTGCTCAACGACGCGACGGCGCTGGTCCTGGTCCGGATCGCCGGTGGCGCGCTGACCGGGGCGGCGATCGGCTTCTGGGAGATCAGCCGGGACGTGGTGGTGATCGCCGGCGGCGGCCTGGCGCTCGGCTTCGTGGCCGCGATCCTGGCCGCCTGGCTGCACCGGCGGATCGAGGACCCGCTGCTGGACGACGCGTTGTCGCTGCTCACCCCGTTCGTCGTGGTGGTGGTCGCGGAGACGCTGCACACCTCCAGCGTGGTCGCGGTCGTGGTGGCCGGCCTCTACCTGGGCCACCGCATCCCGGACCTGCTGTCGCCGACCTCCCGGCTGCAGATGGACGCGGTCTGGCGGCTGATCGTCTTCCTGCTCGAGGGGGTGGTCTTCCTGCTGGTCGGCCTGCAACTGCGCGACCTGGTCGGCGACCTGGAGACCGGCCTGGCCACCACGGTGAGCGTGACCGCGCTGGTGTTCGGTGCGATCGTGGTGCTCCGGTTCGTCTGGATGTACCCGGCGACCTACCTGGCGCGGCTGATCCCGCGGGTGCGCAGCCGGGAGGAGCGGCCACCGGTGGGCGAGCCGACCGTGGTGGCCTGGGCCGGGATGCGGGGGGTGGTCACGCTGGCCGCGGTGCTGACGCTGCCGGCGTCCGACGACGTGCCCGGTGGTTACCCGCGGGACCTGTTCGTCTTCACGGCCTTCGCGATCATCGTGCTGACCCTGCTGATCCAGGGCACCACGCTGCCGGTGCTGGCCCACCGGCTGGGGGTACGCGAGGACACCGGCACCGCGGACGCGCTGGCCGAGGCGGCCGTGCAGACCCGGGCCACCCGCGCCGCGCTGGAGGCGCTGGACCGGCACGCCGGCGACGCGCCGGCCTCGGTGGTGGAACGGCTCCGCGCGATGGCGGAGCACCGCGACCACGGTGCGTGGGAGCGGCTGGGCCGCCAGGACCGGGAGACGCCGTCCGCGGCGTACCGACGGCTCCGGCACGAGATGATCCTGGCGGAACGGGAGGTCTTCCGGACCGCCCGGAACGACGGGCGGATCCCGGAGGAGGTGCTCAGCCGCGCCCAGCGCGACCTGGACCTGGAGGAGTCCCAGCTGAACCGGGGCGACGACTGAGCCGCCGGGACCCGGTTCAGCCGTGCGGTGCGTCCGCCGGGCCGTCGTGGCGGGTGTACCGCAACGCGCCGCTGGGGCAGCGGTCCACGACGGCGGCCACCGCGGCGGCGTCGGCGTTGTCCGGGGTGATCCAGGGCCGGGCCGTCACGTCGAACACCTCCGGCGCGCGTCCGGGTGCGACACGATCGATCTCCCGTACGCGGACGCGATGGATCTGCTGCAACCGATCCGGGTCTTCGCACGCCACCGGGCGCTGCTCGACGACGGCCCGCACGAGCGCCGTGCGATCCTCGCCCGATGGCGCGCGAGCCGCGTCGCCGCGACCACACGCTGACCGGGCACGCCGGCGTCACCGGTTGACCTTGTCGCGGGTACCTGGTTCTCACTGGAGCGATGGACACCGAGCGACAGCGCGGCGTGGGCCGAGTACCGGCCCGGAATGTTCGGTCCGGTGATGTGTCCTGATAAGTCAGGAGTTTCTAGCCGCTCGCACCGGAAAGGTGACCCGTTCATGGTTCAGCACGTCTCGATTCCGCGCGGCCCGATCGACCTCGCCGGACACCTGTACCTGCCGGACGGCTCCGACGCGCCGGCGGAGCCGCTGCGCGCCGTGGTGCTGTCGACGCCGGGGAGCAGTGTGAAGGAGCAGATCGGCGCCAACTACGCGTCGCGCCTCGCCGCCCGGGGCATCGCGGCGCTGGTCTTCGACCCCGCCCACCAGGGCGAGAGCGGTGGGGAGCCGCGCGACCTGGAGGATCCGTACCGGCGCGGTGAGGACATCTCGTACGCGATCGACGCGCTCGGCACGATCCCCGGCATCGACCCGCAGCGGATCGGCGTCCTCGGCATCTGCGCCGGTGGCGGCTACGCGATCCACACCGCACGCACCGATCACCGGATCAGGGCGGTCGGCGCGGTCGACCCCGGCGAGATCGGCGCCTCGTTCCGCGGTTTCCAGGCAGCCGGGCCGGTGGCCGCGCTGGACGCACTGGCCCAGGCCCGGATCGAGGAGACCCGTGCCGGCCGGCTGACCCGGGAGCAGTGGCTGCCCGACACCATGGCGGAGGCCGAGGCCGCCGGGGTGACCGATACCGACCTGCTGCAGGCGATCCGGTTCTACCGCACCGACCGTGGCCACCACCGGAACTCGACGAACCGCCGGCTCACCCGGAGCGACCCGCTGCTCATCGGCTTCGACGCCTTCCACCTGGTCGACCAGCTCATGACCCAGCCGCTGCAGCTCGTCCTGGCCGAGCACCTGGACGGCACCGGCTTCGACTCCGCCGGGAAACGGCTCTGGGAGATGGCGCCGAACCCGGTCGACCGCATGGTGATCAAAGGCGCCCGCCACTACGAGATGTACGACGTCCCGGCGTACGTCGACCCGGCCGTCGACCGGCTGGCCGCCTTCTACACCGCACACCTCTGACCCCACCACGAGGCGAGACATCCATGACATCGAGGATTCCCTGGTACGGCCCGTTCTGGGGCGGTAGATGAGTACCGAGGCAGGCGAGATGATGTCCACTCGCGACGGCCGGCGGCTGGACGTGGTGGTGACCGGCCCGGCCGGCGGCGTGCCACTGGTCTTCCACCATGGCACGCCGGGAGCGGCCCGGCCGTTCGGTTTCCTGGAGCGGGCCGTGCACGAGCGCGGCCTGCGGCTGGTGACGTTCTCCCGGGCCGGCTACGGCGGCTCCACCCGCGCGCCGGGCCGGGCCGTGGTGGACGTGGCCGCGGACGTACGGGACGTGCTCGACCGCCTCGGCGCCCCGCGCTGCCTGGTCGCGGGCTGGTCCGGTGGCGGCCCGCACGCTCTCGCGACGGCGGCGCGGCTGCCGGAGCGGGTCACGGGGGCGCTGGTGGTCGCCGGGGCCGCACCGTACCGGGCCGACGGCCTGGACTTCCTCGCCGGCATGGGTGCGGACAACGTCACGGAGTTCAGCGCGGCCGCGCGCGGCGAGCGGGAACTGCGCTCCTACCTGGAGAAGGAGGCCGAAGGGCTGCGCGACACCGACGCGGCCGGGCTGATCGCCGGGTTGTCGGCCCTGCTGCCGCCCGTGGACCCTGCCGTGCTGACCGGGGGGTTCGGCGTGGACCTGGCGGCCGGCCTGGCGGAGGCGCTGCGCCCGGGGGTCGACGGCTGGCTCGACGACGACCTCGCGCTCACCGGGGACTGGGGCTTCGACCTGGCCGAGATCGCGGTGCCGGTCCACCTGTGGCAGGGCCGCGAGGACCTGATGGTGCCGTACGCCCATGGCGAGTGGCTCGCCGCCCACGTGCCGGGGGTGACCGCCCACCTCGAGCCGGGGGAGGGCCACCTGTCGTTGCTGGCTGGCGCCTTCGGCCGCATGCTGGACGCGCTCGTCACCGCGCGTTGAGCCCGGCTGGCCGGCTCGGGCGGGGTGCCTGCCCGAGCCGGCCGTCGGGGTCATCCGTTCTGGATCCAGCCGGTCGTCTGCACCGGGGGCTTGGGCGGCTCGACCGCGGTCACGCCGCCGTCGACCGGGATGACGGTCGCGTTGACGTACGAGCCGCCGGGGCCGGCGAGGAACGCGATCACCTCGGCGACGTCCTCCGGCTGGCCGACACGGCGCAGCGGGATGAGGTCGATGTACCGGTCCAGCCACATCGCCGGAGCGCTGGTGTAGGTCGGGCCGGGCGAGACCGCGTTGACCCGCACGTTGGCCGGGCCGTACTCGGCGGCGAAGGCCCGGGTGATGGCGTTCACCGCCCCCTTGGTCGCGACGTAGATCGCGTTGTTGTCGTCGCCGAGGACGGCGGACCCGCTGCTGATGTTGATCACGCTGCCGCCGCCACGCTCGGCCATCTTCGGTGCCAGGGCGGCCGTCAGCAGGAAGATCGCGCGGACGTTGGTGTCGAACAGCGTGTTGTACTGCTCGGTGGTGAAGCTGGCGCTGGGACCGAAGGCGCCGGCCCCGGCGCTGTTCACCAGGATGTCCACCTCGCCGGCCTCCTGGGCGAGCCGGCGCACGTCGTCCTCGCTGGTCAGGTCCGCGGCGACGAAACGGGCCGCGCCGCCGTCCGCCGTGATCTTCTCGACCACCTCGGCCCCGCGCTCCGGGTTGCGCCCGGAGATCACCACGCGTGCGCCCCGCGCGGCCAGGATGACGGCTGTCGCCCGCCCGATGCCGCTGGTGCCGCCGGTGACCAGGGCCGTCTTGCCGGTCAACTCGCTCATGACTGACTTCCTCCACTCTCGATGATGCTGTCGTAACCGCTTTGAGCAGGCAATAATTCCGGACCGACTGATCGGTGCAGAATTACCGTAGCACTTGTGGATCGATCGGTACGCAATTGGTAAGCTCGATCACGTGAACATCCGGAAGAACGCACCCGTCGGCCGGCCCCGGGCCTTCGACGCCGACGAGGCTCTCGACCGGGCGATGCGGGTGTTCTGGCAGAACGGCTACGAGGGCGCGAGCCTGCCCGACCTGCTCGGGGCCATGGGCATCAGCCGCACGAGCATGTACGCGGCGTTCGGCAACAAGGAGGACCTGTTCCGCAAGGCGCTGGTCCGCTACGCCGACGGCCCGGCGTCGTACGGCGCCGAGGCGGTGGCCGAGCCGACCGCCCGCCAGGTGGCAACGGTCTTCCTGCACGGTGCGGTCCGCAGCGCCACCATGCCGGGTTACCCGACCGGGTGCCTCAGCCTGCGGGCCTCCCTGATCGGCGGCGAGGACGGTCAGGTCATCCGGGACCTGCTGGCCGCGTGGCGCGACGAGACCAGCGCCATGCTGCAGAAGCGTTTCCAGCGGGCCGTCGACGAGGGTGACCTGCCCGCGGGGACCGACCCGGCGCTGCTGACCCGGTACGTCATGACGATCGGCAACGGCGTCGCGGTGCAGGCCGCCGCCGGCGCCCCGCGTGACGAACTCCAGCTGATCACCGATGCCGTCCTGGAGAGCTGGCCACCCGTGCTCGCCCGGCCGCACGGGGAACGCTGACCGGCGGACGGCACCGGGCCGGCGACAACTCAGTCATCGGTTCCGCCTCTCGGTGGTGGGGGCGCGCTGCCGGCGGCCAGGGCGGCGGCCCGGCGCAGCACGTCGAGTTGCGCGGTGTTGTAGATCGACGACACGGCGTCGAGAAAGGTCTGCCGGGTGACGTGCTCGCTGGCGGACAGATGCCCGGCCGGATCACGGAGCCACGGGTGGTCGAGCAGACTGCGGGAGACGATCGGTGCGAGTCGGTCGGCGAGGTCCTGCCGGGTCGCCTCGTCCGCATCCGGCGGCAGGGCGGCGATCTCCGCGCTGACCGGGTCGGTGCCCGCCTCGGCCATGCCTCGCAGGTCCTTCAGCGCGTCCTCGTCGAAGAACTGGGTGTGGGCGGGGACGGGCGAGGTGCCGTCCCCGGGCACGTCGGCCGCCCCGGCCTGGAGGTCTTCCTGCCCGGCGGGGAGCACGGGCGCACCACCGCGGTCGGGATGAAGATCGCGGACGGCCGCCTGATCGTCGCGGGCGGCGCCACCGGCAAGGTCTTCGTCTACGCGGCCGGCACCGGTGCGCTGCTGCACGTCTTCGACTCGGGCGTGCGCACCGGACTGGTCAACGACGTCGCGATCGCGCCGAACGGGGACGCCTACGTCTCCGACTCGTTCCACCCGGTGCTCTACCGGATCACCGCGGCGCAGCTGGCCGCGCGGACCGTGCACCAGACGCTGCGGACGGCGGTCGACCTCCGGGGCACGCAGGTCGCGTACGAGGACGGCATCAACGGCAACGGGCTGGTCGTCACCGCGGACGGCCGCTACGTCCTGCTGGCCGACACCAACTCGTACGCGCTGTACCGGATCAGCACCCGGACCGGCGCCGTCACCACCGTCGACCTCGGCGGCGTCGACGACATCGGCCCGGACGGCATGCTGCTGCGCGGCGGCCAGCTGTACAGCATCACCAGCCTCGACCACCCCGAGGGCGAGATCAGCGTCCTGCGGCTGAGCGGCGACTACAGCCGGGCGAGGGTCGTCCGCCGGATCAACGGCGCGGGCATGCACATGCCCTCGACGGCCGCGTTCGACGGCCGGGACCTGCTGGTGGTCAACTTCCAGTGGATGGTGGAGAACCCGGAACTGCCGTTCACCGTGGTGCGGGTGGCCGTCTGACGGCGACGGCGAGAATTCCGAGGTGCCCGGTCCGCCCCGGGCACCTCGGCCCGTTCCCGCCGGGCGGGCGGTCGCCCCCGCGCCGAGGTCCCGGCTGGACACCGACTCAGCTGATGACGAACTGGTCGAGGTCGACCGAGGCCTCGGTGGCGTGGAACAGGCGGATCTCGGTGTCGCCGACCGGGAGGTCGATCGGGATGGTGACGGTGGCCGGGTCGAGCCAGCTGTCGTTGCCGGCCAGGTCCAGCGAGACCTTGTCGCCGTTGTTGACGATGATGTCCAGCGGCCGCGCGCCGCCGCCGCAGGTGTAGTAGATCGTCAGGTTCCGCCGCCCGCCCACGGTCACGCCGCGCACGTGCACGGTGAGCGCCTGGCCCTGCCCGAGATACTGGATCCGGCTGCCGGACGCGCAGGTCGGGCAGTCGATCGCCTCGACCCGGAAGCGCTCGTTCGCCGGGTCCGTCGCCGCGATCTTGATGGTCTTGAACGCGGGCGGCGGTGGGGCCGAGGACGGCGGCGGTGCGGGCGAGGAGGTGGACGGCGACGGCGTCGGTGACTGCCCGAAGCCGTGCTCGCCGGACGGCGAGGCGGACGGTGCCGGCGACGGGGGGGCGGTGGCCGGCACCGGGGCCGGGGACGGCGCCGCCACCGGCGTCTCCACATCACGATCAGGAGCCGAGACCAGCGAGGGTACGGCGAGCGTCGTGGCCAGCACGGCCGCGGCCAGCGCCCCGATCGCCCACCAGCTCCGCTCCGGCGCGCTCATCGCCAGCCCTGCCAGCGCGCCACGGCCTCGGTCCGGTTCGTCACGCCCAGCTTCGCGTACAGCTTGTTCAGGTGGTTCTTCACGGTCTTCTCGCTGACCGCCATCCGCTGCCCGATCGCCGCGTTCGACAGCCCACCGGCCAGCAGCGTCATCACCTCACGCTCGCGTACCGTCAGCTGGAAACTGTGCCGGGCCGCGCGCTGCCGTTCCGCGCGCGCCGCCGCCTCCTGCTCCCGGGCGAACGCCTCGCGCATCGCGTTGGCGGCCACGTTCGCCGCGGTCGGCGTCAGCCAGCCCTGCCCGGCCGCGACCGCGTGCACCGCGCGCAGCAGGTCCGGCGGGTCGAACTGGCCGTAGACGAGATAGCCGCGCGCGCCGCCGCGCAGCATCGGCGCGATCAGCTCCGGTTCCGCGGACCCGGTCAGCACCAGCACGTTCGAGTGCTGGGAGATCTCGGCGATGACGGAGAGACCGTCCGCGACCGGCATGCGGTAGTCCAGCAGCGTGACGCGCGGGCGGTGGCGGATCGCGGCGGCCAGCCCGGCCCGCCCGTTGCCGGCCTCGGCCACCACCGCGACCGTGCCGTCCGACTCCAGCAGCGGGCGCAGCGTCGCCCGTACCGTCGGATTGTCGTCGACGATGACCACGGTGATCATGTGGTGGATCCTGCCAGGGGGACCGAGACGTGCACGCTGGTGCCCCGGCCCGGCCGGGTGGCGACCTCGATGCTGCCGCCGATCGTGCGCGCCCGCTCGGCCATGCCGACGATCCCGTGATGGCCGAGATCCTGCAGCGTGAGCAGGTCGCCGGGCATGGTGAAGCCGTCGCCGTCGTCGCGCACGGTGAGCGTGACCGCGCGCCCGCGCCGGGTGAGCGCCAACGTGACCGTGACCCGGCGGGCGTTCGCGTGCCGCTCGATGTTGGTCAGCGCCTCGTGCGCGATCCGGGTCAGCTCGTAGCGGACCGGCACCGGCAGGTCGGCCACGTGCACCTGCGCGCTGGTGTCGATGCCGGTCCGCGCGGAGAACCGGCCGCAGAGCCGGTCCAGCGTCACGTCCAGCGCCTCGTCCGGCGAGTCCAGCCGCAGTCCTTCGAGCAGTTCCCGGGCCTGGAGGCTGGCCGCGGCCGCACCCTCGGAGATCGCACCGGCCAGCTGCTCGGCCAGCGCGGGCTGCCGGCGCACCGAGCCGGGCAGCGCGACCGCGGCGAGCGACATGCCACGCAGCGTCTTGGCCACCGAGTCGTGCAGCTCGCGGGCCAGCCGGGCGCGTTCCAGCGCGGCCGCGTCCCGTTGCGCGATCGCCACCCGCTGCAGGTTGAGCCGCATCTGCCGGGCCAGCGCGCGGGCCGCGATCGCGGCGGCCAGGCCGGCCAGCACGCCCGCGACCGGCGCGGCGATGAGATAGACCGCGACCGCGGCGTCCGGCCGGGTCTCGCGCAGGATGGTCACGCAGACCGCGAAGCCCTGCGCGGCCTGGGCCGCCCACAGCGGCCAGGCGGCCGCGCCGAGGAGCACCCCGGCCAGCGCGGCGGACCCGGCCGCGTGCACGAAGTAGGGGACACCGCCGCTGCTGAGCGCCAGCACCGCGACCAGTAGGACCGCCTCCGCGGCCAGGATCGCCACCGGGTGCGCGACCACGCGCGGCCACCGGGTCAGCACCGCGACCTGCACCGCGGACCCGACCACCAGCAGCGTGATCAACACCACCAGCCGGTACGGGTGGTCGTCCGTGACCGCGAGCCCGGCCGCGGCCGTGGCCACGGTGAGCAGGGCCCGGCCCAGCAGAACGGCGCGTCCGAGCGCCGCCGCGACGACGGGCTCGACGCGCCCGTCAGCGGTTTCGGTCACGGAGCGGCCTCGCCAGGTGGGAAGGGATCGCCCTCGCGGGCGGCCCACACAGTAACCGAAATCGGGGCGGGGCGGGAAGTTTCCCGTTTCTGGGTCTTAAGGCCTAACCCGGTACGGCGGGCGGGCGCTTACCGTACCGGCGGCCGCAAGGCCTCTATGCCTGCTTTCTTGGGGAGTGACCCGTGTCGTACACGTTTACGAAGTTCCGCGAGGCGGACGAGCGCCCGTCGCGGTTCGGCCGCCTGGGCCGGTGGGTCCGTGGCCACCGCACGATGGCCGCGACCGCCGCCGGCATCACGCTGGTCGCGGCCGGTGCCGCCGCGGTCGCGGGCGTGCCGCTGGCCGACGCCGCCACCAACAACGAGCCCGCGCCGCCCGGAGCGATCCGCGCCGCCGCGTTCACCGCGCAGTCCGGCGCGCAGACCGAGGGCACCAACGACGCCGGCGGCGGTCAGAACGTCGGCTGGCTCGCCGGCGGCGACTGGCTCCGGTTCAACGGCGTCGACCTGGGCGCCGCGGGCACGGTCACCACCTCGGTCCGGATCGCGGCCGCGTACGCGGACCGCCCCGGCAGCGTCGAGGTCCGCACCGGCTCGGCCACCGGACCGCTGCTGGCCACCGTGCCGGTGACCACGACCGGCGGCTGGCAGAGCTGGAACACCCGCACCGCGACCGGCACCTCGCCGGGCGGCAAGCAGGACGTGTTCCTGGTGCTCAAGGCCGACCACAAGCAGGACTTCGTGAACCTGAACTGGTTCGCGTTCGCCGGCGCCGGCGGCGCCGCGCCGTCCGCGTCCGCGTCGGCGTCCCCGTCGGCCTCCGCCGCACCGTCGACGGCGGTCCCGGCGCCGTCCACCTCCACGTCGGCACCGGCACAGCCCGCACCGGCAACCGGCTGGATCCCGGTCGACCAGGCGGCCTGGAAGGCCCAGCTGGACGCGTTCGACAAGACCGTGGCGCAGAAGCCGCCGGCCGGCCGGGGCCGCAACCCCGAGTTCAACGCGACCTGCACGTTCAGCCACATGGCGCCGAACGACCCGATCGTCTTCCCGAACCTGCCGGGCGCGTCGCACATGCACTCGTTCTTCGGCAACCGGTCCACGGACGCGAACACCACCACCGAGAGCCTGTTCCGGGCCAAGGACACCACGTGTGAGCCGGCCGAGGACTTCTCCGCGTACTGGATGCCGACGCTCTACGTCGACGGCAAGGCCGTGCAGTCGAACATGTTCATCGTCTACTACGGCTCGCTGATGTCGGACACCACCAAGGTCGTCCCGATGCCGAACGGCCTGCGGCTGCTGCACGGCGACGCGAAGAAGCAGGTGAACACGCCGGTCGGCGCGCAGAACCAGTTCTACTGCTCCGGCGGCCCGCTGGACGGCGTCGGCCGCAGCGCGGACGGCAACTTCCCGATCTGCGGCGACGGCGGCACCGTGCACTTCACCATGCGGTTCGCGGACTGCTGGGACGGCAAGCACCTGGACAGCCCGAACCACAAGGACCACCTGACCAACGGCTTCAACGACACCTGCCCGCCGAGCCACCCGGTCCGCATCCCGGCCGTCACGCTGTCGATCTACTTCCCGACCTCGGGCGGCAAGGACATGAAGCTCTCCTCCGGCCTCGCCTCCTCGATGCACGCGGACGCGTTCTTCGCCTGGGACACGCAGGCCATGAACCAGCGCGTCAAGAACTGCGTCCACCAGGCGGTCGCCTGCAAGAGCAACGGCGACTTCTAGAGCCTGTGTGACCGGCCGGCACGAGCGACGAGCTCGTGCCGGCCGGTGTTCGTCATGCCTGGGTGGCCAGGCGCTCGATCCGGTCCACGGCGTCGTGCGCGGCGTAGACCTCCGCGATCCGCCGGACGTTGGCGCGGACCTCCCCGTCGGTCAGCAGCGTGCGCACCGCCCCGGCGATCGCCTCCGGCGACGGGTTGGCGGTGCCCAGATCCGCGCCGAGGCGGTGGTGGGCGACCCGGGCCGCGTTGGCCGGCTTGTCCTCGGTCTCGCCGGCCACCACCACCGGCACGCCCGCCGCCAGCGCCTGGTGCACACCGCCGGCGCCGCCGTTCGTGACCAGCACGGCGGCCCGCGGCAGCAGCCGGTCGAACGGCACGAACCGCTCCACGTACGCGTTGCCCGGCACCGGGACGGACAGCTCCGCGGTGGAGTTGCCGAGCGCGGCGACGACCGTGACGTCCAGCCCGGCCAGACCGGTCAACGCCGGCTCGACCAGCTGGCCGAGGTCGGTGTTCGCCAGCGTGCCCTGGGTGACCACGACGACCGGCCGCTCCTCGGGGATCGTGTCCCACCACGCGGGCGGGACCCAGTCCCGGGTGGCCCGGGGCGGCAGCACGCCCACCAGGTGCACGGTCTTCGGGAGATCGTCACGGTGGAACTCGAAGCCGGGCACGGACAGCACCGCGGTCGCGTCCGGCACGGTGACGACGGTGTCCGTGAACGGGCCGGTCAGCTCGGCGGCGCCCGCCTCGCGCAGCAACTCGTTCAGCCGGTCCAGGGTCGGCTGGGTCGCGGCCGCGAACCCGGCGTTGGCGGCCCGGTTCGCACGGTGACCCGGTGCCCCCGCTCGGACAGCGCGGCCGCGAGCTGCAGCAGCGGCAGCGTCTCGCCGGGGATCGGCGGCGCCGCAACGATGATCTTCATGGTGTCCCCTCGTCCGCACGCGGCCTCGACGCACCGCGCATGCCACCGGAGCTCAGCCGGGATCGTTCGATGTCCGGTCGACGTTCGTTCGACGCGGGCCGGTACCGTGAGCGCCTCGGCGCGCTGTCCGCACCGGACGATCTCGCCCTGTTCACCGCGATCGCCGGCGCGGACCGGGTGGCCGCGGAGCCGGACGCGGTGCGCCGCGTCCTCGCCCTGTGCGGCGGTTATCCGCTCGGCATCCGGCTGTGCGCGCACCGGGTCCGCAGCCGTCCACGATGGTCGGTCGCCGCGATCGCGGATCAGCTGACCGCGGAGATGAGCGACCCGTACGGCGCCGCGCACCACGACTGCGTGGTCGCCACCGCGCGGATCGCCCGCGCCTACGCCGAGCTGGACCCGCTGCCCGCCCGGTTGCTGCGGCTCATCGGCGTGCTGCCGTCCCGGGAGGTCTCGGCGCCGGACGTCACCGGGCTGCTCGGCGTGCCCGCGCACCGGGCCGCCTTCGCCCTGGAGGCACTCGCCGACGTCTCGCTGCTGGTGGAGGCCGGTGGGGGAGACCGCTACCGCACGGCGAACCCGCTGGTGTGGTCGCTCGCCAAACGTGCGGCGTACGCGGTCGACGGCGCGGACGCGATCGCGGCGCTCTCCGGCTCGGCCGCCTGACGTTTCCGGTTCTTCGGTGAACCCGCGCGTTCTCCAGCCCGTTTATCTGGCGATCGTCCGGCGGAGCCGATCAACGCGTGACAGGGGAGCCGAACACATGGACAAGCCCGAACGGGAGCCGAACGCGAGCGGTGGCTACTCGCTGCCCGGCGGCCCCGGAAGCTCCGGCGGCCACCCCCGGCCACCGGCGCGGCGCGCGATCGTGCTGCGCGGGCTGCCACCGTACGACGGCGACGACGAACCGGCCGAGGGCCCCGACCTGGTGCCGGTCCGCGAGACGTACCAGGAGCTGGAGATGCCCCGGCGCGCGGACGCGGACCCGGAGGCGAGTCAGAGCCAGGAACTGCCGCACTGGCCCGCCGCGGCCGTGCCCCGCCCGGTCTCCCCGCCCGCTCCGGGGTCCTCGCCGCCAGCCGAGGCGCCGCCGGTACCGGTGCCGTTGCCGCCGCGCTGGGACGCGCGGGACGAGACGGTCGCGCTGCCCCGCCCGGTCTCCCCGGCCCAGCCGGCCGGGGCCGGTGAGGAGACCGAGGAGGTGCGGGTCGCGCCGCTCGTGCCCGCGCCGCGCTCGACGGAACGGCACCGTCCGTGGCTGCTGTCGCTGGCCGTGGCCGCCACGGTCGGCCTGATCGGTGCCGGGGTGGCGCTGGTGCCGCTGATCGGCCAGGGCCAGGCCGGCACGGGTGAGCCCACCTCCGCGCCCGAGCCACCACCCGGCTTCGCGCTGCCGCCGGCCGGCGTCCCACTGGTGCCCGCGTCCGCGTCCGCCTCGGTCAGCGCGTCCGCGTCCGCTTCGCCGTCCGCCAGCGCCTCGCCGTCCGCGACGCCGACGCCGTCCGCGGGCCCGTCCGCCCCGGCGGTGCCGCCGCCGGCCACCACCGGCGGGCCGTCCCGGTCGGCCGCCGCCACTGCCCCGGCCGGGCGGGTGAACAGCGGCAACGCCAACATCGCCCAGGGGAAGGCGGCCGGTGCGTCCAGCCAGGAGGGCGCGGCCTGGACCGCGTCCGCCGCGGTCGACGGCGACATGACCTCGCGCTGGAGCAGCCAGCCCGGCGACCCGCAGTGGATCACCGTGGACCTGGGCGAGCTGTGGCAGCTCAACACGGTCACGCTGTACTGGGAGAGCGCCTACGCCACCGCCTACCGCGTCGAGACCTCCCGCGACGGCGCCACCTGGACCAGCGTCTACAGCACCACCAGCGGCGGTGGTGGCACGGTGCTGATCCCGGCCGGCGGCGCCCCCGCCCGCTACGTCCGGCTGACCGGCACCGTCCGCGTCGGTCAGTACGGCTACAGCCTGTTCGAGATCCAGGTGCGCTGATGGCGTGACCCCGCCCTCCCCGCCCGCCGGAGAACGCGTGAACGAATCGGTCTCCCGTCTCGTTTGCAAGGCACGGCCGGGGAGGGCACCCGGCGCCGGCGGGAGGGGTGGCGTGAGCACGCACGGGCTGAAGGCCGACACACCGCGGCGGCGGGTGCTCCCGGGGCGCAACGCGCAGCTCGCCGCGCTCGACGCCGCGCGCCGTGTCACCATCGCCGAGGGCCGGTTCGTGCTGGTCGCCGGTCCGGCCGGCAGCGGGCGGACGGCGTTGCTGGACACCGCCGCGGAGCTCTGGCGCGCTGCCGGGCTCACCGTGCTGCGGGTGCGCGGGGACGGCTTCGCCGGGCTGCTCGACGTGCTGCGCGAGCAGTACGAGCGACTGGCCGACCCGCTGCTGGCCGGTCCGCTGTCCGCGCTCGGCGAGCTGTGCGCCGAGGACGGCGCGGCGGACCGGACCGGCCGGCCGGCGGCGCTGTCCCAGCTGACCGCGGCCGCGTTCGGCCTGGCCGGCCGGCGCACGCAGACCATCGTCGTGGCCGACGACGCCGACGACGCGCCCGGTCTGGCCGCCGCGCTGGCCGCCGTGGTCCGCGGCAACTGCCTGGTGGTCGCGTCCGCCCGGACCGCCCGCGGCCGGCTCGCGGCGCTCGCCGACACCGTCGTGGACCTGCCCCCGCTCAGCGCCGACGCGGTCCGCGACATGCTGACCCGCCGGTACGGCGCACCGCCGGACGACGCCGTGCTGCCCGCGCTGACCGCCGCGCTCGGCCCGCTGGCCGGCCACCCCGCCACCGTGCTGAGCACCGCGGACGCGCTCGCCGAGACCGGCCGTCTCACCATCGTCCACGGTGATCTGTGCCTGCGCGACGCGCGGGCGCCGATCGCGCTGCCCGCGGCGCACCCGCTGGTGGCCGCGCTGCACGAGCGCGGCCCGGTCGCGGTGCGGCTGGTCACCATGGCCACGGTCACCCGGTTCGGGCTGGACGACCTGCCGGTCTTCGCGGACGCCATGCTCGGCGACCTGGACGCGTACGGCGGGACCGTGGACGCGCTGGTCCGCGACGGCGTGCTGGCCGTGGACCCGCGCGGTGGCATCGCACCGCGCTGCACCGCGCTCGGCGCCAGGCTGACCGAGGACGCCGGGCCGGACACGGTGGCCCGGCTGCACCGCGCGTACGCGGCCGCGATGTTCCGCCGGGCCGGGGCCGGCGCCGGCGCCGACCGGGCCACGCTCGCCGACCACGTCACGTCCGCGGGCACCTCGATCCCGGCCGGCCGGACGACCGCGGAGCACCTCGCCACGACCGCGGACGAGGCGGTCAACCGGGAACCGGACCGGGCCGCGGACTGGCTGCTGGCCGCACTCCGGCACGCCGAGGGCGACCGGGAGACCGGCGAGATCCTGTCCCGGCTGCTGCGCCTGCTGGTCCGTACCGGCCGGTTCGCGCTGCTCGCCGACGTGGTGCGGGAGGCGGCGCCGCACGGCCGGCTCCCGGGCCTGGCCGTCGCGGCCGCGCTCGCCGCGATCCACACCGGACGCCCGGTGCCGTCCGAGGTCGCGGCGCTACCCGGCGGGGAACTGGTGTCGCAGCTGGTGCACGGCTGGTTCACCGGCACGGCGCCGGGCCTCGCCCCGGACCTCGCCCCGGAGATCGTCGGCGCGGACGAGTTGCAGCTGGTGCTGCGGGCGATGAGTGGCGGCCTGGACGCCACGGCGCTGCCCGCGGAACGCGCCGACGCGCTGCTGCGGGCCGGTGCGGTCGGGGATCTGGTCTCGGTGCTGCGGCTGGTGCTCGGCGAACACCGGTACGGCACGCCCGTCGACGGCCCGATCGCGGCGTACCACCGGCTGCACGCCCGCAACGCGGCCGGTGACCTGACCGCCGTGGTCCACGCCGCGCGCGAGGCCGGCCACTCCGGCGGCCTGCCGCCCGCGCTCGGCCATCTCTGCCGGCTCTGGGGCGCCGAGGCGCTCGCGCTGCAGGGCCGGGCCGGCGAGGCGGTGTCCTGGTGGCAGCCGGTGCCCGACGAGGCGCCGTTCGCGGCGTTGCGCTGGTGGGTGGCGAACGGGCCGGCCGGTGAGCCGCGCACGGCGGACGAGGCGGCGGAGCGGCTCCGCGACGCGCGCGTAGCCTACCGGCGGCAGCGCGGGTCCGGCAGCGTGCTCGGCATCGCGCACCTGATCACCCGCGCGTCCGCGACGGCCGCGTGGTTCGCGCTGGACGACGAGGCCGCCGCGTGGGTAGCGACCGCGGAGGCGGACGCGACCGGCGACCTCCGCTGGATCAGCACGACCGCGCTGATGGCGGCGCGCGCGTTCGCCGGTGACCGGGACGCCGCCGACGTCGTCGCCGCGCGGGTACGGGCCGGCGGCGACCGGGCCCGGCTCGCGTCGACCACGCTCGCCATCGGCCGGGTCGCCGCCGAGCCACGCCCGTGGCTGCTGGAGGCGCAGGCCGCGGCGGAGGCGGCCGGCTCGCCGTGGCTGCGCTCCGCGGTCGCCGCGGCCATGCGCCGGCGCGGCGTGCGACGGCCCCGGGTCCGGGCGCCGCAGGCCACGTTCAGCGCCGGTGAGCGGGAGATCATCGAGCTGATCCGGCAGGGCCGCACCAACCGGCAGATCGCGGCGCAGGTACGGATGAGCGAGAAGACGATCGAGAACTACCTGACCCGGTTGTTCGCGCGCACCGGCTGCCGCTCCCGGGTGGAACTGGCCGCGGTCCGCCTGACCGCGGAGAACACCCGATGACGCACCCGGCCGGATATCCGCTGACGCTGCTCACCGGCCCGCCGGGCATCGGCCGGTCGCGTGCGCTGCGCGGGTGGCGCGACGCCGCGGCCGCCGAGGGCCGGCCGGTGCTGGAGGTGCGGCTGTCCGCCGAGGACCGGCACGAGCCCTGGTACCTGGCCGGCCGGCTGCTCGCCGCGCTCACGCCGCCCCCGTCCCGGCCGGCCGCGGGCCGGCCCCGGCCCGGAGCGGCCGAACCGCCGGCCGTCGCGCTGACCCGGGCGCTGCGTGCGCACCCCGGCCTGACCGTGCTGGTCGACGACGTCCAGTGGGCCGATCCGGAGTCGGTGACCGAGCTGCTCGGCCTGCTCCCGGACGTGGCCCGCGCCCCGGTGCGCTGGGTCGCCACGCTGCGCACCGGCCCACGACCGGCGCCCGGCCCGGCGGCCGCGTTCGCGCGGCTGTGCACGGCCGGACTGGCCCGTGCCGAGCCGCTGCGGCCGCTGACTGCGGCGGAGTCGGACGCGCTGCTGTCCCGGCTGCTCGGCGCCACGCCGAACGACGCGCTGCGCACCGTGCTGCGCCGGTTCAGCCGGGGCCGGCCGGCCGCGCTGATCGCCGCGGTCGAGGGCTACCGGGACCTGGTCCGGGTGGTGGACCGGCGGGCCTACCTGACCGACCCGACCGCGGCGCCGCGCCTGCCGGACGGCCACGGCCTGCTCCGGCCGGTCCGCGACCTGCCGCCGGGTACCCGCGCGGTGGCCCGCGCACTGTCAGTGCTGGAAGCGCTGGAGGCGGACGTACCCGCGCTGATCGCTCTGGCTCTCGATCTTCCGGTGCCGGACGTGCACGCGCACCTGGCGGCGCTGCGCGACGAGGGACTGGCCCGCGAGCACCGGCACGGCTGGCGGATCGCGACCGCGCCGCTGGCCGCGGCGCTGACCGGCGCGCTCGGCCCGTTCGAGCGGCGGCGGCTGGCCCGGATCGCGGTGGAGGCGATCCTGGGCGGCGAGGCGGTCTGCGGCCACCCCGGCTTCCTGCCGGACCAGATCACGATCGCCGGTACGCTGCTCGACCCGGAACCGGCCCGGCTGCTGCTGCGCGCGCACGCCATCGCCGCGACCGGCCGGAGCCCGGAGGCCGCGGCCCGCTGGTGGGCCGGTGCAGCCCGGCTCAGCGACGACCCCGGTGACCGGGCCGAGGCGGACCAGGCCCGCGCGGTCGCCGACCTGCTCCTCGGCCGGTACGAGGCGACCCGCGCCGCGATGCGCCGGCAGCTGGCCGACCGCGCCGCACTGTCCCCGATGGTCCGCCAGGAGGCCGAGCAGCTCGCGCTGATCGGCGCGCGGGCCGCCCGGGACACGGACGAGGTCCGGCGCACCGCCCGCGGCGAGCCCGCCTGGCCCGGCGGCCCGGAACCGTCCCCGGTCACCCGCGCGGGCGCGCTGGCGCTGCTGAACCGCTGGACCGAGGCCGCACGGGTGCTGTCCGGCGCCCCGCCGTCGCTCGCCGCCGAGAACCTGGCCGCGCAGATCGCGGCGGTCACCGGCGACCCGGTCGAGGTGCGCGGCGGCCCGGCGCGGCGCGGGCCGGACGCACCGCGGGCGTGGACCCGGCGCCACCGGACCGGCACCGCGATGACACGCTTCCGGCTCGCCGCGATCGCCGGTGACCTGGCCGGTGCGGAACGCGTGCTGGCCGACGCCGACCTGACCGTGGACGTGCTGCCGGAACCGGACCGGGCGCTGCACCGGTGGCGGGCCGGTCGGTGGGACGAGGCTCTGGACGACGCCCGGTTCAGCGTCGCCACCGACCTCACCCTGGTCTTCCACCCGGCACAGTGCACGCTGCACCGGGTCGCCGCCGAGGTGCTGCTGGCCCGCGGCTGGCCGGCCCGCGCCCGCGCGCTGCTGGAGAACGCCCGCGCGGACGCCGCCCCGCTGCCGCACCTGCTGGCACCGGCCGCCGCGGAACTGGAGTGGATCCTCGGCGATCCGGGCGCGGCCGCGCGGACCGTCCGCGACGCGCTGGCCGAGGCCGCGGCGCAGGGCGTGCTGATCGGCGTCGACGAGCTGCGGCTGGCCGCCACCGAGCTGGCGATGGCCCGCGGCGACGCGCCCGCGGCCAAGGAGGCCGCGCTCGCCGCGCCCGCGCCGGGCAGCACCGCCGGTGAGCTGCGCGCCGCCACCGCCGCGATGATCGCGCACCGGGACGCGGGCCGCGCCGACACCGTGCTGACGCTGGCCCGCCGGATCGGTCAGCCGTACGAGCTGGCCCGCACGATCGAACGGGTGGTCCGCTGGACCGGCCGGCGGCCCGAGCTGCTGGCCGAGGCCTACGACCTGCTCGGTGCGCTCGGCGCGATCCTGCACCGGTCCCGGGTCCGGCAGGCCATGCGCGACCACGGCGTCACCGTCCCCGGCCGCGCCGAGACGCTGGCCGAGAGCGAGCGGCTGCTGGCCGCGCTGGTCGCCGAGGGACTGTCCAACCGAGAGCTGGCCGCCGCCACGCAGAGCAGCGAGAAGAGCGTCGAGGGCCGGCTGTCCCGGCTGTTCACCCGCACCGGCTACCGGTCCCGGGTGGAGCTGGCCGCGGCCGTGCTCAACGGCGAGCACCGGATCGGCTGACCGTCACGGCCCCGGCGTGAGCAGGCTGGCCAGCGGCAGGTCGATGCCCTTCGCCGAGTGCTTCCACCGCTCGTTCTCCACCTGCAGCACCTGGTCGACCCGGGTCCGCTCCCAGGACCGCTTCGGCAGCAGCAGCGACACGCCCGCGGCCACCAGCTCCGGCAGCCGCGACCGCACCGAGGTCAGCCCGACCAGGCTGTTCGCACTGGCGGTCACGTCGATCGCCCGGTTCGCCGCCACCTGGACGTGCACCAGCCGGTGCCCGGACCGGACCGCCGGGCGCTTCGGGTGCAGCGGCAGGAAATCGCCCTCCGGCTTCTCCGGCAGCAGCACCCACGCGCCGCCGCCGCGATCGGACCTCGGCCAGGTCACCACGTCGTTCGGCAGCCCTTCGGTGCCGTGCCGGGCACCGGTGCAGCGCAGCACCACCGGGTTCTCCGGCAGCTCCTCGTGGTCGCCCGGCCGCCCGTCCTCGTCCACCCGGTAACCGGCCGACAGCCGCGCCTGGTCCAGCCACCCGGCCGGCAGCAGGAACGTGCCGCTCTCCGCGGCCAGATGCTTCAGATCCGCCGGTACGTCCTCCACCCGGCCCAGATCGACCGCGGCCCCGGCCTCCACCCGCAGGCAGAGCAGGTGCCTCTGCGGGTTGTCCCGGGCCAGCCGCTCCCCGTCCAGAGCCCCGAGCAGGAACAGATTCGCCGACGGTACGCCCTCCACCGCGACCCGCTGCGGCGTCCACGCACTGGTCACCCACAGGCGGATCGGCTCCGCGTTCACCTCCGGCAGGTCCGGCAGCCACCGCACCCCGTGCCGGCGGCTGCCCCGCCCGGGCACGGTCAGCGACGGGCGCGGGCTCGGTGCGGGCAGCACCCGCTCCGGTGGCGGCGGGACCGCCAGCGGCTCGGCCACCGTCACCACCGGCGAGGCCAGCGAGGCCGCCGGGTGCCGCCGCCGCGGGATCAGCCAGCCGTCGTCGTTGCGCCAGCGGCCGGTCTCCTCCGCGGTGCCCGGCTTCCCGGCGCGCAGCCAGCGCGCCGGGCGCTGCTGGTCGTCCACGGCGCGGGCCAGCCCGTCGCGCACCACCACGGTCGCGCCCGGCGGTAGCGACCAGATCTCCACGCCCAGCTCCGGCTCCAGCAGCGCCAGATGGCCGCGCAGGCCGCTCGCCCGTTCCGGCAGCACCGGCGTGACCAGCAACAGGTCCTCGCCGGTCCAGCCGGAACCCGCCAGCAGCGCCCGCAGTTCCGCGACGCCGACCGCGAGGCTGCTGCCGTCCGAGTAGCGCAGCGCCAGCCGCCCGTCGTCCAGCACGGTCAGGTCGATCAGCACGGTGCCCGGCTCCGCGGTCAGGTCCGTGTACCGCTGGCGCAGCGCGTCCTCTGGCTGTCGCCCGGTGCTGATCAGCGCCACCCCGCCGACGGCCAGCACGGCCGGCCCGCCGCGCGGCACCAGCCGGCCGTCCCGGTCGGTGGTGAACCGGCCGGTCTCCGGCGCACCCGGCGGCCGGAACGCGGCCCACCGGGACACCGCGCCGGACCGGTCGCGCGCGGCCAGGTCCCGCGAGCCGCGCAGCAGCACCGCCTCGTCGCCGGGCGCGGGCGCCCACACGGTGGCGCCGGTCGCCTCCGCCAGCGCGGCCATCTCGGCCTCCAGCGCCGTCCGGTTCGCCTCGTCCTCCGGCCAGCGCATCCACAGCCGCAGGTCGCCGCCGTACAGGTAGATCGAGGAGAGCGCGGCCGCCACGTCCCGGCCGGTGTAGCGGCCGCGCGCCGGTGGACCCGGCCGGTACGTGGAGAGCCGGAAACCGCCGTCCCGGGTCGCCAGCGCCACCGTGACCAGGTCCGGGTGCCCGACGCCGAGCCGGGCGGCCGCGGCCCGGCGGACCACGAAGTCCTCCCGGTTCGCGAACTCCAGCCCGCCCGGCAACGGCAGCGTGGCCAGCCCGGCCCGTGGCAGCACCAGGCCACCGGCCAGGTCGAACCAGCCCGGCAACGTGGTCGCCAGGCGGGCCGGCTGCACCAGCTTCCAGTCGACCACCTCGCCGCTGACCCGGTCGACCGGCACCGCCTCCGCGTGCGCGCCGTCCGGGCCGGGCAGCCGCTCCACCGTCGCACCGGCCGGCGCCACCAGGATGTCGCAGTCCAGCGCGTCCGCGACCCGGCTCAGCAGCTTCGCGCTGCGCGCGCCGTCGTCGACCAGCACCCGGAGATCCTTCCCGGGTACGGCACACTCCTGCGCGTAGTCGGTCAGCTCCTCCGCGGTGAGCGCGGTCCCGGGCGCCTCCGGCCGGGCCAGCCCGCCGTCGCCGGTCCGCACCAGGACCAGGTCGCACAGGCCGTCCACCGGGGTCGGCGGGTCCACGGCCGGGTGCTCCGGCACGGGCTCGGGCATCGGCTGTCCGCTGGCTCGCAAACCGTCCTCGCTGTCCTGGTTCTGGGAGTGTCCACCGGCTCGGTCTCCGGTCCTCATTCTGCGGCCGGGACGGCGCCGAACCGCACCGACCAGCGCGCGGCCGGAGCCGGGCCGATGATCAGGGGTACGGTCCGCTGCCGGCCCTGCGGCATCGCGCGCAACGGCGACGCCAGCGCCGGTGCGTCCGCGCCCGCGCAGACCAGCACCCGGACCTTCGCGTCCGACCGGTCGGCGGGGAGCGCGGCCACCGACTCGATCCGCCGGCACCGGCCCGGGATCGTCTCGCCCAGCACGTCGCCGATGACCAGCACGTCCGTCTCCTCGCCGAGCTGCGTCACCAGCGCCAGCCCGTGCCGCCGGGCCGCCGCCGCGTCACCGCCCAGCGTGACCGCGTCCGGTGCGACCGCCAGGTCCACCCACAGCCGCCGGCCGTCGTGCTCACCGAGCACGACCGGCGCACCGGCCGACGGCGGCGCCTGCCCGCCGTCCAGCCATCCGTAGGCGGAACCCCACCGGGCCGGGCGCGCGCCGATCAGCCGCACGTCGGCCGGAACGTCGTCCCAGACCAGCGCGGTGACCAGCGTGGCGAACGGGTTCGCCGCGGACGCGGGCAGCAGCGCCGCGCCACTGATGTCCGGCATCGCGGCCGCGAACCCACCGGACTGGCCCGGCCGGCCGGGCGACGTGACACCCACCTTCCAGAGGCCGCTGTCCGCGGGCGACGCCGGAACCGGCGCCTCCCCGGCCCGTTGCTCCGGCACCCGCGGCGGCACCAGCGCCTCCACCACCGGCGTCCCGGCTGCCACCACCGGCGTTCCGGCTGCCACCACCTGCGTTCCGGCCGCTGCCGCCGGCCGCTCGGTCGCCGCTTGCGGGGCACGGGCGGCCTCCGCGGAGGTCTCCGGCGCGGGCGTCTCCGCTGCTTCCGGTGGCTTCGGCCGATCAGCCGCTTCCGGCGCCCGCGGCGCCGCGTCGGCGGTACGTTCACCGGAAGCCGCAGCGGCGGAACCCGCGGCCGGCGTCTCGCGTGCGTCCGCCGGGTTCGACGACGACGTGATGACCCACGCCGGGTGCGACGCCGGTGGCGTGCCTCCGGCAGCCGGCTCCGACGTTCCGGCGGCACGCTCCCGCGGCGTCTCGCCGCCGGACTCGGCGAAGGTGCCGGCCCGGTCCGTCTCACCCGGGCTGACGGGCGCGCTCGGCTCGGCGAAGGCCCCGGCCTGCCTCGGCATGCCGGTTCGCCCGCCGGGGCCGGCGAAGGTGCCGGTGGTGTCCGGTTGGCGAGTCGCGGCGCCGGGGTCGGCGAACGTGCCGGTGGTGTCCGGTTGGCGAGTTCCGGCGCCGGGGTCGGCGAACGTCCCGGACTCGGCCGGCGTTCCGGGCCGGGTGCCACGGCCGGCCGGCTCGCTGGACGGCGAGGCGGGCCGTCCCGGCTGCGCGGGCGGCGCGAACGTGTCCGTCGACGGCGCCCAGCTCTGCGACGACTCCGGCGGCTGGGGCCGCTCGCCGGCCGGACGCCGGCCCGGCGTGCTGCTGTCGGCGGAGGAAACCGGCGTCCAGATCGGAGCGCCGCCGCGTGTCGTGGGTCGCCGCCCCGGCGTGTCGCCGGCCGGCCGCGTGCGCGGAGCCTCCGGTGCGTCCGCTCCGCCGCCGTCCGGCCGTCCGTCGCCACCGCGAGCGGAGGCCGCACGCGCCGGCACGCCACCGGCCGGCGTGCGCCCCGGCGCGTCACCGGCGGGCGTGCGTCCCGGCGTGCCCGCCGAGCGGGTGCTGCCGGGCGCGTCCGCGTAAGGCGTGCCTCCCGGCGAGCCGCCGGCCGGAGTGCGGCCGGGAGGGCCGTCGGCCGGCGTGCGGCTGGAAGGGCCGCCGGCCGGCAATCGCGCACGCGTCCCGGCAGGCATATCGACTGGTGTGCCGTCGGCCGAACCGGGTCCCGGCGTGCCGCTGCCCGAGGCGTCCGGCCGGCGTCCTGCCGTACCACCCGGCCCGCGTCGTCCCGTCGTGCCGCTGCCCGGACCGCCCGGCCCGCGTGTCGGCCGCCCTCCGGTCGACGCCCGTCCCGGTTCCGTATCGGCCGGCGCCGGCCACGCCGGTCCCGCCGGCTCGCCACCCGGCCGGCCGCCGGGCCTGCCCGCCGAGGCCGGTCGTTCCCGGCCTGACGCCGGCCGTTCCCGGCCCGGTGCCGGTCCGCCCGGTCGCGTCGCCTTGGTGCCGCCGCTTCGCTCGGCGGCCGCCGAGCCACCGCCCGCGCGGGCCCGGGCCGGGCGCCGGCCCATCAGCGCGACCTGCGCCCAGACCAGCAGCAGCACCGCCAGCACGATCAGCGCGATCCGCAGCGCCATGGGGGAGTACAGCAGGTCGAGGCCGTGCGGCTCGGCCGAGCCGTTTCCGTCGGCCGCCGCGGCCGGCGGTGGTTCGCTGGTGACGGCCGGTGCGGCCGTGCCCGGTGCCGGGGCGGCGGGCGTGATCGCGGGCAGCGGGCCGGTCTTGACGCCGGATCCGCTAGCGTCCTCGGGAAGCACCAGGATCCAGCCCGGTTCGAGCGAGGTCGGATCCGTCAGGCTGCGCCCGTCCGGCTGTGGCCGGCCCTCGTTCAGCGCGACGATCTCCGGGTACCGGTTGCCGTCCCCGAGCGTCTTCGCCGCGATCTGGAACAGGAACTCGCGCTGCCCGTTGATCGGCGGGCCGACCACGTAGTATTTACCGGTCTCCTCCGGCGCCCGCACGGCGGCCAGCGCGAACGCGCCGTTCGTGACGGGTGCGGCGGACGTCGCGAGCGTGCCGGCCGGCAGCGCCAGCAGGGGCACGATGCCGAGCACCGCAAGTCGACGCGTCATGCACACATAGTCCTTCTCCGGGAGTCGGCGCCGCGCTCCGGGGTTCGCCACCCAGATCGCGGACGGAATTCGTGAACCCGGGCGTTCCGTCCACCGTTCTCAGGGTGTTCTTCCAAGCCTGGAGGCGTTATGAGCGGAATTACACCGTATTTGCAGGGCGGGGGCAATGCGGCCGACGCCTGCCGCGACGCCGCGGCCGACATCGCCGCCCGCCTCGGCACACTGCGTAGCCACCTGGCCGGTCTGGACGCGGACCGGCTCCGGATGCCGCCGTCCCGGCTCGCGGACCTGCTGGCCGGGTACGACATCTACGCCCGCATGCTCGACGACGCGCTGCACGACATCGCGGTCGGCCTGCAGCGGGCGGTCCCGGCGCCGCGCCGGTCCGATGTGGAGCTCGCCGGTGGGGAGTACCGGTGACGGCCGCCGACCCCGCCGACACCGGGGAGATCATCGGCGCGCTCGCCGCGGACATCGCGCAGCGGCTGGCCGCCCTGCGCCGTGAGCTGGAGCCGACCCGGGAGCTGTGGTCCGGTGACCGGCTGGCGCTCGGACCCGCGGCGGAGTGGACGCTCGCGGCCGACGGGCTGCTCGGCCGGGACGGCGTGGTCGCGCTGGTCAGCGATGCGATGAAGATCACTTGGCCCGGGTACGCGGGCGTGGGCTGGACCGATGCCGCGGGTGACCGGGCCGCGCCGGTGCGGGACCGGTGAGACTGCGGCAGGATGTCGCTGCCGTCATGCGGCGTTCCGGGAGGGAGTGACCAGCGTTGAGTGCGTCCACATGCGACGACGGGACCGCGCGGTCCCTCGTCGGGTTCCTGGTGCTCGGCCGTCTCACCGAGGCGGAGCACGGGAGGGTGACGGCGCACCTGGAGACCTGCGCGTCCTGCCGGCTGGAGCGCGACCAGCTGGAGAAGGTCGTCGCGGTGCTCCGCATGCTGGGCGACGACGAGGCCGGCGCGCTGGTCGACGAGTTCGGCCTGGACGGCCCCGGGACCGCCGCGGACGATCAGCTCTTCGGCGCGCCCGGCGCCCCGCGGCCGTTCCTGCCGACGTCGCTGCTGCCGGTCTCCGCGATCCCGATCTCCGGCATCCCGATCTCGGGCATCCCGATCTCCGGCATTCCGATCTCCGGCATTCCGGTCTCCCCGGCGGAGCCGCCGCTGCCCCCGGTCCGCGCCGTGGCCCGCCCGCCGGCCGGATCGCAGGCACACCGCGCGGTGGCCCGCCCGCCCGCGGAGTCCCAGGCGAATCCCGCCGTGTTCCGCGCTCCCGACGAGTCCCCGGACCCGCACGGCCCGGCCGGTTCCCAGGCCACCCGCCGCCCCACCGAGTCGCAGGCCATGCGCGCGCTCACCGGCGACGCCGCACCCGGCTTCCGGCCGGATCCGGCGGCCTCCCAGCCGAACCGGGTCGGCCCGGCGGCGTCCCAGCCGAACCGGGTCGGCCCTGCGGCATCCGGGGCGAACCGGACGAACCCGGCCGCGTCGCAGCCGAACCGGCTCGACCCGGCAGCGTCCCAGGGGGCCCGCCCGGACCCCGCGACATCCCAGGCGCACCGCCTCGATCCAGCGATATCCCCGGCGAACCGGGCCAATCGTACGGACGGCGCCAATCGCGCTGACGCGCCGAACCGGTCCAAAGGTGCCGATCGGGCCAACCCGGCCGACTCCCAGGCGAGCCGTCTGGAGGCGGCCGTTCGCCCGGCGACCGGCGAGCTGCGCCCGGTCGCCCGGATCGGCCCGGTCCCCGCCATCGACCGCGCTCAGCTGCGGCTCGGCGAGGGCTACCTGCCGCCGCGCCCGGCCACCGGCCCGCTGGCCCGCGGCCCGCACTCGCACCGCCGCCAGCGCTCCCGCCGCCGTACCCGGGTGCTCGTGGTGGCCGGTGTGCTGGTCGCCGCGGTCGGCACGTCGCTGCTGATCAGGCCGTTGCTGACGGAGGACGCGCCGCCGGTGGTCGCGGTCGCCTCGATCGACGACGACGTCAGCGGCGTGGCCGTCTCCGCCGTGCTCTACGAGGAGGACGGCCGGGTGAGCGTGCGGCTCACCGCGGACGGGCTGACCCCCGGCACCGCCTACGAGCTGTACGCGGTCCAGGACGACGGCACCGACCTGCTGCTCGGCGGTCTTACCGGCGACCCGGACGGCGGTACGTTCACCGGCGACCTCCCGCTTCCGGTCGACCAGCTCTGGTACTTCAGCGTGCGGGAGGTGGACGGTGCGCTCACCGTCTCTGCGAACGTCGTCGAGGGCTCGCCCGCGCCCGGCGAGCCGGATGCGGATGCGCCATGACCAGCGAGTCCCGGTCGTACCCACAGGTCATCGCAGTCAGTGAGGTCATGATTCCGATGGGGAGCACCGCCCACCGGCAAGATTCATCGGGAAAACCCCCACGAACGATGAACTCCGGTGACGACCCGTCCGTTATCAGTCCCATGGATCCGGCCACGGGCAGCGCGCCACCGAGCGAGGTGTCGTCACTGCCGACTCACGACGAGGCACTACGGCTCGCCTACGAGACCCACGGCCCCATCCTGTTGAACTACCTGTTGCGTCTGACCAGCGGAAACCGCGGCATGGCCGAGGACATCCTGCAGGAGACGCTGATGCGGGCGTGGAACCATCCGGAGGCGCGCACCGCCGACGGGCAGTGGAGCCGCGGCTGGCTGTTCACGGTGGCGCGGCGGATCGCGATCGACCACATCCGGGCCGCGCAGGGCCGGCCGGTGGAGCAGCTCGACGAGCGCCTCGAGGAGCGGCACGCCGGGGCCGACGAGATCGACCGGCTGATCAACACCCGGGAGATCCGGGACGCGGTGGCCCGGCTTCCAGTGCGGCTGCGCAGCGCGCTCATCGAGATCTACTTCCAGGAGCGCTCGGTGGCCGAGGCCGCGCAGAACCTCGCGGTGCCGGAGGGCACGGTCAAGTCGCGCACGTTCTATGCGTTACGCGCGCTGCACGAGGACCTGACCACACGCGGCTTCACACTCTGAGCACGACCAGCACGACCGAGTACGACGAGCCCGGCCGAGCGCCGAAAATCTTGAGCGGTCCGTGAACCGTGCCGTGGCCCGGCTCGTTCACAGGGCACCTTTGGCGGAGAGGGAACTTCTACCGTGGTATTGAAATCGGTGACGGAGCGGGTGGCCGCGCTGCCGTCGATCGGTGTACGGGCGTGGCGCTCCCTGCGCACCACGCGGCAGCGGGTCGAGGCGGGCGTCGCGTTCACCGCGGCCGTGGCCTGCGTGGTCGCGGCCGGCCTCCAGGTCGGCCCGGCGCTGGCCGAGCCGAAGATCGAGGGGGCGCAGGTCCCCGCCGAGGTGTTACCGGCGATCGTGGTCGGCGCGACGTCCTGCCCCGACCTGACCGGCCCCCGCCTCGCCGCGCAGCTGATGACCGCGTCCGAGTTCCAGACGGCGGCGACGTCCGGCGCCGGCCGGGGCCTGGCCGGCCTGGACGACGAGGAGTGGAAGAAGTGGGCGCCCTGGTCCGACGCCCAGCGGGCGGACATCCTGGCCAACGTGCTGGCGCTGGCGCACCGCACCTGTGAGAGCGTCGGCCAGGCCCGGACCGCCGGGGTGGGCGGGGACCTCTGGGAGGCCGCCGTCGCCGCCGAGGAGAGCGGCCTCGCGGCCGTGGTCGCCGCGAAGAAGGTGCCGGACGCCGCGCGTGAGCACGTGGACACCGTGATCGGCTACGCCAACTGGTACGCGGACCAGCCGCAGTTCACCGGCGAGGCGGCCGAGCCGGAGCCGTCCGGTGCCCCGGGGGTCACCGGCGAGACCATCCCGGACGAGTACGTCGACCTGGTGACGGCGGCCGGCCGGATCTGCCCGGCCGCGACCGCGCCGCGCATCGCCGCGCAGCTGATGGCGCTCTCCGCGTTCAACCCGAACCTGCGCGGCCACAACGGCGGCATGGGCATCGCCCAGTTCACCGAGCAGATGTGGCGGCTGTACCGCCCGTCGCCGAACGCCTCGGTCTGGGACCCGGAGGCCGCGATCCCGGCGATGGCCAGCGCGGTCTGCTCACTGCGCAACCAGCTCTCCGGCCTGCAGCTGGAGGATGACGGCAAGGCCGCCGACCCGGGCGTGCTGGCGCTCGCGGCGTACCAGTGGGGGATGACCGCGGTCCGCGCCGAGGGCGGCGTGCCGCGCAACGCGCGCGTCGCGCAGCTGCCGGACATGGTCGACTCCCTGGCCCCGGTGTACGAGAAGGACGACCGGCTGTCCCCGGCCACGCCGTCACCGTCGCCCAGCGTCGCGCCGACCACCGCGAGCCCGAGCCCGAGCCCGAGCGCGTCCGCCTCCGCGTCGCCGAACCCGGCCGGGCCGGCCTCGCCGTCGCCGGCGCCGTCCGCACCGGCGTCGTCCCCGGCCGCGCCGGCCTGGGACCCGAACGTGTCCTGGACCATCAAGAACGTGTTCAGCGGCAAGCTGATCGACGTGCCCGGCCACCAGGAGAGCACGGCCGGCGGCACCACCATGCACCTCTGGGACCTCAGCGCCAAGGGCGACGCGGACCAGTACTGGCACATCGTTGCCGCGCGGGAGCCGGGCTGGTACTTCATCAAGAACGCGTGGAACAACAAGGTGCTCGGCATCCGGGACGGCGGCACCGGGAACGGCGCCGAGCTGGTGCAGCAGGACGAGGCCGCCACGGACACCACGCAGCACTGGAAGCTGGCCGCGCTGGGCGACGGCCGATACAACATCATCAACCGGAAGAGCGGCAAGGCGCTCGACCTGAACGGTGACGACTGCTGCGGCGGCAACGGCACGCCCATCCAGCAGTGGGACCTGCAGGACTACGCGGTCGACCAGAGATGGACACTCTCCAAGTGACTACGCCCCGACCGATGGGCAGGATCGCGGCGGTGCTCGCCGCGATCCTGCTGGCCATCGCCATCCCCGCCGTTCCGGCCGCGGCCGCGGCCGACGAGTACGTGCTGTACTACACGGTCGCCGCGTCCAGCCAGGGCCAGCCGGAGAACCTGGCCGGCATCGCGTCCCGGTTCCTCGGTGACGCCGGTCGCGCGACCGAGGTCTTCAACCTCAACACCGGCCGGCGGCAGCCCGACGGCGGCGCGCTCAGCGACCCGAACAAGCTGACCACCGGCTGGTACCTGGTGCTGCCGTGGGACGCGGTCGGCCCCGGCGTGCAGTACGGCGTGCTGCCGACCACCGCGCCCGCGCCCGGCACGACCGCGCCCGCACCCGCACCCGCGCCGGGCGGCACCGGTGCCCCGGCGAACCCCGACCCGGCGAACCCGCCGGCGTCCCCGGGCGCGGTGGCCCCGTCCGGCACGTCCGCGTCGCCGAAGCCCGCGGGCAGCCCCCGGCCGCCGGAGTCCGGCAAGTGCGTCACGGCGACCGCGGCCAGCTCCCCGTCGAACTGGGCGATGATCCGGGTCGCGTCCGAGCCGGCGTGGCCGTACACCAAGGGCACCGGAGTCTCCGTGGCGGTCATCGACTCCGGTGTGGACGGTCAGGCGCCGCAGCTGCTCAGCCGGGTGCAGCCGGGCGTCAACGTGGTCACCGGCGAGAACCGCGGTGACGTGGACTGTCTCGGCACCGGCACCGCGATGGCCGGCCTGATCGCCGCACAGCCGGCCCAGAACGACCCGTTCACCGGCGTGGCGCCGGACTCGATCGTGCTCCCGATCCGGGTGGTGACGGACGGCGCGACCGCGGACCCGGCCGCACAGGCCGCGGCCATCGACGTCGCGCTCCAGCTGCAGCCCAGCGTGCTCGCTCTCGGCTCCTACGTGGACATCACCGCGGACCCGGTGGTGCAGAGCGTGCAGAAGGCGCTGGAACTGGGCATCCCGGTGGTGGCCGCGGCGCCGACCACGTCCGGTGGTGTCACGCCGCCGGAGGACGTGATCCTGGTCGGTGGCGTGGGCATGGACGGCAACCTCGCGGCGGAGTACGCGGCCGGGACCGTCGAGGTGGTCGCACCCGGTGTGAACGTCGCCAGCCTCGGCATCAACGGCACCACGTTCGTCGGCACCGGCACCCAGTACGCGGTGGCGATGACCGCGGGCACGGTCGCGCTGATCCGTGGCTACAACGCGAACCTGAACCCGAAGCAGGTCGCGCACCGGTTGCTGGCCACCGCCGAGCAGCTGGGCGACGGCAAGCCCGACTCCCGATACGGCCACGGCATGATCAACCCGGAGGCCGCGGTCACCCGTGAGCTGCCCGAGGAGGCCATGCTGGTCTCGTCGGACAACCGGGACGCGAACCCGGTCGCCGGCAGCGAGGAGATCCGGATCGCGTTCTTGCTCACCGTGCTGGCCGGTCTGGTGCTCACCGCGCTGCTGGTGCTGCGCTTCCGGCGCACCATGCGGGCGGCGGCCCAGGGCGACCCGGACGACGACTGGACCGCCGGTGACCTGGCGACGGACAAGGCCAAGCCCACCGAGCCCAGCTCGGCCGGATCGCACTGAACGGCGGTCGGCTACGTGACGGCAGACATGGGTCCGAACGTGCGCGAGCGCGTGCCTGACATGCTCATCAGCACGTGCGAGTGCGCAACTGCAGAGGACTTGATGCCCCGTGGCTGACGACGTCTGTGCCGAGCCCCGGCTCCGCGCCGCGCTCGGCCTCTATCTGACCGGTGCGCTCCCCGAGGAGGAGCTCAGCGCGGTCGAGTCGCACCTCGGCACCTGCGCGGTGTGCCTGGCGGACGCGGAACGGCTCGGAGAGGCGGCGGCGATGCTCGCGCTGCTCTCCGAGACGGACCGCCGTGAGCTGGTGGCCGAGTTCGGCACGCTCTCCGGCGAGCCCGCCGGGAACCACGACCACCACGCGCCGGTACGGGTGGTCAGCCCGGCCCCGGCCGCTCCGGTGCGCCCGGCGGCGGCCCGCCCGCCCGCGCGACCCGGTGGTGACACCGGCCCGGCGCGGTGGCGGTCGCGCCGGTCGCGGCTGCTGCTGGCCGGTGTCGGCCTGGCCGTGGTCGCGCTGCTCTCCGCCGGCGTCGCGCTCGGCACGTCGATGATCGGCAACCTGGGCCGGCCGGACCCGGTGACGCTGGTGACGAACGCGCAGGGCGGCGACGTCACGCTCTCCGTCACGGTGCTGGATTCCGGCGACGCCGTCACGCTGGAGGCACTGGTCAGCGGCCTCCCGCGCGGCGGGGTCCACCGGCTCTACGTCCGCGACGTGGACGGCGCTGCCCACCTGCTGACCGAGATGACCGGCACCGGCGGCCCGATCCAGGTCAACGCGCCCTGCCCGGTCCCGATCGACCGACTCGCCGAGTTCACCGTCACCGCCGCCGACGGCTCGCTGACCGTGCAGGCGGTCGTGGACCGTGGCACCACGGGCTCCGGTACGCCGGACTGACGTGGGCGGCGACCGCCGGGGCCGGGCTCGATGGTTTTCTCTGCCCCTGCCTTCGCCGCGCCCCGTGAAGCGCGTAAGGTCGTCGAGCGGACGGCGGGCGGGAGCCGTGCCTGCGGCCATGGCTGGTGCGAGAGGTCAGCCGAAGCGTACATTTCTCTCGGCCTTCAGGGACAAGTCGGAAACATGGCTTTCCTACGATTCCCTGGTTGGTTTGCATGTTGCCTCGGACCGACGAAGTGGTCCGGCCGGGTGCCGCGGGGCGCGCCCGTCCGGCGGACACGGTAGGGGATTGTGGACGTACGAGAGCAGGCGCAGGTCGACGCCGAGGCGGACGCGTGGCTGCGGGCGGTGCAGGCCGCGCACGGGCCGATCGTGTACCGGTATCTGTCCGGGGTGACCCTGGGTGACCGTGCCGCTGCGGAGGACATGCTCCAGGAGGTGCTGCTGCGCGCCTGGCGGCACTACCCGACGCTGTCGAAGACGCCGGACACCGTACGCGCCTGGATGTTCGCGGTCGCACGTAACCTGGTCATCGACGCGGGCCGGGCCCGGCGTGCCCGGCCGACCGAGGTCAGCCCGCCCGACCTGACCCAGCTTCCCCAGCCGGGCGACCCGATGGACCGGGTGCTCACCGCCGGTGTCGTCCGTGAGGCGTTGCGGCAGCTCAGCCCGGCGCACCGGGCCGTGCTCATCGAGATCTACTTCGGCGGCGCGCAGGCCTCCGATGTGGCTGATCGGATGGGCGTCCCGGAGGGTACCGTGAAGTCGCGTGCGCACTACGCGCTGCGAGCGCTCCGCGAGGTTCTGCAGCAGATGGAGACCTGAGCGGAGAACATTCCGGCAAACTGCGGATCACGTTTCGGGGCGACCGGCGAGTAATGTCGCCAGGCCGCCCGCGGTGCATTGACAATCCCCTGCGCCGCGCCGAATATGTGGTGGTTCGTGACCCGGATCGTCGGGTGGACAATAGGAGAAGGACGGATGTCGGACAGCCCGGAGGGCCCGCGCAAGCACCGTGCGCGCAGCGGCCTGAGCCCCGCGGGCGGGGTGTTCGGAAACCGGGCGGGGCACCGGCGGTGACGATCGGTCACGCTGGCCGTCCGGTGCTGCCGGCCGGTCCGCGGCGTGGGTCCGCGAGCGCGCTCCGCTGGGTGGCGGACAATCTGGCCGTCGTCGGGCCGGACCCGGGCGACGCCATCGTCTCCATCGCCGGTCTGCTGCCCACCGAGCCCGGCGTGGTCACCGTGGTCGGCCAGCTCGCCGGCCCGGACGACTGGGCCATGATCACCGAGGTGCTGCCCATCGCGGTGCCGCCCGGCGCGGCCGCCCGGCTCGCGGTCTCCGGCGCCGGGATGACCCCGCCGCACGGTCCGCCGCCCGCGGCCCAGCTCGCCCAGCAGCTCGACGCGGACATCTACGCGCCGAACGGGCAGCTTCTGCTGGTCCCCGGCGGCGGCATGTTCGCGCTGGACGGCTGGCGCTGGTTCAGCCCGGACGGCATGGTCCGGCAGGGCGGCCGCCGGTTCCCGCGCCCGCACTGGGAGTCCGAGGTGGACACGATCGCCCGGCACCCGGTCAGCGGCGTGCGGGCGTACGCCGTACCCGCGGGACTGTGGCTCTTCTCGGACGCGCCCGGCGTGCCCGACCCGAGCCTGGACGACCTGGTGCTGGCCATCCCGGCCGACCCGGACCGGGTGACGATCGTGCTCGGCCGCCCCGGCACCCCCGCGCCGGGCGTCGAGGCGGTCATGTCGATGCTGGAGGCGCTCGACCCATCCATGGTCATCGCGCCGTACGGTGACGCGGCCGCCGAGGCGATGCGGCTGGCCACGCTGATCGCGGAGCACTGGGACAGCCCGGTCGAGGTGGCCACCGGCCTGCCGACGCTGGACGGCGAGTTCGAGCTGGTGTCGGTCGCGGTCGACCCGTCCGGCGAGACCTGGTGGACGCCGCCGGTCTCCCGGCTGCGCGTCGCGCCCGGCGTGCCGCCCGCGCCGCTCGGCACCGTCAGCCTCCTCGCCGGCCTGCGGCCCACCGGCACCGGCAGCCACCGGCTGAACGAGCGGTGGGTGGTCGAGGCCACCCAGTTCGGCCTCTGGGTCCGGCCGCCGTACGCCGGGCAGCACGTCGCCGACGTCCGCCGCCGCCCGTGGGACCCGCAGCGCCTCACCGTCCTGGTCGGGCTGCCCGGGCTGCCGCTGCCGGACGACGTACTGCCGATGCTGCACATGCTGCTCAACCGTCTCCCCGCGGACGTGCGCGGCCGGGTCACCTTCGTCCCCGCCGAGCTCAACCACCTGCTCGACACGGACACGGACGATCGTCCCGACGTGGTCCTCGCCGACCAGCGTTCCACCACCCCGCGCTGGTGGCGCCGCGACGACCGGCTCTTCGCGGTGCTGCTCACCGTGGACGGGCCGACCGGCATGGTGCGCACCGACGCCGGTGACGTCGCGCCCGGCGACCTCGGCGAGATCATCGCCACCCACCGCGACCCGGATCCGCGCCCGGTGCTGCTCATCGCGTCCGCACCGATCGCGCCGGACGTGGAGCAGCTGCTCGCCGACCAGCTCCAGTCGTACGTGATCGCCCGCCGCAACGACGGCTGGTGGGCCAGCGCGCCGCACCGGGTCGGGCTGGAACCGCGCGCCGCGGCCCTGCTCCCGTCCGGCTTCCCGTTCACCGAGGCGGAACTGGCGGCCGCGCTGACCCCGGCCCGCCCCGCGGTCCGCCGGCAGCCCGCACGGGCCGCCGACCACGAGCCGCTGCTGTCGCTCGCCCCGGCCCAGGAGCCCGCCGTGGTGGCCCAGCGGCTGCGCGAGGGCCGGTCCGGCGTGCCCACGGTCGTGGTGGCCACCGAGCCGGACTGGCGCCACCCGTTCCGCCTGGACGGACGGCCCGCGACCGCGCTGGAACTGGCCCGCGCCATCGCCGACCACCGGCCCGGCTGGATCGCCGGCCGGGAGACCGTGTGGCTGGAGGCCGGCGAGCTGAGTGAGTCGTCGCTGCGGCTGCTGGCCAACTATCTGGGCACGCCGGTGGGCACGCGGGCCCGCGCGGTCCCGGACGCCCCACCGGCCGCGCACGCGACCGGCTGGTTCGCGGTCCCGCCCCGCGGCGCGGACGGACAGGACCTCACCGGGCCGTACCTCCGCGAGGGCCACCTGGATCAGGAGAGATACGACCATGGAGAGCCCTGACCGCGCGCCCGGTGCCGGCGACGAGACCGCCGCGCCATCCGGCGGCGCCGCGGGAACGCGGGCATCCGGCGGCGCCGGGGCGGCCGATTCGCCCGGCGGTCGCGAGGCCGCCGGGCCGTCCGGCGGTGCTGAGGCCGCCGCGTCACCCGGCAGCGCCGGAGCGGTCATATCGGCCGCCGGCACTGAGGCGCCGATCAGGACCGATGGGCCGGACCGCGGCCCCGGCCGGAACACGCGTCCGGCGGACAGTGGTGGTTTCTCCTCGCCGGTTGCCAGCGGCGGGCATTCCGTGGAGGCCGGTGACCGGCGGCGTCCGGCGGACAGTGGTGGTTTCTCCTCGCCGGTTGCCAGCGGCGGGCATCCCGTGCAGGCCGACGACCGGCGGCCGCCGGTGCAGCGCGCGGTGGCGCTCAGCGGCTTGCCGCCGTACGAGGCCGGTTCGCCCGGCAACCCGCCGCCCGCACCGGCGCCGCTGACCCGCGACCCAGCGCGCGGAGGCGCCCGGGAGAGCCGGCCCGCCGGTTCCGCACCGGATCCGCGACCGGCCTCGGAGATCCCGATGCCGGTCCCCACGTCGGCGCCGATCGCTCCGGACTCACCGGCCGCACCCGGCGGTGTCGCCGCCGGCTCCGGCACCTTCGCGTCCGCTGAGACGTCCGCGTACTCCGGCCCTGGCGGGTTCTCCGGCACCGCCGCGTTCTCCGATGCCGGTGAGGACGATGCGCGGCGCACCCACCCGCCGGTGGCGGAACCGGACGAGCCGCGCCGGTCCGCCGGTGAGCGCTTCCGTCCCTGGCTGGTGCCGCTCGTCCTGGTCGGCGTCATCGCGATCACCGCCGCCGCGATCGGCGGCAACAACCCGAACGGCAACGGCGCCGACGACACCCACATCACGGCGCCGGGCCCGCCGGGCACCGATGTAACGATCATCACGGTCGGCCCGCCGTCCGGCGCACCGAGCGCGGCCCCGTCCGCCGCCGCAGCGCCCGGTGCCACGCCGTCCTCGGCCGCCCCCGGCCCGGCCACCCCGGGCGCCTCCGCCGCGGCGCCCACCATCGCCGGCCCGGCACGTACGCCCGTGGGCGGGGGCGGCGTGACCGGCCGTCCCAACCCCACCGGCGCGAATCTGGCGCTGCGCCGGCCGATCACCGCGTCCAGCGTCGAGTCCGGCACCTGGCCGGCCACCGCCGCGGTCGACGGCGACGAGGCCACCCGGTGGGGCAGCGAGTTCCAGGCCGATCCACAGTGGATACGCGTCGACCTGGGCGAGGTCTGGTCGATCAGCGGCGTCGAGATCGTCTGGGAACGGGCCTTCGCACAGGCCTTCCACGTCGAGGTCTCGGTCGACGGCAGCACCTGGACCCGCGTGCACGACACCACCGCGGGCCACGAGGGCCTGGTGAGCTTCTCCGCCGGGCAGACCGCCGGCCGGTACGTCCGGATCACGGGCACCGCGCGCAGCACCGAATCGGACCACCAGCTGTACGGCTACTCGATCCTGGAGTGGCGCATCCGCTGAATCTCTTCGTACGTGACCGATTCCGCCGTCTGACCGTGCCCGGTCCGGTCCGTCTCCGCCCGCTTGGTAGCCGCCGTTGTCCGAGTGGGTGGAAAGGGGATTACCTTCGCCGGAACGTCGAACTATGCGCGCCTCGCTTCCGTTGTACCGGCGACACCTCCACGAGCGAAGGCGAGCGGGCGCGATGGGCATCATCCGGCATCCGGCAGCACGGTGGTCGCTGGTATGACCGCGGACCGCTGCACCGACGAGGCGGCCCGCACGCTTCTCGGGCTCTACGCGCTCGGCAGGCTCTCCGCCGCCGAGGAGGCGCGCACCGTGGCGCACCTCGAGGAGTGCGCGGCCTGCCGCGCGGAGGTCGCGGAACTCACCCACGTCACGTCCGCGCTCGGGCTGCTGACCGCGGACGACATCGCCGAGATACTGGCCGAGGAGGAGGATCGCCCACCGGCCGTACGCGCGCCCGTCTGCCGCGGCGCCCGCGGCACCCGCGACCGCCGCCCCGGCCGCGCCTCCGTCGGCACGCTCGCCCGCGGCGCCGCACCGGCACCGGACTTCCCGCCCGGCGTCTGATGTCGTCACGCGGCGGGCGGGCGAGCAGGGACCCGCCGGGCTGACGGGTCCGCGACCCCCGTTTTCTGCCGCGGAACCGTCCTGCCTCACACCGGGCGGCGCCGGTCGCCGCGGTGTCCCGCGGTCATCGGCGTCCGGGGCCTAGTTGATCAGGCGGGACGGCCCGCGGTCCGCGATTCCGCAGCAGATCGGAGTAAAAGCCGCATCACCGCAGGTCAGCCGCGGTCCGGAGGGTGGTGGTTCCGGAGGGTTTCCGGAGGGATCAGACGCCCAGATCGGTGAGCACCACGTCGCGTACCTCGATGCGCGTCTCCGAGTTGCCGCCCACCTGGTAGGTCAGCTCGCTGGTCGGGCTGGTCAGTTTCCCGGTGAAGTCGTACGAGTACTGGCGCGGCTGCCCGTCGAGCGTCAGCGACTCCTGGTACGGCTCCGCGTTCTGCTGCACGCGCACGTTCAGCGCCGTGGTGACCTCCGCGGAGGCGGTGAACGTGAGCCGGTAGCGGTGCCCGGACGTCACCATCAGGCAGCCGCGGATGACGATCACGTCCCACGGCTTCATCCCGGCGCTGTCCGGCACGGCCGCGACCCAGTTGTGCGTGTCGAAGCGCTCCAGCCGCACCTCGCTCTTGTTCGACCACCAGGCGTCCCGGTTCGGGCTGCCTGGTGTGTCCGGGAGCGGCTGCTCCAGCAGGTCACCGCCGGCCTCCGGCGCCCGGCCCGGACAGGTGCCCGTGCCCGGCGCCGCACCGGCCACGGCCTGCGGCGGCTCCGGCGCCCCGGTCCCGGTCGTCGCGCCGGCCTCCGGCCCGGATCCCGGGTCGCGCCCGAACGACGCCCACGCCACGGTGCCCGCCACCACGCCCAGCACCGCCACGATCGCGGCGACCAGCAGCAGGAGCCGGCGCGGGCGGCGCACCGGCCGCGGCTCGGCCGCGGTGAACCGGTGGTGGCCCGGCGGCACGTCGAACCCGGGCGGTGCGTCGAACCCGGGCGGCGCGTCGAAGCGGGGCGGCGTGTCGAAGGGGGGCGGCGTGCCGGAGCCGGGTTGCGCGGCGGACGGCGGCTCGTCCACCACCGGCGCCTCCGGAGCGGCGTCGTCCGGCGTGGCCGCTCCGGCCGTACCCTTGCGGCGCAGGGATTTCTGCAGTTCGTAGACGCGGACCATGGTGTCGTGGTGGGTCCGCCACTGTGCGACCGCGGCCGGGCCGCCGCCGCAGATCTCGATGATCGGCACCACCATCCGGTCGAACGACGGCGGCGTCTTCACCGTGCCGGCCAGCACCGCGTAGACCTGCGAGTCGCTCATCGGATGCCGGCCCACCACGTACGACCGGGTCTGCCCCGATGCCCGGACGAAAGCATCCAGCTGCGCGCAGAAGTGCCGTACCGGACTTTCCTGGCTCTCCGTCATGCCGCTCCCTGCGTACGAATATGGCCGACCGACATCGTAGAGCGACACACCTATCGATGTCCCTACCCGGTCACGGTGCGGCGACCTGCCAGAGTGCGCCGACCGGCATCGCCCGCAGGCGCGGTCCGAACGGCAGCGTGGACGTCCCGGTGTAGAGCACGATCCCGGCCACGAAGTCGTCACCGAGCCGCTCCTCGAGGCGCCGCAGACCGCGGAAGTCGTCCGCCCGGACCGTCGACGCGGCCTTCACCTCGATGCCGACCACCTGACCGCGCCGGTTCTCCAGCACCGCGTCGACCTCCACCCGGTCCTGGTCGCGGTAGTGGGACAGCTCCACCGGCTGCTCCGACCAGGTCAGCTGGCGGGCCAGCTCGGAGAGCACGAATCCCTCCAGCAGCCCGCCGAGCGGCGCGCCCGGCCGCAGCAGCGTGTGTGCGTCCATCGCCAGCTGCTGCGCCGCGATACCGGAGTCGACGAAGACCATCTTCGGCGACTGGGTGGCCCGCCGGCCGAGGTTCCTCGACCAGCCGGGGATCTGCTTGATCAGGAAGATCTCGTCGAGCAGCTGCAGGTACCGGTTGATCGTCGGGCGGCTCAGCTCCAGGTCGTTCTCCAGCCCGCGGACGATCGTCGCGGAGCGGGCTGCGAGCAGCCCGATCAGGCGCCGCATCTGCGGCACGCGGTCGATCTCGGCCAGCTGCTGCACGTCCCGGTCGATCAGCGCCCGCACGTAGCTGTCCAGGAACCGGCCGCGCCGCCGTGGATCGGCGCGGGCGACGGCCTCCGGCATTCCGCCGCGGACGATGCGGGCCGCGTAGTCGGCACGGCTGAGGTCCGACTCGTGCCGCAGCTCCGGGCCGAGCGCGAAGATGGCGTCGACGAACCGGTCCGGCGTGCCGTCGATCTCGCCCTGGGAGAACGGCCACAGCTCGACCGTCTCCATCCGGCCGGGCAGCGCGTCCGGCAGGCCGCGCATCCCGAGCAACCGGGACGAGCCGCTGAGCAGGAAGCGGCCGGGTGACGGCTCCGCGTCGACGGTGGCCTTGATCGCCAGCAGCAGCTCCGGCACGCGCTGGATCTCGTCGATCACCATCAGGCCGGGGAACTCCACGAAGCCGACCGGATCGACCGACGCCGCCTCCCGGTCCTGCGGCAGGTCGAGGTCGCGGCGCTGCGAGGCGCGGGCACCGGCGACCACCCTGACCAGCGTGCTCTTGCCCGACTGGCGAGCGCCGTTGACCAGCACCACGCGGGTGTCCGCGAGCGCGTCGTCGACGAGCGCCTGTGCGCGACGTGCGATCAGATCAGACCTGCCCATGTCCCTCTTCCCGCAGCGAACCTCAGGAGATCAGCGTACGCCGGAGCCATCTTGATTTTACAGTTGCGGCACCGTTTACCTTACAGTTGCGGGAAGTCGGGCTTTACGGTTGCGGCGTCTTTGACTTTACGCCTGCGGACTTGGTGGCTTTACAGTTGCAGAGTCAGCCGGGTGGCCGTCGCGGGGTGGCTCGTGACTGTGCGCCCGGCGCGGGCCGGGCCGCGCTCAGAAGAGGTCGTGCGGGTCGATCTGGATGCGCACCGGGTGCGGGGCCTTGCGGGCGCTGCGGACGCCGGCGGCCTCGTGCAGTGCCTTGGCCAGCGCGCCGGCCGCGCCGCGGCGGACCCGGACCAGCATGCGCTCCTGGTCGTCGTCGGCCGGCACCGGGCCGAGCAGTTCCGCGTCGTCCGGCAGGCGGGCGGTGTCGAGCAGGTCGGCGACCGCGTCCGGCTGGCCGGTCAGGCTGGCCATCCGGGACGCGGGCGGGAAGCCCAGTTCGCGGCGTTCGGCCAGTTCGCGGGCGGCGTACCAGGCCGGGTCCCAGCGCAGCAGCGCCTGCACGGCCGGGATGCCGCCGTCCGCGACGACCACCACGCGGCCACCGGCGCGCTGCGGGCGGGCCAGCGCGGCCGCGGTCAGCCAGCGGCGCAGCGCCTCCTCGGCCGCACGCAGGTCGGCGCGGGTGAGCAGCGCCCAGGTGTCCAGCAGCAGCACGGCGCCGTAGCCGCCGTCCGCGACCGGTTCGGCGCCGGGCGTGCAGACCACCACGGCGGGCTCGGCGGGCACCCGGAGCAGCACCTCGTCGCGGCCGGACGTGCGGACCGGCACGCCGGGGAACGCGCGGCCCAGCTCCTCGGCGGTCCGGCGGGCGCCGACGATCGAGGCGCGCAGCCGGTGGCCGCCGCACTCCGGGCAGGTCCAGCCGGCGGCGACCCGGCCGCACCAGCGGCAGCCCGGCACGCCCTGGGACGAGCGCAACTCCAGCGGACCCTGGCAGTGCGCGCAGCGGGCCGGTTCGCGGCAGGTCCCGCACGCCACCGACGGCAGGTAGCCGCGGCGCGGCACCTGCACCAGCACCGGCGCGCCCGCGCGCAGCGCCTCCCGGGCCGCCTGCCAGGCCAGGCTGGGCAGCCGGGCGGTGGCGGCGGCCGGGTCGCGAGCCAGCTGAGGGTCGTCGCCGATCGGGGCCACGTGCGGCGCGCGCGCCCGGATCGCGTCCCGGCTGCCGGTCAACTCGTGCGCCCAGCCGGTCTCGACCAGCTGCTGCGCCTCCGCGGTGCGGGTGAAGCCGCCGGCCAGTACGGCCGCGCCGGTCAGCTGCGCGCGGGTGAGCAGCACCTCGCGCGCGTGCGGGTAGGGTGCGCGCGGCTCCGCGTGCGAGTCGTCGCCGTCGTCCCAGATCACCACCAGGCCCAGGTGGTGCACGGGCGCGAACGCGGCCGCCCGGGTGCCGATCACCACCGGCACGTGGCCGCGCAGCCCGGACAGGAACGCCCGGTAACGCTTCGCCGGGCCGAGCGACGCGGCCAGCGTGGCGTGCCGGCCGGGGCCGAGCGTGCCGGTCAGCGCGGCGTCCAGCCGGTCCAGGTCGCGGGCGTCCGGCACCACCGCGACCACGCCCCGGCCGGCGGCGACGGTGACGGCCGCGGCCTCGGCGATCCGGCGCGGCCAGTCCTCGCCGGGAATCGCGGACCACACCGCCCGCGGCGCGCGCCCCTCACCGAGCGCCTGCAGAAAACCCGGGCCATGGGGGTACGGGGACCAGCCGTCCTGCGCCGCGCGGCCCGCCGCGGACAGTGTTTCAGCCGCCGGCCCGGGTATGGCCCGCTCGTCAGCCGCCGGTTCCGCGGCGGCGGACCCGCTGGCCGCCGGTGCCGCGTCGGGCGGGCCGCCGGGCACCGGCCTGGCCACCGCCGGTTCGCCGACGGCCGGGACCGGCTCCACCGGCGCGCTCGCCGGGTGCTCCGCCTCGGCGGTCGCGCTGTCCGCCCGTACCGTCGGCGGGGTGCCGGGGTTCTGCTCCACGCGGGCGTGGCGGGCCGGGACGGCGAGCCGCAGCACGTCGGCGAGACTGCCCGCGTATCGGTCGGCGACCGCCTTGACCAGCTGCGACACCTCGTCGCTGAGCACCCGTTCCGGGGAGACCAGCTTGTCCAGGAAGCCCAGTTTGCCCTCGTGGGTGGACTCCGCGACGCGTTCCAGCAGCCACCCGTCGACCAGCTGCCCGGCGAACCGGACCCGCACCCGCGTGCCCGGCAGCGCGGTCCCGGCCAGCTCGGCCGGGACCAGGTAGTCGAACGCGCGGTCCAGGTGGGGCAGCGGCACGTCCACACAGACCCGGGCGACAGGCAGCTCCGCGGCGGGCTCCCGGGGCGGTTTCGGCTTCGCGGCACGGGACCGCCCCTTCGTGAGCGGCGGCGCCGCGGCCCGGGACGCGACCGCGCGGGCCGCCGCCGCGCCGCCCCCGACCGCGTCCACGGTCAGGGTCAGCCCGTCCAGCGACAGCTCGGCCGACTCGTCTCCCACCCCCGAATCGTTGCACGAACGGCCCGGGAGTCACGAGCGCCCGGGCAGTCATGAGGGCCCGGGGAGTGAGGTCACGGCCGGGCGGGTATGCGAGGACGACAACGATCACGGCGGATGAGGCGGGTGCACCGGTGACGATCAACGGCCGCGAGGTTCCACGATGGGCACGGATCACGGTGATCGCCGTGCTGGTGGTGGCCGTGCTGGGCATCGGCTCGGTCGCGGTCGCCCGCAGCATGGTCAACCGCGCGGTACCGCAGACCGGCCTGTTGCAGGGCGAGGCCGCAGCCGCGAACGCGGAGACCGGCAACAGCATCGACGGCCCGGTGAACCTGCTGCTGGCCGGCCTGGACGCGCGCGAGGAGGGCTCTCCCGGGCAGACCGGCAGCGTGCTCGCCGACACGATCATCATCCTGCACGTGCCGGCCGGTCACGACCGCGCGTACCTGATCTCGATACCGCGGGACTGGCGGGTGGACATCCCCGCCTACGACCGGACCGGCTTCACCGGCTCGACCGAGAAGATCAATTCCGCGTTCGGGTACGGATACCAGGGCGACGGATCCGAGGTGGAGAAGCGGGCGCGCGGCATGGAGCTGCTGTCCACCACGCTGCACCGGGAGACCGGCATCCGGTTCAACGGCGCCGCGATCATCGACTTCGGCGGCTTCGGCAGCGTGGTGCACGCGCTCGGCGGCGTGGACATGTGCGTCGACGAGCGCGCCGAGTCGATCCACCTGGGCCGGGACGCGAACGGCAAGCTGGTCCAGGGCTGGTACTCCGAGGCGTACGGCATGCAGCTGCCGCCGGGCGCGACGCCGCTGGTCCACGAGGAGGGCTGCCGCCGGATGAACGCGACCGAGGCGCTCGACTACGTCCGGATCCGCAAGAGCCTCAGCGACGGCGACTACGGCCGGCAGCGCCACCAGCAGCAGCTGATCAAGGCGATCGTGGACGAGGCCACCACGACCGGCACGCTGACCGACCTCGGCAGGCTGAACGCGCTGGTCAAGGCGGCCGGGGACACGTTCCTGCTGGACACCGGCGGCATCCCGCTGGCCGATTACGTCTTCACGTTCAAGAACCTGCGCTCCGAGCAGCTCACGCTGATCCGGACGAACGCGGGCGAGCCGAAGACCGAGACCGTCGACGGCGTCGACTACGAGGCGCTGGACGAGACGTCGCTGTCCATGCTCGCCGCCGCGAAGAACGGCACGCTCGGCGAGTTCCTCACCGCCCACCCGGAGTTCCGCGCCACCGAGTGACCGGAAGTCCTCAGCTCGCGGCCGGGTGGGCCGATCGGGGCGTCGACAGAGCCGTCGCCGTACCCGGGAGGCCGTATGCCGCGCACGGCACGCCGCGTCACCGCTGTCGCGCTGACCCTGACGCTCGTGCCGCTGGCGGCACCGGCCACCGGCCCGGCCGGCCCGGCGGCCGCGGCCGTGCTGCCCCGGTGCGGTGACGGCGGTACCCCCGCGGTGGTGGCGCTGCACAACCCGCACTTCTACGTCGACTCGGCCAGCACCGCGCAACTGATGTCCGCCTACGCCGGATACCGGGTCGAGGCCGGTGCGACCGCGCGCTCCCGCCTGTGGCTGCAGCTGAGCGGCTTCACCGGCGGCGTGGTCGGCCTGGCGTCCGGCCAGCCGGCGCACGCGGCGCTTCCCGCGCTGCCCGGCGGCGGCAGCGCCGCGCGGTACCTGCTGCTGACCGCCACCGGCACCACCACGGTCCCGCAGAGTCACACGGTCACGCTGTACGACGGCGCGCCCGCCGCCGGCACGCCGCTGTGCACCCGGGCGTTCACCTACGCGGACGTGACCGACACGATCAAGGCGCTGGCGAACAAGGTGCAGAGCGTGACCGCGTCCACGCCGGCGGCCACCGCGTCGCTCGGCGACGTGGTCACGGTGACCGTGCAGGGCAACACCGGCACGCTCGGCGCCGGCCCGCCGAACGATCCCGGCGTGCTGGCCTACACGCCGAACGCGCTCGCCGGTTTCCCGGCCGGGGCGTGGCGGCTGGAACGCACCGAGCTGACGATCTCCCCGGACGGCACCGCACCTCCGGTCACCTACACCGACCGGCTCTACCTCACCGGCGCCAGCGGCCCCGCCCGCCCGTACACCGCCCGGTACGTGTTCCGGGCGACCGGGCCGAGCGGCACGGCGGCGCCGCTCAAACCGATCCAGTACATCGCCAGCGGCACCCAGGTCAAACACACCGACATCGGGGGTACGGCGCTCGGTGCGCTGCCCGCGGTCTCCGCGACCGCGCCGGTCACGCTCGGCAAGGAGGTCACCGCGCCGGCCGGTGCGATCCTGCCGGCCGGCGGTGGCGTGGCCTCCTACGAGCTCACGCTAAGTAATGCTGCGAACACCGCCGGGCTCGTCGACTGGGTGTCCGACACGCTGCCCGCCGACGCCACCTACCAGCCAGGGAGCCTGCGGATCGCCGGCCGGGCGGCCGCCGACCCGGACCTCGACGGGCGCACGCTCATCGTGCAGGGCCCGATCGGCGTACCGGCCGGTGGCAGCACCACGATGACGTACTCGGTGTTGCTCGGCTCCACCGCCGGGACGCGGACCAACGCGGCGGTCGCGCACTTCGGCACGGTCGTGCTGGACCGCAGCGCGGACGTGACCGCGTCCGCGCCGGCCGGGGCGGACGTGACCGTGCTCGGCGCCGCCGGCCTGAGCGTGCCCGACACGTCCGCCTCGACCACCGCCGGGAACCCGGTCACCGTCACCCCGCTGGACGGCGTCACGGCGCCGTCCGGCCTGCCGCTGCGGATCGTCTCGGCCGGCACCCCGTCGTCCGGTGCGGCCGTGCTCGGCACGGACGGGACGATCACCTACAACCCGGCGCCCGGCGCCTCCGGCACGACGACGTTCACCTACACGGCCACGGACGGGTACAGCACCGGCAGCGCGACCGTCACCGTGGCGGTCAGCCCGGTCGCGGCCGCGGACCTGTACAGCACCGGCAGGAACAGCACGCTCACCGCGAGCACCGGCGTGCTGGCCAACGATGCCTGCACCGGCTGCACGGTCAGCACGACGCCGGTCACCGGCCCACGCCTGAACGGCGCGGCCAGCGGGACGCTGACGCTGTCCGGCGACGGCACGTTCACGTACGTGCCGGCGTCGAATGCCACCGGCGCCGTCACGTTCACCTACCGGGCCACCGACGCGGCCGGGCGCGGCACCGACGGCCAGGTCACCATCAACGTCGCGGACCTCGCGCCGGACTACGCCACCACCGCCTACCAGACCGCGATCAACCCGCTGCCGCTGCAGGCCAACGACCCGGGGTGCAGCAACGCGTGCCGGCCGCAGGCGGGCAGTACACCGATGCTCGGCACGGTCGTCTACCCGACCGGCGGCGGCAGCGTGGTCACCTACACGCCGGGCGCCGGCACGTGGGGACTGGACACGTTCTCCTACGGCGTCACCGGCAACAGCGGCGGCGTCACCACGCCGGTCACCGTGCTGATCGCGCCGCCCGCGGTCACCGGGCAGACCGCGTACGGCACCGAGCTCACCACCGCGCTGCCAGCCGGGGGCTCGTGCGGCCGCTGCGTCTACGCGCCCGGGACCGCGCCCGCACACGGCACGGTCACGGTCGGCGCGGCCACCGGCGTCTCCACCTACCAGCCGGCCGCCGGGTACGCGGGGGCGGACTCCTACACGTACCAGGTGCGCGACCCGGACACCGGCCTGCGCGTCACCGGCACCGTCACGGTCACGGTCGGGCCCCGCGCCGTGGACGACCGCGCGAGCGTGCTGCTCGGCGAGACCGTCACCGGCGACGCGGCCGGCAACGACGCCTGCCCGGCCACCTGCACCCGTACGCTGCTGACCGGCCCGTCGTCGGGCACGCTGACGCTGCACGCGGACGGCACCTTCGACTACAGCCCGGGTGGCGACATCGGTACGTTCACCGCCACATACCGGATCGCCAGCTCGGTCTCCGGGCCGGTGACCGAGGACGGCACCATCGCGCTGACCGTCCGCGGCGCGGTCGACGACACCGCCGGCACCGCGCCCGGGCAGGCGGTCACCGTGGACGTGCGCGCCAACGACCCGTGCACCGCGTGCACGCTCACCGCGGTCACCAGCCCGCCGTCCGGCACGGCCGTGATCAGCGGCGGCGCGGTCGTCTTCACCCCGGTGGCCGGGTTCACCGGGCAGGCCCGGGTGCCGTACACGCTCACCCGTGGTGGCGCCACCACGACCGCGACCGTGGTCGTCACCGTGACGCCGCGCGCGGTCGACGACACGGTCACCACCGTCGACGGGACACCGGTGGAGGTCCTGCCGCTGGCGAACGACCTGTGCGCGGGCTGCACGCTCACGATCACCGGGGCGCCCGCGACCGGCTCCGCAACCGTGGACGGGGACGTGGTCACGTACGCCCCGGCCGGCACGGGCACGGTCACGGTCGGCTACCGCGTCACGGACCCGGCCGGTGCGACCGCGACCGGCACGGTCACCGTCACGGTGATGGCGGCGCCGGACGTGCGGCCGGACAGCGCGAGCACCACCGGTCCCGCGCCCGTGGTCACGGACGTGCTGGCCAACGACGACTGCACCGGGTGCACGATCACGATCACCACCGATCCGGGGTACGGCGCCGCGACCGTCGACGTGCGCGGCCGGGTGCACTACACGGCCGCGCCGCGGTTCAGCGGGGTGGACACCTACCGGTACACCGCGACGCGCCCGGGCACCGGGGCGTACGCGTCCGCCGTCGTGACCGTGACCGTGGCGCCACAGGCGCGGGACGACACCGCGGCGACCCGGATCGGCGTGCCGGTCGCCGTGGACGTGCTGGCCGGCGACGCCTGCACGGACTGCACGATCAGCACGTCGGTCACCGGCGGCGCGGTCACCGCCGGCGGCACCGGCGGGACGGTCACGGTCACGCCGGTCGCCGGGTGGGCCGGTGTCGCGACGGTCGTCTACACCGCGACCGACCCGGTGACCGGGCTGAGCGGCACGGCGACGCTCACGGTCGAGGTCGACGACGCGCGGCCCGACTCCGCGACCGCGGCGCCGGGCGCCGCCGTCACCGGGCTGGACGTGCTGGCCAACGACCACTGCCCGGGCTGCACGGTGACGGCGGTCGGTACCGCGTCGGCCGGAACCGCGTCGTTCCAGGGCGGGACGGTCGGCTGGACGCCACCGGCCGGCTTCGCCGGGATCGCGACGTTCGGGTACACCGCCGCGGGCGGGGCGCACACGGTGTCCAGCACGGTGCGGATCCTGGTCGCGCCCGCACCGGCGGCGATCGCGGTGCCGGCCGGGCGGACCGGCACGGTGACGCCGGTGCCGGCGCCGGACTGCGCGGCGTGCGTGCTCACCGCACTGACCAGCCCGGACCACGGGGACGTGGACGCCGCGAGCGACGGGTTCACCTATACGCCGGAGAGCGGGTACACCGGGGCGGACGCGTTCGAGTACCGGCTGACCGACCGGGTGTCGGGGCGGAGCGTCACGGCGACGGCGACGCTGGACGTGGCGGTGCGGGCGGCGGCGCCGGGCGTGACGGTGACGGCGGAGGCGGCGGGCGGGCCGGTGACCGGCGTGGCCGGGGCGAGCCGCACCTGGGCGTGGGACGTGACGAACAGCGGCGACCAGGTGCTGCGGGCGATCACCGCGGTGGCGGACGACGCGGGGGCGGTCAGCTGCCCGGCGGCGGTGCTGGCGGTGGGCGCCGGGATGCGCTGCACGGCGGTGCGGGCGTTCACCCAGGCGCAGGTCGACGCGGGGGAGGCGAAGGTCCGGCTGACGGTGACGGGGACGCCGGACGCGGGGAGCGTGGTCACCGACGACGACGAGGCCGTGGTGGTGCTGGTCCGCCGGACCCCGCCGTCGGCGAGTCCGTCCGTGAGCCCGCCGGCGGCCTCGCCGACTCCGTCACCGCCGGTGAGCCCCTCACCGGCTGTCTCACCCAGCCCTTCGCCGGCCGCATCACCCAGCGTGTCGCCGAGTGCGTCTCCGGCCACGTCGCCGAGTGCTCTGCCGACCGCGTCGCCGAGTGCTCCGCCGACCGCGTCCCCGACCATCTCGCCGACCGCGTCCCCGACCGCGTCCCCGACCGCGTCCCCGACCGCGTCGCCGTCGCCGGCCGACGGGCCGCCGCCGGTCGGTGACAGCGTGGTCAGCGGCGTGGTCTGGTTCGACCGCAACCAGGACGGCGACCGCGACGACGGCGAGTGGCCACTGCCCGGCGTCCCGGTCCAGCTCCGCGACGCGCCGTCGGTCGCGGCCGCGCTCGCCGCGGTCAGCACGACCGTCGCCGCCACCCCGGCCCGGACCGTCATCACCGGCCCGGACGGCGGCTACCGGTTCGGCGGCCTGCCCGCCGGCGCGTACCGGGTGACCGCGGTCGTCGACGTCGCCGGCTTCGCGTACACCTCGGACAGTGACGGCCGCGCCGACTGGGCCGTCACCGTCCGTACCGGCACGTCCGGCACCGCGATCGCCGAGTTCGCCGGCATCGGCCGCGGCTCGGTGAACGGCACGATCTACAACAGCCTCACCGGCGACCCGATCGGCGGCGCGGACGTGACCTGCCGGTGGGCCGGCCTGGACGACACGCTGCGCACCACGGACGACGTGCTGATGGTGGCGGGCGCCGCCGGATCCGGCCGCTTCGCGCTGAGCCGGCTGCCGTTCGGCACGTACGAGTGCGGAGGTCGCGACCCGCGTACCGGCGCGACCTCCGCCGTCACCCAGGTATCGGTGCTGAGCACCGCCCGCCGGTACGTCCCACTACCGGTGAGCGACGCCCGGCCGCTGCCGGTCACCGGCGACCGGATCGGCACGCTGGTCGCGGCCGGCCTGCTGTTCCTGCTCGCCGGCGCCGCCGTCACCCGCCTCGGCAGCCGCCGGGCGGGGTAGGCCGGGTCAGCCGCCGGTGCACTCGCCGGTGCCGGTGGCGCGCACCGCGTCCAGGCCGGACCGGGCCACCGGTGCGGCCTCGGCCGCGGTGAGCGCGAAGCCGGTCTCCGGGTCGCTGGCCGAGGCCGCGAAGATGACGCCGAGGACGTTACCGCGCGGGTCGATCAGCGGGCCGCCGGAGTTGCCGCTGCGGACCAGCGCGCGGATCGTGTAGATCTCCCGGGTGACCTGGCCGGACAGGTACAGGTCCGGTCCGCGCTGGTCCTGCATCTGCCGGACCCGGGCCGGCTGCGCGTCGTACGGGCCGTCCAGCGGGAAACCGAGCACGATCGCGCCCTCGCCCTGCGCGGCGGTGTCCGCCGACCACTTCATGGCCGGGGCACCCAGGCCGGGCACGTAGATGACGGCCAGGTCCCGGTCCGGGTCGTAGACCGTGACCCGGCCGGTCAGCGACGACGTGCCGGCCTCCACCGTGACCGTGTCCGTGCCGGCGACCACGTGCGCGTTCGTCATCACGCGCTCGGTGGCGTAGACGAAGCCGGAACCCTCCAGCCGCCGCTCGCACGCGCCCGCCACGCCCAGCACCTTGACCACCGACTGCCGGGCCCGTTCCACCGCCGGTGTCCGGGCGAGCGCCGGGTCCGGTGCCGACACCCGCGGCGCGCGGGTGTCGTCCAGGCCGCCGAACACCTCCGGGAAACCGCGCGTGTTCAGCGTCTGCCGCAGGCCCTGGGAGAGCACCTCGGCCTGGTCCGGCATCACCCGGTCGACCGCTCCGAGCACGTAGCTGCCCTGGATCGACCGGGCCAGCCACGGAACGGACGACGACGCCAGCGGCACCGCGACCAGCCAGGCGACCAGCAGCACCGCGAGCGCCGACATCACCGCGCCGCCGATCTCGTCGGCGCGCTGCCCGGCCGGGTGCACGATGCCGTACCGCAGCCGGGTCGCGAACCAGCCGGCCAGCGCCTGCGCCGCGACCGCGATCAGGAACACCGCCAGCAGCGACACGACCACGCGCAGGCCCGGGTCCGCGAGCATGGCCGCGATCACCGGGCCGACCTGCAGCCCGAGCAGCGCGCCGCTGAAGAAGCCGGCGAAGGACATCGTCCCCACCACGAAGCCCTGCCGGTAGCCGCTCGCCGCGAACAGCAGCACCAGCAGCAGGAGAACGACATCGGTCATGAACACGGGTCAAGGGTAGGGGTGCGGCCGGTCAGGCGAAGAAGCTCATCGCCTCCCCGGCCGGGATCGGCGCCACCGCGGTCTGGTCGCGGACGATGTGCCAGTCCCGATCGGACGTCCGCCGCCAGACCAGCGAGTTGTGGCAGCGCAGGTGGGTGGTCTCGCCGTCGGTGCCGGTCAGCACCGCGATGAAGATCATGCGGCTGGCCGCGAGGTCGCCGGAGACCAGCACCTCCGGCTCCGACTCGATCGCGTGCGCCGCGGAGCGCAGCGCCTGGAAGCCCGGCCAGAACGCGTCCGCGTAGTCCTGCACGGTGCGGAACGTCCGGCGCCGTGGATCGGCCTCGTCGAAGAGGATCACGTCGGCGTCCATGTCGTAGAAACGGCCGAACACGTCGTGGAAGTCGCGCGGCGGCACGCCTTCCACCCGGTCCCAGCCGAAGATCCACTCTCGTTGCAACGCCGCCACGGTCTGTTCCTGTGTCATGGCCACCACGCTAGGGAGCACGCCCGCCCGGAACCAGGGTGCGCCGCACCCAGCCACGTAGACTGCGGGGCCGGGAGGTCGAGCACATGGAGGACGTTCCGGGGCCGCCGCCGGCCACGCAGCTGCTGATCGGGCTGGCCCGGCTGGGCCAGGCGGTCCGGATGGACGCGTGGCGCCACGCGGGCCCGCTGAACCTGACGCCGTTGCAGGCGGACATCCTGACGTTGCTGCACGGCAGCCGTACCCCGTTGCGCCAGGGCGATCTGGTCGCGGCGCTGGCCTCGACCGCACCCACGGTGTCGGACGCGGTGAAGGCGTTGCGCCGCAAGGAACTGCTGGCGGCGGTCCGGGACCCGGGCGACGCCCGGGTGCTGCGGCTCAGCCTGACCGAGGCCGGCCGCACCGAGGCCACCCGGCTGACCGAGGTGTCCGAGACGCTCGGCGGCGCCGTGTCCGCGCTGCCCGAGGAGGATTTCGCGGCGCTGCTGCGCGGCACCGCCACGCTGATGCGCGAGTTGCAGGACCGGAAGGCGATCCCGGTCTCGCAGATGTGCCTGACCTGCCGGTTCTTCGTGCCGGACGCACACCCCGCGGAGACCGGCAGACCGCACCACTGCAACTTCGTGGACGCCCCGTTCGGCGACGCCGAACTGCGCGTCTCCTGCCCGGATCACGAACCCCGCTGACCCACGGGCTACGTGGCAGGGGCCCCGGCGTCGGAACCCCTGCCACCGGGCGCTACTGCAGGCGGCCGGTGAAGGCCAGGACCAGCGTCTCGATCGCGGAGCCCGGCTCGCGCAGCACCAGGTTCCGCCCACCGGCCGCGGACGCGACCTGCTCCAGCGACTCCGCGTCCGCGTCCGGGCCGACCGCGATCGTGACGACCTGGACCGGCTTCTCCTTGATCTGCTCCTTGCCCAGCTTCTCGGTCAGCTGTGCCAGCGTCAGGCCGGTCGCGACCTCGTTCGCGCCGTCCGTGATGATCACGACCGAGTTCGTGCTGCCCGCCTCCCACTGCTTCTGCATGGTCTTGAACGCGTCGTAGACCGTGTCGTACAGCGGCGTGTCACCCTCGGCCCGCAGCTGCCCGACCGACTGGGTCAGCGCCTGCGCGCGCGGCACCGCACCGGCCATCGCCGGGTACGGCCCGAACGGCACCAGTTCCCGGTGCGGCTCGCCGCCGCGCCCGGAGAACTCCCACAGCCCGATGCTCATCGTGTGCGGCAGCAGGTTGAAGCCGGTACCGGCGGTCTGCTGCAACAGCGCCAGCCGGTTCAGCTGCGTGCCCGGCACCGGCTTGGTCATCGACCCGGACGTGTCCAGCACGACCAGCAGGTTCACCTTGCGCTGCAGGTCCGCCCAGGCGGCCATCACCTGGCTCAGCCGCTCCGGTGTGATCGCGGCCCGGGCGGCCGGCGGCGTGGCCGGGTAGCCGCCCTCGGACGGCAGCACCGCCGCGTCCGCCACCGCGCCGTCCGGCGTCCGCAGGTAGTGCCGGGCCAGGATGGCGCGCGCCTCCGCGCCGGTCAGGTACTCCCGGATCTCCGCGACCGCGGCCCGGTCCCGCTCGGACACCCAGTCCGCGGTCAGCGGCACGAACGGGAAGTCCGCCACGAACGTCTGCTGCGGGTCGTAGACCGGCGCCATCTCGCCACCCGGGTTCGCCGCGTTGAACTCCGCGACCTCCTTCTCCAGCGCCGGGAACGCGGCCACCACCGAGTTCGGGTCGACCGCGGCCGCGGTGGTCTGCGCCGCGAAGAACACGCTCGCGTCCGGCGCGAACCCACCGACCACCCGGCTCACCTGAAGGCCTGCGATCAGCTGCTGCTCACCCAGCTCGCCGGTTCCGGTCGGGTCCAGGATGGACAGCACGGACGCGAGCCCGGCCGTCGACGTCGCCGGGTCGGTCAGCCCGACCCGCGCGTTCGCGTACTCCGGGTGCCCGGCCTTCGCCCACACGTCCGGCTGGGACAGCGCGCCGATCACGTCCTGCCGGCCCAGCTGCTTCTGCGGCCAGCCCAGCGCACCGGCCATCGGCTTGCGCAGCGCCAGCACGGCCGGCGACGACGCGATGCTGGTCCCCTCCGCGGTGAGCAGCGCGGCCGCCTCCGGGCGCGAACCGGCCACGCTCAGCCAGACGCTTGAGTCCGGCACCCACACGTCCGGCTTGCCGCCGTCCCGGGCCGGGTCCCAGCCGGGCCCGACCGCGGCCGCGGCCTGCCCGGACTCCTGCACGACGGTGCGCGCGGTCAGGCACGCGCCGTCGACGGTGGGCCGCGTCGCGTTCCACTTCGCGACCGCCTGGTTGAGCGCCGGCTCCACGGCCGGGGAGGCCACCACGGTGACCGTCGACGACGACATGCACCTGCCGGCCAGCGACAGCATGCCCTGCTGCCACAGCACGCCGATCGTGGCGGCCACCACGGCCAGGCAGAGCAGGATCACCAGAAATATCCGAAGCACGGTCAGGCCCGGCCGGCGGCGCCGGGCGACCACGCCGTTTGAATCCATGGATGTCTACCTTTCCCAGGATTTGACGTGCGTACGGTATGCGGCGTCGGGCCGTTCGGGCGTGCATTGTGAACAACACGGCAACATTCGCAATCCGTGAACTCGGACGGCCCCGCCTCCGTTGCCAGGGCGTTGCTCCGGCCCGGGCGGCCTCGCCCGGGCGCACCCTTGGCGCGGACGGTGGGATGACGGTGCAGAAGGTGCTGGCCGGCAGGTACGAGCTGCGATCGCCGGCCGGGGTCGGCCCGCACGGCACGCTGTGGCGGGCCGGCGTGGCCGAGACCGCGGAAACCCGCGCGGTGAAGATCCTGACCAGCGAGTACGCCCGGGACGAACGACTGGTCAACCGGCTGCTCCGGGACACGCCGGTGCTCGGCGATCGGGTGCACCCCGCCTGGGTACCGGTCGCCGAGGTGATCGCGGAGGACGACACGGTCGCGCTCGTCTCCGAGCTGATCGACGGCGTCGACCTGCGCCGCCGGCTGTCCCGCACCGGCCCGGTGCCGCTCGCGGAGGCGCTCACCGTCGCCGCGTCCTGCGCGGACGCACTGACCGCCGCACACGGACGCGGCATCGTGCACGGCGACCTCAAGCCGAGCAACCTGCTGCTGACCGCCCCCGGCCAGCTGAGGATCACCGACGCCCGCCTCGCCTGGCTCCTCCGCAGCATCCCCGGCCGCCGCGCCCCCGAACCGTCGGACGACATCCAGCAACTCGGCGCGCTGCTCCACGAAATGATCACCGGCGGCCCGCTGTCCGCCGACGCCGCGGCCTCGGGTTCCTCCCCGGCCCTGCCGGCCGGACTCGTCGTTCTCATCCAGGCCTGCCTGGCCGCACCACCCACGGACCGGCCGACCGCCCAGGAAATGGCCGCGCAACTCCGCATCATCGCGGGCGAACCGGCCCGGCCGCCGGCTGCCGACGCGGCTCGGACACCGATCACCGACGAAGTGGCCGGGCCGCCCGCCGCGACCGATGGGCGGCAATCGCCGCCGGCGGCGGGGGACATCGGGTACACCGGGCGACGGCGAGCGGAGCCGGATGCAACCGAACCGGAGCCGCGCGGCGGCCGATCGAATCCGAGTGGTCCGGTTCCGGCGAGCGCCTCGCCGTACAGCAGCGGCGGGGTGCCGGCCTGGAACTCGCCGACCAGCAGCGGCGGCCGGCGTCTGCAGACGGCGATGCTGCTGAAGGGCCTCCCGATGCCGCGGCCGGCCGACCGGGCGCCGTCGCCGGAGACACCGGCCGGGACACCCGGCGCTACGCCGGTGGCGGGCGACCCACCGACGTTCGCGGAGCCGGGCGCCACGCCGGGCCCGTCGGCGTCGGGTGGGCACCCTCGGACCGTCACCGGCCCGGGGGCGTCTCAGGGTTCCCCGGCCACCGCGAAACCGCGGGTGCCGGCCGAGCGGCCGGCCGCCGTCGACCCGCCGCGGGCCCCGGCCGATACGCCGATCCCGGCGGATCCGTCGGGTTCGGAGCGTCGCACATCAGCGAGTCCGCTCACCTCCGGCGAAGGGCACGATGCGGCACGGCCGGCGTCCGTCACGAGTCGCCGCATCCGCACGGATCCACAAAGCCCTCCGAAGCCGCCGGTTTCAGCGGCTTCACTGGCTGACGCCGCGCCGCGGGCTGCCGCGGATCCGCGAGCCGCCGCTGCTCCGCAGGCATCGGCGTCCCCGCAGGCATCCGGGTCCGCGCAGGTCTCCGCGGCTCCGCAGGCATCCGCGGTCCCGCTGGTGTCCGCGAATACGCGGGAGCCCATAGACCCGCAGGTTTCCGCGACGCCGGGTGCTTCCGCGACGCCGGGTGCTTCCGCGACGCCGGGTGCTTGCGCGACGCCGGGTGCTTCCGCGACGCCGGATGTTGCTCCCCCGACGCCGAGGGCTTTCACGAACCGCGAGGCCAGCGGAGACCCGGGTGCCGCTGAGCGGGATGCGGCCGCGCCGTCGGGAGTATCGGACGGCCCGCGATCCGAGGCGGATGCGGCCGGCCGGGAGAACTCACCCGAGCCGGCGCACCCGGAGGACTCCGGGCGGCCGCTGATTGCCCGGGAGCCGCAGGTCCGCGCCGGTGGTGCCGTCCCGGCCGAGCCAGCCGGCTCCGGCACGCCCGGCCGGGCGACTCCGTCGCAGTCCCAGGAATCGCCGGTCATGCGGCCCCGTAAGGACTCCGGGAACCGATGGGCCCCGGCGGCATCGGAGGATGCGCCGCCCGGCTCGGATCCCGCGGCCCCGGACCGGAACGCGGCGACCGGGAAGCCCGCGACCTCGATCGACCGCCCGCCGAGCGAGCACGCGCCGGCCCGTCCCGCCGACTCCGCGCCCACCCGGCCGGTGACGGGAAATCGGACCGTTCCGGACTCCGGACCGGCCCGGTCGCCCGCGCCCCGCCCGCGGTCGAGTGCGGGTCCCGGCACATCCGGAGCTTGGCGGGTTGTCGCGGCGCCCCCGCCTCAGCCGGGCGGCGCCACGTGGGCGCCCGACGGGTCAGGGCCCGGAGGCCCCGGCTCTGCCGCTTCGGACACGGGTGGCGCACGCCTCGCCGGTTCCGGCCCGGCTGGTTCCGGCCACGCCGGCCGCCGGGCCGGTTCGGAGCCGGCTGGTTCCGGTCGCCCCGATTCGGACTCGGCTGGTTCCGGCCGCGCCGGTTCGGGGCCCGCGGGTGCGGGTTCCGCCGGTGCGAGCTCCGCGGCTCCCGGTGCCGGATCGTCCGGGCCCGGATCGGCCGGATCCGCGGGTGGGAGGCCGGCGGACGCGCGCCCGGCTCCCGCGGATCGCCCACCGGCCCGGCCCCGGCGGCAGCAGACGGTTGCCGCCGCCGGTGTCCTCGCCACCGCGGTCGCGACCGGCGCAGTGCTGCTCGCGGTCAACTACACGACCGGCGGCGGTGCCGGACGCGATGCGGCGCCGCAGCCGCCGGCGGGCAGCGTGACCGCGTCGAACTCCGCGCCGCTGCCGAGCGGTGCCGTGTCGGAACTGAGCAGTGAGGGCGCGAAGCTGTTCGTACCGTACTTCTTCAGCACGCTGGATCACGCGCTGCGCACCGGGGACACGTCCGCGCTGGCGGCGGCGAGCGATCCGGCCTGCACCGCGTGCGCGGCGGCGATCGCGTCGATCGCCGGCGCGTACCGCGACGGGGGTGCGATCAAGGAAGCCGGGTACGTGGTCCGCAGCGTCAACCCGGACAGCTTCTTCACGCTGGACCGCCCGATCCTGCGCGTGGTCGTCGACCGCAGCCCCGGCACCGTGCTCGGCCCGGACGGGCGGCCGGCCCGGACGCTGCCCCGCCTCACGTTCCTGTCCTGCCAGGTGGCGCTGGTCCGGTCCGGGGACACCTGGGTCGTCAGCGACCTGCAGACCACTGCCCCACTCGCCTGAGAACAAGGAAAAAGCGACATGACGGAAACATCGGGCCCGCGCCTGGCTCCCTGGGTCGGTCCGGCGAACGCGGTGCTCGGCCTCGCCGACCCGCTGCTGCGCGCCTCGTCCCGGTTCCCGCGGCTGCAACGCGCCGCCGGGCTGCACACCGCGGACGAGGAGGACGCCGGCTTCCTGGACGGCATGCGGACGCTCCACGAGCACATCCAGGCCGCGGACCTGACGCCGATGGGCCGGATCGCGATGCGGATGGAGGTCCGGCGCCGCCTGGCGAACCGCCGCCGGGTACGCGACGTGCTACGGGCCCGCCCCGGGCTCGCGGACTCGCCGGTCGCCCGGCCGGTCTTCGTCACCGGACTGCCGCGCACCGGCACGTCGCTGCTGCACGGGCTGCTCGGTCACCGTACCGGTGCCAGGGCTCCGATGTTCTGGCAGTTGCTGCACCCGGCCGCGCGCGGCGCCGAGGCGGCCGGCCGCCGGGTCTCCACCCGGATGCTGGCCGGCCTGTACTACGCGATGATGCCCGCGATGCGCACCATCCACCCGCTCGCCGCGGCCGAGCCGGAGGAGTGCGTGTTCCTGCTGCCGCACAACGGCGTCCACCTGACCCGGGTGCCGATGCCCGGCTACCGCAGCTGGTACGACGCGCACGACTTCACGCCCGACTACGCCTACCTCAAGCGGCAGCTCCAGGTGCTGCAACGGGGCGACACGCCACAGTGGGTGCTGAAGTCCCCCTGCCATCTCGGTCACCTCGACGCGCTGCTGACCGCGTTCCCGGACGCGGTGATCGTCACGACCCGCCGGGACCCCGCGGTCGCGCTCGCCTCCTGGGCCAGCTTCTGCGAGGCGACGCTGCGCATGCACAACCACCGCGTCGACCTGGCCGACATCGGCCGCACCTGGCTCGACTACTGGACCCGGGCCGCGGAACGGGCCGACGCGGTCCGGAAGGACGCCACCGCGGACTTCGTCGACGTGGAGTACGACGACCTGGTGGCCGACCCGGCCGGCACCACGGCCGCGATCTGGACCCGGGCCGGCACGCCGTTGCCCCCGGCGGACCGGGCCGCACTCACCGCGTTCGCCGCCCGGGACCGCCGCCGCGCCCCCGGCACCCACCGCTACACGCTGGAGCGCTACGGCCTGGACGAGCACACCGTCCGCGCCGCGTTCGCCGGTACGACCGTGGCCGGTTAGCGGGTGGTCCCGCTCATCAGCGGTAGAGCGCGATCGCGTCCTGGCCCGGGATGGTGGCAGTGAAGCGGCCGGCTGCGTCGACCGTGTAGGTGGTGCCGATGCAGCCGCCGGCCGTGGTGCGTTCGCCGTGCTGGACGTCGCAGTACGTACCGGCCGGCAGTGCGATCTGGAACGTGCGGGTCAGGGCCGTGGACTCGTGGTTGATCGCCAGGTAGGCCCGGTCGCCGCGGCCGAACGCGATCTGGTCGGCGCCGGTGTCCCACCAGGCCGTGACCGGGGTATCGCCGGCGGCGTTACGGAACGCCGTCATGTTCTCGATCTGCGGCCACGCGTGCTGCCACTTCCAGCCGTCCGTCCAGCAGGAGGTCACGGTGCCGCCGTTCGGCGGGCCGGCGTCCTTGTTCGTCCACTCGTAGCCGGAGTTGACGTCCGGTGAGCCGTACGGCCAGGCCGGCATGAACACGTTCGCCAGCGTGTAGTCCGCGCCGTTCTTGTAGTTGAGCGTGTCGCCGACCCGCTCGGTGTCGTGGTTGTCGACGAACACCGCGGACCGGCCGGACGGCAGGTAGCCCCAGCCCTCGCCGAAGTTCTTCAGGTACGCCAGGTTCTCGTTCTGGAACACGCGCTTGAGGTCCCGCGCGTACCGGAACTCCTGCACGTCGCCGGTGCCGAGGTACTCGGTGGGGAGACCGCCTCGCCGGCACCGATGATCGCCTCCTGCTTCCAGTACGCGCCCGGGTTCTTCATCTTCGCCTTGATCGCGGCGAGGTCCGCCGCGGCGGCGGCGATCCTCGGCAGTTGAGCAATCGCTCAAAGGGTACTAGGGTCGTTTTAAGCAACTGCTCAACAGGGGGTTCGTCATGGAATGGAACGTGGCCACCGTGCGCCCCGGCCTGCTGGCCGGCCGGATCACCGCCGCGGCCCTGCTCGTCGGCGGCATCGGCGGCGCGACCGCGGTGCTGCTCATCCCGGTGTACGCCGCGCCCGTGACGCCGGCCGGTGGCGTGCTCGCGGTCGGGGTACCGGTGCTGCTGGTGGCACTGATCGTCTGGCGGATAGCGGCGGAGACCGGCCGCGCCTTAACCGCACCGCCGACCCACTGGATCGCCTGGGGCATACCGGCCGCCGTGCTGCTGATCATGCTGGCGCAGATGGCGCCGTGGCTCGCGGACGCGGACTGGCAGGGCGTCACGGAGATGCCCGCGGTCCTGTTCACGGGCGCCCTGATCGGCTGGGTGGCGGCCGCTGCCGCGCTGGTCGTGGTCGTGCCGCTGGTGCTGCTGCTGCGCGCGTTCCGGGCCCGGATCGGACTGCTGGCCACGCAGCTCACCATGACCGTGTTCGCCGCCGCGGCCACCGCGGCCGGCACGCTGGCGGTCACCGCGGACATCGACGGCGACGCGGCCGCCGGCGTGCTCGCCGCGATCACCGCAACCGTCGCCGCCTTCGCCGCCCGCCGCATCCTCACCGGCGAGAACTTCTGACCGGCCGAGACTCTGCCCACGGGGAATTCGTCATGGAATGGAACCTGTCCGGGGTCCGCCCGGCTTTGCTGACCGCCCGCGTCACCGCCGCGGCGCTGACCGTCGGCGCCACCACCGGCGCCGCGGCCATCATGCTGATCCCGGTGTACGCCGAGGCCGGCGCGACGCCGGCCGGGCTGGCCCTCGCGGTCGCGGTGCCGGTGGCGCTGCTGGCGCTCACGGTCTGGCGGATCGCGGCGGAGTCCGGCCGCGCCGCCGTCGTGCCGCGCCGCCGCTGGCTCGCCGGACTCGCGTCGGCCTCGATCCCGCTGGTCACGGCGGCGCAGCTGGTGCCGCGGGGCTCGGGGTCCGGGCCGGGTGCGTTCACGGAGACAGCCGGAATGGTGCTTCTCGGGGTCATCGTCGGCGTGGTCCCGGCGATGGCCGCGCTGATCGCGGTGGTGCCGCTCGTGCTGCTGCTACGTGCGGTCCGGCCCCGGACCGGGCTGCTGTTCGCACAGCTGTCGATGACGGTGGTGGCGACCGCCGGTACCGCGCTGTGCGTGGCCGCCGTCACCTCGGACATCCCCGGCACCGGCCCGGCCGTCGGCCTGGCCGCCGCGATCTCCGGCGCGGCGGCCGCCGTCATCGCCCGCCCGATCCTGTCCGGCGACGACACCCCGGTCACCGCGGCCGTCGCCCGGTCTTGAGCACACGGATCAACCGGATCGCCCGTGCCGCGGCCGGCCCGCTGGCCTGATCCCCGGACGGCGTGAACGTCCAGTGAGCCCGGGAATCCATGCCGTCAGGCGGTCTTGAGTATTGCGGCCGCCACCTCGTCCGGGTGGGTGAGCAGGGCCTCGTGGCCGCCCGGGACCAGCACCGGCTCGACCCCGAGCCGGGCCGCGAACTCCGCGCCCGGCTTCGCCAGCGCGATGTCGTCCTCCGCCAGCACATAGCGGGCGGGCACGCGCAGCGTCGCCTCGTCCAGCGTGTCCAGGAAGTACGCGCCCGGGTGCGGCACCAGCAGCTCCGCGACCAGCCGCTGGACCGGTTCCGGCTCGCCCGGCAGCAGCACCGTCTGCACCGAGCCGAGGTCGATCGGCACGGTCCCCCCGGACGACTCGATCGCGCCGCGGACGAACGCGCCCATCTCCGGCACCAGCTCGTCGGCCTGGGACACCCCGGCGCGCGGCACGACCGCGCTGACGTACACCACCTCCGCGATCCGCTCCGGCACGCGCACCGCAGCGCCGGTCGCCGGGTAACCGCCCCAGCTGTGCGCGATCAGCGTCACGTCGTGCAGGTCGAGCCGGACGATCGTGTCGACGACGTGGCCGACCGCGTCCGCGAGGGTCACGCCGGACGGGTCGCCGTCCACGCCCGGCATGGTCAGTGGCAGCGCGCGGTGCCCGGCCGCGCGCAGCCGGTGGGCGACCGGCTGCCACACCCACGCGCCGTGCCAGGCGCCGGGGATCAGGACATGGTTCTTCTGTGTCACAAAGCCGATCTTGTCGATCGGCGCCGCCGCTGGACAGTGCTATGAATCGCAGATGACGATCCGTTTGTCGCAGGTCGCCGTGCTGGTCGAGGAGCAGGCCAGCGCGTTCGAGGTCGGCGCGGTCACCGAGATGCTCGGCCCGCCGCACTACGACGTGACGATCTGCGCCGCCGACGACCGCACCGAGATGCGCGGCGGCCTGGTCGCCCGTGCCGCCGCCGGTCTGGACGCGCTGGCCGGTGCGGACACGGTGGTGATCCCGGACCGCCCGCTGTCGACCGTGCCCGGCGTGCCGGTGACGGCCGCGCTGCGCGACGCGCACGCCCGCGGGGCCCGGATGATCGCGTTCGGCGGCGGCGTCTTCACGCTGGCCACGGCCGGGGTGCTGGACGGCCGCCGCGCCACCACGCACCGGGGGCTCGCCGAAGACCTGAAAGCTCAGTTCCCGGCGGTACGGGTGGAAGCCGACCCGCTGTTCGTCGACGACGGCGACGTGCTCACCGCGGCCGGTAGCGCCGCCGCGCTCGACCTCGGCCTGCACGTGATCCGCACCGACCACGGCGCGGAGGCGGGCTGCGCGGTCGCGAAACGGCTCGCGTTCCCGGTGCACCGCGACGGTCTCCAGTCGCAGTCCGTCGACCGCCCACTGCCCCGGATCCGGGACGGGTCGGTGACGCCGCTGCTCACCTGGGCGCAGTCCCGGCTGCACGAGCCGATCGGGGTGGCCGAGCTGGCCGCCGCGGCCGGGATCAGCGTCGCCACGCTGCACCGCCGGTTCGCCGCGCAGGTCGGCGTGACGCCGCTGGCCTGGCTGACCCGTGGCCGGCTGCTGATCGCGTGCCGGCTGCTGGAGCGCGGCGAGACCCGGATCGAGGTGGTGGCCCGGCGCAGCGGCCTCGGCACCGCGTCGCACCTGCGCGTCGTCATGCGCCGTGAGCTGGGCCTGACACCGTCGGCGTACCAGCGGCGATACGCCGCCGCCGCGGCGCGTTCCGCGGATATATCGACGTGATGTCGGCAGAGCGCTTTCCCGAAACAACCGCGTTCTACCTTGTGCTGCGGACATGACACGGATCGAGGGTGGCGGGCTGAGGACGCATGCGGATTCTGCTGGTGGAGGACGACGTCCGGGTCGCCGCGGCGATGGTGTCGATGTTGCAGCGCGGCGGCTACCGGGTCGAGCACGCCGCGACCGTCGCCGCCGCGGTCTCCGCCGCGCCGTGTGACCTGGTCCTGCTCGACCTGAACCTGCCGGACGGGGACGGTGTCGACGTGTGCCGCGCGCTGCGGGCCCGCGACCCGGACCTGTGCATCATCGCGGTGACCGCGCGCGGCGAGGAGCGGGATCGGGTGGTCGGGCTGCGGATGGGTGCGGACGACTACGTGGTGAAGCCGTTCTCCATGGCCGAGCTGCAGGCCCGGATCGAGGCGCTGCTGCGCCGGACCACGCGGGTGCGCCGGTCCGCGGCCGAGACCGTGGAGGTCGGCCCGCTGCGCATCGACTACGCGGCCCGGACCGTGCAGGTCGACGGCCGCGCGGTCACGCTGACCCGCAAGGAGTTCGACATCCTGGCGTCGCTGGCCCGGCAGCCCGGCGTGGTGCTCAGCGGCGAGCGCCTGCTGCTCGACGTGTGGCAGACCACCTGGTCCGGCAAGCACACGCTGCAGGTGCACGTCGGCTCGCTGCGCGCCAAGCTCGGCCGCCCCGACCTGGTGCAGAACGTTCGCGGCGTGGGATACCGTCTCTGCACCGAATGATCCGGGCGGAGGTGCGGTGCGCAGGCGACTGGTGACCACCTACGTGCTGCTGCTCTGCCTGGTCCTGCTGGCGCTGGAGATCCCGCTGGCCGTGTCGCTGACCGGGCGGGAGACCGAGCGGGTGCTCTCCGACCGGATCGCCGACACCACCCGGCTGGCCTCGCTCGCGGTGCCCGCGGTGCGCAGCGGCGAGTTCGCCTCGCTCCTCGACGAGCTGGGCCGCTACCACGAGCTGTACGGCATCGGCGCCACCTTCGTCGACCTGGACCGGCGGCCCTGGATCGGGTTCGGCGGCGACCCGCTCACCGCGGACCACGCGGCCGCGGCGGTCCGGGGCGCCCTGGCCGGCCGGGTGGTCGGCACGCCCGGCACGCTCTGGCCGTGGGAGTCCCGCCCGCTGGTGGTGGCCGTGCCGGTGGACGACGGCGGCGCGGTGCTCGGCGCGATCGTCACGGTCTCGCCGACCGACGGCAACCGCGGCGCGATCCTGCTCGCCTGGGCGCAGCTCGGCCTGCTCGGCGCGGCCGCGGTCGCGGTCTGCGTGCTGGCCGCGCTCCGGCTGGCCGGCTGGGTGCTGCACCCGGTGACCCGGCTGGACGAGGTCACCCATCAGATCGCGGCCGGGCACGGCGGCGCCCGGGTGCACCCCGGCGTCGGCCCGCCGGAGCTGCGCCGGCTCTCCGCCAGCTTCAACGAGATGGCGGACGCGGTCGCGGACTCGCTGGAACGCCAGCGGTCGTTCGTCGCGCACGCCAGCCATCAGCTGCGCAACCCGCTGACCGTGCTCCGGCTGCGGGTGGAGAGCCTGGGCATGGCGCTGACCGACGACGACGCCCGGGAGGACCACCGGTTCGCGCTGGAGGAGACCGACCGGTTCGCCCAGATGCTGGACGGCCTGCTGGCGCTGGCCCGTGCCGAGCGGGGCGGCCACCGCACCGAGACGGTCGACGCGGTCGACGCGGTCCGCCGCCGCGAGCTGGCCTGGCAGCCGCTCACCGCGCACCGGGAGGTCACGCTCCGGGTCGCCGTGCCGGACGAGCCGCACTACGTCGAGCAGGTCGCGACCGCGCTGGACCAGTCGCTGGACGCGCTGATCGACAACGCGCTGAAGTTCACGCCGCCCGGCGGCACGGTAGAGGTGACCGTGGCCTCCCGGGACGGCGGCGTCGAGGTGACCGTGCGCGACACCGGACCGGGCATGACCGCCGAGCAGTGCCGCCAGGCCACCGAGCGGTTCTGGCGCGCACCGGACGCGCAGAACGTCGACGGTGCCGGCCTCGGTCTGCCGATCGTCGCGGTGCTGGTCGACGCGTCCGGCGGCCGCCTCACGCTCGCCCCGGCCGGCCCGCGCGGCCTGGAGGCCCGCCTCTGGTGGCGCCCCGGCACACCGGTCCCGGCGGCGCTGCCGTGACCGGCCCCGCACGGGCCGCGCTCAGGGCTTGACCGAGCGGTAGTAGCGGGCCGCCCCGGGGTGCAGCGGCAGCGGCATCGTCGCGATCGCCGAGCGCAGATCAAGAGCTTCGATCGCGGGGTACGTGGCGGCCAGCTCGTCGCGGTGCGCCAGCAGCAGGCGAGTCACCTCGTACGCCAGGTCGTCCGGCATCGCGGCGGACGCGACCAGCAGCGTCGGGTCGGCGATCGTGGCGGCCGGCGGCGTGCGGTAGGCGGAACCGGGCACGTTCCACACCGTGCTGCCCAGCGTGCCGGCCCAGCCGGACAGGTCCAGCAGCCGGATCCGCAGCGTGTCGCTGAGCCGCCGCAGCCCGGCGACCGGCAGGCCACCGGCGAAGAAGAACGCGTCCAGCTCGCCGCGGGACAGCGCGCCCGCGGCGTCGTCCAGGCCGAGTTCGCGCCGGACGAAGGCGTCGGCCGGCAATCGCGCCGCGGTCAGCAGCCGGCCGGCCGCGACCGCGGTGCCGGAGCCGGGCGCGCCGACCGACACCCGCCGGCCGCGCAGGTCCGCCACCGTCGTGATCGGACTGTCCGCGTGCACGACCAGGTGCAGCAGGTCCTCGTAGACGCGGGCCAGCGCGGTCACCGACGACTCCGGCGACAGCACACCGGTCTGCGCGAAACCGATCTCGGTCTCGCCGCGCTCGACCAGCGCGACCGCGGCGGCCGACGCGGTGGTGGTCACCACGGACACCTGGACGCCGGGCAGCTGCCGGTCGATCAGCGAGGCCAGCTCACGGCCGATGTCGTCGGCGCCGGTCGCGACCCGGATCCGGTGTGCCTCCGGTGCGCGGCTGGAGCAGGCGGCGGTGCCGCGGAGCAGGGCGAGCCCGCCCAGGCCGGCGAGCAGGGCGCGGCGGGGGAGCGCATTCACGGGAGCGTTCATGAGTTCGCACAAGTTTGGCACAAATCCCGGTCGTGAACGCGCTATGAACGGCCGACCTCCGACACGGTGTTACGAACGGAAGGAGGAGGACCACCATGAGTTTCCTCACCAGCACCTTCGTGACGGCTTTCGAGGCGGCCTGCCTGATCCGCGCCGCGCGCCCGGTCCGGCCGGCCGAGACGCGCCGGCCGCGGCTCGCCGACGTGCACCGGATGGCCGCGCCACAGGGCGACGCCGCGGCCGAGTTCGACAGCGAGGAGGCGGCCGAGCGGCTGACCATGCTGCTCGCGACGCTCGGCTACCAGGCGCGCAGCGCGGAGCGCGACGGCGGCGGCGTGCGCCGGTACGCGGTACAGCAGGTGACGATCGCGGAGCCGGACCGCGTCGCGGCGGACCGGATGATGGTCACCTCCTGGCAGCGCGGCCGGCAGCGGCTGCTGGCCACCGACCCGCTCGGCTCCACGTCGCCGCAGGCCGCGCACCGGGTCGTGCTGGCCCGCGCGGCCTGGAACGCCGGCGTGCTGGTCGGCCGGCTCCGCCCGCGGCACAGCCAGCTGCGCATCGGCATCGCGGAGCCGGACATGGTCGCGGTGCTGGTCCGCGCGGCCCGCCTGGCCGGCGTGCCGAGCAGCGTGAGCAAGCGGTCCGGCTGCTTCGTGATCGCGGTGCCCGAGCAGTCCACGTCCTCGCTGGTCAATTACGAACTCCCCGGCACCGGCCGCCCGGCCCGCCGGCATGCCCTGAACCCGCGGCACGGCCGCCCCACACCCCGGCTGGCGGCCGCCTGACCGCGTGCTCCTCCCGGCGTGCCGGCCCCCGTGCCACGGGGGCCCGGCACGCCTTTTGTGCGGAGCGGCGAGCACGGCAGGGTTTTTCGTGACCACCACGGGACGGACAGGGAGGCCGCCCGCGGCCGACCGGTGCCCGCGGGAGCGTGCGGAAGGTGACCACGCCGGATGCGGGCGGACAAAGGCCCTTCGGATCTTATTCCTACTTGCTGGATAGAGTTACACGTCACATCGAGCCACTTTTCACTGGCTATGCGTCACGATTCGGCGTTAGAGTCCCGCTGGCCCGATCGTCGGGCGAGTGGAACATCCGTGGGGAGGCGTCGTGCACCAGTCGCTGACGCGCCGTCGCCACGTCGACCACATGCGAGTCTCCAGCACTCTCTGTCCGGCTCGCTGAGCCCTTCCCCCCGGACGGACACCCCTTTTTCCCTGGAGCTTCCCCGTGTTCGCACGTATCCGAAAAATCCCTTTCTCTGTGCAGATACTGGCCGGTCTGGTGCTCGGCGTGGTCCTCGGACTCGTCGCCCGGCAGCTGGGCCCGGTCGCGGACGGCAGCCCGAACTGGCTGACCAGCACGCTGGACACCGTCGGCAGCTCGTTCGTCACGCTGCTGCGCGTGCTGGTGGTGCCGCTGGTGGTCACCGCGATCATCGCCAGCATCGCCAATTTGCGCGGCGTGACCGGCGCGGCCCGGCTGGCCGGTCAGACGCTGCTCTGGTTCGCGATCACCGCGCTGATCTCCGTCGTGATCGGCATCGGCCTCGGCGTGATCCTGCAGCCCGGCAACCACACCTCGGTCGGCGAGGAGCTGGCCAAGGAGCCGAGCCGGGTCGGTGACTGGTGGGCGTTCCTGACCGGCCTGATCCCGAGCAACATCCTCGGTCTGTCCGCGAGCACCACGGTCCGCGAGTCCGGCGCCACCACCAGCCTGTCGTTCAACGTGCTGCAGCTCGTGGTGATCGCGATCGCGATCGGCATCGCGGCACTGAAGACCGGCGAGAAGGCCGAGCCGTTCCTGGCGTTCAACCAGTCCGCGCTGTCCGTGGTGCAGACCGTGCTGTGGTGGGTCATCCGGCTCGCCCCGATCGGCACCATCGGTCTGCTCGGCAACGCGGTCGCCGGCTACGGCTGGGACGCGATCGGCTCGCTCGGCGTGTTCACCGGCGCGATCTACCTGGGCCTGGCGCTGGTGATCTTCGTCGTCTACCCGGTGCTGCTGAAGGCGCACGGGCTGTCGGTGCGACGCTGGTTCGCCACCACCTACCCGGCGCTCCAGCTGGCGTTCGTCTCGCGCAGTTCGCTCGGCACGCTGCCGGTCACCGAGCAGGTCACCGAGCGGCTGGGCGTGCCGCGCTCGTACGCCAGCTTCGCGGTCCCGCTCGGCGCCACCACCAAGATGGACGGGTGCGCCGCGATCTACCCGGCGCTGGCCGCGATCTTCGTGGCACAGTTCTTCGGCATCTCGCTCAGCATCCCGGACTACCTGCTGATCGTGCTGGTCTCGGTGCTCGGCTCGGCCGCCACCGCGGGTACCACCGGCGCGACCGTGATGCTCACGCTGACGCTGTCCACGCTCGGCCTGCCGCTGGCCGGCGTCGGCCTGCTGCTGGCGATCGACCCGATCCTGGACATGGGCCGCACCGCGGTGAACGTGGCCGGCCAGGCGCTGGTGCCGACGATCGTGGCCAAGCGCGAGGGCCTGCTCGACGAGGAGCAGTACGCGCACGCCACCGCGATACCGTCCGGCGACGTGACGCCGGCCCCGCGCGCGGCCGTCGTCGGCTGATCAGCGCGTGCTCCGCCCGGCCGTTCCCGTCACGGCCGGGCGGAGTACACCGCGTCCGGTACGAAGTCCGGCTGCCGCACCGGCTTGCCGAAGTGGTAGCCCTGCGCCAGCCGGTAGCCGAGCCGGTACAGCTCGTCCGCCTGCTCCGGCGTCTCCACGCCCTCGGCCACCGCCTGCAGCCCGAGGCCGTCGCTGACCTGGATCAGCGCGGTGGCGATCACGGCGTGCCGGCCGGCCATGGTGACCTTGTCGACGAACGACTTGTCCACCTTCAGCACGTCCACCGGTACGGTCTGCAGCAGCGTCAGCGACGAGTGGCCGGTGCCGAAGTCGTCCAGCGCGATCCGTACGCCGCGGCGGTGCAGCGCCTCGACCGTGCGCAGCGCCTGGCCGCCGTCGAAGACCGCGGTCTCGGTCAGCTCCACCACCAGCTGTTCCGGCCGCAACCCCGTCTCGGCCAGCACCGCGGCGACCAGTCCGGCGAACCCGGGTTCGGCCAGCTGGCGGGCGGAGACGTTCACGCTGATCCGCTGCGGCGCGGCGGCGCCGTACTCGGCGAACCAGGTCACCGCCTGTGCGCACGCCTGGCGCAGGATCCACTCGCCCAGCTCGACGATCAGGCCGGTGTCCTCCGCGATCGGCACGAACTCGGCCGGGCTGACGAACCCGCGCTCCGGGTGCGTCCACCGGACCAGCGCCTCCACCGACACGATCCGGCCCGCCGGCAGCTCCACGATCGGCTGGTAGACCAGGTGGAACTGGCCCGCCTCGAGCGCGGCCCGCAGCTCCGCACCGGCCCGGGCCCGCACCGTGGCCTGCGCGTCCAGGTCCGCGGTGTAGCGCAGGTGCCGGCCGCCGCCGGCGCGCTTGGCCGCGTACATGGCCGCGTCCGCGCGGCGCAGCATCTCATCCGTGTCGATCTCTTCGCCGGTCTCGTTGCCGGCCGTGCCCACGCTCGCGCTGACCAGCAGCTGCTGGCCGTTCGCGCCGGCCGGGCAGCGCAGCGACGCGCTGATCCGCTCCGCGATCGCGGACATCGCGGCCGGTGACACCTCACGGACCAGCACCGCGAACTCGTCGCCGCCCATCCGCGCCACCACGTCGTCGTCCCGGACCGCCTCGCGCAGCCGCTGCGCCACCACGGTCAGCAGCTGGTCGCCGGTGGCGTGCCCGAACGTGTCGTTGATCTCCTTGAACCCGTTCAGGTCGAGCACCGCGACCTGCACCAGGCCGTCGCGCAGCGCCACCGCGAGGTCCTGCTCGAACAGCCGCCGGTTCGCCAGCCCGGTCAGCTCGTCCGCCATGGCCAGCTGCTCCAGCTGGTCGGACTGCCGCTGCACGGTCGCGAAGAAACCGGACAGCCGGGCCAGCATCAGCGCGAACAGGATGACCGCGCCGACGCCGATCGCCTCGATGTCGACGTGTTCGGTGCCGCGCTGCGCCTCCGCGAACAGCACGGCCGGGACCAGCAGCGTGGACGCGGTCAGCATCGCGATCCGCTGCCAGCCGTCGTGCGGCGGCGGCCGGCGCACGACCGGGTCGTCACCGGACGGGTGCAGCGCCGCGCCCGCGAAACAGCAGTAGGAGAACAGGAACGCGCCGAAGACCGCGCGGTCCAGCAGCGGATCGACGCCCGGCAGCAGCGTGTAGCCGAGATTGCCGGCCAGCGCGGCCGTGCTGCCCAGCGTCAGCAGCCACACGCTCGGGCTGCGCCGCCCCGGCCGGATCAGCAGCGGGCCGACCACTGCGAACAACAGCACACCCGCGGTCGGGTACGCCGCGGTCACCGCCCGGACGAGCGCCGGCATCGTGTCGTCCCGGACGATCGGCCCGATCACGAACAGCCAGTAGACCAGCCCGAGCCCGGTCGCGATCATCGCCGTGTCGATCACGGCGGCCAGCTCGCGCAGCCGCCGCTCCCGCGTCAACCGGAAGATCGCCACCACGAACAGTGGGTACGCACCGAGGTACGCCGCGTCCGCCCACGACGGGTACGGGTGGGCACCGCCGACGATGGCCTGGTAGGCATAGATCTCGTCGCCGGCCACCCAGGCGACCAGCCCGGCCGCGAAGATCCACCACGGCCCCCGGTGCGCCGCCGCCTTCCGCCGCACGCCCGCGACCAGCAGCACCAGCGACGCGAACCCGACCACCGCGGACAACACGGCCGAGACCCGCCCGTCCGGCAGCCCGACGTAGACCAGACAGGCGAGCATCCCGCACACCGGCCACCACAGCCAGCCCCGCTCCGTCCCCACGCCCCCTTCATCGGCGTCCCAGCCCTCGTTCTGAGCGGCGCGCGCTCAGTGTTCGTGGGGGAGGAGGCGGCGCCAGGAGGCGGTGACGAGGCGGCCGGTGGGGAGGCGGTAGAGGTGCCAGTCGGCGGGGTCGGCGTGCGGGAGGGCGCGGATCGCGGCGCGGGCGGCGGGACCGCGCAGGTGGGTGACGGACTGCCATTGGTCCTTGCCGTCGAACGCCGGTGGGGTGACGTGCCGCGGCCACGGGCGGATCTCGCCCTCGGCGGTGTCCAGCGGGACCGCGACCAGCTTGATCGCGTGCGGGCGGTAGCGCTCGCCGTGCATCCGTACCCGGGTGGCGGCCTTCTCCAGCGCGTCGTAGAGCGCGTACGTCGCGGCCGGGTACGCGCCGTACTGACGGTAGGTCTCCAGCGCGTAGGCGCTGAGCCGGCGGCCGCCGGCCCGGAAGTAGGTGTCCGGGGCGTCCGCGATCTGCGGGTCGTCCGGGCCGAGCGTGGCCGTGCCGTTCGCCGGATCGCGGACGACCGCGACGGCCTGGCGGACCAGCCGGTCCGTGTCGCGCAGCCGCCATCGGTGAGCGGCGTCCGCGATCGCGGTGCCGTCCCGGTAGACGACCAGCGCCGGGGCCCGCAGCGCGTTCCAGCCGGCCGGTACGAAGCCGCCGTCGTACCCGTACTCCAGCACCGGCCGGGCCGGTGCGGCCGATGCCGGGCCGGGCAGCCCGATCACCAGGCCGGCCGCGGCCACCCCGGTCAGAAGACTCCTGCGATCCATGGTCGACCCCCGCTCGCGTGGACTGTGCCGGGCCAGACTGGCACCGTGACCAGCGGGACGAGGGGAGAACCCGGGAAGTCCACCCGGAGGGACGATCAGCCGCGGTCCCGGCGGGCCAGGGAGGCCCATTCACCGAACCGCGGGACCGGCTCCCAGTGCGCGGCGACGTCCGCCTCCCACCGGTCCTCGGTGACGTGCTCCGGCGCGTCGTCGTCCGTGACGATCCGGCGTACCTGGCCGTCCTCGCGGAAGCGCCGCTCGCAGACGCGGACGGCGCTGTCGTTGCCGCCGTAGTCCCACTCGGTCACGGAGTGCAGGAACAGCCGGTCGCCGATCCGCCGGAACTCGTACAGCAGCGTCTGCCGCCCCCGGTCGTCGAGGAACCAGACACCGGCGTGGTCCTGCCGCCAGGCGATCTCGAGGACCGCGGCCGGCCGGTCCGGGCCGGGCAGCGCTACCGCGTAGTGGTCGCCGCGCGCGTCCCGGGCGGCGGCCGCCGAGGCGGAGATCGGATAGACCGGCTCGTGCCGCCGGAAGTTCCACTTCCGCCCGTAGACCGTCACGCGCCGAATCATGCCGGAGTCCAGCGGGTGGGAAGACCGAGGCCCCGGCGGCACATCGGTGCCGCCGGGGCCTACCCCTCGGAGGTGAAGCGTCAGCGCTGCGCGAGGACGCGCTTGTCCGCGTCCAGCGCGCGCGGCAGGCGGACGGTGATGAACTCGTTGTTGTCGGCGACGCCCGCGGCGCGGCCGGCCGAGCCCGGGAAGTTGTTGTCGTTCAGCACGCCGATCGTCTGGTCGTCCAGGATGATCACGTCCTCGATCGTCTGGAACGGGAACGTGAACGTGGTGCCGAAACCGGCGATCCGCTTCGGGTTCGCCACGTTCATCAGGTCCACCAGCAGCGTCTTGTCCATCACGCCGTCGCGGTCGCGGTCCCGCTTGTCGGCCAGGTAGATCTTCTTGACCACCGCGGTGGCACCCTGGCCGCCGTCGCGCTCGATCACCAGGAAGCGGTTCGCGTCGACCGAGATCGCGTCGCCGATGGCCAGGTTCGCGGCGTCCAGCCGGTAGGTGAGACGCTTCCCGGTGTACGCGCCGGCGCGGACGTCGAACTCGTTGAAGCGCAGCGTGGCCGCCGGGTCACCGGTGACCGTGCCCTCCAGCAGCGAGTAGAGGTACCGCCCGTCGGGCGACTTGGCCAGCCCTTCGAAGCCCTTGCTGGAGCCGAGGTTCGCCGTGGCGCCGGTGCGTGCCGCGGTCTCCGGCGCGACCACGCCGGGCAGCGGGACCGGGGCGGAGAGCAGCTTGCCGGTACGGTCGACGTGCAGCAGATACGGCCCGAACTCCTCGCCGATCCAGTAGCCGCCGTCCGCGTCCCGCGTGATCGACTCCACGTCGAAGTCCGCGCCGGTCAGCACCCGGTCGTCCCGGGCCAGGTCCCAGGCGACGTGCCGGTCCGGGTCGGTCAGGTTGATGCCGCCCAGCACGTCCACCCGGTGCGTGCCGAAGACCGGCGCGATCCGCTGGATGCGCAGCAGGAAGTCGGCGCTGTTCGCCTGGGTGCCGAAGCCGTTGTCGGACAGCACGTCGAAGGTGCCGTCCGCGTTGCGCAGCACACCGGAGAAGCCCTGCACCGGCTGGTCCGCCCAGGGCGCCGCGATGCCGTTGACCGGCGCGGTGCCGAGCGCCGCACCGGACGGCTCGCTGCCCGGCACGAACGTCAGCGCCGGCAGCGACGCCCATCCGGTGAGCGTCGGCGCCTTCACCCGGTCACCGTGCGCCTGGGTCGGCGCCCCCGCGAGAGCCAGCGTCAGGGCGAGTACGCCGGCCCCGGCGACCGCGCGCACGGCGTACCCGTTGATCGTGATCTTTCCCATGGTGGCTCAACGTAGGCGCCGCCGGTGAATGACGGCCGACTTCCCGGTGACCGCCACCGGGCACCCACCGGTCGCCTCGCATTCCGGCCGGCCCGGGAGGCGCAGTGCGCGGTCACTCCTCGGGGGCGAGGCGGCGCCCGGTACCCCGCGCTACCGGACGCGCGGGTCCGCCTCCAGAGACTTCGGCAGGCGGATCGTGATGAACTCGCTGTAGTCGGCCACGCCGTGGTAGCGGCCGGCCGAGCCGGGGAAGTTGTTGTCGTTCAGCACCGCGATGGTCAGGTCGTCCAGGACGATCAGGCCCTCCGGCTGCAGGGGGAACGTGAACGTGGTGCGGAATCCGGCGATCTGCTCCGGGTTCGCGAGGTTCAGCAGGTTGGTGACCACGGTCTTGTCCATCGCGCCGTCGCGGTTGCGGTCGCGGCGGTCCGCGACGTAGACCCGCTTGGTCTCCGCGTGCTCGCCCAGGAAACCGTCGTGCTCGATCACCAGGAACCGGTCCGTGTCCAGCGTGACCACGTCGCTGACCACGGTGCCGGGGCGGTCCAGCCGGTACGTCCAGCGCTTGCCGGTGTACCCGCCGGTGCGCGTGTCGAACTCACTGAACCGCAGGTCGCGTGCGCCGTCACCGGCGACCGGGCCCTCCAGCAGCGGGTAGAGGAAGCGGCCGTCCGGCGACGTGGCCAGCCCTTCGATGCCCTTGCTGGGGTCCAGGTTGGCCTTCACGCCGGCGCGGTCCGCGGACTCCGGCGCGGTGACGCCGGGCATCGGGACCGGCGGCGCGAGCAGCCGGCCGGCCGCGTCGACGTGCAGCAGGTACGGACCGAACTCGTCACCGATCCAGTAGCCGCCGGCGGAGTCGCGCGCGATCGACTCCGGGTCGAAGTCGGCGCCGGTCAGCGCCCGGTCCGCGCGGGTCAGCTCCCACGGCACGTGCCCGTCCGGGTCGGTCAGGTAGAAGCCGCCGACCACGTCGATCGTGCCGGTGCCGGCGTCCGGTGCGATCCGGTGGACGCGCAGCAGGAAGTCGGCGCTGTTCGCGGTCGTGCCGTACCCGTTGTCGGACAGCACGTCGTAGGTACCGTCCTTGTTGTGCAGCCCGCCGGAGAAGCCCTGCACCGGTTGATGCGGGAACGGTACGGGTATCCCGTGCACCGGCGTGCCGCCGAGCGCGCGGCCGGACGCCCGGCTGCCGGCCACATAGGTCTCCGGCGGGAGTGCGGCCCAGCCGGTGAGTGTGGGCGTGGTCACATATGTCTCGTCCGCCTGGGCGGGCGTACCGGCGAACGCGAGAGCCATGGCGGCCGCACCGGCGCCGATGATCCCCTGAACTGCGTACCGGTAAATGTTGATCAAGTTCATGGTCGCTCAGAGTAAGGGTCGAAGGTATATGGCGCGCGTCATTGTGGTGGCCTTCACCAGGCATGATAGGTCGAGGTCGCTGGTCTAATGAGGAGGTTCGGGGGCTCATGGATTACCAGAGCGCATTGGCGTCACTGTTCCTGCCCGAGGGACGTAACGATCCGTACCCGGCTTACGACGTGCTGCGCGCGCACGCGCCCGTTTTCATGGCCGATGGGCGCTGGTGGGTGACCTCACACACGGTGACCAATCAGGTGCTGCGCCACCCGGCGATGCGGATCCTGGACGCGGCCGACTACGACCGGTTCTGGCCGGACTGGCGGCAGAACCGCGGCGTCGCGTCGTTCGTGCTGTCCATGTTGCAGACGAACCCACCGGACCACTCCCGGGTGCGCCGCGCGGCCGCCGCCACGTTCACCGCCCGGCGGGTCGCCGCGATGCGCGACGTCATCGCGGCGCTGTCCGAGGAGCTGATCACGGCGATGCCGGCCCGGACCGATTTCATCGGCGCGTTCGCGTACCCGCTGCCGATCTCGGTGATCTGCGCGCTGCTCGGCGTGCCGGCCGCGGACCGGCCCTGGTTCCGGCAGCGGGTCGCGGACCTCACCGTGGTGCTGGAGCCGATCAGCACGGAGCGCGAGATGCAGCTCGCGGACGTGGCCGGGCGCGAGGTGGAGGACTACTTCGTCGGCCTGATCGCGGAGCGCCGGCGCGCTCCGCAGGAGGACCTGACCAGCGCGCTCGTCGCGAACGGCGACCTCACCGCGGAGGAGCTGCTGGCCAACCTGATCCTGCTGCTGATCGCCGGCTTCGAGACCACCACCAACCTGCTCGGCACCGGTATCAAGATGCTGCTGGACCGCCCGGAGCACGCGGCCCGGCTGCGCGCCGACCCGGGCCTCGCGCCCGCCTACGTCGAGGAGATCCTGCGGTACGACTCACCGGTGCAGATGACGAGCCGGCTCGCGGCCGAGCCGGTCGAGTTCGGCGGCGTGCGGATCGCCGCCGGCGAGTCGCTCAACATGCTGCTCGGCGCCGCGAACCGCGACCCGGCACGGTACGGCGACCCACACCGTTTCGACCCGGACCGGGAGAACGTGCAGCCGGTCTCGTTCGGCGGCGGCGCGCACTACTGCCTCGGCGCACCGCTGGCCCGGCTGGAGGCGCAGGTCGCGCTGCCGATGCTGGTCACCATGCTGCCCGCGCTCGCGCAGGACGGGCCGGAGGTCCGCCGGGACCGGCTGGTGCTGCGGGGCTACTCCGCGCTGCCGGTCACGATCGGGTGACTCCGTAGACTGGACTGTCCAACCCGTGGTTTTGCAGTGAGCAAGGAGTGCGCAGCGTGACCGTCCAGCCCATCCGACTCTTCGGGGATCCGGTGCTGCGCTCACCGGCCGAGGCCGTCGTCGACTTCGACAAAGAGCTGCGCAAGCTCGTCGCGGACCTGACCGAGACGATGCAGGAGGCGGGCGGCGCCGGGCTGGCCGCGCCGCAGCTGGGCGTGGGCCTGCGGGTCTTCGCGTTCGACGTCGACGACGTGGTCGGCCACCTGGTCAACCCGGTGCTGGAGTTCCCGGATGAGGAGGAGCAGGACGGCCCCGAGGGCTGCCTGTCCATCCCGGGGCTCTACTACGACACCAAGCGGCGGCTCAACGTGGTGGCCAAGGGCTTCAACGAGTACGGCGACCCGCTGCAGATCGTCGGCACCGGCCTGATGGCGCGCTGCGTGCAGCACGAGACCGACCACCTGGACGGCGTGCTCTTCCTGGACAAGCTGGACGCGGAGGCGCGCAAGGCCGCGATGCGGGAGATCCGCCAGGCCGACTGGTACGACCGGGACAGGCCGCCGACCGTGAAGGTCAGCCCGCACGCGAACCCGTTCGGGCTGGGGCGGTAACCGGATGCGCATCGTCTTCGCGGGCACGCCCGCCGTCACGCTGCCGGCGCTCGAGGCCCTGCACCGCTCGGAGCACGAGATCCTGGCCGTGGTCACCCGGCCGGACGCGCCCTCCGGCCGGGGCCGCCGCCTGGTCCGCTCGCCCGCCGCGGCCTGGGCCGACGAGCACGGCATCGAGGTGCTGACCCCGGCCAGGCCGCGGGAGCCGGAGTTCCTGGAGCGGCTCAAGGCGCTGGCACCCGACTGCGTGCCGGTCGTGGCGTACGGCGCGCTGGTCCCGCCGGTCGCGCTGGAGATCCCGAAGCACGGCTGGATCAACCTGCACTTCTCGCTGCTGCCCGCGTGGCGCGGCGCTGCGCCGGTGCAGCACGCGGTGCTGCACGGCGACGAGGTGACCGGCGCCAGCGTGTTCCAGCTGGAGGCCGGCCTGGACACCGGGCCGGTCTTCGGCACGCTGACCGACGAGATCCGCCCGGCCGACACCTCCGGTGACCTGCTGGACCGGCTCGCCGAGTCCGGTGCCGGGCTGCTGGTCGCGGTGCTGGACGCGATCGAGGCCGGCACCGCGCGCGCCGAGCCGCAGCCGGCCGGCGGCGTGTCGCTCGCCCCCAAGATCACCGTGGAGGACGCACAGGTCCGGTGGACCGACCCGGCGTTCGCGGTGGACCGGCGGGTCCGGGCGTGCACGCCCGCGCCGGGCGCGTGGACCACGTTCCGCGAGGAGCGGGTGAAGCTCGGGCCGGTGACGCCGGTGCCGGACGGGCCGCCGCTGGAACCGGGCGATCTGCTGGTCGAGCGCAAGCGGGTGCTGGCCGGGACCGCGACCACGCCGGTCGCGCTGGGTGAGGTGCGCGCGGCCGGCAAGAAGCCGATGCCGGCCACCGACTGGGCGCGCGGCGTCCGGGTCGAGACGGGGGAGTCCTTCGCATGAGCAGCCCTGACCCCAGGTCCGGCAATTCCGGTTCGCAGCCGCGTACCGGCGGTTTCGGATCTTCATATGTGCGGCGGCGTGCCGACGCCGGCGCGACCGAGTCCGGCTCCGGGCACCAGGCGGACCGGCCGCACAACGCCGGCCGGCCGCGGCGCTCCGACGGCCCCGGTGACGGCCGGGGCCGGGACCGCGACTCGCACGGCGGCGGCCGGGCTCCACGCGGCGGCCGTCCGCCGTCCGACCCGGCCCGGCAGGCCGCCTACGAGGCGATCGCGGCCGTGCACCGCGACGACGCGTACGCGAACCTGGTGCTGCCGCAGATCCTGGCGGACATGCGGCTGTTCGGCCGGGACGCCGCGTTCGCGACCGAGCTGACCTACGGCACGCTGCGCCTGGTCGGCACGCTCGACCTGATCATCAAGGCGGCCGCGGGCCGCGACGTCGAGCGGATCGACCCGCCGGCCCGGGACGCGATGCGCCTCGGCGCCTACCAGCTGCTGCATACCCGGGTGCCGGCGCACGCCGCGGTCGCCACCACGGTCGACCTGGTCCGCTCGGTCGCGCCCGGCGCGGCCGGCTTCGCCAACGCGGTGCTGCGCCAGATCACCACGAAGAACTGGGACGAGTGGATCGCCGAGGTCGCGCCGTCCCGCGACGAGGACCCGATCGGGAACCTGTCGGTCACGCACGCACACCCGCCGTGGATCGTGCGTGCGTTCGCCGAGTCGCTCGGCGGCGACATGGCCGAGACCGCCCGCGCGCTCGCCGAGGACAACGAGCGCCCGCCGGTCCACCTGTGCGCCCGCCCCGGTCGCGCGGACGCGGTCACGCTCGCGGACGAACTCGGCGGTGCGCCCGGCGCGTTCTCGCCGTACGCGGTCTACCTGCCCGGCGGCGCCCCCGGCGACCTGTCCGCGCTGGCCCAGGGCCGCGTCCACGTCCAGGACGAGGGCTCCCAGCTCGTCGCCACCGCCCTTTCCCAGGCCCCGATCGAGGGTACGGACGCCAGCTGGCTGGACCTGTGCGCCGGACCGGGCGGCAAGGCCGGTCTGCTCGGCGCGCTCGCGGCCGAGCGGGGCGCCCGCGTCACCGCGGTCGAGGTCGCGGAGCACCGCGCCCGCCTGGTCGCGAACGCCACCCGCGGTCTGCCGGTCACCACGATCGTCGCGGACGGCCGCACCGCCGGCACCGGTGAGCTGCCGGCCGGCTCGTTCGACCGGGTGCTGGTCGACGCGCCGTGCACCGGCCTCGGCTCGCTGCGCCGCCGTCCCGAGTCCCGCTGGCGCCGCAAGCCCACCGACCTGCCGCCGCTCACCAGCCTCCAGCGCGAGCTGCTGGTCGCGGCGCTGAAGGCGGTCCGGCCGGGCGGCGTCGTCGCCTACGTGACCTGCTCCCCGCACGTGGTGGAGACGCAGGTGACGGTCACCGAGGCGGCCCGCCGGTCCAAACTCCCGGTCGACTTCGTCGACGCCCGCCCGCTGCTGCCCACCGGCATGCCCGGTCTCGGCAGCGGCCCCACCGTCCAGCTCTGGCCGCACCGCCACGGCACCGACGCGATGTTCCTCGCCATACTCCGCCGTACGGCGTAAAACCTGATCCTGGGTGGCCGAGGCTCCCCTGCCGTTGTACTTATGGACGTACAACGGCAGGGGGCTCATGAAAGCGATCGGCGAATCCGACCTGCGCGCCAATCTCGCTGACGTGCTCGACTCCATCGAGAGCGATGCCGAGGACCTGGTGGTGACGCGGAGCGGTGGTGAACCATGGGCGCGCGGAACCGGCGTTCGTCCGGCTCACGTCCAGCTGCGGGATCGGGTGGCCGTGGCCGGCCGTGGCGGCGCCGATCGCCAGCGCGTGTGCCAGCGGCGGTGCCAGCCGCTCCGCCGGTGTCTCGGACAGGTCGCGGACGCGGTGCCGGACCGCGATCCCGCCCAGCCCCAGCCGGCGTAGCTCGGCCGCCACCCGGGGCGGCGGGACCAGCGCGAAGAGCGCGTCCGCGGCGGCGCCGTCGCTGATCGCCACGGCCCGGTAGAGCAGGTCCTCGACCGCGATCGTGGCCGGGTGCCGGAACCTCGTCAGGCCCGGCGGGCCGGGCGCCTCGACCCGGTCCGGCGGCACCGTCACCGGCGTCGCCAGGTCCAGTTCGCCGCGCGCGGCCGCCTCCAGCACCGCGACCGCGAGCGGCACCTTGACCAGCGACGCGGCCGGGAACACCGCGTCCGGGTCGATGCCGAGCTCCTCGCCGGTGCGCAGGTCACGGACCAGGAAGCCGCCGCGCAGCCCGGCGTCGTCCAGCACCGCGCGCGCCTGGCGGAACACCCGGGCGGTGCTCACGGCGGGGTTCCGCGTCGCAGCGGGACGATTCGGCGCACGACGAGGCATCGTGCCACACCGCGGGTCGCGGCACCGCACCGCTGATCACGTCCCCAGGCAACGCCCCACCGGCACGTGCAGGAGCGTGCGGAGCAGCGTCAGCTCCGCGCGCGGGCCGGCCGTCACGTCGTAGCCGCGCGCCACGTCGAGGTCGGCCGCGGGCGCCCAGCACAGGCCCAGGTCCGTGGCCTGCGCGGCGGAGCAGAGCAGCAGGTCCGCGCCGGTCAGCACCTCCGCGGCCGCCTCCACCAGCGAACCGGCCGGCACGATCTGCGCCGGGCGCAGGCCGGTCGCGGCACCGGTCCGGATCACCCGGTCGCGTACGTGCGGGACGTCGTCCTCCGGCTGGATCCAGAGCCTCCGTCCCGTACCCGCGGGGTCGGCCTTGGTGGGTCTGAGGTTCTCCACGTGCGTGACCGGTGCGGCGACCGAGGCCAGGCCGAGGGGCACGACCCGTACCCCGGCATCCGGCGGTACGGCGATCAGCGCGGCGCCGTCCACCGGCCCGTTCGTGGACAGGTCCAGGTGCAGGTCGCGCGCGGGCCGCCGCGACCAGCCGGGCCAGCGCGGCCGGCGGGCAGATCGCGGGCACGGCCAGCCGGAACGGGCGGCTGCGGGCGCGCTCCGCGTCGTGCTCCAGCGTGTCGGCGAGCCGGACCAGGCGCTGCGCGGCCGGCAGCAGCCCGGCGCCGAACGGGGTGAGCGTGACCGTGCGCGACGACCGGTCCAGCAGCGCACCGCCGAGGTGCTCCTCCAGCGCGGAGACGCGCCGCGACGCGACCGACTGCGGGACGTGCAGCGCGGCCGCGCCGACCGTGAAGCTGCCGTGCCGGGCCACGGCCACGAACGCGCGACTGGCCGCGACAAGGTCCATGACCGGCAACTATGCCAGATCGGCATGAGACACCCTGGTTCCGTCTTGGACAGCATGAAGTCGTTCTGTCAGGGTCGAGCTGTCCGTTTCGTACCCACTCCAGGGGTGTGCTCGTGAAGCTTGTGAAGATCGTGACGGCGGCGGTGGCAGTGCTCGCGCTGACCCCGGCACCGGCGTCCGCGACCGGCGTATACCAGCGGCTGGAGCAGCGGTACGACGCGCGGCTCGGCGTCTACGCGGTGGACACCGGCACCGGGCGGACGGTCACGTTCCGGCCGGACGAGCGGTTCGCGTACGCGTCCACGTTCAAGGCGCTGGCCGCGGCCGCGGTGCTGGACCGGACCACGGACGCGGAGCTGCGGCGCGTAATCCGGTACACGGCCGCGGACCTGGTCGACTACTCGCCGGTCACGGAACTGCACGTGGACGAGGGCATGACGCTCGCCGCGATCGCCGAGGCCGCGATCACGGTCAGCGACAACACGGCGGGCAACCTGCTCTTCCGCGAGCTGGGCGGTCCGGACGGCCTGGAACGGGCGCTGCGTGCGATCGGCGACCGCGTCACCTCGGCCGACCGGATCGAGACCGAGCTGAACACCGCGATCCCGGGTGACCGGCGGGACACCAGCACGCCGCGCGCGCTCGCCACCGGCCTGCGCGCCTACGCGCTCGGCGGCGAACTGTGCCGCGGCGACCGCGAGCAACTCACCGCGTGGCTGCGCGCGAACACCACCGGCGCGGAGACGATCCGCGCGGGCGTCCCGGCCGGCTGGGTGGTCGGCGACAAGACCGGATCCGGCGGGTACGGCACGCGCAACGACATCGCGGTCCTCTGGCCGCCGTCCGGCGCACCGATCGTGCTCGCGGTGCTGTCCACGAGGGACACGGCGGACGCGGCGTACGACAACGCGCTGCTGGCGGACGCGGCCGCCGCGGTCGTGGACCGTTTCGGCTACTGATCCGGGTGGGGGAGTGTCCGGCCCGCACCGCGCGGGCCGGGCCGCTCAGTCCGCCAGCCGGTAGCGGATCGGCAGCGTGCGCAGGCCGCCGATGAACGTGGTGTCGGTCAGCGCGGGCTCGCCGTCCAGCGTGACCCACTCCAGCCGGGGCAGCAGGCGGCGGAAGAACGTGCGCATCTCCATCCGGGCCAGCGCCGCGCCCATGCAGTGGTGCGGGCCGAAGCCGAACGCCAGATGGTTCGCCGCGTTCGGGCGGGCGACGTCGAACGCGTCCGGGTCGGGGAACTTCTTCGGGTCGCGGTTCGCGCCGGTGAACGACAGCAGCAGCCAGTCGCCGGCCGCGATGTCCACGTCGCCGACCCGGGTGTCCGCCGCCGCGGTGCGCATCATGTGCCGTACCGGCGAGGAGTAGCGGACCATCTCGTCGACCGCGCCGTCGATCAGGTCCGGGTTGCGCCGCAGCCGGGCGAGCTGTTCCGGGTTGGTGGCCAGCGCCCACATGCCACCGGTGAGCGCCTTCGCGGTGGACTCGTAGCCGGACGTCGCCACCATCATGTGGTAGCTGACCGCCTCCACGTCACCGATCGGCGCACCGCCGATCGTGCCGTTCGAGACCGCGCTGGCCAGGTCACCGGACGGGTTCTCCCGCCGGGCCGCGGTCAGCGCGAGCATGTAGCCGAACAGGTTCGCCAGCACCGCGGCGTCGCCGTCCCGGGCGAAGAAGTCCTGGGTCAGCGCGACGACCCGCGGATACTCCTCCTCGGGCAGGCCCATCAGTTCCAGGATCACCTTCAGCGGGTACGGCTGCGCGACGTCGGACGCGAAGTCGCAGCGGCCGTCCAGCGCGGACATGCGGTCGATCGCCTGTCCGGCCAGTTCGTCCAGGCGCACCTGCAGCGCGGCGAGGCTGGCCGGCCGGAACCAGTCGTTGCCGAGCCGGCGGTAGGCGGCGTGCTCGTCGCCGTTCATGTGGATCAGCGTGCGCGGCGCCGGTCCGGCCGCCCGCTGCGCGTCCAGGTCGGCCCGGTTCATCACCCATGGCTGCGCCGCGTTCGGGAAGAGCTCCGGCCGGCGCTCGATCTCCAGCACCTCGGCGTGCCCGACGACCGCCCAGAACGGGTCGAACCCGTCCGCGGTCACCCGGTGGATCGGCGCCCGGGCGCGCAGCTCCGCGACCTCGCGGTGCCAGGCCGTCATGTCGGCGTATCGGTCCGGATCGGTGAAGACGTCGGTCATTGCGCCCCCAAGGCTGTGTCGCGGTCCGGGAAAGATCCTTCTCGACGCGCTGACCGAGATCAATCCTGTCCCTCCGAAGAGGACGGATCTAGAATCGCGCGCCCGCGGGCCGCGCCGGTCACTGTGTCGTGCCGGACGGCAGCGAGTGACGCCTCGATCCCGGTCGTCGACCCGGTTGACGGGCTCGCCGGAGTTCGTCGCGCATGCCCTGGTGCAGATGCACTACATCGGATGGTTGCCGAGCACGATGTCGCAGGCGTGCCGGCGCGGCAGGGTCGAGGGGTGTCCACAACACGTGTCGCTCCCGCCCGGATCGGGCGGCTGTCCATCGGGGCCCTGGGCGTGCTGGCGCTCGCTCTCGGCACCCTGCAATCGGTGGTGGAGCCCGCGCTCCCGCTGCTGCAACGGGAACTGGGCGTCAGCCCTTCCGCGGGCGCGCTGGTCGCCAATTCGCTGCTGATCACCGGCGCGATCGCCGCGCCGGTGGCCGGGCGGCTCGGCGACCGCTACGGCGGGCGGCGGGTGCTGGCCGGGCTGATGGCCATGGTCTCGGCCGGCGGGCTGCTCGCCGCCACCGCACCGAATCTGCCGATGCTCCTGCTCGGCCAGCTGCTGCAGGGCGTGATGATCGGAGCGTTGCCGCTCTCCTTCATCCTGGTCCGCAGGCACCTGCCGGCCGGGCGGTCGCAGGCGGTGATAGGTGTGGTCGTCGCGTTGTTCACCGGTGGCGGCATCGTGGGGACCGCGGTCGCCGGGCCGATCGCCGAAGGGCTGTCCTGGCAGTGGATGTTCGCGCTGCCGACGTTGGTGATCATGGGGGCCACGCTGGCCGTCCTCCGGCTGATGCCGGACGATCCACCGGTCCGGGCGGAGCGGGCCAGGAGGTCACGTACGGTGCTGCCGGCCGGTGCCTACCTGCTCACCTTCGTCGTCACCGCGAGCTTCGGCATGGTCACCTTCCTGGTCCCGCAGCTGTTCGCGGCGTCCGGTGACGGGTACGGCCTCGGCCTCGGCACCACCCAGATCGGCTTGCTCCTGCTGCCCGGCGCGATCGCCGGCGTGCTGGCCGACTCGGTCGGCGGGGTCGCGGCCCGGCGGTTCGGCCCGCGTGCCGTGGTCGTCACCGGCGCCGTGTTCACCGTGGCCGCGATGGCCGGCCTGGTGCTGATGCACGACGCCGCCTGGCAGCTGGCGCTGGCCAAGGCGGTTACCGCGGTCGCGGCCGGCGCCGGCACCACGGCGCTGCTGGCCGGCACCGTGTCCACCGTCGATGCCGACCACACCGGCGCCGCCACCAGCCTGCTGGTGGTCACCCGGGTGGCCGGCATCGCCGTCGGCGCCCAGGTCGCCGGCGTGATCCTCGGCTCCGGGACCGGGGAGCCCGCGTTCGTCACCGGTTTCGCGGTCGCCGGTGCGGTTGCCGCGCTGGCGCTCTTCTCCGTTCGCACCACCAACAGGGAGGTTCAGCAATGACAAGGGTACTGATCTCGGGAGCCAGCATCGCCGGGCCTGCGGTGGCGTACTGGCTCGCCCGGTCCGGGTTCGAGGTGACCGTGGTCGAGAAGGCGGGCGCGCTGCGCGGTGGCGGCTACCCGATCGACATCCGCGGCTCCGCGCTGGAGGTGGCCCGGCGGATGGGGATCCTGCCACGTCTGCGCGAGGCGCACGTGGACGTGCGCCGCCTGACGTTCTTCGGCGACGACGGCGGCCGGATCGCCTCGGTCCGGCCGGCGGCGCACGGCGAGGATGTCGAGGTGCGCCGCGGCGATCTCGCCGAGAGCCTGTACGCGCTGGTCCGGGACGACGTGGAATTCCTGTTCGGCGACTCGATCGACACGCTGGGCGAACCCGGGGACGTGACGTTCCGTAGCGGGCGGCAACGCTCGTTCGACCTGGTGATCGGCGCGGACGGGACACACTCCCGTACCCGGGAGGCGGTGTTCGGGCCCGAGGACCGGTTCCATCGTTACCTCGGCTACTGCTTCGCGATCTTCACCACGCCGAACACCTGGGGGCTGTCCCGGGAGATCCTGATGTGGAACGGCCCGGGCCGGGCCGCCGCGCTCTACGCCACGCGGGACGAGCTGCACGCCTTCTTCACCTTCCACCGGCCGCAGCCGCCGGTCGAGGTGCTGCGGGACCCGGCCGCGCAGCGGGAACTGGTCGCGGAGACGTTCGCGGACGCGGGGTGGGAGATCCCGCGCATGGTGGAGGCGATGCGGGGCGCGGACGACATGTTCTTCGACACGGTCGGGCAGATCCGCATGCCGGGGTGGTCGCGGGGGCGCGTCGCGCTCGTCGGGGACGCCGCGTACACGCCGTCGTTCCTCACCGGCCAGGGCTCCAGCCTCGCGCTGTCCGGGGCCTACCTGCTCGCACACTCGCTGGCCACTCACCCGGACCACGTCGAGGCCTTCGCCGCGTACGAGCGCGAGATGCGCGGATACGTGGCGGTCAACCAGGCGCTGGCCGACAACGGCGCCGCGCTCTTCCCGGTCACCCGGGACGCGCTGGAACAGCGCAACCGGACGCTGCGCGGGCTGGACGCCATGCCGGCCACGGCGGCGCAGCCGGCCTACTCGGCGCTGGTGCTGCCGCCGGAGGCCAGCCCGGTGCGGTAGGCGATGACGACGAGCTGCGCGCGGTCGCGGGCGTGCAGCTTCGTCATCGCGCGCTGCACGTGGGCCCGGACGGTGAACGGGCTGACCACCATCCGTTCCGCTATCTCCTGATTGGACAGACCGGTCGCGACCAGCGCGACCATCTCGCGCTCGCGCGGGGTGAGCGAGTCGTGGACGGCGGCCTGGCCCGGACCGGCCAGGAAACGGGAGATCAGGGAGCGGGTGGCGGCGGGGGAGAGCAAGCTGTCCCCGGCGGCGATCGTGCGGACCGCGTCCAGCAGCTCCTTCGCGCCGACGCCCTTGCCGAGGAACCCGCTCGCGCCCGCCCGCAGAGCCCGGGCCACGTGCTCGTCGGTCTCGTACGTGGTGAGGATCAGCACCCGGCTGGCGCGCAGCCGCGGATCCTCGCTGATGCGGGCGGTGGCGGTGAGCCCGTCCACGCCGGGCATCCGGATGTCCATGATCACCACGTCCGGGCGCAGCTCCCGGGTGAGCCGTACGGCCTGCTCGCCGTTGGCGGCCTCGCCGACGACGGTGATGTCGTCCGCGCTGTCGAGCAGCAGCCGGAACGCGTCCCGGAGCAGGGCCTGGTCGTCGGCGAGCAGCACCCGGACGGTCACGCCGGCCCCTGCAGCGGCAACTCGGCGGTGACCAGGAAGCCGCCCTCCGGACGGGGGCCGGCGGCGAAGCGCCCGCCGGCCGCGGTGGCGCGTTCCCGCATCCCGATCAGCCCGTACCCGGGTGCGGGGCCGGCACCGGTTCCGTCATCGGTGACGGTCACGGTCAGCAGGTCCGGCGTCCACGCCAGGCCGACCCGGGCGGCTCCGGTGGCGGCGTGTTTGGTCACGTTGGTCAGCGCCTCCTGCACGATCCGGTACGCGGCCAGGTCCACATCCGGTGCCAGCGCCTGGGCCGGCCCCGAGGAGTGCACCGACACCTCCAGCCCCGCGCTACGGAACGCGTCGAGCAGCTCCGGTAGCCGGCCCAGCCCCGGCGCCGGCTCCCCGGCCACCGCGTCGTCGCCGGACTGCCGCAGCAGGCCCACCGTGGCCCGCAGCGCGTCCAGCGCATGCCCGGTCGTCTCGACCAGCTGCCGCAGGCTGACGCGGGTCTGCTCCGGGCGCACGTCGAACAGATGCTCGGCGACCGTGGCCTGCGCGTTGGCCAGGGTGATCTGGTGGGCGACCAGGTCGTGCAGCTCCCGCGCGATGCGGATCCGCTCCTCGGCGACGGCCCGCAGCGCCCGCTCCTCCAGAGCCGCCAGATAGGCACGCCGGTGCCGCACCGAGCGGCCGAGCACGCCGGCCACCGGCGGTAGCACCGCCATCAGCACCATCCTCGTCGCATCCCGCCAGGACAGGCTCCCGGACACCGGCGCGGCCGTCACCAGCAGCACCGCCGAGGCGAGCGAGAGCACGGCCACGACTCGCCGCTCGGTGACCGTCACCAGCGCGTACACGTAGGTGGCGACCAGGGCCGGTGCCACGATCAGCGGGGTCGACAACATCCCGAGGGGCTGCGCCAGCGCGCCGGTGACGGTGGTGCCGGCCAGCGCCGCCAGCGGCGCCCGATGCCGCAGCGTCAGGGCGGTGCAGGACAACACGGCGACGAGGTACGCGCCGGGCCGTGGCGCGGCGACCGCGCCGTCCGCCTGGATGGAGCCGCCGAGCAGGCAGAGCGCGAACGCCACCGTAACGACCGCCGCCTTCGCCACCGGACCAGCCTATCGGGTGCGGTGGATGCCGGATCGACGCGCGAACCTCGCCGACCCGCGCACACCCACGCCGGTGGCCGCGAATCGACGCCGCGGCCTCCACCGGTCCACGCGGCCGGGATCGGGTGGCCGGCGCGGAGTCATGCGATGCCGGGCTGCCGCCGGTGCGGACCGCCGGACCGCGCCGAACGAGCCGTGGTTGAGGTGGAGCGTTCCGGCGGACAGCGGCCGATCGGCGTTCATCGGCTCCGCACTCAGTAGAATATTACTACTCCGATCATGCTTAGGCGGCGTACCCTCGTGGTGTCAAGGTCCTGAACACTGCGAACTTCTCCTGGTGGAATCTGTTCTGCTGAGCTGGGGCATGTGACATATTACTGGCGTGTCCCAGGGTGGGAAGGTGGTCATCGTCGGAGCCGGCATGGTCGGCGCCGCGACCGCGCGCGTGCTCGCTCGCTCCGGCGCCGACGTGGTCGTCGTCGACCGCGGCCCGAGCGCGGGTGGCACGTCCTCCGGCGGCGAGGGCAACATCCTGGTCTCCGACAAGGGCCCCGGTGCGGAGCTGCGTCTCACTCAGCGGTCGCTGGCCGCGTGGGCGCGCGTGCGTGCCGAACTACGCGACGAACTGCCCGCCGGTTTCCCCGACCTGGAGTTCGAGGCCAAGGGCGGCCTGGTCGCCGCGACCACCGAGGCCGGCGCGGCCGCGCTGCTGGCGTTCGCCGCGTCCCAGCGCGCCGCCGGAGTGATCGCCGAGGTGGTCGACGGCGACCGCGCGCACGAGCTGGAGCCGGACCTCACCCGCGCGCTGACCGCCGCGGTCTACTACCCGCAGGACGCGCAGGTGCAGCCGGTGATCGCGACCGAGGCGCTGCTCGCGGCCGCCCGCCGGCACGGTGCCCGGGTGCTGCAGGGCGTCGAGGTCCTCGGCCCGGTCCTCTCCGGACAAACCGTGACGGGGGTACGGACCGCGGCCGGCACGCTGCCCGCGGACGCCGTGGTGATCGCGGCGGGCCCGTGGTCCGGCGAGGTCGCCGCGCGCTTCGGCGTGCCGCTGCCGGTCCGCCCGCGCCGCGGCACCGTGCTGGTCACCGCGCGGATGCGGCAGCGCGTGTTCCACAAGGTCTACGACGCGGACTACGTCGGCGCGGTCGGCTCCGGCGCGTCCGGCCTGATGGTCTCCAGCGTGGTCGAGTCCACCGCGGCCGGCACCGTGCTGATCGGCTCGTCCCGCGAACGCCGCGGCTTCGACGACCGGATCGAGGCCCGCGTACTGGCCGCGCTCGCCGCCAAGGCGCTGCTGCTGTTCCCGTTCCTGGCGGACGTGCCGGTGATGCGCGCGTACGGCGGCTTCCGCCCGTTCGTCCCGGACCATCTGCCGGTGATCGGCGAGGACCCGCGCCGCCCCGGCCTGTGGCACGCCACCGGCCACGAGGGCGCCGGCATCGGTCTCAGCCTCGCCACCGCCGACCTGCTCCACGACGCGATGCTCGGCGGCGATCCCGGCGGCGGCGCCGGTTCCGGCGACCTCGCCGGTACCGGCGGTCCCGGCCGGCCGAGCGGGTCCGGAGACGATCTCGCCGCCGCGTTCCGTCCGGACCGGCCGAGCCTGCGGCCGCACCTGGAAGGAACCACCGCATGACGGGTCCCTATCGCATCGCGCCCGCGCGGGATCCGGTCGCGCCCGCGGACGGCGGCGCGATCGCGCTGACCGTGGACGGCGAGACCGTCACCGGCCGCGCCGGCCAGACGATCGCCGGTGTGCTGCTGGCCGCCGGCCGCGTCTCTTGGCGGACCAGCCCGCGCAGCGGCCGCCCGCGCGGCGTCTTCTGCGGCATCGGCGTCTGCTTCGACTGCCTCGTCGTCGTCAACGGCCTCCGTGACGTCCGCGCCTGCCAGCGCCGCGCCACCGACGGCGACGTGATCACCCGCCAGGACGACGCCGATGAGCCGGGCGGCCACGCCGCCGCGCCGCATGACGGTGGCGGCCCGGGGAGCTCCGCGGCTGGGCCGGCGAGCGGGGAGCAATTCGGTGCGGGAGGTGCGCGGTGACGGAGAGCGTGCCGGTGCTGGTCGTCGGCGGCGGGCCGGCCGGGATGGCGGCGGCGCTGGCCGCGCGGCGGCACGGTGCCCGCGTGGTGCTGGTCGAGGCCGGCGACGACCTCGGCGGGCAGTTCTGGCGGCACCTGCCGGCCGAGCGTGCCGGCGCGCGCGAGGAGCTGCTGCATCACGGCTGGCGGCGGTTCCGGCGGATGCGGGCGGCGCTGCTGGGCGACGACGGCTGCGAGGTCGTGCTGAACGGGCACGTCTGGTCGGCCGGCCGGCGGGACGGCACGCCGCCGCTGATCCACGTGGTGGCCGGCGAGCCGGACGGGAGCGGGCGCCCGCCGCGCACGTTCGACCCGGCCGCGCTGATCCTCGCGACCGGCGCGCAGGAGCGCACGCTGCCGTTCCCCGGCTGGGACCTGCCCGGTGTCTTCACCGCCGGTGCCGCGCAGGCACTGGCCAAGGGCGAGCGGGTCGCGGTCGGCCGCCGGGTGCTGGTCGCCGGCGCCGGGCCGTTCCTGCTGCCGGTGGCGCGGAGCCTGATCCGTACCGGTGCGCAGGTCGTGGGTGTGGTCGAGGCCGCCGGACGGCGGCAGCTGGCCACGGGCTGGGGTGCGAGGCCCTGGCGGCTGTTCGCCGCGAGCGCTAAGGCCGCAGAGCTCGGCGGATACGTGTGGGACCTGGCCGCGAAGCGGATTCCCTATCTGACCGGTGCGGCCGTGATCACCGCGCACGGCACCGGCCGGGTCGAGGCCGTCACCGTCGCCGGCCTCAGCCCGGACTGGGCGCCGCGGCCCGGCACCGAACGCCGGATCGAGGCCGACGCGGTCTGCGTCAGCCACGGCTTCGTGCCGCGCACCGAGCTGGCGGTGGCCGCGGGCTGCGCCACCGGCCCGGACGGCGCGGTGACCGTCGACGCCGGCCAGCGCACGTCCGTGGCCGGCGTGTTCACCGCGGGCGAGCTGACCGGCATCGGCGGCGTCGACCTGGCGCTGGCCGAGGGCGAGATCGCCGGTGCGGTCGCCGCTGGTGGCCGTCCGGCCGGGCGTGCGCTCCGGGCCCGCCGGGTGTTCCGCGAGTTCGCCGGACGGCTGGCCGCCGCGCACCGGATCGGTGCCGGCTGGCAGGCGTGGCTGGACGACACGACCACGGTCTGCCGCTGCGAGGACGTGACCGCCGGTGACCTGCGCCGCGCCGCGCGGCTGACCGAGGCGCGCGGCCTGCGTTCGCTCAAGCTCACCACCCGCGCCGGCCTCGGCATCTGCCAGGGCCGCACCTGCGGCCGCGCGGTCGAGGACATCCTCACCGCCGCCGGCCCGGGCTTGCTCGACACCGGGCGCACCGCACGGCGGCCGATCGCCGTCCCGATCCGCCTGGCCGAACTCGCCGCCACCATCGTGCCCGAGGCGTCCGGCGAGGCGGACGGCGGATCGCCGGCTGAAGCGGGCGCTCCGGCCCCGGAAACCGCCGCTTCGGTGCCGAGAGCCGCTTCGGTGCCGCGAACCGGGACGGCCGCGGCCGGCACCGGCCGGGACGGACACACCCCGAGCGATCCGCACGACAGCGTTGCCGGGAATGTCCGCAGGGGACCACAGGAGGGCCGTTCATGAGTTCCGCACCGATCGATCTGCGCGGGGTCATCGTCGCGACCGCGTTGCCGTTCAAGGAGAACGCGTCGGCGCCGGCGGGGCTGGAGGTGGATTATGACCGCTTCGCGGAGCACTGTGACTGGCTGATCGGCAACGGGTGCCGGGGCGTCGGGCCGAACGGGTCGCTGGGGGAGTACTCCGCGCTGACCGACGCGGAGCGGCGCAAGGTGGTGCAGGTCGCGGTGGAGGCCGTGGCGGGGCGCGGCGTGGTGGTGGCCGGGGTGCACGGGCCGGGCTGGCATCAGGCGAAGCACTGGGCGGAGCTGGCGGCAGAGGACGGCGCGGATGGCGTGCTGGCGCTGCCGCCGACCATGTACCGGGCCAGTGACGCGCAGGTCGTCGAGCACTTCAGTAAGATCGACGAGGTCGGCCTGCCGATCATGATCTACAACAACCCGGTCGACACCAAGGTGGACCTGGTACCGCGCCTGGTCGCGGAGATCGCCCAGCTGCCGCACGTCTCCGCGATCAAGGAGTTCAGCGGTGACGTGCGCCGGCTCTTCGAGATCCGGGAACTCTGCGACATCGACGTGGTCGCGGGCGCGGACGACGTGCTGTTCGAGCTGATGGTGGACGGTGCGGCCGGCTGGTTCGCCGGCTTCCCGAACGCGTTCCCGGCCGAGTCCGTGGAGATCTACGACCTGATGATCGCCGGTAAGGTCGCCGAGGCGCGCGAGCTCTACAAGCAGCTGGTCGCGGTGTTCCGCTGGGACTCGCGCACCGAGTTCGTCCAGGCGATCAAGCTGAGCATGGAGATGGTCGGCCGGTACGGCGGCCCGTGCCGCCCGCCGCGCGGTGCGCTCACCCCGCAGCACGACGCCCAGGTTCGCGCGGACATGCACCGCGCGATCAAGGGCCTCGAAGAATATCGAGGAAGGTAGATGAGAGCCGCGCGGATGTTCTCCGCGGTCGACTCGCACACCGAGGGCATGCCGACCCGGGTGATCACCGGCGGCATGGGCGTGATCCCGGGCGCGACCATGAACGAGCGCCGCCTGCACTTCATCGCGCACCTCGACCACATCCGCCGGCTGCTGGTGAACGAGCCACGCGGGCACGCGGCGATGAGCGGCGCGATCCTGCAGCCACCGACCCGGCCGGACGCGGACTTCGGCGTGCTCTACATCGAGGTCTCCGGCTGCCTGCCGATGTGTGGGCACGGCACGATCGGCGTCGCCACCGTGCTGGTCGAGACCGGCATGGTCGAGGTGGCCGAGCCGGTCACCACGATCCGGCTGGACACCCCGGCCGGGCTCGTGGTGGCGCAGGTCGCGGTGCAGGACGGCCGGGCGCGGCACGTCACGCTGGAGAACGTGCCGGCCTACTGCGAGCGGCTGGACGAGACGATCGCGGTGCCCGCGCTCGGCAAGGAGATCACGTACAGCCTCGCGTTCGGCGGCAACTTCTATGCCATGGTCGACCTGGAGCAGATCGGCCAGCCGTTCGACCGTGCGCACAAGCAGGAGATCCTGACCGCCGGCCTGGCGATCATGGACGCGATCAACACGCGGGTGCCGCCGAAGCACCCGACGATCGACGGCGTCGACCACTGCCACCACGTGGAGTTCATCGCGCCCGGCTCGGACGCCACGCTGTCCCGGCACGCGATGGCGATCCACCCGGGCTGGTTCGACCGGTCGCCGTGCGGCACCGGCACCTCGGCCCGGATGGCGGAGCTGCACGCGCGCGGCGAACTGCCGCTGCACCGCGACTTCGTCAACGAGTCGTTCATCGGCAGCCGGTTCACCGGCAGACTGATCGGGGAAACCGACGTCGGCGGCCGCAGAGCGGTGCTGCCGACGATCACCGGGCGGGCCTGGATCACCGGCTTCGGCCAGTACGTGCTGGACCCGGCGGACCCGTACCCCGAGGGATTCGAGTTCTGATGGGAGACGAATGGTGACTGACGTGGAGCCACTGCTCGCGGCGGCCGACGCGGCCCGGCCGGCGATGCGGAAGGCGAGCGCCGCCACCCGGGCGGACTGGCTGGACGCGGTCGCGGACGCGCTCGACGAGGCGCGGGACGAGCTGGTCCCGCTCGCGCGGGAGGAGACGCACCTGCCGGAGGCGCGGCTGACCGGCGAGCTGGGCCGGACCACGTTCCAGGCCCGGTTGTTCGCCGAGGGGCTCCGCACCGGTGAGCTGACGCCGGTCCGGGTCGATCCGGAGGATCCCGGCTGGGGCATGGGACCGCGCCCGGAGCTGCGCCGCACGGTGGTGCCGATCGGGCCGGTACTGGTGTTCGCGGCCGGCAACTTCCCGTTCGCCTTCAGCGTGTTCGGCGGCGACACCGTGTCCGCGCTGGCCGCGGGCTGCCCGGTGGTGCTCAAGGCGCATCCCGGGCATCCGCGCCTGTCCCGCCGTACCGCCGGGGTGGTGGTGGACGCACTTCGCGCCGCAGGCGCGCCGGACGGCGCGTTCGGGCTGATCGAGGGCGTCGAGGAGTCGATCACCGTGTTGCGCGATCCACGGATCCGGGCGGCCGGGTTCACCGGGTCGACGGCCGGGGGGCGCGCGCTGTTCGACATCGCGGCGTCCCGTCCGGACCCGATCCCGTTCTACGGCGAGCTGGGCAGCGTCAACCCGGTCGTGGTCACGCCGGCCGGCTGGGCCGAGCGCGGCACCGCGATCGCGGGGGAGTGGGTGGGCTCGCTGACGCTCGGCGCCGGCCAGTTCTGCACGAACCCGGGTGTGATCCTGGTGCCGGACGCGGACGCGTTCGTCGCCGCGGTCGAGCCGCCGGTGCCCGGGCGCATGCTCTCGGAGTCGATGGAGCGCAACCTCGCGGCGCGGGTCGACGAGGTCGCCGCGCTTCCCGCGGTGCACCGGGCCGCCCAGAGCGAACCCAACGACCAGGGGGTACGGACGACCGTGCTGGCCGTCTCGGCGCCCGAGGTGATGGCCGACCCGCGCGCGCTGGACGTCGAGATGTTCGGCCCGGCCGGCCTGGTGGTCGGCTACTCCTCGCAGGACGAGCTGGACGCGGTGCTGCGGCTGGTCCCCGGGCAGCTCACCGGCACGATCCAGGCGCACAGCACGGACGACGACCCGGTGGCGCGGCACGTGGCCGGCGCGCTGGAGGACCGGGCCGGGCGAATCGTCTACAACGCGTGGCCGACCGGCGTGACCGTCTCCGGCGCGCAGCACCACGGCGGTCCGTGGCCGTCCACCACGGCGCCGACCAGCACGTCGGTCGGGCTCGCCGCGATCAGCCGGTGGCAGCGCCCGGTCACCTACCAGGGCGCTCCGGCGTCGGTGCTGCCCCCGGAGCTGCGATAGAGCTCGGTCATCATCGTGTCGGCCGGGAGTACCCGGCCGGCACGATGTGACATTGTATTGTCCGGGTATGGAGCGTGGTCGGGTGAGTGCATCGGTCATCGGCCCGGTGGCCGTCGGGGCGAGCCTGCGCGGCACCGTGGAGGACGCGGTCGCGGCCGCGATCGTCTCCGGTGAGCTGGCCCCCGGCACGCTGGTCACCGCGCCCACGCTGGCCGCCCGGTTCGGCGTCTCCGCCACGCCGGTCCGCGAGGCCATGCTCAACCTGCAGAAACGCGGCTTCGTCGACGCGGTGCGGAACAAGGGCTTCCGGATCACCGACGTCAGCGAGCAGGACCTGTGGGAAATCGTCCGGATCCGGCAGGACCTGGAGGGCCCGCCGATGCGCGACGTCGCCCGCACGCTGCAGCCGGAGGCCGCGGCCGAGTTGCGGGTCAAGGCGCAGGCGATCGTGGACGCGGCCGCGGCGGCCGACCTGGCCGGCTATCTCGCCGCGGACATGGCATTCCACCTGCGGCTGCTGGAGCTGCACGGCAACCGCCGGCTGACCGAGATCGTCGAGGACCTGCGACAGCAGACGCGCATGGTCGGGCTGGCCGACATGGTCGGCACGGCCGAGCTGGCCCGGTCCGCGGCCGAGCACCACAGCCTGGTCGACCTGCTCGAGGCGCGTGACGGCCGGGGCGCGGAGACCTTGCTCAGGGCGCACATCGGTCACGTGCTCGGCTGGTGGAACGGCCGCGCCGAGGACTGATCGCCCGCACGTCACCGCCCGATGTGAGGCGGGTGTTCTTGTGTCTCCGGCCGACACATATGTGCTCGCCGTTCTCCACCGGCGCTGTGTCACATACTACTGTCTGACCTTATGCTGCCGCTGCCGGTTCATCGCGCACGACCCGCCGTCGTCCGGCGGATCGCGACCCGGGTGGCCTGATGACGAACGGCACGAGCGTCGAGAAGCGGCGACCGGGCCACCGTGTCCGGTGAACCTCGCCACGAGTACACGAAGCGCCTGCTGTGGCCGCACCCAGGATAAATCCTGGACGGGAGGCCGCGCGGCGAAGAAACGCGCGGCCCGCGCCGCTCCGGGAAGGGCCGCTTCATGAACGAGCTTGCGAGTGCATCACCGGTTCAGCACCGACCACGCCGGAACCGCGACGCTGAGGGGAGTCCGGCATGATCGAATATCCGATGCCCGGTGCGTGGGTGCGGGAGTTCACCGTCGACGTGCCGCTGGACTGGGACGCCCCGGACGCCGGCACGATCGAGCTGTTCGTGCGCGAGTTCGCCGACCCGGAGCGGCGGCACGGCGACCTGCCGCTGCTGACCTATCTGCAGGGCGGCCCCGGCGGCGCGAACCCGCGGTTCACCGGCGTCGACGGCTGGCTGGCCGAGGCGCTGCCGCACTACCGCGTGGTGCTGGTCGACCAGCGTGGCACCGGCCGCAGCTCGCCGATCGACGGTCACGTGATCGCCTCGGTCGCCGACCCCGGCGGCTACCTGCTCAAGTTCCGGGCCGACTCGATCGTCCGGGACCTTGAGCACGTGCGCCGCACCCGGTACGAGGGCCGGTGCTGGGCCACGATCGCGCAGAGCTTCGGCGGCTGGATCACGCTCACCTACCTGTCCACCGCGCCGGAGGCGCTGACCGCGTGCTACGTCTGCGGCGGCATCCCCGGCATCCCGGCCGACCCGGACGAGGTCTACCGCCACACGTTCGACCGGGCCGCCGCGAAGACCGCGGACTTCTACCGCCGATATCCGCAGGACGCCGGGACGGCCGGCGCGATCGCGGACCGGCTCGCGGCCGGCGACACCGTGCTGCCGGACGGCTCGCCGCTGTCCGTGCGGCGGTTCCAGACGCTCGGTGGCGACCTCGGCTTCGGCCGCGGCCACCTGCGCCTGCACTGGCTGGTCTCGGAGGCGTTCACCCGGGACGGCCGGCTCACCGACGGGTTCCTGGAGTCCGTGCTGGTCAGGACGTCCAACGCGACGAACCCGCTGTTCTGGACCCTGCAGGAGACGATCTACGGCGACGGTACGAACGGCCCGTTCCGCTGGTCCGCGCAGCGCGAACGGGACCGCCGTCCGGAGTTCGCCGAGGACCGCCGGCCGCTGCTGTTCACCTCCGAGATGGCGTTCCCCTGGCTGTTCCACGAGGTCCGCGCGCTGCGCCCGTTCGCGGCCGCGATGGAGCAGCTGGCCGCGGTGGAGACCTGGACGCCGCTCTACGACCCGGACCGGCTCGCGGCCAACCCGGTTCCGGTCGCGGCCGTGGTCTACCACGACGACCTGTTCGTGGACGAGGGGTTGCAGCGGCGGACGCTGGCCCGGCTCGGCAACGCGACCGCGTGGATCACCAACGAGTTTGAGCACGACGGGATCGGCAGCGGCCGTACGTTCACCCGCCTGCGGGAGATGGTCCGCGACCGAGGAGGGGAACTGAGATGACCCAGCCGCACGTCACCGGATTCCTGGCCGGGATCGGCACCGGCTGGACCGCCCGCGCGGTCGCGGTGGACACCATGCTTGCCTAGCGCAGCAACCAGGTCACCAGATCGGGCGGTGCGAGCTCGGCGACGCGGCGGTGGAAGTGGGCAAGGTCCGCCTCGCCGGCCAGCGCCACGCCCTCGCCCGACCGGCCGGACCGGAAGAACGCGGCGCGGCTGCGGAACGGGACCACGCGCGGCACCAGCTCCTCCGCCCGGGCCCGCATCCGGTCGAACGAGGCCGCCTCGACCAGCTCCGGCCAGGCGCCGTCCGGGATCGTCACGCCCAGCTGCGCGGCCAGCGCGCGCATCACGCCGGGCAGATCCGCGGAGAGGTCCGCGTAGTGCAGCAGCGCCACGTTCGGCTCGTCGCGCCGCCGCCACGCGTCGGACAGGTGCCACATCAGGTGCTGGAGCGAGTGCGGCTCGGTGCGCAGGTCCTCGACCTCCTCGTGGATCCAGCGGGAGATCCAGGCGGCCGGCTCGACCGGCTCCGGGTCGGGCATCTCCGCCGTGGTGATGCCCAGCGACGCCCGCACCACGTCCAGGTCGATGTTGCGCCACTGGTGGTAGGTGGAGAGCGCCACGTCCAGCGGATGCCGCGCCCCGACCAGGTACGTCACGTCGGCGCGCAGCGGGAGCCCGTCCAGCGGCGTGTGCGTCTTCAGGACCCGGCGGCCCGGCTGCCGGTCCAGCCCGGCGCGGATCGCCTCCACCGGCACCATCCTCATGTCCACCCACGGCGACAGGTCGTCCAGCGGCGTGCCGAGACCGGACCGGCGCAGGAGCAGCAGCGTGCAGATGGTCTGGATCCAGGTGGTGCCCGCCTTGATCGGCGTCGCCACCACGACGTCACCCGGCCGCAGCGGCACCTCGCTCCAGCGCGCGCTGTCCTCGCGGTCGTTCACGTAGTGCGTCAGCACGGTCTCTCCGTTCGCTCTCGGTGATGCCCGGCCAGTCTGGGGTGCGCGCACCCGGCCGGGCCAGGCCGGAAGGTGGTACCGGCTCTACCACGCCGCCCCGAGCCCGTCCCGGATCGCGTCCAGCTTGGCCGCGTCCGGCGAACCTGGCTCGGCCATGAACGTCAGGATCTTCAGGTCGACCCCGGGCACCATCAGCACCTCGCAGTCGACCAGGATCTCGCCGTGCACCGGGTGCTCGACCGTCTTCGTCTGCCCGAGGTGCGCGGTCACGGTCCCGGTCGTCCACAGCTCGCGGAACCGCGCGCTCGCGGCGCACATCTCGTCCACCATGGACGCGAGAAGGGCGTCCGCGGGATAGGTCGCCGCGACCGCCCGCAGGTCCGCGACCACCGCCACCTCGACCGCGGCCGAACCGCCCGGTGCGCGCAGCGGCCACGGGCCGATCTCCTCGGCCGGGTCCCCGGTCAGGAACGAGGCGGCGGCCAGGTTGTCGTACGGCCAGTGGTAGCCGGCCGGGTCACCGGCGGTCGCGGACCACATCCGGTTCCAGTGCACCAGCGTCCAGTCCGCGGCGAACACGGCCACCGGCAGGTCCCGCAACCGGTCGACCAGCCGCCGTGCGCCCGGTGGCAATGCCCGCGGCACGTCGCCGGCCGGGGGTGTCAGGCCGGCCGCGCGGTAGAGGTGGTCACGTTCCGACGGCGTCAGCCGCAACGCCCGCGACAGCGCGCCCACCACCTGCGCGGACGGCGTGCTGGCGCGGCCCTGCTCGAGCTGTTTCACGTACTCGGCGGAGAGCCCCGCCAGCCGGGCCAGTTCGGCACGCCGCAGCCCGGTCACCCGCCGTGCCGTACCGCCGTCGATGCCCACGTCGCCCGGCCTGGTCCGCTTGCGCCAGCCGTGCAGAGTCTCGCCGAATCCCATACCGCCCACCCGATCACACGCGCGCACCCGGGCCGGCTCGCGGGTGCTTTGTCCTTTGGGGATAGCGAGACGGATTCGCATGTGTCATGCTGCCCAACCGAAGATCCATTTCGGTTTGTGTTCAGAGGGGAGTCACATGCCGTTCACTCGGCTCATCGCGGCAGGCGCTGCCGCGATCGTCGGTGCCATGACCGGTGCGGTGATCAGCGCGGGTCCGGCGTCGGCGGCGGTCACGGAGGGTGCGGTGTTCAACAACCCGCACGTCGCGAGCGAGCAGTACAAGGTGCGGGACCACATACGCGGGCTGATAGACGGCGCCGCGGCCGGGTCCACGATCCACGTCGCGATCTACAACTTCAACGAGCAGACGGTCGCGAACAACCTGATCGCGGCGCACTCCCGCGGGGTCAACGTCAAGTTCGTGGTCAACTACGACGCGTCGCTGACCGCCGCGGTCGGCTCGCTGAAGACCGCGCTCGGCACGAACGTCGCGGCGGCGTCCTACGTCTCGGTCTGCACCCAGGACGCGGCCTGCATCGGCACCGCCGGCACGCCCATCATGCACAACAAGTTCTGGCTGTTCTCCAGCACGAACGGCTCCAGCAACGTGGTCGTCCAGTCCTCGGCGAACATCACGCCGTCGAACGCCACGAAGTACTGGAACAACGCGGTCACGCTGGTCGGCAACACCGGGCTGTACAACGCCTACGTCAAGTACCACGGTGACCTGGCGAACAAGCGGAAGAACAGCAACTACTACCACACCGAGCTCAACGGGAACGTGCGCAGCTACTTCTTCCCGCGGGCCGGCGACAGCACCAGCACCGACCTGATCTACAACATGCTCAACGAGAACGTGACCTGCGAGGGCAACACCACGGTCGGCACCTCGGTCGAGCACCGCACCATCATCCGGGTCGGCATGTTCTACTTCAGCCGCGTCGAGGTCGCCGAGAAGCTGCGCGACCTGGCCGACAAGAAGTGCTGGATCGACGTCATCTACACCGAGACCGGCGCCAGCGGCAACGTCCCCGCCGCGCTGCGCAACCACCCGCGGATCGCGCTCTACCAGGTCCCGGACAGCACCGCCCACCCGTACGTGCTGCACTCCAAGTACCTGCTGATCGAGGGCACCTACCTGGACCAGAAGGACAGCAAGTGGGTGCTGACCGGCAGCCACAACTACACGTACCCGGCGCTGCGCGAGAACGACGAGGCGATGCTCCGCATCGAGTCCAACGCCATCCACGACCAGTACCGCGCCAACTTCCGCACCATCCGCGACACCGCACTCGCCGACCCGGCCTCACCGCCGGCCGTCGACTTCAAGAACGGCAACTGATCCACCGGTACGGCGGCGGTCTCCTCCGCGGGGCCGCCGCCGGCCGGTCCTGCGAACAGGTCGTTCGATCGGCGCCGCGTCGGCTGATCCGGTTCGTCGTTGACACCGGTGTGAAGCGAGCATCCGGGCGGAGTCAGGAGTCCGTCGCGCTCGGCCGGCGCCGGGTCGCCGCCACCGCCAGGACGCCGATCAGGCCCCCGGCGACACCGGCGGCCAGGGCCGGCGCGAGGCGCGCGCGGAATGCGGCCGGTGCCGGGGCCGGTGTGTGTGGCGGTATCGGGAGCGCCGGCCCGCGGCTGATCGCGGCCTGATACTCCTCGTCCGCGATCCGGGCGAACTGGCGATGGTGCGGTAGCGACGCGGACAGCCAGAACGTCCGGGACTCCCGCCAGTGCTCACGGCCCACGGACCGCAGAAAAAGCCCGCGGGTGACCTCGTTCCGCAGCGAGTATTCGTTGGTGTGGCCGGTCTCGTAACCCGACAGCGCAAGCCGCAGCACCAGGGTGACAGAAACATAGCGTTCGTACTCGACGATGCCGAGCCGTTGTGCCTTGTCGCTGAGGACCGGCCCGAAGGTCTGCGGGTCGCTCAGCACCAGCGACGGCAGTCGCGCGTGGGCGTCTGATATGTCCTGGTCGCGTTGGACGACGATGCCGAGACTCTGGTGGGCCAGCGACACGGCGACGCCGACGACCGCGAGTATCGAGAAAATCGCCGAGGCAAGGCCGTACGCCTGGCCGATGTTGCTCAGCCTGGGCCAGTCCAGCTGGAACCAGCGGTCCATGGCCAGCATCGCGGCCGGTGAGCCCGCCGCGCACGCGATACCCGCAACGGCGGCGCAGGACAGGGCCACGGATCTGCGTGACGGGCGCTGGAGAGCCACGGTGAATCACTCCCGAATGCGTCGGCGTACTACTCACCGTATTGGAGGCGATAACGCATTGTCGTCCATGATTCGATCGAATGACTGGAAAGTGATTCTCCGGTTGTCCCGCCGTTCCCTCGGCGTTCTAGGCTACGCCGGAACGGCCCGGCGTGCCCGAAAAACGGACGAAAAGGGACCGATCGCTCGATCGTTTGATATTCAAGCCTGGGGAGGGTGTGCAAAAGGAATATGCGACAAGAGAAAGGTGAGCTGCGATGACCGTGTCTGATTCTCAGTGGATCAAATCTTCCCGCTGCCAGATGGAACAGTGCGTGGAAGTGCGCCCGGCGGGACCGTCGGGTGCCCGGGTCCGCGACTCCAAGCAGTCGCCGGACGGTCCCGTCCTGGCATTCGGCCGAGCCGGGTGGTTCGCCTACGTCGGAGGCCTGAAGAACGACGCTTTCGGCGGTGGCCGCGGGTAGCCGCGGTGGCGTGCCGGTGGCAGGAATTCCCCGGGGGTGGCTCGGAGCCCCCCGGGGTTCGCTGTGTCAGCGGGCCGCGATGGCCGCGCCGAGGACGATGAGGCGCAGGGCGCGTTCGGTGGCGTCGCACGAGACCCAGCGTGCCCGCCACCCGTGATCCGGACCTGAGAACCAGATGAGGATCCCTTCATCTCACCTGATCAGGTCTTCTCGTGTTCCGGGCGGCGTCAGCCGAGCAGTGGGAAGAGGCCGGCGGAGGTGCCCAGGGCGGTGCGGTCGGGGGTGCTGAGCGCGAGGCGGCCGGAGCCCTTCAGCAGGTAGTCCTCGATGCCCCAGTCGGGCGGGCGGACGCCGCCGTGCAGCGCCAGCAGCCCGTCCAGCGTGGCGACGGCGGGGTCGGGCGCGGCCGGGAGGCCGAGCAGCAGGTCCAGGTGGTGGATGACGGCCTCGGTGGCGAGCGTGGTGAGCAGGTCGGGGGTGGAGAGCACGTGGCCCTGGGTGGCGACGAACGCGTGCGGGGCGGCGAACGCGGCCTGCACGGCCGCGGCGGACGTCTCGGCCCACGACTCGACCAGCAGGCCCGGCTCCCGGGCGATCGAGGCGGCGCGGCGGCCGGCCCAGGCGGACGCGGCCGCGGCGCGCTCGGCGCTCGCCCAGTCCGGCGCCGGATCCGGCGTGGACCGCCAATAGGTCACGAACGTGCGGGTGGCCGGGCCGTCCGCCGGGGTGGCCAGCGCGACCAGCGCCCGTTGGGCGTCGGACGTGAGGTGGTGCACCACGTCCGCGACCGTCCAGCCGTGGCACCGGGTCGGTGCCAGCAACTCCATCGGGCTCAGCGGCGTCAGCGCCGCCGTCACCCCGTCGTACGCAGCCCGCAGCGCCTCCGCCTCCCGCATGGAGCCGATCGTGTCAGACTCCGGCCTTCGGCAGCAGCCCCCGGAGGTACGCGGCCTGGCCCGCGTGCTGCGCGTCGTCGTCGTACACGCTGACCAGCCGCACGCCGAGCGTCACCGGCGGGTCCCAGCGTTCGTCGACGACCCGGTCCAGCTCCGCGTCGGTCAGCGTGGCGATCCACGCCACGGTCCGCTCGTGCACGGCCGTGTAGTAGTCGATCAGCGCCTGCGCGTTCCGTGGCCGGACCGCGGCGACGTCGCGCGGGCCGTGCCCGTACCCCGTGTTGGCCGCGTCGGGTTTCAGGCCGAACGACTCGGCGAAGTCACCGCCGGCCCAGAGCTGCTCGGTGCCCATCACCTCGGCCACGTGGTCGTCCTGCACCCGGGTCAGGTGCCACACCAGCCACCCGATCGTGTTCGCGCCGTCGCCCGGCGCCCACCGCAGCTGCTCCGCCGTCAGCCCGTCCACCGCGCCACCGACCAGCTCCGGAAGACGCCCGAACGCGTCCAGCAGAATCTCATTCGCACGCATGACAGCCTTCCTACCCAGAAGAAACCCGGAAAAGCAAAGGGCTTGATATTCCCGCTTCCGGCATGGCCGGTTTCCGCATGCTCCCGCGGGCACCGGCCGGCCGCGGGCGGCCGGCCTGCACGTCGCGCGGTGGGTCCGGGAGATCCGGGGTGGCCGGAACGTTCAAGACAGTGCGCGGCGGCCCGGCTAGCGTCGGGGCATGACACGAGCGGACACGGAGACGATCACCCGCGCCGGGAGCTTCATCCGGCTCACCGGGCGGGTGCTGGAGCAGCGGCTGTTCGGCCACCGGTTCGAGCGCGCGGACCCGGCCGGAGTGCGGGCCGCACTGGAGGCGTACCGGGCGCCGGACGGCGGGTTCGCGTTCGGGCTGGAGCCGGACGTGCGCGGGCCGGCCGCTCAGCCGCTGGCCGTGCCGTCCGCGCTGCACCTCCTCGCGGAGATCGGGCAGCTCGACCAGGGGGCCGGTGGCGCGCTCTGCGACTGGCTGGCCCGCGTGTCCGGGCCGGGCGGTGGTGCGCCGTCGGTGCTGCCCAGCCTGGCCGCGTACCCGCATCCGCCGTTCCTGCCGGTCCCGGACCCGGGCGCGGACGTGCCCGGAGACCTGCTCGCCACCGGTCAGATCGCCGGGCCGCTGCTGGCGCACGGCATCGCGCACCCGTGGCTGGACGGCGCGGTCGCGTTCTGCTGGGCCGCGATCGACGAGATCGAGCGCACCCACCCGTACGAGGTGCGCGCGGCGCTGGACTTCCTCGACCACGCGCCGGACCGGGACCGGGCCGTCCGGGCCGCGGACCGGCTCGGACGGCTGGTCCGCGAGCAGCGGCTGGTGCCGTCCGACCCGGCGGACCCGGAGGCGGACGCCAGCATCGCGCCGGGGTACGCGCCCGGCGAGTGGACCTACGCCCACGACTACGCGCGCCGGCCGGACAGCCTGGCCGCGCGCTGGTTCACCGACAAGGAGATGACCCGCAGCCTGGAGTTCCTGGCCGGGCAGCAGGGCGCGGACGGCGGCTGGCCGATCACCTACGTCCAGTGGGCGCCGAACACCGCGACGGAGGCCCGCGCGGGGATCACGCTGCACGCGTTGCACACGCTCCGGGCCTGGGACTAACCATCGCGGCGGGCCACCCAGACCGTGCGGCCGGTGCGGACCACCGGTGCCAGGCCGGCCGCACCGCCGGCCACGATCTCGTCCAGCGTGTGCAGGTCCGCGGCGTCCAGGTGCTCGGTCAGGTGGTCGCGCATGCGGCGCAGGAACGCCAGGAAGTAGCGCCGGACCAGCTCCGCGGGCTCGCTCACCTCGATCGGGAAGTCCCGGCGGGTCGCCCGGAAGCCGAGCCGCGCAAGCGTCGCGGTCCAGTCCGGATGCGGGTCGAAACCCAGGTGCCGCTTGGCGATCGCGTCGTGCAGCCGCTGCTCCCAGGGGTCCTCGCCGAGGAACCGGAGCTGCCCGGGCATCTCGGAGACGACCAGCAGGCCGTCGCCGGGCAGCACGTCGTGGATCTGGCGCAGCAGCGCCTCCGGGTCGGGCACGTGGTGCAGCGAGAGCGCGGCCCAGACCAGATCGGGGCGGCCGGTGGCGGGCCAGCCGTGGGCCAGGTCCGCCTCCAGCGTGGTGATCCGGTCGCCGAGGCCCTGCCGTGCCGCGGCGGTGCGCAGCCGCTCCAGCATGCGCGGGGAGTTGTCGACCGCGACGATCCCGGCCGCCGGGAAGCGCGTGGCCAGCGCGAGGCTGCCGTTCCCGGTGCCGGCGCCGAGGTCGACGATCCGGGCCGGTGGGTCGGTCGCCAGCTCCGCGAGCCAGCCGGTCACCGTCCCCAGGTGGCCGGCCAGGACCGTGCCGTCGAGTTCCAGCAGCTCGGCCATGCCCGAGTCGTCGTGGTGCGCGTGTTCCGTCATGACCACGACGGTAGGCGAATCATGCGCGTAAGGCATATCGTCTTGCGTATGAAGCAAGAAGAGGGCGCGCTCGACGATCTGGTCCGGCAGCGGATCCGCAGCCTCCGGGTCGCCAAGGGGTGGTCGCTGGACGCGCTGGCCGCCCGCTGCCACCTCAGCCCGTCCACGCTCAGCCGGCTGGAGACCGGGCACCGCCGGATCGCGCTGGACCAGCTGGTGCTGCTCGCCCGCGCGCTCGGCACCACGCTCGACCAGCTGGTCGAGCCCGCGGACGACAGCGACGTGGTGATCCGCCCGACGCACGAACGCGGCTCGGGCGTCACCACCTGGCTGCTGTCCCGGGACGGCGCATCGCACGGCCGCACGGTGGCGAAGATGCGCATCGAGCCGGACCGGCCGTACGACACGCTCGGCGTGCACCCCGGCCGGGACTGGTTCACCGTGCTCTCCGGCACCGCGGTGCTGCGGCTCGGCGACCGGACCGTCTTCGTCGAGGCCGGCCAGGCCGCGGAGTTCTCCACGATGGTGCCGCACGCGATCGGTGCCCGCGGCGGCCCGTGCGAGATCCTCACCATCCTCGACCACGACGGCGAACTCGCCCACCTGGGCGACACGCAATGACCGCCCGCGACCCTGATCAGCGCAGCGCGGTCGGGGTGCGGCCGGACCAGCGGCGGAACTCGCGGGCCAGGTGCGGCTGATCGCTGTAGCCGGCGTGCACGGCCACGTCCGGCCAGGCCGCGCCGGTGCGGGCCCGGTCCAGCGCGCGGCGGAACCGGAGCACGCCGTGCAGCGTGCGTGGGCCGTAACCGACCGCGTCCGTCACTCGCCGGCGGAGCTGCCGCTCGGACAGGCCCAGGCCGGTGGCGAGCGCGGTGAGCGAGGGCGGGTGCGGGCCGTCCAGCGCCGCGACCACGCGCAGCACGGCCGGGTCCGGCAGGAAACCGCGCAGCCGCACGGCGAGCGCCCGCTCCAGCGCGCCGGCCACCGCCCAGCCACCGCCCTCGCCGGTCGCCGGGGGAACGGCCCGGGCCGCGGTCCCACCCGGCGTGCCGGCTCCCACCCGCGCGGCCGTCCCGGTTCGTGCGCCGGTGCCGGACCGCGCGCCGGACCTGCTTCGGGTCCCGTCCCCGGTACCGCTTCGCGCCCGCGCGACGGCCTCGGTCAGGGCGACGGCCTCGGTCAGGGCGACGGCCTCGGTCAGGGCGACGGCCTCGGTCAGGGCGACGGCCTCGGTCAGGGCGACGGCCTCGGCCGGGCTCCAGAGCCGGTCCAGGTCCGGCTGGGAGTCGCGGATCTCGGCCGGCGGGACGTCGCCGAGCAGCAACGCGGCCGCGCCGGCCCGCAGCCGCACCCCGGCGAACACGGTGCCGGGCGCGGCGGCGGCCAGCCGCGCGGACGTGTCCGGGCCGGCGACCGACAGGCGGCCGTCCGCGTGGTACAGATCCACGCAGCCGTCCGGTGTGATCAGCGCGGGGCCGGGCGCCGCGACCCGTACCCAGGTGCACGGCACCCACGGCGCCAGCGCCCGGACACCGGGCGGCCGCTCGCGGTAGACGCTCATCCCGCCACGGTATGCGGTCGCCGCGCGACGGGCCCGGAGGCGGGCCGGTCCGGTCCGCACGGCCGCCGGGCCCGGCCGCCGTGCGGGTCAGCAGTTGGCCAGCAGGTCGGTGGCGAGGCGGAGGAGGCCGGCACGCCGGGTCGCGGCCGGGTCGCCGGTGGCCAGCCATCGCGCGGCGTGGTCGTCGAAGCGGCCGATCCAGGCCGTGCGGTCGACCGGGTCGACGCAGTCCGCGTAGGAACCGTCCGTGCCGCGGGTGACCCGGCCGATCCGTTCCATGATCGCCATCAGCTCCGGGTGCGTCATCGGGTTCTCGCCGAGCAGCGGCTCGGGCAGGTCCCGCAGCGCCAGGAACACCTCGACGACCGCGATGCCGGCCCGGTCCGGCGCGGTGACCGCGGTCGCCCGCATCAGCGCCAGCATCTGGTCACCGGTCAGCTCACCGGCCAGCAGCAGCTGGAACAGCAGTCCGTCCCAGGCGTACCGCTCGCGCCGGCCGCCGGTCACGGCCAGGTAGTCGTAGACGGCCGTGACCGGCGCACCGGCGGCCGGCCGGTACGCGGGCTCGACCGTCAGGATCGAGGTCGCCGACGGCCGCAGCCGCGCCGCGCCCGGTTCCGGCAGCCCACCGGCCCGGCGGGCCAGGTCCAGCGCGACCAGGTACGCGGCCAGTTCCGCGTCCTCCGGGTCCGCCGCGGTCAGGCGCGCCAGCACGTCCGCCGTCTCCGGCGTGTGCAGCGCCGGCGCGTGCGCGCGATGGTGCGCCTCGGCCTCGGCCGGGCCGTCGGCCAGCAGCCACCCGGTGAGCGCGTCCGGCAGCGGGCCGGTCGCGCCGGGCAGCGCGGCGACCGGCCGGAAGGCGTCCGCGGTCAGCGCGGGGGTGCGGGCGAGCGGCGTGCCGTCCGGGCCGCGGAGCCGCCACACCGTCGGGTCGAAGCCGGACGTCTCCTGGGTCAGCGAGAGCATCGGCCGCCGTGCACGCGTCTCGTCGAGCCGTTTCCGGCCGGTCGCGGTCGTCTCCGGCGCCACCACCAGCGGGATCAGGCCGACCCGCGCGTACCGGCGGAGGAGCGTGTCCAGCCGGCCGATCACGGACTCCACCACCTCGGGCGTGCCCGCCAGACCCACCGCGACGATCGGGCGGCCGGCCAGGTGACCGTGCGCGCGGACACTGTCGGGCACACCGGTGGCGCCCTTGAAGTCGCCGAGCACCCGTACCGGCGGCGCGGCCACGGTCGACCCGGGGGCCGGCGTATCGGCGGCCGGTGCCGCCGATGGTGTCCCCGTGGGCGAGCGGACCGCCGGCGGCACGGTGGCCGGCCGGAGGGCCGGCGCCGGGAACGTCTCCGTGGTGAGCCGGTCGGTCGCCGTGAGCGTGGCCGACTCCGGCGCCGTCGCGCCCGCGCGCCGGGTCTCCACCATGACGTGCCGCAGCGCGCCGTCCGCGTCCGTGACCAGCCGCACCGGCCCGTGCAACGCCGCCGGCAGCCGTACCGGGTCGGCCTCGATCAGCGCGGACAGCGGCACCGGGGTGAACCGCGCGTCACCGTCCCCAGCCGGGTCGGCCAGCACGAACCGGGTGGGCGTGGCCCGCTGGACCAGCAGTATGCGGTCCCCGGCCCGGACCGGTGTCACGCTGCCCACCGGCAGCGCGGTCAGCCGCCCCGCGCCGCCCGGCGCACCGAACCAGCCGCCCAGCCGGGCCGCGACCGCGTCCGGGCCGCGCAGCCCGTCCGCGTCGGTGGTGCGCAGCGTCCGGCCGAGCAGCGGCAGCAGCCGTGCCACGTCCGGTGTGGACAGCACGTCCACGGCCGCGCGCACCCGCCGCTCGGCCGGGGTCGGCGCGGGCGGCGGCACCGCCGGCCAGGCGCCGTCCGGAAACCGGCGCGTGCCGAGCAGCGTGTCCAGCCGCAGCAGCAGGTCGGCGACCGGGTGGTCGCGGTCCGGGACCAGCTCGGCGATCAGCTCCATCGCCTTGTCGGCCGCCAGCGCGAGGTCGCGGAACCGCCCGCGCAGCTCGGGCTCGGCCAGCCCGGCGAAGTCCGCGCGCAGCCCGGCCAGCCCGTGGGCCGCGGCGGACCAGGCGGTCGCGGCGTCCGCGGAGCCGCGGACCAGCCGCCGTACCGGTGGATCGGCGCTCCTCATGGCGCGCAGCGCCGGGTGGAGCGTGGCGAGCAGCTCGTCCTTACCGGGTGCCAGCACCGCGGCCGGTGCCGGTGGCGCGGCGTCGTAGCGGATCCCGGCGACCCGGTAGACGTGCAGGTCGCGCATCCGGTCGGCGGAGTACAGCGCGGTGTACTCCGCGCTGACCCGGGCGACGAAACCGTCCGCGAAATCGCCGTCGACCGCATACAGCGCGAACCGGGTGCCGATGTTCTTCGCGTACAGCAGCGCGGCGAACTGCTCCGCGGTCAGCCACGCCTCGGCGGTCCGGCCGTCACGCTGCACCGGCACCCGGACCAGATGGCCGATCGGCCTGGCCACCACCAGGTACGACGAGGAGCGCTCCAGCTCCTCCTCGGCCCGCCACCGGGACCACCGCTTGCGGGACAGCAGCGCCAGCACCGGCCGGCGGGACCCGCGGCGGCGCCCGGACTCGTGCTGCATGATCGGCCGCGCGCCGTCCAGCCGCCCGGACGTGCCGACCTCCCGTACCACCTGCACCGGCTGGTCCCAGACGCCGTTCCGCTTCTCCCACAGCGTGCCGCCCGGATCGTAGAAGACCTTGCCGTGCCAGGGCGTCAGCGTGCCGTGCGCGGCGCTGAGCCGGGCCGCCACGTCGCGGGCCGCGCCGTTCGCCGCGGTCCACGCGCGGGCCTCGTCCGCGATCCGTTCCGCGACCCGGGAGACGTCCAGCGAGTGCCGGAGGTACTCGTCCGTGCCGTCCAGCGTGGCCAGACTCTCGGCCGGCTGGTACGCGTTCCGGTCCGGCAGGTGCAGGCGCAGCTCGAACGGGATCCGCTTGGGCTGCCCGGGCGCCGGACCGAGGACGTCGACCTTCGTCATCCCGCCGACGATGTCCTCGAGGGGGACCAGCCGGTCCGGGTCGCCGAGCAGCGCGCCGCGCAGCACGTGCTTGTACCGGGGTGCGCGGGACGTGCCGAAGGTCAGCGGCATGCGTTTCTCGGTCCACCGCTCACCGCGCCGGGCCAGGCCGGGCAGCCGGCGGGCCAGCGTCCGGTCCAGGTCGCGGACCAGGTCGTCGAAGTTCCGGGTGAGGAAGTCCTTGACGTCGTCGGGCAGGTACTCGCTGATGTCGTCCAGGTCGTACCGGCTCAGCGCGAGCGTGCCGTTCTTGTACAGTCCGACCTTCTCCAGCCGGCTGGCGTACGCCTTCGTCATCAGGTGCGTGAGCACCACGTGCAGCACGCCGCGCAGCTCGTGCGCCTCGCTGCCGTGCATCAGCTCGGCGACGTCGCGCGCGTCCAGCGGTCCGTCGACGAGCTGCCGGAGGAACAGCCGGGCGACGCTCGCGGCGTGCTCGGCGACCACCTCGTCGACCCGGACGATGTCGTCGTAGTACACGTCACGGCCGCGGACCCACTGCCGCCGCAACGAGTGCAGCGCCGGTATGCCGGCCAGCGACACGTCCACGGTCGAGTGGTAGAGGTTGCCGGGCGCGGTGTGCTCCGGGTGGAACAGCGCCTGATCGCGCGCGGCCGCCGGCAGGTCCTCCGGCTCGACCTCGACGAGTTCGTCGCGGATCAGCCGCGCGGCCGCACGTTCGTGCCGGGGCAGGCCGGCGGCCCACCGGTCGAGGTACTCCGCCATCGCGGGCGTCAGGCTGAGCGTGTCCCGCAGCGTGTATCCGTGCCGGCCCATGTTCTGCAGCCAGCGGATCATCACCTTGGCGCGGGTGTGCAACGCCTCCGCGCTGATGACGTCGGCCGGTTCGCCGGGCAGCGCCGTGCCGACGTACGTGACGACCTCGATGATCCGCCATTCCTCGACCCGCTTGATCCTGCCCTCCGCCGCCTCGGCCTGCTGCTCGGAGCTGTACCAGCGGCCGGACCGGCCCAGCGCGGCCACCTTCTTGTCGCCCTTGAGCATCAGCCCGATGGCCGGCAGGTCGACGAACGTCAGGTTCTCGAACGAGTGCGTGAACGCCGGTGCCGGCTTCTTGAGGCCCAGCTCCCGGGCCTGGCCGATCCGGACCATCGGCTCGAACTCCGCGCCGAGGCCCTCCGGGTCCGGCCGGCCGATGGCCGGGTCGATCAGCGCGGCCGTCCCGCGGTCCACCGGAGCCGGTGCCGGCGCGGAGACGGTACGCCGCCCGTCCACCTCGGTCTGCCGCAGGTGCCCCGCGCCGTCCTGCACCAGCCGCAGCGTGCCGGTCAGCGCACCGGGCAGCACCGGGTCGCGCAGCGTGAACGGCCGGAGCCCGGCCTCGCCGTCGAGCTGCGTCTCCAGCAGCGTGAACTGGCCGTCGCCGCGGTGGTGGACCAGCACCATGTGCGCGGCCCGGCCGGGATCGAGACGGCCGTCGGCGAGCGGGGCCGGCTGCACCCAGACCGGCGCGACCGTGCCCGGGCTCAGCCCGGCCAGCAGCGCGGGCCCGCTCTCCGGCCCGAAGAAGCCGCCCAGCCGTGCGGCCAGCACCTCGCGCGGGCGCAGCCCGTCCGTGCCGGACGCATAGGTCAGGCCGCCCAGGGCGCCGAGGACGCGCGCGACCCGGTCCACACAGTCGGGTTCGCCGTCCCACGGTCCCAGCGCGTGCAGCGCGGCGCGCAACGGTGGCAGGTCGTCCGGTGGCCCGAACCGGGTGACCGTGGTGCCCGGCGCCCGCAGCAGGCCCGGGGACGCCGGTGCGACCCCGTCCGCGGACACCGCGAACAGCGTGCCGTCGTCGCTCGTGAACACCCAGGTCAGCTTCTCACCGGTGACGCCGGACGCGTGCACCAGCGCCGGGGAGCCGGGCAGCGCGACCGTGCCGCCGCCGGCGAACGCGCGGTGCACCTCGGCGAGCGTCGGTGGCGTCACGCGACCGGGGTCCCAGGCGTGCGGGCGCCCGGTCAGGATCATGCCGGCCGCCATCAGGTACGCGGGCGAGCGGGACGGTGGCAGCGCGTGGATTCGGTCGGCCGGGTGGCGGGTGAGGTCGCGGGCCAGGTCCGCGGCCGTGCGCAGCAGCTCGCGTGCGTCCGCGTCGGCGCGCGGCAGCACCCGCACCGCGACCGGGGCGTCCGCGTTCTCCCGGCCGGCCGCGTCGACCGGCACCACGCGCGGCGAGAGGAGCATTCCCGGCCGGTACGGTGCGTACGCCTGCGCGCCGGTCGCGTCCGTCGCGGCCAGCCAGTCGTCCGTACCGATCAGGCTGCCGTCCGGTCCGGTGAGCACCACGCCGGCCGGCATCCCGTCCAGCGCGTTCCGCACCGCGTGCAGCGCGCCCGGCCGGTGCAGCGCGGTCTCCGGGACGACGATCGCGCCACCGTCCGCCGGGCGGGCCGCGTTCATCGCCCTGGCCAGCGCGAGCAGGTCGACCGGGTCGGCCATCGTGCCCGGGTGGAAGTACGCGCCACCGGGAATCGGCACGAACCTGCCGTCCCGGCAGATCTCGGACAGGGAAAACGTGGCCACGGTCACTCCTCGGTGCGTCGTGGCCCTGATAACGGGACACCGGTGCCTTCGGTTCAACCAGCATTGACGGCCACCGGATGAGATGATCGGCGGATGACGGAGGGCGGCCCGTGGTGGCGCGACGCGGTGATCTACCAGGTGTATCCGCGCAGCTTCACGGACTCCGACGGCGACGGCGTCGGTGACCTGCCCGGCGTGCTCTCCCGCCTGCCGTACCTGGCCGGGCTGGGCGTGGACGCGATCTGGCTGAACCCGTTCTACCCGTCCCCGCAGGCCGACGCCGGCTACGACGTCGCCGACTACCGCGACGTGGACCCGCTGTTCGGCACGCTGCAGGACGCGGACGCGCTGATCGCCGGCACGCACGCGGCCGGCCTCCGGATCATCGTGGACATCGTCCCGAACCACACCTCGTCGGCGCACGCCTGGTTCCGCGCCGCGCTCGCCGGTGACCGGGCCGCCCGCGCCCGCTACCTCTTCCGGCCCGGCCGCGGCGACGCGCCGCCGAACGGGTGGCGGTCCGTGTTCGGCGGCCCGGCCTGGACCCGGGTCGAGGACGGCAGCTGGTACCTGCACCTGTTCGACGCCGCGCAGCCGGACCTGGACTGGACGAACCCGGAGGTGGTCGCGGAGTTCGAGGACGTCCTGCGATTCTGGCTGGACCGGGGCGTGGACGGGTTCCGCATCGACGTCGCGCACGGCCTGCGCAAGGACCCGGCGCTCCCGGAACTGCCGGACACGCTGGACCCGGACGTGCCGGTGCACATCGCACAGCCGGGGCACCCGTTCTGGGACCGGGACGAGGTGCACGACATCTGGCGTGGCTGGCGGCGGATCGTGGACGCGTACCCGGGCGACCGGACCATGGTCGCGGAGGCGTGGGTGCTCGACTTCGCCCGCCTCGGCCGGTATCTCGCGCCGGACGAACTGCACACCGCGTTCAACTTCGCGTTCCTGGTCGCGCCGTGGGACGCGGCCGCGTTCCGGACCGCGATCGACGACACGCTGGCCGGTCTCGCACCGGCCGGCGCGCCCGCGACCTGGGTGCTCTCCAACCACGACGTGGTCCGGCACGCGACCCGCTACGGCGGCGGCGCGACCGGTCAGGCCCGCGCGCGGGCGGCCGCGCTGCTGATGCTGGCGCTGCCCGGCGGCGTCTACCTCTATCAGGGCGAGGAGCTGGGCCTGGAGGAGGTGCTCGACATCCCGGACGCGCTGCGCCAGGACCCGAACTTCATCCGGACGAACGGCGCCGAGCGCGGCCGGGACGGCTGCCGGGTGCCGATCCCGTGGTCCGGTGCGGAGCCGCCGTTCGGCTTCTCCCCGGATCGTTCCACCGGTACGCCGTGGCTGCCGCAGCCGCCGTCCTGGGCCGAGTGCACCGTGGAGGCGCAGCAGTCCGACCCGGACTCGATGCTCACGCTCTACCGGGCCGCGCTGGAGATCCGTCGCGAGCGGCTGGGCGAGGGCGGCCTGGAGTGGCTGTCCGAGCCGGGCGATCCGGTGCTCTGCTTCCGGCGTACCCCCGGTGATCTGATCTGCGTGGTGAACATGGGTGCCGAACCGGCGGAGGCCGACCCGCGCGCGACCCCGTTGCTCACCAGCGCGCCGATCGGCGCCGGCAGGATGCTGCCGGCCGGCGCCGCGGCGTGGTTCGCGGACTGACTCAGCTGCCGGCGAGCCGGGCCGGGAAGCCGCCGGTCGCGATCGGGCCCCAGGCGTCGATCGTGACCCGGATCAGCGACTTGCCCTGGGCGACCATGGCCGCGCGGTACTCGTCCCAGTCCGGGTGCTCACCGGAGATGCAGCGGAAGTAGTCGACCAGCGGCTCCAGCGCGTCCGGCAGGTCCAGCACCTCGGCCGTACCGTCGACCTGCACCCACGCGCCGTTGAACTCGTCCGACAGCACGCACACCGACACCAGCGGGTTCTTCCGGACATTGTTGGATTTCGCGCGCTCCGGATAGGTGGAGATCACGATCCGGCCCTCGGTGTCGACGCCCATGGTCACCGGCGACGCCTGCGGGCGGCCGTCGATGCGCGTGGTCATCAGGACGCCGTGGTGACGCGGCCGGACGAAGTCGAGCAACGCGTCCCGGCCGACCCGGGTGTTCGTGGCGATCGTGCGTGCCATGACAGATCATTTCCCCTCGGTACGTGGCTTCGCCGCAACCCTATGCGGCACTGGTGATCGAAAAGCCCGGCGATCGGTAGACTTGTCCCGTGGACGCGCCGTCGATCGTCATCGCCCCGAGCATCCTGGCCGCCGACTTCGCCCGCCTCGCCGATGCGGCGCGCGCGGTCGAGGGGGAGGCTGACTGGCTGCACGTCGACGTGATGGACAACCACTTCGTGCCGAACCTGACGATCGGGCTGCCGGTCGTGCAGAGCCTCCGCAAGGCCACGCCGATCCCGTTCGACGTGCACCTCATGATCGAGGACCCGGAGCGCTGGGCGCCCGGCTACGCCGAGGCCGGGGCGTACAACGTGACCTTCCACGCCGAGGCCACGGACGACCCGGTCGCGCTGGCGAAGACGTTGCGCGCGGCCGGGTCCAAGGCCGGTCTGGCGATCGACCGGGACACCGACGTCACGCCGTACCTCGATCTGCTCCCGCATTTCGACACGCTGCTGGTCATGACGATCAAGGCGGGCTTCGGCGGCCAGAAGTTCTTACCGGAGACCCTCGACAAGGTCCGCGCGGTCCGGCGCCGGATCGAGGCCGGCCACCTGGAGGTCCGCCTCGAGGTCGACGGCGGCATCGCCGCCGACACCATCGAGGCCGCGGCCGAGGCCGGTGCGGACGCGTTCGTGGCCGGCACCGCGATCTACGGCGCCGCCGACCCGGCCGAGGCCATCCGCAAGCTGCGGGCACTGGGCTCAGCATGAGCAGCAGCGAACGCGACGAGTTCGGGCCGGAGCCCGGCCGCGACCTGATACTCGTGGTCGACGACGACAAGGACATAGCGCACTTCGTGGCGCTCAACCTGAAACTCGACGGCTTCGACGTGGTCGTGGCGAACGACGGCAAGCAGGCGCTGGAGGAGATCGACAAACAGCGGCCGTCGCTGGCCGTCCTCGACCTGATGATGCCGGAGATCGACGGCCTGGAACTGACCCGCCGGCTGCGGGCGAACCCGATCACCTCGACGCTGCCGATCATCATGCTGACGGCGAAGAGCATGACCATCGACAAGGTGAACGGTCTCAAGGCCGGCGCCGACGACTACATGGTCAAGCCGTTCGACACGTCCGAGCTGGTGGCCCGGGTCCGCAACACGCTGAACCGGAACCAGGAGTCACGCGAGGTCTCGCCGCTGACCGGGTTGCCGGGTAATTCCCGCGTGAAACGGGAGATCAGCGACCGGATGCGTAGTGGCGTGGATTATGCGGTCGGCTATATTGATATTGACCGCTTCAAGGCGGTCAATGACGTGTATGGCTTCGACCGTGGTGATGCGTTCATTCAGGCGTTGGCGCGCAGTTTGCATCGTGCGGTGGTCCAGGTAGGGTTGCCGCCGGTTTTTCTCGGTCATATCGGTGGGGACGACTTCATTTTTATCTGCCATCCGGAACAGATTCGGCCGCTCACTCAGGCGATGGTTGTCGATTTCGAGCGGGCGGCGGATGAGCTTTATGATCCGGAGCATGCGCGGCGGGGGTATATCGAGGTCCCGGACCGGCGGGGCGGTAAGCAGCGTGCGGCGCTGGTGACGCTGTCGATCGGCGTCGCGACGACGGGGGAGGGGCGGCGCTTCGACGACCCTCGGATCGTGATGGCGATCGCGTCGGACATGAAGAAGACGGCGAAGAACCAGCCGGGGTCTTATGTGGCGATCGATAAACGGGGGAACGTCCAGGGCGCGTAGCGGCCGGCGTCTGGTGGGCGAGGTGTTGTAGCGGGCGTCCCGTTTTGCTGTGCACCTCCTGTTTCGCGGTGTGCTGCTTGTGCGGCTGCTGTCGCGCGGTGCGCTCCTGTTCCGCGGTGGGGCTCCTGTTCTTCGGTTCGCTGCTGTTCTGTGGTGGGCTCCCGCTCTGCGGTGCGCTGCTGTTCTGTGGTGGGCTCCTGTTCCGCGGTGGGCTCCCGCTCTGCGGTGCGCGGCTGCTCTGCGGGCGGCTTCCGTTCCGCGGTGCGCTGCTGCTGCGCGGTTCCTGTTCCGTGGTGGGGATCGCTGCTGGTGGCGGGTGTTAATCGGGCGCTGCGCGCCCGATATTTCGTCATATTGGTTGCGTCTGTGGGTGCGGTGGCGTGGGGGTTGCGTTGTAGGGCGGTGCCTCCGGCGGGTCTCGGGACTCCGGTGCATGGCGGGGCTTCCAGCCAGCGCGGGGTCCGTGGGGCCGGCTGTTTTTTCGTGGGTGGTGTGGGTTGCGTCTGTGGGCCGGGATGCTCCGTCTGCCGTCGCCCAGGCGAAGCCGAGCAGATCTTCGGCAGGGCCGCCAGCTTTGGTCTGGGTCGGCAGGGTCGTCGCTGCGCGCCGTCCGTGCCTTGGCTGCGGTGTCGTCGTGTGTGGCGGCCCTGCCGAAGATCTGCACCCCAAGGGTGGTCGACGGCAGACGGTGCATCCCGGCAGCGCCGGTTTTGTGCTGGCGCACGAAAGCGAAAAGCGACACGGTTGCCATTCCGGAGGTGGTCTTTAACCGAGGCGGGAAGGTCTCGTATTGCGGATGGTGCACGATCGCATGTAGGCCGGGAGTCGTATTCGGGGCGGCATTGATCGATGTTCTGTGAAAAGCTCTACCTATGCGTCAGATGCAGCTGTTCACATCGTCGGAATTGGCGGTGATGCGGGATCGGACCGCGTCGCGGAACTATTCTGCCGCGCGGGACGAGTTTCGCCGTAAACATGAGCGGCGTCGTTTCTGGGGAAAGCGCCGGGGTCATATAGCGCGGTTGCGCCGCGAGTGTGGCTACTCCTATGTCGATGCCGTGGCGGCCGTCGACGGCGTGCGCCGTGGGCCTAGCTCTGACCGTGACCGGCCTACTGCGCGCCCGGCGCCGCCGAGTGGCGGTTCGTCCGACGTGCGGCCGGTGCCGTCGCGCGACGGTTCGTCCGATGTCCGCTCGGCGCCGCCGAGTGGCGGTTCGTCAGCCACGCGGCCGGTGCCGCCAAGCAGCGGTTCGTCCGACCTGCGGCCGGTGTCGTCGTGTGATCGTTCGCCTGCTGCGCGCCCGGTGCCGCGGAGTGGCGGTTCGTCCGACGTGCGGCCGGTGCCGCTGGGTGGCGGTTCGTCGGCCACGCGGCCGGGGCCGTCGCGTGACGGTTCGGCCTCTGCGCCAGCGGCGCTTCCGCGCGACCATCCGCCCGCCGTGCGGCAGGTCCCCACGCGGAACCCCTCGCCCACCGTGCCGGAGACGCCGCCGTGTGACCCTGTGCCCGCCGTGCGGCGGATGACCGTGGGAAGCGGTGACAGCAGCAGCCGCTCCACGGCACGGACCGCACCGCAGCGGGGCAGGGGGGTGTCACCGCACCCGGGCCCAGGCCCAGGCGCCATGGGCGCCGAGCGGTGGCCGGATGCGCCGCTGGTGGTGATCGCGCGGTGGGCCGGAGCTGGCGGTCGGCGGTGTGTTCCGGCGGCAGGGAGGCGCGTGGCGGCTGTGACGTCGATCCCCCGGTGGCAGACGTTCGCGCGGGAACGTGTCAGACTCAGGGGTAGCCCACCACGCGCTGGCGGGACTCGGTGAAATTCCGAACCGGCGGTGATCCGCTCCACCCGGAGCGGTCAGCCCGCGACCCGGACGTGTGCACGATGCGCGGCCGGTGGACCTGGTGCGATTCCGGGGCCGACGGTTGACCACGCCCGCAACGGCGGCGGTCAGACAGTCCGGATGGGAGACAGCGCGCGGACGATCGATGCTGCCCTGACCAGGGGCCGCGTCGTGGGGTGCGGCTTGCCGTACCCTCCCGTCCCCGTGAATGTCCTCTTGCTGCGCGTGACATGACCGCGAGCGAGGGGAGAGGCCGCATGGCTAGCCGGGCCGAGGACGAGGCGATGCGGCATGCGATCGCGCTCGCCGCGTTCGGTCTCGGGACCACCAGCCCCAACCCGGTGATGGGCTGCGTCATCCTGGACGCGCAGGAGCGGGTGGTCGGCGAGGGCTTCCACGCGTACGCCGGTGGTCCGCACGCGGAGATCGTGGCGCTGGCGCACGCGGGTGAGCGGGCCAAGAACGGCACGGCCGTGGTGACGCTGGAGTCCTGCGACAGCGTGGGGCGGACCGGGCCGTGCACCCGCGCGCTCATCCAGGCCGGCATCCGCCGCGTGGTGATCGCGGTCTCCGATCCGAATCCGCTGGCCGGCCACGGTGCCGCCACGCTGCGCGACGCGGGGATCGAGGTCGAGCAGGGGGTACGGGAGGAGGAGGCCGCGGCTGGGAACGTGGCCTGGCTGACCGCGGTGCGCCGGGGCTGGCCGTACGTGACCTGGCGGGTCGCCTCCACGCTGGACGGCCGGACCGCCGCGGTGGACAACTCCTCCGAGTGGATCACGTCGGAGGCCGCGCGGATAGACGTGCACCAGCTCCGCGGCGAGGCCGACGCGATCATCATCGGCGTCGGCACCGTGCTGGCCGACAACCCGCGGCTGACCGTCCGCAACGTCCGCGACGGCAGCCTGGCGATCCGCCAGTCGCTGCGCGTGGTGGTGGACGGCGACGGCGAGACCCCGGACGACGCACGCGTCCGCGACGGGCTGGCCGACACCTGGATCGCGACCGCGGCCGAGGTCGGCACCGGGCCGGACGGGCTGGTCGACCTGCGCGCGCTGCTGCGCGGCCTGTACCGGCGCGGGGTGCGTGCGGCGCTGCTGGAGGGCGGCCCGACGCTGGCCGCCGGTTTCCTCTCCGCCGGGCTGGTCGACCGGGTGATCGGCTACATGGCGCCGAAGCTGCTCGGCGCGGGCCGCCCGTCGCTGTCCGGCAAGGAACTGAGCAACGGCGTCGGCGTCGGCATCCTGCGTGAGCCGATCGACCTGGAGTTCACCGAGATCACGCTGGTCGGGCCGGACATCCGGTACACGGCGGTGCCGCGGTACCCGGCCCGCCCGTCGGAGCCGAGCCTCACCGCCCGGCTGACGCCGCAGGTACCGAAGAAGGCCGACATCTCGGCGGAGGAGCGCGCCAGCTCGGACATCATGCGCGGCGTGCCGATCCGTGGCGGGTCCACCAAGGAGAAGGGGGAAGACTGACGATGTTCACCGGCATCGTGGAAGAACTCGGCGAGGTCGTCGACCTGGTCCCGACCGGCGAGGACTCCGCCCTGTTGACCGTACGCGGGCCGCTGGTCAGCGAGGACGCGAGGCACGGCGACTCCATCTCGGTCAACGGCGTCTGTCTCACCGTGGTCGAGTTCGGCGACGGCGTCTTCACCGCGGACGTGATGGGCGAGACGCTGCGCCGCTCCAGCCTGGGCAGCCTGGTCAAGGGCCACCCGGTCAACCTGGAACGCGCCGCGCAGCTCGGCAGCCGGCTCGGCGGTCACCTGGTGCAGGGGCACGTCGACGGCGTCGGCCGGATCGAGAACCGGGAACCGGCCGCGCAGTGGGAGACGGTCACGTTCAGCCTCCCGGCGGAACTCGGGCGGTACGTCGTGGAGAAGGGCTCGATCACCATCGACGGTGTCTCGCTCACCGTGACCGGCGTGACCGGGACGTCGTTCTCGGTCGGACTGATCCCCACCACGCTGAAGTTGACCACACTCGGGCACAAGCAGATCGGCGATCCCGTGAACCTGGAGGTCGACGTGATCGCAAAATATGTCGAGAAGATGCTGAGGGATCCGCGATGACCAGTGGCTTTGGCACGGTGGAGGCGGCGGTGGCGGCGATCGCCGAGGGCCGCCCGGTCATCGTGGTGGACGACGAGGACCGGGAGAACGAGGGCGACCTGATCTTCGCGGCGGAGAAGGCGACGCCGGAACTGGTCGCGTTCATGCGCCGCTGGACGTCCGGCTACATCTGCGCGCCGCTCACCGAGGCGGACGCGGACCGGCTGGAACTCCCCCCGATGTACCACACCAACCAGGACCGGCGGGGCACCGCGTACACCGTGACGGTGGACGCCCGCGAGGGCGTCACCACCGGCATCTCGGCCGCGGACCGCGCGCACACGCTGCGGTTGCTGGCCAGCCCGTCGACCAGCCCGACCGACCTGTCCCGGCCCGGTCACGTGGTGCCGCTGCGCGCGCGTCCCGGTGGCGTGCTGCGCCGGCCCGGCCACACCGAGGCCGCGATCGACCTGGCCGAGCTGGCCGGTCTGCGCCCGGCCGGGGTGCTCTGCGAGATGGTCAACGACGACGGCACCATGATGCGTCTGCCGGAGCTGGAGGCGTTCGCGACCGAGCACGGGCTGGTGCTGATCAGCATCGCCGAGCTGATCGCGTACCGGCGGCGGCACGAGAAGCAGGTCGAGCGGGTCGCGGAGGCACGGATCCCGACGCCGCACGGCGTGTTCCGGGCGTTCGGCTACCGGGTCGCGTTCGACAGCGCGGAACACGTGGCGATGGTCTACGGCGAGATCGGCGACGGGCAGGACGTGCTGGTCCGGGTGCACTCCGAGTGCCTGACCGGCGACGTGTTCGGCTCGCAGCGCTGCGACTGCGGCCCGCAGCTGGACGCGTCGTTCGCCCGGGTCGCGAAGGAGGGCCGCGGCGTGGTGCTCTACGTGCGCGGCCACGAGGGCCGGGGTATCGGGCTGCTGCACAAGCTCCAGGCGTACCAGCTGCAGGATCGGGGACTGGACACGGTCGACGCGAACCTGGAGCTCGGTCTGCCGGCGGACGCCCGGGACTACGGCACCGGCGCGCAGATCCTCTACGACCTGGGCGTGCGCACCATGACGCTGCTGACCAACAACCCGGCGAAGCGGGCCGGGCTGGAGGGGTACGGCCTGCAGATCATCGGGCGCGAGGGCCTGCCGGTCCGCCCGCACCCGGAGAACGTCCGCTACCTGCGCACCAAGCGCGACCGGATGGGCCACACCTACGACGAGGCGGACGAGCAGGTCCTCAACGGACTCGCCTGAGACTGAGGAGAACGTACACATGGCTGGATTCGGAGACCCGCAGCTGAGCACGGTCGAGGCGGGTGGCCTGAAGCTCGGCATCGTCGCCTCGCGCTGGCACCACGAGCTGGTCGACCACATGGTCACCCGGGCCGAGGCGGCGGCGCAGGCGTGCGGCGTGGCCGACGTCATCGTCTCCCGGGTCGCCGGCTCGGTCGAGATCCCGGTGGTCGCGCAGGCACTCGCCGAGGTCTGCGACGCGGTGGTCGCGCTCGGCGTCGTCATCCGCGGCGAGACCTCCCACTACGAGTACGTCTGCGACTCGGTCACCAGCGGCCTGACCCGGGTCGCGCTGGACGCCCGGACCCCGGTCGGGCAGGGCGTGCTCACCGTCGAGTCGCTCGGCCAGGCCCGCGACCGGGCCGGACTGGAGGACTCGATCGAGGACAAGGGCTGGGCCTCCACGGTCGCCGCGCTCGGCGCCGCGCTCGCGATCCGCGACATCCAGAAGGCGTGACGGCCGCGCCACCGTACCCCCGGATGGTTCGGTAACGGTTCTGTTCATCGGTTTTGCGAGCTTCGCCCGCGGGGACACACAGACCATGAGGACCTTGCGGGTACGCGTGGCGGTGGTCTCCGCGGTGGCACTGGCGTTGCCGCTGTCCGGGTGCGGTGCCGGTGGCGGAGAGGCCGCGGCGGCCGGATCGGAGCCGGCCGCGGCGGCGCCGGAGGTGTCGGCCGCCACCGCGGCACCGAATCCGTCCGAGCCGGGCCGGTGCCACACCCCGGACCTGACCGTGACGATCAACGAGACACCGGGCGGCGGCGCGGCCGGCCACCACGGCGAGACCCTGACGTTCACGAACGTGTCCGCGCAGGCGTGCACGCTCGAGGGCTATCCCGGCGTGTCGTTCGTGACCGGCGACGAGGGCGACCAGGTCGGCGCGGAGTTCGCGCGCGAGGGCGACCCGAAGAAGATCACACTGAAGCCGGGCGACTCGGCCCGCAGCGACCTGCTGCTGCCCGACCCGGGCGCGGCCAAGTGCAAGGCGACCGAGACGCGCGGCTTCCGGATCTACCCGCCGGACGAGACCGCGGCCATCTTCGTCAGCTCACCGCAGCAGGCCTGCGCGGAGAAGGACAAGGGCGTCGCCAAGGTTCACCCGCTCGCCACGTGACCCGCCGCGGGATGCCGGCACCGCCGCGCGGGCGCCGGCATCCCGTACCCGGTCAGCGGCCCCGGACCCGCAGCAGGTGGAACTGGGTGAAGCCGGTGAAGTTGTCGTCCGCGGCCAGCACCAGCGAACGGTCGCCGTTCGGCAGGCGCGGGCCCCAGGTGATGCCCTCGACGTTGTCGACCTGCGTGCCGGCCGCGGTCAGGTCCAGCAGCAGCCGCGTCGGCATCACCCGCTCCCGGCCGGTCAGCGCGTCCCGCACGGCCGCGTTCGTGGCGCCGCGGGTGGTGGTCCAGAACACCTGGATCGTAAAGCCGACGCCGCCGGCGAAGCTCCGCTCGACCGCCAGGAAATCGGTGTCGTTCAGCGCGAGCAGCTCGGTCAGGCCGCGGTCCGCGTACGGGTTCGCCGGGTCGGTGGGCGCGGCCGTGATCGGGTCGGTGCGGTAGACGTACTCCGCGCGGGTGCGGCCGGACGACCGGTCCAGCACCAGCACGCGCGCGCCGGTGCCCGCGTCCAGCGTGGCGATCGGGCCGTCCTGGGCCAGTGCGGCCTCGGTCGCGGCGACGATCGAGCGGCCGTCCGCGGACCGGGTCAGCGACTCGAACGCCAGGTTGTTCCGCACACCCCGGCCGTCGGCCGGCCGGTACGCGTCCGGCAGCCGGTAGTCGCGGCGGAACGCGCCGTCCGCGGACGCCTCCCGGATCGTCGGCGCGAGACCGGCCGACGCGGCGCCCTCACTGGTCCAGAGCACACGGTCGCGCCCTGCCAGCCGGATCGACTATGCCCGGCCGCTCCGTCGACCCGCACGGACCGGCCGCCCACACCCCCGGCAACGGCGACCCCTGGATCGACACCTGGCTCTACACCAACCCCATCTTCGTCGACGTCCGCTGACTCACCGGTCGCGGCGGGCCCGTCAGGCCGCGTAACCGGCGGCCTGGAGGGTGAAGAGGTCGGCGTAGCGGCCGTCGAGGCGCATCAGGTCGTCGTGTGTGCCGGACTCGACGAGCCGGCCGTTGTCCAGCACGAAGATGCGGTCGGCGTGCCGGACGTTGGCGAGCCGGTGCGTGATCAGGATGGTGGTGGCATGGCCCTGGCGGTCGCGGATCGCCTGGAACAGCGCGTCCTCGGCGCGCGGGTCGAGCGCGGACGACGGCTCGTCCATGATGAGCAGCTCCGCGTCGCGGAGGAAGCCCCGGGCGGCGGTGATCCGCTGCCACTGGCCGCCGGAGAGGTCCTGCCCGTTGGCGAACGTGCGGTCGAGCAGCGTCTCGTAGCCGTGCGGCAGGTCGGCGATCATCTCGTGGGCCGCGGCGCGGCGGGCGGCGGACTCGATGCGCGGCCGGGACGGCTCAGCCTCCGGGTCGCCGACCGCGATGTTCGTGGCCGCGGTGAACGGCCACTTGTGGTACTCCTGCGTGACCACCGCGATCCGGGCGCGCAGCGCGGTGGCGTCCCAGTCCGGGAGCGGCCGGCCGTTCCAGGAGATCGTGCCGGAGGTCGGCTCGCGCAGCGCCGCGATCATCGCAGCCAGCGTGGACTTGCCGGAGCCGTTCTCGCCGACGAACGCGACGGTCTGCCCGGCGTGCACGGTGAGCGTCACGTCGTCCACGGCCGGTGCGTCCCGCTCCGGATAACACAATGTCACACCGCGTACGTCGAGCGTGCGCAGCGGGCCCGGGGCCGCCCGGTCCGGCGCGTCCGGCAGGTGCGCGGCCGCCCGCGTCATGAAGCCGGTGTAGTCGCCGAAGTGCTGGCCCTCGGTGTAGACCCGGTCGATCTGGAACGTCATCGTGGTCAGCGCGCGCTGTGCGGCCTGCACCGCGATCACGCAGGTGGCGGCCGCGGAGAGCGGGATGTGCCCGCGCAGCAGCAGCGCGCCGAGCAGCACGTACACCGCGCCGGTCGCGACGCCGCCGATCGCCGCGCCCACGCTGGTCGACGTGGTCACCCGCCGGGCCAGCGCGAGCTGGATCTCGGTCTCCACGGACATCACCCGGTCGTACTGGTCGAGCAGGAACCGGCGCAGCCCGTAGGAGCGCAGCTCGTGCGCGGAGACCCGCTCGGCCATCAGGCGGTGCAGGATCCAGAGCCGCCTGCGGCGGACCGAGCCGGCGATGTACGTCCGGTAGCGCTGATGCCCGGCCCGCAGCGAACCCCACGCGTTCGGCACGGTCGCGACCAGCAGCGCCGCCAGCAACAGCGGGTGGATCAGCACCACGGCGACCGCGACCGACAGCATCGACACCACGCCGGACAGCAGGTTCATCACGCCCTGCACCAGCCCGATCGCGGACTCGGTGCCGCGGGACGCACGCTCCATGTCGTCCGCGAACGCGTCCTGGTCGAACGCGTCCAGCCGCACCGCCGTGGTCACCTCGAAGAGGCCACGCTCGATCTCCCGGCTGACCCGCGGCGTGAGGCCGTTCTGCGCGTACCCGGTCGCGATGCCGAGCCCGGCCCGGATCGCGGTGGCGAGCGCGAGCGCGCCGAGCGCGGGCAGCGCAGCCGTCACCCGGTCCGGCGTGGGCCCACCGGCGAACAACTCGACCAGCACGCGCTGCGTCGCCAGCAGCCCGAACGTGGCCATCACCCCGCCGCCGACCGTGGCCGACGCGACGATCGAGGTCCGCAGCCGGTCCGCCCGCCAGCTGATCGCCATCGCCTTCCGCACCAGCGTCGGCAGCTCCGCGAACACCCCGAACAGCCCCGCGTCCGCCCGGCGCCGCAGCCCGGTCTCCCACCACATCGTCCGCAGTTCGGGCAGCACCGACTCCGTGTTCGCCGTCACCGCCCCAGCATGCCTCACCCCAAGTGATCAATTCACTTCCGTACGTGAGTGAACGGCGAGTGCATCAGGACCCCAGGGTGATCCGATAATTGATCTTCCCCGCCGACTCCTCGAAGCCGAGACCGCGGTAGAACGCCTGCGCCACCGGATTGTCCCGGTCGGCCTGCCACTCCACCCGCCCACAGCCCGGCCGTGCCTCCGCGATGTCCCTGACCCGGCCCATCAGGCTCGCCCCCACCCCCCGCCGGCGCCGGGAGGGACGGACGTAGAGCTCCTTCAGGAACAGCGAATGGGTGGAGCCGGCCGCCGGCCAGAGGAACGAGTACGCCGCGAGACCGACCACCTCCTCGCCGTCGACCGCGAGCAGTAGCCAGGCGAGCGGCGGCACCCCGAACAGCGCACTCCGCACCTGCGCCACCCGCTCCTCGATCGGCTGCACGGACGCGGCCCCGTAATACCGCTCGATCTCCTCGATCAGCTCGGCGACCACCACGGCGTCGCCCGGCTCCGCGTCACGCACGACGATGTCCGCCACCGTGAGCCTCCTCCTCATGTCGGGTCCGGTTCGGATGCTACGTGCTCAGGCAGTGTCGCCTGGATGTGCCGGATCAGGTACGTCAGGTCGGCGCAGTAGACCGACGGGTTGCGGTACCCCCGCGCGGTGCTGTAGCGGTGCGGCAGATACCCACCCCCGCAGACCGCCAGCAGCGGGCAGCGGTGGCACTCGGCGGCCAGTTCCGCCGTGCCGGCCGCCCGCCGCCGGATGGCCGGGTGCCGCGCTGCGTCGTCGAAACCGTGGCGGAACACGTCGAGCCCGAGCCCGGTGACGCCGTCCGCGCTCGCTTTCAGCGTGTCGACGTCCTCGATGGAACCGTCCGACTCCACCACGACGACACCGGACGGGGCGAGCCCGAGCGTCTCGACGGACCCGCGTGCGCCGAGGCTGAGCGCGACCACGTCCTCGAACATCCGGATCTCATGGGCGTAGGTGTCGGCGCGGATCCACTCGTCGTACACGTCGGCGAGCCATCGGCCGTACTCCGGCTGGTCCGGCCGGGTACGCGCCGGTGGGTCGTCGTGCGTCGCGTGCGGCAGGTGGAAGTCGATGGTCGGCGGCCCGAACGACGCCAGGTATCCGTAAATCTCGGCCGGGTCGTTGCGCGGGTCGACCACCGCGAGCAGGCCGGCGAGCCGGCCGGGCCGGTCCCGCAGCCGCTGTACGCCGCGCACGGCGGCGGCGGCGGTCGATCGACCTCGATGGCTGACCCGGTGCCGGTCGTTCGCGGCCGGCGGCCCGTCCAGGCTCACGCCGACCCGGACGTCGAACCGGTCGAACAGGTCCAGCCAGGCGGAATCGACCAGCACGCCGTTGGTCTGCACCGCGAACCGTGCGACCGGGCCGATGCCGTCGCCCAGCGTCTGGAGCACGGCACCGAGGTGTCGTGGACCGGCCAGCAGCGGCTCGCCACCGTGGAGTACGACGTCGACCGCGTCCAGCCGATGCGCGGCCACGTGCTCCGCGATCCGGCGGGCGGCGGCGGCGGCCACGTCGACGCTCATCCGGGCCGGCAGCGTCCGCCAGGACTGGTCCGGGCCGTTGAACACGTAGCAGTAGTCACAGTCGATGTTGCACCGGTTGGCGACCTTCAGGACGAAGGTCCGGAACGGCATCGGCGGGCGGGTCAGCGCCGGATGGAGGCGGGATGGGTGGCCTCGACCGGCGCGGAGCCGGACCGCTCGGCGGCCGCCTTGGCCTGGGCGCGGGCGATGACCGTGGCGAGAACCGGGGTCGATGCGGAGTTCCTCGTGGGCGTCGGCATGGTGTGCTCCCCTCGTGAGGCGCCCATCATATCGATGGATGGCGAACCCGGTCGAGCCCGTTTCAGGACAGCGGTACGCCGAGCCGCTCGTAGATCGCTCGTGCGGCCTGCAGTGACCGGTTCGCCTGCTGTGGGCGGCCGAGCGCGTGCTGGCATCGCGCGAGCCCGTGCAGCGCGCGCGCCTCCTCCAGCGGCACGCCGAGCTCACGGGCCAGGGAGAGCGCCACCTCGTGCTGGTTCTCCGCCCGGTGCGGCTCACCGGACGCCAGGTGCCGGGCGCCGAGGTGGTTGAGCACCTCGAGCTGCCCGCAGCGGTCGCCCAGCTCGAGGTACAGCGCCGATGCCCGGTCCAGTGCGGCGAGGTCTCCGGTCAGCAGTCCCAGTTCGGTCGTGGCGGCGGCGAGACCACCCCGGCTGCCGAGTTCCCGGTAGAGGGCAATCGCTCTCTCCTGCGACTGGACGGCGGCGTCGGGCCGGCCGTGCAACCGATGGATCACGCCGAGATGCCGGAGCGCGTTGGCCTCACCGAACCGGTCGCCGGCCTCGGCGTACCGGCGCAGCGCGTCCTCGTGCGCGGCGGCGGCACCTCGGTGGTCACCGCGCAGCCGGCGCACCACGCCCAGCTCGTTGAGCGCGTAGGCCTGATGTACGGTGTCGCCGATGTCGGTGTATGCGGCCAGCGCCTCCCTCGCGTACTGCTCGGCCACCGGGTAGTCGCCGGTCAGCGAGCGTACGATGCCGAGGTCGCGCAGCGCGTTGGCCTCGCCGTAGCGGTCGCCGATCCGGCGGTACAGCGCAAGCGCCTCCTCCTGCGCCGCGGCTGACTCAGGCAGATCGCCGGTCATCCGCCGGACCATGCCCAGATCGGCCAGCGCGTTCGCCTGGCCCAGCAGGTCGCCGGTGCCCCGGCACAGCCGCAGTGCCCCGGTCTGGGCGTCCGCGGCGGCCGCGTAGTCGGCCGTGAGGTAGTGCACGATGCCGATCTGATTGAGCACGCCCGCCTGGCCGGCGTCGTCGCCGAGGTCCCGGTAGCGGTCGAGCGCGGCCCGGAGCGACTCGGTCGCCGCCCGGTAGTCGGCCATCAACCGCAGCGTCAGGCCGAGATCGGCGAGCGCCTCGGCCTCGGCGGACGCGGTGCCGGACCGGGCGGCTGAGCGCGCCGCCGTCCGGTGCAGTTCCGCGGCCTGGTCGAACGGGCCGGCGTGCCGTAGGTAGGGCGCCATCGCGGCGGCCAGCTTGACGACCAGGCCGTGCATCCCGCGCCGGACGCAGTCCTGGACGCAGGCGAGCACGTTCGCGCGTTCGGACTCCAGCCATGCGGTCGCCGCGCCGGAGTCGGCGAAGCGGGTGGTCACCGGTACGGCACCCCGGCGGATGTGGGTGTTCGCGGCTTCGACGGTGTGCAGATAGTGCTGCGCGAGGCGTTCGACCGACACGGTTCCGTCCTCTCCGAGGCTGTGTCCATACTCCTTGACCAGGTCATGGAAGCGGTACCGTCCCGGCGCGGTCTCGTCCAGCAGGTGGTCGGAGTACAGCGCGTCGAGCTCGAGCCGGGCCGACTGCGGTGTCACCCCGCACAGTGCGGCCGCGGCGTCCTCGTCGACGTCGAGTCCGGGGAAGAGGCTCAGCGTGCGGAAGAAGCGCTGCCGGTCCGGCGGAAGGTCCTGGTACGACAGGTCGAACGCGGCCGCCACCGCGCGCTCGCCGATCCGAAACTCCGTGAGCCGGTGCTGCGCGGCCGCCAGCCGGTCGCGAAGGTCCACCGTGGACCACGCGGGATGATGCCGCAGCCGTGCCGCCAGCAGGGAGATCGCCAGTGGCAGTCGGCCGGCGGCGGTCACCAGGTCCGTCACCGCGGCTGGCTCCATGTGCCCGCGGCCGGCCAGCCGGACGAACAGCGCCTCCGCGTCGTCGGCCGACAGCGCGTCCATCTGTAGCCCGGCTGCGTCCGGCGTGACCAGGCGCCGGCGGCTGGTGATCAGCACCAGACTGCCGCCGGTGCCGGGCAGCAGGTGCTCGATCTGCGCGAACGTGGCCGCGTTGTCCAGGATGAGAAGCAGCCGGCGGCCGGCGACACGGCTGCGCCACAGCGCCGCGCGCGCCTCGGTGGCGGCCCACGCGTCGTCGCTGTTCGGGATCTGCTGCGGTGTGACGCCGTCCGCCAGCAGCAGGGAGGTCAGCGCCTCCGCGGGGCGGACCGGTTCTCGGCCGGGCGTGTGGCCGTTGAGGTTCAGGAAGAGCTGACCGTCGGGGAACTTCGGCGCGAGCAGGTGGCCGGCGTGGATGGCGAACGCGGTCTTGCCGACCCCGGCCATGCCGTCGATGGTGCGGATCACCGTGTCGGCACCGCCGCGTTCCGCGTCCTCGACGACCTGCCGCAGTTGCTCGTGCCGGTTCGTGAACCCGGTGATGTCGTGCGGGAGCGTGCGCAGGACGGCGGCGCCCTCCACGAACCGTGGCGCCACGAGGCGGTCCGACCGGGTGGTGGCGGCGTGCGTCTCGTGACCGGCCTCGGTCAGCGCCTGGGACAGCGCCGCGAGCAGGACCGCGGCCACGGCCAGGAGCGTGAAGGACTGCCACGGATGCTGCTGCACCAGCGCCAGCGGGCCCGGCCAGCGCTGCTGGGCGGAGGCGGCGTTCGTGACCAGGCCAATCATCAAGGTCACCATGGCGACACCGGCGGCGATGAGTGCCACCACGGTTACTCGGCGCAACTTCACGCCCGGCAGCCTAGGGCATATCGACAACCGGCAACGTTTCTGGAGGTACTGTTCCCTGGCCCCTGTCGGCCGAATAGGAAAGGGGGAACGGGGCATACAGAAGTGCATGGTGCTCGGGGAGAACGCGACCGAAGAAGATCTGTCCGCTCGCCTGCGGGATGAGGTGGCCGTGATGGAACGGGCGGCTGCGGACGGGCGTTACCGGGATGCGCTGGCGGCGAGCGGGACCGCGAGCGCGACGATCAGGCGGCTGCGGGAGATCGCACCGGAGAATGCGACCCACATCCTGGCCGCGGCCGGGCTGTTGCACAACCGGTCGCATTTCCTGCAGCGTGTCGGAGAAAGCGACGCGGCGGTGGCCGCGGCGGCGGAGTCGGCGGCGCTGTTCCGTGAGCTGGTGCCGGCCGATCCGGCCTTTTACCGGCCGTATCTGGCGGATGCGCTGGTGCGCCTGGGTGCGGCCATTGAGGCGACCGGGCGGAAGGGCGAGGCGCGCGAGCCGATCGCGGAGGCGGTCCGTCAGTATCGGGAAACCGTCTTCGACGCGCCGCGGCATCGGGCGGGGCTGGCGCGCACACTCGTCCGGTTCGGGGAAATGCTGGCCGAGGCGGGTGACCGGGAGCGTGCCACCGAGGCGATGGCGGAGGCGGCGGACCTGTTCCGGGCCGCGGACGAAAGCGGCGCGGTGTTCTTCACGCCGTCGAATGCGGGGCCGATTCCCGCTGGCTGGGAGTTGCTGGTGGACGGCCCGGCCTTTGTCACGGCGTTGCGCAACCTGGCGGCCGGGAACAGCCGGGCCGGCCGGTCCGGCGCGGCCGTGACGGACTCGCGGGAGGCGGTCGGGATCGCCCGGCAGGTGGCCCGGGCGCGGCCGACCTCGGCGGGTGATCTAGCGGATCTGCTGGTCGAGCACGCGCAGATCCTGGCCGAGGCCGGTTATCTCATCGAAGCTCGTAACAATCTCGAAGAGGCGATCGCCTGGTACGAGTCGGCGCCGGACGGTGCGTATGAACCGCGATTGAGCTGGGCTTACGATGTTCGCGAAAGGATCGCGAGGCAATAGTCACGACCCGACAATTTCGGGGCAGGTTGCGGGATATTGTGCGCTTCAGGCAGACTGCATTTCGGTACCCCATCCGTTTGCATTGTTCTTCCTGACCGGGAGTTGAGCCGCCGTGGCTAAGCAAGTCATCACGCTGTTGACCGACGACCTCGACGGCAGCGAGGCTGACCGCACCGTCGAGTTCGCGCTGGACGACGTGACCTACACCATTGACCTTTCCGAGAAGAACGCCGGCAAGCTGCGCAAGCTTCTCGATCCGTACATCGCGGCCGGCACCCGGGTGGGCCGCAGCGGCGCGGTGACCGCGCAGCGCGGCGGCCGTCGCGTCGCCGGTGGCACCGTCCGCTCGAATCGCGACCAGAACAAGGCGATTCGCGAGTGGGCCGCGGAGAACGGTTACGACGTTTCCGAGCGCGGCCGCATCCCGGCCAACGTGGTCGAGGCCTTCAACAAGCGCTGACTAAGGGCGGAACCGATAGCCCATCCCCGGCTCGGTGATCAGATGCCGGGGGCGGGCGGGGTCGTCCTCCAGCTTGCGGCGCAGTTGCGCCAGATACTGGCGCAGGTAGTTGGTCTCCGTCTGGAATTGCGGCCCCCACACCTCCTGCAGCAGTTGCCGCTGGCTGATCAGCTTCCCCGGATTGCGCAGCATGATTTCCAGAATGTGCCACTGGGTGGGCGTCAGCCGCAGCTCCGCGCCGTCGTCCCCGCGTACCGTGCGGTCCGCGAGGTCGACGGTCCACCGCCCGATCCGGGCGGCCGGCGCGGCGTCACCGGTCGTGTTGATCCGCCGGGTCACGGCGCGGATCCGGGCGAGCAGCTCCTCCACGCCGAACGGCTTGGTGATGTAGTCGTCCGCGCCCGCGTCGAGCGCGGCGACCTTCTCCTCGCTGCTCGCGCGCCCGGACAGCACGATCACCGGGACCGCGGTCCAGCCGCGCACGCCGCGGATCACCTCGACGCCGTCCATGTCCGGCAGGCCCAGGTCGAGCACGATCAGGTCGGGGTGGTGCTGCGCGACCGCGCGCAGCGCCGAGCCGCCGTCCGGCGCGACCTCCACGGCGTACCCCCGTGCCTTGAGGTTGATCCGGAGCGCGCGGAGGATCTGGGGCTCGTCGTCGACGACGAGGATGCGGGTCATTCGTTCTCCAAGACAAGATCAAGACCATCCGAGGGTACGGCCGGGAGCGCGAGCACCATGGTCAGCCCGCCGCCGGGCGTCGCGGACGGGGTGAGCGTGCCGCCCATCGCCTCCGCCAGGCCGCGGGAGAGCGCGAGCCCGAGCCCGACGCCGGTGTGGTTGTCCCGGTCGCCGAGGCGCTGGAACGGCAGGAACACGGTGTCCCACTCGTCCTCCGGGATGCCCGGGCCGGTGTCGATCACGCGCAGCTCCACCTCGCCGCCGTGCGTGCTGGCCGACAGCACCGGCGGCGCGTCCGGCGGGCTGTAGCGCAGTGCGTTCGCCACCAGGTTGACCAGCACCCGCTCCAGCAGGCCGGGGTCCGCGGTGACCTCGGGCAGGTCCGGCGGGATGTTGACCCGGACCGCGTGCGCGGCCGGGCCGATCTCGTCGAGCGCGCGCGGCACCGCGTCCTCCAGCCCGATGTCGATCAGCGACAGCCCGAGCACGCCCGCCTGCAACCGGCTCATGTCCAGCAGGTTCGCCACCAGCCGGCCGAGCTGGTCCAGCGACTCGTCCGCGGTGGCCAGCAGCTCGTCCCGGTCCTCGTCGTCGAACGCGACCTCCGGGTGCTCGCCGGACGCGCTGCGCAGGCTGGTGATCGCGGCCTTGGCGGAGGCCAGCGGCGTGCGCAGGTCGTGGCTGACCGCGGCCAGCAGCGCGGTGCGCATCCGGTCCGCGGCCGCGAGCGGCTTGACCGTGGCCGCCTCGGCCTTAAGCCGTTCCTGGCGCAGCGCGACCGCGGCCTGCGCGGCGAACGCCTCCACGATCCGCCGGTCGTCCGCGGCCAGCGGCGCGCCGCGCAGCGCCAGGCTGAGCGTGTCGTCGATCGGTACGTCCACCTCGGCCTCGCCGGGCGCGGCGCACGGCGGCCCGCCGACGCCGGCCACCACCTTCCACGCGTGCGGGTCGCGTTGCACGTCCGGCCGGGTGCCCGCGTCCGGATCGCGTTCCAGCAGCGTGACCGTGGTGAACCCGAAGGTCTCGCGGAGCCGTTCGAGCAGCGCGGGCAGCGGCCGGGCGCCGCCGAGCACGCTGCCCGCGACGGCCGCGAGCGTGGTCGCCTCCGCCGCGGCCCGGGCCGCCTCCCGGGTGCGCCGCGCGGCCAGGTCGACCACCGCGCTCACCGACGCGGCGACCAGCACGAAGATCACCAGGGCGATCAGGTTGTCCGGCTCCGCGATCGTGAACCGGCCGGTCGGCGACGTGAAGAAGTAGTTGAGCAGCATCATGCCGCTGACGGCCGCGAGCAGTGCCGGCCAGAGTCCACCGACCAGCGCCACGCCGACCGACGCGGCCAGGAAGATGAGAATGTCGAGCGTCAGGCTCGGCGGCAGGAAGTGCACGCCCACGGTCAGCAGCGGCATGCCGATCAGCGCGAGCAGGAACCCGGCGATCTGCCGCCTGCGGGACAGCGCGGTGGTGCCGTCGAACGACCGCCGCCGCCCGGTCCCGGCCCGTTCGTGCGTGACCAGGTGCACGTCGATGCTGCCGGAGCGGGCCGTGGTGGTGACGCCGACGCCGGGGGAGAGCAGCTGTGCCAGCCGGCCGCGCCGGCTGGCGCCGAGCACCAGCTGCGTCGCGTTGACGCCGCGCGCGAACGTGAGCAGCGCGGCCGGCACGTCACCGCCGACGACCTGGTGGTACGTGCCGCCGACGCTCTCCACCAGCACCCGCTGCCGGGCCAGCAGCGCCGGGTCGACCCCGGCCAGCCCGTCGTTGCGGGACACGTGCACGGCCAGCAGCTCCGCGCCCTTGGTGCGGTCCGCGATCCGGGCGGCGCGGCGGATCAGCGTCTCGCCCTCCGGCCCGCCGGTCAGCGCGACCAGCACCCGCTCCCGCGTCTCCCAGGTGTCGGCGATCTCGTGCTCGGCCCGGTACCGGTCGAGCTGGTCGTCCACCTTGTCGGCGAGCCAGAGCAGCGCCAGCTCGCGGAGCGCGGTCAGGTTGCCGAGCCGGAAGTAGTTGCCGAGCGCCGCATCGATCTTGTCCGGCCGGTAGACGTTGCCGTGCGCCATCCGGCGGCGCAGCGCCTCCGGCGTCAGGTCGGCCAGCTCCACCTGCTCCGCCGCGCGGACGATCTCGTCCGGCACGGTCTCCCGCTGCGGTACGCCGGTGATCTCCTCGACCACGTCGTTGAGCGACTCGAGGTGCTGCACGTTCACGGTGGAGAGCACGTCGATGCCGACGTCCAGCAGCTCCTGGATGTCCTGCCAGCGCTTCTCGTTGCGGCCGCCGGGCACGTTCGTGTGCGCCAGCTCGTCAACCAGCGCCACCTCGGGCCGGCGGGCCAGCACCGCGTCCAGGTCCATCTCGGTGAACTCGGCGCCGCGGTACGTCACGGACCGGCGCGGCACCACCTCCAGCTCACCGATCATCGCCTCGGTCATCGGCCGGCCGTGCGTCTCGACGAAGCCGACCACCACGTCGGTGCCGCGCTCGGCCCGGCGTTTCGCCTCTTCGAGCATGGCGTAGGTCTTGCCCACGCCCGGGGCCGCGCCCAGGTAGATCCGCAGTTGTCCGCGTGCCACGGCACGATCCTTTCACTTGCGGGGCCCGCCACCCCGGTTCCCGGCGACGCGGGGTCCCCCGCACCGATTCCCAGCGGCGCGGGGGACGTCTGCGCCGCGGATCAGGCCCGCGCGTCCAGCGCGAGGTTGAGCGCCAGTACGTCGACCGCGGGCTCGCCGATGAAGCCCAGCGCCCGGCCGGTGGTGTGCGCGGCGATCAGCGCGGTCACGTCGGCCTCGGGGAGGCCGCGCTCACGGGCCACCCGCGGCGCCTGCAGCCGCGCGTACGCGACGCTGATGTGCGGGTCGAGCCCGCTGCCGGACGCGGTGACCGCGTCGGCCGGGACGGCGGGGGAGTCGGGTGCCGTGCCGCGGACCGGCGTGACCACGCCGCCGGAGTAGTCCTCGCGCGGGTTCGCGCACTCCACGGCCGTACCCTCGAAGGTGGTCAGGAAAGGTGTTGCCGGGCAGGCCTGGTTGACGCTGACCGCGCGGGTGACGGCGCCGGTGAGACCGTCCGCGCGGAAGACGCTCAGGACCGCGCCGACACCGTCCGGGGTGCAGTACGGCCGCCCGCCGTCCACGCCCTCCCGCGCACCGATCGCGAGACTACGCATGCAGACCTGGGTGAGCAGGCTCGGCGTGTCCGGGCCGTCCACCACGCTCTCCGGGCCGAGGTTCGACGCGCCGGTGGCCAGCGGGTCGTAGCCGTCACCGCCGGCCGAGGGACGGGACTGGAAGTACCGGGGCAGCGGGTTGCCGTCCGCGTCGGTGAAGTGCTGGCCGATCAGCGCGCTGCCGATCACGGTGCCGTCGCGGGTGATGAGCGAGCCCTCGGCCTTGCCGCCGAACCCGGGCATCATGCCGGCGCCCACCAGCACCAGCGGGTACGCGAGTCCGAGCGCGACGGTGAGGAACAGCAGCGCGCGGAGCGCCGCGAGGTGCTGGGAGATCCAGGAAGGAAGACGCATCGGAATCAAATCCCCGGGATGAGCGAGATGAGCAGGTCGATGAGCTTGATGCCGATGAACGGCGCGACGATGCCGCCCAGGCCGTAGATCCACAGGTTGCGGCTGAGCAGCGCGGCGGCACTGCTCGGCCGGTAACGGACGCCGCGCAGCGCCAGCGGGATCAGCGCGACGATGACCAGCGCGTTGAAGACGACCGCGGCCAGGATCGCGGTGGTCGGGCTGTCCAGGCGCATGATGTTGAGCGCGTCCAGGCCCGGGTAGACGCCCGCGAACATGGCCGGGATGATCGCGAAGTATTTGGCGATGTCGTTCGCGATGGAGAACGTGGTCAGCGCGCCGCGGGTGATCAGCAACTGCTTGCCGATCTCCACGATCTCGATCAGCTTGGTCGGGTCGGAGTCGAGGTCGACCATGTTGCCGGCCTCCTTCGCGGCCGACGTGCCGGTGTTCATCGCCACGCCGACGTCGGCCTGGGCGAGCGCGGGCGCGTCGTTGGTGCCGTCGCCGGTCATCGCGACCAGCCGGCCGCCCTCCTGCTCTTTTCTGATCAGCGCGAGCTTGTCCTCCGGCTTCGCCTCCGCCAGGAAGTCGTCGACGCCGGCCTCGGCCGCGATCGCCTTCGCGGTCACCGGGTTGTCGCCGGTGATCATGACGGTACGGATGCCCATCCGCCGCATCTCGTCGAAGCGCTCGCGCATGCCGGGCTTGACCACGTCCTTGAGGTGGATCACGCCGAGCGCGCGGGCCGGTTCGCCGCCGGTGTGCGTGGCGACCACCAGCGGCGTGCCGCCGGACGCGCTGACCCGCTCGACCAGGTCGGCGATCGCGGGCGCGGGCGTGCCGCCGTTCTCCCGCACCCAGGCCAGCACGGCACCGGCCGCACCCTTCCGGACGCGCCGCACCGCGCCGGTCGTCCCGGCCCCGCCGGTGGTGCCGGTGGCGTCGGCCGTGCCGGGGTCGCCGGCCGGGAGGTCGACGCCGCTCATCCGGGTCTGCGCGGTGAACTCGACGAACGTCGCCGTCTCCACCGCACGCTCGCGGAACCCGAAGTCCTTGGCCAGCACCACGACCGAGCGGCCCTCCGGCGTGCCGTCCGCGAGGCTGGACAGCTGCGCCGCGTCGGCCAGCTCGATCTCGGTGACGCCGGGCGCGGGCAGGAACTCGGACGCCTGCCGGTTGCCGAGCGTGATCGTGCCGGTCTTGTCCAGCAGCAGCGTGCTGACGTCACCGGCCGCCTCGACCGCGCGGCCGCTCATCGCCAGCACGTTGCGCTGCACCAGGCGGTCCATGCCGGCGATGCCGATCGCGGAGAGCAGCGCGCCGATCGTGGTCGGGATCAGGCAGACCAGCAGCGAGACCAGCACGATGCCGGTGACGCCGTCGCCGTTCAGCGCCAGCGTGTCCGGCGCCGCCGCCTGGTAACCCTTCGCGAAGATCGCCAGCGGTTGCAGCGTGACCACCGCGAGCAGGAAGATGACCGTGAGCGCCGCGAGCAGGATGTTGAGCGCCACCTCGTTCGGTGTCTTCTGCCGGTTCGAGCCCTCGACCAGCGAGATCATCCGGTCGATGAAGCTCTCACCCGGCCTCTGGGTGATCCGCACGATGATCCGGTCGGAGAGCACCCGGGTGCCGCCGGTTACCGCGCTCCGGTCACCGCCGGACTCGCGGATGACCGGCGCCGACTCGCCGGTGATCGCGGACTCGTCGACACTGGCGATGCCCTCGACCACGTCGCCGTCACCCGGGATGATCTGGCCGGCCGTCACCTCGACGATGTCGCCCTGCCGGAGTTCACCGGCGGCCACGCCCTCGTCGGTGTAGGAGCCGGCGGCCGCGCCGGGCTTCCAGCCCTTGAGCCGGTTCGCGACCGTGTCCTTCTTGGCCGCACGCAGCGTGGCGGCCTGCGCCTTGCCGCGGCCCTCCGCGACCGCCTCGGCCAGGTTCGCGAAGATCACGGTGAGCCAGAGCCAGACCGCGATCGCGATCGCGAACCCGGACGGTTCCGCGACCGCCAGCACCGTGGTGAACACGGCACCGATCTCGACGATCAGCATGACCGGATTGCGCCACATGGCACGCGGATCCAGCTTCCGCAGCGCATCCGGCAACGAGTGGGCCAGCTGCTTCGGATCGAGCAACCCGCCACCGGCCGCCCGCCGCGGCCGGTCCTGGTGCGACGCCGGGCTCTCCGGCGCATCGATGGTGTTGGTGGTCATGATCGTTCACGAGCCTTCTGCGAGAGACGAAGATCAAGAACCGCGTCGCGGTACGACTCCACCGCGACCGGCATCGCCGGGTGGGTCACCGCGGCGGGGCTCGCCGCGCGAGCGGGCGCCGTGTCCGGCGTTGCCGCGTGGGCGGCGCCCGCGGCGCAAGTCGCCGTGTGGGTGGCGATGGTGGCCGGTGTCGCGACGCGGGCGGCGGTCGTCGCCGGCGCCGCTGCGCGAGCCGCTACCGAAGCGTGCGCCGGCGTGAGACGAGCGGCCGGGGCCGGGCCGGTGGCCGGCGTGAGCGTGTGCATCACAGGCCCTCCGCCAGCGGGCCGAGTGCGAGCGCCGGGAGGAACGTGAGAGCGACCAGCACGACCGTCACACCGGCGACCATGCCGACGAAGAGCGGGCGGTGGGTGGGGAGCGTGCCCTCGGACTCGGGCACCGGCGTCTGCCGGGCCAGTGCGCCGGCCAGGCCGAGGACGAAGATGATCGGCAGGAAGCGGCCGAGCAGCATGGCCAGGCCGGTCGCGACGTCCCACCAGAGCGTGTTGACCGTGATGCCGGCGAACGCGGAGCCGTTGTTGTTGGCCGCGGACGTGAACGCGTAGAGCACCTCGGACAGCCCGTGCGGGCCCACGTTCAGCGCGGTGGACGCGTTGCCGGTGGCGAACGCGAGCGCGGTCCCGGTCAGCACCAGGATCGGCGTGATCAGGAAGTACAGCGACGCGAGCTTGATCTCCCGGGCGCCGATCTTCTTGCCCAGGTACTCCGGCGTGCGGCCGACCATCAGCCCGGCCACGAACACGGTGATCGTGGCGAGCACCAGCATGCCGTAGAGACCGGAACCGACGCCGCCGGGTGCGACCTCGCCGAGCATCATGTTGATCATCGGCATCATGCCGCCGAGCGCGGTGTACGAGTCGTGGAACGAGTTGACCGCACCGGTCGAGGTGAGCGTGGTGATCGCCGCGAAGACGGCCGAGTCGACGACGCCGAACCGGACCTCCTTGCCCTCCATGGCGGCGCCGGCCGCGGTCGGCACGGTGCCGCCGGCCCGCAGCTCGAACACCGTGATCAGCGCGATGGAGGCCAGCGCGAGCAGCGCCATCACGGAGACGATCGCGTAGCCCTGCCGGTTCTGGCCCACCATCCGGCCGAACACGCGCGGCATGCAGAACGGGATCAGCAGGATCAGGAAGAGCTGGACCCAGTTCGTCCAGGTCGCCGGGTTGGAGAACGGGTGCGCGCTGTTCGCGTTGTAGAAGCCGCCGCCGTTCGTGCCCAGGAGCTTGATGGCCTCCTGCGACGCCACCGGACCGCCGGTGATCGTCTGGCTGCCGCCGGCGACGGTCTCGGCGAGCGTGCCGGTGCTGAGGTTCTGCACGACGCCGCCGAGCATCAGCACGAGCGCGCCGAGCATCGCGACCGGCAGCAGGACGCGCAGCGTGATCCGGGTCAGGTCGATCCAGAAGTTGCCGAGCTGGTCGGTCCGGGACCGGGCGAAGCCGCGGACGAACGCGACCGCGACCGCGATACCGACGGCGGCGGAGACGAAGTTCTGCACGGCCAGGCCGGTCATCTGGACCAGGTGGCCCAGCGTCGACTCGCCGGAGTACGCCTGCCAGTTCGTGTTCGTCACGAAGCTGACCGCGGTGTTCCAGGCGATGTGGCCGGTCACCGGTGCCGTGCCCAGGCTCAGCGGCAGGTGGTGCTGCAGGCGCAGCAGGCCGTAGAGGAACAGGACCGAGACGGCGGAGAACGCCAGCACGCTGCGGCCGTAGACCGCCCAGCTCTGCTCCGCGTCCGGGTCGACGCCGATCACCCGGTAGATGCCACGCTCCACCCGGGAGTGCTCCCGCCGGGATACCACGCGGAACATGTAGTCGCCGAACGGCCGGTGGACCGCGGCGATCGCGACGACGAGCGAGATCAAGAAGATCACGCCCGCGACTGTGGTGTTCATGTCAGCGGCTCTCTCAGAACTTCTCGGGGAACAGCAGTGCGACGAGCAGGTAACCGGCCAGGCCGACGGCGAGGACCAGGCCGATCAGGTTGACGGCGGTCACAGCCGGGTCACCGCCCGCAGCAGCAGGGTGAGCGCCGCGAACAGCGCCACCGTTCCCAGCACGAATGCCACGTCAAGCATCGTGCGACTCCTTCACTCAGGTACGTCCGGCCGGCGGGTGCGCCGGTCGCCTGGGCAATGGAACGCCTGGTCGCGGCCGGATCGGGGAAACCTGACGCGTTGCATACGAGCCCCCGCGGTTTCTTGACGCGTTTTTCACGGCCGACCCTTTTTGCCGGATTCGGGCACGTGAGCGAGGTAGCGGCGTCACGCATCGTGATGTGACAATTCGTCGTGTGCTCGTTTGTTGCGTGACCCGGCCCTGACGTCGCAATGGCGCTGTGACGCGCGTGACGGAAGCAGCCGGTGGTGGATTCGTCACTCAGCCGAGAGGGGAAGAAGATGCCCCGGAACCAGAGCGCCGCCGTCAGCCGCCGTCGCCTCAGAACCGCGCTCCGCCGCCTCCGCGTGGCCCGCGACATGACCCAGCGCGAGGTCGCGGACGCGCTGCACTGGTCCAGCGCGAAACTGATGCGCATCGAGGCCGGGAAGGTCAGCGTCTCGTTCACCGACCTGCAGGCGCTGCTGAACCACTACGGCGTCACGGACCCGGCGCGGATCGGGGCGCTGAACGACCTCTCGGTCGCGGCTCGTGCCGGTTCGGCGATCGGTGTGCGTTACCGGGACGTGCTGTCCACCGGAATGGTGGAACTGCTCGAACACGAGGAGAGCGCCGGTACGATCCGGAACTTCGAGCCGCAACTCGTGCCGGGCCTTTTGCAGACGCCGGAGTACGCGTATTCGGCATTGCGTTTCCTGCCCGACGAGGAGCTTTCCGCCGAGGTGGTGGAGCGTCGGGTGGAAGCGCGCATGGAACGCGCGGAACTGCTCACCCGCGACGATTCCCCGGACATGTTCTTCGTCCTCGACGAATCGGTGCTGTACCGGAAGGTCGGTGCCGAGTCCGGGGCGGACGGCGTGATGGCCGCGCAGCTGGCGCACCTGCGGGAGCTGTCCGCGCTGCCGCACGTCTCGATCCGGATCCTGCCGTTCGGCGCCGGCCTCTACGGCGCGATCCGCTCGCCGTTCGTGATCCTGGAATTCGACGACGAGCTGGACGACGGCCTGGTCTACATCGAGTCGCCGCAGGACGAGGTGATCATCCGGGAGGACGTCGAGTCCATCGTGCGCTACGCGGACCGGTTCCGCGCACTGGAGAAGCGGGCCACGTCCCGGGAAATGCTCCCGGTGATAATCGAGACGGCGCTGAATCGATTGGAGTCGCCCTCCGTGCTTGCCTGATCACGCAATGAATTGTAGTGCGCCGTGGCCTGGATGAACGCCATGTTCCGGGCGTATGCTCCGGCCGTCGGGGGCGACGATTCCGGCGTTATGCGGGAGGGCTCATGTCCATTCGAGTGCGGACCGATGGCATATGGCGAAAAAGCACGCGGAGCGCACAGGGTAATTGTGTCGAGTGCGCGGCGAATGGCACCCGGATCCTGGTTCGCGACTCGACGAATCCGGGTGGCCCGGTGCTGTCCTTCGGCCGCGCGTGCTGGCGCGCGTTCCTCCGTCGCGTGGCGGAGCGCTGACCCGCGCGGGCCGGCTCGGGTCTTAATCCCCGCGGCGGGGCCGGCCCGGCGCCGGCCCCCGGCGCGCGGGCCGGTGCGAGACCACCCAGCGGCCGGCCGCGGTCAGTGCGCCGGAGCCCGCGCAGCACAGCAGCGTCAGCGTGCCGTCGACGCCCGCTACCACGCAGACGACCAGGCACATCGAGGTCGGCAGCAGCGCGGTCAGCATCGTGATGAACCGGCCGATCGGCCGGGTGGCCTGGTGTCCGGTGCCGGTGACCGACACCCGCACCGCGAGCAGGTCGCGGATCGAGACGTCCGTGCTGGCCTCGATGTTCGCCTGGTCCGGTCGATCGTTTGTGCGTGCCCTTTTCGCCATGGTGGAACCACCGCCCGACGAGGATCTTGTAAGGTGACTGATCGTCGAGTTGCATATCGTTAGCCGACGATTCGTCTTACCGCACAGAGTAACCCATCAGCAGAAATGTGCACGCCCCGCCTGCACTTGCATCAATGACGGGAATTGTTTATCGCGGGAGTCGCCACACCTAGCGGTGTGCTGGATCATTCCAGTGCCGAAACCGTCCGCCGACCCCGCAGGCGGTCCGCGAGACGCTGTCGTAGCGTCGGCCGAATCGCGCGGCCACGGTCCGCGTCATGGCCGAACGGTGCCACGGCGGTCGATGCCGCTACAGAGTTCGATCGGCCGTCTCACGGGTGGATGATCGCGGCACCGGCGAAGAACAGGACCACGCCGAGGCCGGTGCCCTGGGCCATGCCGATGCCCATCCGCCGGGAGCGGGTGAAGATTGTGGCCAGGCCGCCGGTGAAGGCGGTCAGCACGCCCGCGCCGATCGCGAGGAACGAGAAGAACGGCGCGATCTCCGGCGTGCCGAACTCGCCGCGCTGATTGAGCACCAGCAGCACCAGCAGCACCACCTGGGGGAGCAGGCCGCCGGCCAGGCCGCTCCACCGCGGCCCGCCCACCGCCAGGCCGTCCGCCGGCACACGCCTGGTCCGCACCGCTCGCCTGGTCCCCGCCATGCCGTCATCGTTCCAGCTCGGGGCGGGTCTCACGGCAGCTTTGGCCGAAGCAGCCGGGCCACGTCCAGCTCGCGGCCGTGATGGTCGCGGCCGTCCTCGACGGTCCACACCCAGGACAGCACGCACAGCACGAAGCCCCAGGCCAGCACGCGATCGTACGGCAGCGAGAGCCCGTCGGCGACCTGCTCGGCGCGGGCCGGGGCGAGCCGGGTGAGCGCGTCGTCGCGTACCCATGGATCGGGGTTGTAGAGCAGCGCGCCCACCTCGGCCGCCGGGTCGCCGGTGCGGCCGTGCGGATCGATCGCCAGCCATGGCTCGCGGGTAGCGGTGAGGATGTTGCCGTGGTGCAGGTCGCCGTGCAGCACCACCCGGGTGGTGGTGGACGCGCACAGCTCCCGCAGCACGCCGAGCGCCCGCTCCACCAGCGCGTCCCCCGGGTTCCGGGCCAGGTGCGCCGCGAGGTCGTCCGCGTGCCGCTCGACCGGCTCCAGCGCGGAGTCCGGCTCCGGGGCCGGGCGGTGCAGGCGGCGCACCACGTCGACGAAGACCGCGGTCGCGGCCTCGTCGTCGTGCGGGACCAGCGTGCGCAGCATGGTGCCGGGCACGGCCCGCTCCAGAAGCAGCGCGCCCTCCGCGTCGTCGTGTGCGAGCAGCCGCACCGCGCCGTGGCCGCGGTAATGGGCCAGCGCGGCCCGTTCCGCGCGCAGGTGCGGCGCGGACGGCACGCCGAGCTTGAGCACCGTGTCCGCCCCGGCCGGTGCGACCCAGTTGAGGCTCAGCGGGAACGGCGGCCCGGGGGTCACGCCCCACCGCGCCGCGACCGTGCCGGCGCGAACCGGCAGCGTGTCCAGCCAGCGTGCGCCCTCGGCACCCCAGGTCTCGATCACGGTGCGGCGGAACGTCTCGGTGACCATGCCCGGGAGCCTAGTGCGGGTGAGTAGGCACGCTCAGGTACCTGCCAGCGCGGCGCGGCAGGATTCCCGGCATGGCGAACATTCTGCAGTGGACGGTGGCGGCCGGCGTCGGAATCCCGGACGGAACGGGGACGGACGGTATTCCGGACGGGGCGCAATGACCCCGCAAGCACGCCACGGTACGGCGTGAGCGTGCGGAACGAAGGGTGACCGTGGAAGTGCGGGGCTGATCCCGCACCGTCGCACACCCGCCACGGGGTGGGTGTGCGACGGCATCGCGGTAGCCGGGATTCTCCGGGCCACCGCGAGACCGGCAGGGAGGCCGCCGACCGGTGCCCGCGGGAGCATGCGCGACGCCACCACGCCGGAAGCGGGAACGTCCGCTTCCGAGGTTCCCTGAGGTCAGGAAGCGTTGGCCGGCCGGTGGGTGAGCTGACCGCCCGGCTTCGGGCCGGCCGGTGGGTCCGCCGGCGGGCGGTGCAGCATGAACAGCAGCTCGGCGCCGAGCGTCAGTGTGCTGACGAACGTGAGGCCGGCGCTGGTCACCGCGGCCACCATCACCAGCCACAGCGCCTCGCCGGCCGCGGCCGGGACGGTGCTGCCGACCGCGGCGATCGGCCCGGCCGCGGCCATCACGGCCGGCCCGGTGAGGACGGTCAGCGCGAGACCGGCCGACCAGTACGCGGCGACGGCGTGCTCCGCGGGCGTGCGGCGGGTGAGCCGGTTGCCCGCGATCGCGATCGCCACCGGCGGGATGAGTGCGGCCAGCCAGAGCAGGAACACGGAGAGCCCGTCCATCGCCTCAGCGTAGGCGGCCCGCGCAAGCGCCGCTCAGCCGAGGCTCGACGGATCCGTGTTCGCGCCGCAGAGGATCACCGCGACCCGCTCGCCCTCGGCCGGTGTGTAGCCGCCGGCGGTGAGCGCGGCCATCGCGGCCGCGGCGCTGTGCTCGACCACGATCCGGTAGCGGTCCCACAGGTGCTGCCGCGCCGCGATCAGGTCCTCGTCCTCGACGATCAGCGACTGCACGCCGGTGCGCCGGGCCACCTCGAACGCGATCTCGCCGACCCGCCGGGCGCCGAGCGCGTCCGCGGCCACGCCGGAGACCGGCACGTCGACCGGCTGGCCCGCGGCCAGCGCGTCGTGCAGCGAGCGGGCGCCGGCCGGTTCCACCGCGACCACGCGCGCCCGGCCGTCCAGCGCCGCCGCGACACCGGCCAGCAGCCCGCCGCCGCCGACCGCGACCAGCACGGTGTCGAAGCCGCCGGTCTGCGCCCACGTCTCCAGTGCCAGCGTGCCGGCTCCGGCGGCCATGTCCGGGTGGTCGTACGGGTGGCAGAACGTGGCGCCGGTGTCGCTCACCCGCTTCTGCGCCGCGTCGTACGCCTCGGCGAACTCGTTGCCGGTCTGCACCACGACCGCGCCCAGCTCGTGCAGCCGGCGCACCTTCGCGGGGGAGGAGATCACCGGCACGTAGATCTCGGCCGGCACGCCGAGCTGGGCGGCCGCGTACGCCACCGCGATGCCCGCGTTCCCGCCGGACGCCGCGACCACGCCCGCGCCGGACAGCTCGCCGGACTCGGCCGCGGCCAGGATCCGGTTCAGCGCGCCGCGGGCCTTGAACGTGCCGGTGTGCTGCAGGTACTCCAGTTTGAACACGGTGGCGCCGGAGTCCGCCACCGGCAGCACCGGGGTGTGCCGGACCCGGTCGCCGATCCGCACCGCCGCCGCGTCCACGTCCGCCTTCGAGATCATGCGACCAGCGTAGGCCCGGCGGGGTGCGTCGATCCGTACCGGTGCGGGTTCTTGGCCGGATATCGACGGTCGTTGGCCGGTATGCCGTTCCGCCGGTCCGATGACCGACGGTAAGGCAGCCGTTCGCCTGAGTGCCGGCGCGACGTTCCCGGCGCCGGACCACGACTATCCGTTCTACCTGGAGCTGGAACTGACCGCCACCGACGCGACATGGGCGGGCACGTACCGGGTGACCGACCTCTACTACCTGCCGCGGCAGAACAAGGCGGACGGCCGGATCAAGAACTACGAGATCTACGTCTCCGCCGACGGCACGAACGGGGGCACCCCGGTCGCGACCGGCGTCTGGCCGGACACCACCGCGGAACAGATCGTCACGTTCGCCGCTAAGACCGGGCGGTACGTGCGGCTGCGCGCTCAGCGAGGTGAACGAACAGCGCTGGGCCGCGGCGGCGGAACTCAACATCAGCGGGGTCCCCGTGTAGGGTGGCGCTCCATGACGGAGCCTCTCCGCCCCGGGGACCCGCGCGAACTCGGCGGCTACCGGCTGCTCGGCCGGCTCGGCGAGGGCGGCATGGGCGCGGTCTACCTAGGACGGTCGCCGGACGGCCGGAGCGTCGCGGTCAAGGCGATCCGGCCGGAGCTGGCGAACGAACCGGAGTACCGCGGCCGATTCCGCTCCGAGGTCAGCCGCGCCCGCCAGGTGCCGCCGTTCTGCACCGCGGCCGTGCTCGACGCGGACCCGGAGCACACCACGCCGTACCTCGTCGTCGAGTACGTTGACGGACCCAGCCTGGCCGAGGTGGTCGCGGACCGGGGCCCGCTGTCCGGCGGCGACCTGCACAGCGTCGCGATCGGCGTGGCGACCGCGTTGACCGCGATCCACGGCGCCGGCGTCATCCACCGCGACCTGAAGCCACGCAACGTGCTCTTCGCGCTCGGCGCACCCAAGGTGATCGACTTCGGCATCGCGCAGCCGTTCGAGGCGACCAGCCACCACACGCGTACCGATCAGATGGTCGGCACCCTGGCCTACATGGCGCCGGAACGGTTCGACACCGCGCCGATCGGCCCGGCCTCGGACGTGTTCGCCTGGGGCGCCGTGGTCACCTACGCCGGCACCGGCCGCACGCCGTTCGCCGCCGACTCGGCCGCCGCCACCGCGGGCCGGATCCTCACTCAGCCACCGGACCTCGGCGGGCTCCAGTCACCGCTGCGCGAGATCGTGGAACGCACGCTGGCCAAGGACCCGGCGGACCGGCCGACCGCACCCGAACTGCTGGAACTGCTGCTGGACACCGGCTCGCACAGCCGGCCCGACCTGACCGCGCGCCCCGAGGTGCAGCGCGCGGCCCAGGCGGCCCGCGCGCTGCGGCGCCGCGGGCGCCACCGCCGGCTGGTGACCGCCGCGATCGCGGGCGTGCTGGCCGCGGCCGTGCTCGGCGCGGCCGGTGCGTGGGCGTACCACTCCCGGGCGGTCCCGCCGGTGGCCGTGCCGTCGTCCGCGGTCGTCGTCAGCGACCCGCCACTCATCGGCGGCGGGCCGGTGATCATCGACCCACTGTCCCGGCCCGGTCAGTGGCCGGCCGGTGCCGGCTGCGCGTACACCGGCGGGCGCCTGGTCATCAGCGGCGGGGAGCCGGTCTGGCAGGCCTGCGACGGCCCGCAGGACAGGTTCGCCGGCGATCAGTCGATCACGGTCAGCGTGGCGCTGCTGGAGCCGGGCAGCTGCGCGTTCGTCGCGTTCCGGAAGACCGACGACCTCACCGGGTACGCGTTGTCGCTCTGCGCCGACACGATCGGCTTCGAACGGCACGCCGACGACCGCGCGGACGAGCTGGTGCGCGTCCCGTCGACCGCGCTGGCCGACGGTGCCGAACACCGCGTCCGGCTGGTCGTCCGGGACGACGTCGCCACGGTCGCGGTCGACGGCACCGACGTCACCTCCGCCCCCGCCGACGACCGCCGCCTGGTCACCGGCTGGATCCGCCTCGGCGTCGAGGCCGGCGCCGACTACCGGAGCGGCAGCGCGGCCTTCAAGGACCTGGAGATCCGTACGCTGTGAAGAAGCTCTTGATCTCGATCCCCGCTCTGCTGCTCCTGGCGGCGTGCGGCTCGGCTCCCGACGACACCACCGCGTCGCCGTCCGCCGTGCCGTCCGCCACGCCGCCGGTGCCGGCGTTCACGGACGTGTCCCGGGGCGACACCGACTCGATCGTCAAGCTGTTGCAGTTCACGCCGGGGAAGGGCCAGGCCGTGGTGGTCGAGCCGGTCATCTTCCTGACCAACCCGGAGTTCTGCGAGACGTTCCACCTCCCCGCCGACGACAAGCGCTGCAACTCCGCCTGGAACACCGCCGACAGCGAGGCCAAGATAACGCTGCCCCGCGCGGACGACGCGGTCCTCGCCCTGGTCGACCAGTCCGACGTGAGCGCCTGCATGGACGAGATGGGCGCCGGCTCCTGCGAGACCTCCGCCACCGACTTCGCCGCCCGCCTCGGCGACGGCCCCCACCTGATCCGCCTCACCACGCGAGACGGCATCGCCGTCCGCCTCGCCGAGCTCTACGTGCCGTAGCCCTTCCGAGCCGCACTCGACGAGCCCACACGCACGTTTCGCGATCGTCCACATGCCACGCGGCGCGTGTCAATGGACGGTCAGAGCCGTCCCGCTTCGATGATGCGGCGGAGGAACTGGCGGGTGCGGGGGTGCTGGGGGGCGCCGAAGACCTGTTCCGGCGGGCCCTGTTCGAGGATCCGGCCGCCGTCGAGGAAGCAGACCCGGTCGGCGACCTGGCGGGCGAACGCCATTTCGTGCGTGGCCAGGATCATCGTCATGCCCTCGGTCTTCAGGTCCTTGATCATGGTGAGGACCTCGCCGACCAGTTCCGGGTCGAGCGCGGACGTGACCTCGTCGAGCAGCAGCAGGCGTGGGGAGTTGACCAGGGCGCGGACGATCGCGACGCGTTGCTGCTGGCCGCCGGAAAGGCGATCCGGGTACTCCCGTGCCTTGTCGCCCAGGCCGACCCGGTCCAGCCAGGTGCGCGCCTCCGCCTCCACCTCGGCCCGGCGGCGCCGGTGCACGCGTTCCGGTGCCAGCGTGATGTTCTGCAGCACGGTCATGTGCGGGAACAGGTTGTAGGACTGGAACACCATGCCGATCTTCCGGCGTACCGTGTCGGGGTTGGTCCTGGGGTCGGTGATGTGCTCGCCGTCCAGCAGGATCGTGCCGTCGTCGATCTCCTCGAGCAGGTTGATGCAGCGCAGCAGCGTCGACTTGCCGGAGCCGGACGCGCCGATCAGCACCACCACCTCGTGCTCGGCCACGTCCAGGTCGAGGTCCTGGAGCACCAGGCCGCCGCGGAACGACTTGCGCAGCCCGGAGCAGGACAGCGCCGGCTGGGTCGGCACCGGCACGTAGTCCGCCTCCTGGTCCGCGGTCCTGATCGCCTGGACCAGCCCGGCCGCGGTGTCGCTCAGCTCGTCCCGCTCGCGCCGGCTGCGCCGCGCCGGTGGCTCGTCGCCCGGCTCCGCCGGCAGCGCGTGCCGCGATCGCCGTGGCCGCTCGTCCACCAGCCGCGTGTCCGGTTCCGCCGGGGTCTCCGCCACCGGCATGCGACGGTACGGGTCGGCGCCGACCTCGGGCGGGGCTGCCTCGTCCCGGGTCGCGAACCGGGCGTAGCCGCCCGAGGCAGACTCGGTCTCGTCGCCCTGGCGTTCGCTGCGGCGGCGGCCGCGGCTGTTCGGCACGGGCGTGTCGTAGAGGCTCCCGTCCGTACCCTCCGACGTGGGCCGGCCCTCGGGGACCGCCGGGAACGCGCCGGTCGACCGGCGCAGCGCCCGCTCACGGGCCCGCTCGCGCCGCTGCTTCGCCGCGTCGAAGTCCGCCACCCGGGTCTCGTCGCCGCGCTCCGGGATCTTGTCCAGCCGGTCCCGCTCCAGTTGCTCGCCGAAGCTCAGCTCGTCGTCGTCGCGCGCCATCGTCACCGCCCGCCCGCGTTCTGCCGCCGCGCCGCGCGCAGCGTGACCAGATCCGTCACCGCGATCAGCGGGATCGCGAGCAGCACGAACAGCACGGCCGCGACCACGTACGGCGTGAAGTTGAACGCGTTCGCGGTCTCGATCTGCGCGGCCCGCACCGCGTCGACCAGCCCGGCCACCGACACCAGACCCACGTCCTTCTGCAGCGCCACCATGTCGTTGAGCAGCGGCGGCGCGACCCGCCGCACCGCCTGCGGCAGCACCACGTGCCGCATCGTCTGCCGGTACGTCAGCCCGAGCGACCGGGCCGCCGACCACTGACTCGGGTGGATGCTCTCGATCCCGGCCCGGAACACCTCGGCGAGGTAGCCGGCGTACGTGATGATCAGCGCGATCGCGCCCAGCACCAGCACGCTCGGCGTGCCCTGCAGGCGCAGTCCCGGCACGCCGAAGGTCAGCAGGTACAACCCGATGATCAAAGGCATGCCGCGCAGCGTGTACGTGTACGCGGTGGCCAGCGCGCGCAGCGGGAACAGCACCGCGCCCTTCGTGGTCCGCAGCACCGCGATCAGCAGGCCGAGCAGCAGCGCGCCGATCGCGCACGCGACCAGGAGCCGGACGTTCAGCCACAGCCCGCGCAGGATCGCCGGCAGCGAGTCCGTCGCCACCTGCGGGTCGAGGAACGACGCCTGCACGCGCGGCCAGCCCGGCGAGCCGGTCACCAGCACCACGACCAGCACGCCGACCACCGCGGTGGAGACCGCGCTGATGATCACCGACCGGATCGACTGCTTCCGGCGGTAGGCGACCCGCGCCCGCTGTATGTCACTCGGCGTGTGGGTCTCCGCCGTCATGACAGCTCGGGCGCGCCCGCCACCTGGGCGAGCCACTGCTTCTCCAGCGTGGTCAGCGTGCCGTCGGTGCGCAGCGCGTCGACCGCCTGGGACACGCAGCCGGTCAGCGGCGAACCCTGGTCGAGCACGATGCCGAACTGCTCCGGCACGCCGACCTGCGGCATCTGGCCGACGATCTTCGCGTCGGTGAGCTCGGCCGCGGTCATGTAGAACGCGGTCGGCAGGTCCACCACGAGCCCGTCGATCGTGCCGTTCTCCAGCGCCTGCTTCGCGTCGTCGTTGCTGTTGAACACCTGCGCCTGCTGGCTCGGCTTCACCAGGTCGGTGATCACCTGGTAGCTGGTCGTGCCGACCTGCGCCCCCAGCTTCGCGTCCTTCAGCCCGGCCAGGTCGGTCACGCCCGCGACCGGCGACGAGTTCTTCGCCACGATCGCCTGCCGGACCAGGTAGTACGGCGACGAGAAGTCGACCGCCTTGCGCCGCTCCTCGGTGATCGAGAACTGGTTGATGTCGATGTCGAACGTCTTCGGCCCGGGCGCGATCGCGCTGTCGAACCGCACCCGGGTCCACACCACGTTCTCCTTGGTGTAGCCGAGCTCGGTGGCGACCGCGTAGGCGACCGCGGACTCGAAACCCTCGCCGCTCTCCGGCTTGTCGTCGGAGAACCACGGCTCGTACGCCGGCTGGTCGGTGCCGATCGTCAGCTTCCCGGCCGTCAGCGTCTTCAGGCTCGCCGGGTCGCAGCCGGCCGCGCCGGCGGAGGCCGCGGGCACCGCATCGTCGCCGGACTCCTCCGGCGCGCACGCGGACACCCCGACCACCGTGGCGAGCAGCAGGGCGGCGGCGGGCACGGAGGTTCTACGCATGGTCCGAAGCATATTGGCTGCCCGGGTGCGGTGGGGCCGAAGGGGGCTGCGAGAATCGTCTCCCGTGAAGACCTTCGACGAGCTGTTCGCGGAACTGCAGGCAAAGGTGGCGGCCGGGACCCCGGGTTCGCACACCGTGGCGGCGGTCGAGCGCGGCGTCCATGCCATCGGCAAGAAGGTCGTCGAGGAGGCGGCCGAGGCGTGGATGGCCGCGGAGCACGAGGGTCCGGAGCGCGCCGCGGAGGAGATCTCCCAGCTGCTCTACCAGGCACAGGTGTTGATGCTGGCCAGCGGGCTGGAGCTGAAGGACGTCTACCGACATCTCTGAGTGTTCGGTCCGGCCGGTTTCCTTCCCCTTCCCTGGAGTCTTCCCCCTTCCCTGGAGTCCTGATGCTGCGCATCGCCGTGCCCAACAAGGGCGCCCTGTCCCGTCCCGCCATCGAGATGCTGCGCGAGGCGGGCTACCGCCAGCGCGGTGACGACCGCGACCTGGTCTGCCAGGACCCGGCCAACGACGTCGAGTTCTTCTACCTGCGCCCGCGCGACATCGCCGTCTACGTCGGCAGCGGCGACCTGGACCTCGGCATCACCGGCCGCGACCTGCTCCTCGACTCCGGCGCCCCCGCCACGGAGATCATGGACCTGTCGTTCGGCGGCGCCCAGTTCCGCTTCGCCGCCCGTCCCGAGACGCTGCAGTCGGTCGCCGAGATCGACGGACGCCGGGTGGCCACCGCCTTCCCCGGCGTGGTCGCCCACTACCTGGCCGCGAACTCTCTCTCCGCGACCGTGGTGCGCCTGGACGGCGCCGTGGAGAACGCCATCCGCCTCGGCGTCGCCGACGTCATCGCCGACGTCGTCGAGACCGGCGCCACGCTCCGCCAGGCCGGCCTGGTCACGGTCGGCGAGCCGCTGCTCCGCTCCTCCGCGATCCTGATCGGCCGCACGGCATCGGAGACCGCCGAGGATGCCGCCGCGGCCGACGGCAAGGCCGGCACCGCCCAGCTACTGCGCCGCCTCCAAGGCGTCCTGGTCGCCCGCCGCTACGTCATGCTCGCCTACGACGTCCGCGCCGACCTCCTCGACCAGGCCACCGCGCTCACCCCCGGCATAGAGTCCCCCACGGTCTCCCCGCTCCACCGCGAGGGCTGGGTCGCCGTCCAGGCCATGGTCCAGCGCGCCGAGATGCACCGCATCATGGACGAGCTCTACGAGATCGGCGCCCGCGCCATCCTCGTCACCGACATCGCCGCCACCCGCCTCTGAGACCCACGCCGCCGCGAGCCGTCCCGGCGAACCGGCTCGCGGCGCCGCCGCCCACTGGCACCGCGCGGCGGTCAGCGCCTCCGGGCCCGGGAGCGGGGCGGATCAGCGCGGTTCGGCGTAGGAGCCGTAGCAGAAGGTCGACGGGCCGGGGCCGTTGTTGCGTTCCTCCTCGGTGCCGTCGATGGTGATGCCGCAAGTGACGGACGGCAGCGTGGTGAAGGAGACTGGGGCGGGCGCGGAGGCGTTCAGGGTGATGGACGTCGGCCGGCCGAACGCGGGGAACTGGATCTTCTTGTTCCAGGGGAGCGTGACCGTCTCCTGGACCGCCTCGACGGTGATCGGGTCGGTGTAGCCGACGATCGCCTGCGCGGTGTCCTTGCCGGTGACGGTGAGCACCATCTCGTGCGGCTTGCCGGTCGCGACGCGGCCGACGTCGGGCAGACGCTCCAGGGCCTGGCCGGCGAGCGTGGCCGTTGCCGCGCGCGGGTCGAAGCCGGTGTCGTCGTGCGCGAAGCCGACGCTCAGGCTGAGGACCAGCGCGCCGCGGCGGACGAACAGCTGCGGGTCGGTGCCGCCGGTGGCGAACCAGCTCTGGTCCGCGCCGGGGACGTGGTTCTCGGCGGTGGGCGCGGTGTCCTGCTGGTGGAGCAGCCATTGGAAGTACAGGTCCGCCGAGACCGGGTCCGGCTGCAGCGTGAACCAGAGGAAGTGGCCGCCGAGCGCGTGGCAGCGGACCGCGTTCGGGCTGATGTCCGGTGCGACCGCACGCTCCTCCCAGCGCAGCGCGTCCACGCCCACGGCCAGGAAGTCGTCCGGGGTCAGCACGTCGCACATCGCCTCGGTGAGCTTGCCGTCGACCGGCTGCGGCCAGGCCGTCGGCGCCTGCCCCGGGCCGGCGTCACCGGAGCCACCGGAGTCGCCGGGGCCGCAGGCGGTCAGGCACAGCGCCGCGGCGAGTGCGGCGAGAATCCGCCGTGGTCGGTCGGGCATCGTCATCGGTCTCCTCACCGGTCGTGCAGTACGGGCACGATCAGGAAAGACCATCGTGGAGCCGCACCGGGTCGTTCCCGGACCGGATCGGACGAAGTGGCACGTCCGGGCTGCTCACCACGCATACCTCCGGAGTCCGGCACCGGAGCGGACCGGAACTCAGCGCGGCGCGATCCGGTCGACCAGCTCGGCCAGCCGCCGGTCGTGGCGGTCGCGGGGAGCCGGCCGGCGCGGGTCAGCGTCACCAGGCCGTGCGGCCCGGCCCAGAGCACCTCGGTCCGCACGGCCTCGCGCAGCTCGCCGAGCGCCTGCTGGAGCGCGGCCGGTGTCTCCGGTGCGCCGAACGTCAGCGTGACCGCCTGGGTAAAGATCGTCTCGGCGTCCGCGACATCACCCACGGCTTGATCGGCCTCGCGTCGCTGGCGTTCGCGGGTGGGCCGGCCGCGGCCTGGTACATGCTGGCCGTCGCGCTGGTCCCGGTCGGCGACACGGTGATCATGCTGTGTCACGGCGGCACCCGCGCCACCGCGTTCGGCGTCCACCTCGGCACCGCGGTCGTCGTCCTGATCAGCGCGGCGCTGCTGTTCGCGCTATGACCCCGCCGGATCGTCCTCGGGGTGCAGCCACAGACTCGGCTGGGCGGCGCGGTAACCCGCGTCGGTGCCCGGCTCCCAGGGGAAGCGGCCGGCGCGGTCCGGCCAGACGATCTGCATCATCGGCATCCGGGTCCGGCGGTAGAAGTCCAGCCCGGCGCCGAAGAAGCGCGGGTGCCAGCCGTCCCGGACCGCGCGTACCACCACGTCGTACCCGGTCAGTACGTCGTCCCGGCGCTCACCGTCGAGCAGCGTGTCGCCGTCGCCGATCAGGTTGCCGACCGCGGTGACGATCCGCCGGCCGAGCCGGGCCGGCACGCCGAGGACGCAGATCTCCGGGGCGCGGAACGTGTGCCAGAGACCGGTCGAATAGGCCAGGTTCGACGCCGGGTCGCCGGTGACGGTCCAGCCGAACCGGCGGATCCTGTCGGCCGTCGTGCGCTCCGGGGCATCCGGGGAACCCTCCGGAGAACCGGCCGGTGCGGTGCACAGCAGGCAGTGACAGGATTGATCATCCACGCGGTGAGAGTAGCGCCGCCGTACCCTGACAGGTGCGTGGCTCCGGGGTTTTGTCACACTCGGAGCATGAGCGAGACCGAGGTCGTGAAGCTGCGTCCGCAGCGCGTGCGTGTCGTCTGCTATGTGACCGCGGTGGCGGTGGTGGTCGTGTTCACGCTGGTCGGGCTGGGCCTGTCCGGGCGGCTCAACGACGAGACGGACGCGGTCTTCCAGCTCGGCGACCAGATCGCGATGATCGGGCTCGGCGTACTCGCGGCGGCGGGTGTGCTGCTGTTCACCCGGCCGCGGGTCGAGGCGGACGCGAAGGGCATCCGGGTGCGCAACCTGCTCGGCGGCTACGAGCTGCCGTGGGACGTGGTCCGGCGGATCCGGTTCGACCAGCACTCGCCGTGGGCGTTCCTGGAGCTGGCGGACGACGAGTCGGTGGCGGTGCTGGCGCTCCAGGCCGCCGACCGCGACTACGCGGTGCAGGGCGTCCGGGCGCTGCGCGCGCTGCACGCGAAGGCGACCACCACGGCTTGACCCTCGTGCGGTGGGTCCAAAGACTGTGTGGCGGCTTTTGCCGGCAGCGGCGCCTGCCGCGCGAGATGAGATATCGCGATATCTCGGGCGCGGAGCGCTCGATTGCCGCAGCAACCGGGTCGCCGCAGGTGGGCTGGGCTTCCGCGGCAGCGTCGGGTTGCCAGCGGGTTCGGGTTGCCGAGGCGGGGCCGGTTGCCGCAGCTGGACTGGCTTTCCGTACCCGGGTGGGTGACCGGCGGTGTGGGCCCGGTCCGGCCGGAAATGCCGGACCGGGCCCGTGCCGGGTCAGCGGATCTCGTACGCGCGGATCACGGTCTGGGTGACCGTGTTCCCCGCCCGGTCGGCCGCGACCGCGCGCAGCGACACGAATCCGGCCGTGCCGGGGTGCCGCAGCTGCACCGCGCCGTTGCGGACGGTCGCCCGCGTCCAGGTGACGCCGTCGTCGTAGGACACCTCCACGGTCAGCGACCGGTTCGGCGCCGCGGCCGAGTTGCCCTGCCCGGCCACCCGCACCGGCACGCCGAACGCCCGGCCCTTCGGTGCGACGCCGGACGCGTCGGTCTGCGGCGTGAAGATCACCGTGGAGAGCGGCAGCGGCCCGGTCCCGTGTGCGGACGTGAACGTCCAGCTCGCGGCGACCCGGGTGGAGAGCCGGTGCGGCACGCCGCGCTCGGCCGTGACGTCGAGCCGGTAGGACCCGGCCTCGGCCGGCACCTGCCACTCACCGTACGTGTCCGGGAACGCGCGGATCACCTGGCCGTCCCGGGACAGCGTGCTGGTCGCGGACGTGACGACCGAGGTGCCCTCACGCCCCTGCCCGTCACCGAACAGCGGCGTGTTCGCGTACAGGAGATCGTTCTCCCGGGCGATCGCGGTGAACCCGGTGTCCGGCAGCGCCGGCCCGAACACCGGCCGGTTCCACACCTCGGCGACGGTCCGGCCCGGCCGGTACGCGGTCTGCGGCGCCCACTGCTCGGAGAGGTACTCCTCCCAGCCCTCCTCGTGGATCCGCGTGTCCATGAAGAACGGCGCCCAGCGCACGCCGTGGTCCGCGTTGTAGTACTCGGTGCGGCGGAACCCGGACGGGTACAGCCAGTTCCACGACGAGGCACCGGACAGCGCGCCGTGCATCGGGAAGCTGCCCTTGGCGGCCAGCGGGACCGCGGCCTGCGTACCGTGCGTGGCCTCCACGGTGGCGAACTCGCCCTGCGTCGTCGTGTGCGTGAAGCCGGTCGTCATCTTCCCGGGCGTCAGGTAGAACGCCGAGTAGAAGTACGGCGTGCCGTTGTACGTGCCGTCCGCGCCCCGCTGCCCGAATCGGGCGATGACGTAGGAGTTGTAGTCCGGCGTGGTGACGTCCGCCCCGAGCCGTCCGATGTAGACCTTCTCGTCACCGGTCGCGCCGACGCCGGTGGAGTACCAGGTGGACCCGGCCCCGGCCCACAGCGACTCGAGCGTGGCACCCTTGCGGGGCGCGGTCACCGTGACCGGCCTGGCAATCCGGGCGTCCAGCGTCAGCGCGCCGGTGCCGGCGTCGACGGTCAGGCTGCCCTGCGCGAGGTGGGTGTCCTCGCCGATGCTCGCGCCGAGCGCGTAGTCGCCCTTCGGTAGCCGGATCGTCTCGCCGCTGCCCGGCCACGCGCCGTACCCGGTGCGCCGCGTCTTGTCGATCAGCTGCACCCGGTAGTCGCCGGCCGGAGCGCCGTCCCGGCCGAGCACGGTCAGGCCGACGTCGTAGCTCTCCACCTCGCGCTCCACGCCGAGCGGCGTGCGGACGACCCGATCGCCGGCGGTCGCGGTGACCGCGCCGCCGAGGAACCCGTCCGGCATCGCACCGCGGGTGTCGACGTCGACGCGGACCGAGGCCTCGCCGCCCGCGGGCACGGTCACGGCGGGTGCGGAGAGCGAGACCAGGCCGTCCGGGAGGCCGCTGACGCCGAGCGTGAGCGTGACCGCCGCGGTGCCGCCGTTGCGGTACGTGAGCGTGCTGGACCGTACCTCGTCGTCCGCGTGCGGCCACTGCTGGAAACCGGCGTTGATCACGGCCGGTGTCGCGGTCACGTCCTGGGTGATCGCGCGTGCCAGGTCGACCCGGCCCGCGCCCTGCGCGCTGACCGGTGTGGACGGGTGCGGCGCGGCGGAGCCGACCAGCACGGACTTCAGCCGGTCGCCGGTCCAGTCCGGGTGCTGCTGGGCCAGCAGCGCGGCCGCGCCGGCCACGTGCGGCGTCGCCATCGAGGTGCCGGACGCGGTGGTGTAGCCCGCGGCCGGGCCCGGGTCGGTCATCTCGACCGCGTCGGCGCTGCGTGCGGCCGAGATGTCCACGCCGGGCGCGGTGATCTCCGGCTTGATCGCGTAGTCGCCGGGGCGCGGTCCGCGGCTGGAGAAGCCGGCCAGGTTGCCGGACTTGTCGACCGCGCCGACGGTCAGCGCCGCGTCCGCGGTGCCGGGGCTCTCCACGCTGCCCTCACCGAATCCGCCGGAATTGCCGGCCGCGACCACGAACAGCGTGCCGTGCTCCTCGCTGAGCGTCCGTACGGCCGCCTCGATCGGGTCCTCCTCGGGCGTACCGAAACCGCCGAGGCTCATGTTGACCACGTCCGCGCCCTGCTCCGCGGCCCACTGCATGCCGGCCAGGATCGACGACTCGGGGCAGCCGGCGGTCAGCCCGCAGACCTTGCCGTCGAGCAGCTTCGCGCCCGGGGCCACGCCCTTGAACCGGTCGCCGGTCCCGGCGATCGTGGACGCGACGTGCGTGCCGTGGCCGACCAGGTCGCGGTCGTCCTCCGCGTCCTCGACGAAGTTCCGCGCGGCGCGTACCTGCCCGGCGAGGTCCGGGTGGGTCTCGTCGATGCCGGTGTCCAGCACCGCGACCGTGGTGCCGGTGCCGGTCAGGCCCGCCTGCCAGGCCGCGGGCGCGCCGATCTGCGGCACGCTCACGTCCAGCGACGGGCGCATGACGCCGTCCAGCCAGATCTTGGTGACGGCGCTGCGCGCCCTCGTGTCGGTCAGCGTCCGCCAGGTGTCGCCGTTCGGCGCGGCGTCCATGGTGCTCAGGCCGCCGGGCAGGGCAGCGGCCGCGCGGGCGCCGGGTGCGGCGCCCGCGACCAGCAGCGGCAGCGCCCGGTCGTGGTAGCCGAACTCGACCAGCCGCGTCACGTCGAACAGCCGCGGGTCGACCCGGCCCGCGTGCAGCGGCCCGCGCGCGTCGGACGGGATCACCGACACCCGCCCGTTCAGGCGCTCGATGCCGAACCGGACGTGCTCGCGGCCGTCGCCGCGCTGCAGCGCGACGTTCCCGCCGGGGAACAGCGTGACCCGGTCACCGGTGATCAGCGTGACGGTACGGGCCTCGCCACCCGGAACCGGTGGCGCCGGTGTGGACGGGGCGGCCGCCGCCGTGCCGGGGAGCACGGCGGCGACCGCGGTGGACACGGTCAGTGCGGCTATCAGGCGCCGCAGATGTGATGCACTGTAGACAGTCACACCCGTAAGACCCGGAAAGCGCGGAACAGGTTGTCGGTCATCCGGGATGAAACGCGCCACCGGGCCTGAAGACCCGGCCGGCGAAGCGCGATCCGATCAGCCGGTGCGTCTCCGCGTCCGGGTGCAGCGCGTCCGGCAGCGGCAGTGCCTCGGCGTCCGCCTCGCCGTACAGCTCCAGGCCGTTGAGGTAGTGCAGGTGCGGGTCGTTCCGGGAGGCCGTGATCCGGGCCAGTTCGTCGCGGATCACCCGGAGCGTGAGCTTGCCGGCCGCGACCTCGGCCGGGTCGCCGGTGGCCCGGAACGCGAGCCGGCCCTCGGCCAGCGCGTCCAGGTCGAACGCGCCCGGCCCCGGCGTGTCCTCGTGGATCGGGCAGAGGATCGGCGACACCGTCAGCAGCGGTACGTCCGGGTGCCCGTCCCGGATCGTGTCCAGGAAGCCGTGCACGGCCGGGCCGAACGCGCGCCGCCGCATCAGGTCCGCGTTCACCAGGTTGATGCCGATCTTCACGCTGATCAGGTCGGCCGGTGTGTCCCGGATCACGCGCGCGGTGAACGGGTCGAGCAGCGCGCTGCCGCCGAACCCGAGGTTGATCAGCTCGACGCCGCCGGTGTGCGCGGCCAGCGCCGGCCAGGTGGTGGACGGGCCGTCCGTGTTCGACCCGTGGCTGATCGAGCTGCCGTGGTGCACCCAGACCCGGCGGCCGCGGTCCGGCATCGGCCGCACCGGCGCGTCCGCCCGCAGGTCGCGCAGTTCGGTGCGCTCCCGGTACGGCAGCCAGATCTCCACGTCCTTCTCGCCCGCGGGCAGCCCGTCGAAGCGCAGCGTGGCGGCCGGCCCGGGGGTGACCGTGCGCGCACCGGTGGCCATGTCGATCGACACGGTATCGCCGCCGTCCGCGACCGCGCGGGCCCGGAGCTCGCCGTCGACGCGCAGGTCGTAGGCGCCGGCCGGCCGGGCCGGTGCACCGGCGTAGCCGACCCGGGTGGGCAGCGTGTCCAGCTCGATCCAGGTGGCCGCGGTGCGCAGCGCCAGCCGTACCCCGGACGGTTCCGCCTCGACCATGGCGACCTGCGGCTCGCCGGCCTGGTCGCGGGCCCAGCGCGGCAGCCGGTGGGGGAGGAGGCCGTGCGTGGTGCGCTCGATCTCGAGCGCACCACGCAGCAGGTTGGCGTCGATCATGCCGAAAGCATATCGCAGAAAAACTAAAACCTTTAGGAAAGTGGTATGACGCTCCAGGACACCGGCGGCAGCACGACGTCCAGCGAGCCGGGCGTGACGCCGGGGTGCGGGCGCGGCTTCACCCGGTCCGGCGCGTCCGCGGTGTTCGTGGCGTAGACGTCGTCGTCGGCCAGCACGGTCGCGTCGCCGATCCGCAGCTCCCGGTCGAACGCGCGGGTGTTCACGGTCAGCCGCACCGGGTCGTCGATCGACCGGTTCACCACGAACAGCGCGACCTCGCCGGTCTCGTCGTCGCGCGTGGCGACCGCGTCGACCAGCGGCGCCTCGCCGTACTTCGGGGTCTCGTAGACCGGCGCGGCGACCGCGGTCCGCAGCACCGTGCCGCGGGCCAGCGCGGACGCCTGCGCGAACGGGTGGAAGATCGTCTGCCGCCAGGCGTGCCCGCCCGGTTCGGTGAAGATCGGTCCGATCACGTTTACCAGCTGCGCCTGTGCCGCGGCCTCGACCCGGTCGCTGTGCCGGAGCAGTGAGATCAGCAGGCTGCCGACCACCACCGCGTCCGCCACGTGGTAGACGTCCTCCAGCTGGCGCGGCGCGCTCTCCCAGGTGGCCGGCGGCGGCGCGTTCTGGAAGCGGCTGAGGTACCAGACGTTCCACTCGTCGAACGAGATGCCGATCCTCTTCGCCGACTTGCGGCGCGCGCCGACGTGGTCCGCGGTCGCGGTGACCGCGCGGATCACGTGCTCCATGTCCAGGTTGGACGCCAGGAACGAGCCGAGGTCGCCGTCCACCTCCTCGTAGTACGCGTGCGCGGAGATCAGGTCGACCTCGTCGTACGTCTCGGCCAGCACCTCCGCCTCCCACGCGCCGAACTCGGGCATGCCGGAGCCGGAGCTGCCCACGGCGACGAACGTCAGGTCCGGGTCGAGCATGCGCATCGCCCGCGCGGTCTGCGCGGCGAGCCGGCCGTACTCCCGCGCGGTCTTGAACCCGACCTGCCATGGCCCGTCCAGCTCGTTGCCGAGGCACCAGAGCCGCACGTCGTACGGCTTGGGGTTGCCGTGGGCGGCGCGCAGGTCGGAGAAGTGCGTGCCGCCCGGGTGGTTGGTGTACTCGAGCAGGTCGACGGCCTCGGCCACGCCGCGGGTGCCGAGGTTGACCGCCATCATCGGCTCCACACCGGCCCGCCCGCACCAGCGCAGGAACTCGTCCGTACCGAACTCGTTCGTCTCGATGGTGTGCCAGGCCAGATCGGGGCGCCGGACCCGGTCCGGCCCGACCCCGTCCTCCCAGCGGTAACCGGAGACGAAGTTGCCGCCCGGGTAGCGGACCATGGACACGCCCAGCTCGCGGACCAGCGCGAGCACGTCCTGGCGGAATCCGTCCGGGTCCGCGGCCGGGTGGCCGGGCTCGTAGATGCCGGTGTAGACGCAGCGGCCGAGATGCTCGACGAACGAGCCGAACGTGCGCCGGCGCACCGGGGCGACGGTGAAGGCGGGGTCGAGCGTGACTGTCGCGTGCTGCACTGTTACCTCTATCCCTTGAGTCCGGCGTCGTCGACGCCGCGACCGGCGCGGTCATAAGTTCCGGTCGCTGACCACGATGAACGGCCAGAGGAAGTCGTTCCACGCCGTGACGAACGTGAACACGCCGACCGCCGCGAGCACCGGGCGGGACATCGGCAGCACCACGCTCCAGAACATCCGCAGCCGGCTCACCCCGTCCAGCGCCGCGGCCTGCTCGTACTCGCGCGGGAGACGGTCGAAGACCTTCTTCAGGATGAAGACCATCACCGGCGCGGCCAGCTGCGGCAGGATCATTCCCCGGTACGTGTCGACCAGCCCAGTGTTAGCGCTCACATGGGCAAAGTCAATGGTGTCTGTCGATATATTCCGGCGATGTGCGTTAATGCGACGGGGGCCGCCGCCCGATCGGCGACCCCCGCCCTGCCCTCGATCCCCGCCCCGCGGTCGAGGGCCCCCACCCCGTACCGGGGCGAGGTCTCACGCGCGTGGGCGACTGCCACGCGCCGCGACATCAGCGGGCGGCCTGATACGTCCGTTCCGACATGAACGCGCGGAACCGCGGGTTGCGCCGCAGCCGGTCCAGGCAGCGCGCGCGGTTCGGCCCGATGCCGCCGCACGGCACGCCGAGCCGGGCGCTGATCTCCTCGTACGGCGTGGGCGGGTCCCGGAGCAGCAGCTCCAGCAGCTCCCGGCAGTGCGGCGGCAGCTCGTCGAACGCGGCCCGCACCGCCGCACCGCGCTCCCGGCGCAGCAGCCCGTCGTCCACCGAGGCCGCGGTGGCGTCGGCCTGCCCCTCCAGCCGCGCCGTGGTCGCGCCGGGCAGCTCACGCTTCGCGGCCCGGTGCAGGTGGTGGCACTCCCGCCGAGTCGTGGTCAGCAGCCACGCGGGCAGCGCCCGCGGGTCGCGCAACCGGTCCAGCTGCTCGAACAGGCGCAGCCAGACGGTCTGGCTCACGTCCGCGGTGTCGGCGTCGCTCAGCCGCCACTGCCGGCACACCGACGACACCAGCCGGCCGTACCGCTCCACGATCGTGTCCCAGGCCCGCGTGTCCCCCCGGGACGCGGCCGTGACGAGGTCTGCGATGTCTCCGTTCTCCGTTACCGGACTGTCCAGCATGGTCACTGCACGTCTCTCCATCCCCCTGGGAGACGCACACGACCCGCCCGTCACCCGTGCGGGACGCGTGCGGTGTCTGGTGCCGTGCCGCCCCCCGGCGGCTTCCGGCCCGTCGATGCGGAAAGCCTCGCACATCCGGACGGCACCGGGTCACCTCTGCGGTGTCGGTTCCGTGACCGCCCGGCTGACGGGTTCCGGCCCGGCCCGCTGACGGTTGCTCGACCCGCCCGCTGACGGGCTGAGGGCTGTCCCGCTGACACGGGTTCCGGTCTGTCCGGGCACGGAAGAGCGCCGGTCCCTCGGCGGGACCGGCGCTCTCCTCCTGGCGTCAGGCGTCGGGTCAGGAGACCTTCTCGCGGGCCTCGGAGGCGCGGCCCTTGACGTCCTCGGCCGCGGAGCGGCCCTCGTCGCGAACGCTCGCGGCCGCGTCGGTCGCGGTGTCGCGCACCCGGCCGGCCGCCTCCTCGGCGGGGCCGCGCAGGTTCTCCTGCAGCTCGCCGGCCAGCTGCTTCGCCTCCTGGACCAGCGTCTCCTTGTTCTCCTGCACCGCGGTCTTCGCGCTGGCGGCCAGCTCGCGCTCCTTCTGCGTGGCCGGCAGCAGCGACGAGATCAGCCAGCCGGCGCCGAACGCGATCAGGCCGGCCGCGAGCGGGTTGCCCTCGGCCTTGGCCTTCACGACCGACGGCGCCTGCCGGACCGCGTCCGCCGCGTCCGAGGCCTTGCCGGAAACTGCGTGCGCGGCACTGGACGCCTTGTCGGAGACCGCGTGCGCGGCGCCGGACGCGGTGCCGGAGACCGCGTGTGCGGCGCCGGAGGTCTTGCCGGCCACGGTCGAGCCGGCGTCGGAGGCGGTTCCCATGATCTTCTCCCGGGTGTTACGGAGCGCGTCACGCACGCGCTGCTTCCGGTCCTCGACGATGCGCGTCGGGCTGGCCTTGTACGCGAGCGCGTCCACGTCGGAGCTGAGGCCCGCGCGGGTACGTTCGATCTCGGCGCGGATCTGGTCGGGATCGCTGCTGGTCATGACAGGCCTCCACGATTCGGCTTGAGGGCTTGGGGGATCTCCTTCGCGGTCTCCGCGGTGCGCGGCATCCCGCGCATCTCACGGGCCTTGCCACGGGCCAGAGTGAACAGCACGCCGCCGACGATCGCCCAGAGCACGGCCACGATCAGCGCGGCCCAGCTCTGGTCCATCACGTTGGCGAGGCCCCACCAGAGCGCGAACGACAGGAACAGCAGGACCAGGAAGCCGGCCACACCGGCACCGCCGAACAGCCCGGCGGCCTTGCCGGCCTTCGCCGCCTCCTGGCGCATCTCCGCCTTGGCCAGTTCGACCTCCTGGCGGACCAGTGTGGACAGGTCCTGGGTGACCTCGCCCAGCAGCTCGCCGAACGAGCGCTGGGACACGTCCGGGCCCTGCGTCATGGCCGTGCCTCACCCGGGTACGTGCGCGGCTCGGTGGCCGGCGGGGCCAGCGGGTCGGTCACCGGCGGCAGCAGCGGATCCGGGTCGGCCGGCAGCGCCGTGGTGGCCGGCGTGACGACCGCGGTGGTCGCCGGGGTGGCCGGGACCGGCACGGCGGTGACCGGCTCGGTGTACGTGGGCGGGACCGGCGTGGCCGGGACCGCGGCGGTGCCGGTGGCGGTCGGCCCGGACGGGGCGGTCGACGGCGTCGCGCCGGAGTCGTCGGAGATCTCCGCGGCGACGCTGCGGGTCACCCGGCCGGCGATCAGGCCGAGCACCGCGGCACCGGCCAGGAACGTGCCCGGGTGTCGGCGCGCGTACTCCTTGACCTCGGTGATCAGCGCGCCCGGTTCACGGGCCTCCAGCCAGTCCGCGACCTGGTCGATCTTCGCGGCGGCCTGCCGGGCGTAGTCGCCGACCGGCCCGGACTGCTCGCTCGACTCGGCCATCGAGCGCAGCTCGCCGCCGACCGAGCGGATGCCGCCGACCGCGCGCTGCTGCTGCGCGCCGGCCTGGCTGCGCAGCTCGTCACGGGTGGCGTGGTATAGGTGGCGGGCCTGCCGGCCGGTCTCCTCGGCGACCCGGCGGCCCTCGTCCTTCGCGGTGCCGGCGACGCTTCCGCCGGCCTCCACCGCCGTGTGCCCGAGCTCGCGGGCCTCCTGCTTCGCGGTCTCGGTGGCGGACGTCTGGCCGTCGGTCGCGGACGCTGAACGCGACGTGGCGATATCCGTCATCTCAGTGCCCTCCAATCGGGTTATCCAGGGGGTGAAGTCGGCCATCTCATCGGCCGTGCGAGGTCCCGGCTACCCGGGAATTCGGTGGTCATGCAGGAGGTGCACGCCATTTTTCGGATCTGTTTGATCGGTGTGAGGCGGGGTACCCGAGCGGCATGACTGATCAATCCACTACCGAAGCTGCCCTGGTCGGAGGCCCTTACGACGGGGAGACCCGCAATGCGGGCGACACGGGCCTCATCGAGATCGAGAATGACGGTCTGGTGCACCGCTACATTCACACGAGCAAATCTCATGATTCCGCCGTCGTGTACAACTACGACGGTGTGGTGAATCCGGCCGGAGCCGAGGACGGCGCGGAACATTCCGCCGATCGGGTCGCCACGAACGTGGACCCGGACGCGAACTCCTGATCTCCGCGGTGGTCACCGTACGAGCGTTTGCGGTGACCACCGCGGATCGGGCAAGGAGTGGCGCCGGCTTCGCCGGGAGCGGGAATATCAAGGTCATTTTGTGGTTGTCATGATCGGTCACAGCAGGACCGCCGTGGCCCGAGCGTCGGTGCAGGTCCGGGGCCGTTAGCGGCTGCCTTGCGGGCCTGTTAGACTTCTCGGGTCGACCTGACCATCACGCCTGTTCATGATCCAGCTGGATCCTGCACCTGCGTGGTGGTGATGAAGCGGAGCGCCTGCTCCCACCCGCGTCGCCTCGAGCGTCCGGGTCCGGTCAGACCGCCTCGGGTGCAGTGCATCCGCAGCGCGGTGGCTCAGCGTCACGCGTGACAGCGTGGCCGTGCGCGAGCGCACGAGCCGTGACCGGTCGAGCGGGCCCTGGCATGTACGTTGCCGGGGCCTTTCTGCTTGTGGCCGACAGCGCACGCCGTGCGCAGGCTCGATCCGCCGGGGCAGGCGGGCGAGTCGTCGCCAGACCCGCGCCGGCCGGCCGGCGGGTGCGGGAAGCAGTTATGAGGAGGCCCCATCAGCGCCGAACCACGCGTGAACGATCAGATCCGGGCGCGAGAGGTCCGACTGGTCGGCCCTGAGGGTGAGCAGGTGGGCATCGTCCCGCTGGAGCGTGCCCTGCAGCTGGCCGCGGATGTCGATCTGGACCTGGTCGAGGTGGCGCCGATGGCCCGTCCGCCGGTGTGCAAACTCATGGACTTCGGAAAGTTCAAGTACGAGTCGGCACTCAAGGCGCGCGAGGCCCGGCGCAACCAGCAGCAGACCGTCATCAAGGAGATGAAGCTGCGCCCGAAGATCGATCCGCACGACTACGAGACCAAGAAGGGTCACGTGGTGCGGTTCCTGAAGGCGGGCGACAAGGTCAAGGTCACGATCATGTTCCGTGGTCGCGAGCAGAGCCGTCCGGAGCTGGGCTACCGCCTGCTGCGCCGGCTCGAGTCGGAGATCACGGAGCTGGGTTACGTGGAGGCCGCGCCGAAGCAGGACGGCCGAAACATGACCATGGTGTTGGCCCCGCATCGGGCCACCAAGGCGGCAGCGGCGGAGCGCGTCGCGGCCAGCGCCAAGGCGCCTCGCCCGCCCCGGGACGAGGACGTCGTGGACGCACCCGAGAGCGAGGCTCCCGCCACGGAGTCCGCTGACGCGGGTGCGCCGGCCGGAACCCCCGGCCAGTAACGGCCGGCTTCCCGGCCACAACCGGCCGGGAACCCCCGGCCTGTATCAGGAAGAAGAGGCGTTCAATGCCGAAGATGAAGAGCCACACCGGCATGGGCAAGCGGGTGAAGGTCACCGGCAAGGGAAAGCTCGTCACCGAGCAGGCCGGTAAGCGTCACCTGCTGGAGGGCAAGTCCTCCCAGCGCACCCGCCGGCTGACCGGCACGGTCGAGGTGGCCAAGTCCGACGTGAAGCGTATTAAGAAGCTGCTGGGCCGCTGACGCGCCCGCCACTGACTTTTTTCAATTAGGAGTAGTTCAATGGCACGCGTCAAGCGGGCGGTCAACGCCCAGAAGAAGCGTCGTACCCTGCTCGAGACGGCGAGCGGCTACCGGGGCCAGCGGTCCCGGCTGTACCGCAAGGCCAAGGAGCAGGTGCTGCACTCGATGCAGTACTCGTACCGGGACCGTCGTGACCGCAAGGGCGACTTCCGCCAGCTGTGGATCACGCGCATCAACGCGGCCGCCCGGGCGAACGGCATGACCTACAACCGGCTGATCCAGGGCCTGCGCCTGGCCGGTGTCGAGGTCGACCGCAAGATCCTCGCGGACCTCGCGGTCAACGACGCCACGGCGTTCGCCGGGCTCGTCGAGGTCGCCAAGGCCGCGGTCGCGGCCGAGGGCACCGGCGGCGCGTCCGCCCAGGCCGCCTGAGTCCCACCGGTTTCACCCAGCTTCATCTCTGAGCGAGGCGTCCCGCGTTGTCCGCGGGACGCCTCCGCTTTTTCGCCGCCTGACCCGCGATCCGGCACGCCCCGATCACGGCAGAGAGATCAAGGACGAAACCCTGTTCACGCCGCGTACGCCCAGGATCGCCGCCGCCCGGAAGCTGCACCGCCGCCGGGACCGGGACGCGGCGCGCCGTTTCCTCGCGGAGGGGCCGCAGGCGGTGTCGGAGGCGCTGGCCACGCCGGGCACCGTGATCGAGCTGTTCGGCACGCCGGAGACCCTGCACCGGTACGCGACGCTCAGCCGCGCCGCGTCGGACACCGGTGCCGAGGTGTCCGAGGTGGACGAGGACGCGCTGGCGGCGCTGACCGAGACGGTGCAGCCGCAGGGGATCGTGGCGCTGTGCCACCAGGCGGACGTGCCGCTGGCCGAGGCGCTGTCGCGCGGCCCCCGGCTGGTCGCGGCGCTGGCCGAGATCCGGGACCCGGGGAACGCCGGAACCGTGCTGCGGACCGCGGACGCCGCGGGCGCCGGTGCGGTGGTGTTCGCCGGGGACGCGGTCGATCCGTACAACGGCAAGTGCGTGCGGTCGACGGCCGGCAGCCTGTTCCACGTGGACGTGGTGCGCGGGCCGGACCCGGTGACGGTGGTGACCGAGGCGCAGGCCGCGGGGCTGACCGTGCTGGCGGCGACCGGCTACGGCGACGCGGACCTCGACGGATTGGCGGACAGTGGGGCGCTCTCCACCCGTACCATGTGGATCTTTGGATCTGAGGCCCATGGCCTTTCCGACGCGGTGCTGGCGGCGGCTGACCACCGGGTGAAGGTGCCGATGTACGGCCGGGCCGAGAGCCTTAATCTGGCGGCGGCCGCGGCGGTGTGTCTGTATGCTTCGGCGAGAGCCTTACGCGATTTCGAGGAGTGACCGACAGTGATCCGCTCGTTTATGTGGCCCGCCGGTGCGCGCGGGCGACGAGCCTGATCCTGTCTCGCTCTCAGCCTTCGGAGATACCGGTGGGCGGCGGCGTCGCCGCGCGTCACTAGACTGTCCCGGTTCCCGCAGGCGTTGGAGACGCAGAGTCATGACCTATCGCAATGACCCGTATGACCCGAAGCAGGTTGCCCTGCTGGACCAGTCCGCGCTGGACGGCGCGATCGCGGAGGCCACGCAGGCCTTCGACGGCGCGGCCGACCTGGACGCGCTCGTCGCGCTGAAGCCGGCCCACCTCGGCGACAAGTCGCCGATCTCGCTGGCCCGGCGGGAGATCGGCGCGCTGCCCCCGGCCGCGAAGTCCGACGCCGGCAAGCGGGTCAACGTCGCCCGGCAGGCCGTGCAGGCCGCGTACGACGCCCGGCAGACCGCGCTGGAGGCCGAGCGCGCCGCGCGCGTGCTGGTCGAGGAGCGCGTCGACGTCACGCTGCCGTGGGACCGCCGCCCGCGCGGCGCCCGGCACCCGCTGACCACGCTGATGGAGCGGATCGGGGACCTGTTCGTCGGCATGGGCTACGAGATCGCCGAAGGTCCCGAGGTCGAGCTCGAGTGGACGAACTTCGACGCGCTCAACATCCACGCCGACCACCCGGCGCGCGGGCTGATGGACACGTTCCACCTGACCACGCCGGGGCACGTGCTGCGCACGCACACCTCGCCGGTGCAGGCCCGGACCATGCTCACCCGCAAGCCGCCGATCTACGTGGTGTGCCCAGGGCGGACGTACCGGACCGACGAGCTGGACGCCACTCACACGCCGGTCTTCCACCAGGTCGAGGGCCTGGTGGTGGACGAGGGCATCACGATGGCGCACCTGCGCGGGACGCTCGACCACTTCGCCAAGACCATGTTCGGCGAGGGCGCGAAGACCCGGTGGCGGCCGCACTACTTCCCGTTCACCGAGCCGTCCGGCGAGTTCGACGTGTGGTTCCCGGAGCACCGGGACGGGCCGCGCTGGGTCGAGTGGGGCGGCTGCGGCATGGTCAACCCGCGCGTGCTGATCGCCTGCGGGATCGACCCGGACCGCTACTCCGGGTTCGCGTTCGGCATGGGGATCGAGCGGACGCTGATGTTCCGGCACGGCATTTCCGACATGCGGGAGATGGTCGAGGGCGATGTGCGCTTCACGACCGCGTACGGCATGGCCGTCTGAGACTTTTTTCTTTTAAGCGGAGGAATTGTGCGCATCGGAGTTTCCTGGCTGCGCGAACACGTCGACCTGCCGGTGGGCATCACCGGCGTCGACGTCGAGCAGGCCTTGGTGTCCCTCGGGATCGAGGTGGACTCGGTCGTCGACCAGGCGGCGACCGTCAAAGGTGACCTGGTGGTGGGCCGCGTGCTCACCATCGAGGAGCTGACCGGTTTCAAGAAGCCGATCCGGTTCTGCACGGTGGACGTCGGCGGTTCCTCGCCCCAGGAGATCGTGTGCGGGGCGCGCAACTTCGCGGTCGGCGACGACGTCGTGGTCATCCTGCCCGGCGGTGAGCTGCCCGGCGGCTTCACGATCGGCGCGCGGAAGACCTACGGGCGGATGTCCGCGGGCATGATCTGCTCGGCGGCCGAGCTGGGCCTCAGCGACGACCACGACGGCATCATCGTGCTGGCGGACGCTCCGGCGCCCGGGACCGACGCCCGCCCGCTGGTCGGGCTGGACGACATCATCCTGGAGCTGGAGATCACCCCGGACCGGGGGTACGCGATGAGCGTGCGCGGTCTCGCCCGGGAACTGTCGCACGCGCTGAAGGTGCCGTTCCGGGACGCGGGCCTGGCCGCCGCTCCGGCCGGCACCCCGGCGGTTCCGTGGGCGGTCACCGTCGAGGACCAGGCCGGCTGCGACCGGTTCTCCGCGCGGCTGGTCAACGGCATCGACCCGGCCGCGCCGTCGCCGGACTACATCAAACGGCGGCTCGCGGTCGCCGGTGTCCGGTCGATCGGCCTGGCCGTGGACATCACCAACTACGTGATGCTGGAGCTGGGCCAGCCGATGCACGCGTTCGACGCGGACCGACTCGACGGTCCGCTGCTGGTCCGCCGCGCGCTGCCGGGCGAGAAGATCACCACGCTGGACGGGGTGGTCCGCTCGCTCGACGCCGAGGACATGGTGATCTGCTCCGGCGACGCGCCGGGCGTGCCGATCTCGCTGGCCGCGGTGATGGGCGGCGAGACCTCCGAGGTGCAGCCGACCACCACGAACGTGCTGTTCGAGGCCGCGCACTGGGACGCGGTCATGGTCGGCCGCACCGCCCGGCGGCACAAGCTGTTCAGCGAGGCCGCGAAGCGCTGGGAGCGGGGCGTCGACCCGGCGCTCACGCTGGTGGCGCTGGAGCGGGCCGTCGCACTGCTGCTGGAGCACGGCGGCGGCACCGCCTCGGAAGCGGTGCTCGACCTCGACTACCGCCGTCCGATCGTGCCCATCTCGCTGGACGCGACGCTGCCGGCCCGCCGGATCGGCGTGGACTACTCACGCGACCAGGTCGTCGATCTGCTCCGGCAGATCGGCTGCGCGGTCGACGGGACCGACGTGCTCACCGTGACGCCGCCGTCCTGGCGCCCCGACCTGACCGACCCGGCCGACCTCGTCGAGGAGGTCGTCCGCCTCGACGGGTACGACGTGGTCCCGAGCCTGCTGCCGGTCGCCCCGGCCGGCAACGGCCTCACCGCGTCGCAGACCCGCCGCCGGTCGGTCGCCCGCGCACTCGCCGAGAACGGGTACGTGGAGGTGCTCAACTACCCGTTCATGTCCCCGTCGGTGTTCGACGCGTTCGGAATGCCGGACTCGGACAACCGCCGGTCCACGGTGCGCCTGGCGAACCCGCTCTCCGAGGAGGAGCCGCTGCTGCGCAGCACGCTGCTGCCGCCGCTGCTCACCACGCTGCGCCGCAACATCGGCCGCGGCACTCGCGACCTTGCGCTCTACGAGATCGGCGCGGTCTTCCACCCGCGCCCCGGCGCCGGCAGCCCGCCGGTCATGGGCGTTGACGAGCGCCCCGGCGACGACGACCTGTTCGCCGCGGACGCCACGCTGCCCAAGCAGCCGTGGCACGTCGCCGTGGTGCTGGCCGGGGAGATCTCGCCGTCCGGCTGGTGGGGCGCAGGCCGCGCCGCCACCTGGGCGGACGCGGTCGAGGCGGCCCGCACCGTGCTCTCCGCCGCCGGCATCCCGGCCGCGTCCATCACGGTCGCGGCCGGCGACGAGGCACCGTGGCACCCGGGCCGCTGCGCCGCGATCTCGGTCGACGGGACCATCGTCGGCTTCGCCGGCGAGCTGCACCCGGCGGCCGTCGCCGCGCTCGAACTGCCGCGCCGCACGTGCGCGATGGAGCTGAACCTGACCGCACTGCCGGACGCCCCGGTGGTCCAGGCCCAGCCGCTGTCGACGTACCCGCCGGCGCTGATCGACGTGGCGCTGGTCGTCGACTCCGGCGTCCCGGCCGCCGCGGTCCAGGCCACGCTGACCGGCGCGGCCGGCCCGCTGTTGGAGACGGTGCGGCTGTTCGACGTGTACGAGTCGGACTCGCTGGGCGAGGGCCGGAAGTCGCTGGCGTTCAAGCTGACGTTCCGCGCCCCGGACCGCACGCTGACGGTCGAGGAGGCGGTCACGGCCCGCGACGCGGCGGTCGCGGCAGCGGCTGCGGAGTTCGGCGCCACGCTGCGCGGCGCGTAACCGCCCACCACCACGGAGCCCCGCCGATCCGCTGGACCGGCGGGGCTTCGTGCCGGGCAGGCGCTCCTCAGCATCTCGATCGCCGGGTATTCGTTCCAGTCGCTCAGGAAGGGGTAACCAGGGGGGGTCGTAAACTGCCGCGCGTGGAGATTCGTGCGTGCACGACCGGGGACGTCGGCGATGCGGTGAAGCTGCTGCATCTGACGAGTGCGTCGGACGCACGAATTCGATGGCGGCGGCTGTTGACGGCGGGCGGCGTGCACGCCGTCGTCGCGGCGGACGGTGGGCGGGTCGTGGGCGCGGCGCTGCTCGGCTCGGTCGCGGACTACCGCGGGCAGCGCGCGATCGGGCTCGGCGTCGCGCCGGACGCGCGCGGACGGGGGATCGGCACTGCGCTGGCGGCGGAGCTGGTGCGGGCGGACCGTTCCGCCGGGCCGGGAGCGGGGCCGGTCGCGATGACGATGCGCGACGACCTCCCGCGCGGGCTACGGTTCGCGGAGCGGCTGGACCTGCGGGTCTACAACCACTGCACCGGCTGGACGATCACCCTGGACGACCCGGCGGCGCTGCGGCCGGCGGCGCACGCGGCCGCGACGAGGTCGAACGTGCGGCTGGAGACGACGACCCTGGGGGAGTCACGGGCCCGGTTCGTGGCTGCGGCCGGTGACTCGCTGGCCGGGATGCCGACTGACACGCCGATCGACCTGGAGCGGTTCGCCGCGGACATGCCGGACCACGTGGTGGTGCTGTTCGCGACGGACGCGGACGGCACCGCGGGCGTCTGCCTGATCCGGCCGGACGGCGACACCGGCGGCTGGCACACCAGCTACACCGGCGTGGCCACGCGGGCCCGGCGGCGTGGTGTCGCACGGGCGCTGAAGCTGGGCTCGTTCGTCGCGGCCGCGGAACGCGGCGGCATCGCGATGCACGGCGAGAACGACGACCGGAACGCACCGATGCTCGCGCTCAGCGCCGCCGTCGGGATGCGGCGCGGCCTGGGCTACTGGTCACTGGTGACCGATCGGCTCGCTCAGGTCGTACCGGTAACGGCGGGCGCGCATCTCACGGCGGAACCGGGCGCGGGCGGCCAGCCGGCGCCGGGTCGCCGCCAGGTCGATGCCGAAGAAGAAGGCGTTCGGCAGCGCGTGCACGGCCAGCGCGATCACGACGAGTATCGCGGCCCAGACCGGTAGCCACCCGCCGGGCAGCACCGCGAGCAGCGCCAGCACCGCCGCGGGCAGCAGCACCGAGATCGCGGACCCGAAGAGGCCGGGCAGATCCGCCTCTACCCGCCACCGGGTACGCCAGGTGCGCCGCATCGCGCGGCCCCGGCCGGACCAGGCGATCAGCGCGAGGTAGAGGCCGAGCGTGGGCAGGGCGAACGCCGCGACCGGCACGGTGGCCACGGTCGCGGCGACGGTGACGGCGGCGGCCAGCACGGTGCCGGCGAGTGACCAGCGGCGGCGCAGGCACTGCAGGCCGACCTCGACGGAGACGGCGTAGTAGTCGTTGGACGGTTCGTCGCCGAGCAGCCGTAGGTAGTACCGGGTCGCGGTGGCCTCCCGCCAGGCCAGGTGGTACGTGTGCCCGATCGTGGCGACCGGGTCGATGTCGGCCGGTGCCTCCCGCAGCACCTGCCGGTAGACGGCCCGGGCGCGGCTCGTCTCGCCCGCGGTGATCAGCGCGTACCCGAGCATCAGCCGGCAGTCCGACGCACGGGCCGGTTCGAGGCGCATCGCCTCGGCGATGTCCGGGTACGCCTCCGCGACCCGGCCGGCCGCGATCAGCGTCTTCGCGCGGCACAGGTGGCCGCCGATGCCGTCGTCGAGGGCCAGCGCGCGCCCCGCGGCGGCGATCGCCTCGTCGTGCCGTTCGAGGTCGCTGAGCGCGAGCGCCCGGATCCGCCAGATCCGCTCGTCGTCCGGTGCCAGCAGCACGGCCGAACTCGACGCCTGCAGCGCCTCCTTCGGCCGGTCGTCGGTGTGCAGCAGGTCGGCGAGCCCGATGAGCAGGTCGGCGTCGTCCGGCTGCTCGGCGAGTGCGCCCCGGATCAGGGTCTCCGCCTCGGCGATCCGGTTGACGTCGATCAGATGCCGGGCCGAGTCCAGGACGGTCACAGCATCTTCCGCTTCTTGAGGTAGGCGGCCAGCTCGTCGTAGATGCCGCTCTCGTTCGCGTACAGCGCGGCGTTGCGCGCGGTCGCGAGCCACGGGCCGATCGACGGCTTCGTCTCGGCCATCGCGGCCTCCAGGTCCCGCTGCTCGATCATGCGGACGTCACCGCTGGTCAGCGAGTCGTGCAGCGCGTACTCCGCGGCGGTCTCGCACAGGTGCGCCAGGTCCGCGCCGGACAGGTCGGCGGTGCCGCGGACCAGCGGGTCCAGCCGGACCGCGGCGATGGGCCGGTCGCGCAGGTGGTAGCGGAGGATCGCCTCGCGGGCCGGCGCGTCCGGCGGTGCCACGAACACGGTCCGGTCCAGGCGGCCGGGGCGGCGCAGCGCCGCGTCCACGTCCCACGGCGCGTTGGTCGCGCCGAGCACGAACACGCCCTCGTTCACGCTGTCCACGCCGTCGAGCTCGGCCAGTAGCTGGTTGCCGACCGTGCGCATCGCGCTGGAGCCCATGCTGCTGCGCTTGTGGCCGAGTGCGTCGATCTCGTCGAGGAACAGCACGCAGGGCGCGTTGCGGCGGGCGGCCTCGAACAGCTCGTGCAGGTTGCGCTCGGAGGAGCCGATCCACATCTCCAGCACGTCGGAGACGGCGAGCGAGATGAACGACGCACCGAGCTCGCCGGCGAGCGCGCGGGCCAGGAACGTCTTGCCGCAGCCGGGCGGGCCGTAGAGCAGCATGCCGCCGCGCAGGCTCTTGCCGAAGAGCTTGCGCAGCTTCGTGTTGCGCATCGGCCCGAGGAACGCCATCTCCAGGCGCTTCTTCACGTCCTGCATGCCGCCGACGTCGGCGAGGCGGGCGGTGACGCGCTCGACGTCGAAGACACGGTCGGCCTCGGACCGCACCGGTTCGGGCTCCCCGTCGTCGGCGAACCTCGGCGGCGCGATGCCGGCGAGCTCCTCCTCGTACGCCGCCAGCGGGTCCTCCTGGGCCGGCGAAGCGTCCTGGGCCGGCGGATTGGCCGGCCCAGGGGCCGGAGCCGCGGCAGCGGCGGGAACCGACGGAGCCGGCGGGCCCGGGGTCAGGGCGCGGCGCATCAGCGCCTGGGCCGCCTCGCTGACCGGATCGCGCTGCAACGCCTGCGCGGCCTCGGCCACCGCGTCGCCCTGACGGCCCGCTGCCAGCAGCAGCTCCGCCAGGTGCAGTCGAAGGTGGACGTCGTCCGGCCGGGCGTCCACCGCCGCACGCATACTGTCGATCAGCGCCTCGGACATCCGCTCTCCTCGTACCGGCCCGTGTTGCGGAGCACAGGTTACCGGTAAGGATCTTGCGGTCTACGGCGCCTCGGGGAGCGTGACCGGGCTGCTGCCGGCGGCCGGATTCCCGGTCGCGGAGAGGTTGTCCGCGATCGCCCGGCCCGGCGGGATCTCCGTTGTGGCCGTCGGGTCCGGTGCGGCGGCGTACCGGGCGCTCAGGCGGCGGTACGGCCGGGTGTTCAGCGCGGCCACCGTGGCGATCACGCCGATCACGCCGGTGAGCACGAAGACCAGTGCGAGTCCGCGGTCCGCGCCGGTACCGAACCAGGAGCCGATCGTGCGGGCCCCGGCGCCGTCGGTCATGAACGGGATGAAGAAGAACTGGGCGATCGGTGAGATCAGGAACGCGGTGGCCGGGGATGCGGCCTGCTCGACGCTCTGTGCGAAGCCGAACACCCGGCCCTGCCGTTCCAGCGGCACCACGCGTTGCAGGATCGTCTGCTCGGCCGCCTCCGCGTACGGCACGAGCAGCATGTAGACGTACATGCCGACGGCCAGCGGGATGATCGACGCGGTCAGCGGGAACAGCGCCACCACGGCCCACAGCACCAGGTTGACCAGCAGCAGCAGGCGCACCGGGCGGCTGCCCAGGCCGGTGCGCGCGATGAGCAGGCCGCCGACGATGAAGCCGGTGCTCAGTACGCCCCACAGCACGCCCCAGGTCTGCACGGAGACGAGTGACAGCCCGTACGCGTCCATCAGCGCCATGAAGACGCCGCCGAGCAGATTGTTGAACGCGGAGAAGAACACCAGAGCCATCAGCCCGGGTACGCCGCGGACGACCCGCACCGTGCCGTGCAGATCGACGCGTCCGCCCTCGGCCGCGTGCTCGGCCGACGGCGCCGGCTCGCGGACCGTCACGGTGGCCAGGTGCACGATCGACAGCCCGAGCACGACCAGCGCCAGGATCAGCACCGACCGCATGCCGTCGAACGCGACGAGCAGTCCGCTGATCACGGACGTGGTCAGCATCGACACGCCGGACGTGGTGCCGACCAGCCCGTTGGCCCGGTCCCGGCTGCCCTCGTCGATCAGGATCGTGACCAGCGTCGGCATCGCGATCGTCCGGATGTTGCCGGCGATCACGCCGCACATCAGCAGCACGACGAACGCCCAGAGCCGTACGCCCGCGGGATTCCGGAACGCTTCCGGCGGTGTCACCAGCCAGACGCCGAGCGCGGCCAGGTAGAGCACGAACGACGCGCCCGCGGACACCTGCATCATCAGCGTGCGCCGGTGATGGTCGACCAGACTGCCGAACCAGATGCCGGTCACCGCGGTCAGCACCAGGAAGATGCCGGAGATCACCCCGGTCGCGAAGACCGATGTCGTCTCCAGGAAGACCCAGAACGTGACCGCGAACCACACCGTGAAGTTGATGACCGACACCAGCAGCGTGTTGACGAGGAGCTGGTAGAAGGTCCGCAGGTCACCGCTCATCGGAACACCGTAGAGCCTGGGTCCGACACTTTCCCGCGGATTTCGGTCGTTCACTGCCCGTCCAGGTCGGCCTGGTGTCGCAGGGACGGCAGGTCGACGATGGTGATCCGCCGGTAGCGGGATCGCACCACGCCCTCGCGCCGCAGCTGACGCATCGCCCGGTGCACGCTGACCTCGGACGCGCCGCAGAGCGCCGCCAGCTCGGGCTGGGTGAGCTGCACGCCGAGCGCGACACCGGCCGTGGTGCGGTATCCGTGCGCGGTCGCGAGATCCGCCAGGATCCGGGCCAGGCGGACCGGGACCGGGTACGCGGCGAAGTCGACCCGCCGCCGGATCGCGCGACGCAACTGGTCCGCGACGAGGCCGGCGAGTTGCAGCGCGGCGTGCGGATGCTCGGCCAGGAACGCCTGGAGTTCATGACGCTGGATGATGCGGACCTGCGCCGGCCCGCACGTGGTGACGGTGGCGCTGCGCGGTCCGCCGTTGAGCGCGGCCATCTCGCCGATCAGATCGCCGGACACCCGGATGTCGATCAGCGACTCACGGTCGTCTGCGGTCCGGGTCGTGACCTTGGTCAGTGCGCGGCACAGTAGGACCACGAACGTTCCGGCGTCCCCCTCGCGGAGCAGGACGTGGTCGTCGGTGACGTGCAGCGCGACGCCGAGCGCGAGCAGTCGTTCGCGCGCGGACGGACGCAGACGGTCCAGCAGGGTTCCGACCGGCCATTCGGTCACCACAGATATCTACCGTAGTGGAATTGTGTGACGTTGCGTCCTGTGCCGAACCCGTCCTTTGACCGGGATTCCGGTGGCCGTCCGCCACTTCACTGGCCTCGTGCCGCCCGGGGGCGGCGGCAGGGGGAGGCAACACCATGGAAGGCGAGGGCGTACCGGTCCGCCGCGTGCAGGTGGGGGCGGATCTGGAGGGGTACAGCAAGCTGCGGAACCGTGAGCAACGCAGGGCGCAGGCCCTGTTCCAGCACGTGCTGCAGGCGGCCGCGGCGGACGCGGGCCTGGACCGGGGCGAGTGGATCACGCAGTCGAGCGGGGACGGCGAGATCGCGATCCTCCCGGCGGAGGTGGACGAGACGCGGGTGGCCGGCCGTTTCGTGCCCGCTGTCGACGGACTTCTCCGGCGGCACGACGAGCGCAGGCCGGCGCGGGAGCGGCTGCGTCTGCGGATGGCCGTCCACCAGGGTCTCGTGCACCTGGACGGCGCGAGTGGTTTCCCGGGCGAGGCCGTGGTGCACCTCGCGCGCCTGCTGGACGCGCCGGTGCTGAAGCAGGCGCTGGCCGCGTACGCCGGCGCGTCGGTCGCGCTCGCGGTGTCCCCGGAGATCTACCGGGACCTGTGCAGCTATCCGGGCGGTCTGCGGCCGGAGTGGTTCCGGGAGGAGACGGTGTCCGTCCCGGCCAAGGGATTCACCGCGCAGGCCTGGATCTCCGTGCTGGGCGAGGACGTGAACGAGCGCGCCCGGCTCTCCGCGGAAGCGACCCCGGACGTGCTCGCGACCGGGGAGAAGGACGGCCGGTATGTGACCGGGGACGTGGACAACACCGGCCAGTGGGTCCAGGGCGACCACGGAATGGCGATCGGAACTATCCAGGGGTGGCCGAGATGACGCAGGCGACCGCGGAGGAGACGCCCCGACAGGAGACCGGGACCGCGCCGCCGGACGCGGCCGCCGACCAGCCCGCCCACCCGGCGCCGAAACCGAGCCCGGTCCCCTCGGACGGTGTGGGCACGCACGGCAGGCCGGGCCCGGCCGGGACCGCAACCGCGGCGGACGAGCCAGCCGGAACGGCGACTACGGCCGCGAAGGCGAGCGCCGAGGGCGAGGAGGAGCCGGAGCGAGCCGCGGACCGGCCCGATGCGGATTTCGCGGCCGGCGAGTGGATCCGGCTCGCCGGTGACCGGTTCCGCACCCGCGACTGGTTCAACCGCGGCCAGAGCGCCATGGGCGAGGGTTCGGTGGCGGCGGAGAACGTCATCATCAACGAGGCGCCCGACGGCCGCCGCCGGATCGTGGCTCGCCTGATCGCCGAGGAGGTCGTCAGGTACCGGCAGGTCTACGTGCCCGGTGAGACGGACGAGCGGCTGGAGCGCGAGCTGGCGCGGCGCAGCGTCGTGGTGCTGAGCGGTCCGGACGGCAGCGGCCGGCGAGCGACGGCCTGCGTGGCGCTGGCCCGTCGCCATGGTTCTCCGGCGCACGTCGCGTCGGTCGACCTGCTCCCCTCGGAGGAGCTGGCGGACCTGACCAGGGCGGGGAACGTCTTCCACGAGGGCGCCGGGCACATCGTGCAGCTGAGCGACGCCCGCGCGGCCGACCCCATGATGCTGGCCGCGTTGGCCTCGCACGTGCGGAGTCTTGGCGCGACGGCCGTCGTGGTCATCGATTCCGATCAGCAGAAGGTCAGCAGCGGTCCGCTGGTGGGCTACGTTACGCATGCGCGCCCGCCCGCCCGGGAGGTCTTCGAGGCGCATCTCGTGCATCAACTGCGGGACTACGCCTGTCTGGCCGACTGCACGCCGTGCCGCCGCGAATGCGTGGGTACCTATGTGCGGATCTGCCGGGAGACGCCGGGCCTGATCGATCCCGCCGGGCGGCTGTGGGCGCTCGTCGCCACCGCAGAGGATCTCGCGCGCCAGCGGCCGCGGGACGACGCGCTGCGCGCGTTCGGCCTCTCGCGGAGCAGCAGCGAGGAACGCGCGGTGATCGACCGCGTGCTGACCTGCGATGAGAAGCCCGACGTCAACGCCGTCCACGCGCGCGCGTTCCGGATCGCCTGTGTGCTGTTCGCGGGCGAGCCGCTGCACACCGTGGTGGACGCTGCCGAGCTGTTCGTGCGGGCGACCGAGAAACCGGAGGACGTGTCGCCGCTGCGCCCGCCCGCGGCCGGCTACCGGGCGCTTCTCGGCGCGGAGCTGTCGGCGTCCTGGATGCCGGCCGGAGACCGGCGCACGGCCGAGCGCCGCCGCGCGATCGAGAACGGCATGGCACGCCGGCTCGTCGACGCGCTGTGGGCCGGCGCGCTGCGGCCCAAGGACCTGCTGCGCTGGCTGCACCTGCTGGTCACGGAGATCCGGGATCCGCGGGTACGGCGGACCGCCGCGCTGCTGGCCGGCGGGTGCGCCGAGCACGACTTCGGTCAGGTCAGTGCCGCGCTGATCGAGCCGTGGGCGCGGGCGTCCGCCTGGTGGGTACGGGAGAGCGCGGCGCTTGCCCTGGTCGCGGCCGCGTTCTCGCCGCAGACCAGGCCGCTGGTCCGGGATCACGTGCAGGACTGGTCGAAGCGCGACTTCGCGCGGTTGCGTGACACGGTCGCGCGGGCGTACGCGGCGGGGCTGAGCGTGCTGTTGGCCGCCCAGGGCCCGTCCGACCTGGTGCGGGTCGCCTGCCAGCCGTTGCTGCGGCGCAGCCCCGTGGTGGCGGAGGCGGTGAGCCGGCTCGACCTGCCGACCGGATCGCTGCTCACGATGCTGTTGAACTGGGCGGATCTGCGGCTTCCGGGACCAAGCGCGGGTCTGCCGGCCGCCCACGCGGTGCGGGCCTTCGTCCTGCTCGCCAGCCGGATGGCCGACTCCGGATCCGCGCCGGACCTGCTGGACCGGATGTCCGGCGGTGAGATCGGCCGCGCCGACCTCACCCGCCTGTGGCAGCTGGCACTGCTGCATCCCGCGTCCGCCTTCGACGCCTGGGAGCGGCTCGGCGACTGGGTCCGGGTGGCGCCCGGGGATCCGGCGATCGGGAGCTCCTTCCGGGAGCTGATGAGGGGTGTCGCGGCTGACCCACAGGTGCGTACCCGACTGCACCACCAGATCACGTACGTGTGGCGGGGCCGGGTCACGGCCTCGCGGATTCTTGACGAGCTCGAGGAGCTGTGATGACCGCATCGACCACCACCGCGCCCGGCCGGAGCGCGTGGCAGACGTTCCGGGACTTCTTCGTACAGCCGCCACCGGAGGCGGGACCGGCTGCGCGGGCCCGGCACGACCTGATGTTGTCGCACACCGTCTACGTACCGGCGGAGGGCGAGGCGTTCACGTTCGGTGTGGAGATCTGCCAGTCCTGGAGCATGGAGGGCGGGACGCACGACCATCTGGCGCGGCGGGCGTCGGAGCTGGCCGTGGACGCGCGCCGAAGCATCCGCCGGATGGCGGTGGAGGTGTCCCGGCGGTACGCGCCGCACCGTGCGGTGACGTTCGAGGCGGAACTCAACGCCGAGGTCGCCGCGCGGCAGCCGTGGATCGTGGACGACGGCCCGTACGTGCTGATCTGTGAGGTCACCGTCCGCGTGCATCCGGACGAGCGGATCGCGGAGCAGACCCGCGCGTTCTGGGAGCGGCGGGTCGCGATGGAGTGCGAGCACGATCTGGAGGTGCGGCGTGCGGCGCTGGTGAACGAGCTCATCGGCACCTGGGCCGACGTGATCGAGAAGCTGGAGAAGAACCCGTTCGCGTCGCCGTCGGCGAAGCTGGCGGAGGAGCACTTCGCCGAGGTGTTCGCCGCGTTCAAGCAGCAGCGCGGCGACGCGGGCCGCCGGCTGGCGGACATCCTCAGCCAGGCCGTTCGCGGCACGGAGATGCGGATCGGGCCGTCCGAGTACACCAAGGCGTGGGATGCCGCGCTGACCGCACTGCTCAAGGAGTACGGGAAGGAGTAGCGACGGTAGGGCGGCCGCGGGCCGCCCTACCGCTATGCGCTGATGCTCTTCTTGCGGCGCAGGTGTTCGCGGATGCGAAGGCGGGCGAGGTTCTCGGCGTCCTCGCGTTCCTCGGCGTACTGGTAGGTCTGGTCGCTGGTGGCCTGGGTGCCGGCCAGGATGGGTAGGGCGCCCTGGCTGCCGTCCCGGCCGACCACGTGTTCCCAGGCGATCACCCGGTACGTGTGCGGGAAGATGAAGTCGACCAGGTCCTCGGTGACGACTTCGCCCTCGCTGGTCATCAGCGGCTGCTCGTCGGAGTGGGACGGGACCTCGGCGGCCCAGAGCGGGTACGCCTGGGGGGTGATGATCCGGATCGAGTCGCCCATGAGCGGCTTCCCTTCGTTCCGACGACACGGACTGGAAATATGAACAAGCCTCCCGAGCATAAGTGGCGTACGGCGCAAAGCAGGGCAAATTGAGAGAGGGAGACGATTATCCCTTTGCCCGCCCGTGGTGAATGTTGATACATTGGGCCGCATAGTGATGCGGAGGTCAGCATGGGTGTCAGGGTCGGTGTGGCGGGGGCCAGTGGATACGCGGGGGGCGAGCTGCTGCGCCTGCTCGCCGGGCACCCCGAGTTCGACCTGGTCACCGCGACCGCGCACAGCCAGGCGGGCAGCGCGGCCGGCGCGGTGCATCCGCACCTGAGCGGTCTCGATCTCACGCTGGGCGCGACGACGGCGGAGGCGTTCCAGGACGTTGACCTGGTCTTCCTCGCGCTGCCGCACGGACAGTCCGCGGCGCTGGCGGGCCAGCTGCCGGAGAGCGTGAAGATCGTGGACATCGGCGCCGACTTCCGGCTCAGCGACGGTGACGCGTGGCAGCGGTACTACGGCGGCGAGCACGCCGGCACGTGGACGTACGGGCTGCCGGAACTGCCGGGCCAGCGCGAGCGGATCGCGAACAGCACCCGGGTGGCGAACACCGGCTGCTATGCGGTCACCACGATCCTGGCGCTCGCGCCGCTGATCGCGGCCGGTGTCGCCGACCCGGAGGACGTGGTCGTGGTCGCGTCGTCCGGCACGTCCGGCGCGGGCAAGTCGGCGAAGACGCATCTGCTGGCCAGCGAGGTGATGGGCAGCCTGTCGACCTACAAGACCGGGCGCCACCAGCACGTGCCGGAGATCAAGCAGGCCACCGGCGCCACGAGCCTGTCGTTCACGCCGGTCCTGGCGCCGATGCCGCGTGGCATCCTGGCGACGGTGACCGCGCGAAGGGCCACGGACCAGGATCCCCGTGAGGTCCTGGCGGCGGCCTACGCAACGGACCCCTTCGTGCACGTGCTGGCGGAGGACCGGTGGCCGCAGACCGCCAGCGTCAGCGGCTCCAACTCGGTGCACCTGCAGGCCACGGTCGACGCCGACTCCGGCCGGATCATCGCGGTCAGCGCCTCCGACAACCTCGGCAAGGGCGCGGCCGGCCAGGCCGTCCAGAACGCCAACCTCATGTTCGGGCTGCCCGAGACCACCGGGCTGCAGATCTACGGAGTCGCACCATGAGCGTCACCCACCCGAAGGGCTTCCGGGCCGCCGGCGTCGCCGCCGGTCTCAAGGAGAACAAGCCGGACATCGCGCTGGTCGTCAACGACGGCCCGGACGCGACCGCGGCCGGTGTCTTCACCGGCAACCGGGTCAAGGCCGCGCCGGTGCTCTGGAGCCAGCAGGTGCTCAAGGGCGGCGTGGTGCGCGCGGTCATCCTCAACTCCGGCGGCGCGAACGCGTGCACCGGCCCGGCCGGGTTCCAGGACACGCACGCCACGGCCGAGCACACCGCGGCCGCGCTGCGCGGCGGTGCCAAGCCGCTGCTGCTCGGCGCCGGTGACGTGGCGGTCTGCTCGACCGGCCTGATCGGCGAGCGGCTGCCGATGGACAAGCTGCTGCCCGGCGTCGAGGCGGCCGTGCGCGGCCTGTCCCGCGACGGTGGCCCCGCGGCCGCGGAGGCCATCATGACCACGGACACCGTGTCCAAGACCGCGGTCGTCGAGGGTACGGGCTGGAGCGTCGGCGGCATGATCAAGGGTGCCGGCATGCTGGCGCCGGGGTTGGCCACCATGCTCTGCGTGCTGACCACGGACGCGGTCGCCGGCCCGGACGCGCTGGACACGGCGCTGCGCCACGCCACCCGCGTCACGCTGGACCGGGTCGACTCGGACGGCGCGATGTCGACCAACGACACCGTGCTGCTGCTGGCGTCCGGCGCGTCCGGCATCGAGCCGACCACGGAGGAACTGGCCGAGGCGGTCACCGAACTGCTGCGCCAGCTGTCCCGCAAGCTGATCGCGGACGCGGAGGGCGCCACCAAGGAGGTCGCGATCGCGGTCACCGGCGCGCTCACCGAGGACGACGCGGTCGAGGCCGGCCGCGCCGTGGCCCGCAACAACCTGGTCAAGACCGCGCTGTTCGGCAACGACCCGAACTGGGGGCGGATCCTGGCCGCGGTCGGCACCACGCAGGCCACGTTCGAGCCGGACCGGCTGGACGTCGCGGTCAACGGCGTCTGGGTGTGCAAGGGCGGCGCGGCCGCGGAGGACCGGTCCAAGGTGGACCTGACCGGCCGCGACGTGGAGATCCACATCAACCTGAACGCGGGCGGCGCGGAGGCCACCATCTGGACCAACGACCTTTCCCACGCGTACGTGCACGAGAACTCGGCGTACAGCTCATGACCGCGGCGCTGACCCGTGATCTGGCGGTGGCTCAGCAGAAGGCCGCCACGCTGATCGAGGCGCTGCCCTGGCTGCGCGAGTTCTCCGGCGAGACCGTGGTGATCAAGTACGGCGGCAACGCCATGATCGACCCGGAGCTGCAGCGCGCGTTCGCGGCCGACATGGTGTTCCTGCGCTACGCCGGGCTCAAGCCGGTCGTGGTGCACGGCGGCGGCCCGCAGATCTCCGCGATGCTGAAGAAGCTCGGCATGGTCAGCGAGTTCCGCGGCGGCCTGCGCGTCACCACGCCGGAGACCATGGACGTGGTCCGGATGGTGCTGGTCGGCCAGGTCGGCCGCGAGCTGGTCGGCCTGATCAACGAGCACGGGCCGTACGCGGTGGGCCTGTCCGGCGAGGACGCGAAGCTGTTCACCGCGGTCCGCCGGCCCGCGATCGTCGACGGCGAGCCGGTCGACGTGGGCCTGGTCGGCGACGTCGCCACGGTCAACCCGGGCGCGGTCGCGGACATCATCGCGGCCGGCCGGATACCGGTGATCGCCACGGTGGCGCCGGACGAGAGCGGCACGCTGCACAACGTGAACGCGGACACCGCCGCCGCCGCGCTCGCGGTCGCGCTCGGCGCCCGCAAGCTGGTGGTGCTCACGGACGTGACCGGCCTCTACCGGGACTGGCCGGACCCGGACAGCCTGATCACCCAGATCACCACGAACGAGCTGGCGGAGCTGCTGCCGAGCCTGGAGTCGGGCATGGTCCCCAAGATGGAGGCCTGCCTGCGCGCGGTCGAGGGCGGAGTCCCGGCCGCGCACGTCGTCGACGGCCGGGTCGCGCACTCGACCCTGCTGGAAGTCTTCACCTCAGAAGGATTCGGAACCATGGTGATGGGGTCATGAGCGAGCTTGCGAGCGAATCATCGGCTCAGGGCCGGCAGCGGGACCGCGGCGTGACCGGGAGCCCGGCATGAGCCTCATCGATCGGTGGCGGGGCTCCATGATGGAGAACTACGCCACGCCCGGTCTCGCGCTGGCCGGTGGTGCGGGCGCGGTGGTCACGGACGAGGGCGGGAAGGAATACCTCGACCTGCTCGGCGGCATCGCGGTCAACGCGCTCGGCCACGCCCACCCGGCCGTGGTCGCGGCCGTGACCAAGCAGATCTCCACGCTCGGCCACATCTCCAACTTCTACGTGGCCGAGCCGACCGTGCAGCTGGCCGAGCTGCTGCTGGCGCTGGCCGGGCGGCCCGGCCGGGTGTTCTTCGGCAACTCCGGCGCGGAGGCGAACGAGGCCGCGTTCAAGATGTCGCGCCTGACCGGCCGTACCCATGTGGTGGCTTCGGAAGGCGGTTTTCACGGCCGGACCATGGGCGCGCTCGCGTTGACCGGCCAGCCGTCGAAGGCCGCGCCGTTCCAGCCGCTGCCGGGCACCGTGACGCACGTGCCCTACGGTGACGTCGACGCCCTCCGCGACGCGGTCACGGACCGGACCGCGATGGTCATCCTGGAGCCGATCCAGGGTGAGGGCGGCGTGCTGGTCCCGCCGCCCGGCTACCTGACCGCGGCCCGGGAGATCACCCGGGCCAAGGGTGCGCTGCTCGCGCTGGACGAGGTGCAGACCGGCATCGGCCGCACCGGGCACTGGTTCGCGCACCAGGCGGAGGGCGTCGAGCCGGACATCGTGACGCTGGCCAAGGGCCTCGGCGGCGGCCTGCCGATCGGCGCGGTCCTGGCGTTCGGGACGGCCGCCACGCTGTTCCAGCCGGGCATGCACGCCAGCACGTTCGGCGGCAACCCGGTCAGCTGCGCGGCCGCGCTCGCCGTGATCCAGACGATCGCGAACGAGGGCCTGCTGGACCACGTCAAGCGCGTGGGGGAGCGGCTGCGGCACGGTGTCGAGGCGCTCGGCCACCCGCTGATCACCGAGGTGCGCGGCGCCGGCCTGCTGCTCGGCATCGTGCTGGACGCGCCCGCGTCCGGCGCGCTGACCGGCGTGCTGAAGGACGCCGGATTCCTCGTCAACGCGGTGGCGCCGCACGTCGTACGGCTGGCACCGCCCCTGATCCTCTCGGCCGAGCAGGCCGACTCGTTCCTCGCCGCGCTGCCCCACGCTCTGGACACGGTGACCTCATGACCCGGCACTTCCTCCGCGACGACGACCTCACCCCGGCGGAGCAGTCCGCCGTGCTCGACCTGGCCCAGCTGATGAAGGCGGACCGGTACGGGCACAAGCCGTTCGCCGGCCCGAAGTCGATCGCGGTGCTGTTCGACAAGCAGAGCCTGCGCACCCGGCTGTCGTTCGACGTCGGCATCGCGGAGCTCGGCGGCAACCCGATCATCGTGGACACCCAGGCCACCCACTTCGGCCGCGGCGAGACGCTGGCGGACGCGGCGCAGGTGCTGTCCCGGTACGTGTCCGCGATAGTCATGCGCACCTACGGCGACGACCGGATCGCCGAGGTCGCGTCCGCCGCCACCGTGCCCGTGGTGAACGCGCTCACCGACGGCTTCCACCCCTGCCAGCTGCTCGCCGACCTGCTCACGATCCGCGAGCGGTGCGGGACCACGCACGGCCGCGCGCTGGCCTACGTCGGCGACGCGGCGAACAACATGAGCCACTCCTACCTGCTGGCCGGCGCGACCGCGGGCATGCACGTGCGGGTCGCCGGGCCGTCCGGCTACGACCCGGACCCGGCGATCGTGGCCCGCGCGGCGGAGATCGCGGCGTGGACCGGCGGCTCGGTCAGCGTGCTCCGCGACCCGTACGAGGCGGCCGACGCGGCCGACGTGATCGCCACCGACACGTGGACGTCGATGGGCCAGGAGAACGACGGCCAGGACCGGCACACCCCGTTCCGGCCGTACCAGGTGAACAAGGACCTGGTCGCGGCCGCCAAGCCGGACGCGATCGTGCTGCACTGCCTGCCCGCGCACCGCGGCGACGAGATCACCGACGACGTGATGGACGGCCCGCAGTCCGCGGTGTTCGATGAGGCGGAGAACCGGGTGCACGCACAGAAGGCGCTGCTCGCCTGGCTGGCCGGGTACTCGGCATGACCGCACCCACCACCCGCACCGCGCGGCACGCCCGGATCGTGGAGCTGATCCGCGAGAAGGCGATCCGGTCGCAGACCGAGCTGGCCGAACTGCTGGCCGGCGACGGCGTGCAGGTCACCCAGGCCACGCTCTCCCGTGACCTGGAGGAACTGGGCGCGGTGAAGGTGCGTGGGACCGCGGGCGGCCCGGCCGTCTACCTGATCCCCGAGGACGGCACGCCGGTCATCCGGCAGGCCGAGCAGGCACCGGCGCGGCTGCTGCGGCTGCTGCGCGAGCTGCTCACCGGCGCCGACGCCAGCGGCAACATAGCCGTGCTGCGCACCCCGCCCGGGGCCGCGCAGTTCCTGGCCAGCGCGCTCGACCGGTCCGGGCTGCCGGACGTGGTCGGCACGATCGCGGGCGACGACACCATCCTGGTCGTCGCCCGGGAACCCTTCGGCGGGCCTGCGCTCGCCGACAAGCTCTCCGGCTGGGCCCGCTCCGGGCCGGCCGACTCCGATCATTGAGAATGGGCTCGTGACCTCGTCTACTTCCACCAACCGGACCAGCCTCTGGGGTGGCCGCTTCTCTGGCGGGCCCGCGGAGGCGCTCGCCCGCCTGTCCGTCAGCGTGCAGTTCGACTGGCGCCTCGCGCCGTACGACCTGGCCGGCTCGCGCGCCCACGCCCGGGTGCTCGCGCACGCGGGCCTGCTCGACGCGGAGGAGCTCGGCAAGATGCTCGCCGCGCTCGACGACCTGGAGGCCGCCTGCGCGTCCGGCGACTTCCGGCCCACGGTCGAGGACGAGGACGTGCACACCGCGCTCGAACGCGGCCTGCTCGAACGCCTCGGCACGCTCGGCGGCAAGCTCCGGGCCGGCCGGTCCCGCAACGACCAGGTCGCCACCGACCTGCGCCTCTACCTGCGCGATCACGCCCGCGGGGTGGCGCTGCGGCTGGTCGAGCTGGCGGACGCGCTGGTCGAGCAGGCCGAGCGGCACGTCGAGACGCCCGCGCCCGGCATGACCCACGTGCAGCACGCTCAGCCGGTCACGTTCGGGCACTGGCTGCTCGCGCACGTCCAGCCGCTGCTACGCGACCTGTCCCGTCTCCAGGACTGGGACGCCCGGGCCGCGGTCAGCCCGCTCGGCTCCGGCGCGCTGGCCGGCTCGTCGCTGCCGCTGGACCCGGTGCAGGTCGCCAAGGAGCTCGGCTTCGCCACCGCGGCGCCGAACTCGATGGACGCGGTCGCGGACCGCGACTTCGTGGCCGAGTTCCTGTTCGTCACCGCGATGATCGGCGTGCACCTCTCCCGCCTCGGCGAGGAGGTCGTCATGTGGACGTCGCAGGAGTTCGGCTGGGTCGAGCTGGACGACGCGTTCGCCACCGGCTCGTCGATCATGCCGCAGAAGAAGAACGCGGACATCGCGGAGCTGGCCCGCGGCAAGTCCGGCCGCCTGATCGGCGGCCTGGTCACGGTGCTGACCATGCTCAAGGGCCTGCCGCTGACCTACGACCGGGACATGCAGGAGGACAAGGAGCCGGCGTTCGACGCGGTCGACCAGCTCCAGCTCGTGCTCCCGGCGCTCGCCGGGATGATCTCCACCATGACGGTACGGGCGGACCGCCTCGCCGCGGCCGCGCCGGTCGGCTACACGCTGGCCACCGAGGTCGCGGACTGGCTGGTGCGCAAGAACGTGCCGTTCCGCGAGGCGCACGAGATCACCGGGAAGCTGGTCGCGCTCTGCGTGGCCCGCGACTGCGCGCTGGACGAGGTGCCGGACGAGGACCTGGTCGCGATCTCTTCGCATCTGGACCCGGATGTCCGGTCCGTCCTGACGGTCAAGTCGGCGCTGGCCGCGCGGAAGACGTACGGCTCCACCGGCCCCGGCCCGGTCGCCGACCAGCTCGCCGCGGCCGCGGACAAGCTCGTCACCTGGCGCACCTGGGCCGAGGAGACCGTCGTACCCCGCTGAGGCCCGCCGGGGTGATCGGGGTGCCGTGCGGGCATGGCACCCCGGTCATCGGGGAAGCAGGAGACCATGGGGTACGCGTGGCTGGCGGCGCCGGCATCGGAGATCGCGGAGACCGCGGCCGGGCTGCTCGGCTGGGAGATCACTGCCGGTGGTGTCCGGATCCGGTTGACCGAGGTGGAGGCGTACAGCGGATTGGGCGAGGACCCGGCCTCGCACGCGCACCGCGGCCTGACCAGGCGCAACGCGGTCATGTTCGGCCCGGCCGGGCACCTCTACGCGTACTTCGTCTACGGCGTGCACTGGTGCCTCAACGTCGTCTGCGGTGAGGAGGGCCGGGCCGCCGCGGTGCTACTGCGCGCCGGCGAGGTGATCGACGGCCTGGACGCCGCCCGCGCCCGCCGGCCCGCCGCCCGCAACGACGCCGACCTGGCCCGCGGCCCGGCGAAGCTGATGACCGTGCTCGGCCTGGACGGCACGGTCAACGGCACCTCCGCGGTCGACGGCACCGGCCCGGCACTGATCACGCCGCCGTCCCGGCCGGCCGGGACGGAGGAGATCACCGCCGGTCCGCGCGTCGGCGTGGCGTCCGCGCACGACGTACCGTGGCGATTCTGGCTCTCCGGTGACGCCACCGTCAGCACATACCGCCGCCACACCCGGCGAAGGCCGTAACCTGCTGATGGAGCGATGGGCGGAATGTGGTGGGATGGGCCGATGAGGCTGGAGCTGACCCCGTGGGCCGAGGAGGATCTCGGTCTGCTGCGGCGGATCAACGTGCCGGAGATGAAGGGCCACCTCGGCGGCCCGGAGTCCGAGGACAAGATCGTCGACCGGCACCGGCGGTACGTGCACATGAGCGTCACCGGCACCGGCGTGATGTTCCGCGTCGCGCTGCGTGACTCGCACGAGCCGGTCGGCAGCATCGGCTACTGGGACCGCGAGTGGCACGGCAGCACGGTCTGGGAGACCGGCTGGAGCATCCTCAACGAGTTCCAGGGCCGCGGCATCGCCTCCGAGGCGGCCCGGATGGTGATCGCGCTCGCCGCCGCCGACGGCCGCCGCCGCTGGCTGCACGCCTTCCCGAAGATCGAGAACGCGGCCTCGAACGCGGTCTGCCGCAACGCCGGTTTCACCATGGTCGGCGAGACCGACTTCGAGTTCCCGGTCGGCACCCCGATCCGCTGCAACGAGTGGAGACTCGACCTCCGGACCGCCGGCCGGCCCGCGACGGACTGAGCCGCCGCGGTACCGGGCGGCCCACCCACGTGCGGCACCGGCCGTGCCGCTGACACGGGCGGCACCGCGTCGGTCGGTCGCACGGGCGGCACCGACCGCGCCGTTCGTGCCGTTCGTGCCGTTCGTGCGGCCGGCGCCGGTCGCCGCTGATCACTGCGACCCGAGGACCTCCAGGACCGCCTCGCCGTAGCGGGCCAGCTTCGCCTCGCCGACGCCGCTCACCGTGGACAGCTCGGTCAGCGACGCGGGCTTGCGCGTCGCGATCGCCCGCAGCGTGGCGTCGTTGAACACGATGTAGGCCGGCATGCCCTGCTCCTTGGCCTCGGCACCACGCCAGGCCCGCAGCTTCTCGAACAGCGCCGCATCGCCCGGCGCGAGGTCGGCCGGCGCGGCCTTCGCCGACGAGCCGGACGAGCCGGACGAGCGCGACGACTTCGTCGCCTTGCGCTTCGGCTCGGTCCGCATCATCACCGTCCGCCGCCGGCCCAGCACCTCGCGGCTGCCGTCGGTCAGCGTGAGCACGTTGTAGTCGCCCTCGACCGCGAGCAGGCCCTGCGCCAGCAGCTGCCGGACCACGCTGCGCCACTGCGCCTCGGACAGGTCCGTGCCGATGCCCCAGGTGGACAGCTCGTGGTGCCGGCCGCGGCGGGTCTCGTCCGTCTCCCGGCCGAGCAGGATGTCGATCGACCGCCCGGCCCCGAACTTCCGGTTACGCTCCCGCTGCAGCCGCATGATCGTGGAGAGCAGCTTCTGCGCCGGGACGGTGCCGTCCCACTGCTCCGGCGGCGTCAGGCAGGTGTCGCAGTTGCCGCACGGCGCCGCTTCCTCGCCGAAGTAGTTCAGCAACTGCACGCGGCGGCACTCGACGGTCTCGCAGAGCGCGAGCATCGCGTCCAGGTGGGCGGAGAGCGACCGCTTGTGCGCCAGGTCGCCCTCGGACTGCTCGATCATCCGCCGCTGTTGGACCACGTCCTGCAACCCGTACGCCAGCCAGGCGGTGGACGGCAGCCCGTCCCGCCCGGCGCGGCCGGTCTCCTGGTAGTAGCCCTCCACCGACTTGGGCAGGTCGAGGTGCGCGACGAACCGCACATCCGGCTTGTCGATGCCCATGCCGAACGCGATCGTGGCCACCATGACCAGCCCTTCCTCGCGGAGGAACCGGGACTGGTTGCGCGCCCGGACGTCCGCCGGCAGGCCCGCGTGATAGGGCAGCGCCGCGATGCCCTTGCCGGACAGATATTCCGCGGTCTTCTCCACCGAGGCGCGGGACAGGCAGTAGACGATGCCGGAGTCGCCCGCGTGCTCGCTCTGCAGGAACGCGAGCAGCTGCGTCTGCGCCCCGTCCTTCGGCACGATCCGGTACTGGATGTTGGGCCGGTCGAAGCTGGCGACGAAGTGCTTCGCGTCGTCCAGCTTCAGCCGGGTGGCGATCTCCGTGTGCGTGGCCGTGGTCGCGGTCGCGGTGAGCGCGATGCGCGGCACGTCCGGCCAGCGTTCGTGCAGCATCGACAGCTGGAGGTAGTCCGGCCGGAAGTCGTGGCCCCACTGCGACACGCAGTGCGCCTCGTCGATCGCGAACAGCGAGATCTTGCCGCGGTCGAGCAGTTGCTGCACGCCGGCGGTGCCGAGCGCCTCGGGCGCCAGATAGAGCATGTCCAGCCGGCCGGCCACGAACTCCTGCTCGACCAGGCGCCGCTGGTCGAGCGTGAGCGTGGAGTTGAGGAAGTCGGCGCGGACGCCGAGCGCGCGCAACGCGTCCACCTGGTTCTGCATCAGCGCGATCAGCGGGGAGACGACCACGCCGGTGCCGGGCCGGACCAGCGCCGGGATCTGGTAGCACAGCGACTTGCCGCCGCCGGTCGGCATCAGCACCAGCGCGTCGCCGCCGCCGACCACGGTCTCGATGATCTCCTGCTGGCTGCCGCGGAACGAGTCGTAGCCGAAGATGCGGCGCAGCACCTCGGCCGGGCCGGCACCGGTCAGGTCGGGCGCGTCCACCGGCGTGGGCGCACCGCCGGCCGGGGTCGCCTCCTCCCAGCTGCCCAGATCCTCGTGCTCCGCCCAGTCGTCCACCGGCGGCTCGTCGTCCACCGGCCAGTCGCGCCACTCCTCGTCCACGGCGGCGACTCTACCCATCTCCACCGACAGGTTCCGACCCCGCGGACCCGGAAACCGCCCGATCGGTCACGGTGACGACTTGTGGCGGCGAAACCGGGATGCCACGGTGGATCACATGCCCTATCCGCCGGAACCGTGGCACCTCAGGGGCCGCATGCACGTGTCGCTGTGGCTCGTCCCGGTGGCGGACCTACCGCCGCATCCGCAGGGCCTGACCGCGCCGCCGATGACGATCGCCGGCCGGGTCCCGGTCGGCACCGCGTGGGTCAGCTACGAGCCGGGCGGCGTGCTGACCTACCGCGAGCTGCTGGCCGCGCGCCTGGTCCGCGACCACGGCCGGCCGCGCGTCACGATCACCGAGATCTGGGTGGACAGCGCGGCGTCCCGGGACGGCGGCCGCGAGCTGTGGGGCATCCCGAAGGACCTGGCCGAGATCACGATCACGCCGCCGGTGCTGTCCGCGGCCGGCATCGCCCGGGCACTGCTCAAGCCCGGGCCGCGACTACCCGGCCGCTGGCCGGTCGGTTTGCGTGTTCTCCAGATGCTGCACGGCCAACCCACGACCACGGGGGTACGCGGCCGCGCCGCGCTGCGCCCGGGAACGGTGACCTGGTCACCGGACGGCCCGCTCGGCTACCTGGCACGCCACCGACCGCTGCTGTCCGTCACACTGGACGACTTCGACATCACGTTCGGGGGACGCTGAGTGGTCACGCCGCGTAGTCCGCGGGATCGAGCCGTGCGGTCCGCCGGATGTACTCGCTTCCGGTGCCCGGCCAGTTCGTGACCACCCGCCCGCCCGGCCCCAGATACCAGCTGTCACAGCCGGTCCACACGCTGCCGGACAGCCGTCGCTGGATCTCCTCGTCGTGCCGGGCCGCGACCGTGGGGGACACGCACAGCGGACCGGACCCGGCCGCCAGCGCGCGCACCGCCTGCACGATGTAGCGCGCCTGCGCCTCGTGGAACACCACCACGGACGTGGTCCCGGTGTTCGTGTTCGGGCCGTACACCAGGAACATGTTCGGGAAGCCCGGCACCGCCATCCCCAGGTAGGCCCGCGCGCCGTCCCGCCACGTCTCGTGCAGCCCGATGCCGTCGCGGCCGGTCACCCGCATCGGCGCCACGAACTCGGCCGTGGTGAAGCCGGTCCCGTAGACCAGCAGGTCGGCCTCGTGCAGCACGCCGTCCGCGGTGCGCACACCGGCCGGTTCGATCGCGGTGATCTTCTCGGTGACCAGGTCCACGTCCGGGCGGGCGAGCGCGGGCAGCCACGCGTTCGTGAACAGCGTGCGCTTGCAGCCGAGCGGGATCGACGGCCGCACCTTCGCCCGCAACGCCGGGTCCTTGACCTGCCAGCGCCGCTGCGCGGCGGACAACCAGGTCACGAGGGTACGGGCGAGCGCGTCCCCGGTGATCGCCCGGGTCGCGAACCAGGTGAGCAGCAGCGTGGCCGCGCGGGCCGGCCACATCGCGCCCGGGACCCGGCGGTACAGGAGGCGCCGCACCGGTCCGTACCGTCGGTCGGGTTTGGGCACGATCCACGGGGCGGTGCGCTGGAAGACGGTGACGTGCGCGGCGTCCCCGGCGATCGCCGGGACCAGCTGGATCGCACTTGCGCCGGTGCCGATCACCGCGACCCGCCGGCCGGTGACCTGGACCGTGTCGTCCCAGCCGGTGGTGTGCAGCGCCCGGCCGGCGAACGTGGCCGCGCCCGGCAGCGCCGGCACCACCGGCCGGGAGAGCTGCCCGACCGCCGGGACCAGCACGTCCGCCTCAAGCTCGGCGCCGTCCGCGGTGCGCAGCCGCCACCGGCCGGAGTCCCAGCGCGCGTCGGTGACCTCGGTGTTCAGCCGGACGTGCGGCGTGACGCCGAGCGTGTCCGCGCAGTGCTGCACGTACGCGAGGATCTCGTGGTGCGGTGGGTAGCGCCGGGACCAGTGCGGATTCGGCAGGAACGAGTAGGAGTAGAGCGGCGCCGGCACGTCACAGGCGCACCCGGGGTAGCGGTTGTCCCGCCAGACGCCGCCGAGCCGGGCCGCGCGCTCCAGCAGCACGATGTCGGTGAACCCGGCCTTGCGCAGCAGCGCGGCGACCGCTGTTCCGCCGAGCCCGCCCCCTACGACGGCGACACTGACCATCCGGCGAAATTAACATCCGTCAACCTGCATATTCAAGGGTGTGGATGGCAAGATCGCCTGGTCGCGGGCCGGCCTCGGCGACCACGCGGCCGTCCGGCGCCCAGATCCGCGACCGGCCGCCCGCGTCCGCGTACCCGAACCCGGTCGGCGCCGCGAAGCTGGCGAACGCCACCCAGACGCCGTGCTCGGCCGCGATCCGCCGCGCGCGCTCGTCCTGGATGTGCAGCTCGTCCGCGTGGTCGAGGACGCCGGCCAGGTACGCGTCGACGCCGAGCGCGGCGGTCCGCGCGGCCTGCTCCGGCACGCCGGTGTCCTTGCAGACGGCCAGGCCGAGCCGCACGCCGTCCACCTCGACCAGGGCCGGCGCGGTGCCCGGCGTCATGTGCTCCGCCTCCGTGCCGCCGACGAACATCTTCCGGTAGGCCACCCGCGCGCCCGACCGGTCCACGGCCAGCACGCCGATGTGTTTCCCCGGTGCGGGGCCGACCGGCGCACCGGCCAGCGCGAGCGCACCCGTCCGCGCGCACGCCTCGATCAACGGCGCGAGCCGCGGGTCGCCCGGCGCCAGCGGGGGAGCGTCCAGTTCGTACCCGGTGAGCGACATCTCCGGGAAGACCACCACGCGTGCGTCCGCGGCCCGCCGCACCAGCGCGGCGTGGGCGCGCGCATTCGCGGCCACGTCGTGCGCCACACATTCCGGCTGTGCCACCGCGATCCGCAACGATCTCCTCACCGTCGCACCATGACCTTCCGATACGCCCGGAGCACGAACGTCGGCCGCTGCTCCGGTTCCTCCGACAACTCCGGTGGCTCGTCCAGCAGCGCGGCCAGGCCCGCTCGCAACTCCAGCCGGGCCAGCGGCGCACCCAGGCAGAAGTGCAGCCCGGCGCCGAAACCCACGTGCGGGTTCGGGTCACGGCCGATGTCGAACCGGTCCGGCGCGGCGAACACGGCCGGGTCCCGGTTCGCGGCCCCGAGCAGCGCCGCGATCCGCCCGCCGGCCGGCACGGTCACGCCGCCGATCTCCACGTCGGACGTGGCGGTGCGGACGAACAGGTGCAGCGGCGGGTCGTACCGGATCATCTCCTCGACCGCGGCCGGGATCAGGCGCCGGTCCGCGCGCAGCCGGGCCAGTTCGGCCGGGTGCCGCCGCAACGCGACCCAGCCGCCGCCGAGCGCGTTCACCGAGGCCTCGTGACCCGCGTTGAGCAGCAGGATCGCGGACGCACACAGTTCGTCCTCGCTCAGCCGGTCGCTCCCGTCCCGTACCGTCACGAGGTGGGTGATCAGATCTTCGCGCGGTCGCCGCCGCCGATCCGCCGCGAGTGCCCGCAGATATCCGGCGAACTCCGCCGAGGCCCGCACCGCGCGCTCCTCGGTCTCCGGTGACGGGGACGGCTCGTACATCCGCACGATCGCGGCCGACCACGGCCGCAGCAGGTGCCGGTCCGCGCCCGGCACGCCGAGCAGCTCCGCGATCACGTCCACCGCCAGCGGCTCCGCGAAATCGGCCAGCAGATCGAACTCGTCCGGCGCCCGATCGAGCAGCTCGCGGGCGCGCGCCGTGATCGCCGGGCCGAGCCGGGTCACGTGCCCGCGCGCGAACGCGGACGCGACCAGCGAGCGCAGCCGGGTGTGCACCGGCGGTTCGTTCTCCATCATCTGATTCCGGTGAAGCAGGTTGAACGGCGCGAAACGCGCGGCCGGCTCCCGATCCCGCCAGACCCGCCCGAACCGCCGGTCCCGCAGCACGGTCCGCACGGTCGCGTGGCTCGCGGCCAGCCACGTCCGGTCCGCGTCGTGCCACACCACCGGGCCGCGTTCGCGCAGCACGGCCAGTGCCGGATAGGGGTTTCTGATCAGCTCCGGATCCGCGAAGTCGATCGTCACGGCCCTACCCTATGGCCCATGGCCGAGATCACCACCCGTCCCGTCACCGTGGCGGACGCGCCCGCGCTCGCCGCGCTGCTCACCGCGAACCGCGCCCACCTGGCCCCGTGGGACCCGGTCCGCCCGGACGACTACTTCACCGTGGCCGGGCAGGCCGACCTGATCGACACCGGGCTGCGTACCACGTCGATCCTGCACGTCATCCTGGCCGACGGTGAGATCGCCGGCCGGATCAACCTGAACAACGTGGTCCGCGGCCCGTTCCAGTCCGGCAACCTCGGCTACTGGGTGGACCACGCCCGTACCGGCCGCGGCGTCGCCACCGCGGCGGTCCGCGCGTTCACCCGGGTGGTCTTCGGCGAGCAGGGCCTGCACCGGATGGAGGCCGGCACGCTGGTCCACAACCACGCCTCACAGCGCGTCCTCACCCGCAACGGGTTCACGCCGTTCGGCCTCGCCCCGCGCTACCTGCGGATCGCCGGTGACTGGCAGGACCACCGCATGTTCCAGCTCCTGGCGGAGGACCAGCACGAGCGGTGAACCCTCAGTGCGGGAACGCGCGCGGTGTGCGGAACGCGCCGAAGCCGTCGCGGAACGCCTCGATGCGGGACAGGACCTGGCGCATGCCGACCGTGTCCGTCAGCCGGTCCAGGTAGAGGTTGCGGGCGGCGAGCGCGTCCAGCCGCACCGTGAAGTAGATCGCCATCAGCGGGTTGACGAACAGCGTGCTGCCGCGCGTCCGGACGCTGTCGTGCACGTCGCCGCAGTCACCGCGCAGCGCGGCCGCGATCTGGGTCTGCACGATGCTCGGCCGCAGCGGCGTGGCCGCGACCGCGTCCGCGACCGCGTCCCGGTACAGCGCGGCCTCCGGACCGCCGGACGGGACGGACAGCGCGCCGAGGTAGTCGCCGGTCCGGTCCAGCGCGGCCAGGTTCTCCAGCACCTGCGTGTGCACCACGCCGTGGAACGCGTCGATGCCGAAGCCGAGCGACGTCACCAGCTTGACCGGCAGGTCCAGCCCGGCCGCCGCGCCGAGGCTGGTCATGTCCTCCGCGGGCGTGCCGAGGCCGGCCTCGTCGCCGCGCAGCAGGATGTCCGTGCCGCCGTCCACCAGCACGAGCGCGTCCGCGCCGGTCCGGTCGATCAGCGCGCGGTACGCGGCGCGCAGCGGCGCCACACCGACCCGCGGGAACGCGTAGACCTCGTCCGGCCAGCCGCGCGCGGACAGGAACCGGGCCAGCGTCCGTTCCGGGAAGTAGTCGTCCGGGCCCGCGGTCGACGGCGTGACCAGCGCCAGGTTCTCCGCCGCCCACGCGTCCAGCTCGATCAGCTCCAGCTGGGTGAACGCGAGGCTGGCCAGGTGCACGCGCTTGCCCTCCGCGCGCAGCGCCGCGGCCAGCGGCAGGCCCGCGTAGACGTCGAAGCCCCCGCCGGCGCCCGCCACGATCACCGACCGGCACTCCGCCAGCGCCGCGAACAGCGGCGGCACCATCAACGACACGCCCGGAACAATAGCAACGAATGAGAAGCCCGACGGTCACGGCCATTTCGCCGAATGGGTGTCTTGACCCGTGACACAGCGCCGGGAAAGGTGGATCGGCGTGAACGAGCTACCGGATCGGATCTCGGACGGTGACGACGCCGCGACGCCGAACGCGGCGCGAATGTACGATTACGCGCTGGGCGGATATCACAACTTTGCGATCGATCGCACCTCCTGGCGGCAGCTCGAGGAGGTCACGCCGAATGCGCGCCGAATTGTGCACTCACACCGCGCATTCCTCGGCCGTGCCGTGCGCCGCCTGGCCGGGCAGGGCGTGCGCCAGTTCCTGGACATCGGCGCCGGCCTGCCCACGCTCGGCAACACGCACGAGGCGGCGCGGGACGCGGACCCGGCCGCCCGGGTGATCTACGTGGACAACGATCCGCTCGTGGTCGTGCAGAGCCGCGCGCTGCTGCGGGACGAGCCGCGCGCCCGGGTGATCGAGGGTGATCTGCGGCGCCCGGAGGACGTGCTCTACCACCCCGAGGTGCTGGACCTGCTGGACTTCGCCGAGCCGGTCGCGATCCTCGTCGTGGACGTGCCGGGCCCGGTGCCGGACGAACCCGGGATCGTCGCGCGGCTCGGCGAGGCCTGCGTCTCCGGCAGCCACCTGATCGTCTCCGGCCGGACCGCGGACGAGCTCACCGCGATGCTGGCCGGGTTCGATCTCGTCGATCCCGGAGTGGTGCCGGCGACCGATTGGCATCCCGATCCGCTCGCCACCGATCCGCCACTCGCGGAGCCGCTCGCGGCCGTCGCCCAGAAAAGGTGAAAATGCGCATCCGGAAAATCCGGCGGTGGATTTCAGAAAGCGTAACCGGCGATAATCGCTGACGCGGGACCTCACCTCACGAGGTCCGCGCATCGAAAGGTCGGCTCATGTGGCAACCCGATGAGACGGCGGATCTCGTCCGTCTCGCGCACGCGTGGACGCGTGCGATAACGGCTGCCACCTTCGTGCCCGGCCCGCGCCGCCGCGCGCTCGACCTGCTGGAGTCGTTCACGGTCCGGCTGGCGGACGCGCTGGTCGACGAGCCGTTCGACGCGGACGCCGGCTACCGCGTGGGCCAGGAGCTGGTCGACGCGCGGATCGCCGGCCCGGCCGTGCTCGGCGAGACGATCGCGGTGCTCACGCCGGGCCTGCTGGCCCGGACCAGCACACCCACCCGGGTCGGCGCGCTGCTCGGCCGGCTCTCCACCGGGTTCACCGAGACGCTGCGCGAACGCGGCGCGCACGCGACCGAGAGCCTGCGCCGCGCGGTCGACGAGATGCGGCGCCGGGAGGAGGCCGGCATTCAGCGCCGGCTGACGAACACGCTGCTGTACGACCAGCTGACCGGCCTGCCGAACCGGGCGAAGCTGCTCGACGGCCTCGCCTCGGTGATCGGCAACGCGCTGCCCGGCGAGCGCGTCGGCCTCTGCCTGCTGGACGTGGACCGGTTCACCGCGGTCACCGACACGATGGGCCCGGAGCGCGGCGACGACCTGCTGCGCCTGGTCGCCCGGAAACTGCGCGCGGTCGCCCACCGGCACCGCTACTACCTGCACCACATCGGCAGCGACCGGTTCGCCGCGGTGATCACCGGGACGGCCGGGCCGAACGACCTGATCAAGGCGGCCGACCTGCTGCTCCGCGCGCTGACCGACCCGTACGTGACGGACGGCCACGCCGTGCCGATCACCGGCCGGGCCGGGATCGCGGAGACCACGGCAGCGGACGCCACCCCGGAGTCGCTGCTGCGCGCGGCCACGATCGCGCTCGGCTGGGCGGGGCAGCCCGGCTCCGGCCCGGTCGCGGTCTTCGACCCGGACCGCAACCGCGTCCACGTCCGCCGCCACGAGCTGACCGCGGCCATGCCGGGCGCGCTCGACGACGGCCAGTTCCTGCTGCACTTCCAGCCGGTCGTCGACCTGCTCGACCATCGGACCGCCGGAGTGGAGGCGCTGGCCCGCTGGCGGCTGCCGGCCACCGGCCTGCTCCCGCCCGCCGACTTCGTGCCCCTGGCCGAGCGGACCGGCCTGATCCGCCCGCTCGGCGCGCACCTGCTGGAGCTGGCCTGCGCCCGCGGCGCGGAGTGGCATCCCTCCGGCGTGTTCGTCAGCGTGAACCTGTCCCCGGTCCAGCTGGCCGATCCGGGCCTGGTCGCGGCGGTCGCGGCCGCGCTGGACCGCACCGGGCTGCTGCCGTCCCGGCTGCAACTGGAGCTGACCGGCGGTGCCGGGCCGGGCGGGCAGCGGGAGACCCTGCGCGGCCTTGCCGACCTGGGGGTGCGGCTGGCCGTCGACGACTTCGGCGCCGGTTTCGCCGGACTGGCCGATCTGGCGGAGCTGCCGATCAGCGCGGTCAAGCTCGCGCCCCGGTTCCTGCACGGGCTGGACCGGCCGGGCCCCGCGGACGAGCCGGCGCTGCTGGCCGGCGTGATCCGGCTCTGCCACGACCTGGGCGTGACGGTCACCGCGGTCGGTGTCGAGACGGAGGCGCAGGCTGCGGCGCTGCGCCGGCTCGGCTGCGACTTCGGGCAGGGATTCCGCTTCGCCCGGCCGGCACCGGCGTCGGACATCACACGCCTGCTCGGGTGACGCGCCGAAATCCGGGTACGACGATGATCCGGTGGCCTACCGGCCACATCGAATAACGTCGAATCGGGAGGCACGATGACGGTACGGCTGGGATCGTTCGGCATCTGGAGCCGGGAAGCGCTCTGGACCGGTGCGGACGCCGCGGACGCCGCGACCGAACTTGAGGAGATCGGCCTCGGCACGCTGTGGCTCGGCGGCGCGTCCGGCACGCTCCAGGTGCCGGAACGGCTGCTCGACGCGACCACCACGCTCACGGTCGCGACCGGCATCGTCTCCATCTGGGAGACGGCGGCGGACGACCTCGCGGCCGCGTACCGCCGGGTCACCGAGCGGCACCCGGACGAGCGTCTGCTGGTCGGCATCGGCAACAGTCACAGCCTGCTGGTCAACTCGCGCGGCGGCAGCTATGACCGGCCGGTCGCCCGGACGATCGCGTTCCTGGACCTGCTGGACGTCCCGAAGGAGCACCGTGCGCTGGCCGCGCTCGGACCGCGCATGCTGGGCATCGCGGCGGAGCGGACGCTCGGCACGCACCCGTACCTGACCACGCCCGAGCACACCGCGCAGGCCCGCGCGCTGCTCGGCAAGGACGTGCTGATCGCGCCGGAGCAGGGCGTGGTGCTGGAGGCGGACCCGGCGAAGGCGCGGGAGCTGGCCCGTGGCGCGCTGCGGATGTACCTGGCCCTGGAGAACTACACGAACAACTTCCGCCGGCTGGGCTTCACCGACGAGGACCTGGCGGACGGCGGCAGCGACCGGCTGATCGACGCGCTCTTCGCCTGGGGCACGGACGAGGCGGTGGCGGCCCGGCTGCGGGAACACCTGGACGCCGGCGCGGACCACGTCTGCGCTCAGATCATCACGGCCGACCCGGACACGCTGCCCCGCGCGGAATGGCGCCGCCTCGCGGCCGTGCTGTAGCCGGGGGAAGGCAGGCCGGGGTTTTCCGGACCACCGCGGAACCGGCAGGGAGGCCGCCCGCGGCCGACCGGTGCCCGCGGGAGCACTGGGGACCCCGCCCCGCCGGAAGCGGGAAGACCCGCCACGCCGGAAGCGGGAAGACCCGCCACGCCGGAAGCGGGAAGACCCGCCACGCCGGAAGCGGGAAGAAAGGTGTCCAAGGCCTTTCCTCGCTTCCGGCGAGGCCGTGCGAGAGCGGTCTACGCGCCCGGACGGGGCGTCAGGGGGAGATAGACGCGGAAGCGGGTGTCGCCCGGCTTCGACGTGACGCGGATGTCGCCGCCGTGCTTGTTGACCACGATCCGGTACGAGATGTCCAGGCCCAGCCCGGTGCCCTCGCCGACCGGCTTGGTGGTGAAGAACGGTTCGAAGATGCGGCTCATGTTCTCCGCCGGGATGCCGTGGCCGGTGTCGCCGATCTCGACGACCACGCAGTCGGCCTCACGCTCCGTCCTGATCGACAGCGTGCCGCTGTCGCCCATCGCGCCGATCGCGTTGTCCAGCAGGTTCGTCCAGACCTGGTTCAGCTCGGCCGCGTAGGCGGGGACCGGCGGCAGCGTCTTGTCCACGTCCTTGACCAGTGTGATGCCCGGCGGGATCTTGGACTTGATCATGGTGAGCGTGGCCCAGAGCAGTTCGTGCACGTCGACCGTCTGGTACGGCGCGCGGTCCAGCTGCGAGTACTGCTTGGTGGCCTTGACCAGGCCGGAGATGCGGCGGACGGCGTCGTCGATCTCCTTCATCAGCAGTTCCGTGTCGACCGTGTAGGTGATGTAGCGGACGGCCAGTTCGGCGTAGTCGTCGCCGACCGCGGCGGTGACCCGGGACAGCCACTCGGCGTCGATGTCGCCGGCGACCAGCGTGCCGGCCAGGTCCCAGCCGCCCTCGACGCCGTGGTCCTCCAGCCAGTCGCCGAGTTCGTCCTCCGCGTCGGAGGTGGCGAGCGGCGACATCTCCTCGGCGTGCGCGGCCCGCTTGACCGCGTCGTCCTGGAAGCGGACCAGTTCGTGCAGCCGGGAGCCGTCCAGGCGGCCGTCGGCGATCCTCGCGAGTTTGTCCCGCATGCCGGCGACCCGGCCGCGCAGCGCCTCGGTGGCGCGGACCGCGGCGGCGGCGGGATTGTTCAGCTCGTGGGTCAGGCCGGCGGAGAGCGCGCCGAGCGCGAGCAGGCGCTGGCGCTCGCCGACCACGGTGCTGACCGCGCGCTGGCCGACGAACAGGCCCTCCAGCAGGTGCACGGCCATCGGGAACCAGTCGCGCATGATCCCGGCGAACGTCTCCGCGGGCAGCACCCACAGCTTCAGGCCGGTGACCGCCTGCATGCTGTGCGGGTACGTGTGCTCGCTGGTCTCGCCCACGTACGCCCGGGTCGCGCCCGCGTACGAACCGCGCTGATCGCTCCGGGTGAACTCGACCTGATCGCCGTTGACCAGCGCGGTCAGCGACACCGTGCCCTCCAGGAGCACGTAGAAGCAGGTGGCCGGCTCGCCCTCGCGGAACACCGTCTCGCGCGCGGCCGCGGTCTCCACCGTGCCGTGCTCGGCCAGCCAGGCCAGCTTCTCGTTGTCCAGCTTCTCGAACAGGAAGAGCTCGCGCAGCTCCTCCACCGTCAGTTTCACTGCGCCTCCAGGTATCGGTGGATCACGGAGACCGCCATCGCGCCCTCGCCGACCGCGGACGCCACCCGCTTCACCGACTCCGCCCGTACGTCACCGGCCGCGAACACGCCCGGCATGCTCGACTCCAGGTGGTACGGGTCGCGGGGCAGCGTCCAGCCGTGCGGCCGGGCCCCGTCGGTGATCAGCGACGGGCCGGTCACGATGTAGCCGCGCTCGTCCCGGGAGACCGCGCCGTCCAGCCAGTCCGTCCGCGGCTCCGCGCCGATGAAGATGAACATCCAGGACGTCTCGACGGTACGGGTCGCGCCGGTCGGCATGTCGCGCAGCGTGAGGCGCTCCAGGTGCTCGTCGCCCTCCGCCGAGACGATCTCGGTGCACGGGTGCACCACGATCTTCTCGTTCTCCTCGATCTGCTCGATCAGGTAGCTGGACATCGACTTCGTCAGGTCCGGCGCCCGGATGACCATGTGCACGCGCGCGGCGTACCGGGAGAAGTAGAGCGCGGCCTGCCCGGCCGAGTTCGCGCCGCCCACGATGTAGACGTCGCTGCCGGTGCAGGACGGCGCCTCGGTCGCGGCGGAGCCGTAGAACACCCCGCGCCCGGTCAGCTCGGTGAGGCCCGGCGCATCCAGCAGCCGGTACGACACGCCGGTGGCCAGCACGACGGTGTGCGCCGCGATCTTCGTACCGTCGTGGAAGTGCAGCACCCGGGTCGGTCCGGCCGCCTCCAGCCCGGTCACCTCGCGCGTGCTGAGCAGCTCCGCGCCGAACTTCAGCGCCTGCCGCCGCGCCCGGTCGGTCAGCTGCGCGCCGGAGACACCGTCCGGGAAGCCCAGGTAGTTCTCGATCCGGCTGGACTGCCCGGCCTGCCCGCCGGTGGCCCGCTGCTCGATCAGCACCGTGCGCAGCCCCTCGGACGCGCCGTAGACGGCCGCGCCCAGCCCGGCCGGACCGGCGCCGACCACGACCAGGTCGTAGAAGTCCGACGCCGGGGTGGTGGACATGCCCACGCTGCCGGCCAGCTCCGCGGTGGACGGCTTGACCAGCGTCTTGCCCTCCGGCGTGATGACGATCGGCACGTCCTCCTCGGTCACGCCGGCGGCCGTCATCAGCCGCTTGCCCTCCGGGTCGTCGCACAGGTGCCACCGGTACGGCACCAGGTTGCGGGCCAGGAAGTCACGCACCTTGAACGACGCCTCGGACCAGCGGTGGCCGATCACCCGGGTCTCCGTCGACGCGGCCTCCGGCGTCGCCAGCCACGCCTCGAGCAGGCTGTCCAGCACCGGGTAGAGCTTCTCCTCCGGCGGGTCCCACGGCTTCAGCAGGTAGTGATCGAGGTCCACGATGTTGATCGCGTCGATCGCGGCGCTGGTGTCCGCGTACGCGGTGAGCAGCACCCGCCGGGCGCGCGGGAACAGGTCCATCGCCTGCTCCAGGAACTGGATGCCGTTCATGTGCGGCATCCGGTAGTCGGCCAGTAGCACGGCGACCTGATCGCCGCGCAGCTTCAGCTCGCGCAGCGCCGCAAGCGCCGACTCACCCGAGTCGGCGCGGACCACCCGGTAGCGGTCGCCGAACCGGCGGCGGATGTCCCGCGCGACCGCGCGGGACACCGCCGGATCGTCGTCCACGGTCAGGATCGCGGAGTTCACCATGGGCCCAATCCCAGCATGCCGAGGTTACGAGCGGTCACTTCTGCGCACCGACCTGGTCGACGAAGCACCAGCGCCACGTCTCGCCCGGCTCGATCGACTTCATGACCGGGTGCTGGGTGGCGTGGAAGTGCGCGGTGGCGTGCTTGCCCGGTGACGAGTCGCAGCAGCCCACGCGCCCGCAGCTGAGACATTCGCGCAGGTGCACCCAGTCGTGCCGGCCGTTGGCGAGGCAGTCCTGGCACCCCTCGTCGCTCTGCGGCGGCGGCGCGTCGGTCAGAGCGAGGTGTTCACACTTCAACGAGACTCCCGGAGTCGAACATTTTCCGCCAAGTCTGCCCGCCCACGCGCCCGGCCGCCATATGCGGCATCACGCATCGGTCCGCCCGTCCATATTGTCGGCGCCCCCTAAGCTGTCGGCGTGAGCGACCTCCTGCCCGAGCCGGTGGATCCCCGGCAGCTGCGCGCGTCCGACTCCGACCGTGAGCGCGTGGCGGAGGTGTTGCGCGCCGCCGCCTCCGACGGCCGGCTCGACCTGCACGAGCTGGACGAGCGGCTCGGCCTGGTCTACTCGGCCCGCACGTACGGTGAGCTGGAGCCGTTGACCCGGGACCTGCCGCTGGTCGTGGCCACCCCGGCGAACACGGTGCCGGACGGGAACGTGCCGTTGTCCCGCGGCGGTTTCGCGCTGATGAGCCGGTTCGTGCGCCGGGGCCGGTGGGCGGTCGGCCGCGTCTTCTCCTGCCTGGCGTTCTGGGGCGGTGGCACGATCGACCTGCGCGACGCCTACTTCGCCGAGGGCAGCACCCGCATCAACGCGTTCGCGGTCATGGGCGGCGTCGAGGTGATCGTCCCCGAGGACGCGAACGTGCACGTCACCGGCCTGGCCATCATGGGCGGCTTCGACCACGGGGCGAACGGCGCGGGCGCTCCCGGCGCACCGACCGTGGTGGTCAGCGGCTTCGCGTTCTGGGGCGGCGTGGAGATCAAACGCCGCGCGTCGGACGCCGAGATCAAGCGCCGCAAGCTGGAGAAGAAGCGGCTCAAGGGAGCCTAGAGGACGTCCTCGGCACCGCTGATGTCCTCCACGCCCACCGGCCGGTCCCGGTCGAAGGTCACGATGATGCCGTACGGATCGCAGATCGGGATGCTGCCCTCGGCGAACCGCATGTCCCACTCGTCACCGGCCCGGAACAGCAGCTCCGGGCCGGAGAGCGGCAGCTCGTGCGGCTCCAGCGCCTCGTACGCCGCCAGGTCGTCGTCGCTCAGCCCGAAGTACCCCGGATCGGTCAGCAGCGCCGCGTGCAGATAGGCGAGCGCCGCGTGCACGTAGCCGGCCAGGTTCCGCACCACCCCGCGGATCAGCTCCAGGTCGGTCCCGTCCGGGAAGTCCGGCTCGTCCCCCTGGCGCAGCACGTAGACCCGGACGTTCCGGTCACCCGACCACGCCACCGGCGGCGCGTCCGCCTCCCAGCACCGGACCCCCTCGACCGCCGCCGCCACCTCGAACGGAGGCAGCCCCGCCACCGTCACCGCGCTCATCCCGACTCCCTCGCATAGTGCGACCGCACCGAGGGCTGCCCGGTGTAGCCGGCCCCCGCGCGATCGTCCGCCCCGAGATACCGATAGGGCAGCGACGCCGTCCCGGGACCACGCCTGATGATGCGCCGGCGCCGCGCGTCGTACTCGAATCCCGCCGCCCGCAGATCCCGCCGCAGCGCCCCCGGGTCGCCGGTCACCACCTCGGCCAGATCGAGGTCCGCGACCAGCAACGGCCGGCCGGGCGGCGCGGGCGTGAAGAACTCCACCAGGTCCACGCCGACCAGCGTGACGTCACGGTCCCCGAACGCGGCCGCGGCCTCGGCCAGCGCCCGCCCACTGCCACAACAAAGATCCAGCCACGAGGGTACGGACGAACGCGCGCGCAACCGTTCCACCGGGTCGAAACCCAGCTCCTTGGCGTAGCTGTTCGCGCCACGCAGGCCGCGCAGCCGGTTCATCGCATTGTTCGCTACCACCGGCGACGCCTCCAGCGCCGCGTCGGCCAGCAGCTGATCGGCGTCCACGGCGGACAGTCAACCAGGCCCGCGGCCGGATGTCCGCTCAGGCCGCGCGCCGGTCGGCGGCCGGGCCGGTCATCGCGGTGGCGCCGCCGGGCAGCAGACGGAGGCGCTGCGGGCCGGCCGGGAGGTCCGGCTCCGCGTCGAGCGGGAGGCGCCACCGGGAACGGCCGTCGGTGCGGCCGGCCGGCGGTTCGCCCGGGTCCAGGCCGCGGCGGGTGAGCGCGACCACCACCAGGTACCCGGCCAGCACCAGGCCGTGGCTGACCAGGCGGATCGGCTCGACCCGGCCGGCGAACAGGTCGCTCGCGGACAGCAGCACCAGCACCGAGACGAAGACGGTCAGCGTGGGCAGGATGCCGCCCGGCCGGCCGCGGCGCAGCGCGATCCAGGCGAAGCCCGCGCCGAGCGCGAGGTTCCACGCGGCGGACTCGTTCAGCAGATGGTTCGGGCTGGCGCCGCCGACGCCGGTGTGCAGGTGCTGCACGGCCGCGATGCCGGAGATCTGCGCGACCCCCAGCACGAACTGGCCGGCGCCGAGCAGGCCGAGCAGCACGCGCAGCGCCGGGACCAGCGCCCGCCGGGTACCGGCCGGCATCGCAGGCGGCCGGAGGAACCGGCGGCGCGGCGCGGGCAGCGCGTCCAGCACCGAGTCGTCCACGCCCGCGAACGGGGTACCGCCACCGCCGAGCAGGCCGGCCATCCGGGTCACCAGCGCGGCGTCGTCCGCGTACGCCCGGCAGCCGGCGCAGCCGTCCAGGTGCCGGTCGAGCGCGTCGTCCGGCCCGGTCTCCTCGCCGTCGAGGCGCGCGGAGATCGCGTCCCGGAACGTCTCACAGCCGCTCATGCCCCACCGTCCCTCGATGCCGTCCGTTCACACCCATAGTCGCGCACGCCCCGGGAGAAGTTCCCGTCGCGGTGCGGACGCGCCCGGCCCGACCGGGTAGCCTGCCAGCCATGCATACCAGCGGGCCGGACGAGGCGGAGCTGACCACCTGGGCGTTGCGCGCCGGCAAGGGCGACCGGGCGGCCGCGTCCGACTTCGTCCGCGCCACCCAGCAGGGCGTGCACCGATTCCTGGCGCACCTGGTCAGCCCCGGCGAGGCGGAGGACCTGGCGCAGGAGACGTACCTACGGGCGATGCGCGCGCTGCCGTCGTTCGCGGCCCGCTCGTCCGCGCGCACCTGGCTGCTGGCGATCGCCCGCCGCGTCGCCGCCGACCACATCCGGTCCGTGGTGGCCCGCCCGCGTACCGCCGCGCTGGAGAACTGGGAGCTGGCCGCGGACGCGGCGGCGCCGGCGGCGGACGTGGCCGACGGCGTGGTCCTCGACCACCTGCTGCGCGGCCTCGACCCGGAGCGGCGCGAGGCGTTCGTGGCCACGCAGGTGCTCGGCCTCAGTTATCAGGAGGCGGCCGAGGTGTGCGGCTGCCCGATCGGCACGATCCGCTCCCGCGTCGCCCGCGCCCGCGAGGACCTGGTCACCGCGCTCGGCCACCGCCGCGCGGCGCACCGGGCCACGAGCTGAGTCAGCCCAGCGCACCGCGGATCGCCATCAGGCGCAGTTCCAGCTCGTCCGCCACGATCTCGGCCAGGTACTCCAGCGACCGAAGGTGCTTCTCGTCCGGCTCGCGCGGCTTCCGGTCGATCACGTTGACCGTGCCCAGACGGAAACCGTCGCGGGTACGGATCGGCGCGGCCGCGTAGAACCGCAGTCCCAGGTCGCCGGTGACCAGCGGGTGCGCCACGGTCCGCGGATCCTTCACCGCGTTCCGCACCACGTAGACGCCGTCCTGGCCGATCGCGGACGCACACAGGCCCGGCTCGGCCCCGATCTCCCGCACCGGCAGTCCGTAGCACGCGGCCAGCCAGACCCGGTTCTCCTCGACCATCGTCACCGACGCGATCGGCGTGTCCACGATGGTCGCCGCGATGTATGCGATCCGGTCGTAGGCGGGTTCGGTCGGCCGGTCGACCAGCTGATACCGGCGTACCGCGGCGAGTCTTGCCTGCTTCGCAGGGGTGCTGTCGAGGTACTCGTAGGTGTCGACCACGAAAACCACCCATTGCTCGACGTCTATTTACCGGCGGATCCCCGCTACCGCCGATGCTAGCGGCCGGGGTGAATGCGCGGAACTCGCCATGGCCCCGGAAGTGCAAATTGCATTTTCGGGCTGTCGCGACGTCGACCCGATCGGCGGACCGTGACCTCGGCGTGCTGGCCGCGTCCGTCGGCTACCGGCGCGGTACGGCGCGGCGTTGCTCAGCCCCGCAGCGTCTCGATGGCCTTGGCGACCCGGCGGGCCCGGGTCGCCGCGGTCTTCGCGTCCGCGATCGGCTCCGCCAGCGCGCGTTTCCGGCTGTAGGAGAGCGCCTCGAACGCGGCCTTCGCGTCCGGGGCGGCGGCCAGCGCGGCCGCGAGGTCGTCCGGCACCGCGACCTCGCGCGGCGCCGAGTCCAGTTCCAGGCCGACCG